>NZ_OX458333.1:0-2400000 GCF_949769195.1 Methylocaldum szegediense
CTCGTGGATAGAAACCGATAGAATTGTTCTGGATGTGCCGGACTTGGCCGAGAACGGGGCGATCGTGCCGATTTCAGTCGAAAGCCGACTGCCGAATACTTCGCGTCTGTTGATATTCGTGGAAAAGAATCCCAAGCCCTTGGCGGCTCGGATCCATTTCCCGCCCGGAACCGACGGGTTCGTGTCCCTGCGCCTAAAAATGAACGAAACAAGCCCGATATTGGTTATCGCGGAGTCGGAAGGGCAGTTTTTCGGAACGCAAAGGATTGTGCGAGTTATGATCGGCGGCTGCGGGTGAGCCGCCGCTGTGTCATGCCTGAACGAAATGCCTCAAGATTGAGGTCAAGTCGGCCATGGCGACCGCCAGGTTCGCTTCGATTTCCGTCATGGTGATCTCGGTTGTCGTTTTGCCCGCTGCCCAATTGGCGATCACGGCGCAGCAGGCGTAATCGATGCCGAGTTCGCGCGCCAGGGCGGCTTCCGGCATACCGGTCATACCGACGAGATCGCAGCCGTCACGCTCCATACGGCTGATTTCCGCCGCAGTTTCCAGTCGTGGCCCTTGCGTGCAGCCATAGACGCCGCCGTCGATAACGTTGATACCGGCGACTTGAGCGGCCGTCAATACCTTTTCTCGCAGCCATGGGCTGTAGGGGTGGGTGAAATCGACATGGGTTACCACTTCGAGATCCGTCTCGAAGAATGTGTGCGCCCGCCCGTAGGTGTAGTCGATAATTTGATGTGGAACGGCGATTTTTCCCGGGACCATTTGGGCGCCAATTCCGCCAACCGCCGCGACCGCCAAGATGCTGGCAACGCCGACTTCTTTCAGCGCCCAGATGTTGGCGCGGTAGTTGATTTTGTGTGGCGGAATGATATGTGGATTGCCGTGGCGCGCCAAGAACACCAGCTCTTGCTGATGGAAACGGCCGAAAATCAACTCCGAAGACGGATCTCCGTACGGAGTGGCGATTCGTTCACGTCGGACGACGGTGAGTTCGGGGAGTCTAGTGAGGCCGGTTCCCCCGATAATGGCCATTAGAGTCATGACAGCTCTCTTTGTCAGTAAACGTGTTTGCAGGCGTAAATGCCCGGCCAATTGCGAAGATAGCTTTTGTAATCCATGCCGAACCCGAACAGATACCGATCATCGGCCTCCAATCCGACAAAATCAGCGTGGCACGGCTTTTCTTTCTCCAATTTCTTGTCGACGATGACTGCCGTGTACACAGCTTCGGCACCTTCCTCGATACAATATTTTCGAATTTCCGCAAGCGTAATACCTTCATCCAAGACATCGTCGATGATGAGCACCGTCCGACGGCGGAGGGGAATGGTCGGTTTCAAGAGCCAGCGGATTTCATTGCCGCGGGTTTCTCCCTGATAGCGCCCAGCTTTGATGGAATCGATTTCCAGGGGGAACCGAAGCCGTAGGGCGAGCTCGGCGGTGGGAATGATGCCGCCGTTGAGGACTGAGAGCAGCAAAGGATTTTTGTTGCCGATCAGCGCCGTAATTTCGGCCGCCATCCGGTCGAGAGCCGCTTTGACCTCGTCTCTTGTAAAAAGGCAAGCGGCTTCGGCGATGACCCGTTCGATTTCTTCCAATTTATTCATGCGTATCCCGGTTGTTCGTTGATGGAAGCGATCAGTTCGACGGCTCGCCCCCAATCCTCGCTAGACAACAATGCGTTACGATCCAAGGGAAAACGGCCCCGCATCCGCCGAAGACGGGATTCGCTTTCCGTATTGGCATGATTCTCCAGGGATTCGAGTACCTCCTCGGCGGCGTCCGGCATATTGCAGACGAGGACCATATCGCAGCCTGCTTCTAGCGCGAGCCGTGCGCGATCGACGTGATTCCCAGCAAAAGCTGCGCCGGCCATGGACAAGTCGTCGCTGAATACGGCTCCGTCAAATCCGAGCCGATGGCGGAGAACGTCGCGAATCCAAAACGGCGAGAAACCGGCCGGACGTTTGTCGACATTCTCAAAAACCACGTGAGCCGGCATGACGCCTTCCAACCCGAATTCGATCAGGATTCGGAACGGCTGTAAATCGCGGGCTTCAATTTCCGCCAAAGGGCGCCGGTCGATTGGCAGAGCGAGGTGGGAGTCCTCCGCTACGCCGCCGTGGCCGGGAAAGTGCTTGCCCACCGCCGCCATGCCGGCCCGGCGCATGCCTCTTGCAAAAGCGCGGGCGAGTGTCGCGGCTTCTAACGGATCGCGAGAAAACGAACGATTGCCGATGATATCGCTGATGCCACAATCGACGTCCAAGACAGGCGCGAAGCTGAAATCGATATCGGCTGCTCGAAGTTCTGCGGCCATGAGCCAGCCTGCGGTTTCCGCCATGGTTTCGGCGGTTTCCAGTTGTCCGTTCGATCGTTCGCGATAACGTGACGCAGGCGGCAATCGGGTAAATCCTTCCCGGAAGCGCTGCACGCGGCCGCCTTCATGATCCACCGCGATCAGGATGTCTGGACGCAGCGCGCGAATTTCCGCCACCAAGTTCATGAGTTGGTCTGGCGATTCGTAATTCCGGCTGAACAAAATGAGTCCACCCGTGGCCGGGTGAGTCAACTTGTCCTTCTCGTCGGGGCTCAAGGAAGGGCCCCGCAAATCGAGCATCACAGGCCCGAGTGGCTTCACTGATTTCATGGGCGTCGGCCGGAAATACTGAGGGTTCACGATTTTAAACTATAATCGAGCCAACGCGACGAAATGCCAACCAGGGCTATTGGAGAGCCTCGTGGGAAGATCGAAAATTCTGGCTTTGTTTCTGGTTTTGTTTAGTCCGCTTGGTTGCGGGACGAGCGGCGAGGAAGACAATGGAGTCGAATATTTGCCACTGCAGTCCCTGCTGGTGAATCTGGAAGGGAAGCGTCATTACCTTAGGGCGGACATTCAACTGTTGATCGATAACAAGATACATGCGGAAAAAATCAAGGCACACATGCCCCTTATTCGGCATACCTTGATCATGCTTCTTTCTAACCGAAATCCTGAACAGCTTGCCGCTGCCGAAGAGCGGGAGAAGCTTCGTCAAGCGGCCTTGCAAGATGTTACGAACGCCCTGCAGAAATATGGCGCGAGTGAAGGATTAAAGGATTTGTTTTTTACCGATTTTCTTATCCAGTAAAGGAGCCGTGTCATGCCTTATCTGACGATACAGACCAATCGGGCTGTTTCACCCGACCGGCGTGAGCCGCTACTGACTGCCGCTTCGCGCCTGTTGGCCAAAGAACTCGGAAAACCCGAATCCTATGTGATGGTAAGTTTGAACAGCGATGTCCCCATGCTGTTCGCGGGTACTGGAGAGCCAGCGGCCTATGCCGAACTGAAGAGCATCGGACTACCGGCCGGATCCACCAAGCCGTTATCCCGGGCAATCTGCGAGCTGCTGGAGCAGCACCTCGATATTTCCCCGGGGCGGGTGTATATCGAATTCACCGACATCAAAGGTAGCCACTGGGGCTGGAACGGAGGAACATTCTAAGGAAGTGCTGATCAATTGCTTGAGCTGGTCGAAGAGCTCACCACCAGCGTAATCAATATCTTACTGTTTGTCCTGAGTCCTTTGACAGTGCTGGCCTGAGCGACTTCTAAGGGCTCAGGCCAGCACTGTCAAAGGACTCAATCAGAGTTTCCGTAAGGTTATTCGTATTGGGCGGACCCGTTCCCCTTAGTGTCCGGCAGCCTCGTTGCGGCGTTGAATTTCTTCCATCGCCTTGAGTTGTTCGGGCGTAGCCTCCTTTTGGTATCTAGCTTTCCACTCGGCGTAGGGCATGCCGTAAATGATTTCTTGCGCTACCGGGTAATCCAGGTCCAGACCACGTTCCTTAGCTGCGGCGCTATACCACTTGGCCAGGCAATTACGACAAAAGCCTGCCAAAATCATCAGATCGATATTTTGTACGTCGGAACGCTCACGCAGATGCTGCAGCAGCCTTCGGAAAGCAGCCGCTTCGAGTTCGATTCGAGTTTGTTCGTCCATAGCGTTCGGTATGTAGGCAAAGTTGTTTAAAGATTGGACCGAGGCGGCATGGATTGGACTCCAGCCCGGATGACGTCCGCTAATGCGGAAACATTTTCCTTTACGGAAGAAGTCCGTTTCATACCCAGGCTTTCGGTGTGTGAAGCTTCGAGGTATCGGCCCGCACGGTATTGTACGGCATAACGTTCTGTGAAATAGTATGCCTTTTCGAAAGGGATTGAGCAGCTGACACCGCTGGCGCTTTCCACCATGGATATTAAAAACAACACCGCCTCTTATTCCGCATATGCATTCGCCGAGACAAAACGGCAGCGCGAGCTAGCGATGGTTCGGGAGTCAGACGCGGTTGGCTCGGTGATAACAGCCGGAAAAGGCAAGCTCCAGATCGGGACGGATAAGCGCAATGCACAGGCTTTGCCAGACGAACTGGAAGCCGTTCTGAGTCGCCTCAATCTAAGTACCGAAATGCGGAGGGAAATCGGGGCGCCGCACCAGACCATCCTGAGCGCAAGGACTAAGCAAGCGCTAAACGCTTATCTTGCACAAGCCGAATTGCCGCAATTCGAGGCAAGAAATGCTCTAAGCCAAATGTTGGGCGTGGACGAATACGCCTGAATTTGAATCTCTTTTCGATGTCCGAACCATGAAATTATTGTTCGATTTTTTTCCGATTTTTCTCTTTTTCATCGTCTACAAGGTTTCCGATATTTACGCTGCGACATTGGCCGCCATCATAGCGACTGCCGTGCAAGTTGCCGTTACCTGGTTCAAGACGCGTAAAGTCGAACCCATGCATTTGGTCTCGCTGGCTATCATCGTTATTTTTGGCGGCGCAACCTTGTTCTTGAAGGACGAGTTATTTATCAAATGGAAGCCCACTGTACTCAATTGGCTGTTCGGTATCGCGTTTTTGGCTAGTCACCTGTTCGGCAAGCGAACCTTAATCGAGCGTATGCTGGGCGGTCAGATCGAGTTACCGGAATCCGTTTGGTGTCGATTGAATCTGAGCTGGGCCTTTTTCTTCATCTTGCTCGGGGGTATCAATCTGTTTGTCTTATACAATTTCAACACTGAGACCTGGGTCAACTTCAAACTCTTCGGCCTCTTGGGATTGACACTCTTGTTCGTCATCCTCCAGTCCATCTATCTAGCGCGTTTCTTGCCCGAGCCGAAACCGGAGGAGTAATGCTCTACGCTATTATTTGTGAGGACGCAGCAGGAAGCCTTCCGTTACGCCTGGAGACACGGCCTGCTCATCTCGAACGTTTGCGGGCGCTTCAGGCTGAGGGACGTTTGATTTTGGCCGGTCCGCACCCGGCCGTCGACTGCGAAGATCCGGGTGACGCCGGCTTTACCGGCAGTTTGATTGTCGCCGAGTTCCCCGATCTGGCAGCTGCACAGGCCTGGGCGGAGGAGGACCCTTATCGTCGGGCTGGTGTATATGAGCGTGTCACGATCAAACCTTTCAAGAAGGTGTTTCCGTAATGACGAGCCGAGTCGAAAGAATCAGAACCCGGCTGGAAGAGGCACTCTCGCCGGTACATTTGGAAATTACCGATGACAGCATGGCGCACGCTGGTCATGCGGGCGCGATGGAAGGTGGCGGGCATTTTTCCGCGATTATCGTGTCTGACGTTTTTGAAGGAAAAAGTCCGGTTCAACGACACCAATTGGTTTATCGTGCGCTGGGCGACATGATGCAGAAAGAAATACATGCATTCAGTATAAAGGCTTTTACTCCCCTTGAATTTCAACGAAAAGGAAACCCATAGATGAAGAATTACATACTTGTCGCCGCCATTGCCAGCGCATTGGCTATTGCGGGATGCAACAACGTTGGCACTGAGGGGCAGAAGGGTGCGACAAGCACGGCCACGGTACCGACCGCTGAGAACGCGGTTGCCGTGGTTAATGGCAGACCGATCAGCAGGACCGCAGTCGAGATTTTATCGGCCGAAGTGGCGCAGCGTCGCGGAGACAGTGGCATTTCCGACGAACAAATCGTTGAAGAGTTGATCAAACGGGAACTCCTGAGCCAAGAAGCTGAGGCTCAGCAACTGACCAAGGATCCGAAGTACGCCGCCCGCCTGGAAAATGCGAATCGCATGATGTTGTCGCAAATCGCGGCAGAACATTTCATCAATACCGCCGCAATTTCCGATGAAGACTTAAAGAAAGAATATGACCAGCGCGTCGGTTCGTTGAAAATGACCGAGTACAAAGCCCGGCATATTCTTGTGGATAGCGAGCAAGCGGCGAAGGATGTAATCAAGAAACTTCAAAAAGGAGAGAAGTTCGCCGATCTTGCGAAAAAAGTTTCTAAAGACCCCGGGTCCAAAGGAAGCGGTGGAGACTTAGGTTGGTTTAACCCACAGCAGATGGTACCGCCTTTCGCGAACGCGGTTGTCTCGTTAAAGAATGGCGAATTGACTCAAACACCAGTTCAGACTCAGTTCGGCTGGCACGTAATTCTGCGCGAAGATTCGCGTGAGCAACCGCCGCCAGCTTTTGATGCGGTCAAGGATCAACTTCGATCCATGATGCAGACCCAGCGGCTGCAGCAGCATATCGGCGAGCTGAAAGCGAAAGCGAAAATAGAACAGTTCGAGAAGCCGGCTGAAAGTCCTAAAACCGATTCGCCAAAGCAGCCGGGCGCGGAACCGGAAAAGCCTTCGGAGAGCCCAGCGGCCAAGCCGTCGGATCAGGAGCAGGAAGGCGGTCCCGCGGACCAGGCCCCTGAATCGCAGGAACCAGTCGAATAATTACTTGAATTCTCGGTAGAGCCGGACGTTTTTTCGCCGGCTCTACGAGTCTTTGCCGGCAGCTCCTAAAATCCTTCGACTTCGCACGAGTCTTCTCAGCCGGACTGTCCTGTACACGCCAAAGGTACGGGAACGGTGTTCTAAAAGCCGGCGACGTACTGCCGCGGCGCATCTTGTAAGCTCGCTTCGATAAAACCGTAGCTGACAACGCAATTTCGGCCGTTATTCTTTGCTTGATACAAAGCCTTATCGGCCGTCTCGATTAGCCTGGCCGCGGTAGCATCGATACTACTGACTTGTGTTGGGTCCAAAGTGGCTACGCCGATGGACACGCTTATCCTCAATACCTCACCCTCCCTGTCGATGAAATTGCAATCAGCGATGCGCCGACGGATGCGTTCTGCGACTTCAGCGGCAGCCTGATTGTTGGTTCCCGTCGAAAGGAGAGCTATGAATTCCTCGCCGCCATATCGGGCCAACACGTCGCTGTTGCGCAGCATGGATCGGATTGTCTGTGCGACACCGACCAGCACTTGGTCGCCGCATTGATGCCCGTAACAGTCGTTGACAGTCTTAAAATGATCGATATCCAAGAATAAACAGGATAGACATTCGCCACGGCGCAGTGCGTGGTCAACTTCCTCACTGATGCGTTGTTCGAAATAGCGCCGATTGTTGACGCCGGTTAGCGTGTCGATGAGACTGGTTCGCCGCAGCAGCTCAAAGTTCAAGGTATTTTCCAGACATACACTGAGCACGCATGCTAGATGATCCAGAAAATCCGTAGCCATTTGCTCGCAAAACCGGGCCGTGTCAGCACTCGCAAGATTTAGGCTGCCCATGAGCTTGCCTCGGCGATAGAGCGGCAGGAGCGCGACGCTGGACAGGGTACCATCAGGCAAGTGTGGGAAAAACGCGGCGCAAATATCTGGCTTATAGCGTCCTAGATAAGGCCTCAGAGTCTTGCGAAATGTTCGGTCCAGAAGTTTGCCGTTGGGCAACAATATGAGATTTGGTAATTTGTCGACGTTTAGGCCATCCTCTTCAAGGAAGCGTTTCAGCTCGCCTTTTTCATCAACCAGGGCGAAGCTGACGGCATCGAGCTCGAAGAGAATGCGCGTGTCTTCCAACGCCTGATCGACCAGTTCACGCAAAGAATTCAGTGTGAGCAGAGCCATTTCCAGTGTTTGGAAGCGATGTAGTTTGATCTGGTTCTGCCGAATGCGATCGACGAGATTATCCAGATGGCTCTGTAGGACGCATAATTTCGTGTAAAGCTCGTCCAAGCTCGAGGTCCTTCCGCGGGTTGGGCTCAAAACGTCAACCCCAAAAGCCTAGCATAAGTTCTTATAAGCGCTCTCTCGAGCCTGCGTGATTTTGTGCGGCAACTTTATCGGAAATATGGGGGAATCGCCCCGGCGCTTGTCGATCAATAGACACTTCTAGAAAACTCCATTCCGAGTGCTTCTTGTGGTTATCCCGTCCGTGTTACACAGCCCTTCTCAGGCTACCATGCGGGGATTCCTAAGAGCTTACTTTCGAGCGGTTGTCCTCTCAACTGAGCCCCGAACGCCATCGTGGGTTTGGGAATGGCTCAGCCGCTCATCTCGCTGCTACAGACAAGAGAGGATCTCAGGCACCTACCAGCAGTTCGAAGTGTTTCTAGATACCCACAGAACGTACGCTATGAGCCCGGGCAGTTGCAGCCAAGCTTGAAAGGGAGGGGATCAAAGGAGTATTGTATACGACGATTAAGACGTGTCTTCGGGCCGGTAGCTCAGCTGGGAGAGCGCTGCGTTCGCAATGCAGAGGTCGGGAGTTCGATCCTCCTCCGGTCCACCAACATTAGAGAGGCGAACCGTTCACGGTTGGCCTTTTTCTTTGTGCGCTCGCGTGGGTCCGCGGGGGCTCATGCGCGCTTCCTTCTTGAACACACGTTCATAAAAACGCGGCCGCATGGTCCACTGTCTACCATAATCCGCGGCGCAGCCGTGTAGTTTCAGCAGGTCAATGAGCACTCCCCCGTGAACCAGCAGGTTGCGGTGCGGCTAGAAGCGAGTGAGGAAATCGACGTTGCTCTGCGGCCTTGTGTTTGTCGCTTGATCCACTGTTCAATTTCCTGGTGCGAAAAGCGCCGTGTCCCTCCGATCTCGAAGGCGGGAATATCCTTTGCCGCCACCAGACGATAGATCGTGCGTTTGCCTACCTTGAGGTCGGCCGCCACTTCGTCGAGGCTGAATATCTTCTCCGGTGTTGTCTTTCATCGCCCTCTCATCTGGCAACACGATAGGGCCTGTGATGATGGTACGCTTGGCAAAGATACGGCAAACTTGTGCACCTTTGATAGTCGATCGGTGGGAGGGAAATGCTAGACCCAGCTAGTCAGGCCGAACTAAAGGAGGCCATCATAGATTGCATCAGCACCGATCAAGGGGAGCTGGATGCCCTGCGGGAAGAGATCCGCCCGTTGAAAAGTGCTATGCGCCGAATCCAGCCGCGTACCGCGACGTCGATCTCGCTGGTCGGTACCGATGGCGGCAACAACCAGCTCCGATTTGATCCTTTTTTAATCCAGCTGGTTCGGGTCGTGGACAGTAGCAATAACGAATACTGTCTAGATGTGATTTCGCCGACGACACCCATCGCCAAACTTGATAGGCGCCAGTTCAACAATGATGGGAAGCCTTGCACGCTACTAGGCGAAATGATGGCGTACTTAGGCGTGATGTCCCTTCAAGACCTTTCCCCTGTCTTTCCGCGACCAGAAAAAAACAAGCCAGTGTCTCCTAGCTGGGTACAAGTCTATCGGGAGTTGGTGGAATGGGCCATTCTTTTTTCCATTCTGAAGAAAGATTTCGGAACGGACACATTGATCGTCTGTGATGGATTGTTGCGTACCAAAGTCTTTTCCGGGGACCTGTTCCAACGCCTACGCCAAGGCATGGAGGAGCGCATCGAAACACAATGGGCGAAGAATCGACGGCGTGTGTATCTCGCCGGTGTGGCCAAACACAGCAAGGTACTTTCGCGGTATCGCTTGGCCATGGCACTGGAGGGCGTTCTCCAAACCGACTACCCCGCTTATGTAGAAGTACCGCGAGATGTCGAGGAAAAGGCCTATATCTGGTCGGAATTCGCACGAGGCGATGACCGTGCTGGCGAGGGAGGGGAGATCAACAAGTTCGTCGGCGGCAAGATGTTCCTGGTGAAGTTCGGGGCACACCGCTGCGATCCGGTGTGGCCTGTAGATATTTTTGAACCCCAGAAAGATAAAGCGCAAGAAATTCTCGGATACATGCTTGCTGACGCGATCAACGGCTTCCCAGTGCCTTACTATCCTCGGTGTTTGCAGAAGGCACATGAAAACGCGGCTCTGGTCGATTTCGATTTCGATATCCTTCAAGACTTTATTTACGAAGGTGTGCGATCGAGTCTCGGTGGCGATGCTGGAATCTTGGACGCGTTTCAGCTTCAGGACGCGGACCCAGCGCAACATCGATACGGATAAGAGGCAACACCATGGCAGATATCCAGCTCTTTCCAAGGGAAAAGGTCGTTGGCATCTTCCGTGGCTTCCAGCAAGGTGGCTTGGAGTTCCACGCGGATTTGGTCTTACCGTATCGGAACGAGTTCCAGAACATTCCGATGCACGGGCAGTTTCTCCTCGTCCAATTGGAGACGCCCGATGAGGCTGTGTTAGGCCGCATAGCCTCCTTTTCGTCGGAGGGCAAGCTGTCTTTTGGCTCCGGCGAAGAATTCAATATTCGTGCAGTCCGCGAAGACCGGCCAATTCCTGAAGACCTGCGCGAGCAGTACCTCAAATACCGAGTCAACATCCGAGTGTTGGGTGTGTTGCGTAAGAATGGGAAAGGGCTGACCTTTGTCCCCTCGCATCGCCGGCTCCCCCATGTTGGTAGCAAGGTGGCTTTTCCGACTGATGATGTATTGCGTGAGATTGCTGGTCACAATATCGACGGGGCGCCCATTGGTCATCTGGCTTTCGGCGAATACATCTATGCAGCAGGTAGCAAGTCATTCCTGGAGCAAGAATGGATGCAGGTTGTTAGCCCAGAGGTACTGGTCCGGTTCCCGATCGAGTCACTGGTGTCTCGTCGAAGCTTTATTTTTGCTCGGGCGGGCTTCGGTAAATCCAATCTTAACAAGCTGCTGTTCTCGAAGCTCTATGAGACCACGCCATTCGTCACCAAACGCGCTGGCAAGCGAGTCCCCGTGGGTACGGTGATTTTCGACCCGGATGGCGAGTATTTTTGGCCTGACGACAAAGGGCGGCCCGGGCTCTGTGACGTTCCTGCTCTGGAGGACAAGATTGTCGTCTTCACTGATAAGAAGAGTAATAGTCCGTTTTACCAGTCGTTTGTGGCCGGTGGAATCAAGCTGGATATTCGTCGCCTACGTCCAGGTGACGTAATCTCGATTGCGCTCGGGCCTGAACGTCAAGAGCAGCAGAACGTTAGAAAGTTGCGCGGGCTTCCACAAGACCGGTGGGAGTCGTTGGTTAATCTGATCGACACCAACGGCAACACCACGCCGCTCGACGATATTTGCCGACTGCTCGATCTTGAGTACCCAAAGCAGGAGGCTGAAGCTCTAGCCGCCCGAGGAAATATGACAGCAATTGTGAGGATGCTGCATGATAAGAGCAGCCAACTCATGGACATGCTGGTTCATGCATTGTCCGAGGGGAAGCTATGCATCATCGACGTCTCGCAAATGCGTGGTGGACAGTCGTTGGTTCTTTCCGGGCTGGTCCTGCGCCGGATTTTCGATCGCAACCAGCAGGAATTTACTGCAGCCGATCCCAAGACAATCCCCACGATTGCCGTCGTCGAGGAGGCGCAGTCGGTGCTGAACGAGAATGCCCCAGCAGCCGAGCCCTACATCGCCTGGGTAAAAGAAGGTCGTAAGTACGATCTGGGCGCGCTGTTGATTACCCAGCAGCCAGGCAGTATTCCCGTCGAGATCCTCAGTCAGGGCGACAACTGGTTTGTCTTCCATCTGCTGTCGGCTGCAGATCTCACGACCCTGAAACGGGCCAACGCGCATTTCAGTGACGACTTGTTGAGCTCTCTACTCAACGAACCCATCCCAGGCCAAGGTGTATTTTGGAGCTCAGTGGGAGGCAAGCCCTATCCAGTCAGTCTCCGCGCCCTGTCGTTCGAAAAGATGTTCTCGATGCGGGACCATGACTACAATCAACCCGCTGGCAATACCTACGCCAAAACGCTGCGCAGCATCTTTTCCGGGATGAGGCAGCTCGCGACGACAGTCCGTATTCCCGAAGCTGAGAGCGTAGGTACTTTGTTTTCTGAAGAGGCTGAAGCCGAGCCGGTGGACATCATGGCAAGCATCGAACAGCGGGCTATCGACGCATTGCGAGCTGACGCCAGCCTGATCGCGAAGATCGAATCTACCGATGGAGTCGCATGGGGTTCGATCAAGGCGTTTTTCCTCGATCAGCTGCCGGAGCATCTGGATGACAGGGATAATTTAGCCTTTCGGCTTGTGAAGAAGGCGCTTGACCATTTCTATGGCCCACAAGGTCAAGGTTGGGAGCAATACCGTCATCCGATTCGCAACACTGCCTATGTCAGGAAGAGGAGTTAGGTAGTGTCCAGCGCACAAACGGCACTGAATGGAATCTGCCCGTATTTCACGATGTTCCCACTCGATTTTCCGCTCAACATTCTGAAGCGAAGAGCACGGGCAGGTGACGTCGTGCTTGATCCGTTCTGTGGCCGGGGCACCACCAATTTCGCCGCACGACTTGTCGGCCTCCGTTCCCTTGGGGTCGATTCCAGCCCGGTTGCCGCAGCCATTACCGCTTCGAAACTGGTGACCACAACCGTCGGTGCTGTCCTCGACGAGGCGCGCAGGATTCTGACGGAACGTGAGGCGCGCCATATCCCGACCGGCGAATTCTGGCAACTGGCGTTTCATCCGACCGTGCTGGATGCGTTGTGTCGATTTCGGGAGGCATTCCTGGAGGACTGCACGACGGACGCCCGTATTGCGCTTCGCGGCATCGTCTTGGGTGCACTACACGGGCCGAAACAGAAGACGTTTCCCAGCTACTTCTCCAACCAATGCCCCCGTACTTACGCTCCCAAGCCCGCCTACGCGACCCGATTCTGGCGGAAGCATGGGCTTGCGCCTGAACCTGTCGACGTCTTGGCTGTGATCGAACGTCGGGCGAAGCGTTACTATGGGATGTGTCCCAATATTACAGGCACCGTGCGACTGGCGGACAGCCGTGAGGCTGAGGCACTCCAGCCAGAAACACCGGAAGCTCGATTCAACTGGGTGATCACCTCCCCCCCGTACTACGGTATGCGGACCTACATCCCCGACCAGTGGCTCCGCAACTGGTTCGTGGGTGGTCCGGACGCTGTCGATTACAGCAACCGCAATCAGGTCGTTCATTCCAGTCCCGAGGACTTCGCGGCCGATTTGCGTCAGGTATGGCGCAACGCGAGCAACGTATGCGCCGAAGAAGCCAGAATGGTTATTCGCTTTGGCGGTATAACGGATAGGCGCGCCAATCCCCTAGACCTCATCAAGAGCTCCCTAGGTGACAGTGGCTGGCGTATCACTACTATCAGGGGGGCGGGGTCAGCCACCGAAGGCAAGCGTCAGGCGGATGCCTTTCTGCGTACAAAATCCAAGCCGATGATCGAGTACGATGTTTGGGCGACCAGATAGTAGCCTGGTGTGTCGGTTAGATCGTTAGGCACTGCCGCCCGACCTGGGGGCGGGTTCAATTCCGAATTTGGAATCGAACTGGCGCCAGATTTGAGGCGCTTGGCGAGTTTCTGCTCTGGTAGGAACGGTTAGGAATAGTGGTAACAAGGACTGCGATGTCACTCTTTTCCGCCGGCGTTTGCCTGAATTTCTACTACCATTTGATGCTGGCTGCTCCGCCACGAGCTACAAAGGGGCAACCGAAATTTTGCGGAATTGAAAAGCATGGTACGAGTCGCAGATCTGCACCGGGATCTTCCCCGGTGCTAGCCGGCAGAGAGCGAAGTCCATTTGGACCGACGGCTTTATCATCTCTAAGTGTCCGCTTTATGCCGCGTACGGCTGCACTTCCCGCTCGATGGTATCGAGAAGGGTGGCGGCGGCGATTTTCAAATCATAGTCCTGCTGGAGATTCAGCCAGAATTCCGGCGTGGTGCCGAAGTAGCGTGCAAGGCGAAGGGCTGTGTCCGGCGTGATTGCCCGGCGCTCGCGGACAATATCGTTGATGCGCGGCGCGGGCACTCTCAAGGCCTGCGCCAGCGCATGGGCGGTCATGCCATAAGGAATCAGAAATTCCTCCCGCAAAATCTCTCCGGGATGAATAGGACGCATACCATTCATCTCAATACCTCCACGGCCATTGCCGTTCAAATCCGAACCTGCCTCTTAAGGACAGGCAAGCACACATTGGAAATTTTCATCAACCTTAGTGGTAATCCACGATTTCCACGTCCGAGGCGTTTTTTCCGTCGAACCGGGAGCAGATACGCCATTGGTCATTGATCCGAACGCTCCACTGCCCCGTGCGATCGCCCTGTAGCGCCTCCAGCCGGTTACCCGGCGGGCTCCGGAGATCCTGAAGGGCCGCCGCCTTATCCAGCATTTGCAGTTTACGCTCGGCCTGAGACCGAATCGCCAGAAACCGGCGCGGGCAGTCGCCCTTAAATAGCGCCTCGGTATCCTTGCAGCGGAACGATTCAATCATAAATAGACAAAATATGTCGCGCCGCGTTTAACGTCAACCGTTAAATTCTTTGTGTACGTCCGACATGGGTATGAGTTGATTGGGTGAGAGTTCTTTGTAGGAAGAATACCGGTTCCGGACTGTGCTGACGGCCTCCGGGCGCCGCCCAGGGTGTTCACTCATTGCCCGCTTTCGGTCCGCCGACTGACTCTGCCTCGCCTGAGTCCGGGTTTATCGTGCTGCCTCCGGCTGCAGCGTCTTGGCAGAAATCGAGGGAAGAATGTCATTGCGAAAAAACACCTGGGACAACAAGATGAAGCCGTGAACCGAGGTGACGGCAGCAACTGCCGCAACCCCTGGCGAGGATTACTGCGAGTGCGGACCGATAGGAGGAATTCACGATGACCCAGTCTTTTGTTCGCCATACGCAAGCTAGTGAAGCAAGGGTAAGACCGATCGGGATCCTCGCCTTTGATGGGGTGGAGATCATTGATCTTACCGGGCCGCTGGAGGTGTTTGCGTTAGCCGACCTTGGTTTCCAACGCGCCGGCATTATCGACAAACCGCTCTACCCGATCCGCCTGTTCGCGAAGAAGCCAGGCCTGGTCAAGGCGTCTTGCGGGCTTCAGATCCATGTCGATAGTGCGTATGGGGAGCTCATAGATGACATTGACACTCTGCTGATTCCGGGGTCGCCCGATGTGGGCGCAGTGTTGGCTGATCCCGCGCTGCAGGAATGGGTGCTTGCGATGTCGACACGCGTTCGCCGCGTCGTCTCGGTCTGCACTGGCGCCTTTCTGCTGGCGAAAATCGGACTCTTGGACGGACGGCGCGCGACCACGCATTGGGCCTATTGCGAGCGCCTCGCCGCCGACTATCCATCGGTGATGGTCGAACCCGACCGGATTTTTTTGAGGGACGGTCCGGTTTCAACCTCGGGAGGCATTACCTCGTGCGTCGATCTGGCGTTGTCCTTGTTGGAGGAGGATTGGGGCCGGGAGATGGCTTTGCAGGTGGCGCGCTACATGGTTGTGTTCCTGAAGCGGCCGGGCGGTCAATCACAGTTCAGCGGCTATCTGGTGAGCGAAGCGACGGACCATCCGAACTTGCGCTCATTGATGTCGTGGATCATGGATCATCCCGCGGAAGACCTCACCGTCGAGAAGCTCGCGGAACGTGTGGCCATGAGTCCCCGCAATTTTGCGCGAGTCTTCCAGGAGGAAACCGGAATGACCCCCGCCAAGTTTGTCGAAAAGGCCCGTATCGACGCCGCTCGCCACTTTTTGGGTGAGAGTGATCACCGCATTGAAGCCGTCGCCGTTATATCGGGTTTCGGTGATGCCGAGCGCATGCGGCGCGCCTTCATCCGCCATCTGGGCATCAGCCCTCAAAGTTATCGGGAGCGATTCACCCGGCAGGGGCCAAAACCGGCACCGTCAGGGACAACGACCAAGCAAGCGAATGCGGCCATCGTCGCCTCATTGAACGATTTCTGATTGCGCGTCGCGGCTGCGGCGACTAGCGCACAGAGAACACGAGCACAAATTCCGTTCGCCGTTTGAGGGGACGTCACTTGCGTGAAGTCCTGTTTGAAAGCGATTTGGAATAAGGACCCAACAGAGGTGTCATCATGAAAGTTCTATTGCTCTCAAGCGCTTACAATAGCCTGACTCAGCAGGTCCACGTCGAACTCAAGGCCTTAGGGTATCGTGTGGGCGTCGCGGCCGCGACGACGGGCGAGGCTATGCGCCAGGCCGTTCACCAGTTCCAGCCAGACCTGGTACTGTGTCCCATGCTTGCTCAGATCATTCCCCGCGACATTTGGGAACGATACACGTGCATTATTCTCCATCCCGGAATCGTTGGCGACCGAGGCGGCAATTCGCTCGATTGGGCGATTCTGAACGAGGAAACGCATTGGGGCGTCACTGCAGTTCAGGCCGCGGACGAGGTGGATTCAGGTGCGATTTGGGCGACCTACGAATTCAAGATGCGGGCGGCGAGCAAGAGCAGCCTATACCGCGACGAGGTGGCGCGCGCGGCTGTCAAGGCCATGCTGGTCGCGGTAAGACGCTTCGAAAGCCGCATGTTTGTACCGGCACCGCTCGACTATTCGAGGCTGGACGTCCGCGGCCGTTTTCGTCCGTTCGTTAAACCTAAGGAGCGGCAGATCGACTGGCAATGCGATTCCGTTGCGACGATTCTGAGGAAGATCCGTTCCGCCGATGGCGCCCCTGGCGTGCTGGACGAGATCGACGGGCTTCCGGTTTATCTGTATGGCGCGCATGAAGAAGGAAGCCTGGTCGGAAAGCCGGGGCAAATCATCGCCCAGAGGCATGGCGCTATCTGTCGGGCTGCGGTGGACGGAGCGGTGTGGATTTCGCATCTGAAGCGGAAGGGCGAACATCCAAACGATTATTTCAAGCTGCCCGCGACGATGGTCCTGGGAGACCGGCTGGCGGACGTGCCGGAAGCACCCCTCGCTATCCACGCCGAGAACTGCGGTGCGACTTTCCGCGATATCTGGTACGAAGAACGCAACGACGTCGGCTACGTCAATTTCAGATTCTATAACGGTGCTATGGGGACAGACCATTGCCGACGTCTGGAACAAGCCACGATGTATGCGCGACAGCGCCCGACCAAAGTGATCGTGCTGTTCGGTGGGCAGGATTTTTGGTCAAACGGCATTCACCTCAACCTGATCGAGGCCGCGGCGGATCCCGCGGAGGAGTCCTGGCGGAACATCAACGCGATGAATGATTTCGTGCTCAGCCTTCTGACCGCGACCGACCATCTCACCATCGCCGCGATGTACGGTAGCGCCGGCGCCGGCGGCGTGATGATGGCGCTGGATGCGGATCGTGTACTGGCGCGCGAAGGCATCGTGCTCAATCCGCATTACAAGGGGATGGGCGGCTTGTACGGTTCGGAGTACTGGACCTACTCTCTACCCAAGCGGGTGGGGGTCGTCCGTGCGAAGCAATTGACCGAACAGTGCCTGCCGATCAGCGTTCGGGAAGCCAAGGCCATCGGGTTGATCGATGACATTATCATTCAGGACGATCTAGGGAACGGGAGTTTCGGCCGTTTTAAGAGCCAAATCGTCCGCATCGCGGAAAACTTCGCGCGTAGTGAACACCTTGCTGCACTCCTCGAGCGGAAGCGGGCGGAGCGCGAGGCTGATGAGAAAATCAAACCGCTGGAGCAATATCGGTTCGAAGAGCTCGCGGAAATGAATCAGAACTTCTGGGGCGAGGATCGCAGCTATCACCTGGCGCGTTCGGCATTCGTTCGGAAGCAACCGCGGCCGGGACATCTGAAATGTTTCGTAGCGCTCGAAAACGAAGTGGAAAACGAACCGTCCGACGAGATCAAGTCGATCTCCGCGAGCCGTTACGCGTTGCCCACCGGCGGCTGGGCCGAACACCAGCCGGCTGCCTGATTGATGCGGTGAACAGCCGGCGTGGGGCGGGTTATTCCATGCCGGATTCGAATGAACATGAATCGTAGGGTGGGTTAGCGCAGCGTAACCCACCGATTCGAGGTCGCTCGGTGGGTTACGGCCTCGCGGCCTAACCCACCCTACAACTGGACGTCGCTTTCCCTCGGTTGCCTTTCACTAAAGGTGAAAACGCTCTAACTCTCACGCCTTTTGGTGTCGCGTTACCACTGTTCTCGTCATTTCGGCAGGGATGCCGGAATCCAGGCCATGGACGGTAGCGGAGAAGTTGCTACACCATGGTTCCATCCTGGGTCCTGGATGCCGGCATGACGGTTGATACTCGACAGCATTGACGTAGATAGTCGTCTACCAGGAAATAGCGGTTAAGTCTGTCCATACATCGCGCTACTCCGGAGGACGAACGCCTATCGACTATATCTCAATCGCGATTTGCGATCGCGTATCGTTGCGCTTTGCGGATTCGTTCGGAGATGACCAAGGGACTCGATTCATAGGCAGCCTTGGCTTCGTTCAGCGCGGCTTGGGCGATAGCGGCCTGTTCCGCTGTCAGTGGCAGGCGGCCAGCGACGTGCGTGGCGTTCGGTACGGCTTTCAAAATGGCCGCCCGATTAGGATGCTCGTGGACAGGAATCAGCCTATCCGCTTCCTTCCTGCCGTCGAGACAGATGGCCATGCCAATGACCTCTACCTTGCGGCCGTCTTCGGTCGTTTTGATGTAGGTACCCATGGCTTTTATGTCCCGAGATTCGAGTGTCGTAGTCAGAATGGGGAATCGTTACGGCTTGATGCGCGGGCGTTCGGAGGGGGCGTAGTTGCTGAAATGGCCTTCCCGCGCGGCTTGCGCCCGAGCTCTCGCGATCAGGCCAGCGGTTTTGCCCTGGGGCGCAGTCAGAGAGGGAAGTTTTTCCATGCCCTCGCTGCCGCACTCCGGGCAGGCCGGAACGGCTCCGATGCTGACCAGGAGTTCGAAGGTCCGGTCGCATCGGCGGCAATGAAAATCGTAGATTGGCATATATCGATGTCTCCTTTGTCGATCGAAAAAGCATTCAGAAGGTTTATTCCGCAGTCGGTGTGCCAGACTCGGTTCCTCGCGATTGTTCCCGCTGCCACTCGGAAGGCGTATACACCTTCATGCTGATGGCGTGTAAGGCGCCGGTAGACAACAGTTCTCTGACCGTCGCCAGGACTTTTTGCTGACGCTGTACCGGCGTCAGTCCCTCGAAAATCTCCCCGACCACGACGACCGAGAAGTTGCAACCTTCGCCGTCAACCGAGAGCTGGCAGCCGGGCAGGCCGGTTTCGATCAGGCTACGGACTTCCGCGATCTCCATGGCGATCAGCTTGCTTTCTTGCTGGCAACGGCTTTTTCCAGCATGGGTTTGAGTTCGCCCTTCCTAGCGATTTCTTCAACGATATCGCTGCCACCGACAAGTTCGCCGTTCACGAACAACTGGGGAAAGGTCGGCCAGTCCGAGACGCTCGGCAGCTTTTCCCGGATCGAAGGTGCCTGGAGTACGTTGACATAGGCGAAGGGAACTCCGGTGGCTTTAATCGCCGCGACGGCTTTGGCGGAAAAACCGCACTGAGGCATGTCAGGTACCCCCTTCATGTAAAGGAGTACCGGATGGGTCGCGATCTGTTCGCGAATGGTATCTTCGATGCTCATGGCTGATCCTTGTGAGTTGATCCACCGATTTATCCTTTAAAGTCCGGAAGCAAATCCCAGCAATTCGACGGTAATGTCTTCTGTCCCGAGGACCTTGGCTTGGCAAGCCAGGCGGGATTTCGAGCCGACGCCTACGATGGTGTCCAGTCTTGCGTGCTCCGGAGCCGCGGTTTTCGATAGCCCTTTTTTGCCGGCTTGGACGAAGATGTGGCAGCTGCCGCACTCGGCGTTGCCGCCGCATTTGTGCATGAGCTTTTCGCCGGCGGCCAATATCGCGTCCAAAAGGCTCGTGCCTTCCTGAACTTCGATGGTTTTTCCGGATGGCAGTATGGTTACAGTCGACATGTGCTTACCTCATTGTTCTTGTTGGATGGAGAATTCGATGCCTTACAGAAATCGCCTTCGGTCGGATCGTTCTCGATGAAGTTTCATAATCCCGCGGCGAGCGAACCGATTACCGAGCCGCCGACGGTGTCGGCCGTATCCAGCTCTCTCAGTTTGGCGAGTATTTCCTCGCAGCCGAGCGCGTCGCCTTGGCGCAAGCGAATGAAGGCGAGGGCCTTGAGTGAAAAGAGGTAGAAATGCTGGGGACTGTCATATTGCGTCCAGTCCGTGGTTTCCGGGGTAAGGTTCGAATAACTTTCCGGAAAGCCGCCTTGACGCGCCGCGGTTCGTAACGCCGATCGCGCAGCCTCCTCAGCTTCGGCCAGCCGGCCTTTGTAGAAGTAGAACTTGTAGAGCGAGAAATAAACCGGCAGAGCGTCCGGCGCCTCTTGCCGCGCCTGCTGCAGCAGTGATTCGGCGCGTGCCGTGTCCCAATAGGCGCTCATGGCTTCTTCGAGAAGACCGCCGATCTTGGGCGGCACTTTGCCGGCATAAAACACTTCACGCATGGCTGTCCCGCGCTCCGCGATCGGGTTTCCTCAAGACCACACCGCGGCCGGTGCCAACAACCGCTCCACGGGTTCGCCTTTTTGCAAATGCTGGCTCACGATTTCGCCGACGTCTTCCGGCTTGACCTTGGTGTACATGACCGCATCCGGGTAAACGATGACGGTAGGGCCGACATCACAGGCGCCCAAGCAGCCGGTACTGGTCAGCTGGAATTTTCCATGGAGCTGGCTGGCTTCGAATTGCTGGGCGAAGGTTTGGAACACCGCCGCGCAGCCCAGTTGCCCGCAGGACCCGCGGGGATGGCCCGGCGGCCGGGACTGGGCACAGACGAATACGTGTTTTTCGGGTTTTGCCATGGTTGTTCCTCGTAGAAGGATCGAATGGATTCTTTTAAGCGGTGCCGGGACTCCGATTGTCCGCTTCGCGTTTGCGCGTCAAAAGGCTGGCTTTCATTGCTTCCAGTGAAATGCTCTTGCCGTCCTGATCCTGGAAGACCTTGAACACTTTCTCCTTGGCTGCGGTCGATGTGACGAAGTCGTCATGGGCGCGGGTCAGGTATTCCTTGCAGATCTTCCAGGCAGACGCTTCGTCAAGGTCGTCCGGGATCGGCGACCTGGAAAGGTATTGGTTGAAGCGTTTCAGGATGTGCAGGCGGTTGACGTTCACAACATCGACCCGGTAGGGAACCTCGAAAAATTCGAAGAATTCCTCGGCCGCGGAAAAACTTGCGATGCGTTCGAGTAACGGATTCATGACTGAGAATGCCTTTCAGACGGTTGATTTCGGATGATCGGAAGTTCGGGCGGTTCGGGCAGGTTCGGAATCGGCCCGGACGCGACCGTTTCCCGATAAAAACTCATCAGCTCGGCCGTGCTCGGCGCCCGCTTGGTTTGGCTCGCATGCAGCCGGATGCGTTTGAGAAGCTGAGCGGCGGCGATCTCGTTGAGCTCAATTCCGAGATCGCGGAAGCGCTGGATAACGGCATGAGTTCCGGAGTGCTTGCCCAGTACCAGCCGGTGCTCACGGCCCAGATCCTTGGGATTGACGCCCTGGTAATTGAGGACGTTCTTCAATAGTCCGTCCACGTGGATGCCGGCCTCGTGAGTAAACACGGCCTCGCCCACGATGCTCTTGTTGGGGGCTACCGGGCGTCCCGACGCCCGTGCCACCAGTTCCGAAATCGCGCCAAAGCCACGCACATCGATTCCAGTCTGCATTTGGTATAACTGGTGCAGCGCCATTACCGTCTCCTCGAGCGCGGCATTGCCCGCTCGCTCGCCTAGGCCATTGACCGTGGTGTTGACGTGGCTCGCGCCGGCCTGAATCGCGACCAGCGTATTCGCGGTGGCGAGGCCGAAGTCGTTGTGGGCGTGCATTTCGACCTCGAGATCAACGGCTGCTACGAGTCTCCGGATGCGTTCGAATGTCGAGATCGGGTCCAACAGCCCGAGCGTGTCGGCGAAGCGGATCCGCCTTGCCCCAGCACGCTGGGCGGTCTCCGCGATTTTGAGCAGAAAATCCGGTGCCGCGCGCGAGGCATCCTCGGCGCCCACGCAAACGTCCATACCGGAGTCCAGCGCGCGCCGCACCATGCGGTTCACGGTTCGAACCGCCCACTCGCGATCGCGGCGGAGTTTGTGCTGCAACTGGATGTCGGAAACCGGAATCGACAAATTGATGAGATGGGCGCCGCAGTCTTTAGCCGCCTCGAGGTCCGATTCGCGCATTCGACCCCAGACCATAAGTCGTGAAGGCAATCTCAGTGCCGCAATGGCGGCGATGATCTCGCATTCCTCCGGTCCCATCGATGGGATGCCGATTTCCATTTCGGGCACGCCGACAGCTGCGAGAGAACGCGCAATGGCGAGCTTCTCTTCCCAGTTGAAGGCGACTCCGGCGGTCTGCTCGCCATCGCGGAGCGTGGTATCGTTGATGACGACTTTTCGGGACTCCATGCTCAGGCCTTTCTTTCCTTGGCGAGATTGCGGCTGTAGCGCGGAATCTCCACGGTGAGATCTTCGCCTTTTACGAACGCCTGACAAGCCAGCCGAGAATGGGGTTCCAAGCCCCAGGCGCGGTCCAGCATGTCTTCCTCGGCTTCGTCCGGGGCATCCAAGGACGAGTAACCTTCCCGCACGATGACGTGACAAGTGGAGCAGGCGCAGGCTTGTTCGCAGGCGTGCTCGATTTCGATGCCAGCAGCGAGCAACGCCTCGCAGATGGTTTGTCCTCGACGGGCAGTGACGATCGCACCTTCCGGGCAGATTTCGGCATGAGGAAGAACGGTGATGTTCGGCATGATTAGCCCCCAGTTGCTGCGAGCCGATGAAGCAGTTGCGTCTTCATGATCATGCGTCCAGTTCTTCGAGCTTCTGTCCGGCCAATGCCTTTCTGATGCTGTGGTCCATGCGTCGAGCAGCGAATTCGGTGCTCGCTTCGTTGAGCGCGTCGGCGGCCTTCTTGATGGCCTCCCAGTCGTCGCCGTCAGCCGTTTCCTTGAGAATCCGCATGCTCTCCTGAATGACCGCGAGTTCGTCCGCAGACAACAATTCGGAATCTTCGGCCAAAGCGGCTTCGGTGGCCTCAAGCAGCCGGATTGCCTCGACTTTCTGCTCGCGCAGGCGCCTGGCCTCCATGTCGTCCCGAGCGTGCTTGTAAGAGTCCTCGATCATGCGGGTGATATCGGCATCGCTGAGGCCATAGGACGGCTTGACCTCGATCTTGGCTTCGACCCCGCTGGTCTGCTCGGCAGCCGAGACGCTCAACAGGCCGTCTGCGTCCACCTGGAACGTCACCCGGACACGGGCCGCGCCCGCCGCCATCGGAGGAATGCCGCGCAGCTCGAAGCGTGCCAGCGAGCGGCATTCGCTGACCAGTTCGCGTTCGCCCTGCACCACATGGATGCTCATGGCGGTTTGGCCGTCTTTCCAGGTAGTGAATTCCTGGGCGCGGGCCAAGGGCAGGGTGGAGTTCCTGGGAATGATCTTTTCGGTCAGTCCGCCCATGGTTTCGATGCCCAGGGAAAGCGGAATCACGTCGAGCAACAGCCAATCGTCATCGCCCCGGTTTCCGGCCAGAGCATTGGCTTGGAGGGCGGCTCCGATGGCGACTACTTTGTCCGGGTCGAGATCGACCAGCGGCGGCTGTTGGAAGAATTCCGCAACGGCCTTGCGGATACAGGGCATGCGGGTGGCCCCGCCGACTAGAACAACGCCCTTGATGTCCTCGATCGACAGACCGGCATCGCGGAGTGCCTTTCGGACCGGCGTGATCGTGCGCTTGACGAGATCCGACGTCAGCGTGTCGAAGGTTTCCCGGGACAGTGTGCATTTCACCGCGGTGCCGTTGGATAAAGGCGTGGTGATAAGCACGGAGGTCTGATCGGAAAGGCGCTCTTTGGCCGCGCGTGCCGCACTCAGAAGCCGGCGCGCATCGCCCGCGTTCGGGGCCGAGATACCGGTCTCCCGGAGTATCCAGTCATAAACGGCGCGGTCGAAATCGTCCCCGCCCAGCGCCGGGTCGCCGTTGGTCGCCAGCACTTCGAAAACGCCGCGGGTAAGTTTGAGTATGGAAATGTCGAAGGTGCCGCCGCCCAGGTCGTAAACCGCGTAGACGCCCTCGGCGGCCTGATCGAGTCCATAGGCCACGGCGGCCGCGGTGGGCTCGTTGAGCAGACGGAACACTTCGAGGCCGGCAAGTTTTGCGGCATCCTTGGTTGCTTGACGCTGAGCATCGTCGAAATAGGCGGGTACCGTGATCACTGCGCCGGCGATGTCGTCGCCCAAGGCGCGAATTGCCCGTTCGCGCAGGGCTTTGAGAATTTCCGCCGAAACCTGGACTGGACTCACCGTTCCGACACGAGTTTCGAACTGCACCATGCCGGGTACGTCGGCAAATCGATAGGGTGCGCTATGGCGTTCCGGCAGATCGTCGCGCCCGCGGCCCATATAGCGCTTGACGGAAACGAAGGTGTTTTCGGGATCGTCGGTTTGCCACGCCAGAGCTTCGTAACCGACATCCACGGTGTGGTCGGTTCGGTAGTGGACGACCGAGGGCAGGAGCACGCGGCCTTGGTCGTCTTCGAGCACTTCGGGGCGCTGATCGCGCACAGTGGCGACTAGCGAATGGGTGGTGCCGAGATCGATCCCCACCGCGATACGCCGCGGTTTAGGGGCTTTGATGCCGGGTTCGGAGATTTGCAGCAGCATCATTCCTCCAATTCGGTTTGGGCTAGCTCGATATCGCGGCGGAGTTTTTCGAAAAAGGCGAGCTGGCGTACGACATCTGCCGCCGCCGGATGACGCCTTTCCACATCGAGCAGCGTGGCGAGAGAACCCAGCAGACTGTTCATCTCCTTTCTAAGGCGCGCTGCCAGGCTGTCGAGAGCAGTAAGGCTCTTGAGGGCGACCGCAGCCAGCAACTGTTCGCGCCACTCGATCTGTTCCAGCAGAAACTCCGGCGGCATCGCCGTGTTGTCCTCCTCCCTTGTATCGATGCCATGAATCCGGAGCAGGTAGCGCGCTCTATCCAAAGGCCGTTTCAAAGTGGTGTAGGCTTCGTTGGCGATCGTTGCCCATTGCAGGAACAAACGCTTTTCGGCATCGCTCAAATGCGCTGCCTTATCGGGATGCACGCGGCCCTGAATCTCCCGGTATCGACTTTCGAGCTGGTCGAGATCGAGCTGGAACATTGGGGGCAGTTGGAATAACTCGAAGTAATTACGGGTCGCCTCCAGGGGCATCGTCACGCCTTGATCAAACGCTGAAACTTTCGCCGCAACCGCACTGGGCCTTAACGTTGGGGTTGTTGAACTTGAAGCCTTCGTTCAAGCCTTCGCGTACGTAATCCAGTTCGGTTCCATCGAGGTAGACGAGGCTTTTCGGGTCGACGACCAGAGTGACGCCGAAACTCTCGAAAGTGCGATCTTCCGGCGCGGGCTCATCGACGAACTCCAGGGCATAAGCGAGGCCGGAACACCCGGAGGTCTTGACGGCCACCCTAAGCCCCAGACCGGTGCCGCGGGCGGCGAGGTGTTTCTGCACCTGGCGCGCGGCTTTTTCGGTCAAGGTTACTGCCATGATCGGAACTCCCCTTGTCGTCGAAAATTTACTGGGATGAGCAGCCGGAAGCGGCGACCGAGAACGAGCTGCCGCAGCTGCACGTCGAAGCGGCGTTCGGGTTCTTTATCACGAAGCGCGATCCTTCCAATCCTTCCTGGTAGTCGATTTCGGCACCGGCCAGATATTGCAGGCTGGCTGGGTCGACCATGAGGATCACGCCGTCGGTCTCAACCGTGGTGTCGTCATCGCCGACGACCTCCTCGAAGGTGAAGCCGTACTGAAAGCCGGAACAGCCGCCGCCGGAGACGTAGACCCTGAGTTTCAAGTCCGGATTGCCTTCTTCGGCGATCAGCTCGGCGACTTTGGCAGCCGCTTTATGGGTGAACACAAGGGGAGGGGCGGGCGGGGTTAGGTCCTGAATCTCAACCACAGCACTCATGACACTCTCCTCGTTTCATGCGGCGGATTTGCAAACGTCGTAGCCGGCCTCGGCGGTTCGGCTCTTCGCCCGGTAATCGTTGACGGCGGCCTTAATCGCATCCTCGGCGAGAACCGAGCAATGGATTTTCACCGGCGGCAGGGCAAGAGCCTCGGCGATCTCGGTGTTCTTGATGGCCAACGCTTCCTCGACAGTCTTGCCCTTGACCCACTCGGTTACCAGTGAACTGGAGGCGATCGCCGAGCCGCAGCCGTAGGTCTTAAACTTGGCGTCTTCGATCACGCCTTGGTCATTGACCTTGATCTGCAGTTTCATCACGTCGCCGCAGGCGGGTGCTCCGACGACGCCCGTGCCTACGCCTTTTTCATCCTTGTCGAAGGAGCCGACATTGCGGGGGTTTTCGTAGTGATCGATGACTTTTTCGTTGTACGCCATGGTGGTCTCCAATTGGTGAAGTTTGACGATGTTCGCTCAATGCGCGGCGGCCCATTGAACCGAGTTGAGATCGATGCCTTCCTTGTACATCTCCCACAACGGAGACAGGTCGCGCAGTCGGTCGACTTTTTCCTTGATCAGGGAGATCGCGTAATCGATTTCTTCTTCGGTGGTGTAGCGCCCGATCGTGAACCGGATGGAACTGTGCGCCAGCTCGTCGCTGCGCCCCAGCGCGCGGAGAACGTAGGAAGGTTCGAGGCTGGCGGACGTACAGGCGGAACCGCTCGAAACGGCAATGTCCTTCAGCGCCATCATCAAGGATTCGCCTTCGACATAGTTGAAGCTGACGTTGAGGTTGTGGGGAATCCTCTGTTCAAGATCGCCGTTGATATAAACCTCTTCGATGTCCTTGATGGCGGCGAGCAGCTTGTCCCTGAGTTTCCGGATGCGTTTCGTTTCCTCCGCCATTTCCTCGCGGGCCAAACGGAAGGCTTCGCCCATGCCGACAATCTGGTGGGTGGCCAAGGTGCCGGAACGCAAGCCGCGCTCATGGCCACCACCGTGCATCATCGCCTTAAGCCGCACGCGCGGTTGGCGCCGCACGTAGAGGGCGCCGATGCCTTTGGGGCCGTAAGTCTTGTGAGCGGAAAACGACATCAGGTCGACCGGTAGTTTGGAGAGGTCGATTTCGACCTTACCGGTGGATTGCGCGGCATCGACATGGAAAATCACGCCTTTCTCGCGGCAGATAGCGCCGATAGCGGCGATGTCCTGAATCACGCCGATCTCGTTGTTGACGTGCATCACCGAGGCGAGAATCGTGTCAGGACGGATTGCTGCACGGAATGCATCCAGATCGAGGAGGCCGTTGGGAAGGGGATCAAGGTAGGTGACTTCGAAACCCTGGGCTTCCAGTTCCCGCATGGTGTCAAGCACCGCCTTGTGTTCGGTCTTGACGGTGATGAGATGTCGCCCCTTGGTCTGGTAAAAATAGGCCGCGCCTTTGATCGCCAGGTTGTCCGACTCGGTCGCGCCGGAGGTCCAGACGATTTCTTTGGGATCGGCATTGACCAGGTTCGCGACCTCGGCCCGGGCTTCTTCAACGGCCTTTTCGGCAGCCCAGCCGAAGCTATGGGAGCGGCTGGCCGGATTGCCGAACACCTCGGTCAGAAAGGGAATCATTTTCTCCGCCACGCGCGGATCAACCGGGGTCGTCGCCGAATAATCGAGATAAATCGGTAGTTTCACGGACATTGGTTTCTCCGGGTTCACTCTGGCAAAAGACGGTCCGCTCACTCCGAGCGGTCGGTCTTGTCGGCTTACCTCCGATCAAGCAAGGGCCGTACCAATGCGGGGTGAAGTGTGTAAGCGATTGAACGAAAAAGAAAAAAGTAGACGACGGCGAGGTACGGCTTTGTCAGGTTTTCTACAAACCCTCCCGCAATCGATCGATGCAAGACACTTGCCGCGATGTTCGAGGTCCAGCTTTTTCGGTTCGTGAAAGGCGGTTCTGCCCGCTAGCCTCCGGAATCGAGGCGCCTTTTCGTTCCGGGGCCGTGGCGGTCAGCCCTTGGGAAGAGTGGCTTCTGGCTTTTGTCACGTTCGCTACAAAAATGTTCGAGTCGCCTTAAGTTCGTAACAAAGGTAACAAGCGCCTGCGCTCGAGCGATCAGCCGAAAAGCTCGTTCGTCCGTGGTTTGGCCGGGTAAGAGGCCGATGGCATGTCTCCTGCTTGATAAGGGCCAAATTCCGCATGAATCAAGGGGTAAATTCGGTCATGAATCCTACGCAGCGTTGCGCCACGGTCGGCGAACCCATCGCTCAGCGAGACTTCACGCTGGGTATCCCCGGCTTCAGCTATCGGGATTTGTACGATCCGGCGAGCCTTAAGGCACTTTACGAGGTTTTCGTTCAAACTTTGGCAGAGGAAGCGCCCGAGGTTTACCAGGTCTATGACGCCTGCCGCAACGATGAGGACGGTAAGCTGGCTCCCACTGCAGTCGCCGACGCGCTGCTCAAGACGGCGCCTTATCTCGCCCGTTTCGTCGCGCGCCTTTTCAACGTGGAAGCTGAGCGCGAGGCTCAACGGAACGCCGCGGCCCGCGAATTCGAGAGCGTTTTTGCCTACAAGAACACGGTAGTTAAGCGTGCCGCCCAGAAATTCGACGCCCAGGCTTTGGCTACTTTCGACATCGCGGAACTCGATGCCGCCATCAATGACCTGAGGCGGACCTGCCTCGCGGAGGATGAGCGTGCTCTCGATCCCGAGCAGGGGCTCGCCACGATAGCCGTTCGACTGGATACACTGGCGAAGCGTTATCAGGCGACAGCCAAGGGCGAAGCTGACACCAATGGCGCCGATGCCGAGGCTGCCGAGCTGCGTCGGTTCCTCGAAGCCGACGACTCCGCCCGTATGCGTTTTGCAGCGGCTTTGGCGGAATCGGAACAGCGAGACTTCGTTGAGGCGCTAGTCGAGGTCGTGGAACGCTGGACCTATGCCGCCCTCAACCATCCGACCATCCGCGTGAAGGTCGCCGATTGGGTTTCCTTCAAGCAGCCGGAACGCATCGATTACGAGCATCTGGTCGAATGCCGAGCGGAGCCGCGTGATGGCTACGACGTTCTGGTCGGTCCTCTCGACAAACGCCGCCGGCGCGACGGGTTCCAGTTGACCGATTCGCGCGCCTCCAGCCGCGAAGTCCATTACGAGGTGGATCGCTGCGTTATCTGTCACGAGCGCGACAACGATTACTGCTCCAAAGGGCAGCGTACCAAGGATGGCGGGTTCCGCCGCAATCCGTTGGATGTGACCCAGATCGGCTGTCCTTTGGAGGAACGCATTTCGGAAGCCTTCACCCTGAAACGGCAGGGGGACAATATCGCCGCCCTGGCCATGATTGTGGCCGACAATCCCATGGCTCCCGGCACCGGCCACCGCATCTGCAATGAATGCATGAAGGCCTGTGTGTTCCAGCGGGTCACTGAGCCGGTCAACATCCCGCAGGTGGAGACCAATATCCTGACCGATGTGCTGTTCATGCCGTACGGCTTCGAGATCTACAGCCTCCTAACCCGGTGGAACCCGCTGAACCTGAAACGACCTTATGCCCTGCCTTACAACGGGAAGAAGGTGTTGGTGGTGGGGCTAGGACCGGCCGGTTACACGCTGTCTCACTACCTCCTCAACGAAGGTTTCGGCGTCGCGGCCATCGACGCCCTGAAGATCGAGCCTCTGCCCGAAGAACTGACCGGAAAGGACGTCGGGCTTCCCGAGGCGGTGGACGATTTTCACATGCTGTACGAGAACCTCGACGAGCGCATCCTGATGGGCTTCGGCGGCGTCGCCGAGTACGGCATTACCGTGCGTTGGGACAAGAATTTTCTTAAGGTGATTTACCTGACCCTGGTCCGGCGCCGGAACTTCAGTCTCTACGGCGGAGTACGGCTGGGCAGCACATTGTCCATCGACGATGCTTGGGATCTGGGCTTCGATCATATCGCCATCGCCAGCGGTGCCGGCAAGCCCACGATGATCGGCCTCAAGAACAATCTCGCGCGTGGCATCCGCAAGGCCTCGGATTTTCTCATGGCCTTGCAGCTGTCCGGGGCGGCGAAACAGTCCTCGCTCTCCAATCTCCAGGTACGACTGCCGGCCGGTGTGATCGGGGGAGGGCTCACCGCCATCGACGCGGTAACGGAGCTCCTGGCGTATTACCCGGTTCAAGTGGAAAAAACGCTGGATCGCTACGAGCATCTCGTCATGCGGTATGGGGAAACCAAGGTGCGCTCGCGCTTCGACGCCGAAGAGCTCGCCATCTTGGACGAATTCCTGGAGCACGGTCGAGCGATTCGTGCCGAGCGCTGGCGCGCCGAAGCTGTCGGGGAGACGCCCGATTTCGAGCCGCTCATCCGGCAATGGGGCGGCGTCACCCTGTTTTATCGCAAGGGCATGAACGATTCCCCGGCCTATCGCCAAAACCATGAAGAGATCATTAAGGCGATGGAGGAAGGATTAGCCTTCGCCGAGGGCATGAATCCGGTCGAGGCGATTACGGATGAATACGGTCACCTAAAGGCGGTGCGTTTCGAAAAGCTCGTCAAACGCGATGACGGGCGTTGGGTTGACTCGGGCGAACAGCCGATCGTGCCTATGCGTACCCTCCTGGTCGCCGCCGGCACCGCGCCGAACACCATCTACGAAAACGAATTTCCGGGCACGTTCCAGCTTGACGGTAATTTCTTCCAACGCTTCGAACCCGTCTGGAACGAAAACGGCGAACTGCAAATGGAAGCCAGGAATGGGTGGGGCATGCCGAAAGAAATGGCTCCGGCGCCTTTCACCTCCTACGGCAAGAATGGGAAATACATTACTTACTACGGCGACAATCACCCCGTCTACGCCGGAAACGTGGTGAAGGCTATGGCAAGCGCCAAGGACGGCTACCCTTACGTGGTCAAGTTGTTCGAGGACGAGCTTCGGCGTCTCGACGATGCGGGACAAGGCGAGCGCGACGCGGAACTTGCGGCGTTTCAGGCGAAGTTGGACCAATTGTTGACGGCCAAGGTCGTCGAGGTCAAACGGCTGACACCCTCCATCGTTGAGATCGTCATCAAGGCACCTATGGCTGCGCGCAAGTTCCGGCCGGGTCAGTTCTACCGGGTGCAGAACTTCGAGTCCTACGCACCTCGGCTGAACGGCACCTCTCTGGCAACGGAGGGTATCGCGCTTACCGGTGCTTGGGTGGACCGGGAAAAAGGTTTGGTCGGCGTCATCGCCTTGGAGATGGGCACTTCCTCGCGCCTCTGCGCGACCTGGAAGCCTGGCGATCCGATCGTGCTGATGGGGCCGACCGGCGCGCCTACTGAGATTCCGAAGGGCGAAACCGTGCTCCTACTCGGGGGCGGCTTGGGCAATGCCGTGCTGTTCTCCATCGGCAAGGCGCTCCGCGAGAACGGCAACCGGGTCCTTTACTTCGCCGGCTATCGCAGCGCCCAGGATGTGTTCAAGGTTAAGGAAATCGAGGACGCTTCGGACGTGATCGTCTGGTCGGTGGACAAGGGCAGAGGTAGCACCCCGATTCCGACCACGCGCCCGCAGGACAAATCCTTTGTCGGCAATATCGTCGAGGCTATGGTCGCCTACGCTACCGGAGCCTTGGGGGAGACTCCTATCCCGCTCGATGCTGCCGACCGCATTATCGCGATCGGTTCGGACCGCATGATGGCCGCGGTCAAGGCGGCGCGGTTCGGGGTGCTGCGGCCGTATCTCAAGGAAAACCACATCGCCATAGGCTCTATCAACTCGCCCATGCAATGCATGATGAAAGGCGTATGCGCCCAGTGCATGTGCAAACAGACCGATCCGGAGACCGGCAAGGAACGCTTTGTTTACACCTGCTTCAATCAGGACCAGGACTTGGATCAGGTGGATTTCCCGCATCTCAATGCCCGATTGCGACAGAACATAACCCTAGAAAAAGTGTCGAATTTATGGCTCGACTACCTTTTCGAGACGCATCCGATGCCACGGGTTGAATAACGGTCGTTTGAGGCATCGCTATGTACATCTGCATCTGCAAGGCGGTTACCGAAAGCCAGATCTGCGAGGCAATTCGTTCGGGGGCATGCACGCGCAAAGCGATCACCGACTGCCTCAAGGTCGGCACGGCTTGCGGTAAGTGCAATCGCGAGATTCGTGATCTCTTGCGAAATGCCCAATCGACAAGCGGCGATACCCGGAGACCGAGGGCGGGCCGGGAGATGCCTTACGGACGCTACGCGGGCGGCGGCGCGGAGGTCGGTTTGTAGTTGACGGCTGTTTGGATTTTAACGGCGGCGCCCGCAATCAGTGATGGCGGGTCGGCAAGAGACGAAGCCGTTGTCCAATGCTGCGGAATGGTGTTGGTGTTCGCCATGTTTTGCCGCGAAACGGTTGTTAGGTCGCTGTTTCGCGGTCTTTTTTCTCGGCATAAGTTCGTTTCTATTGTTTCCATAGAAACGCATTATGCAAAAAGAGAAAAGCGATTATTTCCTAGGTGTTCGCAAAAATGGTGAGCACAAGCCCGAAGTTTCCGCTATGATTATTTCCGAAAGCTAAATGATGGAGGTTGATATGCATATTTTGTTGCTTCTTGGGATCATCCCGTTCGTGCTGCTGTTCCTGGCGATAGGCTTCTTCGTTTTGATGACGATGGTGTCCGCTATTGTTGAGTTTCCTGTGATCGTGCTCTTGTTGATGGTGCTGATCGGCGTGGGTCTTGTAGCCCGTAAAGTCCTGCCGAATCTCAACAAGAAGCAGCACACCTTATGCGAACAGATGTAAGACTTCCGTATCTTTTCACGATTGACAAATCCCAGCCGTAACGACTGGGATTTGTTGTTTTTGGCACCCCGAAAAACGCTTTTGTCGTCTTTCGCACAGCCGGACGGCGACCTCCACTTAATAAATCAATAAGATGAACATGGCATTGCCATTGCTTGATTCTTATCGGATCGGGTAATGGGATTGAGCATGAGATCGAGCTAACAATGCCGGCACGATCGGCATCCGACGGTTTCCACATTCGGCGATGAACCCTACGCTGCGACTGCAACGCTGGGAGGATGAGATGGAAACGATCGAGTCGATGGTGAAAGCGTGCCAGCCTTTGGGGGACGCCATCTGTGCGCGGTTGATCAGGGAAATCCATGAATTGGGCTTTCTGCCGGAGCAGATTGCGGCAACGCCGGTTTACCGCGAGGCCCGCTTCGAAAACAGCCGTGACCCTTTCAGCGGTCAGTATACTTTGTGTGCCTATTGGCATAGTCCGAAAGGACATCGGGTGGGCGAATTGAAATTTCACGCCGACGGCAGCTTTTTCGCCGAATATGACGTGTGTCTTCCCCATCCCAAAGACCCGCGCTGGTTCGTAGAAGCTGTGGTCGCTTGGGGACGTGGCGACGTGATCAAATCGGAACCGAAGCTTTTGCCGGCGCTCGGAGACTGATCGGGCATCGGCGCCTAGAGGCTAATGGATTGGGCTGTTTTCCGACGAGTCATCTCTGGGTCAAGGTTTAAGGGCAGCGTCACTCATTTGAGGAGGCGAAGCCTGATCGAAGAGCGAGCTCTGCGGGTAACTTGAGGCGCCTCCCTCCGCAAGGGATTGTGGCCCTAGCCCGTTCCGAGCCGTTAGTCCGCACCTTCGTACCTGAGCGAGCCATCAGGCAGGCTATGACCAACACGTACGAAATTTACGATCTGTTGCAGGATTATGCCGTTACGCCGTCGCCGGTCCGGGAGGTGCTGATCGGACTGGTATGGACCTATTGCGAGGCCGAGACGGTTGGATTGGCGATGAGCCCCGGCATTTCCACCCGGACGCTGCCTTGGGCCGGTACCCTGCGCGGCAAGTCCGTCGCCGAACTAGCCGTCTGGGTTCGGGAATTCGATCCGTATCGGGCAACGGTGGGCATGGCCGCCGTAAACGCCGCCATCAATGGTCTTCAACTTCCGGCACCGGGCCTTTCTCTATCGCTCCAATCGGAAAGCGGCAACAATCTTGCGGTTTTCGAACATTTTCTGCCGGAGATCAAAGGGCGGCGCGTAGTCGTGATCGGCCGTTATCCGGGATTGGATCGATTCGCAGAACAGCACGGGCTAAATCTCACCGTGTTGGAACGCCAGCCAGGGCAGGGCGATCTGCCGGACACGGCTTGCGAATATCTGTTACCCGAGGCGGAATGGGTATTCATCACCGCGAGTTCCATTCCCAACAAGACTTTTCCGCGCCTGGCCGCGCTCTCCGCCAACGCCGTCAGCGTGTTGATGGGGCCGACCACGCCCTGGTTGCCGGATTTGTACCACTTCGGCATCGACTACTTGGCCGGAGTCGAGGTTTCCGATCGCGAGGCTCTGCGCCAAACCGTCGCCGAAGGGGGCGGCGTTCGAATCTTCGAGACAGGCCTGCGCTATCGCATTGCGGCGCTCACGCCCGCTACAGCCGAGGCGTGGACGCGACAGCTAATCGAATGTACGGTTCGGGAAAGAGAAAAGCTCAAACAGGATATGGCAGCTTGGTACGACGCCGAGAATTCTGCGCGCTTTCCCGGTTACGATCGGCTCGAAGCCGCCGACATTCGGCTATCCCGCCTCGATACCTGTTTTAAACGTTTTCAAGACGCGTCTCACCGAGCGCCTGGGTCATAAAAAGGGCGCAGCTCGGAAATACCCGCCATCCATGGGTCGAAAAATCCCGTCTAAAAACCCCTGTCGAATACGATAAAAACGTAATTCGACAATCCTTCGCTATCGAAAATCTCGCATTTATCACAATACCTTCTTGCCGATGTGGCAATTTCGATTTATGTTCGTTACGAACAGTGACTTACGGTAGCGGGCGGTAATGAATGGCTATCGATTCCGGCGCAATAAGTACCGGGTCGGCCTTTTGTCCGTTCGACGTTCGGGCTGTTGATTCCCTGAGCATTTGCATGGGAGCGTCGATAAGTGAACGTTTCGACGCTGTGGCGTCCGGGAAGTGACAACATAACAATAACGATGTCGGTGCCGGTAGAAATACATTACCTCGGAAACGACATAATCGACTTATAAAAAAAATAGGAGGAGAGAATTGTGAGCGAGTCAGAACTGAAAGATCTCTTGCTATATTTGGCGAGCGACGAATTTCGACCGGCGTTGATGGTTATTGCGGCGATCGTCCTTTTCTTGGTCATTCTGCTGATCGTTTATTTGCTCCTTCGGAAAAAAAGAAAGCGTGCTTCCGTTGCTGATGTAGCGCTGGCTGCTGATGTAACACCGGCGAATCCATCCCAGGCCTCGCGTCGTGAGACGGTGGCAGAAACAGCGAACCCGGTGCGCAGAGAGGTGCCGGCAGATCCGCCGAACGTGCAGGCGAATACGCCGCAGGCTTACTCGCCGAGGGCATCGGTAGCCAAGCCGTCGCGTCCACTTATTCCTCAGGATTCAGTACTCAGACGGCACTTCATAAGCCATGTCCGATACATGATCGAGACGATTACTTTTCCGCGGCCGACTGACAGCGTGCTGCGCCGCCATTACGATCAGCTGATCGCCAGCGAACTGGAGGCTTGTCTGAACGATGAGGCGCACCTGGAAAGGTTGATCTCCCGTTATGAAGAGCACCGGCGAAAAAACGCGAAAAACTAGAGCGTTTTCATCGATCTCATCCAGTAAGAATGAAGCTTGGCGGAAATCACTGCGGCCTTCAGATCGGGTGAATTGAGTCGAGCCTGATAGGTCGGCATTTCTTTGCTGAAGAAGAACTTGACCGGGAGTCGGCGTGGGGAAGGGATTCCCACGCGAAAATCTCGATTCCATTTCAAACTGGGTGTGGAATGCCTGTCCGATCATGGGGTGGGCGTACCTGTGTTTTTGATCGCGCCGTGGGGAATGGACGTCATCCGGCGAGCACTGACTTGGCTCGACAACCTTGAACGTCGGGTTGGGAATGCATTGCAGGGACGGCGCTATGCCGGGAACCTCCGAGCAGCACAGCGTTTGCGAGCGGTATGCCGCGAGCCTTGAGGATATGGACCCACAGCCCTTGCTCTGCCGGTTCGAGGCGAAGACGCAAGGCAGCCGGGGTGCCGACGGGCAGATCGGGAGACAGCAATGCGCCTAGGCAACAGCCTTCCGTCGCCGCCAGCTGCAAGCGGCGCAGCACCGGAAAGGGGGACGATTTGCGCGGCCAGATCAAAACCATGCCGCAAGCGGTGCTGCGCAATAGTTTTTCTGCACTCCACCAGATGTCCTTGTCGTTCGAGATCCTGTCCAGCAGGAGCAAACGGCCTAGATCGATGCCGGCGTCCACCAAGGCCGGCGCGTAAGGCAGATAAGGCGGCGCGATCCAGGCCAGACGTTTTCCCGATCCTTGTACGTGCCGCATAGCGGGAAGCAGAAGGCGCAGTTCGCCTATACCCCAGGCTGGGACGGAAACTTCCATCAATGCGGGAAAAGGCCAGCCGCCTTCCGGCAAGGCGTGGTCTAATTCCGGAAAACCGGTGGGAATCGCCGTGCTTTCGGTAGTTTGAGGCCGGCGTCCACGCCACAGGAGCGGCGTCGTGCGGAGCAGTTCGTCGAGTCCGTTCCGGCTGTCCATTGTCTTCGAGTTATATCCACTCGCTGCGGATCAAGCCGACCACCACGCCTTCGATGCATAACTCTTGTCGTTCCAAATCGATGCTTAGGGTTTCGAAATCGGGATTGGCCGGTTCCAGATAAGCCATAGAACCTTCCAGCCGCAGCCGTTTTACCGTGATTTCATCGCCAATACGAGCGATCACAATCTGGCCGCTGCGGGCCTGATTGGTGCGCTGCACCGCCAGAAGGTCACCTTCCAGAATGCCGGCATCGCGCATGCTGAGGCCGCGCACGCGAAGCAGGTAATCCGCTTTGCCCTGGAACAATTCCGGACCGAGGCGGCAATATTTCTCGATATGCGCCTCCGTCAGCACTGGCCGGCCGGCGGCGACTCTGCCGATGACGGGCAGGGCATCGTCCAAGATACGGTGTTCCAGCAGACGAATGCCTCGAGCCAGAGAAGGCATCAGCTCGATCACGCCTTTCCGGGCCAAGGCTTGAAGATGGCCGCGTACGGCATTGGTGGATTTGATGCCCAATGCATCGGCAATTTCCGCAATGGTCGGCGGTACGCCGCTCTGACGCAGGGTTTGGCGGATATGGTCGAGTATTTCCTGTTGGCGCGGGGTTATGCTTTTCATGGCTTATAAAAGCAGTGCTTTTATAAGCAGTATAGTCGGGACTTCGAAATCTGCGCAAGCGTCGATTACGGCGCTTTGCTTATTGTTTCTTGCGGAAGCTCCGATCACGTACGGGTAGAACTCTGAGTTCTTCGACGGGCTGGTCTTAAGCCACGTCGAAGAGCACGAACGGAATCGACTCGTTCAGAGCTTTCCTAAGAGTCCTACGGTGCGGCTTTTTCCAGGCGGAGCGTCAGAGCGTCACTAAAAAGGCAAGCAAATCCTTTTTCTCTGCCTTGGTGAGTTTTAGCCCGAGCACCAGATTGAAGAACTCCACTGTGTCTTCCAGCGTCAACAAGCGACCGTCGCGTAGATAAGGTGGCGAATCCTTGATGCCCCGCAGGGGGGGAGTCTTGATCGGACCGTTTGTCGGAGCGGCTTGGCTGGTGGTAATTCCAGGTCGATAAAACTGCTCCACTTTTAGGTCGTGGACCTGGTTGTCTGTGTAGTGAGGGGGCGTGTGGCAAGTCGCGCACCGGGCTTTGCCGAAAAAAAGCTCTTGTCCTCGGAGTGCGGCCTCATCGTCGTTTTTTTCGGGGTCCAACTTACCTGAGGCATCGAGCTTGGGAGCCGGCGGGAAATCGATGAGTTTTTGAAACTCGGCCATGAGACGCACTTCATCGGCTTGTTGGGGTATATGGGCATCCTTTCTTTTCGCCGCTTCGGCGTCGCCATCGAAATAAGCTGTTTCTAATTCGAATTCCGATCGCTCTTCGATACTTTTCATGTCGCCCTGAGAACCGAACAATCGCTGGATGTCGACGCCGCGAAGGCTGGGCGTATCGATGCGACGGCTCGGTTCCCGCGGCCGGGTGCTCGAAGCACTCTGTATCGCGGCGCTAGTATGGCCGTTAACATGACAGTCGAAGCAGGCAACGCCGGGAGAGGGATCCTCGGTACGGCGGTCTTCGGTGGCGTTGAACTGCTGCTGCGGAAAAGGCGTGAGCAAGAGCCGCAATCCTTCCAACTGTTCGGCATTGATGATGCCTTCGAAAAGCTCCCGGTAGTTGGACAGCGTGATCAGCCGGCTGCGGGAAACATCACCGAGATCCGGCCGTGTCTTGAGAAAAAGCGGCGGCGGGAATTCCGGCTGGAAGCGCTCTGGAATATCGAAGCTGACGTCGAAACGTGAGAGATCCCGGCCCTCTTGCTCTTCGACGGCCTCGATGAGGGTCTTGCTAAATACGATGCCGCCCTCGGTGGGATTGGGGTGGGGCAGGGGCATGAACCCTTTCGGAAAGAAGTCTTGTTTCCGAATCTCCTCGGGGGACATTTCTGCGAGTTCATCCCAGGTTACGACTTCGCGCAACTTGACCCGCACGCCTTCCTGAATGGGCTTCCCATGGGTCATCGTCATCGTCTTGGAGGCGTCGTCGCTCAGATCGTAGCGATCGTCGAGAGCCTTCAAATGGCGCTCCATGGCCAACACCTTCGCATCTTTCATGCGTGTCTTGAATTCTTCGAAGCTTTCGGCGCTCGCCGCGCCGGGGCTCATCGAAAGGCCGACGAAGCTTAGACCCAGGAGTACGAATCCACCTAGAACCGTTTCGAGCGCTTTTTCTGGCATCGTCCGTTCCTCCCTATCGGCACTTTGCTGAAGGCAGCCTCGAAAGCCGCGATGGTTGAAGTCCTCAGACGAAATATCCAATTGAACGGCGGACGCTCAGGGAGAGATACCCGTACGAATACGGATCTAATCCAACAGGGCGAACAAGGCGGCCGGAAACCGTGGGCGGCCACGGTGAGGGAGGCAAGGCGCAAATCGGGACGATCGCCCCGATTTGCCGATGACCGGGATCAGATTCCGGAAAGTCCGACGATGTTATAGCCGGCGTCCACGTACAGGATTTCTCCGGTAATGCCGGAAGCCAGATCGGAGCAGAGGAACGCGGCGGCGTTGCCCACTTCCTCGATCGTGACGTTCTTGCGCAAGGGAGCCGCTTGTTCGCCTTTGGCCAGCATCTCGCGGAAATTGGCGATGCCGGAAGCGGCGAGGGTGCGTATGGGACCAGCGGAGACGGCGTTGACACGGATGCCTTCGGGGCCGAGTGATGCCGCGAGGTAACGGACATTCGCTTCAAGGCTGGCTTTGGCGACGCCCATCACGTTGTAATTCGGAATGACCCGCTCGGCGCCGAGATAACTCAGCGTCAGCAACGAACCCTTGCGGCCCGCCATCAGCTTGCGGCCGGCCTTCGCGAGCGCGGCGAAACTGTAGGAGCTGATGTCGTGGGCGATGCGGAAATTTTCGCGGGTTACCGAGTCGAGATATGAGCCTTCCAGGGCTTCGCGCGGGGCGAAGGCGACCGAATGGACGATGCTGTCGAGTCCGTCCCAATGTTTACCCAATTCGTCGAAAAGCGCGTCGATCTGCTCGTCGCTCGCCACATCGCAGGGCAGGACGATTTTCGCGCCCAATTCCTCGGCGAGTTTTTCGACGCGCTCCTTGAGCTTGTCGTTTTGATAGGTCAGCGCGATTTCGGCCCCCTCGCGCCGCATGGCCTCCGCGATGCCGTAGGCGATGGAGCGATTGCTGGCGACGCCGACGATGAGGGCGCGTTTGTCTTGCATGAAACCCATGGTGAATCTCCGATTTCGTCTGGAAATGGCGCGAAAGTATCCGCTAGAGGCCGGGTGCTGTCTAGACTGGTCGGCATGCCGGGACGTAAAGGCCGTGGACTTTATTGTCGCGTTTGCCGGACCGAGGAGGAGTCGGGCGTGCCTGAAGCGCCGACGAGGCATAGCAAACGGCTGGTCGGGGTTCCGGGCGGTTTTCAATCAGGCCCGTAAATACCCTCCTGGTATTTACGGGCCGCCGCCCAGGCCGGTACACGCCCGGCCTGGGCTCACGCGGCTTGTCGCCGCGCTAAGGAAACCCTGCCCCGGATTAACCCGGCCGATATTTATAGGCCGGGTTAATAATTCATTCGTGGATCCCTTCGTGAAAATGGATGGTCTTTACTCGCGTATAATGGCCGCTCATGGCGACTAGGCAAGAACCGGTACATCATTTTTTCGGCCCGCCGAATTTCGGCGGCCCGTTTTTTTGGGCAAGACGAAGCGTCCCGTATTTAGTCCGGCCGGCTTGGCTTTTTCTCCTCGCCTTTCTGCTCGCCGCCTGCGGCAGCCCTTTGAACAATCCCTATCCGGCCGAGGACAAGGGGAGGAACATCCTTTACACCTCCTTCACCGAGCGGCCCAAGCATCTGGACCCGGCGCGGGCGTATAGCTCGAATGAATACGAGATCATCGCCCAGGTTTACGAACCGTTGTTGCAATATGCCTATCTGAAGCGGCCTTATCAGCTGGAGCCGCTCACGGCGGAAGCACTGCCGGTGGTAACGTATCTCGACAAGGACCTCAATCCTTTGCCGGATGACGCGCCGGAAGATCGGATCGCGTACAGTGACTACGATATCCGTCTTCGGCCGAACATCTTGTTCCAACCGCATCCGGCATTTGCCAGAACCCCGGATGGGCGCTATCGCTACCATGCATTGACCGAGAAAGAATTATCGAAAATCAAAACCATCACCGATTTTGCCGAAACCGACACCCGCGAGCTGACGGCCGAGGATTACGCGTATCAGATCAAGCGACTGGTACATCCTCAGCTTCATTCGCCGATCGCCGAGATGATGAAGGGCTATATCGTCGGTCTCAAAGAAACGGGCGAGCGGATGGCGAAAGATTTCGAAGCACGGCGGGATCGGTCGGAGTTCTTCGACATCCGCGGCTATACCGTGGACGGCGTCCAAGTTGTCGATGCACACCGTCTGAAAATCCGCTTGTACGGCAAGTATCCCCAGTTTCGTTTCTGGCTGGCCATGCCTTTCTTCGCTCCCATGCCGTGGGAAGCGGATGCGTTCTACGCCCAGCGGGGGTTGATCGAAAAGAATATCACCCTTGACTGGTACCCGGTCGGCACCGGTGCCTACATGCTCACGGAGAACAATCCCAACCGTCGCATGGTGTTGCTGAAAAACCCCAATTACCACGACGAGTTCTATCCGAGTGAAGGCGAACCCCAAGACGAGGCAAAGGGTTTTCTGAAGGATGCGGGGCTAAAGCTGCCGTTCATCGAGAAGGTCGTCTTCACTTTGGAAAAGGAAACGATTCCCTATTGGAACAAGTTTTTGCAGGGCTATTACGACGCCTCGGGGATTGCTTCGGATAATTTCGACCAGGCCGTCCAGTTCACCGGGCAAAACGATGCCGAACTGACGCCGGAGATGAAAGCCAAGGATATTCAATTGGTGACGGAAACCATGACGACCATTTTCTATATGGGCTTCAACATGTTGGATCCCACGGTGGGCGGGTTGGACGAGGCCAAGGCCAAACTCCGCCAAGCCATCAGCATCGCGGTCGATTACGAGGAATTCATCGATATTTTCATCAATGGACGCGGTGTTCCGGCCCAGGGAGTCTTGCCGCCGGACATTTTCGGTTACGTCGAGGGTAAGGACGGGATCAACCCTTACGTGTACGACTGGGTGGACGGGGCGCCGCGCCGCAAGAGCATAGACGAAGCGAAAAAACTCCTGGCGGAGGCCGGCTATCCGAACGGCATAGACCCCAAGACCGGCAGGCCCTTGGTGCTTTATCTCGATACCGTGGCGCGGGGGCCCGACAGCAAATCGACTCTGAACTGGTACCGCAAGCAATTCGACAAGCTCGGCATCCAGCTGGTGCTGCGCACCACCGATTACAACCAGTTCCAGCAAAAGATGCTGAACGGTAACGCGCAGATCTTCATGTGGGGATGGAACGCCGATTATCCCGATCCCGAGAATTTCTTCTTCCTGCTGTACGGCGAGAATGCCAAGGTGGGCAAGGGCGGCGAGAACGCAGCCAATTACAGCAATCCCGAATTCGATCGTTTGTTCGAACGTATGCGCAATATGGACGATAGCCCGGAGCGTTTCCGCATCATTCAAGCTATGCAGGAGATCCTGAGGCACGATTCGCCCTGGCTATTCGGTTATCATCCCAAGTCGTTTTCGCTGCACCACAGTTGGTATCTCAATCTCAAACCCAATCTGATGGCGAATAACGGTCTCAAATACCGGCGCATAGCCGCCGAGCAGCGGGAGCTCAAGCGGGCCGAGTGGAACCGGCCGGTTTACTGGCCGCTGGCCGCGGGCTCGGCGCTGCTGGTCGCGGCAATCGTCCCGGCCTATTCGACCTATCGCCGCCGCATGAGGTCCACCGCGTTATGATCCGCTATATCATTCGTCGCGTGCTTTACGCCATCCCACTGCTGTTGGGCGTCAACATCCTGACCTTTCTGTTGTTCTTCGTGGTGAACACGCCTGACGATATGGCGCGCATGCATCTCGGAGAAAAACATGTCACCCGGGAAGCGGTGGAAGCCTGGAAACACGAGCGCGGCTATGATTTGCCGCTGTTCTGGAACGACCAGGCGGAAGGAATAGGGAAAGCGACTCAGACGATCTTCTATCAGAAATCGGTGGGGCTGTTTATGTTTCGCTTCGGACGTTCCGATAGCGGTCGCGAGATCGGCGCCGACATTCGCCAGCGCATGTGGCCTTCGCTCGCCATCGCGGTGCCCTCGCTCATTGTCGGGCTACTGGTGCATATCACCCTGGCTCTGCTTCTGGTGTTTTTCCGGTTGACTTATCTGGAATTCTGGGGTGTCGCTCTATGTGTGGTCATGATGTCCATATCGTTTCTTTTCTACATCATTGGCGGGCAATATGTGCTGGGCAAACTGCTGCAGCTTACGCCGATCTCGGGTTACGACTCCGGAATCAACGCCATCCGTTTTCTGATCCTGCCCTTGGTCATCAGCGTGGTCGCCGGCATCGGTTCCGGCGTGCGCTGGTACAGGACGTTTTTCCTGGAGGAAGTGGAGAAGGATTATGTCCGCACCGCTAGGGCGAAGGGGTTGTCCGAGCCTCAAGTGCTGTTCGGGCATGTGCTCAAGAACGCCATGATTCCCATTCTGACCGGAGTGGTCGTGGTGCTGCCCCTGCTGTTCACCGGCAGTCTGATCACCGAGTCATTTTTTGCGATTCCAGGGCTGGGCAGCTATACCATCGACGCCATCAATCAGCAGGATTTCGCCATCGTGCGTGCCATGGTGTTTCTGGGCTCCGCACTCTACATCCTAGGCCTGTTGTTGACCGATCTCTCCTATACGCTGGTCGATCCCCGCGTGCGGCTCGGTTAAGCCATGTTGAAGCTGCTTTGGACCGATATTCTGTTTTTCGTCCTGCTGGCGGGGTTTACTGTGGCCATCGTCCGAGCCAGGCGGCGCGAGCATTTGCGGCGGCCCTGGCGCAAGGTAACGCGGAGCCGTAGCGCCATGGTGTCACTGGTGGTCCTGCTTGCTTACCTTTTCATTGCGATATTGGACTCGATCCACTTTCGTCCACGGATCGAAGACGAAAACGGCCGATATGAAGGTGAAGTGATCAGCGTGTTGGATAGCTGGATGACGCCGATCCGGACGCGTGTGGAAAAAACCTATTCAGCCCCTTTTTCGTGCTACGCCTATGCCAAGGAGATGATCCGCCGACCGGACGGCACCCAGGTCTGGGATTATCCCCGTCTGCGCTACGGCGGCGCGCATCTCACCGACCCGGAGCGTGAAAAGATGGGCGATATCCTGAGGATAGGCACGAAGGGACTGGCTAAGGGCGCTTCGGTTTGGGCGGTGTTGGCCTTTTTGCTGGTAGTCTGGCGCAGCCGCGAGGACCGTATCGGTTTAACAGAGAGCTTGGCGCGCATCGGCCGTGGCCAAACGGAAATTCCGTGGCGCGCTGCATTGCTGACACTGTTCCTCATCTTGGGAATCGGCGGCGCGCTCGGAGAACTTGGCCTTTACTATCACGTGCTAGGTACGGACAAGGTTGGGGAAGACGTGTTCTACCAAAGCGTCAAGAGCATCCGGACCGGACTCTTGATCGGTACGCTGACGACCTTCGCGACATTGCCGCTGGCGCTGGGATTCGGCATTTTGGCCGGTTATTTCCGGGGCTGGGTCGATGACGCGATCCAGTATCTCTACACCACGCTCAATTCCATTCCGGGAGTTCTGCTCATCGCCGCCGCGATGCTCATCATGCAGGTGTACATGGCCCGGCACGAGGACGATTTCGCCAGCCTGGCGCTGCGCGCCGATTTCAGACTGCTGTTTCTTTGCCTGATTCTCGGCATGACGAGCTGGACCGGCTTGTGCCGCTTGCTGAGAGCGGAGACCCTGAAGCTTCGTGAAATGGAATACGTGCAGGCGGCGCGCGCCCTGGGCGTCAGGCAGGGCGTGATCCTGGTACGGCATATCCTGCCGAACGTATTTCATCTGGTGCTGATTTCGGTCGCCCTGGATTTCAGTTCGCTGGTGCTGGCGGAAGCCGTGCTGTCGTACGTGAATATCGGCGTCGATCCGACCATGGAAAGCTGGGGCAACATGATCAACAGCGCACGGCTCGAAATGGCGCGGGATCCGGTGGTCTGGTGGTCTCTCGCAGCCGCGTTTCTGTTCATGTTCACCCTGGTGCTCGCCGCCAATCTGTTCGCGGACGCCGTGCGCGACGCTTTCGATCCGAGGCGCGCGGAATGATGGATGATCGAGTGTTCAAGGCGGCCGCAATTTTGGAGCATGAATAGTGAGCGTTGTCTCTGAGCGATTGGAACCCGGCGCGGAGCAGCGGGCCGCTAATGCGCTTTTGTCCGTATCCGATCTCCACGTGAGTTTCCGGCAGGGGGCGGAGTTGGTGCCCGCCGTCAGCGGGGTATCGTTTCATATCGACAAAGGCGAGACGTTCGCGCTGGTCGGCGAGTCGGGCTCTGGAAAATCGGTCACCGCGTTGTCAGTGTTGAGATTATTGCCCCACAACGCGCGAATTTTGAAAGGCCGGGTGATGCTCGGGAACACTGATTTGTTCGGTCTACCGGAGTACGCCATGGGAGCCATCCGCGGGCTAAGGGTCGGCATCATCTTTCAGGACCCGATGAGTTCGCTGAACCCGGTGATGACGGTCGGACGGCAGATCGGCGAGGTCCTGCGGCTGCAGCGCGGTCTGCAAGGCCAGGCGGCGAGGAAACGCGCTCTGGAACTTCTGGATAACGTGGGGCTGCCGAACCCCGAGCGGCACCTGGACGAATACCCACATCAGCTTTCCGGCGGCATGCGGCAACGCGTCATGATCGCCATCGCCTTAGCCGGCGAGCCTGAGCTCCTGATCGCCGACGAGCCGACCACCGCTTTGGACGTGACGATTCAGGCGCAAATCCTCGAGCTGCTCGCGCGTTTGAAGCGTGAAACCGGTATGGCGCTCTGGTTGATCACCCACGATCTCGGCATCGTCGCAGAGCTGGCCGACCGCGTGGCGGTTATGCGTGCCGGCAAGATCGTCGAACAAAGCGCTCGCGAAGGATTTCTGGAACATCCGGAGCACCCTTACAGCCGCGAGCTGTTCACGGCCATGCCCCGCTTGGATGCTTGCCTGGCCCGGCCGGAAACGCATCATTCGGATCCGCTGCTGGTGGTCGAGGACTTCAAGGTTTATTACCCGATCAAGCGCGGCATCTTTCAGCGGACTGTGGACTATGTCCGGGCGGTGGACGGCGTATCGCTTTCGGTGGCGCAGGGCGAGACTTTGGCCCTAGTAGGCGAGTCGGGATGCGGCAAGACGACTCTAGGCAAGGGAATTCTCAACCTGATCGAACCTACCGGCGGGCGAATTCGTTTCGACGGCACCGATATCACCGGGCTTCGCGGCGAGGAAAGGCGGAAACGTTACGCCGAAATGCAAATCGTATTTCAGGATCCGTACTCTTCGATGAACCCGCGCATGATCGTGGGCGATATTGTGGAGGAGGGATTGCGGGCTCTGCATCCGTCGATGAGTGAAACCGAGCGCCGCGAGCGTGTGGAGGATTTGCTTCAGAACGTCGGCTTGCCGAGAGAGGCGCGATTACGTTATCCGCACGAATTTTCTGGTGGACAGCGGCAGCGCATTTGTATCGCGCGGGCTCTGGCTGTCGATCCCAAACTGATCGTGTGTGACGAACCGACCAGCGCCTTGGACGTGTCGGTTCAAGCGCAAATCCTGAAGTTATTAAAGGATCTGCGCGACCGTCGAGGTCTCAGCTATCTGTTCATCACCCATGACCTGGCGGTCGTGGCCGAACTCGCTGACCGGGTGGCGGTCATGCACCGGGGCAAGATCGTCGAAATGGGAACGACGCGCCGAGTGCTATTCGAGCCGACCCATGCCTATACCCGCCGATTACTGCATGCAGTGCCTAAACTGAGACTGTCGAAGCACAGGGAGTTTTGACAAGATCTGGGATCCGGCCGCGGAGGCAAATCAGCGATCGGATGCTTGATCGAGCAGAAAATCGCGGATCTCTTCCCGCGTTTCGGATGGTACTCGTTTGGATTTCGCGGCCTTTTTGAGCCCCGCGAGAATCTTCTTATATCGGCGCGAGCCGGTTTCTTCGGCGGTGGCGATACTTTCCAGCGTGTCCAGCGCGCTTAGGCGCACCTCTTCGTTTTCATCCTCGACGGCAGCGAGTAACGCGGCAATGGTCTCATCCGTGGGACTTTCGAATGCGGAAAGGCTTTGTGCCGCCGTGCTCCGCACTTCCGGATCGATATCGGTGATCAAGGCTTCGACCAAGAGTTTTTCTGCTTCTGCCGTTGGATAAGCGGCCAATTGCTCAGCCCCGTCGATGCGTTCCTGTACATCGATGCTTCGAAGCCACTCGCCTGCAGTCGCCACCTGTTCGTCATCGATCTGCTTGTCTTCTTCGATTTGCTCCGGCGTCAAAACTGGCGAACTGCCGAACTGCTCGGCCAGCATGCGAAGGTCTACGGGGGGAGTGACGGGTTTCTTGCGATCGCCGATGTCGACGACGTCAGTTGAAACAACGGAGGTGTCGGTTACCCAGTATGTGGCGGTGCCGAGCAGTAAGATGATGAGCAAGACAATATAGGTACTCCGATTTGATTTCCGCGCCATAATGAAAAAAGGGGCCTAAAAGGCCCCTTGAAGTTTCGAAATGAAGAATCATTCAAGACCGCCAACGTGCGTAATCGACTCGTGCTCGATCAGATTGAGGCAGGGCGGATGCGAGAAGTTTCCCGGAGTCGGCGTATCTTCCACGTTCAAAGTATCCGGATTCGGAGTGCCTCCGAGGTTCAAGGCCGCACGTATATTCCATGCCACGATATGGTCTGTGCAGGATGTGTCTCCCGATACGCCGATAGCCCCAACCTTTTTGCCATCCTTATACAGGGCAAGGCCGCCGCCGAAAACATTTACCCCGCCGATGCGCTTGTTTTTCAGCGGATCATTCTTGGTGCCGAAGGCGTTCGGACTACCGCCATAGGCCCGGGTAGCATCGACCGGATTGCTGTGTTGCAGGCCATAGAGGCTCCCGCCTGGATTGACTTCGCTGTACAACATCGCGGTTGAAATCGCGAAGTTGTCGGTGCTAAGCCCATTGGCCGTGTTGGCTTTTTGGGCGGAGATAACGCGGCTCAACAGCCAAGTGGAACCGGTGTTAGCGCCGTTGCCAAAGGTGTTGACGACATGCCAAATCTTGCTGTTTTCGTCAACTACCGTTACCCACATCGGAAAGTCGAGACCGCCATTAGGTGTTCCGCCCGCAGCGCCATTTCCCGGCACTATGCTTCTACCAACTGAGGATAACTGGTCATAGTTGACGTCTTTGCAGGCCGCGAAAGCGGTTCCACTTCCTAAGCCCAGTACTGCGCTCGCGAGGATTGCTTTTGAAAGAAGACGGTTGACTCTGGTCATAGTTTGATCCTTTTTTACAGTTTCTGGAACGTAGATGATCGATCCCCGTAAGCCGAACCTCATGAGGTTACGGCGTGTTTACAAATGTACGAAAGGCGCTAGGTTGTCAAATTGAAATTTGAAAAGATCCAGAAATGCTTCCCTGAAGCGCGAATTTCTTGAGGAATCCAATGATTTAAAGTGCCAGTTTTTCTGGCTGAATCCAGTCGGTCAATGCCAGAACACCCCGTCAGGTAATATTCCGGACTTTCCCGTCAGCCGCTCCCCGCCGTATCGATGCAATAGTTCGTAGATTTCGGCGGCTGCTTTCTTTTCGGTTTCCCCCCAATTCTTGATTCTTCCGTCACAGTAATGATGCCGCAAATGATTCTGTATTCGCTCATCGGTTTCCTGTGTCAGCGGGACGATCTTGCGCCAAACGGCATCCGACTCGCAGATCGATTTCTTGGCTGTATCCGAGGCTTTCAGAAAAGCTGAAAGTGCGTCTTCGTGAGATTTGGCCCAGTCTTCCCGAAACACATAACCGAGACTCGGCACATCGTCCTCAATGCCCAAACCTTGCAGTATGCCGCGCCCATCGATGATACGGCGATAGCCCTGAGCTTCCAGTTTGGCGGCAAAATTCCAGTAATTCAGGACAGCATCCAGCTTGCCCTGCTGTAACTGCTGATTGAGCAGGGGCGGCGCGCCGAAAACCTTTTCGGCCGATCGCTCGAGATCCAGTCCATACTCCTTTTGAGCCAGAGCGCGCAGCAGCAGCCAGTTCTTGTCCAGCCCGCCGCCCGCTATACCCAACCGCTTGCCCTTGAGATCGCCGATATTGCGGATAGGGGAGTCCGCCGGCACGACCAGTGCCCCATGGCTAGTGGAGTAGGGCAGGAAAGTAACATCCGCGTTTTGCCCGCGCTGATTGGCCACCCAGATCCAGTCGGACACAATCAGGTCGACGCTTCCGCCCTGCAGAGCGATTTTTCCCGCTTCGGAGCTGGCGAGCGGCATGGTTTCTACGGCGATTCCCTGAGCTTTATCGAGTCCTTCCTCCTGGATAACGGCGAGCTCCCAGTTAAGCGTGCCGAACGCGAGCATGCCGATACGGATAGTCGAGCCGGAGGGGGCAGCCTGAGCTGGACCGATTAGGATCAGAAGAACAAAAAGGCCGATAACTGATTTCATGGTTTGTCCGTAAGCGTCCGAAAATTCGGTATCTTAGCGGTTGTCCCCGGTGCGGGCGACCCTTTCTCGCCTTGCTTTTGCCGTTCGGGTCGATTTAAATGATGCGTTTTTCGCGAGTGGGTTCGCCAGCGCATGAGTATCGACTTAGTTTTCTTTACCGGTGGTATTCGCAAATACGTGGCGACCGAAACTTTTAAATGAACATAGGCAAGAATCCGAAAGCAGAAACGCTGCTGGGTGCCGTATGGTCTTCGGTATTCTGGAAAGGTCTGGATCGGCTAGCGTCTCTGGTCAAACACATTTTCATCGCTTCAGCCATAGGTCTGTCGGCGGAGCTAGATGTGTTTTACATGGCTACCGGGCTTCTAGGAGTATTGGTTTTGAGCTGGTCTGGCATTATCGATATTCTTGCCGTACCGGAACTCGTGCAATACGATCGGTCTGGGAATCAAGCAAGATTTCAAGCCCTGGCCGGCGGTTTGTTTTCGCTTTGCCTACTGTTTTCCGTGATATTGGCCCTATCTGTTTATGCTTCTTGGGATATTTGGACGCGACTGGCCTTTGGATTTACTGACGAAAGGGAAACTTTACTTAAGGAGGCCATTCCGTGGCTGTTACCCTTGCTTTTTCTATACATCCCGGTAAGGTTTCTCGGGGCTTTGCATCGAGCTAGAAGAAATTTCTCGCTGTTCTATCAGAGCGAATTCATCATCTCGCTTGTAATTCTGTTTTGCGTGATTTTCTTTACTAAGGCGCCTCGCGTTCTCCTTTGGTCCTATAGCTTGGGGATAAGCGTATCGTTTTTATTTCTGTTTCTCCCGTCCCTACGGGTTTTTAGACCCTGGGGGAATCCATTCGGCAGTGAAGTGAAAGCTCTACTTCCGTTGTTGCCGGGGCTATGGGTTTTATCGGGAATATTCTATGTTTACGAACTCGTGCAAAAGCAATTCGTATCCCTGCTGCATGAAGGTGCTGTCGGAGCTATAGCGTATGCTTGGACTTTGGTTAGATTGCCTTCGGTGTTGATGAATGTTGGAGGGGCTTTCATCACGGTTTATGCGGAAAACCGAAGCAACCCGGAGAAAATTCGGGAAAACCTCGATAATCTGATCTCCGTAACGATCACTGTGACTATTCCGATCAGTATCATTCTGTTTTTCTTCGGCCAGGATTTCGTGGGATTGGTACTCGAAAGGGGGCTGTTTTCGCGGACGGATACCGAAACGGTTGGCGAAGCGGTGGCGTATTTCAGTTTAGCGATGGTGCCTCTGGCTCTAATCAGTCCTTTGGAGCAGGTGTTCCGCGTCGAACGGAAATTACGCCTAATCGTCCGAAGGTTATTGGCAGGTTTGATGTTGTTTGTAGTCTTTTGTCTGTATTTCGTTGTCGGACACAATATGGGAATAAAAGGGATTGCCCTAGCGACTTCTCTGAGTTATTGGGGAATGTTGTTATCGTCTTTGCACGGCATCATCGCCTTGGGTATACAGATCAGCATCTTTCGCCATCTGAGATGGGCTTTTATCGTCATGTCATTAGGGATACTTGCGATGATTCCAGGGTATTGGATAGGGGGCTTAGCGAATTCCTATTGGCTGTTGTTACCGCAGAGCATAACGATACTAGGCATTACGATACTCGGCGCCTCGTTGTTTCATTGGGAAGACGGTGCTCTGATTCGCGAGCTTGTTCACCGTTCGCTCTTCCGATGGAAACCGAAGCGTGCTTGCTGACGAAGATTTTCGGTGAGCTCTATATTTAGACCAATTTCCAGTCACTTGAGATCGGCTACAGCTTCGGCATCGCATTGTTTCATCTCGTCCGAAAAGGGAGACAGCCGTAACGGAATGGAACTGTTTCCCTGTCGATCGTCTTATTTAGTCCTTAACCCTTAAACGAGAACCGTTCGCGACAGCGTTGCAGTGTGACATTGGGTTTCCGACCCTCTGTGACTTGAGGTTGAGATCACACGAACATCGTCGAGTAACTGTCCGAACGAAGTCCGATATTGTGGAAAATGAACGATAAATCAATGCGTATAACCTTGATTCATGGCTGGCACGACGATAACAAAGGCGATTGTGCCATCGTCATGGCAATTCTAGAGCTGGTCCAGAGACACTGGCCGTCGGCGACCCTAAGCTTGGTGTCTAGCTTACCTACGGGAAGTGAGCCGGCGTCGACAGCGTATCGTCATATATTGCAACGTTTTCCCAACGTCAAAATTGCATTTTCGCCCGTCGTACCGTACAGGCGCGTGAAATGGGGCGGAAAGGCTATGGGAATGTTCCTATGGATCATCAGGCAACCGTTTTCCTTATTACGATTGATTTTGGGATATTCGGATTGGAATGACGATGCCTACTCCTTGATCAGAAACGCCCATCTCGTGATTAGCAAGGGCGGACATATTTTTCATTGCCGCCGAAACCATCCGATCGAGTGGTTCAACCTGTACCGCCACCTTTTTCCGCTGGTTTTGGCCTGGCGATACAGGGTTCCCTATGTGCTGCTCGGACAGTCGTTCGGACCATTTCAAGGGAAACTCGCGAAGCGGGCGATGAACTGGACGATATCCCATGCGAAAGCCGTTATTGTTCGTGAACCAATTTCCCGGGACGTTCTCGCCAGTCTTGGCGCCGACTCGTCCAGACTGAGGATAGCGCCGGACATCGCCTTCTATATGGGAGCGAATCTCACCCAGCGGCTTCGGATTCTCCTGGAACGACACCGCTTGGCGTCGAATCGATTTTGGGTTGTTACAGTTCGTAAATGGCCCACTCGAACAGGCCTAGAGGAGCAGACCGCCCGCTTTATCCGGGAAATGGAGGTTCTGGTCCGGCGAATCCTTGAGAGAGGTCACACTGAGCGTATCGCCTTGGTTGCTCATACGCTGGGGCCCATTCCCATTGAATGTGATATTGAGCCCACCCGGCAATTAGCGGAGAGATTGAAAGACTTGCCAGTCGTATTCATCGATGAGGACTTCTCGCCCGAAGAACTCGCGGCCTTGTATGGGGAGGCGGAGCTTCTGATCGGCACTCGCTTCCATTCTGTGGTTCTGGCTTTGGTGGCAGGTACGCCAGCGCTTGCGGTGTCGTATTTCGGGCCCAAGGCAACCGGAATTATGAACATGCTCGGTATGAGTGACCTCTGCATGGAAATGGCGGATTTTTCCTGGCAGAACGCTCTGGCGGTCCTTGAGGAAACCGATTGGGTATCGAGGCGAGAATGTATCCGGGAAAAAGTTGCTGCCTTCCGCGAGGAGTTGGATCGTGTCGTCGCCGATGTCCTCGCCGTCTAAAACCGGCCGCCGACTTTGTCTGTTCCTGCCGTCTTTAGCCGGTGGCGGTGCCGAGCGAGTGATGGTTAATTTGGCCAACGGTTTCGTCAAACGAGGTTTGGGGGTCGATCTGGTTTTGGCGAAAGCGGAAGGACCGTACCGCGACCTGGTTCGGCCGGAGGTCCGCCTGGTGGATCTGGGCGCGAGGCGTGTTATCGCGTGTCTGCCGAAATTGATTCGGTATTTAAAACGCGAGCGCCCCTACTCGCTGTTGTCAGCTTTGGATCATGCCAATGTATTGGCGTTGTGGGCAAAGCGCCTTGCGCGCGTTGAAACCAAAATAGCGATCAGCGTCCACAATACCGTTTCCCTGGCGAACCAGAATTCAATCAATCTTCGGCAACGGCTGCTGTTCAAAATACTCCCTTGGTTTTACCCGTGGGCAGACCGGGTTATCGTCGTTTCTCGAGGCGCGGCGCAGGATCTTGCTGAAGTTGCTAGCCTTCCTGGTAGGCGTATCGAGGTTATCTATAATCCGGTGATTACCGAAAATGTCAGGGATCTCGCTGAAGAGCCGCTGGATCATCCGTGGTTTGCGCCTGGGATGCCGCCGGTGATATTAGCTGTTGGACGTTTGACGGTGCAGAAGGACTTTCGCAATCTCATCGAAGCGTTTGCCCGATTGAGTTCTACGATACAGGCGCGTTTGTTGATCTTGGGTGAAGGGGAAGAGCGGGCGAACCTGGAGACTTTGGTTAAGCATTTAAATTTAGAATCGAATGTAGCCCTACCTGGTTTCGTGGACAATCCTTACGCCTACATGGCTCGCGCTTCCCTGTTCGTGCTGTCTTCGGCCTGGGAAGGCTTGCCGACCGTTCTCATCGAAGCGATGTATTGCGGTTGCCCGGTGGTGAGTACCGATTGCCCTAGCGGTCCGCGGGAGATCCTGAATGGCGGTGAATTCGGCCTGTTGGTGCCCCCAGGGGATCCCGATGCGTTGGCCAGCGCCATGTTGCACGCCCTGAAAACACCGATGAATCGGGAAGCCGCCAGCGTACGCGCAAGCGACTTCTCGGTGGATACCATTTGCGATCAATACCTGAAATATCTGCTCCAATGAAATTACATGTGAGTCACGTTATCACCGGTCTCGGTACCGGAGGGGCAGAAAGGATGCTGTGCAAACTACTCGGGGCGTTAGATCAGAAATTCTTTGATTTACGGGTTGTTTCGCTGCTTGATGAGGGCACTCAAGGAGTGCACATCCGGAGCTTAGGAATTCCTCTCGACGTATTAGAGCTTCGAAAGTACACACCTTGGCGCTTGCTGAGGTTGACGCGGCTGTTCCGTCGCCATCAACCGACGCTGGTACAGTCTTGGATGTACCATGCCAATGTGGCCGCATCGCTGACAACGATGGGGTCGGGTGTTCCGGTCGTGTGGAACATCCGTCATTCTCTGGACAATTTGAACGCGGAGAAGCCTATCACTCAAGCCGTGATCCGGTTCGGCGCGCCGTTATCGCGAACGACCGCAGCTATCGTATACAACTCCAAGCGCAGTGCCGAACAGCATGAGCGTCTAGGGTACGAACCCGGTCGCCGGATTGTCATTCCCAACGGTTTTGATTTGGCCCAGTTCCAGCCGAGTGCTGAGGCGAAGAAACGGTTGCGAGCGTTGTTGGGAATTCCGGAAAGCGGCTTGGTCATCGGTTTGGTCGCGCGCTGCCATCCCATGAAGGATCCACAAAATTTTCTAGCGGCAGCTCGACAAGTGCTGGATTCGAAGCGGGAAGCTCATTTCCTTATGGTTGGGACCGGTATGGAGAGGACTAATGCGATGCTGACGCGCATGATTTCTGAAACCGGTCTCGAAGATCGGGTTCATCTATTGGGTGAGCGTGGAGACATACAGGATTTGGTACCGGGCCTGGACGTGGTCGCATTGGCCTCTTCCCACGGTGAGGGTTTCCCCAACGCGATCGGCGAGGCCATGGCCTCCGGCGTTCCGTGCGCGGTTACCGATGTGGGTGATGCAGGCTGGCTGGTGGGCGACACCGGCCGCGTTGTTCCTCCCAAAAACCCGGAAGCGCTTGCGGGTGCTCTAATCAATTTGATCGATATGGGAGATGCAGGTCGCCTAACCTTGGGTATGGCGGCGCGGCAGCGGGTGGCGGAGCGGTTTTCCTTGGATGCCGTCTCACGCGAGTATGCGGCTTTGTATGATGAGGTGGCGCGGGAGCGCGGGTTGCGGTGCCATGTCCGACATTAATGCCGTGCGTGGCAATAACACCAATCGTTGGGGAATCGATCTGAACAAGAAACTTCTATTTTTCGTAACCGAAGACTGGTTCGTCTGTTCCCATTGGTTGCCCCACATGACAGCTGCCCGCGAGGCGGGCTATGAGGTCTATGTGGTAACGCGGGTACGGCAGCATCGGTCGATCATCGAGGCGCGGGGAGTCCATGTCGTTCCGCTGGAACTCTCGCGCCGCGGGCGCAATCCGATTGCGGAACTCAAGGTGATTGCTGAACTGATCCGGATTTATCGGGAGATTCGGCCTGACCTGGTGAAGCACATTGCCATGAAGCCCATCGTGTACGGTACTATCGCCGCTTTGTTCACCCGTCCACGCGCCGTAGTGAATTACATAGCCGGTCGCGGCTGGCTGTTCACCTCCGACAGCGTTAAGGCGCGATTGCTTCGTCCGGTGGTGAAATGGCTGTTGCGATGGGTTTTGAACCGGGGCCACGTGATTGTGGAAAATCCTAACGATCTTCGGGAAATGCTTGGGCTAGGGCTAGTTCCCGAAAGGATTACTCGGATCCCCGGCGCGGGAGTCGATATGAAGGTTTTTCTGCCAACTGCCGAGCCTGATGGGCCGCCGCTGGTAGTCATGGCCGCGCGCATGTTGTGGGCGAAAGGAGTGGGCGAATTTGTGGCGGCGGCTGAATTGTTGAAAGCCGAGGGTGTACGTGCACGCTTCGTGCTGGTAGGAAGTCCCGACGGAGAAAATCCGTCTTCAGTATCCGTTGAGCAACTCGAGGCATGGGAAAAGAACGGTTTGGTCGAGTGGTGGGGCCGGCGGGATGATATGCCTGCGGTGTTTAAGCAGGCGCATATCGTTTGTTTGCCTACATCCTATGGAGAAGGTATTCCCAAAGTACTCATTGAAGCCGCTGCTTCGGGGCGAGCCATCATTGCCACGGAAATTCCGGGATGCCGGGAAATTGTCCGTCATGGAGAGAACGGTTTCCTGGTGCCTATCCGAAATCCCGTGGCGCTCGCCGGGGCAATGCGCAAGCTGATAGTCAGCAAGCCTCTCCGCGAGAGGATGGGAACAAGCGGACGGAAAATCGCGCAGGCCGGATTTTCCGTGGAACACGTGATTGCACAGACGCTGGCGGTCTATCGAGGCTTATTGGACGGAGGTCCGCGATTGGAAGGGTAGACCTCGGCCAGGGACAAATATGCTGCCTTGGACGCCAGCACCGGCTGGTCGTCCACTAGCAGCTGGTTTTCAATTCCCCGCGACCGTCATTTTGTCGATCAGAATCGACCCGGTCCGGGTATTGCCCCGAAGGTCGACGTCGTTTCCGATCGCCTGCAGACTCATGAACATATCCTTCAGGTTGCCCGCGATGGTGATTTCTTCCACGGGAAACTGGATTTCGCCGTTCTCCACCCAGAATCCGGATGCACCGCGTGAATAATCTCCGGTGACCAGGTTGACGCCTTGACCCATCAGTTCGGTGACCAGTAGTCCCGTGTTCATGCGTTTCAGCAAGCCGTCCAGGTCGAGCTCGCCGGGTTCGATGACGAGATTGTGCACGCCGCCGGCGTTACCGGTGGATTTCATGCCGAGCTTGCGGGCCGAATAGGTGCTCAGCACATAGGATTCGAGTATGCCGTCCTTGATGATGTAGTGGGGTATGGTACGAACGCCCTCGCCGTCGTAGGGCGCGCTGCCCAGGGCTTTCTTGAGATGCGGTTCCTCGCGGATCTGGACGAAGGCCGGAAATACGGGTTTGCCCAAATGGTCGAGCAAGAAGGATGATTTCCGGTAGAGATTGCCGCCGCGGATGGCGCCGATGAAATGGCCGAGCAGACTGGACGCGATATCCGCCGCGAAGATTACCGGGCATTGCCGCGTGCTCAGCGAACGGGCTCCGAGCCGTCTTACGGTGCGCTCGGCGGCTTTTCGCCCCACCGCCTCGGCCGCTTCCAGTTCTTTAGCATCGCGTGCCACGGTCCACCAGTCGTCCCGCTGCATGCTGTCGCCCCGCTGGCCGACGACCGAACAGCTCAGGCTATGGCGGCTGGACGCATAGCCGTGCAGAAATCCCAGCGTGTTACCGAGAACGCGCAAGCCCTGGAAGGTGTTAAGGCTCGCGCCTTCGGAATTTACGATTTCGGGATGAAACCCACGTGCGGCGTTCTCGCAGTTTATGGCTAGGCGGATGGCGGTTTCCGCATCCAAATCCCAGGGATGATAGATGTCCAGTTCGGGAAATTCGGTGGCCAGGGTATCCGGGTCGGGCAAGCCCGCGTATTCGTCCTCCGCTGCGTACTGAGCGATCCGGCAGGCGGCCTCCACGGTTTCCCGCATCGCCTCGGGACTGAGATCCGTCGTGCTGGCCGAGCCCTTACGCCGGCCTACGTAGACCGTAACGCCGAGTCCCCGGCTGCGATGATGTTCGACGGTTTCCACTTCTCCCATCCTGGCGGTGACGGAAAGGCCGTGTTCCAGGCTGACGCCGGCCTCCGCTGCGGTAGCGCCTTGCCGCCGGGCCTCGGCCAGACAATCGGATACCAGGGATTTCAATTGTTCGAGTTGTTCTTGTTCACGTGCGAAAGTCGAGGGTTTCTGCACGGAGGGCTCCTTACTGTTCGTTAAATCGTTTGGATATCTGGGACGGGCATGGCGCGGTCTAGGTGTTCAAAGCAGTCTTAGAAATTGATCCACTGTAAGACCAGCATCCTTGACGATTCCACCCATCGTTACAGCCTTGATTGGATTGTGACGCGGGAGAGTGAGGATTCGCTCTCCATTGCTCATGACAATGTGCTTACCCTGCCGGATCACCCGAAACCCTGCGTTTTCGAGAGCGCGTACGGCTTCCAGGTGGTTGATGCCTGGAATTTTGGGCATGCTTAAACCGCGACATCGATTTCATGCGTTTCCCGGTCGCGGTTCATTTCGGCCACCGCGGCCAGGTACTCACGAATAGCATCTTGAATGTTCGTCAGCGCCTCTTCCTCCGTATCGCCCTCGGACCAGCACCCCGGAAGTCCGGGTACCGAAACGCTGATACCTTCTTCGGTACGGTGAAAAACCACGGTGTATTTCATTTCGAGCGACCTTCTGGTAGGTTCAAATCGTTTTTTAAACCCGCGTCCCGCCCACGGTCAGCCCATCCACCCGCAATGTCGGCTGGCCGACGCCCACGGGCACGCTTTGGCCGTCTTTTCCGCAGGTTCCGACACCGGTGTCGAGCTGCAAATCGTTGCCGACCATGCTGACACGCGTCAGCACATCGGGGCCGTTGCCGATCAAGGTTGCACCCTTGACCGGTCGGGTGATCTTCCCATCTTCGATCAAATAGGCTTCGCTGGCGGAGAACACGAATTTGCCCGAGGTGATGTCCACCTGGCCGCCACCGAAATTCTTGGCGAACAGCCCTTTTTTCACCGAAGCGATGATTTCTTGCGGATCGTGCGGTCCTGCCAGCATATAGGTGTTGGTCATGCGGGGCATGGGCAGGTGGGCATACGATTCGCGGCGGCCGTTGCCGGTGGGCGATACGCCCATGAGTCGGGCGTTGAGCTTGTCTTGCATGTAGCCTTTGAGGATGCCGTTTTCAATCAAAACCGTGCATTCCGTTGGCGTGCCTTCGTCGTCGATGGTGAGCGAACCGCGCCGGCCGGGCAGGGTGCCATCGTCGACCACGGTGCAGAGCGGCGAGGCCACGCGTTCGCCGATACGTCCGGCGAAGGCCGAGGTGCCCTTACGGTTGAAATCGCCTTCCAGTCCGTGGCCTACCGCTTCGTGCAGCAACACGCCCGGCCAGCCGGGGCCCAGAACGACGGTCATGGTTCCTGCCGGAGCCTCGACCGCTTCCAGATTCACCAGGGCCTGACGCACCGCTTCCCGGGCATATTCGATCGCCCGGTCTTCTTTCAGGAAATAGCGGTAATCGGTGCGGCCCCCGCCGCCGGCACTGCCTTGCTCACGGCGTCCGTTCTCCTGGACGATCACGGTGACGTTAAGCCGCACCAAGGGACGCACGTCGCCGTGGAGTGCACCGTCCTGTCCTATGACCAGAACGACCTCGTGACTGCCGGCCAGGTTCACTATGACCTGCTCGACGCGTGGATCGAGCCTCCGGCATTCCTCGTCCAGACGTTTCAGGAGGGCGATCTTTTCTTCCTCGGGCAGCGACTGGAGCGGGTCGATCGGCCGATAGAGCTGTGGTGGACGAAGGATTCCGGCAATTTCCCGTTTGCCTTGCGCTCCCTCTCGTGCGATGGTCCGCGCGTTCTTGGCGGCTTCGAGTAGGGTGGGGAGCGTGATTTCGTCGCTATAGGCGAAACCGGTCTTTTCACCGGAAACAGCGCGCACTCCGGCTCCCTGTTCGATGCTATGGCTGCCTTCCTTGACGATGCCGTCTTCCAGCACCCAAGACTCGAATCTGGTGGATTGAAGATAAACGTCGGCGGCATCCACCGACGCGCTCAGAAGCTGCCCCATGATGCGATCGATGTCGCTGTTCATGAGACCTGCCGGCTCCAACAGGGTTTGCCGGGCGATGATGAGGGGATCGTGATTCATAATATGCGTTTGGAGTTGAACTGGTGGTGAGCGCTAACCTATTTTGTTGGAGCTTTCAGCGGCAACGCAGTTTACGGTGCGTCAGCGCCGGAAACGCTGTCCGGACTTTCTGCAAGCGGTCGCGATCGAACTCCGCAGTGACCACTCCTGCGCCTTGGGGAAGACAGGCGACTACCTGGCCCCAAGGGTCCACTATCATACTGTGGCCGAAGGTTTCGCGGCCGCTGACGTGAAAACCGCCCTGATTGGCGGCGATCGTATAGCACAGGTTTTCGACCGACCGCGCACGCACGAGAATCTCCCAGTGAGCGGCGCCGGTCTGCGCGGTAAAAGCCGACGGGACGGCGAGTATATCCATACCGCTGTCCGCCATCTGCCGGAATAGTTCGGGGAAGCGGAGGTCGTAGCAAATCGACAACCCCAGCCGGCCGAATGGCGTGTCCAGAACCAGCGCTTCATGACCGGGATCTATTGTATTGGACTCGTGATACTGCTCATCGGTGCCCGGCACGCTGACATCGAACAGATGAATCTTGTCGTAGCGGCCTACCCGCTCGCCCTTGTCGTTGTACACGAGGCAGGCAGCGTAGACCTTGCCGTGATTGGCGCGGATCGGCATGGTGCCGCCAACCAGCCAGACTTTTAGCCGTTCTGCCGTCCTGGCCAGAAAATCCTGAATAGGTCCGGAACCGTCCGTTTCGGCAACGCTTAGTTTGTCGGTTTCGGATTTACCCATGATGGCGAAATTTTCCGGCAGCACGATCAGGGTGGCACCCTGGGACGCGGCTTTCTCGATTAACCGTCCCGCTTCAATCAGATTGCCGCTGACGTTGGGGCTGGATGCCATTTGGATCGCGGCGAGAACCGTTTTACTCATTCGTGTTTGTCTCCGTTTCGTTGCCAAAACCCGATAAATCTTTCATGCCGTTCCAGGCGCGGTCGAGGAGGTCGAGCGGCAAGCTGCGGCTGATCTTGGTGATTTCCGGTTCATCCCAACTGCCCTTGACGGCATACTGGGTTGCAGTGATGCTGTCCACTTCCTCGCCGACCAGTTGTTGCGCCAAAAGCACGGCGGCACCGACCGCAGGCCCGCCGGCCAAAGCGCCTGCGATGGGTAGCGCAACGCTGGTGCGGGGAATGACAGTGACGATTTGATCCAAATCTCTCGCCACCAGTCCGGCACGTCCGTCGATGACGATTTTGGCGGGAACCGCGTCGATCAGAAAGCCTTTCGTCACAGCTTGACCCCCGCCTAGCCTAAAGGTTCCCGTGACGCTGTCGTAGGCCAAGCCCTCGCCGAATAGATCGCTGAAATCAAAGGACAGTCTGCGCCACAGGGTGCTCAAGTTTAGCATACCAAGCACCCGGCCCAGCCCCGGTTCGACCTTAAGAATCGCTCCCTTGCCAAGTTTCATCCGAATCTCGCCGGTAACGCTCTCGCGCGCGAACTGCTGCGGCCCGCCCGGCCAGGACAAGGCAAAGTCGATATCCGAAGCGGTATCCCTGACTTCCCCGGCATAACCGACCGTGCTCAATAGCTCGCCGAGATTTTCGGTGTGGAGTTTCCCTTCGAAACGAGTGGACACGGTCTGATCTGCCGATCGGGTCCAGCTGCCTTCAATGTCGAAGCGATGGTTCTTGGTTCCGCCGGATAAGGTTTTGATGATCATGCCGTGGGCCCGACGTTCGGTTCGAAAGCCGAACGGTCCCAGATCGGTGTTCTGCCAGATCAGCCGCTTCGCATTGAGCTCGAGATTCGGCACCGCGGACGGATCGATGGTTTCTCCACTCCCCGGCTCGGCTTTGACGGCTTTCAGTCTGGGGAGCTTAAGGTATTCCAAGTCGAAAGCTATTGAATCGGCCGTAGCGTTGAAGCTTCCTCTGCCGTAAGCACTGTCGATGTAGCCCCGCCAGTCCTGGTTTTCGCGCGTCATGTCCAGGGTCAGGGAACCCAGAGGGTCGCCGCTCCAATACAGTGTTCTGATGTTCAGGTCCAGTTTTCGTAGAAGCGGAGCAGGGGACCGGTGGTCCGGGATGTCGAGCAGCAAGCGTCGCCACTCGGCGGCGTCGAGTTCATCCAATTGGGCGGCGATCGCCAGTCCGGGTTCCTGGGTCATAGCAGGTAGCAATCTCCCGATACCCACGCTGCCGCCTTCCAGGACGAAGCCGGCATCCGCCTCCGAAAACCTGAGTTTGGCGGTGACGTTGTGTCCATAATAGAGCTGAACCGGAATCTTGCTTCCGGCGCTAAGCGAGGTTTCGATGTAGAGGTTTTTCTTTGCTTTTTCGCGCTTTCCGAGCGGTGCCGGCAGGTCCAAGGCTACGCCCGTCATCGTGGAGGACAGCGATAACGCCAGTGAATCGCTTTCGCCATCGAGCGAGTTCGGGATCCGAAGACCGAACCGGTAATCGGTGGAGCCGCGCGCGAAACGCCAGAAATTTCCCGGGACTCGTTCCCGAAGATCCGGTACGCCAACGAGGCCTTTGATTTCAACTTCGGTTGATGCCCTTTCCTGCGAGACGCGGATGAAGGCGGGGTGATTGAACACCGAGGCGCGAATGGCGTCGGCGCTCAAACCGCTCTGTGTGAAATGTAGGGGGCCATTGATGTGTTGCAGCTCCACCCCAATGTTCTCTACATCAAACGTGGCGTCTTTGAATTCGACTTGACCGTCGATTTCGATCTTGCCTAGCTCCCGATTCAGCGGAACGGCTAAATTCAGTGAAATATCCGTATTGCCGGCCGTGGTCACGAATTTGCCGAGTCCGGCGGGAATTTCGCGGAGAGGCGTTTGAGCGAGGAAATCCAGGATAGCAGGCACCGTGGCTCGGACGTTTCCGCTCAGTTTAAGCCAGGGTGAATGCTGCAGATCGTTGGCTTCGGCATGCGCCTCCACGATCTCGCCCTGACCGATGCGGCCTTTGGTCAAGGCGAGCTCCAGACCTGGGCCGTAGAAGCGCACGGCGGCATTCGTTTGGGTTAGCGGCGGCCAATCCGGATGAAAGCGGAATGTGAGGTCTTGCGCATCGATCGACGCCTGGAATACGCCTTCGTTCCGATGAAACGGGAAATCGGCGACAGCGCCGTGGAACAGAAGATCGACACTGCGGACCTGTCCGCCGATGAGCGCCGTTTCCAGCTGGCGCGAGGTTTCGGGAGCGATTGCGAACGGCAGGTAATGTTTGATGGCGGCAATCGGCGTCTCGCCGAGTCGTACGCGAAGATCGACAAAAGGCGAGGAATCCGCCTTTTTAGGCAGGACGATGCTAAATCGTCCGTGCGCGGTGAAATCGGCGTTCTCGAGTGAAAACGAGCGTGACGAAATCGACCAATCGGTGTCGGCTTGCTGCCAAGACAGATCGGCTGCTGCCTTGGTGAGTTGGATCGGACTTTTCAGCCCCATTGTGGCCGGCTGGATCGTTCCGTTTTCAGTGGACACCGAAATCCGGCCAACTCCATCGGTACCGCACAGCGTTCCGCTCAGGCCAGAAACGCCCGGAAGCGATTCCCAGGCATTAGAACCAAAGCTATCGAACGTTCCACACAGGGCCAGGCGCTCGCCGAGCGGGCCATCGGGTGCGAAGTAAAAACGGACATTCCGCAGGGTGCCGCGCGGCTGAAGTTTTTTCAGAATTGCTCCCGTTTTTTCGTCGAGTAGCGGGAACATGTGTAAGACCGTGTCGACGTCGTTCAAATCCAGATACGACGCCGCGGCACGTATGGTGGAGACTGTTCCGTCGGCGCGCCGGGAGAGAGCGAGCGCCACCTGGGTTTCGGGCCAGGCGTCGGTCAATGCCGGCCTGAAACGGTCGATGTCCAGGCGCCAACCCTCGTTATCCCGCTGCCATCGGAACCGGCCGTCCAGGGAGGCCATGGCCAACTGGCTCTCGGTTTCGGCACGCCCTTGCAGCGCGAAGACCGGTCTCGCCAGCTCGATTTTGCCCGCCGCCGAGTCCAGTCTACCAGCCCAGTGTCCCCAGAGCTCGAAGTTTGCCAGGCCGGACTTGATGGCGAAGTCCGATGCCGGCAGGACATCGGCGATTCGAGCCATGTCCACGCGCTTGGCTTCGAGGTAAAGCGTTCCGGACCATTCCTTGGCGTGGAAGAGATTGCCTTCCGCAACCAGGACGAGCCGAAAGGATTGGCCGAGGCTTGCTGGCAAGGCGATATCAGCGCCGAGCCGGTGTTTTCCGTTGTCGTTGACGAGTCGGATGTTTGCCTTTCCGAGAGGTAAAGGAGGAAGGTTCCGCTGCAAATCCTGCCACTCCAGCTCACAGTCCAGCAGCTCGAAGCGGCCATCGGCTATGAGCCAGGCCGGCGGCTGATCGTGCACTTGCAGCCCCGCGATACCAAGTGTGCCGTCTTGCTCGCGTCTTATCGACAGTTTCGCGCCGACGATCTCGAACCGGTCGAAGCTGGGCTGGCCGGTCAACAAGGTGCGTAGCGGATCAAGGTCGAGACGGACGGTTGCGAAGCTTATTGCCGATTGGCCCAGCGCGTCGAGGATGTGGAAGCCGTCGACCGACAATACGGGATGGAATCCTCGCAAGCGGGCGGACAGACCCTCGATTCGGAGAGTTTCGCCAATCAGGGAACCGATTTGTGTTTCCAGGCTATGGCGATAGTCCGATGCCTTGGGAAATACCCAAAAGCGCAGGGCGGTAACCGTCAGTGCCAACGGAATGATGAGGCAAAGGCAAAGATAAAGCGCCGTCCGACGGATGAAACGGAGAAGGCTTTTCAAGAGTACGCACTAAAGCAGGACGACATCGTATTGCTCCTGGGTGTACTGCGCTTCCGCACGGAACTTGATGCGAACCCCTAGGAACGTCTCCAGTTCCGACAAAGTGTCGGCCTCCTCGTCTAGCAGGCGCTCGACGACTTCGTTGGATGCCAGCACGAGGAGTTCCTGAACATTATATTGACGCACTTCGCGAATGACTTCCCGGAAAATCTCCAAGCAGACCGTCTCCGGGGTTTTCAGCACACCCCGACCACCGCATGCGGGGCAGGGTTCGCACAGGATATGTGCCAGGCTTTCTCGAGTGCGCTTGCGCGTCATCTCCACTAGCCCGAGCGAAGACACCTCGCTGATGGTGTTCTTGGCATGGTCTTTTTCCAGGCTTTTTTCCAGTGCGTGCAGGACCTGCTGCTTGTGTTCCTCGTCCCGCATGTCGATGAAATCGATGATGATGATCCCGCCGATGTTGCGTAGCCGCAGCTGCCGTGCGATGGCCTGTGCCGCCTCCAGGTTGGTCTTGAAGATAGTCTCTTCGAGGCTCCGCCCGCCGACGAAGGCACCTGTGTTGACGTCTATGGTCGTCATCGCCTCGGTCTGGTCGAACACCAGATGTCCACCGGACTTGAGCATGACCCTTCGCTCCAGAGCCTTCTGGATTTCATCTTCTACACTGTAGAGATCGAACAAAGGCCGTTCGCCGGAATAGTGTTCGATGAGGGGGGCTAGTTCAGGGACGAATTCCTTGGCGAATTTGAGCAGGCGACCGTAGGTTTCACGCGAGTCAACCCGAATCTTTTCCACTCTGGCCCGGTGCAGATCGCGCAGAACCCGCATGCTGAGCGGCAAGTCCTCGTGCAGCAGGGTTTTCGGCTTGACCGTCTTGATGCGTTGCGCGATGGAGTTCCACAGCTTGAGCAGGAACAGCATGTCGTTGCGGAGTGCGGACTCTTCGACGCCCTCCGCGGCGGTGCGCGCGATGAACCCGCCCGTCGCGTGTTCTCTCTGAAAAGTTTCGATCACGTTGCGCAGCCGCATCCTCTCCTTTTCACACTCGATGCGCTGCGATACGCCGCAGGTACGGCTATAGGGCATGTAGACCTGGTACACCGACGGAATCGCGATTTCGGTGGTGAGCCGTGCCCCCTTGGCGCCAATGGGGTCTTTTACGACTTGTACGACCAGTTCTTGTCCGTCGTGAAAAATCAGCTCGATCTGGTCGGTCGGTGCCTTTTCGCGATCGACCGCGCCTAAATCTGAAATATGTAGAAATGCCGCGCGTTCCAGCCCAATGTCGACGAAAACCGCTTGCATGCCCGGCAGTACCCGGCAGATCTTGCCTTTGTAGATGTTGCCGACCAGCCCGCGGTTGCGGGTCCGCTCGATCATGACCTCTTGCAAGACGCCGTTTTCGACGAAGGCGACGCGGGTTTCCCGCAGCGTGACGTTGATGAGTATTTCGTCGCTCATGCGTCGGCTAAGGAAAAGGGATGTTCAGGACCGAGATACCGACCCGTTTCAAAAGCTCCGCCGTCTCGAAAAGCGGGAGGCCCATGACCCCGGAATAGCTGCCGGAAAGATGCCGGACGAAGATCGCACCTTTGCCCTGTATGGCGTAGGCGCCGGCTTTGTCGCGGGGTTCGCCGGTTGCCCAGTAGGCTTCGATTTCTTTTCGGCTTATCGGGCGAAACGTTACACAGCTCACGTTCAGGGCTTCCCAATGCGCGTCTCCTTGTCGCAGCGAAACGGCGCTCAAGACCTGATGTTCCCGACCGGCCAGCCGTGAGAGCATGTGCAAAGCGTGCTCGAAATCTTGCGGCTTACCCAGGATGATTCCGTCCAATACGACCGCGGTATCAGCCGCCAGCACTGGAAGTCTGCCGCCGCTATTGCGCCAGGTTTCCAGCGATTTTTCCGCCGCCACACGTTGGACGTAGGCTTCGGGCGACTCTTCCGGGTGCGGTTGCTCTTGAATCTCCGCTGGCGCCACGTCATAGCTGATGCCGAGTTGATCCAGCAGTTCACGACGGCGGGGCGATGCGGACGCCAAGATGATCTGTGGACTTTCGGTGTACATGCTAGCGATGGTAAGGGTGATGCTGCAGGATGCTCCAGGCTCGATAGATTTGTTCGGCCAGGATGATGCGAACGATCGGGTGAGGAAACGTCAATTTCGACAAGCTCCATCGTTGATTCGCTCGTTTCAAGCAGGCCGGCGAAAGCCCATCCGGCCCCCCCACCAGAAGCGCCACGTCGCGTCCACTTTCGAGCCAGCGTGCCAGGGCTTCGGCCAGCTCAGGCGTACTCCATTCCTTTCCAGCCACATCGAGTGCGACGACATACACGTCGCGCGGCAACGCCGCCAGCATTCGATCCCCTTCATCCTCGGTCACCCGGGCGATATTGACGGTCTTCCCTCGCTTTCCGGGAGCGATTTCCTTCAACACCAGTTCGCACTCCCTAGGGAGGCGTTTAGCGTATTCGGAATAAGCGTCAGTCACCCAAGCCGGCATTCGGTTACCGACCGCCACCAAATGAATCCGCATAGCACAGCGCGTCGCAAAAAAGCCGATTATAAGGCAAGCGACCGCATTGGCTGACTGCTGTGAATGCGCCGTGGGTGGTGCCGAACGAGGTGAGACCGCGCTGTATGGTCCCGTCCCCGGAAGTCCGGATTGGGCGGGACCAGCATAAATCGTATCGGTTGCGAACGAGGGCTATTCCAAGCCGAGTCGAAGATCGTCTCCTGATTCTCACCGATTCATCTTCGGTGCGTGACCAATCACGCCAGTTGCAGCATCTTGTTGAGCGCCAGTTTCGCCCAGCGCGCGTCGCTCTCCGGCACCTTGATGCGGTTGACGACATGTCCTTCCACCAGATTTTCGAGCACCCAGAGCAGATGCTGCGGGTCGGTCCGGAACATCGTCGAGCACATGCACACGGTAGGGGACATGAAATAAACATCTTTGCCCTGCGGCCTGAGTTCCTCGGCCAGGCGGTTAACCAAGTTGAGCTCCGTACCCACCAGCCAGCGGGTGTTCGGCTCCGCTTCGCGCACGGTTTTCAGAATGTATTCCGTCGAGCCGATGCAATGGGCTTTCTGGCAGACCTCGAAGCAGCATTCTGGATGGGCGATCACGCGCGTGTCCGGGTAGCGCTCCAAGAAGCGGTCGATGTGCTCGGGACGGAACATCTGATGCACCGAGCAGAAGCCTTTCCAGAGGATGATTCTTGCCCGGCGGATTTCGTCCTCGGTTAGACCGCCCATGGGCTTAGTGAAATCCCAGGTCACCATTTCGTCGAGCGGAATGCCCATGCGATAGCCGGTATTACGCCCGAGATGCTGATCGGGGAAGAACAGCACCTTTTGCCGCTGACCGAAGCTCCACTCGAGGATCTTTTGGGCGTTGCTGGAGGTGCAGACGATGCCGTTGTGTCGTCCGCAGAAGGCTTTCAGATCGGCCGCCGAATTGATGTAAGTGACCGGCGTCACGATCTCGTCGGGATCGAACACTTGCCCGAGTTCACTCCAACACCGTTCGACCGCGGCCAGGTTTGCCATGTCGGCCATTGAACAGCCTGCAGCGAGGTCGGGCAGAATCGAGACTTGTTCGGGACGCGACAAGATGTCCGCTACCTCTGCCATGAAATGTACGCCACAGAATACGATGTATTGGGCGCTGGATTTGGAGGCTTCGCGGGACAGCTTGAGCGAATCGCCGGTCAGATCGGCGTGGCGGAAGACTTCGTCGCGCTGGTAGTGATGGCCCAGAATCACGCAACGATCGCCGAGCTTTCGCTTGGCGGCGATGATTCTTTCCTCACACTCGGCGTCATCCAATAGGGCGAATTGCTGTATGGCAAGAGCGGATGTGGACATGATTCGGCAGTAACACGACTGTAATGAGGCGGTGTTAAAGCCGATAATAACACAGCAAAATAGTGTGTAATAGTTTGCGTGATAGTCAGGGCGAACCAAACGATGGCGCGACCTTGCGGTGAACTATATGAGAGTCGGATCGCAATGCATTTCGGGTCTGCCAAAGCAACAACGAATAGTCGTCTAGCCATCGTCGAAAAGCATAGCCAGTCGGGGATTCACGGTCAGCACATATGCATCGGTGTCGTGAAAGAACTCACGGACCAGGGATCCGGATAAGTCAGCTTGCCGACCGAAACCTCCACGGCGGTAGCCGTCAACCGCGTGAGCACCGCTTTCAACCATTCCCTGCTTTTCTTCCCCTGCGATCGCCCAATGTCGTTCAAAAAATCGTACGCGCTGAACCGCCATCGAACACCACCTCAGTCCACCCTGTCGGCTCCAAACCAACGTCGGGTTGAGCGTTTGGTGGTGAACAACTCGGGAATGATGAAGCCTGAAGTAGATCAATGCTTCAGAGGGCTCAGCGATGGTGGTTTAGATGCTTCTCTGTCAGCACTGCGGATAAGCGAACGTACGGAAGCCACGGCCCGCCAACTGTGGAACCGTCTTTCGGCGAGCTATCGTGAGGCCCAGGTTTACACCGATGGCTGGGAACCGTATGCCGCTGTGATTCCCATGAACCCACATCGGCCTTGCCCGAAATCGGCGGGTCGAACGTTGGAACAAGACCTTATGGCAGCGCCTGGCGCCCTATACCCGCAAATCGATCCCCATGCATGAAGCCTGCATCAGGTTTTTTCTCCACGAGGACAATCTCGATCGCATCATTCTCTAGTTAATCACTACCCGGTGCGGAACCGACCACTGAATAGGTCGAAGCGCCGATCCGACCACCACCCGAGCGGCATTCTCTGCACCGTGAGCGAATGGCAGAGGACGGGCGAAAGTCCGCCCGCGGCGAAGGCAGTAATGGCGAAGCGCCAGCCCCAAACCAGCAAGCCACAGGATCTGCTTATCCACAGTTTTTGTGGATAACGTTGTGACTCGACCGTCGATATTCGCGCTTTTGACTTGATTTCCAATACCTTACGCTCGGTGTAAAGAAAATGAACGATCCGTTACAGTCGTCCGATTTTGGGGCCGAAGACGATCAGATCACCACAGCATTTGATGCGGATGTCAACATCGCCTCTTGGCTTAGCCATCGGGATATCGTGACCGCGATAGAGTCCCGTATCGAGGTTCGGCGGTCCTTCGGAGGAAAACAGCAGAAGGCTAGCGGGTATCGTGCGAAACAGGCGAAGCATACTCGGCTAACAAGGCCATGATATCCGTATCGCAGGCCCCGCAGCCGGAACACGCACCAGTCGCTCTCGATAGGCTCTCCAGGTCGTTGACGCCTTTATCGACGAGTCGCTTAATCTGTGCCGTCGTCGTCCCGCTGCAGCGGCAAATCACATCCTTTTTCTGGTCTGGATAGTCAATGGTCATTTCAGCAAAGGAAATCTCGAATGCTATCAGAGGAGGTTCAGCATTATTTCAGCTTAAAAAGTAGGGGAGTTTAGCGATCCGGTGAGCGAAGACCGTGCGAAAGCCGGCCGTGTGGCTACGGTCTCCGCGTCCCCGTTGATTGGGAAGAATGCTGGACCAGAAATGTGCGACTGGGCAGAAATCGATCCCCAATGCAAGGAATAAGCCGCCGTTCGCCCCACACATTGCGGGCGAAGAGGAGCTCGTCACCAGGCGCGATATTATATCGTGGTGTTTACACGAGCCGACTTGGTACGTCGAACAGGGCGGCAAACGTCGACACAGAAGAAAAACGGGCGAAGCGGCCGTACATAGTTAAGACCAGTTCATCGCCCGGGGCACCTGTAGAAAGCAATTTGATTTCGACCGAGAGCATGGGGGAACACAGCAAAATCGAGTGGACCACGCACACCTTCAATCCCTGGGTGGGGTGCACGAAGGTAAGCCCGGCCTGTGACCACTGCTACGCCGAGACCTGGGCGAAGCGGAGCGGTCTCGTCACCTGGGGACCCTCCCAGCCACGCCGGAGAACCAGCGAGACTTACTGGAAGATGCCCTTGAAGTGGAATTGCGAGGCCAAGGCAACGGGCACCCGGCCGCGTGTCTTCTGCGCGTCGCTGGCGGACGTGTTCGATAACGAAGTGCCGGACGGCTGGCGCGCCGATCTGTGGGCGCTGATTCGGTCCACGCCCGAGTTGGATTGGATACTCGTAACGAAGCGGATCGGCAATGCCCCTCGGATGCTGCCGCCCGACTGGGGACCGCTCGGTTACCCGAACGTCTGGTTGCTGATCACTGTCTGCAATCAGGACGAGGCCTCCCGTGACATTCCGAAGTTATTGACCGTACCGGCACGGGTTCGTGGCCTGAGCGTCGAGCCACTGCTTGGAGCGATTGGTTTAACGACGCTCTTGGCGGGTGAAAACCGCAGGCTCGACTGGGTCATCGTTGGCGGCGAGTCCGGCGGACATGCCCGGCCGATGTCTCCGGATTGGGTGCGGGCGCTCCGCGACGAATGCGCCGCCTTGGGGACCGCGTTCTTTTTCAAGCAATGGGGCGAATGGGCGCCTGTGTCAGAGGGAGAAACGTATCCGCGCACGGCGCGGCTGATCGATGTCGAGGGCAAACGCCTCCGCCGGGCGGGCAGGAAGGTCGCGGGTCGCCTGCTCGACGGATGCGAATGGAACCAAATCCCGGAGCCGCGCCGATGAAGGAACCGACCGCGCCGTACCGGGTGCAACTGCGCCGTACCAAGGGGTGGCGTATGCCGCCGAATACCGTCAAGGTGGATCGCTCGACCCGCTGGGGCAACCCACATCCGCTGGACGCTTACCCTCGAGAGTGGTCAGTCGACGAGCGGCGACGACGTGCGCAGGCGGACTTTCGGGCCGACCTCGAGGCCGGCCGGTTAAGTTTCACCGTCGCCGATGTGCGCCGTGAACTTCGCGGCAAGAACCTTGCGTGCTGGTGTCCGCTGCCGAAGCCCGGAGAACCCGACAACTGCCATGCCGCCGTGCTGCTCGAAATCGCCGGGTCCGATCCTGCGCCTCAAACTTCGAAGTGCCCGGATTCGCGGGAGCGGAGAGGCGAGTAATGAATCCGATCCACGACCTCCTGCCCATCTGCAATTCGTCAACCCAAACCCTCTGCGCTTTTTCTGGACTTCGATGGCGTGCTTCATCCCGGCCCATCGGGGACACTTCGATACCGGCCGGCGTTTGAAGAGATCCGGTCAGGCTATCCGGACATCACATCGCCATTTCATCGAACTGGCGGGAAGGGGAGCCATTTGACGAACTCCTCGACTAATTTTCGGCGGGCTTTCGAGATCGCATCATCGGGGCGACGGAGGTCATTTCCGGACCGTATGCTCGGCAGCAGGAGATCGAGGCGTATTGCCGTACGTTTGGCATCGAACGCTGGCTGGCGATCGATGACGATGAAACGCTGTTCGTGCCAAGTGCCCGCAACTCATCCTGCTCTCGGGTAAGGATGCCCTGGACGAAGTCGGTCGGAGAAAGCTGGCGGATCGCCTCTCGGCGTGGACCCACTCTTCCTGGATGCGGTCCTAGACAATGCATCGAAAAAGTAACGGGTGAGGCCTAGAACCCGCCGATCGGGATCAAATTCCATGAAGCTTGCCCGGCTGACTCAGGTCGCCTGGGCAACCGGCTCTACCAGCGTGGGATCGTCGTTCTTCGGGCTGTTCACCCGCCGGCTTACGGGATAAAGCCGCATGGGTTCGACCGCAAACGGTTGTAGGAGAGCCTGGACGGTCTCCAACGGGGTTTCAGGATCAAGCCATACGTCATAGGCGGACGGTGGCAGGATCACCGGCATGCGGTCGTGGATCGTCGCCATGAGGGTATTCGCCCGAGTCACAATGATCGTGCAGGATTCGATCGTCTGTCCATCGCCCTCCCAGCGGTCCCATAGTCCTGCCAAGGCGAACGGTTCTCCGGATTGAAGGCCAATCGCATAGGGTTGTTTGCCCGTTCCTTCCGCTTTCCATTCGTAAAAAAAGTCTGCGGGAATCAGGCAGCGGCGTTTTCGGAATGGCTGCCGATAAGCGGGTTTGTCGGCCACCGTTTCCGCCCGCGCGTTGATAGTGGAGTAGGGCAGTTTAGACTCCTTGGCCCAGAAGGGCAGAAGTCCCCAGGTCAGCGGGACCATCTCTCGCTCGCCCTCAGGATCCAACCGCACAGCTAGGACGGGCTGTGTTGGCGCGACGTTATAGCGAGGCCGGGCATCGAAAATCCGGATCTTCGTTTCCGAAATCTCGAACTGCCGCGCGAGTCGTCCCGGAGGAGTGTATTGGGCAAAGCGTCCGCACATGGGGACAGTGTAACGCGATTGGGCGACAGTCGTCTCCTGATATGGGCACACCGAGCCGTTACGAAGATAAACCGGAGGTCGGTCCGAAGACCAGCCTCCGGCGAATTGAGTATGCAGCCGGTTGTCATGGACCGTCTGCTTGTTCGCCTAACTGTCGCGTCTCGTGTGATTATTTACCGAGAAGGAGTTATGCTCTGTTCGAAGCCCGGAGCCTTCTCCAGGAGATATTCGGTTCGTCCAAGTGAGGTTTCTCTCCATGCAGATTCGTCTTCATAAGAACGCCCGTACCACCCCGGCCGTTCGGCAGGCCATTCAAGCGTCCACGTTGAGCGAGCGCGCCTTGGCCCAAAAGCATGGCATTAGCCGAACGACCGTCCGCAAGTGGAAACACCGCTCCTCGGTCGAAGATGCCTCACACCGGCCCCACACCCTCAGAACCACGCTCACGCCCGCCCAGGAAGCCATCGTGGTCTACCTCCGCCAAGCTCTGCTCCTCCCCTTGGATGATCTCCTGGCCGTGACCCGGGAATTTCTCAATCCCGCCGTGTCCCGTTCCGGGCTAGACCGCTGCCTGCGCCGCCACGGGGTGGCGTCCCTCAAGACCCTGCTTCCGCCTACAGAGAAGGCGAAGGTCAAACCCTTCAAGGCCTATGAGCCCGGCTTCCTTCACCTGGATGTTAAGTACTTGCCCGCCATCGACGGCGAACCCCGCCGATACCTGTTCGTCGCCATCGACCGCGCCACCCGCTGGGTCTATGTCGCCCTCAAGCCCAACCGCACCGCCTTAAGCGCAAAGGACTTCCTCAAAGCGGTGATTCAGGCCGCGCCTTTCCGCATCCAGAAATGCCTGACCGACAACGGCTCGGAGTTTACCGACCGTTTCCTGACCCGAACTCGGCAGCCCTCGGGGACGCATGAGTTTGACCGCCTCTGTACTGAACAAGGCATCGAACATCGCCTGATTCCGCCGGGCCGGCCCCAAACGAATGGCCTGGTGGAACGCTTCAATGGCCGCATCGAGGAGGTGTTGCAAACCCATCACTTCGATTCAACCGCCGATCTGGACACCACCCTGCACCGCTATGTCGAGCTGTACAATCATCACATTCCCCAAAAGGCCTTAGGCCATCTCACCCCGATCCAGGCTCTCAAAAACTGGCAACTGTCCCATCCTCATCTTTTTCGAAAGAAGGTTTACGATCTTGCGGGACTTGACACAAACACGTTTCCGGCCGCTAGCGATCCTAAACTACTAAATCAGATACTCGTCCGCATAAGCTAATTAGTTAAGGAAACACAATCCACCCAATGACCAATGAATCAGATGCCTTATTCTCTTAACGGCAAACGCCATTCCCTCGATATGGGTAATGTCGATGTGACGTTTTTCTATCCGTCTGGCAGTGAAAGGCAAGGTGTCTGCTTCGACGCATAATCAATCTTTGGCAACGCTCTTGCGTTTTCTATAGAGAGCGATTGGCCAGCGATTCACCGGGGCTCAAAGACGTGAGCACCATCAGGATTTATATCCACGGTGCTGAATCAGATAGACGAGGTGTGGTCAGTGCCTTGAACGGATTGAACTGGAATTCTTCCCGTCTGGTGTAACGGCCCAACACTTTCGTCAAGAAAGGATCGCCAATCTACACCGGATATCCGGCGCCGGCACTTTCGGCCGGGACCAACGGTACTTCGCCCAGAGGACAAGGCTTTTCAGATCTTGTTTTGGAAACGTTCAGGGTAATTCAAATTGCTTTCAATAAGGCCGCGGAATCGGTGGGTTACGGCGCGTTCATAGCCCAGTGATCGAGAAAAGCTGTCTGGTACGCGCCTAACCCACCCTACGTAATGTTCACTTGAATGCCGAATAGAAGTAAGAAACTTAGCACTGATATGAGGTTGGCAAAGTCCCTCTTCGGCAAGCTGTGATAGGCGCTGCCGTTTAACAAGTATCCGGCCTTTTTGTGTCCTAGTAAAAGCAGGAACAGCTATTCAGCGTTGCCGCGGAACCAAGTGGTCAAAATTGCAACCCGCCGTTGCGCAGCACGTGCGTATCGCGCAGGCGGCGGGTCAGGCCGACTCGATCGAAGTATTCCAGGATATGGATGGCGAGCTTTCGGCCGGTGCCGATGCGGTCGCGGAATGTCGCGGCCTTTATCGTGCCGTCGGGGGTTTCCCGGGCAAGGCCGCGGACGATATCGGCCAGGGTGGCGACGGCCGTTCGGTCGAAATAGTGATCGTGCGCGACACGGTAAACCCGGCCCATGCGCGCCGCCTGCATCAGAAGCTTCCGCACCGCTGTTTCGTCCAGGGATTCCGCGCGAGCAATATCGCGCACCCGGGGCGGCTGGAAAGGACGTTCCAGGAGCAGGGGCGAAATTCGCTGCCATAGCTGTTCGTCCGCTTCGGAAAGGGTGATTTCGTGGCCCGGCAGGTGCCACCAGGAACCGTCCCGCGCACACAGCCCTTCTTCGAGCAGTTCGGCCAAGAGCTGTGCGAAAACTGCCCGTTCCAGCCGTGGTGCGGTACGAAGGCGCAGTTGCTCGGAGTTGAGACCTAGCGAGTCGGGCACGTCTTCGTGCTCTTTCTTGAGCGTTTCGATTACCGCCTGTTTAAGCCGGCTCCAGTATTCTGGCGCGAAGGCGATCGGCTTTGTTCCTGCAACGCGCCGGAGTTCTAGATTTCGGCAAAGATCGTCCAGTTCAGCCGCTGTCAGGTTGGCGTTGGCGGCGAATCCCTGCAGGTCGACCCCGTTGGGCGAAATGGAGAGCATTGTCCGCAACATCGCCTGCGGTTCGGCTTGCTCCCAGGCTGATAAGATCTCCAAGCGCTGTGCCGTACGGCGGCCACGCACTGGCGGCTGGGCATCCAGAACCCGTCCGCCGGCGAGTGTGCGCCGCGCGGAGGCGTCGCGGAGAATGCAACGATCGCCGTTGACGGCGCAGGTGGGTTTGTCCAGAACCAATTGGGCGAGAGCGTTGCCACCCGGCTCCAAAGGAGCGTCCTGCAGCAAGGCGACCCGCGCGGTGGCGTGGATAGCGCCGAGATGGACGTGCACCGGCGTCCAATGCTTCAACGGCCTGGTTTCGCTGGCGAGCAGCGTGAGCCGTACGTCGAGGCGGGTCGTCGGCAGATGGAGTTCCGGTGCCAATACCCAATCGCCCCGCTGCACTTCGCGTTTTTCCACGTCGGCCAGATTGAGCGCGCAGCGTTGCCCTGCCAACCCCTCTTCGGCCGGGCGGTTCTGTGCGTGAATGCCGCGTACCCGGACTGGGCGGCCCGAAGGCGAAAGAAGCAACCTGTCACCCACCGCGACTCGACCGGAGAAGACGGTACCCGTGACTACCGTGCCCGCACCCGCTATGGTGAAACAGCGATCGACCGCGAGTCGAAAACCGCCGCGGATGGTTCTTGTATCGAGACTCGCGGCAGCAGCCTCCAGATGGGCTCGTAGCTTGGCTACCCCCTCTCCCGTGACTGTGGAGACGGGAAACAACGGGCAGCCTTCGAGTCCGGTGCCACCAAGCAGAGTCCGGATTTCCTCGGCAACCTGGGCGATGCGACCCGGGTCGACGAGATCGGTCTTGGTCAAGGCGACGGCACCGTTTCGGATGCCGAGCAGGTCGAGAATTTGGAGATGCTCCAGGGTTTGCGGCATGGGGCCGTCGTCCGCCGCGACGACCAACAGGGCGAAATCGATCCCGGTCGCCCCTGCCAGCATGTTGTGAATGAATTTTTCGTGGCCCGGCACATCCACGAAGCCGAGAATGTCCCCGTTGGCCATCGGCGTGTAGGCATAGCCCAGGTCTATGGTCATGCCGCGCGCCTTCTCTTCCACGAGGCGGTCGGCATCCACCCCGGTAAGTGCCTTGACCAGGGCGGTTTTACCGTGGTCGATGTGGCCGGCGGTGCCTACAATCATCAGGAGGCACTATGTTGCCTTTGCCGATAAGCAAGTTCCTCTCGTGCCCAAATTACTTTGGCCGTGGATGTCCTTCCTTCACACCATCGCTGATACTGGGGATCGGTTTGATTCCCTGACGGATGAGCGACGTGAACCCAACTGAGATGGTCGCTGCGATATGTGGTTGGTTTTATGTGTCGCAATTCGCCATACACTTCCGAAAAGGCGCTCTTACACCAACTGATGAAGCTTTTATCGAGTCCGAACAAGATAAAAGTGCGTCCGGGACGCTCCGTTGAAAGGTGGGTCTTAATACACGTACGTAGAATTTTTCTAACCATGCCGTCTGCGGAACTGTCTGCACCAAGTATGTCCTCCAACTTGTAGGAGTAACTGCCATCGGCTTTAAGAACGCTGATTGAGCACTTGATAATAGAGCCAGATTGGCACTCCTTTTCGGAAGGACGGAATAGTTCATCGGGATCGTTTAGGTCTCGTAACCCAAGGCCTTTAAACAGCCACGGAAAGCGTTTTCGCATTCCTTTGAATGGGATGGATTCAAAAGTTGCCCGGCCTTTCTTTTCTTCTGCCATTGCCTTGTTTTGTGTTTCGCCTTTCGAAAATCCTAACAACCGGTACTTTGGGTCTGCCGCTCCCCAGCTTGCAGGGTTGTTTATCAATTGAACGCGCTCTCCATGTCCCCAACGTTCGAAGCCATGTTCTTGGTCGTAATTGCGAAAAAATTGCTTACACACCGTGCAGGAAATATATCCGTGACTCACTAAAAACCTCTCATTTCTCGTGGTTAACTTATAAGGACATTAAAGGGATTCCGCCTCATGATTCGATAGGTTCGCCACATTAAAATGTTACCGTTCGCCCCAAGCCATTTGATAGGCTCGGGCCCGCCCTATCAAAGCATCAAAGCACTAAATTAGGGATTTCTAAAGTCTCAAAAAGGCCAACTGGTCGGTAAATCCCGCTTCATCCTCCAGACAGCGAAGATCAAAGCGCAGAGCGCCGTCCTCCAACCGACCAATAACCGGAATCGGCAGCTCGCGAAACGCTTGGGCCAGACGGTTCAAGGCACGTCCGCCTCCCCTCCCCTTCGGCTTGAGCACGAGGCAGGCACTCGGCAGGAGGTCCACGGGCAGGGAACCGCTGCCGATTTGGCTGCGGCAGGATTCGATGGACACCTCGGCGTGCGTGTTCACGGCAGCCTGCACCATCGGCAGGATGCGCTGCGCCAGCGTTCGTATCTCTTCCTCCGTCCGCGTCAATAGACGCAGGGTCGGCAGCTGCCGGCCCAACAATTCCGGACTCCGGTAAAGCCTGAGTGTGGCTTCCAGCGCGGCCAGGGTCATCTTGTCCACCCGCAGAGCGCGTTTGAGCGGATTGCGCTTGATCTTGGCGATCAACTCTTTGCGGCCGACCAGTATCCCGGCCTGCGGCCCCCCCAATAGTTTGTCGCCGCTGAAACACACCAGATCGGTGCCTTTGGCTAGAGCTTGCTGCGGAGTTGGCTCCTTGGGCAAGCCATAGGCTGTAAGATCGATTAGCGTGCCGCTGCCCAGGTCTTCGACAAAAGGCAAACCGTTTTTGTGGGCGAGTTCCGCCAACTGTTCCTCCGGCACCGTGGCGGTGAAGCCCATGATGGCGTAATTGCTGCGATGCACCTTCATGATCAAGGCCGTGTGCGGATTCAACGCTTCGACGTAGTCCTTCAGGTGAGTACGGTTGGTGGTGCCCACTTCGCGCAGTTTCGCCCCGGCCCGTGACATGATGTCGGGAATGCGGAATGCACCGCCGATCTCGATCAGCTCTCCACGAGACACGATCACTTCTTTGCGCATCGCGAGCGTATTGAGCAGAAGAAAGACCGCTGCCGCGTTGTTGTTGACCACTGTCGCAGCTTCGGCCCCGGTCAGCTCGCGAATCAGGCCATCGATATGGTCGTCGCGATCGCCCCGGCGGGCGCTGGTAAGCTCATATTCCAGATTGCTCGGCCGGGCCAGCACCGCCAACACCGCATCGATCGCCGATTCTGCCAGCAAGGCTCGCCCCAGGTTGGTGTGCAACACCGTGCCGGTGAGATTGAATACGGGACGCAACGAGGGCGCGAACTCGGCTTCCAGGCGTTTCCGGCAATCGGCCACGAGACGCATCGTATCCGGCACCGAATCGGGCTGCGCTTTCAACGCCTCGCGCCGCTCGGCCAGCACAGCCCGTACCGCGGCGACCACGGTGGTGTGCCCGTAGCGCTCCTTCAAACCGGCGATATCGGGATGTGCCAATAGGCTGTCCACGGAAGGTAAACGGGTGTACGGATTGTCGGGGAGAGACATAGCGTTTTTGGCGGGCTATCGGATAAATCGGCCGAATTTTAGCGAGATTGGGGCGGCTCGTGGGGCTTAGAGCGTTTTTCTTTATGGCGTGGCGGTGGCTTACGAAGGACCTACTTAGAGCCTATCTCAATAGGCTTAAGAAACCCTTCGACAAGCCTGTCCTGAGCGAAGCCGAAAGGCGGTTCGCTTCGCTCACCACATCCTACCGCCGATATTAATTCCAAATCGCTTTCAATAAGGCATTAATTTTTGTAGGGTGGGTTAGGCCGCGAGGCCGTAACCCACCGCACGACCTCGAACCTGTCCTGAGCCAGGTCGAAGGGTCGGTGGGTTACGCGGAGCCTGTCCCGAGCGGAGTCGAGGGGCTAACCCACCCTACGATTCATGTTTCATTCGAATGCGGCATGGAATAACCCGTAGCCCGGTTGGAGCGCACGCGGAATCCGGGACAAACCCATTCCCCGCATTCCGCTACGCTGCATGCGGGCTACGAACTTGGTGAAGTGGGGTATAAGGTCGCGGGCTAAAGCCCACTCCCACGCTTTAGAGCGTTTTCATTTTGCTTATACGGCATAACCAGCGTTGCGGAAATCATTGACGCACTCTCCTGGCGTGAACTGGCTCAAGAGCGTTCCCATCGTGGTCGCAACCGCGTCGAGGGTGCGTTGACTCGCCTGGCGAAGCCGTGCTTTGAACTTCGCGAAGACTTGTTCGATGGGATTGAAGTCGGGGCTATAAGGCGGCAAAGGCATCACTTTGGCTCCACAGGCTTCAATCGCTTCGCGAACCCCCTTCACCTGATGGGAGGACAGATTGTCCCAGATGACCACATTCCCCAGAACCAACGTCGGACAGATAAATTCCGGCACATACGCCAAGAATAACTCGCCGTTCATAGGCCCTTCGGTGATCATGGGGGCCGTCACCCCCTCCTGGCGTAAAGCCGCCACGAAGGTGATCGTCTGCCTCTGTCCCTGCGGAACCGTTCCAATGACCCGTTCGCCTCGAGGCCCCCAGCCATACCGCCGAGTCATCGCCGTGGTGACAAAGGTTTCATCGATGAACACGAGCTGAGCCGCGTTCAGAGTCCCTTGTTCGGCTTGCCAGTGAGCACGGGCGAGGCGGACATCCTCTCGGTCTTGTTCGCCCGCCCGGAGCGTTTTTTTGAAGGTCAGGCCCAAGCGGTCAAGGTGGTACCAAAGGGTTGAGAGTTGAACCTTCACCTCCAAGACCTCACGCAGTTCCGCTAAGGTGGTGTCGGGTTTAGCGTTCAGGTAGGCGCGTATCGCCTCGTCGTATTCGGCCAAAAGCGGCCGACCGCCGCCCGCATGAGGCTTGGGTGCCAGCGTCCCGCGTTCGCGCCGCTGGCGTTTGAGTTTCTCGATGAACGACACACTCACCGAAAACCGTGCAGCGACGGCTGACGCACTCTGTCCCTCATCACAAGCGCTGATCACGCGCTGGCGAAGGTCGATGGAATAGGCTTGGCTCATCACGGATCTTTCTATCGGGAAAATTTGTAATCAGACGATTTCCCGTTTCCTCAGTTCCTTTCGGTAGAGATGAAAACGCTCTAGCTGCCGGGTATCAGCAGCAGATTGAATCCCAGGCGCTGGTAGCCTTCCTCGACCATCAGGATATCGAGACCCAGGGTGGCGAGATCGTCGGCGAAGGGGTCGACGAATGGCTCCTTCTCCCGGTTCATGAGCTTCACGTAGGTCTTGCAGCCGGCGCAGGCTTCCGCCTTGACGGCCTCCCCTGCTCCTTCGAGGCCGAAATAGGACACGTCCTTGCTGGATCCGCAGTGTATGCAATGGATGCGGGGCCGGTTCCATTCGGTGGAGCACAGGCTGCAACAGACATAGCGGAGGCCGTGCACGGAGCCGCCGGTCTGCAGCATGCTTGCCACTAGCCATGAGCCGCAGATCGGGCAGCGATACCCGCATTCGATTGTCCTGACCCTATCCTGATCCAGGCGAGCGGCAAACGATGACCAACTCACTTGCAAAGCGGCGGCCACGAAAGGGGCGAGCCCAGGATCAATGCCCTGGAAGTTGGCGCTGAGTAAACAGGTCGCCCAGCTCTCGAGTTCCTCGTCCGTCGCCTGCCGGATCCGCTCGCACAGCGCAGCGACCGGCTCCGATCCGGCACCGAGACGTTCGGCAATGAGCCGTAGCGCTTCACGCCAAGCAGGTACCTGTTGATTATCCAGCGGTCGCCTGATGATGTGAGAATCCGGCAACGGCGTCTGAAGAAACCGTTCCCACAGATCGTGCTGAACCTCGACCAGATCGGCCATCAATGCCAGGTAGCCGGCCAAGCTCGCATGGCTTTCGGCAAGTCGCCGAAAACGCGCCGCCCGCTTGGCGAATGGCGACTGCCGGGGCGGCAAGCGCAATAGTGGCGGAGCCCCTAAGCTCTGACTGCCTTTTGGCATCCCTTCGCGTGAGGAACCGACTTTTTCCAATCCGCTCAATGTTTCTCTCCCTCGGTCACCTGCTTGTACCATCCGGGATGATGTTTGCGCGCCCAAGCGCGGGTGACGGTTCCGCGTACCATGGCACCGAGGGTCCCTTTGATCCACAGCGCAGCATAGATATGAACGATGATGCTGCAAATGATGATGAAGGCGCAGACGGCGTGTAGCAGTAGCGCTAGGCGCACGATATCGATGGGGAAGTAGTGAGCGAACCAAGGTCGCCAGATGACGATGCCGGTCAGCAGAAGGACGGAGATGGTACCGATCATGGTCCAGAACAACAGTTTCTGGCCGGCGTTATAGCGGTCCACTTCCGGCAGCCCTTCCTCGCGGTTCCGCACCACGTCGCCGATGCGACGAAGCCAGACGATATCGTTGCGGGTCAGAAGGTTGTGGTGCCAGAACTTGAGGGCCAACAATGAAAAGGAGACGAACATCACGAGGCCGATGTAGGGATGCAGGATGCGCGTCCAGGTGGGACCGCCGAAGAACTGGGTGAACCAGAACATCGACGGATGGAACAGCGCCAGCCCGGAGAAGGCAAGCATGAGGAAGGTGATCGCCGTGATCCAATGGTTTAGCCGTTCCGAAGGGCTGTAGCGGTCGATCAGTTTCGGGCCGTGCTGGGTGTTCATGGCTTCTTCTCCTCGTCTTCCTCTTCGGTTTCGTTGGGACCGACGGTGATGTAATGGAAGAACCCGGCCAGGGCGGTGAAGAATATCGCGGCGGTGGCGAGGGGCTTGAAGATGCCTTTCCACAGTCCGACCATGGGGCTGATGACTGGGTCCTTGGGAAGATCGTTGTAGAGCTCGGGCTTGTCGGCATGGTGCAGAACGTACATGACGTGCGTGCCGCCGACGCCGGGAGGATCGTAGAGTCCGGCGTTCTCGAAGCCGCGTTCCTTAAGGTCCGCGATGCGCTCGTTGGCATACTCGATCATATCTTTCTTGCTGCCGAACACCAGCGCCTGGGTCGGACAAGCCTTGATGCAGGCCGGCTCCAGGCCGACCGCCACCCGGTCGGAGCAAAGGGTGCATTTGTACACCTTGTTGTCTTTCTTGGAGAGGCGCGGAATGTCGAACGGGCAGCCGGCGATGCAGTAGCCGCAGCCGATGCAGTTTTCCTCGTGAAAATCGACGATGCCGTTCGCATATTGGATGATCGCGCCCGGCGAGGGACAGGCCTTGAGGCAGCCGGGGTCGGCGCAGTGCATGCAACCGTCCTTACGGATCAGCCATTCCAGCGTGCCGTTTTCCTCGGTCTCGGCGAAGCGCATCAGCGTCCAGCTGTTGGCGGTGAGATCGTGCGGATTGGTATAAGAACCCTCGTTGATCCCGACTTCCTCGCGCAGGTCGTTCCATTCCATGCAGGCCGACTGGCACGCCTTGCAGCCGATGCACTTGGTGACGTCGATGAGCTTGGCCACCTCCATGGTCTGCCGCTGCTGCGGACTCGGCGTCGTGGTGGCGGATCGACGGACGATATCCAGGGATTGTAATGCCATTGTCTAAACCTCCGTCCGGCCCTTGAGGATGCGCACCAGCCAGGAAATCTGCCTGGCGGGCTCGTTGTCCTCCAGGAGGACCTCGGGACGCTTGCGTTCTTCATGGCCTTCGCCCGGCTTGTGGGTGTGCGGCATGAGTTCGCTCAAGTCCTTCTCCACGTTTACGAGGAACGCCTTGAACTCCGGGGTCTGGGTGTTGGCGTCGCCCAGGAAAGGCGTCAGGGTGTTGGCGATGTAGCCTTTACGGGTCGCCCCGGTGAAACCCCAATGGATCGGAATACCGATCTGATGCACGGTCTTCCCGGCCACCTTCAGCGCCTTGATACGCTTGGTCACCATCGCTACCGCTTTGATCGAACCACGCTTGGAGCGGACCGTAACCCTCTCGCCGTTGGCGATGCCGAGCTCGCGGGCCAGTTCCTCGCCGATCTCCACGAACTGCTCCGGCTGGAGCGGGGCATTGATCTTGGAGTGCTTGGTCCAGAAATGGAAATGCTCGGTCAGACGATAGGTGGTCCCCACATAGGGAAACGCCTCGTGGTCGCCGAGCATGGCCTTGTCGTTGGCGAACACGCGCGCTGCCGGGTTGCTGATCACTTTGGCGTGCAAGGGGTTGGTGCCCAGCGGGTTTTCGAAAGGCTCATAATGCTCGGGGAACGGTCCCTCGGCCATGAGATCCCGCACGAACAGGCGAGCGACGCCCTCGTCGGTCATGATGAATGGCGACACACCGCTATTTGGCCCGGTATCGACCTTGAAATCGGGCACGTCCAGACCGGTCCATTTCGAACCGTCCCATTCGATCAGCTTGCGCTTCTCGTCCCAAGGCTTGCCCGAGGGATCACAGGAAGCTCGGTTGTACAGAATCCGCCGATTCGCCGGCCATGCCCAAGCCCACCCGGGCGCGATACCCAGCTCGGTCGGGTCGGTCGGGTCTCGCCGCACCATCTGGTTGCCTTCTTCGGTCCAGGAACCGCAGAAGATCCAGGTACCGCAAGCGGTACTGCCGTCATCCCGAAGCTGGGTAAAGCTCGACAGCTGTTGGCCGGCCTTGACAAGTACCTTGCCCGGGTCTTTCGGATCGGGAATGTCGACCAGCGCATAGCCGTTGAATTCCTTCGCCAGTTCCTCAGCCGACGGCGCCTCCGGTATCCAATAAGGCCAGTGCAGATTCAGGATCGGATCGGCGAACACGCCGCCCTCCTGCCGGTAGAGTTCGCGCACTTTCAGGAACAGCTCGGCCATGATGTCGATGTCAGTGCGACATTCGCCAGGCGGCTCGGCGCCTTTCCAGTGCCATTGCAGCCAGCGCGAGCTGTTGACCAGTGATCCTTCCTCCTCGGCGAAACAGGTCGTCGGTAGCCGAAATACTTCGGTCTGGATATCCTCCGGCTTCACGTCGTTGTACTCGCCGTGGTTTTGCCAGAACTCCGAAGTTTCCGTGGCCAAGGGGTCCATGACCACCAGGAATTTCAAGCGGGACAGAGCGGAAACGATCTTGCCCTTGTTTGGGAAGGACGCCAACGGATTGAAGCCCTGGCAGAAATAGCCCGTCATCTTGCCCTGCTCCATCAGGTCGAAAACGCGCAGGCCGTCGTAGAGCTGGTCGACTTTGGGCAGCCAATCGTAGGCGAAGTCGTTGTCCGGTGTCGCCGCCTTGCCATACCAAGCCTTCATCAGGCTGGTATGGAACTTCGGATAATTCGACCAGAAGTTGACCTGTCCGGGCCGAAGCGGCTTGGGCGTGCGCTTCGCTAAATAGGCGGCACGGGTCGTTTCGTCGTCGTGGGCGAGATTCAGATAGCCCGGCAATTGATCCGACAACAGCCCGAGATCGGTCAGACCCTGGATGTTGGAATGACCGCGCAGCGCATTGACGCCGCCACCCGGCATGCCGATATTGCCCAGGAGTAGCTGTAAGATCGCCAGGGTCCGGATGTTCTGGGCCCCGATGCTGTGCTGGGTCCAGCCGAGCGCGTAGAGACTGGTCAGGGTCCGGTTCGGCACGGCAGTCGAGGCGATCGTCTCGCACACCTTTAGGTAGACATCCTTGGGCGTCCCGGTGATATCGCAGACCACGTCCACGGTATAACGAGAGACGTGCCGCTTCAGCAGATTCAGGACACAACGGGGGTGCTGCAAGGTCTCGTCGACCTTAGCGTAGCCCTTTTCGTCCAGCTCATACTGCCAGGTGCTCTTGTCGTAGCTATGGCTTTTCTCGTCGTAGCCGGTGAAAAGCCCCTCGTTGAAGCCGAAGTCCTCGCGTACGATGAAACTGGCGTTGGTATACGCCTTGACATACTCGTGGTGTATGGCGTCGTGCTCGAACAAATAATGGATCACACCGTTGAGGAACGCGATGTCGGTTCCTACCCGGATCGGCGCGTACAAATCGGCTACCGAGGCCGTGCGGTTGAACCGCGGATCGACCACGATGAGCTTGGCCTTGTTATGGGCCTTCGCCTCAATCACCCATTTGAAGCCTACCGGATGCGCTTCGGCAGCATTGCCGCCCATCACCAGAATGACGTTCGCATTCTTGATGTCCATCCAGGTATTCGTCATGGCGCCGCGACCGAATGTCGGAGCAAGACTTGCCACCGTCGGTGCGTGTCAGACGCGTGCCTGGTTGTCGAGCGCTACGATACCAAAACTGCGGAGAACCTTATGGGTGAGATAACCGGTTTCGTTGGAGGCGGCGGAAGCAGCCAGAAATCCGACCGTCGGCCAGCGGTTGACCGTCTGCCCTTTATCGTTCTTGGCGACGAAATGACGATCCCGGTCTTCCTTCATGAGCCTCGCGATGCGGTCCAGCGCAAAATCCCAAGTAACCCGTTTCCATTCCCGGGCGCCCGGCGCGCGGTATTCCGGAAAGGTGACGCGAGTTTCGCTATGAACGAAACCGAGCAGGCCGGCGCCTTTGGGACACAGGCTGCCGCGGCTCACCGGATGGTCCGGATCACCCTCGATATGGATGATTTCGGACTTGGCATTTTTCGCCTTGTCGCCGAGGCTGTACAGAATGATGCCGCAGGCTACCGAACAATACGGGCAGGTATTGCGGGTTTCCGTGGTGCGCGTCAGCTTGAACGTGCGCACTTCCGCCAGCGCTTCCCTCGGGGAAAAACCCAAGGCCGTGAGCGTGGACCCTCCTAGCGTTGCGGCACTCAGCTTAAAAAACTGGCGCCGAGTGACTTGCATGATGTCGTACCTCCTGGCGAACAAAAACTAAGTTGGAAGGTAGGAAATTTAACCCTAATGTTGGCACGGATTGATTACACCCTCAACACCCAGTGTTGAGAGGAAATAAACTGTCCGGAGTTGTAGCACGTCATCTGCCCGGTTTCATGAGAACCCGAGGAAGGGAGGAGTGAAACAGACGGAATGGCTGCAGGAGACCGTGAGAATGAGGTTTTTGGAAGCGTATGACGGTTGGCGAGCGCGGCGTACTGGTTTAGGCCTTTGGCGGTAGACGTCTGAGCGCCTTTGACCGCCCCGTCCCATTGATAGGCGTCGTTGCTCCAGGTGAGCCCGGTGATGGCCCGGACCTGATATCCGTTTTAGGCGCTTCATCCCAGGAATTGATGCGGCATCCAGGGCCGAGAGAATCAACAGCCTGCTAAGAGCTACTCCTCGGCCTAACCTGTCACAGAATGAGCGGATTCCACTATGGCTATTGGTTTGTTAGCTGTCAAGTCCCGCACGATCGTAAACCTTCTTTCGAAAAAGATGAGGATGGGACAGTTGCCAGTTTTTGAGAGCCTGGATCGGGGTGAGATGGCCTAAGACCTTTTGGGGAATGTGATGATTGTACAGCTCGACATAGCGGTGCAGGGTGGTGTCCAGATCGGCGGTTGAATCGAAGTGATGGGTTTGCAACACCTCCTCGATGCGGCCATTGAAGCGTTCCACCAGGCCATTCGTTTGGGGCCGGCCCGGCGGAATCAGGCGATGTTCGATGCCTTGTTCAGTACAGAGGCGGTCAAACTCATGCGTCCCCGAGGGCTGCCGAGTTCGGGTCAGGAAACGGTCGGTAAACTCCGAGCCGTTGTCGGTCAGGCATTTCTGGATGCGGAAAGGCGCGGCCTGAATCACCGCTTTGAGGAAGTCCTTTGCGCTTAAGGCGGAGCGGTTGGGCTTGAGGGCGACATAGACCCAGCGGGTGGCGCGGTCGATGGCGACGAACAGGTATCGGCGGGGTTCGCCGTCGATGGCGGGCAAGTACTTAACATCCAGGTGAAGGAAGCCGGGCTCATAGGCCTTGAAGGGTTTGACCTTCGCCTTCTCTGTAGGCGGAAGCAGGGTCTTGAGGGACGCCACCCCGTGGCGGCGCAGGCAGCGGTCTAGCCCGGAACGGGACACGGCGGGATTGAGAAATTCCCGGGTCACGGCCAGGAGATCATCCAAGGGGAGGAGCAGAGCTTGGCGGAGGTAGACCACGATGGCTTCCTGGGCGGGCGTGAGCGTGGTTCTGAGGGTGTGGGGCCGGTGTGAGGCATCTTCGACCGAGGAGCGGTGTTTCCACTTGCGGACGGTCGTTCGGCTAATGCCATGCTTTTGGGCCAAGGCGCGCTCGCTCAACGTGGACGCTTGAATGGCCTGCCGAACGGCCGGGGTGGTACGGGCGTTCTTATGAAGACGAATCTGCATGGAGAGAAACCTCACTTGGACGAACCGAATATCTCCTGGAGAAGGCTCCGGGCTTCGAACAGAGCATAACTCCTTCTGGGTAAATAATCACACGAGACGCGACAAATAATCACAAATACTTCGAATAGCCAATTCGAGGTTATACGCATCACTGGCCGGTCTTATACACCGGGGACAGGTATCTAGTACAAAGTTTGCGGATCAAACCATTCGTATGGCCGGTTATGACCTTAAGACAATCGAATCCCAAGTCGACTTTGCATCTAAGCTCTTATCTCTTGCCTTCAAGATAGGGGTTCTGCTTGGAGGAGCGTGTCTTCTCTTCTACTGCTACCGACTCGACTACTTTCCCGTCGGCCTCTCCGTCGGTGATTGTCAACGCCGACTGAAAAGTGACCCCTTTTGAGGGTTTATCGCCGAAGTAAAATTGACCCCTTGAGGCCCAAAAGTTATTCGACGGCCGCTGTCTGCGGCGGGGTTGTTCCTGCCTTGCGCTTGTCCTTCAATCGGTAACTGTCGCCGGTGATTTGCACGATGTGGGCGTGATGCAGGAGCCGATCCAGCATCGCGGCCGTCAGGGTCTGATCATCGGCAAAGGTGCCCGCCCACTGGGTGAACGGCAGGTTGCTGGTGAGAATCAGGCTGCCGCGCTCGTAGCGCTTGGCGACGACGTTGAAGAAGAGATTCGCTTCGTCACGTCCGAGCGGCAGATAGCCGATCTCATCGATGACCAACAGCCTGGGCGCCATCACGACCCGGTTGAAGTACTCCTTGAGACGCTCCTGGCGGTGTGCGGCGGTGAGTTGCAACATCAGATCGGCGGCGGTGACGAAGCGTGTCTTGAGGCCGGCCATCACCGCGCGGTAGGCCAAGGCGATCGCCAGATGGGTTTTACCAACCCCGCTGGGGCCGAGCAGGACGATGTTCTCGGTGCGCTCGATAAAGCTCAAACCCGCCAGTTCCTGGAGCTGGGCCCGGGGCGCTCCCAAGGAGAAAGCAAAGTCGTACTGCTCCAAAGTCTTCACGACCGGCAAGGTGGCCATCTTGAGCAAGGTCTGCCGGGTGCGTTCGGCGCGGGCCTTGGCCTCGGCGATGAGCAGTTTCTCGAGGAAGTCGGCAAAGCTCTCCTCGCGATCGGCGGCCTGCTGGGCCAGGTGGGGCCAGTCCGACCCGATCCGCTCGAGCTTCAGGCTTTGGCTGAGTTCGGTAATCCGGGCGTGCTGCAGATTCATGCCGTCACCTCCAGCAACTGGTCGTACACCGACAGGGGATGTTGCAGGCTGTCATGGGGCAAGACGCGGCCAACGTGCCGCTGGGGTGCCGGCAAGCCTTGGGGTGCCTGAACCGGCAACGGCCGCAGGGCGAGGCGCTCTTCGGCCAATCGCACCGCGGGCTGTACGCCGGTGGTGCCGTGCACCCGTTGATGCGCCACCTGATCGAGCCAGGGGCCGATCTGGGCATTGGCGGTCTCGACATCGAGTGTCAAGCCGGCGCTCTTGAGCGTGGCCGCCAGTGGCGTGATGAAGCTGGCTTTCAGGTATCCGTTGAAGCGCTCCACCTTGCCCTTGGTTTGGGCCCGGTACGGCCGGCAGACCTTGGGCCGGAAGCCATACGCCCCGGCCAGCGCGTACAGGGCCGGGTGCCAGCGGTGCCGGCCTTCACCGTAGGCGTCCCGTTCGGTGATGATGGCGCCGGCATTGTCGAACAGCACCTCTTCGGGCACCCCGCCGAAGTAGTGGAGGGCCTCGCGCAGCCCCGTCAACCAGGCCGCGCTGTCCTCGCGGTCGGAAAAGCGCACGAACGTGGCGCGACTGAACCCCAGCGTGGCCACGAAGGCTTTGAGCGGATCGCGCCCCCGCCGGATCGTCGTGAAATCGGCCTGCATCTGGCGGCCCGGTGGGGTTTCAAAGCGGACCACCGGTTCTTCCGGTCGCCGTTTGAAGGGGGCGAGATACGCCTTGAGCTGGCTGATGCCGCCTGCATAGCCCCGTTCACGAAGCTCTCGCAGCAGCACCGTGGCCGGAATCCAATGCGGACGTGCCGCCTCGATGCGTTGCTGCAGATAGGCTTTGAAGGGATCCAACTTGCAGGGGCGGGGCGCCCGCAGCCGGTACCGGGGCAACGCGCTTTCGCTGCGCAGGTACTTGCGTACCGTGTTGCGCGAGACGCCCAGCTCCCGCGCGATGGCTTTGATGCCATGGCCCTGTCGGGCCAATACTTTGATCTCCACTGACTGCTCCTGAGTCAACATTTCCGCGGCTCAAAAAAGCCGCCATTTTCCCCCAAGGGGTCAAATTTACTTCGGTGTCAGGGGTCATTTTTACATCGGCGGTGACAGGTGATGCCTTACTGCTAATTCTGTTGGCCACGAGCTTTGGCATCGTATATGGGCTGTTTGTCATTAGTCTCACAGCCCTAGGTTTGTGGCTAACCCAGTCTTGCGCCCCATTCAGAAGTTTGTGTTTTCCATACGTCAACGGTTTTCGAAACGCAGGCTAAACGAACCACTAGAACTTGTACGTCCAGATTTAAATGCTGTCATATTCGGCGTGTTTGGCTTGGTATTCATTGACGCGATATCTCAAGTGGAGCCATCAGCTATCTGGACCTTACCTGCGATTTCGTTTCTTCTTGGGTTTTGGTTGCGGTCTATCAGAAGGCTTCGTCAACACTTCGTGAGGTACTAATAGCGGAAACTGCAGCCGTTCTCCCACCTGCGAATGACTCGCGGGCATCACATCTCGATAAGGTGCGCCCGAAAACAGCTCATGCTCTTTCGCTAATCGCCATCTTCGTCATACCTTTAGTTGCGGGAGGGGTGTCTGGAGTGTTGCTGGAAGGAGCGATGCGTTTTGCCAACATCAAGAAAGGCCCGTCCTATGTAATGCTTCACGCGCCTTATAGCACCTTTATTCCTTCCCGTTTTCAGGCAAAGCAGTCGCCTCAGGCTCCCGACTACACTACATTTGGAGGTATTGATGTCATGTTTTCAGGCATCGGGCAGAAGTCCGTCATTGAGTTTAAGGACGGCAGGAGGGCTCGGCGTCTGGAGATTCCAAATGAAAGCATTCTCATCGTGCCCCGCTAACTCGTCTCCCCCCAGACGCTGTGTGATAAGGCCGAGCAGAGCCGGTGAATTCAGATGTTAGCCGCTATGGTACCTCGCATCCAAGCTAGCCAGTGTTGTTGCCGCTGCCTACGTCTCGGTCGCTGTAGGATGCATGCTCCTTCACTTTCTTAACACCGGGGACCTTGGCACTCTCGGGTACAGCATCATGCTTCCCGCCACGCAAGCCGCAATTTTCTTCCTGATTAGCGATGAACGTCAGCCAAGCGAAGTCGCCACTCGGCTCGGGGTTGAGTCAACATCGCAGCACGGGCCAGCCGTCGAAGCAGAATTTTGAGATCGAAACGCCGATTGAAACATATTGGAACTCGGCCAGATATCGCTTGGCATATTTCCTAAATTTGATCGCATGATAGGTGCCGGAAAGGGCGGTCTTCAGGTTGCTCAACAGCGTGTTGACCCAACGAAACGCCGGATGTTGGGCCGATGGCCGCCCAGAGCCCAGAATCAGGCGTTGATGCCCCGCGATGACCTGGTGCACGCTCCGAAACCCGCTCAGGCCATCGGTGAGGGCGTAGGTCGACGGGGCCAAGGCGCGTTGGGCCCAGTCCGCGATCGCCTGCTGGGTGAACGGCAGGGGATCAAGGCGCACAAACCATGGGTGACCGTCGTCCGTGGTTTGTACCGCCATCACAAAGCTGACTTTGTTTTCGCAACCCCGTCCGCGTTTCCCGGACCGTTCACCGCCCAGGTAAGCATCGTCAATCTCGACCCGCCCGGTCAATTGTCGATCCGCTTCCTGCTCCGCCATCACCTGGATCAGCTTATGTTTCACCAGCCAGGCGGTGCGATAACACACTCCGAGATGACGCATCAATTCCAGTGCTGAGACATTGTTCTTGGCCTGGGTCAGGAGATACATCGCCAGAAACCAGGTAGAGAGCGGCAGCTTGGTCGCTTCGAAGATCGTCCCAGCGGTCAGCGTCGTTTGCTTTCGGCAGTGCCCGCATTGCCAGTATTTTCGCCCGCTCCGTTCGAACACCGTGTGGTGCGCGCCACCACAGGCTGGGCAGCGGAAATCCTCCGGCCAGCGTAGGGCTTCCAGTGCCGCTTCGCATTGCTCTTCACGGCCGTATTGGGCCAGAAACTCGGCCAACGACAACCCCTTTTGAAATTGCACTCGGTTCATCGGCATGGGACACCTCTTTTGTGATCGATGCCCCTAGTCTAAGCCCCCTAGTGGCTCACAGCGTGAGCCGATACTGAACTTCATCGCTAATCAGGATTTTCTTTGGCCGCCTGGTCTCATGGGGTATTTGGTATCGTTTTGCCTAGGCGTGGTAGTTAGGCTTGGCCGCTGTTTGCGTCCAACTCATTCGCTTCGGTAGCTGGTTCATTGGCCGCTTGAGTGTCGGTACCGTGTCCGTGGTTTTCTGGGGCATCGCCTTTCTGCTCTTGGCCCTCTTGCTTCTGTTGCTCTCCAAGGCCACGTGCCAATAATGCACTCAATTTTGCGGTCAGTCGCTGTGGGTAGGCTAATCTCATATCCGAGGCTCTCGGCAAGTTTGAAGAAAATGGCCGCTGTGGATGCTGCTTGGAATCAGATAGCGGGAAAGGGTCATCCATCTGACAACGCCGTCGTGGCGAGGTTACTTCATAAATCTCCCGACGTGGCCCCACTTCGTGTTGCCATCGAGCGTCACGGGTACGAGTTTAGCGGCTTAAGCGTGGAGAAGGTTTGGGTGACTTCCGTGAATGGTTTACGGCTGCCGTATGACGCCATCCTATGGTTGGTTGTCGAGCAAAAAAATAGTGTCATTCAACCATGCGTTCCAAGCGACGGCCCCTATCCTGCGGCCTCGGGAAGTGCCTGAGCGCGGACGTTAGCACCCTCACCATGTATCGCATCGTAGCAAACATTATTTTTCTAATCGGGCTGTTTCCGTGGGCTTTTATTTTCATGTTCAGCTTCATGTTGTTCGACGCACCGGGCTCAGAAGCTAGCGCGTTGACTCGCGGCTTGTTCTATTCCATCGCTGCTTACCCGGTACTTGTCATTGTTGGCTTCTTCGGCAGCAACGGCTTCTGGCGACTCAATGAGGCGTATCGTCGGCGCGGGCGCTTGGCTTTCCTGCCATTGCTCAGTCCGATTTGCGCTACATTTTTCCTGATAGCGATCGAGATATTTTGCGGTGGCCAGTTTGTGTGCCACTTTTAAGGGCATCAGCGAGGATGTACCCGTGCGGACTGTAGCAATTCATTCAGGTTGAACCCGCTTTGTGGGGCGGATTGACTTAGGCATGGAGCTAGAAACCGGTGCCTGGTGGATAGTAATGAAAAACCACAATACTCAGTAAGGCGCCTTTGCGAGGTCCATAACCTGGTTTCTGAACACTCGCAACAGCGCTTTGTTGCTCCATTTGCAAACCTATTTCGGGCGAACTTTTCGTTGGAGAACGTGCGTCATCTAGGTGTGCAATGAGCCATGCGTAAATTTGATAATAGGTCTGAGTTTATGTGTCCATGCTAACGCGGTGCGCAACTCGTAAACGTTAGGCTGTTAAATCACTCATGGACGTGTATATGCAGTGGCAGGCTATCCTTCAATCGAAAGGAAGAGCGTGATCATTCCTGATGTAAAAACCGTGTTTCGTGAGACTGATAGATAGCGCCATTAGCAGGAAACGTAGTGGCCTAAATCCATTTGTCGAGGGGAAACGCCTACGCGAGGAAAGGTAAAGAAATTAAAACTGTTTTAGCCTTTAGACTCCTATAGATGTCACAACGGGAACGATAATATGAAAGAAGTGCATGAGTGGTGCAAAAACAAAGTCGAGAAAATAAACGCACTGGTGGAGAATTTCTACAACCAGAGGCCCGATAGGGAGCAACGCCCCCCAAAGCTTGATGCCAACCGCCTGATCCTCCTAGATGGCAGAATAGCCTCGGATCTCAGCACTCTCAGATACGTCACGCGCAAGCGCAAGAATGTGCTGAAGGAATTAGCGGGCATTGTTGGCAACGAGCGTACTCCGGACAATGCTTTTTTTGGGCCAGCTCCTCACCTGTCTCTTGGGGATCCGGCGGGAATGGCATCCGCGGCTGGGCTATTCGCAGACCTCGGCAGTGCCCTTATCACGGTTTTCAAGGGGGCTCGCGCTGAGATGAAGCTCGTCAATAGTCTCAATCAAAACACGCAGGCTCGTGAGGAATACAAGCAGAAGATATTGCGGAACTACGGGGAGTTGGTGCTACTCCTGCGCCATGTAATTCGGCGCGGCGCAGAGAACGAGAGAGTTGCCAATATATTTTGGAAGGAAGGACTGAACACCCTGATCCTAGAGAACTGTTGGACTACGGTGATAAACAATCAGTGGCTGGTGCTGGCGGGATAGGGCGCTCGAAAAGAATACACAAATAAGGTTTATGCGGAACGTCTGCAGCTAAACAAAAACGATGGAAACACACGCTGAATTGTCGAGCTGCCGGACGTACCGCTATGCGCTCTGGCGTACATGGGACAAGAGCAAGGAAAAGGTCATGTTTATCGGCCTGAATCCATCTACGGCCGACGAAGTGGAAGACGATAGAACGATCACTCGCTGTATCAGCTATGCCAAGCAATGGGGTTATGGCGGAATCATAGTGGCTAATCTTTTTGCCTACCGGACTCCAAGCCCTGCCGAAATGATGGCAAGCACGGATCCAGTCGGTCCTGAAAACGACCGCTGGTTAGGAGACCTGGCGCACCAAGCGTCCTTGATCGTTGCCATGTGGGGAAACTCAGGGACGTTTCGAAACCGGGCTTATGAAGTTGTCAAAATGTTTCCTGAGCTAAGGTGTTTACGCGTAACCGGAGCGGGTCAACCGCACCACACAAGAGGTCTTCCGAATGGTCTGCTTCCGATCCCGTACCGTTGCTAACACTTCGCTCCAGCCGACATCAGGTCGCGATGCGGTCTTCATCAGCTGAGCTTGGCGTTGGAGAGCGCTATGGATGATAGCCAATACGTCGAGTGCGGCATCCATGGCAGACGGGTTGCCACGTATGTTTGCCAGCACATTGTTCAAACGCTAAGGGATGGCCAGCCCCGCGGATTCTGGTCTGCTGAAGCTGAAGCGGGTGAGTTATACCCTGATTCATGGTGTAGCGAGTGTGAAGCGATGCTGCAGGAGGCCGGCGAGTGGAATGACGAGACAGAAGCAAAGGCAGGGGTTACGCTCATTTGCAGTGCTTGTTACGAGTGAGCAAAAGCTCTAAACGAGGGCGGCGCAAGTACTCTCTAACATTCGGTTCCAAGCAACTCGCAAAAGCGGCGCGGGTTCCATATTTCGGTTAGGCCTTCTGTGCGCCGCTTTTTCGGTCGCCTGAACCGAGCGTTAGGCGCCAAGGAGACATCATGACAGTCAAGCGTATGGACAACGTCGGCATCGTGGTAGAAGACATCGATGCTGCCATTGAGTTCTTCACCGAACTCGGCCTTGCCCTCGAAGGCCGCATGCCGATCGAAGGCGAATGGGCCGGCCGTGTCACCGGACTACGTGATCAGCGCGTCGAGATCGCCATGATGCGCACCCCCGACGGCCACGGTCGCCTCGAGCTCTCGCGCTTCGACGCCCCCGCCATTGCGTCCGATCACCGCGCAGCCCCCGTGAACTCGTTGGGATACCTGCGCGTCATGTTCACTGTCGAGGACATCGACGACACCCTCGCCCGGCTCAGCAAGTTCGGTGCGAAGGTGGTCGATGAAGTCGTCAATTACGAAGACATCTACCGGCTCTGCTACATCCACGGCCCCGAAGGAATTCTCATCGGGCTCGCCCAACAGCTCAGGCAGCAGACATCCCGAGAGAATCCCATGGAACGTCGTTGAGTTCCTAGGGCGCAATGACGTACTCGCGTATTGCGCCGCATGAGTCTTAAGCTCGCTTGCCCGAGGCCCCGTCGGCGTCCGGCCCATTGGCCGAAGTCAACGAACAATCACTGCGTTCGACTTAGCAATGAAACGTCGAATGAGGCCAATCCGCCACGCGTTGGACATAGCCATGTTTCACCGGGTTGATGTGGCAATCATCCACGTGTGTTGCATCATCCTCTTCATCGCGAATTGCGTGTTCCCAAAATCAACGTTGCCAAATGCCGCGTTCGCCACGTGCGATGCGTACCTTCGAATGCCGTTCCGTTGGCAGCAAGCCTTTACAGAAACCTTGTTTGATTAACCGCCATCGATTGGTGAAATCGTCATCGCCGGGTGGGAGCGTCCATACGGCGTGCAGGTGATCCGGTAAAACGACCCAAGCGTCGATGTGAAATGGCCGTTGGGTTCGAACGTGCCGTCCCACCGTTCGAAGTAAGTCGATCCGCCTGATAAGCAAGTCACTCGGGTAACGTTCGCGCAGATTAACGGTGAAGAAATAGGTGCCACCGGATACGCGATAACGTCGATAGTCGGGTATTGCGATATCAATCTCTAGGCGACAATGGAGCAGCGATACGCCGGGAAATACGGACATTAGTGGAACGAGGGAATGCGGCGTAATACGCGAGTACGGTATTGCGCCCTACGTGTCAAGTCCCGCAAGATCGTAAACCTTCTTTCGAAAAAGATGAGGATGGGACAGTTGCCAGTTTTTGAGAGCCTGGATCGGGGTGAGATGGCCTAAGGCCTTTTGGGGAATGTGATGATTGTACAGCTCGACATAGCGGTGCAGGGTGGTGTCCAGATCGGCGGTTGAATCGAAGTGATGGGTTTGCAACACCTCCTCGATGCGGCCATTGAAGCGTTCCACCAGGCCATTCGTTTGGGGCCGGCCCGGCGGAATCAGGCGATGTTCGATGCCTTGTTCAGTACAGAGGCGGTCAAACTCATGCGTCCCCGAGGGCTGCCGAGTTCGGGTCAGGAAACGGTCGGTAAACTCCGAGCCGTTGTCGGTCAGGCATTTCTGGATGCGGAAAGGCGCGGCCTGAATCACCGCTTTGAGGAAGTCCTTTGCGCTTAAGGCGGAGCGGTTGGGCTTGAGGGCGACATAGACCCAGCGGGTGGCGCGGTCGATGGCGACGAACAGGTATCGGCGGGGTTCGCCGTCGATGGCGGGCAAGTACTTAACATCCAGGTGAAGGAAGCCGGGCTCATAGGCCTTGAAGGGTTTGACCTTCGCCTTCTCTGTAGGCGGAAGCAGGGTCTTGAGGGACGCCACCCCGTGGCGGCGCAGGCAGCGGTCTAGCCCGGAACGGGACACGGCGGGATTGAGAAATTCCCGGGTCACGGCCAGGAGATCATCCAAGGGGAGGAGCAGAGCTTGGCGGAGGTAGACCACGATGGCTTCCTGGGCGGGCGTGAGCGTGGTTCTGAGGGTGTGGGGCCGGTGTGAGGCATCTTCGACCGAGGAGCGGTGTTTCCACTTGCGGACGGTCGTTCGGCTAATGCCATGCTTTTGGGCCAAGGCGCGCTCGCTCAACGTGGACGCTTGAATGGCCTGCCGAACGGCCGGGGTGGTACGGGCGTTCTTATGAAGACGAATCTGCATGGAGAGAAACCTCACTTGGACGAACCGAATATCTCCTGGAGAAGGCTCCGGGCTTCGAACAGAGCATAACTCCTTCTCGGTAAATAATCATACGGGATGTGACATCTAGCACGCGTTGGATATAAAGTCTCACCACGTTTCACTGGGTTGATGCGGTAATAGTATACGTGCGCTGCATAATCCTTTTCATCGAGAATTGCGTGTTCCTGAATTCGACGTTGTCGTAATCCGCGTTCGCCCGACGATGCATGCTTTCGAACGCCGTTCGTTCCGTTGATGGCAAGTCTTTGCAAAAACTTTGTCTGATTAACCGCCAATGATTGGTGAAATTATGATCGTCGGGCGAACGCGTCCATACGGCGTGCAGGTGATTCCGTAAAACGACCCAAGGGACGATGCGGAATGGTAGTTTGGTCGTGTCGTGTCGCCGGTCGCAGTAGGTTGATTTTCCTGATAAGCGTGTCATTCAGGTCCACTCAATGTTTGACGGTCGTAGTAGATACTCCACGGCTGTTTAGGCCTAGAGTGTTAAAACACGTTCGAGGCAGTATTCGCCTCATTTCCTCTCGATATAGGATGGTCCCGCCAGGAGCGATCAATAAACGCTTTCGGTAAAATGCGTGCCTTTGCCGGAAGAGCATCGTCCCCGGTGGGGCGGCCGGTCTTCAAAACCGGTTGAGGCCGTGAGACGGTCTCGGGCGGGTTCGACTCCCGTTCTCTTCCGCCACTTCGGTTGGCACTCCCATCGCCAGGAATCGTGCCGGCGCGCGTAAAATCCCCCAATGGATGTGCCGGTCTTGAAGGCATGCCATAAGTGATTCACCAGTAGTGACCACGGATGGTTTCGAGCGTTCACAACCCCTGTGAACTGGATTCCGGCAATCCCTGCCGGAATGACGGCCCAGCGAAATTGGGAGAAGACCTGACTTGTCAGCATGCTGCGGGAACGCATGGTTCGTGTGACAATGGGCGCCCCCTTTTCATGTAGCAGGTCTGCCCATGAAGATATTCGAATCCCTCGAAACCATCGTCGAAACCGTCGTTGAACCCGCCGCCGAGGCGGTGGATCGTGAAGCCTTGTTCCCGCGCCCCGCGATCGAAGCCTTAGGCAATGCCGGACTGCTCGGGTTGATCAGCGCACCGGCAGTCGGCGGTCTCGGCGGGACGCTCGCTGATGCCAGCCGGGTCGTATCGCGCCTGGCGCAGGCTTGCGGTTCGACCGCGATGATCGTCACCATGCACTATTGCGCCACGGCGGTCATCGAGAAATACGGGAACGATACCTTGCGACGCGAGATTGCCGCGGGCCGCCATCTTTCCACCCTGGCATTTTCCGAACCCGGCTCGCGCAGCCATTTTTGGGCCCCGTTGAGCGAGGCGCAGGCTGACGGCGACGATGTTCTCCTGACCGGCGCCAAGACCATGGTCACCTCGGCGGTCGAGGCTGATTCCTATGTGTGGTCTTCCCGCCCGGTTGCCGCGGAAGGTGCCAGCACGATCTGGCTGGTGCCGTCCGACAGTCCCGGGTTGGCACAGACCAAGCCGTTCGACGGGCTGGGCCTGCGCGGGAACGCTTCCGCACCAATCACGGCGGATAACGTCAGGGTTTCGTCTTCCATGCGGCTTGGCGGCGATGGCGATGGTTTCGCCATCATGATGGAGACCGTCCTGCCCATTTTCTCGGTGCTGAGTGCGTCTTGCTCATTGGGGCTCATGGAATCGGCGCTGAATCGCGCTTCTACTCATGTCAGCCGTTCCCGCCTGGATCACCTCGGTTCCAGCCTCGCAGAATTGCCGACTCTGCGCGCTTATCTGGCGCGGGCCCGCATTCGGACCGATATGGTCCGGACGCTGCTGGACGATACCATCGACGCTTTGGCCGGCAAGCGGCCGGACACCCAGTTACGGGTGCTCGAAATCAAGGCAGCCGCGGCGGAGGCGGCGCTGGAAGCGACCGATATCGCCATGCGCGTCTGCGGCGGAGCGGCGTTCCGCAAGGATCTCGCCATCGAGCGCGTGTTTCGCGATGCCCGCGCGGCGTCGGTGATGGCTCCGACATCCGACGTGCTGTTCGACTTTATCGGCAAGGCCGTATGTGGCCTGCCGCTGTTCTGAGGGAAATCCTATGCCTGAGACTTTGATCATGGGCGCGGTCGCCTATGCGCCCAAGGTGGTGACGATCTGGGAGGGCTTCAAGGCGTATTTCGCCGAAAGAGGGCTGGCCTTCGATTATGTCCTTTATTCCAACTACGAACGCCAGGTCAAGGCGCAATTCGAGGGCGCCATCCATGTGGCGTGGAATTCGCCATTGGCCTGGGTGAGAGCCGATCGTATGGCCAAGGCGCGCGGTGTCGCCGTTTCGGCCGTGGCGATGCGCGACACCGATCGAGACCTGACCTCGCTGATCGTGGTCCGTGCCGATGCCGGCATCGAATCGCTCGCGGATCTTAGAGGCAGGACCGTCGGTTTCGGCGCCGTCGACTCGTCCCAGGCGACGCTGATTCCTCTTGAACACCTGAGCCGTCACGGCTTGCAGGCCGGCCGGGATTTCACCGCCCGCCGCTTCGATCTGCTCGGCGGCAAACACGGCGATCATATCGGCGGGGAGAGGGATGCCGCTCTGGCGCTGATGCGCGGTGAAATCGATGCCGCCTGCATGATCGATGGCAATCATCTCGCGTTCACCACCGAGGGCGTCCTTCCGGCTGGCGGTACCCGCATCCTGGCGCAGACCGATGCCTACGATCATTGCAATTTCACGGTGAGTCCCGGTGCGCCGAAGGAACTGGTCGACCGCTTCGTGGAGCTATTGCTGGCCATGTCCTGGGATGATCCGGCGGTGCGCCCCTTGATGGAACTGGAAGGGCTCAAGCAATGGCTGCCGGGACGCACCACGGGGTACGCCTTGCTCGAGCGAGCGGTGGACGAACAAGGTTTCTACGCTGCCGATGGATGCATCCTCGCCGCCGACTATCGATATTGAAACGCTGGGTTTCGACCGGGGTGCGCATCTCCTCGTGAAACACGCCTTGGCGGGCGTTCCGGTCGGCTCGACTCTCCGCGTTGTTTCCAAAGCGTCCGGGTTTCGCGCCCACGTTGTTGCCTGGTGCCGCAGTCAAGGGCATGGCGTGAGTTTTGACGAGGCAGGGCACGCGCTGATCGTGCGCGGCGGCTATCAGAGCGGGCGCTGGTGCGGTGCGGAGCGCTCCGGCCGGTCCGATTGCCGCTCGCCAGGCGCCGTGGCCGAACGCGCCAAAGCCAGTTGGGGCTTGGCCGCGCGCGGTTCGACGGTGGAGGCCGGCGGGCCGGAGTGGAATTTCGCGCTGGACCGCAAGCACGAGATCTGGGCGGACGAGGCGGCGGATCTCTACCGGCAGGCGCTCGCCGCGCAGTGGGATCCGGAAACCGCGGTCGATTGGAACGCGCCGTTCGAGTTGCCGGATGAAGTCGAGGATGCGGTCGTGCAAGTCATGACCTATCTGATCGAGAACGAAAACGCCGCGTTGTTGGTTCCTGCCCGCTTTCTCGGCCGGATTCATCCGCATTACCGCGAGATCGTGCAGCTCCTGGCGATACAGGTGGCAGACGAGGCGCGCCATGTAGAGGTGTTCACACGGCGCGCCCGGCTGAAAGGACGGGAGTCGGCCTTGTCTACCGCGGGCGGCCAGCTTTCGCTCAAGACGCTAGTCGACGAACCCGATTTTTCAGTCGCCGCCTTCCTGCTTTCCGTGCTGGGCGAAGGAACGTTCGTCAACCTGCTCAATTTTCTCCATGTCCATGCGCCCGATCCGGTGACGCGGCGGATCGCGCGGCTTGCCGCACGCGACGAAGCCCGCCACGTTGCTTTTGGCATGGCGCATCTGTCACGCCGTCTAAACGCTGAGCCGGAGCTCCGCACGCGCTTGGCCAACGCCATCGAGTTGCGTCACGATACCCTGTCCGCAGGCGGCGCTGGCCTGAACGAAGAAGTATTCGATGCCCTGGTACTGCTGGCGGCAGGGGAGTGGACTCCCGCTGCGATTGCGGCGGGCTTCGAAAAGGTACAGGCGCTGCAATCCGAAATGGCTGAAGGCCGGCGCCTGCGACTCTGCAGGCTCGGTTTCGACGAGGCCGAAGCCGAGCGATTGGCGAGTCTGCACACGCGGAATTTCATGTAGGACGGTGCTTATGTTTTTTCACGCTCTTCGGAGTGATCCATGACCGAAATTCGATTGACCACCCTTTCCCACGGCGGAGGCTGCGGCTGCAAGATCGCGCCTACCGTACTCTCGCAGATGTTGGCGGAACTGCCGCTGCCGAACCGGTTTCCCGACCTCTTGGTCGGCACCGACAGCAGTGACGATGCGGCGGTCTACCGGCTCAACGACCAGCAGGCCGTTGTCGCGACCACCGATTTCTTCATGCCTATCGTCGACGACCCGCATGATTTCGGCCGCATCGCCGCGACCAATGCGCTGTCGGATGTGTACGCCATGGGCGGCAAGCCGATCATGGCCCTGGCGGTGGTCGGCATGCCGGTGGATAAACTCCCGGTGTCGATCGTTCGCCGGATCCTGGCCGGGGGTGCCTCGGTGTGCGGAGCCGCGGGCATTCCCCTGGCCGGCGGCCATTCGATCGACGCGCCCGAGCCCATCTATGGGCTAGTCGCGCTCGGGTTGGTCCATCCGGACAAGGTGAAGCGCAACGACCGGGCGCAGCCGGGCGACGTGCTGATCCTTGGCAAACCGCTGGGCATCGGCATTTTGAGCGCGGCCTTGAAGAAGGGCGAATTAGACGACGCGGGCTATGCCCAGATGATCGAGCACACCACCCGGCTGAATAGCGTGGGCGCGGTGCTGGGAGAATTGGACGACGTTCATGCCATGACCGATGTCACCGGCTTTGGCCTCCTTGGACATCTGTTGGAAATCTGCCGGGGATCGAACCTGGGTGCCGATATCGCGTTTCGCGACGTTCCGCTCATTGACGTAGCTGCGGACTTAGCGAGCCGGGGCTATGCCACCGGCGCCGCGAAGCGCAACTGGGACAGTTACGGGGCATCGGTCGAGATCGGGGATGGCTTATCCGAGTGGCAACGCAAGTTGCTCTGCGATCCTCAGACCAGTGGTGGCCTGTTAGTCGCTTGCGAGCCGGGCAGCGCCGCCGACGTTCTGGCCTTGTTCCGGGAGCACGGCTTCGACCAGGTTCGGCAAATCGGGCGAATGAGAGAAGGGGATTGTATCGTTCGGGTCACAGCTGAGTGAGCCCGGCTTCAAATGCGCGTTTATCTCGGTTTTGGCGGATCGAAGGCGCGTGCGTGGTATTGGCTGTGGATACGGCAAAGTGAGGAGTAGGGCGGATATTCTTGCTCGACGGTTTGAACGCCGGTGTGGACGCGGGTTCCGCGTAATGCTGGTGAGCCTGTTCATCTGATCGCACCCCTGGGGCACTTCGCGGTGCTCAGCCTGAGTTGCCACCGATGCTACCAAAGGATCTGGCATTGTTACGCCGGTCTGGCGCTAGTTATGGCTGATGGTAGCCATTCGATCATCGTTCCGCCGTTTTGCTACCGCTATGGATGGCGAGATGTGCTCGCAACGGCGCGTACTTAGAGCCTATCCCAATAGGCTTAAGAAACCCTTCGACAAGCTCAGGGCGAACGGCCTATTGGGATAGGCTCTAAGGCGGGTGTGAATATTTCACAGAAAGGGCAGTCTTTTCGGTCTTAGTCTTCCAAACCAGGATCCGTTCTGAGTGCCGAAGCAGCAAGTTAGCTAGAGACAAGGCTTAATCGGCGCCTGTTACCTCGGTTGTTTGTTTGCCATCTCGCCTAGTGAGCCAGGGAGGCAAGACATGGACAGGAGACGCGAGAAAAGGATATCGGCACTTGTGCCCTTGTGGAACTCTGCGGCGGACGGGTCCTTCAACCGCCGATATCGGCTGACTCGGCTGCGGACACTCGTCCACCGGATTCTGGGACTGCTGCCGCCCGCGTGGCGGGAGACCGTCGCCGAACGCCTGCTGCGCCGGCGGGAGCGCCGGGACCAGCAGCCGAACACGTCGTGCAGTACCTCCTCAGTGCCGAAAAACCCGTTCGTGGCGAGCGAAAACGAAGGGAAGCCACGATCGCCAAGGGCGCAGATCACTTTTACGAGCGGCAATATCGGCAATGCCTCAATCCCACTATGGGCGCCTTTGCCATGACCGCCGTCCAAGTGCTTGTGGCGAGCGGTGGTGCTCCGCAAGGCAGGCTGTGGCGGCGTCATCGAAGGACCTATGCCGCCCTGCTGGAGGAGACGGACGGTGCGCCGCCCCTCATCGTGGTCGATCATCAGACGATAGCCGTTCCTTTGCTGTTGCCTCGTACGAAACTGCCGGAAGAGGACGACGCAGTCCAGCGCTGGCTCAACGGCCGTCGACCTATGCCCAGGCTCTACCGGAACATTGTTGCCGGCGAGGAAGTGCGTTCCGCGGATGCCGCTGTGCGCGCCCGAGAGCGCCACGCTGACGGCGCCGTGCTTGAAATCGTGGACGCCGTGATGAAAAGCAAACGGTTGGCGCTGCTCGTGCTGCACCCGTATGACCCCGATGCCATGGGCCTGCATATCACGTTGTTCGGAGTCGAAGTGCTTGGGCCGGAGCAGCTTGAGCGGGACCACGGACTTAAATCAAGCGAGCTGGAGCCCTACAAGAGCACAGCGTGGCACACCGGCCGCCGGTTGGTGTTTTGTGTAGGCGGTACCGAAGAAGTGTTTACCCAGTGTTCACAGAATCTTTTCATCAAACGGCGCGTGGCCCCTTCGGCTCCCTCGAGTCGGCCTCTCGCGCCAAATGCCTGGGATCCAGCGCTTCCGCTGGAGCGACTGATCGGCACACAATTCGAGATGATCCAGGTCACCGTCTCCGCGCATGGTCCACCCGGTGCCTCACCGCGCAATGGCGATATAGGTAAAGCAGCCTTCGTGGAGCGCCAGGGCAAGCGGGTCTTCGTCCTAATTCCCTATCATCCCGGCAATTCGGTTCATGGCCACGCAGCCAAGCTGTGGTCCAACCCGTACGGCACGATAGTGATCTCGGATGATCATCGCGCTCTGTGTCGGGTCACGCTCTCTGGTCCCGCGTGGGTGGTGAGTCACGATCGGGTGAAACGGGATTTTCCGCGTGCAGCGGCTCAGGTTGCCGCCCAGTGTGGCCATCACGACAAGGTGATTCCGGATCCCGAGTATTGGTTCTTGCAAGAGGTCGCAGAGCTTGTGCAGCAACACGAACCCCTCGCCGCAAACCGCCTGGATCCCATCCGTCCGACGTGCAGTATCAGCGCCGGCGGCCAAGCCTGCCATGGTAAAAAACCCGCTTACTTTGCTGCGGATACCTTGCCGCCCTACGATCAAGCCCTTCAGCATGCGCGGGAGGCGGCTGGACGTCCTGTCGACCCAACGGGAGTCGAGCACCGCCGGTGGCTCGAGACTGTGCGAGATGCCTTGGATGCCCGCCAGGCCCATCTGCAAACGGGTGCTCTGTTCAAGTAACGAGGAGCTTGCGGATTCGAACGCCGACCATCGCGCTTTGTTTTTGGGTTCGGACTATGATGCCGGAGCTAGGACTAAGCGAACTCAAGGCAATCTCCTCAGTGTTTAGTGGAAAACATCGGAGCGTCTTTTATCGGTTTCGGCTTGGGAGCGCCGATTTTTTATGGCTTAAACCGCATGTCCGGCTACGGCTGCTGAAGGGGTATTCGGGAGAAAACGCCAACGGTCAACGGGGACAGCACGTACCCGCATCGACAGATTCGTGCGTAAATCGCACGTTCCCAGCACACGCTCGCCTTTGTTAACCATAATGCGTTGCTAGAGCACATTCATACCTACTGTATAGGCGCTGTGGAGGGCGGGAATCCCTTCCAATCGCAAACGGTGTCTTCGGGAGCACCGAGGCCACCCTTTCCGACAGTGTCGTTGTATTAACGGCTTTGTCGGCGAAGGATGGCCGGCCTACTCTCTCCCGCTGGACGCGGGTGTCTACGTAACCTCGTAAAACCGTCGTTCCGGCAAAAAGGACAATGTTGTAGGCCGGAATAAGCGTCAGCGTTTCCGGCATTCCCATTGATCCTGCTTTCTCCCGCTGGACAGTGGTGTCTACGTAAGCCCGTAAAACCGTCATTCCGGCATGGATTGCCGGAACCCAGAAACCAAGGATGGCGAGGCACCTACATCCCTGTCATCTGGACCCCGGCAATCCCGGCCTAGGCGACGCGCTTGAACCGATGGAAGTCTGGCATGACTGGTGCGGCATCAATTCTCGGTTTCCGGACACAAGGAATGCTGGTTGGGTGCTCAGGGCTGGCTCCCTGGATTCGGTGGTTTACCACCGCCGACGCGCGGATCAAACTCTGTAACCTTTACCCCACACTTTACGGGTGACAGAGCATTGGGCAAATCAGGCCTACGAACTTGCTGACCGACGACGAAAATTCCCCCAAAAGCCGTATTGACAAATAAGACGACCGGTCATATTGTTCATGCCCCATGAGGAGACGAGATTCTACCGAAATTCGAGAAAAGCTGCTCGACCATGGCGTCATGCTTCTGATGGAGCAGGGCTACCATGGCACGGGAATCCAGGAAATCGTGGAAAGCGTCGGCTTGCCGAAAGGATCGTTTTACAACTACTTTCCCAGCAAGGAAGCCTTCAGCGCCGAGGTCGTCAAGCACTACATCGAGCCGTTCATCAAGCAGCTCGACGGACATCTGAATCGCAAGAATGTTAGTGCGGAAGTGGCGTTAAAAGCGTATTTCAACGAGCTCATAGAAGAGACCGAACGGCGAGATTTCAAAGGAGGGTGCCTGCTCGGCAACCTGATCGGCGAAATAGGGGAAACCTGCGACCTTTGTCATACCTCGTTGCGTAAGGCCGTCCACCGTTATCGAGACAAGCTGAAGGAGGGTATCGTTCGCGGGCAAGCGGAAGGAAGCTTCCGGAAAGACCTTCCAGCCACGTTCATGGCCGATCTGGTGCTCAATCTCTGGCAGGGCGCTTTGCTTCGCATGAAAATCGAGCGTTCGGTTCAGCCGCTCACGCAGGTTCTCGAGTTTCTTTTCGACGATTATTTCAAAGCCTGATTTTTTTACTCGCTGATAAGACGACCGGTCATTTTATTGTTGTGTGCAAACCGAGAGAGGGGAGAAACGAGATGCTTAATACCCTGAAATGCCAACCCTTTATCCGGGCCTTTTTACGAGCGTTGAGCTTGAGCGCCTTAGGCGTCTTGGCGCCGGCCACGGCAAGCGCTGAGCTGCTCGCTATGCTCAACTACGAAAGCAAGGTCGGGCAGCCGAATCGCAGAGAGGGTATTGCGGTCATCGACGTGGATCCGAATTCCCCCACGTTCAACCAGATCGTCAAGGACACGCCCTTGCCCCCGGATTTCGTGGCGCATCACATCTACTACAACAAAGATGTGACCAAGGCGTATGTCACCTCGCTAGGGCATACCGAGCTCTATGTTTACGATCTGTCGAAATTCCCTAATGAAAAGAGCATCGTATCCGTCCCGAATTGCAAGGTAGGCGAGGACATAACCTTCTCGGATGACCGCAAGTACTGGTATCTGAGCTGTATGGGTTCCAACAACATCATTGTCGGCGATGCTCAGTCGGATAAGCCGATCGCAACCATCGAGAACGATGGATCCAGCGATAAATTCATAAAGTATCCCCACGGCGTGATGCTCAACGACGAGATCGACCGCATTCTCGTTACGAGCACGGTCAACCCGAATGATCTGAACGACGCCGGCGAGACAATCTCCGTCATACAAGCATCGACCCGGAAGATTCTCTCAACCCACAAGCTCTCGCATAAACCTTCGCCGTCGGGAGATGCGCCGGTCGAAATTGCCTTCATCCCCCATCGAAAGCCCCAGATCGCCTACATCAACAATATGTATGGCGGAGCCTTGTGGGCTGCTACTTGGCGTCCGGGGAGCGAGGACTTCACTTTTCAAAAGGTGTTCGATTTTGCGGAAACCGGCCAAAGTCTCCCGCTGGAAATGGGTTTCAACGAAGCAGTCGACCGCCTTTATATCACCACCGCCAAGCCCGGCGCCTTCAACATCTTCGACATCTCCGATCCCTACAAGCCAAAACTGTTGTCGACGATCCCGACTGCCGGCGGAGCGCATCATTTCATACTCTCGCCCGATGAACGCTATGCGATCGTTCAAAACAGCTTTCTCAATTTGCCGGAGATGGACGACGGTTCAGTGAGTGTTATCGACTTGCATCAGAACAAGGTCGTCGCGACCGTCGATGTCCTCAAAAAGGCTGGACTCACGCCGAACTGCATCATCGCGATGCCGAATTGGTATAAGACCGATCACTGAGATGAATGCGGCGAGACCCTCGGAAGGCCAACGGAGTGCGGGAAACGTGAGCGCTCGGCGGAGGCGGACCAACGAATGACACTCGCGCGAACAGAGCCGCGACGCGAGTAGGCGAGGAGGGGCGGGATACCTGATATCAATACTCGCACGCCAAAACAGGCCGGCATGCGAGGACTGCCCGGACAAGCGCGGGAGAAAAGCTTAACCGTGAAGGCTGTTAAACCATCGGCGCGCCTGATTCGCCTTTAGTGGGATTGTAGAGGCGCGCTTGGTGTGGCAGATCGGTTAGCGTTTCGTCGCAGAAAATCCGGGAGCGCGGCGGTATCTTCCCAAAACAGCATGCCGGACAAGGGTTTGATCGGCTGGGGCGTAGTGGCCATGAGTTGCGGGATCCAGTCCGCCGGAATGGCAAAGTGCCCGTTCTTGCCATCCGCGGAGAAGAAAGTCGCGAGACCGACCAGGCGTCCGTCCTGGTCGAAAATTCCGCTGCCGCTCGCGCCCTGGACGAAACCCGCGTTGGTTTCGATGATCAGGGCGCCATCGTAGGGATGCAAGCGCTCGACACGACCTTCCGCGAAAGCGATGCCGATCGCTCGTGGATAGCCGTACATATAGATCGGTTCGCCGACGGACAGTACCGATGCGGTACCCAAACTCGCGACCGGCAGCGACATTCCGGGTGCTTCAAGTATGCACAAGTCGTGCTTCAAATCGGCGCGCTGGTTGGCAGCGCGATAGCGCAAAGCGCCTTTTCCGACGACGATTGTGTCGGCATGCCTTGTGATATGGCAGTTGGTCGCCACCCGATCGTAATCGACGACGACACCGGAGCCGACAAAAGCCTTGCCGTCCCTTGGATAGGCCTGGACCTGAACGACGCTGAGCGCAAGCGTGTGATTCACTTCCGCTGCCGAAGCGAGGTTTAACATCCAAGGTCCAAGCACCGTAGCGATTAAGTTGATCGGGCGCATGGGTCTCTTCCTGTTTCCCGTTATTCCGAGGGGAGCCTTTCTGTTTTGAGCACTCAAGCATAACGGAAGTTTATACGGTTTCCTTTGCATTTTTATCTTCAACGGTTTCCGTGAGAGCGATATGGAAATCGCATGATTCGGCTTCGAATATTGGATGACCGTGTCTGTGTGTTCCGACGTTGCGTTTTACCAAATGCGGGCTGCGAAATCCTCAGGAGCCTCGACATACATCGACGAGCCGTCACGCCCACGTTGGATGTGAACCTGAGTGACCCCGTCCCAAATAAGGACGCTCCGATCAATTCGATCCCGTTCATGTCCTTCCACATGACCGCCTTCCTACCAGAAAACGGCGTGCTTGGGTCAGTCCGGCTGCCGAGTTGAAAACTAACTCTTGACCTAAAAATGAGAATCGTTATCATTTGCATTATGGAGGATGCGTCATCATGGGTTCCATAACTCCCCCGTTGAACGAGATAGACAGCGTCAGGCTTCGAATTAGCGTCGACAAGCTCTCTGAGCTCATTGAGGCAGGGTGCCTCTGCGCGACCGATTTCTCCTGCCTGGATCACCGGTCGAAAACCACGGTACAGGGTTTGTTCCTGCGGTGTTGTTTGGATGGATGTCACGCCCATCGAAACGTAAGGGTTAACCGACCGCTCCCCGTGACCGACCCTCCGGTGTAGGTGGAGTTAAATCAACACAGGTCCCGGCAGATTTTGAAAGCTTCGCTCAAATATTCCGAGCGAAGGCTTTTAAAGGAATTAGCGCGCTCGGCTTTGAATGTATAGGAACGACTGACGTCGACCAAAGTCGTTGCGACTGCACTAAAGACTGCAATCTGCAGTCACTTTTACACACCAAGGCTAATGCGTTCCATTACCTAAGGAGAGACCCGTGCAACGAAAATCTTGTCATACCGAAACGCTAGCCCGTAGCGAAGTCTGCTCGGTCGAGTACTGCCGCGGGTGTGCCGTGTTCCATGTCAATTTGGGCGCCGTCACGTTGCATTTCCGGCCGTCCACGTTTCGAGTGTTGTGCACCACTCTGAACACAGCACTTGCGCGATTCAGACATGTCCGTCCGGTGTTGTCATCTTATGCCTCGAACCAAGACGAGATCGTTGATAGCACACCTTGAGAGGCAAGAAACGCCTTCAAACGGTTGGTTCGGTTTCATTTCCGAGGTCGGGGTGAGCGGTGAAACTGCCGCTCCTACCGAGAGTGCCCGGGATCGCCCGTTGTTTTAACGATCGAGTCAGTATTGCCAACGTGGTGCCATTGTGGAGCATGCCGGCGGCGATGGGAGGCAGCCATCCGAAGGTCGCCGCTACGAGAAGGAGAGAATTGACAACCACGTCGAGGCGGAAATTGCTATGGATGAGATCCAGGGTGCGAACGGCGAGTTCTCGTGCCTGGACCAGACCCTCAAGATCATCCCGCAGCAGGATCACGTCGGCCGCTTCGCGTGACAGAAGCGCTCCCCGCGGCATGGCGATGCCGATATGGGCAGAGACGAGCGCGGGCGCATCGTTGACGCCGTCACCGACGAATACGACTTTACCGCCGGCCGCTTTAAGCGTTTCGACGATTCGCAACTTGTCGTCCGGCGACTGCTCGGCGTACAGCTGATCGATACCCAGTTCCGCCGCCAGGGCTTCGGCCCGGTGCCGGGCATCGCCGGTTAGCATGATTCGCTGATCGATTCCAAGGGTCTTGAGCCGAGCGAGTACGCCAGCGGCATCTTCGCGGACCTGATCGCGCAAGGCGACGTAGCCGATCAAGGTCTTGTCCTCCGCAACGTAGAGTAAGGTCTTGCCTTCCGCGAACCGATCGGAAAGGGCCTGTTCATGGGAAGCGAACGAGATACCGACATGTTTTTCCAGATAGTGGCGGCTGCCCACGAAAATCTTTCTTCCATTCACCACCGTATTCAGACCGTGAGCAATCACGAATTCGACAGCGCCGTGATCCACATGGCGATACCCGCGATGTTCGGCATATTTCACCAAGGCTTCCGCATACGGATGGCGGGTGTGTTCTTCCAACGAGGCCGCCAAGGCCAGAAGCTGCTCGGCGGAACGGTCAGACCTCAGAGGGACGACATCGGTGATTTCCAGCCGACTGTGGGTGAGCGTGCCGGTCTTGTCGAACACGACGGTATCGGCACCCGCCAGGTTTTCCAGCGCCTGCGCCCCCCGGAACAGAATGCCGGCCTCGGCAGCATCGTGCATCCCCGAGATGAAGGCGAGCGGCGTGCCGAGCTTGATGGCGCAGGAATAATCGATTAGAAACACCGAGGCTACTCGCCTGGGGTCTAGGGTCAGGGCGAGGATCAGCCCTCCCAAGGCGAAGGTCAGGTACACCAGGCGGTCGCCCAGTTGTTCGGCGAGGCGCTGGGTGTCGGACGGGCGGCGCAGGGATTCCTCGATATAGCGCCCCAGCGCCGCCGCCGCGGTGTCCTCGCCGACCCGAATAGCCCGGAGCACCAATCGCCCTTCCGTGACCAAGCCGCCGGCCAAAACCTCTTCGCCTTGCTCCTTGCGAACCGGCACGCTTTCGCCGGTTAGGGCGGATTGGTCGAGCAGCGCCGAGCCGTGTTCAACCCGGCCATCCACCGGAACCGAATCGCCCGGTCCTACCACGACATGCTCGTTTTCTCTGATCTCCGAAGCGTCGACCCGGCGGAGTTCTCCGTCCCGTTCCACCCAGGCCTGTTCCGGCGGACGTTTCAACAATCGTTTGAGAAGACCGTGGGCCTGCCGTTCGGCGCGGGCCTCAAGATAACCGCCGGTCTGGATCAGCAGGTGGGTGGCGTTGGCGGTGAAAAAACCGCCTTGTGCCGCCGCGATGCTTACCGCCAGCGCGTCCAGCACTTCCATCTTGACGCCGCGACTCAGCAGGGTTCGGATGCCCTTGATGACGGTAGGGCTGATCGACGCTAAGGTTACCGCCGCCTTGAGCGGAGCCGGCAAAAGCGGCAGCAAGAGGAGCGCCAGGGACGAAACGATGAGCGGAGCACGATTCGGGCGGGAGGATGGTTCAGGATCGCATCTGTTCAAGAAGGCGTTAGGGGGCAGGGCAGCGAGCCATTGCAGCAGACTAGCGCGGACTTCGGCACGCCCATCATAGGTCACAACCAGCGAGCGGGCCGGGCGATTGGTCCTGACCGTTCTTACCCCGTCCAGATCGGCGATCTGGGCTTCGAATTCAGGGACAGCGAAATAGGGTTGGGCCAGCCGGGCGAGCCGCAATCGGATTCGATCGGGTAGTTCATGGATGATTCGAAAGCCTTCTGTCTGCGTCTTCATGTTTCCTTTGACGACCTTCAACGGCTGCGTTTTTTCCTGCTAAAGCTTCTGGGTGTTACGGAAGCTCTGATTATGTCCTTTGACAGGCTTGTCCTGAGGTTCTATGGTTCATGGCAAGCTGCCGACCCGAGTTTTCCGCCGCCCATATTTCTGACTACCCGACCCGATCTGGGAGACGTGTCCCAAGGCAAGTGGGTCACGACTGCCAACTACTACGACCTCTTCAACGGCATCATCAACCCCAAGCAACTGGAAGGTTTAAGGCTTTTGGTCACGCCGTTTTCTCAGCAACAGTTCAACGCGACGGAGGACAGTCGGTCTGAGAAACCTTCTCTCGGCGTAGCCTGCTTCGATTGCCATGTCAACGGACATACCAACGCCGCCACACATCTCGTCGGCGATATTCGTCCGCAGGAGTTATGCCACCGCATCGACACGCCTAGTCTCCGCGGCGTGAACGTTCAGCGCTTGTTCGGTTCGCAGCGGGCCCTCAAGACCACAGTGCGTCATTTCGGACATTCAACTGCGATTATTCGGATCAGTAAACCGCATCCGATCTCTCGAACGAATGCTGGATATGCACTGGGCGTTCGAATCCTTGTAAGAAGAACTGGAACGTCGACTAGCTTAACCAGCAAGCCAATGCCTGTGATGACCAGGAACTGAAAGCGCAAGATTCGTCGGCAAGGAATTGCCGACAAATGTCTGACTCGGTTCGCCCTAGCCGAAGGCGCCAACGACTTCCGCCAAGCCTGGTTAGCCATGTGAACAAGATGAAAACGCCCTAACGGCGCGCCTGCTGGTCTTGATCGGGAGACCTGGGGTCGCAAAGTCCGTGGTGGGGTTTCAGCGTGAATTTCGCTTGACGTGAGCGCATTTAAAATGATAATGATTCTCAATCAAATATCCCTCTCGTTTGCGACAGATGTGCGGTTATCGCGTGTCCCACAAGGTCGCGATAGTCGATCGAACGCGACTCTGAATGGCTTGGAACACGCTGTCGGCCACGTTGCCGAAGATCGAATCCGCCGGTCGGCGTCTTCAAGGACCTAAAAGGTGACTCGACGATGAAACTTGAATACGACTGCTCTTCGCCTAGATCGGGCGTCATCGAACTGGCGGCTGAAGACCGTCGCCGGCTACGGGAGGCTTTCCGCTGTCTCGAATACCCCAGTTTTGCCGCTCATCTGGCTCATGTCGTCGGTACACCGGTCGACAAGGGGCTCAAGCTGATACCGCCGCGCTGGCACCGCCATTTCTCCCGTCTTTTGCAGGCGTGCATGGCCCGCCTCTTGGATGTCGCAGTCACCTGCCTCGGGCCGCGACGACTTCGCAGCGAACGCTATTACCGTCGCATGGCGCGGACCGCGGGCGTGATCGGCGGATTTCTGGGCGGTTCCGCATTGTTGGTGGAATTGCCTATCACGACCTTGATTATGCTCGCTGCCATTGCCGAAATCGCCCGCAGCGAAGGCGAAGATCTGAACCGGCTGGAGACCCGTCTGGCCGGCCTCGAAGTTTTCGCCCTCGGAGGACGCTCGAAGGTCGACGATGCCGCCGATACCGGTTATTACGGCCTGCGCCTGGCTCTCGAAGCCGCCGTCAAACAGGCGTCGCGCCAGATTGCGGAGCAAGGCTTAAGCCGGAAAGGAGCACCCGCCATCAGCCGCATGATACTGATCGTATCCGAGCAATTCGGGCTGACGCTGTCCGAAAAAGCCGCCGCGGAAATGCTGCCCTTAGTCGGCGCGGTCGGCGGCGCTTTCATCAACGATCTGTTCGTCCGGCATTTTCAAAGCATGGCTCGCAGCCATTTCGTCATGCGGCGGCTGGAACGCCGTTACGGGCGGTCTTATATCGAGGCCGAGTACCGGAAGCTGAAATCGGTTCGGCATGAGCGCGAAGTAGATACGTCGGCCATGGCGGCTCGGTCCGCATGATGCCGACGAGGATTATTCGTCGAAAATCGCCAAGCATTTCTACTCACGCCTGCTTTGCGATCTTTTGATTAAAGGTATCTCTGAGCAAGTGGATTCGGTTCGTGCCCTTCGACAAGCCCGGGACTGTCCTGTCGAAGGACTTAACCCAAGTCCGGCAGCTGGGTAGAACCTGAAAAGCGCCAGGCCCTCATCCCCAGCCCTTCTCCGAGAGGGAGAAGGGACTTCGGCCCCTCGCCCTTTGGGAGAGAGGTTGGACTGAGGGAATGCGGCGACTGATGGGGCAGTGCGTCATTCTGGAAATTCAACTGCGGTTATTAGGTTAATCGGAGCTACCAAAAAGATGGGTCAAGTGTCGCCCCGCTCGCCCTACCGCCTTTACCCAGAACACAACGCGGCGGTATCGAAACTATCTCCGACCACAACGTCAAGTACCCGGCAGAAGGGCATTTGCGAAACGCGCGCATTGTTTTTCGTACCGATCAATTCGGCCGTTCGCGGGGCTTTCGGATACAACGCACCGCTTAGAATGCCTTGATTTCGAATTGAAGGTGCAATGTCCGCTGTCACTGCTCCACCGCTTTCGCGGCACCCAACCCGCCCGCGCCGGCTAACGGTGCGGCAAACCGAACGCTTGAGTCCGCATCTGCTTCGTGTTCGCTTCTTTTCCGAAGATTTGCATGATTTCCCGGACGCCGTGCCCGGTGCGCACCTCAAGCTGTTCGTGCCGTCGCCCGGCGCCGCGGCGGTCTTGCCGACGATCGGGCGCGGCGGTCCGGAATGGCCGGAAGGACCACGCCCGGCGGCGCGTACCTATAGTCTGCGGCGTTTCGATCGCACGCGTCGAACGCTGGATATTGAGTTCGTACTGCACGGCAACGATGGACCCGGCTCGCGTTGGGCGGCCCGTGCCCAAGCCGGAGACAGCATCGGAGTGGCCGGCCCGGGCGGGCCAAAGCTTTCGTGCAGCGATGCCGATTTCCACCTGCTCGCGGGCGATTTGACGGCGCTGCCGGCGATCGCCGCGGTTCTGGAAACTCTACCGGCGTCGGCGCGCGGCGCGGTCTTGATCGAAGTGGAAGATACCGGTGACGAGCTTGATCTTTGCCATCCGCCCGGCGTGAAGCTGCACTGGCTGCGGGGCGGCGCTACCAGCCAGTTGCCGGACGCAGTGCGCGAAATCGATTGGCCGTCGTCGGCCCGGATCTTCGCCACCATCGCCGGTGAAAACGACGCGGTGCTCGCCATCCGCCGCCATCTACGCAGGGACCGCGGCGTGCCGGCCGAGTCGCTGTACGCGGTGCCGTACTGGCGTCGCGGTCGACGGGAAGAGGAGTATCACGAAGAACGCCATCGTCTGATGGAGACCGATTCATGAATCCGGCGCTGAGTCTCGCATCGATTGTTCTGCTCGTGTTGTTAACGGCCTGTGACCGTTCCACCACCGGTTCGAACGCTCCGGAGCTTGCGAGCCAAGAAATGACCGATGCGGTGGGGCGCGTGGTACGGATACCCGCAACCCCGCGGCGAATACTGGCGCTGAGCGAACTGGACCTGGACGCCTTGCTCGCTCTCGGCTTACGGCCGGTCGGCGCGACGAACGCCCGTGGCAGCGATAGCCCGCCCGCTTATCTCGGCACGCGCGCCGCCGGCATCGAAAGTCTCGGCAATGTCGCCCAGCCCTCACTGGACCGCATCGCGGTCTTGCAGCCGGACCTGATACTCGCCGGCGGTCAAGCCGATCCGGAGCGGCTGGCCCAGTTGGAAGCTATCGCGCCGACCGTGGTCAGTTTCACTCCCGGAGAATTCTGGCAGGACAGCTTTCGGCGGATCGCCGAGGCCGTAGCCCGCCCGGACGAGGCGCAACGGGTCCTCGACGAGTACCGCAAACGGGCAGCGGCCTTGCGGGAAAAACTTGCGGCCCATGCCGGCGAGTCAGTGAGCATCGTTCGTCTGACGCCGAACGGCCCCATGTTCATGCTCGGCGACGCCTTCGCCGGGCGTGTGCTGGCCGATCTGAGCCTGGTGCGGCCCCCGGCTCAGCGTGCTCCGGGGGCGGGTCACGGACCTCCGCTCAGCCGTGAAAGGCTGGCCGATATCGACGGCGACTGGCTGTTCATCGGCAACTACACGCCCGATCCGAATGGCGTGGCTGCGCTGCGCGGGGAGCCTGCTTTCGCCGGATTGCGGGCGGCACAGCGTGGCCATGTGCGCGAAGTCGATGCGACGTTGTGGACCATGATCGGCGGTCCTCTGGCGGCGAAAGCCGTGCTGGACGACGTCGAGAGGGCCATGCTTGGCGCAACTTTGGAACCATGAAGCTGAAAAACTGTAGTTGAGTTTCCGAAATGACCGCAATGCCCCATCAGCCGCTGCATTCCATCACCTTAACCCCGCGCCTAGAGGAAAGGAGGCGAAACTCCCTTGTCCCTCTGAGAGAAGCGTTGGGGATGAGGGCCTGGCGCTTTTCAGGTGGTATCCGACTGCCCGATTTAGCATGAAGAAAGCCGTACCCCTATCGACCTTGCCCGGCTACGTTCTGCTACTCGTGCTGACAGCGATGCTGAGCCTTGCTTCTGTAAGCATGGGGGCGGGCAGTGTCGGTTTGGAGGAAAGCGTCGACTGGCTGCTGGGCGGCATGCACAGCAGTGATGCGCAAGTCGATCTTGTGCTTGGTGAACTGCGTCTGCCGCGAGTGTTGAAGGCGCTGGCGTTGGGTGCGGCACTCGGCGCAGCGGGGGTGTTGTTGCAGGCAGTGACGCGCAATCCGCTGGCCGAGACCGGCTTGTTGGGCGTCAATAGCGGCGCAGCCCTGGCTGTGGCGCTAGGTATCGCTCTGGCCGGGGGGCTGACGCCGGGCTTGCAAATCTCCTGGGCTCTCGGCGGGGCGTTGACCGGCAGTGCCTTAGCGTTGATTCTCGCGCACGCAGGCCGGGGCCATGCCTCGCCGCTGCGCCTGGTGCTGGCAGGGCTCGCGATCGGCGCTACCTGCCAAAGCCTGACCGCCTGGCTGTCGCTGGCGAGCAGCGCTAATCTCGACCAGTTCCGATTCTGGGTGCTCGGCTCGCTGACCCATCCGCACGCCGGCCTGCTCGTGCCGGGCTTGGCTCTGATCGGGATCGGTCTCACGTTGGCGGTCCTGTTGGTCCGCCCCTTGTCGGCGCTGACCCTGGGTGACGATTTGGCTCGCGCTCTCGGCCATCGGCCAGGACCGATCCGGGCGCTGACGGTCATGACCGTCGCGCTTCTGGCCGGAACTGCAGTCGCGCTGGCCGGCCCCATCGCGTTTCTCGGCCTAATAGCACCCTATTGCGCTCGTGCGCTCGCCGGCGTCACGATCGGCGAGCAGCTCGCCTTCGCGATTCCGATCGGCGCCGCGTTGCTGCTGCTCGCGGATCTCGCCGCCCGATTGATCGTCGCGCCTTACGAGGCGCCCATGAGCGCGGTGCTGGCACTGGTCGGCGCGCCGTTGCTGATCTGGATCGTGCATCGCGACGCCACTTTGGCGCTGAGCCGCACCGGAGCGGAATGCTGATGAGCTGGACGCTCCGGATTGGTTTGGTCCCCGCATTGGCATTGTTGGCCCTTGCAGCGCTGGCTGCGGGTTCCCCTTGGTTGTCGCCGGGGCAGTTGCTGGCGTGTCTCGACGGTAGCGGCCCACCCTGGTTGAGCACTCTGGTTTTCCAAATTCGGCTACCACGGCTGTGCGCAGCGCTGGTGGTCGGCTCCGCACTCGGATGCGCCGGCGCCTTGTTGCAGGCGCTCGCGCGCAACCGTTTGGCGAGTCCCGATCTGCTCGGTGTTAACGACGGCGCATTGCTGGCGCTGGCCGTCACCTTGGTGGTGAGCCCCGCCGGACTGGTCGGTCCGTGGTGGTGCGCTTTGATCGGTGCTTTGACGACTGCGTTGTTCACGCTGCTGGCCGCCGGCGGCGTCGGCACCCAGGGCTATCGTGTGCTGGTCGTCGGACTAGGAGTCGCTAGCCTGTTGCGGGCCGGTTTCGATATCGCCATGGCGACTCTGCCGATCTTCCATGCCGGCGGGATGTACGCCTTCAGCGTTGGCAGTTTGACCGGCCGGACCTGGCCGCTGCTGACGATCGCAGCCCTCGTGCTCGGTTTATTGTTGGCGGCAACGTTCCCTCTGACTCGAAGCCTGACATTGCTCGGCTTGCACGATGACAGCATCCGCAGTCTCGGTGTGCGTCTCGAACATTTGCGCCTTGCCATCCTGCTGCTCGCCGCCGCGCTCGCCGGACTCGCCGTTAGCGTGTCGGGGCCGGTGGGGTTTGTTGCCATCGCCGCTCCGATCTTTGCACGCCGGCTATCGGTGGATGGATCGGCGCCGTTCTGGAGTGCTGCCGTAATCGGCGCGGCCCTGGTCATCGCCGCCGATCTGCTTGGACGGGTGCTCGCACCGCCGGTCGAAATCCCGGCCGGAGTCGTGACCGGGTTACTGGGCGGGCCTTTTCTGCTGTGGCTGCTATTGCGGCCTTCGCCTTACGGAGTTAGCTGATGCTGGACCTGCGCGTCGAGAACCTAAGCGCTGGCTACGGCGCGAAAACTGTGCTGAAGGATTTCAGCGTGCACATTCCGCCCGGGCGCATCACAGCGATCGTCGGAGCGAACGGGTGCGGCAAGAGCACCCTGTTGCGTTGCCTGGCCGGCCTTCATCGCCCAGCGTCGGGTCGGGTGTGGTTAGGGAATGAAGAACTGCGCGCGCTTTCGGCCGCGGCCCTTTCGCGACGCATCGGTTTCCTGCCCCAGTTTCCGCAAGCCCCGGCCGGTTTACGCGTGGCATCGCTGGTCGCGCTGGGCCGCCATCCTCATCGAGGGCTGCTGGGCCGCTGGTCATCCGAAGACGAGGAGGCGGTACAAGAGGCTCTGCAGCTTACCGATCTGATGGAACTCGCGCAGCGGCCCTTAGACACGCTATCCGGCGGGCAGCGTCAGCGCGCCTGGCTGGCGATGATGTTGGCGCAATCGACGCCGGTTCTGCTTCTCGACGAACCGGGCAGCATGCTCGACCCTGGCCACCAACTGGAATTGTTGGCTTTGCTCCGTGCCTTGGCCGATACCGGCCGCACCGTCGTGGTGGTGCTGCACGACCTCATCGCCGCCCGCCATGCCGATTGGCTGGTGGCGTTGGACCGAGGCGAACTCGCTGCCTGCGGCACGCCCGAGGAGGTGCTCACGGAAGACGTGCTGCGCCGGCTGTATGGCATCGATAGCCACATCCTGCGTGCGCCCGACGATCGCCCCGTCGCCGTGCCCTTGCGCGCGCTGAATGCACCCGCGCCCATGCCGCGCCCCTTGCCGTACAGCATCGAAGCGAAAGCGAAGCGGGCCGCCAAACTGCCCGCGACCGCGGAATCTGTGCCGGCGAAAGAGCGCCGTCTCGTGCTCCTGCTCGCGGCGCTGCAATTCACCCATCTCCTCGATTACATGGTGCTGATGCCGCTGGGCGCGGAAGTGATGCGCGCCTTCGACATCGGCCCGGCGCGGTTCGGATCGCTGGTCGGCGTCTATACGCTCGCGTCGGCGCTGGCGAGCCTGGTTGGGGGCCGACTGCTGGATCGCAGCGACCGCAAGCGAACCGTGCTAATGCTGTACGCCGGTTTTATCGTTGCCACCCTGGCCTGCGCCACGGCGGCAGGCTTCGAGTCGCTGCTCGCCGCTCGCGCTTTGGCCGGGGGCTGCGCCGGGCTGATCAACGCCGCGGTGATGGCAATCATCGCCGACGGCATCGAGCCAGCGCGGCGCGGCCGGGCCATCGGCACCGTGATGTCGGCCTTCGGTCTCTGCGCCGTCATCGGAGTGCCCTCAGGACTCTGGCTGGCTTCGCTGGGCGGCTGGCGGATACCGTTTTTCGCGGTTGCGGTGCTGTCCGCCTCGTTATGGATCGGCCTTCGGTTCGGGCTGCCGCGCTCGCCGGCCAGCGTGGTCGCCACGCGTGCTCGGCTTACCGATAGTTCGCTTGCCCTGGGCTGGCTGCTGAGCTTCGGTATCGTTTTCGCCGGCTTTCTCATCGTGCCGTATCTCGGTGCGCATCTGAACGGTACGCTGGGCGTCGCGCTGCGTGACATGTCCTGGATTTATCTCTGTGCAGGACTCGCGACCTTCTTGGCGGCACGCTGGATAGGCCGCGCCGCCGACCGGTTCGGTGCGGCACGCGTGCTCGCGCTGCTGATGCTGGCGAGTATCGTTCCGCATCTCTGGCTTACCCAGCTTCAACCAGGGCCGCTAGTGCAAACCGCGCTGGTGTTCATGCTGTTCATGGTACTGACTTCTACTCGCGCCATCCCGGCCTCGGCTTGGCTCATCAGCCGCGTCCCGCCGCCCTTGCGCGGCCGTTACATGGCGATCAACACGGCCAGCACCGACGCGGCCTCAGGACTCGCCGCCTGGAGCGCGGGACTGATCACCAGCATTGACGCCACCGGCGCCCTACAGCACTTCGAGCGGGCCGGCTGGCTCGCTGCCGGTGTTACGCTACTGACCCTGGGTTTGTTGGGATGGCTACAACTGCGGTCCACCCCGAAGCTCGCAACCGAGTCGTAGCCCGCATGGAGCGAAGCGGAATGCGGGGAACATCTTCGATGGTCCCGGATTTCACTCCGTTTCATCCGGGCTACCCCGTGCGGATCGGCTCGCAATCGTCGAGCACCGACCAGAATCCGTTGGTCTAGCCGCGAAATGAAACCATGCCTTCATCCTTATCGCATTTTTCCGAATGCCCTTTGAGTCCGGGCGTCGCCCTGGTCACTGGAGCCGCTCGTGGTATCGGTGCGGCAGTTGCCTCGGCGCTGACGGCCCGTGGGCTAACCGTGGCCGCCGTTGACATCGACGGTGCTTCCTTAAGCGATACATGCGCCTCGCACGATAACTTGCATCCTTTCGTGCTCGACCTGCGTGACGCAGCGGCCGTCACGGAAACGGTCGAGCGCGTGGAACGGGAGCTCGGCACCATCGACTACCTGGTTAACGTCGCCGGTGTGCTGTACATCGGCGGAGCGATCGATGTCGACGACGAAGATTGGATGCAGAGCTTCGCAGTCAACACCCACGGCGTGTTCTTTCTCACCCGCACGGTGGCACGGCGCATGCGCGAGCGGCGGCGTGGCGCGATCGTGACCGTGAGTTCCAACGCGGCCTCGACCCCACGCATGGACATGGCTGCTTATGCCGCCTCCAAGGCCGCCACCGCCCAATACATCCGCTGCCTGGCGCTGGAACTCGCGGAATACGGCATTCGCTGCAATCTAGTCTCGCCTGGATCGACCGACACCGAGATGCAGCGCCGCTATTGGCGCGACGGCGCCGGCAGCGCCGAGGAGATCATCAGGGGATCTCTGGAAAAACACCGGCTCGGCATCCCGCTGCGCAAGCTGGCGCAACCCGAGGATATCGCCCAAGCCGTACTGTTCCTGCTGTCCGACGCTGCTGGACATATCACGATGCAGAATCTCGTAGTTGATGGCGGGGCGACTTTGGGGTGAAAGCGTGTTTTGAAAGGAGGTTGGGCGCAACGCTGTGAAACTTGGGAGAGCCGGGGTGCCGATCGCCTCGGATCCCGCGAAGTACCACCGGGCTACGCCGGCTGGAAACAGTGGAGCCAGGTGGACACCAAGGTCCGTAGCCTGCTAGCTCTGGGGACGAGCAAGCGTCGGGCGTTCCTGACAGAAATCAGCAGCATAGAATCGTCAGAAACGATCTTGGACAGCCGGAAGCTGGCCCGCAGGGTGGACTCCAAGGATGGAGTCCCTAATAGCGATTGTTATCTGTCGTGGACTCTGGCGCCCAAACCGGGATGACCCGCTTATAGCTGAAAACCCAAGCGCTGATCTCGATCCGTGATCTGTGGGTGACGGCCCATGGTTATACCTGATATCGTCGTGTGCCCCCTTATCCGAAACCGCTTGGGTAGTAGCGGACCAGCATGCTGTGGTGGTGTGGAAACTGGGGGTTAGAAACCCCGGTTATCCGATTGGGCCGTTTCCTTGTCAAGAAGGTAATAACCATGCCGAGATAGCCACTAGAATCAGAATTATTGAAACCGTCTTTTCCGTCTTACTTGCGGAAATGACAGCTATTCTTAGCTGTGTCGCGACAATGACGAGCAAGAGCAGGAGTGTAAATATCGTTCTATCACCAAAGCCGTCATCAGGCGGTAAGGGCGAAATTGATGGATCCATTTCTTGCATCCATGCGTACTTATTACTCGGCATAGCAATAAAGATAAGAAGTCCATAAGCAAATAGGAGGTACGAGAAAATTCTTCCCATAACTTTCATTGGAACCCCCTGGTTATTTGAGAAGCTTTGTAAATCGGGGCCAGAACTTAACAATGAAATCCCCATAGCTCGTGTTCTTTTTGATGTCATCGAGCGATAAGCCGATGCCCCGGTTGTATCTCGCACCAACTATCCGTACGTGCTCCATGGCCAGAAGTGGAGGGTTCTTTTGCAACCCGTCATGATCAAGGAGCTGCCGCAGGTGGCGGGCAACAACCTCAATGTTGAAGACATCTTTTTGAAGGCAACGTGCTAAGTTTCTAAGCTGTGCAGTTGACATCTCCGAAGGATTCAGCCCCATGGTCGCAGCCGCAGTGCGGAGTTGTATGCTGACCGATCCAAAAGATGTCTTTGCAGGGTTGCTTGTGATGGTCAGGTTTCTATCGACCCAAGTGGGACCACTCCAGTCAAATGATCGAACCTCAAAAGCCACACGGTCAATAAAGTTTGGATCTCCGCCCACCTCTATCCAGCAGACGCCTGCGAGCAACTCTGGCGGCATTTTGTATCGCGTCGCAGCCGCCCTGATGAGCATCCTGTTGTGGTGAACCCATGCGTCTTTGAATCTCTGTATGTACGTAATACCACCACCGAAGCGCGGTGGTAGTAACTTCCACGCAAACAAATCCATGAGCCCCCAAGTGGGTGAGTGGTTTGACTCCTTACACGAAAAGTCTGTCATGTCGAATTTCTATTTCTTATGCCCGACAGGTAATTAAACGGTTTCTGTTTACATTCGTTACGGTTTCAAAGGACATTTTCTGCCTTGCTAGCCAAAGGCAAGTAGCCAGGATAGAACGTAGTAGAGTCCGCGCGCGAGTAGTTCGATAGAGCAGGTTAGCTCAGCGTAACCCGCCTTACGAGGCGCAATCCTCACTCCAAATCCCACGCCCGAATATCCATCGGAGCCGCCCATTCCAAGAAATACCGTCCCAACTGAAGGAAGCGGTAAAAGCTTGAATTTGGCCAATCGGCGGTGCGTCGTACCCAGCCATGTTTAACCGGGTTGTAGTGGACGTGGGCTTCGAGGTCGTTTTGATCCCGTATGGCATGTTCCCAAAACCGCCGCTGCCAGATGCCACATTCGCGTTTTATCTGTCTTCGGGGCGATAGCCATTTCCCCTGACTCAATAGCACGCGCGAAAGCCGATTTGATCATTTGCTAACCGGCTCTATGTGCAAACGTCTGCATTCAGCAGCGAGACGCTGTAGACGCGGCATCTGCTGCTACTTGTTATGCTCGTCCTTGATTCCGTATCCAATCGACGACATACTCTTTGCCGATAGGGCTGTACCGGCTTAGGTGTGGAATGCCAGCAACAAATACTTCGCCCCACGGCATTTGTGTTTTGAATCCCTTTAGTGACCAATTACCGTGCCCAGATGGCGCGTAACGTTGGTTTCCTCCGTGTCGGGCATGAATATATCCATAGGGTGAAAAACCCGAGTTACCAAATGTGAGTATGAGGCGCGGTCGGACGATGCTAAGGAGTGCTTCATGCACCGGCCAGCACTTGTGGGCGTGCTCAATCGAAACACCGCTGGCGTCCTTGCTTTGCATGAATATGAGGTTGCTTGAGAGAACTTCTCGGGGATCAAATCCAATATTGCGGAAAAGCCATACAACCCGCTTTTGGAGCGGGGCTTCGCCCGGCTCATACGAGCGACCATCATTTTCCCACGCTTCATCTAAATACGCGTTTTCCTCTTGACTCAGTATCCTGTCTAGGCGTTCCCGAAGAGACGGGCCGCCACAACCGCCGGGGTTTAGACCCAAAAAGTAAATTTCGCCCGGACGAATAGTTTCGTGGCTACTATACAAAAACGCTCCTGGATTCCCCAATTGACCTTCTAATGCCTGGGCTGCGATTTCAGGAATGTCGTGTTTCGTTATTGATCTCATTGGTAAAACCACGGGTTCTGTTTTTTATCCGTTACGATTTTTCCTCACGTCCCTTGACGCACAAGAATCCTTGATTTCACGGCCGTACCTTGAGTCCATGTCCCCATCCCGCAAGATAGGCGATTTAGACGCCCTAAGGACGTAGGGGATTAGCGTAGTCGCGTAACCCGCCTTCCGCGTTGCGCGGCGAGTTACAGTGGAATACCACTAAATCTGTCCTATCGTGCTTGAGTGCTGAAGGTAAGGATAGTAAACATTTGCCCGGCCATGATTGCTTCTAATCTTCTCCATGGCGTATCCGCAGAAAGTGTCGTTCAAGATTTTCCGCAATGGAGACAGCCGATTCCCCAGCGTCTGGAGTCGAGCACTGTTTATCAAGTTGGGTGAGCGTAGGATGACGCCATGGGTGCTAATGCAAAGCGCCATTGAGGATGGGCATCTTTTCCTGAGAATACTGCTGGGAAAAAATGGGAGTCCCTTCCCCGACGATGCAACTGAACAAAAAATGGGAATCCCTCCCGATTACAAACGGTGACTCCGGGAGCAGCGCTGGAGCCACCTTTCCCCCAATGCAGGTGGAGAGGCGAAATGGAACGCTCTCGCTAGCCTAGCTGGGCGTTTAGGCCCGGCATTCAAGTCGCCAAGTCGACGACCGGCGCTCGGGGGCGGTCCAGCGCTCGCGCGAGGAAGCCGGCGATCCGTTGCCAGTGAATTCGGAGCGTCACGTCGTCGTAGTTTTCCGGTCGGCCATCGAGGTCGAGGATGATCGCATCGCCGCGGGCCATGAAGACCGCTGCCAGGTCTTCCACTGGCCCGGCGGCTAGGGTCCGGGTGTAGGCACGGCAAGGGCCGAACCGGCTCGGCGGTTCGAAAGGCATGATGTTGATCTCGGTGCCGAGCAGGCCGTGGGGATAGCCGGCTCTTTCGAGGTCGAACTCCAGATGCTCGAAGCGGTAGCGCTGGTATCGGCGCAGCCGCGGCATGTCCCGGCGCACGGCTTCTGCGATGGCGGCCAACGAAAGCCTTTCTGCATTCGGCACGGGCAGCGGCATCACGTTCATCACACTGCATGGCGTGCGCGCTACCGTTCCGCTGTGCCGCATCATGTTGGTCATGCCCAGTACCACGTCGCGGCCATGACCGTGCACAGCGAGAAATGCGGCGAATCCGGCGATCAGGAGTTCCGGCCAGGTTAGGTTGAGTTCCTGCGCGCAAGCCTTGAGACGAGCGACGGTCGGGGCGGGTAATTCGCTGCCGATGCGCCGGCCGCGGCCTATGCCGGCGGCCGGGTGCGGGCATAAGGATTTGGGCGACAGTCCCGCCAGCGTATTGAGCCAAAATTGCCGATCGGTTTCCCGATCCGGCGACTCCTGGTAAGCCCGGTCGGCTTCCACCACCGGACCGAGATCGCCGAACACGGCCGGCGGCGCGGTCTCGCCCGCCACCAGCGCGCCGTAATGCGCGGCGACGCGGCGCGTAATGAGTTGAAAGCCGTAGCCGTCCAACAGCAGGTGATGGGCTCGGTGCAGCCAGACATGGCGATCCGGGGCGCGGCGGTAGAGACGGTGGTCGTAGAGGTACCCCGTTTCGGGATCGAAAGGCCGCACCAGTTGTGCCGATAGCTCGGCGGTGAAATCGCTGTCGGAGTGCCTTTCGACGATTTGGACCGCGAGAGCGGGGAGGCGCGGTGCGATGCGCTGCTGCTCGTAGCCGCCTTCGTGCTTGACGATGCGAAGGTGCAGGGACGTCGCTTCGCGCAAGGTCGCGTGCACCGCCTGTTCGAACAGGACGGGATCGAACGGGCCTTCCAGCTCCGTGCATTCCGCGGCGTAGAAGACACTGTCGTCGCCGGCGAGTTGCTGCCCGAGAAGTACGCCGAGTTGAGCCTGGGTCAGCGGCCAGGCGCCGCCCATGGCCGTCATGCCGCTGCCCGGGCTGTGCCCGGTGCGGAGTTGAGGAGAATATGCCAGGCCGCCAGCGTCGGTATTGTCACCAGGTCGGAGAATTCCGCGTGCCAGCCGCGCTGCCGCCAGCGTTCCATCAGCATCATGAGATTCACCGAATCCAGTCCCATGAGCAGCAGATCGTCGTGATCGCCAAGTAGGCTGGGTTCGATTCCCATTTGCTCGGCGATCTCACCCCTGAGCGATTCCAGGGCGAGTTCCTCGCCGGTCAGTGCCTGAACGGCGTCCTCGGTCCCGCAAACCCGCGCGCAACGGCCGGCGGCATAGCGCAGCGCCTGTTGGTGATCCTCGCACGAGAAATCGGCGATAGCGTCGCCGATCAGAAAGGGCCGTATGTCGAGCATGAAGGCTTCCGCCGCCGTCATCAGGCAGCCGATGTGGGCGTACACGCCGCAAATCAGCAACTGGTCACGGCCCATTGCGCGGAGCCGCGCCTCCAGGTCGGAGCGCTTGAACGCGCTGTAGCGCCATTTGGTCAGCACAGTATCGCCGGGCTGCGGCGCGACCGCATCCACGATGCGCGTCGATTCGGGACGGTCGGGAATGCCTTCGCCCCAGAAGTCGTTCAGTAAGGCCCGGTCTTCGGGCGCCTGTCCGCCGGGTTGCGCAGTGTAAAGCACCGGAACGCCGGCTGTTCGGGCTGCGGCGATTAGTCGGGCGCAATGCTCCAGAAGCTCCGGAATGGGTGGCTGTGCGGGATCGTAGAAATCCAGGAAGTATTGCTGGAGATCGTGCACCAAAAGAGCGGCGCGCGTCGGCTCGATCCGCCAGGCGACCTTGCCTTCGGGGAACGAGCGCGGCATCTCATACGGGGCGATGCGGGGAATGCTCACGGCGTGCTCCTCTTCGTGGCGCCGGCCATGAGTCGCAGCTGGTTCTTGGCGACCTTGCCGGGCGCGGTGAGTGGAAGATGATCGACGAATTCGAATCGGTCAGGAATCTTGTGCATGGCCAGGCCGCAACGGTCGCGCAGATGCAGCTTGAGATCCAGCGCGAGCCTTGCCGGCAGCTCCGTCGCGGTCCCGGTCAGTTCGATGAAAGCGCAGCTGCGTTCGCCGAGCCAAGGGTCTGGCACCGAAACCAGCGCGGCGTTGCGGACCAGCGGATGGCTGAGCAGATACCGCTCGACTTCCTCAGCGGCAATCTTTTCGCCTGCCCGGTTGATCTGGTCCTTGGCCCGTCCCATCACTTGAAGATTACCGTCGGGGCGTCGCCGCACGAGATCGCCGGTACGGTAGAAGCCGTCCTCGGTAAAGGCACGCCGGTTGTACTCGTCGGCGCGCCAGTAGCCGCGGATCGTGTAGGGGCCTCGGGTCAGGAGATGCCCGGTCTCGCCCTCGGGCACGTCGCGATCCTGGTCGTCGACGATGCGGATTTCGTCGCCGGGCGAGATTGGCCGGCCCTGGGTTTCCACGATGACGGTTTCGGCGTCGTCCAGGCGCGTGTAGCTGACCAGGCCTTCCGCCATGCCGAACACTTGTTGCAGCGCGCAGCCGAAGGTCGGCCGTACCCGTCGCGCCACCTCGGGAGCCAGGCTGGCGCCGCCCACTTGCACCAGGCGGAGGCTTTCCAGGGCCGGGCGCTCGCCGCGCGCTGCTTCCAGCCATACCAACAGCAGCGCGGGAACCAGCGCCACGTGGGTGACCGATTCGGCGGTGATGATCGCGAAGGCGGCGGCGGGATCGGGCCGCCGCAGTAACACGATGCGGCCGCCGGCGTGCAGCGTGCCGAGGGTACCCGGCGAGCTCAGCGGAAAGTTATGGGCCACCGGCAGCGCCGCCAGAAAAACGGTATCGGCGTCGAAGCCGCAGATGTCGACGCTGGCGCGCACGCTGTAAAGATAATCGTCGTGAGTGCGGGGAATCAGCTTAGGCGTACCGGTGCTGCCGCCCGAAAGCTGCAACAGGGCGATCGCGCCGGCATCGGGGTCGGGCAGCGCTCGCGGCTCGGCGTACAAGCTGTCCAGCGGCGTGAACTCAGCGGCTTCGCCTACCACGATGACATGGCGTAAGCTCGGCGCCAGAGCGAGGACTTGGCGCGCGAGATTTCGGTAATCGTAGCCCTCGTGACGGTCGGCAATGACGTAAGCAGACGCCTCCGCCGTTTCGCAGAACGCGCTGATTTCGGCGCGCCTGTGGCCCGGAAGGGCCATCACAGGGATCAAGCCGAGCCGGAAGCAGGCGAAGCAGACCGTGAAGAACTCCGCGATGTTTGGTAATTGCACGACCACTCGTTCGCCCGGTTCGAGACCTAGGGCGAAGAGGCCCGCAGCCAGGCGATCCGCGAGCCTATCCAGTTCCCGATACGACCAGCGTCGCTCGCCACAGACCAAGGCCGTCCGCTCGCCGTGACGCTCCCCAAGTTCGCGTAGGAAGGCGCCGAGTGTTTGACCGCGCCACCAGCCGCGGTCGCGGTATTCGCGGGCCAGATCCTCCGGCCAGGGTGTGAAATCGGCACCGCTCATGCGCTCCCTCCCGTCAGTGCATCGAGCAGAGTACGGAACTTGGCTGCGGTTTCCGCGACTTCGAGCCAGGGATCGGAGTCCTGCACGATGCCGGCGCCGGCGTAGAGGCGAGCGCAGGGGCCTTCGACTTCCGCGCAGCGTATCGTTACCGCCCATTCGCCGTCGCCCTCGGCGTCGCACCAGCCGACCAGCCCGGTGAAGAAACCGCGGGAGAAGGATTCGAGCCTCTCAATCGCCGCCCGCGCCAGGGCTCGCGGTTCGCCGCAGACCGCCGGGGTCGGATGCAACGCCCGCGCCAGTTCGATCGATGTCGCGGCGGGGTCGCGCAGTTCGCCCCGAACCCGCGTCGAGAGATGCCACAATCTGGCCGTGCTGATCAGCTCGGGCGCAGGCGGGCAGTCGATGATCCGGCAGTACGGCCGTAGGGCGTCTATCACTGCTTCCACTACCAGCGCATGTTCGTGGCGGTCCTTGGCGGAGCGGAGCAGCGCTTCCGCGCGCGCACGGTCGACGGCCGGATCGGCACTGCGCGGCGCGGTACCGGCGATAGGATTGGCGAGTACTCTCGCGCCGGTGCGTCTGACCAGGAGTTCCGGGCTGGCGCCGATCAGGCGGCGCGGCGTGAGGTCGCGTAATGTAGGTGGCAGATTGACGGCGAAGGTATAGCCGGTCGGATTACGGTAAGCGAGGTTGTGTAACAGCCGAGCCTGGTCGATGTCGCACTCGCCGACGACTTCGAGCGTTCTCGACAGCACCACTTTTTTCAGAGCCGTTTCCTGCATGAGTGTGAGCGCTTCCCGTACACTTGCGGCATAAACGTCCGCCGGTGGAAATTCCTGAGCCGTACAGCCGCTCAGCGCGCGCTCTATCGTCGCTGGTGGGGCGTGCCGCCGCCGACCAGCGCGTTCCAGCCGTTCCGGGATATAGAGTATCGGCGCTGCTTCGGGATCGAACGGCAGCGCTCCTACTGCGACCGGCCGTTGCACGCCCCGTTCTTGAGCTTGCCCAAACATGCGGGTCAGAGCCTCATCCAGGGGTGTGCTGGGTTGAATCGACAGGTTCGCCAGGATTCCCCGCCCCAGCCAGGTGGAGCTGGGAGTAGCGAAAAAGAAGCTGGATTCTATGCCGTAGGCGCGCAACAGGGCGTCTGCGGATAAGGTTTCTGTTGAGCCTTGATCATCGTGTGCGGAGAGATAGGGCCGTGTCTCGTAATGCATAGGCACCTCAGAACTCGATGCGGGTGGAAACCACGAAACTGCGTCCTGGGCTTTTGAGCGGGACGATGAAGCTGGCCGAAGAACCGGCGGTGAAACGGTCCACATAGTCGGTATCGCTCAGGTTGTTGACCTCGGCGCGCACGGTGAGCCCGCGATAGAACCTGGGCTGCCACTGTGCGAAAAAGTTGTAGGTCTGATAGCCAGGCAGATCGAGAAAGCCGGAATCTTTGGGGTACTCGTACTGCATCGCGATTTCGGAGCTCATGCCGACCTTGACGCCGATTTCCGGCCAGGCGTACGCGCCGTGCAGCTTGATGATCTCGCCGACCGGCGAGCCCAGATAGAAGGCTGTCGTGTCGAGCGGGCTGCGGTCGAATTCCACCTCCGTCTGGGTGTAGTGCGCTCCGAACTCGGCATTTTCGATTTGAAAACCCGCGCCGAGGTTGAAGCCCTCGGTCTTGAGCGCAGGGCCGTTGACGCGTCTGAATACGCCCGGGCCTTCCTCGTACCACGGCGTGTTCTGGATGCGGGTCGAGAACACCTCGCCTTCCACCCAGAATCCCGCGATGGTGTAGTTCAGGCCGACCTTGGCGTTGGTCGAGCGCATCGGGTCGAGGTCGTCGGAATACGAGGAGTAAGGCATAGTGTGGAAGAGGGCAGCCTCGGAAAGCGGAATGCCGCCGAAGACATAGGAGTACCCGCCTTTCAGGGTCAGTCCTGGAGCCACGGCGAGGCTTAACGAAACGTTTGGGCTGACGCCGGTGTTCTCGAAACGTTTCCGGTCGACCGATTCGAGTTCGTGGGAATCAACGCGCAGACCCGTGGACAGCGTCACCCAATCCAAGGGCTGGCTGCGCAATTGCGCGAAACCGCCCAAGTTGGTGGACGTTTCGACGAACAAGGCATCCCGGAAGTTGTCGGTGGTCGCGCGGTCGTGGTAATAGTCGATGCCCGCCGTGAGTTCACCTAGGGGCGTCCTGAACCGGTTTAGGGCGGTCATACCGAAACTCTCGATGGCGGAATTGAAATAGCCGGGACGGAAACCGCCGGTAGGGCTCGGACGGGAAAGCGAGGTGTCGTTGTAATAAAACCGGATTTCCGGGTCGTAGAACTCGTCCGGCCTACGGGTGCTGTATTTGAGATTGGCGGTGGTGCGCTTGAATATGTTCTCGGTATAGATCGCCTGTCCGCGAGCCGAGGAGAAGTTTGCCCGGAAGGGGCGGATGCCGTCGTCCACCATGTGCTGGGCCGAGGCTTCGATACGATGCCCGCCCTCGACTGTGTAGGCCACCTTACCCAGTGCGCTGATCTGGTTGGCACCGGTGCCTCGTACCCGTTCGCCGTCGCCGGCATCGTAATCCTTACCTTCGACATGCGAGGCATAGCCCAGCACCTCGAAGCCGTGGCCGCGGGCGTAGGCCGCGCCGGTCTCGGTGAAGGCGCTGAGATTGCTGGCGAAACTGCCGCCGAGAAAAGCCCCGAAATTGCGACCGGGGGGCAGAAAATCGTCGACATCCCGAGTTTCGTAGCGCAGCGAACCGCCGAGCGTTCCCGGGCCGGCATCGGCCGCCGCGACGCCAGTGTCGACGCCCACCGCCTTCAATATATTGGGATCGATCAACAGATTGGCGTTGTGGTGCCAGATATTGTTCGCCTGCCGCGCCCCGTCGATCTGCACGTTAAGGTTGGTTTCCTCGATGCCGTTGACGTAGACCTTCTGCGAAAATGCGGTCGGCCCGCCAACGCCCACCGAGACGTTCTTCTCGAACACGTCTTTGATCGAGGTGGAGGGTGTATCCTCGACTTCTATGACGTTGTCCGGCACTGCCGTGCCCGAGACATTGACGGTGCCCAACACCACGGCATCGTCGGCCGCCGGCTTTTCGGCTTCGGCCCGTACGCTGCCGGCTGCCGCGAGCAATACCGCCAGCGGGATCGAGACAGCCGGCGCGGCGGCGATCGAATTCTTCATATGTATCCCCCCAAATGAGAATGATTTGTATTCGCATGAAGTTAGCGATATTATCCGCTCCAATGCCAATCGCCACGTTTGCGGCAGATGCAAATTTCTTTGTCAGCCGTTCGGGTTGTGATTCGATGCGATCCAAGGAGAGTCTTTGTGGAATCAGCCGATGAATAGAGAACTGACGATTTCACGGCGCACCGTGGAGTGCGCGGAGCTTTCGAGGCCGGGGCTGGATACGCCGGCCGGAGCGGAGGGCGTGGTTGGGCTGGGCGGCGTTCCCGTCGTCACCGGCCGAGTGCGGGAACTGCGGGTGCGTCCGGGCCTGGCGGTATACACTGCCGACGTGCGTGACGAGCAGAATCTGGAGGTCAGGGGCACGTTGCAACCGGGGTTGCTGCTGGTGTTGCCGCTCGCCGGCCAAGCCGACGTGTCCTACGGGGGATGTTGCTTTCAATTGGGTCATCAAGGTAGCGTCGATGCACGTTCGCGCCGCGAAGGACTGGCCCTCGCGCTGACCCGGCCGGAAGGGTTTGCCCGGCGGTTGCGGCGCGGCGCATGCCGGCGTGTGGTGAGCCTCATGCTCACCAGCCAATGGCTCGCGGAGAACGAGGAAGCGCTTTCCGCCCATCCCAGTCTGATCCGGTTTCGCGCCACGCATCTGGCCGCGCGGTATTGGCGTCTGACCCCGCGCCTTTTGGCCTTGGCCACGGATCTGATCGAATTGCACTTAGGCATGGCGCCACTGATGCGTCTTTATCTGGAAAGTCGTTGCTTGGAAATCATCGCCGAAGGACTCGGTGCGCTCTCCGGCCACGAACCGATGGCGGCTTGCGCCATGCGGCCAAGGGAGCGCCGGCGCCTAGCGAAGTTCCGCGAATTCCTGGACAGTGGCGAGGGCGATGGTTTGTCGCTGCAAGCCCTGGCTGATCGCATCGGCATGAGCCCCAGTACCTTGCAGCGTTACTTCCGTGCCTATACCGGCATGAGTGTCTTTGCTTACCAGCGGCGGCGGTTGCTGGACGCTGCGCGTATCGCGTTGGAACGCGAAGGGATCAGCGTGAACGAGGCCGCGCACCGAGCCGGTTATACCAGTGCCGCCAACTTCGCCACGGCATTCCGACGGCAGTTCGGGATCGCGCCGAGCCAACTGCGTCGGCGGAGCTGAGACGGGTCTGGGTGTGGTTCGGGCTTGGCTCGCGCTTCCAAACGTTTACGCGGATGACGCCGCCGAGCTCCCTGTGGACTAAGTGCAGTTCGTTGCCTTACTCTGATCCGGCGTCTACTGGAAACAGTGGATGTCGGTTTGACGTTGCCAACGCTTCGACCTAAGAACCGCAGTTGGATTTCGGAAATATCCGCATTGCCCTGTCAGCCGCCGCATTCCCTCACCCCAATCCCTCTCCCAGAGGGGGAGCGGCTAAACTTCTTCTCCCTCTGGGAGACGGGCTGGGGATAAGGGTTTGGCGCTTTTCAGGGGGAATCCAGCTGCTGGATATAGGTTCAATCCATAGAGGAGTACTTCATGCCATACCAGGAATCCACATCGGATCTGTCGAAAGAAACCCTCGACATGCACCGGGCCATTGAATCACTGAAGGAAGAACTGGAAGCCGTCGACTGGTACAACCAGCGGGTCGATGCCTGCAAGGATCCCGAATTGAAAGCCCTATTGGCCCACAACCGGGACGAGGAGAAGGAGCATGCCGCCATGCTTCTCGAATGGATTCGCCGGAAAGACCCCACCTTTTCCAAAGAGCTCCGCGACTACCTGTTCACGGATAAGCCTTTGGCACACGAATAACGGTCGTTGCGCGAGTTCTCGACGGTACTCGGTTCGGGGGTGCGGACATCGCTCGCTACCCTCGGCCGATCGCCAGACGAATGAGTGGTCGGATAGAGCCAGCTTCCTTGTCGGCATTTGGCGTGGACGATCAAAACTTCAGGATAGTGTTTGCAAAGACCGCGTTGTATTCGTAGTCGCCAAACTTCCTGGTGGAGTTACGGTGTCCCTTCTCGTAGACGATATTCAACTCACCGTGATCGGAAAAGTTGTAGGAAGCCGATAATCGGCCGATTAAGATTGTATCTTCGTCAGTCTTTGCATCGGGGCGCAACTTCGGGTCGCCGGCGTACTGCCACTCTTCCCAGCTAAATGTCGCTTGCAAGTCGATTTTGGGCGTTACCGACCAAGTGGGAGTGATGCTGACGCCTCTGGTGATGACATAGCTGGCCGTAATGTCCGAGGTTTTGTTCAACAAGTCTCCCCAACCGGACAATGTAATTGTGGTTTTCCCCGTCGGGGTCCATTGGTAATTGAACCGCCAGGCTTCGCCCTCATAATCTCGTTGTGAAAATTGCTTGTGCTTTCGAATGCGATAGCCTACGCGCCCCTCTACCAGCGATTTTCCGGTTATCTGCCATTTGTAGAGTGCGCTCAATTCATGTTCTTGGTACTGGTTATCGATCAGCGCAGACAAAATCCGCTCCCGATTCGGCAGGCGAGCATCGGTGTGCGTGTATTGAATGCCGATCGTATTCTCGTCGGGAGATTTGTAGTGCAGTCCGATAATACCGGTATTACTTTTTAAATCGAGAAATTGACGCTCGGCTGCACCATGCTCGCTATTCAGCCATCGGTATTGTCCGTTCAATCTCCAGCGTGGATTGAACTTGTAATTGATATCGACCAAAGCTGAATTGTCCGTAATGAGATCCTTTCCGAAAAAGTCCGTGTTCGTAAAACGTCCCAAGTACTGCCTGTAGTCATAGCCGAGTATCCCGCCGAGAGACGTTCCCAATTGCCATTTCCACGCCCCTTTTGCCACGGCTGATACATGGTTCAGGTTATCGTGGTTGACGAACCGATTGTCGTCGACCTTACCCTCGATAAAGAATTCCTGACGGCTCACCGGAATATAGGTTTTGAGACCTGCGGAAAGCCGATTGATCAAGTCCCAGCGCTTCGAATCGTCTATCGGTGCGTTCGGATTCGTCTCGCGTGGGCGGCGGAAGAGATTGTCGTCGTAGGTCAGTGTCTCGGATATGTAAGGCTGAAAAGTGTCAGTCGGATCGGCGACGCCGAAAGAGGCTTCCGTCCAGACCAAAAACGTCAGGGAAATAATCGTTTCGGCTTTGGGCTTATACATGACCCGCCAATGCTTGCGGCTTGAACACTTTCAAATGCTTGCGCAAAGCTTTTGTGTCAGCCAATGCGTTGGGACTTGCCGTATCGTCGAATCCCGAACACCGTTAGCCCGGTCAACAGCGAGGCACCTACTCCGACAACCATGCCATAGACGGCTGCCGCGCGCGGCGTTAGATTCCGGAAAATGCTGTCCAGCCTCGCACAGCTTGCTTCCGCCGCCGTTTCCATTTCGTCGGACGATGCTCTGGCCAATCGACCGCCATATACGAAGTACCCATGTGCGGGATCGCCGGGATCCAGGTTGAGTGCATGCAAGCCTAAATACGAGTAATTGAAGGAGCCTCCTCGTAGCCCCCGCGTCCACTCGTCACAGCGCCAACATTTCCCCCGGCCTTGGCTACGCCAGTCTTCGATCCATTCCCAAACGTTCCCCGCCATACCCTGCACCCCGAAGAAACTCGCTGCATACGGATAGTCGTTGACTCTCGCGACGTACCACGGCTCCCCAATGCCGAGTTGGGTCGTTTGGTAATTGGCAGTGTTGCGATCACCCGGCGGCGCAGAATTGTTCGGTGCGTTGTCGGTCATCAACGGGTAATCCCAATACTTCCTGACGCCGGGCTTTAAAGGGTCAAAATAGGCTGCCTTGTACCATTCGTCGTTGCTCGGGATCCAATACCTTGCCCCCGGATTTCTTCTGTCCGGGAGCTTTGAAAACTCGACGATGGCTCCAGGTGTGGTCGGGAACGAGCGGGTGTCGTAAGCGCCGTGCGAGTCGTTTCCTTCCGTCGTTCCGAGCTCAGACCGTCCGGTTCTAGGATTCCCGTAGTGATACCAATTAGCCATTCGGGCCAGCATGTACCATGACAAATAAGTCACCGGGCGTTCTTCCCAGCCAGGTTTCGCGGAATAGACGAACTCGTCGCCATTCTTCCGTCTGACGATGCCGCCCACGACCCCCGACTGCATGTCTTCATGGAACAATCGAAACGGGTCGGATTTCGAAGCAACGGCGTTCAAGAAATCCGCATATTGGCGATTGGTAATTTCGTACTTACCGATCTCGAATGAATAGGGCACGCACCCGTGACCATAGAGAGGATCTTTGTCATTACCCGGGTATCCCACTTTCACGAATACCATGTCGGTTTCGTTGTGTCCGTTATCGTGGACGTCCGGAACCGCCGTGGCCGCAGGTAAGATGGCCTTTTTGGAAGGTCCAACGGGATCAGGATTCATAAGCGGACGAGGAGTCGCAGTCCCGACTGGATCGATTGCTTGGGGGGTACGGGCAACTCTGAATCCGAAGGTGGCGAGCTTTTGGTCTGGCATCTCGCTGTCGCGGTAGGTTCTGCGCAGTGCTGACTCGTACATGACCAGAGACCCGCCGAGTGCCATGCGCCCCGAGCCGTTTCGATCTTCTACCCACTCCATGGCGTTTCCGGCTTGGTCGAACGTTCCGAAAGAACTGCCCGATCCGGAATAAGAACCCACTTCGGTGAGATGCGGAAACGGGGCTGCCCATCGTTCAGAATAGAAATTGGCACTATTGAACCGATCCGTTGGCGCTGATGCCGAAGGTTTTTTGTCGGAGCCGGTTGCGAACTCCCAATAGTCTTGGCGAGCGTAATCGTAGAATCCAGCCTTGATCCACTCGTTGCAGTTGGGTATCCAATAGAGCGCGTTCACGTTTCGCCTAATATTCGCGCTGTTGCCCAGACGCTCGAGTTCCGAGGTGTCGTAGGCCCCGACAGTGGCATTACCCTCCGTGGTGCCCAAAACGGAGTGCCCCGAGTTCGGCCTTCCGAAGTGCAGCCAATTTGCGTATCGAATGGCATCGAACCAAGATACGAAAGTGACAGGCAAGCGCGCATACCCCGGCTTCACGCTATAGTGGATCTGGCCGTCGCGCACCTCCGCCCGTATCCCACCGAAAAAGTGTTGCTCCATCAATTCGGAGTAAAGTCCTTTTGAATCGCCGTAGCGTGCGACAGCATTCAGAAATTCGGCATATTGCTCGTTAGTGACCTCGTATCTGGAAATTTCGAACGGATAGTCCACTTTTCCGCAGCCCGTCTTTGGGTCGGGCGGATTGCCGGGGTGATCGACCAGGACGAACCCGGTGGAATCATCTCCGACGGGATTACAGACACCGTCGTTAGCGTTCAGCAGACCAGTCAGCGACACGACAACCATGACGTAGCGCGTTTTGGTGGTCCTCCTAGAGGTGCCGTGAGCGTGGGAAGCGTTGCTCTCGCTACCATTTCGGAAAGATTTGCAAATTGCGTTACGGCTATTCACAGCTGCAGACTTCAGCGAAAGAGGAGCGGCAAGATGTCGTGGATCCGCTTTGCACGAAAATAAGACCGCGCTACCGCGCGGTTTTCGGATTCCGCAGTATGGCCTGTGGCCGCAGAATTCAGGCCGTCGAGGATTGCGGACGCGAATCCGCATTCGTCCTGGCTGATTCGGAAGCAACGCCTAACTTCATCGGGAAGGCCTGCCAAGCCTTGGGGCGTACAAACCAATTCGGCAGGGGAAAACAGCATTTCCACCGATTTGATGTTGACCCCGCTGCCTGCAAAGACAGGGTTGATCAGCACCTGTGCATCCCGCAATACCGTAACGGCGTCCCGCGGATTTTCGATCAGTGTGACTTCAGGCCGCGCGGCCAGTGCGGCTCTGATTCGGTCGGAAGGCTGGCTACCTGCGATGAACAGGCGTAGGCCCGGGCACGCATCGAGTAGCAGGGGTGCCACCTTCTCCAGAAACCAAACCAAGCCCTGGACGTTATTGGGCATAAACAGGTTTCCGAGATAGCCGACGTCGAATTGGGGCGGATCTTTTCGCGGTGCACTGAGGCGTTTCGCAAAAGATTCATCCACCAACGGCGGTAGCCAATGTCCGGATGTAAACCCGTGCTTCTCCCAGTATCTGAGGTCATCGACGGAGATATCGAAGAACGCGGAACTCTCCCTGAGAATTCCGTGTTCATAACGGCGCAGGTTGAATACGCTGAGTGTCCACTGGAACTTCTCTCGTGTCGTTCGGGCGAGTCTGGCTTGGTCCAGTGTGTACCGATGTTCGATGTTGTGAGAGCGGTAGAACAGCGGCAGCTTCAGCTCGTGGGCCAGACGGCGGGCCACCTCGCCGCCGTAGAGGGCATCCAGCCAGACTGCCTGGCTGCCGAATGTCCGCTGCGCTTCCAATAGGGAATGAAACTCGGCGGCTCTCAAGTTGCGGGAAGCGACTCGCCAAGGCAGCCGCCACAGTCGTCCGGCTCGCTTGATGCGCGAAGACCAGGTTTGTTCAAACGGAAAGACATACAAACCCTCCACGACCTCCCGCACTTTGTCCAGGTGGTCCGGTTGCGGCGCGCCAGCGGCTCCGCCGCCCCAGCAGACGAGCTGGATGCGGACACCGGCCGATTTCAAGGCGCAGAGCCGACGCCACACATCCACCAAACCGCCATGGCTGGGAGGGAAGGGCAACTCGTTGCAGATCATCGTGATACGCATCGGTTGGTCCTTATCTTGCGCGGCCTGTTTTCCGTGCGGATGCCTGTGACGATCCGAGCGGGTGAAACACCAGCTTGAATTTGGTTCCCGTTGCCATGCCCTCAAGGTAGATGCCCCGCCGGGTGTAGGGCCGTACGGAATCGGGCACCGTGCCTACAAACGCGCGCTGCAGCTCAGCGCCGAAGACCGTTAGGGCAAACCGGCGGCCACCGCAGTCGAGCGTGCTACTCCAAGTGCCGGACGCCACATAGGCGGTCCAGTCCTTCCAATGGCGAAAAGCTGTCGCTTTAGGCAATGATGCCCCTTCGGCTTTAGAAGGGCTGTCGGCGGTCACCGCACAGGGCGTGTTCAGGACCACGCCGATCGCCTGCGGCGTGTCCGATCCAGTGGTCACCCCGACCTCATCGATAAACTCGCCGCCTTCGACAGCGAGACGCCGCGTTGCCGTCACCCCGGGACGATAGCTCGGATGGGACACCGTCGCGGACGAGCCGTCCGGAGCGATCTCGTCGAGCTGTCCCTCGGATGGCCATGGGGTTTGCCCATCGCCGTTGACCAGCGGCACGTTGTGCGCCGGCGCCCGGCTGAAATAGTCTTTGTGCAGCGGCGAGCCGTAGCCGACCGTGCCGGCGTCTCTGAGAATCCAGGTATCGCCGTATTGGAGTTCATAGGTGAGAGCTTCCTGCTGGGCATGAAAGCGGGCTTTCTGGCCATAGCGCAGCAGGGCGTGCCAGCCATTCTTCACGACTTGAACCGCGTCGAGGCCCGGTACAGGGCCCGATACCGCCTCGGGTAAAGGAGGCACCGAGTCGACGGCCTTGGGCGGATCGAGCAGGTTATCCCAGCTCAGTTGGTTCTCGGCCTCTTTGAGCCCGATCCAGGTCGGCAACACCCGGCGGGAGGCCGCCCACAGCCGGCGATTCGGCGCCTTGCGGTTGGGCGGCGAATCGTTGAGGGTGGGGGCGTCTTCGTCGGCAAAGCGCACCGTCATGGGGGCGATCATCAGATTTTGCGTGATCCAGAGTTCTCGGGCGAAGTCGGCCAGGCGGCCGCGCAACGAGGCGCCGACCAGCAGTTCTACCATGGCTTGGACCACGTAATCCTGATAAGACAGGGAGTGCTCGTACCAGAACCAATCGGGTGACACGCCGGTCTCGAGGAGCGAGCGAAGACCGAAAGGTGAGTGCTTGCCGAAAGCGATCAGCTCGGTTTGGTCGAACTCGAGTCCGATCAAGGTTACGGCCGCGGCATGCCAGACGGCGATGTTGTGAACCTCGCGCGAGGAGGCCATCAGGTTGGCGGCGAGGGGCAGGAACAATCCGTCGCGCCAATGGTTGACGCGAGCCGCCGGAACATGGGGTTTCAGCAGCCGGACGGTTTCGATCAACACCAGGGCTCGGGTGGCTTCGTCCAGGCTCTGATTCATCAATTGGGCGCGGCCGTTCCAAGTTTGCAAAGGGAAGCCGTGGTAGGCATCGGCGTAGAAATCGAGCTGCGAAGCAGCCCAATCGAAGTAGCGGTTATCGCCGGTCAGGCGGAACAGCCGGGCGGCGTCGAGCACGCGATCGATGTTGTAGATCCGGTTATGGGCGATCCAGGCCGCGCGTAGCTTTTCAGAGCCCGGTTCGTCAGGCGGGATCGGCTGGTCGGGAGTCCAGTGAAGAAAGGCACCCGTCTTTGTATTCACGTAATTGTGCAGCCAGCCTGCCGCCCATTCCGGGTGGTCGCGGGGTGTGCTCATCCACTTCGCAATCCGACCGGTTTGCTCCTTCAACCAAGCGTTCCAGCGCGGGTCGCGAGCCACGCGCCGGCGGGCCGCATCCCAGTCCTCGCGGGCGGCACGGGCCGGTGCATAGTCGTCGTCACCCGCCTTCAAGGCCTTAAAGGCGGCTTTGACCGTGTCGTCACTGGGCAGGTCTGGGGCTTTTGACGCTGGTTGAGTTTTGCCCGCGGCGATTGCTTCGACGAATGCTCCTGTCAGCAAAAAGGCACGCCAGCTCCATGATCGCAGCGTTCTCATCGTTGTCCTCTTGTCGTCATGGATGGAAAAACGCGACATCGGATGAGGCGTTAGGACTTACTTCCTTCGCCAGGAAGGGCTCGATGTTGAGCAAGGCGAGTTGTTCGACCCTAGGCCAAGAATCCGAGACACGGGTAGCGAGGACCTCGCGTGAGGAAACCAGTTCGCCGAGCAGCGATGCCAGGCGAGAGGAATCGAGAATCGACTCGGGGGCCACCGCCAGATGTCCGGGAAGTTCGAAATGTCGGAAAAGTCCTTCGAATTTGCCTTGATACGTGACGGCGGCGACGGGCACACCCTGGCCGAGCGCCGCGACCGCCAAATGCATCCGTCCGGTGAAAACAGCGTCCGTCAGAGAGGCGATGGCTTTCAGTTCTTTTGCGGAGAAATGATTCTTCCAGTAGCGGATCCGTTCGCCCAATTCGTCCTGAAGTTGTTCGAAAATCGGGCCAAGCATGGCTTCATCGCCTAGCGGGCCACCGCGAAAATCGTGCGAAATGAGCAGAAAGGTCACATCATTCCGCGCCGCAACTTCACGCAATCCCCCGACCGCGGCACGGACCATCGCCGAACGCTGGGATTCATCGCCTTCCTTGATCAGCATCGGGTGGAGATTGAAACCCACCACGGTATGGCCTTTCGCCCGTTGTGACTCGGCCCATAGACGAACGGCTTCCACTCGTTCGCTGAGCCAGGGGCGTAGCAGGAAGGCGGCATCGGCGACCAGCCTCGAATTCGCTTGCGATATGCGTCCAAAGCGTTCGAGAGAAACTTCGTCCCGGACGGACACGACGAAACGCTGATCGAGCGAGCGCAGGCAGCGGCGCAACCGAGAGGACGGTCTGTCGTTGAACGAGAATCCTAAAGTCGCGCTTCGTTTTCCGAGCCGCGCAGCCATGTCGCCGACCACCCAAAGGCGCAGAGCAGTCAGCGGAGAGTAGTATCCGTCCATCACGTCGCCGCCGACGATCACCAGTCCTTCATAGTGAGACATGGTCTGGATTAGCCGGCGCAGGGACCACTTGGGATTGGCCCAGACCGGTTCCAGGTGCACGCCAAGATTTGCCAGCGTCTCGGGAACTTTGTCACGGTAGGTCAGCAGCCCGAATCGGCAGGTGGGATTGAATTCACGGATGCGCTCGACGAACGCCGTAATCATCGCCTCGTCACCTTTAGAGCCGGCAACCGTATCCGGATCGCAGGGAGCGATCAGAATCGAGTTACAGGATTCGTTCGGATGCGGGTGGGGCGGATTGGCCAATTGCTCCTTTTCGCGCTGCCATTCCTTATACAGCATTGGCACCCGCAAGAACTCTCTCAGGAGAGCGCGAACCCCTTTTGCTTGAACGTTCTTGATCCTAATGGGCTTTTGGGGCTTATCGGAACTTAGTTCCATCATCCACGCCTCATTGATTTGACGGTTTGTATGGACTCGATTAGATAGCGGCGGCCAAGAAGAGCAATTCCTACGGCATAAACCGTGACTCCGACGGTAAGCTTCACGGCGAGATCCGCCACCTGATTCAGGCCGAGATCTGAAAGTGCGAGGCTGAACGCCTGGAGGGCGAAAAACATCATCGCCGCTGAAAAGGCAAATGGAAGGACACACCGCAGGATTCTGCGGACGGAGACGCCGAGGTACCTTCTGCCCAGAAAGAAACTCACGGGCGTCGCAACGAGTTGCGCCAGCACGTAGGCCTTTACGGTGATCTCCAAGGCTTGCCCTTTGGTTGCCACCAGGGCGGCGACGGCACCCGCCGCCTTGACGATCGCGATCGTCAGAGCGGTACCAGACCGGCCGATGGCGTTCAGTCCCGATGCGTTGTAGTACTGGAGCGTCTGAACAGCCCCTAGAAGGGCGAGCGGTTTCAGAATGTCTGCGCTGTCGGCCCATTTGGCGCCGAATGCGGTCACGCAAAGTTCCGGGGCGACCGCGGAAACGAGGACGAAACATGGCATCGCGAAAGCAGCGGTCGCGGTCATCGCGCGGTAATACGCCTGGGCCAGCCGTTCTCGCTCCCCAGCGATCCGCGAGAAGCCCGAATGGGCCACGTCCATGACCACCGAGCTGAGGAGCTGCATCATGATGGTATAGATGCGGGAACCGACGGCATAGAAGCCGAGCGTGGTGGTGCCGAGCCACGCGCCGATGGCCAGTTCGATGGCACGGGTATTGGCGAAATCCAGCAGGCGCATGCCGAGGATATTGCTTCCATAGCGGAGGAGTTGGCCGAACCCGACGAAACTGAATTTCAGTCCGGGCTTCCAGACGGGCTTGAGCCAGAGTAGGATCAGGCTGACCGATGAGCTGGTCAGAAATTGACCGACTAGACTCCAGACGCCGAAACCGGCAAGCGCCAGCCCAATGCCTACCACGCCGCCAACGACGGTCGAGACTAAGATTCTGACTGCCAGCCAGCGATACTGGAAATTTCGCCGAAGCAGCGCTTGCTGGCAGAACCCGAGAGAACTCAGGAGTATTCCCAGGCAAGAGACTCGCAAGATTTCGGTCAGGCGCTCGGTGCCCATTACCGAGGCGATGATCGGAGCTGCTAGCCAGGTTGTTGTAACCAAAAGGGCGGCTACGAGAAAGTTGGCGACGAAGACCGTATTTAACTCTCGCGGCCCTATGGCTGGACGTTGCACGACCGCGTCGGCGAGCCCCTGTTCGGCAATGATCTCGATAAAAGCCAGCACCGCGATGGCGGCGGCGAATACACCGAAGTCATCCGGCGACAGAATGCGAGCAAGCAGGAAGAATACGGCGATGGTCGCCAAGCGTCCGCCCCAATTGCGGACGGCCGACCAGATCAAACCCGATAGAACCTGATTGCCCAGCGATGTCGTAGTGCTGCTCATGGGTTCCACCTAGCGCGCCAAGGCGGCATCCAAACGCACGAAAAACGCGTCGCTGGAAAAGCGCGCCACGTAGCGGCGGGCATTTTCGCGAAGACGTTCACGCAATTGTGAATCGCCGCCCCATTGCAGAACCGTTGCTGCGAAATCGACCGGGTCGTCGCAAACTTCGATAGGGCTATCGTCGTCTGGGGGAAACCCTGCGGCTCCAACGCTGGTCGTGATACAGGGCAGGCCGAACGCGAAGTAATCCAGCATTTTGATCTTCAGGCCACTCCCGGCACGCACGGGATTGATGGCGAACAGCGCGTTGGCGGCTAGTTCCGAGAGGTCTTGAACACGACCATGCAGAACCACGCCCGGAATGCCGGGCGTGAAAGCGAGACACACCTCGCCCGCCACGTCCAGGATGAGATCCTTCCGCACCTCGCGCACTCGCGGCCAAACATGCTCCAAGAACCAGCGGAGTCCGTCCACGTTGTGCGGTGCTTGGCTGCCTAGATACAGAATGCGGGACTCGGCGCCGGGTGCAGGTTTTAGCGGCTTGGCGTCGACGGGCGCCGGGAGAGCGACGATCTTCGCTATCGGCATCAGTTCTCTGAGATCGCTGGCATCCTCGTCGCTGATCGCGAGCAGCAGGTCGAAGGCTCCGAGAATGGTCTGCTCCTGTTCCGGGCTTACCGGGGGAACGGCGGTCATCCCTCGCTCCGCTAGAGACCGGCAGCGCTTATGGAACACATCGTGGGCGATCAGCAGCGTGCGGGCGCGGTTCGGTAAGCAGCTCAGGATCCGCGCCCGGAAAATGGTGTCGACGAAGACATAATCGGGATCGAGTCGGGAGAAGATCGGTGTCAATCGGCGCAGATCTGCCTCATTCAGGTAGCGCCCGATATAGACGGTTTTGCTCTGCGAAGCGCCGCGCCAGCTCGCCAAGCGTCGCGCCCATGTGCCGCCGACGGTGTCGAGTAGCCAGCGGTACACCGATCGAACCAGCGTTCTGGGATGTGCGGCCAGGTGCCAGTCTCCCAGGCGTATCGTGCCGGGCACATGAATCTGGACTTTCGTGCAGCCCAATCGTCGCCGGGGGCGGAAAATCGGTGCCGGGAGCCGCGGTCCGCTGATCACCAGGTGTGCGTTGAAGTTCCGCGCCTCCAGGTATCTCACAAAAGCGTGGTTGTAAGTGGAATACCCGTTCAGCCCGGGAACCGGCAAATCCTCGCACAGAAGAACCGCGACTGGACGGAGTCGTTCGGGCTTCGGCGCACTCATTTCAATTCCCATTGCAGCAGCAGCTTGCGTTGGACCGGCAGGAAATTGTCGTCGGATATCGCCGTGATGACGGTGATCCCGTTTTCGTCGCGATGGGCGGCGATGCCTTCCATGTTGTCGATCTGGTGAAAGAGCCGATTGGCTTCCAGAATCACGGCGCCGTCTAGAACGGCCCCGGGATGTATGTTGGCTGCCGGGATGCGGCGGAGACGCATTTTGAAGCCGCCGAGCAGCGACAACCGGCGTTCGAGCAGGAGCAAGTCGCCTTCCGGAAGAAAAGCGGCGTCGCTGATGTCGTAACTGTCGGTCAGGCGAACTTTGAGTTCCAGTGCCGGCCCGTCCTGCAGAATCCAGGCCGGAGCCAGGTCACGCCCAGTTTTGTCCCGTTCGGCGATAGCGAGAAGTGCGCCGGCGAAATCGTGTCCAGTGGGAAACGCAGCCAAGGCTTCCAAACCTCGGCCTTTGGGTAGCTTCACGATGTCCTGGGGCACTGGCAAGAGCAGGCCGGGGCGCCGGAGCAAGTTGGATATCGGCCGGAAAACGGCCACCCCGTTGCGATGCCCTTCGAAACCCAGGTAAGCGGCCTCGTCGGTCAGCTCGAGAGACTCGATGTCGCCTTTACCGTTTTCTCGGAGCGGTTTCCCTTCGGGCCCCAGAACCGACGCCATGACCACGTCGGCGATGCCTTTCGGACGGCCCTGGTCGTACAAGAGGCGGCCTTGTACCCAATAGCCCGCATCAGTGACCGCAGTAAACCCGTGACCTCGATCCGTCATCCGCAAGCCGGATATTCCGCCGAAGTGCGGGGCGTCGGATTCGAACACCAGGCCGCCCCGAAAGACCAGTGGCGACGCTGCGTTTTCCGCAATCCCGAACCTTGAAAACTCGGCGATCGGGTGCGCTTCGACCGGGATAGGCGTGAGACCGGGCAAAGCTACCCTGGGCTTGAACCTTAAAAAGCCGACCCAGACGACGGCGGCGGCCAATACCGAGGCCGCTGCAGCCGCCATCCACCATCGCCGTTGTCGTGCGGCGCTTCGCCCGGTCCGGGGCGAAGCCTGCGTCGGACGGCGCACATCGCGCAACCGGTCGCCGCTCGTCACGAGGTCTGTCACTGGCGCTTCGAACCGTTTTCTCATAGCCTTCCTCACGAGCGCGCCGGTTGGCTGTAGCGGGCCGACTGGGCCAGTCGCAGAGCCCGTGAAAAGGCCGGCCAGGCCAGTTCACGCCGCAGTAGCAGATAGATGCCCACCAACACTTTGCGCATCGCTTGCAGGGCGACCCCACGGCTCAAAGCTGCGCTACGCGCCAGCGCGTATAGGCTGCCGGCATAGTAATGTCCGATCAGCCAACGATGGGGGTCACGGTGCCCGACCAGAGGGGCATCGAACCAAACAGCTCTCTCCCCAGCGGAGACATAGGCGCGTAAGGCGTAATCGAGGTCTTCTCCGCCGTTGATGGGAGCTCCGACACCCAAAGACTCGTCGAAATACCCCGTTTGAGCGACCCGAGAAGCCCGCATAAACAGCGTGTTGGATGAGGCATTGGCAACGAACGCCCGGGTACTCGCCGGTCGTGGGGTGCGTAGCTCCAAAGGCAGGGAGGGAAGCACCGAAGGCGAGGATGAATACTTGCATATCGCGAGATCGAGCGAGGCGTCTTGCGCGAACAAAGCGAGCATGGTTTCCAGCGTGCCCTCCGGATACCAGGCGTCGTCATCGGGAAAAGCAACCATCAACGAGCGCTCGAACAGGCGGTCTTTGTGCGCCAAGTCGAAGAGGAGATTCCGCGCTTTAGAGAGCGAAACCCGGTCGGGAATGGTCGTTACCCGGATATAGTCCGGCAGGGCAGGCAGCGGCTGGCCCGGTGTGTGTCGCTGCAGCAACAGATATTGAACGACCCGAAGTCCGGACTTCGTTATGGCGCGCTCCACGCTACGGACCATGCGCTCCAATTCGTCTTGGCGTCCGCCCGCGCTGTCGCTGGTGGTGAAGAGCAGGGCGTCTACCTCGGCGTAACGCCCGTGATCGGTCGCGGGAAGTGCATTCATGAGCGCTCTTCCCGGATGGCGGCCGGTTGGCCGGAACGGTGTGTTCCCCTGGTACTGCGCAGCAGTGCGCGATCATAAGCGGCCAGAAGCGCAGTAACTTGATCCTGCCAGTGAAAATGCAGCCGGGCGCGCTCCCGGGCGCGCTCGGCGTAGATTCGGCGCAGGGATTCGTCTTTGAGCAGGTCGCTTATTGCGGATGCCAGCCCCACGGGCGTGTGGTCGGGTGCGTAGCGGGCGGCATCGCCGAGAAGACGTTTGGTCTCCCCCAGTTCGAAGGCAACGATGGGCAGCCCCAAGGTCGCGTATTCGAACACCTTACACATGCTGATCTTGTCGTTGTATGTGTCGAAAGGATCGGGAATGACGCCGATATCGAAGCTGGACAGCGCAGCCAAGAGCGTTTCCCCAGACAGGAAACCCGTGAATTGGCAGATATCGGCCACGCCCAAGGATTCAGCTAGGGCTTTCAGCGCCGCGAGTTCCGGACCGGCGCCCACGAATGTGCAGGTGAAGCGCGGCAATCCGGATTGGCTGCGCAGCATCGCGACGGCGCGAATCAGATTGTCCACTCCGTCCTGAGCACCCATGACCCCTACGTAGCCGACGTTGATCGCGTCGTCCGCTCGGGCTGTCGGAATCCGCTTGAACTTGGTTAGGTCGGGAAAGCCGTACACGGTGAAAACATCGTCCGGATGCATGCCGCCTCGTGTTATCGCCAGTTCCCTAAACGTCTCGTTGGCCGAGATGACCACGTCCGCGAACAGGAACGTGAGTTTTTCGAACAGCCTCAGCAGGGCATGCATGGGGCCGCGCTTCTTGAATTTGGATTCGTAGAGCTCGGGACAGATATCGTGATGATCGAAGATCAGCGGTCGGCCGAGCGCTTTGTACGGCAGGGCGACCAGGAACAAAAGATCGGGCGGATTGGCGATGTGGATGATATCGAAGCCGTGGCGCCGAAACGCCTTGAAGGCCAAGCGCGTTTCGTGGAACAGCGCGGCGCCGTATTCCAACAGGAAACCGAGTGCGCCACTGGCTTCAAGGGGCAGGGGATGACGGTAGATCCGGATCCCGTCGAACACGATCTCCCGTTCGGGATGTCTTTCGGTGGCGGGACAGATGACGGTGACGTCCCAGCCGGCGTCGCGCAGTGCGCACGCTTCTTGCCACGCTCTCCGATCTAAGGGCACCGGAAGGTTTTCGACAATCATCAGACAATTCGGCATGCGTATCCCCCTGTAAATCTCGTTGCTTCACGCTCCCGCAGGCGGGGCAGTTCGTGGTTGTCAATCGAAACCGTATTCCGCCATGAGGCGCTCTTGTCGTTCGTCGGCCCCTTCCAGTCGCCCATAGGGGCCCGCAACCACAATGCCCGACTTGATGACGCGGGCCGGATTGCCGGCGACCACGGATCGCGGCGGCACGTCGCGTGTAACCACGGAGCCGGCTCCGACGATGCTCTCATCCCCAATCGTGACGCCGGGCAGGATGATGCTTCTGGCGCCGATGAAACATCGACGTCCGATGCGGGTGTGGGTGTGAAAGCCGCGGGTTAGGTCGTGCGCTAGGATGGCGACGCCAAAAGCGATGTAAGACTCCTCGCCCACGTGGATGCCTTTGGGATTGGTCAGATCGAATTTGGTCGACAGCGAAAATTGGCTGGATGGATGAATATCCATGCGAAAGACCTTCACCAGCCAAAGGCGCTTCAATTCGACTAAGCACAATCGGACCCATCTGAGTTTGCCGAGATTCATCTTTGATGCTTCTCCAGAATGCTTGCTTTTTGAGGTGAAACCTTGGCGATGTTTTGGGTCAGATCCTGTGCCGGGGTTCGAGGGCGGGTTCGACTGTTCGAAACGGCAGAGGACTGCACGATTCGCGGGATGGCGAAACCGGCTCTCGGCGGTCGCAGGAACCGACGAAGGCAACCACGAGTACCATGAAGATTTGAGGAACACTGAACGTGTTGTCGGTCGACGAATAAGCAAAGAAAGCCAGGACGGCCAGCAGAAACGCCCACCTTTTCGTCATCATGGGGTGGCATAACAGGTTCACTAACATGGCGATGAAGGCGCAGCCCATGAGCGCCGAGCCGACATAGCCGAGCTCCAAGGTAAAGCGAAGGTATTCGTTGTGCGCAGCGACGGTGTGTGTCGTCTCGGATGCTCTCGCGGACAGGATATCCATCTGGTGTCCCAAGCCTACGCCGAAATAGGGAAACCGCTGTATGTAGGTTTTCAGCTCGTTCCAAATGATGTCGCGACCGCTCATCGCCTCGGACGACAGGCGGGTCATCAGTTGGTCTCCCATGACGTAGAAAAGCGCAGCTATCGCGACGCAGCCGTAAAGGACCATCAGGATCCTGAATACCGCGGATCGGCTTTCAATGAACAGCATCGTGCCGGTCACGCCGAGCGCCAGCGCCGACGGCATGCGGGAAGCCGTGAGCATAGTGATACCTGCATTGACGAGGGCGAGCAGGAGATAACGCGAACGCTGCTGAAGCGCGAGGTAACTGGCCGCGACGGCACCGGTAACGCCGGCTCCCCCGAGAAATGCCGGTCCCATGTTGCCGGCAAGTCGGCGGGTGCCAAGATAGTCCGTCATCCAGAGACGATTGATGCCAACCGCTTCGTAAATCGTTCCAAGCAACACCGAGACCGGCGGAGTGAAGGCGGCGATCAGCAGGATGAGTTCCCGGTCCCGCTGTTCCGGTAAAGCCGTGAAAAAAAGCAGAAACGCGCTGAGGCTCACTAGGCTTCGCGAATATCGGTCCCAGGAAAAGGCGTCAAACTCGCTGAGAAGACCGCAAACGAAGCTGACCAGGATGATGAAGCCCATCAGCACGAGGTTGGCCGGAATGCGCTTGCGGGTGAGCGCGAAAACCAGTCCTGCAATGATGAGAAACAATTTCTCGATAGGATTGGCGTTGGCTAGACCTAGCAATCGTTCCAGGTTGAGGATCAACACCAGTTGCGCGACTAGAAACGCGCATCTAAACGCCATGTTCGACACCCCTCCAATCCGGCGTTCGGCGCGATCGATCTTCAAAATTCATTGAGAACCGCGCCCACGATTCGGCAGCCGACGGCGGTCAGCATTTGCCGGAAAAAATCAGCATCGGAAAAACGGGTTACGTGCTTTCTCGCGATCAGCAAACAGGCACCGGCACGGGCGGCGACGGTTTGTGCATCGCTGGAAGCGACACCGGCGGGGGTATCGAGCAGTATGATGTCGTAGGCCGATACGAGATCCCTCAACAAGACATCAAATGTGCCTCGGCTTAGCAATTCCGATGGGTTGGGCGGAAGCGTACCGGCCGGAAGCACCGAGAGATCGGCGAATTCCTCGATCCGACGAATACACTCGGCGCCGCCGCGGCCTACCAAAAGATCGGACAAGCCCAGACCCGTGCGGCCGAGTGCGAAGATTTCGTGCTGGCATGGACGGCGTAAATCCGCGTCTATCAACAGTGTTCGCTGACCCAATTGGGAAAATACGACGGCCAGATTCGATGCCGCATAGCTGCGTCCTTCGCCGCGACCGGGGCTGGTCACCGCCAGAATCTTGTTTCCTTCGCTGTGCCAGCGCAGCATCAACTGGCTACGTATGGCGCGGAAGACCTCCATTTGAGCGCTGAACGGCTGATAAGCGGCAATCAGCTTGGCGCTGAAATTTCCCTGTCCCGGCTTCAGATAGCGGTAATCGAATTGTTCCGAGATCGCCCGGCGAATGTCTTCCTCGGAAATCAGTCCGAGCTGTAGAGCCGCCTCGCCGAAGCGCAGACCGGTTTCCCTCTGAAGGTGCAGCACGCGTTCGGCGTCGAGCGCCGAAAGTCTCCCCGATTCCCGGAGAATGTGTCCGATGCGGCGATCGGTGTTGACAAATTCAGGTTTGATCCTGATCGGTTGAGCTTGTGTCATGAAACATCTCGCAGGAAAGTGGAAGGTGGATGTCCCGCTCCGGGGCATTCGTGGGAAATGGCGGAAAAGTAGCGCACGATGTCGACCATCGGGATGTGAATAGTGTCATGGCCGGTTCAAGTCGATGACCTGGCGAAGACCGGCCACCAACGCGAACGGCGCAACTCCGCATCAGTCAATATACCCATGAAAGGGAGTCCGAGTGCGACGCTCAAGTCTTCTGGCGAACGCACGCGCCGATCGAACCACTCGAGTGCCAAAACCAAACTGACCGCTAGTACGATGCCTAGGAAACCGGCTACAGCAACATTCAGCACAACTCTGGGCTTCGACGGACGCAGCGGAGGTTTCGCAGGATTCAAAATCGCGACATTGGTGTGGCTGGCTTCGCTTTCGAGCCGGGTTTGGTTAAAGCGCGCCAAAGCGGCTGTATAAGCCTGCCGCGCATGCTCGACCTCCCCGGTCAACACCGACAGCTCATCCCGCTGTTTGTTGAGCTCGAGTATTTTCGCTTTTTGTTCGGCGACTGCCGTTTTGAGTTCGTTTTCGCGGCTGCGGGCGATCTCAACCGCGGTGTTCAGGCTTTGGATGATCGTTTTTACTTCAGCCGCCAGCTTGCGTTTGAGGCTGCCTGCTTCCGCTAGGGCTTGTTGGTAAAGCGGATGGTTGGTGTCGTACTTCTGCCCGATCTCGGCGAGCTTGGCTTCGGTCAATGTCAGTTTTGTCTTTAGATCTTGGACTACCGAGTTGCTCAGCACTTCAGGGAGCGTTTCCGGCAAGAAGGATCGGCCGGCCGTTTCCAATTGGCTGCGGCGGGACATCAGGTCGTAAGTATTCGCCTGGGCGACCACCAACTGTTTGGAGAGATCTTCCAATCGGCTGTTTTCCACATCCAAATGTTGCTCAACCGAGACGATGCCTTTTTCTTGCTGATAACGGGACAGATTGGCCTGGGCATTCTCCAGCTTTTCGCGTAAGCCTCTGATTTGTTGTTCGAACCAGGCGGCGTTCTGGCGCGCCGGTTCGGTTCTGAGTTCCAGATTGGTTGCGATGTAACTCTCCGCGAACGCGTTGGACACCGTAGCGGCGAAGTTCGGATCGCTATCCGAGAAACTGACGTTTATGACGCTGCTTTCACGCGAGGGCAGGACATCGAGTTTTTTAAGCAGCCGACCGGCTAGCCAGTCGCGTATGTCGCCCGCTCCGTCGGTTTCCTGTTCGAAGCGCTCCTTCATGTCTGGCAGGTCGGCCAATTTGAGCTTGTCCACCACCTTCAGCGCCACGTTATGGCTGCCGATGATGTTGACCTGGGTTGCCATATATCCCGGCATCAGCTGTGCCGGAACAGCGATGCCCGTGATTGGGTCCACGCCCTTGTAATCGACGACCAGAGCGGTCGTGGCCGTATAGGCTTTTGGCAGCATCAAGCTGACGGCAAGCGCCATGAGGGCGGCAGCCAAGGGCGTGACGACGAGCACCCGCAACCGTGCCCTAAGGATTTGCAGGAACTGCTGTAAATTCATAGCGACTCACTCGTCTCCCTGAAAATGCTTCCTCGAAAAGAAAACCGTGCCGGCGTTTGAAGGAAGAACTGTCAAAACCATCGCTCGCCGACATAGATCACATCGTCTTTCTGGACCAGTTCGTCCAACTCCGCGTCTATCGTGGTCAAACGGTCCTCTGGTGACCGCCGTTTGATCGTGATGCTGCGCAGACTGCCGCGAGGCGTTACACCCCCTCCCAAGGAAATCGCTTGAGCGACGGTCATGTTCCGTTCCAGCCGATATGCCCCGGGGCGCTGCACTTCCCCGTGGATGTAAAACACTGGAGCACGCGGCACGAATATGACATCACCTGCTTCGGCCACAATGTCCTCAGTGGCTTTCCCCTCCTCGAGCAGTTCTTTGAGGTTCAGCTCTTCGCGGTAGGTTTTTCCGTTCCGGACCCGCGTCACGATCGTGCGGTCGTCACCCTGCGGATTTACCCCTCCCGCCAAAGCGATCAACTGAGTCACTGTGGTTGCGGTATCCAGGGCGTAACGGCCGGGATTGTTCACGAAACCCAATACGGCTACTTCGTGGCTACGGTATTCCTGCACCGCGATATTCACCTGAGGGTCGCGTACATATCCTTGGTCAGAAAGGAGACGCTCGATCAAATTTTCGGCTTCGCCAACAGATAAGCCGCCAACTTCGATTTCCCCGAGCAGCGGAAACGAGATTTTTCCGCTGTCTGAGATGCGGGTTTCGGTGGCAAGGTCCTCGTTGCCATAAACCGTAATACGGATAAGGTCGTTAGGACCGAGTAAATAGTCGGCCCGCGAAGTCGACAGCATCAGCAAAGCGACAGCGCCGAAAAAGAACTGTGAGCAGATACCGAGAGGTGTGCGCATGTCTTGTTAAATAAAGTTCAAATCACGGTAATGAGTTATATCGATAAATGGAATAGCCTTTGCACTTCTCAATAAGCGGTGTCTTGCTTTAGGAAAACACCTGCGGTTCTCAAAATGATCCAGAGATCTAGAGATAGTGACCAATTCCGCAAATAATCGAGATCTAATTCGATGCGCGATTTCATCTTCTGTAAGGTATCGGTTTCTCCACGAAAGCCGTTGACCTGCGCCCAACCGGTTATGCCAGGCTTTACCTTGTGTCGGATCATGTAACCCTTGATCTGCGTGCGATACAGTTCATTATGAGCAACCGCGTGCGGGCGTGGCCCGACAATACTCATGCGCCCTTGCAATACGTTAATGAATTGCGGCAATTCGTCGAGTGAAGTCCTGCGTAAAAATCGGCCGAAACGGGTGATCCGGTTATCGTCCTTGCTCGCTTGTCGAATATTGTTTCCGTCTTCACAAACCGTCATCGTCCGAAATTTGTAGACCTTGATCTCCTCTCCATCGAGACCGTAACGGCGCTGCTTAAAAATCACTGGACCGGGCGAACTCAATTTGACGCCAATGGCGATCGCCAGCATCAAAGGAGAAATTAAAATCAGAATGAGAGACGATAAAACAATATCCACGATGCGTTTCGTGACACGGTTTATACCGTGAAAAGGAGACTCACATACTGCGACCACCGGAATCCCGTTTATATTCCCGAACCGGGCTTGAATGAGGTCAAACACAAAAATATCGGGAACAAAGTAAATAGATGCTGTGGTATCCCTGAGCCTATCGAGAAGATCGACAATTCGCGGCTGAGCCATCATTGGAAGCGCAATGTAGATCAGATGAATCGATTGCGTTCGAACAAAATCTGCCACAGCGCTCATTTTTCCTAGTAAGTTAAGGCCGCTTATTCCGAGGCGTTGAGGACTTCTATCGTCGAAAAAACCAACAAAATCGATTCCCAGATAAGGTACCGATTCGAACTGCTTTGCGAGTTTGAGGCCGAGCTCATTCACACCGACGATGATAGCCCTGCGTTGAGCGCCTTTCTTCGATACAGCGGACCGTAACAGATATTGGGCAAGGACTTGGACCGTGACGAGTACTAACGGCGTAGCTAAAAACCAAGTGAACAGCAGCTTTCTGGGGAATTCATGGGACATTTTGGCGGCATAGCCCAATATGGCTAAGAATCCGAACAAAAACGTCCAACGGGCAAAAATGCTGCCGAACGAACGTAGAAGACTCGATTTGAAGTCAGGCTGTAGATCTATCTCGTCAAAAATCAGAGAGGCGATCAAAAAGGTTATCACCAATAACAAGAAATACTGCTTTTCGATCTTCAACCCATAGAAATGAGTCGTCAGGATAAAGCACAGGACGATCACTATCGGATTCAAGAGACTCTTAACGAGTAGAACCGATGGCCTGTCGATCGCTTGCAACTCTCATCCTCCGTAGATTGTTTACCGTTTTGTAAGTGAACAAGAAACTAACGTTTGGATTATCGCCTTACCACGTATGGTATAGGCCGGTCTCGCCGCGCACGGATATAGCCGTTATGGGCAGAAAGCAAAAGTTCGCGACTCGTCGATGTTAATGGGAAGATAAATAAATGGGCTCAGCTTTCTTGTTACTGCGAAAGATTTGCAATCCGATCAGCGTAATTCCAACCAAGATCATAAACCAGGTTTCGTCCTCCGACGCGGAAGAAGCATATTGGGCGTATGTGGGTTCCCTTAGGCGGCCTTTGAGCCCCTCAAGGGTGAAAAGGGTCGGCAGGGCATTCTGGATTTCGCGGAAACTTGCTTGCGATTCTTGAGCAAACAAGTTGTTTGAAGATCCATTGGTCGAGACGTTAAAGGCAGCCATAAAAGCTGTCCTACCGACAGATGGGATGCCGCTACTGCTCTTAGTCAGGTCGAAGAAGGAATGCTCGGTATATTCGGTATATAGTGCTTTATCGGAATGCGGTATATAGGGAGCAGGCTTAATGAAAAAGTAGCTGCTTTCCTTGCCATGATGAGATGTGTCAAAAGGTGAGACGTTATCGTCGAAAGCCTCGGCGAGTGGCCCATGTGACCAGACAAGCAGTAGTGACAATATCGTTCCGGAGAATATATTGGCGAGATGTTGCTTTTTCATGTTTAACTCCCATTCGGACGCATTCTTAAAAAAAGACTACGCTGTGTTTTCCTGTTCAATGCAATATCTGTCGGCCAAGTGAAAATGTGTGGCACTTAGGAAAAGCCTTAGTGAGTATTGGAGCCAGGCACATCGTTCGAAACGAGTTCGGCGGGCGGACGCGTTTTGAGCGAAGTATTGACGGTACTTTCTATATCATCGAAATATTCGATCGTCGCAGCGTTCCGGAGCCGTCTCAGTTCGCTGTTTATCAAAGCAATTCGGCGCTGATTGATCAGAAACGCCTCGATTCGGGGAGCGGCTTCATCTGGGTCTAGGGGTGCCTCTTTGGTATTCAATAATTGCAGCACCAGAAAATCTTTGCCCGATTTAAACCATGCAATATCACCTTTCTTCAGGCGATCGAATTCGTCCAGACGACCTAAGGGTAACTCCTCCGCGGCACGGACGACCGTTTGCGACGTATGGGGAATAGCCTGATCTTGTAGCCATCTGGAAAGAGCATCGAATTCGATGGGGTGCTTGAGACGCGTCTCGATGACGTCCTGGCTTTCCGGCGTGAAAGGGATGGCTATTTCGCGGAACTCGTAGATCTTGCGCTTCTCGAACAGCAGAGGATGCGATTTGTAAAAAGCGCTGATCTCATTGATGTCCGGTTTGGAAACCTTCTGCCCAATATGGTCTAGATAGGCTTGTGCGAGGACCTGACGTTGAGCCATGGCCGCGGTAAGCGTGACTTGAGGGTCGCGGTCCAACTGCTTTTCGATGGCTTGCTGCGAGAGAAGCTCTTGGGTGACTAGGTCGTCAAGGCTCTTTTCTAAACTTCTGGTTTGAGAATCGGCGCTAGTATCCGAATGCGCGACGAAAACGTCGAGTTGAGCGGCGGAAATGGGATCTCCGTTGACACGGGCGACAATGCGGGCCGCGCCGTCGGATGCGGTCTGTCCCTCGCACCCCATCAGCGTTGCCAGCATGGCGTACGCGCTCAGGGGCAACGATTTCAACCAAAGTTTTCTCTCCATAATTCTCCGTGACGTCAAAGGTCCTGAAACAAAATCCCGCAACGTCGATATGCTTGCTTGTTGCAAATTGATATTAAGCAAAACCCAGACCATTGACAGTCACGGCGCGGTGTCCAAAACAGTGCGACTGCGTAGAACGACTCTCGATTACCGCGTACGCCGCTGATTCCGCGGCTCACGCCAGGGAGAAGGCGCGTCGTTTGGCTTTGTGAATTCACGAAGGTAGCCTGTGGCGACACGGTGGATGGCGTCGCTGTTGTCCGAAAATGCTGTGCGCCTGCGTTGGATTTGGTGCAATACGATCACTTCTGGAACACGCGAAGTCGCTGGCAGGCGACAGGAGGCGAGTACCTGTAGCAACCGTGGAACATGCGCGAATCGGTCGGTTTATCGGACTGGAATGTTTTCGTCTCGTGTCAACCGTTGTCCGTGCGAAGCGCATGTTTCACTGGGGTTGGGACGATTCAAGCGATCCCTACATCCGTGTTGAGGATGTGCTAGCGCGGGCTTGGTCAGCGCTTTTTGGCAACGGTTATAAACGTCGTTCGGGTCCGGAGCGGGGAGAAGGCTTGATGTGTCACACTTTTGCGACAGTAGCGGGGGCGTCAGCGGAAGGTTCGCAGTGCAGGTGCGACCGCCAGTAGTTTGCAGTTCGAATACGGGCTATTTCCGTGTATTCATCTTAGCTTACCTCCGCGTCTTCAAGGCATCGCAGAAGAGAAGAGTGCCCGGGGATGCTGTGGCACCTTATGAATATTGGGAGGATTTCGGAAAGGGGGGTTGCCGAATGGCGATAGAGCGTTCAGCTCTGTGGATGTCCCATGAAAATCATAAACAGGGGCGGGTAGTGCCTTGGCCGTCCAAATGTATGGTGCGCAAATTGATCACTTGTTCGGAGGCGATCCGCGGCCTCTCGTTTCGACCGGCTTTCTTTCAGGGGCGGAACGCATCTGTCAAGCTGTGGCTTTGGGTTCGGACGCCGGCTCGTACCCGCTATGGAACGAAGGTCGTCCTGACACGAGCAATCGTGTCGCAGCGTGGTTATTGGCTCAACACATCTCGTGCGCGGCGGCTAAGACCACTCTCGAAAGTCTTTCGGCATACGCATACTGCAGGGAAATTCTACCCAATCGGGCGAATTTTTGAGTCCCCACATGATGAAATTAGTGCCGATTGGCATTTGCTGGATAGGAGCGAACTGAATTTACCACCGGTACACGGAACGGGCGAATGACTTCTCCCCGTCACAGGATATAGAAATCTAGGCTTTTTCTCCTTCCTGCGGACGTCGAAGACGTATGCCGAGTTCGCGGAGTTGGGCGTCTGCGACCATGGCCGGCGCGTCGATCATCGGACACCAGGCTGACTGCGTCTTGGGGAAGGCCATGACCTCACGGATAGATGTAGCTCCGCACATCAGCATGACTAACCGGTCCAGACCGAAGGCAATGCCGCCATGCGGTGGGGCACCATAGCGGAGGGCATTGAGCAGGAAACCGAATTTCTGCTGGGCTTCCTCTTCGCTTATTCCAAGCAGCTTGAATACGGCACTCTGCATGTCGGTACGGTGTATACGTATAGACCCGCCGCCGATTTCGGTACCGTTCAGCACCATGTCATAGGCGCGAGAAAGGGCACGGCCGGGATCGGACTGAAGCTCCTCGAGACTGCATTTCGGCGCGGTAAACGGGTGGTGCAGGGCGACCCAGCGGGCTTCCTTCTCGTCCCATTCGAACATTGGAAAATCGACAACCCATAAAGGTTTCCAGCCTTTGTCCACGAGTCCGCGGTCCAGACCCAGTTTAAGACGCAGGGCGCCCAGCGCTTCATTGACGATCTTGGCTTTGTCGGCGCCGAAGAAAATGATGTCGCCCGTCTCGGCTTCGACCCTATCCACAATACCGTGCACGGCTTCGTTGGGGAGAAACTTGACAATGGGCGATTGCAGTCCTTCGAGTCCTGCGCTGCGGTCGACGACTTTAATGTAGGCCAAGCCTTTGGCGCCATATATCGCGACATATTGGGTCAGATCGTCAATCTCCTTGCGGGATAAAGTCGCTCCGCCAGGAAGCTTGAGCGCCACGACCCTTCCCTCGGGATCGTTGGCTGGGCCGGCGAACACCTTGAACTCCGCGTGCTTGACCAAATCCGCAATATCGACGAGCTCCAGGGGAACGCGGAGATCCGGCTTATCCGAACCATAGCGTTGCATGGCTTCCGCATAGGTTAAGCGCGGGAAGGGGTTAGGCAGCTCGACCTTCAGAACTTCAGCGAACAGCTGCCGGATCATGTCTTCCATCAGATACATGATCTGGTTTTCGTCCATGAACGATGTTTCGATATCGAGCTGCGTGAATTCCGGCTGGCGGTCGGCACGAAGATCTTCGTCGCGGAAGCATCGGACTACCTGGTAATAACGATCCATACCGGAAATCATCAGCAGCTGTTTGTACAGCTGCGGGGATTGCGGCAGGGCAAAGAAATGATTCGGATGTGTCCGGCTAGGGACCAGGTAGTCCCGCGCTCCTTCCGGGGTCGCTTTGGTCAGAAAAGGTGTCTCGATTTCGTAGAAGCCGTGATGGTCGAGAAATTGCCTGAGAAAACGCACGACATCGCGTCGCATCTTTATGCGATGCTGCATCACGGGACGCCTAAGATCGATGTAGCGGTAACGTAGTCGGGTTTCCTCGCTGACTTCGACCTCGCTTTCCAGCGGAAACGGCGGTGTTTCGGCTTTGTTGAGAATTTCGAGGTGTGTAGCCAGAACCTCGATTTTGCCCGTCGGCAGATTCGGGTTTTCCGTTCCCTGTGGGCGACGGCGCACCTTGCCGTGCACTTTGAGCACATATTCGCTGCGGACCGTTTCCGCCAGCGCGAACGCGTCCGGATGATCGGGATCGAATACGACCTGGACCAGGCCTTCCCGATCACGAAGATCGATAAAGATCACGCCGCCGTGGTCCCGGCGGCGATGAACCCAGCCACAGAGGTCCACCTCCTGATCCAAATGGCTTTCCGTCAATTCTCCACATCTGTGGCTACGCATTGCTAGATCTCTAAACTCAAACAACAAAAAACAACAATATTACGGTTGTAGCCGTCGATGTACAAGTTTATGAGGCCGTCTCCGCAGTCGACTTTTGGGTTTCCTTCTTGGACGACGACTCTGACTTGCTTTCTGAAGAATCACCGGCGAGGTTCTTTTTCTTGTCTTTCGAAGTCTTGAAGTCGGTCTCGTACCAACCGCCGCCTTTTAGCCGGAACCCGGCGGCTGATACCAACTTATTCAACTCAGGAACGCCGCAGGCCGGGCATTCTTTCAAAGGAGCATCGGTGATCTTCTGGATAGCTTCGAACTCATGGCCGCAAGATTTGCATTGGTATTCGTAAATAGGCATGTAAGACTCCTCATGGGGCTGAAACTGGCGGTTGTAATATGAGGCTGCGGGACGACTTTTCAAGGACAACGTTCTCTGGCCGCGAAAACGGTCGTCAACGACTTCGGAGCGTCAGGTAATTGGACTGAATACCGCTAATACTGGAATGAGACGCCTTTTTGGAAAATTATGCGACGGGCGGTTAATCCGCGTGGTCACCCGGTGGCGGTATTTCGATGTCCGGTGAGCTAGAGTCGTCCGGCTCACCGGCGATGACGTAGGAAGCTGAGGCCCATTCGCCCAGATCGATCAATTTGCATTGCTCACTGCAGAATGGCTTGAATCGATTAGCTTCGTTCCACACTACCGGCTTTCGACAGCGGGGACATTTAACAATTTTGTATGAAAGTGCGTCCGACAAATTTGCTCGTCACAATAAGCAGCACGTCAACTCGAAGGTGACATCTTCCTGGCACTGGGTCGGGCGTTCGACAGTGTCAGGGATCATGAAGCGTACGGTGAATCTATGCTTGCCTCCACTGATTTCGGCGAAATACGGTTGCGAACGCTTTACTGCAACACGAAGGAGTTGAAACGGCAAAGTGTGGTCCAAGCTTTTCTGAAAAAAGCCGCCAATCGCACGTTCCTCGGTCGGGGTGGCGCTGGTCCTTATGAAATTCAGCAAAATATCGATCGCCGAGCGGATTAGCCGGAACGGTTCCAGCCAATTCTCCAGATCGTGCCGACGCGTGTGATCGTCAAGCTTTAGCCAGTAGTGGAAGGCTGGCAAGTCAAACGAGCAGGTTCCGCCGGGGATGGTGCTGCGCTGGGAGATGCTCTTGAATAGCTCGTTTTCCATCAACGAGAGGCCGAGCTTGCCGGGGGTCGCATAAAGCTCTTTGCTCAATTTATCGAGCTTGGTCAAAACCTTATCCAGCTTGGCATGATCGATATCCTGGTTGTGCGCCATGCGCGTAAGTACCGCCGCGTGGCGATCCAACTCCTTTAAGGTCTCAGATTTCAGATCGTTCCGGCTGAACAGTGTCAAGATGTCTAGTAGAGTTGAGATGACCGCTCGACTGTCCCAAACTGAATCACCGGCCATGAAATGGTCGAGTTGCTGAAAAAGCTGCTCCAACCTCATGAAGACGCGTATGCGCTCATTCAGCGGGAACTCGTAGATGATGGGGTCATTCAAGGCGGGAGTTTCGGCAGTCGATTGCATAATGAATAATCCGATCCAGGATTTATAAAAATGGTGTCCGTTAGCGGACACCATTTTCGTTTATCCGGCCGATTAGTCAATACTACCGTTTGCGTTTGCTCCTGTGTAAAAATTGTTTAGATTGGCGCACGGCTGAGAGCCAGATAGCGTCGGTGCAACTCGTCGACGCGGTCCGATAGGGAGGACTCATCGGCAACGTTTTCGATCACGTCGTCAGCAGCCGCCAAACGCTCGGCACGGCTCGACTGGGAGGCGATAATTTTTTGAATTTGCGCATCGCTCAGCCCGTCGCGAAGCTTAACGCGCTGCCGTTGTACGTCTTCAGGACAATCAACGACCAATAACCGGTCCACAATGTGCTTTTGACCGGTCTCCAGCAGCAAGGGGACGACCACGATGCAATAAGGTCCCGCAAGCGTGGCTATTCGGCGGCTAATTTCGGAATAAACCAGGGGATGCAACAGATCCTCGAGCCAGCGCTTTTGTTCCGGATCGGAAAAAACGATGTCTCGCAGCTTTCCCCGGTCAAGAGTACCGTCTTTTAAAACCGTAGTCCCGAAATGCCGTTTGATGGCCTCGAATGCCGGCTGACCCGGCTCCACCAGTTCGCGAGCAATGACGTCGGCATCCAGGATTGGAACGCCGCGCGCTGCAAACAGTTTGGCAACCGTGCTCTTACCGCAGCCGATTCCACCGGTCAAGCCGACGACGAGCATGGGATTTAGCCGGAAATTCCCGCAAAATTGAGATAAGCGGCGTTGATGTCATCGCCCCACATCAAGGCAATCCAGCCTGCGATAGCCAAATAGGGACCGAACGGTATGGGAATGCTGCGGTCGCGTCTGAAAACCGCGACCATCGTCGTCCCAATCACGGCGCCGACCAGGGAGGACAGAAGCACTACAACCGGTAGCAGGCTCCATCCCAACCAGGCACCCAGCATGGCGAGCAATTTGAAATCGCCGTATCCCATTCCTTCTTTCCCGGTTGCTAGCCGGAACACATGATACACCAGCCAGAGGCTGAGGTAGCCGAAGATGGCCCCGAGTATACTCGAAGCGCTGTCGGTGAATATGTTGAACACATTGAGAAACAGTCCTGTCCAGAGGACGGGTAGGGTAATCGCATCGGGAAGCAGTTGGCGATCGAAATCAATGAAACTCAAGCATATCAAACTCCAGCTGAGGATCAGCGCGGATGCAGTTTGCCATGTGAAGCCGAAATGCCAGGCGACGGCTATGGAGATCAAAGCGGTCAGCGCCTCGATGGCCGGGTAGCGAAACGGAATCGGGGTTCGGCACCCCTTGCATCGTCTTTTGAGAAGCAGGTAACTTACGATGGGAATGTTTTCCCACGCCCGGATAGGCCGATCGCAACGAGGGCACCGAGACCCTGGAACGAGCAGGTTGTAAGGCTGATCAGGTTCCGGTTCGGGTTCAAGGTCGAGAAAGGCCCGACACTCTCGCCGCCAATTCCTTTCCAGCATGATCGGCAACCGGTGAATGACCACATTCAGGAAGCTGCCGACCATCAGCCCGAGAACGCCGACGACGGTCAGGAATAAAGCCGGATTTTCGGCCAGCAACCGAACGAATGAATCCAACTCCGAAATTCCTCGGTTAGACCACGGAGCCGAGCTTGAAAATCGGCAGGTACATGGCGATCACCAAACCGCCAACAATGACACCCAAGAACGCCATGATCATGGGTTCGAGCAGGCTGCTGAGCGAATCGACGGCGTTGTCCACTTCCTCTTCGTAGAAATCGGCGACTTTCGCCAACATGCTATCGAGGGAGCCGGATTCCTCGCCGATGGCAACCATCTGTATGACCATATTCGGGAACAGATTGGCCTGACGCATGCAGAGCTGAAGCTGGTGCCCGGTGGCGACTTCGTCACGCATTTTGAGAACCGCATTGGAATAGATGATATTACCGGTTGCGCCTGCCACCGATCTTAGCGCCTCAACCAAAGGCACGCCGGCCGCCGACATGGTTGCCAGCGTTCGGGCGAAGCGGGAAATTGCTGCCTTGTGCACAATAGTGCCGATCGCGGGTATATGGAGCAACAGTCGATCCAGGGCTTGATTGAACGCCGGAGATCGCTGTTTGAGCTTCACGAATACGATGCCGATAACGATGAGGACCCCTAATACGATATACCAAGATGACTGCAGAAAGCGTGACAGCTCGATGACCATTTGTGTGAACGCCGGAAGATCAGCGCCAAAACCTTTGAACAATTCCTCGAAGGTTGGTACGACGAAGATCAGCAGAATGGCCGTTACAATGCAGGCGACGACGATGACGGCCGTCGGATAAGTCAAGGCTTTCTTGATCTTGGCTTTGAGTGATTCGGTCTTTTCCTTGTATTCGGCGATCTTGTGCAACAGGGTTTCGAGAACGCCGGCCTGTTCGCCGGCATGTACCAGATTACAGAACAGCTCGTCGAAATAGACGGGATGTTTACCCAAAGCCTCGGCTAGCGGGCTACCGCCTTCGATATCGGCTTTGATGCCCAAGATCAGGTCCTGCATGCTCGGATTCTCGTGGCCACGTCCGACGATGTCGAAAGCTTGAACCAGCGGTACGCCGGCGCTCATCATCGTTGCCAACTGGCGGCTGAATACAGCGATGTCCTTGGTTGTAATTTTTTTCTTTCGCCCACTGAAGAGTGGTTTGGGCTTTTTCTTGATCTTGACGACTTTGATGCCCTGGCGTCGGAGTTCTGCCTTGGCGGTGATTTCGGTACGCGCGGCGAGTTCGCCTTTGAGCCGTCCGCCGGTGCGGTCGACGCCTTCCCAAACGAACAAAACAACGTCTTCTTTAGCCATAAGACTTAGTCTCGAGTGACGCGGTCGATTTCTTCCAAGCTGGTGATGCCGGCCTTGACTTTCCGAAGGCCGGATTCCCTGAGGTCCGCTACCCCTTCTCGCTTCGCTTGCTCGCTAAGCTGAAGGACATTACCGCCTTCGAGAATGATGCGGTTGATGGACTCGGAAATGGGCATAACCTGATAAATGCCAACCCGACCCTTGTACCCCTTCACACATTTGTCGCAGCCGACCGGTCCGAAGACCGTGAACCTGCCTAGTTCTTCTTCTCGGAAACCGGCCTGCAACAGAACTTCCGGAGGGAGGTTTTCTTCTTTTTTGCAGTGTTCGCAAAGCCTTCGGGCGAGTCTCTGCGCCATAATCAAGAGCACGGAAGACGCGATGTTGAACGCGGGGATGCCCATTTGCATCAAGCGGTTCAGGGTTTGCGGCGCATCGTTGGTATGCAGGGTGGAAAGCACGAGATGGCCGGTCTGCGCGGCTTTGACCGCGATTTCGGCGGTTTCCAGATCGCGAATTTCGCCCACCATGATGACGTCCGGGTCCTGGCGCAGAAATGCCCTTAGTGCCTCGGCAAAGGTCAAGCCTGTCTTGACGTTGACATTGACCTGATTGATCCCGGGCACCGTGATTTCAACCGGATCTTCCGCCGTCGAGATGTTGCGGTCAGCTGTATTCAGGATATTGAGTGCGGTGTAGAGACTTACCGTTTTACCGCTGCCTGTAGGTCCCGTGACCAGGATCATTCCATAGGGTTTATTGATGGCGTGCAGGAAGTTCTGTTGTTGCTCCGGTTCGAAGCCGAGTTTTTCGATGCCGATCTGGGCGGCGGTCGGATCCAGGATACGGAGTACGATTTTTTCGCCGAATAGCGTAGGGCAAGTATTGACGCGGAAATCGACGGCGCGAGTCCTGGACAACGCCATCTTGATGCGACCGTCCTGGGGTATGCGCCGTTCGGCGATGTCCATGCGCGACATCACCTTAAGTCGCGCCGCAACCCGCCCGGCGAGGTTAACCGGCAGGCTCGTGACCTCGTGGAGTATGCCGTCGTGACGAAAACGGACGCGGAAGGTTTTCTCGTAGGGCTCGAAGTGAATATCGGAAGCGCCTTTCTTGATGGCGTCTAGGAGAAACTTGTTGACGAGTCGGACGATCGGGGCATCGTCGATGTCGGGGGTTTCACTTTCGGACTGTTGATCGATTTCGTCGCCGCCAGTAATACGGAGATTGTCCAGGTCGGCGTCCACCAAGTCTTTGAACGAGGCTTCGGCCGCTTCCAGCGCCTGGTCGATCATCCGTGTCAGTTTGTCTTCCTCGACGATGACACATTCGGTGCTGGACCGGGTGTGAAATTTGATTTCGTCCAGAGCCTGAAGATTGGTGGGATCGGCGACACCCAGATACAGCCGGTTTCCGCGCTTGAAGAGCGGTAGGACGTGGTGTTGGCGAATCAGCTTCTCGCTGACGGCCTTGATCGGCATCATGTCGGGCGACATCGCGTCCAGATCGAAGAGAGGTATTCCGTACTCTTTGGACGCGACATTGGCGATGGACAGGCTGTCGAGAATGTTATTACTGACCAGGTAACTTATGAAATGCGTTTTTTTTTGGAGAGCGTCCTCCAGATGAAGCTGCGCGTCGGACTCTGTCAACAATCCTTCTTTGACCAGGCTTTTGGCCAGTCCGCTAAGTTGCAATTTCGTCGCCGTGATCGCCATGAGTTTTAACGCTGTCGATAGCTGAGCGTCGTATGTGGGAAAGCCTGGATAATATTAGTCCATGTATGGGCTTTATCCAGTTTGCCCAGGCGAGCGGTGTAAGGTGCGGGATTCAGGTTCGACGTGCTTGACTTTGTGCTGTATTCGTTCGGACAGGACCCTTCCGACGAGCAATCAAGATAAGGCCAACTCGCGTATCACCATCAAGTTATGACAGTATGGCGGCGCCTGTAGCCGTTGTCGGGCGCGTACTGCTCGGGCGGTAACGACAACGGCTCACAAATGCCAGCAGTTTGGGGTACGCCTTTGGATCTTCGAACATGATTTTCGAGTATTCGGACGCACCGGAGTGCCGGTCGTTTGGTGAGTGATCAAGGAGTTGGACGGTGCCGGAAGAATCGACCGTCGCTCGGTCCCATCGCCCATCCGGGCCGTATTCGGAGGGCAAGTCTTCGGCGGCGCGTCTTTGCGAGACCTTCTGGACTGCCGGCCGAAGTCCTTGCTCACCGCCGGTCGTATTTACAAGGCGCGGATCCTTTCTATCTGTTCCTGCAATTCCGCGAGACTGAGCCGGATTTCTTGAAGACGGGCTTGTTCCTTGGCGACAACCTGGGGCGGGGCTTTCGCGAGGAAGGCGGAGTCGTTCAACTTGCCCTCGATCCGCGGCAAATCTTTGGACAAGCGCTGGATTTCCTTGTTGAGGCGCGACAGCTCGGCATCCTTGTCGATCAAGCCTTTCATGGGAATGAGCACTTTCATTTCGCCGACCAGCGCCATGGCTGACTCGGGTGCGGCATCGGTTTCCGACAGCCAGGTTATGGATTCTGCACGGGCCAGTTTTACTATGAAGTCCTGGTTGCGGTTCAACCACTGTCGGTCTCGCTCGGAGCCGTTCTGGATCAAGATTGGAAGCGGCTTGCTGGGTGCGATATTCATCTCGCCGCGGATACGCCGCACGCCCAAAATAACGTTCATCACCCATTTCATCTCGGCTGTCGATTCCGGATCGATCCAGCTTTCGTCGACCTCGGGGTAGGCTTGCAGCATGATGCTCGCGCCTTGTTTGCCGGCTAGGGGGGCGACGCGCTGCCAGATTTCTTCGGTGATGAAAGGCATCAATGGGTGGGTCAGGCGAAGAACGGTCTCGAGTACCTGGACTAAGGTCTGGCGTGTTCCTAAGACATACTCCGATCCTTGGTTGTCAGCGGATTCTGCGCCGTAGAGCGTAGGCTTCGACAGTTCCAAGTACCAGTCGCAGTACTCGTTCCATACGAATTCGTAAATCGCTTGGGCGGCAAGATCGAAGCGATAATTCTCGATGGCGTCGGTCGTCTCCCGTATCGTCAGCTGCAAGCGGCTTCGAATCCAACGGTCCGATAAAGTGTATTTGAGATTGGTGTTACCCACTCCGCAGTCCTTGCCTTCAGTGTTCATCAGCACGTAGCGTGCTGCGTTCCACAGCTTGTTGCAGAAATTGCGGTAGCCTTCGACCCGGCCCATGTCGAACTTGATGTCGCGTCCAGTGGAGGCGAGGGAGGCGAAGGTGAAGCGCAGAGCGTCGCAGCCGTACGCGGCGATACCATGCGGGAATTCCTTTCGGGTTCGCGCCTCGATTTTTTGTGCCATTTGCGGTTGCATCAGGCCACTGGTGCGCTTTCGCACCAAATCCTCCAGGCCGATTCCGTCGATAATGTCCAAGGGGTCCAACACGTTGCCCTTAGACTTCGACATCTTCTGGCCTTCCGCGTCGCGTACGAGACCATGCACGTAAACCGTCCGGAACGGCACTTGTGGGCTGCCGTCCGGGTTTTTTATGAAATGCATGGTCATCATGATCATCCGAGCCACCCAGAAAAAGATGATGTCGAAGCCTGTCACCAGGACATCGGTGGGATGGAAGGTTTTCAATTCTGGCGTTTCATCCGGCCAGCCCAAGGTCGAGAACGTCCACAGGGCGGAGGAGAACCAGGTGTCCAGTACGTCTTCGTCCTGGCGCAGTTTCAGGCCCGTATCCAGGCTGTACTTGGTGCGTACCTCGGTCTCGTTGCGACCCACGTAGACATTGCCGTGGTCGTCGTACCACGCCGGGATGCGGTGGCCCCACCACAATTGCCGGGAGATGCACCAGTCCTGAATATCCCGCATCCAGGAAAAATAAAGATTTTCGTATTGTTGCGGAACGAAGCGGATGCGGCCGTCCTCCACCGCTTCGATGGCCGGTTTGGCTAACGTCTTGGTGCTGACGTACCACTGGTCGGTCAACCAGGGTTCCACGACGACGCCGGAGCGGTCTCCTCGGGGTACTTTCAACGTGTGCGGCTCGATCTTTTCCAACAGGCCGAGGCGTTCAAATTCGGCAACGATTCGCGTGCGTGCTTCGAATCGGTCCAGCCCCGCGTACTGTTCGGGCGCTTTTTCACCGTGCATCCCCGCATAGCCTTCGAAGGTGAGCACGGTGAATTCGTGCAGAATCCGCGCATCCTTGTCCAGAACGTTGATCAGCGGCAGGTTGTGGCGTTTGCCTACCTCGTAGTCGTTGAAGTCGTGGGCCGGCGTGATTTTCACACAACCGGTACCGAACGCCGGGTCGACGTAGTCGTCGGCGATGATTGGGATCTCACGGTTGGTGATCGGCAACCTGATAGTTTTGCCCACAAGATGTTTATAACGTTCGTCCTCCGGGTGTACCGCCACGGCGGTATCCCCGAGCATGGTTTCTGGGCGAGTAGTGGCGACGACCAGCCAGCCGGAGCCGTCCGCCAACGGGTAGCGGAAATGCCATAAGCTGCCTTTTTCTTCCTCGCTCTGGACTTCGAGGTCGGAAATGGCGGTATGCAGCTTGGGGTCCCAGTTCACCAGGCGTTTTCCGCGATAAATCAAGCCTTCGTCGTAGAGACGCACGAAAGCCTCCTGCACAGCCCGGGAGAGCCCTTCGTCCATGGTGAAGCGTTCCCGGCTCCAGTCCACGGACGAACCCAGCCGACGCAACTGGCGGGTGATGGTTCCGCCGGATTCGGCCTTCCACTCCCAAACTTTTTCCAGGAATTTCTCGCGGCCCAGGTCGTGGCGGGTGAGGTTTTGGGCGGCTAGTTGCCTCTCCACCACCATTTGTGTGGCAATACCGGCGTGGTCGGTGCCGACCTGCCACAAGGTGTTGTAGCCTCGCATCCGATGGTAGCGGATTAGGGCATCCATGATAGTGTTGTTGAAGCCATGCCCCATATGCAGACTGCCCGTCACGTTCGGTGGCGGGATCATGATGCAATAGGGTTTTCCGCGACCGCTGGGCGCGAAAAATCCGCTTTCCTCCCAAAATTTGTACCATCGCGATTCTATGGAATGAGGCTCGTAGGTTTTGTCCATGGCGTGTTCTGTTGTTTAGGAATGGCCGAACTTCGGTCGGTGCCGGATGATTGGTCTCGAATTATATGAAAACTCGGAGGACCTAGGCTTTACTCGGGCTTGTCCAAGCGGTGGGTATGAACGGTAAGGCCTTGATCCATATAGAAGCGATAGCGGCGACGGCCCGCCTGTCTTATCGCTTCGTCCTGATCGACGATTTCGATCAAGCGCTCGAACCGGTCGAGATCCGGCGGCGTTGCGGGACTCAAATTGATCAGGATGTCCTTAGGTAGCTGCGGCGCCGCCCGATGCCCGATAAGCACCGGTGCTTCGGTTTGGGCTCCCAAGGCATCGAGCCGTTCGTGCGCGACGAAGCTGCCCTGCCGGAACGTCCAAAGCAAATCATCGAGCACCTGTTCTTCCTCTTCCGAAGCGGCATAAAGGAAAACCGTAAGGCGCTGCTTGATCGCCTTTTCAGTAAGACGGCAGGCCAGCACGCGGCGGCTATGTGCGTCTCCAGTGGGCAGGACGTAGAAATCGACTCGGGTCATTGCGCCTGGTCGATTAGATACTGCACCAGCAGCGGCACCGGGCGGCCGGTTGCACCTTTGTCGTTACCGGTTTTCCAAGCGGTTCCCGCGATGTCTATGTGCGCCCACGGAAAGTCTTTGGCGAATCGGGACAAAAAACAGCCGGCTGTGATTGTGCCGCCGTCGGGACCACCGATATTTGCGAGGTCGGCGAACTTTGACTTGAGCTGTTCTTGATATTCGTCCCAGAGCGGTAGGCGCCACACCCGGTCCCAGGCTTTTTCGCCGGCGGTGAGCAGGGCTTGAGCAAGTTCGTCGTTATTGCTCATCAGTCCCGAGGGATGCCGACCTAGAGCGACGATACACGCTCCGGTCAGAGTGGCGACGTCGATGACCGCAGCGGGCTCGTATTTCTTGGCATAGGTCAGCGTATCGCACAGCAGCAGGCGACCTTCGGCGTCGGTATTGAGGATTTCGATGGTGAGGCCGGACATGCTCGTGACGATGTCGCCCGGCTTATTGGCTCTGCCGTCCGGGAGATTCTCCGAAGCTGGGATCAAGCCCACCACGTTGAGCGGTAACTTGAGTTCGGCAACTGCTGCGAGGGTGCCGATCACACTCGCGCCGCCGCACATGTCGTATTTCATTTCATCCATGTTGGCGGCCGGTTTGAGCGAGATGCCGCCGGCGTCGAAGGTGAGTCCCTTGCCGATCAGAACGTAAGGTTTGGTTTCCGGCGAAGCGCCGAAATATTCCATTACGATGAGCTTGGCCGGCTGCTCGCTGCCTTTGGACACGGACAGGAAGGCACCCATGCCCAATTCTTGTAAGTCGGATTCCTCGAAGATCTGAACCTTGATGTTCCGGCTGTTGCCGACCTGCTCGGCTTGTTCGGCGAGATAGGTCGGGGTGCAGAGGTTGCCAGGCAGATTGGCCAACTCTTTCGCGATGTTCATGCCACCCGCGATCGCAAGCCCCTGTCTTATGCCTTTATTCGCTTCCTCTACTTGGTCTTCGCTGTAGAGCGGGAAGCGGAGTTTGGCGAGGCGTTGCGGCTTATCTTCCGGCTCTTTTTTTAAGCGCGTGAATTTGTATAGACTTGCTTCCAGAACTTCCACCGCTTGCCGGATTTTCCAAGCCAAGTCGTATTGTTCGACTTCCGCCTCGTGGAGACAGCTCACGGCAAGCTTCGCGCCCGAGTCCTTCAGCGATTTCGCCGCTGCCGCCAGGGCTTTGCGATAGGCTGCAGGACCCAGTTCCCCCTTCTTGCCGAGACCGACCACTAAGATCCGTTCGATCTCGCCTTCCGGGACGTGATTGATCAAGAGAAGATCGCCGACTTTTCCTTCGATGTCGTCTCGCTTGAGGAGCCTTGAGATCAAGCCGCCCAGCCGTTGGTCGAGCGCGCTGCCGGCTTCCGTCAGTTCCCGTTTTTGGTACATGCCCAGAACGGCACAGTCAGCGCTGAGCTCGATGAGCGATTCACATTTTGCCGAATAGTCCATGGTAATATTTGCCGATTCTGATTTAGGGATGGATTGTCATATCGAGTGCAATCTTCAAGGGAGGGCCCCGAACCGTTAAAGCTTATTATGAAACCCCACCCTTTTAAACCGCTTCATTGGAGCCGCCCTCCGCTTATCTCGGTGCTCGACCGGATGGTGGCGGAGGAACTCGCCAAGACCTTGGGGGCCGTTCTCGGCGTTTTGGTTGCGATCATCGTCAGTCGCAAGTTTCTGAGCATTCTCGCCAAAGCCATCGAAGGCGAGCTGTCAGGGGAGACCATATTTCAGCTGCTCGGACTCAAGGTCCTGTCGACAACCGCCCAGTTGCTTCCGGCCTCGTTGTTTATGGCGACCTTGACCGTGTTGGGGCGCATGTATCGGGATCAAGAGATGTCGGTATTGGCGTCGAGCGGAGTGGGGTTGGCCCGCATCTATCGTGCGATGAGCTGGATGGTGGTGCCGCTGACTCTTATTGCCGCGGTATTGGCGTTACAGGTCATGCCTTGGTCCGAGCGACAGGCTCAGGCGCTCATGAAGAAGGACGAGAAAAGCGCCGACATACGCGGCATCAAGCCGGGGCGTTTTAACGAGTTCAGCCTGGGTGACGTCGTGTTGTATGCGGAGGACCTAAACGAAGACAATTCCATGCGCAAGATCTTTGTGCAAAGTCGGCAGGGGGCCAAAACCGGTGTAGTGATCGCAGAGAGCGGCCGTTTGAAACGAAACGAGCTAAGCGAGTATTTCGTGGTGTTGGAGCATGGGCACCGTTATCAAGGCGTGCCCGGACGGGCGGATTTCACAATCAGTGAGTTCGACGAATATGCCGTGCGGATCGACGGTCCGGAGGGTGAGACGGCGTCGCTCAAGCGTGAGGCGTCGGATAGCCTTGTGCTGTGGTATTCACACACGCCTCGGGAGCTGGCCGAGCTGCAGAAGCGCCTGGCGGTGCCTCTCGGCGTGCTATTCCTGAGTCTCCTGGCTGTTCCCCTTTCCAAGATTGCGCCGCGCAGCGGTGTTTATGGCAACGTGTTTACTGCCTTTCTAATTTATGTCATTTACGAGAATGCTCAAAAGATCAGTCAGGGGCTTCTGATGACCGAGAAGATTCCGCTTTGGCTGAGCTACACTGGCGTATATGTCTTTTTGCTCATCCTCACTTTGGCCTTGTTCGTTCGAAATCTCGGTCTTAATTGGATCATTCGGACGGCCAAGGAGAAGCTCAGGCTATGAGAACGCTGGGCCGGTATATTGCGGGCGAGGTGATCAAAGGCTCGTTGATCGCCGTGCTCATCCTTTTGGCGCTGCTCAATTTTTTTACTTTTGCAGATGAATTGGGTGATCTGGGGAGGGGAAATTACAGCTTGGCGAGCATCGTACAGTATTTGATGCTGACTTCGCCGCGCAATTTTTACGAGTTGATGCCTTCTGCGGCATTGATCGGAAGCCTGGTTACTCTAGGTGCCTTGGCCAACAATCGGGAATTGGTGGCTATGCAAGCCGCTGGACTCTCACGACTTCGTATTATCATGTCGGTGCTCGCGGGCGGCATGATTTTGGTTTTCATTTCCTTGGGTGTCGGCGAATACATAGCGCCCGTAGCGGAGCGCGCGGCGCAGACCCTAAAGGCCACGGCGTTGCAAAAGCAGATCGCATCGAGGACCAAGTACGGATTTTGGGTTCGGGACGGTGACGTATTTATCAATATCCGGCAGATCGAGCGGCCGGAAAGTCTCGGTGACATCAATATCTTTAAGCTGTCCGGGATGCAGAAACTGCATTCGGTTACGCACGCCGAAAAAGCGGTCTACGACGGGGAGCGTTGGCGTCTGGACGACATTCTTGAGAGCCGATTCCAGGCGAATGGGGTCGTTACTGAGCAAAAAGCGTATGCCGACTGGTCTTCGGTGCTCGCGCCGAATTTGCTGAATGCGTTCGTGATCAGCCCGGAAAACTTGTCGGCTTATGAACTCGCGCGATACATCGCCTATCTGAAAGAAAACGGCCAGCAGTCGGCTTACGTCGAACTGGCATTTTGGGGAAGAATTGTGAATCCGGCTGTGACCCTGGTCATGCTGTTGGTTGCCGCGCCGTTCGTGCTTCCAGTTCGGCGAGAGGTCGGCATGGGGCAGCGTATCGTTGTGGGCGTCATCATCGGTTTAGGTTTTTATTTATTCGACCGTACGTTTGGCCATCTAGGGCTGATTTACGAAATGAATCCGATTTTTGCTGCGTCCTTTCCCACACTCCTGGCACTCACCGGCGCTTTGGTCGCAATTTTCCGGCTTCGTCTAGCTTAGGTTGGGAATAAAGGCCGGGCAAAAAATCGCGGCCGTTTCGGTCGACATCGATCAAGCCCACAGATTTACCGGTCTGTAAGCTCTCGCGGGCAATTCGAATGACCCGTTCCAGACCTTCGACGAGCGGGTAGTGCTTCAAATCGGCAAGTGCTACCCAGCGAGCGTCGGAAACATCGGTAGCCGGTTTTGGATTGGCGTTCCCCTGATCTTTCAAGGTTGCGGCAAAATCGACGATGACATAATGAAAGTCGCCATTCATCCGCTCGGCCAGGGCAACGATCGGGCCCGGTTCGATTTCAATTCCCGTTTCTTCAAATGTCTCTCGCCGACAGCATTGAACGAGCGTTTCGCCGGGATCCTGTTTGCCTCCCGGAATCGACCACAATCCGAAGGCCGGTTTTTTGGCCCGGCGGATCAGGAGAACCCGCTCGAATGCATCGAAAACGGCCGCACCTACGGCGACAGTCGACCGAGGTGGTTTATCCATCGTCATACGGCTGTTGGGCCCTCGGGGTGTTTCGAGGAGCGGAAATCGCGATCGCAGGTGCTGGCCGCTCGCCGGCGAGACGTTGGGCGGATCGAGTAGGCAGGATCATCCGGTTATTCGGCAGAGGAGAACTTCGTGGGCAATCTCGCCATTGAGGTTTGTCGCCTTAGTAAGCGTTTCAATTCCGTAGTTGCGGTGGACGGCATTTCGTTCTCGGTACCGCAAGGCAGTACGTGCGCCTTACTCGGCGGGAACGGAGCCGGGAAGACGACCACGTTGGCCATGCTACTAGGGCTCTTGCTGCCAACTTCGGGAAGCATTCGAATCCTGGGCGTGGATATGGTCAGAAATCGTTACCCCGCGCTGTCGCGAATGAATTTTACCTCCCCTTATGTTGATTTGCCCCACCGACTTACAGTCAAACAGAACCTTGACGTGTATGCTCGCCTCTACGGTGTTCGGCATAGAAGCGCACGCTTACGCACGCTTGCGGAGAGTTTCGATCTCGAAACACTGATGGATCGTGCTTACGGGTCTCTCTCAGCAGGGCAACGGACCCGCGTCGCATTGGCTAAAGCCCTATTGAACGAGCCCGAGGTGCTCCTGATGGACGAGCCAACCGCTTCCCTGGATCCGGCTTCGGCCGACACGATCCGGACCTTGCTAAAAACCTATCAGGAGCAATCCGGCGCCACGGTGTTGCTCGCTTCGCACAATATGCAAGAGGTGGAGCGCTTATGCGACCGGGTCCTAATGCTCAAGCAAGGCCGTATCGTCGATCAGGACACGCCCGCGATGCTGGTGCAGAAGTATGGGAGAGAAAGCCTGGAGCAGGTTTTCATCGATATCGCGCGCGACCAAGACAGACGATCGGCTTATTAATCTGAAACCAGGATGTCGTGAAGGCAGCTTGAGGTGCCAGGAAGGAATTTGCGGACCTGATTAGGACCTGACTACTCGAACAATGGGATGGTTATGAGCTTGCAGCGTATTTTTGCACTGGTCATGCGCTATCTGTATTTGATGCGCAGTTCCTGGCCACGCCTTATCGAACTGATCTATTGGCCCACCATGCAGATGATCCTTTGGGGTTTTATCAATCAATTCTTCGTCGGTCATAGCGAGTGGGTCGCTCAGGCTGCAGGGTTATTGATCGGTGCGGTACTGCTTTGGGACGTGCTGTTTCGTGCCCAACTGGGCGTTTCCGTGGTTTTTTTTGAGGAGATGTACTCGAGAAACCTAGGCCATTTGTTCGTCAGTCCCTTGCGTCCCTATGAACTAGTCCTGGCGTTGCTGACAGTCAGCTTTCTCAGGACTTCGATCGGTGTGGGGGCGGCTGCGGGTTTGGCGGTCCTTCTTTACCGTTATTCGATTTTCGACATGGGGCTGCCATTGGTGGCCTTCTTTGCAAACCTGCTTGTGATGGGATGGGCCATCGGGTTGATGGTGGTCGCCCTGGTTCTGCGGTACGGGCTAGGAGCCGAAAGTTTGGCATGGGCGGTGATTTTTGCGGTTGCACCGGTGAGCGGTATTTATTATCCGATTTCGGTGCTTCCCGATTGGCTGCAGAAGATTGCTTTGCTGCTGCCCTCGAGCCATGTGTTTGAAGGGATGCGCGCCGTCGTGCGCGAGCATGTGTTCTCGTTCGATTCGTTCTGGATGGCTGTTCTGTTGAATGGGGTTTACCTTTCTATTGGCATTGCCCTTTATCTTTTCGCTTTTCATATCGCTCGCAAGCGCGGCCTGTTGCTGCAAATGGGAGAGTGAGACAGCCGTGTCTACAGTCCGACTGTGTTAGGCTTCTCATGCTCTACTGCTTCGGGATCATCGTGAACGAATGAACCAGGTCAGCGTCCTGTTTTGCTGCATGGCCAATATATGCCGGTCTCCAATGGCTGAAGGCGCTTTGAGAGAACTGGTGACGAAGGCTGGCTACACGAACCAGATATACATAGACTCGGCTGGAACGCATGCCTATGCTCTAGGGCGTCCGCCTGATCCGCGCGCTCAGCGCGTGATGTTGGAGCGGGGCATCGACATCGGCGGGTTGCGTTCGAGGAGGATTGCCCGGTCGGATTTTCAGAGGTTCGATTACATCTTGGCGATGGATTCCGAAAATTACGACACGCTGCGTTTCGTTTGTCCGAGAGAGCATGTGCACAAGATTCGGTACCTGCTGGATTTTGCGCCTGAGCTCAAGACGCGCGATGTTCCAGACCCGTATCACGGCGAAGAAGCCGTATTTCGCGAAACACGGGAAATGATCGTGCAGGCTGTGGAGGGAGTGTTCGCCCATCTACAACAAGCCTTGATCAAAGTGAGATGAGGCAAGCCGTAACTCTAACGACAGCCTTCGCCGGGCCACTCAAAGTCAAGGTTGCAATCTTGAACATCATTATTAACGCTCATAGAATAGTGTCCCGTTGCGTGGAAAGTGGCTATAGCGCAGGTTTCCACCAGCGGGCGTAACTTGGTTACGTCCTCACGGGCGCCCTTCATGTCAAGGAGCGTTGTGTCACAAACCAAAGAGATTTGTTGAGGTAATAACGATGGAACAACAAAAAGATAACTTTTGGCTTTATATTGGCGGTATCATCGTGGCGACGATTGTTGGTGTATTTCTCCTGAAAAATAGAGAAATGGAGAGCGTACCCTACAAGGCTTATGAAGAAACCAAAGCCGAAGTAGAAAAGCAGATTAACCAGGCGAAATAAAGATCTTGCCGAAGCAGGAGCCAATATCTGTAAGGCAAGTGTTGAACCGGAGGAGAAAATAATGGCTCGGAGGAGCATCTGATCACTACTAGGCTTTGTTGCATAAAGAGGCTGAGCGAGTGAGCGGTCATGGCGAATTCCCACCGGATTTATGCAACAAAGCGCCTTTAGTGCAATTTCAAGTCCGTTTTGCTAAATCACCCTGCCTCATGCCAAGGATGAGTGTTGAACGATTAGAAGACGCAGTTGGGAAGCTGGCGGTTGCGTAGGGCGCGTCTGACGTTTCCATAAAGAAGGGAACGTGCTCATTAGATATTTTCGACGCGGCGCCCGTGATCGCGAACCCCTGCCGCTAGTTTTTGGGCTTTACCTTCGTTGAGCTGTTCCCAGGAAAAGCGCCACCGCCAATTGCCGGAGAGTGTGCCGGGTGTATTCATCCGATGCCCGCGACCCAATTCGAGCACGTCCTGCAGCGGAATGATCGCCAATTTTGCCACGGAGGCCAAAGCGCATCGGACAAGGCTCTCGGGCATCCGAATCGTCTCGTATCCGCAATGATGGCGAAGGTAATCGCAAACGCGATCACGCTGAGGTTCGGTCAGATTCTCGTACCAGGATAAGGTCGTGTCGTTGTCGTGGGTTCCGGTATAGACCACATTGTTTTCGGTGTGGTTGTGAGGCAGATAGGGATTGTCGTCGCCTCCGTCAAAGGCGAACTGCAAGATCAGCATGCCGGGAATGTTAAACCGGTTTCGCAAGGCTTCCACCTCGGGTGTGATGATACCGAGATTTTCTGCGACCAAGGGTAGCCCGGAGCCGTTTAGCGTGGCGAACACCGTTTCCAGCAGGGCTTCACCCGGGGCTTTGACCCAGCGGCCGTGTTCGGCTGTTTCAGACTCGGCGGGTATTTCCCAATAGGCTTCGAGTCCCCTGAAGTGGTCTATACGTACCCAGTCATAAAGCGCCAATTGGCTTCGGAATCGGTTTAGCCACCAGCGGAAACCGGTCTCTTTCAGGTACTCCCAATTGTAGTGCGGATTCCCCCAGCGCTGGCCGGTAGCCGAAAAATAGTCGGGCGGTACTCCGGCGACGACTCGCGCGTAACCGGTATCGGTCAAATCGAAACATTCTCGAGATGCCCAAACGTCGGCGCTGTCGCTGGCGACGAATATCGGCATGTCGCCGAATAGCTTGACGCCCTTCTGACTGGCATAGCGCCTTAGCTCCATCCATTGTTCGAAAAACACGAACTGCTCGAACTTTACCTGTGCGATACGATCCGCTAGGCGTAACTTGGCGGTTTGCAGTGCGGCAGGTTGCCGATCCCGGAGAGGGACGGGCCATTCCTGCCATGCCTTACCGCCGAATTCTTCTCGCAACGCGATAAACAGAGCGTAGTCCGACAGCCACCAGTCTTGGCGTATGACGAATTCGTCATAGCGGTTGCGGTATTCGCTCCTCGAGTCCTTTTGAAAAGCATCGAAGGCTTGAGCGATGCAACGGATCCGAAAATGGTCCACCGTGGTTTCGTCGAGGGTATCCGGTAATGCGGAGAGCCAGCCGTGCTCGGATAGCCATTCGAGGTTAATCAGCAATGGATTGCCGGCGTGAGCCGATAGGCACTGATAGGGTGAGCCGTCGGCATGCGTGGGGTTGATCGGTAGTGTTTGCCAGACGCTGACGCCACACTCGGCTAGAAAATCGACGAACCGATAGGCATCTTGTCCCAAATCTCCGTTTCCGAGCCCACCGGGTAGAGATGTGATGTGCAAAAGAATGCCGGCGCGACGCCGGTCCAATATGCTATGTGTGTGAGTCAATTCCCCCACCTTAACGTAAACGAGTTGGGATTTTCCGGGGCGTGCTATCGCTAAGGATCAACGGATTGGAAGCGGTCTTGTCCGCGATATTCCCGGACAGCTCCGGTTTGATGTCAAGAGACAAGCGTATAGGAAAAAGGCTTGCCAAGTTGATTTGTTCCTTTTCGGAATTCGGCAGTCATATTTTCGGGGACGCGTGCATCATCCGCCCGCCGGCTAGAAACGATCTTAGGTTTCTTGAGGGCGTCGTACACAACCATTCGATCGCATTACGTTGCTACCGTGCTACTGGGACGAAAAGGTTGTGTACATGTTGGCCAACGTGGCGAGAGTTCTATCCTATAAAATCGTTTTCGCCGGCGTTTTGGGCCTATGCAAAAGCCTCAGCTGAGCTCAACGTGCGAAATGCAGTCGCTGCCCGAGCGCATCGGGTGTTACCAGCACCACGCCGCCGGGACTGACATAAAACCGTTTTCGATCTTCTTCCGGGTTCTCGCCGATGACAGTATTGGGTGGTATATGGCAGCCCTTATCGATGACCGCTTTGGTAATGCGGCAGTGCCGGCCGATATTGACATCGGGTAAGATCACCGAATCTCGTACCTTGGAGTACGAGTTTACGCGTACATTGCTGAACAGCAATGAATGCCGGATCTCGGCACCGGAAATCACGCAGCCGCCCGACACCATGGAATCCACTGCCATGCCGCGGCGATCGTCATCATCGAATACGAACTTCGCGGGCGGCGTCTGTGCCTGATAAGTCCAAATCGGCCAATCCTTGTCGTACAGATTGAGTTCGGGGTCGATGCCGATGAGTTCCATATTGGCAGCCCAATAGGAGTCCACCGTGCCCACGTCTCGCCAATATGCTTGTACGCCGCTTTGTATGTCCCGGAACGGATAGGCGAATACACGGTACTTCTTGATGACCGCTGGGATGATATCCTTGCCGAAATCATGGCTCGAGCCCGGCGTATCGGCGTCTTTGATCAGCTGTTCGAACAGGAACCCGGTATTGAACACGTAAATTCCCATAGACACCAAGGCGTGATCAGGACGATTGGGCATGGGGGGCGGATTTTCCGGTTTTTCGACGAAGTTGGAAACCCGTTTGTCTTCGCCGACATGCATGACGCCAAACGCTTTTGCTTCCTCTAGTGGAACCTCCATGCAGCCGATGGTCAAATCAGCCTGCATTTCCACGTGGTAGGCCATCATCAGACCATAATCCATTTTATACACGTGATCGCCGGCGAGAATCAGGATGTATTCGGGATCTCGTTGCCGAAGAATATCCAGGTTCTGATATACCGCGTCGGCGGTTCCGGCATACCAGGTTTCTTGGAGGCGCTGCTGGGCGGGGAGGATATCGACGAACTCGCCAAGCTCGGCACGCAAGAATCCCCAACCCTGCTGGATATGCCGGATCAGCGAATCCGCTTTATATTGCGTCAGCACCCCGATTTGTCGAATGCCGGAATTTATGCAGTTGGAAAGGGGGAAATCGATGATTCGAAATTTGCCCCCAAAAGGTACGGCCGGCTTAGCTCGCCATTCGGTCAGCTTATGTAAGCGTGTTCCACGACCACCGGCCAGAATGAGTGCCAAAGTATGCCGGGTCAGGCGGCTGACGAAACGGGACGCGTGCATCGACTCTGGCATGGATAGCTCCTTTAGACCGCGCCGCCCACTGAGGGCGCAAATTTGATACCATTACCCGGGGTGTTTCGGGCAGGTGGCAACGGCAACATTTTACTATCAGAGGCCCATCAAAGTGAAATCGACCGACACACAATCCGCCATCGAAACCGGTGCTGTTTCGGCTCAGTTAGATTCCGAATTGCAGCGGATCATTCTGGCGCGTCACCATGACCCATTTGCGGTGCTGGGTCGACATCGGACTCCGAGTGGCGATGTGGTTCGGGCGATTATTCCGCAGGCCGAAACAGTTCGAATCGGGGAAAGCGGTCCGGAAATGCAGCGTATCCCTGGCACCGATTTGTTCGAATGCCGTTTAGAGCAGGATTCCATTCCCCAGCATTACCGCTTGGTTTGGACGGATAAAACCGGGCAGTTGCAAAGTCATATCGATCCCTACACGTTTCCGCCTCAGCTCGCCGATTTCGATCTTTACCTTTTCGGTGAAGGCAGACATTGGCACATTTACCGCTTTCTTGGCGCTCATCCCCGCACCGTGGACGGCATCGACGGCATTCTGTTTGCCACATGGGCACCGAACGCGGAGCGGATCAGCGTGGTGGGTGATTTCAACGCTTGGGATGGTCGGCGCCATCCGATGCGGGTCCGGGGCAGCAGCGGCGTGTGGGAGCTATTCATTCCCGAGTTGAAGCCCGGCACGCTTTACAAGTTCGAAATTCGTAACCGCCAACAAGGCACTGTCTTTCTGAAGACGGATCCTTACGGGCGCCAGTTTGAACTGCGCCCGAATACGGCTTCCATTGTTCCTTCCGACCAGGCTTACGATTGGCATGACGACGACTGGATGGAACACCGCGCGAACCGGGATTGGCTTCACGAGCCGATGTCGGTTTACGAAGTCCACTTGGGTTCGTGGCGGCGCGATGCCAGCGGCCATTTCTTGAATTACCGGGAATTGGCCGAGCAGCTCGTGGCCTATGTCAAAAAGCAAGGCTTCAGCCACATCGAACTGCTTCCGATTACCGAACATCCCTTCGACGGATCATGGGGTTACCAGACCACCGGTTATTTTGCCCCGACCAGCCGTTTCGGTACGCCGGACGACTTTCGCTATTTCGTCGACTATTGCCATCAGAACGGAATCGGCGTTTTCCTGGACTGGGTGCCCGCTCACTTTCCGAAGGACGCACACGGGCTGGCCCATTTCGACGGCACGGCGCTTTACGAACATGAAGATCCACGGCTGGGCGAACATCGCGACTGGGGCACGCTAATCTACAACTATGGCCGGAACGAAGTGCGCAATTTTCTGCTCGGCAGCGCGCTGTATTGGCTAGAGGAATTTCATATCGACGGACTTCGTGTCGATGCCGTCGCCTCGATGCTCTACTTGGACTACTCGCGTCAGCCGGGAGACTGGATACCCAACAAATACGGCGGCAACGAGAATTTGGAGGCGATCGCCTTTCTGCGCGAGCTGAATACCGTCACCCACCAGCAATTCCCGGGAACGCTGATCATGGCCGAGGAGTCGACCGCTTGGCCGCAGGTCACCCGCCCGACGTGGACCGGTGGCTTGGGTTTTTCGATGAAATGGAATATGGGCTGGATGCACGATACCTTGGCCTACATGAGCAAGGATCCCATTTACCGGCATTATCACCACGATCAGCTCACTTTCGGTCTGCTGTACGCATTTACGGAAAATTTCATCTTGCCCTTTTCCCATGACGAAGTCGTGCACGGCAAGGGGTCGATGCTTCAGAAAATGCCGGGAGACGAGTGGCAACGCTTTGCCAATCTGCGCCTGCTATACACCTTCATGTTCACCTATCCGGGCAAGAAACTGCTGTTCATGGGCTGCGAGTTCGGCCAGAGCACGGAATGGAATTACGACAAGGCGTTGGAGTGGCACCTACTTGAATACCCGTTCCACAACGGACTCCAGCGGCTGGTTGGCGATCTCAACCAGCTTTATCGGGAAACTCCTGCCTTGCACAGATACGATTTCGAGCAGAAGGGCTTCGAATGGATCGATTGCCACGATGCTCCGCAGTCGGTTCTAAGTTATTTACGGCGTTCTTCCGATGAGTTCGCGGTCATGGTGTTCAACTTTACCCCGGTGCCGCGACAAAACTATCGGATCGGCGTGCCCGAGCCCGGCGTTTACACAGAGGTCCTGAATTCCGACTCACGTCATTACGGCGGGAGCAACGTTGGCAACAGCGCTGTGACAGCCGAAGCGAAAGAGTGGATGGGAAGGCCTTACTCCATCAGTCTGACTTTGCCCCCTTTAGCTGGGATTGTATTGACTCGCGAGGTTCTTAAGGAGGAAGAGCCGGAATCGCCCGAATGAAGAAAATTCTCTTCGTTACTAGCGAGGCGTATCCGCTCATCAAAACCGGCGGGCTGGCCGATGTTTCGGGAAGCTTGCCGATCGCGCTGAAAGCTTTGGGCCATGACGTTCGCATCCTGCTTCCGGGGTATGCGTCGGCGGTTGCTGCGGGTCGCTTCGAGCAGGTACGCTCACTGAGTAGCGACGGCGAAATTGCCATTTTGGAAGGCCTGCTGCCGGGTTCTGATGTGCCGGTTTGGCTCTTGGCGCATTCGGATTACTTCGGGCGACCCGGCAATCCGTATTTAGGGCCGGACGGAAAACCTTGGGCTGACAACCCAGAGCGATATTCCCTGTTGTGCCACGTGGCCGTGGAGATCGCGATGAATCGGTTGGGGCTCCAATGGAAGCCCGACATCGTGCACTGCAACGATTGGCAGACCGGTTTGGTTCCGGCATTGCTCAGCGACGAGCCTGGGCGGCCGGCCACCGTGTTCACGATCCACAATCTTGCCTATCAGGGCGTGTTTCCTTACGAAACCTTCGTCAAGCTGCGTTTGCCGAGGCGATTCTGGTCCAGTCACGCCTTGGAGTTTTATAACCAGCTGTCCTTTATCAAGGGAGGGCTGGTTTTTGCCGATCGGATCAATACCGTAAGTCCTCACTACGCCGAGGAGATCCAGACACCGGAATTCGGTGCCGGGTTAGAAGGATTGCTGAGGTTTCGCCGGGATCGGCTCAGCGGCATACTCAACGGCATCGATGTCGAAGCCTGGAATCCCGCCACCGATCCGTTCATCCACACCAATTACGATATCGATTCGCTGGAGAAAAGGCCTGCCAACAAGGCGGCTCTGCAACGGGCCTTCGGTCTCGCGGAAGATAGCGGAGTCGTCATGCTGGCTTTGGTGGGCCGGTTGGTCCAGCAAAAAGGCATCGACCTCGTGATTGAGATTCTACCCAAGGTCATGCAGATGCCCGTTCAGCTGGTCATCGTGGGCAGTGGCGAGGCGCGGTATGAGCAGATTCTTTTGCGCTGGGCTCGATTGTATCCGGATCGCCTCGCGGTCAAGCTGGGTTACGACGAAGCAGCTGCACATCTGATCGAAGCCGGCACCGATCTCTTCCTGATGCCGTCCCGTTTCGAACCCTGCGGCCTCAATCAGATGTACAGCCAGCGCTACGGCGCCATTCCAGTGGTGCGCCATGTCGGCGGCCTGGCGGATACCGTGGCCGATGCCAATGCCACGAACTTGACCCTGGGTCGCGCAACCGGCATCGTCTTCCACGAAGCCGTGGCCGATGCTTTGTTCGAAGCCGTGAATCGAGGCATCGTGCTTTGCCAGAACGGGACGCTTAGGGAGAAAGTCCAAAAGTCAGGCATGAGCGAGGATTTCTCCTGGCGCCAAAGTGCCCAGCGATATCTGGAATTATACGATTTGGCGCTGGCGGACCGCCTGACTGCTGACAGTTTGCTGCAGATCAAGATGGATACCTAATTTCGCGCTGCCATGTGGCTACGTCTTGCATTCATCGCCATCGCCGCCGGTAGTGCTACGGCCACCGCCAAGGATTTGTCGACAATCGAGCTGCACCACCGTCCACCCGAGGAAATGGTGCCTCTGATCCAGCCTCTTTTGGGTCCCAGTGAGGTTGTGATTCCCGCTCGCGATAGCCTGATCCTGAAAGCCGCTCCCGAAAAGGTCGAAGAAGTGCGGGATCTCGTCAGGCAGCTCGACAAAAGCCCACACAGGCTCTTGATTACGGTCACCCAGGGCAGCGATTTGTCGGCGGAAGCTCTGAATGCGCAGGGGCATCTGCGCGGTCGGATGGATCTGAATCATCCGGTCGAGCCGAGCGTCCATTTCCGTGGGCATATCTATCAATCGGAGGGTCGCGATTCCGCCGGCTATACGCAACGGTTGCAGACCCTGGAAGGGCAATCGGCTCAAATCGCGATCGGGGCTCAGATTCCGGTTCCTACGCAATCCTTTTACGGCTACGGGTACGGATACAGCGAGAGCATCGAATACCGTCCGGCGACCACCGGATTTGTAGTCACGCCTAGATTGTCGGGCGGCGAGGTCATCCTGGAACTATCGCCGTGGTCCGACCGGCTCAGCCGCGAGCGGTTCGGTGTCATCGATACGCAAAGTGCCCATACGGTGATACGGGCTGCACTCGGCGAATGGGTCGAGATCGGTGGGCTAGACGAAACCTCCATGTACGAAGAAAGCGGGCTCGTAAGTCGCCATTATTCTACCCGCAGCCAGCAAAACAGGATTTTTCTCAAAGTCGAAGACTTGGATGCGGGCAAGCCGTGACCGCCGTCACTCTTCCCTCAACGCCAGGGCAGGCGTCAATCTGCTCGCTCGCCAAGCGGGGTACAGCCCGGCGATCAGGGCCGCCGTAATCGCAAGAAGAGGTGCTTGCCACAAGTCCGCGCCCGAGACCGCCAATTCCATACTCCACCCGAAGGAGCGGAAATTGATGACTTTGACGAGGGCAATGGCCAACACCAATCCTAAAGGCAGCGCGAAAATCCCGGCACAAAACCCCAGGAAACCGGTTTGAGTGAGCACGAGGCTCGTCAGTTGCCGGGGCGTCATCCCCAGCGAACGAAGAACGGCGAATTCCCGCGTTCTCTCGAGCTGTATCGCCAAGAGCGCGCTCAAGATGCCGATCAGCGCAACGCCGATGGCTAGCAGGCGCAACACGTGGGTGACGGCGAAGGTACGTTCGAAAAATGCCATGGAGGCATCGCGGATCTCTCTGTTCGAACGGATCAGTACGGCGCCGGCTGTGCCGGCGAGTTTGCGGATACTGGATTTTGCCTCTTCTGCCGTTACGCCGCTTGCGAGATAAAGGCCTAGCGAGGTGACGCCGGCATCGTTCCAAAGTTCGGTGTACAGGTCCCGCCGCAGGATCACGAGCCCTTGATCAGAGCGGTAATCGAAAAGGACGCCGGCGATGACCAACGATTTCATACCTCGTGACGTGCTCAGCGTCAGTGAATCGCCTGCTCGTAGCCCGTGCCGCGCGGCAAAAGGTTCGGAAACGATGACGACCGGTTCGGTCATGAAGCGTTTCCAAATATTCTGGTCGTCGCCCGATTTGAAGTGGAACGCGGACCGTTCCGGGAAGGCCGGCTGATAAGCCATGAGTTCGACACGGCCTAAGGAAGATTCGGCAAAGGTTCGGCGTGCGAGGCTGAAACCTGCGATATCGGGCAAACGAATGGCTTTCTCGATCAGAGTAGACGGCAGGGGATCACTCGCGATCCCGGGAGCGGCCGGGCGGGCAACATAAAGATCGGCCTGAAGCAGTTGTTCCAACCAATCGGCGATGGTGACGCGAAAACTCTCGACCATTGTGCCGACACCGATAGCGACCGCTACCGAAACGCTCAAAGCCGCCGTTGCCAGGCCAGTGCGGCTGAGCGCGGCGGAGGTGCCGCGGATGGCCAGGCGAACGATTGGACTCGCGGTACGCGGACAAAAATGCGTAAGCCCCAGCATGGCAGTCGGAATGAAGAGCGCGTAAGCACCGGCTACCAGGAAGATGCCGGCTATGGCTGGAATCAGACCAGCGTTCCGCCAATTCAAGAGGAAAACTCCCAGAAGTCCGCAAATCAGCCCCGACAATGCCAGTTTCGGCAGCCATCGGCGCACGCTTTGTTCCAGGCTGGAACGGTGCTGGGTGCGGACGGGGCGGGTCGAGGCCGCATCCAGGGCGGCAGGCAAAGCGGCCAATACCGAGGCCGAGATGCCGATCGCGAGGCTACGCAGTAGGGCGGTAGGAGAGACCGAAAATTGCGTGACCGTAACGACGAAATACATATCGTTGATGGTGCGGGCTATTTGATCCAGTAGCGCGCGAGCCGCAGCCAGTCCGAACATCAGGCCAAGCAGGCTGCCGGCTAGGCCGAGCAAACCGGATTCGCGCAGGATTTCGCCCATGACTTGGGCACGGGTAACGCCGAGAATGCGAAGATTGGCAAGTAGCGGCCGGCGTTGCAGCACCGCGAAACTCATGGTGTTGTAGATCAGGAAAAGCCCTACCAGCAGGGCCATCAGGCTCATCGCTTTCAAATTGGTTTCGAAGGCACGGGTCATGCGAGTCGTGGCGGTGTTTCTTCCAGCGGCATCCACCAGCGTCACATTTTCCGGCAGCAGACCCTGGAGTTTTTGGAGTTCGCCAGGATCGTCCGACAAGACGAGGTCGATACGGTCGAGCCGACCGATTTTGCCTAGTATCTCTTGGGCGGTGGCGATGTCGGCGAGGAGCAAGCCTTCCAGGGCGGGATCAGGTTTTTCTTCGGGATCGATATAGCCCACCACCCGTATTGTCTGAGGCGAACCCGCGACGTCCACGGTCAACTGGGCACCCGGACCGACACCGAGACGTTCGGCAGTGATGCGGGATATCAGCACCGTGCCGGGTTCCGTGAGGAGATCGACCAGCGCGGCCAGTGCCGATTGCGCGATCCCCTGGCGTATCGGGCTTTCGGCAAAAGGATCGAAACCGGCAAGGCGCAGGGTTTCTCCACCCGCTTCGACGTAGCCTTCGACGACTGGCGCCATCGTCAGATCGCCCAGATCGCGTCGGAGTTGCGGGTAAAGTTTTTCATCGAGCGTTCCAGATCCAGCCAGGATGTGATGGGTGGTTTTTCCGGTCAGTGCCGTCATCGAAAGCTGAAAGGCCCGGCGCGAGCTTTCTACCGCGAGATCGACCGAAACCAGCATCGCCACCCCGAGCGCGATGCCGCAAACCGCAAGTACGAGCTGTAGCGGATGGCGGTAGAAATGTCGCCGATTGGCTGTATTCAGCAGCGTCATCACGGCCTCAGCTTGCCGTCGCGGATTTCCCACACGGCGTCGGCGCGTTCCGCCACTTCCCGGCTGTGGGTAGCGACCAGCAGGGTCTTTCCGCTCTTTCTGACGAGATGATCGAGGAGATCCAGGATATGTTGGCCGGTCGTACTGTCCAGATTGCCGGTCGGTTCATCGGCGAGTATCAGAGCGGGGTCGTGCACTAGCGCCCGTGCCAGGGCGACCCGTTGTTGTTCTCCTCCGGAAAGCGAATCCGGATAACTGCCATGCCGGTCGGCCAGACCGACCTCGTCGAGCAGCGCAAGCGCCCGTTCTTGGGCTTCCGCGGCGGAAAACCCGTTCAGCTCGGCGGGTAGAGCGACGTTTTCCAGCACCGTCAAGGTCGGCAATAGATTGAAAAACTGATAGACGAAGCCGATATGTCGACGTCGAAACAACGTGCGATCCGGTTCGCGCAGGCCGTTTAGTTCGAGTCCTCGGACGATGATCGAACCGGAATCGGCTGTGTCTAGCCCCGCGATCAGATTCAACAGGGTCGATTTTCCCGATCCGCTCTGGCCCAGCAGGGCCACGAAAGAGCGTTCGCCAATCTCGGCGTCGATGCCCAGAAGCACCAGACGGCGTCGGTCGCCTTCGCGGTAGCTGTGCGTCACGCCGCGCAGAATCAGCAACGGCTGCTCGGGGTTGATGACAGTCGGAGTTTGAGTGTGCAAAACGCGCTTGACGAATGATCGGTGTCGCTTAGGACGGCACGTCGAAGTAATGGATGCTGAACAAGTTTCGGTCGTCCAGCCAACATCCCTGCACCTGGAATCCCGCTGTTCGGGCCAACGTTTGAAACTCGTGTACGGTGTATTTGTAGGAATTTTCCGTGTGCACCGATTCGCCCTCGGCGAAACTCAGAATTTCTCCAGCCAAGCGAACATTTTGGGCGCAGCGACTGATGAGGTGCATCTCGATCCGGCTCTCCCCGGCGTTGTAGAAAGCGTAATGATAGAACCGGTTCGGATCGAAGTCGGCATCCAACTCCGCATTGAGGCGGTGTAACACGTTCAGGTTGAATTCCCGGGTCAGACCTTGTGCGTCGTTGTAGGCCCGGTGCAGCACCGCTGGATCTTTCTTGAGATCGACACCGATCAGCAGGCCGCCGTCCCGCCCGACGAGCCGTGCGACCATTCGAAGAAAAGCCAGCGCATCACGCGGTTCGAAGTTGCCAATAGTCGATCCCGGAAAAAACACGACTTTTTTCGATCCGATCGATACCGGCGCTGCCTCGAAAGACTCGAAACCCGCGGTATAGTCCATGCACACGGCATGCACGTGCAACCATTGGTATGCGGTTCCTAGCGCCTCTACCGAGCGTTTGAGATGATCCTTGGAAATGTCGATCGGCATGTAGACAGCGGGACGCAGAGTTTCCAGCAGGATCTGGACTTTTTGGCTGTTGCCGCTGCCCGGTTCGATGAGAACGCAGTTCTGGCCGATGGTTTCCGCGATCGCCGCGGCGGAATCGTGGAGAATGCCGGTTTCCGTGCGGGTCGGGTAGTACTCCGGCGTTTCGCAGATCGCTTCGAACAGCTCGCTGCCGCGCTTATCGTAGAACAGTTTCGGCGGTAGTCGCTTTTTCGGGCTGCGAAGTCCTTTCAGCACCTCGTCGAGGATGTCCGTCGGCGCCGGCTCTCGGTCGGTGAATCGGATGCGTCCAGCGGTCACGAGGCGTCCTCCGCCAGGCGAATGCCGGTAAATTGCCAGCGGTCCGGCGGATAGAAGAAGTTCCGATAGGTGGCGCGGATGTGCGACTTCGGTGTCGCGCACGATCCGCCACGAAGCACCATCTGATTGCACATGAACTTGCCGTTGTATTCGCCGATCGCGCCCGCCAGCGGTTTGAATCCGGGGTAGGGTGCGTAGGAACTCTGGGTCCACTCCCAGACGTCCCCGAACATCTGCGCGATACGGTGTTCTACCGGTTGCGAGATCGCGACGGGGTGATAACGGCCCGATTCGCGGAAATTCCCCTGGATTGCGCAATCGGCGGCCGCGCATTCCCATTCGGCTTCAGTCGGCAGACGCTTGCCCCGAAAACGCGCATAAGCGTCCGCTTCGTAATAACTGACATGGCAAACGGGTTCGTTTTCGTCAAGGGGGCGCATACCCGACAACGTCATCAGCCACCATTTGCCGTCGATGTACTCCCAATAAAGCGGTGCCTGCCATCCTCGCTGTTTTAACGCGGCCCAGCCGTCCGACAGCCATAAATCTGCCCGCCGATACCCGCCGGCTTCGATGAACTCCAGGAATTCGCCGTTGGTGACGAGGCGCGAGGCAAGCCGATAATCCCGAAGATAGACTTTGTGCCGCGGCGTTTCGTTGTCATAGGCGAAGCCCGAGCCGCTATGACCGATCTCCTTGAGTCCGCCGTCGTAGTCCAACCACTCCAATGCCGGCGCCGAGCGCGTTTTCGGGTGCTTGACGGTGCTGTACGCAGGGCGCAGCGGATTGATGCCGAAGTTGTATTTGATGTCGGTGAGGAGGAGTTCCTGGTGCTGCTGCTCATGATTCAGGCCCAAGGCCAGACGAGCGGCGATCTCGTCTTGCTGCGAAGCTGGCGGCGCGCTTAGGAGTTCCGTCACGGCCTCGTCGACGTGAGCCCGGTACCGGTAGATCTCGTCCACGGTAGGCCGCGTCAGCAAGCCCCGCTGGGGCCGGGGAAAGAATGCCCCTACCGTTTCGTAATAGGAATTGAATAAATAGCCATATCGTTCGTGGAAGAGTCGATAGGACTTCAGATAAGGGATCAACAGGAAGGTTTCGAAAAACCAGGTGGTATGAGCCAGATGCCATTTCGGCGGACTGACCTCGGGCATGGCCTGGACGACATAGTCCTCGATGGCCAACGGAGCACACAAGGTTTCGCTGTCGCTGCGAACGGCCCGATAGGCACCGATTAAGGTGGTTAAATCTTCTCCGAGAGCGAAGCGAGCGGAAAGGTCGGTTTGAATCATGTTTTGCCTCCCGGGTGCCAGGAGGCATTCTAAGACGTACAGCCGGTTATGGCTAATCGTAGTCTTACTACTGGAGGGTATGCGCGGCGAAGCGCGTTGGATTGACCTGAAAGCACTCCAACCTGCCTTTATACCTGGACTAAGAAATATCGGCCAGGTCAATCTGGGACAGGGACGCCCCGGCGCGGCGGCAAGCCGCGTGACCCTAGGCCAGGTATCTTCAGGCTGGGCAGTGGCCCGTAAACACCGGAGAGGTATTTACGGGCCCGATTAGAAAGGCAGCCTGAATCACAATTGTTCGCGAAATCCCGTCCACCATTCGCCATCCGCCCGCGTTAGGAACGCTTGACCGGCATGGACGGCGGCGGCCAGCTCGCTCCGGCGAGCGTTCAACAGGGCCAGTGTGGACGCTCGATAATAGCCGTGGCACCGGTTGCAGTAGAGCGGCTGGATAAGCCAGGGCTCCAGCCGGCCCATGACCGCGCCTGCGCCGCGACGTTCGGCGTCGGCGAAAAGGTACTCGAGTACGTGGGTTTCGTGATTTTCGCTTGCGGCAATCTGCATCACCTCGGCAACGCGGTGAGGCGAAAGATAATAAAGGTACCAGCCTACCAGCTTGCCGCCCTCGGTGCGGATCTGCCGCCCAATCAGCGATCCGCGCGAGACGACGCGCGACATCTCGTCCAAAAGCCAAGCTAGATAGGTTTCGTCGTAATCGGGGCGAAGACGCCAGCGTGTCGAAAGTTGAGGCCAAGCCGAAGCCATCGCTTTCGGAGCGAGATCTTCCTCAATTAGACGTACTGGGGGCCGTGCCGAACGTGGCCGCCTTTTTTTTACTAGAGCCCCTAACGCGCGGTCGAGGAGTATCGACAGCGGTTGGCAGATGGTCATGAGCTTCCGGAAACCGGGATACTTCCGGGCGATGTATTCGCTGGCAAATGTCGCGGGCCGGAGCAGGTGTATCCAGCCTAGGCAGTGCACGTGTACGGTTTGTCCACCGAGCCGCTCCCATAGGAAACGCCCCTGCTCGTTCGCGCCATCGGTAATCGATAGGTCCTGGGGACCGTTAAGGAAGTGCCGAAGCAGAAATACTCCGGCGCCTTTGGCCCGAGCTTCCGGCAGGGTGGCGAACGGTCCGCTGCAGGCCATCCGCATCGGCCGGCCGTCGAACGTCATGCGCTGTACACTCACTCTCAGAAAGCCGGCAACTCGACCCTCGGCATCTTCGTAGACCAGCGATGGTATTTCGGGATCGTAGCCGGGCGTTTCCAGACACAAACGGCGAATGTAATCGGCGAGTCGGCCCGGTTCGGTGGGGCAATCGGTACGGAAGACCTGTTGAAGCACCGCCGCCGCAGCGTCGACGTCATCGGGCGTGAGCGGGCGAATGCCCTGGCGGCGGAGCGTTCTGACGCGTGCCAGCTCAAGCGACATCGACGAGATTTCGCTGGCTTTCGATATAAGCGGCGATTCGGTTCACCGAGCGAAACTTTTCCAGGTTCAGATCCAAATCGTCGAGCGATACCGAGATACCGAACTCCCGCTCCAATTGAGCGATCAGATTGACGAGCAGCAGAGAATCGAGCAGTCCGCTATCCACGAGATCGGCATCGGGTTCGGAGATTTCGATATTGAGACGATCGAAAAGGATTCGAGTGACTGTTTGGGTCAGCGGTTGGATGCTTTGAGGCATGCTGTACTCCGGTGTTCATGGGCCAATAAATCGAATAACAGGCGATCCAGATATCGATCGCCCAACCGATGGCAGCAACGCCGGCGTCCGATCGGTCTGAATCCGACCTTTTCCAAAACCCGAATGGACGCGACATTGATCTCCACGGCCCAGGCGGTAATCGCTTGCAGTCCCAAGCGGCCGAAGCCGTGGTCCAGGAGTTCGAGTACCGCCCGAGTGGTGTGGCCGCGAGCCAAATAGGTCTTGTCGCCGAGGACGTACCAGAGCGTGGCGGTCTTGAACCAAGGCGAGATGTCGCTCAACCCGACCAGACCGATGGGCCGCGCATTCTCTCGAGGAGCGAAAAGGCGCAAATAGTGGGTGTCCCGCTGGGCCATCACTTTCAGTAAGAGCGGCGTCAGGATCTGTGTGTCGCCGCCGAAATCGAGCCAACGGTAGTTTTCCTCGGCGGCGAGCCATTCGGCGGCGGTTGTCAGCCAATCGTCGTCAAGTTTCCGCAGAAGTGTCATGCCGAAACAGATTCCGCAAGAGAGGTCGGTCGATCTTTCCGTTGGCGTTCTTCGGGAGTCGCTCCATCGCCAGCCAACGCGTCGGCAAGGCGTAGCTGGGTAGCAGCCGGGATGCCTGTCGCCGCAAGTAGGGCGGTGACACGCTCTGACCCTGGCGCGGCACATAGGCGCAGCAGATGGTGTTGCCCTCGAAGCCGTCGGTGGGCAAGGCCACCACGGCGCATTCTTCGAGGCATTCGAGCGAATGGAAGGCCGCTTCGACTTCTCCGAGATCGATACGGTAGCCGCGGCTCTTGATCTGGGTGTCGGCGCGTCCGACGAAGTAAATGAGGCCGTCCTCGCCACGTCTCGCGAGATCGCCGGTCTTGTAAATGCGATCTTTGGGGTTGGATGCGCCAGGATAGGGTAGAAAGGCCGCCGCTGTTTTCTCAGGATCTTTCCAGTAGCCGGGACTCAGGCCCGCCCCGCGGATATATAGATCGCCGATCTCGCCGGGTGGGACTTCGTTCAGATGGGCGTCCAGGACCAGCAGCTCTTCGCCGGCGCAGGCGGTGCCGATCGGAATGGGGGTCAAAGCGTCCCGTGGACATTCGGGCACGGTGTAGTAACTGCTCGCGATCGTTGCCTCGGTCGGTCCGTAAAGATTGGTGAAACGGACATGGGGCAGTCGCTGCATGAAATGGATCAGGGTAGGCGTAGGCAAGACCTCGCCGCACCAGAGCATCCGCTTGAGCGTAGGGAAGTCGTTCTGCATCACGACGTCGTGCTTGGCCATGAAGTTCAATACCGAAGGCACCGAGAACCACTGGGTCAATCCATTCGAGCGAATGAACTCGGCGAGCCCGTGCGGTAACAAGTTGAGCTGCGGCGGGACCATGTGCAGTTCGGCGCCCGCGGAGAGCGTGCCGTAAACGTCGAACGTAGAGAGATCGAAATGCAGGGCTGTATGCCCCGAGATCCGGTCGCCGGGTTCGAGCCTGAAATAGTTCCGTGCCCATTCTACGAAGGCGATCACGTTACGGTGAGTGATGGGCACTCCCTTGGGGACGCCGGTAGACCCGGAGGTGAACAGAATGTGGGCGATATCGTCCGCGGTGTTTTCGTACTCAGGCGGATCCGAGGGATAGGTATCTACCTCACTCATATCGAAACAACTGGCGAATAGCCGACCCTCCAGTCGGCATCGCTCGATCGAGCCGATCTTCAAGGAGTGCTCGCCGATCTCCTTCAGGATGTCATCCAGAAGCATGACCGTGTCGGCCGAGACCAGCGCACCCCAAGGCTCGGAGATCCGGATCATTGGGGCCAGGCGTGCGGGAGGACTGGCCAGGTCGACCGGGATGTAGGCCGCATCCGCCTTGATCACCCCGAGCATGGCGACTATGGCTGCGGGCGACTTGGGTATTAACAGGCAGATGCGGTCGCCGCGGCGGCAGCCGGCTTCGCGCAATCGCCAAGCCAATTGCGAACTGGTTGTTTCAAGCTCTCCATAGGTTAGGGAGGAACGCCCAAGAGTCACGGCGACGGCGTTAGGGCGCAGTTCGGCCTGTCGCGACGCGTAATCTTGCAGCAGCTTAGGCACAGCGCTTACCCTGCCAAAGCTTCCCGAAAAACGACTGCGGTATGCTCCAGTTCCTCCTCACTGGGGGGAATATCGAGGATGAACGTGCGATAGCCGAGTCCGATATAGCCGGCGATTTCCCGGGCCACGCGTTCGTAGCTTCCTACTAGGTAAGGGCAAAACGTTCGGTAATTGTGAAAAGGCCCGAGCCAATAAGGATGATCGTAGTCCACGGCGGGGCTATGCGACGAAAGTTGTTTGTGCCATTCTGAATCGGACACTTTCATGGCCAGTTGGTGGGCCAGTTGTCCTTCGCGGGTTTCGGGAAAACGCTCGAGGGCAACCCGCCAGGCCTCCTCGGCCGAGTGGCGCGCCACGATGCCCACGCGAACGCCGCAGGGTACCCCCGCGCCTTTTTCTACGCCGCGCTCTTCATTCGGAGGCAAGGGATACTTGATCGCAGTGGCGTCTATGGCCCGAGCCGCCGCCATGCCAGCGTCCGAGGAGCCCGATATCAGGATGCCCGGCTGCAGCGAAGGCGGCAGCTGCGGAGACATCTTGAGATTGTGGATATGGTAAAACTTTCCTTCGAAGCTCACGCCCGACGGACTTTTCAGCAATTTCCGGATGATGAGCGTGTACTCGGTCGTACGGGCATAGCGTTCGTCATGAGGCGTATCGTCGCCTAAAGCCACCAAGTCATTGCGAAAGCCGCCGGCCAGCATGTTCAAATAGATGCGTCGCCCATAGAGAAAGCCCAGCGTCGCAACTTTCTTTGCAGCCGTGTAAGGGTGCATGTAAATCGGCTGGACGGCGACCAGAGGAGAAAGCGTGGCGGTGTGTTCCAGGATCAATTGGCTCACCAGCCACGGGTCGGCCAGAGAATTGTCGGTGTACACCAGAATACCGCGACATCCGATGCGCTCGCTCCAGCGCGCTACCTCCACGACGCGCTGCCGGTAGGTCTTCGGATCACCGGCGGTGGATTGAGGACAGGTCGAAAAAACATCTATCGCATCGAGACCGATGCGAGTTTTTCCATAGAAATCAGCAGGTGCGCTGGTACTTTGAAGCTGCGACATAAGGCCTTCCTTGGACTTGTCGTTTCGGATCGTTGGTTAAAGTCCGCCCGGTACGCACGGGGCGGCTATAGTTGTTATCGGCCGGGCAATCAGATCGACCGAATTACGCGCTTTCTCGATTCGGTATCCATGAATCTCGGAAAGAGCATTCGAATCGTTGCCCAAGCGGCATATTCATATAAACGCCTGACGGTCCGATTCGCCCATTCGTACGTTTACCTATGTTCCGGGACATGACCGAAAACCGGGATGGCGGGCACGCGTTCGACACCCTGTATGTCTCGCGGAGAATCGACACCCTCCACATTACGGTAAGCGGACCCGGCGACACCCGTGCGTACCGGTTTGTTTGGGACGGGCTGATCCAGGAGTCGTTTCCGATGGGCATCCGCCTGGTACTGACTGTCGACGATATCCGCGGTCGGACCGTTCCGGACAGCGTACTCGTCATCCCGCTGAACGTCCGTAAAATCATCGGCACCGCGAACGCAGGGACCCCGACGATGCGGGGAATTACCGGTTTCAGGTCATCAACGGCTCAAAACACCAAACGGTCACCATGCCCCCAACGGGATGGTAACCTCGATATCCAAGTAAATCACGTATGCGAACGATCACGGTTATTTCATCGGTCACCTTGGATGGGATCATACAAGGCATGGGCGCACCGCAGGAGGATCACAGCGGCGGCTTCCGCTTCGGCGGCTGGACCAGGCCATACGGCGACGCGGTCAGTGCGGCCTTGGTCAGGGAAAAATTGGACCAGTCCTCCGACTACTTGTTGGGCCGCCATACCTTCGAGATCTGGGAACCTTATTGGCCGCATCATGCGGACTACTGGCCCAACATCAATACCGGCCAAAAATATGTGCTGTCAAATACGCGCCGGCAATCCGATTGGGCGAACACTACGTTCATCCGTACCGTGGATGACATCCGCAGCCTGAAAGCATCGGATGGGCCGACGCTACAGGTCTGGGGCAGCGGCAAACTGGTGCAGTTGCTGCTGCGGCACGACCTGGTGGACGAATTGCACCTCCAGGTTTTCCCGCTACTGCTGGGTCAGGGCAAAAAGTTGTTCGATGATCAGTCCTCGCCCACGGCGTTCGAATTGATCGACAGCCAGGTAACCACGACGGGCGTTATCGCCAGCCACTACCGGCGGATCGGTAATGTGGAGGCGAACCCTGAACCGGCCGGTAAGCGCCGGTAGCGCCCGCGTGGTTAGGCCTGTGCAGCGTGTTGGCGCAGCTTCCACGCCAGCGCCGCATAACTCAGCAGGCTGAACACTGCGGTCAAGACTCCCGACAGCAGGATCGGTCTGACGCTATCGGACGACGTACCGCTCTGCATCAGTAGGGTCCGATAGCCGCTCAGGAAATGCGCCGGCGGAAGGATGTCTGCTGCCCGGGAACGGCCTCGGGCATCTGGCTCAACGGCCGGGTATGGCCGCTCAGCACCAAGCATGGCGTCGCCACGACCGTCAGGATTTCGGTGGCCTTCAACTGGTTGGGCACCAGAATGCCGGCGAGTATGCCCAGGAACGATGCCGAAGCCACGAACAGCCCTGCAGCCCCCAATTGCCACGGCGTCCCCCGCTGACGTCAATCGCTAGGCGACGGTTCGGTTTTGCGCACCGTGCGAGACATCGGATTCACGGTTTTCAATCGATCCGCGAGATAACGCTGCATGAATCGCCCAGCCAGCGGCAGAAGGGCGGCGCCAAAAGATGCGTGGCCCAAACGAATTCTACGCCACGCGTTTTGCACGGCCGTCACGTCGCCTTGTTGTCTTATCCGATCTAGGTAAAGCAGGATCGCGTCCCGCGCGCGGGCGGAGTGGCCACATGCGAGATTGTCGATGGTTTGGTGGAGTTGAACGATCGTGGGGTCGATGCCGTGATGGCCAAGAATATCCGCGGCCTCCATGTAGCCGGCGCCGAGGCCGCTAAGCTCGATGGCCAGATTAAGACCCAAGAGCTCCGGGAAATAGCGATCCTTTAGCAGCCCGATAGCGAGCATGTAAACCGGGAATTCAAAGGCAGCGTCAATAAACCTCGCATCGCGGGCGAAATCCTCGGTTTCGAACTCAGGGGTCGTCAAGCTCAAGCTTTGGAGCAGTCGCCGATAGACGTTGGCGTGATTCCGTTCGGGGTTGCCGTTTCCCACTTCGTCAGCATAGATCTGTAGTAAATGCCGTTCCACCTCCCCGAGGTTCTCGGAAGCCGTCGGAACAGCGGCCAGCCAGCACCCGTCCACCAGGATGGAAGGTGCGAGTTGTAGAGCCGCCCAGACGCAAAAATCCCGACCGACTCGGGGATTGCCGTTTGAAGGGCGATAACGCCCCGCTTCCCGGCAGTAAAGGCCCTCTACCCACTGGGTAAAGGCTATCGGATCGTAATGGCGTAAGGTACGCGGAGGCGGTTTCAACCGTTCCAACCAGCGGCTGCGCCTAAGAATGCGTTCCACGGCTATCGTGGCCTCTGGCGGGCAATCTTCGGCGGACTCCGCATTGAGTAGGGCGGTGAAAAGCTTGCGATAGTCGACGGTAGTCCGAGAGATATTTTTTTCCGAGCGACCGTTCGAGTTAGGCCGGTGTAAATTGGCGACGCGATCGCTGACGGGTGGGTGGACCGCTCCATTCGCGCGGAGCGATTCGACCTCGGCGCTAGGGTTTTCGATCCAGCCGAGACACACCTGCCTTTCTTCCGCGGTGAACACGCCGAACATCGGGCCGCCGAAGTCCATGGCGCGGATCAGCCGGCTGGCCGCCGGACACCGGAGGTCTGTGTAGGGCGAGTTTCTTAGCGCTTCGAGCAGGGGAACGGGATCGTCCTCGGCTTGCGCGAGCCACCGGTCGAGGCTTTGCCCTTGCAGCATGACCCGGTGATGGTAGCCCACGGCGTACGGGCGCTTGGTCCTAATGATATCGGCCATGATCTCGGTGGCCGTCGGGTGCCGGGCCCGGACGGCTGCGACACCGGCTAGAAGCGATTCAAGCGAGTGGCGGTAGAGAAGCCATCCGGCGCCGATCCGTTCAGGATCGCACCGTTCCCTGAGACAGGACGCCAGCGCGGCCGAGGCCATCGGGCGTACGTCTTTCGCAAATCGCTCCCGTGCAGACATCCAAGCCGTTGCATCCTCTCTCGCCAGCGAAGCCCACCAGGCCGGATCCAAGAAGCAATGAGCGAGGGTATAGCCCAGCAGTTCGGGAAAAAAGGTACGGGGCCTGTGCATCAGGCCGAGCTGGAGGCAGGGCATGTGCAGGGCGAAATTGGGAATACGGCGGTCGTTGAAAAAAGTTGGGCTGTAAAGAGGCGGGAGACTTATGCCCGAACAGGTCAGCAAATTCCGAAAATGCAGGGGCAAGGCCGGTGAATCGTCCTCCAGGCCGACAATCCGGCAGTAAATCGCGAACAAATGGCCGTGCGCGGACAAATGTCCCGTGGCCGGTTGGGAGACGCGCGCCAGCCACACACCTTCAAGCAGCAGGGCGGGACTGAGCGCGAGGAGCAGGGTTCGCCGCTCGCCCCGATCGGCAAGGTCGGGTGTTCCTACCGGCTGCCAAGCCTCGAGCCGGACTTCAGGAGGGCCTCGTTGTTTCCGAGCCTCGCCGAGGGCCGCTTTCACGAAATCCTCGGCGGCTTGCAAGGTCTCTCGACCAGGAGAACCGTTCAGCAGCACCTGGCAAAGAGAACGAATGTCGGACGGCGTGCTCATTATTGGATGCCGGGTTTGGTAAATAAATGATCGCCGATGACCAGGGCGTCGAGACCGGAGGTGAGGAACACGCTGGCGGCGTCTTCCACGCTATGCACGATGGGCTTGCCCATGACGTTGAAGCTGGTGTTGAGCAGCACCGGGACGCCCGACCGCCGGTGAAATTCGGACAGCAAGGCATGAAAACGCGGGTTCCAATCCTCTTTGAGTGTCTGCAAGCGTCCGGTACCGTCGACATGGACCACGGCGGGCACTCGGTCGCGCACGGCTGGCTTGAAGCGCAGGGTACGGTCCATGTAGGGACTCTCCTGGTAGTTCGCGAAGAAATCCAGACCGTACTCGTGCAGAATGACCGGAGCGTAGGGTCGGAAACGTTCGCGGAATTTCACCTCGCGGTTGATGCGCTCGCCCATATCCTTCGGCCGGGGATCGGCCAGGATGGAACGGTTGCCCAACGCACGTGGGCCGAATTCGGCGCGGCCTTGAATCCAGCCCAGGATTCTTCCCCGGGCGAGAAGATCGGCGGCAGCGGAGATCACGGCTTCGCCCGGCAAGTGTCGAACCGGCAGTTGTGCGTATCGGGCCAAGCGTTCGACCGCCTCAGGCTTGATGCGACTTCCAAGATAGGGCGAAAGGCAGCGGGGTTCTATCCTGCGTTCCGGATGGTCTTCGTGAAAGGCGAGTAGCGCCGCGCCGAGAGCGGTACCATCATCGGCGGGTGCCGGCGGTACATAAAGCGACCGGAACGGCGTATGGGTCAACAGTTGCCCGTTGCAGACTGAATTCAACGCGCACCCGCCGGCGAAAGCCAGATGATCGGATGGGACGGCCTCATGGAGATTGGCGATCAGCTGGTTGACGGTTTCGGTGAAAAAATGCTGCCCGGTATGGGCGAGGTCGGCGGCGGTCTCGGGTGCATCATCCTTCGATCGCTTACGGGTCATTAGACGGTCGAGATATTCGAAAAATCGATCATAATCCGGAACCACTCGCAAGCCTTCGACCCGCATCGAGCTGCGCAGCCAGCTCAAAATTTCCTCGTCGATCCGCCCGTAAGAAGCGAGCCCCATGACTTTCCATTCCTCTCCGCCAATCCAGTCAAAGCCGCAGAGTTCGGTGAGCTTCATATAGTAAAATCCGAGGCTCAGCGGGCCATGCGCTTCGAAGAGCGGTTTCAGGGCCCCGTTGCGGTAGGTGAAGAACGCCATCGAGCCCTCCTCGCCGTAGGAATCAATGACCGCGCAGACGGCCTCGTCGAACGGGCTGCCATAACAGGCCAGCGCGGCATGGGTCAGGTGATGGTCGTAATGTCGGAAGCGGACGGACGCCCCAGGGAAATCATGTCCCAGTGTCCGCGCCAGGTTGATTCCGATCCGCCTCATAGCATGGTGCTGGCACGCCAACATATGATGGATCTGATACATTTCTAACCAGGTGGTTAGTCGACGGCCTTTGCCGCGCAAGATGCCCCGGGGTGACAGCCAACCGAGGCGCTTCGCAAGCCGCTCGTAGATCGGCCGGGATTTGCGCCAGTTGCAAGCGATAACGAACTCATCGGCATCAGCGCAGTACTCGCGCAATAGCTTCGGAATAAGGTATAGGTTGTCCGGCTCGCAGTTCAGGGCGCGCTTGTATTGAAGAGGACGCTCGGTTGCCTCGGCGAACAGGATCTCGCCCTTATCGTTCAGGATGGACAGCGCCGGGTCGTGATAGGTTACACAGAGGCCGACATAATACGTTCGGGAGTCGTGTTTCTTCATCGTCGATTCCGAAAGCCTATGGACATTCTAACGACAACCGGGTCTGAAGGGATTTCGAGGGCGGTTCGTTTGCGGGAATTCTTGCCACCTTGGTGGTGTGGTTTCGGCATCAGTCTGGTCATGCCGAGCTGCGTGCTGGGCTTTTTCGCCTTTGGTCCTCATCAGGTGCTGCCGGCACTTGCCTGGACGCTACCGTTCGCCGCTCTATTCTTAGTCGATTGTTTCGGTCCTTCCGAAAGGCGGTTGGTCCCGGCAGACGCGCCCCCCTGGTTTTTCGACGGAATCCTTTACGTTCTCGTTTCGTTGCAGGCATTGAACGTTTTCGCTCTGGGCCTTTGCGTCTCGCGGCTTAAGTGGGCCGGTCCAGTAGAGGTTATGGATAGTCTCGGCAACCTCCTGGCGGTGCGAATCATGGTCGGAACCAATTTTTGCTGTGCGGCCATTTGTCCCGCGCACGAGTTCATCCACAGACATCGCCGTTGGCAGAGGATGCTGGGTCGGTTTCTACTCGTTACCGTATTTTTCGATCATTTCGCGATCGCACACAAGACGGCCCACCATGCCCGGCTAGGGAGTACCCTGGATCCATCCACAGCTGCCGCGGGTGAGAGCTATGAAGACTTTTTTCGGCGGACGGCGATTCACCAGTGGCGGATCGCTTGGGGTGTGGACCGAAAGGCTACCGCCACGGGAGTTGCGGTCGAAGCGCTATGGCTTGTTGTATACACATGGCTGTTCGGCCTCTTAGCGGCGGTGGTGTATCTACGATGCGCCTACCTCGCGGTACGCATCCTGGAGGCCGTCAACTACTTTCAACATTACGGGTTGACCGAAGGCTCCGGCCTGTCTCGCCTGACCGCCTGGCGCAACGATTCGGTCATCAGCCTATTTCTTTTTCTGGGTCTCACGCGCCATGCCGATCACCATCGCCGCCCTGGAGTGCCTTATCCTCGGCTGCGGGCATTGGACGAAGGTCCGGCCATGCCGTGCGGTTATTGGGGAATGGCCGTGATGGTGCTGAGGCGTAATGAGAAATACCGATCTTGGATGGAGTCGCAAATCAATGCGGCTGTTCGGAGCGAGGATCGGCCCGCGATCGTTCAGTCTGCCAATACGCCGGCAAACGATCGAGCCCGCGGATGGTGATAGTGGGTTTCCACGGTGGGTCGTCGACACCCTCGAGCTGTAGCTCGGGCAGCCTGCGCAATAAACCGGCCAACGCCGTTTCGAGCTCGATGCGCGCAAGGCGGGCGCCCAGGCAATAGTGCATGCCGCCTCCGAACGACAGCGGCTTTTGCGTTTGCTCCGGGCGTTCGATCAGGAATCGCTCGGGCTGTTCGAACACAGCTGGATCGCGATTGGCCGCCGCCAGGTTGATGTAGACCGTTTCGCCTCGTTTGATCGTTACCGTGCCGATGGTGACATCCTGCATGGCGACGCGCGCAGCGATATGGACCGAGGTTTCGTAACGGAGGCACTCGTTTACCGCTCGCGGCAGCAGCGAAAGATTGGTTCGGAGCAATGCCAATTGTTCGGGATGTCGGAACAGAGTCAAGAGTGCATTGCCGATCATGTTGGCGGTAGTTTCGTGCCCGGCGAGGAACAGGAGGGCCACGTTGGCGACAATTTCATCCCGGCTCAGCCGGTCTTCGCCTTCCTCGGCTTGAAGTAAAAGAGAAATCAGGTCATGGCCGGGATTCTTGCGGCGTTCGTCGCAAATATTCCGGAAATGGCGCTCGAACGCTTGCGCGGCCCGGTTGGCAGCATCGATGTCGGACGGTCCAATGGGACTCAGTTCGAACACCTTGACAAGAGCCTGGGCATCTTCGAGATAGGGAAGACCGTCTTCAGGCGGGATATCGAGAAGCGCGCAGATGATCCGGACGGGCAGCGGATAGGCGAACATCCTTACCAGGTCTGCGCAGCCATGGTCGATGAATTCGTCGATCAGCCGGTCGGTTTCGCGCTGGGCCAGACGGCGCAGTTCGGGAGCCTGTTTTACACTGAAAGCCTTGCCGACGAGCGCACGCAGGCGAGTGTGCTCGGGTGGATTCATGAGTAGCATGAAGCGATTCACCATCTGAAAGGCGGGTTCCTTAACTGCGCCCGCTCCGTAGCGGCGGGCGACCCCGGCCAGAAAGTCCTTGCCGAAGCGAGGATCACGGAGGATGCGGTCGGCATCCTCGTAACGGGTTGTGAGCCAAGCGCCGGGCATGAGCCGATGGAGCGGCGCCGCATTGCGCAGTTCTGCGTAAAACGGATAAGGGGTTCTCAAAAATGCTGGTGAATTGAGATCGATACTGAGCACGGTGACCGATTTGCCCGTTAGGAATGCGTGCGGAATCGAACGAAGATACCCGATTCATGACAAATCCATAAAGAGGGTCGATGGCGCCGGTTGCCCCGCTCCCCATCTTTCTGGAACGACATCCGTGTACGTCGCTGTTTTGTCGGAACTCGTCCCGGGCCGTGGCAGAGGGGGAGCGTGCCCGGCCGATTTCCCGAGTCTCCGCCGGGCGGCAAAAAGGGCCCGCAACCCAACGCGTTGGGTCGCGAAGCCCGATTTGCTCGTGAAAGGGCCTTCAGCCGCTTCTTGCCCGGTTAGAATCGATATTCCACGCCGCCGTAGAAGGCTCGTCCGTCGCCGGGATAGAACTGGGACGCGGGACTACTGAGTACGGAGGCATTCGCGATAACGCCGGTGGTTGCAGCATAGGTTTCGTCAGTCAGGTTCCTAGCTTCGAAGTAGGCGGAAAACCCTTGTTTGGTCCGATAGCCGGCGCGAAAGCCCATGAGCGCATAGGCGTCGGCGGACAGTGTGTTGGCCAGGTCGACCGGGATACGGGTCGCAGACCATTCGACATTGGGGCCGGCATAAAAGCCCGATGGATGCTCATAGAGCAGTTCCGCTCTCAAATAGTGTTCCGGAATGCCAGGTAGTCGATTGTTGCCGTAAGTCGGATCGTTGTCGAACCGGAAATCGTTCCACATGTATGACTGACGCAGAACGATATTATCGATCGGGCGAATTTCGAGACCGAGTTCGATGCCTTGGTGTATGGTCGTGGAGTCGGCGTTTCGGGTGATCGTGGCCGTTCCGGTCGGATCCGTCGGATCACGCAGTTGCAGCAATTCATTCTCGATCCAAGCGTGATAGTAGGACAGATCCCAGTTGATCCAGCCTTCCCTGCCACGCGTGCCGACTTCCACCGTGCTGCCCCGCTGCGCGGTCAGTTGGAGAGGAACGTTGGTGCTCGTAAGAGTAAGTTCGCCGAATGACGGCGGCTCGAAGCTGCGGCTGAAGTTCACATACGCTTGGCTATTGGCGGTAAATTCCCAGCGTGCGCCGATTTTCGGGCTGACCCCGAAGAAATCCTGATGGTCGCTTTGATCGCCATTGCTCAGGAAGCGATCGGTATATTCACGCTTAGCGTAGGACAGTTGAAGGCCAGTGACCACGGCCAATTGGTGCAAGAAATAGTGTTGGTTTTCGCCGTAGAAATCGATGTTGATGGCGTCTTGCGTGCTCTTGGCCGTTCTCGCGCCGCGGTGGCCGCCAACGTTGGCGAAACGGTCGTCATGGGTTCGGCCGCCGGTCGGATATAGACCCAGGATGAAAATATTCTTGTGACCGAACAACTCGTGTTCGTTGGTGTAACGGATGTTTACGCCGAAATCATCGGAAACCTGGTCGAGGACCTGAAAAATGGGGTGGAAAAGATCCTTGTACGACCAGAAGCTGCTGATGTCGATGCGCTGCTTGTCGTCCCAGCGCCAGGTGGTGGTATTACCGAGCCGCAACAGCCGAAAATCGCGTTTTTGCTGGCCTCTCAGGCTGCCGGGATTGGCCTGGGTCGGATCTTCTTCCAACTGCGCCTTGGTCAAGCTTCCCGGCAGATTGGATTGGGTATTGACATACGTTACGTAGAACCGGGTTTCCAGGTTTTCGCTGAAGCGATAACCGAAATTGGCGAAAATCCGCTCGTTCTCCTGTTCGCTCCACTGGCGAAAACCGTTGGTGGAAAAGAAGGTTCCAGAGATGTAGTAATCGGCATTGCCGAGCACTTGCCCGGAGCTCACTTGAGCGCGATAGGTATCGAAACTACCGGACTCGAAGCGTAGCTGGAGCGGGGAAGCGGTATATCCGGTCCGGCTCACGAAATTGATCGCTCCGCCCAGGGTGGTCGAGCCGTACATGAGCGCGTTGGCGCCACGATAGACTTCCACGTATTCTGCGGACAGAGGTTCGACCGCTTGCATGTCGAACCCGCCGTCGGCGAGATTCAAAGGAACGCCGTCCTGAAGGAGCTTGATGCCGCGGCCGTGAAACGTGCGTTGAAGGCCCGAACCGCGGATCGAGATGCGCGACTCTTCGGCGCCGAATCTCGGCTGTACGTACACGCCCGGAGAGTAGTCGAGAACATCCTTGAGATTGGCGGCGCGGCCTTTTTCATAACTTTCCGCGTCGATGATATCGACGCCGCCCGGAACTCGGTTGATCTGCTCACGTGCGGTTTCGATATTGGGTACCGTCAAGGCCTGTGGCATGACGGCTTCACCGGTTACGGTCAGAGTCGGCAATTCGATGGGCTTGGTGTCATGATCGGCCCATGTTTTTCCCCCAAAAGTCGTTCCGCTGCACAAGAGTGCGATTGCTGTTTTTAAGCAATGCTTGTTCATTTTGGCTTGTTGTTTTCAAGTTTTTGTAGATGGCTGTGATTACAAGCATTAATCGAGCCAATCCATCTTCTGCCCGAGACCGGCGCGTAGCTAGAGGGAAAGTCGAACGCGATGTGTGAAAGCACGCAATATCAATGCAGAGGTGCGGCAGATGACACACGTATGGTTGACTTCGTGTGGGTCGGGTCGGATTCGGGAGCAGTTACCAGCGTTGGTGTTTCATGATTGTTTTTATTGGACTTTTTGGAAGCGCAGAGGCAGCGCCTCATCCGCTCGAAAGAGCGCCTCATCCGCTCGAAAGAAAGTTAACCGAAAGAGTCCTGCGGTGTGGGGTATTTGCCGCATTCGGTCGTCGTTCTTCGGTCCGTTCCTGCGATCGCCCGGCGATTATTCCTCGCCAGGAAGTGCTCTCGATGCCGGGCTCCAAGGTGCGGCCTACCCGAAAATGAACCTTCTTCACTGTTTTCAGTCGAAAAGACGACAAGAGGGAGGCAGATGAAGGCTTCTATATCACTCTTCTCGCCCGTTGACGGAACCATTTACACTGGGCGATATCCTGATAGTATTTGTAGACTATTTCAAAAAGTGGTCGGATTTATCCGACGAGGAAGTTAGGCCGTGAATGACATGTTGAAGAACATAATCCTGTGGGTGGTCATCGCCGTCGTTTTGATGTCGGTTTTCAATAATTTTGGCTCCCGAAAGTCGGTTGATTCGACCATGTCCTATTCGCAGTTCATCTCGGCGGTGAACGAAGGACAAGTCAAGCAGGTGACTATCGACGGCCAAATGATCCGAGGCATGCTCGGAACCGGCGAAAAGTTTACGACTTACAGTCCGGGTGACGACCACCTGGTCGATGATTTGCTGAAGAACCACGTCGAGATCAAAGCTCAGCCGCCGGAATCCCAGTCGTTGCTGATGCAGATCTTCATTTCGTGGTTCCCGATGCTGCTGCTGATCGCTGTTTGGATTTTCTTCATGCGGCAGATGCAAGGCGGTACCGGTGGACGGGGGGCCATGTCCTTCGGGAAAAGCCGGGCTCGGCTTATCGAGGAAGATCAGGTCAAGGTGACGTTTGCCGACGTCGCGGGCGTAGAGGAGGCCAAAGAAGACGTTCAGGAAATGGTCGACTTTCTCAAGGATCCGAGCAAGTTTCAAAAACTGGGCGGCAAGATTCCGCGCGGTGCGCTGATGGTGGGCCCGCCGGGTACTGGTAAGACCCTGCTGGCTCGCGCGATCGCCGGTGAGGCTAAAGTGCCGTTCTTTTCTATCTCCGGTTCGGACTTCGTCGAAATGTTCGTAGGCGTGGGTGCTTCACGCGTACGTGACATGTTCGAGACCGCGAAGAAAAACGCGCCGTGCATCATCTTCATCGACGAGATCGATGCGGTAGGTCGTCATCGTGGTGCCGGCCTGGGTGGCGGTCATGACGAGCGCGAACAGACGCTCAACCAATTGCTCGTCGAAATGGACGGTTTTGAAGGAAACGAGGGCATCATCGTCATCGCGGCAACCAACCGTCCCGACGTTCTGGATCCGGCGCTGCTGCGTCCGGGACGCTTCGACCGTCAAGTCGTAGTCGGGCTTCCCGACGTGCGTGGCCGCGAGCAGATCTTGAAGGTCCACATGAAGCGGGTGCCGGTCGCAGACAATGTGGAAATCGAGTATCTGGCACGCGGAACACCCGGGTTCTCGGGTGCCGATTTGGCTAACCTCGTCAACGAGGCGGCTTTGTTTGCCGCTCGCAAGAACAAGCGCTGCGTTGACATGGAGGACTTCGAGAAAGCCAAGGACAAGATCCTCATGGGCGTGGAGCGCAAGTCCATGGTGATGACCGACGAAGAAAAGCGGCTCACGGCTTATCATGAAGCGGGCCATGCTATCGTCGGCCGTCTGGTTCCCGAGCATGATCCGGTGTACAAGGTCAGCATCATGCCCCGCGGGCGGGCATTGGGAATTACTATGTTCCTGCCGGAGCGCGATCAGTACAGCGCAAGCAAGCAGAAGCTGGAGAGTCAGATTTCCAGCTTGTTCGGCGGGCGTATTGCGGAAGAGCTGATTTTCGGTAAGGAAAGAGTGACGACCGGTGCTCAGAACGATATCGAGCGGGCGACCAATCTGGCGCGTAACATGGTGACTCGCTGGGGACTCTCCGAACGCCTAGGGCCACTGGCCTATAGCGAGGAGGAAGGAGAGGTTTTCTTAGGGCGCTCAGTCACGAAGCACAAGATGGTGTCCGAGGAAACCGCACACTTGATCGATGAAGAAATTCGCTCCGTGATTGATCGCAACTACGAGCGTGCGGAGCGTTTATTGCGAGAGAACATGGACAAGTTACATCTGATGGCGGAAGCTTTGATCAAGTACGAGACAATAGACCGCTTCCAAATCGACGACATCATGGAAGGGAAGGTTCCTCGTCCGCCGCAGAGCTGGAGTGAAACGCCTCCAAGCGATGGTGCCGCTGCCCCTGCAGGTATGGGGTCTAAAGAGACCCCGAAAGCAAAAGGAGCTGGCGGAATCGGTAAGGCGGCGGAACAGCACTGATTTCTCTTTCGCCTAGACGAGACCCTCGGCATCGTCCTGGATGCGGGGGTTTTGCTTTTTGAGGGAACCGTGTACTAGCGAGTGAATCCGCATATTCCGGTTCGACAGGCGCCTAGATGGGGATGGGAGCGGGGGCAGGGATGATCAATGGAATTGCGTAATCTCCATGCTTCCTGCAAGGATAAGGTATTGTATTAACCTGTTCGAGTCGACTCGACGGAGTAGACTAGCGCTTGCGGCGTCGAAACCAACTCATTGAATCAGTTGAAGGACACAGAATGAAAAAATCATACTTTGGCACAGACGGAATTCGCGGCAGGGTAGGGGAATATCCAATTACGGCGGATTTTATGCTGAAGCTGGGGTGGGCGGCTGGGCGCGTATTTTCGTTAGATCGCCACCCTTCCAATGTTCTGATTGGAAAGGACACCAGAATTTCGGGATACATGTTCGAGTCTGCGCTGGAGGCTGGTTTGTCGGCGGCGGGGATCAATACGCAGTTGCTCGGTCCTATGCCGACCCCAGCGATTGCATATCTGACGCGGACCTTTCGGGCTCAGGCAGGCATCGTGATCAGCGCGTCGCATAATCCGCATTATGACAATGGAATCAAATTCTTCGGACCGGATGGGATGAAGCTTCCCGATGAAGTGGAGTGCCAGATCGAAGAGTATATCGATAAGCCGATGACGACGGTGGATTCTTCGCAGATCGGTAAGGCCGCTCGCATCGGTGATGCGGTAGGGCGTTACATCGAGTTTTGCAAGAGTACCATCCCGTCCCGTATGGAATTTAACGGAGTCAAAATCGTTGTCGATTGTGCGCATGGCTCGACCTATCACATTGCGCCGCATGTCTTCGAGGAGGTCGGTGCGAGTGTTGCGGCTATAGGTGTTCAGCCCAACGGTCTGAACATTAACGAAGGTGTCGGCGCGACTAAACCCGAGCGGCTCGCTCAAGCGGTTCTAGAAGAAGGCGCTGATTTTGGGATTGCCTTGGACGGCGATGGTGATCGCTTGATTATGGTCGACCACAAGGGGGAAATCGTCGATGGCGATGAGCTCGTTTACATCATTGCCAAATCACGCTTGGAAAGTGGCGGATTGCGAGGTCCTGTGATCGGCACCCTGATGAGCAATCTAGGGCTGGAACATGCCTTGGAAGCATTGGGCGTGGAGTTCAAGCGCGCTGCGGTAGGCGATCGCTACGTGATGGAAATGATGCTGCAGCATGACAGCGTGCTGGGAGGCGAGAGCTCAGGACATATCATATGCCGTGACCGGATCACGACTGGCGATGGTATTGTTTCTGCACTGCAGGTGATGGCGGCAATGCACGAAACGGGAAAGTCACTGAACGAATTGAAGAGTGGTATGACGAAATACCCTCAGTGTTTGGTGAATGTCAAGGTACGGGAGAGGGTTAACTTGGACGAGTTAGAAGATGTGCAGGCGCTGAAAAGCGAAATTCAGCGTGAACTTGGCAACAAGGGGCGCGTTCTCCTTAGAGCTTCCGGAACAGAGCCCTTGATAAGGGTAATGGTGGAGGGGCAGGACGCAGACATCGTTCGTGCAGCGGCAGATCGCCTAGCGAATGCCGTCTCTTCAGCCCTGAATTAAAGAGACTTTTGGGGCGAGTCCTTCGAATTGCGATCGTTTACGCAAACATAAATAGATCGAGGTTATACGTAAATGCGTATCTTGCACACGATGATCCGGGTTGGCGATCTGGACAGGTCGATTCGCTTTTACACCGAGATTCTCGGAATGAAACTTTTGAGGAAAGAAGATTATCCAGATGGAAAATTTACCCTCGCTTTCGTTGGCTATGGTGACGAACTTCACAATTCGGTCATTGAGTTGACTTACAACTGGGGTACCGAGAAGTATAACCACGGCGATGCCTTTGGTCATATTGCGATCGAAGTGGATGATGTTTATGAGGCTGTGGAACGGATAAGGCAGGCAGGCGGCGAAATTTTGCGCGAAGCCGGTCCCATGAAGCACGGCACCACGGTAATAGCTTTCATAGCCGATCCGGATGGCTACAAAATCGAGTTAATCGGAAAAAAATGATTCGTTTTTGTACCTATTTTTGTATGTTGTTTTTATATGTTATTGGTGAGAACTGTTACGACGCTGTGCCTGGCGAAAAAACTAGAGATTTGTTTTAATACTGGTTGAGCGTCGGTCTTATAACAATAAGGAGAATGAGATGTCAAAAGGGCAAAATTTACAAGATCCGTTCCTGAATACATTGAGAAAGGAACATGTTCCCGTTTCGATCTATCTTGTAAATGGGATCAAATTACAAGGTAAAGTGGATTCTTTCGATCAATACGTCATCATACTCAAGAACACTGTAAGCCAAATGGTTTACAAACATGCCATTTCTACGATCGTTCCAGCGCGCCAAGTCCGTCTGCCGCATGCAGCGGAAGGATTGGAAGACGAGGGCTGATCGATAATTCTGTGTGGACGATTGGATGGTTGTATCGAAGCAAGCCGAGGAGAAAAATCTAGTTGTTTGAAAGGCCGAAGTCCGGTGAGCGTGCCGTGCTCGTTCATATGGCGGCTCAAGATGAGACCGACGCTCTCGAGGAACTTCAAGAACTCGCCGTATCGGCAGGCGCAGAGCCTGTAGCGATCGTGATGGGCAGAAGACACGCGCCGGATCCGCGGTATTACATTGGAAAAGGAAAGCTTGACGAGCTGGTTCGGACCGTTCGAGAAAATGAAGCAGAACTGGTTCTTTTCAACCATCCTTTGACGCCGAGCCAACAGCGTAATCTAGAGAAAGAACTCTCAGTCAGGGTAGTCGATCGAACCGAGTTAATTCTCGATATCTTCGCTCAACGCGCACAATCCTTCGAAGGCAAGTTGCAGGTCGAACTGGCTCAGTTGCGGCACCTGTCGACCCGTTTGGTGCGCGGTTGGACACACTTGGAACGTCAGAAAGGCGGCATCGGTCTGCGCGGTCCTGGAGAGACGCAGCTTGAGATGGATAAGCGTCTGATCGGTGATCGGATACGCCAGATTCAAAAGCGTTTGGAGAGAGTCGAGCGGCAGCGCGAACAGGGGCGTTCAGCGAGACGGCGGGCTGAGCTGCCGGTTGTCAGCCTAGTCGGCTATACAAACGCCGGCAAGTCGACTCTTTTCAATGCTTTGACCGGGGCTGGTGTTTATGCAGCGGACCAGTTGTTTGCCACACTCGATCCGACCTTGCGGCGCTTGCAGTTAGCGCCGAATTTGACGGTGATTCTTGCCGACACAGTGGGGTTTATCCGGCATTTGCCGCACGAGTTGATTGCCGCATTCCGTTCTACTCTGAAGGAAGCCGCCGACGCGGACTTATTGCTTCACGTCATTGATGTAAGCGACGAACGGGCGGACGAGACGGTCTCGGAAGTCAATCGCGTCCTTTGTGAAATCGGAGCGGACCACGTCAAGCAAATTCAAATTTTCAATAAGATCGACCGAATCGGTGATGTGTCACCGCGAGTCGAGAAGGACGAAAACGGTGAGGTCAAAAAGATCTGGCTGTCTGCCCAGACCGGTTGGGGAGTGCCGTTGCTTCGGCAAGCGCTAGAATCGTATCTTGGTGGCGGAGTGATTCGCCGCAGAGTTCGTTTGAACCCGGCAAATGCCGGGTTGAGGGCACGGTTGTACGAGGCGGCGAGAATTTTGAGGGAAGAGCCGGACGGCTCGGGAGGGTGGAATTTAGATGTAGAGCTTTTGGGGAGGAACGTGAAGTTATTGCGTGAACTCGACAATCTTATCGCTCCGACACCTAGGCAGGAATCAATTTCAGAATGAGGATGCCAATGCCCGAGCGTGCTTCTTGCGCGACACGGCGTACCATGCTTTTCAAACACCGGTGAGGTACTAGAGCGCGCTCGGATCGGTCAGTAACCGGACTCGTTCGGGCCGCAGCGATAGGCTGCAGTAAGCGTTCGACGGGCGCCTCTTAGATGCTCGTTTTTGTATATCCAACCGTTTTCCTAGATAATTCTAAAGTTCACGCCGTAGTAGCGGCTTTGTTATTGCTCTAATGAGGGCATCAAGTTCTCTATCATAGGAGTCATCCAATGTCCTGGAACGAACCGGGCGGTAATAAAAAAGATCCGTGGAGCGGGCGCGATCAGCAAGACACACCTCCGGATTTGGAAGAGGTCATGCGCGGATTACATGAAAAGATCGGCAGGTTTTTCGGTGGCGGTGAAAATGCGCCTTATAAGACGATCGGCTTCTTTCTAGTGATTGCCTTGGTTATATGGGGGCTGACCGGTATTTATCTCGTTGATGAAGGAAGTCGCGGCGTCGTGACCCGTTTCGGCCGGTACACCGAGACCACCATGCCCGGATTGCATTGGCACATCCCCGCGCCGATCGAGCAGGTTCAAGTCGTTAACATGGAACAGCAGCGCTTCTTGGAAGTGGGTTATCGGTCAGGAGGGCGTCAGCAATCCCTGGGTTCTGTGCCTAGAGAAGCCCTTATGCTCACACAAGACGAGAATATCATCGATATTCGATTGGCCGTGCAGTATCAGATCAAGGATGCAAAGGACTATCTCTTCAACGTTGCTGATCCGGACGAAACGTTGAAACAGGTTATCGAGAGTGCGGAGCGTGCCGTGATCGGTAAAAGTACGATGGATTTTGTTTTGACCGAGGGACGGGGTAAGGTTGCGGATGAGATCAAGAGCGAGATTCAGCAAACCCTGGACCAATACCAAACCGGGATTCGGATAAGTAATGTAAGCTTAGTGGATGCGCAAGCTCCGGAAGAGGTTCAGGCGGCGTTCATGGATGCGATCAAGGCACGGGAAGATGAGCAGCGGCTGAAAAACGAGGCGGAAGCTTACGCGAACGAAGTCGTCCCGAAAGCGCGAGGCGCCGCGGCGCGTGTCTTGGAGGAATCGGAAGCCTATAAGCAGCGCGTCATTGCTAGAGCGGAAGGTGACGCAAGCCGATTCAAACAGTTACTAGCGGAGTACGAGAAGGCTCCGGAAGTTACTCGGAAGCGCCTCTACCTCGATGCAATGGAAGACGTTCTTGCTCGTACCGGCACGTTGCTAATCGATGTTAAGCACAGCAATAATCTGCTTTATTTGCCAATAGACAAACTTCAAAAGAGTGCATCACCGTTGATGCCGTCAAGAGATACCGAAAACACCAACATTACCACTCCGGATATATCCGATAGCGGGACTCCTAGGAGTGTCCGCTCGACGACTCGAGGTCGCGAAGGAAGGGGACAATAATGATTAGTAAAAACACCCTGATTCTTGCCCTTGTTTTTATTTTGGTGTTATTGAGTGCTACCTCGATATTCACAGTATCGGAGACGGAAAGGGCATTATTGTTGGAGTTTAAGAAAATCGTTCGGACAGATTTCGAACCGGGATTGCACTTCAAGCTTCCGTATCAGGAGGTAAAGAAATACGACAACCGTATCCTGACTTTGGAATCCAAGCCGGAACGGTTTCTTACCTCTGAAAAGAAAAATGTTATCGTTACTTGGTTCGTAAAATGGCGAATCGAAGATTCCACGAAGTTTTATAAGGCAGTCGGCGGCGACAAGGCAGCGGCGAACATTCGTCTTGATCAGATAACCAAAGACGCATTGCGAAACGAGTTCAGCAAGCGAACGATTCGCGAGGTGGTGTCCATAGAGCGGAGTCAAATCCGTGACCTGCTGATCAAGACGGTCAATCCAGTGGTGGACGGCCTGGGCGTTGAGGTCATCGATATTCGTGTGAAAGGGATCGATTTGCCGGAGGAGGTCAGTTCATCGGTATACCGCCGTATGGAAGCCGAGCGGGCGCGTGTTGCGAGAGATTTTCGCTCTCGGGGCGCGGAAGCCGCCGAGCGTATCCGCGCCGAAGCCGATCGTCAGCGGGAAGTGATACTTGCAGACGCCTATCGGGATTCCGAAATCAGGCGCGGTGAGGGCGATGCCACTGCGTCGGAGATTTATGCTCAGGCGTATGCCAAAAACCCGGAGTTCTTCGAGTTTTATCGGAGCTTGGGCGCTTATAGGCAGGTGTTCAAGAACGAGAACGATATGATCGTGTTGGACCCCGATTCGGAATTCTTCCGATATTTCAAGAAACCAAAATAACGGGATCATCACTCCTCGTGTTTTCTGTTTCCCCTTGGTCCGGTTGGCGCGACCAAGGGGTGGCAGGTGCCGCCGTGAATACATGAACATCACCACGGCACAAGGTGCCGGCATAAATTTCGCGGCAACAGGTCCGTCGTTGCCAAAGCCTAATCCATTCAGATCTGTTTCCCTTTGCTGAGCGTACCGAATTCGATGCGAACCGAAGATAATTGGCTGCTGCCCGAAGGTATTGACGAAGTTTTTCCGGAAGAGGCCGAGCGCCTGGAGCAACTGCGTCGGAAGATCATCGACTTGTTCGCTAGCTGGGGCTACCGTTTGGTCATGCCGCCGCTAATCGAATTTATCGAATCGCTCTTGACCGGTTCCGGCAACGATCTCGATTTGCAGACATTTAAAATCATTGATCAAATCAGCGGTCGGCTGATGGGAATACGCGCCGATATGACACCTCAGGTTGCGCGCATCGATGCTCGCAATCTCGGTCGCGATGCACCGACACGGCTGTGTTACATAGGGACGGTTCTGCGCACGCAGTCGGATCATCTCGAAAAATCCCGCAGTCCGCTACAGGTCGGGGCTGAATTATATGGGCACGCGGGCAATGCCAGTGACTTAGAGGTCATCCGCCTGATGTTGGAGATGCTTGCCATTGCAGGTATTCAAAGCGTCCACCTCGATCTGGGGCATGTCGGTATCTACCGCGAGCTGGCGCGTCAAGCGGGTTTGGATGCACGGCAGGAAGCAGAGCTATTCGAGATTCTTCAGCGGAAAGATTATCCAGAATTGGCGGCGCAGTTGCGTGCACTGACGGTCAGCAATTCCGCCGCGGAAATGTTGAAGGCGCTCATCGATCTAAATGGGCATGAGGGCGTCATAGAGGAAGCTAGGAGGCGATTGGCTGCTGCTAACGAGCCGGTCCATTCGGCTTTGGCCGATTTAGAGTCCATCGCGAGCGGCCTGTCACGTTTGTTTCCTGCGTTGCGCATTAATTTTGATCTTGCGGAATTGCGGGGTTACCACTACAAGACCGGCGTGGTATTCGCCGCCTTTGTACCGGGTTACGGTAGGGAAATCGCGCGTGGCGGTCGTTATGACGAGATAGGAAGAATTTTCGGGCGTGCACGCCCCGCAACGGGTTTTAGTGCCGATTTGAAGGTTCTGGCACGCTTGGGTAGCAGGCCAGACGACAGTTTGGCCGGTACGCGTATTTTCGCGCCTGCCGTAGACGATCCCGATCTGCATGAGAAGGTGCGAGATTTGCGTAGCGCGGGGAAAACGGTTATTCAGGAGTTGGCAGGCCAAATCGGCGGCGCTCGTGAGATGGCCTGTTCGCACTGTCTTCGAAAGCAGGGAGTGAACTGGGAAATTTTTCCCGTTGGCGACTGAGCTAACATTTACCGCAATGTAAAAGGTCAAACGGAATCAAGAATGGGTAAAAACGTCATAGTCATCGGTACCCAGTGGGGCGATGAAGGTAAAGGTAAGCTGGTCGATTTGCTGACCGAGCGTGCGGATGCTGTCGTCCGTTTCCAGGGCGGCCATAATGCCGGACACACCTTGGTTATCAACGGCCAAAAGACGGTATTGCATTTAATACCTTCCGGCGTATTGCGGGAATCAGTGCGATGCTTGATCGGCAACGGTGTGGTGCTATCCCCTAAGGCTTTATTGGAAGAGCTCTCGCTATTGGAAAAGGCCGGTATTCCGGTGCGCGACCGACTGACGATCAGCGAAGGCTGTGCTCTGATATTGCCCGTTCACGTCGCATTGGACGTAGCGCGCGAAAAGTTCCGCGGAGACAAGGCGATAGGCACGACAGGAAGAGGTATTGGTCCTGCTTATGAAGACAAGGTTTCGCGGAGAGGGCTTCGGGCGGGCGACCTGCTTCATCCTGAGGTGTTTGCTGAAAGACTACGAGAGCTCCTGGATTACCACAATTTCGTGCTCTCCGGCTATTACGGACAGCCCCGGCTCGATTATCAGCAGGTGCTGGATGAGACGATGGCCTTAGGCGAGCAGATCAAGCCGATGCTGGGCGATGTGGCGGCTATACTGCACGCCTACCGCGAGGACGGCCGGAATGTTCTCTTCGAGGGTGCCCAAGGCGCGATGCTGGATATCGATCACGGCACTTATCCTTATGTGACCTCGTCTAATACGACGGCCGGTGGCGCGGCATCCGGTAGCGGAATGGGTTTGCTGGAGTTCGATTACGTGCTGGGTATTACCAAAGCCTATTCGACGCGCGTCGGAAACGGGCCTTTTCCGACGGAGCTTTCGAATGAGATCGGCAGGCATTTATCCACCAAAGGCGCAGAATTCGGCGCCACTACCGGGCGAGCGCGCCGATGCGGGTGGTTCGATGCCGTGTTGATGAAGCGTTCAGCGAAACTCAACAGCTTGAGCGGGCTGTGCCTGACTAAACTGGACGTTTTGGACGGGTTGGAAAAAATTGGAATTTGTACGGCTTATCGATACAAAGGCGAGGAGATTCATACCGTGCCGATCGGTGCCGACAATTACGCCCAGTGCGAGCCTGTTATCGAGGAGCTTTCAGGATGGCAAGAATCAACCGCCGGCATCACTTCATGCGAGGACCTTCCCGTCAATGCCCGGATTTATATCGAACGGATCGAAAAATTGGTCGGTGTACCGGTTGACATTCTCTCGACCGGTCCTGATCGGAACGAGACGATTCTTCTGAAGAATCCCTTCGATTGAAGGGTAAGGATGGTGCCGAGGAGAGGACTTGAACCTCCACGGGTCTCCCCACATGAACCTGAATCATGCGTGTCTACCAATTTCACCACCTCGGCAGCGGTGAGCCAAACGACTCAATTGGAAGTACCAATTCTGCTACTTCTCGATTGAGCTGTCAATATCAAGGGTTTTGAACCGAATTGTTCGCCTCGCGGGAGCTTGGCGGACTTAGGGCTGTTCGAAGGCACAAATCGAAACGCAAAGATAGGAAAGTTATCGATGATCAAATCCGCCCCTACGAAAGTTAGTGGGTTTAGGTTGGAGGATCCCTTCGCCGAGAGGGAGGCGGCAAAGTACGAACGCCCCATTCCGAGTCGGGAATTGATTTTGGAAGTGATGAAAGCTCAGGGCGTTCCTTTGAGAGTGGAGGATCTTGCCGCGATCTTGGGCATAGAAGAAGAACACGATCTCGAATCGCTGCGTCGCCGCCTCAACGCCATGGAGCGGGATGGGCAGATACTGAGGAACCGTCGCAATCACTACTGCGTTGTAAATCGCAGGGACCTCATTGCCGGGCGTGTTATCGGCCATCCAGATGGCTTCGGTTTTCTTCGGCCCGACGATGGCGGCGACGATTTGTTTCTCTCGCCCAAGGAAATGCGTGCGCTCATGCACGATGACCGGGCTGTGGTGTGCGTTCGCGGTGTCGACCGTCGCGGGCGGAGGGAGGCGGCTGTCGTCGAGGTGCTTGAGCGGAATACGCACCACATTGTGGGCCGGCTATACCTCGAACAGGGCATCTCCTTCGTCGTCCCGGATAACAAGCATATCGCTCACGACGTTCTGATTCCTGAGGAACATAGAAACGGCGCGCTTCCCGGGCAGATCGTGGTCGCCGAGATCATCGAGCAGCCGACCCGGCAGCGCGATCCCATCGGACGCATTAAGGAAGTCCTGGGCGATCACATGGCGCCCGGGATGGAGATCGAGGTGGCGATTCGCAGCTTCGATCTACCGTCCGAGTGGCCGGAGGCCGTGTTGAAGGAAGTTACGGGCTTGAGCACGGAGGTCGCAGAGGAGGATAAGGCCGGCCGCGTCGATTTGCGACATCTACCACTGGTGACGATCGACGGCGAGGATGCGCGGGACTTCGACGATGCCGTGTACTGCGAACGAACCCCCAAAGGGTGGAAGCTGTACGTCGCCATTGCCGATGTGTCCCATTACGTTCGGCCCGGAACCGCGCTGGACGCTGAAGCGAGAAACCGCGGCAACTCGGTATATTTTCCCGATCGGGTCATTCCCATGCTGCCGGAGGTGCTCTCAAACGGTTTGTGCTCGCTCAATCCGGAGCAGGACCGGCTGTGCATGGTTTGCGAAATGTATATCAACACCGAGGGCGCGATCGTCCGTTCGCGTTTCTATTCCGGGCTGATGTTTTCCCATGCGCGGCTCACTTATACGGAAGTCGCCCGTATGATTGTCGACGGCGATAAGGTATTGAGGAAAAAATATCGCGCACTGGTGCCTCACCTGGAGGAACTGCACGCGCTTTACAAAGTCCTGCGCCGGGCAAGAGAGGCGCGCGGGGCGATGGATTTCGATACCCAGGAATCTTACATCGTCTTCGGAGAAGGCAAGAAGATTTCGCAGATTCTGCCGCGGGAGCGCAACGATGCCCATCGTCTGATCGAGGAGTGCATGATTACCGCCAACATCGCGGCAGCGCGCTTTTTGGCTCGTCACAAGCTTCCTCATGTGTTGCGGATTCACGAAGGGCCTACCGCCGAGCGACTGGCCGATCTGCGGGCTTTTCTCGGAAAGGTCGGGTTGCAACTCGGGGGCGGCGACAACCCGGGACCTAAAGACTATTTCGAGGTGCTGGACGAGATCACCGGGCGGCCCGATGAACACCTGATTCAGACCGTACTGCTACGTTCACTGCCTCAAGCAGTTTATAGCCCGGAGAAAAAGGGCCATTTCGGACTGGCTCTGGACGCCTACACGCATTTCACCTCGCCCATTCGGCGCTACCCGGATTTGCTGGTGCATCGGGCGATTCGTCACGCGCTCGAAAACAAGAAAAAAGAAGAGTTCTACTATTCCCATAACGATATGGTGTTGATCGGTGAGCATTGTTCGTACACCGAGCGGCGCGCCGATGAGGCCACCCGTGATGTCATTGCCTGGCTCAAGTGCGAGTACATGCTGGATAAGTTGGGAGAGGAGTTCGACGGGGTGATTTCGGCCGTGACTCCCTTCGGTTTTTTTGTGGAATTAAAAGATATTTTCGTCGAGGGACTGGTTCACGTTTCGACTTTGGATAAGGATTTCTTCCATTACGACCCTATCGGTTATCGTTTGGAAGGGCAGCGTAGCGGTGTGACGTACAGGCTGGGCGACAGCGTTCGGGTTATCGTGGCTCGCGTGAATCTGGATGAGCGGAAAATCGACCTTGAGCTGGTGAAGCGCACCGCGTCTCAGGCGCGCCGGTCTCGGAAAAAAAGACGCCGTTTATGAAGCGCCGGCGTCGTGTCGCAGGTTTGCACGCGGTGGAAGCCGCGCTCGAAAATGCCCCGGACAGGATCATCACCGCTTGGATCGATCCACAACGGGAAGATGGACGAATCACGGCCATCGAGCGAAAGTTGGCGTCACTGGGTATTCCGGTTCAGCCTGCCGGAAGACCGCGACTCGATGCTCTGGCGGAAAGCCGCAAGCACCAAGGTATCGTCCTGGAGTTAAAACCGGCCTCAGAACTCGGAGAATCAGAGCTTAGAGACGCTTTGGCGAGCCTCTCAGAGCAGCCGTTTTTCCTGGTCTTGGACCACGTGCAAGATCCTCATAACCTCGGTGCTTGCCTGCGCAGCGCCGATGCCGCGGGCGTTCACGGCGTCATTATTACGAAGGACCAGTCCGCGGGATTGACGCCGACCGTCGCCAAAGTCGCCTCCGGCGCGGCTGAAACCGTGCCGGTTTATCGCGTGACGAATTTGAACCGAGTCCTTGGCTGGCTAAAGGATGCAGGTTTATGGGTCGTAGGGGCTGCAGGCGAGGCTGAGCAATCGCTGTATGAAGTCGATTTCTCGGTTCCGTTGGCGTTGGTGGTCGGAGCCGAAGGAAGAGGTTTGCGCCGTTTGACGCGTGAATCCTGCGACTTCTTGGTCAAAATTCCAATGTTCGGTCACGTCGAAAGCCTCAACTTGTCAGTTGCGACAGGCGTATTGCTTTTCGAGACCGTACGTCAACGTACTCAGCCGAGTCTGTCTAATGCTGCGAGTCGTGCTCGCCGACCTGAATCGTCAAGCTCGGAGCCGAAGGCTTAAATCCTTGCCGGCTGATGTCGAGGTTGACATAGATTAATGGAGCCAATGCGAAAATTGCTAGGCAGAAAAGTCTTGCCCCTCTCTTTGCTGCGTAACGCGGTTCCAGGTGCATCCAACACCAGAGGTAGATTTCGAGTACCATAGTCGGGCCTCTATAGGTTGGTAGCCATGACGAATTCTGAACTACTGTGATTAAGACCATCCTATAACCGGGAATAGCCGTTCGAATCCTGCGGCAAAAAAGCGCACTTTTTGAACTCGAGCCCCCTCAAAGGGTGTGCCTTTCCAACGGTTATCGGCGAGATCCGTGAGTAGGTGCGAGTTCTTTGTTTAGCTACCGGACCATTTTAAAATGCCCGTCGTGTGTTGCCGCAATCCGACTGGTCTAACAATACCCGTGAGGCGGGTGTTTTTCCATTTTCCCGTTGTTGATTATCTAAATGCTCTCGTCGTCTTCGTCCATGTCATTTCAAGATACCGTCCGCGCCCTAGAGTGGTGCGAGCAAGGACTCCGTGTGCTAGATCAGCGTCGGCTTCCGAGTGCCGTTGAATACCAGACGTTCGGCAGTGTCCGGGGCGTGGCCGAAGCCATTTCCTCGATGCGCGTACGCGGAGCCCCTGCGATCGGTATCGCTGCCGCTTACGGCGTGGTTTTGGCAGCGCGCCAGCGCTATCGCGAAAATCCGGATACCTGGAAGGAGACGATTGAAGCGGACCTGGCCGAACTCGCCGGCTCGCGCCCAACCGCTGTGAATCTTTTCTGGGCGCTCGACCGCATGCGGTCCGAGATCCGGGCGATAGATGGCAACCCCGAGCCTCGTCTATTGCAAACCGCGCGTATCATCCATGACGAGGATATCGCGGCCAATCGGAAGATGGGCGAGCTCGGTGCTTCCGTGCTTGTCGGCGCCAACGGCGTATTGACTCACTGCAACACGGGTTCTCTCGCGACCGGTGGTTACGGCACGGCGCTCGGGGTGGTTCGGAGCGCCTACCGACAGGGCGTTACGAGAATTTTCGCGACGGAAACCCGTCCTTGGTTACAGGGTGCTCGATTGACCGTTTGGGAATTGGAACAGGATGGTATACCCGCAACCCTGGTCGCTGATTCCGCGGCAGCCTATTTGATGAAAACGGGGGCGATTCAATGGATCGCCGTCGGAGCTGATCGCATTGCGGCGAACGGCGACACCGCCAACAAGATCGGTACCTATGCCTTGGCCGTCGCAGCCCGCCATCACGGGGTGAAATTCATGGTGGTCGCACCGACGTCGACAATAGATTGGCGGACAGAAACGGGCGCAAGTATCAAGATCGAGGAGCGGGAGCAGAGGGAGTTGTTGAACGACTACTTTTTGAGGCCCGATAGCGTTATTACGGCCTGGAATCCGGTGTTCGACGTGACTCCGGCCGAATTGATCGATTGCATTGTGACCGAGCGAGGCGTTGTTTGGAATCCTGATCGGCAGGCCATGATGGCATTGGCGGATGCGAGGTGAGCCCGCGTTACGCGCCCGTGTATTGATCGGAGGCGGAGCTGAGGAAAGGCTGCCCGTCTTCTTTTGACCTTGCTCTTGCCACGGTTCGGCTGGTTTGAACCCCCACCTCGTCGGACGTTACGATACGGGTGCATGGGTTCTTATCGGCCGTGCGCCGCAAATTCTATTCCCGATTTACCCAAGTCTTATGAAGGATGTTCGATGTTAGATCCACGTCTTTTCCGCACTCAATTGGATGAGGTTGAAGCGCAGTTGGCGCGGCGTTCCTTCAAGCTCGACACTGCGGTTTTCCGTGAATTGGAAAACAAACGCAAAGAAATACAAAGCCGTACACAAGAACTGCAGAACGAGCGGAATACACGTTCGAAGCTGGTCGGCCAAGCCAAGGCAAGAGGCGAGGATATCCAGCCCTTGTTGGCAGAGATGCAGCATCTGGGAGAGGACCTCAAGCGGATGGAGGGGGAGTTGGATGAAGTCCAAGCGAAACTGGAGGAACTGTTGCTCGGCATACCGAACATTCTGGATGCGGACGTTCCGGACGGCCGGAGCGATGCCGACAATGTGGAGATCCATCGCTGGGGCGAACCGCCGCAATTCGGTTTTGAACCGCGCGACCACGTCGATCTGGGAACGAGGCTGGGCGGGCTCGATTTCGAAGGGGCCGCCAAAGTGGCCGGCGCGCGTTTCGTGACCCTCAAAGGTCCGCTAGCTCGTTTGCAACGGGCCTTGATCCAATTCATGCTCGATCTGCATACTCAGGAGCACGGCTACATCGAGACCTATGTGCCGTTCATGGTCAATGCGGAAAGTTTGCGTGGTACGGGCCAGCTTCCGAAATTCGAGGAGGACTTGTTCAAGCTCGACCGCGAACCGCCGTACTATCTCATTCCGACCGCGGAGGTGCCGGTTACCAATCTGGTCCGGGATGAGATCCTCGCCGCAGAAGCGCTTCCCCTGAAATTCGTTGCTCACACACCCTGCTTTCGCAGTGAAGCCGGCTCCTACGGGAAGGACGTGCGCGGGATGATACGCCAGCATCAGTTCGAAAAAGTCGAACTGGTACAGATCGTAAGGCCCGATGATTCGGCGCGTGCCCATGAAGAACTGACCCGCCATGCGGAAGAAGTGCTTAAGCGTTTGAATCTGCCGTTTCGCCGAGTGGTTTTGTGCAGCGGTGATACCGGTTTTGCATCGGCCAAGACATACGACCTTGAGGTCTGGCTACCGGGTCAGGGTGCCTATCGCGAAATCTCGTCGTGCAGCAACTTTCGAGATTTTCAGGCGCGCCGCATGAAAGCGCGCTGGAGAAATCCGGAAACGGGCAAACCAGAACTGGTCCATACGCTCAACGGCTCCGGGCTCGCCGTCGGTCGCACCCTCATCGCCGTGATGGAGAACTATCAGGATGAAAAAGGGCGAATCAGGATTCCGGAGGTCTTGCGCCCGTATATGGGAGGGACCGAGCTGATAGGCTGATCGAAAATGGGTTCGCTCTCGCGGTGATCTTCCGCCGGTGCCGTCGACCGGCGAACCCTTTCGAAGAGTGCGTTCTATATCCAAGGTCGCCGTTTCTGTTATTCCTATGGCACAGCTGGTCTATCAGCTCGATCGCACGCGAACCGTCTCGGCTGTTCCGTACTCTTCGCGTCACATCGTCTCTTGTACCCGTCGAAACAGCCCTCTCTAACCGCATCCGGGAAAAGCCTCAGCCAAAGTGTGAACCGTATCGAAGAAAGAACACGAGATATAACTATTCTTTGTACGAATTTGGTCATTCTAGAAGCTTCGGTTATCATGCGGCGGCAACGTTCTCAAGTAACCAATAAGGAGGTGAAAGATGCGGAGTTTTCGACTGGTTGCCAATTCCCTTCTGTCGATCTATCTGGCGTCTTCCTGTACCGTTGGTCATGCCAGAACGGCAAGTTCAAAGAATCTGTCAAGCGTTCAAAAGGGCATTGCCTCCTACTATAGCGACCGTTTTCACGGTCGGCGAACGGCTAGCGGGGAGCGTTACGACCGGAACGGATTAACGGCGATGCATCGGTCTCTGCCGTTCGGGACCCGGATTCGTGTCACCAATCTGAGCAATAACCGCAGCGTAGAAGTTCGCGTGAACGACCGTGGCGCCCCGACAAATAAACGTTTGCTCGACCTTTCGCGGCGTGCGGCTCAAAAACTCGGATTCATCAAGCAGGGACTCGCTCAGGTGAAGCTCGAGGTGATCCAACCGGGCGATGGTTGATTTGCGCTTTAACCGTTAAGGAAGCTCTGAGCAAGCGGATTCCGTTCATGCCCCTCGACTAGATTCTCAGGTGGGCGCTCGGCATGCCTGTCTTGAGCAGGCGGAAGGACATGAACGGAATCGACTCGATCGGAGCTTCGTCAAGGGCGGTGACTGTATGGAGTTTAGCCCCACGAATTACCGGCTGTAGCCTAAGGATTGAATGTCCACTAGGCGGCCATTCTCGAATCGAAACAGTTGCACGAATCGATTACGACCGAAGTCGTAAACCCATTCGTCGATCATGACCGGTACGTATTGCCCGAATTCCATACCTGTACCGAAAACCTTGGTATATCTAAGCTCGATGCGGGAGTCCGCGAATACCGGCTCGCCGCACTTTTGCAGCACTTCTACCTTGTAATCGCCCGCGTTTACCAGTGAGGAACCGCAACGGAGCGCCCAAGTAGACGGTGCGTACAGGCACAGGCATAAGCTGAGAAGATAAATCCTTTTTTTCATGAGTGACCGTGGGCTTGTGGAGACCGGTTATTCTTGATCAAATTTCTCGGAAAAATCATATAATGGCTACCGATTCGATAAGTTCCCAGGTTACGATTTGTATGAGCGAAGAGCCCATTAAATTTACTGACAGCGCAGCGGCGAAGGTGAGAGAACTCATCGCCGAGGAAGGCAATACCGACCTAAAGCTGCGGGTTTACATTACCGGCGGCGGATGTTCGGGTTTTCAGTACGGATTCACCTTCGACGAAACGATTAACGAAGACGATACGCAAATCGTGAAAGATGGTGTCACCGTCTTGATCGATTCGATGAGCATCCAATATCTAACCGGTGCTGAAATCGACTATACTGAGGACCTATCCGGATCGCAATTCGTTATCCGCAATCCCAATGCCACGACGACGTGCGGTTGTGGATCATCCTTCTCGATCTGAATCGAAAGGTTCGCAAAGGGTGCGTCGATCCGATTAGGTTCGACGCACGCTGCCACGGCGAAGAACGATCGGGTCGCGCCTAGCAGATCGGCACCAGCATGACCGGAAATGTCACCCATAGGATTGCCAGCAGTGCGAGCCCTCCGAAGGAGATAGTCATCCAATTGATGAACGCGGCAGTCGCCGTCCGCGGGCCGTCCCGATAAAGACTCCTCCATGCGGGGATGATTATCATCGAGATCCCCGCAATCGCCGTTACTGTGGCAATGGCTACCATCCACGCCACGATTCCGATCCCCAGCCAACTTGAATTCTGAAACCCGCGGGCACAGACCAGGGCGGTGGCAATGTAGACGATCCCGAAGTGGGTTGCCCAGATCAAGACGCCCGAAACCATTCGCAGCGTGGTTGTCACGAATTGGAGCGCGGCAGCCATGTCGCTCACCCCAGGAAGCGTGGAGACAGATGGACCACGGCCAGCGCAATCAGGCCCTGAACCACGGTGTAGTGCCAGAACACCATGGTGTTGTCGAACGTGGCTCGACGTTCACGGTTTATGAGCCCGCACACCGAGCGGGCAAACGTATAAAGGCCCATGATGGCCACTACGGTAATGAAAAAGCCCTGAATCGCGACGACGGCATAAACGATTGCGGCATAGCCGGAATCGGTCGGTCTCAGGCCCGTTAGCCAGTGGCCCCAGAGCTCGGTCAAAAGAGCAGCGACGAGCAGCGGCACGGCCAAAAGCAGGGCGAGGCGTACCGTCCAGAACCGATTTGACTTCAATGCGCGGCTGGCATAGGCAATAACAGCGCTGCTGAATGCCCAGAGTCCTCCCGCCACAGCCGGATATGTCACTCCCGGCAGCGATTCGCCTCCCTTTGGCCAGAACCCCGGCGCCACCGTCCACAGGAAGTAATAAGAGAAGATGAGGCATGTGAAAAGGGAGGCTGAGACGATGATCAGCACGACCATCGCCCAACGGGAATGTGACATGGGGCCAGTCACGTAGACCGGCAGCTTGATGCCGCCGCCGATATCCACGGGAGGATGCGTAGGACCTGGGTCGGTGCCCCAAACCCACCGGATAATCATGGCGATCGCGAACACGCCGAAGAGAAGGGCGGGAACTACCTGTTTCACGGTCAAGAGCAGGAAAAACGCCGCCGTGCCGAAGGCGCCCAACACCGGGTACCAACTTCCCGCTGGCATCTGCAAGATGTACAGGGGCCGAGCGTCGATCGGGCTGGTGACGAGGGTTTCGCGCCCACCGGTCGGCGCACCCGGCAGATAATACCGGCCCGCATCGACGTCCTGCGCCAGATTCGGCTGATCCCAGAGTGGCTCGCGACTCTTGACGATAGGAATGCTGCGCATGGCATAGTCGCCACCGGGCAGCCATTCTAGGGTGCCGGCGTCCCAGATATTGCCGGCTTTTTGTTCGCGGAAAGGCCGGAAGTTGAGTGCGAGATCGATCAGGAACACCAGGACCCCCGCGGCGATGAGGAAAGCACCGAAGGTAGAGACCAGGTTGAGGGTGTCCCAGCCGAGTTCTGCCGAATAGGTATAGACCCGCCGCAGCATACCTAGCAGGCCGGTGACGTGCATCGGGAAGAATGCCGTGTTGAAGCCGATGAACATCAATCCGCACACCCAGCGGCCGAGTTTTTCCGAGAGAGGTCTGGCGCTCACGTAGGGCGCCCAGTAATAGAACACCCCGAACAGCGGGAACACCATGCCGCCGAACAGTACATAGTGCAGATGCGCCACTACGAAATAGGTGTCGTGCACCTGCCAGTCGAAGGGTACTACCGCCACCATCACACCGGTGAGTCCGCCCAACACGAAAATGAACAAGAAGCCTAGGGTGAACAGCGCCGGCACCGTGAGTTTCAAGCGTCCGGCGGCAATGGTGGCGATCCAGGCAAAGACCTGTATGCCGCTCGGTACCGACACCGCCATGCTGGCCGCTGAGAAATAGCTCATGGAAATTTGCGGCAGCCCTACGGCGAACATGTGGTGCACCCATAGGGCGAAGCTCAGAAAACCCGTGCCCACTAGGGCCAGCACCACCAACCGGTACCCCACCAAGTGCTTGCGCGCCATCGTGGGGATGATCATCGACACGATTCCCGCAGCGGGGAGAAAGATAATGTAAACCTCGGGATGGCCGAAAAACCAGAAAAGATGTTGCCAGAGCAGGGGATCGCCGCCCTTCTCGGCCACAAAGAACGGCCACTCGAAGCTTCGCTCCAACTCCAGGAGTGCGGTGCACAGGATGACCGCTGGAAAGGCGACCATGATCATTCCAGCGAACACCAGCATGGCCCAGCAATAGATCGGCATCTTATCGAGGCTCATGCCAGGCGCGCGGTTGAGCAGCACTCCCACCACGATCTCAATGGCCGCGGCGATGGCCGTGATTTCGATAAAGCCGATGCCGAGCAGCCAGAAATCGGAGTTGTCGCCGGGCGAGAACTGATAACTGGTCAGCGGTGGGTACATGAACCAGCCACCCTTGGGCGCTAAATCGAAGAAAAGACTACAGAAGAACGCGAGTCCGCCTGCGAAATAAGCCCAAAAGGCGTAGGCCGATAGCCTGGGGAAAGGTAGATCGCGCGCCGCTTGCATGTTGGGCAGAATGAGCACCCCGAGCGCCTCTACCGCCGGTACGGCGAACAGGAACATCATGATGGTGCCGTGCATCGTGAAGATCTGGTTATAGGTATCCTGACCCAGGAGATCGTTTTCCGGCACCGCGAGTTGGGTGCGCATCAAGAGCGCCAGCACGCCGGCCAGCAAGAAGAACAGGAAGGCCGTGCCTACATAGAGGATGCCGATGTACTCGTTATTGACGACGGTGATGAAATTCCAGCCCGAGGGAGGCCGCCAAATCTTTTGGAGTAGGGGAAGTTCCTCTACCGGGCGGGGAACGGGGTTCGGAAATTCCTGATTCCGGTCCATCCATGTCTCCTCAGCGCATCCGATACAGCAAGATCATCCCGCCGAAATACGTTGCGAGAACGGCCAGCGAGTCATAGCCCATGCGCAGGATCGTTCGATCTCGGCGCTCGACCAGCCCGGCGATGTACAACGTGGTCACCGTGATTCCCAATAAGGCGGCCACAAGAGCGAAGCGTCCGACCTCGTTCAGCGCAGGCTCTCCGCGATGGACGGCGTCCGCCAGGAAAATCAGCGGCGGGCTGAACAGATTGTTGCCGAAGATATCCGATACGGCCATCTCGTAGCGGTGCAGACGCACCGCCGCAAGTACGGAACTGACTTGTGGTAGCGAGGTGGATATCGCGACAAGAAAGACGCCGACGAAACTTGCTCCGAGGCCGGTCTTGACCGCGATGGCATCGCCGGTTTCCGAAAGCAGATAGCCGGCGACCAGGATGGCGACGCTGGCGAGCACTGTTCGAGCCACGATGCCGGAAAGTGGGGTATGCGCGGTCTGCTGGCTTTCTCCCTCGGGCGGACTGTGATCTTCCTCGGGTTGTATCGACTCGTCCGGACGCCAGGCAAAGCGTCCTTGGGATCTATGAGTCATCCACACCGAGAAGAGATACACGATCAAAACACTCCAGCACCAGCCGCCGACCCCAAACCAGGCTACATCGCCTACTGCGATGCCTGCGGCAAGCAGCGCGAGCAGCAGGATCGACATGCTGCCTTGCAGCATGACTACGGGATTGGGAACGACCGAGGTCAGCGCATCCCGTCCGATAGCGGCATCGGCTGCCGCGAGAACGGCGAGTCCGAAAGCGGTCCCGCCCAGCGAATTGTTTACCGCCAAAGGCAGATTGCCTTCGGCAGAAGCGACCACGGTAACCGCCGCCTCCGGCAGCGAAGTGATGATCCCGAGTATGATCAAGCCGGCCAAGGCGTGGCCAAGTCCGGTGCGTTCGGCGATGGCATCGGCGTAATGGGTGAGGCGTGTGCCGGAAAACCAGACGACGATCGACGAAACGACAAACACCGCGATGCCGACCCAAAGCGGTGCGGCTATGAAATCAGGCAGCATCGGCTTAACCCCTGGGCGGTGTTCATTCTCGGATCTCCGAATAAGCCGCCGGTGGACGCGCGGGTTGACGCTGGGCGGTAAGCCAGACATCGAAATCCTCCGGCGTCTCGACCACTACGAGAAAAGCCATGTTGGCATGCTGGGCGCCGCAATACTCGGCGCACTGCCCGCGCCACACGCCCGGCTGATCGGGGCGGACGCGCAGCGTGGTGATGCGACCGGGAATCATGTCGACTTTTCCCGCCAGATTGGGCACCCAGAAACTGTGGATCACGTCGGCCGTGCGTAATCTGAATTCCACGAGCTGGCCGGCCGGAAGATGGATCTCGTTGGCGGTGGCGACATCGACGTGGCCTGCCTCGGTCAGATAATTCACCCGCCACCAAAACTTCTCGCCGACGACTTCGATGCGCAAAGCGGGCGGTTCCGTGGGCGTGACGATATCCCCGGCGACTCTCAGGGTATAGATCAACAGCGCCGATAGCACAGCCACGGGAAACGCGAAGCCGCCGATCAGGATCGCTCGGCGGTGGCCCAGCAAGCGGCCGGCGCGTTTCGATCCGGACATCGAAAAAACGGTCAGCGCCATGACCAGCACGAAGATAACCGTGGCTCCCCAGAACACCAGCCAGGCAATGGCGGCGATATCGGATGCGGTCGGTGAATGAGGTTGGAGAGCGGACTGAAGCCCTGCGTGTGCGGCCGGCTGCAGCAGCAGTGCCGGAAGCAGAGCCGAAAGGCGATGGGCGGTCATGGCGAGGTGACGCGCGGACCATCCGGACCAAGGTATCGGCAACCGGCACTAAGCTCGAGCCGGAGGGTCGAATACTGTGTAGCGTCGGAAAGCGTTCCATTCCGGAGGATCATCGGTCATTTCCTCGGCCGATCGTCGCAAGAACAGCTGGAGCCGGTCCCGCGAATTTTGGAGCGTACTCAAGAGACCATGTCACCGTTCCGAAAGTTTCTGATCCACGCGGCCATAACACTCGTCATCCTAGTGGGAGTCGGAATCCTGGGCGCGGCTATCGTCGTGGTCGCCGGCGTGTACAACGTCGCCGCCATCTACCAACATACCTGGCCGGTTTACGAAATCCTCGATTTCGCGTTGGAGCGGTCGGTTTCGGCTCGCCTCGGCGGCATCACCGCACCGGCGCTGGACGATGCCTCGCTGGCCGAACGCGGTTTCCGCATCTACCGTGACAAATGCGTGCAGTGTCATGGCGCGCCGGGCGTGCCTCCCGACGATGCCGGCAAAGGCATGCTGCCCTTGCCCAACAACCTGGCACAAACGGCGCGAGAACAATCAGCCGAATACATCTATTGGGTGGTAGCGAACGGAATTCGCATGACCGGTATGCCCGCCTGGCAATTTCGTCTCGATAAAGACGATCTGTGGGCGGTTGTAGCTTTCGTGGAACGATTGCCGGAGCTTTCTCCAAGGGAGTACGCGGAATGGGACCAAAAGGTTGGGAGGCGATAAGGAGAATCAAAGGAGTGGGCAGCCTCTTCGCGGCGCTGGTTTTGCTGAATGCCTGCGGCCGATCTGATATTCCTGCGAGGCTTCCCGGCGGTGATCCGGAACGTGGCCGAATTGCCTTTCAGCAGTATGCCTGTGCGACCTGCCACATCATCCCCGGCATCGTTGGCGCCAAAGGTTTGGCCGGGCCTCCTCTGACCGCCTGGGCCAATCGCCTCTACATCGCCGGCGTTCTACCCAATACACCGGACGACTTGGTCCTGTGGCTTCAGGATCCGCCGCGTATATCGCCCGGCACCGCCATGCCGGACTTGGGCGTGACCGAGCGCGACGCCTGGGACATGGCGTCGTATCTCTTCCGCCTGAAATGAGACCTCGGTCGACTCTTTTGAGACCGAAAATCAGTGACATATGGATCGGCGGGATAGGGGACATCGCACCAGAACTTTCCCGATACCGAACGACCTAAACAGAGACATCCCGACTCGAGCAGCACACACGGGAGGAACCTATGGAACGGTTTAGCCGACTTTACGCGCTTGGCGCCGTTCTGATCACGATATTGGCCGGATGTGAGCCTGTGCCTGCGCCAAAGCTTGCTCAAACGCCGGATACAGCCTACCAGTCGTCCCGGCCGGGCGCCGCCCAAAACGGCCGGCCGACCCTGGCGCCGATGCTGGAAGCCGTGCTGCCGGCTGTCGTCAATATTTCAACTACGTCGGCCGGAAACATGCGCGACAGCCCGATGCTAAAAGAGCCGCCTTCCCCCGGAGGGTTCGATGAGTCGGGCATACCGCGGCACGGAATGTCACAGCAGAGTCTCGGTTCCGGCGTGATCGTAAATGGCGAGAACGGACTGATCCTCACCAGCCATCACGTCATCGCCAACGGCGAGCGCGTGATCGTGACCTTGCAGGATGGAAGGAATTTCGAGGCCAAAGTGGTGGGGGCCGATCCCGAGACCGATGTCGCCGTCGTCAAGATCGAGGCGAAAAACCTCAAGGCCCTACGGTTCGGTGACTCGCGATCTTTGCGGGTGGGCGATTTTGTCGTGGCTATCGGTAGTCCCTTTGGTCTGAGCCAAACCGTGACCTCCGGCATTGTCAGCGCATTGGGGCGTTCCGGTCTGGGCATCAAGCGCTACGAAGACTACATACAGACCGATGCCTCGATCAATCCCGGCAGTTCCGGCGGCGCCCTAGTTGACCTAAACGGGGATTTGATCGGGATCAATACCGCCATAGTCGGCCCGGCGGGCGGTAATGTGGGTATCGGTTTCGCTATCCCGAGCCACCTCGCCCAATCCGTCATGCAGCAACTCGTCGAGAACGGCGAGGTTCATCGCGGCCATCTCGGGGTCAATCTGCGGGATCTGCCCCCGGAATTGGCCAAAGTTTTGGGACTGGAGCCGGGTAAGGGCGTGTTGATCATCCAGGTCCAGCCGAATTCGCCCGCTGCCAAGGCCGGACTGCATCCGGGGGATGTAGTGGTCTCGATCGACAACGCTCCCGTGGACAGCGCCGGCAGCCTGAGTAACACGGTCCGCCTGCTCCGGGCCGGTTCCGAGATCAAGCTGGACATCCTGAGAGAGGGAAAAAGACGTACGGTGACCGCCCGTATCGACCAGGCAGGCTAGTAGCCGTGCCGAAGCATCGGATCGACTGTCTTAATGCTATAGACGACATCTGATTTCAACCGCGGAGATGGGGACATGGGCAGTATCTTGCGATTCCTGGACGGTGCGATCGCCATCATTTTCTTAATTGGCTTGTTGGTAGAGATCGGGCTCTTCATGCTCTTTTTCTGACGGAAACCCGTGCAGAGTTCTGGCGCCTCGGATTCGGGGTTGTGGTGGGTCTGTCGCGCGGCGTGCCAGGCTTGACCATGATGGTCGAAGAGATGGTCCTTCCTGCGGCGCCTGATACTGGCGCCCAGCCGCCGTTGACAGAGGAACCCAGCGTTTTGCTTATGATTCCGGCCGTTTCAGTATCGTTCAGTGCCGAGTGGGTCGCCGATGGCTGTTGGGCGCCGTTCTACACGGGCGATGGTTTTATCGGAGTTCAACCGAGTGTTGCCGGCTCGGCCGAAATGCGCTCGTTGCAAGGCCCGATGGGTGTCCGCTGGACTGGCCTCGAAACCGCCTTGGTCGGACCACGTGCCGGAGTGCCGGCGCTCGGCGAGGAAGATCACAGTCATATTCGCGAACCGAGTCAACAAGCTTTGGATGCGGAGGAGCGTCGGGGAAGCCGCTGGTTTGGAATTTGCCAAGACTTCAAGTCGCTGCCGGTGACTTGTTGGCCGCGCCGTTGATCCGGCGCATGGCTCAGCGTTTGGCGCATGAAAAGGAAAGCGTGTTTGGAGGCGTGTTCCGGTGGCGGATCTTGGCCGGTTTCGCCGTTCTTGCCGTTTTGGCCTTGGTCGGTTACTGGATCTGGTCTCGGATGGCTGGGGAACGGGGTTCCGAGGAACCGCCCGAGATGCCTCCCGTCACGGTGACGGCCGCGCGCGCCGAGGTGGAGGTCTGGCGGACCGAGCTGGACGCCATCGGCCACCTCGGCGCCGTGCAGGGCGTGCAAGTGACCACCGAAGTGGCGGGCATGGTTGAAGCCATCGGCTTCGAATCGGGCGCCGAGGTGGAGCAGGGTTCAACCCTGGTGCAACTCAATACCGATATCGACCGGGCACGGTTGGCGCGCCTGGAAGCGGAGGCCGAACAGGCGCGCCGCGATCTGGCACGAATCCGCGAACTGGCGCAGCGGCGCTTCGTATCGGAGTCCGAGCGGGAGCAGGCAGCCACCCGGGTGGAGACGTTGGAAGCGCAGGTCCGCGAGCAGCGGGTGCTGATCGGCAAGAAGCGAATCGAGGCGCCTTTCTCCGGGGTACTCGGGCTCCGCTACGTCAATCTCGGGCAATATCTAGAACCAGGGCAGGCCGTGGTCGATTTGCAGTCGATCGCCCCCATCTATGCGGATTTCACCTTGCCTGCGCGTCACTACGGCGTAGTCGGACCGGGTCTGCCGATCCGGGTACAGGTTGATGCCTATCCCGATCGGCCGTTCGAGGGCGAAATCAGCGCGGTGAGTCCTGGGGTTGAACAGGAAACCCATAATTTCAATGTACGCGCGACCCTCCCCAACTCGGACCGCCTGCTCCGGCCGGGTATGTTTGCCGATGTCATCGTGACGCTTCCCGACCGGCGCCGGGTGGTGACGGTTCCCGCCACGGCAGTCAGCTACAGCCCGTATGGCGATGTCGTATTTTTGATCCGCGAGGAAGAAGATGGCGCTACACCGCCCGGCGACCATGCGGGCAGGCGTGAAAATCGCGTCGATCCGGCAACTTCTTCCGCCTCGGCTTCGGGTCAGCGTATCTATCGGGTTCAAAGAGTCTTCGTCACCGCCGGCGAACGGCGGGGCATTCGGGTGGAAATTCGAAAGGGCATCGAGCCCGGCGACAGGGTGGTTACCTCGGGCCAGCTCAAGCTCAGCGACGGAGCGCGGGTGCTTATTTCCGACGAGGACGTACTGCCGGAAGTGGACCCCATACCCAAGGGGCCTTAGATGGGCGGTTTTACCGATCTCTTTATCAAGCGGCCGGTTCTGGCCTCGGTGGTCAGCTTGGTGATTCTGATTCTGGGGTTGCGGGCGATTCAGTCCCTCAATGTCCGCGAGTATCCCGAGACCTACTCCACGGTCATCACCATCTCGACCCCGTATTTCGGCGCCGACGCAGAACTCGTCAGGGGATTCATCACCACGCCCCTGGAACAGGCCATCGCCACCGCCGAGGGCATCGACTATCTCGAATCCACCAGCGTCCAGGGGACCAGCACCATCCGTGCGCGGCTCCTGCTCAATTACGATCCCAACGCCGCGGTCGCCCAGATCATCACCAAAATCAACCAGGTGCGGAACCGATTGCCGCCGGGGAGCGAGGACCCAATCGTCACCGTCACTCCGGGCGAGCCGACCGCCGCCATGTACATCGCCTTTTACAGCGAGGTGCTGGAACGCAACCAGGTGACCGATTATCTCAATCGCGCCGTTCGGCCCCGGCTGGAAACCCTGATTGGCGTGCAGGAGGCGCCGGTTCTGGGTGGGCAGACGGTCGCCATGCGCATCTGGCTGGACCCGAAGCGCATGGCGGCGTTCCGGGTCACGTCGACCGACGTCCGCGCGGCGCTCGAAGCCAACAACTTCATCGCGGCGGTAGGATCGACCAAGGGACCGATGCTCTCCATCTCGCTGGACGCCGCGACCAACCTGCATTCGGTGGAGGAGTTCGAGCGGCTGGTGGTACGTGAGGACAACGGCGCGCTGATCCGGTTGCGGGATGTGGCGGACGTGTCCCTGGGCGCGGAATCCTACAACACCTCGGTGTATTTCGACGGCGTTCCGGGGGTGTTCATCGCCGTGGAGGCGGCGCCCACGGCCAATACGCTAGATGTCGCGGCGAGCGTGCGCGAAGTCTTTCCCGACATCCAGCGGCAACTGCCCGCGGGCATCCGGGGTGTCATCGTCTACGACAGCACCGACTTCATCCGCGACTCGATGCGCGAGGTGCTGGTTTCGCTGGCCGAGGCGCTGACCATCGTGACCGGCGTCATCTATCTATTCCTGGGGTCGGCCCGCGCCGCGCTGGTGCCCGCCGTGGCCATGCCGCTATCGCTGGTGGGCTCGCTGTTCCTAATCCTGGTCATGGGATTCACCATCAATCTCCTGACCCTCTTGGCGCTGATCCTTGCCATCGGCATGGTCGTGGACGACGGCATCGTCATCGTGGAGAACGTCCACCGCCACATGGAGGAGGGCAAGAGCCGGTTCGAGGCGGCCCTCGAAAGCGGACGCGAACTGGCAGCGCCCATCGTCGCCATGAACATCGTGGTGGTGGCGGTGTACGCGCCCATAGGCTTCATGACTGGACTTACCGGGAATCTCTTCACCGAGTTCGCCTTTACCGTGGTGGGGGCGACGCTGATCTCGGGCGTCGTCGGCCTGACCTTGTCGTTCATGCTGTGCTCCAAGCTGCTCAGGCGGGAAACCGAAAAACACGGGCTCAGCCGGCGGCTGGAGGCAGGTTTCGGATGGGTAGCCGAGCACTACGGTCGCCTCCTCCACACCGCCTTGGATCAGCGCTGGCAGGTGCTGCTGTTCGGCGGCGTGGTGCTGATCGCCTGCTTTTTTCTCTATACCGCTGCCGAGGACGAGCTGGCGCCGACCGAAGACCAAGGCTTTCTCATCGTGCAGGCCACGGCCGATCCCAACGTCTCCATCGACTACCTGGAACGCTGGACGAAGCGGGTCGGCGAGATCATCGAGGGTTTCAACGCCACTGACCATTCGTTCGTTATCAACGGCGTGATGCCGGGCGGAGGGGGCGTGGGCAGCGCTTATCAGGCTTTCGCCGGCATGTCCATGCGAGATTGGGAAAAGCGGGAGCAAACGCAATTCGACGTTATGCCCGAATTGCAGAATCGGGTGAATGGCATCGCCGGCCTGCAGAGCGCGGTGTTTCCTCCGCCTGCGCTGCCGGGCGCCGGCGGCGGCACCCCGGTGCAATGGGTCATCGGCACCACCGAAGAAACCGAGGCACTTTACGATGTGGTACAGCGGGTGCTGGAAAGGGCACGGCAAAGCGGCAAATTCGACTACATCGAAACCGATCTCCACTACGACCGGCTCCAGGTACAGGTGGAAATCGACCGTGCCAAGGCGGCCGATCTCGGTATCGACATGCAGCAATTGGGCGGCGACCTTTCCACGCTGCTGAGCGAAGGCTATGTCAATTATTTCAGCGTTCGGGACCGCAGCTACCGGGTCATTCCGCAGGTGGAGCGGGTTTATCGGCTGCACCCCAAACAGCTCGAAAACTATTATCTCCGCGCCCGGAATGGCAGCCTGATTCCCGCCTCGACCGTCATCCGTCTGACACAAACGGTGGAGCCGCGGGAACTGGCCCGGTTCAACCAGCTCAACGCGGCCACCTTATCCGGAGTTCCGGCGCCTGGGGTGACGCTCGGCGAAGCGGTGGATTTTCTGAGGACGACCGTGGCGGAAACCTTGCCCGCTGGATACGTCACCGACTGGAAAGGGCAGTCGCGGCAGTACGTGCAGGAGAGCACGGAGCTGGTCACGGCGTTTTTCCTGGCGGTGATCCTCATTTATCTGGTGTTGGCCGCACAATTCGAGAGCTTCCGCGATCCCGCCATCATGCTGGTCAGCGTGCCCATGTCGCTGGCCGGGGCTCTTTTGTTCATGGCGCTGGGAGTGGTCACCGTCAACATCTACACCCAGGTAGGCCTTCTGACCCTGATCGGCTCCATCATTCGCCACGGCATTCTGCTGGTGGAATTCGCCAACGAGGTCCAGAAGCGCGAAGGGCTAGATCGGCGCCGGGCGATGGAGACCGCGGCGGCGATACGCCTCCGCCCCATTCTGATGACCACAATCGCGACTCTGGTCGGCATGATTCCGCTCTGGTTCGCTTCCGGGCCCGGCGCCGAAAGCCGCTTCGCTATCGGCTTCGTGTTGGGCGCCGGGATGGCGATCGGCACGCTCTTCACTCTGTTCGTGGTGCCGGCCTTTTATAGCGTCATCGCCAGTGAGCGCGTTGGCTTACGAGCAGAAGGTTAGAGCGGTTCTCAGGTCTACCCTCCGCGGACGCTTAGCGCCCGGCGCCGCTGGCAACCTCGTTCATCTTCGCTAGGGCCTGGTCGATGGTGAAGCTGGCCGCCTTCTGGCGCGGCGGGAAGTCCTTGAACGTCGCTGCGAACTCGGCCGCAATCTTTTGCGCTGCAAAGACGATGTAGTCGTGGTCGAGGAACCAGTCGTAGTAAGTGTTCGAGGTGATGTCGGCGCGCTCGAACGGATCGGTCCTGAGGTTGTAGAGCTTGGGAAGCCGCAGCGGTACGAACGGCTCGGCCCAGATGCGCAGGGTCCCTTCGACGCGCTGCTCCATGAAGACCACCTTCCAGTTGTCGTAGCGCAAAGCGACCAGATCGCCGTCGTCGTTGAAATAGATGAACCCCTGCCGGGGACTCTTCTTTTCCTGCCCGGTCAGGTAGGGCAGCAGGTTGTAGCCGTCGATATGGACCCTGAAGGTCTTACCCGCTGCCTGGTAGCCCTGCTTGCACTTTTCCACGATATCGGGCTCGCCCGCCGCCGCGAGAAACGTCGGCAGCCAATCATGGTGGTGGACGATTTCGTTGGAAACGACGCCCGCCGGGATCTTGCCGGGCCAGCGTAGCAGCAGCGGGATGCGGAAGGCGCCCTCCCAGTTGGAGTTCTTCTCGTTGCGGAAGGGCGTCATAGCGCCGTCCGGCCAGGTATTCATGTGCGGACCGTTGTCGGTCGAGTACATGACGATGGTGTTGTCCGCGATGCCCAGTTCGTCCAGGAGGTTCAGCATCTCGCCCACCAGCTTGTCATGGTCGATCATGGTATCGTGGTAAGGGGATTGCCAGCGGCCAGCCTGTCCGATGCTCTCGGGCTTGGGATGGGTGCGGAGATGCATATGGGTCGTGTTGAGCCAGCAGAACCAGGGTTTGCCGGCCCTATGCTGGCGCTTGATCCAATCCTTGGCAGCGGCGCAGAACTCGCCGTCGCAGGTCTCCATGCGCTTTTTAGTTAACGGGCCGGTGTCCTCGATCTTCTGCTTGCCAACCTTGCCGAAGCGAGGGTCCACCGTCTCATCCTCCCGGTCGGTCGCCCAGCAGTGCAGAACCCCACGGGGGCCGAATCGCTCACGGAAATGCGGGAAGTCTTTCGGGTTCGGAAAATCGGGCAATTCCGGTTCCTCTTCGGCATTCAGGTGATAGAGGTTGCCGAAAAACTCGTCGAAGCCATGAACGGTGGGCAGATACTCGTTGCGGTCGCCGAGGTGGTTTTTGCCGAACTGGCCCGTGGCATAGCCTTGATTCTTAAGCAGTTCGGCGATGGTCGGGTCTTCCGCCTGGAGACCCACGGTGGCGCCCGGAACCCCGACCTTGGAGAGGCCGGTACGGAAGACGCTCTGCCCGGTGATGAAGGAGGCGCGCCCCGCCGTGCAGCTCTGCTCGCCATAGGCGTCGGTGAAGCGCATGCCTTCGTTCGCGATCCGGTCGATGTTGGGCGTGCGGTAGCCCATCAGTCCGTCGCTGTAGCAGCTGAGATTGGTGATGCCGATGTCATCCCCCCAGATGACCAGAATGTTCGGTCTGTCCTTTGCGGGTGTGCCTTGATTTGCCATTTGTACCTCCTTTAATGGCAGACGATTGTCATGGGACGCGCACGGCGCCGGATCATTCAGCCCGGGCAACCCCAACCTTGGCCGCGCGGCCTCGGATTGCACCGGTTATACCGGTTCAAGCGCAGCGCCGAGCCATTAGACCTTGAGCAGGGCTTTCAGCCACCTGTCTCCTTTCAGCCGGAACCGAGCCTGATCTTCGGCCGGATGGACAACGACGAACCCTTCGCCTTGAAAGAACATCTGAAAGGGTTCGTGCTCTCCATGCCGGAACACCGAGCGCCAACTCAGATCCATTTTCAACTCCGGTACCAGCTCGCCCGACCAGGCCAGGGTGGCGTGCGGATCGGTGCTTACCGGATTTGCTGGAGTCACCGGCAGCGTCAGCGGACTGCCGTGGACGCCGAACGCCATGGCACCGGTTCCGGAGAACATTATCCCGAATAGACCCCCCGCGGCGACGCCGATTCCCTTGCCAACCAGAAATATCTCGTGTTCGAGGGTCTCCTCGAAAGCCAGAATTTCTTCCGCCGAAACACACAGGGCTTCGCCCGCAAGATGAAGGACCCGAAGATGCCACCCATGGTGCGCGCAGTAGAGCCGCCCTCGACCAACCGCGCGCACCAAGGGCACCAGCTTCGCGCTGGATCATGTCTTTCAGGTTCCGGGCTTGGAGCGTGGGCAGCCGTTCGAAGCGAAGATCGCCGCGGTAAGCGATGGCGGCGCCCGGCTTGAGCCAGACACCGCCGTCCACTTCGATCCTGAGTATGCGCTTCGATTCCTGTTAAAATGTCCCCGTGGTCACTTCTTCCTCGCCGCTCTCGCGCAGGAGCTCGGCCAGCGAGTAGACCGGCAATGGGCGCCGTGAGGGAATGCGGTCATGCGTGTACTCCTGCGTGTCCGGACCGGGCGAACGGTTCGATGGGCTCGAAGAGTTCGAAACTGCGAGTTCCTTCGAGAGGGAACCGCTTCGGCATAGCTCACAACTCCTTGTCCTCCTTCATCTTGCTGCATTTCGCCCGGTTCACGGCGTGGGCCCGGCGCCGCGGATGACGCAACGGAATCCGACGTGGCTCGTTGAAGTATCGACTGGTTGCGGATGGCGTGCGGCGGGCCGATAGCGACGGCAATAGTTTGGCGCACAGAGGTGAGAGCCGCCCTTCAGCACCTTGCGCGGAATGCGAACATCCGGTTGGCAAGCATCGTAGCTCGCTTCCTCGCTGCCGCCACGGGGATCATGCACGGCACAGCAGGGGCGCGACGCGTCGAACTCGTGCCCGGGCGAATACCAGTCAGCGGTCCATTCCCAGACGTTGCCGATCATGTCGTGCAGACCATAGCCGTTGGGCGGAAACGCCGTGACCGGCGAGGTGCGCTCGTAACCGTCGGTCTTCAGGTTCTCATGCGGAAACGCGCCCTGCCAGGTGTTCGCCATCTGACGGTTGCCCGGCGTGAATTCAAGGTGATGTAGCCGGTGGCGTTCACGAACTCTCGGAACTTGCGGTTTGTGACCGGTGTGCGGTCGATCCAAAACCCGTCCACCGTCACGCGGTGTCCCGGTGCCTCCTCCGGGTAGTGCCGGTCCGAACCCATGAGGAAGGTGCCGCCGGGTATCCAGACCATGCCCGGCCGGTGCTGCGGCCGGAACATCAGGGAAACCACTCATGTCTTGTACCTCCTAAAGTGTGTCGACGAACGGCTTGTCCAACGAGTTGGCCTTGACCGCCGACGCTCGCCCCAGCCAATGCAGTGACTGCCTGTCGCGCGCTTCTACTGGCGGGCGAGGTACATCCGCATCTTCGCCTCCATGTCCTCGATCGGCTCGCCCGAGATGTCCACCAGGACTTTCTTCACCGTGCCGGTGAACGCGAACGGAGGCTGGTAGTCGGTCATGACCGGCGAGCCCGCGTCGACGCCGACGGAAAAGCCCGCCGCCAGCCCCAGCGACAGCGGAATGGTCACCGGCAGATCGCCGCTGCCGACCGGCTTGCCATCGACAAACAGCTTGACGTTCGCCAGGACACCCTTGCCCGTGGGGATGTCGGGCTCCCCCGTCGGCGCGAACTCAAAGCTGAAGATTTGGTCGCCTTCGGGAATTACGGTGTCCGACCGCACCTTGAAGCGCTGGTCGGCGAGGTAGTTGTAGCCGTAGGTGAGCTTGCCGTTCTGAACATAGAACGCGAAGCCGCCGTCGTTGCCGCCCATGGAAAACAGCACGCCCTCCGCGCCGCCCTTGGGCACGTTCGCGTGTACCGACACGGAATGCGGCACATTGACCAGGTGTGGCGCAGCGTTGGTCGGCACCATTTGTGTGCCCCGGGTAATACACGTACTTTTCGCGATCGACGGCGATCTGCGGCCGCTCATCCGCTAACCGCGCGACACCGCGGCTGTCGATCGGCAGCACGTTGTACTTTCCGGCCTCGACGTACCACATGCCGATCATGGCGATCAGCCGATCGCGCTCTTTCTCGGCTAGGTTGTCGGTCTCGGCGAAATCCTCCCTGACGTTGTAGAGCTCCCACCCCTTGACATCGAGCTCGATGAGCTTGGCGTAATCGACGGGGGCACCGAAGGACAGGCCGGACTCGGTAAACGAGGTGCCCGGCCACGGGCACGCCGCCCGCCAGCCGTCATGGTAGAGCGAGCGGTGGCAGAACATTTTGAAATATTGAGTGACGTGCAAGGCGGGCGCCTTGGCATCATCGAAGGACGACTTGAGGCTGAATCCCTGGATCGGCGACTGGGTGACGCCGCGAATGTGCGTGGGCGGCTCGATATCCAGTGCATCCAACACCGTCGGCACCAGGTCGATCACGTGACAATACTGCTCGCGGATCTCGCCCTTGGCCTTGATGCCCTTGGGCCAGCAGACGATGAACGGATCCGAGGCGCCGCCGCGGTAGGTCTTGCGCTTCCAGCGGCGGAACGGTGTGTTGCCGACGCGGGTCCAGCCCCAGGGATAGTGGTTGAAGTATTTCGGTCCGCCGATGTCGTCGATCGCCGCCAGATTCTTCTGGAGGTCGTCGGGCACGTTGTTGAAGAACTTGCCTTCGTTGACCGAGCCGTTCGGCCCGCCCTCGGCGCTGGCGCCGTTATCCGAGATTACCATGATCAGGGTGTTCTCGTATTCGCCCAGATCCTTGAGAAACGCGATCAGCTCGCCGATATAGTGGTCGGTGTGCTCCAGGAAACCGGCGAAGACCTCCATCATGCGCGCATACAGGCGCCGCTCGTCGCCCGAGAGCGTGTTCCAGTCCTGCACGTCGGGATCGTGCGGCGACAGCTTCGTGTTCGCGGGCACGAGACCTAGTGCCTTCTGCTTTTCGAACACCTGCTGGCGGTACGCGTCCCAGCCGGCGTCGAACTTGCCCTTGTACTTGTCGGCCCAGAATTATCGCGCACGAGTTCGGGATAGTACTGGTGCGTGTCGCCGCCGAGAAAGCCGTAGTAGCGCTCGAAGCCGCGACCCAAAGGCCAGCGGTCGAAGGGGCCGGCCGCCGACGTGGCTTCCGCAGGCGTCAGATGCCATTTGCCGATGGCGTAGGTGTTGTACCCATGCTGCAGCAGGATTTCCGACAGCATCCCGTTCTCAAACGGAATGTAGCCATTGCCGCCGGGATAGCCTGTCGAACCTTCGGTGATGCAGGCCATTCCATTGGAATGATGATTGCGCCCGGTCAGTATGCACGAGCGCGACGGCGAACACAGCGCGGTGGTGTGCATGTTGTTATAGCGCAGTCCGTCGGCGGCCAGCGCATCCAGGTGGGGCGTGTTGATCGGACTGCCGTAGCAACCGAGCTGGCCGAAGCCGGTGTCGTCCAGCACGATGAACAACACGTTCGGCGCGCCTTCTCGCGCCCGGTCGGGTGCGGGCCATGCCGGCTGGGAGACGTCGAAGGTGCGGCCTATCACGTCGGAAAAGGCCTGGCCGGATTTGTATTCCTTGAGTGCCATTAGGCTCTCCTTGTGAATTGCGGTTGGTCGTGATTGATCTCTTCCCGATCAATAGACCTGTTCGAAATCGCCGGGCCTTCGGTCCAGAGGACTTCTTACCGATCCCATTCCGGCTTTGGCCATCCCTGTACCCCTTAATTCTTTGTTTTGCATCCCTCTTGAGTGCCACGGCTAAGCCCGGCATCCGCCTCTACCGGACTTTGGTGCTGTAAGGCAAGCCGTACCCAACTCGATACGCCCGAACACGGCTTTTTGACCTCGGTTCAGGCCTTGAATGCGTGCGCATCGAACGCTTGTTCAAAAGCGCATTCAACCTTTCAACGGGGAATCAACTTTGTAGTGTGGGTTAGGCTGCGAGGCCGTAACTCACCGAGCGGCCTTCAATCGGTGGGTTAGGTGGAGCCTGTCCTGAGTCCGTCGAAGGGCCTGTCCTGAGCGGAACCGAGGGGCTAATCCACCATCGATGGGTTTCGCTTCGCTCTACCCATCCTACGATTAATGTCCACTCGAATGCCGAATGGAATTACTCGGATCACTCGGAAAATGGAAACACCCGCTTCCAGTCCCGCTTCATGTCTACCACTACCCAGCCGCGACTCTTTGCTTCGTCGAGCGCTTGGTCAAGCCGGCCGACGGACGACTCGCGGTCATAGGCCCATTCGCGCTCGGCGTCGGTGTGGTGGACTAGCGCCATGAGACGCGGCCCGTCACCGTCCGCCGTCCATTGCAGCATCTGAAGGTCGCCGTCCGAATTGCCGAAAGCGGCGATGGGCCTTCGTCCGATGAACTTGTGGATGCCCACCGGTTTGCCCGCCCGGTCGTCGATGAAATCCACCTCCGGCAGCCGCTCCAGCACCGGTTTGCCGTCGCGCAGTTCGAACTTGGTCTTGATACTGCTCCCCACCACCAGTTCAGGCGGAATACCGTAGACCTTTTCCACCCAAGGCCGCATGAAATCGACCCCGCCGCCGGAGACGATGTAGGTCTTGAAACCGTTGGCGCGGAGGTGGGCCAGCAGCTCCCGCATGGGCTGGTAGACCAGCTCGGTGTAAGGCCGCCGGAATCTGGGATGCCGGGCCGTCGCCAGCCAGTCCTTGACGATGGCCTCGAACTCGGTAGTGGTCATGCCGGCATGGGTGGCCATGACCAATTCCACCAGTCCCTTGTCGCCGCCCGCCGCGAGTGCCGTCAGATCGTTTTCCAGCACGGCCTTGAACGGCTGCCGCTCCTTCCATTCGGGATGTTGTGGGGCCAGCACCTTCACCCGGTCGAGCGCGAACAGTCCCTGGAAATACAGCGGTTGCTCGGCCCACAGGGTGCCGTCGTTGTCGAACACGGCGATGCGTTTGGCGGGCGGAACGTAATCGCTGCTCTTCCTGTCGGCCACCTTCTTTATGAACGCCAGGATGGCTTGCTTCGTTTGGCCGCTGTTCCAAGAAGGCAGCGGGTCGGCGGCCTTCCTCTCGGCAAGGGCGGCTCCATTCATCAACAGGATCAAACTCAGGAAAAAAACCAACGGTCGAAGCCTGAGCGAGATGGAAGGAATGATGCGCATCGGTGAGGTCTCCAATGTGTTTTCAGCCCATCCGTGTTGGACACAAGTGCATGCCCAAACTACACATCTCGATGTCTACCAATAACCCGTCAGTCCGAGGAACGAACCGCTCAGGGTCACATCGGTGTCAATGATGCGCCTGCTCGAATCCAGGCGTAGGGCTCTGTACCCGGCTTCCAGCGAGGCGGGCATGCCGAACAGGGTGGTGCGGTAGCCAACCAGTCCCAGAATGGACCTGGCGAAGTCGATGTCGTCCACACCAAAGCCGCCACGGTTACCGTCCACCAGGACGAACCATTCCGGGCTGAATTCCACCGTGAACCGCACCAATGACCGGACTGGTGAGGCTCTTACTGGCCGAGGCGCTGCCGATGCCCCTGAACTCGACCTGATTGTCCAGCCAGAGGGTGCGTCCGCCGGCATAGAGCTCGAGCGCGTTGGAGCGTGGTTTCTCGCCCCAGCGGGCGATGCGTTCCGACGCGGCCGAGCCGAACACGCGGTACATGGCACTATACTCCAGGACACCCAACTGGCTTGACAAGCCTCTGCTGATGCCGCGCGCGAACCGGGGCTCGAAATCCAGATCCACGTAATTGCCGTCCAGATAGAACCCCAGCCGCTCGTAATGCGCTTCGAGCCGTCCCATAAAGGCCCGCGGGAAGTTCCTGAGTTCTTCAGAGATGTCGATGAAGGTGGCTTCGACCGACTTGCTGAACTGCCCCGGGGAAAATCGGCCGTCCACGCCGGGCAGCCAAGCGTAGAGTGTGAGGTTGACCGCCCAGGGATTTCGGCTAGCATCGCTGTCCGCCGCCGCCGCCGCGTTGTCGAAGCCAGGGGCCGCTGCCAAGGCTGCTACAAGCAGGAGGGGTTTGAAAGACGAGAAAAAGCCCGGGTTGACGGTCATGCAGGATCTCCCTATCCGGTTGTGTCGAGTAGTTCGACGGTTAAATCAGTTCCCTCGGAGAGCAATACACAAAAAACAGCACGATCAGTCGAATCCGAGGGAACCGAAATCAGGGTGTGTCCACTGCCCCTTAGGGTTATATCGCATCAGTCCGAATATCCTTGTCGACAGTGCAGTCAAGGTATATCCAATTGCGCTGGATATTGGTTTCGCTCTTGTGCCCTAACCGCTTTAAGTTGACAATCGAACGGAGTTCGTGTGAGGTCATGGTTTTACCTTATGTACCGGAGATCACGCCATGCCCCGTTATGTGGGTTCGCCTGACCGAAGCCGAACCGCCAACGCTTAGAAGAATTGTTGTCCAAAGGCCGCCATGCGTCGACCACGGCCACCCGAGCCCGCATTCTCTTGAAAGCGGACGAAAGCGAAGCGGGGCCGGGCTGGAAGGATGGAGCGATCATACAGACTTTGGACACGAGTCTGTCAACCGTGCACCGGTGTGGCAAGAGTTTGTGGAATCCGGCTTGGAGGCGGCCTTGTACCGCCGCAAGCCCACCCGACCGGCGTCCCGCAAGCTGGATGGTGCCCAGGAAGCCCGACTGATCGCGCTGGCCTGTGGTCCTGCGCCGGAGGGTCGCACACGGTGAACACTGAAACTGTTGGCGCAACGCATGGTGGAACTGGACGTGGTGCCGCCCCTGAGTGCCGAGTGCGTACGAACCACGCTCGAAAAAACGAACTCAAGCCTTGGCTAAGGAAGCAATGGGTCATTCCGCCCGAGGCCAACGTGGAATTCGTCTGCGCGATGGAGGGACCCCCTGGAAGTCTATGCCCGCCCCTACGATCCTTTGCGGCCCCAGGTCTGCCTGGACGAGTGCAGATCGTCTTGGTCATGGACAACCTCAATACGCACAAACTGGCCTCGCTCTACCAAGCCTTTCCACCGGACGAGCCGCGTCGGCTGATCGCGCGCCTGGAAATCCATCACACGCCCAAACACGGCAGTTGGCTGAACATGGCGGAAATCGAATTGAGCGCCCTGGCGAGCCAATGCCTCGACCGCTGCATCGCCGACCTGGATACCCGGACCCGGGAGGTCGCGGCCTGGCAGAACTCACGCAACGCAGCGAGCGACACGGTGAACTGGCGCTTTACAACCGGCGATGCGCGGATCAAGCTCCAACGACTCTATCCGTCAATTCAGCGCGGTTAGGGTACTCGTTATACAGTTAACTTGACACCCCCATTGTCAATGCCTGCCATCCAGTTGTCCCTTTCTTATCCTTGCTCATCTTTGCCCGACATACGACCCGGGTTCCCGGCACGATGGCGGCTTGCCTGATCAAATTCGGGTGGACAAAGATCCGGTATTTGTCGTCGGTAACGATAAATCCGAACAATTGTCCTTGGCGCTGGGTTAGCTCACCAGAAAACTGCTGACAGAAGCCGGGAATCCCATTCGCCGTGGACTTCCGCCATCTAACGGCGCGCTGCCCATCGTCCTCCAACGCCACCTCAACTAGATCTCCTACTTTCATCTCCGAGATCCCTTTAAACCGCGTGTATTGCAGGATAATGCCTTCGTCCACGGAAAACGCCACGTGCGCTAAAGACCTCTGGACATTCTGGTTGTCTATTACTCCTAACCTGTAGGAAAGTCTTCTCAACTGATCGCCAAAAGCGATGGCGTCGGCAGCGTCACTTACGTCGGGCTCACTTGGCAAATCAGTTCGACTCGCCCGCGAGCGAAACCAACTGGCTCTAGCCATCTGCAAAAGCGGTTGAGGGATCGAGAAATTGTTCTGAGAGCGATACTCCAACGCCTTGCGCACCTGAATGGTTGCTTCCTCAAATCGTTTTTCCGCGGCAAGTAAACGCGCCAACGCAATCCGAGTCCTTGCTAATTCCTGCGGACGTTTAGCCGTTTGAACAGCGCGGAAGTAGCAGGTTATCGCTTTGTCCACGTCGTCGGGCCCGAATGTTCTACCCAAGAAATCCCGCACCCATGATGCCCGTTCGTGCCGCCGAACCACCGGTATAAACCAGTCACGGGCCTCAGCCCTTCTCCCCTTATCGAGTAGCAGCTTACTCTTGTAGTAGCGAAGCCACGGGTCGTCCGGAGCGAGTTTCAGACCGACATGCAATTGATTCTCTGCCCAAGCCAGTAGGTCAATCGGTAGAGCATCCGCACGATGAGATACTTCCCGATCAATAGCATGGAAGAGCCGCATCTCCAAACTAGGTAGAAGCCTTCCATCATCGGCTCGATAAGGCTGTTTGTCTTCTGGCCGACAATATTCCGGCCCCCACCAACGCGCAAACGCGAGAAAACCTGGCCAAACTCGACTAACCTTGAGCACCTGAGCTAGCAACAGTGAGTGCAGCATGCCAGGTCTTTCATTAGCTTCCAGGCGCCGATACTCGGCAAGCTGTCAACGCCGACTGAAAAGTGACCCCTTTTGAGGGTTTATCGCCGAAGTAAAATTGACCCCTTGAGGCCCAAAAGTTATTCGACGGCCGCTGTCTGCGGCGGGGTTGTTCCTGCCTTGCGCTTGTCCTTCAATCGGTAACTGTCGCCGGTGATTTGCACGATGTGGGCGTGATGCAGGAGCCGATCCAGCATCGCGGCCGTCAGGGTCTGATCATCGGCAAAGGTGCCCGCCCACTGGGTGAACGGCAGGTTGCTGGTGAGAATCAGGCTGCCGCGCTCGTAGCGCTTGGCGACGACGTTGAAGAAGAGATTCGCTTCGTCACGTCCGAGCGGCAGATAGCCGATCTCATCGATGACCAACAGCCTGGGCGCCATCACGACCCGGTTGAAGTACTCCTTGAGACGCTCCTGGCGGTGTGCGGCGGTGAGTTGCAACATCAGATCGGCGGCGGTGACGAAGCGTGTCTTGAGGCCGGCCATCACCGCGCGGTAGGCCAAGGCGATCGCCAGATGGGTTTTACCAACCCCGCTGGGGCCGAGCAGGACGATGTTCTCGGTGCGCTCGATAAAGCTCAAACCCGCCAGTTCCTGGAGCTGGGCCCGGGGCGCTCCCAAGGAGAAAGCAAAGTCGTACTGCTCCAAAGTCTTCACGACCGGCAAGGTGGCCATCTTGAGCAAGGTCTGCCGGGTGCGTTCGGCGCGGGCCTTGGCCTCGGCGATGAGCAGTTTCTCGAGGAAGTCGGCAAAGCTCTCCTCGCGATCGGCGGCCTGCTGGGCCAGGTGGGGCCAGTCCGACCCGATCCGCTCGAGCTTCAGGCTTTGGCTGAGTTCGGTAATCCGGGCGTGCTGCAGATTCATGCCGTCACCTCCAGCAACTGGTCGTACACCGACAGGGGATGTTGCAGGCTGTCATGGGGCAAGACGCGGCCAACGTGCCGCTGGGGTGCCGGCAAGCCTTGGGGTGCCTGAACCGGCAACGGCCGCAGGGCGAGGCGCTCTTCGGCCAATCGCACCGCGGGCTGTACGCCGGTGGTGCCGTGCACCCGTTGATGCGCCACCTGATCGAGCCAGGGGCCGATCTGGGCATTGGCGGTCTCGACATCGAGTGTCAAGCCGGCGCTCTTGAGCGTGGCCGCCAGTGGCGTGATGAAGCTGGCTTTCAGGTATCCGTTGAAGCGCTCCACCTTGCCCTTGGTTTGGGCCCGGTACGGCCGGCAGACCTTGGGCCGGAAGCCATACGCCCCGGCCAGCGCGTACAGGGCCGGGTGCCAGCGGTGCCGGCCTTCACCGTAGGCGTCCCGTTCGGTGATGATGGCGCCGGCATTGTCGAACAGCACCTCTTCGGGCACCCCGCCGAAGTAGTGGAGGGCCTCGCGCAGCCCCGTCAACCAGGCCGCGCTGTCCTCGCGGTCGGAAAAGCGCACGAACGTGGCGCGACTGAACCCCAGCGTGGCCACGAAGGCTTTGAGCGGATCGCGCCCCCGCCGGATCGTCGTGAAATCGGCCTGCATCTGGCGGCCCGGTGGGGTTTCAAAGCGGACCACCGGTTCTTCCGGTCGCCGTTTGAAGGGGGCGAGATACGCCTTGAGCTGGCTGATGCCGCCTGCATAGCCCCGTTCACGAAGCTCTCGCAGCAGCACCGTGGCCGGAATCCAATGCGGACGTGCCGCCTCGATGCGTTGCTGCAGATAGGCTTTGAAGGGATCCAACTTGCAGGGGCGGGGCGCCCGCAGCCGGTACCGGGGCAACGCGCTTTCGCTGCGCAGGTACTTGCGTACCGTGTTGCGCGAGACGCCCAGCTCCCGCGCGATGGCTTTGATGCCATGGCCCTGTCGGGCCAATACTTTGATCTCCACTGACTGCTCCTGAGTCAACATTTCCGCGGCTCAAAAAAGCCGCCATTTTCCCCCAAGGGGTCAAATTTACTTCGGTGTCAGGGGTCATTTTTACATCGGCGGTGACAGCAAGCCATTCCTCCAACCGGACGACAACCTTGCCCGGCGAGAGCTTACCTTGTTCAAACAGTTGTATCTCCTGTTTTAGCAGGTCATAAATCACCCACCCATATGCTCGTTGCAAAAACAGGTCGTTACCATTCGCTTTGAATCCTTCCCGAGCCCTTGCTAAGGCTTCTGAAAGTCGCCCCGCCTTACGGAATTAGGAGACTTCCGTTGACCAATTCACCTGATGACCGTCCCCAAAATTTCGCGTAGCCGTCCGAAAAGACCACCGCTCGCCCCCACGCCACCCACCTCCTCGGCACGAGTCCATTTCGGAGTGCTGTCGTATAGGAAGTCGATGCTCCGATGTTTACCCTCGAACTCGAATACCATGCGCAAGCGATATTGCATCGGCGTTGCCGATAGCAGGCGGATATCCGTACCTCGGAGGGAGTCTTTGATGTAGTCACAAAACGGCCGCAAAAATGGATCCGTTAATTCAACGTCTTTCGCGGGCTCTGATCGCAATATGGCCTCCATGATTTGCAATGCCTCTGAAACGACATTTGAATCTGCCCCGTCACAGGGCCCAGCATCGCAACGCGATACTTTCCACATTTTGTTGTACACATACTCGACGACTGCGATCTTCCCTGCCCGACTCAAAAAATAGCGCTCGCGGAAGTTCAAGTGATCAAGACGATCCACGGAGATGCCAACAGTCTCCCACGCTTCGCGTAAGCGCACATGATAAGCAAACAACTTCTCTTGCCCGTCACTGAAAGACAGGCGACTCCAATCTTCATCGACGATACAGTCCTCCTGGTTGCTCCGTGATGTTGTCGTCGCTAGATCGTTGCCCCAGACGATGGACGATTTATCGTCAAAACGTGGCGCGTTCACCGTAACCAGACATTGTTTGGCGCGAGTCACCGCTGTATAGGCCCACCGGAAAAAACCCTCATTCCGCTGCCCTCGCCTGTGGTCAAAGACAACTACCGCAGTATCCCACTCACCACCCTGTGCCTTGTGACAGGTCAAGGCATAACCGTATTTCACTTGCAGTGCGTTGAAGTACTCGTCATGCAGGATCGCGAGCTTGAATTCAGACGTTTTCGGCTTGAGACTAGGGTTACGCTGGCGAAAATCGACGAGCAAAGCCCGTTGCTCCAAGGGTGATAACTCTCGCTTGGGTGAATTCAGGAGATTTTCGAGAATTTTGCAGTTAAAGATAATCTCGTGACCCATCTCGCGGTAGGCGAAGGAAACTCCACGGAACACCAGATCAACAGGTTCCCCAACTCCCTTGATTCTCACAGACCTGTGTTCCGGCTGCTCGGCCACATGCACGACGCTTACGAGATCGCCATTGTATAGACCAGTCATCAAGGAATTCTTGTTGACTAACAATACGTCCCCAGCCTGCGGTCCTATGCTTTCGTTTCCCCAAAGGCGGCCACGTACTGCCCGGTTCAGATCCAATGCTTGGGCATTGGAGTACGTGATCAAAACGCAGTCGGATTTCGCTCTAATCGCTTGTTCGGAAAGCTTAACTGCTTCAGTTACCGAAACAGCGCGGATTTCCTCGTCGTTAGGCGATAGATCAAAAGTGTTGAAGGTCTCGGAAAATATGGCGTTACGCAGCGTCGTTGCCCGACCCAAAATGGCGCTACCTTTCCGCTGACGCATCACTTCGTTTAGCTCGTATTCTTCACATTCAAGTCCGAACGTTCGCCGAAGGTAGCTTGCGGAAAGTGCCGGCGAGAAAGTCTCACCCACTGGCGGCAACTGAGCGGGATCCCCCACGAATAAAATCTTCGCACCATGTCTTGCACCCCACTTGGGACATGCAAGCCCCGCATACTCAATTAAGTCTGCAAGAAGGCGTCCCGATCCGAACCGAAAGATGTCACCACTCGATTGCTTGTCGCCGATCATCGACGATTCGTCGACGATGAACAGCATCTTCTGAGGACCAGTTTCCTTCAGGGGAAATATCAGGCGTAACCCCGGTTCATTTGCTGATTCATCTGCCTCGATTATGTCAATGTCAGCTAAGCGATAGATACGTTTGTGGATCGTGTTGGACTCGGCTTTGGTTTTCGTCCCTAAAATGCGAGCAGCCCTTCCTGTCGGAGCGAGCGAGTTATGCTCGAAAGTTGTGGATGAGGGATTGAGGTAGGCGGCGTATTCTGGAGGGTCTTCAAGGTCATCCCTTCCTACAAGAGGAGCGAATACGCCATGAGTGACGATAAGATCATTCCGTTGAAGAATCCAGGGGCACCAGCTCCCGTGGCGGATGCCTTAACGGAGTTGTTACGGGAAGGCGCCCAGCGGATGCTGGCGGCGGCGATCGAAGCGGAGGTTGCCGCCTTTCTGGAGCGATTCAAGGACGAGAAAACGGCGGATGGGCGCCAAGCGGGTGGTGCGGAACGGTCATCTACCGACGCGGTCCATCCAGACCGGTGTGGGTCCTATCGAGGTCAAGGTGCCGCGGGTGCGAGATCGGTCGAAGGCGATCCGGTTGACCTCGGCGATTTTGCCGCCGTACCTTCGGCGCCCCCAGAGCCTTGAGGCGTTGTTGCCGTGGTTGTACTTGAAAGGGATCTCGACCGGGGATGTTCAGGAGGCGCTGACGGTGCTGTTAGGGCGGGAGGCGCCCGGATTGTCGGCGAGTACGATCAGCCGCTTGAAAAGAGGCGTGGAAGGACGAGCATCAGCGTTGGTCGCGGCGGGATTTGTCGAACCGGCGTTATGTGTATCTCTGGGTAGATGGCATTCATTTCGGGGTACGGCTGGAGGATGCGGCGCAGTGCATTCTGGTGGTGATAGGGGCTACGGCGGACGGCAAGAAGGAGTTGCTGGCGTTGGCTGATGGCTATCGGGAGAGCGAACCGTCCTGGCGCGAGGTGCTGTTGGATCTCAAAGCCCGGGGTCTCACCCTTGATCCGCACCTGGCCATCGGCGATGGCGCCTTAGGCTTCTGGAAAGCCTTACCGCAGGTGTACGGGACCACCCGTGGCCAACGCTGTTGGGTCCATAAGACGGCGAATGTGCTCAATAAGCTGCCCAAGAGCCAACAGCCCAAAGCCAAAGCGGCGCTGCACGAGATCTGGATGGCCGCCACCCGGCAGGAAGCGGAGAACGCGTTCGATCATTTCGTCGAGGTGTATCGGCCCAAGTAGCCCAAGGCGGTGGCCTGCCTGGAAAAGGATCGGGAGACGCTGTTGGCGTTCTACGATTTTCCGGCGGAGCATTGGATTCACCTGAGGACCACTAATCCAATTGAATCCACCTTTGCCACGGTGAGGCTCAGAACCGCTAAAACGCGAGGCTGCGTGTCACGGGGAAGTATTCTCGCGATGGTGTTCATGCTGGTGAAAAGCGCCGAGCGACACTGGCGGAGATTGAATGGAGTTCCGCGGCTGGCTCAGGTCATTGAGGGAGTCGTGTTCAAGGACGGCGTTCAGGAAGACGCCGAGAAAGTCGCCGCCTGATCAACTCCCCATACACAAAATTTGACCATTACTCGAGCGAGCAATGTAAACGGATACTGTTGCTGATCGAGGTCTTGAATCAGTCGCGCAATTAAAGTGGTTTTCCCTGTGCCTGCGCTTCCTTTGAGAATAAAGCAATGAGCGTGGCTGGAAAGAAAGTTGTGAATACTTCTAACGACAGCTAATTGATCTTTGTTCAGTAATGGCTGACTCATGCAAGAAAGCGTAGTCAACCTTTTTTCTATTGCCAAACACCAGTCCTTGGCGAATCGGTGGTGCTTTAGCCAGTCTGTTCACGGCGATTCCAAAACAAATTCCGCCAATGATCTTGTGTCCCCGTTGAAACCAAGTTTGCTTCCGATTCCGGTCCACCGTCGTGCGCAGGAGAGGTTGTACGACTCATCGCTACACACTGCAAGGATTGGATGCCGACCCGATGGCCCGCTATTTTCGAACCCATGCGGCAGGACTGGCTGAAACGGTTGCGCTGATCGCCCCGGATGGCAAGACCTTGTGTGGCCGTCTCGATCGTTTCGAGGACCGCAAGGCGGCCCAACTCCTGAGCGCCTTCGCTATCGAGGAACAAATCGTGCTGGAACACGTTCTGATCGAAGACGGCAGCAAGGACCACGAAATCCAGGCAGCTCAGCGACGACTCATCGAAACGTTAGGATTGGTGGGGCGGTTATATACCCTCGATTCCCTCCGTCTGCAAAAAAAACGGTTGAAGCTGTCATTGCCACCGGGAGACATCTCTTGGTGCAACTCAAGGGCAATCAGCCCAAACTACGAGTCGCTGTGCGAGAGGTCTGTCGCACGCAGCCCTCAGTTGAGCAGGCCTATCCGGTTTATCTGGACTGGCGTAATCGGATTGAGCAGCGTGCCGCCCGACTCTGGCCCTTGCCGGCGGGCACTGTAACGGGACCTTGGCCCATCACTTCAAAGCCGTGGTCGAAGTCCGTTGCCGCGTTGAATGCTTTAACCCCGGCCGTCGGTGTTTCGAGTCGCGCCAACCTCTCGCCTATTACCTCGTCACCTGTGAAGCTTCGGTGGAAACCGCGGCTATCCGAGGCCATTGGGACATCGAAAACTGTTTGCACCATGTGCTCGATGCCTCGCTGGGCGAGGATCCCGGCGGCATTCGCAAAAACCCCGGCATCTTCGCCCAACTTCGCCACTACGCCTTAAATCTCTTGCGACACAATGGCAAAACCAATATTCGCGCCGCGATCTGACAATGCCATGAACCGCGAACATGTCTTGAGCTATCACGGCATCAAGCATTGAACAGCCCTGGGGATGAGGGGCTGGCGCTTTTCAGGTTTTATCCAATTGCCGGATGTAGGATCAATGTCTAATTCGAATGCCGAATGAAACGATTCCTTCGATAGATTCAGGCCGAAGCCTAACAAAATCGGGAGTTTTGTACTTCAATGTCAAGGGTTCGTCAGATCGGAGGCTTATGCTTCGGTCTCCGTTTCCTCCACGATCTGCCTTCTTTGCAACCAACGGGCCACGAGCCACCAGAGCAAGGCCCAGGCGGCGCCGACCATCCAGCCGGCGGCGACGTCGGAAGGCCAATGGACGCCCAGGTAGACTCGGCTGAAGCCGACCAGAAAGCAGAGCACGGCCGCCATCGTCAGCACGAACAACTTAGTGCGCCAGTCGGGAAGCATCCGGGCCAATAAAGCGCCGAGGGTCAGATAGGTTGCCGTGGCCAGCATCGCATGACCGCTGGGAAAGCTCGCGGTGTAGACATAGGCGCCGTGAGGCACGAGATCGGGGCGGGGACGGTCGAAGCCGATCTTCAGCATGGTATTGATCAGCAAGCCGCCGAAGACGGCGACAGCGAATAGGATCAAAGCCCGGTGTTTTCGCTGCAAGGCGAGATAGCCCGTGATTCCCAGCGTTATGAATAGGATTACGGCGACGCCGCCCAGGGCGGTGAAATCCCTGAACATTTCCTCGACCCACTTCGGGCCGATAGGATCGGCCGGGTCTGCTGGATTCCGCAAGGCCAGCAGGATCGCGGTGTCTATGGCGTGAGTCTGACCTTCGACGACCTCGTCGGCAATTTCGAGGAAGCCCCAGACGGCAACCCCGGCCAGAAATATCAGCATCAGGGTTCGAAACTCGCGGGCAACGGCGGACCCCGCGACGCCTAATAGTGGCCTAAGCGCAAGGACGAATCGATGAGGTACGGACATGGCGAACGCTGAAATCTCCGATTTTTCTGGTTTTGGACAAGTCCCGAGACTGGCCGGCGCGGCCGGTTGGGATTTTTTCGGCTCTTTGCGTGGTCCTTTTTGAATAGGTCCCCGGGAAACGCCTTTTATTCGACCGAACCGGCGGGACACCGGCCGGATACCCTCGGCGGTTCGGTCCGGGACCCGCTGTTGTTGCAGGCATTGCAGATGTCTGCGGCCGTGGTAGAAAGTGGCGCGGTCGAATTCTACGCAGGACCGGAACGGCCGCAAGGGATGCAACTATGAATCAGGAAACCAGCGAGACACCGGGCTCTAGCGGACTGCTGACCAAGCGGACGCTCATCGTCGCGGTTGCGGGTATGGCCGTCATCGGGCTGCTTCTCGCCGCCTGGCAAGTGTCGCAGATTCTGTTGCTGGTTTTCGCAAGTATCCTTCTGGCGCTGTTTCTCCGCACTCTGGCCGCGTTCATCACCCGTTATACGCCTCTGTCCATGAACTGGGCACTGACGGTAGTGATCCTGGTGCTGCTGAGCCTGTTCGTGCTGATCCTGGCGCTGTACGGACCCACGATCGCCGATGGTTTTTACCAATTGTTTCAGCAACTGCCGGCCGCGCTGGATCGAATGCGCAGTACGCTCGAGCAGTATCCATGGGGACCAGCGTTGATCGACAGGCTATCGAGGGCAGGCGGCCTTCTCACCGATTCGGAGCAACTATCCAAAATCGCCGGGATTTTTTCGACCGCATTCGGCGCCTTGGGGAGTTTTTTCATCGTGATCGTGCTGGGACTTTATTTCGCTTTCGATCCCAAGACCTATATTGATGGCACGGTTCACCTTTTCCCCAAAGAGCGCCGGGGACAGGTCTGGGAAGCCTTCAACCGAATGGGGAACGCTCTACGGTGGTGGCTGATCGGCCGGATTGCCGCCATGCTTGCGGTAGGGGTCATGACCGGTGTCGGATTGCTGATATTGGGGGTACCTTTCGCTTTCATCCTCGGTCTCGTGGCCGCTGCCTTGGACTTCGTGCCTAATATCGGGCCGCTCATCGCGGCCGTGCCGGCGATAATGGTGGCGCTTACCAAAGGCGGTACGACAGTGCTCTATGTCGCCATACTCTATTTCGTGGTTCAAACCTTAGAAGGCTATCTGATCACGCCCTTCATTCAACAGAAGGTCATTTCTCTTCCCCCGGCCCTGCTGCTGACCGCGCAACTCATCATGGGCGCAAGTTTCGGCATTCTGGGACTCCTGCTCGCGCCGCCGTTGGTGGTGGTCGTCATGGTGCTGGTGCAGATGCTGTATATGAGGGATGTGCTGGGGGAATCGGTCGATATGGTCTGAAAACGGCCGCGGGGGAGATTACGGCAAGGTGATGTAAGGTCCACGTCAGTGGCACGGTTCCGCCTCGCCGACCTCAAGGCCGGCGAAGCAGTGCTCGGTTCGCCGTGCTGGCTTATATCCGCCAGTTCTCTCGCAGCCTTCGATAAAAGGACAGGTCTCGTTTGACCGCGCCTCTTACGCCGCAGATGAATCCCGCCAATTGCTGGGCCCGTTCGAGGGCGTCCTTCAGCGGCCAACGCCAAATCAGACCGGTCAGCAGCGCCGCGCTGAATGCGTCTCCTGCCCCGACGGTGTCCACGACTTCTATCGATGCGTCGGGCCGCACTCGAGCCGTGTTTCCATCGGCGCAGACGGCGAACGCTCCCGCCTCGCCTTGTGTTACGACGACGTACTCGGTGCCGCAATGGGCCCGCAAAGCTTCGGCCTGCGCTTCCTGAGGTTTGGCCGACAGGCCGTAAAGATCGGCTATGGAATCCAGTTCCTGTGCGTTCAGCTTAATCCAGTTCGCCCGTTCTAACAGCACGCGTAAATCCTCCGCGTTCCACCAAGGCGCACGGAGATTGACGTCGAGAAAGATCGGGGGACAATAGCGCTTGACCAGATAATCCAGCGCTTGACGTGACACCGGATTTCTCACGGCCAGAGTACCGTGATATAGGATGGTGCCGCCCGTGGGAAACTCAGGGACATCGTGCGCTTCGATGTAATCGTAAGCTTGCTCGGGTTCGATGCGGAAAACGGGCTCGCCGTTCTCGATTTGCACCCGCACGGCTCCCGTCGGCCTTTCGCGATCGATCTGGACGCCCCTGTCGTCGAGATCCCAGTCGTGAAGTGCCTTGCGGACCATCCTTCCGCCCTCATCCTCGCCGATGCGGCTAATCAGCAAGGGCTGTATGCCCAAGCCCCGGAGGTGGCAGGCGACGTTCAGGGGAGCCCCGCCCAGCACGGCGGAGCCGTCGGGAAAATGATCGAAGAGTAGTTCGCCGAAGAGGACCGGCCTCGTTGATGCTGTGAATTCGGTCATATCTACTTTGACTTGAAAATAAAATTGAGCTCAATGTCTCGTTCCGGGCGCATGGGCTACCGGTCGAAGTGCTTGAATTCGTAGTTTTACTTATGGGCGTACGATAAATCGGGTTGATACGTTCGTGCAAACATTTTGAAATCAAAAAAATGGGGAGACGGACAACACGAGCTGTGTCGACGAATGTACTTAGAGCATTTCATCGATATACGAATTGCTGAATCGTCCCGTATGGTGGGTTCGAGTATGCCGGCTTATGACGGAACTACGAAAGGGCAGGGGAGGAGTCGTGTGTGGCGACAGAGGTACCCTTTTTAGAAATGGCATGAGCGGTTCGTTCCAGAAGCTGACGGCAACGCCCGAGCGCCTGACACGCGACGGGTTCGAGCATGACCCTGAAACCAATTCGCTCGCAAAGCAGCGTACAATGGCGCGTGCCGGCGCGCCTCATTGGCTGCCCGGGTTTAGGTTTGGATGAGAGCTTCGTTATGAACGTATCGAACAGAAAAGCGATTAAAAAGGCGTTGGTTATCGTTTTCGGCGTATTGCTATCCTGGTTCAGTGCTGCCTGGGCGGAAAGCGATAAGGAAATCCAAGAAAAGGCTCTCAGAGCGCGCGAACAAAATAAGCACGGTGCCATGGATCATTCGGGCCACGCCAGTCCCGACGCGACAGCGGGCGCGTTTCGGGGCGTCTTTTATGGCTACCTGCCGTGTTCAGAAGAAAAGTGCGCCGGTCTGAAAATGACGCTGTCTTTAAATGCCAAGAACAAATATCTTTTGGTCACCCAACCGGCCAAGCCGCAAAACAGAGAGTCTTTCGAAAAAGGAAAATACGAATGGGACGATAGCAAAGGTATCCTCGTGTTGACGCCCAACAACGATGCCCCTCAGCGTCGGCTCGCGATTAAGGATGAAGCCACCTTGCTGTATCTGAGCAGCGACGGTACGCCGATGCCGGGGGATCAGGACCGGTATCTGCTGCAAAGAAGCGACAAGGCGGGCAATCGGGAAATGCACATCCACTGAGGAAAAAGCTGTTTCGAAAATTTGAACGGCAGGTTTCATCGTCGTGAGGGCTATCTCCTTGCCTCAGTAGGAAACGCTGGCCAAGAACCGCGTGATATGCGGGAGAACGAGGTCGCTGCGGACGAAGCTTTCGATATGTGTGAGACCCGGCAGCGCGGCCAGGGTAGCGCGGGCAAGATGTCTTGCGCAGGTCTCTACGGCGGGATACCTCGAATCTTTTTCGCCCACGAGAAGCAGGCAGGGCATGGTCATGGACGGGAGGACATCATCCAGCGCCGGCCGCTCCTGAGCGGCTGCCGCGAGTGCCCGCAGGTCGTTGGCGAGTACCAGGGGTTTCAGTTCCGGTTCGATACGCTGTTCCAAGATGGATTCGAGGGCGGAGAGGAAAGCTTCGGGGTCTCTGCCGTCGACGCGCCGAAAGACATCCCAGCTTTGGTCGGCATAGGGGTGTGCCCCGATGAGGAGCAGGGCGTTGATCCGTTCGGGCGCGTACTTCGCCATGCCGAAACCGATCCATCCGCCCATGGAAAAACCGAGGAAATTCGCTTTCGGAATCTGTAAAGCATCGAGAACGGCGACCACGTCCGCCACGCGTTTCGGTAGGTCATAGGCAGCGGGATCGTGGGGTTTGGCGCTGGCGCCGTGGCCGCGGGCATCGACCAGAATGCAGCGGTTATCGCGGCAGAGCGCCGGAATGTAGCCGAAGCGCCGCCAGGCGTCAGAACTGCTAGTGAAACCGTGATGCAGTATCAGCGGCGGCCCGTCACCGTCGACCAGGTAATGGATGCGAACGCCTTCGCTGTTAACGTAGGGCAAAGGCGTCACCCTGTATCGAGTGATAAACCTCCGCGATGGCGGAAGCCACCGACGACCAGGCATAGCGGGTCCGGGCTCTCTCCGCGGCAGCGGCGCGCATGCGGTGGCGGTCGTTCTCCGGTGCCAAAAGCGCGTCGAGAATGCGGGCGGCGAACGCGGGCGGGTCCATAGGATCGGCCAGATAGCCGTTCACTCCGGGCGTGACAATGTCTATGGGGCCGCCGTGGGGCGTGGCGACGACCGGAGTCCCGGACGCGAAAGCCTCGACCAGCACCAGCCCGAACGGTTCGTACGGGGAAGGGCAGAGGAACAGATCGGCGGCCGCGTAATAGTCGAGCAATTCCTGATCAGTCAGCCGATGAAACCAGCGGATGGCATCCGTAACCTGAAGTTCGCTCGCCCGCTGGAGCAGTGCGTCGCGGTAGGCTTTTTCATCCGGCGAGGGTTGTTCAGGGCCGAGCGGAATCAGGAAGGTCACGGTCTTGCCCGCTTCGCGCAAAGCTTTGACAACCGGCGGTATGGCCTCGAGCAATTCGAGAAAGCCTTTGCGGGGATCGAGCCGCCCGACAGTAAACAGCAGATAATCGGAGGTGAAGCCGAGCTGGCGCTGAAGATCGGTCTTGTCCAGGCGAAGATGGAATGCCTCAGTGTCTACGCCCCCCGGAACGATCCGGATTTTCTCGGCATTCGTACCATAGCGCCCGGTCAGCGCTTCGCGCTCGGTCCGGCTGAGCGCAATAACGGCATCGGCCGCGTCCAGAATTTTCTTCTCGGCGCGTATGCGAAGCTCGTAGCGGAATTTGGAACCGTCCGGAGTGGGATCCGATATGCGGTCCCGCTTCAGGAGCCCCAGCGAGTGGCTGGTGAATAGCAAGGGCTTGCCGACGGCCAGGCTGGCGATGAGCGCGCTCGCTCCGCCGTCCCAGTAGTGCCCGTGGATGACATCGGCATGCTGAAGCCAGGCGGATTGATCGGATAGGACGCGTTCCGCGAATTCCGCGAGGTAAGGTCCCATGTCCTCTTTTCGCAGAAAGCCCTCCGGCCCCATGGGGTAGCGGCAGACCGTGGCGCCGTCGCAAATCGCCTGGTGCTCTGATTTTCCGCCCCACAACCGCGTATAGACCCGTACCTCGTGTCCAAGCCGGGCGAGCTGTTCCGCGACCCGCGCCTCGTAAACGCATTGGCCGCCCGAGTCCGGTTCGCCAGGCGACGCCAGGGGATCGCTGTGGGGGCAGAAGAAGGCGATTCGCATGGGTTTTACCGCCGGATGTCTCGCTTGGGTTTCGCTTCAGCCTGAGCGGGCGGCCACAAGCCGTAGTGGCGAAGTCCCTCGATGATGCCGTCGCCGTAGAATGCGTCGGCGACAAACAATCGGGCATTCTCGCGACGCTTCCGTTCTTCTTCAGCCTGAGTTCGGACGTGCTCGGGGGTGTTTCCCACCAGTACGCCACACACGCCGGAGAGCAGGGCGTCGAGGTCGTTTCCCGAATCTCCCGCGAAGAACACGCGGTCGCCGTTTAGCCCGTAGCGTTTGGCGATATACCACAAGGCGTGGGCTTTCCCAGCGTTGGCGGGAATGATGTCGAGCAGGGCGCGTCCCGTGGGTTCCTCGACGCTGGCGACCAGTTGTAAATCGCTTCTGACCGCTCGGATCCGATACGTGATCTCCGTCCACAATTCCCGGCTGATGGGTTCCGGGTAATAGAGGCTGAATTTGTGTGGTCCCTGCTTTTGCGGTTCCTGCGGAACGAGGCGCGAGAGCTTATAAAGCGCGCGGCGCAAGGCTTCACGGTCGAGCGGCGGACCGAGGCGGCTTTGCCATTCGCGATCGACGGCGCCGGTCCGGTCGTAAACCTCCGTGCCGACATTGCAGATCCACCAGGTGGGCTGCGACAGTCGGAATGCCGCTTGACCCTGTTTGGCCAGAGCCCGATATCGTCCGCTGACGACACACACCGGGCAGTCGGCTTCGAGCAGGTCCTGAAGCAACGCCTGAGTGCGTTCCAAACAGCCGGGTTCCGGCGGTTTGCCGGTATTGGGTAGTAGCGTGCCGTCCAGATCAGACGCGAACAAGAACGGAAAGTCCGCTGTCATGGAATCAGGCTCCGTACGCGCTGAGCGACTTCTTGTTCCAGTTGTGCAAGCCGTGCCGTGTTGGCTGCTTCCATGCTGATTTCCAGTTCCGGCGCGTCCGCACTGGGGAGGACGTAAACCCAGTCGCCGTTCAGATCGAGGCGCACGCCTTCGGGAGCGGCGTTCAGGCGCGCTTCCGGACGCTGGCTCAGCTCGCGCATCACCCGCCCGATATGATCCCAGGGGCACTGCAGAACGAAACGCCGACAATGACTGATCGGAATCTGGCGCTCGAAATCGTGCAAGGTCAGATGTTCCCTGCCGAGGAATTCGAGCAGCCGGAGTGATGCCGCGACCGCGGCGTAACCCAGATAGAAATGAACGAAATGCAGCCACACGCCCTCGGTCTGCATGGATTTCTTGACAGTGTTCAGTTGAGCCGCCGGCTCTTTGTGCGTGATAACCACGCGTCGTACTCGGGCGTCCGCCAGTTCCGCCAGGAATTTCGGATGATCGGGCGGGAGGAAGACCGGCTCCTCGGGCGGCGCGCCGATGATGAAGGCGGCGGTTAGAAGTTCCTGCGTCCGTTCGGCGCGGTGTATCGTTCCTAATTCGTCGACCAGGGTTAGTCGTTCCCCACCGCGCTCGATGATCAAGGCGATCTTTCGATTGAGGCGGGCGATTTCCGCGATGCGTTCGTAAGGGATGGCCGGAACGTCGGAATTTTCTTTGTAGTCGCTTTCGAGATGGTGCAGGGCGTTGCTGCCGAGCAGGTCGCTGAGTATCCGCGCTAAATTGCTTTCCCGGCAGTAATGGAGCACGCGGTCGATCCAGGGCTGAGTGGCGGTTCTACTCAAATGCTGCCGGAGATGATCCGCATACCGCTCGTCGACGCGGCCGGGATAGCTTAGATTGCCGACGTTTTCGACGGACACCTTGGGAAATTCGGCCCGATGGAACATGGCTTCGATCTTGCGGCGCGCGCTGCGCAGCAGGGGCATACCATCGGCGTCGAAAAGCTCGATCACGGCGACGCTCGGGTGTTCGTCCGAGATGCGGATGTGAACGCCGCCGCTTAGATGGCGGCCAAAGCCGGTGATGAAGCACGTTTCCGGCAGGCTGACTTCTTCCAGATCGTCGATATTGACACCGACCGCTAATAGGCCTGAGATGAACGCCCGTTTGATCAGCCGGGAGAACGGGTGCCCGTCGCGCCCGACTGCGACCCGAGCGCCGCGCTGAATCCAACTGCCGAATGCCTTGCCCAAAGCCGCCGCGTATTCCGGCGTGATGTGGAGGTTGGCCAATCCGCTGACACCGCGCGATCCGAAGATCGAAGGGCGCAACAGCGATTCCCAAACCAGGTTTTCACGTATCGTCGTATTGCTATTCACCTCCTTGTCCGGCCAGATCGAAACGCCGGGCATGACCACGACCTGACGCCCGAGGTGGCTGCGTGCGCCGATAATCGCATCGTCGCCGATTTCGCAACGCGCCTCGATGACGGAACTGCCGCCTACGATGCAGTTGCGCAGATCAGCCGATTCGCCGATGAACGAGTTTTTCATGATAATGCTGCGGTTCACCGTGGCCCTGGCGTCGATTTCGACATCGGGCGCGATGACGGAATACGAGCCGATTTTGACGCCGGACCGAATGCGCACGTTTTCGCCTATCCAGCAGGGTGAGCCGAGTTCTGCGTCCTTGGCGACGCGAGCTCCGTCACCGAGCCATATTCGTTCGCCGATCAGGTTTCCGCCCAGCGGAAGGCGGACTTTCCCGTCGAGAAGATCCCAGTGCGACTGTTTCAGCTGTTCCAAGGTGCCGATATCGCTCCAGTAGCCCTCTGCGACATAGGCGAACAGCGGAATTTCCTGTTCCAGAAGTTTTGGAAAAAGATCGCCTGCGAAATCGTATGGGATGTCGTCAGGTATGGCTTTCAAGATTTCCGGTTCTATCAGATAGATGCCGGTGTTGACGGTATCGCTGCAGAGTTCGCTGAGCCCGGGTTTTTCCACGAAACGGACGACACGGTCGTGGTCGTCGGTCACGACGACCCCGAATTCGCCGGGGTCGGATACCCGTTTGAGGCATAGGCTAACTTTGGCGCCCTTGGCCTTGTGAAAGGCCCAGAAGGCTTCGAGATCGAAATCCGTGAGCGCGTCTCCGGCTATGACGAGAAATGTCTCGTCGAGGAAATCCGCGCCGAGTTTGACCGACCCGGCCGTTCCCAGCGGTTTGTGCTCCAGGGTATAGCGCAGGCTCACACCAAAATCGCTGCCATCCCCGAAATGGTCGCGGATCGCACGCGGTCGGTAATGCAGCGTCGCCAGTAGGTCGTCGAAGCCGTAATGAGAGAGGTGGCGTACGATGTGTTCCATGATGGGCTTACCCAGTACCGTCACCATCGGCTTGGGTATGTTCTCGGTAATGGGCCTTAGCCGTACCCCCTGACCACCGGCAAGAATAACTGCTTTCATGAGTTGATCTCCTGCTCCGAGTCGGCTTCTTTGTGATACTCCATAATTTGATTTCAAAATGTTTCATGGGATTTGTCAATCGCACCAGCCCCGAATGGCGAGCCGACAACGGGTTTCATATCTTCCTGATTGATAGAATGAACCGGCCTCGGGAATTGACAGGGTAGGCCGCCTGAATAATTATTTGATGTCAAAATAAATGACACCGAAAAACGGAGATCCTGAATGAGCGAAAGAGCGCGCAGCGACGATTTGATCGAGCAATTGCGAGGTTTCCTGGATGCTTGTCCGTCCGTGGGTCACCGAGTGCTCCATCAAATTAAGAAGTTGGAACGCAGCTTTCTGCAGCGTTCGGAACTCTGCGACGCTTTCGCCGATGTTTGCGCCGCGGAGGATGTTCCGGACGGACTCAGGCAATCGCCTTTGGGGAAAGTCATCCGCTTGACCCAGGAAGCCGCGGTCAATGATGCTTGGGTCTATCTCGCGGTCCGGGTTCGTATCGCGTCCTGGCGCTATGTGCGTATCGCGCTTGAAGGAATGGCGGTCGAGGAAGTGACGGTGCGGGATTTCCTGCGCTTCAAGGAATGCCTAGCGTTGGGCCAGCACGACTTCGACGAATGGCTGCTGGAGATCGACCTGGGGCCGTTTTCCCGCGAGTTTCCCAAGCTGCTGGAAGCGCGATCGATAGGTCGGGGCGTGGAGTTTCTGAATAAACATCTATCGCTACAATTGTTCGACGAATTGGGTGAGGGCGGGGAACGAATTCTGAATTTCCTAAGGATTCATTCGTTTCGAGGCCAAACCCTGATGCTCAACGAACAGATCAAGAGCGTCAGCGATTTGCGCCGGGCGTTACGTCGGGCCGACGAGGTGCTCGCCGGCCATGAGCCTACCGCTACATGGGAGGATGTGGCGGCGCCTTTGCGTGCCCTGGGATTCGAGGTTGGCTGGGGACGCGAGGTCGCCAGAATACGGGATACCATGAGCCTACTCCGGGATCTTCTCGAAGCGCCCGATCCTAGGGGATTGGAAACGTTTCTGGCGCGTCTGCCCATGGTGTTTTCTCTAGCCATCATTTCTCCGCACGGTTATTTCGGTCAGGCGAACGTGCTAGGCCGACCCGACACCGGCGGACAAGTGGTCTACATCCTCGATCAGGTACGCGCCCTGGAAACCGAGATGCGATCCCGCCTGTTCGAGCAAGGACTCGATATCGAGCCGCAAATCGTGGTGTTAACCCGGTTGATTCCGCAAGCGGAAGGCACCACCTGCGACCAGCGCCTGGAACCGATCTCCGGTACGCGCAACGCGCGCATACTGAGGGTGCCGTTCCGCAACGCGTCCGGCGAAATCGTGACTCATTGGATCTCCCGGTTCGAAGTGTGGCCCTACCTGGAGCGCTATACGCTAGATTCGGAGCGGGAACTGCTGGCGGAGCTGGGCGGGCGTCCGGACCTGATCGTGGGCAATTATTCGGACGGCAACCTGGTCGCGACCCTTCTTTCGCAACGCCTCGGCGTGACCCAGTGCAATATCGCCCACGCTCTGGAAAAGACCAAGTATCGCCACGCCGACTTGTTCTGGCAGGAAAACGAAGCCCAGTACCATTTCTCCTGTCAGTTCACGGCGGACCTGATCGCCATGAACGCCGCCGATTTCATCATCACCAGCACCTATCAGGAAATCGCGGGCACCCGCGAAAGCGTGGGACAGTACGAGAGCCATACCGCGTTCACCATGCCCAAGCTGTTCCGGGTCGTGAACGGCATTGACGTCTACGACCCCAAGTTCAACATCGTTTCGCCGGGCGCAGATGCCGCGGCCTATTTCCCTTATACGGCGGTGGAGCGCCGCCTGCCTCACTTGCATACCGAAATCGAGCAATTGGTCTTTGGCGTCGACGAGCGAGTTGACGCTCGCGGCGTTTTGACCGAGCGCGACAAGCCGCTGTTGTTTACCATGGCGCGGCTGGACCGTATCAAGAATATTGTCGGACTGGTGGAATGGTTCAGCGCTTGCGAAGCGCTGCGGAAGGAAGCCAATCTCTTGGTCATTTCGGGCCACGTGGATCCGGAACGTTCGTCTGATACTGAAGAACTCGAACAGATCCGGTGCATGCACGCCTTGTTCAACCGCTACGATTTGGATCGGCAGGTGCGCTGGCTGGGCCTCAGGTTGCCCAAGGATTTGGCCGGCGAATTTTATCGCTATGTGGCGGACGGCCGGGGAGCGTTCGTCCAGCCGGCCTTGTTCGAAGCGTTTGGGCTGACCGTGATCGAAGCGATGGCTTCGGGGCTTCCCTGTTTCGCCACTTGCTTTGGAGGTCCGTCGGAAATCATCGAGGACGGCGTCTCGGGCTTTCACATCGACCCGAATCATGGAGATGCGGCGGCCGAACGCATCGCTCGCTTTTTCGAGAGAACTCGTCAAGACCCGGAGTACTGGAACCGGATTTCGGAAGGGGCCCTTAAGCGGGTCGCTGAGCGCTATACCTGGCAGCACTATGCCGAGCGCATGATGACCCTATCTCGGGTTTACGGGTTCTGGCGCCATGTGACCGATTTGGAGCGACGGGAGACCCAGCGTTATCTTCAGGCCTTATACAGCCTACAATTCCGCCGCCTGGCCCAGGCTATGGCCTGATGTCGATTCGGAGCATGAACGAACGTATGGAAATCAATGAACAAGTTTTGATTCAGCTGCGGCGGATCGTCCGTGCGCTCGATCTTCAATCCAAGCAGTTGCAGAAGGTCGGACTCACTGGATCGCAATTGATGGTGCTGCGCGCCTTGTCGAAGCAGGGACCCTTGACGGCCAACCAACTCAGCCAGGCGGTCAATCTGAGTCAGGGAACCATCACCACGGTGCTGGACCATCTCGAACACAAAACCCTGATCCGGCGCGAACGCAGCCCACAAGACAAGCGGCGCCTGACTATCACCCTCACAGAGCCCGGCCGCGATGCTCTGCGGCAAGCGCCTTCGCTGTTGCACGTCAACTTCTTGGATGCTTTCCGGCAGTTGAGCGATTGGGAGCAGACCCTGATTCTCTCCAGCCTACAGCGGGTCGCCGGCATGATGGATTGTTCCCAGGCCAAGCCCAAACCAGTGCTTGACCCTGAATGTATCGAAACGGGCTTACGGTACCTGACCGACGATACCGAAGATGCGGGCTGTTGAAGAGCCGGTCTTCGGGAGGGATCTCAGGCGCTGCGGTCAGCTTGAGGAGACTCTGAGTTAGCCTTTTTGGCCAACGAAATGCACACGCGGGGATCGCTCGTGGTTCCGCACGGGGGTGCGTTGTGATTGGCTTGGGGGAGGACTGTTGGCTCAATCCGTTGCACAGATCGCTTCTTTGGACGCGAAACTTGGAGCCCATCCCGGTAGGCTGTTTGCCAGGAGTCCTTCGGCTCCTCTTAGGACAGGCTCGTCGAACAGTTTATCGAACGCGTTGGGATAGGCTCCGATCAGACTCAAGCCAGCATTGGATACCAGCTGGAGATCGCTAGGCCTTCATTCCCAGCCATTCTCCCAGAGGGAGAAAGGAGTTTAGCCCCGCGCCCACCGGAAAGGGGTGGGTGAGGGTATGCGGCGGCGGAAAGGGCATTGCGGCCATTTCAGAAATGCAACCGCGGTTTATTGGCTCGGAGTTTCCTTGATTCGCCTGATGTCGCCTGTATTCCGCCGTGGACTACGAAAGTTGAGTTGATCCGAACCAAGAACACACCGAATAGGGGGGTATGGATGGTTCTTCCGAAAAGAACCCTGCATCGAATCGTGATCGAATTCTCTCTGGGGCTGCTCGTATTTTGGCTGGCGCAATCGGCCGTCGCGCAAGATGCGGCTCCGCAGGCCCAAATTGGGTCCGAGGCGGCAAGGCCGAAGTCTTCGGCGGAAGACTCTTTGAGCCGCACAGATCTCATCAAAGCCGCCCAGAAAGATGTCGCGTCCGCGATGCAGGCGGCCGAAAAGGCCCTGGCGGAGGATTCCAAGGCTTCGGGTTCGGATAAGGCGGTTGTTTTGCGCCAACTGGTGGCGACGCTGAAGCAGTTCGATTCCATTTACGAGCGGCAACTCTCGGCACAGCAGGAAATCGAGGCGCTTTCCATTGAGGAGCGGAAGTATCAGGAGGCCGCGAAAACGTTGGAGACCAGCGATACCCCGGTTTCTGTGAGCGAACTGGATACGGTGGCGAGCGAATTGGAGACGCAGAAGGCGCGTCTACCCAGCCTGAGAACCGCCGTCAATCAGGCGAGTACCCAAGTCGAACAGGCGCGGCAAGACCTGGCCGAAAAACGGGAAGCACTCCCTGTCGAAAATAGCGACGAAGAGAGCGTTTTACGAGATGTGAACTCCGACTCCGTGCGGGCGCAAATGGCCCGGTGGGAACTCAAGCGGGCCGAGGAAACCTTGCGGCTTCGGGAGTTGGTCCTAGAGCGAGAAAAACGGAAGCTGGCGGTCGCCGAAGCAGCTGTGGAGCTGCTTAATCGGCGTCTCACTCTTATGGCTGACCGAGTGACATTCAGCCGTGAGGAATTTGACGACCGGCTGCAGCAGATCGAGAAGGAAGAGCTCGAACTGAAGCGCGAACTGAAAAAAATGGATGCTCAGCAGATCGCCAACGAAAGCCGGTTGCGCGACGCCAGACAGCGGCTCGCGAACGCACCGTTGAACCGACTCGGGGAACTGTCGGAAGAAGTCGAGGCGAGGCGTTTAGCCAAAGAATCGCTGGAAGCGAAGATGTCCGGCTTGAACAGGCGTCTCGAGTTACTCGAGATGCGGAAAACGGCTTGGCAGCGACGGCACGCTGTCATCAACGGAATAGGAAAACCGGCGGAATGGGTGTCCTGGAAGGCGGAAGCAGCCGATGCCATAGCCGCGCTGGAACAAGAGCAGCGTGCCGTGATTCTCCTGCTCCAAGACTGGAAAAAGCAAGCGATCACGATCGAGAACAAGATTTCCAATTTGGATCGCGAAAGCGGAAGTTCAGTGCGCTGGCTGGAGCAGCAACTCCAGTCCGTGCAATCGCTCCTCGATCACCTGCGGGATCAGGACGCATACATCGAGAAAACCCAAGCCCTGCTGAAAAAAGTGGTCGAGTCGGTCAACGGCCGAACGGAGCATCAGAGCTGGCACGAGTTGCTCGAGCTGGTTCTGGATACGCAGTTCAACGGCAACCGGGTACGTGATTGGGGAATGGCGCTGATGGCGGTATGGGGACTTTTCAGCGTGCTCGTACTCGTTCGGAATTTTCTGATCGGCGCGCTGCAACGGTACCTAGAACGGCGTCGCAACGCGCTGGTCGGAGAATTCTTCGCTGGCGTCAGGCAGACCCGCACTCTGGTCCTGCTCATGATCTCGGTGTACGTGTCGACGCTGCTGCTGGATCTGGACCCCATGGTCAACAGCTTTATCCGCAGACTGACGATCGTGGCAGTGCTCTTCCAGGTTTCTACCTGGGTGAGCTATTTCCTTAGAGTCTGGGTTTTCGATTATTTAGGCCGAAAAACCAAGCGTGACCAGACGAGTCTGGGCGTGCTTTCGATTTTCAACTCACTGAGCCAGTTGACGGTTTGGTCATTGGCACTGCTTCTGGCCCTACAGAGTTTCGGCGTCGACGTCACGGCGCTCGCGGCCGGTCTCGGTATCGGCGGCGTCGCGGTCGCTCTGGCGCTGCAACGCATACTCGGCGATCTCTTGTCCTCGTTGTCCATCGCTTTCGACAAGCCCTTCGTGACCGGCGATTTCATCATCTTCGACGACCTTCTCGGGACGGTGGAGCACATCGGGATCAAAACGACGCGTATCCGGAGCCTTCATGGGGAGCAAATCATCTGCGGGAACAGCGACCTGCTCAATACTCGGATCCGCAACTTCAAACGCATGAAGGAACGGCGCGTCGCATTTGAAATCCGAATCGTTTACCACACCCCTTACGAAAAACTCGTCAAGGTTCCGACGCTCTTACGCAATGCCGTCGAGGCCCAAGCCAACGTGCGTTTCGATCGCGCCCACTTTAAGGCTTACGGTGAGTTCGCGCTGGAGTTCGAAGTCGTTTACTACGTTCTGAGCGCCGATTACAACGACTATATGAATGCACAGCAGGCGATCAATTTGAGGATTTATGAATCGTTCGAAAAAGAGGGGATACAATTCGCGCTTCCCGTCCGGTCGTTGTACCTGCAAGGCATGCCCCGAGGCGGCGAGACAGAGCTGTCTGGCCTTGAAACCGGCGGCGAAAAAACACTGGCCCAGCTGCGGGCGTGATGATGGTGCGACTGCTCGGTGCGTGAAACGGATCCGAGCGGGCGGGGTGGCGGTTCGATCTTGAAGCTGTGGAATGGATGTACCGAAATCGATACCGCCGTTACGGACTTGTGCGTATCGATGGAGGCCGGGCGGCGCGGTAACCTGCTCTGATTCGATAGCTTCGGCACTGAGGCCCTGCGACACCTAACATAGTTTGCCGCGAGTGAAGGGCCCCCGACCGAAGGCGCCACAAATCGGCGAAGGAGGGAGCTATGAAATCGATATGGAACGTTGGCCGAGTCACCGCAGCGCTAGCCACCATTCTACTTTTATCCGGATGCGTGTCCGGCCCCAACATGCCCTGGTTACCGGCAGGCGCAATTACGACCGATATGATCGTTCCCGGTCAGGTGGTCCCCAGCGGCACTGGAGGCCCCACGGGACCGGGCTTGCGCCAAGGTACGGCGAGCTGTAAGGCGGTGCTGTTCATCGCCGGTTGGGGAGATTGCAGCATCCAGGCGGCCGCGGCTGCGGGCGGCATCACGCACATCAGGACAATCGACTGGCGATACGAGAACTATCTTGCCCCGATCTTTTACCGTTACACGCTGATCGTTACCGGGGACTGATCGCCGCATTCCAAGCCCGGTAAGACCGACCGCGACGCGAGCCGCAGAACTTGAAGCATTAGCGTCGCCAGGCCGGTATCCGCCTACGCCTTTCGAATCCCGCCGCAGTCGGGCTTCGAGCACGCGCGAAGCCTAATGCCCGCGCGCGTAACATCGCCAGGCTTGTCTCGTTGCGTCACGGATGTTTTTGCGTCCGAGCTGTCGGCACTATCAGGTGCACCGGACTCGCCCTTACCCCTTCCTGCATGGAGATTCCTACGGTATCACGGCCCGGTGGCTATGCTTGTTATGGATGCTGCTGCATTTCTGGTAGTTGTGAGCCGGTAATTCTTTACCTTGAGCCCGATGACGTTGAGGCTCTGCAGGCCCCTGTCGACTATCCGGCGGAAGTGTTGCAGGCAGTGGCCGCGTGTCGCTTTGCCTATATCGAATATACGTTAGTTCGAGATCGCCTCAAAGCCTTGGTGGCTGGAAAGCGCGAGCAAACGATATTTGGAGATAGAAGATACTAGAAGGCAAAGGATGGCGGATTATCAGGATTTGGAGTATAGACTGGTTTAATGACCGAGAAAGGGAGAAGGCGAGGGTTTTGCGTCAGCTAGAAGAAATGAAGGCAGCGGCAGGCGATTGCTCATCAGCACAACTTGATTTAAAGTTTTTTAGAAACCGAGTGAACTGGGTATATAGATAGAATCTGTAGCCTGATAAATTCCAGGTTTAGGTAGGTTTATCTTGGTAATTAAAGTCGCCCCTGTCTTCCTAGCATACTTATGGGATTTTAACAAATAGTCTTTATATTAAATAGCAGTGGATTGGCTGTCAAAACTGTCCAAGCTTAGAGTCGACAGAGCGTCAAAAACGCCCGCACCTCATAAGCCACTATTACTTCTTGCCATTATTGATCAGATCGAAGAAGGCATAATTCGATCTCCGGTGGTTCATCTGACTCCCGAGTTGGCATTTCGATTTCTCGCTTACTGGCAAGTGGTTGCTCACCGTGGACGCAAGGTGGGACAGGTCGAGCTTCCGTTCTTTTATCTTAAAAGCGATGGTATTCTGTCCCATGTTGCGCATCCCGGGCTTGAATCGGCTCTGGAGGTTATTCGTCCGCGTTCCGTCACGGCGCTGAACCGCGTAATTTCCCATGCGGAATTGGTCGGAGACCTTTATCAATTTTTGACCATTCCAGAAAACCGCGGCGATGCCCGGCGAGTATTGATAAACGGCAATTGGTTTTTTCCCGAGGAAAAGTTTGCACTCGCGGAAGCGCTTGGAATCGATTTTGGCGCTTTGTCGAAAACGAGCGATTTGGAAAATAAACGAGATTCAGCCGTCACCGGCCGTGATGTGAAATTCAGGTTGCAAATCGTTCCCCTATATGGATATACCTGCGCCCTTTGCAAGCTCAAGGTATTGCTACCCAATGAAACCACAATCGTCGAAGCCGCACATATACATGCTTACTCCAGGAGCCGGAATGACGATGTCAGCAATGGCATAGCGTTATGCAGAAATCATCACTGGGCATTCGACCAGGGATTATGGACGCTTAGTCCTGACTATCGGGTAATCGTGGCGGTTGGACAGTTCGACGAGATGGGGCCGGAACATGCTGGGCTTATTCACTTCGATGGCAAAACTATCGATTTTTCTTGGCTGCAACCGGCCTTTCGTCCGAGCATAAAAGTACTGGAATGGCATTACCACCGGTGTTTCCTCGGCCGAACTTGAGAATAGCAAGGCTCCCGCCAATTTTTCGGAAATGCTGAAGTTCGGTCATCAACTCGATCCCCACCCGACGATCCATCGGAGTGTACCTGCAAGATTGAGCGGCGAGTTTGTCAAGACTTGCTGCGAAACGGCTAAAACGGCATGTCAATGCACTTCGAGAAAGGCCTGCGTGGTTTTCGCCGTATCCGGAGAGCATCGCGGCACCAAAAAGTCTTCCGTGACGAGAGGCATGCCTAATTCGCGGGCCAGAGTGACAAAGTCACAGTCATAGACCCTGCACCAGCTGGAAGCGGCCAACTTCCAGACGCTCTGCGAATCGCACGAGTGCTCGTGATCGGCAAGAAAAGATTCGGCTATCACTTCGGTGATTTGCTCGAGCGTACTCCCAGGTGACTGGCAATGGGACAAAGCCCGCCTCAATTAGAGGTTCCGGCAGACAACACTGATCGATCTTGAGTTTTCCCAGAGCTGATTTGATGCTGATTTCCCATATCGAAGCCGCACTTGTCTAAACCGCATCTGCACGATCGATCTCGGCACGCGCCTTATTGGATAAGGCAGCATCTCGTAGGGAAGGTTCGCCATGATCCAGCGAGCGACTTCTGCCATGTCCTCATCCCGCACCAAGAAATCCACTGCCGCACCGAGTCGGGGGTAGATCGGCTTGTCTTTCCGGTTCACTTCGTGGGCGGCGTGCTGGTCGAGCTCTGGGAGCGACGCGGGCGGGAATTTGTTTGGCGAGCTTCGGCGAGCAGAAGCCGTAGCTGAGCTCGATCATCCCGAAGCAGTCGATCCCCAGGTCGAGAACGTGGACGGCGACGGCTGCGAAGCCCGCCCCTAAAGGCAAGCCTCAGCAATGAGGCGAGTAAATTGACTCGCAACCAATAGCTTTGGCGATCATGAAGACGCCGAGCGCCGTGAACGGCTTCGCGGCGTGTTTAAGGAGCGGGATGGAAAATCTCTTCGGGATCGCTTAGGGCGTTACCGACGATCAGGCTGGTGTACCAGGTTGGACGGTATCGCCGTGTGTCGGCCAGATATCGGAGCGATACGCGGGTATCGGCGTTTTCCCTCGAAAACACCGCGACTCTTCCGGTTCTGGCCTGCTCCTCGGTCAACGTCCATTCGCTGCCCAGGCAAGTACCGACGGCCTTCTTGCCTTCCTCGAAACTCTGCCGGGCAGCGGCTTCGCCGGTTTTGTTCCAAAGGCAGTAATAATGTTCGTTGCCGCTCCATCTCCATACCTCGCAGGCCGTATCGGGAAAAATGCTTTCCGCGTCCCAACGGTCGCCGAGGCGGTGGATGCTCTTCGGGCCTTTGATGTTTTCGAAACGGTTGTCGGCCGAGGCGATGACCGCTTTCAGCCGGGAACAGGCGTCGACCTCGCTTGTCGCTTCCCGCCGGCCGGGTTGGCTCGCGCATGAGGCGGCCATCACGGCAAGCACCGGCAGAATCGTGCGTAAGCCTAGCGCACCGAGTCGTACGTCCATGTCGTTTTCCTCTCGTCAAAATCCATACATTCGGAGCTCGATGTGGCGCTATTCCGATTCCGCCGCGGCTTACTAGCGCTTTGCTTGTTCCGCTCAGGGCGGCTGGGTACGCCAACTCGACGGATTCGCGCCCATGCACTCCCCGAGGTCGGCCAGGGCATCCATTGTTTCCTTTACGAACACGCCGGGTTTCGGCGGCGTCCAATTCCCGGGAACCGCGATGACCCGGATTTCGACGTCGGCGCCTCTTTTCAGCTTCGCAACCTCGGCCAGTGCGTAAAGATGGCGTAGCGCGTTGACGGTGGCCGATTGAGTCGCCAGGTTGGTGCTACGGAGCATGATGGCGGTCCAGGTCGGCCGGGTGATTTGCGGCAAGAATCGGAACTGGTTGTTGAGAATGACCCAGAAACGCTGCTTGGGGATCGGCAGGTCCGGGTAAGTCTTTTGCCAAACCGCCGAAAAACTTTCTTCGTCGGGTGTTCTTGCGCCATACAGGATATTTCCGGTCACGCCGCCATCGACATACAGCCGGCCGTCGATCTCGCGTGGCGGGAACACGCCGGGAACCGCGGCCGAAGCGAGGAGTATTTTGTGTACCCGATCCACGTCGCCGGTTCGAAGGGCATCTCTTGCTTCCTTGACGATGTCCCAGACGCGCATCTCCCCATCGTCGAGATTGGTGGTGTTGACCAGCAGCACACGGTTGCGCTTGCCTTCCTGGACGACGCGGGTCAAGAAATCCGAATTGACCGTTTCGGTGATATCGTGCTCCAACCCCGGAATGCGGGTGAACGATGCGTAGCGCGGGAGAAAGAACAGTAGCCCTCGAAGTTTCATGATGTCCGGAACCGGTTCTCGGTACATCCTCAAAACCTCATCGATAGCCCAGTCGGTTCCGACGAACGCGAACGGGGCGATCAAGGCGCCGGTACTGACACCGGTCACGACGTCGAATTCGGGACGTGCCATCGGGCCTTTCGGAACCCGTCCCCAGCCCTTGAGAAAGCCCGCGCCGAAGGCTCCCCAATCGCCGCCGCCGGAGATCACGAGGGCGTCGAGCACCGGCGGTTCGGATGTGACGCCCATTGCATATTCGTCGTACTCCTGCTTGACTCGCGTGACTAGCCGCGGCGTAAATTCCTTGATTTCCGCTTTGACCAGACGGTCGCTGGCTTCTCGGGCGCTGAGCAGTTCCTGCTGCGAAAGCGACGGACGAAAAGCCGGCCCGCAGCCCGCAACCAGCACGGCCAAAACGAATAGGAAGCATTTGAGCAGGTCCTGGACGCGGACCGGCGCAAGCAGATCAGACCGCGTTGTGATGGCGGTAAATACTAAGCCAGCGCGGCATCGTCGGCGACCGGCCGGCTTCCTTCCGTCAGGGCGAGAGTTTTTTTTGGGCCGAATAGACCCCACAGCCACGCTCGTCAACGGGTAAGAATGATGTACAGGGCGTGGATGATTCCCGGGATGAAGCCCAGCATCGTCAACAGAATGTTCAGCCAGAAAGCGCCGGCGAGTCCGACTTCCATGAAGACGCCCAGCGGCGGGAGAAGGAAGGCGAAGATGATTTTGAAAACATCCGTGAAAGTGACCGTCATAGTAAGACCTCACGCTGAATGTTCGGCCGGATTAATGAAGCAACCGGGCCTAGCCTTTGCGGACGGGTTCGCATACGGAAGCTCTGACCAAGTCGCTCGACGAGCCTGTCCTGAGCCTGTCGAAGGGCCTGTCCCGAAGCTAATGAAAAGGCACGGCCGGCATCCATTTGTTCAGAGCTTTCTTAATTTGACCGCAACCGGTGCGAAAGATCGCCGTTCACGTCATTGAATAGGAATTCGGATCGGCTGCATCGCTCGTCCCGAAGTATCGGTCAGGCTGACTACGAGCGTTCCGGCCGGCATTGGCTCGAATTTTTGAAAATAAAGCCAGCCCTCCAACCATCCGGCGGGATACAACACGCCCTCCGGTAGGGCTCGCCGCATCATTTCGAGATTCGGCAGCTTGGTATACTGCCAGTACTCTGAAAGGCGCTGGTTGTAAGTACGGTCGTAGGGAAAAGGGCCGTCGTGAACCGGGATGTCAGGGTAGAGCGACCTAAGGTACGGCGCCACACGGAAATTCCGAAATTGGAATAGCGGATCCCGGATCGGCGGATACGCTTGGACCGTCATCCTGGGCAGCTTGCCAGGAGCCACCGGGCCGGTGTCCTTAGACTCGATCGGAAAAACCGGCAAGGCGGAGAACTCGCTCCAAGTGGGCGCGGCATACACCTTGAAGTCGCTATAGCGGATAAGGACGGGGTCGCTACCGCGATTTTCGATCTCCAAGCGTAGGGGGGTGGCTGTGAACTCGATGGTTATGCCGCCGGGCCACGATTCCGGTCGGGCATCGATCCGGATAGGAGCCATGTCCGAGGCGATCTTTTCCTGCTCGGCACTTAACGGTACGGGTTCCGTAGGGGACCAGTAGTCGCCCGAATCGCGGCAGGCCATTAGCAACAGAGGGATCGCGGGCCATGCAATCGCGATGAACGCCGGACGTCGACTCCGAAGTTCCATGTCCAAGACCCTCTCGATTTTTCGGGCCACGCAAAATTTAGGCCGGATCGCGGCGGCAAAGTTCGAGCATGGCGCGGGGCCGGCTCATACAAGCTCGGTTTGCCGCGGCTTGGGCGGGGGCAGTTGCGATTCCGGTTCGTCGCCGCTGATATTCAAGGGCTGTAGGGCGGCCTGCTCGTCGTTGATATGCATGGCGTCGACCAGGGTGTTCAGTCCATCGTTCAGGGCGGTCAGAACGGAGACTGGCAACTCGGTCAACGCTCGCAGCAACAGGCCTTGTCTGGGTTCGGGCGCTCGCTTCACTAGGGTTTGCCCCGCTTCCGTTAAATAAAGGCGCACGACCCGTTGATCGCCATCGGCGCGTTCCCGTCGGACCAAGCCTTTCTTGGTCAGCTTGACCAGCAAATTGCTGGCCGTCGACTGATGTACCGCCATCGCCCGTGCCAGTTCGGATACGTTCATTCCGGGCTGATTCGACAATTCCGACATTGCCCAGAGCTGGGCGTGACTGACCCCGCAGCACGATTCCACCCACTGCGAATGCTGTTGTACGGCTCGGAAAATCAGACGAAAGCGTTTGAGTGCCTCATGAGGTGATGGTCCTGGTTCGGCGTTTTCGGGGGAGTCTTCGTTGCACTTGTGTTCGATTGTGTTCATTCGGTCATTATCCAAGTTCCATCAAAGTGTTATGAACGCTCGCCGTAACACGGTTCACGGGAAAACGCCGGTTTTGGGTTGCGGGGTCATCGGAGAGCGGACGGCATTCGGAGCGCCAAGCTTAGACCGCTTCTCCCGATGTTCGTTTGCATAAATCATTTTTGTGCAAATATACTTACCGGCCGGTGAGGAGCCTCGATGATGTGCCGGCGCAATGTGAAAGTTTTTTGCCCTCTTTCTCATGAAGACGCCTGGACGCCGGGTTTCTCACCCGCTTCCCATGCAAGTCGTCTTTCATAAAGTGGCTCAAAACAGGGGGACAACCGTAGGGCCAGGGGGACGACCGTAGCGCGGCCCGGACATCGTTTCGTCCGATCGAAACTCGTCCGTTGGCGGCTTTGCGGCAATAGCCTTGGCGAGATGGAAGCACTCGATTCAGGTGCACGTCTCAATGCCTACTCTTTCAACTATAACGAAATTCTCGGCGGAAGTATCATGAGTACCTCTCCCAAGAAAATCTTCACGAGAATCGATTCTACGCGCTATACCGCGTACAACCTCGGAAATTTTCGTGAAATCCCGCAGATCGCACGGCTCAGCGAGGAGCAATTGTTCGAAATTGAGGTCGTGGGGCGAGTGCTCCCCTTCAAGACGAATAACTTCGTGGTCGACAAACTGATCGACTGGGACAAAGTCCCCGACGATCCGATGTTCGTGTTGACTTTTCCGCAACGCGAGATGCTTTTGCCGCACCACTACGAGGAAATGGCGCGTCTGGTGAAAGCCGGCGAGAGTTCGTCAGTCATCCGCGAAGCGGCGGATCGTATCCGACTGGAGCTGAATCCCCACCCGGCGGGCCAGTTGGATCTCAACGTCCCCTACTTAGACGGAAAGCCTCTGCACGGCATGCAGCACAAGTACCGTGAAACGGTGCTGTTTTTCCCAAGCCCAGGGCAAACCTGTCACGCTTACTGCACCTTCTGTTTTCGCTGGCCGCAATTCGTCGGACTGTCTGGCTTGAAGTTCGCGAGCCGCGAAGCGGAGCAGCTGGTCGCTTATCTGAAGGCGCACCCGGAAGTGACCGATGTGCTTTTCACGGGTGGCGATCCGCTGCTCATGTCGGCCCGGCGGTTGGCGGATTACCTGGAGCCGCTGATCGCGGCTGAGCTGCCCAATCTCCGGCATATCCGGATCGGCACCAAGGCGCTCTCTTATTGGCCTTACCGCTTCCTCACCGACGCCGATTCCGACCACATAGTCTCGTTGCTTCGGAAAGTGGCCGCGAGCGGCAAACATCTGGCGATCATGGCGCATTTCAATCATCCGCGCGAACTGGAACCTCAGGAGGTCCAGCAGGCGATCCAGCGGCTGCGCTCGACAGGCGCGGTGATTCGTACTCAATCGCCGGTACTCCGTCACATCAACGACGATCCGGCGCTCTGGGCGCGGATGTGGAATATGCAGGTCGATCTCGGCTGCGTTCCCTATTACATGTTCTTGGCACGGGATACCGGCGCTCAGCACTATTTCGCCGTTCCCCTGGTACGCGCCTGGGAGATTTTTCGGGAAGCCTACCAGCGAGTGAGCGGTCTCGGACGCACGGTACGGGGTCCCAGCATGTCGACCTGCCCCGGAAAGGTTCAGGTTCTCGGTGTAGCAGAAACGAAAGGGGAAAAGGTCATCACGATGAGGTTTCTCCAAGGGAGAAATCCCGACTGGATTCACCGGCCTTTTTTCGCGGAATACGATGACAAGGCAACGTGGCTAGACGAGCTCAAACCCGCGTTCGGACAGCCGAGGTTCTTCTTTGAGGAAGAACTGGACCGGATCTATCGGGAAAGCGCTTTTGCGTCGTCATAGGGTTATTTCGAGTCGCAAAATAGCCCGCGGATCCTGGAGGCGAAAACTTACGAGGAGGCCGCCGCAGCGTCCAATCAGCGTGAGGGCGTGTTTTTGTGGCCGGAGAACGGTTGGCCCCGCACGCTGCCACCGCTCTCGCTAATACCGCGCTGGGCTTGGGCTATGGCCTGATTCTGATGGGCTTCTACGCCCTGCGCCCGCCGGTAGGCGCGGTACAAGACCTCTCTGGGCACTGGCCGACTTTGCGATGTTTTTTGCCACGCAAACAGTCAGTTTTGATTCTTCCGAAGGCACCTCTTGCGACTGCAAGGGTGCTTCCTGCCCTCCAAGAAGACCGTTCGCGATTGGAAGGGTTGTTCGGGCGCTCCCCGAATGACCGTTTGCGATTGGAAGGGTTATTCGGGCGCTCCCCGAATGACCGTTTGCGATTGGAGGCGCATCATTCAGCGCATCCTACGACTCGACTAGCAAAGCTTCTTGTATTTTGGCGCGGAGCGCGGCGGCGATTCATCGGCCGCCGAAGTACCATGCCATGTTTCCGTCGGCTTTCGTGTCCGGAATAGGCTAGCAATTTTGCCGAGATTGCCGCTTCAACGCACGTAGCAGGATTGTGATGGGCAGCGCGAATATTGCGGCAACGACGACGAAAACAAGACCGGCAATCTCTCCGCCATCGGCCGTGGCGCTGGCGGTCCTATCAACGCTGTGCTCGGAGCCGAAAACGGAGACGAACATGAGCACCAGCCCGAAAATGCCCAAAGCTAGAACCAGCAGAATCCCGAGCCACTCTAGGGGCCCCGACGGACGCCACGAGAACAAGGCGCAAGCGCTCAATGCGGCGAAGGGAAGACCCCACAGAAACATGCAAATCCGGAGGTACAAAGGACCCGCACCAAGTCTCGAACGTAGGCGAAAAGCGCTTTCACGGCGTCCTGACTCCGTCATTCGGCTCGGCGAATAGATCCTTATCATTCAGTTCAGCATCTCGAACCACTCGCCAAAGGCGATAGGCAAGTCGGCCCATGCGAGTAGTTAGGTCCTTTGTGCAAAAGCTCGTGCTCCGACAGCCAAGACTCATAATTCCTCTTGATGATGTAGCCACGGAAGCGGGATGTGTCCGGAAGGGAGGTTGAGTACACGACAGCCCATAGCGGGACCAGCCGGTGCCGCATTTCGTTGGTCGGGCTCGGGGTCACGCCGTCATCGGATTCGATCAACGGCAAGTACGGGTTAATGGGTATCCCGGGTTTCTTCAGGATTACCTCGGAGGGTCCTTCTTCGTTTTTCCTGGGTTATCTTGCTGTTCTTTAATGCACGTTTCACTGGCTGCGACGCCGCTGGTAGGGCGTTGTTCGGTCGAGTTCCGTCGCTTTGCGACTTTCACACCGGCGATCTTTGTATCAGCCGGCAACTCTTTGATTTACTCGTACAGTTGCCTCAATACGCAATAACAATGGGTGTGCCAGTTCGTTAGTTCGAAGCTTTCCGCGATGAACACACCGAAGGATCGTCACTCCCTCGAACGCATCTGTTGATGAAATCGGCACCGCATTCGCCGCTAGTGAGCCTAAGGCTAGCGATCCCAAGGTCCCAATTCTTCCTTGTTAACCCGGCCCGTAAATAGCGGCCGGGCTAATCCGGGGCAGGGATGCCCCGGCGTGGCAACAAGCCGCGTGGGCCCAGGCTGGACGCGTATCGGCCTGGGTGTCGCGTCTCGTGTGATTATTTACCGAGAAGGAGTTATGCTCTGTTCGAAGCCCGGAGCCTTCTCCAGGAGATATTCGGTTCGTCCAAGTGAGGTTTCTCTCCATGCAGATTCGTCTTCATAAGAACGCCCGTACCACCCCGGCCGTTCGGCAGGCCATTCAAGCGTCCACGTTGAGCGAGCGCGCCTTGGCCCAAAAGCATGGCATTAGCCGAACGACCGTCCGCAAGTGGAAACACCGCTCCTCGGTCGAAGATGCCTCACACCGGCCCCACACCCTCAGAACCACGCTCACGCCCGCCCAGGAAGCCATCGTGGTCTACCTCCGCCAAGCTCTGCTCCTCCCCTTGGATGATCTCCTGGCCGTGACCCGGGAATTTCTCAATCCCGCCGTGTCCCGTTCCGGGCTAGACCGCTGCCTGCGCCGCCACGGGGTGGCGTCCCTCAAGACCCTGCTTCCGCCTACAGAGAAGGCGAAGGTCAAACCCTTCAAGGCCTATGAGCCCGGCTTCCTTCACCTGGATGTTAAGTACTTGCCCGCCATCGACGGCGAACCCCGCCGATACCTGTTCGTCGCCATCGACCGCGCCACCCGCTGGGTCTATGTCGCCCTCAAGCCCAACCGCACCGCCTTAAGCGCAAAGGACTTCCTCAAAGCGGTGATTCAGGCCGCGCCTTTCCGCATCCAGAAATGCCTGACCGACAACGGCTCGGAGTTTACCGACCGTTTCCTGACCCGAACTCGGCAGCCCTCGGGGACGCATGAGTTTGACCGCCTCTGTACTGAACAAGGCATCGAACATCGCCTGATTCCGCCGGGCCGGCCCCAAACGAATGGCCTGGTGGAACGCTTCAATGGCCGCATCGAGGAGGTGTTGCAAACCCATCACTTCGATTCAACCGCCGATCTGGACACCACCCTGCACCGCTATGTCGAGCTGTACAATCATCACATTCCCCAAAAGGCCTTACGCCATCTCACCCCGATCCAGGCTCTCAAAAACTGGCAACTGTCCCATCCTCATCTTTTTCGAAAGAAGGTTTACGATCTTGCGGGACTTGACATGTAGACCACTTCGGATTTTTCCACCACGCGGTCGTCTACTAATTGCAGGGTCACATCCACGATGATGCCCAACAATCCCCAACCACCGATTGCCGCACGGAAAAGATCGGGATGTTCCTCCCGGCTGACATTGAGGATTTCTCCGTCGGCGGTGAGTATGCGGAAAGATAAGACGTGGCTAATAATCGCGGGATAATCGATGGATTTACCGTGGACATTGGCAGCCAAGGACCCGCCTATCGAAAAGACATCGAATTCTTGCTTGGTGGAAACACCGAGTCGTTTCGGTTCCAATACTTTGGTTACCTGTTCCCAAGTGGCGCCGCACTGAACTCGCAGTGTTTTCTTGTTTTCGTCCAACTCGATAATCTGGTTCAAAGCCATCATGTCCACCATGATGCCGTTTTCGAGAAACGTCTGGCCCACTGCGTTATGGCCAACTCCGCGAACGGATATTTTCAGATTATTTTTTCGAGCGTGTTCAACGATAGTGCGCAGGTCTTCCTCGGATTTGGGTTGGGCAATGGATTCGACTTTGGCGCGCTTTATTCGTCCCCAATCGGTCACGACTTTGCCGGGTTGGAAAAGATCTGTTTTGGTCGGAGTGGGCATGGTTTCCATGATTAACCTTCTTTTTGTTTGTTAAAGGTATAAGAAGCACAGCGGCTGGGTTTCCGCAAAGCTTCAACCCAGCTCCAGGACTGATTATGAATCAGCACCTGTTCGGTAAAATGGCCCCCTTCCATTTACCAACCATGGAGTATCCGAAGTTGAGTGCCTGACGGTATCGGATAGCCGGATGAATGCGTAAGGCCGGAAATTAGCGATTAGTTTACGTAGCTTTTTCCGGATTTGAAATGATACGCGTGGCAGGAGTGGCCTTATGGTTTTTCGGAGCGGTTTTCCGGCTTAATATGCGTCGCTTACCGCGGCTCGATGAGCGGCACCCCGTATTTCTTAAGCAGTGCGGTGATTTGACTGCGCTTCCGGGCCAGCACTTCGTCGAGCGCGGCCCGCAACGGCTTGTCGTCTTTTCGCACGCCCATCGCGATGGAGAATTCGAAAGGTTGAGCTTGGGGTTCGTCGGGCGTCGGCAGCGGGACGACAGCCAGCTTGGTCGGCTGGCGCTTGGCGAAGTAACCGGCCAAAGGTCCCCAGGCGATGGCGACATCGATATCGCCTCGGGCGACCGCCTCGATCAGGCGTGCCGGCGGATTGGGCTCCCGGTAGTCGCCGTAAATGCTGTAGCCGACGACATTCTGAATGATGCCACGCCGGGCCAGAGCTTCGGCGGGAGGCGGATTGCTGTAGTCGTCGCCGATGAAATGCAGACCGATCTTGAGCGTCCGAAGCTCCGAGGCGTCCAGTGAGCGCAGGGTGTAGCCGGCGTCTTTGCGATAGACCAGGGCGTAGCTCGAGCGGTAGTAGGGGCGGGTCGTCAGTACCCTCTCGAACCCGCTAGGTACGCCCATGACTACGTCGCAGCGGCCCGCGTTCAAGGTATTCCGGAAGAAGCCGCGGCGCTGTGCCCACCAGGTGTATTCCAGCTTGCGGCCAAGCTCCCGGGCGATGATCTCCGCCAGGCGATTTTCGAAGCCTTCGCCGCGCTGGTTGGAGAAGGGCAGGTTGTTGGGATCGGCGCAAACGCGCAGTGCTTTTTTTCCCTCGGTGGCATAGGCGCTCGCGGCAACGGCCAGCGATATTGCTAGAACGATGACGCGCAGTCGTCCGATCATGGCGACTCTTCCGGCAGCGCGAAAACGTATAAGGTGCCGCCTTCGCCAGTGACCTCAGGTAAATCCTTCGTCGCGCCGACAAAGCCCAAGGCGCCATAGGGAACTCTGGTGTCCAGCTGTCCGGCGACTACTGCGCCAGCCCAGCCGCCGACGCCGGCCAGCACCGCCACGTATTGCTTGTCGTCGGGTCCCCGGTAGGTCACGGGCTGGCCGATCACACCGGAGCCGGTCCGGAATTTCCACAATTCCTGGCCGGTCTTGGCGTCTACGGCCTTGAACCAGCGGTCCATGGTTCCGTAGAACACCACGTCGCCCGCTGTGGCAAGGGCCCCGCTCCAGGCGGGAAAGTCTTCCTTGATTTCCCAGACCTTCTGGTTTCGAACCGGATCCCAGGCGGTAAAGAAGCCGCGGTTGCCGCCGGGACCCGGTTTCATCGCGACTTCGGCTCCGATGTAGGGCGTGCCGGCGATATAGCCCACTTCCATAGTTTTCATGTCGAAGCAGAGATTGTTGTGGGGCACATAAAGATGGCCGGTGCGAGGGGAATAGGCCATGGGTTGCCAATCCTTGCCGCCAGGCGGGGCAGGGCAGATGTCTTTCACAAACTTGCCGAGCTGCGGGCTCTTGGCCTCGTTCAGTTCCGGCTGGCCGGTCTTCAGATCGACGCGCTTGACCGTGTTGGTATAGACGAACGGTTCCGCGGAAATGATTTCGCCGGTCAAACGGTCCAGTACGTACATGTAGCCGTTGCGGTCAGCATGGACCAACACCTTGCGATCCTGACCGTCGATATTCAGGTCGAGCAGCACGTTCTCGTTGACGCCGTCGTAGTCGTAGAGATCGTGCGGATTCCATTGATAGGCCCAGCGCGCCATGCCGGTATCGGGATCGCGAGCGAACACCGAGGAGGTCCATTTGTTTTCGCCGGGGCGCTGTACCGCGTTCCAGGGGCCGGCATTGGAGGTGCCGTAATAGATCAGGTCGGCTTCCGGGTCGTAGGAGATCCAGCCCCAGACCGTTCCGCCCCCGATTTGCCACGCCTTCTCGGAGGGCCAGGTGGTCGCCCCGAGGTTTTGGCCGCTTACGTAAGGCGGCTTGAAATCCGGTCCGATCAGGACGTCCTCGTCCGGCCCGGTGCTGTAGGCGCGCCACAGAATCCTGCCGCTGCGGGTATCGAGCGCGGTGATCCAGCCGCGTACGCCCATCTCGCCGCCGCTGTTGCCGACTAGAACCTTGTTCTTCACCACGATAGGGGCCATGGTCATGGTTTCGCCCCTGGCGATTTCACCCAGCTTGGTTTTCCACACTTCCTTGCCGGTGGTGGCATCGACCGCCACAGTATGATTGTCCAGCGTGTTGAAGAAGATTTTTCCCTCGGCGTAGGCCGCGCCGCGGTTCACGACGTCGCAGCAAGCCACCCCTTGCGCGGCGCGGCTGGGATTCGGTCGGTAAACCCACTTGATTGCGCCGGCTTGCTTCAGGTCCAACGCGTAGAGGATATTGGGCCAGGGCGTGACGACGTACATTGTGTCCTTGATGACCAACGGCGCCGCCTCATGGCCGTTGAGCACGCCGGTCGAAAAGGTCCAGGCAACCCGGAGCCGCTTGACGTTGTCGGTATTGATCTGATCCAGTCCGCTGAAGCGGGTATTGGCGTAATTCTTGGCGGCCATGACCCACTGGCTGTCATCCCGCGACAGGCGGACGATCTCGTCTGAAGCCGGAGCGTCCGCCAGCTTTCCCGAACAGGCAACGAAAACCAGCCAAAGTATCTTGGATCGGATCATCCGGTCTCTCCTCCAGCTGTAGGTCAACCATCCTTTGCCGGAAAACCGGCGCTGTGTCGGGAGAGGATTGCCAACCGACTTGGGTGCGTCATCGAAGGCGACAATCCTTTGTCGACGTATGGGTTTGCTTTCGTACGTCCGCCGCGTCAACGCAGCGTTTGGAGATACGCGAGCACCGCCTGCAATTCGGGGCCGGTTAGGTCCATGGTCGGCATGAAGCAGCCCGGCTTGTGGGTTTGCGCGTCCGCGATCCAGCCCCCGAGGTTGCCCACGGTATTCGGGAGCACGCCCGCGCCGATGTAACGTCGGCTCATCAGGTGGGTCAGGTCGGGACCCAAGACGCCATCGGCATCGGTTCCCCGAACCGCATGACAAACGCCACAGCGCTCGATGAACACCCTGTAACCCGCACGTTCGAGCTGCGCTGCGGGAGGTGCGGCAATGGACTGGGCCGCCAAGCACATTGCGAACGGGACGAGGTACTTGAGCATCGATGGCTTCATCGTTGGGTACCGCGTCTTCTGCCTGACTCTGAGCGCACTGGCTTTTTCTCCAAGCCGGCGTCCGGTGCAGACGCTCCGCCGAGTGTTCGGACAAAGGTCACTAGCTGCCAGATGGACTGAGGTGGCAAGGCCCGGCTCCAGGCTGGCATGCCGTTGGGACGGCCTTGGGCGATGCTGAGATAGATCGCGGCCGGTTCTCCGCCATAGATCCAATCGTCATCACTTAAGGACGGCCCCATGCCGCCGCCTCCTAAAGGGGCGTGGCAACCGCTGCAATTCAGACTGTCGAACAGCTTTCGTCCCTGCACGATGGCACCCGCATCGTTCGCGTATGGGTTCTCGAGTGCCGGTTCTCGCCGCAGGACGATGGGATTGCCGGAAACGGGCACTTCCAGCAGTTGGGTAGCGCTAGGGCGATGCAGCGGTCTCGCCCCCCACTCCTGGCCGAATGCGGGAAATACCACCGACGATGCCGCTGCCGCGGCCGAGCTCAGTAATGCAAGGCGTTTAATGCTTCCCATCTAACGCGGCCGATAAACACTTAAGGCGGCTATGCCCCAAATTAGTTGAAAACGGTGACCCTGTCGCTAGCGGAGATTACGTATGATCGAGTGCGCCAGCAGGCTCAATCCGTGACGCTTTCTCGATTGGAAACGGTGAACGCCGATGATCTGAAGCCCGCCGAAGCGAGTTCGATGCAGGTGTATTTGGAGCCCAGGAGGTCGTCCCGGTTCAGGGGGATCTCCCCAGAGGGCGAAGGTCTAAACTCCCTTTTCTTCCTGGGAAAGGTCTAGGGACGAGGGCCTGGTCTTTTCAGGTCGTTTCCAACTGCCGGATTTAGGCCAATCAACCGTTGGGCCAACAGCCTGGTCTGCAAAGAATCGCCGACCTACGAAAGCTAATCCCAAAAACCACCGTTGAATTTTCAGAAATGACGGCTCATCAGCTGCCGCATTCCTTCATCGCACCCTCATCTCCAGAGGAGAGGCTAAACGCCCTTCTTCCTCTGGGAGAAGGGCAGGGGATGGGAGCGCAACGCCTTTCAGGTTGTGTCAACTTTCGGATTTAGGTTGACATTCCGCATTGCGGAGATAGTGGCCGTTCCACTATGCCATAACGAGGTGGCTCAGGCGGATATTCATTGTTTCCTAATATGGACGGGATTATGTCCTGGTCCTCCCGAGGGTTTAGAATCGAAGCCAGCCTCGAGTGGTTGGCTCGAGCGAGCCTCTCTCCGCACGGAAAGAGCGGCAAGGAATGCCGGCCGGCGGCGATTTACCGAACACAATTGCACGTTTATCAGACATGGAGGTCCGATGGTGCATTCAAATTTTAACGCTACGGCGGCTGAAGCTCTGGCCGTCGCCATTCGCAAACGGATCCGCGGCGAAGTCCGTTTTGATTTTCGCGGCTGGCCGCCCCGCGCGGTCAATGCCGCCTGCGACCGTCCGGTGCCGATCGGTGTGGTCGTTCCACGCGATGTTAATGACGTGGTTGAGACCGTCGCCGCCTGCCGCAGGCATGACACCCCCGTCATCCCGCGCAGCGGTAGAGGCGGTGTGGCAGAGCACCAGCACCGTTCCGCGGTGATCATCGATATGTCCAAGCATCTTGGTGGCCTCTTGGCCGTCGACGCGGAAAGACTGCGCGCCGTGGTCGAGCCCGGCTGCGCGCTCGAGTCGCTGTGCTGGCAGGTCGAGAAACACCGTCTTAGCTTCGGTCTCGCCCCGTCGATTCATGATCACCGCACGCTGGGTGCCGTGTTAGGCCGCGGCACCTGCTGTCCGGACTCGAGCATGGCCGGGGCTCGCGCCGCAGACCATATCCATAGGTTGGATATCCTCACCTACGACGGACTGCGGATGACAGTCGGGCCGACCTCCGAACTGGAACTGGAGACCATCATTCGCGAGGGCGGCCGGCGCGGGGAAATTTACGCAGGACTCAAGGCCTTGCGGGACAAATACGCGGATACGGTACGGGCGCGTTTTCCCAGAGTGCCCCGGCGGGTCTCCGGCTATGCGATCGATCAACTGCTGCCCGAGAATGGCTTCAACGTCGCTCGTGCGCTGATCGGCACCGAGGCGACATGCGTAATCGTCCTGCATGCCGAGTTGCACCTAGTGCCCAGCCCGCCCCACCGCACATTGTTGTTGCTGGGTTGTTCCGATATTTGCAAGGCTGCCGATCACAACGCCGAGCTTATGGGGGCCGCCCCTCTGCACTTCGAAGCGGTCGACGAACGGTTCGTTCAGTTCGCGAAAGCCGGCCGCATAGAGCTCGGAGCGTGGGATCTTCTGCCCGAGGGGCGAGGCTGGCTGATCGTGGAATTCGGGGGCGAGACACGTGAGGAATCGGACGGTAAAGCCAGGCAACTTATGGGCAAGCTGCGGGGCAAGCCGGGAATTCGGGCGATGAAGTTGCTGACCGGGCCTCGCGAGAAAGCCCTGCTGTGGAGTGTCAGGGCGGCGGGGCTGGCGGCCGATTGGACATTGGCATCGCGGACGACCCAAGCAGTTTGGGGGGACGCGGCCGTCCACCCCCACGATATCGGGCCCTTCTTGAGAGATTACCGGGGCTTGTTGGACAAATACGGTTATCGGTGTGCCATGTACGGCCATTTCGGCCAAGGCTGCATCCACAGCCGCGTCGACTTCTCCAGTCGGGAAGGCGGGCGATATTGGCACGCTTTCCTGGACGAAGCGACGGACCTCGTTTTACGTTACAACGGCTCCCTGTCCGCCCGTCGAAGCGGGGGCACGGCCCGAGTCGATCTTCTGCCCAGGCTGTACGGGGATACGCTGGTTCAGGCGTTCCGCGAGTTCAAAGCGATTTGGGACCCCCGAAACCGCATGAATCCCAGCTGGGTGGCCGACCGGTTTCCGTACGCCGAGCCGCCGAACCTGAAACGGGCCATGTGAGGAGCTCCCGTATGAGGTGCGAGTATGGATGAGCTCGGTAGGTGAGCGGAGGTAGTCTCAATCAGCCGTGTATCGGTGCGGCGTATGTCGGACCATCGTGTTCGGGGAATCGGCAAACCTTTAGATGTAGTGAGCAAAGCGAACCGCCCTTCAACCACACCTAAGGCAGGCATCCTTTCCGACTCGATTGGTGCGGTTCGCTTTGCTCACCGTACCCTACGCGACCGTCATTCCGGCAGGGATCGCCGGAATCTAGTTCATAGGGATTGTGAAGGTCGGTCGGTGTCGGGAATTCGTTTCCGACAAAGGTCTTGGGGCAGGTTATGGTATTTGTAAAAACCCGCCTTTTCGCGGTGTGCGGCGCGTTACGGCCCAGCGGCCTTACCCGCCCTCTCATAGCCCAGCCGTAGGGTGTGGTGAGCGAAGCGAACCGCACCACACCGAAACGGTGTCTTTGCCGGCGGATCGTCGCGGCCATCGGCGTACCTGCGTGGCACGTCACGCTGCCGCAATGCATTGAGGAAGCCGAAGACGGCTCGTTTGTCGATGCCGTACGGTCGTCAGGCCTCCTGCCACGTGCCCATCCTGCTCTCGTCGACGAAGCGTTCGGTCGCTTCGTCTAGCGCACGCGGTTTGCGTTCGCGAACCTCGTGTACGTAGAGGCTTTGCGGCTTGATCTTCTGATCGGTGCGCTCGGGCGGCAAGGACATCTCGTATTTCACGGGACGGCGGTGGTCCGCCAGCTGCAATTCCGGGTTGAAGACGCTGTTGAACTTCCACAGGCTCTTTAAGAAGTTGGTCTGACCGCGCATCAAGTGGCGGAAAACGATGCCGGCAGTGCCTTTGAGGGCTTCCCAGCCGAGGTGTTTCATGTTGAGCACCTGTTGGGTTTTCACCAACTCCTTGTAGAACTCGGGCAGCGGTAGCCGGGTGGGCAAGACCGCGTGCTGGATGTCGAACAGGCGATAGTCCCGAGTGGTCAGCTTGCGCGATTCGGTGTGCCAGGTTTCGGTGCCGGGATAGGGCGTGTTGACGCTGATGTTGACGATCTCGGGAATCTCCAGGCACCACTTGCGGATGGTTTCGAAGCGGTCGCGGTCCCAGTCGGGGTCGGCGATGATGTTGATGGCGACGTTGATTCCCAAAGAACGGGCGAATTCCAAGGCTTCGAAGTTCTTGGAAAGGCTCACCCGCTTGCGGAACAGGGCGAGTCCGTCTTCGTCAATGGCCTCGACCCCGAGAAACATGTATTCCATGCCCAAGGATTTCCAGAATCGGAACACGTCCTTGTTGCGGAGCAGGACATCGCCCCGTGTTTCGAGGTAATACTCCTTCTTGATGCCGCGGCGGGCGATGGCTTCACCGATTTCGAAGCCGTGCTTGTCCTGGATGAAGGCCACGTCGTCGACGATGAAGATGCCCGGTTCCCGGATGCGGCTCAGGTCTTCGACGATCTTCTCCGGGCTCATGACGCGATAGCTGCGGCCGTAGAAGGTCCAGGCGCTGCAGAAGGAGCAGTCCCAGGGACAGCCGCGTGTGAATTCGATGGAGGCACAAGGATCAAGGGTGCCGAGGAAATATTTTCGGCGATACCGGACCAAATCTCGCGCCGGGCTGACGTCGTCGAGATTGGCCACGAAGGTAGGCGGCGGACCTTCGCCGTCCATCGTGACGGCTCCCGGCACCTTATGTACCGAATCGCGGTCGTGTTCGATTGCCTCCAGGAGTTTCGGAAATCCGGATTCGCCCTCGCCGCGCAGCACGCAGTCGATCTTGCCTTCGCCGTGTGTGAGCAGGTCCCTGGCCGTGAACGAAGCACTGTGTCCGCCGATACAGACGAAGCAATTGGGCAGTCGGTCTTTGGTGTCCTTGGCGAGGTCGACCACTTCCGGAACGTTGGCCAGGTAATTGAGCCCGAATGCCACGACGTCCGGCCGCCAAGTTTCCAGCATGCGATAGAAGTCCTGATGGGTCTCGACCTGAAGATCGATCAGACGGACCGAGTGCCCCAAGCGGCGTGCCGAGTCGGCCACCATCTCCAACCCCAGGGGTTCGAGACGGAGAAAGACCTTGGTGTACATCAGGGGACTAGGATGGACGGCGAGAATTTTCATGAAGGATTTCTCTTTCTTGGTTATTGCGCTTATTAGTGGTTGGTTGCCTGGTTCGTTGAGGAAAACCCCAATGCTTTACACGCTGAAAGGTGTCGAATCAAAGTGAGAGTATGGAATTTCGGAAACATGTCAATTCTAGACATTTTGTCGTTTTTACATCCGGTAGTGAAAAGGGGAGGCAGTCTTACGTTGCGGTTGTCATTGGCTGTCGCTGCCTTTGGGGCGCTAGGCAACGACCGTAGCCGGACGAGAGGCATGCGCTAGGCTGGACTATGCCAATTAAGGCACTACCGACATGGAAGCGCCGTTCGTTGTCCTTCTCGCGTCGGCGGGATCGCGCAGGAGGGCATTCAATATGGCGAGAATGTCCCGACGGTTCTGCGTGTACCAAAGATTGCCGAGATGACCGCCGTGGGGATAGATGATGGCGCGGTCGCCGAAAATCCGTTCGATGGATCTCAGGTCTTCTTCGGAGACCAGAAAGTCGTCCGCGTTATGCATCAGATAAACCGTCGGATCGTTGCCCAAGGTCGGCGCGATACTTTTCAGCGATGACGCTCTGACCAATTCCTCGAAGCTGAGTGTTTGTTTACGCCGCTCCAGGTGCGGCACCAGGACCTTTTCGAGGTAGGCCATGAGGCTATAGGATCGCGCCTCTTCCAGACGCGCGCTGCGATAGCCCCAGCTGATCGGGGTTTGGAGAAATCCCATCGAGGGGTTGACTAGTGAACTGACGTAAAGCGAGCTTCCCACCGGCTGACGCAAGGTCCATCCGATCAGATAGCGGATCTGTTCGTCATCCAACTGGAGGCGCCGGTCCCAATCGGCAAAATAACCGGGATCCTCGATGCTGCGGCTGAGGGCGGCCCTGCCAGTGCCGATGGCATAGGACTGGATGCTCGATCTTTGCTGTTCCGTGTAGAGCTTTTCCAAATTCGCTAACTGCTCTATCGTGCGGATGGCCCCGAGCAGATCGATGGGCGGGTTGATCATCAGGGTTGCGTCGAAGCCGATTTCCTTTCTTTCCAAGTCGAACTTGCGGACGAAGGCCGCCGTCAAAGCGCCGTGGCTCAATCCGACCAGGCCGATTCGGGTGATTTCCGGATGAAACCGCTCGCGCACGGCGTTCAGGGCGGCTTGCATGGCTCGGTACATGTCCTCGCTATCCCTTTCGGTGAGACCCGGCAAGGCCGAGCGACTGGCCGCTAAAGTGAAATTCCAGTGGAACGGCGAGGGTAGCGATAACACCTGAAATCCATGGTCGGTCAGCAACTGCGCGAGATATCGGACGGCGCCCGAATAGGCGGAACCGCCGAACCCAGGCAGGACAAACACCAGCGGTGAAGGTCCAGGGTATGGCGAATAGCGGACCCGCAGTTTTCCTTTGCCTTCGAGCAGCGGAACTTCGTTCCGGCCTGGGATCAATTCCAGTTCTAAATCCTGGGACTCTTCCCAAACATAGCGCTGTTCGCAGTCTTTCAGGATGGCGACGGTGGCGGTGGCGGTATAAGCGTTTTTATAGGGGTAGCCATAGGTGGATTCGTCTACCCATTTGGCAAACGTGATCGGACAGATGCACAGAAACAGCACGGCCGAGATTCCGAGCCACCGAAGGCACAAGTTCGTGAGGTATGCCATGTCGGACCTCCTGTCAGGATTCAGGCGTTACTGCGCACCATGTGCGGTCCACTCCGCAATTTCATTCAGCACGGCGGCCGTCAAGTCGGGAATCGCCATCGCCACCGGCTCGCTCAAGTTTTCGGCCGGTCCGAACCCCGCATCGGCCGGAACTTCGACGAGAAACAGCACGACGTCTTGCGGCAGATCGTTCAAGGCCCGACCCAGAGCCAGGGTTGCGGACAGTCCGAAACCGTGGCTGGAACAGGGCTCAGTGCCATCTTCGAGATTCTGCGCGTTCAGGCGCATGATTGTACCTGCCGCCGCTCCGGACCGTACGGCGTCGATCAGGATCGCGAGACGCGCGCCGCGCATGGCGTCGAGCAGATTATTGCCGACCGGATCACAGATTTCCGCCGACGCGAATCCTTCCGGCAATGCGCGGAAGCCGTCCGATCGCATCAGGTTTTCCACCGTAATCCAGCCGACCCGGTCGTCGCCGAATGGGGAACCGAGTCCCAGGACGCGGATCGGCGTCATTCTCGGAACACCCTCAGTCTCAGGAAATGCGTGGCGCAGGAAATGCACGGATCGCAGTTGCGGATGACCTTATGATCTTTTTGCGGAGCAGAACCCGTCGTTTCGATCCGGCTGTCACGATAACGCTGGTTTATCAAGGAGGGCATGAGTAGTTCAGCTGTCCCTCAACAAACACGCTATAGGTGCAAGAATTACTCCCGCTATCATAAGTACCGCCAGTATGTAAAACATAAAATCCAGTTTTTGCTCCCGCGATAATTATACCGTTACATGCCATATTTTCCTCACCAACTTTTTTACTAACCATCGTGAACGGGTCGGTAAATTGACCGTCATCGAAAATCGCATAATAGGTTATATTGCCGAGCTTAACTTGATGCCAATGTCCATCATGAGGAACGATCTGATTATTATTGATCGCGCTTTTCATATCGTCCATGAGCTTACCGACATGAATATGCAGTTGATGTTTGCTCCGCTTCGGCAATGGATTAATCGCAAGCGCAATATCCTCAGTGGGAATGTTTTCATCCTTAGCCAGATCCCACGCCAATTTCCAAGATCTTGGGTCTCGGTGAGCATGATCCTCTACACCGATAACAGGATAGTTCGGCACAACTAGCCAGTGACCGGGTCCTTTCGAGGTATCGCAACTGTCGTATATTGCGTTGAACACAGTGTGATAAGAGTGGGCCGATATCTCTCCGATATGTTTAATATAGGGTGGATGATGCGGACAGGAGTCACCCGGTTGAACATCTTTGCAGTCCTCAACACTGAGCCAAAGACTACACGCGGGATCGGCAAAGTTCGATGGATCGGTACAATCTTTGTCCAGGTTTGGCGCAGTATCGCCCAAAATTTCAGCGCTGAACTGAGTAAGTAAGGCGAAAGGTATAAGCCGCCGGGTTAAATGTAATTTATTCATTTAATTCCTTCTCACTCAATAAAATGGCTTCTGGATGTTACTTAAGTAAATCCATTCAGTAGTGGGATGAATTTATTGAACTCAGTATTATGGCCCTACGACGGTATGAAATTCAGAGCTTCCTCGCTTAATTCAGACCAGAGAAATATTCGATAATATCCGGTTTTCGCAACACGGTTTTCTTTTTGACTCCGCCGCTGGACAGGATATCCATCCCGTTCACAACGTCGGTGAAAGTTTGAGGTAGGCTGGAAAAATCGGACATCGGAGTTTCCTGAGACGGAAGTGCTATGCATAGGTGCTGAGGGCAAACGTCAAACGTCAGCAAACACGCTGTTCAGCTACCGGCTGAGCCGTCTGTCTCAGATCTCCAGTTCGTTCTGACGGTCGATGAGCAGGTTATTTATCAAGTCCCGCAAGATCGTAAACCTTCTTTCGAAAAAGATGAGGATGGGACAGTTGCCAGTTTTTGAGAGCCTGGATCGGGGTGAGATGGCGTAAGGCCTTTTGGGGAATGTGATGATTGTACAGCTCGACATAGCGGTGCAGGGTGGTGTCCAGATCGGCGGTTGAATCGAAGTGATGGGTTTGCAACACCTCCTCGATGCGGCCATTGAAGCGTTCCACCAGGCCATTCGTTTGGGGCCGGCCCGGCGGAATCAGGCGATGTTCGATGCCTTGTTCAGTACAGAGGCGGTCAAACTCATGCGTCCCCGAGGGCTGCCGAGTTCGGGTCAGGAAACGGTCGGTAAACTCCGAGCCGTTGTCGGTCAGGCATTTCTGGATGCGGAAAGGCGCGGCCTGAATCACCGCTTTGAGGAAGTCCTTTGCGCTTAAGGCGGTGCGGTTGGGCTTGAGGGCGACATAGACCCAGCGGGTGGCGCGGTCGATGGCGACGAACAGGTATCGGCGGGGTTCGCCGTCGATGGCGGGCAAGTACTTAACATCCAGGTGAAGGAAGCCGGGCTCATAGGCCTTGAAGGGTTTGACCTTCGCCTTCTCTGTAGGCGGAAGCAGGGTCTTGAGGGACGCCACCCCGTGGCGGCGCAGGCAGCGGTCTAGCCCGGAACGGGACACGGCGGGATTGAGAAATTCCCGGGTCACGGCCAGGAGATCATCCAAGGGGAGGAGCAGAGCTTGGCGGAGGTAGACCACGATGGCTTCCTGGGCGGGCGTGAGCGTGGTTCTGAGGGTGTGGGGCCGGTGTGAGGCATCTTCGACCGAGGAGCGGTGTTTCCACTTGCGGACGGTCGTTCGGCTAATGCCATGCTTTTGGGCCAAGGCGCGCTCGCTCAACGTGGACGCTTGAATGGCCTGCCGAACGGCCGGGGTGGTACGGGCGTTCTTATGAAGACGAATCGGCATGGAGAGAAACCTCACTTGGACGAACCGAATATCTCCTGGAGAAGGCTCCGGGCTTCGAACAGAGCATAACTCCTTCTCGGTAAATAATCACACGAGACGCGACAGTTATTCACCCTCTCCGAGGAACGTTCATACCCCGAGAGCCAGAACCATGGGCGTAACCGTTCTCGATATGTCGGCCAAATCGAAGTCTTTTGCAGAGGCCATGCCGCGGCGCATTGAATATCGCCTTGAGAGCCTGGCAGCAAAAACGCGTGGAAGGCGGCGAATTACCCGTTGCAAGTCCCGTGAAACTAGCGGAGATGAAAGAGGACGATCAGCCCACCGAGGTAGAGCAAAAGCACGATGAGAGAATCGATCCCCATTTTGAAGACGACGTAGTTCCTCCGCATGATCAGCCCGGCCAGGTAGACGGTTGTCACGGCAATGCCGAGAAGGATGGCGAGAATCGAGAATCGGCCCGCCTCATTGAGGATAGGCTGTTTTGAATACGCGGCATCCGCGAAAAATAGGAGCATGACCGAAAACAGATTCGTGCCGAAGGCCTCGGCGAAGGCCATCTCGTACTGCTTCAAGCGAACCGCCGCAAGCGTGGTGCTCAGCTCCGGCAACGACGTCGAGATGCCTCCCAAGACCATTCCGACAAAGCTCGCGCCCAATCCGGTCTGCTCGGACAGCGCGTCGCTGGTCCGGGCCAGAACATATCCGGCCATCAGGATTGCCGTGCTGGCAACCAGAATTCGCAGGATCAATGCTCCCAAGGATGCCCGAACCGGTTGTTTCGATTCTGTACGTTCGATAGCGGCCGGTTCGAGTGCGGCTGGAGGGGATCGCGAGGCCTGTCTGGGTATCCAGGGTGTGCTCCGCTCATAGTGCTTGATGAGCCATATGAAAAACAGGTAAAGCAGCACAAGTGCGCTGGTCCAACCGCCGATGCCGGTGTTCAGGACTGGGCGATCGCCGGCAACCATACCCGCGGCGGCCACGGTAAGAATGAGCACCACCAACGCTCCTTGCAGCAAAATGATGGGGTGGACCACATCGACGGACAGAGGTTCCCAGCCCTTGATCGCATCCACAATGGCGATCATCGCCATCGTGACCGCAATGCCGCCGAGCAGCATATTGATCGCCAGCGGAGCGTTGCCGATGAGGGAGGCGGAAACGGACGTGGCCGTCTCAGGCAGCGAAGCAACGCCTCCCAGCAGTAGCGTGCCGATCAGCGCCTGCTGGCCCTTCAGCCGATCAGAGATCAGTTTGGCATAGCGTGCCAGCTGGATGCCGGCATACCAGACTACCGCTCCGGCCATCGCGAAAAGAACGGCATTCCATCCCGCCGCAAGGGCATCAAAACGGAGTATGTTCATTCGACATCGTCCCAAGGGCGCTTAGGCCGGCAGGGATTGCGGTCCGGTAATGATAGAGCCGTACATCAGGAATCCGCCCACCGTCTGATATCGGCCAGGACGGCCGCGATCACGCCTGGTATCGCCCCGGTCACAGGCGCGCTCGGGATGCTGGCCCGTCCGAATTCAGCCGTGGCCGGAATTTCGATCAGGAAGAGGATGGCGTTCGGAGGCAATTCGGTCAGAGCCCGACCTAGGGCCAGGGTGGCGGAAAGTCCGAAGCCATAGCTGGAATAGGGCGCAGCTCCGTTTTCGAAATTCTCTGCGTCCAAGCGGTGGATCGTGCCCGCCGGCGTTCCGGACTGCGCGGCATCGATCAGGATCACGAGACTCGCGTCGCGCATGGCGTCGAGCAGGTTATTGCCCACCGGGTCGGGGATTTCGGCCGACGCGAATCCCTCGGGTAACGCGCGGAAGCCATCCGATTGCACCAGGTTTTCCACCGCGATCCAGCCGACTCGGTCGTCGCCGAGCGGAGAACCGAGTCCCTGGATGCGGATCGGCGTCATTCTCGGAACACCCTCAGCTTCAGGAAATGCGTGGCGCAGGAAATACACGGGTCGTAGTTGCGGATGACCTTTTCCCCGTGCAGCCGTAATTCCTCGTCGCTGCGATCGAGTCCGAAGGCTTCGATCGAGCGGTGCAGGTCCTCGGCGATGCGGGCCTGGTTCTGGCTGGTGGGTGGGACGATGCGGGCCTTGAGAATCTTGCCGTTCTCGTCCACATCGTAGCGATGCCAGAGCAGTCCGCGCGGCGCCTCGGTGCCGCCGAACCCGCTGCCGGCGCGGTATTCGCCGGAAACGAAGGGGACGTCGGGCTCATAGTTTTCCAGCAGTCGTATGGCTTCGACCACGGCGAGGTGAATCTCGACCGCGCGCGCCAGCATGCTGTGAAACATGTTGCGGGAAGGGAAAGCGATGCCGGTCTTCGCCAGGGTGGAGCGCACCGGTTCCGGCAGCCGGTCCCAATTCAAGTTGAGCCGCGCCAGTGGTCCGACCAGGTAAGGCCGCCCTTCGAGCAGGGAGTACAGGGCGGTGGAATGGACTTCCTGGTGCTCTTCGAAATAATCCTCGTACCGGTCGGCCGGAATGTCGAGCCCTGTATCCGAAACGATGCGGCCGGAATAGAGCGGGTATTCGGAGGGATGCCTGAGCGCTACGCTGACGAAATCCTGTTGATCCTTGGGCATGTCGATGCTCGCGGCCCAGGCGACCAGGTTTTCCGCATCCGGCAGGGCGGCGTGCAGCCGGTCTACCAGCCTCGCTACTCGGTCTTTCGGCGGTGCAGAATGGAACCCGCCGACCCGCACGCCCACCGGATGCACCGAGCGCGCGCCGAACAGCCGGATCAGCTCGTTGCCGAGACTTTGCAGGCGCAGCCCACGGCGCACCTCGTCCGGATAATCCTTTGCCATCTCCGGGGCGCTGGAATAGCCGAAATAATCCGGCGCTGCCAGGAGGTGTATGTGCAGGCTATGGCTTTGAATCCATTCGCCGCAGTACTGGGCCCGGCGCATGGCCTCGATCCAGGGCGTGGGGCGCCAGCCGAACAGGCTTTCCAAAGCCTGTACTGCACTCATCTGGTAGGCTACCGGGCAGATGCCGCAGATGCGTGCTACCATGTCGGGCACCTCGAAGGCTTCGCGGCCCTCCAGGAATTTCTCGAACAGTCGCGGCGGCTCGCCGATGCTGAACTTCAGGTGTTCGATGCGGCCGTTCCGGATGTGGAGATCCAGGGCGCCTTCGCCCTCGACCCGAGCCAGGACGGGCACGTCGATTTTGATTTCCCGGACCTCGTTCATGATTTCTCCTGCCAGTGCTTGCCGGCTTCGCGGAAAGCTTCAGCCTCGCTATGGATGTAGCGAAAGCGGCGGGCGATGCGATCCGTGGGCATGCCCCTCCGCTCGAACCAGCGGCCCCAGGCGTCGCCGTTGATGTTTTCCGCCGGCCCGTAGCAACCGTAGCAATCGCGGCCAATGCCGGGGCACAGCACGCCGCAGCCAGTGCGGGTGACCGGTCCCATGCAGTGCTGCCCCTGGGTCACCATCACGCAAACGATGTTTTTCCGTTTGCATTCCATGCAGAGCTTTTCCTTATCCTCCCGTGGTGGAGCGCCGAGTAGCAGCGAACTCACCGTCGCCATGACCTGCCGGGTGTTCACCGGGCAACCCCAGAGTTCGAGGTCTACCGGCACGTTGGCTGAGATGGGTGTCGCGGTGTCCAGGTGGTCAACTTTCGATGGGTCGGCATAGACGTCGGCGAACCAGCGGGCGGCGTCGGCCTGGTTGCGAAGCGCCTGCAGGCAGCCCGAGGTGGCGCAGGCGCCGATGGGCACGAGAAAGCGGGTGTTTTCGCGGACCCGGCGGATGCGCTCCCGCTCTTCGTGGGTGGAAATGCTACCTTCGATGAAGGCGAGATCGGCCGGGGCATCGGGGTCGACGATGCCGGCCTCGGCAAAATGCACCACGTCCACCAGCTCGAATAGCTCCACCAACTGCTCGCCGGCATTGAGAAAAGCCAACTGACAGCCATCGCAGGACGAGAATTTGTGAACGGCGACGCGAAGCTTTCTGTCCATGTCAGAACCCTTTCTTGCCCAGCAGGGCTTTCAATTCGGGATAGGGAAACACCGGGCCGTTGCGGCACACGAAGGGCGCGCCGATCATACAGTGTCCGCAATGGCCGATGCCGCAGTGCATATTGCGTTCCATGCTGAGCCAGATGTCCTCGTCGGCCACGCCACGCTGGCTAAGTTCGTAGATGGAAGCGCGCATCATGGGTTCAGGGCCGCACAGGAAGACGATGGTTTGGCTGGGATCGATCTCGGTCCGGTCGAAGAGCGCGGTCACTAAGCCCTGGTGCCAGCTCCAACCGGGCTCGGCCACTTCCGCGGCGAGCAATACCTGCGTGTCGGGCAGTTGCCGCCAGCGCTGGTATTGCTCTTGCCAGATGAGGTCGTCGGACCGCTTGACCCCCTGCATAATCAAGAGCCGTCGGAACCGCTCGCGCCTCTTCGCGATATAGCGGATCACCGAAACCAGGGGCGCGCAGCCGAGTCCTCCGGTAATGAGCGCGACATCCTTTCCCTGCGCCTGGAGCAAAGGCCAGCCGCGCCCATAGGGACCGCGCACGCCGATCCGCTCGCCCGGCTTGAGCCGGCTCAGCGCCCGGGTCACGCGGCCTACGGCCCTGATCGTATGGTCCAGGGTTTCAATCTCATCCGGATCGGAGGCGATGGAAATCGCCACTTCGCCGATGCCATACAGGTAGATCATGTTGAACTGGCCCGGCACGAACGAGTACCCATGGTGGGCCGCCGGATCGGCGAAACGCAGCTTGAGGGTGAAGATGGTCGGCGCTTCCTGAAGGCGTTCGACGATTTCGGCTTCACGCGGTAGATACGGGTTTTGCATGCGTGCCTCGATCAACGGCAGATAGCGGCGAGTTCTTCGGTAATGTCGATTCCGACCGGACACCAAGTGATGCAGCGCCCGCAGCCCACGCAGCCGGAGCGTCCGAACTGGTCGTGCCAGCTGCCGACTTTGTGGGTGAGCCATTGCCGGTAGCGGGTACGGGTGTCGGGACGGATGGTGATCCCGTGGATGTAGCTGTGTCTCTGGGTGAAGCAGGAATCCCATTCCCGATAGTGTTCGCTTCGGGTTCCGTCGAGGCTAGTTACGTCGTTCTCGCTATGGCAAAAGCAAGTCGGGCAGACCAAGGTGCAATTGGTGCAGGACAGGCAGCGCTGCGCGACCTCGTTCCAGCGGGGATGGTCGAGCCGGGCAAACAGCACGTCCTTGAGATTGCGTGATGGGACGCCCTTGACCTGTCGCCGGCCGGCGTCTTCGATCTCCCGATCGGCGGTTTCGATTTGTTCGGCGCTTGCTTCCCGGACCGGCAGCGTAGCGAGAATCCGCTCACCTTTTTCACTGCGTGCCTCGATCAAAAAGCCTTCGTCCAATTCGGAAAGCGCCAAATCGTAGCCATAGGTCGCCCGCGGTCCGTCGCCGGTGGAAGCGCAAAAGCAATTGAGGGAGGGATGGGTGCAATGGACCGCGACCAGAAACAGCTTTTGCCGCCGCGCCGTGTACCAAGGGTCCGGATATGCGCTCTGCATGAAGTGGCGATCGTAAATGTAAAGGGCGGCCAAATCGCAGGCTCTGGCGCCGATCACGGCCACCGGTTCCGCTTCGGGCGGGCCGCTCTTGAAGTCGATCGACCCATCAGGTTTGCGCTCCGCGCTCCAGAGCTTGTCGCGGCCGGCGAAGGTCAGCGGCCGCAAGGCTTGCGGCCCATTGGCCCAGGCAAAGAAGCGCGGCTCGTCAGTTTGTTCCAGCCCGTATTGGCCCGGCGCTTGCCGGTCGTGAACGCCCTTCGGTAACTCATCGACGCCGGAAATCGGTTCGTAAACAATGGCGCCGTCCCTGATGCGCGGGCCGACACATCGATAACCGGCGGAGGCTAATGCAGACAAGAGTCGGGGAAATTCGCTCCTGAGTAGATAATGGGGGTGCTCGGCCATGGTTTCGACTTCCTGTGGTTTTGCTGCCCACCCGTGGCGAGCTGGGCTTTCCGGCATTGTAAATCGTTTCGTGTATCCGTTGAAACGACCCGCCGACGGACAACGTCCGGTTTATTGCTTATTAATCAGGCCCGTAAATACCCTCTTGGTATTTACGGGCGCCGCCCAGGCCGGTACACGCCCGGCCTGGGCTCACGCGGCTTGTTGCCGCGCCGGCGCATCCCTACCCCGGATTAACCCGACCGAAATTTATAGGTCGGGTTAATAGGCCCTCAGTGCAGTCTCGTCATGCCGAATTTTTCCAAAGCGGATTTGGCCTCGTCGGAGCGCAGAAACGCCAGCCAATCCCGCGCCGCGCCGGGGTTTCGGGCGTTCGTGGCGATGGCTGCCGCCTGTATGTCCTCATGTTCATCTTCCGGCGCAATCGGAACGAAGTCGATGGGATGTCCGATCATCATCTGGTATCGCGGTTCGCTGATCCAGGTCAGCCCGGCGTCGACTTTGCCCTGCATGATCCAGAGGGGTGTCTGGCGATGATGGATTTCGGTCAAAAATGCCTCTCCGGTTTTCACCTTGGTTTCATAGACCTCACGGACCAGTTCCTGGCCGCCCGCTTGTTCGAGAGCGGCCCGGATCTGACGGGTGATACCCTCGGTCTCCGGGTTCGGGTTGGCGAGCCGCACGCCCGGCCGAGCGAGATCTTCCAGCGACCGGATGTTCTTGGGATTGCCTTTTTTCACCATGATGGCGAGGCTGTTCTTGACGAAACGCAGCGGCGGGCCCTGCAACACGCCTTTTTCGATCAAGGCGGCGATTCTTTGCTCTCCGGCCTGCACCACGTCGGGCTGGATCGACAAGGTCAGGTTGCCGACGGTGATGGTGTTGCGGTTCTCGAGTTGCCGTTCGATGATCCCCGGCGGAATCGTCTCGAAAAAGATTCGGCCGCGGAGTTCGGGCTTTTGCCGCTGGAAAGCTTCGACCAGTTCCTTCAGCACGAAAAAGTAATTGCCGCCGGCGAACACGACAAACTCGGCGGTGGTCGGGTTGCCGTGAAAATCCGGCATATTGTTGACTTCCGGGACGGTGAACGGGACGCCCGTATCGGCTGCAGGAGGCGTTTCTCCTCGCCAGGGCGGAAAAACGGAGGACGGCGTCGGGGCCGAGTTTTCGGCGCTCGTGGATGACGCCGCGAAAAAAACGATCGTAACGGCCGGCCAGAAGTGCTTGCACACGTCGGCAACTCCATGGGTAAGAAGGACAAACGACTCAATCCGGAATCAGGGCGTAGCCCTCCATCTGATAGAGGGGGAGTACGGTCAGGGCCGAGAGCGCCACGGTAACTTCCGGATTGACGTCGCCCGGCTCGAACTCCTTCTCGGCCAGGGCCTGGCCACAGACGTACAAGGTGACGCCAGCCTTCTTCAAAGCCTCAATCAACTCCGTATTGGGATTCCCGTTACCGAAGCGATTGCGATAGCGCTCGTCCTTCAACACCGCCGGTGTTGCCGAGCCGTGCACTACCAGAACCAGCTTCAAACGTTCCGTCGGAACCCCCGCCAAGGCAAAGGTATTGATCAGCCGGGCCACGTGGTCTAGGCCTGAGTTCGGTTTCTCGGGCGTTTCGGCGCCTTTGGAGATATCGAACAACACCTTGTAAGTCCGATCCGGTGAGGGACGGGCAGCGGCATCCGGATACGGCCGGACTTTGCCGTAACCCCGAATCGCGGGATATTCCCACTCCGCCTTGGGATCTGCGGAGGCTTGACCGATGGAACCACCGATCAACAGACCCGCCAAAATGGAAATCGTTCTCTTGGACATGGCAGCCTCCCGTTCGGAAACGGCAGAGGCCGGCTTTCACACCTCGATCGCTCGCGACACCGTACTGGGGCCACGGGTCGGATGAATGCCGGCAAATTGGTTCGACGTCGCCGCGGAGCGCCTTCAGACTGTATTGCTCCCGGTCGATCTTGCGCCGGACTCGGTCGGTTTCGTACGGCTGCATGACTGTCATTTTCGATTCTTCCCGAATGCTTACAGCCCCTTGTAGCCTCACCCGGTAGGACGTCTGGTCCAAGGAATATCGAACAGCTTTGGGGGCTACCGGGATCGGCTCTTGATCGCTCGGCGGCTTGCCATAAGGACAGCGCGGCCCGGGCCAAATCTCAGATCAAAACTTGGTTGAATTGACGCCCTCGAAGTACAGTGAGTCCTCGTACGCAGTGGCGCACGCTTTGCAGCCACATTGCCCTATGCAGGGGTCCGGACAGTCCGGTCTGCACGTGCATGCTTCCCAGAAACTCTGGTCATGCGTGAAAGGGCCTTTGTAAATGCCATCCGGCCGATAGCGTTTTTTTCCTTCTTGAGTCGGCGTCTTCATGGATTTCTCCCTCATTGGTCATAGCCGCGGAAGCGGGCCAATCGCGGAGTTGCGCCCACGAGCTTTCGGTTCGCTTCCTCGGCGAAGTAATGTTCAGGGCATTCCGAAAGCTTCCGCGCTATTTATTTGGCTGCTCGGAGATGTTCGATGGTTTCCTGAGCCGCCTGTCGCGCGGGCTCGGCTTCACCGGAGTCGCCATGCTCGATGGCGCTGTCCAGACTTTTCAGCGCCGCGTTCAGATGCTCGTCAAATGTGGATTGCGTCAAAGCGGCTTCCACATAAGTCTTGGCGAGCTTCGCGTGTTCGCTGGCGCTCTTGGCGTCGCCTTTTTCGCCGGCGAGGGCCGCGGCCTCGGCATGTTTCCAGGCTTCCTTGATGTGCTGTTCCTTCGTGAACACGCGCCCTTTTTCATCCTTTCCGGCAATCCCGGCTTGGGTATGCAAGACCGTGCCCGCGGCAATCGCGGCATCGATGCCATGCAATGACACCAGGAGACCGATGAGCATCGTGCTGCGCATGTGGTTCCTCCTTTGAACCGCACTGGTGCGAAAATGCATCACCTAAATATTAGTAGGTAGGACGTTTTGTTGAGTTGCTAAGGAGTTCTACGAACACGTGTCGCGTGGGTCTGACATTCGGCTATTTCCGAGGAAGGATGCGGGCGATTTTGCCGATTCATCGGGGGTGACATCGAGACGTCGCCGTTATCGTCTTCGTGCCACGGTCGGTTCGGTTGGAGATACATCGGCAAGGCAGGGCGTTGTTCCCGCCAGTGCGAGAGACGGGGGATCGCGGCAAGAACACTTGCGGCACCGTGAGAAGCATCTAAAAGCCCGCGCGGCGTGTTAGCCTTTGGGTATCTCACGGCGGACCTGAAATGGATTTAGAATTCACTTTTCCCAGAGTGTCGAGTCGGTTTCGAGCCAGGGGCCGACGCTAGTGTACCCTCGAAGACGATCGTCCGAGGGCAGAACGTTTACAAAATTGCCGCGACCGAGCGCAGGACGCAACGGGAGACGTCTAGTCAACGTGCTTGCTCGGGGGAGCCTAGAGAACGAAAACAGAAAACGCAACGGAAAGTTCTGAACACGGGAATCTCACCGATACCTCTTGTCCCTTGACAGACTCGGTCGAAGGGGTTCTCGAGCGAATAGGCTTCTGGCGCTGCAAATTGACCATCCTGTCTCAGGAGACGATATGAATCGAAAATCTAGGGGTGATAGGCCTGCTCGGTCGATTGGCCCTGTTGTGGCCACTCTTTACGGCCTGCCCCTCATGGCGTGTTCTCTGATTACGGTACACACGCCAGCGGGTGACACACGAACGATGAGCCAGCACGAGTTCGCGGAATATGTGGAACAGGTTTTTCGTTATCACAACCAGATCGTTAATGAGCTTATCGAGCGTTCGGCCATGGGCGACAACGAAGAGTCGGACGAACTCGCGAAGGAGGAGGCCCATATGCTTGAGGCCTGCGCATCGCTAAACGAATTCGTTTCGCAATCCATGGCCGGGTTGGACACCAATTTCCGGGCCAAGATGCAACTGGTCGATGCGGTTCCAGAGTGTGAAGCGGCAACCCGCAGAGTGGAAGACTTGCTCCCGTAACGCCGACGCATCGAAGCTTGTTTCGTTGTCCACCAAATTTGGAGACTGCCGCGGACGACCGAAGGGGAGGTCCGAAAAGTGGCAAAAGCCGCGCTGGGTGGAATATCACGGTGGTTCTTCCGGGGCAGTATCGGGGGTGATCGAAGGGCTGATCCTGGCGATCAGCCCTTCGCTTCACAAGGCGCCGTTTCAGGCGAGGAAGGCGGCTGTCTTGCGACGGGATTTCCAGCTCAGGATGGCGAAACCTGCACCCAACAGTGCGAGAGTCCCGGGTTCGGGGATGGTGGCCGTGGCCGGGGCTGGGGTTCGGTTGGGCTCTGCTTCGCTGAGGACTTCGTCGAAATAATCGGAGTAATCGCGGGCTGCCAGGGGATCGGTTTGGTCGGGCTCTGCTTCGTTAAGGGCTTCGTCGAAATAATCGGTGTCATCGCGGGCTACTGGGGTAGCGGCTTGATCGGATTCTTCTTCGATCTTTTCTTGGTTGTGGGGGATGATGTCGTTCCGAGTTCGAATCTGTTTATTGGGAATCAGACTGAACCCGGGCAAATTGGACATGGGCGTTCCCACGATATAGTTAGGCGTCCTCGGAATGTCGATGTAAACAAAGGGTTTGCCGGCTATCGATAGCTCCAACCCCGCCAATTTGGTCTCACCCGTAGCTTCCAATGCGCCGTAGTCCCTGGATACGCTAGCAGAGGCTCCAATACCGCCCACAGAGCCCAATATGCTGTCTAGTACTAGGTTAAGCGAAAGATCGGAAATTGTATCGGCGTACAGAGTAGGCGCGGTACCTGACGAAACTTCTAAGGGGACGATGTCGAGATCTATCAACTCTCCTTTCAGGTAACGGGGTGAGACTTCGACGTTAACCACACGGGATGAATTACTGTCGTCGATGACCGGAGTGTGACCGATACCGGAGACGGAGAAAAAGACGATTCCCATAATCAAGGAAAGGAATTGCCGCCAAACACCCTGTAAAAAAATGCTCTGAAGCGAAATGCCCGAAATGCATTTGTACATAATCGTTTCCTGAAGAGTGTCAACGAGGGAACGGCTCGAATGCGAAAGACATATGTATTATCGATGTGACATTCGCTCGAGCGGTGTTCGGATAGAAGCATAAATCGAGCCAAAATTATATGACTTTGATTTTGAAAGGATATATTGCATTAGGGCGATGGCTATGTAAAAAAATCTGACGATGCGGCCGATTCGACTGCTTTTGTTATTCGCAGACTCATCGTCAACCACTGTCAATTCTTTCCGAGGCGGTTCGCGCTTCGGCGACGCACGGCACAACTCGCTTGCGTTCCGCTCGGGCCGTCGTCGAAGGCGGAAACGCTCGTTGCCCAAGCCGTTCCCAAGATCCGCCGCTAAGTAGCCCTTGAGTAACGATCTTTCGGCAGAGTCAGTGGCTTCGGCGGCTGGCTCCTCAAAAGGGCTTAACCGCCGTCGGATGAAAGCCATTTCGCCATCCTGGTAGGGAAGGATGGCTTCAGCGGTCCCGACGATATCATTCGTAATTGGAAGGAGCATTTGGGTGCTCCCCGGATGACCGTTTGCGATTGGAAGGGTGGCTTCGGCGCTCCCGAAGACACCGTTTGCGATTGGAAGGGTGGCTTCGGTGCTCCCGAAGACATCGTTAGGGATTGGAATGCCTGGGATCCAGTGGGCAAGAATGGTTTCGAGCGTTCGCAACCCCTGTGAACCGGTTTGTGCCGAATGGTCCTGCCCGGCACCCTTCGGGGGCATGCGTGCAGACCTGTCCTACTACGGATTTCAGGCCAGGCGATTCTATGGACTTGAGAACAGGCCTTTCGACGGAGCTCAAGACCTGACCTTCGACTCGGCTTAGGACAGTCCCTTCGGCTGCGCTTAGGCTGGGCAATCCGGCTGCAGCACATTGGAGCACGTCCGACGAGTGATTGCCTTCGGCTCCCCGGCCGCCCCCGCTCGTCTGGTCCGGACCCAACAAGGGGTCCGGACACCGCTCGCAGATGACTCGACGCCCGGTCGCGATGCCTTGTGTAAGACCTTCGACCGCCGCTATCGCGTCGACCTTCGGTCTCACACCCGGCGCTCGGGCTTCCGGGGGCCGCTCGACTCGCTCACTCGCTCCATGTCTCGCAGCGGTCGTCGTTTAAGATCGTGACGGACGCCGGAGATCCGCCCATCGGATCGAACCGTTTGGTCCTTGGTCGTCAGCGGATCAGGGCGTTGACGCAGGAGGCAAATTCTTTCGCCTCTCCCGGCAATTCGCCGTCTTCGGTCGGAAGTGGAAGGGCCGAAAGTGTGAAGGATCCGGCCATTTTCGGAGTTGCGCCGGTCGTGTCCACTCTGCCCGTAATGCTGAAGGTATAGGACTTGCCGGCTGGGAGAAAGCCGATACAGCCTTCGATCGTGTTTACCGCGCCGGCACTGTGGACGATGGCAAACGAGCTCAGGAGAGCGAGACTTCCGACGATTCCGACGGTGACCGCAAGGAGGTTTCTCATTTTCTTCTTTTTGATCCGAGATCTGAGTGTCGGGACGCGTCGTATGCGGTCCGACGCGGTTTCCAGGGGTAAGGTCGATATCCGTCCGATAATGTTTTCAAGAACGCGACGATCGCATCCTCTTCAGCCTTCGTCAGATGAAGATTACCCACTTCCTGGGTGTTCACGTTCGCGGGGACTTCGGGAGCCGGCCAACAGTTCTGGGCCAGTGCGTCTGCTTCGGTCGTGAACGGGTCGGCACAGGTCGGTTTGACATCCCGAGTGTTGTAGAAATGGACGATGCCCTTCAGGGTTTTGAAATAGCCGTTATGCCCATAGGCTTTAATAAATTTGGCATAAGGGCGCTTGTCGACGTTACGCAGGGTCGGCACCTTTTGTTTGCCCAGGTTGTCGGACGCAAACGGCTGATAATCGGAACGCGTTGCTAAAAATGCTCCCAAACCTCCGTCGGTCCAGTTCATGCCCTCAGGGTTGAATTCGGTCTGGGTGTAGAAAGGATTGTCCGGATTGCGGGGTATGCCGATGTTGTCATAGGTGAAGTCGGTGAACAGCGGCGGCTGGCCGGTGGGGCCGGGGTCCGCCGGATGGCAGTTCGCGCACTTGGCTTTGCCCTTGAACAGTTTGAGCCCTTTCTTTTCCTTGGGTGTCAACTTGGCTTTGCCTTTGAGGTAATAGTCGTACTTTGAGGTGAAGGCGTTCGATTCGGTGGAAGCTTCAAAGTCCGCGATCGAGCGTGCGATATACTCGTAGGCGCGGTCCACCTTATCCGGATTGCAGGCGTCCGCTCCCCAGACCTGTTTGAAAAGGTCTGCATACGAGCTGGTACATACTTTCGAAACGACCTCGGCCGGCCCTGATAGCGCCTGTTCCACGGGATTGAGGAAGGGACCTTGCGCCTGGTCGGCAGCCGGATTGCCGAGTTTTTCGCCGGTCGCTCGACCGTCCCAGAAGTTGCCGCCGATGAATAAGGGATCGTCATTCTCGATCACATAATGCAATGTCGGGCTGAATGTCGCATAGGCCGAACTCGGCGGTTTGCGGTTGCCGAATCGGCCCTTGACGGAACCTTCGTAAACCGCTCCCGCTGCGTTGATCGCCGAATCCGGTCCGGTCCAACCCGCTTCTAAAGTATGGCAGGCGGCACAGGACTGATTGCCGTTGACGGACAAGTTCTTATCGAAAAATATGGATTTGCCTAACCGTTCAGATGGCGTCAGGGCGTGCGTAATGCTCGAGCCTAACGTCAGCCAGAGGCTCAGGCTGTAAAGCGTGACTGTCTTCTTGTTCATGCAACATCTCCTTGTGTTTGTGGTTGTCCGACAGCAGCCGTTGATCGGCCAAATCCTAGTGTCATTGGAAGCAGTCGTTGAATGACGAATCCGGAATCGCAACCGAGAACCGGCCTGAAAACGCGAGCGAACTGCCACGCTAGAAAACGCTCAAAGCGCGTTGAGATCAAGTCAGCAAAAAACGGAAAATCTTGTAAGAAGCGGCTGACATCGTGACCTGGTATGCACGTCTCCCACCGGTTTACGGCGCGTCGAAGCTGGTCACCGACGAGTAGTAGTTCGAGCGGTTTGAGACGGAGGAGAAATCTCCGGATTGTGTGACGGAGCGCGAAGCGAAGGTGGAAGAAAATAGGAGGCGGCCGGTTCGGGCAGGGTGAGGCAAGAGCGGGCGATTTCCTCGGTGCGCCTCCGGAAACCGCCCGCGTTTAACGTTTAAAAAGCATCGACGCTCGGCCATTCGGCTGAGTGGCGTCGCGGGTTCAAGTCTGTCAGCCTTACGAACCGGCGCCATATCGTCGTGGCGTTCGGCCAACCGCTGCCAGGCGCGGGAAATTAGTCCCACGGCCTTTCCGTTTTTAGGATTCAATCATCCTCGTGCCAACGATGGCCATTGCGCGACAGCAGTTCGGCAGAGGCAGTGGGGCCCCAGGTTCCGGCTTTGTACGGCTCCGGACCGTTTGGATCTGCGGCCCAGGTGTTGAGAATCGGTTCGACCCAGCGCCAGGCCATCTCCAATTCGTCCTGGCGCACGAACAGCGCCTGGTTGCCTCGGATGATGTCGAGCAGGAGACGCTCGTAGGCTTCTTCGCGGCGCTCGGTGAATTTGCTCGTGAAATCGAGGTCGAGGGAGACCGGCCGTAGCTGCATCGAATGGCCTGGCTGTTTGGCATTGAGGTAGAGCCGGATCGATTCGTCCGGTTGCAGGCGGATGACCAGCTTTGCCGGGGCGCGCGAGCCATTGCTGGGCAGCGGAAAGATGTGGTGGGGTACGTCGTGGAAATGGATCACGATGTCGGCGAGGCGTCGCGGTAGGCGCTTGCCGGTGAACAGGTAAAACGGCACCCCGGCCCAACGCCAATTGGCGATTTCCGCTTTGATGGCGACGAAGGTTTCGGTCTTGCTGCCCATGGGAACGCCATCTTCTTCGAGATAGCCGCGCACCTTCTGGCCGCCGCAGACTCCAGCACGATACTGTCCACGTACGGTATTCATGCGGACAGTCTCGGGCGTAAACGGTACCAGCGATTCCAAGACCTTGAGCTTTTCGTTCCGGATCGCGTCGGAGTCGAGGCTGGAGGGCGGTTCCATCGCGACGAAGCAGAGTAATTGCAGCAGGTGGTTCTGCACCATATCGCGCAGCGCTCCGGTCCCGTCGTAGAAGCCCGCGCGGCTGCCGATGCCGACGTCCTCGGCAATGGTAATCTGCACGTCGGTGATCCATTGCCGTCTCCATAAGGGTTCGAACAAGGCATTGCCGAAACGCAGCGCCATCAGGTTTTGTACTGATTCTTTACCTAGGTAATGGTCGATGCGGTAGACCTGTGTTTCCTGGTAGTGACGGCCGACCGCCTCGGTAATCGCGTTGCTGGAAGCGAGATCGTGTCCCAGGGGTTTTTCCAGCACCACGCGGTCATTCGGCCGGTTGAGACCTTGTCGTGCGAGGCTCTCGCAGATCGTGGTGAACAGCGAGGGGGCTACGGAGAGAAAGAAAACATTGACCTCTGCCGGGGTTTTTTCGAGCCGAGATTTTAAGATGGCGTAGTCGTCGGGATTCTCAGCGTTGATTTTTTCGTAGATCACACGTCGGCGGAAGGTTGCCCAGATGTCGTCGTCCCAATCGGCTGCCGGCACGAATTGCCTGGCTTTCTCCTCGGCGATCGCGCGGTAGTCTTCCAGTGTGTAGTCGCGTCTTCCGAGACAATACAGATAGCCGGAGTCTCCAAGCTGACCGTTTTTGTGACTCTGATACATGGCCGGCAACAGTTTGCGCATCACTAGGTCGCCGGTGCCGCCGAAAAAAACCATGTTAAAAGATTGGGGAAGGGATGGCTGACTCATCGTATGGATCCTCGTAGGCCGTTTTAGGTTACAGGAGGGCTCGCGAAAAAACGCACAAAAGTCAACTTCACCCTTTGCCGGAAAGGCTAGGGCTAGTGCACCTTTGTTGACGAGCAAAGCGCAAAAGGCGTCTTCGCCGTTTACGCCGGTAACAATGAGTCTGCCGCGCATGAAGCCGCTCCTTGGCCTTGGTGATTACCTCAGCGTGAAAATCACGAAATTCAACCGTCTGGTGCGGCGTATTGGGCGGCGATAGTAAGAGGGCTTGACGTGGATGTCAATGCGGTCGACAGGGTAGCCGAGTCCGAGACAGCCGCACTCCGCGCGGCACCGATGAGCGTAAAGTTCGGGTTTCAATTCGGCTGTTGAAACCAATGACAGGTGACGCAGCCCAGGAAAAATCCCAATGCGCTGGTGGTCTGAAACGAAGGAGTTTTCCGGGCCGGTTTTGCCCCGTTCGAGGCTTTGCGTGAGATTGAAAAGAGTAGAGGAGCCGAATTCCCATAACGTGACCTCGTTCGCAAAAGGGTGAACGAGCGCACGGAATGGCCTGGCACGGCCTCACCAGTGCAGCGCCAGCCAATGCGCAGTCTCACTCATTTGGGTTGCTTCCATGGTTATAAGGAAAGGGCGTTCGTGAAAGTCCGTGTTTATTAACGGACTCACGCAGTTTTTAGCTTGTTGTCCCGTTTACATTCGGTGCCATCCATTTGAAACCAATTCCATTCAATTCCGCAAAGTCACGTAAGCAGGGGCGGTTTCCAACCGCGGCCGAATACCGGGCCGGGCCACGGTCGCGGTTGCCCCCTGCCGGAACCGCCATAACGGAGTTCGCGGTTAAATGAAGCGTAAAAAACTTCGCCTCCGCGCCCGTCCCATCATCGGGGAAGGGCCGCCCAACCCCGCCCCGCAAGATGTTTCACCAAGGCGATGAAAAAGGGCGTGTCCAAAAAAATGACGTAGCGGGAAAGATCAAATAAAAGGCACCAGCAAAGCGGACATCATTCATTGCCGCACGAACAAACGCATTTATCGAGTCATTGATCAGAATGTGTGAGAGCTCACATTTAGATGGAACAACTTTAGGTATTATCGCGACGCGCTAATGCCAGCTCACATCCAATTGAAATAGCAGAGCCGCAAAAGCGAAACATGCAAGGGGCGCGTATTTAATACCATCATTTATGGAGCATAACGATCATGTCTGAGCTTATCCCCCAGATTAGAAATCTTCATACCACGGCGTTCGTCCTATCAATGCTGAGCAACGCCGGCGCCAATCAAAAGAACTCCTCGCCAGCCGCGCTCATCGCCTACTTGACCGATCAAATCAACGATAAGCTTGGAACATGGGAGTTCAAGATCTTCTTCGGGGATTGGAAGATCGCCCTCGGCCCGTATATTTACCAGCACTCGCCAAAGGCCAATATGATCGACAACGCCATGGTGGTGTTTAATAACGCGGCCACGAATACCTATGTCGTTGCCATAGCCGCCACCAACCCCATTTCGGATTATGATTGGGCGATCGAGGATTTCAACGTTTGTTTTACCAAGGATTGGCCTAATAGCGACGCCCCCCGCGGGTACCAAGATTTCGTTCGGCACATACATCGGTGTCACGAATATTCTAGGTATGCCCTACGCTTCCGTTGGGCAAAGCGGACCGAATTTGCAGGATTATCTGGCGTCTGTGGCCAGCCCGGATGCCACGCTAATCTTTACCGGGCATAGCCTGGGCGGAGCCTTGTCGCCCACGTTGGCCGCCTGGTTATATGGCAATACCCAGGCGCGGAAAAACTGGAAGAACGTCTATGTGTTACCCACCGCGGGCGCCACGCCCGGCAACCAGCAAGTCGTGTCGTTCTTCTCGGAACAATTCCCGGCAATAACCGATGGAAATCAAGTTTACGATATATGGAATAAGGTATTGAGGAATACCCTCGATATTGTGTCCCATGCCTGGCTGCGCTCCGATCTGAAGAAGTTGCCCACCATTTATTCCACCGCCACCACCCAACTCGAGGCCGAACTCCAGCAAATTGTCGATAGTGTCTTGCTGGTAATCCCGCCGTTTTATACCGACTTGCCCCCGCAGTTCTTCACTGGCACGGCTCCGACGGACACCAGCTCGACCATTAAGGAATATCTTGAGGCGGCGGCTATCGAGCATGTGGACGCCTATCTCGAACTATTCGGATTGCCCGACGAAGAAAGCGGGGCAGCCATGCGATCCATTCTTGCCCCCATCGCCGCCGATATGAAGGAAAGCTTCGTTCGGAAGTTCTCCGACGCCATCCAGCGCTTGCAAGCCAATCGGGCGGCGGCTTAAGTATTGAGTGGCGGTTTGTGAAGTGACCGCATTTGACTGGATGCTTTAGTTGGCTTAGAGAATCCCCCGCTCTGGCAAGGATGCTGTAACGGCGGTCTTAAACCTACGGATGAGTGGTTCCAAATCACGTTGGATCCATAGCCTGTTCAGGGCAGGATAAAACCTATCGCCCCTTCCAAATCCACAGGCTTCCCCAAACAACCAGAGAATAAAAAAGTTAAACGGCCTTTTTTCGTAAGGAATCTACTCGCGGCACCCGCAGCTACACTTGGGTCAAGAGCCGGCTGCAAGAGTCCCGGGCGATCACGAAGGCTGAGAAGCGGAGCGCGCACCCAAGCCGCGGGAACGCAATCCCGTACCGGGGATGGATTTGCTGAACACGACCAAGTTCCGTGGCAGTACGAATACACGATCAGCGGCTTTAACTTTCCTGCTGGATATGGAGCCAAAGAAATCTTTCCGAGAAAGCGCGAGACGAGGTATTGGATGAGTATATTAGGGGCATCCCCTCGAATGCCCATCCTGTAATCGATCGCGTGGAGCAAAGCCAGCAGAATGAAAGAGAACGGGTTGATCAAACACTTGGAACTGTACTTGGGGGCTATCGACTACGGCTGGAGTATGCCTACGAGTCCGAGCGGGGTGATGGTCGCTCGCTTTCGGAATAAACCCTATCAAGGAGCTTATAGCTATGTCACGCTCGGCATGAGCAATTACCAGCTGCCCATGTCGGAACAGAGGACAGTGTTACAGGAATTCGTTTTCTTTGCAGATGATGTTTTCCCGAGCGAGCCTATTGCCTCTTTTCTATTGACATTCTCCGAGTATGTCCTTCAAAAGAAGCAGGCACTTCTTCGCGGCGATGTGGTAGGGCCCAGTTCGCCTTTGATTCCTGGGGTTCATTGCAATGCGGTGTATGCTGGACTTCCTGTTCTATATGAGGATGGTTTTTCAAGGAAACGACACCCGCTACAGTAATGGTTTGGCTAATACCTATCACGGCACGCGAGGCCGAATTTATCAAACTCGAGGGATGGAGCAGATTCGAGGATATCTTGGTAGAAAAGAATCCAGATTTTGGCGACCTTAACAGAGCGTCGGTAGTATGAGAAATTCCATTGAAGTTGCGATTTTCGGCTGAATAACGGTTTCGCTTCAAGATAGGAATGAAACTTGAATACCCGTAATGGCCGCATTCTTAGCGTTTGGTCGAAGATTCTCGGGCGCCTGTTGACCACTGTTATGGCTGGCCGTCTTTCGTTATCCGCCATGCCACCTGTTTTGGCAGCACTTGCATAGTCACCTTGAACCAAGGCTACGGCTTTCAATATACGCCGGGCGGCCTTTCCCTTGAATTTATCCGGTTGAACCAATTGTTGTTTCAGCTTTTGCATCCGACAGACGGGCGAAAGAATGCTTTGAGCAAGTGTATTGCGTGACCACTCTAGTACTGCATCAATCGTCGATTGCCGATTCCAAGGAATGACGGTCCGGCGCTTCTGGCCGGATCCTTGGTTAGGAGACGAAGATGGCGAAAAAATATCGGGTGACGCTGACCTGTGAGGAGCGGCGCGAACTGGAAGGGTTGGTCAACAAGGGCAAGAGCGAAGCGCGAAAACTGGCCCATGCCCGGATTTTGTTACAGGCCGATGAAGCCGAGGGCGGGCCTTGCCGCACCGATGACGAAATTGCTCGGGCGTTAAACGTCCACGTTCGTACGGTGGAACGGGTGCGGCAGCGGTTCGTGGAACAAGGTCTGCCGGCGGCCTTGGTGCCCAAGCCGAGCGAACGCGTGTATCCCCGGCGGCTGGATGGTGCCCAGGAAGCCCGGCTGATCGCGCTGGCTTGTTCGCCGCCGCCGGAGGGCAAGTCGCGCTGGACCTTGCGGCTCTTGGCTGAGCGTCTGGTCGAGCTGGAAATGGCTGAGACCGTCTCGTACGAAACGGTCCGGCGCGTGCTGAAAAAAACGAACTCAAACCGCACCTCTGCAAGCGGTGGGTCATTCCGCCGAAAGCCTCGGCCGAGTTTGTTGCGGCCATGGAGGATGTCCTAGAAGTTTATCAGCGGCCGTACCGGAGCGAACGGCCGGTCGTCTGTTTGGACGAGACCTTTATCCAGCTGATCGGCGAGGTCCGAGAACCGCTGCCGAGGGAGCCGGGGCGGGTGGCACGTTATGACAGCGTCTATGTGCGGAACGGGGTGGCGAGTGTGTTCTTGGCCTTCGAGCCGCTGGCCGGGTGGCGTGACGTTCAGGTCACCGATGGCCGGACCCGTCAGGACTTTGCCCAGGTTGTGCGAACCCTGCTGGAGGGGCGCTATCGGGAGGCAGATAAAATCGTGTTGGTGATGGATCAGCTAAACACCCATTCGACGGCGCGCCTCTATGAAGCTTTTGCGCCGGAGGAGGCTCGACGGCTCGCCGAGCGGCTGGAGATTCACCACACGCCGAAGCACGGGAGCTGGCTGGACATGGCGGAAATTGAACTCAGCGCTTTGGCCCGCGATCTGCCGGAGCGGATCGGCGAACGGGCCGACCGGGTCCGGCATGTCGCCGCCTGGGCGCAGCGCCGTAACCAAACCCAAGTGAAAGCCAACTGGCAATTCACCACGGCCGACGCGCGGATCAAACTCCGTAAGCTTTACCCCACGTTTGACGGGTGACGGAGCACTAGAAACGGCAGAGTGTCAGAAATACCAGGATAACGGTCATGGGAACGCCCAAAGAGAAAACAAGAACTAAGGGTCACCGATCGAATCGGTTCGACAGAATCGCAGGCAGTGCAGATTCGCTCTTTGCTGAGGCCTGCGAGCGGTTGGACTCAGGTGCCGTTCGTGACGCTTTCGAGCTGTTTTTCGCCGCGGCTAAGGCCGACCATTTGGGCGCACAGGTCAACCTCGGGTTTCTGTTTGATACGGGGACAGGGGTTGAGAAAAACCGGGAAAAAGCCATGTATTGGTATCGGAAAGCAGCCCGTCGGGGTGAAGCTTCGGCTGCCAACAATATCGGGACAATTTTTAGGGACGAGGGAAAGTGGCGCTTAAGTCTTCGATGGTTCGAAAAAGCAATAGAACTGGGTAGCGCCGAAACACTTCTTGAAGTCGCCAAATTGTGGGCGGGGCCACTTAACCAGCCCCTGAAGGCGAAACAAGCCCTGACGACCCTTCTGGAGGCTAACGACATCAGCGAGGTGTGTGAAGAAGAAGCTATGAGGTTAAAGGAGATTCTTGAGAAACAGGGTGTTTAGAGCCTGCTTCCAAGGCGTTATTCATGAGACCCATGATCACTTCGGACTACAGCCATGACTGCCTTCGTCAGTTGGTAGCTAGTACCCCGCCCGTTGGCATGGTGTATCGGTATATGAGGACTACCCAGTAATTAACAATGCCGACTTCGCTTGACATCGCTGCTGAATATGCGCGGCAAGGGTATTGGGACGAACTCGAAGCGTTGATCGACGTCGAGCCCAATCTCGTGAACGCCACGGACGAGTTCGGAGAGAATCTGTTAATGATTTGCGCTTCATTTTAGGTCCTATCCCTTTGGGCCGGACTGCCGTGAACCCTTCGACTAGCTCAGGACAGGCTTGTTGAAGGGTACTTAGCGCGTGCTATGCACTTTGAACCACTGGAGAGCGGCCTTAACGGGCATTAGGATGGCAAAGACGAAAAAGGGCAAGCCGGCCAAGGTCTTGGCCGATCGCTCATCACCGCGAGCCGAGCACTGAAACCGGACGATACAGCCGAAACTGCGTTTCACCACTCACCGCGAAGAAACAGTACAAAGCCGCTTTTGGCCTCCGGTAGCTTGACTACGTCCAGCCAAGTGCCCTGCTGGCGGGCGGCCTTGGCTGCCTCGTCGCCGGTGTAGCCCTGATCGACAAACGCCACTTCGACCTGCTGTCCGGTTACCTGTTCAACAGACCGCGCCCATTTGCCACTCGGGCACGCTCCTGCTTGTCGGCCGGCATGATCACCAGGGCCGACAGCTGGCCCAAGATATCGACGGCCCTGTGGACCTTGCTGCACTTCTTACGCTTGTAGCCATCGTAACCGGCCCTCGCACCGCTCTCACAACTGGACGGCACCGTTCGCCCATCGAAGATGGCGGCACGGGGCTATCGGTTCCAGCTTTGAGCCTCACACCGAAGTTCTCGGAGGTCGTGCGCGATCGCCTCGAAGCAGCCCGCTGCAAGCCAACGTGTGGCCTGCTGATAAACGGCTTCTCAGGACGGCAGGTCATGCGGTAAGAGCCGTCAGAGCGCACCGGCCCGCACCAACCAGTGCAGACCATTGAAGATCTCGCGCAGATCTTGCTGGCGTTGGGGCACGTCCGTCTTCATCAAGGTGAAATAAAGGGCCATGAATGTCCATTCCTCGTTTGACACATCGTTAGGATTTTGAAATTCGACCGGCGAAAAGCGATGCCATTTTGTGTCGATTCTCACTTCGGCTCACGGCGGGTGGAATTGCGATCCCGACTCAATCGACATAGGTCGATAAAGTAGCAAAACGCCCGGATCTTCCAGGGAAGCGTGCACCCAGCCTCCTCCGGCTACGTCCGGCTCGGTTTGTCGGGCGTGAAACCCTGGATTCTGATCTGAGGGAGCGCATTCCGATAGATGTCGGTCGCCGGTGTTCGCGCCCGTCGCCCCGAACGGGAATCGTAGGACCATCTTCGTCCAGATCTTCAAATGGCGAGATTCGGTCGGCATCGAAGATCTTCGATGATCACGCTGTAAGCCGAGGATGATTTTTTGACGGCATTTCCTTACAGTACTAGCCGAAATGCTTGATGCCTTGGGCTCTCCTCAGCGAAAAGGCAGGCCGGCACAAAAGTCGGCTACTTGCTCTTTGCCGATTCTGGACTAAGCTCAAGGTGTCGCGACAACTCCCAAAGGTTGTTTTCGACAACGCGACGTTGCCCGGCTGACACCCCGCAGTCGGGCTTTTTTTGTTAAATGATGGGCTAGCGACTGCGTGAATGGCAGAAATCGTGCGTGTTCGTGCCTAACATACTTGGAGGTTAGGTAGCGGCAGAAGTCGATCAAAAGGGGTTCGCCGCTGTTGACCCACGCCTCCGCCAGTTTGTAGCATCGATTTATTAATCCGGTAAGTGCAACCGTTCGGAGGGATCCATGACAATGAGGCTGACGCCGGGTCTGTTTGCGCTGGCATTGGCTGCCATGCCGCTGTCGGCGCCAGCCGTCGCGGATCAGGGATCGGGCATGCGGCCGGTGCCGGTTGATTCCTCGGCCGAAACATCCGGCGCTTTAACCATCGACGCGGGCGGCATTCATCTCTCGGCCCGCAATATTCCGTTGGATAAGCTCCTTCGCGAACTGGCGCGTAGCAGCGGGATTGCGTTCGTTCACCCGGAAAACCTGAAAGATCGGTCGATTACGGCAAGAGCCGACGCGAATGATTGGGCCACGATCGTTCGGGTCGCGTTGCAGGGCTTTAATTATGCCGAGCGGTTGAACCGGGCCGGCGCGATCGAGCAGGTGATCATTACTGGGCTCAACGGCGACGGGGTGGATGCGCCAGTATCCGTGCCAAGCCGACGAGGCGAAGATTCCGCGGTGACGAATTCGGCCCGGAACGGTCTTCCTCCTCAATTGGCCAGACTGCCCCGGGACGCGGTTCAGCCGATCCGTCTTGACCGGGCACGGCTGATGGCGATGGCGTTCGGCGACGAGCTGGCGTTAAACCTGCCGGAGGGAGAGCGTACTCTGGTTCACGATAACCGCTACACCCATGAAAACGGCGACGTAACCTGGGTCGGTCATCTCAAGGACGACGGCCAGGCCTATCGCGCGGTGATGACCTTCGGGCAAGATGGCGCCATGGGACAGATCACGGCCCTCGACGCGCTTTATCAGATCGAGCCCGGCCGAGACCAGCAGCATTGGCTGATCGATCTTCGGGCGGCCGGTTTGAGCCCTTCGCCTCAGCACGGACGGGAGGCGGTCCCGGGATTGGCGGCAGAGAGCGCAAGCGAGGACAGTGCTTCGAAAGAGACAAAGAGCCGTCGAGCAACAGACCGAGCTTCCGCCGCGCCAACGGCAAACCCCGACATCGATACCTCGACTCCAGCGGTGATCGACCTGTTGGTGCTCTACACCCCTAACGTCGCTTCCGGAAAAGCGATTACTCGCATCAACCAGTTGATCGCGCTGGCCAATCAGACTTTCGTCGACAGTCGGGTCGCGATCACCCTGCGCCTAGTGGAAGCCATAAGGGTTGATTATCCCGAAGACGTCGACAACGGGGACGCGCTGCGCGACTTGACCTTCGGCCAAGGCGCCTTTCGCGAAGTCGCCGCCTGGCGGGAGGCGGCCGGTGCCGATCTGGTTACCCTGATCCGACCGTTCAACCACGTCGCGCATAAGGGCTGCGGTAGCGCCTGGCTGAACGGGATCGATGGGAGTCCGCTTTCGCCGGATTATGGGTTTTCGGTCGTCAGCGACGGCTGGAGCGGCTCGTATTACTGCTCGGATTACGCGCTGGCGCACGAACTAGCGCACACCATGGGAAGTGGGCACGACTTGGCCCGCGGCGGCGACGGTGGTATTTTTCCCTATTCCCGCGGGTACGGTGTCCCGGGGTCCTTCGGAACAATCATGAGTTACGCCCGTCCCCGGTTGGGTCTTTTTTCCAATCCGGAGATCTCACTGTGCCGGGGGGCGCCGTGCGGGCTGGACATAGCGAACAACGCGCTATCGCTCAATGCCGTGCGCATGCGCGTGGCGGGCTTCAAACCGGCCACCCGTCATTAGCGGTATCAGCAACGAAAACAAGCTGGAATCAACCCTCGAACGGCTTTGCTGGGTCGCCGTCGTCGGCCGCGAGCAGTGTCCGCAATGCAGTCTTCGGGTTGTCGAGAATCGGCACGCCATGGTCGAAGCAAAGTACGGCGAAGTCCAGGTTCAATAGCTGACGCACACTCTGACGGGTCAGCTCCGGGGCTTCGTGGTACCCGGCCGGCACGAAAGCCAAATCCTCTCCGGCACCGTGCGACAACAAATCCGGGCAGAACAGGACGCCGGGTGGTCGGGACAATAGGAAGGCGTAATGAGCGGCCTCCGGGCCCGGTGTGTGGATGGGCCTAAGATCTCCCGGCAGAACGTCGTCTGCTCGGTAACGAACATCCGGTTCTTCATCCATCGGCCGCGTGCCTTCCGGTGCGTAAACCTTAACGCCGAAATGACGACGGTAATACCAAGCGGCGCGCTGGTGGCAGGCGGCGGTGAGGCAGATAGCTTCGACCGGTCCCAGGCGCTCAAGTACGCCCGTCTCGACGCGTAAAGGATCGATGAGCACGATGCGATCATGCGAAGCAACGGCATGGGCGTCGCTCTCGTAACCGATGCGGTCATCCTGCACCGTCCAGCGCCACACCCCGGGCACGACGGATTCGATAGTGGTGGCGATAGCTTTCGGTTCGGACATAAAGCCTCCTTTTGCCTCGGTTTTCCTTTAGATGGCTGTGTTGTCCCGCCTGCTCCCAGCTGCTGAGGTGCAAGCGGACGTCTCGGACACCGAAAGAGCCGTTCAGCCTTTTTAGCACGCCGCCTGCATTTAGGTATGCACCACCTTTACGTGGTTGTTTTGTAGCGCCATTCCTTGGTTGCGGTCTTTGCAAGCGCCGGGAAGTTCATCGAGCACGCCCTTGTTCATGCGACATTCGACGCTTTCCGTCTACTACGACAGAACTGGCGATTGCAGCACCATCATTCGTTGGTGCGGCTCATGCGCCGGCCCATGCCGTGGGAGCAAGGAGGAGAACGACGCGGGAATTTCCTTGCTACGCACGATATAGCTTTTCGTCCCATGATGCTGTCGAGGATCGGGTACGGGAGTGGTTACACGATCCCAGGGCGGCAATTGTGTCCACGTTCAAAAACTGATCGATGCGGTGACCCGCACCTGCCTGGGCATTACGGGATGTTTGAGTATGCCGTCGATACCCTCAGCCGGCTCGCCGGGAAGGCGTGATGTGTAGTAGTAGGCGATGTCGTTACTCTTCGAATCGAACAGATTGAAAACATCGACGGCGAGCCTCAATTGCCGGTACCGATAACCCACGCCGAGATTGACCAAGGTGGTGTCGCCCGCGTCGGCGTTGCCATCTTCGGTGAGCGGCACATGCCCGAAGTGGCGCAACCTGACGGTAGCGAAGACGTTGTAGGGCAGCTCCGCCACAGCTCCGGCGCTGATGACGCGACCTACGGAATTGGGGATATCGTTGGCACCGCGCGGTGCGTCGCGAAAGCTGGCCGAGGTGAAGGCGAAATCGGCGTCCAGGGTTAGCCAGTCGAGAGGCTTGTAATAGTTGGTCCATTCGACGCCGTAGCGCTCGCTTTTGCCGGTAGGCTCGGTGGTGCCGGCATCCCCGGCGAACACCAGTTCCGAATCGGATTCCAGCCACCAGACTGCCAGCGTGCTGTTGAGACCTTGCACGTATTGAGTTCGGACGCCGCCTTCGGCGCCTCGTTGCCTCGCCAGCGGCGGCACTCTGCTCTGGGAACGTGTGGGATCGGTCGGGTCGATTCGCGTGGTCACGCCGCGGGCGTCGTTGGAATGAAAGCCGTAGCCCAGGTTGACGAAGAATTCGGTGTCCTGCCAAGGGCCGAAGATCAGGCTGAGCTTGGGGCTGACGATGGAAGCAGTTTCGCTGCCCGAATTCTGTGAGTAGAGTCGGTCGCTCACGTCGAAGAAATAGGTATCGCTTCTGAGCCCCGCTACGGTGCGGAACTTTGGAAGCCAGTGGCTTTTGTTGGTGAAGTAGAACGAGAGGGCGGTCTCGTCGACGTCCGCGCGGGTGATGGCTTCGATTGTCCGCCGCCGTTCGGTGTGATTTAGAGTGAGGTCCATGATGGCGTCGTGCCGAACCTGGAAACCTATCGTGTTGTCCATGTCGAAGCCGAACCAGCGGTTGAACCAAGTCTGTTCTCCGCTGCCTCCCACGATTACGCGTTTCTCCCTCTGGCCGATCTGATCGCCGTGAACGGGATCGTCGAGGAAGCCAGTGAAATTCGAGAACAGGGCGACGTCGTAGTAAACCGCGTAGACATCGAGCTGGTTCCTATAGGAATCGCCGCGGCTCCAAACGTTGGCGGAAAGGCTGTAGCGGTCGGTCTTTCCGGCATCGCTAGCATCCATGGTGCCGTAAAGACCGAGCTGTCCGGATTCCATCGCGCGTTCCGGAATCTGATTGGTGGCGTCCCAATGGGCTCGGTAGGCCTTGCCGTTCAGGGCCAGCCCCCAATCGTCATGATCAATCGTATAGCGCAGCATGCCGTTGAACTTTTCAAGATCTTCGGGCCGTTTCCAGGGGCCGTCGTTGAAATTGACCTCGGCGCCGTAGAGCAGATCGCCCGTCCCCAGCACGTTGGAGTTCGCTGCCACCACGCGGTAATAATCGTATTCGCCGCCGGTGAATTTCACGAAACCTTCCGGCAGTCGGTGCAGGGTATGCATACGCGCGTAGCCTGCCGAGGAAAAATCGCCTACATCGGCATAATAAGGGCCTTTGCCAAATTCCACGCGGTCGACCAGTTCCGGGATGATCCCGTTCAAGTCGAGGTAGCCTTGCCCATGAGCATGGGTGGGTAGGTTCATCGGCACGCCGTCTAGGGTGACGCTGAAGTCGGTGCCGTGATCCAGATTGAACCCGCGCAAGAAGTATTGATTCGCTTTGCCGGTGCCGCTGTGCTGGGTCGCGACGGTGCCCGGCACCACTTCGACCAACTCGCCGACGCGGGACAACGGGCGGTATTTGAATTCGGGCTGTCCGACCACGCCTTGCGACGCAGAATCGACGACACCGAGAAGGTCTGTGGCGCGTCCCTGCACCTCCACGGCATCTAGAACGAGGGCCGAGGACGGGTTGTCGTCTTCGGGCAAGGGATGTGCCGACACCCCTTCGGAAAGGGTGCACAGTGCAATGCTCAGGCCCCGGCCGAATAAGAAACGAACGAATGTACGGAATTGGTTTTTCATGGAGGCGGAACAGTGTCTTGTAAGTAAAGGCAATTGCCATGCCGAACGGCTCCGAATCGGAGCTGAGCAAGACATCACCAGCGCAAATAATTCCCCTAAGGGGCGGGGACGCGCCGAGAAAACGCCGAGTTGCTTGTACGGGACGGGAATGCCGGTCGGTTCCAGCCGCCTCAGCGGTCGAGAGCATAAGTCAAGCCCCGCCTGTGTTTGGGTTTTCGAAATCCCCTTTGGTTGTCTCGAACCCACAGTGGAGCGGCAAAGTTTCGGTTCGGTAGCGTCCGGTTCTATCCTTGATTCGAACGGCCGGCTCAGGGCATTCCGAAAAGTTCCGCAACATGCGAACCGCTGGAGGGACATCCCACCAACCAAGCTTGTTTGTCGAGATTTTGCGAATTACGGTTGCGACTTAAGTATTCGTACCTTGCTTTTCCTGCATCCGGTACAGAACGCGTGTGCCGCGGGTGGTGTGGATGTTCGAGTGGCGCTATATTTCACTGAAGGTTGAAGATGCCTCGAAGCTGTTCCCCAAGTTGGTGCATATGCGCCAAAAAGTCCGGCAAGGTTGTTAGGTACGCCGTGTGCGCCCTGCCTGCAGAAGGCGGCGCGCATGGCGTACCCCGGACATTCAAGTCCTCCCGACCCCCTTCAGCGAGATAAACCGTCCAAAGGCGCTGCCTGTTGCTCCGGTTTTTTGGGGCCTGGTGTATTGCCGAAAGGTCCTTCTTTGCCGCATCCCGCCAGGATCAGCGCTATCGAAATAACGATCACAATGTGCTTGCTCGCGTTCATGCCGGTCTCCTGCTGCATGTGTCGGATGTGTCCTCGTTGAGTATCCAGGTTTTTCGCTAGAGCTTTCCCTCCTTCTTGTAGTATTCGACTTCTTCGTTGATCAGCTTGACGACTTCCTCGAGGGAGTTTACCGCTGCAGTGGTTTGCCCTCCGTTTTCTAACTCGGCAATTACCGCTTTCAGGCGGCTGCTGGAATTCTGCATGGGCATCGTGCTTTTTTCCTTGTAGGACGCCACGGCCAACTTGCGTGCCAGTTTCGCACTGTCTAAAGCCGCATCCTTGTTGCCTTGCTTTGCCGCGTCCAGAGCCGATTGGGTGGCTTTCTGGACTTCCAGCAGATTCGGCGGCGGGTCGGCATACCGTCCGCCGGCAAAACTGACGCCCGAACTCAGGCTCAGAATCAAGGCCAAAATGGTTTTTATCGTCAAACGACCTGTCATGTCATGCTCCTTTTCATACGGTTAAAAGATGGCCCGCTTCCGCAGTTGATTGCCGGCAGTCCATAACACTAGAAAATCGGTCGCGGGCAGCATGAATATCCGTGGGAGAACGTGCCCAGAATTCAGCCGGCAGGTATCTCGCAAATTCCGTGCCCCGGTATTTTGCTGTGTCAGATCACGAAGTTTTACGTGTCGGTAATACTCACAGATTTCTTTTCAATTAATTCAGAGAGATATTTATAAAATATTGAAATAATGTGATAAATACCAATTGAGGCTCGAGTGATAAGAATTGAACTGTGGGATATAGCATATTATTTGTGCCGGTTATGTTGGATACGACAAAACGATATTTGTCCCGTTTTTTTGGGAGGGTTATTTCGCCGTTAGGTATGTTGAGTGAAAGCACATCATTGGTTGCGTGAAGACGCGCAGGGTCCGGCATTTATACCGGAAAGGTGTATTTGTGGCCTCGGCTTATTGACGTGAAATGATCAGAGTCGCAAGTTCGTCGAAATATGTATAGAAAATGTTGCAATAGCGTCTAAGCGCTGCCGGAACAAAGTCATCTATAACGTTTTTTATACAGATTAGTGATTTCCCATAATACTTCGTCATTTCCCTTATATCGAATAGCTTCGCAATTCTTATCCTATTGTTTTTAAGTATGTTTTTTGTGGCACGGGACTTGACTGTATTTTTGACGCTTGTACGTCCCGTATTGAGCGTTTGTTGGAATGTTTCTTTGAACTCAAAGAACCGCAGTTGACTACTGAAAAGAGCGCAATGCCTCATCAGCCACAGCGTGCCCTCAGCCCAACCCGACTTCCAAAGGGAAAGGGGCCAAACTCCCTTCTCCCTCTGGAAGAAGGGATGGGGACAAGGGCCTAGCGCTTTTCAGCTCGTATCCAGCTGCCGGAGTTAGGTTGATTAAGGATAGGCCCGTGCTTTCTGCCAACCGAAAGTCTCTTGTTGCTTGGACGCCGCTATCCGTGGGATTCGTATTGCTCGGCTGTCTCGCAGGCGGTTCAGCGGACACGGCTGTGGGCGAGCCGGTTGTTGTAGCTGTTGCCGGATTGGAGGAAACCCGGAGTTTCGATCTAGTCGTCGAGCAGGGGGTGATACACGGGCTATTGGCGGGGCGTTTCGGCGAACGCGACCGAGTGGCTTATCTCCATTCGGCTGACGGCGGAAAAACCTGGAGCGAGCCCACGTTTCTCGATGCGGAGGACGAAGCTCCGGTCATTTCGAGGCGCGGAAACGACGCCCGCCTGGCTGTGCACGACCGGCACATCGTCGCCGTCTGGCAGCAGCGCGGCGAATTACCGGGTACCGGTCCCCTGACCGTCGCCGCCTCGGCCGACGGCGGACGAACTTGGCGCCGCGGTCGGAATCCGGCCCTGGGCGATCCTTTGAACAATCAAAGTTATCCGGCGCTCACCGTCGGCGAGGACGGGCGTTTCCATCTCGTCTGGCTGGACGACCGTGAAGAAAACGGCAACACCCAGGGGCTGCGCTATGCGACGTCTTCCGACGGACTGCACTGGAGCGGCCAGACCACCCTTGACTCGGCGGTCTGCACCTGTTGCTGGACCCGGATCAGCACGCTTCCGGATCGGAGCGTCGCGGTCCTGTACCGGGATGCCGATCCGCACGACATGCGCCTGTTGCGCGGTCCGGTAGGCGACGGGCAGTGGCTGGATCTCGGACCGGTGGGAGTAGCCGGCTGGCATTTTACCGGCTGTCCTCATTGCGGGGGCGGACTGGTCGCCACCGGAAACGATGGAAAAACGGTCCTGCACGGCGTGGCCTGGACCGGGAAGGATGCTTCTCCTGGACTCTTTTACGCGCGATCCCCCGACCTCGGAGAACACTGGGAACCGCCTTTTTTCCTGGGCGATGGGCGAAGCCGGGAAAGCGACATCGCTGCGCGCTCGGGGTCCGATCTGGCCATCGTGTTCACCCGGGCGGGCGCGGACGGCACCGCTGTGTACGTCGTGAGATCCCGCGACGCCGGTGCCCATTGGTCCGCTCCGGTCGCGCTGACGTCGCCGAAAGCCAGCGCCGATCATCCCCGTATCGTAGCGACCCCGTGGGGGTACAGGGTGTTCTGGACGATAACCCGGCCCGGCGGCGGCAAGATTTTGGTGATGGCGCCACCTTTCTCATGAGGACGACAACCTTGAAACGCAGACTGTTACCGATATTGACCGGTTTGGCGCTCACAAGCCCCGAGGTCCTGGGTCATGCGATTCTGGTGAAGGCCGATCCCGAGCGCGATGCGATCGTGTCCGAGGCACCCACGGAGGTGCTGTTGACCTTCAACGAAGGTGTCGGCAATGCGTTTCTAGCCCTCGCGGTGGTCAACGACGAAGGCAAGCGGGTGGACAAGCACGACGCCCGACTCGACTTCACCGACCGTTCGCGGCTGCGGGCATCGGTGGAGAATTTAGCGCCCGGGCGATACATGGTGCGTTACCGCGTGCTGTCGGCGGACGGTCACGTGGTGAGCGGCAAGTATTTCTTTCAGATTCAAGCCAAGTAAGGAGGGCTTTCTGATGATGATTTCCCACGAGCTACGTTTCTTGCACCGCCTCTCGAAATGCGCGGTGGTTGCCACTCTCACTCTCGCAGCAGGCGCCGTATCGGCTGCAGTTTTACCCAGGGACACTTCCAACGGACGCCAGATGTATCAGGGGGCATCCATGACCTGCTTGGCCGCCAACGACTTCTACGCCGTCCATTTCACTGCGTTGCAGGAGGGCAGACACGAAGGGGAGCAAACCGATTTCATAAAGTATTGCCGTGAAATCCCGAAGCCTGGAAAGACCTATCTGACCCTCGATTTGCTCGACCGCGACGCGCGTCGCATGCCGGTAAGCCTGCGGGTCGTCGAGGAGGACCTCGGCGAGGACGGTCGGCTTGCGAAAGAGAAACGCACTCTCGTGGAAACGCTGCCTACGGTGTACAAGAGCGGAACCGCCGAAATCCAGGCGAACATTACGGAGCCCGGACATTACGCCGTGATTGCGGTATTCGGCGAAAACGACGGCTTCATCAGCGAGGACGACAGGTTGCGGATACCCTTCAGCGTCGGCATTGCCAGTCCGAACCAGCCGAACCGCTGGCCGGGTGCCATATTCGCCCTGGTTATCGCTATCCTGCTCTCGGTCATGGCTTGGCGCGGCTATCACGGCCTACGGTCCAGGGTTCCAGCCCGCGCTGCCAGCAACGACGGAGAACAGCCCGTATCGGCACGACAGATGCCATGAGGGGTGCCGTTCGCCGATCCGTTCTCGCCTTGGCTGGGCTCGTGCTGTTCGGTTCGACATGGCCGGCTCTGGCCGATTGGGCCGGGTTCCGCGACTATGTGGCAATAGCCGAAGTCCGAGTCGAGGAAGAATCCATTAGAGTCGAGATCCGGCTTCGGGAAAACGGTCTCCCCCGGCTACGCGCTTTGCTCGGTCTGGCGGCTGAGGCTCCTGTTTCCGAGATTGCCGGACAGATCCTGCGCATGGTCGCGGACCGGAGCGCGATTCCCGAAGTCAGGCCCATCGCCGTGTGGAGGGTAGACTCGTCGAATAACGGCGGACGTGGGGCCGAACCGTACTATCAGGCCGAGATGACTGTTCCTCTCAGGTCTCGTCCTCGGGTTTTGAATCTGATCCCGCCGGATCGAGCCGACAAAGAATTGGGGCTGGTCGTGCTGCATCGGGGCGTGCCCGTGGCCGATCCGGCGCCTTTGTCGAAACCGGCGCGCCTGCAACTGGACTGGAGCGATCCCTGGCGCTCGCGGTTCGACGATGCCGAACACGTGCGACGCCACACCGAGCCACGCTCCTTCGTTTATGTCGAGCCTTACGAAGTGAGGCATGAACTGCTCTTGAAGCTAAAGGACCTACTGCCAGAGCTCGATTTTGTGCCGGTGAATCCGCACCGCATCCAAGGCGAGGAGCGGGAGAGACTGAAACAGGCGATCGGCGATTTGCTGCTGCACCGAAATCCGTTGCGCCTGGATGGTTTGGCGGCGATACCGCGGCTGGATCGGGTCGAGTTCGTCCGCTACCGGCGCGAGGGCGTGGAAATCGTTCCCGGCGGCGAGCCCCTCGACAGCGCTACCGCGGTAGTGGGCGCGATTCTGGTCTATCTGACCAAGCGCCCTGCTGCCGAAGTCGAACTAAGCTGGGAGCTGTTCGCCGCCGGCGAGTCGTCGCGATCGGTCAGCCTGCAACTGGACGACGAAATTTTCGATGCCGACGTGACGCGCCGGGACCCGGTGTTCCGCTGGTCGCGGGAAGAGGCGTTGGGAATATCTCCGACGCAGGATGCATTGCCAACGACAATTGGGTCCACGGAGGCCACATCCGCTCCTGAGAGCCTCCTGCTCCGCGTCTCTGGTATTGTGCTGGCGGCCGCAGTCGCGTGGCGCTGGCGCCGCAGCCGCCTTTTGCCGCCTGGCGCCGGTGCTCAGCTGAGCTTGACCCTCGCCGTTGCCGGTTGTGTCGTCTTTTATCCGGAAATAGCTCGCTTCTCTGCTCATGCGGGCAGTGCAGTCCTGGTCGGCCATGGTGAGGAGGTGATGAAAGCCGAGTTGCAGGCGCTGCTCCACAATGTCTATCGGGCTTTCGAACTGCCGGAGGAGGAAGCTGCGTATGATCGTTTGGCCATGAGCCTATCCGGGGACGTTCTGGAGGACGTTTATCTGCACCAACGCCGGACCCTGCTGCAGCGTGGAAAAGGACTCGGCGGGGACGGCCGGGTTCAGCGGGTCGAGGTTCTATCCAGCGATATCGAGTCGGTGGATCCGGAATCCGGCCGCGTTTCGGTCGCCGCTCGTTGGATCGCACATGGCTCGGTGTCGCATTGGGGCCATTCACACCCACGCGACACGCTCTATGCGGCACGACTAGCCCTGAGTCGGGCGGAAGACGGGCGCTTGAAGATCACGGATCTCGAATTCACCGAGGAGCGCGGGACGGACCCTGGGATGTGATGATTGAGATTGAAGACCTTGAATTTTGCTATCCCGGTGCCGAATTCCGCCTTGCGGTTCCGGAACTTCGGATTGCTCGCGGCGAAAGAGTCGCCATCATCGGTGCCAGCGGGGCCGGGAAGACCACCTTGCTCAAGCTGATGGCCGGCATCGCGGTGCCACAATCCGGGTGTGTCCGGGTCGGCGGCGTCGAGGTGCAGGCTCTGAACGACCGTCAGCGCCGCAACTTCCGGCTGTCGTGCATCGGGTTCGTGTTCCAGGAACTGGAGCTTTTCGACTATCTGAATGTGCTCGACAACATCGTTCACACCTACCGGATCAACCGGGCTCTCAAACTCGACAGTCGGGTGTGGGCAAGAGCTATGGAACTGGCGGAGCAGGCAGGTCTGACGGAGAAATTGAGGCGGATGCCGCGCGAGCTGTCCCAGGGGGAGCGGCAGCGGGTCGCGGTGTGTCGGGCGCTGTTACCGGAGCCGGCGCTCATTCTCGCGGACGAGGCGACCGGTAATCTCGATCCCGCCAACAAAAGCCGGGTTCTGGATCTCTTGTTCCGTATGGCGGAGCGGCGCGGTGCTACCCTTGCAGCCGTCACCCACGATCATCAAACGCTGCCGCGTTTCGATCGGGTGATCGATCTGAGCGCTCTTCATGGCTAATTCGGTGTAGCGTCCACGGCAGGCGGGCACCGCGGGTTTTCGTTCCGATCGAGACATAGACACCGGATTCGGCGGCGTTTCCAAACTTCCCATCGTCCATGCGATAACAAAAAACGCTCAAACGGGATGCAGCACGATTTTTACCTCGCGTTGCGCTATCTGTATCACAACAAGATCCGCAGCCTGATTTTGGTGGCCTGTTTGGCTGTCATCATGGCGCTGCCTCCGGCCTTGCACCGCCTTTGGGACGAAGCCGAGCGTTGGATGTCGGCGCGTGCCGAGGCGACGCCGCTGCTGGTCGGCGCCAAGGGCAGCGCGGTCGATCTGGTTCTGAGCACGCTTTATTTCACCGAAGCGCCGGCATTCATAAGCATGGGCGAAGCCGACCGTATCGCCGCAACCGGTTGGGCCGACCCGATACCGCTTTACGCCCGATTCCGGGTCCGCGGTTTGCCGCTGGTGGGGGTCACGACGGACTACTTCGAATTTCGTGGGTTGACGCCGGCGCAGGGCGTTTTGCCGGCCCTGCTGGGGGACTGCGTACTGGGTGCTGAGGCCGCCGAGCGGCTGAAACTCGTACCGGGGGATCGTTTTTCGACGACGCCGGAAAACGCCTTCGACCTGGCTGGCGCTCATCCGCTCAAGCTGAAAGTGGTCGGTATCCTGGCGAAATCGCATACACCCGATGACCGGGCGGTGTTTGTGGACCTTCAAACGGCCTGGGTCATCGAGGGATTGGGACACGGACACGAGACCGAGCAAACGGCGGGCAGGGCGTATGCGCCGTTCGTGCCGGTTTCAGGCGAGGCCGTGGCCTACACGGAAATCACCCCGGATAATCTGGCGTCCTTCCATTTTCACGGCGACCCCGCCGATTTTCCCATCAGCGCGGTGATCGCTGTGCCTCGCGATGCACGTGCGGCCGCTCTGCTGCGCGGGCGCTATCTGGACGACGCGGGCAAGACTCAGATCGTCCGCCCGGTAGATGTGACACGCCGTTTGCTGCGAAACATTTTCCGCGTGGGAGAGCTGTTCGACGCCGTACTGTTACCCTTGATCGGAGCTGCACTGCTCATGCTTGTCCTAATTCTCGCGCTTTCCTTCCGGTTGCGACGGCGCGAGATCGAAACCATCCATCTGATCGGCTGTTCGCCCCTGACCGTGGTCCGGCTGATGGCCGCGGAAATCACGCTCATCGTACTCGCCGCCGGAGCATTGGGCTCCATCCTGGTGTTCGCGGTCACTGGCGCCGCCGCCGAGTTCGTTCGCTATTTTGTCATCGCTTGAAGGAGTAACCCATGTCGATCCACGCCTCATGGTGCCGGTTCGCGCTTTACTGCTTGTTTTTCGTTTTTGCGGCGACCATCGCTCAGGCGAGCGCCGCCGGCTCGTCCGGACTCAAGATCGTCGCTGCCAACTATCCGCTGGCCTATTTCGCGGAACGGCTGGCAGGCGCCAGGGCGCGCGTCGTCTTTCCCGTTCCGGCCGATGTCGACCCGGCGTTCTGGCAACCCAGCGCTGATGCGGTGGGCCAGATGCAGAAATCCGACTTGATCCTCCTCAACGGCGCCGGTTACGAAAAATGGCTGACCCAGGTCAGCCTGCCGCGCCTCAAGCTGGCGAACACCTCCTTGGGGTTTCGGGATGCCTATCTCCGCATCGAGAACGCCGTGGTTCACAGCCATGGACCCGGCGGCCAGCATGCCCATGAAGGACTTGCGTTCACCACCTGGCTGGATTTCGAACAGGCCGGCAAGCAGGCACAGGCCGTGGCCGATGCCATCATCCGAAAGCGGCCGGAATGGAAGAACGTGATACAGGAAAACCTCGAGCCGCTGCTAGATGACCTTGCCGGCCTGGATAACGAACTGAAACGCACTGTCGCCGCCGGTCCCCACCGACCGCTGCTCGCGTCCCATCCCGTCTATCAATACCTCGCCAGGCGCTATGGCCTGAATCTGCAGAGCGTGCATTGGGAGCCCGATGAAATGCCGCCGGACGCGGAATGGATAGCGTTGCAGGGTATTCTGAAGAATCACCCTGCCCGCTGGATGATCTGGGAAGCGGAGCCCGCGCCGGAGATCGCCGCAAGATTGAGGGCCATGGGCATCGAAAGCGTGGTGTTCGATCCATGCGCCAACCGGCCCGAATCGGGCAATTTTCTGAGCGTGATGAAGCGGAATGTAGAAGGACTGAAGGCCGCGTTCCGTTAAAACGGGAGGAGCACAGCGATTCCTGGGCGGGATTCACACAGGCGGCTTTCCCTCGCCGTCGAGGTAAGGGTTTACCTTAGGGCGCTCGAGAAACCTCTTGGAAGGCTCTGGCTAGATGGCCCACTGGAAAAGCACTTAATCAGGGCATTCTTAGATGTCGGCTGCTTGAACCGCTCGTCCGACGTTAGCCACGACCTTTTTGCATTGATCGACCAACATCGCCGTATCCTTTAGAGCATTTTCTAATCACAAAGTACGGTTAGGGGCGAGACTCGCTTCAAACTCACTGGCCTGCCTAAGTGTCGCGTCTCGTGTGATTATTTACCGAGAAGGAGTTATGCTCTGTTCGAAGCCCGGAGCCTTCTCCAGGAGATATTCGGTTCGTCCAAGTGAGGTTTCTCTCCATGCAGATTCGTCTTCATAAGAACGCCCGTACCACCCCGGCCGTTCGGCAGGCCATTCAAGCGTCCACGTTGAGCGAGCGCGCCTTGGCCCAAAAGCATGGCATTAGCCGAACGACCGTCCGCAAGTGGAAACACCGCTCCTCGGTCGAAGATGCCTCACACCGGCCCCACACCCTCAGAACCACGCTCACGCCCGCCCAGGAAGCCATCGTGGTCTACCTCCGCCAAGCTCTGCTCCTCCCCTTGGATGATCTCCTGGCCGTGACCCGGGAATTTCTCAATCCCGCCGTGTCCCGTTCCGGGCTAGACCGCTGCCTGCGCCGCCACGGGGTGGCGTCCCTCAAGACCCTGCTTCCGCCTACAGAGAAGGCGAAGGTCAAACCCTTCAAGGCCTATGAGCCCGGCTTCCTTCACCTGGATGTTAAGTACTTGCCCGCCATCGACGGCGAACCCCGCCGATACCTGTTCGTCGCCATCGACCGCGCCACCCGCTGGGTCTATGTCGCCCTCAAGCCCAACCGCACCGCCTTAAGCGCAAAGGACTTCCTCAAAGCGGTGATTCAGGCCGCGCCTTTCCGCATCCAGAAATGCCTGACCGACAACGGCTCGGAGTTTACCGACCGTTTCCTGACCCGAACTCGGCAGCCCTCGGGGACGCATGAGTTTGACCGCCTCTGTACTGAACAAGGCATCGAACATCGCCTGATTCCGCCGGGCCGGCCCCAAACGAATGGCCTGGTGGAACGCTTCAATGGCCGCATCGAGGAGGTGTTGCAAACCCATCACTTCGATTCAACCGCCGATCTGGACACCACCCTGCACCGCTATGTCGAGCTGTACAATCATCACATTCCCCAAAAGGCCTTACGCCATCTCACCCCGATCCAGGCTCTCAAAAACTGGCAACTGTCCCATCCTCATCTTTTTCGAAAGAAGGTTTACGATCTTGCGGGACTTGACACCTAAGGCAGCTTCCTTTTCGAGCGTGCATCAAAGATGAAAACGCTCGAGTCGGTCATGATCGCCGTATCGGCCGCTGATACACACCCGTGAAAAGTCGCCACGTCCAGGCGTTGCACTCAGAAAGCGTCTGAGATTATCCCATCGCGATCTCAATGCAGTCGCGAATCGACATCGGGTTTGAGATTCGAATGTTGAGATTTGGAATAACCGTCTCAGTTTTGTATCGATGGGTTAACTAAAATGGGACATTTGCCTTGTGCTTTGTGTTATATCCCGTACTGTTTGAATAATCGCGTCGGACCGTAAAGTACCTTGCGGGTCTCAGTCGATTTCTCGCTCATTTGGCCTATCGCACTTTTTCCTTTGTTTACCGGCACTCTCGGTTTTTTCCCCACAAAGTTCGCCTTAGCTATCACGCCGTGGTACGAGATTTGATTGAAGAATAGGGCGCAAGGCGATGAGCGAGCCGGTTGAATCGGTTGGCGGGCTCCGGCGTGCATCGCCATTGCGCGTTTCTCACAAAAACCGTTAAGGCATAAGGAGATAACAATGAACAAAGTATTGTTTGCTATGGTCGCGATGGGCATGACCGCACTCGCTTCGATTCAGGAAGCGTCGGCGCATGTCGGCTGGGGAAACCGCGATTTGATTTTGAATGCGCAAAACGTGGTCGACAACGGCGACGGCTCGATCACATATGAATACCGGTTCGGTAGCGTCACCGGCAACTACGGCTGGGCCGACGGTCTGGATTATGACTGGGGTGACAGCCACATCGTGAGGTTTACCAAGTTCGAGATCACAAACCCCGGGGGCGCTGTGGTGGACATTAGCGTTCGAGCGGCTACCGAGCTTACCAATCCTGCCACGGGAGAAGTCACAACGGCGCTGGGCGATTTGAACCCCGCTTTCACCTTATACAAAGGTGTCGGTCCGGTGGTGGATTATGGCGGCACCACGGGTGCCCATAATCTCGTGCCCGCCAGTTCTTTTGATACCACGGAATTCCTCAACGCGGACGAACTAGGTAAGGAAGGTTTGTTCAGAGCGCTGCACGATGTAACGATGTGTAACACGTCCGGACAATGCGGTACGCAGGCATATGTTGCGCATGCTGGCGAAATCAACGATCCGAGCAACAGCGTCTCTTTGGCCGGCCTGTTCCTCGAACCGGGTTGGTATTCATTGGTCATCGGCGGCAATTCACATATCGGTATTCCCCTTTTCGGTAACGATTTCACGGGTTCGGGGATCGATGATGTTGACGGTGTGAGAGGTTTTCACGTCGATCTGACGATCACTCCGGCTCCGGTTCCGGTCCCGGCGGCGGTTTGGTTAATGGGGTCCGCGCTGGTCGGATTGATCGGCATGAGAAGACGGGAAGCGGCTGTCTGATTGAGTTTCAGACATCCGTCTTAATTGGAAGCCACCGAGAGTGGGAATAGTCTCGGTTGTCAAGGCCGCATGGATGCGGCTTCCTTTGGACAGGGATGTCGTTTTTTCGTGGTTTCGGTTCTTCGTCGGAATGCGCTTGTTTCGCCCGTTTTGATTTTTCGGCCATTCCTTATTGGTAGGGACGATTGAAATCGAGCGCGGTTTTACGGCTATTGATCCGACAAACTTGCCCGGTATTTGGGCTTCGCATGTACCTTATGGCCAAGTCGCTTTCGAATGCGTCCACTTACGCCAAGACCGACTCCGTCTCGGCGCTCGACCGCACCATTCTTTACCTTACCGTTTCCCTGACCGGCGCATCCGTGATGGTTCTGGAACTGCTCGGAACGCGGCTGATCGGGCCTTTTTACGGCGTTAGCCTATATGTCTGGTCATCGTTGATTTCGGTGACGATGATCGCTTTGGCTTTGGGTTATTGGCTCGGCGGCATGATTGCCGATCGGGTTCCGAGACTGCGCCTGTCGTATTTAATTGCCTCGGCCGCTGTATCCACGCTGCTGATTCCTATATCCATCCGCCCAGTACTGTTGTTGACCGATCCGATGGGATTACGCGCGGGAGCGTTTCTTAGCGCGTTGCTGCTGTTCACGGTGCCGCTGACTCTTTTGGCGATGACCGGACCTTATGTCATCAAACTGGCCGCACGGCAGCTCGCGAACGTGGGGGCGCTGTCGGGTTCGGTCTACGCGGTTAGCACGCTCGGCAGCGTGATCGGAACCATCGCACTCGGGTTCTATCTGCTACCGATAACCGGAGCGCGCGCGGTGCTTTACGGTCTCAGCGCATTACTCGGCTTGCTGGCGTCGATCCTGGCGTTGTACGAACGCCGCGGTTCAGGGGGCAACATTGCGACGCTGTGTGTCGCGGTGATCGTTTTCGCGTGTTTCGGCAGTGTCGCTTTGGCATACGAGCATCACCGCTCGCAACCCTGGGGCAAGAATTTGTCTTTGCTCTACGAATCCGAGAGCGTATATGGCTGGGTTCGAGTGATCGATGATCATGCGCAGAAGGTACGGTTCATGATGTCCGACGCCTCGACGATCAGTGCCGCGGATTTGGACAATGTCCGTTTAGGCTTGCTGTCGTATCAATGGGTGACGCAGCGCTTACCGGTCTTCAGACCGGGTGCCCGCTCCGCACTATTGATCGGTCTGGGCGGCGGTCATATCGCGGCTGGCCTGGAGAGCCAGGGCGTGAAGACCGATGCGATCGAGATCGATCCCTCGGTAGCCTACGCGGCTTCGCGTTATTTCCACTATCGGCCATCCGGTGATTTGATCATTGGCGATGCCCGTTACCAGATCAGGCGCTTGAACAAGACTTACGATTTCATCATTCACGATTGTTTCACGGGCGGCTCGGAGCCAGCCCATTTGATGAGTGTTGAGACCTTGAGAGCGCTGAAGGCGCATCTCAATTCGGGCGGCATACTGGCCATCAACTTTGTTGGCTTCACCGAGGGTGAGCGCCGGAGGCCCGCTCAGCTGGTTTACCGGACTTTGGGCGAAGTATTCGGACATCGGCGGGTTTACGTATCGGAGCCGAATTCGGAATTCAACGATTTCATTTTCTTTGCATCGGACGCGCCGATTGCCGTCCATCCGGAAGCCGCTAGCGCGAAAACGCTGGACTTGTTGGCCGAGCGTGAATTTTTTGGAATGACCGAAGGCGAAACCATCGTGACCGACGATTTCAATCCGCTCGAAAGCCTGCAAGTCAGTAAAGCGGAAATGTATCGCAAGGTATTGCTGCAGCGAATTGGCTTGGAAGTCCTGCTACGTTGACAATTGATAGCCGTTACGGCTGCGGATGGCGTCGGCGATGCGTTTTCGGCGGTAGAGCGGTTCAGTTTGAAAGGCGTCCCGAAGGACAGCGATTCTCGACTCATCGCGGCCTCCGAGGCTATCCCAGACGGACAAGGGCGTGTCTCCGAATACACGACACAAAGAAAATGGCATCCTACATGCGTGGCTGATTCAGAGCCGCAGGCCCTTGGGCACTAGCCACCGTTCGGCGAAGCCGAAAGCGCTCTCTATAGCTAGTGCGAGCAAGGCGGCCGGTATGGCGCCCTGGAGGATCAGACCAGTGTCGTCCAGGCGGATACCGGTGAGTATTAGCTGGTCGTAACCGCCCGCGCCGATCAACGCGCCCAGGGTAGCCATGCCGACGTTGATGACGGCTGCTGTCTTAATGCCTGCGAGTATCGTGCGCGAGGCAAGGGGTAATTCCACCAAGCGTAGCCGGGCTGAGCGACTGAGTCCGAGGGCATCGGCCGATTCGAGCAGGGAAGGGGGTATGTCTGCTAGGCCGGTGCACGTGTTGCGTACGATAGGCAGCAGGCTGTACAGAAACAGAGCGGCAATGGCCGGCCGAGTGCCGATCCCGAGCAAAGGGATCATGAATACGAGGAGTGCCAGCGAAGGGATGGTCTGCAGAATGCCGGTTGCGCCGATGACCAATCGCCCGAGACGAGGTCTACGCACGCAAAGAATCCCCAAGGGAACGGCGGTGAGAATGGCCGCGGTCAGCGAAATTGCGACCAGGGTGAGATGCTCGACCGTGTGGCGCCAGAGACTAGTGCCCAGGCTCGTTTGTCTGGGGGCCGCCTTGATCCCGAACCGTTTTTCCAGGAAGCCGGCCGCAACCCGGCTTTCCGGTACCTTATCGAGCTTAGCCTCGGCGTTCATGGCGACCATCGTCGCTTCGGAAATTTGCCCTTCGAGCTGTCGCAGTGCCGGCGGAAGATCGGGCTGTCGTGCCGCGAGATCAGCCCGGTAAAGGTAGACGGCGTGATAATCGGGGAAATAGCCCCGATCGTCTTCGAGTACCCGCAGCGAGTAATACCGTATCTCCGGGTCAGTGGTGTAGAGATCCGTCACGTCCAGGCTGCCGCTGACCAGTCCGCGGTAAGCCAGGTCGTGATCCATTCCGACGACCGCGTGCTGAGGCAGGCCGTAGGCTTGGCGTAAACCGGGCCACCCGTCCGCCCTACCCATGAATTCGTTGCTGAAACCGAATTTGAGCTCCGGATGTCGGCGCAATCCCGAGATGGTGGCGATTCCAAGACGGCCGGCGTGACCGGCGGTCATGCCTAGGGCATAAGTGTTATTGAACCCGAGCGGTTCGCTCATCCGAATGCCCTGTTCGGCCAGCGCCTGGCGCAGCGCGGCGAGGTCTCGCCGGTCCCGCAGCCGGTCTGCGAGAATCTCCTCCATCAGGGTTCCGGTGTATTCCGGGTAGAGATCGATCTCGCCGTTCCGAAGCGCCTGCCAGATGAGCCGTGTTCCGCCCAACTGATCCCTGTGCTGCACTTCGATACCCTGGCTTCGGAGAATCTGGGTCGCAATTTCGCCGAGGATGACCGACTCCGTGAACGGCTTTGAACCTACGATAAGCCCTGCAGTTTTCTCCGCTGCGGGCGTCGGGCCGCAGCCGAGCCATAAACCGAGCAGTAAGACCGTTGTGCGGATCATGTGCTGTTAGGAGAGCGAGTCGACCAGGCCGCGCTGCGCCTGAACGAAACGCGCAACGTAGTCTGTGGCAGGAGTTCCGATCAGCGCTGCCATGGGGCCCCGTTGTTCGATGGCGCCTTCCCTGAGCAGGACAATCTCATCTCCAAAATAGCCGGCCTCGCCTAGATCGTGCGTCACCATCAGCACGGTTTTGCGAAGCGAGGTGAACAGCGTCTTGAGATCGGTCTGGAGATCGTAGCGGATCAGCGGGTCCAGGGCGCCGAGCGGTTCGTCCAACAATAGGATCTCGGGATCCAGCATGAGTGCGCGCATCAGGGCCACCCGCTGACGCTCGCCTCCCGAAAGTTGGGACGGATAACGGTCCAATGTTTTCTTCGAAAGGCGAACCAGATCCGCCAGCTCGAGAATGCGGGCATCGATCCGGGTGGAGGACCAGCCGAGCCGCCGCGGCATAAGGGCCACATTGCCACGGCCCGTTAGGTGGGGAAACAATCCTCCCTCCTGGATGACATACCCCATATGGCGGCGAAGCGCCAAAGCGGTAGCGGCGGTGATCTGTGCGCCCATGAATTCGACGGTGCCGCGGTCCGGCAGGATGAGCCCGTTCGCCAACCGGATCAAGGTGGATTTGCCGCAGCCGCTGGCGCCGATGACCACGGTCACGCGACCTTTGGGAACCGCCAGATCAATTTCGCGCAGCACTGTGACGTTTCCGTACTGTTTGGTGACCCGTGACAATGTCAGCATGATGCGATCCTACCCGCAAAGGAGACTGCCCATGAAAATCCTGACGACGATCAAACACGAATTGCTCACGATTCTTCCACCCACGCTGTTCTTTTTCGTGAGCTTTTGTCTGCTCATCATGACCAACCAATTGATTTCGCGGGAGTACCATATTCCGGCCGTCGGTTTTGCCAATGCGGCGATTGGAGCGCTGATCGTCGGCAAAGCCGTCCTGATTATGGACCGGTTCCGGGTCATCAACCGTTTTCCCCGTAAACCATTGATCTACAACGTGGTGTGGACAACCGGCATCTATTTTGGCGCCACGCTGCTGTTTCGCTACCTGGAACATCTGGTGCGTTTTCTGTCGAAATTCGGAAATATCGCGGAAGCCCACCGGCAGGTCATGGAAAGCATTGTGTGGCCGCATTTCTGGTTGGTCCAAATGTGGCTGCTAGTATTGTTGTTTGTGTACTGCACGCTTAGAGAGCTGGTTCGAGCGGTCGGAAAACGGGAACTTACTGCTCTATTTTTCGGCCTGCCCGACAAGGCGAAGCCGTAGCTTGTTCTTGCGCCGGTGCGGAAGACTTTGGGTTGTGCAAGACCGTTTATTGTGCGGCGGAACAGCAGCAACGAACGTCGCCACGGTAAGCGGGGCGGTTGAATGGGCCGGTGGTCCTGGTTGAGAAGGGGAGCAGGTGGCAGGCATGTCCGAACGCCGTCCCAAAGGGTAGGGGGTCCCTAAAACGCAGGGCGCGTGTCGGGACCAGGCGTCAGATTGCGTCGGTTCCGAAAGTCCTATCGGGCAGGGACCCGCGGGATGCGAAGGCGGGCGCAGTCGAGCCGGTTTGGTTCATCATATCCAACATGGTGCGCATTCTTTCATCCGGTCTGAGATCATTCCGCCCGTTCCTCGAGCGTTTCCGGCGCGCGCAGTGTTACCGCCAAGCCTTGTCCATGCGGTATTTCTGCCGATATCGCTTGGAGAGCAGCTTTCCATGCTCTTCGCACAAAAACCGGTGTGCCCCGGCTAATCCGGGCAAGCTCATGGGCTTTCTTAGATCGTAAACGGCCGGTTTGCGACATTGTTCGTCGACCCAACACAATGGCCTATGGGTATACATTGCATCCATTCCTCTTGTGACGAGATCAAAGATATCAAGCAAATACGGTGCCATCACCTTTTTCCCGAAGGCATGGCCACCTTCCGGTAGGCTAAGAAATCCTTGGATTTGGCTTCGAGGATCGGTAAGAGAATGAGTTCATTTTATCTCGCTTTTTCTCCCGGCCAGATTGGAATAAAGCCGCGCCGGTTTGGCATCTCGACCCGAGGTAAGCTCGCTGCGTTCATTTCGGTGCGCTCGTCGATAATACCGTTGATGTACAAGAGATAAGCCGTCACGGCATAAACCTGATCGTCGGTCAGGCTGCGGGGTGCATCCAGCGGCATGGAGCGTCGGACGAAGTCGAATAGGGTGGTGGCATAAGGCCAGTAGGTCCCGATGTTTTTGTCCGGATGGGGGCCGGTCAGAGAGCCACCCCCGGCCAATTCCTCGGCGCTTCCGCCGATGCCTTTGGGGCCGTGGCACGAAGCGCACTTGGCGTCGTAAAGAGCTTTGCCTTCGTGGGCCGTGCCTTTGCCCGGCGGGAGTCCGGTACCGTCCGGGAAGACATTGATGTCCTGCGCGGCGATCTCTTCGGGAGAAGCTGGGCGCCCAAGCTTCGGACCTTCCGGTGCGGCGGAACACGCTGCGGATACGGCAAACAAGACGATCGCCAGTCGTCGCAGCTGTCGCCCGTCTTGATGATGTTGCTTACGCATAGACATGACTCACGGTCCCATCCTCGGCCACAGCCCAGGCGACGACGGCGTTGTAGTGAAAATAACCATGCCGTCCGCGCTCGGCGATCAGTACCTCGCGTTCCGGCTGAACATAGCCGGTTTCGTCGGTGGCGCGGCTCTTGAGCACCAAGGGAGAGCCGTCCCAGCGCCATGGGAGACGGAAACGGGTAAAACACTGCGGCAAAACCGGTTCCTGCAGAGCGGATTCCGCCCAACTGCGTCCACCATCGGCGGAGATTTCGACCCGCCTGATCCGCCCCCGACCGCTCCAGGCGAGGCCGCTGATCTGGTAAAGACCGGGACCTGATAAGTTCCTTCCGGGCGATGGAAAGGTGATGATCGACTTCGCGTCCATGACGAAAGTGAATTGGCGCGCCTTGCCGGAGGGTAGCAGTTCGGTGTATTTGGCGGTTTCATTGCGGGCCATGACCGGTCGGTTCGCCGCTTGCAAGCGGCGCAGCCACTTGACGCTGAGCACCGCCTCCCAGCCCGGCAGAATCAGCCGCAAGGGGTATCCGTTTTCAGGTCGCAAGCGCTCGCCATTTTGATAAAGCGCGAGCATGGCGTCGTCCAGGGCTTTTTCTACCGGAATACTGATGTTCATGGCGGCGGCATCCGCACCTTCGGCGATGAGCCAGCGGGCCTCAGGACGCAATCCGGCTTCGTCCAGAATCACAGCGAGCGGAACACCGGTCCATTCGCTGCACGAGGCCAAGCCGTGGAAATAGCCGACGGGCGTCTGTATCGGCTCCTCGTGCCAGCCGGCATTGCTGTTGCCGCCGCACTCGACGAAGCAGAGACGGGAAACCATGGGATAGCGCAACAGATCGTCGATACTGAAGGACAGCGGGTTTTCGACGAGTCCGTGAATCAATAGGCGATGTCGGTGCGGGTCGATCTGCGGCACGCCGTTATGGTGCCGTTCGAAATGGAGGCCATTAGGCGTGACGATGCCTTCCAGCTTATGTAATGGGGTCCAGGATATGCCGTTGCCCGGGGCACCCGCATTGGCCGAAATCCAACGTATAACATCTTTTTCGTGAGGCGAGGGGCGGCCGTAATTAGTGAACGGTTCGCCCGGGGTTTTCATCCAGGGTGGCGGCTCTTCGGCCAGTCCTTGGACGGCGTGCCCAGCAAGTGCTGTCCCGGCGCCGAATGCGAGGCTTTTCTTGAGAAACAGCCGGCGGTCCAGGAGACCGCCGCTGGCTGCTGGCGGCAGGCTTCCCGTTTCGTTTGCCTCTTTGTCGCTCATCGCGCCTCCTTTTCGAAAGAGAAACAGCTGTCGATCTTACTCCGATCAGAGGACGCAGGACATTGCTCGTTCAGACCATCGATCTTCGAATGCGAAAGGCCGGCGCGAAGACAGGGAGAAAAGGTTTTCGCGTTTCAGGCGAGAATCGGTAAGATTCGTTTGGGGCTAAGTGAAGAGGGGTTCGGATGCGGGGTGACAAGCACCGCGTTCGGGCATGGAGAAAATTTCGATAAAAAGTCAAGGTGATGGCTGAAGCATTACAAAATGAAAACTCGGGTCGGATCGGCTGTGATCCGGTGGTTACAGTGAGGCGGGCGTTCGACCATGCGTGAGTTTGCGGCTTTCATTATGCGAAGCCGGCTGCATGCGATCGCGATAGTCGGTTTGTTCGGGGTTTTTTCGTTGAAAGTGCTTCCTCTCGGCTTGCTCAGCGCCGCGGCGCTCGGTTTGGTGGCCTTGCGCAAAGGCTGGCTGGAGGGTGTGGTGATAGCGGCCGGCGCTGCGGCCGTGGTCTGGGTCGGTTGGTCCATGATGGAGCATCGGCCGGGTCTCGATTTCCCGGTTGTTTTTGCAGTTTGGCTGCCTTTGTTGGTTTGTGCGGAGAGTTTACGGCGTACGGAGTCCCAAGGATTGGCGCTGATCGTGACGGGCGTGATCGTTAGCGGGTTCGTCCTGGGCATGCACTGGGTCACCGGCGACGTGGTCGCGTTCTGGCAGTCCTGGCTGAAGCGGGCCGTCGCCGCGGTACCGGGGGCGACCGTTCAAGGGTTCGAGCGAGACGGAACACTGCGCCTCATGAACGGACTGGTGGCGGTGCTCTACGGTTTTGCCATGATGTTCAGTCTGTTGTGTGCGCGCTGGCTGCAATCCTTGGTCTACAACCCTGGCGGTTTCGGTCGCGAGTTTCAGCGTCTTCGACTGCCGCGGTTGGCTTTGCCGGTGATTGTGGGCGCGATTTGGGCATCAGGCTCGGTAAGCCAGACCTTGGTTGCCGACCTTCTGATGGTAGCGATAATGATGTACTTCTTCGTGGGATTGGCGGTGGTGCATGGGCTGGTCACCATCAGACGCTTGCATTGGGGTTGGTCGGCGCCGCCATATGTGGCTCTAGCGTTCGCTCCGCAATACGCGCTCGTAGGGTTGGCTCTGGTTGGTGCCGCCGATGCCCTGATCGATTTTCGGGCGCGGGCGAGAAAAGGATGATCCGGCGAGTGGGGACGGGGGTGGTCTTTGGATTACGGCTCAGGGTCGAGCGATGATTCCTTATCGTGACACGATTCCCGCCAAATATACGCCATGGATGACCTGGGCGATCATCGCGCTGAATCTGGCGGCCTTTGCCTACACCCAGTGGTTGACTCCTCAGGACTTGTATTACTTTCTGAATCTTCACGGCTTGGTACCGGCGCGGTACACGAATCCGGAATGGGCGGTTCGGGTCGGATATCCGCCCGGCGATTACACCCCGTTTGTGAGCAGCATGTTCCTGCACGGCGGAGCGCTGCATCTGGTTCTCAACATGTGGTTGCTCTGGATATTTGGAGACAACGTCGAGGATCGGATGGGCAGCGTGAGGTTTCTGGCCTTCTATCTGATCTGCGGTTTGATCGCCGGAATCGTGCATATTTACACCAATCCCCGGTCCAACATCCCGACGATCGGTGCATCCGGCGCCATTGCGGGCGTCATGGGCGCCTATTATTTCCTGTTTCCTTACGCTCGCGTGGTGATCTGGATGTTTTTTCTGCCTTGGTTCATCGAGGTGCCGGCCATCGCCTTTCTAGGGGTTTGGGTGATCATACAGCTTTACAAGGTGACTGTTGGCGCGCCCTCTGACGAGCCTTTCGCCGATGTCGCCTGGTTCGGACATCTCGGCGGCTTCATCGCCGGCATGCTGCTGTACCGCTTCTTTCTGCTCGAAGGACGCAAGGACGATCGATATTTTGGGCGGCATTCGGTTTGATGCATGAGGACCTCGCTCTGTGAATTGAGCCGGGGCACGGGTTAAAACATGGTTTATCGCGTCCATCCCTCCGAACGAGTCCCTCATCACGTCGACCGTGACTACTTTCTCCGCCTCCTCAGCGAACACATCGGGAACAACGGACTGCTGTTCGATGCGGAAGATCTTCGTCCCTATGAGTGCGACGGGCTTTCCGCATACCGCGAACTACCCTGGATCGTCGCTCTGCCGGAAACGATAGAGCAGGTTCAGGCCGTGCTCCGTTTGTGCCGGGAGCACGGCGTGCCGGTCGTGGCGCGAGGTGCGGGTACCGGTCTTTCCGGTGGAGCTTTGCCGGTCGCCAACGGTGTACTGTTGAGTCTCGCCAAATTCAACCGGATCCTCGAAATCGATCCTGTAAACCGGACCGCGCGGGTTCAGCCGGGGGTGCGCAATCTCGCCATCTCCGAGGCCGCGGCGCCTTATGGACTTTATTACGCACCCGACCCGTCCTCGCAGATTGCATGCACCATCGGCGGCAATGTCGCAGAAAATTCTGGCGGCGTTCACTGCCTCAAATACGGGCTGACCGTACACAACGTCCTTCAGGTGCGGATAGTCACCATGGACGGCGAACTCCTGACACTGGGCGGATCGGGATACGATGGCCCCGGTTACGACCTGTTGGCGTTGATCACGGGGTCCGAGGGTTTGTTGGGCGTGATTGTCGAAATCACCGTGAAACTGTTGCCTATCCCACCGTGCGCACAGGTGCTCCTGGCCTCGTTCGACAGCGTCGAGGCGGCGGGCGAGGCGGTGGCCGCCATCATCGGTGCCGGTCTTGTTCCGGCCGGCCTTGAAATGATGGACAACATGACCATTCGGGCGGTGGAAGATTTCGTGCATGCGGGATATCCGATCGATGCTGCGGCGATCGTGCTCTGTGAATTCGACGGCATCGCCGAGCAGGTCGAAAGCGATCTCCTCAAAGCCCGGGATATCTTCAGGACCCGAGGCGCGACCGATGTCCGTCAATCGACCGGCGAAGCCGAGCGCAAGCGATTCTGGGCGGGCCGCAAGGCGGCATTTCCGGCGGCAGGGCGGATTTCGCCCGATTATTACTGCATGGACGGCACGATACCGCGCAAACGCTTGCCGGAGGTATTGCACCGAATTGCGGAGCTTTCGGCCCAGTATGGGCTAATGGTCGGAAACGTGTTCCATGCCGGGGACGGCAATCTCCATCCGCTTATTTTGTACGATGCCAACAATCCAGGCGAACTGGAGAGGGTGGAGGAGCTAGGCGGGAAAATCCTGGAGGTTTGCGTCGAAGTCGGCGGAACCATTACCGGCGAGCACGGCGTCGGTGTGGAAAAGATCAACCAGATGTGCCTTCAGTTCGGGACCTCCGAACTGGCACAGTTCCATGCAGTCAAACGGTCTTTCGACCCCTACGGCTTGCTCAATCCGGGAAAAGCCGTTCCGACACTGCATCGATGCGCCGAATTCGGCGCGATACACGTCCACCGAGGACGGGTGGCTCACCCTGAACTGGAACGCTTCTGAATGAACGCCGATCTCAGCGAGAGTCTCCGTCAAGCCGTATCGGATGCGGGAAACTTAGGAACACCGCTCATGATCGTCGGCAGCGGAAGCAAAGCGTTTTATGGCAGGAAAGCCGCAGGAAACTTTCTGGAAGTCGCTGGCCATGCCGGTATCCTGCGCTACGAGCCGACCGAATTGGTGATCACAGCACGCTGCGGGACGCGGTTGTCCGATATCGAATCCGCTTTGGCCGAGTGCGGCCAGATGCTACCGTTCGAACCACCTTACTTTGGCCAGGACGCCACGCTCGGAGGTACGCTGGCCTGCGGATTTTCCGGGCCGCGTCGGCCATTCGCGGGTTCGGCTCGCGATTGCATGCTGGGTTGCAGGATTCTGAACGGCAAAGGCGAGGTGTTGTCGTTCGGCGGAGAAGTGATGAAGAACGTCGCCGGCTTCGACGTATCCAGACTGATGGTCGGCGCCATGGGCACGTTGGGCGTAATTCTGGAAGCATCGCTCAAAGTGTGCCCCAAGCCCGAGCATGAGTTAACCGTTTGTTTCGAAAGCAGTGTCGAACACGCTCTGAGCGCAATGAACCGATGGTGCTCGGAGCCGTGGCCTTTGTCCGGGCTCGCCTATGATGGCAACCGAATCTACATCCGTCTGTCGGGCTCGGAGCGAGCCGTCGATGCCGTATACCGAAAATTCGGAGGAGAGATTCTCGAGGACGGCAATGCATTCTGGGAGGACTTGCGCGAGCAACGCCATGAGTTCTTCCGTGCGGATGGCAATCTCTGGCGGATATCCTTGGCACCGGCCACTCCTGTCTTGGATGTGCCCGGAGACTGGTTCTACGACTGGGGCGGAGCGTTGCGCTGGCTGAAAACCGATGCGCCCGCCGAGGCTGTTTTCCGGGCGGCCGAAGCGGCCGGCGGGCATGCCACGTTATTTCGAGGTGATTCCGGCGATGGACGGGTATTTCAGCCTTTGAGCGAAGGATTGAAATGCTTGCACGCGAATCTGAAGAAGGCATTCGATCCTAATGGTTTGTTCAACCCGGGGCGGTTTTACGAGAATTTCTAATGCAGACCCAGCTTGCCGATTTCGTCAAAGATACGCCCGAAGGTCGAGAGGCCGATGCGATCCTTAGAAAATGCGTGCATTGCGGCTTCTGTACCGCCACTTGTCCGACATATCGGCTCTTGGGGGACGAATTAGACGGCCCACGCGGGCGGATCTATCTGTTGAAACAGATGCTGGAAGGGCAGAAGGTCACGACGCGGACGCAGTTACACCTGGACCGTTGCCTAAGCTGCCGAGCCTGCGAAACGACCTGTCCGTCGGGTGTCCGCTACGGCAGGCTGGCCGATATCGGCCGTGACCTGTTGGAAAGAAAGGTCCAGCGTCCCTGGCTGCAGCGCTTGCAGCGGCTAGCTCTGCGCAAGCTGCTGCCTTACCCCAGGCGCTTCGCAACAATTTTGACGTTGGCTCGATTGATCCGGCCCATGCTTCCCGCGGCCTTACGCGCCAAGATACCGCCCAAGGTCTCAGCCCCGCAATGGCCAGCCGCGAGACACACTCGTCGGGTTTTGATGCTGAAAGGGTGCGTACAGCCTGCCATGGCACCGGCCATCGACGCTGCTGCCGCGAACGTTCTGGATCGCCTCGGTATCAGCGCGGTTCGCGTCGACGGCAGCGGTTGCTGCGGCGCGCTGAGTTACCACCTTGCGGCGCACGAGGAAGGCAAGGCGTTCATGCGCCGGAACATTGACGCCTTATGGCCGCACATCGAACAAGGGGCGGAAGCGATCGTCAGTACCGCTAGCGGCTGCGGGCTGATGCTTAAGGAGTACGCCGATGTGCTCAAGTACGATTCCGTTTACGCTGAGAAGGCCGAGCGCGTCTCCGCGCTGACGAGAGACATCGGCGAGATTCTGGCTGGGGAGGACTTGTCGTCGCTTCGGAGTTCACCTGTCGGAAGAATCGCGTTCCATTCGCCCTGTACCCTTCAGCACGGCCAGAAACTGAACGGACTGGTCGAACGCCTGCTGTCGGACTTGGGATTCGAACTGACACCCGTCGATCAGCCGCATCTCTGCTGTGGTTCGGCCGGAACCTACTCGTTGCTGCAGCCCGAGCTTTCCCAAAAGCTTCTGGCTGACAAAATCCGGGCTCTCGAACAAGGCCGTCCGGAATGCATTGCGACCGCGAATATCGGTTGTTGGGCCCATCTGCGCTCCAGTGCCACGGTACCCGTGCATCACTGGATCGAATTGCTTTACCTGTTGTTGGAAGGCCGTCATGCCAAATCAGCCCCTTGACAAGGTGTATCGTCAGGTGATAAAGGAGTGTTTATGCGAGGAAACGTATTGTTTCCTTGCTGTAGCTGATTGTATCCCAAGCGATTTGGAGGACGGTCATGAAGCGTTTGTATTACCTCACCGGTAATCTGGACAGTACCGAGCAGATTTCCAACGACATGCACCAAGCCGGCATCACCGACTGGCATTTTCATGTCGTCAGCAAGGATGAGGCAGGTCTTTACCGGCGCAATATACACGCTGCGAATCTCATTCAAAAACATGACGTTATCCGATCCGGTGAGCGCGGGGCGATGATAGGCGGTGTCGTCGGGTTGTTGTTGACGGCTTTTTTGATGGCCACAGAGCCCTTCGGGCCGGATGTCAGCGGTTTTGTTTACGTGGCGGCCTTTGGTTGCGTCACACTGTTTGGTGCTTGGGTCGGCGGTTTGGCAGGCTTGGCCACGGAGAATCACGCCATAGCACAATTCCACGACGATATTCACGCGGGGAAGTATTTGATCATGATCGACGTGCGCCGCAATCAGGAAGAGCGCGTTCGCTCGTTGATGGCGGAAAAACATCCGGAGGCAAAATTGATGCGGGTAGGCTCGACCTTCGTCAATCCGTTCGAGTTTGTGAAAGCGAAACCCGCCTAAAATATACCGATCTCCTAAGCTTGGCACTCGGCTTTGGAAAGACGCGAGCTCGGAGTTGAAACGAACGATCAGTGGCTAAATTTGATAAAATTTAGCCACTGATTCTTTTTCCAGCCGAGATGAGCCAGAAACTTTTCATTGAGACCATGGGTTGTCAAATGAATGAGTACGATTCCGCCAAGATGCGCGACGTACTCCACGCTTCCCATGGATTCGAGCTGACCAACAACCCTGAAGAAGCTGACGTCCTCTTGTTGAATACCTGTTCAGTGCGGGAAAAAGCGCAAGAAAAGGTTTTTTCCGAATTGGGACGTTGGCGCTCCCTGAAGAATAAGAAACCCGGGGTAGTCATTGGCGTCGGCGGCTGTGTTGCCAGTCAGGAAGGGGAGGCCCTACAGCGGCGTGCTCCCTATGTGGACATGGTTTTTGGCCCGCAAACCCTGCATAGGCTGCCGGAACTGCTGGACCGGGTGAAAACCGAACGAACACCGGCTATCGACGTATCCTTCCCGGAGATCGAAAAGTTCGACGCGCTTCCGGAACCACGCGCGGAAGGGCCAAAGGCGTATGTGTCGATCATGGAAGGTTGCAGTAAATATTGTACGTTTTGTGTCGTACCTTACACTCGGGGCGAAGAGATCAGCCGTCCCTTGGACGACGTTATCACGGAAATCGTCGCTTTGGCTGAGCAGGGCGTGCGCGAGGTGGTTTTGTTGGGACAGAACGTCAATGCCTATCGCGGCCTGATGGTCGACGGAGAAGTCGCTGATTTTGCTTTGCTTTTACATTATGTGGCGGCCATCGACGGGATTGAGCGCATCCGGTTTACGACGTCACATCCGGTAGAGTTTACGGATAGTTTGATCGAAGCTTACGCAGAGATTCCGAAACTGGCAGACCATTTGCATCTTCCCGTACAGAGCGGTAGCAATCGGGTTTTGAGCTTGATGAAGCGCGGCCATACCCGCGAAGAGTACATCGACAAGATCGAGCGGCTGCGGCAGGTCCGGCCTAATTTAAGTCTGTCGTCGGATTTTATCGTCGGCTTTCCCGGCGAAACCGACCAGGACTTCGAGGAGACCATGGACTTGATCGAAACTTTGGGTTTTGATCATTCTTATAGTTTCATTTACAGTCCCCGTCCCGGCACGCCGGCTGCAGAAATGAAAGATGATGTGCCCATAAGCGTAAAAAAGGAGCGCTTGGCCCGGTTGCAGGCAAAAATCAACGATATGTCGGCGAAAATTTCCCGCAGCATGGTCAATACCGTGCAGCGCATATTGGTCGAGGGCGTTTCGAAAAAGGATTACGCTCAACTGAGCGGACGCACCGAAAACAACCGCGTGGTGAATTTCTCGGGTCCGTCACGACTCATCGGGCAGTTTTTGGATGTCCTCATCGTTGAAGCGCTGCCAAACTCGCTCCGGGGCAGATGGGTCAATACCTCGACTTCCGATTTTTCAACCCACGAGACCAGCAGGCTCACCGTATAACTTGCTTAATCATCTGAACTCCTTGCACCTTACCCTAGAACCCGCAGACAACGAGCGGCTGGCTAGCTTGTGCGGCCAATTCGATGAACATCTTCGGCAAATCGAAAGACGCCTGGGCGTAGAGATCGCCAACTGCGGCAATCATTTCGAAATCATAGGCTCCGGCAAACCCGTTGAGGCTGCGTACAAAGTACTGCAAAGCCTGTTCGACGCAACCTCGCGTGAGGTGGTGACGCCGGAGCACGTTCACTTGTCACTACAGGATGCCAATATCGCCGCCATGCTGGAAAGTAGCGGCGATGAGGTCGAACCGCTCGTGATCCGCACCAAGCGTGGTGCGATTAAGCCGAGAGGCACGAATCAACAGCGCTATCTCAAGAGCATCCAAAGCCACGATATCAATTTCGGCGTCGGTCCGGCCGGGACCGGCAAGACCTACCTGGCCGTGGCATGTGCCGTCGCGGCGCTCGAACGGGAAGAAGTGAGGCGCCTGATTCTCGCGCGTCCAGCCGTCGAAGCCGGCGAAAAACTGGGCTTCTTGCCGGGCGACATGGCTCAGAAAGTGGATCCTTATTTACGACCTCTGTACGACGCTCTGTATGAAATGCTGGGCTTCGAGCGGGTCGCGAAGCTCATAGAGCGCAACGTGATCGAAGTGGCGCCGCTCGCCTTCATGCGAGGCCGTACCTTGAACGATTCGTTCATCATCCTGGACGAGGCGCAAAACACGACCGTCGAGCAGATCAAGATGTTTTTGACCCGGGTGGGCTTCGGCTCCAAGGCCGTGATCACCGGCGATATCACTCAGGTCGACCTGCCGCGCAACAAGGAATCGGGGCTCAGGCACGTACTAGAGGTGTTGCGCGACGTCGAAGGCATCAGTTTTACCTTCTTCACCTCGCAGGACGTCGTGCGCCATCCCTTGGTGCAGCGTATCGTCGCCGCTTACGAGGCTTACGAACGAGCGCAAGTGGCCGACCGATCAGCATGATCCACGTTGAAGTTCAACGCGCCACGGAACGGCAGTGGGTGCCGGAAGACGGAAAATTTCTGCGATGGGCGAGCGCCGCGGCGAAACGGGATGAAGCAGAGCTAGTCATACGGATTGTAGACGAGACGGAAAGCGCTCAATTGAACGAATATTACCGGCACAAAGCCGGGCCGACGAACGTTCTCAGCTTCCCTTTCGAAGTGCCGGAAGGCATTCCCACTCAGGTGTTGGGCGATCTTGTCATCTGCGCCGCCGTCGTCGAGCGCGAAGCGCACGAGCAAGGCAAAAGTCTCGAGGCGCACTGGGCTCACATGGTGGTGCACGGCATGCTGCACCTACAGGGTTATGATCACGTCTCTGAAACCGATGCCGCTGTTATGGAAGCGGAAGAGATCGCCATTCTCAAGAGCTTAGGCTTTCCCAATCCCTACGAGGAGATCATGACGTCATGAACGAGGAGCAAACGGGCGAGCATCGAAGTTGGCTCGAACGAATAGGCCTTTTCTTCACTGGCGAGCCCGAGGATCGTGAGGATTTGATGGAATTGTTGCGCGCTGCGCAGAAACGGAATTTGATCGAAGCGGAAGCGCTTTCGATGATCGAAGGGGTTATGCAGGTATCGGAACTCAAAGTCCGAGACATCATGATCCCGAGAGCCCAGATGGTGGTGGTTTCGCAGGATGCGGAACTGGAGAGCGTATTCCCATTGGTGGCCGAGTCGGCCCACTCCCGTTATCCCGTCATCGGAGAAGACCGCACCGAGGTGGTCGGCATTCTCCTGGTGAAGGACCTCCTGATTCACAGCCTCCAGGACAAGACCAAGCTGGTCAAGGAAATCATGAGACCTGCCCAGTTCGTTCCCGAGAGCAAACGTCTCAACGTGCTGCTCAAGGAATTCCGAACGACTCGCAGTCACATGGCGATCGTCGTGGACGAATACGGCGCCGCGGCCGGTTTGGTGACCATCGAAGACATTCTGGAGCAGATCGTCGGCGAGATCGAGGACGAGCACGATTTCGGGGAAGAGGAATACATCTTCCGGAAGAACGACCGCGAATACACGCTCAAAGCGCTGACACCGATCGACGAGTTCAACGATTATTTTTATGCCGATTTCAGCGACGAAGAATTCGATACCATAGGGGGGCTGATCGTTCACCAACTCGGGCATGTGCCCAAGAAGGGCGAGAAGGTGGATATCGATCGCTTCCGATTCATCGTCTTGCGGGCGGATAGCCGCCGCGTACACCTGCTGAAACTGATTCTTCTGCCGCAGTCGGAAAGCTCCTCTGAGAGCGCCAGCGCTCGCATGGATTAACAAGCCCCTCTATCGTGTTTCACGACATTTTGGCTTTGCTCGGCGGTTTATTGCTGCCGCTGGCCTTCGCTCCGTTCGACTATGCCGTTCTTGCCGTCGTCGGCCTGCTTTTCCTGTTCTCGAGTTGGCGGGACGCTTCATCGGGCCGGGCGTTTTTGCGCGGTTACCTGTTCGGATTAGGGCAATTCGGCCTCGGTGTTTCCTGGGTCTACGTCAGCATGCACGACTACGGCGGCGCCAGCGTCCCGGCCGCCGCCGCGCTGACCTTTCTTCTTACCGCATTTCTAGCGCTTTACCCCGCGCTGGCGGGTTGGCTCTCACGCCGATTGTTCGACGGAAGCCGAAGTTTCCAATTGTTGGTTGCCTTTCCGACAATCTGGGTTTTGGTTGAGTGGTTCCGTGGCTGGTTCCTGACCGGATTTCCGTGGCTGCAGATCGGCTACAGCCAAACCGATACCCCTTTGTCCGGCTACGGGCCCGTGTTCGGAGTATACGGCATAAGCTGGGTATTGGCCTTTGTGGCTGGGGCAATCTTGGCGACCGTTCAGCCGGCGCGTAAACCGAGAACGATCGCTGCCGCCGCAATCGTCGTCGTGCTCGGCTTGGGTCAGGCGTTGAGCGGCGTTTCTTGGACGCAGCCGGCGGGGGATCCGTTCAAGGTGACCCTGCTTCAAGGTAACGTGCCTCAACACATGAAATGGCAGCCGGAATTCCAACGGGCGACGCTGGACATGTACGCCGAGATGACGCGGCGATCCTGGGATTCGCGGCTAATCGTGTGGCCGGAAACCGCGGTTCCGGCTTTTTATCACCAGGTTAAGGACACCTATCTTGCCGACCTAGAGGCGGAGGCGAAGGCGCAGGGGACCGATCTCCTGATCGGTGTGCCTTATTACGATCTAACGCAAGATCGTTATTTCAACGCGGTTGTTTCGCTGGGAGAATCCGCTGGAGTCTATTTCAAACGACACTTGGTTCCTTTCGGGGAGTATCTACCGCTCCGCCCCGTGCTGGGCTTTGTACTGGATATTCTGGAAATACCCTTGTCGGATTTCGCCAGCGGAGACGGCAGCCAGACGGCACTGGTCGCTGCGGGCTACCCGCTGGCAGCTTCGATCTGTTACGAAGACATCTTTGGACAGGAATCCCTGGCCGCTTTGCCGGAGGCTGCCTATCTCGTGAACGTCACCAACGATGCTTGGTTCGGCGACTCGATCGCACCTTATCAGCATGCACAGATGGCCCGGATGAGGGCGCTCGAAACCGGGCGCTACATGCTGCGCGCCACCAACACCGGCGTCACGGCGATCATCAACCCGAAGGGTAAAATCGACGTGGCTGCGCCCTTGTTTCAGCGTACCCAAGTGAGTGGAACGATCACGCCTTTTGCAGGCAGCACGCCTTATACCCTGTGGGGAGACTGGCCGGTGGTAGTTGGTCTCGGAGCGGTTTTGAGTTTTGCTGCGTGGTGGCGTCGGCGTGAAGGACGAGGGTAGATCAGGAACCCTCTTCCGCCTGCAAATCGGGGATAGCCTTGACGGAAGCTGCAATTGAGTCGGACGAAATAAGTCTCAAGTGCCTTCTGGAGTATTGTCGAAGGGCTTGTGTGGTTTTAACGGCTTTTCCTCGGGCTACTGTGGGAACAACTGGGGCAAAGAGACCTCGACTTGCGTCTGCCATCTTGAATGGACAGACTCGACTGAGTTTTCTCCCACCCGCGCCTCAAGACAGGCTTCACTCGCGGACACGACTTCGACTCGCGCGCCTCGCGTTTTCTCTGTATCGCCACAATACGAGCTTCGATCCTTCACGGCGGACATTCGCCAGCTTGACCTGAACCCTAGAATCTCAGGACAACTCGTCTTTTCGGCGGGGGCGGGTTAGGGCTTCGCGAGCTAACCCGCCCTGGCTCACTCCGCGAAGCGTTATGCGACCGACTCACGGTCGAGGCGAGAGTGAGGTCTTACATCCCGCATGCCCGCCTCGCCATGTCTCCCTGTCAAGAGCGCGGTTTCAGAGAACCTTGACCCGCCTGCGAAGCTGCTGGTAGCCGAAGCCAAGGGGACCCATCGCGATCAGGGCGAGGGTCGAAGGTTCCGGGACTGTCTGCGCCTGGGCAAGAGCGTAACGATACTGGGCCGTGCCGAAGCCGGTCGGGTCCGTCGTGGTCAACACGGCCTTGGTGAACACGTCGCCGTCGGTCGCTAACGCGGCAAACAGACGAGCTCCCGCTAACCCCCTCAAATCGTGGGTGATCGAACCGACGAGGTCGTCCCCGTTGTAGAACTCCAGTGTTATGTTAACGGTGTTGAATACGACTGGCTCTGCCTCGAGGCCGAAGATGGAGAGGGGTTGGCTGAAGGTGAAAGTGCGAGTCGTTGGGTTCGGCATAGACCATGTTACCAGTGTCCGCGGCGTGCTGCTCTCGGTGTCCGGCGGAAAGCCCCACGTCCCCCACCCGCCGTCGGGTACCGTCCGCGCCTGCATCGTGTCGGAAAAGCCGATAATCAGATTCCCGTCGCTGAGGGAGGATATTGCGGCAAAATCATCGACAGTAATCGGAATCAGAGTCGTGCTGGATATGTAGTCGGCCGTCGGCTGGCTGATTGGGATCAGACCGGCCTGCGTGATTCCGGATTTCGCGACGAGGAAACTTGCGACGAGCCAAAAAAAGGCGTATTTTCATTTTTCTTATCTCCTCAAGACCCCATGCTGAACGTTCTACCGCTCACCCCACGATCGCGAGCGTCGACGCAGTTTCGTCATGAAAGAGTCCCCAAAGAAATTGATTGAAATTGATGTTGCTTTTAAGCAGTTTTCCAATCGGTGGCTGGGCTGGGTTTATTAAGCAAAATATCTGACAATATTAACAATATCCGTTTAAACAAAAATTTATAACGATTGCTCGATGAGCATCCGGCAGGTTTGTAAAATTTTCTGACAATTCTTTAGGGTGGGTTAGGCCGCTAGGCCGTAACCGGCCGCGTGCCGCGAAACGGCAGGGTATGCGGAACCACTGTGTCCTACAGGACAGCCTACGTGAGGGTGTGTCGTTTAAAGTTCGACTTTACTTTCGACACTTTGGGTGGCGCCTAGTGCTCCTGCGTGCTCGACCATTCTCAGGTTACTCGTTACCGCTAAATGCTTTCCGTATGGTCGGTTAGGCCGTATATGCAAAGCGAAAACGCTTAAGGGGTGTGTACTCCAGCAGATGTCATCCTTTATGCCGCCGCTATCGACGGCAACGGAACCCTCCGATTCTCTCGCAGCAGGCGGCCGAACTGCTCGGCTGGAAGTGGGCGGCTGGAGTAATACCCTTGCATGTCGTCGCATCGGTGACGGCAGAGGAAGGTCAGTTGTTCCAGGGTTTCGACACCCTCCGCGATGACCTTGAGACCGAGCGTGTGGCCCAGTGAGATGACGGTTTGCACGATCACGGCGTCGTTGGTGTCGGTCGCGATGTCGCGGACGAAGGACTGGTCTATTTTCAGCCGGTCGAACGGTAACCGCTTGAGATAACTGAGGCTGGAATAGCCGGTTCCGAAATCGTCGACTGAAAGCTTCACGCCGAGCTCTTTCAGCTTTTCCAAGATCGGGATGAACCGCTCGGGATCGTGCATGACCATGGTCTCGGTGAGTTCCAATTCGAGATAACGGCCTTCCAGTCCGGTTTCCTGCAAGATTTGGTCGACCAATTTGACCAAGTTTCCGCGTTTCAATTGTTTGGCCGACAAGTTGACGGCCACGTCGAACGGGGTCAGTCCTTGTTCCTGCCAAGCTTTGCTCTGCGCACAAGCGGTTTTCAGCGCCCAGGAACCGATGGCATGTATGAGGCCGGTTTCCTCGGCCATAGGAATGAAACGGGAAGGCAACACCAGCCCGAGGTCCGGGTGGCGCCAACGGATCAACGCTTCCGAGCCGATGATGGTTCCGTATTTGAGTTCGACCTTGGGTTGATAAAAGAGCTCGAATTGCTGCTGTTCCAGGGCCCGCCGTAGCGCGCCTTCCATTCTGATGCGTTCGATAGAGCGCTGACTCATCTCGCGGGCGTAAAGCCTGAAACCGCCGCCGCCTTCCTCCTTGGTGCGGTACATCGCTGTGTCCGCATGCTTGAGTAGGGTTTCCAGATCTTCGCCATCACTGGGATACACACTCGCCCCGATGCTGCCGCCCATGAACAGCTCGCGTCCTTCGATATGGAACGGCTTGGCTAGCGCCCGCAAGATCTTGGTAGCTACGAACTCGATATCCTCGACCCGTTCGAGGTCGGAGAGCAGGATGAGGAATTCGTCGCCGCCTTGCCTAGCGACGGTATCGCCTTCGCGGACCGACGTCAGGAGCCGTTCGGCAACGGCCCGCAGCAAGGCGTCGCCAAACGCGTGGCCGAAGCTATCATTGACATCCTTGAACCGGTCCAAATCCAGAAACAAAAGGGCCACCTGGCGCTCGGTGCGTTTCGCGTGGGCCAGCGCCTGCGACAACCGGTCGGCAAGCAGCGTCCGGTTGGGAAGGTTGGTCAGGGCATCGTGGGTCGCAAGATATTCGATGTTGGCCTCGTATTTCTTGCGTTCGGTGATATCACTGGCGACGCCGTCGAGCCGCACTGGATTTCCGGCTTTGTCGTAAATGACCTTGACCCGGTCTTCCACCCAGCGAATTTCTCCATCTGGCCGCTGAATGCGATATTCAGCGGTCAACACGCCTTTTTTTAGGAGTTCCTTGAGGGTGTTGCTCATCCGCTCGCGGTCGTCGGGATGGACGCTCTGTAGCCATAGGCCTTTGTCACTCATCAACTCCGCGACCGGCCGGCCCCAGACTTTTTCCGCCGCGGCGTTGACATATAAAGTCTCGCCGGTTGTCGGTGAAAGCGACCAGACGATGTTATCAATCGACCCGAGAATGCTGCTCAGCTTTTCTTCGGAAATCTTGAGCTCCTCCTCGGTGCGCTTACGTTCTACGAAAAGCCCGATCTGGTTGCCGATCGCGGTGAACATGTTCATCAAGTCTTCCTTGGGCTTGCGGATTTCCCGGCTGAAAAACTCGACGGCTCCAAGCACCCGGCCCTCGAAGCGGATCGGAAACCCGAATGCGGCGCGAAGTCCGGCTTTGCCCGCGAGTGAGGCACGCGGGAAGTTGCCGTCTTGCGAGAGATCCGCGATCCAGATGGGCTTTTCTGAGTTCCAGATTCGGCCCGGTAGTCCGACGCCAGGCGCAAACGTCATCAATCGGCTGCGTATGGAGAATTCCTCGGTATCGGAGCTCTCCCTGCGCCATAGACCCGCACACCGTACCAGTTTTGCCTTATCGTCCACCACCCATAGCGCGCCCACGTCCACATCCCAGTTCAGGGTTTCGCAAATGACTTGCAAAATGCTCGGGCTTGCCTCGGCGAGGGTCGCCGATTCCGCAAGAATACGGGCAACCTCGTACTGTGTTGTTAGACGCCGTTCCGCCCGATCGCGGGCCGCTTGGGTCTTGAGATTGGCCACGCCATAGGCGATATCGTCGGCCAACTCCTCCAGCAAGGCCTGTTCATCCTGTCCGAACGCGCCCGGTGCGTTGTCGTAAATGCTCAGCGCGCCGAAGACGTAGGAGTCGGTCTTCAAGGGGAGGGCGATGACGGAACGATAGCCTCGCGACAGAACGTTTTCACGCCACCCGGGCCATTCGTTCACCGCTGCTAAGTCGGGCACGACGACGGTACTGCCGCTACGGATCGCCGTTCCCACGGGCGTGTGGCGGCTGTCGGTTTCCGTTTTGGTAAATCGCCATTCCTGTAAGCAACCGGCTTCAGAACCGGCGTGGGCGACTGGGACTAGGGTCCTATTTTCCTCATCGCGGACGATGCCGATCCAAGCCATCGGATAACGACCGGCTTCGACCATGATTTGGCACATCTGGTCGAACAGTTCGTGCTCTTCGCGGGCGTGAATCAAGGCGTGGTTGCATTCCGCCGTCACGGCACGGGCACGCAAGGTCTGGCGTAAGGATTCCTGAGCCTGTTTGCGCTCGGCAATTTCGAGCTGTAGCGCCACGGCTCGCCGCTGAAGCTCGTCGTAAAACCCGAGATTCTCATAAGCGGTCGCCACCTGGGCGGTTATCGTGGCGGCGATATCCTCATCGATCTCGTCAAACTCCGCCGCGCCCACCTTGTTGGCGACGTACACCCAGCCGTATACACGGCTCGAGGAGGCGATCGGCAAGCCTAGGAAGGAATAAATCGGCGGGTGTGTGGCGGGTAGCCCGAGTATCTCGGGAGCGCCGTTCAATCCGGAGATGCGCAGAGGACGGCGTTCGGCCAGCAGGCGAGCGAGGATTCCATCTCGTGGCGACATCGGTTCTGGCAGATCTGTCGCACGGTTTTCCAGGCCGCGCGTGTAGACTTGGCATAGGTGCGACTCATCTTCCGCAAGCAGGCCAACGACGGCGTATTCGGCAGCGCATACGTCGTGCGCCGCGCGACAAAAGGTTTCGAGCAGCCGTTCCGGATCACGCAACGATGCGAGTTCCAGTCCCAGCTCGATGAGCGTGGCCAGCCTGAGGCTGATTTGCTGCAGTCGCGCCAAGGATCTGGAGAATCGCGCCGCCACGTCGCGCAACTGGTCGCGCTCTTCAATGAGCGCCGGTCCCGATTCGATAATGCGAGATATCGACTGGCGCACGCTTTCGATATCAGAGAAATAGTCGGTCAGTTGATCGGCCAAGTCGGTGAGTGACTCGGCACCGCGCTGCGCCGCTGTTTCGGGCAGGCGGCCCGGCACTATGGCAGGGAGCCCGAGCACGCGTTGCACGACGCTCAGAATTTCTTCCGGCGAGGAGGGCTTGGCCAGTACGGCGGAGACACCGCAGTCCTCGGCTAAGGTACGGGCCTCCGGCGTTCGATAAGTGGCCGTGTAGAAAATCACGCGAGTATCGGCAAGTGACGGCTCCGCGCGCAACCGGCTCACCAGCTCGTAACCATCGATGGCTGGCATCAAGATGTCGGTGATGACCAGATCAGGACGCTCAGTTCGGATGAGTTCCAGCGCTTCCGCGCCATCTGAGGCCTCAAGCAGGCAATGATCGCCGTACCCGAGCAGAGTCACCAGAAACTCCCGGTTCAGGGGACGGTCGTCAACGATCAGAATCTTTGCCATGCCAGGCTCCGTTCAGCCACATCTCATTGGCTTGATTGGGTTTAGATTAAAGCGGTGGACGATCTGGCTCGATCCGAGTTCCCGTGTTTTTGCATGCCGTCCTCGAGACCGCAACGGATAACAAAGGCTATCGTGCACGACGGGACCAGGCTCGGACAGATTCGGAGAAACTGCCGATGGATCACGTCGGATAGGTCCGGGTCGAAAACGAGTCAACGCAAAGCCGATTATGAAAAGGCAATAAGCGTACCATGCGTTTAAGTAAACGCGTGGGGGCCATGCACAGAGCGAGAGCCTCTCGCAGTGGTTTTCCACATCCCCCGACAGATTTGCAGCGAAGGGCCTAACGAATTCCGAGTCCATTGCGTGGACTGTCCTGGATCAGGTGCTGACATGCAGGCATCAATTAGGACACTTTGCCGGAAAGCTCAAGGTGAAGACACTGCCGCTTCCGTATTCGCTGCGAACGGCGATATGTCCGCCGATTAAGGAGGCCAGCTTCCGGCACAGGTACAAGCCCAGCCCGGTGCCTTCGACGGCGCGGTTGGCGGCGGCGTCCAGTTGGGTGAACGCTTGAAACAATTTCGCTTGGTCCTCCGGCTTTATGCCGATCCCGGTGTCGCTCACGCGGATGTCGATCATCGTGGCACCGTTGTCCTCCCGTTGCGCCAACCCGATTGATACTCCGCCCTGCAATGTGAATTTAATGGCATTGTTTGCAAGATTGATGAGGATTTGGACGAGGGCGCGGCGATCGGTTTCGACGACGATATCGTCAGGAGGAAGCTCGAGGTCAAACCCGAGTTTTCGCCGTTCCGCTAACGGGCGCAGGGTTTCGGCGACCTCCCGGATCGCCTCCTGGCATGTGAAGCGCTCCGCCTGGGGCTTCATTTTGCCCGCTTCGATCTTGGCGAGGTCCAGCACGTCATTGATCAAGGACAGCAGATGCTTGGCGCTGGTCTCAATGATCCGAAGTTGCTTTTCCTGAGCGGCTGTGAGGGGACCTGGCAGCCGCATCAACAAGGTGCCGGCGAAGCCGATAATGGCATTCAGCGGCGTGCGCAGTTCGTGCGATATGCTAGCCAGAAAGTGGTCCTTGGCCTGCTTGGACTGTTCCAGCGTGGCAATTTTCTCACGCAGTTCGTTTTCGAGTCGCCTCTGTTCGGTGAGATTGTGGATTGAGGCGATCACCATGGGACCGTCCTTGGCTTCGAAGGAACTGAGCCTGATGCCGAGGGGGAATTCGGAGCCGTCGCGGCGCAAACCGTAAAGGTCCGATTCCGCGTCGTTCGACCCACGCCGGGGTGTAGTGGAGAAGAGGCCACGGCTTCCGCCTGGTTCACGCCACAAGCGGTCGGGTACGAGCATATCGACGCTGCGCCCGAGCATTTCTTGACGCTCATACCCGAACAATTCCTCGGCACGGGCATTGACCAAAACGATCCGGCCATTACGGTCTACGACGATCATGGCGTCCGGTGCCCGCTCCAGAATCTCCGGGATATTCTCGATCCAGGCAGTGCCTCCGGGCGGGTAAACCGGGATCGTCGGGGCATTGTCGGATTCGATTAGCGACGGCATGGCTAAACCAAAGACTTAAGGTTTTCGGTCGAATTTTTTCGTATTCCGGAGCGCCGGGACGATTCTCGTTCGGCTCGGTTAAGCGTGATATTCATTCGTAGACCGTTCGTCATCGGAAAAAATCCTTTTTGGGCCGCGCAAAAAGGTGAAGCATTTTCCTGCCGCGGATGGCCGTAAGCCTGGTTGTCGGCATCCTTCGCCGACGCCTCTTTTATACGGGGTCGTGTCGGTGCCGGGATATAATCCTCCCATGCCTACGACTCTGTTGAATAGCCACCCATCGACGCCCTGCGAGCTCATCCGCCGTTTCACCGTGAGCGCACGGAAAACGCCGGACGGCATACTCGCGCTCGAATTCACCATCGAAGGTGAGATCGCCGGCTTGCGTTTGCCCGAACCGAGCGCGGCGCGCCGCACCGACGGTCTCTGGCGGCACACCTGCCTTGAGGCTTTTCTGATGCAGGGACAGGCATACTACGAATTCAATTTCGCGCCGTCGAGCGAGTGGGCCGTCTACCGTTTCGAAGCTTATCGGAAGGGCATGTCGGTCGTTCGAGAGGCCGCGCCACCGAAAATTTCTTTGACGCTCGATGCCCAGCGGCTCGTGTTGAACGCCGAGGCTGATTTGAATGGCTTGTTGGTTCAAAGCGAGAGCGTCGTTACGAAGCTGGCGTTGTCCGCCGTAATCGAAGAAAAAGACGGCAGGGTCTCGTATTGGGCTATCGTACACCCATCGGGCCAGCCGGACTTTCATCATCCGGACGGCTTCGCCCTCTTACTCTGATTCTGCAGACAACCGCCGATACACGCCACAAGGAGAGACTGATGAAGTTTGGCATCGAACGACTGCTGGACAGCCCTGATCTACGCAAGCCGCTCGTCGGCAGGCGCGTGGCGTTACTTGCGCACCCTGCCTCTGTTACGGCCGATCTGGTTCATTCCCTGGACGCGCTGGCCGCGCTCGACGACATCGATTTGGTGGCTGCGTTCGGACCCCAGCACGGATTGCGCGGAGACAAGCAGGACAATATGGTCGAATCTCCGGATTTTACTGACCCGGTGCACGGTATCCCGGTCTTCAGTTTGTACGGCGAAGTGCGGCGCCCGACCGACGCGATGATGGATCACTTCGACGTGCTCTTGGTCGACCTGCAGGACCTCGGCTGTCGGATTTACACATTCATTACGACCTTGCGCTACGTATTGGAGGAGGCGGCCAAGAAGGGCAAAACGGTTTGGGTGCTGGACCGACCGAATCCCGCTGGCCGTCCTATCGAGGGATTGCGGCTTCGGCCCGGCTGGGAGAGCTTTGTAGGCGCAGGAGAACTCCCGATGCGGCACGGGCTCACGCTGGGCGAGATGGGGCGCTGGTTCGTGGATTCGTTGCGCCTGGATGTGGACTATCGGGTCGTGACCATGGAAGGCTGGGAGCCCGAAAAGGCGCCGGGCTACGGTTGGCCGTTGGGCGAGCGTACCTGGATCAATCCCAGCCCCAACGCACCCAATTTGTGGATGGCGCGCTGTTACGCCGGCACGGTCATGCTGGAAGGCACGACCTTATCCGAGGGACGCGGCACCACGCGTCCCTTGGAGCTGTTCGGCGCGCCGGATCTCGACGCGCGCCGGCTCATCGCCGAAATGCGGAGGTTGGCGTCGGATTGGCTGCGAGGCTGCCGGTTGCGGGTGTGCTGGTTCGAGCCGACGTTCCACAAGCATTCAGGCAAGCTGTGCGAGGGGGTGCACATTCACGTCGAGGACGGTGCCTACGTTCACGACGGGTTCCGCCCCTGGCGTTTGCAATCGCTGGCGTTCAAGGCAATTCGAACCTTATGGCCGGATTACGACCTCTGGCGCGACTTTCCGTATGAGTACGAATACGACCGCCTTGCCATCGACCTCATTAACGGCAGCGAGCTTTTGCGCCAATGGGTGGACGATGCCGATGCAGCTCCTTCGGATCTCGACGCCCTGACGCTGCCCGACGAACGCTCATGGCAGGAAGAGCGGGAGGCGGTGCTGTTGTATCGGTGATCGGCCGTAACCTAGCGCCTATCTCGGCGGACTCGAGATGCCTGTCGACAAGTCAGCCCTTCGACGTCGCGCAGGCCGAACGGCCTATGGCATAGGCTCTTATTCGTCTGAGCGGCGATACAGAACGGTTTTCCGTCCAAATTCCTGTTTTCTTATTGAAGTATTTTTTGTTGCGCCGGTTTTTGGGACCGTCGGCGATGAACACGTTGCTTCCAGGTGATGGCCCAGCTCGCTTGTCACCAAGTTTTTCGAGGTGGCTGAGACTGTCCTGGCGGGATGGGTTCACGACACATGCTCGTTTCTTGTACCGGAAACGATTCGACTTTTCTTCTGAATATGCCGTTTTTAGTGTCAGGAAATTTTACGCATTTAACTCCTTGTTTTTATATGGAAAAGGGGGTAAGTGTCAAGTTTTTGTAACAGAATTTGTCGGCTAACTGGCCGGGTTGTTGCCGGTAGGCGTGTCAAAAATTTTTACGGGTTCGGGCAGCATGTCAGGAGCCGTGTCGTAAAAACAAAGGGATCGACTGCCGTTGCCGCAAATCATCATACGGTAGGGATCTCGAAAAACTTTGAGCCTCTTAATGATGGTTGAATAGGGCGGCTGCCTATAAGGCTACATAAGGCGAAGGGCTTATCCAGAGCTTCCCTAAATTTTTCCTCGGCGCAAGCGGATCGGGCGTATAAAGCACATTTACAAGCCTCGATATACAGCCCCCAGCTTTAATCTAACCCCCGTTCGTCCGCGTATCAATGATGTAACAGTCTGGCACAATTGATGCTATTTCGATTGTCTGTAAGGATTTGTCTTCGAGGGGAGCGTACCGCCATTCCCTATAACAGGACATTCCTGCACAGCCGTTACTTGACCAGACGAATATGGTTATGAACAAGGTATCTTCGTTAGTTTGGCGCCAACGCTTTTCCCTACTTCTGGGCTTATCCTTGCTGATGGGTTGCGGTATCGGTCATGCGAAGGTCATCGGTGGCAGTAGTGAGGCATACGCCATCGAGGCTGATGTCACCCTTGGTGGGCCGCTCGGATCTAGCCAAATTTCCGTTGACCCCACCCCGTTCTCAAGCGGCTCCGCGCCTCCGCCGTATAATGACTCACAACAAGGCGACAGTCTCCAGGCTCAAGGTGAATTACTAGGAATACCTCTCGTAAGCCTTACCATCGGTGAGTTGGAGGCAAATGCCGTCTCCGACATTGATGGCTCGCTTGGCGACAAATATGCGTCCGCCAATGCCACAGTCAAAAATTTCGTATTCGATGTGCTGGATGGACTGCTCACTCTCAGCGTGGCCCAGGCGAGTTCCTCGGCCACTGTTAGTGGCGACCACGGCGCATTAGGAGGTTTCGGCACAGTAACGTTGGACGGTGCAGTCATCAGCAGCTACATCACCGACGTCCCCATCATTCTCGATAGTAATCCAGCCCCGAACACCGCCGTTGACCTTTCGCCGCTTGGCCTGGGCGGGATCATCACTCTGGTCCTCAACGAACAGAAGACGGACGGGGATGGCATCAACAACTACGCTTTGACCGTGAACGCCATCCGTCTCACATTAGATGTCACGGATTTAGGCGTGTTGGAGCTACCGGTACCGTTGAACATCATCACCGGGGAAATCATCATCGCCCATTCCGCAGCGAGTATTTCAGCGCAACAGGGCCCCCGGGGAGACGCGGGACCGAACCCGGTAGCCGAGCCTGCCACGCTCGCCCTAATGGGCTTAGGGTTCACTGCCCTGTACTGGCAGGCTCGCCGTAAAGCGGCAGTCTCTTTCGCTTAAATCCAAATCGCTTTCTAGGTTAGGCCGCGAAGCCCAATCCCCTGACAGGTTTTGCATCGGTGGGTTACGCGGAGCTTGCTCCGAACGGAGCTGATGGCCTAACCCACCGATAATGTTCACTCGAATGCCGAACGCAAGAAGCCGGTTCCGAGCAAGCTCGAAGAGCGGATCATTCCCGGCGAACCGCTTCAATGCGCTGCAAAGCGTCTAAGCGTCCGGATCAAACATATCGTGTTTGATCGTATGGCGGTTGGCGATCAGTTCGTCGATCGTGGGTTCGTCGTTGAGTGCTCGTTTGATGGCCAGTTTGGTCGCTTCGTAATTGGTGTGGTACAGATCTTTCTCGTCCAGGTTCGGGTCCTTGGCACATTCGGGATCGATCCAAATCAGGCTGATGATGCAGAGGTTGTTGACCTGATCCCGAGGGATGATGCCTTCGATGACACAGTCCAGCACCGCATCCGCCGTAGCCGACTGAACTACGCCGCCGAACAGGTTGACGTAGGCACTGCTTTTCATGGTGACCTTCGGCACCATCAGCGTCGCTGGTCGTACCTGCTGATTGCAGGCTCTGATCGCGAACATGCGGGTATGTCCCGCGGTCTGCCCCATCAGATTGGCGAAGGCTTGCCCGACGGGGCCGTTCACGTCGCCGATGAGAATTTCCGGCATGGCATCGGTGTATTGACCTTCGGCGGCAAGCACGGTGGCTTCCCCGGTTTTGAAGATGATTTTCTCAGACATGACTTGTCTCCTTGTTTGTTTTAGAAAAAGTCGATATCGGGCGTAAGTCGCCGCGGATCTAAGCAATCCCGAGGCTGCGGGAATCTGTTCGGACCGTCGTCATTCTATTTCTTGACCCAGCGCCCCGAAGGCGATCTGACGTACTGGCCGGGCGGCGTTTTTTCGATCGCGGTTTTGCCGGCCAATGCTTCCACCACCTCTAAGCTGGTGCCGTTGGTCTTGGCGACCTGCTCGTATTTCTGGCGCCGCTTGGCGTTGATGTCTGCGATGAGCGCTCGGACGTCCGCCGGTGGATTGGGCACCACCGCATCAAGATAACCGTTGGGCTGCTCGCCCACCAATCCCTGCCTTTTCGCGTCTTCGAGACTGATCGCCCAGCTTTGGGAAGACCAGCCAGCGAGACCCAACAGCAACGCCAATAATGGAGCAATCGCCCCACGCAAAGGAATGTATTTGGACATGGTAAATCCTCGTTCGAATCAGAACAGTCCGCTCTCTTTAGAGAGAATGTTTTCCAAGTCTTTTTCGACTTTCACTCGGACTTCGTGGTCGATCTTGACGTTGAGGTTGATGGTGATAGGCTCCTGCGGCGCGGCCAGCTCGACTCGAGGGGTGCATGCCGTTAAGAGCGCCATCACAGCGAAAGGAGAGACCTTCGCGAAAAAAGCGTCTCGCATCATTGTTGTTGTCTTTACAGAGATAAGAGCGGCTGAGAATAGCATTGCGCTTTATGAGGGTCCAGGCGCCGAACGCCACGGGCTATTGTTTTTTGCGATAGCCTTCCTGGACCTGGCGCGTGACGCGCTCGGTCAAATCTTCGGCGACACTTAAGCTGTGTAGGAGCATCGGGATGTTTTCCTGGATGTTCAGGTTGAGATGTACGGGGCGGTTGGCCTGCCAGTCTGGATTGTGTCCCCGCAGCTCGACGCGAAGGTCCAGATCGCCTTTGGGCGTGCTGTCTGCCTTGATCTTCAACGTCTTGTAGTGGAGATTGCTCAGAGCTTGGGTGACGAACTGCAAGCCGATATTGTCTTCGGCCAAGGCTTTTGCGCCTCCCGTCGGCTGATAGCGAATCCAGCCGCCGGGTGCACGCGCGTGCAGCTCGCCCCCACGAATCGCGACGTGGTTCTGGGCGATCTGCAAGGGCAGGCGTCCGTCCAGAGTGCCCGAACCTTCTACACCTTGCTCCATTTCGAGGGCGATGATTTGGCCTAAGGAAAGTCCCTTCACATTCAAGATCATTGGGTGCCCAGGGCGAGCAGTATCCCATTGTCCAGGAACCGCATGCACCGCTCCGCCGAGAAGATTGGCATCGAACCGGTGTAGGTCGATATGATAGCCGGAGCCGTCAGCATGAGCCGTAACGGCAGCTTCTGCGGCCAGCCAGGTGATCGGGACTCCCGGATCTAGGCGTTCGATGCTGATTCGAACGGGGTCGACCTTTCTTAATCCGTCTGAGAGGACGAGGTAGGCGTCTAATCCTTTGAAAGGAATCGTCTTGAACTGGCCGGTAAGACCTTCGGCTTTGACGGTGATCTTATTTCGGAAACGCAGGGCTTCGCGAGAGCCGTCGCCGGTCGGGAGTTTCCAAGAGCCGCTGCCATGGGCCTGGATGCGGCCCGCGTGCAGATCTACGGGATAGGGCCATGGTTCCAGCAATTGCTTCAAGGTTGAACCGGATTCGCCGAAAACCACCGGTGCCAGGTCGAAGTACGCCGACCCGCGGCCACTCGACAACCGATGGCGAGCTCGACCGGTCAAGAGCAGTTTCCCTTGGGATAGCGCCGCGACGCTTTCGAAGTCGAATTGTTTCGAGTCTCCCTGGAATTTGATCGATACCTCGCCGGTGAGCAAGCGTTTGTCCTGTACGATCGACTTGACGCTTTTCGATCGCAATTCCCCCTTGGCTTCCCACCCGGCATCGCCGCGGGCGAGGGCGTTGATCTTGAGAGAGACAGGGTCGATCCGAATCTCTCCGCTTGTCCAGCGTAGCGTCGCAGGGCTCATCAACAGCTCGAAAGGTTCGAAGTTCCAGCGGGCAAGTTCGGGATCGGAGAGGAATTTCGCGGTGCGGGTGAGTGCGATATCCAGAGCGGAAAGGTACATCCCGTTCGATTCGATAGGCGAAAGACGCGCGATGGACCCGGCTGCGACATCGAAAACGAGACCCTCCGGCGCGAATTCGACCACGCCGGCCACTCCCTTCGGGAACATTATCACGGCAGCCGGCGCTGAGCGCGCATTCGATTTTCCCGTGAACCGGGCGGACAGCGTAGACGGCTCTTCGATCCGCCAGCGGATTTGGCGCCCTGCGACCGAAGCGCTCGCCCGAACCTGGGATTCGACGCTTCGGACCGAACCGTTCGGCGCTTCGATAGCGATCCGGAGATCATGATTGCTGCTGAGCTCGAAAGTGTCCAAGTTGTGATCTGTAACCGGAATGGTCCCCTGCCATCGGCTTTCGAGCCTTCCCTTCACCGGCGGCAGTTCCCGCCCGGACTCCAACCAGGGCTTCAGCAGGTCAGCAATACCTTCCAGGCTCGCCTGGAGCTCACCGTTGACGCTTAGGGCGCCATTCGTGACGCCTTCGCTGCGGACCGTGACGTCAAGGACAGGCGACGCGGAGTGCCCGGACGCCAGGACATTCAGTGTAAATTCGCCGTTAGTGTTCGTCTGTGCCGAAAAGATAAACGGTTGCTTTGCCGAGGATCGGAACTCGCCGCTCAGCATCGCTTTCCCATCCAGCACTTGGGCTGCCGCACGAGCAGCATAAATGCCCCCGCCGGACGTTTGGAAATCGACGTTCAAGTGTTCTAGGGACAGCTCCTCCGCCGGCAGTTCGGATAGCCAATGCCTCGGGTCGAACACGATCGGCCCCGATTCGTCGCCGGTCTCGTCCATCGACTGCGCCGCTTCGTCAAAGCGGCTCTCGATGTTGGCGGTCTCGATATGAATGCTGGTCAGCCTTCCCGACAACAATTCAAGCGGCCGATAGCGTATTTTGATTCCGGACGCTCTGACGACAAGCAACCGCTTCCCGAAGCGGCGGTTCGCTTGAATCGAATCGATGTGCAATTCATCCCGGGACGGCCGCCGGGCCGCTATGTCGACTTGCGTAAATCCGGCGAGAGCGAGTCGGAATTGAAGAAATTCCGCAATGACGCTTGGGAGCGCCCAATATATCGTGATAAGTGCCAGAAGCCCGGCCAACGAGATGAGCAGGCGGCGGTGTCGGGGTATGTGACCAGTGAATTTCGCGGCGAACATCGTGTACGTTCTCGAATCAAACTTGGCTATGAACAATCGGAGGGAAAGTCATGTCCGCCATGAAAACCGGACCCGACCATAAAAGGCTCGATCAGGTCGTTGCTGAAGCCCGGCGTCGACGCGAAGAGCGGGAGCGCGGTTATCGGGAACAGGCCTTAAAACTATACCCCTGGGTTTGCGGGCGTTGTGGTCGTGAGTTTTCACGCAGCAATCTCAGCGAGCTTACGGTCCATCACAAAGACCACAATCACGACAATAATCCGCCGGATGGCAGCAATTGGGAACTGCTCTGTATCTATTGCCATGACGACGAACACGCTCGTCATCTTGCTGCAGGACGATCGGAAGAGGGAGCGCGCCGAAACATCGGCACGACCTTCAAGCCGTTCGCCGAGCTGGACGTACTGTTGAGGAAGCAGGACCAATGAAAGTAAAGCCGGTTAGCCATCTTAAAGGTCGAAGCATGATAGAAGAACGCTTGGTGGACTTGGAAACCAAACTCGCCTACCAGGAAGACACGATCCAGGCATTGAACCAGGTCGTGTGCGAACAGCAAAAACAGATCGATCAATTAGCGGCGACCTGCAAACTTCTCGTCGATCGAATTAGACAACTGTCTGTCCCTGCCGAGACGGACGCGATCCTGGATGAGAAACCGCCCCATTATTGAGTGAGCGTCCGTTGGAACGAAATCGCTCTGTTTCAAAACGGCTGCCGTCATCAATGGAACGAGGTTTATGAACACCCTTAGAGATCCCCATCCCTTTTCGTCCCTAACACCCGATTGCGTCTTGAACGCCTTGGACAGTGCAGGGTTTCGAGGCGACGGCAGCCTGCTGGCGCTTCATAGCTACGAGAATCGCGTCTACCGAGTCGGGATGGAAGACGGTCCTCCGGTGGTCGCGAAATTTTACCGTCCCGGACGATGGAGCAATGCCGCGATTCTTGAAGAACATGCCTTCGTGCGAGAGCTCGCCGAATCCGAGTTACCGGTCGTACCGGCCTTGCCGGGCCCGGACGGGTCGACGCTGCATGAATTCAGTGGCTTTCGTTTCAGTGTATTTCCCTTACAAGGCGGCCACGTACCCGAATTCAACGACTGTGCGACATTTGAGCGATTGGGGCGGCTGGTCGCCCGCATTCACGCCGTCGGAGCGCTCAGACCGTATCGCGAACGTCCTACACTGGATATCGTGAGCTTTGGCGAGGAACCGCGCGATTATCTTTTGTCGCAGAACCTGATTCCAGCAGACATCGTGGATGCGTATCGCGATGCGTTAGATCGCGCTCTGGACGCGGCGAGGCGCTGTTTCGAACGCGCCGGTCCGGTGCGCGCCATACGGTTGCATGGCGATTGCTATCCCGGAAATATGTTGTGGACGCGTAACGGACCCTGGTTCGTCGATTTCGACGATAGCCGCATGGGGCCTGCGGTTCAGGATTTATGGATGCTGTTATCGGGAGAGCGTACCGAGATGGCGCGACAACTTGGGTGTCTCCTTTCCGGATATCGCAGCTTTTTCGACTTCGACATGCGCGAACTGCACCTCATCGAAACACTACGCACTTTACGGTTGATTCATTACACCGCATGGATAGCAAGGCGCTGGGACGATCCAGCTTTTCCCATCGCGTTTCCGTGGTTCAATACGCCGCGTTACTGGCACGACCGGATTCTCGATTTGCAAGAACAGGTTGCGTTGATGGACGAACCGCCGCTGTGCCCGGCATGAGAACGGAGGAACGATAGCAACCGGGCTTCGGCGCGGTCGACGCCTCCAATGAACGTTCAGGGACGGGGGAGTGTCCCGGCCTCGCTCGGAACGATAGGCGGTTGCGAGGCCGGGAGGAATGTGTTACCGGAGCGCCGGTCTAGCGAACATCAGTAGCGGTGCCCGCCGCCGAATCCGCCGTTACGTCTGCCGTTGAATGCACCGCCGGATCTTTCTTCACGCGGGCGTGCCTCATTCACGGTGAGGTTCCGTCCAGCAACTTCCTTGCCGTTAAGGGCGCTGATCGCGGCTCTTGCCTGTTGGTCGTTACCCATCTCAACGAAGCCGAAGCCTTTGGAGCGGCCAGTTTCCCGATCCGTAATCACGTTTGCGGACTGTACCGTGCCGTGTGGGGCGAAGAGCTGCTCCAGTGCGCCGTTGTCGATGCTGTAGCTCAGGTTGCCGACGTACAATTTGGTATTCATCAAAAAATTCCTCTGATTGGGAGAAAAAAATCACTAAAAAGCTCAGCTCGATTCCTCGCTCGGGAGCGGGCTGGCTGGACATCCTAATAAACACCTTTTCGGAAAAGGATTCTGTAGGTAAATGTCCGTGTGGGCGTATCGGTTCGCGGCCGGCGTCGGCCCGTCGTCCGATGCCTAACGTCTCCGACCGCGGCCGTGCCGCTCGCGGGGACGCTCTTGGTTGACTCGGAGGCTATTGCCCCGCAGGTTACGGCCGTTGAGCCCGGCGATCGCCGCGCGTGCCTCGTGGCCTTCCATTTCGACGAAGCCGAAACCGCGGCAGCGTCCCGAAAAAATGTCGCGAGCCAACTCGATCGAGCGGACCCGACCGTATTGCGCGAAAAGTTCGTTGAACTCCCGTTCGGTGGTATCGGACGGCAGATTTCCGGCATAAATTCTCAGCATGGGATGTCTCCTGTGGGCGCAACCGAGATTGGCGGCGTCTTGGTTGGATGATCCGACGGCGTGGATCGGCCGATCCTTGCCGTCGGGGTGGATTGCCGTAGCGGTCGGATCGGCCTTGAGGCTTCGATTTCGGACTGTCTGCGGCGTATAGCTCTCCGGTAAAGAAAGAGCCGGAAGTTGCGGCCGGACCGTCGTACGGCGGTCGATCGCGTCGGCTTGCGGATTTCGCGTATTCGTTACCCCGGGAGCGTACTGCGCGGGGGTGCGGCTCTGCCTGGCGACGGCCTGCAAGGGAATTTTGGATATGCCCTGAGAGCAAATAGGCATGTCATCTCTTTCTTGGCTCTTGCTTGCCGCGACGAACGAGGCACCGGTCGAGCACTAGCACGGGTTACTGTAACCACCAGACTGACCAAAGGTCAGTGCCTGGTGCGATTTGCGAGAGGAGGCGGGGACTAGCAGGTGCCGTGAGGCATTGACTGAAAGGGAAATTCCGTATCCTCGTGGCGCAGACCGGTCTTGCGCCGCGACAAACTAATTGCAGCGTACTCTAATTTCATTAAAGAAGCTAGCCCTAACTCAAAAAATTGCTCGAATTCGCAATCCAACTCGGTGCGGCCGCGCGCTGTTCCGAGGCGAGTGTTTCTCAGCAAGCAACGCCGTTTTTCGCGTTATTGAGGACACGTCAGGGTCAGGTCAGAGTCGGTGTAATCGATTTCTTATAGCGCTTTCATCGCTGGCGTACGCTTCAAAAAGGAAGCCGCCTTTGGCAGCAAGTGCGTTTGAAATAGGGCTCGCCCCGCCGGCGATGCTCGGGAGCGCCATAACGGACGATTCAGCAATGCCGGATAGCGGATTGAAAAATGCTCTATGGCATCGCCGAACGGGGCGTCCGGCGGTTTTCCGGCAAGTTCACCCGGACGTTGGGCGATGTCGGAAGAATAGGCTGGTTCTGCGCCACCAGACGATTCCGCTCCGCCCGCTGGGCGAGCTGTTGAAGCGTGCCGGGCGGAAGCCAGACCGTCGTGCCGGCGGGCAGGGGCGTCCGGTCGGATTTCGCAGATTCGGTCCAGGCCGCATTGAGGGCGAAAAGTTGCGACTTGTCAGTCTCGTAGTGACGCGCCAGGGTCGAGACGGGGGTATTCTGCGTTAGTACGACGCGATCCCAGTTCAGAGGTTTTTCATATCGAATCCCTTCGGCGAAAAAACGCTCGGGCTGAAGGGCTATTTCACGGGCAGCGAGAAACTCGGCGTAAAAATTACGGGACGCGAAACCGAATAATGGGTGATCGTATTCGGCAACAATACGCATGAAGTCGTGGCCGAATGACTGTTTGGCCCGCATCATGCCCCCAATGCCGTGGTTGTAAGAGGTGATCGCCAGAGGCCAGCTGCCGAGCTTATCGTAGGCATAGCGCAAATACCGAGCGGCCCCCTGGGCCGAAGCGATGGGATCGAGGCGCTCGTCGATCGCGGAATTGACACTCATGAACCGTTCAGCCGCCGCGCGCGTGAACTGCCACACACCCACGGCTCCGGCCGACGAACGCGCGTTCGCCTGGAACGACGATTCCACATGCGGCAAAAACGCCAAGTCTTCGGGAAGACCGGCCCGACGGAAAATTTCCCTGAAATGGCGGTCGTAACGACCGCTGATTTCCAAACCTCTCTTGAAGCGTTCCCGAAGGCCACGCTGAGCGCGAAGCCGTTCGCTCGCGCCGGCCAACAACGTTCTGAGATTGCCGTTCGGACTGATCTTTAGGGCCAGTTTTCGGTCATCCGCGGTCAGCGGCCTCCCAAACGTGACTTTTTGTTCCAGATCGCGCAGCCGGAACTGCCAATAGGCTTTTCGTTCCTCTACCAGGGCCTTTTGGATAGGCGTATAGCCCTCTTTGATCTCACCGGGTAGGTCGATGACCTCGTAGATGAGATCCATGAAACGATTGTCGTGCAGGACGACCTGAGATCGGCTCCAGACGCTGTACACGTTGCGCCAGAAGGCGACTTGGGGCTCCAAGCCTGGAGGCTTGGGGAACACGCCCGACGCGACCGGGATGTAGGCAGAGGCGTTGTACCGCGATGGCTTGCCAGGAGAGCGCTTCACCGAAAAAATCGATCCGGTGTTGCTGGGGGTAGGTGCAACGGCTTTCTGGTCGAAATTTCCGTGATGAATCCGCTGGATTTTCGTGGAAGGTGCAGAACAGCCATCTGCTAGAAGAACAGGCAGAACCACCAGAAGACGCTGGATCAGTCTTTGAGTCATTCGACGAACCCCCAAGCCGGCTCAAGATTATTTTCTTGACGTTTTTCGCCGTGCACTCAACCAACCCGGGATCGCGGTTGGAAATGCAGCTACGTAGATGTACTCATTGTAGCCCGCCTCCGCGAAAAGTTGAGTGGAATTTGCGTGAGCACTGTTTTTCCGACCGAAGCTCTCATGATCCGGACCGACATCCCGCTCAGGCTTCGTTCCAAGCCGAGTGGCGATGGACAAGGTGCAGGTCAATACCGATATTCAAAACCTGCGAACACCATGTGCATTGCGCCGGGATTGAATTGGGCGATGTCCTGTCCCTTAGCAACACCGGTGACGAAGACCGAGGCGGCGTAGTGCTCGTCGGTGAGATTGCGGCCGTCGACGAAGGTCTTCCAGTACTTGCCATCGTTAAGCAACACAATGTGACGTCGGTCGACTCGATAGGCCGGAAAACCGGTCGGAGGGACGCCCGTGCTCGAGCTCTGATAGGGATCTTTTTTCAGCTGTTTCTTTTGTGATCGCGGATACACCCTCGTAATCGAAATCCTGCAGGTCAACATGCAGGCGGGTTTCGTGGCGATCGTCCCGCCGGTAGCCGAGATTGCCGTAGCCGTAGAACAGGTCTTGCTCGTTATGCTTGCGGTTGCCGTTGAGCTTGATGTAAGAGAACGAGCCGAAAGCATCCCAACCGTTACCCAGCACGCCGCCACCACTGACCTGAGGTTTGACGTTGACGTTCGTGCCCAAGGTCATGCCACCCTCAGTGGATCCGAGGTATAGCCTGTCGGGGTCACGAATTGAGGACGCCCCCAGGTTGCTTACCCGTATTCTAGGGCAGTCGCGCCTCAATAGGCTTCGATGTGGTGGATGGGGTCTAAATTGATCGTTTCGGTATCCGTAGCGCGCGGATTTCGGCGGGATTGCGCCGCTCGCTCTGGTGTAGGCGCAGATACGTTTCCTGGGCTGAATCCGCTGCAGTTTCCGGACATCGGAGCCGGCGCATGAGAAAGGAAAAAATTTCCTCCCGCGTGACCGAGAACACGCTTTCGGTGCCGAGCGCTGAGGAATTCATGAATCGGCACCCGGATTCGAAGCGGGTTTAACGGGGAGCGGGGTGGGGTCGGAGCCTCTGTAGCGAACAGTCGTTTGGCTTTTCACGAGGGATGTTGGGAAATAGCTGGGTTTTCGAAAACGAGCTTCCGACTCGCATCTCGGCCACGGTCGCTCGATGTGGTCGCGGTCGGCCACGCCATCACGTACTCGCCGAGGTTAGAAAAAGCCGACCGCGAGCGCACCTCGAAAGGGCAAACAAGCTGTGTGCCAAATCGCGGCGTCTTGATTGCCTTGTACCTGACGCAGCTCAAAGGCGTGTCAGACGGTGCGGAAGAGTCCAATCGCGCAGTGATCTGTGTAAAAAACCATATCTACTGTTCGACACCGTATCTTATTGGCCACAATCCGCACCGGCGGCAGATTTGCACCGAGCTCACCACGTTTGACGGAGGGAAAACGGTTCAGGTTAGTGTCGACGACGAACACGACACGGTCATGTTTTCATGAATCCTCGAGACTCGGCGTTTTCCTCGACCGAACGATACGCGGTGAAAACGGAGCGCGACAGCGTTGGTTTTTCAAGTCGCTTTTCACCGGCGCCTCGGATTCGCCGGCTCGGAGGTTAGCGGATGACGACAACGGGCCAAGTCAGGTTCGTGGCGCAATGCCGCCAACGCCCTGTCTCTTCGACGTAGCGGGCAAACGGCTCATGATCGGTATAGACGGTTCCGTCGGAGATGAAAAAGTGGTGGAAAGGACCAAAACGTTCCGATGCGGCTCCGAAGCTGTCCTCGAAGTGGATGGACGCACCGGTGCGGCAGTCGCATCGAGAAAACGAATTGCCCTGAATCTCCCAGAAATGGCCTTGATAGCGGCCGACGATGTCATTATGCGGACCTTGACGGATGAGAGGGCCACTGATTCGGAAATACGGGGCCGGGCCCAAGGTAACGGCGTGTTCCGGAACAACAGACTCGAAGCTTAATCGGACCATGATCGCATCGCTCCATAGGATTTCTCGAATAGCTTCTCCATCCCGACACTGAAAAGGCACACAGGTTCCTCCACCGTTAGGTGACCGGCTGTAAAACCGTGCTGGCGGTGGTGTCTGTGCTAGGGCCTTTCTGTTTACGGAATCGGTTTGCGGCGGTCTGGAGGCGTTTCGATGGTTGTTTTCCAAAAAAGCTATCGACCGGTCAGCCGCATTGAGAGTTCACAGTCCCAGCGGAAATCGGCGCTATCGAGGGCGTTGCGACGCCTTCGCTTCGGGTCTGACCGATAGTTCATCCGATGGTAGCGGCGACATGTGCTGTCCGAGCCGACGATTTTCTTCCACCAATGCAGCGAGGTCGGCGGCATAGCCCTGCAGTTTTTCGTTCAACGCGATCCGCTGTTTCGGTGTTGCTGAGTTAAGCAATTTGGCAATCAATTCTGCATTCGCACGACGTGAAGTTTCGACGAACGCTCGTCGTTGCGGGTCGGTCTGATGGGCCAGTTCCGCGAAATAGTCACGCACCCAGTCGGTTGCGATCCGTTCCTGTGGCTTTTGCCGTTCGATTTTCGACAACAGAGCTAGGAATTCGCGTTGCCGGGCTTCGCGTTCGTCTGCCCAAGTGTAGTTGCCGCTATCGCTCTCGGCCGTGGCTTGCCGAATCATGGCTCGCTGCTGCTCGGTGAGTTTGCCCAGCCAAAATTCGGCACGCTTGATGACAAGTTTTGCCCTAGCTTGCGGGTTATCGTTCGAAGGGTCATGCGAATACCCGTATTCTTCGCGGAATTCCGCGGCATCCTCGTCTAGCTCGCGCCGGACCTGGGCGATCTGACTCGGCTTGAGCGTCAAAGCCAGTTTGGCGATTTCCGGCGCGGCTCGTTCGCCGAGCGTTTCCAGTCTCTGCCGGATCTTGTCTTGAAAAGAGATGATCTCGGACGGCGTGACTGGTCCGTTCAGTTTCGCCCGGATCTCGTCGAGCAAGGCAGCATAATCTTGCAATTGCGTCGCGCGGTGCCAGGCCAATAGTGCGCCGATTCGGTCTTTGGCGAGTTGTTTCTGTGATTGTTCGAGATCGAAGTACTGATCCAGCCTGAAGATCAAAAAGGTATCGGCATGGTTATAACCGAACCGAATGCTGCTACAGGCCGTAAGAGGCAATATGACGGCCAATACGATGATCAGGGGCCATCGGCGGATCGGAAAGGTGGGGAACGACATCTTCATAGCTCTTCCATGGTTTAGCGCGAAACCGTCCTGGTTCCGTTCTAAGGTACACTGTTTTGACCAATTGTGAAGAAAGTGTAAAGCTACGGGATTTTCCTCTCCCCCTGGGAGACGGTAGAGGTGAAGGCGATTCGAATAAGACTTTACGTACTTCACGAACGGTAAGGATAAAGAAAATCGAACTCACCGAGAACGTTTGCGGTGTCTTCAAAAAAACAATTTAGATTTCGACTACTGTCCCGAGTTCGATCACTCGACCTGGCGGTATTCGGATAAAATCCATGGCGCTTTGGGTATTGCCGGCCAGGCGAATGAAGAACTGCTCACCTGGAGAATTCGATGCCTGTTCGAGCGACTCGATGGAACGGGACGACTTAGAGCCTATTTGGGCGAGTTGGGCTGTAGGACGAAATCCCGCAACGTTCAGCCGTTTGCCGGGATTCCTTGCATCATTCCTGCCCGCTTTCTAACACCATCCAAGCCATTTTTAGACGCCCATTGGCCGATCCGAGTCCGGTGATTTTCGCCGCCAGGGCGTGCCTAAGCGCCGTTTTCGCGATAATCTCTTCTTTCGGTGGGGCGGGGATCGTATCGTCGCGATAGCTTGATCCAAATCTCCCATACTTAAAAGTACTACATAACGATCAGTGCCAGCTGCGCTCTGATCGGTCATAACGAACGCAGCGATTCGAGACGGTTCGACCCAGGCCAGACGCGAAATGCCGAGTCCGTTTTCGGACTTTACACGCGATCGGCGCGAGCCGCGCTCCATGGGGGTGGGGATGAAAGAACAACTAAAGACGCCAGCGGAGAAGCGGCTCAGGCGAAGCCGCAATTCCCTGCTGGAACAACAGCGCGCGCTGGCCTCGCTGACGCGCAGCGAAATTTTTTCTGCTGAAGACGCTTTGGAGGCGATTCGCCTACTGACTCGAACCACTGCCAGAGAACTCGAAATCGAACGGATCAGTGTCTGGCGGTTCTCCGAGGATCGGCTCGCCATTAAATGTATGGATCTTTACGAGCGTTCCCAGCAACGGCATAGCAGTGGGATGATATTGCGGCGCGAGGATTTTCCGAATTATTTCGAGGGGCTTGAAACCGAAGAAGCTATCGTGGCGGACGATGCGCGGCATCATGCGTTCACTGCTCAATTCACCGATGTCTATCTGCACCCTTTCGGGATCACCTCGATGCTCGACGTGCCGATCCACGTGTTCGGGCGTGTCGAGGGCGCTCTCTGCTGCGAGCACACCGGCGAACCGCTCAACTGGACGGCGGAAGAACGTTTTTTCGCTATCGCCGTGGCCAATCTCGCCGCGCTCGTGATCGAACAATGTGAACGGAGACGTGCTGAGGCGCTGGTGCGCAGCCAGAGGGACATGTTGGAGTTGATCGCCAACGGCGCGCCTCTGGAACACACTCTGACCGCCCTAGCGCGTACCATCGAGCAGCAGGACGACAAAATACTCTGCTCGGTTTTGATTTTGGATGAGGACGGCGTCCATCTGCGGCATGGGGCCGCACCCAGCATTCCCGACAGTTACATCCGGCAGATCGACGGCCTTGCCATCGGCCCTTCGGTCGGGTCCTGCGGCACTGCGGCGTTTCATCGGCAGACGGTGATCGTCAGCGATATTCGGACGGACCCCCGCTGGGCCGCTTATCGCGACATTGCCGAGGAATACGGGCTTCGCGCCTGTTGGTCGACCCCTATTTTCGACGCACGGCAGAACGTTCTTGGCACCTTCGCTGTTTACTTTCGCGAACCGCAGTGGCCGTCGGAAAAGCACTTGAGGCTGGTCGAGTCGGCGATTCACACCGCTGCTATCGCCATCGAACGAAGCCGGGTGGAGGATCGCATTCAGCGTCTGGCCTTTTACGATCCGTTGACCGGCCTTCCGAATCGTGCGTTGCTGATGGACCGAGCGGCGCAAGCGCTCGCGCTTTCAGCCAGGGACAACAAGGAAACGTCGTTGCTCTTCCTCGATCTCGATCGGTTCAAGATGGTCAACGATTCGCTGGGGCATCATGTGGGCGACGGGCTTTTGCGCAGCATCGCGGGCCGCTTGCGAAGCTGTCTCAGAGAATCGGACACCGTGTCCCGGCTGGGAGGCGACGAGTTCGTGGTACTGCTCCCGGAGACCGGGAGCGAAGAGGCTGCCCAAACTGCCGAAAGAATTTTGGGGGTAGTAGCGCAACCTTACCTCATTGAGGATTACAGGTTAAGCACCACCCCGAGCATCGGCATCAGCGTGTACCCTCGGGACGGCAGCGACGTGGAAGCTCTGGTCAAGCATGCCGACACCGCCATGTATCAAGCCAAGGAGAAAGGCCGCAATACCTATCAATTCTTCACCGAAGACATGAATTTTGCCGTGTTGGAGCGGCTTACGATCGAAAGCGGGTTGCGGCAGGCGCTGGACCACGGCGCATTCGTGCTCGAGTTTCAACCTCAATACGATATCGCAACACATCGCTTGGTCGGTCTCGAAGCACTGATTCGCTGGCAGCATCCGGAATGGGGGCGAGTGCCGCCGAGCCGGTTCATTCCGATCGCGGAAGACAGCGGTCTGATCGTGCTAATCGGCGAGTGGGTGATCCATGAAGCCTGCCGGCAAAACGTGTACCGGCAGTCCCTCGGTTTCGAAAAGGTGCCGGTCGCCGTCAACATTGCCTCGCCCCAGTTCATTCAGCGCTTTGAGGACGTAGTCGAGCGAGTCTTGTCGGAAACGGGCATGGAACCTCAGTATCTGGAGCTCGAATTGACCGAGGGCATTGTCATGCAAGGAGAAAGTTCAATTCAGAAACGCTTGCACAAGCTCAAGGACATGGGCGTCAAACTGGCCATCGACGATTTCGGAACAGGCTACTCCTCGCTCAGCTATCTGAAGCGTTTCCCGATCGACAGGTTGAAGATCGATCAATCCTTCGTGCGGGACATCATCGACGACCAAGATGATCTCGCCATCACCCGTGCGGTGATCAGCCTGGGTCACAGCCTCAGATTGTTGGTGATCGCCGAGGGTGTGGAAACCGAACAGCAATTGGCGTTTTTGCGAGAAGTAGGCTGCGATCAGGCGCAGGGTTTTTACTTCAGCCCTCCGCTCTCTATCAAAGCGCTTGGAGACTGGTTTTTCCAGAATTCAAAAGCATCCTGATGGCTCGAGTTTGGCCAGACGAGGGCGGCACGCCGGGCGCCGTGCTTGTCAGTCGCCGACGATGATCTGTTCCAGATGCACCCCGAGCGCTTCGGCAATGCGCTTGAGCTTGTCGATCCGGCAGGTTGGCCGCCCCCGTTCGACGAGCGCGACGAACGACTCAGTGACGCCCGCCCGCTTGGCCAGTTCCGCCAGCGTCAGCCTGCGGAACTCGCGCCAGATTCGTATGGCATTCTCTCCGCCCAAAAGCCGCGCTCTTAACTCTTCGGGAAGTTGCACCACCTCCGGCGCGACCTTCTCCTTGGTGTTCGTGTCGGAGGTCATGTCGATCGCCAGTTCGGCCAATTCTACGAGGGATAGGTAATCATCATACGGAATCAGCGCCCATTTCGCGTTGTCCTTTTCAATCAATTGCACGTCCATTCCGGCTCTCCTCACTATGGGTTTCGTCCTGATTTGATCGGGCTCGATTCTTTGCGTTGCAGCGGTCGCGCGCAAAGCTATTAACCCGACCCAATAATATCGGCCGGGTTAATCCGGCGCGGCGACAAACCGCGTGAGCCCAGGCTGGGCGTGACCGGCCTGGGCGGCGGCCCGTAAATACCAGGAGGGTATTTATGGGCCTGATTGAAGATCATGAAAAAGCGTCCACATCGCGACTGAAAGTCCTCGGCGAACGGTCAAAATATATCAAGGACCGTTCCTGAGCTTACAAGATGCGACGATCATGGAAAGACCTCTTGAAGAACATAGGCTCGACATCACCTTGCCGGACACGGTTATTTCGACGGAGTTGTTGACCGCCGGGGACGGGCCGCCCGTGGTTTTTCTTCACGGTATCGCCGACAGTGCCCAGACCTGGCAGTGGGTGATGCGGAATCTGACACCGCGTTATCGGCTCATCGCACCGAGTTTTCCGGGTTTCGGACAGAGCGATAAGCCGGCTGTCGCGTACTCGCCCGAATTGTTCACCCGGTTCACGCTGGTTTTATTGGATGCCTTGGGTCTGGAACGGGCCTGTCTCGTCGGCAACTCGCTCGGCGGGTTAGTGGCCTTGCGTCTCGCCCTTTCCGAGCCTGCTCGGGTGTCCGCCTTGGCGCTCATCGGTAGCGCCGGCCTGGGGCGCGCAGTCAGTCTGTCGATGCGGCTGCTTAGTCTGCCGGGGATGCGCAACATGGCGGTGCGCTGGTTTGGAACCCCGCTTGGAGCCCAGCTTTGGGTATCCCAATTGGAGGCCCTGCTGATCGCCGGCAGCAGCCCGTCGGGCTGGCGAGAACGGATGCATCGAATGGCTCGAACGCCCGGCTTTTTGGAAGCAGTTGCGGCAACGACCGCGAGTGGAATCAATCTGAGAGGTCAACGCGAGCTCCTTTTGGGCCAGTTGTCCAAATTGACGGTGCCTACCCTGATTCTGTGGGGAGAAAGGGACCGGATCGTTCCGGTGCGGCACGCCCGGGCGGCGGTCGAGAGGCTCGTTCAGGGACGGCTCGAGATACTGCCGGATTGCGGTCATTTGCCCCAGGTGGAGAAGCCCGATCAGGTGGCCGACCTGCTCGGTGATTTTCTGGACAAGGTCGACCGGTGTTGAATTGGTTTATGGGCATTCGCTGGCCTGCGGTGCCGGGAAACCAAACTCATCGACCGGATTGAGGTACGGCTCGTTTTCGGCCTAGGTCGGACAGTAGTCTCATCGGCCCCTTCTGACACAACATTCGAAGGCCGGCAAATGACGATCACGCGAGGCGGACTGAGGATTCTGCAAGCTCCGGCGAACACCCGGTTCCTCAGTGGCCGCAAGCAGACCGTCGTATAACGCCACATTGTCTTTCTCGGGCTCGACCGCACAGCGGAACGCTTCTGCCCGCGTATCCGGGGCCGTCACGTTCGCCGGTCAGCGGGGCAAACCACAGCGGTCGAACAGCGAGAGCAGGGCGGCGACATGTCTTTCCTCGGCCTCGACAATGTTGATGAAAGGACTAATCGGTCCGAATTTTTCGATGATTTTTCGATACGCGGTGCGCCTTGTATTCGTCATCGAGCGCTTCGGTCAGCCGATCCGTCAAGTTCGAATTCATCAGCAATTCCACGACCGTGTTGAGTCTGAAAAGCCCGGTTGGCTTTCATGTGGCAATACACTACGGAAAGGTGTGCGGGTCGGTGCCCTCGCATTCGGCCTCGGGATGATGTTTCTTGATGATGGCCTCGATTTCTTCGACGCGGTCTCGCGGCACATCGACCATCAGCAAGAACTCGCCTCGTTCTATGGCTTCCTGAAACTGCTCGATCCTTCGGTTACCGATGCTGCTGCCGATCATGCTCGACGCCAGGGCTCCAACGCCGGCTCCCGCCAAGGTGATAGCGAACAGTGCGCCGCCGCCAAGAACCAATCCGGTGGGCAAGGCGATCGCTACGAGCCCGGCCAAGAGCCCTGTCGCGCCGCCCAACGCCAGACCTTGCTCCAAGGCGGGGATAAAGTCCGTTTTTTGGAGGAAAGTAGCTTCCGGCAGGTCTTCCAGAGGGGTGCCCCTCTTGGCCAGTACATGAATGTGGCGCTCCTCGATCCGAGCCAGCAGCAACTCGTCCACGATTTTCTTGGTCGTTTCGATGTTGGGTACCAGGAAATAGATGCGTCGCATGATTCGTGCTCCGTTTCTGATAGGGCATCTCGAACTACTCGTTCGAGAGAGGATAGTCCCAGTTTGAACCTTGCGGCACCGAGCCGTCGCTCAATGGGTAGCGGATTAGACTTGATCTCAGGAAGGAAATTGCATGATCGTAAAAACTGCCTTTGGACGCGCCGGGCAGTGCGGTGGGCGGGTCGGCTGTCCGGAGCGAAGTCGAAGCGGGGTGCTCGGCGCGGCTCATGCCGGACCATCCTGGTCGGCACCCTACGGGCGGCTTTGCCGTGCACCCGTTCGTCGGGAACGAACGGGAACGTGCGGAGCACGGCCCGAAGGGCGAGTCTCAGGGATGAGACGAGTAAACCGGCACCAATCCTCCGGGAGAGGGTTGGGACGCGGAGCGCCCGTAAGGGTGAAAAACAAGGATGTTTTTCATCAATCCTGCCGGTTTGTCCGTTTCTCACCGCACCCAACGGGTTTTCTGCTGCGGGATGTGGTGAGCGGAGCCGGGGCCGGTGCGGTTCGCTTGGCTCACCGCACCCTACAGGTTATCGGTCGTAGGATGCGGTGAGAAAGCGAACGGCCTTTCGGCAAAGCTCAGGATAAGCATCATTCGCGGGCGCGATCGGCACGGTTCGTTCCTCACGGCACCCTACGGAATGGCGGTTGTAGGATGTGGTGAGCGAAGCGAACCGCATCATTCGCGGGAACGAATGCTCAGGACAAGCATCATCCACGGTGCCATACGCTCTCGATGCTTGAGGATGGCGGAGCCAAGCGGGATCACCGTACCGTTATACCGTGTCCAAATGGATGCCCCTCACCAACTCGATAGGAGGCTTACATGTTCTTTAAGCAGTTCTACTTGGGCTGTCTCGCCCACGCCTCTTACCTCATCGGCGATGAAGAGACGAAAACCGCAGTCGTGGTGGATCCTCAACGCGACGTCGAGCACTATCTGCAAGAGGCGCGCCGCCAAGGGTTCGAGATTCGCCATGTGTTCCTGACCCATTTCCACGCCGATTTCGTCGCGGGACACCTGGAATTGCGGGATCGTGTGGGCGCCAAGATCCATTTGGGGGCGCGGGCCGACGCCGAATACGCGTTCATTCCCCATCCCGACGGAGATGTCGTTGAATTCGGGCGGGTTCGCCTGAAGGTTCTGGAAACCCCGGGTCATACCCCCGAAGGGATCTCGATCGTGGTTTACGATCTGGCCAAGAGTGACGATGTTCCCTATGCCGTACTGACGGGCGACACGCTGTTCATTGGTGACGTTGGGCGCCCGGATCTGCTGGCCTCGTTCGGTGTTTCGGCCGAAGATCTGGCCGCCATGCTTTACGATTCCCTGCACGAAAAGCTGCTGCCCCTGCCCGACGAGACGCTGGTCTACCCGGCGCACGGCGCAGGCTCTATGTGCGGAAAGAATCTCAGTACCGATCTGTTTTCCACCATGGGTGCGCAGAAGCAGTACAACTACGCGCTGAAGCCTATGAGCAAGGAGGAGTTCATCCGCCTGGTCACGGCCGGCCAGCCGGAAGCGCCGAAATATTTTTCCTATGACGCGCTGCTGAATCGAAAGGAACGCGCCACCCTCGAAGAGGCTCTAGCGGCGGAATTGCAGCCGCTCTCGCTCGACGAGGTGCTTGAAAGGAAACGGGCGGGAGCGCAACTACTGGATGTGCGGGAGTCGGCGGATTTCGCGGGCGCGCATTTGGTGGACAGCATCAACATCGGACTCGGCGGTCCCTACGCTACCTGGGCTGGCACGCTGCTTGACCGCACCCGTCCCATTGTACTGATCGCCGAGCCTGGCCGAGAGCAGGAAGCCGCGATGAGGCTCGGGCGCATCGGCTTCGACAATGTCGTGGGTTATCTCCGAGGGGGCATGGAGGCACTGGACCAGCGACCCGATCTTATCCGGCGAACCGACCGCATTACCGCTCCGACACTGGCGGAAAAACTGGCTTCGGCGCAACCTCCGCTCGTCCTAGACGTGCGCACCGAGAACGAATGGGAACAAAAACGCATCCCCGGCAGCGTCAATATTCCGCTCAACCGAATCGCGGAGCGCAGCGGCGAACTGCCCCACGACCGCCCCATCGTGGTCCACTGCGGGACCGGTTACCGCTCGTCGATCGCGACCAGCCTTCTGCAAGGGCAGGGATTCGGCAATACGATCGATCTGGTGGGCGGTTTCAACGCATGGGAAAAGTGTTGTCCGGGTAACGTCGTCTCGCCGGGCTAGTCATGCCCGACTTCCATTCGATTAAAGGGCGTCGTCCCGGCAGGGATTGCCGGGGTCCAGATGACAGGGATGTAGACGCCTCGCCATCCTTGGTCTCTTGATTCCGGCAATCTCTGCCGGAATGACGGTTTTGCGGGTTTATCTGGACACCCGCGTCTAGGACGAGAGGAGGGGCCATCCTCCTTTGAATTCCCCGCCAAACGGCGATCATGCGGCTCGTTTACCAATAATATTTCTGTTCCTTGGACCAGAGAAAATTCTTGTATTGGGTCTTAAGCCGTTTGAACCATGCCCCTCGTTGCGCCTTGGGAACCTCTTGGTCGCCGCAACGATTGTAGCCCGAGTAGGCGAAGCAGGTGGTTGCCCGGTGCAAGGCATAGGCTACGTCTTCATCAGTTTTCTTCGCGTCACGCCGCTCAATGACCTCCTGATAATAGTCGAGGCTGGTATAGACCTTTCCGCCGAAAGCATCCTCGGCTTTCGTCGCCGGCAGTCCGTAGTCGGCGGCTTCGTGCCAGTGGTGGACGCCGAACTGGACGGGATCCTCATCGGCTATCGCCGGATCCGGATAATTCCAGCTCGAGGCGCGGAGAAAATCTCCCATACAGTTGAGCCAGCGAGCCGAATTTGGGTTCTGCTGCAGAGCGGCAAGCAACTCCTTAATGGCAGGACAGGTATAGCCGTCCTTCCGTCCTTCATAAGATAGCGGCGCAAGCTTGTCGCGCGACAATTCGAATCCAGAGGGCGGATAAGCGGTCAGAAGCTGCTCGGCCGCCTGGAAATTGCGGCGCCGTATCCATTGGCCGACCAACCGAAAATAGGCCAGGGATCTCGCGTGAGGTGGCAAATCGTCGCGCTTCAGGAGGCTTTCCAACAAAGCGGGCGTGGCTTTGTGAACGAAGTAATCCTGAATTTCGGGAACGGCGACGGGGGAATCCTTGGCGTAAACCTGGTCCAGCCGACCGGTCTCGTTCCAGGTCAAGGCCAACAACCATTGCGCCTGTATTTTCTGCCCGGGATGCTCGACCGTTTTTAGCGTTTCCAGCCAATGGCTTTCGGCTTCCGGAAATTGCCGCAGTGCCATCAGCGAGAGGCCGCGCAACACCCAGCGGCTGTAAGCCAGATTAGACGCTTTGGCCGCGATTTGCTCGGATGCGGTTTGCCGGATTACCTCCGGATAATTCTTTTCCACCCAGAAAACATGCGCCAATCCGAGGTAAGACCGGAGCGGTTCAAGGCCAGCGTTCGCGAATTCGGCGCGGTGGACGGCGAGATCGGCCGGTTCCACCGGAGATTTCTGCGGGCTGCCTTCCTCCTGTGGCCGCCAGGAGGCCAAGGTCCCTAGACTTGCGAGAACCGGTGAAGGCCAGAGGGCGTCGACGGCGTTCCCGGCCGGATCCACCTTGCGCTCCGTTTCGTCGATGAAACTCAGGACGATTTCGTTTGGCGTGCCGTTACCCAGGGCCGCCAGCCAGGCTTGATAATCCGCAGCTAGCGCCGCGCTATCCGCCGCTAGCCAGTGAATTTTCCGAAACAAGCCCTTCGCGGATTCGGCATATCGCCCTTGCGGGTACGCTTTCAGGTAATCGCCAAAGGCGGCTGCCGCCTGGTCCAAAAACGCCTTGTCGATATTCTCCGCGCTCGGTTCGCTCCACAAATCGAACCGGATTTGCGCCTGGTTAAGGGCCACCCGCCCCAGCATGTAAAGCGACGTTTCCCGCACCCAATCCGGTGCATCGGCCGAAAGGGCTTTGAACTGGGTCAGAGCCGGCTCGTACTGGCCGGCGTAGAACTTCGCCGCTGCTTCGAGATAATGGGCATAGGGCTTGGCTGTGTCCGATACCGGAAGCGGCTGAAAGGCTTCCATGGCTTTCTCGCACAAACCGGCGAAGCGCAAACGTTCTTGAGCCAGCAGCATCCCGTCCTGGCCGGGCAGGGAAGCGCTTTTGACCGCCCTCAGAAATGCCTCGATGGCTTGGGCGTTGTCGGTGAAACAACGGCCGTACCCGCTTGCCTCCAGGCGCTGCAAAGCGCTCGCAACACTATCGCTGGCGACACCGAGCTCGGCCGCCAAAGATGAGACGCCGTTTTCGGATTCCGCCGTGCTCGGGCTCGCTGGGTCCATGAAATCGCTGTAATGAAACGGAATGGCCTCTGTCCGGTAACGAACGGCGCCCCGATCTTCGAGCAATAAGCCCAGGTTACCGCGGCTATCGTTGTCGGGCGTAAGAAAATAGGCATTGGGATGCTCGCCGCACCAGAAATCGCACCCATCGCCCGAGGCCAGAGCCACGATGGGGGCGAAGGTGAGTGAGAGAATCGAAAGTACCGCCGACAGGCTTGGTCGAGACATTCTAGAACAGTGCGACGCAGGTCTTCCGTCAAATCGCGGCTGGTTGCCGCTTGGATCGCTTTTCATTCTTGTTCTCCGGGGTTTGTTTTTTGTATCGGGTTGGATGCAGATAGTGTAGGTAAGCCTGCGGAGTCCGCATAACGGGCGATATGGATTTGGTCGCGGCAAAGGGAGGGTGCGCTCGGGCTTCGTTGACCACTGGGAGTGGGCGACGGGATGCAATAGAGGGCGCTGAGGTACGACAAATCGGTAGGGTAGGCAATTTCTACGCGGAGCTGTCCGCACGGTGCCGCACACGGATTTGTGACATGAACTGAATCAATCGTGAGCGATGCCTGCTCTGAGCAAAGTTGAAGGGCGCTTCCTTTCGCTCAGCGCATCCTACGGTACTTCGATCTTAGCTTTGGTTTGGCTGCTATAAGCCACGTATGAATACTGCGGAGCAACTCCTTGGCGCTAAACTTTGATGGATTGCACTCGACCGTTGCTAACGGGACGGACCAACGCAAGGCGAAACGACGGTCCACGAAATCATCTTATTCGGGGAGATTAAAGATGAGCCTTTGTTTTGTCTTTACAGAAGCGAAAAACGAAGTCTTGCACCTTTACTCGAAGGATATTCCCTTGTTTGGACCGCCGGCTTCCACAATCTCCGGAGTAGCCGCGGATGCCTACAATCCTGCATCATCCGCGGCTGAAATGCCTCCGATGGTTCGTTGAGGCGGCCGCAGTCGGTTACTTGCTGTACCGGAATTCGGGCACCTCTTTCAGCGAATCCTTGGTTGCTCCTGGCAGAACGATCTTGGGGGTGACTTGGTTGAACTGCTGCACGGGGATGGCGACGCGGTGTGTTCCCATACCTAGAAATCCACCGACGTCGACGATGGCGACCGATAAAGATCCGTCAGGGGCGACAATGAAGTCTTCAATCTTGCCGATCTTCTGATTGTTGTCGTTGTAGACCTGCTGGCGAAGCAGCTTCGATACTCGCCAACCTTTGGTAACAATGTCGGTCTGCTCGACCGCAACACCAATGGTTGTCGTGCCCGCAACCGGAGCCTCCTCCTGACCCTGTGCGAAGGCTCCTCCAGTTACGCCTAAGCTGAAAAGCACGGATAAGATGAGCATTTTCATAAGCTTTAGTTCCATAACTTCACTCCTTGATAGTTAGGATTGTTGAAAATGCACGGCGGATTGCCTAACGCAACCGAAGGTGCAGTCCATGCCCGACTCGGAGCGCCCGCGTCGGCGTATTCGTACGTTCGGTCAAAAGGGAACCGACCGTACCTTTACCGGCGTTGTCATGTGCGCAACCGATCGGTTGCCCAGCTAAGAATCGATACGAAAAACGATTGGGTTCCCTCCTCAAATTCGGTCATCCGTTCGGTTGTCGCGGTGGGTGTGTAGTCTGCCAGGGACAGATACGACAACAACTGGGCTGAACCAATATGACGTGAAGCCACAACGAGCACCGGATCGAGACGTCATGCCACTCAATCTCCGACCGTTCAGCCCACAGTATATTTTTGATCTTGAATTCTCCGCCGAAGTTCACAATACCGGCCGAAGTATTGCTTGCCAGACCGCTACTTAAACTGGACGAAACTTGAAGCGTCTACTCACGGCCATGAGGCTTATCCTGCTCTTGATGCTTTAGTTTGGCGAATCATCGATCCCAACGGCCCGAAAAAGTGCGGGATGGAGGTCGCGAGGAACCGTACTGTGAGAGACATTTCCTCTCGATCGGAAATAGGGATTACTTCCCAGACGGCATCAGCTAAAGGCCGGTAAAGCTGACCAGCTTTATAGCGTCGCTCCTTGACGTTTCGCCTTTCGCCAGCGGCTTATTACTTCACGTTACACGCCATCAAGCAGCAGTTTGTTGGTGAAACGCGATGCGCCAAATACCGTCACGCTTGACGTAGAGCGTTGCACACAGAGCTTTCTCGGCTTCCTTTTTAAAGTTCCACCGGGCGATAGCCAAATAGTGCAGTAGCGCGACACCCGGCGCTAGCGTAAAGGCGCGCACATCTTGGAGATCGACCTCAGCCCAACGATGGCCGGCGACATTCTCCTCATGGATCGCGTTCAAAGCAAATTCGAGGTCAATTCTGCCGATTTCAGGAAAGATGATCACGGCATCCGGAAGAAACGTCCGACGATAAACCTCGATATCATTCGCCCATATAAGTCCGCTCGATTTGTGACAGCTCTTGGTCGAGGTTCATCGTTGTCTCCCACAATAGTTCAATCTGACGCTTAAAAGTAACCCAGGAATCGGCCACGTATATATTGCGACATGAGCGTCGTCACCGCTGATAAACGCTCGAAAAGGAAGCTGTCTTTGGCAGCGAGTCTCGCCACGCAGGCGAGTGACTTCGGCAAACCCGATCCGGGGTGCCTTTTGACGGTCCGGTGACAACGTCCTTTTCTGGGCACCATCCCCCTTCGAGCGAGCGGTGTTCGTCCCATTCCGTCTCTGGCGGAATAGTCGCTTCCGCCGAGGTTGCCTTTGTCTGCCAAAAAGCGTGCCCCAAAGACAAATCAGCCAGGAGCTAATTTGGACGCGTGAAGTGCCCCGCAGGGTTCGCAGCAAGAAACGTAAAAATCAGCGGGCACCCGAATGGCGTATTAATCCTGAATGCCCGTACCACCCCGGCCGTTCGGCAGGCCATTCAAGCGTCCACGTTGAGCGAGCGCGCCTTGGCCCAAAAGCATGGCATTAGCCGAACGACTGTCCACAAGTGGAAACACCGCTCCTCGGTCGAAGATGCCTCGCATCGGCCCCACACTCTCAGGACCACACTCACGCCCGCCCAGGAAGCCATCGTGGTCTATCTCCGTCAATCCCTGCTCCTCCCCTTGGATGATCTCCTGGCCGTGACCCGGGAATTTCTCAATCCCGCCGTGTCCCGTTCCGGACTAGACCGCTGCCTGCGCCGCCACGGGGTGGCCTCCCTCAAGGCCCTGCTCCCCCCTGCGGAGAAGACCACGTTCAAGCCTTTCAAGGTCTACGAGCCCGGCTTCCTTCACGTGGATGTCAAGTACTTGCCGGCTATTGACGGCGAACTTCGCCGATACCTGTTCGTCGCGATCGACCGCGCCACCCGCTGAGTGTATGTCGCCCTCAAGCCCAACCGCACCGCCTTAACAGGCTGTTGATTTTCTCGGTCCTGGAAGCCGCATAAATTCGTTGGATGGATCGCCTAAAATAGGCATAAACGATTGTTTGTCATGGCAAAATAATATTATTTCAAGATGCGTTGGACTCGTTCATGCGCGGCGCCGACATCACCCAGCAAGAACTCTTCAGTTATCGAACCTTGGAAGAGCGGATCCCCAAGGCTCATCCCCTTCGCAAGCTCCGGGCCGTGGTCGACCGTCTGCTGACCACGCTGGACTCGGAATTGGATGCCCTCTATGCCCGAACCGGCCGGGAATCGATTCCGCCGGAGCGGTTGCTGCGTGCCAGCCTGATCCAGGTCTTATTCTCCATCCGCTCCGAGCGGCAGTTGGCCCAGCAGATCGAATTCAATCTGTTGTACCGCTGGTTTGTCGGGCTGACCCTGGATGCCGAGGTCTGGGACCACTCCAGCTTCAGCGCCAACCGGGATCGGTTGCTGAACAAAAAGATTTCCCGGCAGTTTTTCGAGCGGGTCGTGCAGTTCGCGGAATGGCAGGACCTTCTGTCGGACGAGCATTTCTCGGTGGACGGCACGTTGATCCAGGCGTGGGCCTCGATGAAAAGCTTTGTGAACAAGGAGGGTTCCTCGCCCCCGCCGGAGGACGGTGGCCGAAATCCCACGGTCGATTTCAAGGGTGAGAAGCGCTCCAACGCGACCCACGCCTCGACCACCGATCCGGAGGCTCGCCTCTACAAGAAAAGCGAAGGGGATAAAGCCCAACTGTGCTTCATGGGCCATGCCCTGATGGAAAACCGGAGCGGCCTGGTGGTGGATGTGGAGGTGACTCACGCCACCGGCACGGCGGAACGGGACGCGGCCAAGATCATGATTGGCCGCACCGTCACGAAGCCCGGTGCCACGGTCGGGGCGGATAAGGCTTACGACGTGCCGGAGTTTGTGCACGCTCTCCGGAAACGGCGGGTCACACCGCATGTCGCCCGGAAGGACAAAGGCTCCGCCATCGATGGCCGCACCACCCGACATCCCGGCTACCGGATCAGTCAGAAGAGGCGCAAGCGGGTGGAAGAACTCTTCGGCTGGTCGAAGACCGTGGGCGGGTTACGCCAGACCCGGTTCCGGGGTTTGAAGAAGGTGGCGGCCCAGACCGTGTTCACGTTCGCCGCCTACAACCTGACCCGGCTGGGTGGGCTGTTCGGCTGGCGGTGGTCGACGGCCTAGGCGGGCGTCTGCCCGAAAGTCGCCGAAAGGTGGCAAAAACCCCCAAGCGGGGGGATGAAAACTGGCTCGAACCGGGATTTCAGAGCTAAAAGGACCTTCAGCACTCAAAATGAAGCCGTCAATAAAGGGTAAAGCCGAAGGCATGGCGGCGAATTTCAACAGCCTGTTAAGTGCAAAGGCCTTCCTCAAAGCGGTGATTCAAGCCGCGCCTTTCCGCATCCAGAAATGTCTGACCGACAACGGCTCGGAGTTCACCGACCGTTTCTTGACCCGAACTCGGCAGCCCTCGGGGACGCATGAGTTTGACCGACTCTGCGCCGAACAGGCCATCGAACATCGCCTGATTCCGCCTGGCCGGCCCCAAACGAATGGCCTGGTGGAACGCTTCAATGGCCGCATCGAGGAGGTGTTGCAAACCCATCACGTCGATTCAACCGCCGATCTGGAAACGACCTTGTACCGCTATGTCGACCTGTACAATCATCACATTCCTCAACGGGCCTTAGGCCATCTCACCCCGATTCAGGCTCTCAAAAACTGGCAAATGTCCCATCCCCATCTCTTTCGCAAGAGGGTTCACAATCTTGCGGGACTTGACACCTATTATACGGAGTAAGCTGAAACTATTGAGCCAAATGCTGAACAAAACCCGCGTAAAACATTTTAGTCTGTGTACGGGGGGCTTACGTCCATCGGATCAATCAAGGATTTCAGAGCGATCCGCGGCTTTTAAGGCACCAGTCAAACACGTTTCCCACGAGGCAGCGATTGACATAGGCGCTGATGGTTTTCCGTTGATGTGCGTCCAACTGGCGACGAGGAGGAACGAGCTGGCTTCGAGGCATGACCCGGACAGATAGGCTAAACAACTCGAGACTGTGTGGCGCCGCCCTGGATGTGGCGCTAACCTGGACACGACTAGGCAAAAAGCGCGTCCAAGTGCATCATTCGGTTCCGTGTGTTGGACGCGAGCGGATAGAAACTGCTCCTATTGCAAAAGGTCGTTTTAGTCGTGACCTGTCAACCACAATCCGCCACACCTCGCGGAAAGGCGGGATACGTAAGTCCGCTCTACTGCCTTGGACGAAACCTTAAAATCTACACCTCCGCCCGAATCGCTTCCAACGACCTCGCTCCAACCCCCAAATCCCGCCGTTTCGCCGGATGGCACGTAAAGAGCAGAATTTGATGCCGTGTCGCGGCATCGAACAGCACGCGTTTCATCTGCGCCAGCCGCTCCCCATCGCTGTGGACGAGTGCGTCGTCGAGGATGATGAGGGTGGGGCGGCCGGCTTCGCGGAGTAGCCCGGCGTAGGCGAATCGGCTGATGATGCCCATCTGTTCGCGGGCGCCGAAGCTCAAGTCTTCGAAGTCTTCGAGTTCCATTCCGTTCGAGCTGTTGCGCGTCAGCGAACAGGGAGAGAGGTTTTCGTCGATGTCGAGGGAGGCACCGGGAAATAGGAACTGGCGATAGCGGTTAAGGTGTTTTTGTAGCCGGTAAGGTGTGACGATGAAGGAATCGCATCGTTCGCGATAGATGCGGTTCATGCCTCACCGCATCCTACGGCTCTGGGGTAAAACTAAATCGGCCGTCGGAGTATAGCGAAAACGAGTCAGCTTGAATGTCTCGTTAGACTTTCCTTCGAGTATTTACATACCTCAATGTAACACCAAGTAATCTTGCTCTCTCTCGTAACTCTTGGTTTAGTTTTGCTTCGGTTACGAGAATGGCTTGGACATCAACTTCATATGGTGCGTGTTCTGCTTTTTTGACTTCGCGATATTTTACGCATTGGTATATGCCACGCTTAAAATCTTCGTCACTCGATCGCCGGGATTTCACTTCGATCATTCTGAACGAATTCCCGCAAGAGAAAACAACATCAACTTCATCACCAGATTGCAAGCGGACTTCTATCTTGCCTAGGCCAAAATCACGGTGCAAACCTATGCGCCTAGGGTCTTGTGAAACCCAAATCTTTAATTCCTTGTGTTCTTCACTTTCAGCTTCACCGCCATGACCTCCATTGAGATAGTCATGTTCATTACCTTGAGGTTTTCTTAGATTGTCAAGAGCCTCATTGCCAAACAATTCCTTATTTATATTTCGCCATTTCTTATAATTAAATATCTTTTCGCGCTCTCTCTGAATAACCTTAAGTTTACGATTCTCACGTAATTTATCCCAATTTCTTAGTCTCTCTTTTGGATAACGATCTGCCAAGTATCCAGCGACTCCATTTCCGGGTATACCATTTGGTCGAGTAATGAGCACGTTAATCAGTGGAGCACCTGGGTCGACCTCTAATATTCTATTCATTAGAGAGCCTGCAACGTGACCAATATGGGTTGAGAATATTTTTCCAGTGCTGAGCTGATATTCTAATTCTTCTGCTATTGCTCCATAAGTTAAAAATGGCTCGCCATTATCAATGCATCTCAACAACATGGCCATTGCATACTGCGGGCCATCTTTGCCCAGTTGTTTCAATGTATATGGCATTGCTTTTAAACTCCTTTAGCGATGGTGGGAAAATTACCGTAGTGCTTAACACCTACTTTCATTTATTAAGGTGCCGTATTAAAGATGTTAAATTGAATTGAGTGCCATTTTATTCGGGCAAAGTAATTATTAATTTAAACTCAAATATTTAATTTTTAAGTGAAATCAATGCTTAGTACTTCACCGGTATCATTTAACTCATCACAGACACAGCTGACCTCAGTTTTGGTGTTACATCTTTTGCAGACAACTTCGCCGAAAGCGGAGTGCTGAGTTGTATGATTTACAGATGGTTGTGACGCCTCAATTTCGAGTTGGAAGAGATCAAATTCAATCTCAACGACACAGTCTTCATTACTACAAGTAATCTTTGGCATACATTTTTCGTTGTACTTGGTTCGCAAACATCAAGCAGTCTCCCTAAGAGGCGCCTTATATTACGCTACTTGTGGAGGAGAAACTGATTTCGCTTTCAAGAACCGCCCAGATTTCAAGGCTTTGCTATCTTTAGCAGGATCGGTCGCCGTTGGTTTTATACACCTGCCTATCATGCGGAGTAAGCCGAAACTATTGGACCAAATTCAGGACAAAGGCCGCGTCAAAAATTATAGCCTGCGTTGAGAAAACGCTTATGTGCATAAGATCAACCAGGGCATTCAAATCGAACCCGATTTTTAACGTAACGCCAAACAGGGTTTTCGTAGGACAGAGATGACATTGGCGTAGGCGCTGGCGGCTCCTGGTTGGCGTGCGTCCGAGCCGGCGATAACCAAAGAGATGCTGTCTTCAAGACAGAGCGCGGCCAGAGACGCGAAGCAACGGGATACTGCGCGACGGCCCGAAAGGATCTGGTGCTCACCGGGTTGCGGCGAGGTGAACAACGCGTGCAGGTGCATCATTCGGGTCCGGCCTTTGGGCACGAATGGATAAGGGTGCCTCCTATCGTAAACAGTCGCTTTAGTCGTGACCTGTCAACCCCAATCCGCCATGCTTCGGGAAAGGCGGGATACGCAAATTCGCACTACTGCCTCGGATGAAACTAGAAAATCTACGCCTCCGCCCGAATCGCCTCCAACGACCTCGCCCCAACCCCCAAATCCCGCCACTTCGCGGGATGGCAGGTAAAGAGCAGAATCTGGTGCCGCGTTGCGGCGTCGAATAGCACGCGTTTCATTTGGGCGAGCCGTTCTTCGTCGCTGTGGACGAGGGCGTCGTCGAGGATGATGAGGGTGGGGCGGCCGGCTTCGCGTAGGAGTCCGGCGTAGGCGAGTCGGCTGATGATGCCCATCTGTTCGCGCGCGCCGAAGCTCAAGTCTTCGAAGTCTCCGAGTTCAGTTCCGTTCGAACCGTTACGCGTCAGCGAACGAGGCGAGAGGTTTTCGTCGATGTCGAGGCAGGCGCCGGGGAATAGGAGCTGGAGATAGCGGCTAAGGTGTTTTTGCAGCGGGGCCTGAAGCCTTTGGGTGAGGGCGCGGCGCTTGTCGCGTAGTAATCTCAAGAGATAGTCCAAGGCTTCGGCGCGGCGGCGTAGTTCTTCGAGTCTGCGCTTGGCTTGGGCGTGGTCGCGGGCGAGTTCGGCGCGGCGTTCTTCGAGTCCTTGGGCGCCTGCGGTCTGAAGTTCGATTTCCAGTCTCGTCAGTTGGTCGAGGCGCTCGTTGTAGCGTTTTTCGAGCTGCTCGGCGCTCCGGCGGAAGCGCTCGACATCCTGTTTCAGAATATCAGGGCGGGCTTCGGCTAATTGCCGGCTCAGCGCCTCGATACGGGCGGCCAGGGTGGATTGCTCGGCGCGGGCATCGACCAGGTCTCGGTTCGCAGCCGCTACACGTTCCGGCCGCTGAGGATCGTCGACTACGGCGCGCGCGGCGGCGAGTTCGCGCGTCGCGGTTTCGAACGCGGTCTGCTCTTTTCCGGCGGTGAGTCGCGCTTCGTGTAGGCTTTCGTTGATCTTTTCGAGCGATAGCCGGGCGGCTTCCTCGGCCGCTTCGGCCTCAGAGACGGAAGGGAGTTTTGCCGTCTGTGGCGTTTCGGGCGGTAGCAGGTTCAGGGCTTGTTCGAGCTCTTGCACGCGGGCTCGCTGGACGGCCACTTCGGTCCGAAGCGGTTCGATGCCTTGCGGTGCGAGCGCCTTTAGCGTCGCTTCCGCCGTTTTGATGTCGGCGAGATGTTGAGTGTAGGCTCGATAACGTGCTTCGGCGGCTTCCAGCGACGGTAAACCGAGCCGCTGTAGCAGGGCTTCGTACGTGTCGATGAGTTGTTTCGCTTCGGCGCGAAGCTGGGTTAGGTCCGAGCCGCCGGGTGCGATTTCGAGTTGTCCCAGACCCGGCAGCGTGAGAGTGGTCGTTTCCAGCAATAGTCTTTCACCCGTGCCGGTGACCGATTCGTTGCCGATTCCAATGCTACGGCCGTCTTCGAGTGCGAAGCGCAGCCGTGTCGCAGCCGCGGTGAGCCGAATTTGCATTTCGCGAATCTGCCGGTCCTGCGCGCGCAGTTGCTCGAGATCTTTAAGCTTGATTTCGGTGAGAGCCGCCTGGCGTTTCAACTCGACCAGGGCAACCTGTTCCTTTTCGGCCTTTTCGAGTGTGTCGGCGGCTTCTTTCACTTTCAGCCGGGTCGCTTCAAGTTCGCGCATCAGTTTGAGGCGAGTGTCCGCCTGGCGGGCGAGGCGCAGCGTTTCGCGTGCTGCTTCGTGGCGTGCCTCGGCTTCGGCGCGCTTCGACTGCCATTCCTGTACGAGCGCGGTTGCTCGTTCTAGCTTTTGCCGGATAGATTCGAGTTCGGCCTCGCGTGTTTCGAGTTCTTTTTCCTGCCGCGCAAAAGTTTCCAGTTGGCCGTGTAGCAGTTTGATCCGCTCGTCGAGTTCGGCCGCGCGCCGTTTTTCGTTGCTCAAGGCTTCTTCGATGCGCTGGATCTCTTCCAGCTTCTCGGCCGCGGCCCTTTCCTGTGTGCGAAAGCCGATCCAAGGTTTTTCGGCTTCATCGGCCGCGTGTTCACGGCGCAGGGCGGCGAGGGTATCGACTTTCTGGCGATAAGCCGCGATGTCCGCGTCGAGCTCGAGAATGTCGTTAGCCAAAGCCGCTTCCTGCTTGATTGCCTCATCGTACGCTCCCTTCGGTTTTCCAGTCGAAGGCGTCAGCAACTCGTTGCGGGCGGCTTCCACGGTCGCCAGCACGGAATCGCCGCTGCTGCTGGCGATTTCCCCTAGGGAGGCGTTGAGGGCGGTACGAAGATGGTCTATCGCATGCGTCACCGGGCCTTGGATGTCGTGCCCGGCACCTTGTTGAATCCACAACAGTCCGGGAATGCCCCAATGCATGGAATCGCTGGCGCCGCGGCCGGCGTAGCGAAAACCCAGGAGTTCCGCGAGATGATCTTCGGCCTCGGTGCTGTCGAGCCGGCGCGTGCCGATCTGCAGTTCGCAGCGTTTCTTGCCGAGAAAACTCTTGACCAGCCTGTAACGCGTTTCACCGATAGAGAACTCCAGCTCGACGGTAGGGGAGGCCGAGGTATCGCCCCAGGGGCGCAAGTCGTCCACGCTGGTGGAACGATGCCGTTCGAAGAACGCGGCGCGAATGGCGGAGACGATGGTGCTCTTACCGGCTTCGTTCGGACCTGTGAACAAATTGAGGCCCGGTTCGAGGTCCTTGATCTCGATCGGTTGCCGGAATTTTTTGAACTGTTCGATACGGATGCGGGAAAGTCTCACAATCAACCTCCGGCTTTCGCGTGTTGGGCGTCGAGAATACCCGCGAGTAAAGCGAGCGCTTCCCGGGCGATCTCGGCGTCTGCTCCGTCCTGGTTTGCGCGTAGCTCGGCGATGACTTCGCCTAGGTAGCCGTCCGCTTTCAAGGCATCGATGTCCTCGGCCGTCGGTTCGAGGCGTAGAGCGGACAAATCGGCGAGCACGCTCCGGGCCTTACCGCGGGCCTGCTCGATGGCGGCACAAAGACGCCGGTATCCGCCGAGATCGGTTTGTCCGGACAGCTTGAGCTCCACGACGTCCGCCGGTCCGAAGGCGGAAATGGTCTGCAAGGCGAATTCGACGTCGCTTGGTACCCGGAGCTCAAGCGTTTCCGAATGCCAACGGTATTGGCCCGTTTCAAGCGGAGTCACCGCCGGCAAAGCACCTTGCTCCGACAGCTCCACCAGCAGCGCGCGGCCGGATTCGTTGGAACGGAATCGATCGGTTTCCGGCGTACCGCTGTACCAAGTGCGAGAGTCGATCTGTTTCACGCCGTGCCAGTCGCCCAGCGCGAGATAGTCGAGGCGCGCCTGCTCGGCACGGCCTGGGACTATCGGATTGGGCGAATCGATGTCCTCCGGCAGGACGCCTTGAACGCTGCCATGGGCGAGTCCGATTCTCAGCATGTCGGCGGGTGTTTCCGCCGAGGCGAACCATTCGGTGAGATCGGTGTAGGTATGGCGCTGGGTTAGCGGTGCCGGGAGTAAGGCAACGCCGACCGAGTCGAGCAGCACCGGCTCCGGCTGAAGACAAACGGTCACATTGGGGGGAATGGCCTTGAGGCGTTCCGCACGGGTCCAGACGGATTCGGCGAGGGCGGCATCATGGTTCCCGGGAAGCAGGATCCAGGGGCCTTGGAAACCCGCCATAGCGTTGAAAAGACGATGGATGGTCTTGTCGGCTACGCCCTGGGCGTCGAACACGTCTCCTGCGACTAGCACGAGGTCGACCCGGTTTTCGGTTGCAAGGCTCGCGAGTTTTTCAACGGCCTTGAATCGCGCTTCCGCGAGGAGGGCGCCGTCGTCGGGTTTGAACTGTCCGAAGAGCTTGCCGATTTGCCAGTCGGCGGTGTGCAGTAGTTTGATCAAATGAGCGTCCTGGTTGGTAACGAATTATTGACAATGTACGAATAGTTTAGCGTGCAGAACCGATTGACAAGCTCGATTGTCTTCAAGTAAAAACCGCATAACTTACATGGAATTTGGGGCGGGGTAACCACCGCAGGTGCTAAGCGGCGCGTAAAGGAAGCTCTGATTACGTCTCCGGTGGGAGAAGCGACCTGTGCAACTGATTGATCTAAAAGGCCCTCACCCAACCCTCTCCCAGAGGGAGAGGGCTTATTCAGAGCTTCCTAAAGGGAAAGCGAAACCACCGGACGATGCGTCAACGATATTTGAGCCGCGCCTGAGGGTGGCCAGCGCCTGGGTTCGCTCATTTCCGCGATCAGTCGATCCATACGAACGAAGAGCAGGGGGTGGATGGTGAATTCCGAAAGCTTTTACGATGTGATGCGCCGGCAGGGCATCAGTCGCCGCAGTTTTCTGAAATACTGCGGGCTGACCGCGTCGGCGCTGGCCCTGGGACCGCAGTTTGTCGGCCAAATCGTCCACGCCATGGAAACCAAGCCGCGCACGCCGGTCCTTTGGCTGCACGGGCTGGAGTGCACCTGCTGTTCCGAATCCTTCATCCGCTCGGCGCATCCCTTAGCCAAAGACGTGGTGCTGTCGATGCTCTCGCTCGACTATGACGATACGCTCATGGCATCGGCCGGCCATCAGGCGGAAGCGATACTCGAAGAGACCATCAGCAAATACAAGGGCCGCTACATTCTCGCGGTGGAGGGCAATCCGCCGCTGAACGAAGACGGCATGTTCTGCATCGTCGGTGGCAAGCCGTTCGTGGAGAAGCTGCGCTACGCAGCCAAAGATTGTCTCGCTGTGATCGCTTGGGGTTCCTGTGCTTCCTGGGGTTGTGTACAGGCTGCCAAGCCGAATCCCACCCGGGCCACCCCGGTGCACAAGGTCATCACTGACAAACCGGTGATCAAGGTTCCGGGCTGTCCGCCCATCGCCGAGGTCATGACCGCCGTCGTCACCTACATGCTGACCTTCGACAAGCTCCCGGAGCTGGACGCCCAGGGACGTCCCAAGATGTTCTACGGCCAGCGTATCCACGACAAATGCTACCGTCGCCCGCATTTCGACGCCGGCCAGTTTGTCGAGACCTGGGACGACGAGGCGGCGCGCAAGGGTTATTGCCTTTACAAAATGGGCTGCAAGGGGCCGACCACGTACAACGCCTGCTCCACTGTGCGCTGGAACGGCGGTGTGTCGTTCCCGATCCAGTCGGGCCATGGCTGCATCGGCTGTTCCGAGGACGGATTCTGGGACAAAGGGCCTTTCTACAACCGCGTGACGGCTTTGAACGCCTTCGGTATCGAGTCGAACGCCGACAGGGTGGGGCTGATCGCGGCCGGTGCGGTCGGTACGGCGATCGCGGGCCATGCCGCCGTTTCCATCGGCAAGCATGTGAAAGGCAAAGAGTCCAAGAACGATAAGCACGAGCGAGAAGAAGCATGACCGTCACCCAAACGCCTAACGGCTTCAAGCTGGACGACAGCGGCAGGCGCATCGTCGTCGATCCGGTCACCCGCATCGAAGGCCATATGCGCTGCGAGGTCAACCTGGACGAAAACAACGTGATCCGCAACGCGGTGTCCAGCGGCACCATGTGGCGTGGTCTGGAAGTGATCCTGAAGGGCCGAGACCCGCGCGATGCTTGGGCCTTCACCGAACGGATCTGCGGCGTCTGCACGGGCACACATGCACTGACTTCGGTGCGCGCGGTCGAGGATGCCCTGGGGATTACGATCCCTGAGAACGCCAACTCGATCCGCAACATCATGCAGCTGACCCTGCAAGCCCACGACCATCTGGTGCATTTCTACCATTTGCACGCGCTCGACTGGGTGGACGTCATCAGCGCGCTGAAAGCCGATCCCAAAGCGACCTCGGAACTCGCGCAAAGCATTTCGCCGTGGCCGAAGTCTTCGCCGGGGTATTTCCACGATATCCAGACGCGCCTCAAGAAGTTCGTCGAGAGCGGCCAGCTTGGACTGTTCGCGAACGGCTATTGGGGCAATCCGGCCTACAAGCTGCCGCCGGAAGCCAATTTGATGGCGGTTGCCCATTACCTCGAAGCGCTCGATTTCCAGAAGGAAATCGTCAAGATTCACACGGTTTACGGTGGCAAGAACCCGCATCCGAACTGGCTGGTGGGCGGCGTGCCCTGCGCGATCAACGTGGACGACGTCGGCGCGGTCGGCGGGATCAACATGGAACGTCTGAACCTAGTCTCGTCCATCATCGACCAGACCATCGAGTTCATTGAACAGGTTTATCTGCCGGACCTGCAAGCCATTGCGTCTTTCTACAAGGACTGGCTTTACGGCGGCGGCCTATCGTCGACCAATGTGCTGGCCTACGGCGATATACCGGAAAAGGCCAACGACCCATCCCCCGACAATCTGCGTTTGCCGTGTGGCGCCATCATCAACGGCAATCTAAAGGAAGTTCACGAGGTCGATTTGAAAGATCCGGCCCAGATCCAGGAGTTCGTGACGCATTCCTGGTATCGCTATCCAGACGATGAAATCGGGTTGCATCCCTTCGACGGCGTGACCGAACCGAACTTCGTGCTTGGGCGTAGGACCAAGGGTACCCGCACCAATATCGAAAACCTGGACGAGAGCGCCAAATACTCGTGGATCAAGGCGCCGCGCTGGCGCGGCCATGCCATGGAAGTCGGACCGCTGGCTCGCTACATCATCGGTTACGCGAAGGGGGTACCGGAGATCAAGGAGCCTGTCGACAAATTCCTGCACGACCTCGGTCTGCCGTTAAACGCGCTGTTTTCGACTCTGGGCCGTACCGCCGCTCGAGGGTTGGAAGCTCAGTATTGCGCAAGGCTGATGCGGCATTTCCAGGACAAGCTGGTGAAAAACATCAAGGCCGGCGATCTGAGCACCGCCAACGTCGCCAAATGGGAACCGAAGACCTGGCCCGCCGAAGCACGAGGGGTTGGTACAACCGAGGCTCCACGGGGTGCTTTGGGGCATTGGATCAAGATCAAGGACGGGAAGATCGAAAATTACCAGTGCATCGTGCCGACCACCTGGAACGGTTCGCCGCGCGACCGGGCCGGCAATATCGGCGCATTCGAAGCCGCATTGATGAACACCCGGGTCGAAAAAGCGGAAGAGCCTTTGGAGATCCTACGCACCCTGCACAGTTTCGATCCTTGTCTCGCTTGTTCGACCCATGTCATGGACCGGGACGGGCAGGAATTGACGCGAATCCGGGTCCGCTAGAGCAGATTTTCATGCTTTAAGCAGAGGGAGTTCGCAAAACCATCCGGCAAGACACCCTCTCCCAGTGGGGCATCTGGCAAGGCTTGTGATTTGGATGCGTGGGTGCCGTTTGCAGCTCTGCATTAGGAATGTGCGGATCAATTGGGATGAGGGTGATTCGAAGAGGCTTCTTGACGCGCGGTACCGTAAGGAAGCTCTGAATAAGTTCTCTCCAGCCGGGAGAGGTTTTGGGGCGTGGCCTTTAAAGCAATTAGGTGTGTAGGTCACTTTTCTCGCTGGAGACGTATTCCATTCCGCATTCGGATGAACAGGAATCGTAGGATGGGTAGAGTGAAGCGAAACCCATCGATGATGGGTTAGTCCGTCGGATTCGCTCGGAACACAGGCCCTTTGACCGGCTCAGGGCAGGTCCGAGGTCGCGCGGTGGGTTACGGCCTCACGGCCTAACCCACCCTACAAAAATGAATGCCTTTTGAAAGCGATTTGGGATTATCCAACTGCAGGATTGTGGACGCACAATCCATCCGGTGCATTTTCTAGCTAGTGCAGCTCAAGGCAACGACGTTCGGGTGTTTCATGCGTGACAGGATTCAAAAACCTTATACATCGGGGAATCTTATGCGTCTCAAATACGTACTTCCTTTGCTGATTCAACTCCTCTGGGCCCGCCAGTCCTTCGCCCATACCGGTTTTCACCCGGTGGAAGGGTTCGCGAGTGGTTTCGTTCATCCTCTACTCGGCGCCGATCATCTTGTGGCGATGGTGTGCGTGGGCGTGTGGGCCGCGTTAATGACCGCCGAGCCGGGGCGTTTGTGGCGATTGCCGGCGACGTTCATGGCGGCCATGGTCCTGGGCGGTGCGCTGGGAGCATTCGGCGTGGAAGTTGCCGGGATGGAGTCTGCCATCGCCGCATCGGTTCTGGCCCTGGGGCTGCTGCTCTTGGCTAAGGTTCGGCTTTCGGGCGTGCTCGCGAGCCTGATCGTCGGTCTTTTCGCCGTCGCCCATGGCTATGCCCACGGCCTCGAAATGGCTCAAAACACGGCATTCACCGCTTATGCGGGCGGATTCGTGATCGCGACGGGTGCGCTCCATATCCTCGGTATCGTGCTGGGTCGTTGCCTGCTCCCCGCGCCCGGCATGTACCGTATCGCCGGCGGGGCCGCAAGCGTGTTCGGCATAGCTCTGCTCGCTCAGGTTTGGTGAGGGGGCTCCATGTCCGCGATCGATTCCGTGCAGAACCCGGTTTATGTCTACGAGAGGCCGGTTCGGCTGTGGCATTGGGTGAATGCGCTGGCACTGGTGGTGCTTGCCGTTACCGGCTATTTGATCGCTTCGCCCTTGGTCGTTTCGGACGGTGAAGCCAGCGAGCACTATTTAATGGGCTATGTTCGCTTCACCCATTTCGCCGCCGGCTACCTACTGGCGGTCGGTTTCATCGGCCGCGCCTACTGGGCGTTGGTCGGCAACGAATATGCACGCGAGCTATTCGTTCCGGCGATACACCGCGCTGACTGGTGGGAAGGTCTCTGGCACGAAATCAAATGGTATCTGTTTCTGGTGCCGGAACCACGCAAACATGCCGGCCACAATCCGCTCGCCAACCTGGCCATGTTTCTGTTCTACGTGCTGGGCGCGCTGTTCATGATCGTGACCGGTTTCGCGCTGTACGGCGAAGGCCTAGGGCAGGGGAGCTGGGCCAGCCGCTGGTTTGGTTGGGTGATACCACTGTTCGGTGAGAGTCAGGATGTTCATACTTGGCACCACGTGGGCATGTGGTATCTGGTCGTGTTTACCGTGATCCACGTCTATATCGTCATCCGCGAACATCGGATGTCTCGGCAGACGGTAGCGACGACCATGATCGACGGGTGGCGCCATTTCCGGGATGATAGGCCGTGAACCGAATTTTGATTCTCGGTATCGGCAATGTACTATGGGCTGACGAAGGTTTCGGCGTGCGTGTCGTGCAGGCGCTGCAACGAAACTATGATTTTCCCGAATCGGTGCGGCTGATGGACGGCGGCACCCAGGGGCTGGCCTTGCTACCCTACGTACAGGAAGCCGATACGCTGATCATTGCCGATGCCGTGGATTTCAAGCATGATCCCGGAACGCTGGTGGAATTGCGCGATAGCGAGGTGCCGGCTTATTTGGGAGCGAAGAAGATGAGCCTGCACCAGGTTTCCTTTCAGGAAGTGCTGGCCTTGAGCGAACTGCTCGGCTACTCACCACGGCATTTGTATCTCGTCGGCGTTCAGCCTTGCGTGCTGGAGGATTACGGCGGCAGTCTCAGCGAGCCGGTCAAGGCCATGCTGGAACCAGCAGTCGCCCGCATCCTCCAGTATTTGGCTGAACTCGGGATCGTGGCTGAGAAACGGACTCAGGCGGAGCCGGATTCCGATCCCTTAAGTCTAGCGGCCTACGAGGCTCTGCGTCCGTCGGCAAGGGAGGCCTGTCGAGTCGGAGACGAACGGTTTCTTGCATTGCGGAGCGAGTGAAGTGTGCATAGGCATTCCCATGCAAGTCGTTCGAGCGGAATCGTTTCAGGCCTGGTGCAAGGGTGCCGAGGGCGAGGCGATGGTCGACATGCGTTTGGTGGGATCGCAGCCGGAGGGTACCTGGGTGTTGGTGTTTCTTGGGACGGCTCGTGAGGTTCTCGAACCCGAGCGCGCCGCGCAGATTGAGGCCGCATTGAAGGGGCTGCGGGATGCTATGAGCGGCAGTTACGATCCGGCCGCGGCGTTCGCCGACTTGGTGGACCGCGAGCCTCAGTTACCCGAGTTCCTGCGGGAGCCGACATGACCCTGGCGGAGATGTTCGATCGGCTTTCAGGCAATCCGGGCATTAGCCTGGTGGATAAAGAGGGTCTGGTCGAATTCGCTGCGGCGCATTCGAAATGTCTGGTCGGCTTTTTCAGCGATCCCAAGGCCCATCCGGAGAATGCCGATCTCGCTGTGGTGCTTCCTGAATTGCTGCGGGCGTTTCCGTCGCTACGGGCAGCGGTTTTGAAACCCGAGGCTGTTGTTTCCGCGGCCCGGGACTACGGCGTTGTGGTCTATCCCGCGCTGGTATTTTTGAACGACGGCCAAGCATCCAAGATCATGGCGCGGATACAAGCCTGGGCCGATTATCACAGTCAGATCCAGCAATGGTTGGACGGGGAGGGATGATGACCATGCTTGAACAGCACAGCCCAGTTGCGACCGAGAACGCCAGGCCGGTCAGTCCTTTCGACGATCCTGAATGCGGCTATCTCCAGATGCCTCGGGGCATGCAGACCTTCTCGATGCCAATTACAGGCGGGATTCCCGCCAGTCGTGCCGGTATCGCGGTCTTGCGTCAATTGGCCGAGTGCTTGACGGCCGAGCTGAACGGTATCGATTCGGACCGTATCGATCTCGATTCGTACGACGAAGAAACCGGCCGTTTTCTCGATCAGGTGCTAGGGGACGGCGAGGTCAGCGCCTTGGTCGACATACCGGACGTGCGTTGGGCGATTCGCGAGTCGGTGTTCATCGGCGTGTGGCGGCTGCGCGAATTCCGTCCGGGAGAACCCGCCCGAGACTATCTCGAAGTCGGCTCGGTTCCGGCGGTGTTGCGACAAGCCGGAAGGTATACGTCCGGGGTCGAACGGCCGCAGTCTTTCCCGGAAGGACTCATGAACGCGCCTTCGCTATTAGTGGAAGTGTTCGCGAAATCGGCCGCCTTCGAAGAAGGGCAGAGCGAGGTCATTAATCTCTCGCTGCTGCCGATGACCGAAAACGACCTCGCATATCTAGTCGACGTGCTGGGACTAGCCGGCGTCTCCATATTATCCAAGGGTTACGGCGACTGCCGCATCCGCCTGACCGGCTTGCCCAATGTGTGGTGGGTTCAGTATTTCAACGCCAGCGACCAAATGATCCTGAATACCCTGGAAATCACCCCGATTCCGCAAGCGGCGCAGGCTACCCGGGAGGATCTCGAGGATTCGCTGCAGCGGATCAGGGAACTGCTGGCTCTGCTGAAGGCAAGCTGATCATGACCGAGGCAACGCGCTTCGAATGCCGCGTCTGTTGGCACGTGTACGACCCGGACGAAGGCGATGTTCAGGCACAGATTCCGCCGGGTACTGCTTTTTCGGAACTCCCTGAGAACTGGTGCTGTCCCCGCTGCGACGGCGCGAAATCCGGTTTCCTTCCTTGCCCGGAGGGTTAGTGGATTTTCCAAAAGAATACCTGATTAGCGATGAACTTCAGCCAAGCGAAGTCGCCACTCGGCTCGAGGATGAGTCAACACCGCAGCACGCGCCAGCCGTTGAAGCAGAATTTTGAGATCGAAACGCCGATTGAAGCGGTATTGGAATTCGGCTAGATACCGCCTGGCATATTTCTCAAATTTGATCGCATGATAGGTGCCGGAAAGGGCGGTTTTCAGGTTGCTCAACAGCGTGTTAACCCAACGAAACGCCGGATGTTGGGCCGATGACCGCCCAGAGCCCAGAATCAGGCGTTGATGCCCCGCGATGACCCGGTGCAAGCTCCGAAACCCGCTCAGGCCATCGGTGAGGGCGTAGGTCGACGGGGCTAAGGCGCGTTGGGCCCAGTTCGCGATCGCCTGCTGGGTGAACGGCAGGGGATCAAGGCGCACAAACCACGGGTGCCCGTCGTCCGTGGTTTGTACCGCCATCACAAAGCTGACTTTGTTTTCGGAGCCCCGTCCGCGTTTCCCGGACCGTTCCCCGCCCAGGTAAGCATCGTCAATCTCGACCCGCCCGGTCAGTTGCCGATCCGCTTCCTGCTCCGCCATCACCTGGATCAGCTTATGCTTCACCAGCCAGGCGGTGCGATAACACACCCCGAGATGACGCATCAGTTCCAAGGCCGAGACATTGTTCTTGGCTTGGGTTAAGAGGTACATCGCCAGAAACCAGGAGGTGAGCGGCAGTTTGGTCGATTCGAAGATCGTCCCGGCCGTCAGCGTCGTTTGCTTTCGGCAGTGTCCGCATTGCCAGTATTTTCGCCCGCTCCGTTCGAACACCGTGTGGTGCGCGCCGCCGCAGGCCGGACAGCGGAAACCCTCTGGCCAGCGCAGGGCTTCCAGTGCTGCTTCGCATTGCTCTTCACGGCCGTATTGGCCCAGAAACTCGGCCAACGACAACCCCTTTTGAAATTGCACTCGGTTCATCGGCATGGGACACCTCATATTGTGATCGATGTCCCTAGTCTAAGTCCCATAGTGGCTCACTACGTGAGCCTATACTGAATTTCATCGCTAATCAGGAAAGAATAAAGTAAAGCCGCAAAGACTTTCTCCCCTACGGGGATACATCGGCAGGATTGCCGATTTGCACGCGTGAGCGCAGCTTGCGGCTCCGCATAGGGACCGTGCGGAGTGATTGGGTTTGGGGTGAGGGCGACTCGAATAATTCCAAATCGTATTCAATAAAGGATTAATTTTTGTAGGGTGGGTTAGGCCGCGAGGCCGTAACCCACCGAGCGACCTCGAATCGGTGGGTTACGCTGCGCTAACCCACCCTACGATTAATGTTCACGCGAATGCCGAATGGAATAACACGTACTCTTTTCTCACTGCGCCGTAACAATGTCAAAGCACAGCATACCCGCCGACTAAAAAGCGCTTTCCCGTTTTGGACGCTTGACCGAAGCATCTCAGTGGCCGTCTTAACCGGAATTAACTACCCTTGAGTACGACTGTTGGAACCGCGGAACTGCTGATTCGCTGCGGCATTTCCTCCGACACGATCGTGTCCGTAAACATCACGCCAAGGCCGCTTCTTCCGGTTGAGCGCCTGGCACTGGGCAAACCGCCTGAAGTGGTTCCCACCTTGTTCGGGAGGCTGTTTTCCCTCTGCCCCAAAGCACATGCCAATGCTGCGGCAACGGCACTGGAACGGGCGCTTGGCATTTCCGTATCGCCGAATCTGACCAAGCTGCGGGACTTGCAGGCGAATGTGGAGCGGATCCGCGAATTGAGCCTGAACCTGCTGCTGTCATCCGAAGCGCCGCCATCCCCTTGGCCACCCCGTTTGATCGCCCTGTGTCGACGCTTGATCGCAGCGCTCGGGGGCGATGCTGTGTACTGGCCGACTGCGCCTTTCGAACCGGATGCCGCCACATTACGTGCTGGTGTGACCGAGCTCGAGGCTCTAGTGAGTCATTTGCTGGGCACCCTGTGGCATATACCGCAGCCTGACCTGGACGCGGTCCGGCATTGGCTGGAGGACGATACCTGTGCGGCAGCGGCATGGATGCGACGCGCATTACAGCCCGGTTGGCGCGATTTCGGTCGCTGTTCCATGAAAGCGCTTCCGTTGTTCACCGATGCCATGCTGGAAGCCGCGTTGGGGCCGGGACCGGCGCGCGTGAATTCCAACTCCCCCGAATGGGCCGGTGAACCTCGCGAGACCGGCTGCTTGGCCCGCCAAAGATCCGATCCGCTAGTGCGGGAGGCTTCCGGGAGTTACGGGAACGGCTTGTTTACCCGCATGCTGGCGAGAGTCGTCGAACTGAAACATCTGGCGAAGACGCTGATCCGGGAAATCGAACACCTCGGTCCGATGGGCTCCCACTCGTCTCCACTAACTAGCCACGGCACCGGCGTGGCCCAGACGGAAGCGGCGCGCGGCCGTCTGATGCACCGCGTGGAGGTCGCCGGCGGTTTGGTCCGCGACTATCGCATCCTGGCACCCACGGAGTGGAATTTTCATCCCCGCGGCCTGGTGTATCGGGCGCTATTGGGCGCGACGGTCGGCGATGGGGAATCGGCTAGGACTCGGATCGATGCTTTTCTGCAGGTCGTCGATCCTTGCGTCGATTATCGATTGATTCTGGAACGAGCTGACAACCTCTCAGTTGAAGGATTCGCGAGGGAATGGGACGGCTGATGCGGCGCAACTCACCTTTCGGCGGTTCACATACGTTTTGGATCGAAACGGTTAAGCCCAGGCTGGCGTGTATCTTGCTGTCACTGTGTCGATCCACCCTGTTACGGATCTGTCGCGGGTGGTGGGAAAGCTCGGTGACGGTTTCGGGATTAGGGCGGGGTGTGCTCGTCCACGCCGCCGGGAAACAGGACCCCGGGTTGTTCGGTGTCCTTCCGCCGCTCTCGCGGCATCTTAGCAATAACGAGTATTCACAATCATGCAAACACAACATGCATTCGAAACTATCCGTTCCCGGTCTGCAAAACCGGCACTCCAAGGATTGATTCTTTTCGCTGCGCTGGGCCTCGCTTCCAATACTCAAGCGGCTGTTCGCTACTCGATAACCGATCTCGGCACGCTTGGCGGGAGGCTTAGCGAAGCCTACGGTATCAACAATTACGGACAGGCGGTGGGAACTTCCCTTACTGCTAGCGGTGATTTCCATGCCTTCATCTGGGAGAATGGCGTGATGACCGATCTTGGCACGCTCGGCGGGGGCTACAGCCATGCCTACGCTATCAACGATACGGGCCAAGTGGTGGGAGCGTCCCAAATCGCCGCTGCCGGCTACGACTGGCACGCATTCGTCTGGGAGAACGGCGTGCTGACCGATTTAGGAACGCTTGGCGGCCGCGACAGCGTAGCCTACGGCATCAACAATGCCGGGCAGGTGGCGGGATGGTCCGAGACGGCGAACGGTGGGATCCATGCTTTCGTCACGGCGAACGGCGCGATGAACGATCTCGGCGGGAGTTATAGCGAAGCCTACGGCATCAACGATGCCGGACAAGTGGTGGGAGGAGCCGTTCTTGCCGGCGGTGACTTCCGTGCATTCCTCTGGGAAAACGGCGAAGTAACCGATCTTGGCACGCTCGGCGGAGCTTATAGCTATGCCAACGGCATCAACAATGCTGGACAAGTGGTAGGAGGAGCCAGTATTGCCAGCGGCGACTTCCATGCATTCCTCTGGGAAAACGGCGAAATGACCGATCTCGGCACACTCGGCGGTAGTTTTAGCGAAGCCTACGGCGTCAACGATACCGCACAGGTGGTGGGATGGTCTGATACCGCCAGCGGGGAGCTACGCGCTTTTCTGTGGGAGAACGGCGTGATAGCTGATCTCAACTCACTGCTTGATCCGGCTGACGCCGCCGTCTGGACGCTGACCATTGCATACGCGATCAACGATGCCGGCCAAATCGTCGGCACCGGCTTGTTCGGGGATCAGGACCGTGCCTTTTTGCTCACACCGGTCGTAGTCCCACTCCCCGCCGCTTTCTGGCTGATGGGTAGCGCCCTGCTGGGGTTGCTTGGATTGAGCCGCGGGAAGGATGCGGCTTTGGCGTGCGGTTGACGCACGAGGCAATCCTGCGTCAACGTACCGCCCCGGTAGATCGGAATGAGTGCCGGAAACGCGGAGCCTGTCCTGAGCGAAGTCGAAGGGCTTATTCTGGCCTACATGTGTTCGATTGATTTGGAAATGGAATAAGTCCCTCGTCAACGGCACCGCCCAGGAAAGGGCGAGGTCGATTGGGACCGATGTTTCTGTCCAGTATGCCCATACGTTCCCCCTGCCAAGACATCGCCGGTCTCCCGGAGACCGAGGCAGTCCAGCGCTGACGGAACGGGATGTTCATCCGCCCGACATGGCGTATCGAGCCCTGCCGGGCGCGACGGGCGGCGGCGCGTTCGGCCCGGGCTCAGTCGTTCGGCCCTTCGAGATCGGCGTTCGGCCTGCCTAGCCCCGAGCAACTCGGATCAATGGCCGTTCGGCCCGTGTCGGCCGAAGCAATAGGGAATGGGGCGGCCGACGTGGCATTGCAGGCATTTCGGGGATTCCATTGCGTTTTTGGGTTGAACGGCACATATCTTGCTGTTACAGTTCCGAGCAGCCATGTCATGGTGCTGCCTCGGGCGTTCCTCGACCTCAGCGATGGTTTCGGGATTACGGCGGGGCGCACTACTCCACGCCGATGGGACGCATGACTTCGACTTCCTCGGCGTTCCTCCGCCGCTCTCGCGGCAGCTCTGCAATAAGGAGTATTCGCAGCCATGGACGCACAAAATCACTCGATCAGAAATGGCCGGTTCTGGTCCGGAAAGCGGTTCCTCCAGGCGTTGACCGTTTTTGTCGTTCTGGGGTTTATTTCAAACGCTCACGCGGCAATTCGTTACTCGGTTACCGATCTTGGCAGCCTTGACGTCGTCACGGGCATCAACAATCGCGGACAAATTGTGGGGTACTCCTATACGCCCAGCGGTAACGCCCGCGCTTCCGTAACGGTAGATGGCGTCATAAGCGATCTCGGCACGCTTGGCGGGGACAATAGCTATGCCTTTGGCATCAACGATGCCGGACAGGTAGTGGGATCATCCCAGACTGCCAGCGGCGAGTATCATGCCTTTGTAACGGTGAACGGTGTGATGACCGATCTCGGTACGCTTGGCGGGCGCGACAGCCGCGCTAACGCCATCAACGATGCCGGACAAGTGGTGGGATACTCCGAGACCGCCAGCGGCGAGACCCATGCTTTCGTCGTGGAGAAAGGCGTGATGATCGATCTGGGTACGCTCGGCGGGTACATCGGCGGTGCCGCCGACATCAACGATGCCGGACAGGTGGTGGGAGCCTCCTATACTGCCGACAACGTCTTCGAACATGCGTTCGTAACGGTGGATGGCGTGATGACCGATCTCGGCACGCTCGGTGGGTCCGCGAGTTGGGCCTTGGGTATCAACAATGCCGGACGAGTGGTGGGAGCATCCTATACGCGCACCGGAGGGTGGCATGCTTTCGTCACAGTGAAGGGCGTGATGAAGGATCTAGGAACGCTCGGTGGGGACTATAGCGAAGCGTTTGGCATCAACGACGCCGGACAGGTGGTGGGAGAGTCCTCTACTGTCCCCGGCGGCGAGTGGCATGCTTTCGTGACGGTGAACGGCGTGATGAAAGATCTCAACACGCTGCTCGACCCGGCAGACGCCGCGGTCTGGACGCTGATCTCTGCAATCGCGATCAACGATGCTGGCCAAATCGTGGCCCGGGCAACGATTAACGGTCAACACCGCATCGTGCTACTCACCCGACAGCCTCGCCATTTTTAAGGAAACCGTTTGCAACTCCGGGGTAATGAAAAGGAGTCAATTGTGGCGAGGTGTAATGCATTCGGCGGCTCGCGGTCGATCCAATCACACACGTCGCTTTAGCCGCCACCGTTCTGCGGTGGCCACGCCTCCGGACGCGCCGCTTCGCTCTGCGCTGCGGCACTTCGTAGGATATGGTGAACGGAGTGAACCGCCCTTCGATCAGGCTCAGGACAGGTCCTTCGGCGGAGCTCAGGACAGGCATCATTCGCGGTGCATCTGATCCTGCGCACCGCTGGTTGGAGCCGGGGCGACAGAAGGCACGTCCGTATGTCTATGCCGCCGCACGCGATCTCTCTCATGCCCCTTCGGGCAATTCCGCCCCCAGGCGGCGGCGCTCGAGCGCGCCATACGGGGGATTCAGCAACGCCGTATGTCGGATAAAAATGCTCTACTCGCGACTCGCGTGCGGTTTCCACGCCTACGTACGCTACGTAGTTCTGCACCCCGACAGGGCTCCCGCAAATGACTTTACGCCGTGTCGGTTACGTCTCCCGGTGCGATTCCCAGCCGCGGTCTGGCTGATGGGCAGCGTCTTGCTAGGTTTTGTCGGCCTGAGCCGGGGGAACGGTCATCAACGGACCGGCCGAGGGTGAGCGGCGTCGATCTGAAGGAACGTTCCCCGCTCGGCAAGACGGGAGAACTCCGAAAAAAAGACGAGCAACCTCCGTCTAAAGCGATAGCCGCTGTCAAAGCGGTCCAGTGCGAGTAGAATCTTTTCCCCACAGGCCGAAGGTTTTTTCTGGGCTTCGTTTTTGCTTCGTCGGGTTATCTTTTCCAATTCGCTGTGCACGAACTCTCCCTCTGCCAAAGCATCATCGATATCCTGGAAACCGAAGCGGGCAAGCAGCACTTTGCGCGGGTGCGGAAGGTCAGATTGTTGGTTGGTCCTCTTGCGGGAGTGGATCGTGCAGCCTTGAGCTTCGGCTTCGACGCGGTGAGCCGGGATACGATCGCCGAAGGAGCGGAACTGGAATTCGTCGATACGCCGGGTTTGGCCTGGTGTTTTGCTTGCGAGCGTACGGTGGAAATCGCGCACTATTACGATCCCTGCCCGGGTTGCAGCGGACATCGCCTGAAGGTGACCGGGGGCGAGGAATTCAGAGTTCTCGATTTGGAGGTGGAATAAGCATGTGTACCGTTTGCGGTTGCGGCGAACCCAATCAGCACCATCACCCTCACGTCCACGATTCCGGGCATGTGCACACCCACGATCACGACCATGACCATGGTCATCATCATTACGGCCGCGGTCCTGCCGGACTGAGTATCGACGGCCTCAGCCAGGAGCGCATCGTTCGCATCGAACAGGACGTCCTCGGCCGCAACGACGCCCATGCCCGAGGCAACCGGCAATTTTTCGAAAGCCACGGCATTCTGGCCGTTAACCTGCTTTCGAGCCCCGGTTCCGGCAAGACCACGCTGCTGGAGCGCAGCATCGCGGAACTCAAGGAGCGGTTCGACGTCAGCGTGATCGAAGGCGACCAGCAGACCGAGAACGATGCGGAGCGCATACGCGCCACCGGCGTTCCGGTGTTGCAGATCAATACCGGCAAGGGCTGCCACCTGGACGCGCACATGGTCGGCCATGGTGTGCAGGATCTGAAACCCGGCGATTACAGCATTTTGTTCATCGAGAACGTCGGCAATCTGGTCTGTCCGGCCATGTTCGATCTGGGCGAAGCGGTCCGCGTGGTCATGCTCTCGGTCACCGAGGGCGAGGACAAACCGTTGAAATACCCGGACATGTTCCATCGCGCCGATCTGGTCCTGATCAACAAGATCGATCTGTTGCCGTATCTGCGTTTCGACCTCGAGCGCTGCATCGGCTATTTGCATCAGGTCAATCCGGAGGTGGAGACGATCCGGGTGTCGGCTACCACGGGCGATGGGATGGACCAGTGGTACGGATGGCTGGAACGACGCCGCAAGGCGCTGTTGGCCGAACGGCTGTCAGGACTGGAGCGTCAGGCGGCGGCCATTCGGGCGCAGCTTTGAATAATGCCGTCGAGGCCGGGCGGCAACGCCGGCGGTTGATAGTGAGCGGCCTAGTGCAGGGTGTGGGCATGCGGCCTTTCGTGTATCGCCTGGCGCGGGAGCTGGACTTGGCCGGCCGGGTATCCAACGGTCCGGAAGGGGTGATCATCGAGGCGGAAGGCGACGCGCAGGCTTTGGCCGCGTTCGAAATTCGCTTGAAACGGGACTGTCCGCCGCCAGCCGATATCGTCGATTGCATCGTGCAACCTATTCCCGCTATCGGCGATCAGGGGTTCCGGGTCGAAGCGAGCCGCGCCGATGGCACCATAGCCCCGTTCGCTCTGCCGGATCTGGCCCCATGCCCGACCTGCCTTCGAGAACTGTTCGATCCCGGCAACCGCCGCTTCCGCTATCCCTTCATCAGCTGTACTCACTGCGGCCCACGCTACAGCATCCTCGATGCCTTGCCGTTCGACCGCGAACGTACGGCCATGGCGGGTTTTCCGCTCTGTGCCGAGTGCCTTGAGGAATACAGTGATCCTTCCGACCGGCGTTTTCATGCCCAGACCACCTGCTGCTCGAGCTGTGGCCCGACCTTGGCTCTATGGGACGCTGCCGGGCGCACGCTGGCGCATGGCGACGAGGCGTTGTTGCAAGCCGTTGAGCGTTTGCGGCGGGGACAGGTGTTGGCGCTGCAAGGGCTAGGCGGATTCCAGTTGCTGGTCGATGCGGCGGATGAAGAAGCGGTGCAGCGTCTGCGCGAGCGCAAACACCGGCCTCACAAGCCGCTGGCTTTGTTGGTACCTGATCTTGCGGCGGCGTGCGAGCTTTGCGATGTGACCGAAGCCGAAACGCAGCTGCTGACCTCATCGGCAGCGCCTATCGTGCTACTGGGCCGCCGAGCTGAAGCCGGCTCGATCGCCTCCGGTATTGCGCCGGGACAGAATCGCTTAGGGCTAATGCTGCCGGCCTCGCCTTTGCACCATCTATTGGCGAGGGATTTCGGCGCGCCGCTGGTCTGTACCAGCGGCAACCGGAGCGACGAACCGATTTGTATCGCGCCTGACGAGGCCCTGGGGCGTCTGGCCGGTATCGCCGACGCTTTCCTGGTGCACGATAGACCGATACGCCAGCCTTTGGACGACTCCGTGATTCGGATCGCTGATGGGAAACCCTTGATGCTGCGGCGCGCCCGCGGCTATGTGCCGCGCCCGGTAGCCCTGGATACTGACATGCCGCCGATCCTGGCCGCGGGCGGACATCTCAAGAATACGGTTGCCTATGCGGACGGTAGACGCGTGATCCTGAGCCAGCATCTCGGCGATCTCGATACGGCGGAATCTCTGGACCGCCATCGCACCACCGCCGAGTTGCTTCCGCGCCTGTTCGGCCGTCCGCCTCGGTCGGTCGTGTGCGACCGACATCCCGATTATGCCTCTACCCGCTGGGCCGAAAGCACGGGCTTGCCGCTGCGGCGCGTACCTCACCATCTTGCTCACGCCCTGGCCTGCATGGCCGAGCATGGCCTGAAGTCACCGGTTCTGGCCGTAACCTGGGACGGGCTAGGGCTAGGCGAAGACGGCACGCTGTGGGGCGGGGAATTCCTGCACATCGCCCCGGATGGCCATCGCCGCATCGCCAGCCTGATGCCGCTGCGCCTTCCCGGAGGCGAACGCGCGATCAAGGACCCGCGGCGATCGGCCTTGAGCGTGCTGCACGCGCTGTACGGCGAGGAGACGCCGGAGCGTCTGCCCACGACCTTGAAATCGCGACTAGAACCGGGCACCCTAAGCGTATTGTTGCGCTTGCTGCAAACCGGCACGCAATCCCCGGAATGTAGCAGTGCCGGGCGCTTGTTTGACGCGGCGGCGAGTCTTTTGGGACTGTGCCGAGACATCAGTTTCGAAGGGCAAGCGGCGATGGCGCTGGAGGCTGCTGCGGAGCGAGGCGGGGAGGGCGACGGGACGATTTACCCGATGCCCCTGATCGATGGCGAGCCGAAACGGCTGGATTGGTGCCCCTTATTCCACGCACTGTTGGACGACCGCGCGGCCGGCGTGCCGACGAGCGTGCTCGCCTTTCGGTTCCATTCCAGCCTCGCGGCCGCCGTAGCGGCCATTGCGGTTGCTGAGTCGATTCCCACCGTAGTTCTGGCCGGTGGCTGTTTTCAGAACCGTCTGTTGCTGGAACTGTGCGCAGAACAGCTACGCCATGCCGGCTTACGGGTCTACTGGCCGCAGCAGATTCCCCCCAACGACGGCGGCTTGGCGCTGGGCCAGATCGCCGCCGCGACATTTTCCGAGGAGTTTCTCACATGTGTTTAGCCGTACCCGGTCAGATCCTGTCCATCGAACAGGCCGACGATCCCTTGCTGCGATCCGGTCGCGTCGATTTCGGCGGCGTGGTCAAGGTGGTCAACCTGGCCTACGTTCCGGAAGCGGAAATCGGCGACTATGTCATCGTTCACGCCGGTTTCGCGATTTCGCGCCTGGACGAGGCCGAGGCGCAGGCGGTGTTAAAGGAGATTGCCGCGTTGGAGGACGTAAGCCATGAAATATCGTGACGAATACCGTGACGCCGCGTCGGTGAAAGCCCTGGCCGACGCCATCGCACGCCGGCAGACCCGGCCTTGGACGTTGATGGAAGTCTGCGGCGGGCAGACCCATTCCATCGTCAAGCACGGCCTGGACCGCTTGCTGCCGCCTTCGCTGAGCCTGATCCACGGCCCCGGCTGCCCGGTTTGCGTAACACCGGAGACGATCATCGATCACGCGCTGGAACTGGCGGCCCGTCCCGATGTCATCTTTTGTTCCTTTGGCGACATGCTGCGGGTGCCGGGTTCGAAGCACGACCTGTTGACGGTCAAGGCGCAGGGCGGTGACGTGCGCATGGTTTATTCGCCCCTCGACGCGCTGAACCTGGCCCGGGAAAATCCGGAGCGCCAGGTTGTGTTCTTCGCGGTCGGATTCGAAACCACCGCGCCGACGACCGCAATGGCCGTGTTGCAGGCGCAGCGCTTCGGCGTACGGAATTTTTCATTGCTGGTCGCCCATGTCCGGGTGCCGCCCGCCGTGGAGACCCTGCTGTCGGCGCCCGACAACCGGGTCGACGGTCTGCTGGCGGCGGGGCATGTTTGCGCGGTCATGGGCTATACCGAATACGAGCCGATAGCCGCCAGCTTTCACGCGCCCATTGTCGTGACCGGGTTCGAGCCCTTGGATATCCTGCGGGGCGTCTTGAGCTGTGTGGAACAACTGGAAGAAGGCCGCTCCGAGGTGGAAAACCGCTACGGACGCGCGGTGACTCGGGAGGGCAATCGCCCGGCGCAGGCGCTGATGAAACAGGTGTTCGAACCCATCACGCTGAGCTGGCGCGGTCTGGACGCCATCGCCGACAGCGGCCTCGGATTGCGTCCCGAGTTTGCCGATTTCGATGCGGTGAGACGCTTCAGGTTGTCCGTTCCGAAGACCGCCACGACCCGACCCTGCCGCAGCGGAGAAGTGTTGACCGGAAGGCTAAGGCCCTGTGAGTGTCCCGCTTTCGGCACGACCTGCACCCCGGAGCATCCCTTGGGCGCGACCATGGTGTCGTCGGAAGGCGCCTGCGCTGCTTATTACCGCTATCGCCGCAATGCCGCCTAATTCCAGATCGATTTCAATGAAGCATTTGTAGGGTGGGTTAGGCCGCAAGGCCGTAACCCACCGCACGACCGCGGACCTGTCCTTAGCGGAGCCGAGGGACTATCCACCATCGATGGGTTTCGCTTCGCTCTACTACGATTCATGTTCATCCGAATGCCGAATGGAATAAAACCATGAGCGACGACATCCGATTGATCTGCCCCACGCCTATAGGCCAGTACGCACAGATCGTCATGGGTCACGGCGGTGGCGGGCGGATGATGCAGCAATTGCTGGAGCGCCTGGTGCGCCCGGCCTTCGCCAATCCGCACCTCGACCAGCGCCACGACAGTGCGGTCTTGGACGTGGGCGGTAAGCGCCTGGCCTTCACCACCGACGGCTATGTGGTGAAGCCGCTGTTCTTTCCCGGAGGCGACATCGGCAAACTCGCGGTGTGCGGCACCTTGAACGATCTCGCCATGAGCGGCGCCAAACCCTTGTTCCTGAGCGCGGCGCTGGTGATCGAGGAAGGTTTCCCGGTCGACGATCTGGCGCGCGTGCTGGCCAGCATGAACGCCGCGGCGCAGGCGGCGGGAACGGCGATCGTTACCGGCGACACCAAGGTCGTCGAGAACGGCAAGGGCGATGGACTTTACATCGCCACCAGCGGCATCGGCCTGATCGAGCATGATTTACAGATCGGTCCCGCCGGTATTCGCGAAGGGGATGCGATCCTTCTGAGCGGGGACATCGGCCGCCATGGCGTCGCCATCATCGCCGAAAGGGAAGGGTTGGGCTTCGAAACCACCGTCGAAAGCGATTGCGCCGACCTGTCCGGGCTGGTAGGGGAGCTACTGAAGGCCGGCGTGGAACTACACTGCCTGCGCGATTTGACCCGCGGCGGATTGGCTGCGGCGGTGTTGGAGCTAGCCACGGACTCCGGGTTCGATATGGAGCTGAATGAGGACGCGATACCGGTAACGCCGGCGGTGCGCGGTGCCTGTGAAATCCTCGGCTTCGACCCCCTCTATGTGGCCAACGAAGGCCGCATGGTGCTGTTCATGTCGGCGAGCGTCGTCGATCTGGCGCTGGACGTGCTGCACGCCCATCCTTTAGGGCGCGATGCGGCTGTCATCGGGCAGGTCGGCGCAGCGGGCGAAGGGCGAGTCGGCCTGCGTAACGCGTACGGCATCGTGCGCGTGCTCGACCTTCCGAGTGGTGAGCAACTGCCGAGGATTTGTTGAGTGTTCGCCGGCACTCGGTAAGACGATAATATTCCCGTATTCCGCTTCGCTTCATACGGGCTACGTTTGCACCGACCTTCCTGGTGGTGACATCTCTAACCTAATGCCGCAGAGCTAGCGTTGACTGCTCCACGGCATGGTAGAAGACGTCCGTGTCCTCGATGAAATAGTTGAAAAAACCCCGTTGCACCGGGATCTCGATGGGGACGATTTCGATCTCATGAAAGCCCTGCTCCTCAAGCGGGCCTTTCAGATTCGGATTACGCAGCAGGCGGTTGACTAACTCGATGCGCGCGAGCTGTTGGGCATAGGCGCCGTTGAACCAAAGTTCCGTTTGCAGGTCCTGGAGCTCGATCAAGCTTTCCGGCAACTCGCCCACCCAGCGGTAGCGCTGCGGCCGCGGAATATAAATCACGTGGGCGGAGCTCAGTTCCGACAGAATGAATTGACGGGCGTAGGCGCCGTCAATGCGCTCCTGCGGTTTACCCTCCCGCTCGAATCCGTAGAGGCTGAGCCACAGCGCATCACGAACGCTTTCCGCCGTGATTTTCTCCGCTCGGACCGACGGCAGATCGCCATTTTTCCGCATTTCCTGCGTGTGAGGGTCGTCCGGGCGCCGTTCCTGGCGTTCCTGCTGGATAGCGCGGTACGTTTCCCACGCGGCCTCGTTCATGTGGAGGTGTTCGGTTCCCAATCGCGGACTGAAACTATTGAAGAAAATGGCGATATCGCTGGCATTGAACGTTTTCGCGATATTCTGATAAACCTCTTCCGAGCGCGTCGGTACCAGGATCTGAGCTGGAAACCAGAGATCGCACCACCGCTCGGGCGGCGTTCGATACCATCGGGTCAAGATACGGGTGAAGTACTCCGGAATCGCCGGCCGGAACACGCCCTCGCCGCCGTATAGATAAGCTAGCCAGGATCGGAGCATCGACGGCGGCAGTTGGCGCCAGACCGCGCTGATGGCGTCATTCGCCGAGTTCGTGAACTCCTGCTCGAGGTCGCAATCCTCCAACCAGCGCCATGTCCAATAAATCATTCCGGAAGTACAGGAGAGATAGGTCGGCCTTATCCCTTCCTTTGCAGCAGCATGTAGGAAACCGACGCCGTGGGCGTTCGAACCGCCTATTCCACCGAGAGCGAAAGCGATGCTCCTTTGGCCGTTTGCGGTCATGGTCCGTGCTCCTTCCAGACAAGATACATCCTGCGCATCCTCTGGTTGTCCATCCGGCGCGATGACTTCGCGCGCCCGCAAATTGCTCCAAGAGCTCATTCCGGTAGGCCGTTCGTCTTGAGCCTTTCGACGGGCCGTCCGGGATGAGCCCTAACTTCATCCAACTCTTGATTTGACAGCTCCGGCATCAAAGGATGCCGATTTTTTGTTTTCGTTGTGCCGCGGCGCTATCGGAAGACCAGGTTCGTGCGGAGAAAGCGAGTAGGATGAGCGGGGGGCCTCACGCGGTCTTCATCAGCCTCTTGTGCGATGGACCCACGCCGCTTTGCCCATTTAACAGACTCGATACCATCGATTTTTTGAGTGAGGTGTATCGATTCAAGCAGCCATAGGCTGATAATCCCTTGCTGATAAACCCATCAGCCGACTTGTGTGTGCCCGCAAGGCAGACGTGAAAACGCTCTCCCGATCAGGCAGGATCGGTAGAAATGATTCGGGCTCGACCTTACCGCTCAAAATTTCCCGATCCGATCGATCGCTTCAGCCAAGGTCGCGACGGTACGATCGAGGTTGTACAGCTTGTCGAGGCCGAACAAGCCGAGGCGGAAGGTCTTGAAATCGGGGCCTTCGCCGCATTGCAGCGGAACGCCGGCCGCGATCTGCAGACCGAGCTCAGCGAATTTTTTCCCGGTACTGATGGCGTCGTCCGTGGTGTAGCACACGACTACGCCGGGCGCGCCGAAACCATCGGCGGCGACCGACTTGATGCCGCGTTCGGCCAAGATCGCGCGTACTCGGCGGCCGAGTTCGAATTGGCGCTCGCGTGCCTTAGCGAATCCGAAGGCTTCGGTTTCGCGCATAGCTTCTCGCAACGAACGCAGGGCGTCGGTTGGTAGAGTGGCGTGATAGGCGTGCCCGCCCTGTTCATACGCTTCCATGATTTGCAACCATCGCTTGAGATCGGCTGCGAAACTGGTGCTGGAAGTCGTTTCGATGCGGTCGCGCGCGGTTGGGCTCAGCATCACGAGTCCGCAACACGCCGGGGCGCTCCAGTTTTTTTGCGGCGCGGTGATCAAAATGTCCACGCCGATGTCGCGCATGTCGACCCATGCTGCGCCCGAAGCGATGCAATCCAGCACGAATAGGCCGCCTGCCGTGTGCACTGCGTTCGCCACGGCGCGCAGATAGTCATCTGGCAGGATCATGCCGGCCGAGGTTTCGACGTGCGGCGCGAACACCAGATCCGGCTTTTCACGGCCGATAGCAGCGACGACCTCGTCGATCGGCGCCGGCGCATAGGCGGGTTGCGGCCCGGATTCGATCGGTCGGGCAGTCATGACGACGGATTCCGACGGGATGCGGCCCATCTCGAAGATTTGCGTCCAGCGGTAGCTGAACCAGCCGTTGCGGATGACCAGACACTTCTTGCCCGTAGCGAACTGGCGCGCCACGGCCTCCATACCGAAAGTGCCGGAGCCGGGCACAATAACGGCAGCATGGCCGTTGTATACGGTCTTTAAGGTCCGCGCAATGTCGCGCACGCTTTCCTGAAACACCTTCGACATGTGGTTGGTTGCTCGGTCGGTGTAGACCACCGAGTATTCGAGCAAGCCATCCGGATCGACGTTGGGGAGTAATCCAGGCACGGGTTGATCTCCTCGTAGTTTGTTCGGGGTTGATGCAAGTAGTGAGCCGGTTATGCCGGCGCCCATGCGCCGGCGTTACGCAAGCCGCGATTGGCAGGGCATACCGCGTCGAAGTCCCGCCCGGCGTGGAATATTCCGGGCCAGCGGATTGTCGGAAATATGACAAACATGATACGGCGATTGTAGGGCTGCAATCTTATCGATTTTCATCTCGTCGCCTCTAAGCTGGTTTTTTAGACCTATCGACAGCGCCGCAGGACGATCGCGAAAGCCGTTCCCGAAAGCCCTTCGGTGCCGCCCACACAGCTCAGCCCTGAACCTATCGAGGACTCGGGGGATTTTGGGCTCTACCTTCACGATATCGAATGCATCAGCTTCGACGAGCGGGATCTGAGCCGGGTTGTTCGATGGCATCGGACATTGCCGGTTGCCGCATCCCGCCCGACTCTTCTTCGCTCGTCGAGATTTTCCTCGACAGACCGATCCACAACCTTTGAATTCCCCAAAGCGCGATGCCGAGGGCCAATAGAGCGAGTGCGATCACGTAGTCGCTGGCCGGGCGCCCGGACAATACCGGCAGGGCCAGAAAAGCGCAGAGTATCGCGCCTAGGACCGGCGCTGCGGTGGGTGCCCGGAAGCGCGATCGCTTGACTTCTTTCCTGCGCAGTACGAGGCAAGCGATATTGACGATCGTAAACACCCACAGCAGCAGCAGGGCAGTGGTGCCGCCCAGCTTTCTCACCCCGTCCTCGCCGACCGTGGCCACTAACGCGATGGCGATCGCCGTGGTGAATAGGATCGACACCCAGGGGGTGCGCCGAGATGGATGTACGGTGCCGAACAGCGTGGGCAGAATCCGCTCGTTGGCCATGCCGTACAGCAAACGACTGGCCATCAGCATGTTAATCAGGGCCGAATTGATGACGGCAAGCAGACCGATGCCGGCGAAGACTTGCAGCGGAAACCCCGGTGCGCCGGTTTCAATCACTTTCAAGAGCGCGTCCGATTTTGCGGCCGAAAGAGTTGCTACTGGAAGCAGCAGCGAAGCGGTGATCGCGACTAATACGTAAATCAGGGCGGCGACGGCGAGCCCGGACAGCAGCGCGCGCGGAAAAATCCGTTCCGGGGCACGGCACTCCTCGGCCATGTTTACCGCATCCTCGAAACCGACCATGGCGAAGAAGGCCAGCGAGGTGGCTCCGGCAACCGCTTGCAACAGGCTTCGGTTCGAAGTGTCGATTTCAAGCAGCCGGCTCGGTTCTCCCTGGCCATTCGCCAAGGCGTACACGCCTACGGCGATGACGATCAAAAGGCCGGAGAGCTCGACACCGGTCAGCACCACGTTGAGCTTCACCGACTCCGCCACCCCGCGAAAGTTAATCAACCCAAGAACGACGAGAAAACCGACTGCAACCGGAAGCACAGGCCAGGCGAGGAAAGGCTGGAGGTAGGTCGCGGCGAAGGCGTGCGCTGCCGCCGAGGCGGACGTTATGCCGGAACTCATCACGGCGAAAGCGACCAAGAAAGTGAGGAACGGAATTCGAAACGCCCGCTGAGTGTACAAAGCCGCGCCGGCCGCGCGTGGGTACTTGGCGACTAATTCGAGGTAACTCAACGCGGTGAAAAGCGCGACCACGAACGCGACCAAGAAGGGCACCCAGAGCGCGCCTCCGATCCGACCGGCCACGCTGCCGACGAGTGCATAGATGCCGGTTCCGAGAATGTCGCCGAGTACAAGGAAAAACAATAGCTTGGGCCCGATCGCTCGTTTCAGCGTCGGCTCTTCGGTTCTTTGTTTTGGATCATGCATGGTGGTCATGAAATCAAACTTGGCGCCTCAGAGGAAAGGAGTGCACCGATGGCATAGGTGACGACGCCGGCGAGGCCTCCGATCAAGGTCATCCGCAAGCCGCCCAAGAGGGCGCTGCGCCCGGTGAAAAGGCTAAGCAGCGCACCGATCGTGAACAGACTGATGCCGGCCAGGGCGGCCGCCACCGGAACGGCTCTGTTCACGTCCAGCCCCAGCAGGAAAGGTATGAGCGGAACGCTCGCTCCCCCTGAGAACGCCAAGAACGAGAACAGCGCGGCTCCCCAAGGCGAGCCCAGGTCGTCCGGATTTACGCCCAGCTCCTCGCGCGCCAGAAGATCCAAGGCGTGCTCCGGATCGCTCATCATCCGCCGTGTCGCCCGGCGTGCCTGTTGCAGGCTCATGCCGCGGGCCGCATAGATTACCGCGAGCTCCTCCATTTCCTGTTCCGGGAACATCGCGAACTCGGCTCGCTCGAGATCGATCTGATATTCGAACAACTCCCGCTGCGAGCGCATCGAGACGTACTCTCCGGCGGCCATGGATAAGGCGCCTGCCAGAAGACCGGCAATGCCGGCCATCACCAAGGTCTCGGTCCCGGTACTTGCACCCGCCATGCCCAAGATCAGACTGGTGTTCGACAGCAGTCCGTCGTTGATCCCGAATACGGCCGCCCTGAGATTGCCGCCGGCGATCCCTCTATGGCGTAGCCCGACATCTTCGGCCTTGGTAGGCATCGGATGGGACGCCTCCAATCCTCGACCGGAATAGGCGGAAAGGCCGCGAATCTTCATGCTGGCAAGGACCGGACGCAGAGCCTTCGGTCCGAACATCCGCACCAGACGGCCGATCAGCCTTGCCCTCCGCGTCGGGCGGAAACTCGGCACGGGCGAGCCTTCCATTTTCAACCGATTCTCCCACAACTGAGCTTGAGCCTCGGCCTGTTCGCCCAGCTTGCGGAACAAGCGTTGCATCCGGCGATCGGCCTCGGCGTCAGCGATGACGCGATACAACCAGGCCGACTGTTTTTCCTGAAACCAACTCTTGAAAAAGGACATCGGTACAAATCATGGGAATATCGATTTTGGAAAGAGTACGATGGAGCCCGTTGTCGTTGCGCGAGCCCATGCGCATCATAACGAGTTTGCCGACGGGAAGACATCCGGGATATACCCTCGGCCACCGATCGTTCCTTGCCGACCGATTCATCATCTCGGCCGCTGCCGATCGGCGCATCGCGAAACTTGGGATTCTACAGCTTCAAAGGGAGACTAAAGCGATGAGCTTTACCGCAGACCAGATTTACGCCGGCCAGGCTGTTTATACCCGGCCGATTCTGAGAATCTACGACTTCGCCGTACTCGGGCTGTCCAACCAATTGATTTGGAAATGTCCGACCGAGCGACTCCGCGAACATTACGACAAACACGTTACGGCGAATCATTTGGATGTCGGCGTCGGCACCGGTTATTTCCTGGATAAGTGCCGTTTTCCGGTACAGGCGCCGCGCGTTGCATTAATGGACCTCAACGAAACCTCGCTCGATTTCGCTTCCCGGCGTATCGCCCGATACCAGCCCGAAATCTATGTACGCAACGTTTTGGCGCCCATCGCCATCGATGCGCCGAAATTCGATTCGGTCGGGATCAATTACCTGCTGCACTGCCTTCCGGGGGCCATCGAATCCAAAGCAGTCGCTCTCGATCATCTTAAGGCCTTGATGAATCCCGGTGCTGTCCTGTTCGGTTCGACCCTGCTCCAGGGCGGCGTTCAACGGAGTCGATTCGCGAAGCACCTTATGGACATCTACAACAAGAAGGGAATCATGTCGAACGCGCATGACAGCCTGGACGGACTGAAGACGGCGCTGCATCAGAGATTTCGCGAGGTTTCCGTCGAGGTTGTCGGGTGTGTGGCTCTTTTTTCAGGGCGATTTTGAGCGGCGCCGAAATTGCCGCTCCCGCTGTCGCGGGCGTTCACCCTAACCGCGGCTGTGTGGTACTAGGGCTGCTTTTCTTGCCGTTCCCGGGGGTTTTTAGAGAGCAAAGGCGAGCAAGTTTGACCGTAGTAGCGTAGTACGGAGTGGCCGAGGGCGATGGCGGGTTAGGCAGCGCTTTTGAAGGGTGATGGTGGTGAGATCGTCGAGCGACAGCCACCGCTTGCGGCGCAGTTTCACCGCTAGAGGTCTCTGTGTTCAACTGAGGAAGCAGTATCCAATGTCGCGTTGGGAAGCTCCTGGGAATTCTTCCGTTCTGAGCATTTGCACGGGTGGCGACGTTGAGGTCGCAATCCTGAGCCGGGGTTTTGGCCGTTACGACTCAGCCCGATGGACAGCCAAGGGGTAGGGTGGTCGTTCTCTTGTCCGTGTGGATCCGCATCGGAGTTTCGCCTGGAGGTCTACGAGGAGGATTTCCAGGGCGTCCTGGCATACCGGGTAGCGCTAGAGTCTGGGAATATGACAGATCTCTGTTTGTTGCGCTTCAAAACATTTTTCCGAACATGGGTTGGACATATTTGCTGATTGCAGGGTTATTCGAGGTGGCTTGGGCGGTGGGATTGAAATTCACCGACGGATTCACGCGCTGGTGGCCAAGCATTTGGGTAGGCACCGCCATGATCGCCAGTCTGTTTTTCCTGTCCTTGGCGTTGAGAACGATACCGCTGGGTACCGGCTATGCCGTTTGGACGGGAATAGGTGCCGTGGGAACGGCGATTCTCGGTATCGTTCTGTTTAACGAGCCCGCCAACTTGGTTCGGGTCGTGTGCATTCTGCTCATCGTTTCGGGCATCGTAGGTTTGAAACTGTCTTAATGCAGGAGCCTGACCCGCCGCGCCGGGGAAAGGATGCCTCGATGCGGCGCGAAGCCGCGTGAGTCCAAGCTGGGCGGAGGCCGTAAATAATTTACTGGCCTGGTTAGTAAGATCGGCGGCTGAATGACTGGTTTGCCGATGCGTTTTTTCCGGAATCTGCCTTCTCTTTGTAAGCGCTTTTTTCCGTCGAATGGAGGCCGGGGATGCCTACGCTTTGGATGTGCATAGCGTTGTTGCCTTCTTCGTAGCGTGGAAGCCGCCCCTCTCGGTGCCACAAGCGATAAGCCAGAGCCGCTGTCAACACCCGAATCGGGTAGTCGCGTGGAAGGTTTTGCAGATAGGGCTGGATGGTCACGAAATCGCGGGCGCCATATTGCGTCATGATCGAGCGGAGACCGCCGTTAGCTGGCCCAATGTTGTAGGCGAGAAGACCTAAAAACAGGTCGTCGTGCATCTGGGTCAGATAAAGGCGCAGGGTCGCCGCCGCCACAAACGTGTTATGGCGCTGGTTGAGCATGTCGAGGTTGTCAACCTTCAGATGCTTCTTGACCGCGCCAATCGCCGACTTCGGGGGCGCGGTGATCTGAAAAAGTCCGCGGCCGCCGTCCTTGCTGTCGCGCGGATAGAATGACGATTCCGTTGCCCCGATTCCGACCATGACCTCGGGGTCGACATCAAAGACCTTGGCGGCCTCGTGGATTGTGGGCAAATAGATCTCGGCGCGCTCGATGATGCGCTGCATCTGGGTCAGATCGGAACGTCGATAGGCCGCGAACACCTGGTGTGCGATCGTGTTTCGTTCCGCCTCCTGCATGCCCCCGACCAGGGTGCGGAGTTTGCCGAGATCGCGACCGAATTCGTCTTGGGCCGCGAACCAGCCGGCCCCCGCCGCTACGAAGACCGCCAGGAGCGCGGGAAGAACCATGCTGATGAGCGCCAGCTTAGCGCGCATGCCCAACCAGAGGCGCAACAACAAAGCATTCGCGATGCCGACGGCGAGGACCATGCCGGCGAAAGGAAGGAGATTCGACCATAGGCTAGTTCCGGCGAACCAATGCACCGAGCGTCCGAACACCGCGATGATTCCGATGAGTGCGGACGCCGCCAGGGCCAGAATTTCAACGCCGACGATCGCGGCCCATCGCAATGGGGTTGGTTTCGCTACCGACCGGCCGCCTTTTTTCGCCCGTGTCCGTTTCTTTTTGGGCTTGGCCGCGTTTTGGGTTCGTCGTTTCTTCGGCGTCGGAGAGGCAGGCGGGCTTAGGTCCAGTTCCCCTTGAACGGGCTTGGACGGCGTATTCGGCGTCGTCCCGATCAGAGCCGGCTGCGTCGAAACATTCTCTATGGAACTCGACTTGCGATCTGGCACGAATCACCTGTTGATGAACGTTCCAAGTTCGGAACGTGGACTGCCTCGCTTCCAACCTTGAGACGTCTGCCAGCGTCACTCTAAACGCCGCCCGGCAACTCGCCAGCCTATCGTCTCGCCCGCCTTCAGCGGGACCACAATATCGTCGCCGAAGGGAATGCTCTCCGGAACGGTCCACTCGATTTTCTCAAGAACGATGGTCGACCGATTTCGCGGCAAACGGTAGAAATCCGGGCCGTTGAAACTCGCGAAGGATTCTAGCCTATCTAAAGCCCCGGCCGACTCGAAAACGGTCGCATACAGTTCGAGCGCCGTTCTGGCGGTATAACAGCCGGCACAGCCGCAGGCCGATTCTTTTTGACTTCGCGGATGAGGCGCGCTATCGGTTCCCAGAAAAAACTTCGGGCTGCCGCTGGTTGCCGCCTCCACCAAGGCCACGCGATGGACTTCGCGCTTCAACACCGGCAGACAGTAAAAATGAGGATGCACTCCTCCCACCAATAAAGCGTTGCGATTATAGAACAGATGATGGGCGGTGATGGTAGCCGCGATGGTCGGCCCGCTGTCCTGCACGAACTGTACGCCGTTCCGTGTGGTGACGTGTTCCAGGACGATGCGGAGCGCCGGAAATCGGGCCGCCATAGCAGCCAAATGTTTGTCGATGAAAACTTTTTCCCGATCGAATATATCGATATCGGGGTCCGTCACTTCGCCATGGACCAGCAGGGGCACGTCGTGGCGCTCCATGGCTTCGAGCACCGGGTAGATCTTTTCGAGGGAGGTGACCCCGGCCTCGGAATGTGTCGTCGCCCCCGCAGGATAAAGCTTAAGCGCCACGACTTCTGTCGTTTCGGCAACCCGGCGAATCTCGTCCGGTGAGGTCCCATCGGTGAGATAGAGGGTCATCAAGGGATCGAAATCGAGTCCTGACGGCAGGGCGTCCAGGATACGGCGCCGATAGGCGAGGGCATCCGCCACCGTGGTGATCGGTGGTTTGAGATTGGGCATGACGATACCCCTGGCGAATTGTCGCGCGCTGTCCGGCAGCACATCGCTCATGGCGGCGCCGTCCCGAAGGTGCAGATGCCAGTCGTCGGGGCAGGTGATGGTCAGTCTTTGCATGGATGGTGGTCAGTTTTTGGGAGAGGCAATCTTACAAGATTCGTTACCGCTTGGCTTGATCGGTAACACAAGTGCCGGATGCGCCAGGACTTGCCGCCAAGCTCCGTTTCGAGCTTCTGCATCACGCGTGTGAACGAGATGAAGCGGGGCAACTGGAAAAGGCTTAAAATGACGGGCCGATACCGCGGCCAAAAGCGGCTGCTCACTGCTCCCATCGACTTTTCACCGAACAAACACTGTGAATTCCGTTTCCCACGAACGTATTCCGCTCAAAGATTTCACCGAGAAGGCGTATCTGGACTATTCCATGTACGTCATCCTCGACCGTGCCTTGCCCAATATCGCCGACGGGCTCAAGCCGGTGCAAAGGCGCATCATCTACGCCATGTCAGAGCTGGGCTTGTCGGCTCAGGCCAAGTACAAGAAGTCCGCCCGTACGGTCGGCGATGTTTTGGGTAAATACCACCCTCACGGTGATTTGGCGTGCTATGAAGCCATGGTGCTCATGGCCCAGCCGTTTTCTTATCGTTATCCCTTGATCGACGGCCAAGGCAACTGGGGTTCGCCGGACGATCCCAAGTCCTTCGCGGCCATGCGCTACACCGAGGCACGCCTGACACCTTACGCCCAAACCCTGTTGTCGGAACTGGAGCAGGGTACGGTCGATTGGGTGCCGAATTTCGACGGCACTTTGGAAGAACCGGCCCTTTTGCCGGCACGTTTGCCGAACGTGCTGCTGAACGGCGCGACCGGCATCGCGGTGGGTATGGCAACGGATATTCCGCCGCACAATCTGCGCGAAGTGGTCGATGCCTGCATTCGCTTGCTGGATGATCCGCGGCTCAGTGTTGAAGAACTGTGCGATTCTATCAAGGGACCTGATTTCACGACCGAGGCCGAGATCATCACGCCGCGACAGGATATCGTCCGCATGTATCAGACCGGGAGCGGTTCGATCCGTTTGCGGGCGCGCTGGGAACTGGAAGAAGGCAACATCGTTGTCACCGCCTTGCCCCACCAGGTGTCCGGTAATGCGATCATGGAACAGATCGCCGCCCAAATGCAGGCCAAGAAACTCCCCATGGTAGAGGATCTCCGTGACGAGTCCGATCATGAGAATCCGACCCGTTTGGTGATCATGCCGCGCGGGCGCCGTGTCGACGTGGATCAGCTGATGTCGCACCTGTTCGCGACCACCGACCTGGAAAAGACCTACCGGGTCAATCTCAACATGATCGGCCTGAACGGCAAGCCGCAGGTCAAGAATCTTAAGGAAATTCTGCTGGAATGGCTGAGTTATCGGACCGAAACCGTGCGTCGCCGGCTCCAGCACCGGTTGGACAAGGTCATCGCGCGCCTGCACATCCTGGAAGGTCTGCTGATCGCTTATCTCAATATCGACGAAGTGATTGCGATCATCCGAAACGAGGACGAACCCAAGCCCGTGCTGATGGCGCGCTTTGGATTGACCGATGCCCAAGCCGAGGCCGTCCTGGAACTGAAGCTGCGCAATTTGGCTAAGCTCGAGGAAATCAAGATCCGCGGCGAACAAGATGAACTGGAAAAGGAGCGCGCCACCTTGGAGGCCACGCTGGGATCGCAAAAAAAGCTCAACGCGCTGATCAAGAGCGAACTGAAGCAAGATGCCGATAAGTACGGCGATGCGCGGCGTTCTCCTATCGTCGCCCGCCAGGCATCCCAGGCACTGGATATCACCGCAGTGATCGGCAGCGAGCCGGTCACGCTGATTCTGTCGGAAAAAGGATGGATACGCGCCGCCAAAGGGCACGACATCGACCCAATGGCGCTGGCTTTCCGCTCCGGTGACAACTTCCTATCCGCGGCGCTCGGGCGCAGCAACCAGCCGGCTTATTTCCTGGACTCCAGCGGGCGAAGCTATGCCGTACCGGCCCATGAGTTCCCTTCGGCGAGAACCCAGGGCGAACCTCTGACCGGACGACTCAATCCGCCTCCCGGCGCGCTATTCAAGGCGGTACTTGCTGGCGCGGACGACGATTGGTATCTGCTCGCGACCGACAGCGGCTACGGTTTCATCACCCAACTCAAGGAGCTTTATACCAAGAGCCGGGCCGGCAAAGCGCTGTTAACCGTGCCGGAACACGCAAAGGTCCTGACGCCGGTCCGGGTGGAACAGCCCGAGTCCGACCTGGTTGCGATCGCAACCGCGCAGGGGCGACTGTTGGTCTTCCCTGCCAGCGAGATTCCGGTTCTGAATAAAGGGAAAGGCAATAAGCTGATCCAGATTCAACCGGCGGATCTGGCGGCGCGCCAGGACTACGTGGTGGCTATGATCGCACTGTCCCATGCGGCTGGTCTAAAGGTTCACAGCGGTAAACGGAGCCTCAGCCTGAGCGCGGAGGACCTCGCTCATTATCGGGGAACCCGGGCACGCCGCGGAAACCCGCTGCCGAAAGGATTTCAGCGGGTGAGCGGGTTGGAGAAGGTAAGCTGATTGTGTTGATACGTACGCGGCGACTTGTCATCGCCGCCGAGATCCAGGTCAGCCGAGTCAAGTACGGCCGCGAAGGTTTGGAAACCATCTCTGAATCGACCTGGACCGCCTGGCTCAGCGGTCCCGGCATACCGCTCCTGGAGATCCAAGGGTTGGAGATTGTCTTAGTTGGCCTTTCGCTCTGAGGGGAGTCGAAAGACTTTGGGGTCGACCGGATCAGGTCCGCCTCGTCGGCCCCAGACCCATGGCAGGGTGAAGCGCTTCAACGGCCGCATCGAGGAAGTGTTGCAAACCCATCACTTCGATTCAACCGCCGATCTGGACACCACCTTGCACCGCTATGTCGAGCTGTACAATCATCACATTCCCCAAAAGGCCTTAGGCCATCTCACCCCGATCCAGGCTCTCAAAAACTGGCAACTGTCCCATCCTCATCTTTTTCACAAGAAGGTTTACAATCATGCGGGACATGACAGATAAGCCGTTGGTGAATTAGCCGAATCTCGTCTTTTGAAAGAGAGGGACAAAAAGGCTATGCAATCGAGACCAAGTGGATTTAAATTCATGCTGATTATCTCGAATCAGGGGTAAAGAAAACTTCTTCGATCGGCCACCTCGCTAGAAATTCTGCCTCCTACTCGGCTGAATAACGGCACCGCATATGCTGGCGTTAAAGAATATTGAGAACCGCCTTTCAATGCCATTAAGCAGTTTAAGGTTTAGCTTGAAAGCATAGGCTGGCCCGAGCGGAGAATAACGGAAAAAACTGGATCGCAGATATATAGTTTGCTCAGGCCTTTAATAACGCTGCCAAAAAAGCGAGGAGGCTCCATGTCCTTTCCTGTCGATAACAACATCTTTCAAAAGGGCACATTCGAAGGTTTCGCCGTCCGCGGGCGAGCGCGAGTGGATCGGGATTTTCGACATGCTTGGGAAAACCGCACGGTGGTGCCCGGACTTGGTAAGTATTTCGCTATCCTCGACGATCCGAATCTTATTGATCTTTCCGACGGAACTCGCCTTCCTCCCAGCCAAATACAGTCGTCGGATCTGACCGCACCAGCCAGCCGTGAGCCACTGGACACCTCGGACATTGAGTTTATCGATGTACTGTCGCAGAAAACGCGCGTCCACGACGTTTTCGAGGACGGCACGCGCAGACTGCCCGACGGGGAAATCTCGAGCGGCACGCCGATTCCGGCGGTGGTGCCTCTCCCGAATCTGGCTATGCCACCGATGCCAGGTGCCGAAGTGACGATTGTCGACGGGCAAGTCCAGATCAAAGGCAACGGCAATCCGGGCTTTCCATTTTTTATACCCGGCGTTGCGGGACACCGTGCGCCGCAGCCGCCGCTGGACATCGTGGAAAGCGGCGGTCTTGGGCGTCACGTTGTAACCGGTGGTGTGCGGACGTACAACGGCGGACAAGAAGCCGAGGAACAGTTGGCCAACGCCGATATGACTGCACATATCACCCACGCGGATCTGATTCTGTTGCCTGAGGACGGTACCGAACTGGAAAAAGCGGCAATGGCTTTCCATGAGAACGCTGCCGGCTACCCGAGCAAGACTCCGGATGGTCGGGACGCGGTATTCCGGGTCAACGGCAAGCCGCGTCGGCCAGGTGCGCCTTTCGCCGATCCGTGCGGCGAAGATCCCGCTGCACCGATCCGGCGCTACCGCGCTTCGGTGATCGATCTCGACATTCTAACCAACGAACACGGTTGGCATGACCCGCAGTCACGCATTAACGTTCTTGACCGGGACGTTGCCCGTTACGAAGGCAAGAAAACCTCAGCGGCTGAGCCTTTCTTCTTCCGTGTGGAATCGGGCGAGTGCGTGGAGTTCCTGCACACCAACCGAGCTGGTGCTACGGTGAAGCGTGATGATTTCCAGGTCGCTACGCCTACCGACACCATCGGTCAACACATCCATCTGGTCAAATTTGATGTCCTCGCTGCGGACGGCGCCGGCAACGGCTTCAATTACGAGGATGGCACTCTAGCCTGGGAAACGATCAGAGAGCTGTCCGAAGCCAGCCGCCGCGGCGTGGTGAAGGATCATCTGGGCCAAATCAAGCCGAGACCTCGCGCCAAAACCGACAAGCATGGCCGTCCGGTGTTTCAGACCACCATCCAGCGCTGGTGGGCGGACGCCCACGACCACAAAGACGGCGATGGCACGCTGGGCACGGTATTCACGCACGATCATTTCGCGCCATCCTCGATTCAGCATCACGGGTTTTATAACGCCATGCTGATCGAACCCAAGGGTTCGGTTTGGCGTACCCCGGACGGTACCGATATGAAAACCGGCAAGCGGCGATTACCTGATGGGAGTGAGCAGAACGTCGTCGGCGCCAGCCGCGATATTCCCTGCCGCGCTCCTGTCACCGAACCGGAACGTCCCTGCGTCGAATCCTACGCAGTAGGTTCCCGTGGTATGGTGGTCAAGGCGGACGATAGAAAAAAGCATCCCGATACTCGCGAGTTTGCCCTAGCGATCGCTGATTTCGCGTTGCTTTACGATTCCGGGCAAACGCAAGGTCCTGCCCTGCCGGAAGGCATGGCGGGCAAGGTGAGTGCCTCGGTAAAGGACTATTACGCCGCCTACCGCAAGCTGCATGGCTATCCTATCGATCCGCCGGAGATGCCTGAGGCGATTTCCACCCAGCACCATAATCCTTATCTCGTCAATTACAAACATGAGCCCATCCCGCTGCGCATCGGCGAGCGCGACAGCCCTGCAAGCGGCAGACATTTTTCGAAACTGAAGCCCGGCGAATGCATGGGCCATCTGAACGATCCCGAAAGCGAACGCCCGGCGCTGTGTCGCCCCAGCGATCTGGCTTATGTCTTTAGCTCCTTGGCACCGCATGGCGATCCCTTCCTGAAGCCCTTCAGGGCATATGAGGGTGACCGAGTTCAGCTGCGCGTAATACAAGGAGCGCAGGAAGTCCAGCACAGTTTCACCGTACACGGACTGGCCTGGCGAAGGGAAGCGAAGAACCCGAGTGCGCCCTGGATCAATGCTCAGGAGATCGGAATTTCCGAGCATTTCGAAATGGATATGGTAAATCTGGCCAACATCGGGGCCGGACTCGGCACCGCCGACTACCTTTTCCACTTCGGCACTCAGGACGACTTATGGAACGGCAGTTGGGGACTATTGCGCGCTTTCGCCAGCCCTGAAGTTTTCGACCCGGCGGCGTGCGAAGACGAGCATGGCGTGCTGAAAGTCGGACAAGTCGATTTGCTCGAAGCCAGTGCACCGGATAAGGACGCGGCGCAGCGCAAGCCTTTCATCGACAAGCTCAGAAAAGCTGGCTGTGCCGCCCAACCGGTCGCGCGGCAACGCCTCGACGGGCCGAATAGTTGCCCGGACGGCGGTCGTAGCGACGATCGTTGCGCACTGGCGGTACTGGACAACAATGCCGACGGCAGGATAACCGATCCCCAAGCGGGGCAATTGATTGCCGGTGACGGTTGTCCTGCGGATGCACCGCGGTCTCAATACGCGATAGAAGCTTGGCAAGTGAAAGACCTACTGGGCGAGAGGGGAACCCGCTACGACGATGCCCACGGTCTGGATGACCCGGATGGGCTGGCTTTCATTCCCGCTGGCGACGTTGAAGCGATTCGCAACGGCAGCAAGCCTTTAACTCCTCTGGTACTGCGGGTTAAGGCAGGGCATTGCGCGGTGGTGAAGCTGACCAACCGCCTGGGGACCCGCTTGTCGGACCGCCCGGGTGACGCACTCATGCCGCGCATCACTAAAATCAATGTGGACGAGCACAACGAAGGCTTTTTTGATGCGCCGCCGTCAAATCGTGTATCCCTTCATCCACAGATGGTGGCTATGGACGTCAACGCTGGAAATGGCGCAGTGGTGGGGTTCAACGCCATCAACAGAGCGCTAGCGATTCCAGGCGAAACACGAACGTACAACTGGTATGCGGGCCGGGTGAACATCGACCGGCAGGGAAGCGCAGGGGAAAAACTCGTCATCGAGCCCTTCAAGAAACCGCTCGTGGCGGGATTGAGCTCCTACGGCGACGTTATCGGCCATGGCGCGCACGGTCTGATCGGCGCGCTCGTTATCGAACCAGCCGACGCCAGATTGTTCGACCCCAGGGATTTTTACGTCGACTCGGGAGGTCAGCCTCACGGTACTGAAATTCCTTTCGAACGAGCCTCTGGCCTCTCGGTCGTGGTTTGGGAGGATGACACCAAGAACTATGCGCGGGAGTTCGTCGTGGTCTATCAAGACGGGCTGAATCTGTACAAGGACGGAAAGCCCGTTCCCGACTGCCGCATCTGCGACGATTCCTACGATCTCGGGGAGCAAGGCATCAATTACCGTAGTGCGCCTTTCTGGGTGCGCCTGGGACTGGAGCCGAAGCCGAATAAGCATGGTCAGGAAACGCAGAACCTCAATGACTGGGTCTTCCCGAACGACTTCTTCACCGATGCTTGGCAACCCTTCCCCTTCGTCGATTTCGAAGCCAAAACGGGTGATCGCTTGCGGTTTCACGTAGTCCATCCATCCGGCCGCGCCCGGCAGCACAGCTTTCAACTGTACGGGCATTCGTTCATTGACGACATCCCAAGGTTCGGATCTCCCTGGTCGCGCCTAGCAACGCCCGGCGTGGCACTCACGGCGAAAGTCGAACGTGCTAAGCCCGGAATTTGGCTCTATCGGGATGGCCCGTCACATCTATTCGCCGGGGGGATCTGGGGGCGCCTGGTGGTCAACGACTAAGGAGTGGTCCTGGTAGTCGACGGAGTTTGACGAAATGGTCCCGGATCGCGGCAGGATTGTAATGCATTGGCATTACCCCCTGCCGCGGACTTTGAGAAACCGACCGCCTGCGGGTAGTGTACGGATGTGAATGTAAATAGCTTCAAGGAAGCGGTCATAGTATGAGGTTGATTGACGAAAATCGACCTAGTGCAGCATCAATCGTCGCTTCCTGGGTTCAAGGAATAGCGGCTCGGCTTTCATTGGCTGGAACTTAGCGTACGGAGGCGAACATGACATAAATCGCGGGTCAGCGGCATGAATGGGAATAGAGCGCCCCCGCAGCCTTCGGCCACATATCAATGTGCTTCTTAGCGTTGGCGCGGGCAGAAAACGCTTTGGGACGCGGGCTCGGCACCGCCTCCTCCGCATCGCGCTTGAGCCTGCTAGCCTCGGCAACATAGGCATGGAGTGTCCTCAGGTACAGCCTCTCGTTCGCGTACTCTTTCCTGAGCTGCGCTGCGATCTTTTTGATTAGCGCGAAGGTCTTTCCAATCCGTTCCCGTTTCTCCTCCAGCGTCACCGGCTCGACAGCCAGCATAGTGCCGATCTCTTCGGCGAATTTATCCTTATCCTTCAGCTGGCCGGAGAGCAGGTACATAATGTTGACAAGGCGTTCCTCGACATTCCCCAGCGTCCCCATATCGAGCAAGGCGTGCTGACTTTCGACAAAGCTGACGGGATAGTGATACCCGCCGATATCTTGGAAACCGAAGACCTGTGTGATTAGATCGTCGAAGACACCCGGATCGGTCGAACGGAAATAGCTGTCGACCAGTGCGGCCAGGTTTTGACTGTGGCCAAGCCAAACGCTGTTGGCACGTATCCGGGGCCAGTGGACGAGTATGGGCATCGTTCTTCCCCAGGGAATCGAACAGTAACCCGCCTTGATCCGGTCCTGCACCCAGACGTCGCCACGATTCGCGGCCACGGATTCCGCGAAGGTCTTCGAGCGCAATCCCACGTCCGCGGCCATGTGCCTTGACAACGAGCCGCTTGGAAATCTGACGGTTCCGATCGCTGCGGTAGCAGGCTTCACGGCCCACCAGGGATTTCAGTTTGCGCCGGATAGTCTTCGGGCGTCGCCCCAAGTGTTTGCTTCCAGCGGCCTGCTGAGTGCGCGCCTCAGTTCGGTCGGGCGAGCCCGACAGGCTCCCACCTCCGCCCCACTGTATCGTTTTCGGTGACTGTCGGCGGCGAGGTTGGTAACATCCAGGTCCACACCGATTAAAGCGGAGGTCGGCGGGCGCGTGCTGTTCGGCCAAGCGACCGTTACAAGCAGAAACCATTGGCCGCCTCGGCGGCACGCCTATTTCCGTCGTACGACAGTACATCGAGCAGCAGCGGATACCCGATCGAAACCCAAGGACTGTTATGCCGTCCGCACTATCCTTGCCGGTCCTCAACGGCGAGGCGTGCCGCTATCAGGCTAAAGACCTCACGCCCCAGGGTGGATCCATCTTGCCTGACCTCCGGTCCGATGGTCAGTCGGAGATTTGTCTCTCGAAGACGACATGCTCGACCTGTGTGGGTGGATTCTGTGGAAAACAGAGCGACCGCGCCGTATGGCAAGAACGGAGACGCATGCGGGGTCGGATACCGTGATACGTTCTCGCGCACAACCGATCAGCATGCTCCCGGCACTCGGCGTAGGTGCGCGCGGCAGCGTCGGCGGACAGCCGAAGGTGGATGTCGCTCGCGCACCGCGAGAGCGCGAACAGGGACAGCGTGATCCCCAAGCGGTGCAACCGTTATGGTCTCGGATTCCTGGCCACGCCGGGGCCATCCGGAGGTGGTTAAGGCGAATCCGGACATTCGACGCTCCTACTTACTCACGGCAAATTTCTTGCTTAGGAAAAAGTGGAGCGGAGAATCCGTCCGTTTGAAACGATCGCTCGCGTTGTGATCCTCGGCTCGCCCTGCAGACGATGCCAGGGAATTTCGGATCGATGCCAAGTTGTCGTGATTCCCGCATGCCGGAACGCTCGTTAGTGTGTCTTTAGAGAGGGTTCAGAAAATGCCCAAATGCAATCGGATATCTGCATTAGCACTCTTTTTGTCGTTCGCTCTGGCCCCATCGGCAAACGCCGGAACCTGGACAGAAGTCGGTGACGCCGGAGAACTCTTGTCGACCGCACAGGTTCCGACAGGCAACGGCCCCCTGACGTCGATCCACGGTACCTTAACCGATCTTTCGACTCTTCCTGGGTGGTCCACGCCTGGGGCGTTTTCAGATGACGTCGATCTCTACAAAATCGTCATCGATGACCCCCAGAATTTTTCGGTAACGGTTACGGCGACCTTATCTCAGGATAACGACGCAATGATGTGGCTGTTTGATTCGGCGGGTGATCTGGTGCTGGAGGATAATAGCAGCAAGGATGACTGGCTTCCCCAATTCAATCCAGGCAATTTTGCCGGGACGGCTGGCATCTATTATCTCGGCTTCAGTCTTTTCATTACGATCCCGGAGCCGTTCTACACCTCGGCGAATCCGACCGGTCCACTAAGCGGTTGGGCTCGTTTCCCTTACCCGTTTCAAACCGGTCCTTACACGCTTCACCTGACCGGCGTCAGTTTCGCGCAAGCGTCTGTCCCGGAGCCGTCGAGCGTGGCTCTGATGAGCGCTGGGCTCACGGGGTTCGGTCTTCGGAGGCGGTGGAACCGGGCGGCCTGACGCCTCTATCAGCACGGCAGGGTGTGCACCGCGTACCGTTTGCCGTGCAGATATCTCCAGTACACGCTAGATACCATCTTTCGGCCCCGCGATTACATCGTACCGCTCAACCCGACGATTTACCGGGTGTGCGGCAAGCCTAACCGTTCAGGCCGGGAAGGATGTCGAGGCGGTTGCATCTACCAATTCCGGGATAGATTCGGAGCTACGCGGAAGTCAAAAAAACAGGTCGGGAAATTGAGAATAGGTTAAAGTTTTCAATATCTTATTGATTCGGTCATTAAGGGATAAGTATGCCGTCTCAGAAGTATGAAGAATCGCCAAGCGAAACGGCTGAGCGATGAGACGTTGACCGAGGCCCGGAACACGGCTGTACGGATGCGCGCCGAAGGCTACACCAACAAGGCGATTGCGGCCATTTAGAGGTGAGCCCGAACACGGTGTACCGGTGGGACACTCGGGTCCTTGAAGGGGGTGAGGCAGTCCTCACGGATAAAAACCGGGACGGGGAAAAGCGAGAAGCGGCATTTGAATCTCATACAGGAACTTGCCGTGCGGGAGACGTTTGCCAGCAAACACCGAACGCGGCGCCTCGATGAGGATGGCTATCCGGAAGAGATGGGCCTAGTGACGTATGGAGGCGACAACGTGGTCTCCCTGCGCGGCCGTGCCGTGGGTGCCATGGAGCTGGTTCCGGGAAGGCGCTGCGACGAGTGCGGAAACTATGCCGTCATGCGCAAGCACGGCTGCGATTTCTGGATGGCTTGCGGCTGATGTAGGCGGAACGCCTGTTGGGTGTCCCATCCTAGCTCGAATGGCGCCGGCTTCGGTCGGCGCTTTTTCTTTGGCCTGAGCGCAAAGAGAAATCGGGTGGAGGTCGGAATTGTTTGCTCATTGAGCGAATCTTTCCCGCCTTCATCGGTTCGGCAGATAGGTATGATCACAAACCAAGGCTTTGGCGCGCCGATATTTCCGAAAGTGTCGTTTGATGCGAGGCAAATCGATCCGCGGAAAAGGTAGCGACATCAAACGGAATTTGTCAGCGTGCCCCGAGTTTAGGCGGAAGGAGGCGACGCTATGATGCACTACGCTGTTTGGCCTTATGTTCTGAACGGAACAGCACGGGCTATTATCGAAGCCAGGCAAGGCCATCATCCGGTGTTCGTGTTTACCGACCGCGGACACCCGGTAGAACGGACGAGCAGTAGCGCATGGAGGCGAACATGGCGGGAAGCCGGATTAGCCACTGGTGAAAATGTACTGTCGGGGCCTTATAAACTCCGCCATACTTTCGCCCGGAGACTGTGGCTAGCCGGCGTTCCCCTGGAAACGAGGAAAGCCCTGAGGCATCACCTCAACGGCGATATCACGGTCCATTATTCACCGGCCGAGTTGCGGGAGCTAATCGGCACCGTCCAGCACTTGCGCGAAGCTCAGCGAAAGACGGTACCCAAGTGGGTAAAATATCTAAAAAGAAAGGCCGGAAAATCCGGCCTTTTTCATTGAAGAAACTGGTAGCTACGGCTGGACTTGAACCAGCGACACCCGCATTATGAATGCGGTGCTCTAACCAACTGAGCTACGTAGCCATAGACTGGAAATAATACTTGGGTCAGTCGGCTCTGTCAATAATTGGGATTGATGATGTTAGTATCTCATTTTCTGCCCGCGTCGAAGACGGGGGCGGCGCTTTGATTTCAGAATATTGCTCAAAAACTCGGCGATGGAATTTTTCACGGATACATTCGGCCTTTGGAGTCTTTTCGGCAGCGCGTTCGTATCGGCAACCTTAGCGCCGGGCGGTTCGGAGGTTGTTCTGGCCTATCTTGTCAGCCGATCCGAGCTGTCACCCGAGGTGTTGCTGTTGACAGCAACGTCCGGAAATACGCTGGGGGCTGTGACGACCTGGCTGCTTGGCTTTCTTACCGCCATGAAGTATCCAGCAGAACGTGTCGCCGAGCCCCGCCGACAAAAGGCTATCGCGTCGGTTCGGAAATGGGGGCTTCCGATCTTGTTGTTCTCGTGGTTGCCGGTCGTCGGGGATGGATTCTGCTTCGCAGCCGGTTGGCTGCGTTTGCCATTTTGGCTGTCGGTGTTGGTCATAGCAGCCGGGAAAGCGCTGCGTTATGCCGCCATCGTTTACGCTTTCGTTTGATCGAATCAACGTTGTGATTGTTCGCCAGTCGGATCACCTATGGGTGCGGCGAAGGCGTCCGAAACGATAGCTGTTACATTGCTGCCCGTCAGGGATCGTAAGAACGCGACGAGGGCCTTGATTTCCGCCTGATCGAGGTTCAGCGGCCTGATCAAGGGATCGAGATTTTCGTTGGGAATGCCGCCTCGATTGTAGAACTCGACCACACTCTCGAGCGTTGGGAGCGAGCCGTCGTGCATGTATGGCGCGGTGAGCTCGACGTTGCGCAGCGAAGGCGTTCTGTATTTCCAACGGTCCTCAGGATTTTGGGTGATCTCGTAGAGACCGAGATCGTTCGGTTTGGGTTCAGTGACCGACGCGAGGATTTCGGCTCCAATCTTGAGAGTCACACCCGGCGCAGCTTGGACTTCCGGGGCTGCATCATCGTTTGCCATGGCTGCGCGGAAGCCGATTCCAGTGTTATGCATCTTTTGATCGGTGAATAGAGCGTGATTCTCAGCAATGGTGTGGCACTGGGAGCAACCGGCCTTGCCGGTGAACAGTTCGAACCCTCGGCGCGCTTCAGCGGATAGGGCGTTTTTCACCTTTCCGAAATACCAGCGATCGAAAGGCGAATCGGCCGAGTTCAAGGTCCTCTCGTAGCTGGCCAGCGCCATGCCTATGGTTTCCATGGACGGACCACGCTTGAAGGCCTTTTCGAAGAGACCGGCGTAGTCGGGCAGTCCTCGGATTTTTTCGATCACATAGCCGACCGAGGGAGCGCCCATTTCATTGCTGGCCAAGAGCGGTCCCCAGACTTGATGCTCCAAGCGATTTTCACGCCCGTCGTGAAATAATCGCTCCAGATAAGCGACATTGTAGATCGTGGGCGTGTTGCGTCGTACAGTGCGTCCTTCGATGCCGATGGCCGTCGCTTGTTCGTTACTGGTAAAGCCCTGCTCTGGGATGTGGCACATGGCACAGGAAACGGTGTTGTTGAGCGATAGCCGGCGATCGAAGAACAATTTTCGGCCCAATTCGACCTTGGCGGGCGTGATCGGATTGTCAGAGGGGATCGGAACAGGCGGCAGTCCAAGCGGTGGACGTCGAGCGTATTGGATCAAGTCGGTTTGCCGACCGGACCTCTCGCTGAGAGAAAGAGACTGTGTCGTAAAATCGGCGGCTTCGTAACCCGTCTTGTTATCGCCGCTACCGAGAAAGACGGTGGGGGCGGCTCGTGTGTGTTCAGTTGTAACCGCAGTTTTTTCTGCGAGTAACGTTTTTACATCGTTCAGCAGCGTATCGGGGTGCAGGAAGGACACTGTGTAAATGTTGCGTATTTGCTTTTCGCGGTCGATGAGGAACACTCGGAGAACGTGCGAAAACGTGCCGAGGAATTGCCCATCGGCATCGTAGTCTTTTTGAACGGATTGACCGTAGGCTGCCAAAATCGGTTGGATTTCCTGCTCTGAACGGGTGGTCAGAAAGCGCCAGTCCGCGCTGCTGGCAAAAGCTTGCCCGTACCGAGCCATGATCTCCGGGGTGTCTTGGGGATTAAAGCTCAAGGTGATCAGGCGCAAATGTTCGGCGATTTCGGGTTCCTGTTCCAGGCGGCGCTGAATTTTGTGAAAGACCGCGGTCGCGAGCGGGCAGCCGTTGACGTCGCTGCAAGTGGAATAGATGAAGCTTAGAAGCACCAGCTTGTCTCCGTACAGACTATGCAGACGCAGTGCCTTTCCGCTACTGTCCACGACCTGACCGTCAGCGGCTTCGCCCAGAGCGGGCAGGGCATAGGTGCCGGCTTCGGGTAATTCGAAGGCGAGGGGTTTGTAGCCGGGTGCCAAGGGCCGTTCCGGCTGTGCCGCGTAAATCGAGCCAGGCGGGATGAGGAAACAAGAGATAAGCGCCGCGCAACGGATGTTCATGAGACGTAACTTGGTCATTGTGTATAAAGAGGCGTCTTACTTTTGAAATAAATACCGCAAGCGAGCCTTTGACCGCCCGCCGTCAAGAAATTCACAGGACCGTTCGCATGCGGTCTGGTCGCCTGGATAGGATCATCCAAACTCAAGGAGCCTCGGGGAGATGACTGTAACATCAGATATCTATGAAATCTCAAATCCAAAGGATATTCCTTCGCTGCGGCGTGCCCTGGTGAACCGTTTGATTTACTCGATCGGCAAGGATCCGGTCGAGACCAACGAGCGGGATTGGTTTTTCGCGCTGGCTTATGTGGTGCGCGATCTTCTCACCTTGCGCTGGATGGAGTCCATGCGGCGCTACTATCTGCAGGATGCCAAGCGGGTTTATTACCTGTCGATGGAGTTTCTGATCGGCCGGAGCTTGGTAAACAGCCTGCTCAATATCGGATGTTACAACGAGTTCAAGCAAGTCTTGGAAGACGTCGGATTGAACTTGGACGAACTCGCCGAGGCCGAGGAAGAAGCCGCCTTGGGTAACGGTGGATTGGGCCGGCTCGCGGCATGTTACCTCGATTCTCTCGCCACGCTCCAGCTTCCGGGGTTCGGTTATGGAATACGTTACGAATTCGGTATGTTTTCGCAAAGCATAGAGGACGGCTATCAAGTCGAGCATCCGGATAACTGGCTGCGTTACGGAAATCCTTGGGAGTTTGCACGTCCAGATGTGCTGTATCGGGTGCAGTTCCGCGGACGTGTCGTCGAGTATCGAGAGAGCGACGGCGAAGTTAGGTATCGGTGGATCGACACTGAGGATGTGATGGCCATGGCCTACGACATCCCCGTTCCCGGGTATGGCGGGGAAACCGTCAATAACTTGCGGCTTTGGGCGGCAAAGGCGTCGCGCGATTTCGAGCTGAAATACTTCAACGAAGGCAATTACATCAAGGCCGTCGAACAAAAAACCCGGTCTGAGAACCTCTCCAAAGTGCTGTATCCGGACGACACCACGCAAATGGGGCGGCAGCTGAGGCTCAAGCAGGAATATTTTTTCGTCAGCGCGTCACTTCAGGATATTCTGAAGACATACTCCGCGGATCACCGTGGTTTCGCGGCGCTACCTCAGGAGGTGGCCGTCCAACTGAACGATACCCATCCCTCGATCGCCATTCCGGAATTGATGCGCATTCTGATGGACGAGTACCGGGTACCGTGGCACGAGGCTTGGAACATCACCGTTCAGACGTTTTCCTATACCAATCACACGCTGTTGCCAGAAGCCCTGGAAGTTTGGTCGGTGCGCCTGTTCGAAGAGTTGCTGCCCCGACACCTGCATATCATTTACGAAATCAATTATCGCTTTCTCAAAGAGGTCAGCGAGCGGTTTCCGGGGGACCTTGATCTGATCCGTCGCGTTTCGGTCGTGGACGAAGAGCACGGAAGCCGGCTCCGGATGTCTCATCTCGCCATCATTGGCAGCCACAAAGTCAACGGCGTGGCGGAATTGCATTCCCGGTTGATGAAAACAACCATATTTCGGGATTTCGATAGGATTTTTCCCGATCGGTTCGTCAACATCACCAACGGCATCACACCGCGGCGGTGGCTGAATCAAGCCAATCGCGATCTTGCCGCGCTGATTACAGAGTCCATCGGTTCCGGCTGGGTAACGGATTTGGAGCGGTTGAGGGAACTAGCGCCCTTGGCGGACGACGCGGCATTCCGCGAGCGATTTCGTGCGGTTAAACTTGCCAACAAAACCCGTCTCGCGGCACTTATCGATAAGCGCCTGGCTATTCGCATCGACCAGACCAGCCTGTTCGATGTACAGGTCAAACGCATACACGAATACAAGCGCCAACTGCTCAATGTCCTTCATGTCATCACCCGCTATAACCGGCTACGGTCCGGAAAATCGGGAGATATAGTGCCGCGAACGGTGATTTTCGGCGGTAAGGCCGCGCCGGGTTATCATGCGGCCAAGCTGATCATCAAGTTGATCAATGACGTGGCTAAAGCGATCGACCGGGATCCGGCAGTCGATGGCGTTCTGAAAGTTGTTTTCGTGCCTGACTACAATGTCTCCCGTGCCATGGAAATCATTCCGGCGGTGGAACTGTCCGAGCAGATTTCGACAGCAGGTATGGAAGCGTCGGGTACCGGCAACATGAAGATGGCCGTCAACGGAGCGATTACCATCGGCACTTTGGACGGCGCGAACATCGAGATTCGCGAACACGTGGGCGAAGAGAACATCTTCATTTTCGGGCATACTGCCGGGCAGCTCGAAGAACTGCGCCGCGACGGCTACGACCCGTGGCGGTACTACCGTTCGAACGACGAACTCAAGCTCGCGCTCGACATGATTGCGACAGGGTATTTTTCGCCGGACGAGCCCGACCGATTCAAGTCGTTGGTCGACTCTTTACTTCGAGATGGCGACAAATTCGCAGTGCTGGCCGACTATGGATCGTATGTCGCCTGTCAGGAAGAGGTGGATCGGCTATATCGCGATCCCGAGGCTTGGACTCGGAAGGCGATCTTGAATGTCGCTCACTGCGGTTGGTTCTCGAGCGATCGCGCCGTTCGGGAATACGCCGAACGAATCTGGGACATACCCACGTGCCGATGATGGGTAGAGCGGCATAAGGTCCCAACCTGGCAGACCATCCTCTTCTCCGGCACGATCTGCCCGCTTTCGGATGCGGCGGGATTAGGCAGGGGTCAGTCCTTCTTCGTTGGATTTTCCTGTGTGCTTGGCTTGGTGCGTACCCTCGTGTCGTCCCTGGAACGCCTTCTTCGCCGCTTCGGCTCCGTCACGTACCCCTTTCTCGATCACATTGTGCTCCGGCAGTAGGCTCGCGACCATCAAAGAGCCGAAAACTACGCTAAAGCTTAGAAAATAAACACCCGAATAAACACCTTTGTGGACTAAGCCGCCGAGGTCCGGAACGAATTCGGCAACAGCCGAGCGCGCGTGCGCGGCGCCTTCTTTGATAGCTTCGCGGAACCTGGCGCGAGGGACTTCTTCCCCTTGTTCAGCACCCATTTCCGCGACATGTTCCGGCTGTTCTTCGATCGGTTCCCCTACGCTTTCGGGCGCGGGTTTTTTCGCGGCATCTTCTCCGCGTTTTGAGGGTTGTCTTTTCGCCATGATTTTCTCCAAATTCGGACGAGGCATTGGAAGTATCGGTTGGCGCATGAACTCAATACTGATTTGAGTACAACGCGTTCACCGGTCTGTGTTCATCACAGACCAGCATTCTAAAGATTAGTTCGACCTTTTGGCCAGGGCAATTGAATGGCTTGGGAACGCTCAACCAGGCCGATCGTTGTGTAGGTGAGCGCCGCATAAGCGGCGCTCGTTGCGGTGGTCAGCGAAGGTGTCGAAACTGGCCTGGCCAGTCACGGTAATTGAACACCTGCCCGGTCTGTCGGATATGGGCGATCGAAGTGAGATCGATGTCGGCATATACCCATTGTGCTTGGTTGAGTTCGCCAATGGCGAGTATACCGTTGTCCGGATAGCCGTAATCTACCGGCGTGTAAACGGCGGCGGCGCCGATATTGACGTCCACTGCTTCCGACCACGGTGCTTGGCCCACCGTGGGCGACTGCACGACATAGCACTGGTTTTCCAGTGCGCGCGCCTGGCAGCCGATGCGGACACGGTAGTAGCCCGCGAGCGTATCGGTGCAGCTCGGCACCAGAATCAAATTCGCTCCCGCTTCGACTTGCTTGCGGGCGATCATCGGAAACTCGCTGTCGTAGCAGATATTGATGCCGATTCGCCCGAACTCGGTATCCACTGTCTTGATTTCGTCGCCGCCGGTAATCAGCCAGTGCTCGTTTTCGAAGCGGGTCATCTGGAGTTTGTCCTGGTGATCGGTCGTTCCATCCGGGCGGAATAGAAACGACCGATTCCGGTAGCTGCCGTTGGTTAGGCGAACGGGAAAGGAACCGGCCACAATATAAACGCCGTGCCGTTCGGCCATGTCGGAAAACAAGCTCACGAAATCCGGCAGCAGGGTTTGAATCTCGGCGAGTTGTTTCGACAGCGACCTATACACGTCCTCTGGAAACAGAGACGCGAGTTCCATGCTGAAATACTCGGGGAACAGGAGCATCTTGGCACCGTTACCCGCAGCTTCCTCGACCCAACGGGCGATTTTGCTCGAATAATCGTCCCAACTCTTGAGAAAACCGATGTCGTATTGCGCGGCTGCCAGACGGAACGGTCGAGATGACATCAGGCGTTTCCCTTCAAAGGTTTGAGCCAAAATACCATGGGTTTGGGCGACTCGGTTTCCTCATCCAGATCCTTCCAGGTGTAGGTCGTGGTCAGTTCCGGATGCTTGACATAGCCGAATTTGCTCCAGACCCGATCGAGCGGCACGTAATCCGCCGGACGGCGCGGGTGGTTCTCCGGACGTTGCACGCAGCAGAAGCTGCTCCAATCGAAGCGGCCGAGAGACCGTGCGTGGCCTTCTCGTTCTTCGAAGAACTTGGGATAAATCCCCCGGCCGCGATAGTCCTTCAGTAGCACGGATTCGCCGCAATAAAAAATTTTCTTGGGATCGTAACCGTGTTCCAGGAACGGCTTCTGAAACTCTTCGGTTTCATGTTCCATCGGGATACCGGTCGTTGCGCCCACCACTTTCTCGCCATCCAGTACCAGGACGATCACGCTTTCCGGTGATTGGGTGTAGGTCTTGAGATATTTTTCCTCGTACTCGTAACTTCCATCATAAAGATATGGAAAGTCGCGGAAGACTTCGATTCTAAGTCGCGCCAGGTCCGGCAGATAACGCTGCAGTTCGGGATCCTGGCCCGTGAAGCGCTTGATGGTGATCGAGTCGGTCATCGCCTTAGCCCTTTTCTACTTGGGCAATCCAATCCTGCAAATTGTAGTAATTGGTGATACGTGCCACCTTGCCGTCGCGGATTTCGAAGAAAGCGCCAGCGGGCAGCCGATACTTCTGGCCCTTGGCTGGCGGCAATCCCTCGTCGGTCTGGAGGTACTCGCCAAGAACCACAAATTCGGCAGCGGCCCGCTTGCCATCGTCGCTGGTCATGATGCACATATCCACCAGCTGTTCCTTGTAATTTCGGTTCATCCGATTCATGAACTCGCGAAAAGCCTCTTTGCCGATTTCCCGCTGTCCTTGATTGATGTCATGGATTACATCGTCGGTCAGTAGGCTTAGAAACGTATCCATGTCTCCCGCGTTGAAAGCGGCGTAGTACTTTTCGATCAGTGCTTGGCTCTCTTTGTTCATGGCAAGTTCCGAAGTAGGTTGATGTCGTTCCGGCTCAGTTCCGGATTCTTTCGAAAAAATGAGAACGTTTTAGTTTAATCGATCCCCATTCGAATATCGATGAACATTTGTCTAGCCGCACGCAAGGCTAACTTGGGCCGACCGATTGTAAGAAAAGGCTGACAGATTAATTTCCTCTTCGATGCTAAGGTTAGTGTCGCCTTTGTTCGGATAGTGGCCGGTAAGGGCGTCCGAATTTATGTTGAATGCCTATCGCGTAGGCCGTTCGTCCAGAGCCTTTCGACTTAGCTCAGGACGGGGCCGTCGACCCGCCTAAGGACACGCTTGTCGAAGGGCTGTCCGGTGTCGGGGCAAACGGTTCTGCGACCGATAAGAATCAGCGCAAGAGTCTGCATTTCCTCGAATATGGCGCGTGGCGGGCTGCGAAGCTTAAGTAAACGGATGTACACGACTCGAAAATGACAATTCACACAAGAGAATAGCCGTGCGAAATGTAGTTCTGTTCAACGCACCGGAGCATCGGTTTGTTCTTCTCCATGAAAGCGAGGCGGGCGACGAAGAAGGCATCCGCTCCAATCAATATCTCGTTCTCCACGAGGGGTGCGGCGTACTGCTGGATCCGGGTGTTTTCGGTGTGATGCCGGGGGTGCTGACGGAGTTGCTTCAGTATATCGAGCCGCGCGAGCTAAAAGCGATTGTTCTGTCTCACCAAGATCCTGACATCATGGGAGGACTTTCCACGTGGCTGGAACTTACCGGAGCGCCGGTATACGTGCCCCGCGTTTGGTTGCGATTCCTTCCTCATTATGGCATCCGGGATTTGAGCCGCTTCGTTCTGGTGCCGGATGAGGGATTGTCATGCGAGTTCTCACCGGGATTCCAGTTGAAACTGGCACCAGCCCATTTCCTCCACTCGGAGGGCCAGCTCAACGTTTATGATCCCATCGCGAAGATTCTATTTGCCGGCGATATTGGCGCAGCAACGCTGCCTGGGGGCTTGGAATACGAATTCGTAGACGATTTCGCCCGCCACCTACGGTATGTCGAAGGGTTTCACCAGCGCTACATGTGCTCGATTCGAGCCATCCGATGTTGGGTAGAAACGATCGCCGGTTTGGAGATCCACATGCTGACGCCACAGCATGGGCCAGTTTATCGGGGCCGTACCGTGCAGGACTTCATCGACTGGTTCTCCAACCTGAAGTGCGGTATCGATCTGATGGGCCCTGGAGGGCGCTTTGCCGACGGAGCGCCTTAATGAACTCGGTGGATAGAATTTACCACGATACCGCCAGTATCCAAGTCGGCAGCCCCCATCAGCTCAACGCCTTACGCAAACTGGTGGTAGAGCAGTTATCTGCATTGCTGGAAAGCCAGACTCGAACCCATCTATTCGACGCGACTATTCAAGCCATGGTCAGCCGCGTACATGCGAGCCTCATGGCGGATCTTCAGACTGACGCGGCGTGCCCTGGGAGCCATCTGCTGGATTATTGTCGGCGATTGGATCGCAACTTGAAGCTGCTGGCGGACGAACGCCAGCGGCAATGGCGCCGGAACGGAGAGCATATCCAGGAGCTGCTCACGGAATTCAATCAAACAATGGATATCCTATCTTCGACGCTGGTGGAAACTGATCTGCTCGAGCGCCAAAGCCGGATACTGGAACAAATCATTTTCTCCCCTGAGCGGGTGACTCACTGGGAAGAGTTTGTTCGAGAGATCCTTTCGAGCTTCTGCGATATTTTTCGCTTCGATTTCTTTTATATCGCTTTTCTCGAAAATCACGGTTTATCACTGTTCTTCTATTATTCCGGTGCCTGTTCCGAACGAATCAAATGTTCGGTCAAGGAGCGATTAATCGCCGAAACCATCGAGAAACTCGGGTTGCCGCCAGATGTCGCGGTCGAGGTCGAGGAATATCAAACCGGTGGCGCCGCAAGGCTGACCGATGTTAACGACATTCGGACTCTGACCGTCACGCTGCCCGATTACGCGCCGCAGCTTGCCGGACTGCTCGGAGTCGTTTACGCGTCGCCAACACCACTCGGCGCTCAGGAACTCAGCATGATCCGGTCTCTACTGTCGGTCATGGTTATGGTGGTCGGATCGAGCCGGTTGTTGGGCCATACCTTAGACGAGCTGGAATACTATGCTACACACGACCCGCTCACTGGCCTTTGCAACCGACGGCGCTTTACCGAAGCGCTGGACTACGAAATCGATCGCTCGGCGCGGCATGGACACGAATTTTCGATTTTGTTGCTCGACTTGGACGATTTCAAGAATATCAACGATTCATTCGGTCATCCGGTCGGCGACATGGCGCTGGCCCAAATCGGCGAATGCCTAAACGACCATTTACGTAAAGGAGATATCGCGTTCCGCATCGGTGGCGACGAATTTGCGGTGATTCTGCCGGAAACACCTCCAGCAGGGGCTTTCAGGGTGGCAGAGGTACTACGGGATAGGCTGCGCGGAATGCGGTTGGCAAGCCCGGACGGGCGCCAGTTCTTTATAACCGCGTCGATCGGTGTGGTCAGTTACCCGAGGGATGGGAACGATGCGGCAGATTTGGTTGCCGGTGTTGACCTCGTCCTCTACCATGCCAAAAGGATGGGCAAAGACGAAGTGTCCACGCTCGAGTCGGTGAACAATTCGCCAAAGCAGAGCCGCAATAGCCGGGTCTATGCGGAAGAGCTTAGGCTGGCCTTAAGAGAGGGTCGCATCGTCCCTTACTATCAACCGATCGTCGACAGTAGAACCGGAGGACTATTTGCGTACGAAGCGGTCGCGCGGCTCATCGAGCCGGGACGGGAAGCCGTATCGGCCGAAGTGTTCATCAATACGATAGAAAAATACGGCCTGGCCGGAGAATTGGACAAGTCTATTCTGACCGCCGCGTTTTCCGCCGCGCGTCAGATGATCAGAGCGGACGGTTCGACACCTCGCCTATTCATCAATTTGTCGGCCGAGGAGATGCGGGACCGCGGCATTCTCGGCTTTGCAAAGGATTTATGCGATCGACTCGAGTTCCCGCCGGATCGAGTCGTTTTCGAGATCGTGGAGCGTGAGGCGATCGGGTACCTGGCTCATATGCGCAAGTTCCTCGCCAAGTTTCGGCGTATAGGCTTTTCCTTCGCCCTTGACGATTTTGGGAGCGGATACAACTCTTTCCATTATTTGCGGGAATTGCACTTCGAGTATGTCAAGATCGACGGCGAGTTCGTGCGCAATATCATGAACTCCCGTATTGACCGAGCATTGGTGAGCAATCTCGCTAGCCTTTGCCGTGATCTCGGCACCAAGACCATCGCAGAGTTCGTCGAGTCCGAACAAACTTTAACGACTCTTCAGGACATGGGGATAGATTACGTCCAAGGGTTCCATATCGGGATGCCGATGCCGGAGTCGGCGCTGAAGCTTGTCGTATAAAGCGGACGCGGCTGTCGTCCCATTAGCGTTTGTGTGTCTCCTCGATGCGGCTGATCAGAATGCCGTCAGCAATTCGGGTTTCCATTCTTTCATTCGCCTGGATGTCATGAACGGAGCGGATGATTTTCCCAGTATCCGATCTGGAGGCGACAGCGTAACCTCGGGTCAGCGTTGCCAGAGGGCTCACGGCCTGAAGGTGCTCGGCTAGCCCGGAGACATGCTGCACCTGCTTTTCGAGTACCCGCTGAATCGCGCGAAAAAGTCGTTGACAAACCTGGCTTCGTCTCATCTCCAACATCCGTAGGCGCTGTTGGGGCTGGTGTCTGGCCAAGATCGCCAGCTGGGTCCGGAGTTGTACGTCTCTTTTCGATATGGCGTTTCTTATCGCATGTCCGAGTCGGAGTTCCAATTGGTCCAGTCGCTGGTTCTGGGTTTGCAGCCGCCGGCTAGGGTGCTCTTGGCGTAAGCGCTTGCCGAGAACCCGTAGCGTTTCCCTGTGGCGTTCGAGTATTGCTTTCATGCGCTGACATATCTGTTGGTCAAGCCGCTGGAAGCGAGCCAATAACACGGCGCTGTCGGGCGCCACCGCTTCGGCAGCGGCCGATGGCGTCGGCGCACGTAGATCGGCCACAAAATCGGCTATGGTGCTATCGATTTCGTGTCCGATTCCTGTTACGACGGGTGTTTCGCATTTAAAGATGGCGCGCGCCACGATTTCCTCATTGAACGCCCACAAATCCTCAAGAGAGCCGCCGCCGCGAGCCACGATGAGAACATCGCAAAGCTTGAGCCGGTCGGCCGTCGCAAGAGCGTTTACGATCTCCTGTTTCGCTTCGGTGCCCTGTACCTTGACGGGAAAAACAATGACCGGAGCCGTTGGGTAGCGGCGTTTTAACACTGTGAGAACGTCGTGGACGGCTGCCCCCGTTGGCGACGTGATTAGGCCGATACACCGCGGCAGTTCGGGAATGGGTTTCTTGTGACGAGCATCGAACAGCCCTTCGGCGGCTAAACGCTGCTTCAAGGCCTCGAAGGCGCGCAGCAGCAGGCCGTCGCCAGTCTCCTCCATATATTCGACGATCAGCTGAAAATCACCGCGCGGCTCGTAAAGACTGACTTGCGCCTTGATCAATACGTGGTCGCCGTTCTCAGGTTTGAAGTCGAGGAGCTGGCTTTGTCCGCGAAACATCGCACAACGAACCTGCGCTTCGGCATCTTTCAGGCTGAAATAAAGGTGCCCGGACGAAGGTATCGAGAGATTGGAAATTTCGCCTTCAATCCAGATGGTGCCGAAGCAGTCATTGAGCAAAAAGCGGGCCTCGCGGTTCAGACGAGAGACGGTGTAAACCGTTTCCGGGCGGGAGGCGGGCGTGGCGGACACGGTCATAGGGATGCGATCGCGACTCAGAACTTCATTAGCCGCTATTCCACACCACGCTTGAAGCGGTGAATAAGACGGCGCTCTTTCTTGTTTGGCTTAGCTTCGGGTTGGAAACCAAAGGATCGTTCTTCACGTCGTCTGGCGACCTCCGCTTGTCGTCGCGCGATGCTTTCCGGTGTCTCTTCATAGAGCAACGCGGCTTCCGGGGCCGGCCGACGCTGGGCCGACAAGGCGCGTACGGTGATGTCCCACACATATTGATCCTTAGAGATTCTGAGCTTTGCGCCTACACCGATTTCCTTTCCTGGCTTGACGCGTTGCCCGTTCAGATGAACTTTGCCCCCGTTGATGGCATCTATTGCTAACTGGCGGGTCTTAAAAAACCGGGCGGCCCACAGCCATTTGTCCAAGCGCATCCGCTCTTCGGCTGCCGGCCGGTTCTCACCATCACGAGCGCGCGCCATAAAACTTATGAAGCGGTAGGCGTTTCCACCGTTAACCCGGACTCCTGCCAGAGCTTGTATCCCCCGGCAAGGCTAACGGCCTTCTCGTAGCCCAGTTTCTTAAGCGTTTCGGTTGCCAGCGCCGAGCGGCCGCCGGTCTGACAATAGACCAAGATGTCGGCGTCGCGGCGATTTTGAAACGCCGGATGACTATCAATTTTGAACTCCAGCACGCCGCGTGGAATATTGATCGCGCCCGGCAATGCGCCGAGTACGTATTCCTCCGGTTCCCGAACGTCAAGGACTAAAACTTTGCCGATAAGGGTTTTAGCTTCGTCAGGATTGACTTCTACGATGTGCCGCTTCGCCTCGGCGACAAGATCCATAGCAGTTAAAGGCATGAAAATACTCCTCTCCAAGTCACTTTATGGTACGCCTGTGAAGATCGATTGGGTATAGGCAATCTCTGCATGAGCCTGAAACAGGAGTTCCACATTTAGTTGGTTATGTGATAAGATGCGCCTATAAACAGCGGGTTATTTTTGAGTGCGCGAATTGTCTCGTCCCGCTTTGAGAAAGTTTGCCCCATAGGGGCTTTTTTAGTTTTTGAGGAACTAACAATAGTCAAAGATGGGCCGTTGCGCCCATTTTTTGTAAGTGAAATTTACGAGGTCGCAATGAAGCCGCAGGAACGTTTGACAGGTTTGATCGAGCCGGTCGTCAGCGGCTTGGGATATGAGCTGATAAGCGTAGAATTCGATGCTCACCGGCGAGTGCTGCGAGTCTATATCGACAATGAGGCGGGTATCTCGCTCGACGATTGTAGCAAGGTTAGTTACCAATTGAGCGGCGTGCTTGATGTAGAAGATCCGATTCCCGGTCGGTATCAACTCGAAATCTCGTCGCCCGGTCTTGACCGGCCCCTCTCCAAGTTGGAGCACTTCGCACGCTTCAAAGGCTGTCAAGCGCGCTTGCAGCTTGCGTACCCAATTGGCGGGCGTCGCAAGTTCAAGGCGTACCTTGCAGGCGTAGAAGGCGATAACGTCCTCATTCAAGAAGGTGGCGAAACGCTGCGAGTTCCGTTCGAATCCATTGAGAAGGCGCGTCTCGCGCCCGAATTTAGCAGTTAAATCTGAGGACGACGCGATGGCGAATAAAGAAATCTTGTTGGTAGTGGATGTTGTATCCAATGAGAAAGACATCGATAAAGAGGTTATTTTCAGCGCTATAGAGGACGCCCTTCGCACCGCGACAATCAAGCGTCACGACAACAAGATCGATGTCCGCGTGTCGATCGACCGGAAAACCGGGGATTATGAAACCTTCCGCCGTTGGCGGGTCGTCGACTTTAACCCGGATTACGAAGCAGGCGTGGAAAATCCGAATGTCGAGATTGCCTTGGAAGAGGCACGAAAGATTCGGCCCGAAGTTCAAGTCGGGGATTATATCGAAGAGCCTATCGAGTCGATCGAGTTCGGGCGCATCGCCGCGCAAACCGCCAAGCAGGTGATCGTGCAGCGAGTACGGGATGCGGAACGCCGCAAGGTGGTCGATGCCTACAAGAGTCGGGTGGGCGAACTTGTAACAGGCGTGGTCAAGCGCGTGGAGCGGGGTAATGTTTATCTCGATCTGGGCGGGAACGTCGAGGCGTTTATTCCTAGAGACGAAATGATTCCACGCGAGGCGGTGCGAACAGGCGATCGCTTGCGAGGCTATTTGAAAGCTGTGCGTCCGGAAACGCGTGGACCTCAATTGTTTGTTAGTCGTACTGCGCCGGAGCTTTTGATCGCCTTGTTCAGATTGGAGGTTCCCGAGGTAAGCGAAGGGATTATCGAAATCAAAGGAGCGGCGCGAGATCCCGGGGTTCGCGCTAAAGTCGCGGTAAAAAGCAATGATCTGCGGCTGGATCCGGTGGGTGCATGCGTAGGCATGCGCGGTTCGCGTGTCCAAGCGGTCTCGAATGAGCTGGCTGGTGAACGCATCGATATCATTTTGTGGAACGAGAATGATGCTCAATTCGTGATCAACGCCATGTCTCCGGCGGAGATCGTTTCCATCGTTGTCGACGAAGACAAGCATTCGATGGATATCGCGGTCGCCGATGAAAATCTGTCTCAGGCGATCGGGCGTGGCGGACAGAACGTGCGTCTGGCGTCAGAGCTGACTGGATGGACACTTAACGTTATGGGGGCCTCTCAGGCGGAAGCCAAGAATGAGCTTGAAACGGCCAGGATCAAGCAGTCCTTCATCGAGCAATTGGATGTGGACGAAAGTATCGCTGAGATCTTGGTAAGGGAAGGATTCTCGACGGTCGAAGAACTGGCTTACGTTCCGGCTAAGGAGCTCCTGGAGATCGAAGAATTCGACACTGAAATCGTCGAGGAATTGCGAAATCGTGCACGCGATGCCTTGCTGATCAAGGCTATCGCTAATGAAGAGGTGTTCGAAACTTCGGAGCCGTCCAAGGAATTACTCGAGATGGAAGGAATGGACCGGGAGTTGGCTTTTCGCCTTGCCGCTCGAGGTGTGCGGACGGTCGAGGATTTGGCCGAACAATCGGTCGACGAATTGCTGGACATTGAAGGTATGGACGAAGCAAGGGCTGCGAGTTTGATCATGAAAGCCCGTTCTCCGTGGTTTGCTGAAGGTTAAGAGGATTTCGACAGGGCAGGGGCTGAAAGAATGAGCGATGTGACGGTACGGCAACTTGCCGATGTGGTCGGCATACCGGTGGATCGACTGCTGATGCAGTTGGGTGACGCCGGTCTAGAAAAGAGTGATGCGGACGATGTTCTTAGCGACACCGAAAAGCTTCGATTCTTAAGTTATCTGCGGCAAAGCCACGGCCGAGGCCAGGGAGAACTTGCCGAGCCGAAGCGGGTAACACTGCAGCGACGCACGGTCAGCGAACTGAAACAAGGCAAGATTCCCGGCAAAGGCGTCAAGACGATCAGCGTGGAAGTTCGCAAGAAGCGAACGTATGTCAAGCGAAGCGAACTTCCCGAACTGAGTGAGCGGCGTACCGAAGCTGAAAAAGCACGGCAGGCGCTTGAGGAACAACAAAGAGAGCTCGAGGCTCAAGAGGCCTTGCGGGCGCAGCAGGAAGAGGCTCGGCGCAAAGCGCTGGAGGAAGAAGAGAGGAGAAAGCGCGAGGAAGCCGAGCGAGAGGCCGAAAGGCAGCGTTTGCTCGAAGAGGCCAGACGAGCGGAAGAAGAACGGCAGCGCGAGGAAGCTCGGCGCATTGCCGAAGAGCGGGAGCGTGCGGAAAAGGCGGTTAGTCTGGACGAACGTGAAACGCCCGCGTCTGAACCAGAGGCGAAACCGCCCAAAAAAGCCCCGGCGCGTGTTCCGCCCACTGAAGGGGAAGAAATCGAGCTTCCGCGTCATCTCGAGCCCGAACCCAAGCGCGCCAAGAAGAAACCGGGATCGGAGCGTATCAAAGGGCGGGGTGAAAGTCTGCGCGAGCTTTCCGGTATCGAGGATGTAAGAAAGGATAAAAAGAAAAAGCTCAAAGTTACCAAAGGTCCGATTGCGTCTCCGGAAGTGCGGCACGGCTTCGAAAAGCCGACTGCCCCGGTGGTGCGCGAGGTTGCTGTACCGGAGTCCATTACGGTGTCGGACCTTGCTCAAAGGATGTCCGTGAAAGCGACCGAGGTCATCAAAACATTGATGGGTATGGGCGTTATGGCCACCATCAATCAGGTGCTCGATCAGGATACCGCCATGTTGGTGGTCGAAGAGCTTGGGCATAAAGCGATCCAGCAAGTCGAGAACCCCCTGGAAGCCGAGCTCATGGCAGCCATGTCGGCCGCTACGGAGGCGCCGCAATTGCCGAGAGCGCCCGTAGTTACCATCATGGGACACGTCGATCATGGCAAGACTTCGCTACTCGACTACATTCGCAAGAGCCGAGTTGCAGCCAGCGAGGCGGGTGGCATCACCCAGCATATCGGCGCATATCAGGTCAAGACCGATCATGGTGCCGTGACCTTTTTGGATACGCCCGGCCATGCTGCGTTTACGGCCATGCGCGCGCGCGGGGCAAAGGTCACGGATATCGTCGTGCTCGTGGTCGCAGCCGACGACGGCGTGATGCCGCAAACTCGCGAAGCCATCGACCATTCCCGTGCGGCAAACGTTCCCCTGGTCGTGGCGATTAACAAGATCGACAAGCCGGAAGCCGATCCCGATAGAGTGAAACAAGAGCTTACGGCACTCAATGTCGTCCCGGAAGAATGGGGTGGGGATACCCAATTCGTAAATGTCTCCGCCAAGAGCGGGGAGGGCATCGATGCCTTGCTGGATGCCATACTGGTGCAGGCCGAGGTTCTTGAACTCAAGGCGCCTATCGAGATACCGGCGAGCGGCGTGGTATTGGAATCGAAACTTGAGAAAGGCCGTGGACCGGTGGCGGACATTCTCGTGCAGCGCGGGCAACTCAAGAAGGGCGATTTCATCTTGTGCGGCATGGAATTCGGGCGCGTCCGAGCGATGTTCAACGAAAACGGCAAGCCCGTGAAGGAAGCCGGACCCTCGACACCCGTCGAGGTGCTAGGGCTGTCTGGTGCACCGAATGCGGGCGATGAGTTCATCGTCGTCGCGGATGAGCGAAAGGCGCGCGAAATCGCCTTGCACCGCGAGGAAAAACTGCGCGTCAGCAAATTGGCGGCGCAGCAGGCGACCAAACTCGAAGATGTCTTCTCCCGCATGGAAACCGGCGAAACGGTGGACCTCAATCTGATCATCAAGGCCGATGTGCAAGGTAGCCTTGAAGCCCTGAGGGCGTCGTTGACGGAGCTTTCGACCGATAAGGTCAAGGTCAAGGTCATTGCCGGTGGAGTCGGCGGTATCAACGAGTCAGACGCCAACCTCGCTCTGGCATCCAACGCCATCATCATCGGATTCAACGTCCGTGCCGATGCGGGTGCCCGGAAAATCATCGAGGAACGGGGTATCGATCTGCACTATTACAGCGTGATCTACGATGTGATCGATGAGGTCAAGAAGTCGATCAGCGGCATGCTCGAACCCGAGTTCAAGGAGCAGATCGTTGGCATTGCCGAGGTTCGGGATGTATTCCGTCACCCAAAATTCGGCGCCGTTGCCGGCTGCATGGTCGTCGACGGTCACGTAAAACGGAATCTGCCGGTCCGCGTACTGCGAGACAATGTCGTGATTTTCGAAGGCCAGTTGGATTCGCTACGCCGCTTCAAAGAGGACGTCAGTGACGTCAAGGCAGGTATGGAATGCGGTATAGGCATCAAAAACTATAACGACATCAAGGTCGGGGATCAGATCGAAGTTTTCGAAAAAGTGCAAGTGCAACGATAGACGATTTGGAATTGGGACAGTCTAAAATTGTATGCCTCGGGAATTTAAACGAAGTGACCGGGTTGCTTCGCAGCTGCAGAGGGAAATCGCCGATCTTATTCGGACGCAGGTGAAAGAACCGCGCCTCGGAATGGTTACGGTGAGCGATGCCGAAGTCAGTCGGGATCTGGCGGTGGCCAAAGTTTTCGTAACCTTTCTGGGAGCTACGGAGCCGGTCGAAACATGTCTGTCACTGCTATCGGCGAAGGCTCCGATGCTCCGTCGTGAGCTGAGTAAGCGCCTTCACATCCGTAACATGCCGGAGATCCGTTTTGTGTTCGATGATTCAATCGAACGGGGCATGCGTATTGATGCGCTGCTGAATCAGCTGCGCGCAGAGTCGAAAAGCGAGGAGTGAATAGGAGATTCATGAGCCGTCGCAGCGATTTGTACTCCATTAACGGGGTTTTGCTGTTGGACAAAACCGCAGGTATGACGTCGAATGCGGCGCTGCAAAAGGTCAAACGGCTTTTGAAGGCCCGAAAAGCCGGTCATACCGGCAGCCTGGATCCGCTCGCCAGTGGTTTGCTCCCGATTTGTCTTGGTGAAGCAACGAAATTATCAGGATTCCTCCTGAATACGGACAAACGCTATAGGGTCCGGGTGCGGCTGGGAGTAACGACGCTTACCGGTGATTCCGAGGGCGAGATTGTCGAGACTTGCCCGGTTCCGCCTTTGGACGAGAGGGTGATCGAACAGGCGCTCACGCGTTTTCGCGGTGAGATTCTTCAGATTCCGCCTATGTATTCAGCGCTGAAGCACCAAGGTCGACGCCTGTATGATTTGGCTCGTCAGGGAATCGAAGTGGAGCGAGAAGCCCGTCGTGTGACCATTTCTGAGCTGAAGCTTGTGAACTTCGATTCGACGAGTCTGGACCTGGACGTTGCATGCTCAAAAGGTACTTATATTCGCACCCTTGCCGAGGATATTGGTAAATCGCTCGGCTGCGGTGGCCATGTCGAGGTGCTGAGACGTACTGGTGTGGGCGGTTTATCGGTTGCCGACGCTTATACGCTGTCCTACATGGAATCACTGAACGCCGACGAATTGTTGAAATTGGTTCTGCCGATGGATCGTATCGTCGTCGATTTGCCAGCGGTGAGGTTAAGCGAGGAACTGGGCTTTTATGTACGGAGGGGACAAGCGGTTCTGGTTCCGAATGCCCCGCTTCAAGGATGGGTCAGATTATATGCAAAACCGTCCGTGTTCATGGGAGTGGGCGAGATTCTTGACGACGGAAGGGTAGCCCCTCGTCGTTTGGTCAAGGTGGCTCGGGACGCGTCTCGGGAGTTGATTCATTAGGAGATTTTGGGAACGTGCCTCGTGTCAAGACCGGTGGCTTTGTGATTGAAACGCATACAGGGCTACCGTTACAATTGCGTGTTTGTTGAGTTAAACGTATTTAGGAGACAAGAAGTGGCTTTTGAAGCAGCAGATAAGCGCGCTGTTATGCAGGAGTATCAGCGTGGGCCGAATGATACCGGTTCACCGGAAGTTCAAGTGGCACTCCTCACTGCTCGAATCAATCACCTCACCCCTCACTTCATCAAGCACAAGAAAGATCACCATTCACGCCGTGGCTTGTTGCGCTTGGTCAACCGACGCCGTAAGTTGTTGGATTATTTGAAAAAGAAGGATTCCGAGCGCTATCGGGCCTTGATCGAGCGATTGGGGTTGCGTAAATAGTTGTCCACCCGGTGCAGGTAGTAATGTGAATCCGATTCGGAAACAGTTTAAGTACGGCGAATATCTGGTTACCTTTGAAACCGGAGAAATTGCACGACAAACGGACGCCGCCGTATTGGTGGATATGGCAGGAACGGTGGTCCTGGTCACTGTGGTGGGCGAGAAAGAGGCGTCGCCTGAGACAGACTTCTTCCCATTGACCGTAAATTATCAGGAAAAGGCCTATGCGGCAGGCCGCATTCCCGGCGGATTTTTCAAGCGTGAAGGTCGGCCGAGCGAGAAGGAAACCCTAACCGCACGATTGATCGACCGGCCAATTCGCCCGCTTTTTCCGGAGGGATTCACCAACGAGGTTCAGGTCGTCGCCACAGTTCTTTCCTTGAATCCGGAAGTTGATCCAGACATTCCTTCCATGTTGGGCGCTTCCGCAGCCCTGGTACTTTCCGGCATGCCTTTCCGGGGACCGATTGGCGCGGCGCGCGTCGGCCACATCGATGGCCAACTCGTCCTCAGTCCTCCCGCCTCCGCTCTCAAGAAGTCCAAGCTTGATCTGGTGGTCGCCGGTACGGAGAAGGCGGTTCTGATGGTCGAATCCGAAGCTGCCATGCTTTCGGAAGACGTCATGCTCGATGCCGTGTTGTTCGGCCACGAACACATGCAGGTAGCCATCAAGGCGATCCATGAGCTGGCCGAGATCGTGGGCGTAACGCCTTGGAACTGGGAGCCGCCGGTTGCCAACGAGGTTGTGTATCAGGCCGTGAAGGATTGGGCATCGGACCAACTCGGTGAGGCTTATCAAATCGCGGAAAAGCTGACTCGCCAGCAGAGGCTGAAGGAAATTCGGAAGGCCACCGTCGAGGCTCTGACGGAAGACGGGAAATACACCGAAAGTGCGGTTCGAAGCGCTTTGGAGAAACTGGAATCCGATATCGTGCGCTGGCGGATTCTGAATGAATCCAAACGTATCGACGGACGGGATTTGACGACTATACGGCCGATTCATATACGTACGGGCGTGTTGCCGCGCACACATGGTTCCGCATTGTTCACCCGGGGCGAAACTCAGGCTTTGGTGGTCGCCACTCTGGGTACCGGACGCGATGCGCAATTGATCGATGCAATCGAAGGAGAATATAAGGAATCCTTCATGCTGCATTATAATTTCCCGCCTTTTTGCGTGGGAGAGATCGGCCCAATCGGCGCTCCTAAGCGACGCGAAATCGGGCATGGGAGATTAGCGAAGCGCGGCGTGCAGGCGGTGATGCCGAGCCCTGAGGAGTTTCCGTACGTCATTCGAGTGGTCTCGGAGATTACCGAATCCAATGGATCGAGTTCCATGGCGTCGGTTTGCGGAACCAGCCTGGCTCTGATGGATGCGGGCGTACCAACCAAGGCACCGGTAGCCGGAATCGCGATGGGGTTAATCAAGGAGGGTGATCGTTTCGCAGTGCTTTCGGACATTATGGGTGACGAGGACCACCTGGGCGATATGGACTTCAAAGTTGCCGGTTCCAGAGATGGCATAACCGCGCTGCAAATGGATATCAAAATCGACGGGATCACCCCGGAGATCATGCGGCAGGCACTCGCGCAGGCTAAAGAGGGACGTCTCCATATTCTCGAGAAGATGGCTGAAGTATTGCCGACACCGCGCAAGGAGATGTCGGATTACGCTCCGCGCATCATGAGCTTTACCATCGACCCGAGTAAGATTCGCGATGTCATCGGCAAAGGTGGGGCAACGATTCGCGCCATCACCGAGGAAACGGGCGCGAGTATCGACATCAGCGACGACGGTGTCGTCAGGGTGGCGTCGGTTGACAAGGAAGCCGGAATGGAAGCACGCCGTCGCATCGAGGCGATCACGGCGGAAGTCGAAGTCGGAAAAGTGTACGAAGGGCGCGTCGCACGGCTGATGGATTTTGGTGCATTCGTGACGATTCTCCCGGGTAAGGACGGCTTAGTCCACATCTCCCAGATTTCGGACGAGCGCGTAGAGAAGGTCAGCGATAAGCTGGCCGAAGGCGATGTCGTCAAGGTCAAGGTCCTCGAAATCGACCGTCAAGGACGAGTTCGTCTCAGCATGAAGGCCGTCGATTGAGCCACATCCGATCGATCCGGCGGGGTTCCGGCTCCGCTGGTGGCTGTTCCAGAAGGTTCACACATCTGATTCTATCCGACCGGCGTTTTGTACGGTCGGCCCGCCTCCTCCCGAACGAGTTTGGGAAGCAAATAACCGGGCAACGTTTCTCTCATCGCTTGGTAAATCGCCAACGCTTTGTCGGTGGTTAGATCGAAGTGCTGGGTTCCCCGCGCCTTGTCTAGTAGGTGTAGGTAATAGGGTATTACGCCATTTTCGAAGAGCGTTTCGCTCAAACGAATAAGGATTTCGGCATCATCGTTCACGCCTTTCAATAATACGGTCTGATTGAGTAGGCAAATGCGCGCTTTTTGAAAGGCGGCCAGCGCCTCGCTGACGTCGCGGTCGAACTCGTTCGCGTGATTGGCATGAATGACGACAACGCTTTTCAGGCGTGTTTCCGTCAGCGCGGCTATGAGCTCTGCCGTAACGCGGCTTGGTAGAACAATGGGAAGGCGGGTATGAATCCGAAGTCGTCGGATATGCGGTATCGCTCCGATTTGTTCGATCAGCCGGGCTAAACGCTCATCGCTCAGGACCAAGGGGTCACCTCCGCTAAGAATTACCTCACGGATGCTTCGGTCGGCGCGAATGGCATCGAGTGCGTCCTGTTCCTGTCGTTTGCTGATCATATTGGCGTCATAGGGAAAGTTTCGCCTAAAGCAATAACGGCAGTGAATGGCGCAGGCACCGGTAGTGATTAGCAGAACCCGTCCCCGATATTTCTGCAGGACGCCCGGTGCGGTCACGGCATCTAAGTCTCCTACTGGATCGCTCGCGTAGTTCGGATGGTCGATCAGTTCCCGGGCGTCGGGCAGCACCTGGAGCAGGAGCGGATCGCGAGGATTCCGTTTGCTCATACGTCGGGCGTAGCTTGGCGTCACGCGAAACGAGAAGCGTTCGGTTACCGCCTGGAATTCCGGTCGATGGATTTCATCCAATTCCAAGAAATCCAGGAGATCGCTGAGCCTGGTAAAGGATTCGGCCAGCTCGGCCTGCCAGGTGGTGTTCATAGAGAGTTGGGTTTCTTAGGGCAAAGCCGTACATTATAATGCGGCGTATTTTTTGAGTTAACCGAAGCGAACGAGGAGAGAATGGCGACATTCAGCACCAATGAATTCAGGGGCGGATTGAAAGTGATGGTCGACGGTGATCCGTGTTCGATCATCGAAAATGAATTCGTGAAGCCTGGCAAGGGACAGGCCTTTAATCGCGTCAAACTTCGCAACCTCAAGACAGGCCGGGTCATCGAGCGTACCTTCAAATCTGGCGAGACACTGGAAGGAGCGGACGTCATCGATACGGAAATGCAATATCTTTACAACGACGGCCAACAATGGCACTTCATGGTTCCGGACACTTTCGAACAGTATGCTGCCGATGCCGATGCGGTGGGTGACGCCAAGAAATGGCTTAAAGAACAGGATATCTGCACCGTTACCTTGTACAACGGTGTTCCTATTTCCGTCACGCCGCCGAATTTCGTGGAGTTGACCATCGTCGAAACCGATCCAGGTGTGCGCGGGGACACATCCGGCGGCGGCGGGAAACCCGCCACTCTGGACACTGGAGCGGTCGTTAGAGTACCTCTGTTTGTACAGACCGGAGAGGTGATCAAAGTCGACACTCGAACCGGCGAGTACGTATCGCGAGTCAAATAGGTATCTTTCTAGTAGTCTCCACGGCGGACCCGAACCGTCCGCCGTATCCGCCGATTCCAAACCAAGCTAACACCTGACGATGGCGGAATGGCGTCCGAGTTGCTCCCTGGCCGCGCTCCGAAAGCGGGCGGAGTTGCTCGACCGAATTCGACGCTTTTTTGCGGCGAGGAATGTTCTGGAGGTCGAGACGCCACTGCTTTGCCGAGCGGGCGTTACCGACCCGAATCTCCGTTCTTTTACGACTCTTTTGCATCGACCCGGCTCTACCGAGGGTCAGCAGCTTTATCTGCAAACCTCCCCGGAATTCGCAATGAAGCGTCTGTTGGCGGCGGGCAGCGGTTCGATCTACCAGATTTGCAAAGCGTTTCGGAATGAGGAGTCGGGACGCTACCACAACCCGGAATTCACCCTTTTAGAGTGGTACAGGGTAGGCTTCAATCTCGCGCAATTGATCGACGAAATCGATACATTGCTGCGCGAGATTTGCGCCGAAGAGCTGAGGCTGGAATCGTCCGAGCGCCATAGCTACCGGGAGCTTTTTTACGAGCATGTCGGTGCCGATCCCCTGTTGGCTTCGTTCAAGCAGCTAGCCGAGTGCTCGAAGCTCCGGGGGCTACCTGAAGCTGAAGCGTTGTGCGGTAACGATCGCGCACTTTGGCTCGACTTACTTTTTAGCCATCTGGTGCAGCCCCACCTCGGGCGAGGACGGATCACATTCGTCTACGATTTCCCAGCATGTCTTCCTTCTCTTGCTCGAAAAAAGCCAAACGATCCTCTCGTGGTCGAACGGGTCGAGGTATTTCTCGAAGGACTGGAACTGGGCAACGGGTTTCACGAGCTGACCGATGCGGTCGAACAGGAAGAACGCTTCGACCGCGACCTCGCAGTTCGCAGAGCGGGCGGTTTGCCTGTGCCGCCGAAGGACCAACGTCTTCTTGGGGCACTTATGAACGGGCTACCCGATTGTTCTGGGATGGCTCTGGGGCTCGATCGCCTGCTGATGATCGTGATGCAGGCAGACTCGATCAATGATGTTCTAGCGTTTCCGATGGAGCGAGCCTGAACCGAAAAGGGAGGTTAATCTTGATGTTACAGGGATGGTGAATAGGTTAACGCTTGTTCCTTTTCGTAAGCACTTTGACAGGCGATACAGCGCTCGGTTGTCGGGTTGGCTTCGAGCCGCGCCAAGGCGATGGGTTGCTCGCAATCGACACAGATGCCGAATTCTCGGCTGCCGATGCGGATGAGCGCGGATTCTATTTCGCGGATTTCCTGAATATGGCGGTCTATGGACTGCAACTCCATATCGATGACCAAGTTGGCGACCGAGGCTTCTTCGGAATCGTGAACTTCTCCGGCAATATCGGTGAAATGATGGTGGCCGGAGCGAATGACTTCTTCGCGCACCTCTCGGGTAAGTTCGGCGAGACGTGTCTGAAGTCTATTGCGGAATGACTCGAGCTGCTCGTCGGTTAAGTGCTGAGGCATAACGGTATCCTTTCTTCAGCGGTTTCACGCGGCCTTCGCGACGGCATCAGGGATTGTCCGGGTCGCACGAGCCGACTCTGATCCAAACGCCGTAATCGCAGCGCAGAAGTACGTCTCCGCTGCAGACATAGGCCCCATGGGCATACTTCTTGTCGTTGAAGTAACAGACGGGTTCGCCCGGCACTTGTTGCTTCAGTACGAGATAGTCGTCGTCAAATTCCTCCATAATCGGCGACGTCCTCAGTTCCGGATCGGGAGCACCCACTTGAGGTTTGGAGATACGTTCGGCCACAGTGGTTCCTGATAGTCACGTCTACGATTCGGATGGCAGCCAATTATCGGCCGAACCGTTTGATCAAAAAATACGTGCTATTCCCACCGTTCGACCATCTTGACTCGTGGAGTGACACCACAGAGGAGTTCATAGGGGATGGTCGATGCATGTTGAGCGATTTCTTCGACCGGCAAGCCTTTGCCCCACAGCGTGACTTCGTCGCCGACCTGAGCATCGGGGCAATCCGTGAGATCGAGGCTGATCATGTCCATGGAAACGCGCCCGACCAAGCTTACCCGGCGTCCCCGAACCAACACCGGCGTGCCCGTTCGCGCACTGCGGGGGTAACCGTCACCATAGCCGACCGAAACGATTCCGAGGCGGGTGGGGCGTGGGCAAACCCACTCTCCGCCATAACCCACGGCATCGCCAGCTTTGAGGTCCTTCAAAGCGATAAGCCGGCTTCGAAAGGACATGACCGGCTTTAGACCCTCGTCCGGGCCGGTACGACCGGGAAACGGCGACACGCCGTAGAGTGCGATACCGGGGCGGACCCAGCCGGAACGGGTGCCATCCCAGGCCAAGACTCCCGCAGAGTTGGCGATGCTGCATTCGGTTTGAAGGTTATGGAGAGCGCTGTTGAAGCGATCCAACTGTTGTCCAGTAAATGTATCCTGTACGACATCGGCATTGGCTAAGTGGGTCATCACCGGGATAGGCCGGCGTACCGCGGGGCAGTTCTGCAGTCTCGAATAGTTTGGTGCGAACTGGTCCGCGAGCAGGCCGAGTCTGTGCATGCCGGTATCAAGTTTCAACCAAACAGTGACCACTTCGGCCGACGGAATTTGTTCAAGGAGTTCCGCCTGGAATGGGGAGTGGATGACCGGCTCGAGTCCATAGCGTATATGGAACTCGAGTTCTTCACGATCGAGAAAGCCCTGCAGCACGACGATGCGCTGTGTTATGCCCGCTTCGCGCAGAGCGATGCCCTCGCCGAGTCGCGCTACCGCGAAAGCGTCCGCGTCGGCCAACACCTTGGCGATGCGAAGCAAGCCATGGCCGTAGGCATTGGCCTTGAGCACCGCCATGATTTTCGCTTTCGGTGCGTACGCGCGGATACGGGTCAGATTATATGTAACCGCTGCCAGATCGAGTTCCGCGTAGGCTGAAAGGACCATGTTCAGAAGTCCTCGCCCGCGTACGGATCGGCGATGAAGTTTTCGAAACGCGTGTATTGGCCGAGAAAGGTGAGCCGTACGGTCCCGATGGGGCCGTTGCGTTGCTTGGCAACGATGATTTCGGCCGTGCCTTTGTCGGGGGAATCGGGATGGTAAACCTCGTCGCGGTAGATGAACACGATAAGGTCCGCGTCCTGCTCGATCGAGCCGGATTCGCGCAGGTCCGACGGTACCGGACGTTTATTGGGGCGCTGTTCGAGGTTACGGTTGAGCTGCGAGAGGGCGATCACCGGAACGTTCAGTTCCTTGGCGAGTGCTTTGAGTGAGCGGGAAATTTCCGAGATTTCCGCCACCCGGTTTTCGCCGCCGGAGCATTGCATGAGCTGAAGGTAGTCCAGTACCACGAGTCCGAGTTGGCCATGCTCCCGCGCTAGACGCCGGCAGCGGGCGCGCACTTCGGTGGGTGTCAGGGCAGGGGTGTCGTCGATGAACAGCTTGGTGTCCGCCAAGATGTTGATGGCGGAAGTCATGCGCGGCCATTCGTCATCCTCCAGCTTGCCGGTGCGCACCCGGTGCTGATCGATGCGGCCCAAGGAAGACATCATACGCATAGCGAGTTGCTCGCCCGGCATTTCCATGCTGAATACGGCCACCGGAAGCCGTTCCTTGATGGCTACGTTTTCAGCGATGTTCATGGCGAAGGTGGTTTTCCCCATGGACGGGCGGCCCGCGATGATGATGAGGTCGGAAGGTTGCAGGCCCGAGGTCAGTTCGTCGAAATCGCTGAAACCGGTGCTGACTCCGGTAATGTGGCCTTCCTTGTGGAACAGCATTTCGATCCGGTCGATGGCGGCCGTCAGCAGAGATTTGATCGATTTGAAGCCCGCTCCGCCGCGCCGCCGCTGATCGGCGATCTGAAACACTTTTTGTTCAGCCATTTCGAGCAACAGGGTCAAATCTCGATTTTCTGGCTGAAAGGCGGAATCAGCGATCTCGGTACCGGCGTGGATCAGCTGCCGCAAGACCGACTTCTCACGAACGATATCGGCGTAGGACGCGATATTGGCCGCGCTGGGCGTTTCCTTGGCCATCATGGCAAGGTAGGCGAGCCCTCCCGCTTCTTCCAGCGAACCGGTTTTTTCCAAAACTTCGGAGAGGGTAACGACATCGAATGGGATCTGTTTTTCGGCGAGTTCTTTGATAGCCCGAAATATGAGCCTATGATCCCGGCGATAGAAATCTTCTTCTCCGACGCGGTCGGCGACGACATCCCAGGTCTGATTGTCGAGCATGAGTCCGCCCAGAACGGATTGCTCGGCATGGATGGAGTATGGCGGAACGCGCAGGGCGTCCACCGTCTTGTCCGTTAAACGGGCGCGGTCAGACATGTTCAGCTATTGCGTATCGCTTGAATGATTCGGGTGGTCGAATAATCGCCTAGAAAATCGAGAATCCTGACTTCGCCGCCGTTGGCCAAGACATAGTCGTGGCCCGCAATTTCGTGGATATCTTTGTAGTCGCCTCCCTTGACGAGAATATCCGGCAGCAGACGTCCGATGACATCGCGTGGCGTATCCTCCTCAAACGGAACGACCCAATCGACGCATTCAAGCGCTGCAAGCATCGTCATGCGAAAGTCCAGCGGATTGACCGGGCGGCCACTCCCTTTGAGCCGTCTTACCGAGGCGTCGCTGTTGACCAGCACGATAAGCCGGTCGCCCAAGGCTCGGGCTTGTTGCAGGTATTGGATATGGCCAGGATGTAGAATGTCGAAGCAGCCATTGGTGACGACGATCTTTTCCCCGTTTCGTCGCGCCGCCTCGAGCAAAGGCAAGAGTTCGTCGAGTTCTATCACCCCGCGACGATGGGCTCGCTGCCCGTGTAGGGCAAAATCCAATTCTTCGAGTGTCACCGTTGCTGTCCCTAGCTTGCCCACGACGATTCCGGCGGCGAGATTCGCGAGGGCCGTGGCATCCCCCAGCGGTGAGCCCGCCGCGAGAGAGGCAGCGAGCGTCGATATGACGGTATCGCCGGCTCCAGTGACATCGTAAACCTCTTTGGCACGGGCTGGCAAATGCCGGGGCGGTTCGCCGCGCTGCAGCAAAGTCATTCCGTATTCGCCACGGGTAATGAGGAGAGCTTCCAGTTCGAGCTTTTCCAACAGGACAAAGCCTTTGTCCGCTAGCTCGGCGTCGTTCCTGCAAGGTCCGGCTACAGCCTCGAATTCGGCACGGTTGGGGGTGATGATCGTCGCGCCGCGATACCGCTCGAAATCGGTGCCCTTTGGATCTACCAATACCGTCTTGCCGGCGTTCCGCGCAATCCGAATCAGTTCCCGAACCGGTTCGAGCGTACCCTTGCCGTAGTCGGAGAGTACTACGGTGCCGGCGTCCTTTAATTTTCTGGCAAAAGTTTCGAGAAGGCGAGTCGACGGGACATCGTGAAAACGGTCTTCGAAATCCAGCCGGATGAGCTGTTGATGCCGACTCAGCACCCGAAGCTTGGTGATTGTTGGCAGCTCCGGAATCTGTTCCACGGCACAATCGATGCCAGCGGCTTCAAGAAAACCGATGAGGCTTTGTCCGGCTTGATCGTTTCCGCAGTAGCCGATAACGCTGGCCCGTGCTCCAATTTTGGCGATATTGAGGGCCACGTTGCCGGCGCCTCCCACACGTTCTTCCACGCTATTCACCAATACGACCGGGACGGGAGCCTCTGGCGAAATACGCGAGGTGTCGCCGTGCCAGTAACGGTCGAGCATCAGGTCGCCGACGACCAAGACGCGGGCCAGGTCGAAATTTGGAAGTTGCATGGATTCGAGGAAGCGGAGAAATGGGCGATAGGATACCACAAGCACCCAGGTTCTCCGGGATGGCGTTAGAACCGGTTAAAGGGCTGCATAGTTTGAGTGGAAGGGCCGTCGGCCGTGGCCGAGTTCGAGGGGTGTTACGAGCGTTTTGAATTGCGATGTCGGAGCGGGCGAGGATACCCGCTCCGGTCGATTTGATTGAGAGAGTGCGTTATTCGTCGCCGCCGAAAACGCCCAGCAAATGCAGAAGGCTGGTAAACAGATTGAAGATCGAAACGTACAAAGTCACCGTGGCGAGAATGTAATTGCGCTCGCCGCCGTGCACGATTTCGCTGGTTTGATAAAGGATGAGGCCAGCCATCAGAACGACGAACATCGCCGACACCGCAATATGGAGTCCCGGCAGGTCCGGAAGGAATAACGCGACGAGCCCTGCCAGGAAAGCGACCAGTATCCCGGCAGTAAGCATACCGCCCATAAAGCTGAAGTTTTTCCTCGTGATCAGGGCATATGCCGACAGCCCAAAGAAAATCGCGCCGGTGCCTCCCAGGGCAGTCATCACCAGTTGTGCGCCATTACCGACATTAGTCAGATAAATGTTGAGAATCGGCCCGAGAGTAAATCCCATAAAGCCGGTAAGGGCGAATACAAAGACCAGCCCGAGAGCGCTGTTCTGAAACTTGGAAACCAGGAACAGCAAGCCGAAATATCCGACCAAGGTTAGAACAACCCCGGGGTGAGGCAGCTCCAGGGCCATTGACAAACCCGCCGTGAGCGCGCTGAACGTCAGCGTCATGGCTAGCAAAGCGTACGTGTTCCGAAGGACTTTGTTGGTTTCCAATACCCCGGCAGAAGCACGGGCGTAAGCCGGATTGACTTGGTTCATACAAGATCTCCTTTGCTAGGACATAAACAGTAATTGGACCGAGAAATGGTACAGTAGTTTTTCGTACACGTGTAAGTGTGTAGAAGAGGGGTTTTTCCATGCCAGAGCCGTTTCGAGACAAGCTTTTTCGTCTCATCTCCGACCTCGTGCTTTGTCATTCGCCGAGCGGCATGGAACAAGAAATAGATGCGTTTATCCTCTCATGGTTGGAGTCCGTCGGCGTCAAGGCCCATTCGGACAACGCCGGCAATATCATCGCGCGGATTCGGGGAGTGAATTCCGGTCCTGTGCTTGCCGTTACCGCGCACAAAGATGAAATTGGAGGCATCGTGAAGCGTGTACGCGAAGACGGCAAGGTGGAAGTGCGTAGACTCGGGGGATCGTTTCCCTGGATTTACGGCGAAGGGGTTGTGGATTTGCTGGGAGACCGGCTGACGATTCCGGCGATTTTGAGTTTCGGTTCCCGGCATGTCTGCCATGAATCGCCGCAAAAGGTATACGAGGAAGACAAACCGCCGAAATGGGATACCGTTTGGGTGGATACAAAAATGAGCAAATCGGAACTGGAAGACGCCGGGGTACGTCCGGGGACTCGAATGGTGGTCGGCAGACATCGAAAGGCACCGTTTCGGATGGGTGATTACATCGCAAGCTACGCGCTGGACAACAAGGCGTCGGTCGCGATTCTTTTGTTGCTGGCGGAGGCCATCAAGGCGCCTGCAGCAGACCTGGATCTGGTGTTCACTGCGAAGGAGGAGGTGGGAGCGATTGGAGCGCTCTATTACACCCATCAGAAACGAATCGACGAGCTGATTGCTTTGGAGATCGCTCCTAAATCGGCGGAGTATCCCATCGAAAGCGACGAAGATCCGGTGCTCTTGTCGCAGGACAGTTACGGTATGTACGATGAAACGCTCAATGGCCGTCTGGCGACGGCCGCCCGCAAGGCTGGCCTACATGTGCAATATGCCGTTCTGAGCCAGTTCGGTAGCGATGCCTCGATCGCGATGAAAGCCGGGCACGTATCGAAGGCCGCTTGCCTCGGATTTCCCGCCGAGAATTCCCACGGATACGAAATCGCCCATTTGGGCGCATTGGAAGCGTGTTATCGGATATTGCAAACCTACTTGTCCTGATGCGGTCTAAGGCTCAGGTTCGGCTCAACGGTTGATTTTTGAATATACGTTGCCCTATAACAGGCATATTCGATTCTTGAGGCATATGTTTTTACCGATGAAGAACCGATTTGGATTGATTTTCAGCATCTTGATAGGGCTTTCCTTGGCGTTTTCCGGGATGGGCGACGCTTACGCCAAGCGTTTGGGCGGCGGCAAATCATTTGGCAGCCGGCCTTCGTACAGCGTGCCCTACAAGCGCTCCACCGACATGACCCGGCCCGTTTCTCCAGCTCAGCAACAAGCGCATCAGTCCGCGGCTCATCAAAAAAATCAAGCCGCGCGCGAAGCGATGGCGCGGAGAGGCGGACTCATGGGGATGCTGGGTGGCTTAGCTTTGGGAGGCTTATTGGGCGCTCTTTTGTTCGGTGGAGCTTTCGAGCATCTCAATCTCCTGGATCTTCTGGTCTTCGCACTGATTGCCTACATGCTCTTTAAACTTCTGGCTAGAAGGCGAGCCGAATCGAGCGAAGCAGCCGCTGGGAGCGGATATTATTCGGGGTATGATGCGGCGCCGAATTCGGAATTCGGTGATGCTTATCAGCGTCAGGGCGATTCCGGACCTGTGGGTAAGCCGAGTTTCGATACGGATCTTCTGTTTGGGAAAAAACGCGGTGCTTCGCCTTCTGCACAAACAGCCGACCTGTCAAATCGGCCGAAATCCGTTCCGGCGGACTTTGACGCGGCGGCTTTCCTTTCCGGCGCGAAAGCAGCCTACCAGATCATGCAGAAAGCGTGGGACGAGGGAGACCTCGCTGAGTTGAGGTCCCTGACCACCGACAAGGTATTCGGCGAACTTCAGGACCAGTTGAGAGCACGCGGAACCGCGACCAACACGACGGAACTGCTCAAGGTCGACGCTGAGTTGCTCGAGGTGCGTGACCTCGGGACGGAGCGCGAGGCAACCGTACTCTTCGATGTCATCATGCGCGAATCTCCCGAGGAGCGGCCTGCCCAGGTGCGCGAAGTCTGGCACTTCGTACGGTCGAAATACAGCCGCCAGCCTACCTGGTTCCTGGATGGAATCCAGCAGCTGGAAGATTAACGCGTGCCGGAAAATCCGGGATGAGTTGTTTCCAACTCATCCCTCATACTTGATACATGAATAGAGTTTCGATTTGGCTTCTAGCCTTCGCCGCCTTGATATTGGCGGGTCTAGGTTTATACCGGTGGGGTGGCGAACGGAGCGTCCCCGACGCCGAGTTTGTTACGATCAAGGGTGAACACATCCGATTGCGAGAACTTCGCGGCCATCCGGTGCTGGTGACATTCTGGGCCAGCGACTGCCGGGCATGTATCGAGGAATTGCCCGATTTGGCTGAGTTGTACCGCGAGTTTTCAGGTCGGGGCTTGAAATTGATTTCGGTCGCCATGGCTTATGATCTGCCGAGCCGAGTCGTAAGCATGGCCGAAGCGAACAAATTGCCTTATCCCGTTGCACTGGACCCGCTTGGGCGGTTGGCGGAAACATTCGGTCAAGTCCGGCTGGTTCCCAATAGCTTCCTTATCGGCCCGGACGGCCATATCGTCATGCACCAGCTGGGACGGATCGATGTGCGGAACTTTCGGGAAAAGGTCGAGCGTTTGCTCGAAGAGGCATAAGCGATGTGGCTGAAAGCCTTTCACCTTATCTTCATGGTGACCTGGTTCGCTGGCCTGTTCTACCTCCCTCGCTTGTTCGTTTACCACACGATGAGTTCCGACGCCGTCAGCGTCGAGCGATTCAAGATCATGGAGCGCAAGCTTTATTTCGGGATCATGACGCCCGGAATGATTTTGACGCTCGTGTTCGGAGTATGGATGCTGCACGATTATGCGTGGGATGCTTATGGTGACAGCGGGTGGCTGCGGGTGAAACTATTTTTGCTGGGATTGCTGATCGGCTATCACGTCCTCTGCGGAAAATGGCTGAACGATCTGAAGCATGACCGCAATACCCATAGCCATATTTTCTTCCGCTGGATGAACGAAGTTCCGGTTCTGTTCTTGTTTTCGATCGTCCTTTTGGCCACCCTAAAGCCGTTCTAACGTCCCCTGTTTGCTTGTTTAAACCAATCACTTTTCTATTCTGTCGAGGATAACCGCATGCCAACTTATGACTACCAGTGCGAAGCTTGCCAACATGAATTTACCGCCATGCATAAGATCAGCGAAGCGGCACCGAAATGTCCCGACTGTGGCGGTGACGTGCGGAAAAAACTCTCGGCTCCGGCCGTACATGGTGGTAACGGGAGAAAAGAGGCTGCCGCAAATTCTGGGCACGGCTGCGGGGGAGGGACGTGCGGGTGTAGACACTAAAGGATGGGCAACGAAACCCAATCAACCGGCTTTCCAGGGAAGGACAGCACCTCGCTAGTCAATTGCTTCCGTACGGAAGCCTTCCTGATTCCAGCAGAGCACCGTTTCACCGTGTCCCCATTCCGGTAAGACGAATCGCTGGCAACGTTTTTTCTCGATCTCGAGCTCGTGGACGGCAGGTCTGTGGGTGTGCCCGTGGATCAAGCGTTCCACACCGTAACGGAGCATGGTTGCTCGTACGGTCTCCGGATTGACGTCCATGATCTCCTCGCTTTTCCCACGCTTATCAAGGCCGCTTTTGAAACGGTACCAGCGTCCATATAAGCGGCGTAGCCAAAGAGGCTTGGACAGTGCATACCGTTTCCAGCTGTCCGTGCGGACGCGTTCGCGAGCTTTTTGATACTGGACATCGTCGGTACAAAGGAGGTCGCCATGGGTAAGCAGGGTGGGCACGCCATACAGATCGATGACTTCATAGTCGCCCAGCAAGCCGATGCCGGTCTCTCGAGCAAACCGCTCGCCAACCAGGAAGTCCCGATTGCCGTGCTGGAAGTATACCTTGGTGCCCGATTCCGTAAGCCGTCTGAACGCGGTCTTGATCTCCCGGTTAGGGGACTGGTTGTCGTCGTCGCCGAGATAGGCATCGAAAAGATCCCCCAATATGTACAGCCGCTCGGCATTCCCGGTACGACGTTCCAGAAACCGCAAGAAACGCTGTGTGATTTCCGGCCGTGCGCTACAAAGGTGCAGATCGGAGATGAACAGCGTTTCGTTTTTCAAAGTCGGCGGTGTTCCGATTATTGGTAGATGACAGTCGCTTTCTCGAGAATGATCGGCGTCGTCGGGACGTCAGACGCCATTGGGCCGCCGGGGCCCGTCGGAATTGTTGCCATTTTGTCCACAACGTCCATACCCTCGGTAACCTCACCGAATACGGCATAGCCCCAGCCCTGGGGCGTCGAACTCTTGTAGTCCAGGAATGCGTTGTCGACAAAGTTGATGAAGAACTGCGAGGTAGCGGAATGGGGATCCGATGTACGTGCCATTGCGATGGTCCCTCGCTTGTTCTTGAGTCCGTTGTCGGCCTCGTTCTTGATGGCTTTATGAGTGGGTTTACGCTTGAAATCTTCGGTATACCCTCCTCCTTGTGCCATAAAATTTGGTATTACCCGGTGGAAAATGGTGCCGTCATAATGCCCCTCGCGGACATAGGTCAGAAAGTTTTCGACTGTAACCGGCGCTTTAGTGGAATCGAGTTTTAAGATGATGTCCCCGAGATTAGTCTCAAGCTTCACTTGAGGGGCAGGCTCATTCATATTGGGTTTCTCCGCTGCAACGGATGATAAGCTAATGCCGAAAAGGCAGACGAAAAGAATCGTGCCGAGTCGCATAACGTCTCGAGTATACATTAGGAATCGCGCACGGTATCAACTCCGGGTTCTTGCTCACAAGTTGGATCGCACGGATTATCCGGCTCCAGGGACGCGATTTCTTTGATGATACCGTCATTCAATCCGTAAACCCATCCGTGGAGATCCGGACGGTTGCCAGATCTCCATGCACGCTGGATTACCGAGGTTTGGGCCAAGTTATGAACCTGTTCGATGACATTGAGTTCAACCAGGCGATTGTGGCGCGCCTCCTCGGAGGGTTCCGCATCGATGGTTGCTCGGTGCAGGCGATGGATGTCTTTGATGTACTTGAGCCACTTATTCATGAACAAATGGTCCGGCTGTGGCTTTCCCATGGCCGCTTGAATGCTACCGCAGCCATAATGGCCACAGACAACGATGTGCTTCACCTTTAGAAAATCGACGGCATATTCCAACGCGGCCAAAAAATTCATATCCATGACGACCACCTGGTTGCCGATATTTCGATGCACGAAAATTTCACCCGGCTCGCTTTGTGTCACCTGATCCGCGTGCACCCGGCTGTCTGAACAGCCGATCCAGAATACATCCGGATGCCGTGGCTGACGCAGATTTTCAAAAAAATCTGGATCGTGGGCGGCCTTCTCTTGAGCCCAAGCTTTATTTTCAAGCAGCAGCCTTTCGAGTGGTTTCATAATGTTCTCCGTCTAGTGTGAGTTGTTTCTTGGCCGAAGCAGGTTTTTTGGTTTTTTTGGGTTTTCCGTCGAGGTTCTTCAGCTCCACGGTGATGTTGTCGTCTGAAGCGGCCGCCACGAAGTCATAGATGGTCTCAAGGATGTCCTGGTCGATGAACTGCGCCCGACTCGCATCAATGATGACATAACCGTTTTCCTCGACGCTGTCGAGATACCGCCGCAACAGCGCCTTGTTCAAGAAAGACACGTCCTTGTGCAGCCGCAAGAGATAGTTGTTGCCGTGCCGGGTCAAGGTGATCGCCGCATGGAAGTTGGTCCGGATGACGTAGTACAGACCGACCACCATGCCCACAGCAATACCCTTCAACAGGTCGGTTGCGAGGATCGCTACGATGGTGACCACAAACGGCACGATCTGGCTGGCCCCTTTGGCGTACATCTCCTTGAACAGCTTCGGCTTAGCCAGCTTGTAGCCGGTCAAGAGCAGGATCGCCGCCAAACAGGCCAAAGGAATCAGGTTCAAATACTCGGTAATGAACATCACGCTCAACAGCAAGAGAACGCCATGCGTGAAACACGCCACCTTGGTGCGCCCACCGGCATTCACGTTGGCGGAACTGCGCACGATTACCGCCGTCATCGGCAACCCGCCGATAGCCCCAGAGATCAGATTGCCGAGCCCCTGCGCCTTCAATTCCCGATTAGTCGGGGCAACCCGTTTCAAGGGGTCGATCTTGTCCGCCGCTTCCAGGCTCAAAAGCGTCTCCAGACTCGCGATGATGGCGATGGTGACGGCGACCGTATACACCTCGGGGTTAGCCCACTGCGTGAAATCCGGGAAGGTGAACTGCTGAAAGAAGCCTTGCACACCTTGAATCTCCGGCAGCTTCACCAGATGTTCCTGCGCAATCGCGTAAGCCGGTGCGAACTTCATCGTGAGCAGGTTGTACGCCACCCCCCAGAGCACCGCGACCAACGGCCCCGGAATCAGGCCTAACACGGCATTGCGCTTGAACAGCGAGGTCTCCCACAGCAGCATGATCCCGATCGCTACCACACTCACAATCACCGCACCCGGCGAAATGGCTTCTAGCGAATAGGCGAGTTCCGAGAAAGTCGTATGGCCGTCCGGTTGAGAGTAAGCTTCGTTACCCTCGAAATCGGCGTCGTAGCCGACCGCGTGCGGGATTTGTTTGAGGATCAGGATCAAGCCGATGGCGGCGAGCATGCCTTTGATCACGGCCGATGGAAAGTAGGCGCCGATCACCCCGGCCTGGAGGAAGCCCAGGACCAATTGGAGTCCACCGGCGATGACGACGCTCAGCAAAAAGGACTGGAAGCTGCCGAGCTTGTCGATGGCGTTCAGCACGATGACAGTGAGCCCTGCCGCCGGACCGCTTACGCTCAGCTGTGAACCGCTGGCCCAAGCGACCACCACGCCGCCGACGATGCCGGTGATGATGCCGGCGAACAGTGGAGCACCGGAAGCGAGCGCGATCCCCAGGCACAGCGGCAGGGCAACCAGGAACACGACGATACCTGCAGGAATGTCATTCCGCAGATGACTTAGGTAATAACGGATATGTTTGTGTACCATGAGCTAAAACCCTGTTGTTCGGAGTGGTTGTGCGATCTGTCGACACCGTGGGCTCCGTTCCACAAAAGTTCGTTGTCTTTTTCCGGCAGAACGCAGATGAATCGGTGAATTGAGCGATCGATTGCGGGACCGTGGCTGAGGACCCGTTCGACCCGCCATAATCTATAACAGGTATCGAATCGATACAATCAATTTCCTTATTGCAAATTCCGCTCTCCGCTTAAGGGTTTAGCCCGGCACTTCGAATTTTTTCCGACGCCTCGGCGTAAGCGGAGGAATCGGTAGCCGCGTCTAGCCTTGTGACCCAGGCGGATACTGCCGGGGCGCTGGCACTGGTAATAAGGGTAGGTACAAGCCCTCCCAAGAAGACCAAAATGATCAGTATCACAGCCAGAGCCGATTCTCGTGGACGCAGATCGGAAGCGGTACGGACCGAGCTCAGCTTGAGCGGTCCCCAGAAAGCCCGCTGAAAGAAGCCCACGAAGTATGCAGCTCCCAAAATTACGCCAAACAACGCGGCAAGACCGGTACCGGGGTGGGCCTGGAACGCACCGAGGATGATCAAATGCTCGGCGGCAAAGCCGTTGGTGCCGGGCACACCCATGGCGGCAATGCCAAGCAGAAAGAAAAAGGCCGTGAACAGAGGCATCGAGCGCGCTAAGCCGCCCAGATTGGAAAGTTCCGTCGACCCCAGGCGGTGGTGGAGAAACCCGGCTAATAGAAAGATGCCGCCGGATACCACGGCAAAATTGATCAGTTGAAACAAGGCACCTTGCACGCCCTGAAGGTTCAACGTTGCGAGGCCGATCACCACGAAGCCGGCGTGGCTGACGCTGGAATAGGCTAATAAACGGCGCAAATTGGTTTGCTTAAGTGCGATGAGGGCCCCGTACAATACGCCGATAGTACCCAAGGCCGTCAAAATCCAGATGTTTTCGCTGGCGGCATCGGGAACCAAGGGAATGGCGAATCGAATGAGACCGTAAAGCCCGAGCTTGAGTCCGGTAATCAGAGCGGAGACTCCCGCCGGCCCTTCCATCGCGATCGTCGGCAGCCAGGTGTGAAACGGGAAAAGTGGTACCTTGACCGCGAACCCGAGAAAAAGGAGCAGAAATACAGCTGTCCGTATGTCTTCGGAAACCGGCACATGAAGCAGTGTCAGGTAGTCGAAGGAAAGCCCGCGAGGCGCGGAGAGCCCGGTCTGCTCCGCGTGGTTTAGCGCTAGGAGGATGATAGCGAACAGCAACGGAACGCCGCCCGCAAGCATGAAGAGCGTGTATTTGCTCGCGGCATAACGCCGTTGTGGTCCGATTCCCCAAAGGCTTACTAGGAAAAAGATGGGGATGAGGGTCAGTTCCCAGAATAGGAAGAATAGCACCAGATCGAGGGCGCAGAACACGCCGAGTGTGGCGCTTTCTAAGACAAACGTGAGGGCGAGATAAAGCCTCACCTGGTTTTGAACCTGAGTCCAAGACGCTGCAATCACGGCCGAGGTCAAAAGCGCCGTGAGCGGCAGAAAGAGGATCGAAAAACCGTCCACGCCGACCGTGTAAAACACGTTGAGACTCGGTATCCAGACCGCACGCTCGATGAGTTGCAATTTTGAGGAGCCGAAATCGAAAAGGCCGAGCAGAATCAAGGACAGCAACAACTCCGCGAGTGAGGCCGCGAGAGCGAACCGCCGCGCCGCTACTGGATTCGGAATAAAAAGCAACAAACCGGCCGCTATTAGCGGAAGGAATATCAGAACAGTCAGAATCGGAAAATCAACGGTAGTCAATGTTGTCTCCGGATAGCCAAAGCCGACAAGTACTTATGCGAATTCAATGTTTTTTTTCTTCGAAGCGCTCAAAACGTTGCGCCAGTCCGTCCACAGATTCGTTCACGATCTGGACCCAGGGTTCGGTATAAAAACCGACACCCAGCAATACGGCACAGACCACCCCGTTCAGCGTCGCCTCGGGAATGGTAAGTCGGGGTCTCGCTAGTTGTACTGCGGTTTTGCGCTGCGCCAGAAACGCGCGCTGGAAAGCCCATAGCAAAAACGCGGCGGCCAAAACGTTGCCCGTGGCCACGGCCACGGTAATGCCCCAATCATGCGCTTCGATCGAGCCTTCCAAAAGCAGGTGGGCAGCATCGAAGCCGGGCGTGCCGGGCATCGCCATGGTGCTCAATGCAGAGACCAGGAACGTGATGCCCAGCAACGGCATGAGGTCGAACAGTCCTCCGAGACGAGGCAGCAAAGCGCTGCCAGCACGCCTGAACACCAAACTCGTCGCAAACAGAAGACCGCTCGCGGCAATACTGAAATTCACCGAAAGCAGCAAACTGCCGGCCAAGCCTTCGGAATTCAAGCAGAACACGCCGACCACCAGCATGCCGGTATGGCTGACTGCCGCGAAGGCCAAGAGCCGCCTTAGATTCAGCTGCATCAGCGCCATCAGTGCTCCATAGAACATGCCCGCCAAGGCCAGGGCGATAATGGCCGGTTTCAAGGCATGAATCGCATCGGGAAGCAGCGGCAGCACGAAGCGCAAGAGTCCGTATAGGCCCACTTTGGCGCCGACCATAAAGACACCGATGGTCGCCAGCGTTCCGTGTTGAAAGACCTGAGGCAGCCAAGCGTGAAAAGGGAACTGGGCCATCCGTATCGCCAGGGCGTAGAACAGCAGTATGAATACCGTGGATTGAACGCCGCTCGGAGGCAATGTTTCGAGCAGCGCGCCGAGCGCGAACGACCACTCGCCGGAGACCCGGGCATGATGCCAGCCTAGAACCAGAAGTCCGACAAAGAACATGACGAGACCGCTCAACATGAATTGCATGAAAATACGGACAGCTCCGGCGGCATCCGCGGAAGCGGTACTCCAGCGGCGCAGTATAAATGTGGCCGGCACAAGTTCGAGACAGGCCAAGATCCAAAACTGAAGCAGATCGACGGTAAAGAAAAGTGCGGTCAGAACACTTTGGAAGCCGAACAGGCTCGCGACATACAGGCCGGGTGATTGGCGCTCGGGCGTGATTTCGCCATAGAGCATGAGTAGGAAGCTCAAGAGTGCCGTAACGAAAACGAAGAGTACGCTTAAGCCGTCGACGCCGAGGTGGTAATGGAGGAAAGGCAGAAGCGCCAGGTCCTCTGCGAATTGTAGCTGGGTGATGCTGGAGTCGAAGGCTATCAGCAGATAAACCGTCAGGGCGAGTTCTAAACCTGAGCCGACCAGCCCGACGATAAAGGCGTGCCGTGCTGATTGGGCAAAATAAGCAGCACCCATCGCCATTAAGGGCAAAAAGATCATCGTGCTGAGGATAGGAAAGGCGGACTGTGTCGCCCAGTTGATTTCAGCGACCATAGGTTCTTATTTCTTATACGGTGGCTAACAGAGTGAAAAAGACGAAGAGAATCAGATAGCGGGGTTGAGCCAAGATGGATTCAACGCGATTGAGCCGCCTGCCGAAACGGCGCCCCAGTGTCACGAGATCCATACCGACGCCTTGCAAGACCAAGCGCTCCTCGAACCAATGGAAGGCGGAAGCGAAGAGATCGGTCAGGATGCCGGGCAGGCCGCCGACGCGGCGTCCGTCGGTACGGTAACCGGCGCCGAGATGATGTTCTTCCCGTTCGGCAAGGGCGGAGAGTCCCCGCATGGCAGGTGCGGGCAAGCCGACCAATTCCTCCACGACCCGGCGGTCGAAAACGTTCAAATCGGTGGCGACGCGAGCGATCGGCTTGGCCAGTAGTTGATAGCCGAGATTATCGAGCCAGAAGCGCTGCAGCGACGCTGTGTAAAGCCAGCGAAAACGGCCGGCGAAGGCCGGAACCGGCCGGGTTGGATGATGCGCCGCGTGATGCAACAACGACGGTGCCGTCAGGAACTGGTATCCGCGCAACAAGGCATGTGTCGCTAGATGCCAAGCTGCCAATTGCCACCACCCTAGGCCGCACGCCAGAAACATCAAGCCAACCTGCGCAGTGGTTGAAAAAATTAATGCGGACTTCACGTCGGTCTGCGTTAGCCCGGACACAAAACCGTAAAGTGCTGTTACCAGACCCATGGCCGCCATGATTGCCATGGCCGCAGGTGCCGCTTCGAAAAGCGGTTGCAGTTGCAATACCAGAAAAACACCGGCATGGATCATCACGGCACCATAGAAAATGGCGCTCGACGGCGTGGGACCTTCCATGGCGCGGGCCACCCAAGGCGAGAAAGGCACTTGGGCCGATTTAACCGCGGCCGCCAATAGAAAGCAGATCGCGATCAAACTGGCTTGAAAACGATCGAGAGTTGCAGCGCTTTGGGCAATCTGCGGCCATTCGACGCCTCCGGTCCAAGCGAAGGCAAGGACGATTCCCAAAATGAAACCGGCATCGCCGATACGGTTGGTTACGTATACGTAGGTAGCATTCGCGGAAGCGACCGGCCGGTCGTAAAAATACGCGATGAGCAGAAAGGAGCACACGCCGGCCAGTTCCCAACCGAAGAATGTGAGTACGGCGTTCCCACCCAGCACCAATAATTGCATCGCACCTGCGAACAGAGACAGGACTAGGAAAAAACGATGGAAACCGGCTTCACGGTGCATGTAATTCACCGAAAATTTGGCCACCATCAGCGAGAACAACGCGAACAAGACGGACAGGCCCAGCGTGACGTTATTCAGTGTAAAGCTGACGTTAACGACATAGTTGCCGCTGGACAGCCAGGTACCCAAGAGCACCTGTTCGGAAACGAATCCCGCCTGCCGGGCACAAAAGGCCGCTATTGCCAGGACGAAAGACGCCAGCGTTGCAGCAATTACGAGGGCTCTAGTAACGGGCTCTCCTGGTTCTCCTGAGATACGCCCGGAAATGACGCCGATGCCGATAGCGGCGACCGCCAAAATCGGCAATCCTGGAATCAGCAGTACCAGCCAATCAAGCATAAGAAACACCCGCAGACGTTTGTTGAATCAATGCTGGTGGTAGCGCTTCCGTGTGGCCGACATACCAGTCGGTGGACCGTTCGACGACCGGCAAGGGCTCAAGCTCTTGGTTCCACGGCACGAAGCCTCGGCCGGGAACGAACATCGAAATTTCCCCGCTATCCGGATCGATCGCGGACAGCAGCACCCAGCCGTTGCCAATCAATTCCTGCAATGCGGGCTGACGCTCGTAAATCGCGGCCAAGACTTCCGTCCTGTGCTCAACGACGATTTGCAGTCGCATGGCTTCGTGGATTTCGATCATCTGCTTCGGAAGCCCGGTTCGAAGGTCGCTGAAGGCTCCTTCCATGACGCCGAAGAGTCCGGTGATGTTGTGCGGTATTTTGGTGCCACAGCCGAAACGATCATTGTTCACCGTCGAAAAGTAATATTCGAGATTGATGCCGGCTCCGACCGGGGCAGCCGCCAGCAGAATACTTTCGAGCGTGCTGCCGACGGAGTCCTGGGTAGGGTCATAGGAAATCAGAAAGACCCGACGATCGAGAAAAAGCCCTCGGGTGATGGAACGTCGGCCGATGACGGCCGCGGCATTGCTGGCATGCCCGTATTCGGGGCGGACCTGGCTGTAGTCAGCGGATCTCTCGACGACATGCTTCAAGGCAGCCATCGGCGGAAAATCTGGCGACGTCAGGTTTGCCAGGCGCCGACACCGCTCATGCGCAGAGTATGCACGTGCGGTTTCCAGCGTTTGCTTGAGGCGGTGGAATTCGGGTTGGAAGCGACCGGGAATGGCTTCCAGATCATACCAAGTCAACAGTTCGTTGCAGGTATCGTGCTGAGCCCCGACGAACCAGGTATCGTCCGGAATGGCAATACCTTTCTGCCGAAGTAGCTCGCGCACCTCGGGACGATTCGCCATCGCGGCTGCTACCCGTGCGTTAGGACCGCCTCGTTTTCCACCGCAGGCACCGCAGTCGTGGGCCGCTTCGTGTGGATTGTTCAAGCTGGTTGAGCCATGGCCGACCCAAACGACTATAGGTGCGAAGCCGGAGGTCAGGCCGATCGAACGCAACAAGGCGAAGATGCGATCGGCTTGTTCTTCATCCGTAAATCCGAGCTGGGGATGTTCGTGGCTCTTGGACTTGGAGGAAGCGGTGATCTCGGGATATGTGGGTACGGTGGGCAACAGCTTATTAAAAAGCCTTCCGACCAGTTTCTTGAAAGCGTAGGGCGCCCATACGATGCCGGACAGTACCGCCATCATGAAAGGGGCGAGCAGATCGGTCAGCACAGCCGAAGACAGAAGATTGCGCCGCAGCTCGGAGTGAAAAATCTGTTCGAAGCGGTGCAGAAGATGGCGTGTCCGATCGCCATGCCGGGAGATGCTCTCGTAGCTCGGGCGGACCGCTTCTCTCACCTCGTGATTGGGCGTCACCACCACGGGGCAAAGGGGAATGGGCTTTTCATCGTGCAAGCCGCGCCAGTACATGGCGATACCGAAGAAACCGGCGGTTCCCAGTGTTTCGATACTGGGATCGAGTTCTTCCAGATGGCGGCGGAACGCTTCTTCTCGCTCGTCCATGCAGAAAACGACCTGTGCCGTCGGACGTTTGTCTTGTGGCTTCGAAGGTTTCAGCTTGCGATTGTTAACCAGCGCGTTGAACAGTCGTTCGCGATAACGTCTCTCATACGCGGTGAGCCAGATAAAACCACGCGTGGACGAGGACAATTCGCTCGCCGCGGCGAGTAGGGCTTCACAGGACTGCAACGAAAGCGAACCGACGTCATGACCCGAAAGGCCCAGATGCTGAGCCAAGCGGAACAAACGCCAGCCGCTGTCGTGAATGGTCAGCCGGTGGGGTTTCTCCGCCAGCGAGCTGTGCTTCCAGGTCGAGATCATGTCCGCAACCGACCACCAACGGTCACGATCGAAGTTTCCGGGGCGCGATTCGGCGACCAATTGCTGCGCCGCGTCCGCCAGATACTCGGGCAGATTGCCATTGAACAGAGCATGGCGCACGAGGAGTTCGGGCGGATTTCGTTCGAAATAGGCGTGCAAGGACGGCCAAGTGCCCGCGATGCCCCAGGTTTCCTGGCAAAGCCCTTCGATGACGATTCGGTCCAAGACCAATCGAATGGCGAGATAATCCATGAGCGAGGCGGGCGCTTCCCGGTTGGCCTCGTAATCGGGATGATGCTGCCGCCAATTGATCATGCCCGACCAGCCGGGAATTTCCAGAGCGATTCGCTCTAAATAGGTCTCCCAGCGATCTTCTGGAAGGCCTATCCGCACAAGTTCCGCATGAACCGCATCGACGGCGAGTTCCGGCAAAGCCGATACGACTTCCCGCCAATCCGGAAAATCGCTGAGACCGAGTGAGAAATCATAAGGCGCTGAACGACGCCATGCCGAGTACAGTCCTTCCGAGCGGTCGGCCGCATGCCAAGCCGCAAGCCCCTCGTCCAAATGGGAGGCACAAAAACGGATCAGTATCGGTCGGACCGTGTCGAGCACATCCCGTCCGGTTAACGTCAGGAGCAACCCGCGCAGCGAAATGCCGTGGCCGACGTCGGCGAAGAGTGTATCGGAGAGCGCGCGGGCCTCCGCTTTCATTTTTTGCCGCGCGAGAGTGGTACTGGACTTAGCGCCTGTGGATGATAGTCCGGATTCGCTCAACAAGCTTTCGGCTTGACGGACGGTGAGATCGGTTAAGTCTTCAGGGTGAGGTGCGGTCTGGTCCAATCCGAGAACTCGTAAGGTGGCATTCCACAACTCACGGATCAGTGTACTTTCCTGTAGCGCCTCCGAATTTCCCGTCACACGTTTGACCGAGTCCATGAGGAGGCGGCGTGCATCGGGCGGGATATCGCTTTGAAACCGGTCGAGTACCCCCATTTCCTCGATCAGCCAATTCAACTGGCTCGGCGTGACGGCGTCCACGCCGTAGACCATGGCGATGCGATAAACATCCTTCCGAAGGATCGTTCGATCGCCGACTCGAAGCAGCACTTCGTCACCTTTGAGTTGCGGTGACTCGGCGAAGGCGGCGGCCAGATCCTCATCGAGAATCCGGCCCTGGGAGTAGAACTTCCGGAATTCTTCTTCAGGCAAGTAGCCTCTGATGCCGGTCAGTTGTTCGACGGCTTCTAGGGCCTCTTGAAATGGCAGATGCTGAAAACCGTGCAGCGTATTGTGATGCACGAAGTTCATGATCGGCGCCTGTCCCGGCAAGATATGATCGAGGTGGTCCACCGCCTCCTGCAACCGCCGGCGGATGTCGGGCCTTGTAGCTTTCGATTTGGGCGATAGCACTCTAGGTTCCTCAGTAATTCTTGTCATTGAAAACCATGCTGAGTTGATTGACGGAGGCGTCTGTCAACGACACCATCGGACCTGGCATGAGTCCCAGTGCCATGATACCTGCTGCCAAAACTCCGGCGGCGACGAGCTCGTGGCTGCGCAGATCGTGGACATTTTGCATTTCCGGCCGCATTGGACCCGTAAACAGCCTGGCGGCAGTTCGGATGGCGTAGGACGCGCCTATGAGTACACCGACGCTCGCAAAGAGCATGATCCATCCGAAACTCTGAAACCCGCCGATGATGGCATGGAGTTCTGCCACGAAACCTGCCGAGCCCGGCAACCCCATGGACGCGAGTAGGGCCAGGGTCGTAAAGAAGGCGAAGCGCGGGGTCACTTGCACCAGGGAACTGTAATCCGTGATTTCCCGGGTATGGGTGCGCTCGTAGAGAAGACCGATCAATAGGAATAGCGCACCGGCAATGAGACCGTGGGCGGTCATCTGCAACACGGCGCCTAGCAACCCGGCTTGATTGAGCGCCGCAATGCCGATCAGCACGACACCCATGTGACTAATAGAGGAATAGGCGATCATGGCCTTGAGATCGGTCTGCCGCCAGGCGAGTAACGCTCCGTATACGAGGCTGACCAAGGCCAAGCCGGCGAGCAGGGGTTGGAGCGCCTGAGCCGCCTCCGGCAACATGCCGGTTGCTTTGAGCAGGCCATAGGCGCCCATTTTGAGAAGCGCGCCGGACAACAGAATACTCACCGGACTGGGCGCTTCCACATGCGCAAGAGGCAGCCAGCCGTGGATAGGAAACACCGGCATTTTTGCGCCGAACCCGATCAAAAAGCCCAGGAAAATCCAAATTTGTTGCTCACGGGGCAGGCTCCGCGCGGTGGCCAGCATAGACTCCATGGTCGTGGAGTGTTCGGAAGATGCGGTGAAAATCATCAATAGGCTCACCAGCATGAACACCGATCCACCCATGGTGTACAGGACGAAATTGAGGCTAGCCGTATGCTTGCGTTCTCCGCCCCATTGGTCGATGAGGAAAAAGAGCGGGATCAGCGTCAACTCCCAAAACACATAGAACAAAGCCCAGTCCTGGGCGAGAAAGACGCCGATCATGCCGAACTCGAGGGCCAGCAGCCAGAAATGGTATCCCTTGACCCGCGCGCTCACGCTCTCCGAGGCCAGCACCGCCACCAGACACAGGAGGGCCGACAGTACGACCATGGGCAGGGAAAAACCGTCAACCCCGAGGGCGTAGTAACTTCCTAATTCAGCGTTCCAAAGACGGCTCTCGGCAAATTGGATCGCTGAAGAGGATGTGTCGAACTGACACAGAAGCCAGATGGTCAACATCAGAACGGCAGCCGATGAACCCAAGGCCGCCGCCCGAATTAAGCGGATTTGCCGTGCAGGTAAAGCCAAAATGGCCAAGGCGCCGACAACAGGCGTCCAAAGAATCAGACTGAGGATATGCATGTTCGGATGCTCGTTTTGTCAGGCAAGGCCGCGAGTTTTGAGGCTCGATTAGCCGAATGCCTGAGTTTCCTAGTTGTTTTGACTCGATACTATAAATGAAAAATTGGGCCAAGGTAAGCTTACCATGCGATATTCGTGCAAACGGGCGTTCAAGAGCAGTGACACCTTTGTCAACAAAAAGCAACGGTTTTCCGGGCGAAACTTTCATAGGGTTGCGGGAGGTTACGCCATGCTCTAAATTGTCTTTTTGGCAAAAAGCTTGCCGATTCATCCCCCCATTCTTTCCTAGATATGACCTCGACCAAAACTCGCTTCGCTCCCAGTCCGACCGGTCTCATGCACCTCGGCAATGCCCGTACGGCATTGTTCAGTGCATTGTTTGGAGATCGTTTCTTGCTTCGTATTGAGGATACCGATAAGGAGCGGAGCCGCAGCGAGTTCGTGGAGGAACTGATCGCTGATTTGCGCTGGTTGGGTGTGAATTGGGACGAAGGTCCCAAAAATGCGGAGCCGGACGAACGATACTTTCAATCCTGCCGCGGCGCGATTTATCAGCGTTATTACGAGCAATTGGAGCAGCAGGGCCGTGCCTATTACTGTTTTTGCTCGCCCCGAGAATTGGAGATTTCGCGCAAGATTCAACTGAGTTCGGGGCAGCCGCCGCGTTACACGGGCAAGTGTTCTCATCTTACGGCGGCCGAGGTGAAACGCAAGTTCGATGAAGGGCTTCGGCCTACCTTGCGCTTTCGAGTGCCGAAAAACGAAACGGTGGAATTCGAGGATCTCGTGCGTGGACCGCAGAAATTCGCTACCGACGACATCGGCGACTTCATCATCCGCCGGGCCGACGGGAGCGCGGCGTTTTTCTTCTGTAACGCCATCGACGATGCTCTGATGGGCGTGACGCATGTGTTGCGGGGTGAAGACCATCTCGCCAACACGCCCCGGCAAATGTTGGTTCTTTCGGCGCTCGGCTTGCCGATACCGCAGTATGCCCATATTTCGCTGATTCTAGGCAATGACGGAGCGCCCCTGTCCAAGCGCAACGGCAGCCGCAGCCTGAAACAGTTGCGTGAGGAAGGTTATTTTCCGAGCGCGCTGTTGAACATGCTGGCCCGACTAGGGCATCACTATGACAGTGACGAGCTGATGGATTTCAAAGCGCTCAAGGCAAACTTCGATCTATCGCGCCTCGGCAAATCGCCTGCACGGTTTGACATCGTCCATCTGGATCATTGGCAGCAGATGGTGGTCCGATCGGCCGACGACGAGACGCTCAGGGGATGGCTGCGCAAGGAGACCGCGGCCATCGTTCCGAACGAACATCTTGCGGCATTCATCGAAATCGTGCGTAGCAATTGCGTTTTCCCGGACCAGGCCGACCGCTGGGCACGCATCTTGTTCACGGACGAGCTGCAGCTCGATCCGGATGCCGCTGAAACTGCCGCACAAGCGGGAGAATCCTATTACCTTTCGGCCATCGATGCGGCCAACGCGGCTCAAGGCGAGTTCGACGTCTTCATGCGCGAGCTGAAAGCTCGGACTGGAGTCAAAGGCAAGGCGTTGTTCATGCCGCTTCGCGCCGCCTTGACCGGGCGCCTGGACGGGCCGGAGCTCGGAACGATTTACCGCTTACTGGATCCGCACCGGCTGCATCGACGCTTGGCGGAATTTACCTACGAGTCCGAATGATGCTGAAGATCTACAACAGCCTGACCGGCCGCAAGGAAGTCTTTACCCCCATCGAACCGGGCAAGGTCCGGCTCTATGTGTGCGGGATGACCGTGTACGACTACTGCCATCTAGGGCACGCCCGCGTCATGGTGGTATTCGATATGGTCGTGCGCTATTTGCGCTATCTTGGATATGAGGTCACGTACGTTCGGAATATCACCGACATCGACGACAAGATCATTAAGCGCGCCAACGAGAATGGAGAATCCATCGCAGCGCTGACCGCCAGGTTCATCGACGCGATGCACGAAGATGAACGCGCGTTGGGTGTGCTACCACCGGATATCGAACCGCGCGCAACGGAATCCATCGACGATATGGTGGCCATGATTCAGTCCTTGATCGATCGCGGCTATGCCTATATCGGCGACAACGGCGACGTTTTCTACGCGGTGTCGAAATTTGAAGGTTACGGTCGTTTATCCGGTAAGAACATCGAAGATCTCCGGGCGGGCGAGCGGGTGGAAATCGAGGAGGCCAAGCGCGATCCCCTGGATTTCGTGCTGTGGAAGATGGCGAAGCCGGGAGAGCCGGCTTGGGATTCCCCTTGGGGCAAGGGGCGTCCCGGTTGGCACATTGAGTGTTCGGCCATGTCCACCCGTTGCCTCGGACATCACTTCGACATCCACGGTGGCGGCATGGATTTGCAATTTCCTCACCATGAAAACGAGATCGCGCAATCGGAAGGGGCGACTGGCGAAAAGTTCGTCAACGTTTGGATGCACAACGGGTTCGTGCGGGTGAACGAGGAGAAGATGTCCAAATCCTTGGGCAATTTCTTTACGGTCCGCGAGGTTCTAGCCCGTTATCGCCCGGAAGTAGTGCGGTTTTTCATTCTCAACAGCCATTACCGAAGCCCGCTCAACTACTCGGACGAAAATCTCGACGAAGCGAATGCTGCGCTGACCCGGCTTTATACCGCTCTGCGCGGAATCCGCAGCGATGTACCGGTTTCGGAAGGCGATCGAAATAAAGCGTTTATTAGCCGTTTCGAAGAGGCGATGAACGACGATTTCAATACGCCCGAAGCGATCGCCGTATTGTTCGAGCTGGCAAGAGAAGTCAATCGGGCGAGGAATGCAAGTCGAGATGAAGCGGAAAACTTAGCCGGTACGCTCAAACGACTCGGTGAAATACTCGGCCTGTTACAGACCGACCCGGAAGAATTTCTGAAGTCCGGACCTGGAGCGCTAAGGCTTCAAACAAAAACGGGTGCCGAGTTCGATGCTGAGATTATTTGGAGTGACGAGCGTATCGAGCAAAAAATTCAAGAGCGCTTAGAAGCACGCAAGAAGAAAGACTGGGCTACCGCCGATCGCATTCGGAATGAGCTCAAAGAGCAGGGCATCATACTGGAGGATACAGCCGACGGCACCACCTGGCGGCGGCTTTGACTTCAACTGAGCGTCTTGTTGCACTTAATCTTTAAGCGGACGGACAGCTTCCGTTACCTTGGATTCAAGTAACGAGGAATCATAGTCTGCCGAAAGGGACGAAATCGCGGTTTGGATCAGACATTCCAAGGGAGGAGTTGTGAAACTTGAAGCCGGCAAGATGAGGAGTATCGGGATTCGCGCAGGGTTCCTTTTGGCGATTATTGCCTTGGGAATCGTTGCGTTTCGGTCTTCCGAAGGCGCGTATGAGTCCGAAGGGCAGCCGTTTTCGGTGGAAGTCATCGCCCAGCAGGAAGACGTGGTCTGGGGATTCGATTTTCTCCCCGACAGACGGATCGTGTTCACGGAACGAGACGGGCAGTTGCGTATTCTCGATCCGAATACCCGATCGGTGCAAACCATTCAGGGGGCACCGCCTGTGGTTCAGGCCGGACAAGGCGGACTGCTGGACGTAAGGGTCCATCCCGATTTCGACAAGAACGGCTGGATTTACCTGACCTATTCTGAAAAAGTGGATGCCGGAATGACCACGGCCCTCGGCCGCGGTCGGTTGGAAGGACTCGAGCTGAAAGATTACCGGAAGCTTTTCAGCGCCTGGGAGCCCAATGGGAATAATATCCACTTCGGTTCGCGGATCGAATTCGACGGCTCAGGCCGGCTTTTCATTTCGGTCGGAGACAGGAACGAGCGGCATAAGGCGCAGGATCTACGCTACCACAACGGCAAAATTCTGCGTCTGAACGAGGACGGCAGCGTACCGCCCGACAATCCGTTTGCGAACAACCCGGACGCCAAGCCCGAGATTTGGAGCTACGGCCACCGCAATCCACAAGGGTTGGCCCGGCATCCGGTGACAGGCGAGTTGTGGGAGAGCGAATTCGGGCCCCGCGGCGGTGACGAAATTAACCTCATCCGCCCGGGAGCGAACTACGGTTGGCCGGTGATTACCTATGGCCGCGAATATTGGGGGCCGAAGATCGGGGAAGGTACTGAAAAGCCGGGAATGGAGCAGCCGGTCGCGTATTACGTACCGTCCATTTCCCCATCCGGAATCGGGTTCTATTTCGGTGACGTCTTCCCAAGATGGAAGGGTAATCTGTTCGTGGCCAATTTGAGTGGTCAGCACCTTCGTCGACTGGTGATAGACGCCAACAATAAGATCGTGAAGCAGGAAGAATTGCTGAACGATCTCGACCTGAACTTTCGTCAGGTAAGGCAGGGACCGGATGGGTTTCTTTATTTTTCGACCGACGACGGCAAAATCGCCCGCTTAGTGCCTGTTCGATAAGAACTCCGCTGTAGCAGAAAAAGTTAAAGTAAAGCACGATCCCGTTTATTTTTTTCGACGAAACCATGAAAACGCAAAATTCGGAAGACTTTTCATTCGTTGATCCCGATCCCGGACCCGGACCGTACGACGCCTTTCGTTTTTGCCCCCGTTGCGGCGGCGAATATTTGAGCATTCACGAGCAGCGTGCGATCAGATGTGGGCGCTGCGGTTTTCTGTTCTTTTTCAACACCTGCACGGCAGTGGGTGGGTTCGTATTCCACCAAAATCAGCTCATTTTGTGCGTGCGCGCCAAGGATCCGGGAAAAGGCAAACTCGACCTGCCCGGTGGGTTCGTCGATTTCGACGAAACAGTGGAAGACGCGCTGCGGCGGGAAATCGCGGAAGAGTTGAATGTCGAAGCCATCAACTATCGCTATCTGAGCAGCGCGCCGAATGATTACCTTTACGGCGGTGTGCTGTACAAAATCACGGACCTGTTCTTTGTTTGCGATGCACCGCAGATCGACACCCTGCGGGCAGCGGACGACGTGGCCGATTTTAGGCTGGTATCGCCTTACGATGTGCGGCCCGAAGAGTTTGCCTTCAACTCCACGAGACAGGCGCTCGTAAAGCTCCGAACCTGGCTGGATCGGACCTGAGAACGACCATCCTACGGTCTACGGTTACGATAGCGCAGCCAGATCAGCCGGAACGACGGTGTCAACCCGATTCCCGAATCGTGTACCCATGAGTCCAGCTCATTCGTGTCGAACCACCGGCACTCGTCGATCTCCCTGGGATCGAGCCGCAGGGTGCCGGAATGGACGACCCGATAAACCTGGATGAACTCCCATCCGGTTTCTGCGGAAGCGGGCAACTTGAACAAGAATCTAGGAGGCGAAGGGCTCTCGATTCCAAGTTCTTCTCCCAACTCCCGCAACGCGCACTCGTCGTAGCTTTCTCCCCAGTCGACATGACCGGCGGCGGAGGTATCCCAAAGCCCCGGGTTGATGTCCTTACTGTGAGAACGTTTTTGCAGCAGTATTTGTTCGAGATGATTGAACACCAGGATGTGCACGGACCGATGGCGCAAGCCTAGCCTGTGAACGTCGGCGCGCGTACGCTGACCGATGATTCGGTCGTCCTCGTCGACTTCGTAAACCCATTCGTCCTTCATTTCGTGTTTCGTGCGGGTGTGTCCGGAACCGCGGTCGGCCCGACGCTGACAGAAGATGCCTGTTGCGTCGATGCCGGAACCGATGCGACGGCATTTTCGTCCGGGGCGTAAACTTCCCAGCCTCCGCCCAGCGCTTTATAGACGGCGATCAGAGCAGTCGCCGTGGCGGTTTCGCTTTGCGCCAATTGCTCCTGATCTTGGAGCAGGCGGCGTTCGGCATCCAGGACGGTGAGGAAATCTTCGATACCGTCTTCGAAACGAAGGTGCGCGAGCTGATGAGCGTGTTCGCTCGCGGCTGCCGCGGACATCAACAAGGCGAGACGGGTGCGCTCGCGATTGTAATTGACCAGTGCGTTTTCGGTTTCTTCGAGTGCCGTCAGCACGGTTTGCTCATAATTCGCGAGTCTCGCTTCCGCGCTGGCGTCCGCTGCCTTGATGCGGGCTAGGACGCGTCCGAGATCGAGAAATGCCCAGGAGATGCGTGGTCCCACCGAGAAAGCCTCGGTACCGGAAGCGCCGAGCCCGGAAAGCGTGCGGGACTCCAAGGCGATGGTGCCGTTGAAGGTTACCCTAGGGAAAAGATCGGCCGTGGCGACGCCTATTCGGGCGGTCGCTGCAGCAAGATTACGCTCGGCGACGCGAATGTCCGGGCGGCGCCGCAGGAGCTCCGAAGGTGAACCGATCCGTATCGATTCGGGAATCTTGGGCATAGGCGCGGGCGTGGACAACTGGCTGGACAGGCTGTCCGGAAGTTGACCAGTTAGCACGCCGAGGCGATGGATGGTTTGCCGAATACGACTTTGAAGGGGCGGAATCGTCGCCAACGTGGAGTCGAGTTGGGCTTTAGCGCGCGAGGTATCCAGTTCCGTGCCTCGTCCGGCTTCCAGTCTAGCTTGGGTCAGTTCTAGAGTGGCGGCCTGGTTGTCGGCGTTTTTTTGGGCTACGTCCAGCTGATTCTGCAAACCCCGCAATTCGAAATAATTGCGGGCCACCTCCGCAATCACGCTGACCAATAGGTCGCGCAGGTCGGCTTCAGCGGCTGCGACTTCGGCGTCTCGGGCTTCGACGCTGCGCCGTATCCGGCCGAAAAAGTCAACTTCCCAGAAGGCATCGAAGCCGACGTTGAAGAGTTCGAGCTCGCGCGGTGCGTACTGTCGGCGGTTCATGGCGTCGAAACTTCGCTTCGTCGTCGTGTAATTGGCATGGCTGGTGATCGTGGGGAGGAGATCCAGCCCGGCCTCGAGATAGAGCGCACGCGCGACCCGGAGATTCGCTTCGGCTGCCTTGAGACCTCGGTTATTGCTCACCGCCTGGTCAATGAGTTCCGACAGCACCGGATCGTCGAATTGCTTCCACCATGCGATCTCGATCCCGTCCCGTTTGAATTCGGGAAGCACGGCATGGGCAAACTGTGCACCCGGGGCAGCGTCCGGTTGCCGATAGTCAGGACCGACCGCGCAGGCGGAAACCAACGCGGAAAACACGATCATGAAGGCGCGCCCCAAGGGTGCGCCAAGAGAGCGATCGTCTGGGGCTGACCGCCCGCGTTCAATGGCCGTGCAAAGTTTGGACATGGCTTGGCGAATCAGGGGTTGATATGCGGCGTAGAGGGAGTCTCGGTATCGATCGATTCCGAAGAGGGTCGTTGACGGCGTTCGACCCACTGTCGTATGACCACGTAGAACACCGGTGTCAGTAACAGCCCGAACAACGTGACCCCAAGCATACCGCTGAACACGGCGGTCCCGAGTATGCGCCGGTTTTCCGAGCCAGCGCCGGTGGATACGACCAGCGGGAAAACGCCGAGAATGAAAGCGAAGGAGGTCATCAAGATCGGCCGAAGGCGCAGGCGCGCCGCTTCGATGGCGGCTTGATAACGATCTTTGCCCCCCTCTTGGAGCTTGCGGGCGAACTCGACGATCAGAATCGCGTTCTTGCTGGCCAGTCCGACCAGGACGATGAAACCGATCTGGGTGAAGATATTGTTGTCCATGCCACGGAGCCAGACGCCGGCCATCGAGCTCAAGAGACAGGTGGGAACGATAAGAATGACGGCGAACGGCAACGACCAGCTCTCGTATTGCGCGGCCAGTGCAAGGAATACGAAAATCACGCTCAGGGGAAATATGATCTTGGCGGTATTGCCGGCCAGGATTTCCTGTAGGCTGAGTTCGGTCCATTCAAAGCCGATCGTCAGGGGAAGCTCTCGGTTCAATAGTTCTTCCATGATCGCGATGGCCTGGCCCGAACTGACACCGGGTTGGGTACTACCGTTGATTTCGGCCGATGGATACAGATTGTAATGGGTCACTTTGTCGGGACCGACGGTTTCGCGAACATCGACCAAGGTGCCGAGGGGAACCATGTCGCCGTTCAGGTTGCGAGTCTTAAGGTTGACGATATCCGAGGGTTTCAGTCTGAACATCGAGTCGGCTTGTGCCGTTACCTGGTAGGTTCTGCCGAACAGATTGAAATCGTTGACGTATAGGGAGCCGAGATAAATCTGAAGCGTCTGGAAGACGTTGCTCAGCGGTACGTCGTAAGACTTGGCCTGTGTTCGGTTTATGTCCACATAGATCTGTGGCGTGCTGGCCCGGAAGGTCGTGAATAGACCAACCAGTCCGGGCTGTTCGTTGCCTTTGGCGATGATATCGTTCGTCACGCGCTGCAATTCCTCGGGACCGACGTTGGCGCGGTCCTGGATCTGCAGCTTGAAGCCGCCCACCGAACTTAGGCCGCGGACCGGTGGTGGCGAAAACACGGCGATGTGGGCATCCTCGATCACGGAAAGCTTTTCACGCAGTTTCGCGATGATGGAGTCCGCCGAAAGCTCCGGATGTCCTGCGCGCTTTTCGAACGGCTCGAGGCGGGCGAATAGGGTGCCGGCGTTCGACTGGCGGCCTCCGGACAGAAGCGAAAATCCGGCATAGGCATTCACGTGCGCGACACCCTCGGTCTCGAGAATGATTTTGGTAGCGCGATCGATAACCGCGTCAGTACGCTCCAGCGAAGCGGCGTCCGGGAGCTGCGCGTAGAGAATGAGATAGCCCTGATCCTGTTGTGGGATGAATCCGGTCGGTACTTTGGCGAAAGCGAGAAAATTCAGGCTATTGAGCGCCACGTAAAGCACCAGGACGATGCCCGTGATGCGGATCAGCCGCGCGGTCAGCCGGGAATAGCCTTCGCCGAAGGCGCTGAAGAACCGATTGAAACCGCGGAAAAACCATCCAAAAAGGCGATCGATCAAGCGCGTGAACCAATCTCTATCCCCGTGCGCACGGTCCAGAAGGACGGCGCAGAGCGCCGGGCTGAGCGTGAGCGAATTGAACGTGGAAATGATCGTGGATACCGAGATGGTCAGGGCAAACTGCTTGTAAAACGCACCGGATACGCCGGTGATGAAGGCCGTCGGCACAAAAACCGCGACCAGGACCAGTGAAGTCGCGATGATCGGACCGACGACTTCTTCCATGGCCCGACGGGTCGCTTCCCGGGCCTTGAGGCCAAGCGCCATGTTTCGTTCCACGTTTTCGACCACGACGATGGCGTCGTCCACGACGATACCGATAGCAAGGACCAGCCCGAACAGTGAAAGCGTGTTCAGCGACAATCCCATGGCAGCCATTACCGCGAAGGTGCCGACCAGGGACACGGGTACTGCCAGCAATGGGATGATCGTGGCTCGCCAGTTCTGAAGGAACACCATGACCACGACCACGACCAGCACGATGGCCTCGAAGAGGGTCTGAACGACCGCGGCGATCGACTGCGTGACGAATACCACCGTGTCATAGACCAGGAGATAGTCAAGCCCTTCTGGAAAGCGCTGTTTGAGCCTTTCCATGGCTTCCACTACAGCCTTCTTGGTTTCGATTGCGTTGGAGCCCGGCAACTGGAAAATGGCGATGCCAACCGTCGGTATACCGTCGAGCTTGAGCGACGAGCTGTAGTCCTTGGCTCCAAGTTCGATTCTCGCGACGTCTTTGAGTCGTGTGACCTGTCCGTCCTTTCCGGTCTTGATGACGATGTCGCCGAATTGAGATTCGTCCGCCAAACGCCCCATGGTAGTCACGGTGAGCTGGAAATCGAGACCGCCGGGTGTGGGTGGCTGCCCTACTACGCCAGCGGCTACCTGGACGTTTTGTTCGCGGATGGCCTGGACCACGTCGCTCGCGGTCAGGTTGCGGGCCGCGACCTTTTCCGGGTCCAGCCAAACCCTCATGCTGTATTCCCGTTCGCCGAACAGGGTGATGTCGCCGACGCCGGGCAGCCGGGCGAGCACATCCCGGATCTGCAGCAGAGCGTAATTGCTGAGATAAACGGAATCGTAGCGGCCGTCGGGCGAAATCAAATTCACCACCAGGCTCAGATCGGGGCTGCGCTTACGTACGGTAATCCCCTGTCGGCGCACTTCTTCCGGCAGTTTCGGCTCGGCCAGAGCCAGCCGGTTCTGTACCAGTACTTGCGACTTATCGAGATCGGTTCCCGGCTTGAACGTGATGGTCAGGCGCATGACCCCTTCGTTGGTGGACTGGGACGACATGTACAACATATCTTCAACGCCGTTGATCTCCTGCTCGATGGGCGTCGCCACCGTTTCGGCCAACACCTGGGCATTCGCACCCGGGTAGGTTGCGCTGACTTGGATGGTGGGCGGCGCGATTTCAGGGTATTGCGCGATGGATAGGGAAAAGGCCGCGAGTCCGCCAACCAGAACGATGAGAATGGAAAGGACCGACGCGAAGATGGGACGGTCGATGAAAAAATGAGTGAATCTCGTCATATTCGGAGGCGTGCCTACGATGAACTGCCGTCGATTGCCGCGAGAGGGATTCGCTCCGCTTCGATTCGGGTGCCGGGACTTAGCTTGTGAACGCCTTCGATGACCACCCAGTCGTCGGGCTGCAATCCTTCCGAGATCACTCGCATCTGACCCGTTACGGTACCGGGCACGATCCGACGGTATTCGACCGAGCCGTCGTCTTTCGCAACCCAGACAAACTTCTGCCCCTGGTCGGTTCCGACGGCTCTGTCCGGAACCAGCAGACCTTGATAGGGCGCGCTTCCCGGCACGCGAAGCCTGGCGAAGAATCCGGGGCTCAAGAATTCGTTCGGATTACTGAAAACCGCTCTGGCGCGCAAAGTGCCCGTGCTGGGATCCATGCGCGGGTCGATGTAATCGATATAGCCTTCATGCGGAAAGTCGGATTCATCGATAAGGGCCAACTTCGCGGTAATGCGAGTTTCGCGGGCGCTGGTCCGCTTCCCGGCTTCCGCCAAGCGCCTGTACTTCAGGACCGCCCGTTCGTCCACGTCCACGTATACGTAAACCGGATCGACGGATACGATGATCGTCAGCAGAGTCCCGGCCCCGCCGCCGCTCACCAGGTTTCCCTGAGTGACGAACTCGCGTCCGATACGGCCGCTGATCGGTGCTCTTATTTCGGTGAATTCTAGATTCAGCCTGGCCATCTGCGCTGCCGCTTCTGCCGCCCGAACGGCGGCCGCAGCCTCGCGTTGGCCTTTGCTTCGGGCGTCGTATTCTTCTTCGGAGATGGCTTTGGCTCGCCTGAGATGTTCCGCCCGCTGTAAGTCGTTCTTAGCCAATTCGAGGCGTGCCCGAGCGCGCTCGAGTTCTCCTTCCGCACGCTTCAGTTCGGCTTGGTATGGGCGGGGATCGATGACAAACAATAGATCGCCCTTTTTTACCTTGTCGCCGGCCTTGAAGTTGACTTTGTCCAGGTAGCCGTCGATTCTCGCACGCACTTCCACGGTTTCCATCGCTTCGATTCGCCCCGTGTATTCGTCCCACTCCAAGACTTCCTTTTGCAGCGGCTGGGCGACTTTGACTTTAACTGGCGGCGCCTCGGCTTCGGCCGCGGGGGCATCCGATTGGCCGCCGCAGCCAATGAGCAGCGCGGCGAGCACAGCGAAGAGACCTAGCCATAGCGTGATGCGGCGAAACGTATTGTCGGGAAACATTAGAAATCGAGGACTAAAAATGGATGTGATAAACAGCAGCCTTCAACGCCCGAAAACGAAGCTCGCATAAGTTTTGCTAATCAAGCGGGAACGGCCGGGGTGGCGACACGGTACAAAAAGAAAAGGTAAGATATCTTTTCATTATTCTCGCTAAACTGGATGGCTATGTCCATCGATCTACAAAAATAGTAACGATAATGAATCGAATAGGCCGCCCGAGAAAGGGAGAAATTACGATCCGCCAGAATCAGCTTCTCGATCACGCTCTTCGGCTTTTCGTGGAAAGAGGATATGGCAACGTAAGCCTGGAAACGATTGCTCGCGAAGCTCGCGTGTCTCTTCGCACCATTTACCGGTACTTCGGCGGTAAAGCGGACCTATTCGGAGCTGTCATCCGCCACTATAGCGATCTATTGGTGGCCACGCTGCCCTTGGACCAGGCACTGGCAAGACCCCTGGAAGAAACCCTGGTCGGGTTTGGAAAACATTTCCTGTTTCGGATTACCCGCCCGGAAATCATTCGCCTGCGGGCGCAACTGATCGCCGAAGCTCACCAATTTCCGGAGCTGGCCGCTGAATTTTACGAGCAAGGGCCGCAGCGAACTCTGAGCAGGCTTGCGAAATTTTTTACGATGCATCAGCAAGCGGGACATGTGAAAGCCATAGATCCGGCTTTTTTGGCCGGCCAGTTCGTAAACGCCCTTCGCGGTGAGCGCTTTCAGCGACAACAGCTAGGTCTCGAAAGTGCTCCGACCGAGGAAGAAGTCGAGCGTTGGACCCGGCAGGCGGTCAAATTATTTTTGCAGGGCTGTTTGAATCATACGAATACGGCGTGAAAGGCCGAGTTCGGCTCGGCGACGAAGGGTGGAACATCTGTAAGAGCCTTTCTCGGTAGGTTGCTTGTTCCGAGCTGCGCCGCGGGGACTTGTGACAGGCTCTAAGCTGGCACCGTCCGGAAAAAATAAAGCTGCCTTCGCAAGCAGCTTATAGGAGAGGAGGAGGTAATGGGGAATCAGAAATAGGGTCCGATAGCGGCGCGTGTTCAGCTTGGCCTGTCCGTACTCCGCCAGCGCATAGGCCTTCAGCAGTACCATGGCATTTCGTTCGCCGTACCACAGCCCGGTCAGCGGGTCCTGCCACTCGGATCCAGCGTTTTCGCTGCTCGACGCCCTTCGTCGTTTCCAGCCGCATCCCCACAACAGGAAAACAGTTAGGCAGTGTTCCAATAATGTGCTCGCGGATGTTTTCATAGACAGCCCTCACAGAACGACGCCGAAGGTAACTTCCGACAGGTCTTGGTCGGTCCACTTTTAAGAAAACGTTACCGGTCGAAAATCATGCTTGCTAATTATTAAGCACGATTCATACCATTACCTCATACGGGGCTCGCTCCAGAATTCGGCACAATATTGAGGATGAAAACGCTCTCTCTTCCCGCAAGAGAGGCGTCTCAAACCGGGATCTGCACCAAGATGTGGCTTTTTTGGCATTTTGAGGCATTCTATTGGTTCGTTCCCACCGATTGCTGACGGCGCGTAAACTTCGCCGACGGCGAGAGTGAAGAGGCTGGGAAACTTTATTGAGCGAGACTCGATCAGTTGTTGTGAGATGAGGTAAGCCTGATCGCACAGGGGTGAACATCGTGAAAAATGCAATTTTATTCGGCGGATTTTTATTAGCGTTATCGTCGGTCTGTCTGGCTGGGGACGATGAACGGTATCCAGCCTACGATTTTGAGCCAAAAGTGATCATTTCGGCGCCCGGAGAGGCAGGGAGCGGGGGATCCGCGGCAGAAAGCCCGCAGCGGGATCCGAAGTATCCGGCCGCTTATTTCGAGCCGGAAGTGATCGTACGGGCCCCGGAAGAGAGCCCGCAGCCGGATCCGCGATACCCAGCTGCTTACTTCGAACCGAAAGTCATTTATCAGGAATAGAAAAAAAGCGAGCCTCCGGGCTCGTGGTTTAGAGCGCGCGAGCGGTCCCATTGTAACTAGGGACCGCTTGCGGCTTCATGGACGATTTTCGGCAGACTTGGCGTTGTCCGGTGCAATCGGGTTAATGGAATCGGCGTGAGCCATTCAGTTCCGGTAGGGGTAGGTACGGGGCTGCCGGTGAGGGGCGGAGTGGTGGCCGCGGTTGTGACCTGCCTCGCGCTTATTCTTTTGATCGAGGTAATAGCCGGTCGCTCCGCCGACCACGGCTCCAACCGTGCCGCCTACGAGTGCACCGCTTGCGCTGTCGTCGGCGGCGTACCCGAGTAACGCACCGCCGGCCGCTCCGATAGCCGCGCCGGTCAGCGTCTTGTTGTAAGAATTCGGGCCGCGGTTGTGATATCCGCTGGAAGCGCAGCCCGAAAGCGCGATCAGTATCCGTGTAGCTCCCTGAACCGTGGCTGAACGCAAGCTGTACCGAAGATGAACGGGCGGGGAACCTTGAAGTTCTCGTCGATTCTCGAAGCCGGTCCGAGCAGGCGGATCGAATCAACGAAGAAGAAAACGCTCTAATCGATCCAGCCTAAGCTTCGCGTGACCGCCTTGGTCCACCCGGCATAGAGCCGCTCCCGGTTCGCCGCCGCCATTTTGGGATGCCATTCCTTGTCCTTTTGCCACAGATCGCGGATCTCATCGATGTCCTTCCAAAAGCCGACGGCGAGACCGGCCGCGTAAGCGGCTCCGAGCGCGGTCGTTTCCGCCAAAGCGGGACGAATGATGGGGATCCCTAGGATATCGGACTGAAATTGCATGAGGAGTTCGTTGACGACCATGCCGCCATCGACCTTGAGTGCATCGAGCTGCAGGCCGGTTTCCCGGCACATTGCGTCTACGATGTCGCGGGTTTGATAGGCAGTAGCTTCCAGGGCGGCGCGGGCGAAGTGGCCTTTGTTGATATAACGGGTCAGTCCGACCACGACTCCGCGCGCGTCGGCGCGCCAGTACGGCGCAAACAGACCTGAGAAAGCGGGGACGATATACATGCCTCCGTTGTCCTCGACGGTATTGGCAAGCGATTCGACCTCGGTGGACGTGCGAATGAGTCCCAAATTATCCCTGAGCCACTGAACCAAGGCTCCGGCGATGGCTATCGAACCTTCGAGCGCGAAGACCGAAGGGCCATCGCCGAGTCGATACGCGACCGTCGTGATAAGCCCATGATGGGATTGCACAGGTTTGGGGCCAGTGTTCAGTAGCAAGAAGGCTCCCGTGCCATAGGTGTTCTTGGCATCCCCGGCGGAGAAGCAGGTTTGCCCGAATAGAGCAGCCTGCTGATCGCCCAGAATCCCCGCGACTGGGACCTCAGCGAAGATCCCTTTGGCGATCCCGTAAACCTCGGAGGACGAATGAATCGCGGGCAGGACGGACGCAGGTATGTTCATGGCGGCGAGGAGTCGGTCGTCCCAGGCGAGGGTTTCGAGATTCATCAGCAGCGTGCGCGAGGCGTTGGTCACATCGGTAATATGGATACCGCCATCCTTGCCGCCGGTCAGGTTCCAAACCAGCCAGGAATCGATCGTGCCGCACAGCAACTCGCCGCGATAGGCGCGCGCTCTGAGCCCGTCTACGTGATCCAACAGCCATTGGAGTTTGGGCCCGGAAAAATAAGTCGCGATAGGCAGCCCGGTGATCGTGCGGAATCGATCCGGACCGACTTCGATGGATAGCCGCTCGCAAATCTCCGCACTGCGCGTGTCTTGCCAAACGATGGCGGGATAAACCGGATTCCCGGTGTTCTTGTCCCAGAGCACGACTGTTTCACGTTGGTTGGTTACACCGAGCGCCGCGATTTCATCCGTGTTGATTTCCGCTTTTTGCATGGCCTCTGTCGCCACTGTCTGAGTATTGCGCCAGATTTCCAGCGGATCGTGCTCTATCCAGCCGGGTTTCGGATAAAACTGGCGGTGCTCGGCTTGTGCCAAAGAAACTGCCTGGCCGGTCTGATCGAAAATCATGCATCGGGTGCTGCTGGTACCTTGATCGATGACGGCGATATAGCGGGGCATAGGGTGATCTCGAAATGTGCTGGAATCTGGCGTTCGCCGACGATGACCTACCTACCACGGTTTCTTGATAAGAGCAAGGAAAGTTGTTGGCCGTGTCAGGCAAACACTTTCGCCATCCTCTCAGTTATCAGGCTTTGTCCGTCCGAGCGGGTGTTGAGTCGCATTAGCCGGTTTGCCTAATCAACTGAGAAAAATTATCATTTAGCTTTCCGAAAAACCGTGAATGTTGCACGGTTACCTAAAGTCGAATTTGAGAGGACCGAATACCATGCACAAGAGGCTTTACTCCGGCCGGCTTATTGTATTGAGCATGCTCTTGATGATCGGCGGTTCCGTTTTGGCCGCGGAGACTTATACGCTGGTCATTAGAGAGCATCGTTTTGAACCGGCGGAGCTCGAGGTACCTGCAGGCCAGAAGATCAAGCTGGTCGTAAAAAACGAGGACCCGACTCCAGAGGAATTCGAGAGCCATTCGTTGAAAAGAGAAAAAATCATCCCGGGCAAAAGCCAGATAACCCTTTCGATCGGGCCACTCGATCCTGGCACTTATGATTTCTTTGGCGAGTTTCACGAAGAAACCGCCAAGGGACGGATCATTGCAAAATAGCACACCACTGAACTCAACATGTTAGCCACTGCAATCATCGTTTTTCGCGAGGTCATCGAGGCAGCGCTCGTGATTAGCGTCGTTATGGCAGCCAGCCGCGGCGTCGCCGGTCGCGAGTGGTGGGTCTGGGGAGGTGTCGGAGGCGGTATCTTCGCCGCCTGCGTCGTTGCGGCTTTCGCTGAAACGCTTGCGGAGGCGGCGTCGGGTATCGGACAGGAGCTTTTCAATGCATTCGTCTTGTTCACGGCGGTTGCGATGCTCGGTTGGCATAACATCTGGATGCAGCGTCACGGGCGTGCGCTTGCACAGGAGATGACTCGCGTAGGTAAAGCCGTGTTGTCGGGCGAGCGACCGCTCTATGCTCTGGCGATCGTAGTGGGGCTTGCGGTGTTGCGGGAAGGTTCGGAAGTCGTCCTCTTCTTGTATGGGATTGCCTCGGCTGGTGAAAACCAGACCGCTTCGATGGTGACAGGCGGAATGATCGGTATTTTGCTCGGTACCGGCGTGGGCTTGGCGATGTATTACGGTTTGCTGCGTATTCCCACGCGTCATCTATTCAAGGTTACCAGTTGGCTCATCTTGTTCCTGGCTGCCGGTTTGGCTTCGCAAGGAGCGGCCTATTTAGTGCAGGCCGATCTGCTTCCTCCCCTAGGCCGCGAGGTATGGAATACCTCGAATTGGCTGTCGGAAGACAGCTTGATCGGACAGGTTCTTCATACGCTGGTCGGTTACGTTTCCCGTCCGGATGGCGTACAAATCCTGTTCTATCTCGCGACGCTCGTCATCATTGCCATTTTGATGCGGGTTTTCGGCGACAGGTCAGCCCAATCAGTTGGGCACTGACGACGCTGACTGTCCTAGGCTCGTTGTCTATGGATGCCGCTGCCTTGTCTGCGGCCTCCAAAGGCGATTGAATATCCGTTATGGCACAGCAGCGGTCGCCTGATCAGGGATTCACGCCGTCTATCGAAAAAATAACGGTATCGGATCGTCGTATCCTCAGGCTGAAAGGCGGCTGGAATCTGCGAGGCCTGTCGACAGATAGCCGCAGCCTTCGCGAGCAGCTAAAAGCCTATGCCCGCGACGAAACTTGGGAGTGGGATATCCGCGATGTCGCCGCCCTGGACAGCGCTGGGGCTTTTTTGCTTTGGCGAGCCTGGGGTGAACGTCTTCCCGACAAGCTCCAAGTGCGGCCCGAACAGGCATCGACGTTCAGTCGCTTGCAGCAATGGTCGGCAAGACCCTTCGAGCCGATTGTTCGACAACCAAAGCCGGTCGGCGAGCGCATCCGCGGCCTTGTTTCCGCCGGGACGGACCATTTGACGTCGCTCGTTTCGATTCTTGGACAACTGATATTGGATGTGGGGCATCTGCTGCGTCATCCGAGCGATGTACCCTGGCGGGAGATTTCGGCCGCGATTCACGAAACCGGCGGGCGCGCCTTGGGCATTACCGCCCTGGTTGGTTTTCTCATAGGCATCGTGGTCAGCTATCTCTCATCCCTGCAATTGCAAGCCTTCGGCGCGCAAATCTATATCGTCAACATCCTCGGATTGAGCATCATTCGGGAACTCGGTCCGCTGCTTGCGGCCATCCTCGTGGCTGGGCGCTCGGGATCGGCCATGACCGCGCGTATCGGAGTGATGCGAGTCACTCAGGAATTGGATGCGCTCGAAGCGCTCGGTATTTCCCGTTCGCTACGCCTCGTTTTTCCAAAGGTCGTCGCATTGGCGATCGCGCTTCCTCTCCTGGTCGTCTGGACTGATGCGATCGCATTGCTCGGCGGGTCCATCGCCGCTCATTTCGAACTGGGGGTGGGCTACTATCAATTCGTTACGAAATTGCCCGATGCGGTGCCGGTAGCCAATTTCGCGATTGGATTCGGGAAGGGAGCGGTATTCGGGTTGTTTATCGCCGTCCTGGCTTGCCATTTTGGCCTGCGCATAGAGCCAAACACTGAAAGTCTGGGTAATGAAACAACGCGCTCGGTGGTCGCATCGATAACCTTGGTTATCTTGATCGACGCCGTTTTTGCGATCCTTTTCCGCAACATCGGTTTGTAATGGAGAACGATAAGAACGATCCCGTCATCCGAATGGAAGGGATATGGACCTGCTTCGGGAAAAACGTGGTTCACCAGGACATCAGCCTGTCTCTGGATAAGGGGGAAATTTTCGGTTTGGTCGGCGGTTCAGGAAGCGGAAAAACGGTCTTGCTGCGTGAGATGATTGGGCTTCAGGAGCCGTCCCGTGGCAAAGTCTATCTTTTCGGTGAGTGTCTACAAGAGATTCCGGTCAGTCGCCATCAACAGCTCCGCAACCGTTGTGGTGTGCTTTTTCAAGGTGGGGCTTTGTTCAGCGCTCTGAGCGTGTTCGAAAACATCGCATTCCCTTTGCGCGAATTCCGTGTATTCGATGAGGAACTCATCGATCATTTGGTGCGAATGAAGCTCACGATGGTTGGATTGAGCGAGAAAGCTGGGTTATTGATGCCGTCCGAATTGTCTGGCGGCATGATCAAACGTGTCGCGTTGGCGCGGGCGCTGGTAATGGAGCCGGAACTGCTCTTTCTCGACGAACCTACATCCGGACTCGACCCTGTACTGAGTGAGGAATTTGTCGATTTGTTGAGCGCTCTGCACCGGGAGTTGAGGTTTACGGTGGTGATGGTGACTCACGACTTGGACACGGTGAAAGACTTATGCACGAAGATCGGCGTGTTGGCGGATCGGCGCCTCGTCGTCTGCGGCCCGATTTCGGACGCATTGGCTTCCGAACACCCGTTTGCACGGCATTATTTTCACGGGAAGCGCGGTCACCGCGTTTTCGAGCGGATCGGTTGATATGGGTAGAGAGAGTTATGCATTCCTGACGGGATTGTTCGTAGTCATTTTAGGTGCAGCATCCATCATCGTAGCCTTGTGGCTGGGTAACTACGGTGAAGAGTACAACAGCTACTATGTCGTCACTCAGGGATCGGTTTCGGGACTCAATCCCGAATCCACCGTTCTTTATCGGGGCGTGAATGCCGGCAAAGTCTCTTCAATCAGCTTCGATCCCAAAGACCGGCGGAACATTCTCGTACGGGTCGAACTGAATAAGGATCTTCCGATCACCCAAGGAACCTACGCTAAGTTACGCGTCCAGGCATTGACCGGCTTGGCTCAGGTGGAATTGTTCGACACCGGTGAACAACCTGAGCCTTTGCCGACGGACCCCGACAATCCCGCACGTATTCCGCTACGACCTTCGCTGTTCGACAAGCTGACCGAATCTGGGCAAGACATCCTCACCCAGCTCGGTATTTTGGCGAACCGGCTCAACAGCTTACTGAACGAGGGCAATCGCGAGCGGATTCAACGGATTCTGGAGTCGGTTGCAATCGCCGCGGAACAATTGGCGACATTGGAAGAAAGCATGGACGAGATGCTTGCAGAGGTGCCGGCCCTGAGCGGCGAGGCGCAACGTATGATGGCCGGAATTTCTCGTCTTACCGATGAGCTAGGAACCGCCGTGAAGGAGATTCGGAGCCTTACGAAAACCACTCAAGACTTAGTTGCCGCCGGGAACTCGGCGAGCGAAGTCATTGTAGAGACCACTCTACCCAAGATAAATGCATTGCTCGACGAGACCCGTTCGGTGGCCACCAATATCCGAGATTTGTCCGATATGTTGAGAGATGACCCGCGGACTCTCTTGTTCGGTCCGCCCAAACAAGTACCCGGGCCGGGGGAACCGGGTTTTCGGGAGCCTAAATGACAAAAGTCTTTATAAAGGTAAATCTGTTTCTTTTGGTGCTGCTGATCTCTAGCTGCGCTGTCATACCGGAAAGGTCTGCCCCCGTGAGGCTGCACGACCTAGGGCCGCTGCCCAGCCACGCAGACCGTGCACCGGCGCCATGGGCTTCGGTGCGCGTCACGGCCCCAGAATGGTTGAAGGATGACCGAATTCGCTATCGCTTGGCCTATGCCGACCCCACCCGGGTAGGTGTATACACTTTGGATCGTTGGGTGGCGCCACCGCCGGAACTTGTGGCGCTGCGCTTCAACCTTTCGGGTGACGGTGGGCCGTTTCAGATTCGGATCGAACTTCAGGCGTTCGAACAGATTTTTGAACGACCCGACTTTGCCAAGGGAGTGATCCGTTTTCGAGCCTCGGTTTACGATCTCGGCAGTAGAAAACGATTGGCCGAACGGACATTCGAGCTCGACAAGGTTTCGCCCAGTCCAGATGCTGCCGGAGCCGTAGTTTCTTTAGCCAATTTGGCCGATGAGGCCATAGAGGAGGTTCGAGGTTGGATCAGCAGGACGGACCTCATGCGCGAGACATCTCCTCAGGGGACTCGTTGAGCGACTTTCAGCAGCGGGAACGCGAATGAAACGTTCGTTTCTGGAAACAATGCTGATACTGGTGGTTGCTCAAATCCTGAGTATAACGAATGGTTATTAGAAAAGTCTTCTTTTCTAAATAACCGATAGTTTTGATTTTAAAAGGAAAATTCTATGGAATATCGATTGTGTGAAACCTTTGCAAAAAAAAGTGGACACATAGATTTTTTTCTTTAGACTGTGCCCAGCTTTACGGACGAAGCGCCAAAACATAGAGTCGTCAAAGAGGAGGAAAGCCCCCTTGCGGGGCAATATAACTATATACGAGAGCACTAAACAAAGCGCGTCGCCGACGCGGTGCGCTACAACAATAACAATAATGATACTGCCCGCATTAAGCGGGCTTTTTTTTAGCCGCTGGCCAAAAAAAGCGACCGCTAGGGTCGCCAAGAGGAGGAGAACTTTTGGCCGGACTCAATCGACAGATCGACCTTAATCACGCCAAAGGATGCTGAGGTTGGTATAAAGTATATACCCTTATATCTGTCTTTTTCATAAGATTTTCTTATGAAAGAAATAGCCGGCCTTTATTACCTCCCGAAAAATAATGTGTAAATCAATGTACGCCGAGTAGGCGAAGTTACAGGGAAAGTTTTAACCCAACCCATCCAGCCCTGGGTGCACCGATGCCTACGAAGCGCGGATCGGTGTACTGGTCGCCCAGCACTTCGTCGGCCTCGCCATACAGTCCAAAGGTGTAATAGCGTTTGTCGAACAAGTTGTCGATCCGGGTGAACAGGGCTACATGCTCGTTGAACCGGTATTCGCCATGCAGGTTAAATACGGCGTATTCCCTCAGCGGTTGGTTGAGATTGGCCTCGTCGCCGCGGAAGTATTGACCGCTGTTGTAAATCATGTTCGCCCCGATCACCAAGCCCTTGAGCACTTCGACATCCGTGTAGATTTTCAGCATGTGCTTCGGAAGACCGGGAATGCGGTTGCCTTTTTCCACTTCGATCTGCCCGTCGTCGTCCGCATTAGGATTGTTCGGGCTGCTGGCCAAGAACGGTGTACGGAACGTGGCGTCCAGCAGGGTGTAATTGATTCCGAACCGCACCCGCTCGAACGCTCCGTTGAGTCCCAGTTCGATGCCCCGACGGCGGGTCTTTCCGACGTTGTCGAAATAGCCCTGGTTAGTGAGATTGCCGCTGCTGATGAAGATGATGTCGTCGTGGTTTTCAGTCTGGAACAGCCCGGCATGCCAGTTGAGCTTCCCACCCCAAAGCTGCGCGAACTCACCCCGAAAACCGGCCTCCCAGGTCTTGGACACCACTTGATCGAGCGGCGGGTCGGCAAGGAACGCATTCGGTAGCTTACAAGGCGCCTCAGGGTTCGCACAGGTCAGCTCGACCGGCGTCGGAGCGCGGTTCGATTCACTGTAGCTGCCGTAAACCGTGAATTCCGGCATGAAGGCATATACCAGGCCAGCCGACGGGTTGAAGCGTTCAAACTTGTGGAAGCCGTTCAGGTCATCCCCGTATTGGTCGTCGAGGCGAATGAACGAGAGGTTGTAGCGCCCTGCGGCCGTGATCGACAACTTATCGGTTACCGACAGGGTGTCGCTGAAATAAATTCCGTGGTGTCGGACATGGGCATGGACCCTCACCCGCGACTCGCCCACAAAGACTCCGCTGCCGATGGTGCCCCGGTCATCAGTCAGCGAAGCAAGCTCGGTGTCCGAGCTGAAATGAATGCGTGCTTCGTCGTAGCTGCCGCCGACCACGAGGCGATTATGCATGCCGAACATATCGTGTTCAAAAGCACCCTGTAGGCTGCCGCCGTAGCTGCGCTGGTTGGTTTGGCTGGTGTTGTTGGTCGCGCCTTCGACAGCGTCGCTGGCCAGCACGTTGTTGCCGTTGATGTCCTCGACGAGCTCCTCGTCGTCGTCTTCCTCCTCGCACAGGAAACCTTCGTGTTCGTCTTCCTCGCACTCCTCGAAGTCGGAATCGTCGCCGTTGAAGGTCTTGACCCGGTTTTGCCGGAAATAAGCGTTACCCGACAATTCGAAATTGTCGGTGAGCCAGGTGCTACCGTCCAAAGAGGCCAGGAACAAGCGCGTGATGCTGCGGTCGGGATGGGTGAAGATTGCTTCCGGGTCCTTCTTGGCCAATTGCAGCGGCAGCGCGCCGTTGCCGATCATCCGATTGTTGTTGGCGGCCAAGGTCAGATTGAGTTTCGAACGTTCGTCTTGCCAACTGAACGTGCCGAAGGCCTGCTTGACGTCAGTGGGCGAAAAATCGCGCCAGCCGTCCTCGTAGAAGCTCTTGAGGTCGACGAAATAACCGACGGTACCGTTGTTCCATCCACTAGTAACTTCCTGCCAGTGCCGGCCCCAGGATCCGCCCGCTACTTCGACAGTATGTCCAGGCGCGGAGAAACCCGTTTTGGTACGCATTGAAATGGCTCCGCCGAGGCTGTTCAAGCCATACACCGCGTTCGACCCGGAATGTAGCGTTGCTCTTTCGATGGCACCTTCTGGGATCAGGTCCCAGTTAACGGTATCGCCGAACGGTTCATTGAACCGGATACCGTTGACGTACACGGACAACCCTTGGGGCAATCCGAGCAGCGGCGATGCGGTAAATCCCCTGAACTGAACATCGGGCTGGAAGGGGTTGTTCTGGGCGTCATTGACGCTGACACTCCCGAAATGCCAACGCATGTAATCCGCCAGAGAGGTACTCTCGAATTGATCTAGTTGTTCCGACGTAACCGATTGCACGGGCGACGGAACCTTACTCGCCGGCACGCCCGAGACCATCAATGGCGTTTCGTCTACGATTTCAACCGTGCCGAGCTCGACAGCTCCCCCGGTCTCCTCCGCGGCAACAGCTGCCTCTGCACCGACCAGAACCAGCAGCGTGGTTCCGGTGTAACGTATTCTTCTTATAAGCATAGAAACCCCCACGATTTCAGCAGAACCGCAAATGGTAGGGGAAGTTGTCAGAATAGAATATGGGAAAAATTCCCAAGATTTAGGCTTTCAGCAGTCCGTACTGGTAAGCGAGCCGAGCCATTTCCGCGGTGGTGCTCACATTGAGTTTGTTTTTGATCAGGGTTGTGTAATTGCCGACAGTTTTATAGCTGAGACGGAGTTCGTCGGCGACCTCCCGCGTCGTGTAGCCTTTGGCCAGCAGGCAGAACACGTCGAATTCGCGCGCCGAAAGCGCGTTCAGATCTGTGGCCGCATCCTTTCCAGCAATGGTTTGCGCCAGGAGTTTCTGAGCGATTTCCGGTTCCACATAGGTTTCTCCGCCGGCCACTTTTTTCACCGCTTCGACCAAAGTTTCGGGAGCGCTGCTCTTGGTGATGTAGCCCTTGGCTCCGGCCTCCAGTGCTCTGAGCACATAGACCAGCTCGTCGTGAATGCTGAATACCAGTACCTTGGCGCCTGGATCGCGGCTAGAGATGCGGCGAATCGAAGCGAGTCCGCCTATTCCCGGAAGGCTTAGGTCCATGACGACGACATCGGGCTGCCACTCGGTATAGAACTGGCAGGCTTCTTCGCCGCGTTCGGCTTCGCAGACGACTTCGATATTCTCGCTTTGGGACAGCAAGAGTCGATAGCCCGCGCGAACCACGGCATGGTCATCGACTAACATAACAGTGATTTTCGGATTCATGGAAATACATCTCCGCACGGTACGCAGACTTCGAGAGACACGCCTTCGCCGGGCTTGGTTCGGAGTTGGAACTGCCCGCCGAGGCTCGCAACTCGCTCACGAATGCCGAGTAAGCCGAAACCGCGTCTAGGTTGATTCGAATCAAATCCACGTCCGTTATCGCCGATTCTGAGCTGAATCCAGCTTCGGGCATGCTGTTCAATCTCTTCATTCTCTTTAATCCGAAGCTCGATCTGAACGCTGTCGGCTTCAGCGTGCTTGACGATATTCGTAAGGCATTCCTGAACAATGCGGAACAGGTGAATCTTAGCCGTGCCAGCGCGCTCTTCGATATTGTCATCGCATTCAAAGTGCAGGTTAACGCCGGGATTGCGACTTCTCCAGCTTTCGATCAGATCTTCCAACGAAGCGATCAGCCCTAATTCATCGAGCATGAGAGGGCGCAGACGACGCATCATTCCGCGTACCACGCCAAAAAGGCGATCACAAATGGCCATGATGCGCTCGAGTGCATCGTTATCTTGAGGACGGCCGTCGCGTTTCCGTAAAGAGGCGGCCATGATCTTTATCGCGCTCAATGACTGGCCGAGTTCATCGTGAAGCTCCTGAGCCAGATAGCGTCGTTCTTCTTCCTGGATCGCCAGGGATTGTTGTGTAAGCGCACGATTGTCGTCGCGAGCTTTTTCCAGGGTCGAGGCCATGTGGTTGAAGGCTTGGGAAATCCGATTGAATTCCGGTAAAGAAAAGCCCGGCAATCGCCTTCCGTAATCGCCTCGCTCAATATCTTCGAGACCATCCAGAATGACGTCGACGCACCGCAAGGCTCGCCCTACGGTTATATGGACAAGGGCGTAGATGGTTGCTGCCAACACCGCGATCAGAATCAAGAAACCGATAGCCTCGCTCCAAGCTTCGGCGATTTCATCTTCCGGGTTGGCTTCGATGAGAATGCTCATGGCATCGTTGCCGGCGGTTTCGACGCGTTTTTCGGCAACGATGGACCCGGGTCTGACTGCCCAGGCAAACCAGCCGGGTACTTTGGCGGTGTGCTGATTCCGCCTCGCAGCCAGGTCGATGAGAGTGGGTTCGACCTGCGGTTGTCCAAACGTGCGTCCATCGGCTGGATTGGAAGTCTGGCGTACCTCAATTCGGAGATGCCGGGTCTTGTCTAGTCTGTTCAGTTGAGAGAACCAGTTTCCGAGGGAATCCGCAGAGCTCCGGTTCTCCGATAAGCCGATTTCGATCAATTGCAGCGCTAGATTGACCGTGGAGTCGATTTCCTCCGCCACCGATCGGCGGGCGTTGTGAATGGCGAACAGGGTGCCCAAGCCAAGTATCGCAAGCATGGTCAGCACGATCATCAGGTTCAGGCGAAAACGTAAGCTAAGACTCTCGTGCATGATTCTTGGCGGACGGGGGTGAACTGGGGTTTTTCTGAGAAACGAACGCGGGCTTTACCTGAGCCCGTTCGGGACGTGGAGTAAGGGGCCTGCAAAAAACGAGCGCATTTCGTGCAGGTTGTCAGCTTAGGAAGGGCGCATCATTTCGTCAAGGTTTTTCAAGAGTTGTCTCAAGAAAAGGAAATTTTCCCAAGTCCTTCGGTCTTGATGTCAGCGCCTAACCGTACCTCGGGCTTGGGAGATGCAATGCACGCGTTACAGAATTTTTCCTGTCACGATTCGGGCGTATTTCACTACAGTCTGTGTTTCCATTCTTCCAAAATTCGCCGCCGTGATCATTGACCCATGATCGCTCTGTCTTCGGGCAGGCCGAAAAAGAATTCAGCGAGGAAAACACATGCAAAAACGCAAATTAGCGGTAGCCGTCAGCGGCGCTCTGATGGCTGGAGGGCTCATGGCCGTTTCCGGCACCGGCTCCGCGAACGACGCACTTATCGAATTGTCGAAGGACGACCGGAACTGGGTCATGCAGACCAAGGACTACAGTGCCACTCACTATTCCAAGTTGACTCAAATCAATGTGGATAACGTGCACCATCTCAAGGTGGCCTGGACGTTCTCTACGGGTGTTCTGCATGGTCACGAGGGAGGTCCGTTGGTGGTGGACGGCATCATGTATGTCCATACCCCGTTCCCCAACAACGTGTTCGCGCTCGACCTCAATGACCCGGGCAAGATTATTTGGCAGTACAAGCCCAAGCAGAATCCGGCGGCCCGCGCCGTGGCGTGCTGCGACGTGGTGAACCGTGGTCTCGCCTATGTACCAGCTGGCGACCATGGTCCGGCCAAGATTTTCCTGAACCAGTTGGACGGTCACATCGTCGCTCTCAACGCCAAGACCGGCGAAGAAATTTGGAAGATGGAGAACTCCGACATCTCCGTCGGTTCGACCCTCACCGTCGCTCCCTTTGTGGTGAAGGATAAAGTGCTGGTGGGTAGCTCGGGCGCCGAGCTGGGCGTGCGTGGCTACGTTACGGCCTACAACATCAAGGACGGCAAAATGGAGTGGCGCGCCTATGCGACCGGTCCGGACGAAGATTTGTTGTTGGACAAATCGTTCAATATTCACAACCCGCATTACGGTCAATTCGGTCTAGGTCTCTCGACCTGGGAAGGCGATGCCTGGAAGATCGGCGGCGGTACCAACTGGGGTTGGTATGCCTATGATCCGAAGCTGGACTTGGTCTACTACGGTTCGGGTAACCCGGCGCCGTGGAACGAGACCATGCGGCCTGGGGACAATAAGTGGACCATGACGATCTGGGCACGCGACCCCGATACCGGCTTGGCCAAATTCGGCTACCAGAAAACGCCGCATGATGAATGGGATTACGCCGGTGTCAATTACATGGGTCTGTCCGAGCAGGAAGTGGACGGCAAGATTACGCCGCTCCTGACCCACCCCGATCGTAACGGTATCGTCTATACCCTGAATCGCGAAACAGGCGAGCTGGTCAACGCGTTCAAGATCGACGAGACCGTGAACTGGGTGAAAAAGGTCGATCTGAAGACCGGTTTGCCGATCCGCGATCCGGAATACGGCACCCGCATGGACCATGTCACCAAGGGTATTTGCCCGTCGGCCATGGGGTATCACAACCAGGGTATCGAGTCTTACGATCCCGACAAGAAGCTGTTCTTCATGGGCGTAAACCACATCTGTATGGATTGGGAACCGTTCATGCTGCCGTATCGTGCGGGTCAGTTCTTTGTCGGAGCGACTTTGAACATGTACCCCGGACCTAAGGGTACCTTGGGTCAGGTCAAGGCGATGAACTCGGTGACCGGCCAGATCGTGTGGGAAATCCCGGAGAAGTTCGCAGTTTGGGGTGGTACCTTGGCGACCGCCGGCAACCTGGTGTTCTACGGCACCCTCGACGGGTACATCAAGGCCCTGGATTCGCGTGACGGCAAGGAAGTCTGGAAATTCAAGTTGCCCTCGGGCGTTATCGGGCATCCGATCACCTATATGCACAACGGCAGACAGTACGTAGCGATCTACTCGGGCGTCGGCGGCTGGCCGGGTGTGGGGCTGGTGTTCGACTTGAAGGATCCGACGGCAGGACTCGGTGCGGTCGGAGCGTTCAAGGAGCTGGCCAATCACACGCAAATGGGTGGAGCGGTGTTCGTGTTCTCCCTGTAGTACGACATGGCGGAACGGCGGGTCGGGCTATGCCCGACCCGTCTCATGATGTACATCGATTCACATTTTCCGAGAGGACATTTATTCATGCGTTTTACGCGCATCGTACTTTTGGCTTGTGTGTTTCTCGGCGCATGGGCTGGCGAAACCGTGGCCGCGGAACCCCTCAAGGTCTGCGCTGCGGAAAACGAGCTCCCCTATTCGGATAAGGAAGGCAAGGGTTTCGAGAATAAATTGGCGGAACTCATCGGCCAGGAACTGGGACGGCCGCTCGAATATGTCTGGTGGCAGGATCCGCGCTTTTTCATCCGGGATCAGCTGGAGCGGGGTTTGTGTGACGTGGTGATCGGCGTCGATACCGGCGACCCGCGTATGTTGACGTCGAAGCCTTATTATCGTTCCGGCTACGTGTTCATTTATCGGAAAGACAAGGGCGTGGAAGTCACCGATTGGGACAGCGAGTTTCTGAAGAAGGCTGGGCGCATCGCGTTCGTGCCGGATACCCCTGCGGACACCATGCTGAAAAAAGTCGGGCGCTTCTACGACCAGTTCAATTACCTACAGTCTCTCGTCGGTTTCAAGTCGCGCCGTAACCAATACGTCCGGTACGATCCGGAGAAGCTGGTTCGCGAAGTGGAATCCGGCAACGCGGACTTGGCGGTTCTTTGGGGTCCACAGGCTGCGCGTTATGTCAAGAACGCGAGCAAACCGCTGGAAATGAAGGTGATTCCGGATCACCAGACGCGCTCGGATGGCGAGAAGGTTCCGCACCACTTCTCGACTTCGGTCGGTGTGCGGAAAGGCCAGGAAGCCTTGCTTGCGGACATCGATCGGGTCTTGAAGAAGCGAGAGAAGGATATTCGCGCGGTGCTCAAAGCGGAGGGGATTCCATTGTTGCCGCTGTCCGAGACGGGAGCGACTGCCGCGAAGGGCGAAGACAAGAAACGAACGCCAGGCTGAAATGTCTGGAGTCCCGCCACTGCTTCTCGCGGATGACGTAAACGACAGAAAGACGGCCCGCACGGTGCGGAGCGTCGTCCGAAGGGATGGTTCCGGATGCCGCTCGTCCGTTAGGGTGTGACGTTGAACATAAAGAATAACGAAGAGGAAATTGGCTTCATGAAATTGAAAACCTGTATGGCTGCGTTCGCCGTGGGCGCAGCCTTCTTTTCGGTAGCCGCCTATGCGGAAGTAACCTTCCGGCACGCCATCACCGGCGAAGTGCTGGATCTCAACGGCGGCAAGGCCGGAGGAGACACGGATGCCGTCAAACAATTCAAGGAAACCGGCAAGAATCCCTACAACGGCGACAAGGAAGCTATCGAAAAAGGCCATAGTCTGTTTCTCACTGCCTGCTCCGGGTGCCATGGGCACGAAGCGGAAGGCAAACTCGGGCCGGGACTCGGAGACGATTATTGGACCTATCCGAGGGCGGCAACGGACGTCGGCTTGTTCGAAGTTCTTTGGGGCGGCGCTCAAGGCATGATGGGGCCTCAGAACAACAACCTCAATGCCGACGAGATGCTGCAGATCATGGCTTGGATTCGGAGTATCTATAAAGGCGACCCGGCCAAGGCCGAGTGGCTCAAATGACTTTTCCCCTCGTGAACAGGAGACGCAAACAATGAAAACTCGTACTCTGGTCTTCAGCGTCGGACTACTGTCCCTCGCGGCGTTCGGTGCCAACGCCTACGACGGCACGAACTGCAAGGCACCGGGCAATTGCTGGGAGCCGAAACCCGGTTATCCGGAAAAAGTCGCCGGAAGCAAGTACGATCCCAAGCACGATCCGGTCGAGCTGAACAAGCAGCAGGAAGCGATCAAAGCGATGGAAGCTCGCAACCAAAAGCGTTGGGAGCATTTCAAGAACACTGGGAAGTTCGTCTACAAGGTGGATTGAAGCTGCCCGGAGGCACGAGATCGGGAGCTGGTGAATCTTCGGAAAAACGAGAGTTCCGTTCATGCCAGCTTCCGACTCTCCACTTCTTGGCCGAAAAACGCGTTTCGACCCTGACGCCTCGATCCCTAACGACGTCATTTAAGTCTCGCATCTCCAGCCTCAAACCTTCCTATGCATTCCGAACAACTTCTGGCCGACTGGCGCGACAAGGCTATTCGCTTCGAGTCGGAAATCGAGAAAGCCATCATCGGCCAGCCGCGTGCGATCCGGCTCATGACCATCGCGGTATTCTCGCGAGGGCACGTCTTGCTGGAGGGTAATGTCGGCGTGGGTAAGACGACGCTGCTTAGGGCGGTGTCGATCGCCATCGGAGGGGAATACGAACGGATCGAAGGGACCATCGATCTGATGCCAGCCGATTTGATCTATTACACGTACCTCGACGAAAAAGGCCGTCCGCGTGTCGATCCCGGTCCGGTGCTGAGGCATGGGGAGCGGCTGTCGACCTTTTTCTTCAACGAGATCAACCGCGCACGTCCTCAGGTTCATTCGCTGTTGCTACGCATCATGGCGGAGCGCAGCGTGAGCGCGTTCAACCGCGAGTTCCGGTTTCCCTATCTCCAGGTTTTCGCGGACCGTAACCGAGTCGAAAAAGAAGAAACCTTCGAGTTGCCGGCCGCGGCTCGGGATCGGTTCCTGCTCGAGATCGCGATGGATTATCCGGGCGATGACGATATCCTGGATCAGCTCACCTTCGATCCTCGGTTTCACGACGTGGACCGCCTACTCAGTGCGGTCACGCAAGGCGTGTTGCCGTATCGGGAGTTGGATACAGTCGCGGCGGCGATCCAGAACGACATCCAGGCGAGCCCGACGCTTCGCGCCTACACGCGCGATTTGTGGCGCGCGAGTCACGAACCGGATCGGTTCGGGATCTCCTTGCCCGATGTCGATATGTCGGAGTTGATCCAGGCTGGGGCGAGTCCCCGCGGTATGAGCTATCTCGTTCGCGCTGCCCGCGTCCATGCTTGGCTGCAGGGCCGTGACCGGGTCATCCCTGAGGACGTTCAAGCCGTTTTCTATCCGGCGATGGCTCATCGAGTGTTCCTGAAGCCTGCCTATGAATACCGGCGCGACGAACTGGTGCCGGGATTGGTGGAAAAGATCCTCCATTCGATCGCGGCTCCGTGATGATCAAACCGGCCGAGGAATTCCATTACCGCGTGTCCTGGCGCTCGGACGCTGTAAGGCCCGGGTTTCATTCGAGCCGCCGCTCGGGCCCCGGTGAACGGTTTCATGGGTTGGCACCGCTCCTCAAACACCCGGATCCGCGCCGTATCGATCTCAGAGCCAGCGTACTCGACCCCTTCGAGAACTATGCCGTTCGTATCTACGAGCAGCGCAGCGCCATTAAGGTGTTTGCTATCGTCGATCTGTCGGCGTCGATGGGGTTTCAGGGAACGGTTTCCAAGATGGAAATGCTGGCGGATTTCCTGGGTTCCTTGGCCCTGTCGGCCTACCGTACCGGCGACGCCCTGGGCATCATCGGCTGTTCCGACAAGATTCACGACGATTTTTCCTTACCGCTTTGCCGCCACCCCTCGATGGCTTTGAACTTGGTGGCTCGATTGCGCCGCTATCGGCCCAAGGGGGGTAACGCCCGCGCACTGGCGGATGCCGCGAGACGCCTGCCGACGTCACGCTCACTGGTTTTTCTGGTTTCCGATTTTCATATGCCTTTGGCCTTGGTCAAGCGCATTCTGGTCACCTTGGGACCGCACGACGTCGTGCCGATCGTGTTCTGGGACTTGAAAGAAGAAGGTGGTGACGAGGCACTAGGCTTTCGCCGCATGCGGGATCTGGAAGACGGTTCCGAGCGCTTGTTGCTGTTGCGGCCTACGCTTCGCGCGCGGTTGGAAGAGTCCTACCGTGACCGCCGCGAACGTCTAGCCCATCTTTTCTTGAGCCATGGGCGCGAGCCTTTGTTTCTCGAAAAGGGATTCAAGGCGGAATATCTCACCCGATACTTTCAGCGGGCCGTATGAGAAGGGCATACATCGCGATTCTGGCGTTTCTGCTCGGTGCCGTAGGCTCGCCGGCTCGATCCGGCGAAACCCCCGAAGCGGTCAGGGACTTCCAAGTGCTGACGCCGCGCCCGTTCGGTTACGCCATAGGCGACCTGATCCGTCAGAAGCTGATCGTAGACGTGGATCGGTCGGCAGTGCTGGATCGAAATTCCATTCCGAACGACCGGATCAATCGCTGGCTGGAAGTGCGCGAGGCCAAGGTGACGGAGGAGGAACGGGGCGATTTGCGCCGTTATGTCATCGAACTTGCGTATCAGACCTTTTACGCGCCGCTGGAAGTCAAGAATTTGGCGATACCGGCTTTCAATCTCGTGTTCAATCAGAACGGCGATGCCTTCCAGCTGGAGGTCCCCAACTGGGTTTTTACCACGGCGCCGATAAGAGAGCTTTCGGTGCTACGCGAAGAAGGACTCGAACCCATGCGTCCCGATCTGTCGCCGGTGCTCGCAGACGGTAACGGGCCGCGCCTGCGCCTAAGTTTTGCGATGGTCGTAGGCGGGGGTGCCTGTTTGTATCTCGCTTACCTCTACGGCTATCTTCCTTGGCAGCAAAGGGGCCGTCATTTCAGGGCCGCTTACCGCTCCCTGCGGACATTGAACCGTGCTGCTCAAACATCCGATTACGCCGCCGCGTATACGGCGGTTCACCGGGCGTTCAACGGCGTCTACGGGCAGCCGTTATTTTCCGAGCGGCTGGAAGCGTTCTTCGAGGAAAATCCAGCCTTTCGGCCACTTCGCGCCGAAATCGAGGCGTTTTTCGCGAGCTCTTACGAATTTTTCTTCAGCGAACGCGGGAAGGAGACCTCTCGCGAGGGCGAATCGGGATCAGAAGGCGGACCTTCCGGAGAGGGTGAGGGGACTGCGTTTTCCATGTCCCGGTTGCTTCGACTTTGCAGGGACTGCTATGACATCGAGCGGACTCTTCGATGACACTGGCATTCGATCATCCGTGGATGTTACCGCTCTTGGTGTTGGCGCTGTTACCGTTGATGCGTTCGCCGGTAACGGCGTCGGAGACCCCTTGGAACGCCCTCTTGCCCGTCGATGTCTCGTCCCGAGTTTGGAGCGCGCTGATCAAACTCATGGGCGTTGTCGCCATCGCCGGTCTGGTGTTGGGGCTCGCCGGTCTGCACAGGAAAGAATATACCGTCGATCGGGTGGGAAAGGGGGCCCATATCGTGTTGCTGCTGGATCGAAGCCAGAGCATGGATCACAGCTTCGCGGGACGCACGCCGTCCGGTGCCGAAGAAGCCAAGTCCGTGGTCGCCGAGCGACTCCTTTCGGATTTCGTCCGCGAGCGGGAGAACGATAGAACCGGGGTGGCGGCATTCAGCACCAGCCCTTTGTTCGTCCTGCCGTTGACGGACAACCGCGAGGCCGTTCTCGCCGCCGTGCACGCCTTGCGCAAACCCGCTCTCGCCCAGACCCATATCGGCAAAGGATTGCTGCTCGCCCTGTCGTATTTCACCGGTCAGGCGCTTACCGGATCGCGTATCGTGCTCTTGGTATCGGACGGGGCAGCGGTGGTCGATCCGGACAGCGAACAGAAGCTGCGCAAGCTGTTCAAGGAATACCAGATCCGTCTCTACTGGATCTTCCTACGTACGCTCGGGAGTCCGGGCATTTTCGAAATACCGGAAGATCCCCGCGACGACAATGCGAGCAGCCGCCCCGAGCGCTATTTGCACCTGTTTTTCGAAAGCCTCGGCATTCCGTACAAGGCGTACGAGGCGGAAAACCCAGCGGCCGTACGTGAGGCCATCGCCGAAATCGATCGCATCGAGAGTTTGCCCATTCATTATCAGGCGCGCATCCCGCGCTTGGATCTGACGCCGTTTTGCTATGGCGCGGCCGGTCTTGCGCTTCTGTTGCTGGTCGGTGTGAAACTTGCGGAAGCGGAGCCATGGGACAAAGCCTAAGACTCAAGATCACGCTTTTGGTGCTCGCCAGTTCGATCGTCGCAGGAGCGCTCGAATGGGCGGAGCTTAGGGGAATCCGGCTGGCGCAGGAGCAGGTTCGGACCTTGCTGAGCGGCAACGATATCTCTCCGGACGAGAGGATTCGGGCACCGCTCGAAGTCAAGCTGGCGCGGGCGGTCTATCTCGCCTCCAAGGAGCGTTACGAAGAAGCATTGGACGCTTACTCTTATCTAGCCGACCTGGGCGATCTAGAATTTCGCGTGGTCGCCTTGTTCGATCTCGGCAATCTCCATTTGCGGCGCGCCTTGGAGCATGTCGAGAAAAACGAGATCAACCGTGCCCTGCCGCTGGTGGAATTGGCCAAGGACGCCTACAAGAAGGCGTTACGCCTGGATCCTAGCCATTGGGACAGCAAATACAACTTGGAGGTAGCCATGCGTCTATTGCCGGAAATGGACCGGATTCAGAGTAAAGGCGCGGAAGAGGCGGAGGAACAACAAGAAGGGGCTCTGTGGACGACCGTGCCGGGATTTCCGCGAGGTTTACCTTGAGGCTCCTGAGACACGCGCGCGACCCACGTTTCCTCTGTGCCGTAATGGCTTTTGTGTGTGTCGCGATAGCGCTCTTTTATCCCACCCTGAAGTTGTCGAGACCGGTGTTCGATCACATCATCGTGGTCGACATCACCCGAAGCATGAACGTGACCGATTACCGGATCGGCGATCGACCGACCTCTCGTCTGGAGATGGTCAAGTCGGCCATGCGTTCGGCCTTACGGGAATTGCCCTGCGATTCTAGGCTGGGGCTCGGGCTTTTCACCGGGCGGCAATCTTTTCTCCTGTTCGAGCCTATCGAAGTCTGCAGCGGCTTCGAAGCCATCGATACCGCCATGGAGCGCATCGATTGGCGCATGGCCTGGGATGCCGATAGCCGCATCGCCGACGGGCTCTACGACGCGTTGACTCACCTTCAGGATTTGAACGCGAATTTGGTTTTCGTGACTGACGGCCATGAGGCTCCGCCGCTCAATCCACGCTACAAGCGCGAGTTCGATTCGGTCAAGGGCAAGCTCAAAGGGATCGTCATCGGCGCAGGCGGGCTGAATCTGTCGCCGATCCCGAAGTTCAACGAACGCGGCGAAGCCATCGGCTTTTACTCGGAGGAAGACGTCCCTCACCGGTCTACCTTCGGTTTGCCTCCCAAACCACCGTCGGAGATCGAAGGGTATCACGCACGCAACGCCCCGTTCGGCAGCGAACTGGTCATCGGTACCGAACATCTGTCCTCACTCAAGGAAGACTATCTGCGCGGGCTGGCGGAGGAGGCCGGGCTTCTCTATAGCCGGCTGGAAAACCTCGAGGATTTGGGCAGAGCCTTACAACACTCCGAATTCGCCCGTTTCGAAACGGTCGCCTCCGACATCCGGTGGCTACCGGCGGGGCTCGCCCTGGCGGCTCTGGTCGTGCTTTACGGCGTATTGCCGTTCAAGCTCCGCTAATGGGATGGGCTCTGTCCATCCAACAATGAAGTGCAGTTTCACTGTTCATCGATCCGAGGAGTTGTCTATTCCATGAAAATGATTTTTGCTGTCTTGTCGGTGCTGGGTTTGGCTTTCGCTAGCGAAGTTTCGGCCCACGGCCCCACGCCTCAAAAAGTCGTCGAATCGATCGTGATCGATCGGCCGATCGAAAAAGTCTGGGACAAGGTCAAGGATTTCGGCGCCATCGGCCAATGGAATCCGGCGCTCTCGAAAAGCGAGGCGCAAGGCGGTAATCAGCCCGGCGACAAACGCACCCTGGTGTTCCAGAACGGCGAGCAACTGGTGGAGGAGCTCGATTTTTACGACGAAAAAACCTACGAGTACGACTACCGGCTGAAGGACGTCAACGTCAAGGCTTTGCCGGCAAGCTCCTATTCGGCGGTCTTGAAGCTGACACCGGAGGGGCAGGGTACCAAGGTGGAATGGAAAAGCCGCCTCTACCGAGGCGATACCAGCAATTTCCCGCCGGACGATCTGAACGACGAAGCGGCCGTTCAAGCCATGCAGACTTTCTTCAAGACCGGCCTCGAAAATCTCAAACGCATTGTTGAATCCGAGAATTGAGGACTTACGGCCGGTCGAAGGGGCGCTTCTATAGCTAGGAAAGCCTTGGACATGGTTGCGTCTCTTCGACCGGGCTCAGAGCGTTTTTACCTTTAGTGAAAGGCAACCGATGGAAAGGGAAGCGAGGGCGGGTTAGGCCGCTAGGCTGTAATCCGCCGCACACCGCAAAAAAGCGCGTCATGCGACTACACCGCGCTCTACAGCAGGAAAGTAGGGTGCGGTAAGCGAAGCGAACCGCACCGTTCGGGGATCGCCTTCGAGTACCGAGCGAGTCAGCTCTACCTGACTTCCATTCCGTCGAAGTTCCTCGCCTCTGCAGAGATGGCCGGAGTCCAAGCGACAGGGATCGAGACGCCTTGCCTTCCTTGGTCTCTGGATTCCGGCGATCCCTGCCGGAATGACGGCCTTGCGGGTTGACGTCGACACTGCCGTCTAGCGAGAACTGGTAGGAAAGTAGCGATACGGCACGAGATCGACCACGTGCCCAGGACACTTCCCGGATTCCAGGACTTGGAGCCTATCCCGATAGGCTGTTCGTCCTGAACCTTTCGATAGGCTCGGGCCTGGTTTGTTGAAAGGTTTTGCGAGCCTATTGGGATAGGCTCTCGATCAGTGCAACCCCATGGCATCGGGCCTCCCTTGGCAACACCCTACCATCCGCGTGCATGCGCAAGCGTGTCTTCAGAAGCTGATTCCCATTTGCAGCCACCATTTCTGCGTATCGACGTTGCCGGCGAAAGCCTTGGGATTGGAAGAGTTGTAATCGGCAAACTTAAACAACAGAGCATAATGCTTGCCGAATTTCTTTTCGACCTGGACGTCGAATTCCTCGCCGTAACGGATATTGCCTGTGTCGTCCCGAAAATCGTGATAGACGAACCAGATGTCCACGCCGTAAAGGCTGGTCTTCAAGGTGCCGTACACATCGCGGATGCCGTCGGGCGGCGTCACCAGGAACTTGTCGGCCCAGCCCTGGAAGGCGTGTAGGGTCGCGAGCGGGGTGCGGAAACCCTGGCCGTTGTCTGAGCCCAATTCTTCGAACGAGCCTTTGAAAACGAAACCCCACAAATCCAGCCCGCCTTCGGCCATCCAGTAATCGACCTTGAAGTCCTTGGGATTGTCGGCGTAATCCTCTTGCCAGGCATATTCGGCTGCATACAGCGCTTTGATATTGTCGGTGAGGGACGTCGTGCCCTCGAAGCGAACGCCTACGGTTTGGGTGGAATTGCTGAGTGTATTGAAGGTTTGAGTGGGGTAGCTTTCGCGTGCATTGTCGTAGTCCAGCCATTCTCCGTGGACGATCAGCTTGCCGTAGGGGAAGCCGGTATAGGCGATGTTGAAAACCGGCGAGTTCATGCCGATGGTGCGTGAAGTGACGTCCTGGACTTTCCAGAGATATCCGGCGGTGATCGTGGTGTCGGGCAGGCTGGTGTTGGTGATGACGATAGAGTCGTAAGTCTGCTCGAGCTGGCGCCAGACCACGTTGCCGATGAAACGGTGGTTGTCGAAGATGATGCGTTGACGCCCGACTTTGAAAACCGTTTCGGGCACCCCGCTGTATGCGATCCAGAGCTGGTTAACTTCGTTTTTCTGAGGATCCGAGATGACGGGATGGCGGGTCTTGTCGTTCCAGGTGCTGTTGTAATCGTTGCTGAAGATATCCTGGGTGCCCTCGTACTCGGCAAAGGCTTGAAACCCTTGGAAGGTCGGCGTGAGATAGCCGATCCGCGCGCGGAGGGTATCGGCCTTCGCGACTTCGGGCAAATTGGCTTGATCCACGTATTCGAAGCGATAGCGGAGATCGATGTTGAACTTGCCTCCCCCGACGTTTAAGGCGTTCTCGATACTTTCAGTCAGCCCTTGCGCAAACACGGGGCGAGCGGCGGCAAGCCCCAGTAAGAGAATCCGTAAGAAGCTGCCGCGCTTCCGCGGCTGCCCGGTAATCCGCATGACGTACCCCCAGATCATTGTCATCAGATCAGCAATAAAAAAGGCGTCGCCCACGGGCCTGTGGCCCGCGGGAGGACGCCTTTGTCCGTCGTCTGCGCACCCTCGTCGGCGCGCAACGGCTGTTATCGGAGAATTAACAGGAAGCGTGCCAAGTTCGTCTGACCGTCGGAACGGCACGGAAATCACGGTAGGTAGCGCGGCGGAGCAGCGTCATGGTGGGTGAGGCAATGAACGGTATGCGACAAAAGTGTGCGAAATGCGCGAAAGCCGGGCGAACCCTGCCGCCTTATCAGTCGGTCAGTCCTTCCAGGGCGAGCAAGGTCCTCGCGACATCCGCGATGCGCATATTGCGGCTCATGGCTGTTTTGCGGAGCAGCTGATAGGCTTCGTCTTCACTCAAGCCTTTTCGCTGCATCAGAATGCCTTTGGCCTTATCGACCACTTTCCGATCGGCGAGCTGGGTTTTGGTTTCCTGGAGCTCGCGCTTGAGGGCTTCGAATTCGCGGAAACGGGCTATGGCCACCTCGACGATGGGCATAACGCGTTCCTGGCTGAGGCCGTCCACGACATAGGCGCTCACGCCGGCTTGTACGGCCTGACGGATGTACTCGCTATCGCGCTTGTTCGAGAACAGAATGATCGGCCTCGGCTGGTCCCGGCTGATCTCCCGCATTTGTTCAAGGGTATCCCGGCCGGGGGCTTCCAAGTCCATGATGATGATGTCTGGTTGGCATTCTTTGAGTTCTCGAAGGAGGTTGTGGCCATGCTTGATCCGGGCGACGACCTGATGGCCGGCATCGTGCAAGGCCTGCTCCAATATGGCGCTTCGAGCCGCATCCTGATCGACCAGCAAGATTCTGAGGCTCATGGATTGACCTTGGCCAATACGTCCAGTGAAACCTGCCGATTGTGAAGTGCGAACTGTTCCAGATAGTCCACCGGGCGGAGCGGATCGAACACACCGCCGTCCAGGAACCGATCCTTGCCTAGTGACATCGGTTCGGTGGCTTCCTGGAGCGTCCAAGGTTGGTCGTGTTGCCCCTCGGTTTTGTAGTCCACGGTGGGGAAGGGGAGGCCGAGAGCTTGGGCGGCCTCGCGGTAAAGATCGGGTCGATAGACCTCTTCCGCCAGGGCGCGAATGTCGATGGGGTCGCGCAACTGTCCCCAGCGGTACATCTGCGTGACGAACCAAACGGCATGCGAACGCCACGGAAAGGTCGCCGCGTAGCGGAAGAACACGTTAAAGTCGGGGAGCGGCGCTGGCTCGGCATCGATTTGGTAGTGAAACGAGCCGGTCATGGACATCTTGACGACGTCCGCCGGTGCGCTGACGTAGTCCTCGCGTGCCAGAATTTCGGCTACTTCAACGCGGTTTTCGGGCCGGTCTATCCATTGCGCCGATTCCAGGAGCGCCATCAACAAGGCCCGGTGAGTGGCGGGATGCCGTTCGGCCCATTCGCGGTTCACGCCCAGCACTTTTTCCGGTTTGTTGTTCCAGATTTCATAGTCGGTGATTAGCGTGCGTCCAACGCCTTGCGCTACCGCCTGTGCGTTCCAGGGCTCGCCGACGCAATAACCGTCTATCTCACCGGCCTTCAAATAGTCGACCATGTGGGGTGGCGGAATGACCACCAGGCGTACGTCGCAGTCCGGGTCGATGCCACCTGCGGCTAACCAGTAGCGCAGCATGTAGTTGTGCGTGGAAAACGGAAATACCGTTGCGAAGCACAAAGGGGAGTATCCTCTCTTCCGGTCACTCTCGATGACCTTTTTCAGCGCTCGCACGCTCATGGAGCGCTCGGCTGCGGCCTCGGGATCGAGTTCGGCCATGCGCCGGTACAGGCGTTGCGATACGGTGATGGCGTTGCCGTTGAGATCCAGAGACAGCGCGGTGATGGTCGGTTTCTTCAGCTCCCCGAGGCCGAGCGTCGTAGCGATGGGCATGGGCGCCAGCATATGACCGCCGTCTAACACGCCGGCAAAGACCTTGTCGCGGATATTGGCCCAGGACACTTCCCGGAAGAGCCTGACCTCAAGCCCATGTTTTCGGAAAAAACCTTTTTCCTTGGCGATCACCAGTGGTGCGCAGTCCGTCAGCGGAATGAAACCCAGGTCAATGCGGGGCTTCTCGAGTCCTTCACCGCCCGTCGCGTGAACGGCGGATCGGAGCCATGGGGCAACCGAGCTCATGAGTCAGGGGGTCTCCTTATCCAAAACTTTCGGGGGCGTATCATAAGGAAGTCGCGAAACGGGTTGGTCCGATAGCCGCTAAGAGGTAAATAGTCCGCCCCGATAAGCCGCCTCAAGCATCCATTATGCCAACGTGAGCTACCAACAGGGGAACGCCGATTGGGTTTTGGAACCTTTGCTGCTTGCTTCTCCGGTAAAACCGCTTTCGCGAACGTCGTTGGCGTCTCTGGTTTGTCTGAAGCGATTCAAGGACTTGTCGATCGGCAATCCTGGGTCGATTAGAACGCGCCGCCGGGATGCGGTATGGAAAAAGCCTTCCCACGCTGATCGCGAGTTTGCGCGCGGCAGGGTTGAACATGGCCTGGATAGGCAATGCCTCAAGTCGGGGCATAAACCATTGAAATGCACGGATACGAGGCATCGTCCGATGGCGCGTTCGAGCGCGGCGGCACGCCTCCTTTACCCTTGCAACAAGGACTTGATCTCGGGAATACAGGAACCGCAGTTGGTTCCGGCTTTGAGCGCCGCACCAATCTGTTCCGCAGTCGTCAAATTCTGCTTCCGAATGGCGCGTTTCAGGGTGTTGATGCCCACGCTGAAACAGGAGCAAACGATAGGTCCCTGATCGTCCTCCGCGGAAGCCGGTTTGCCGGCGAGAAGACTCATGCGAGTCCGATCGGGGACTCGATCCAGGCCGAAGAGACCGGCCAACCAGCTACGTGGCGGCAGTTCGAAGCTGCGGTCGATAAAGATGCAGAACTGCAAACGCCCGCTGTGTAGAAGCGCACAGCGATATCGGCCGGAGTAAGGATCTGCGAATTGCAACCATTCCTCCTCGGCGTACGCCCTTTTGGTAGAAGCGGATTCGCTTGAACCCGAGGGCTGGGCACGTAATTCGCGGACCCAAGCCGCCCAATCGGGTGGTGGTTCGGAATGCGCGAGTTCGTAAAGCCAATATCCGTCGCCGCGCGTCGTAATGCGGTAGTCGACCTCGATAGCATGCAGCGGGTCGCGCGACAGGGCGAAGCCGTACCATGCCGCCCGATAGGGTTCGATTCGTATGGGCGTGTGCTTGGATTCGGGCTCCCCGGAGACGGGGTCGACCGCGGGGTTGACCAAAGCATTGATCAAGCCTTTGTTGGCATAAGGGCCGCTCCAGTGCATCGGCACGAATACCGCCCCCCGTTGCTGATCTTCGGTGACGCGCGCCCGGACCAGGGCTTGCCCGAAGCGGCTTTCCAGTCGGACCAGAGAGCCGTCCGGAACGGCGTAACGGGCGGCATCGTGTGGGTTCAGTTCCGCGTAGGGCTCGGGAAGATGCTTCGTCAGCCGGGCGGACTTGCCAGTACGGGTCATGGTGTGCCACTGATCGCGAATGCGCCCGGTATTGAGCACCAGCGGATAGGCCGAATCGGGTAGGTTGGCCGGAGCTTTGGGGAGGACCGGGACCATTCTGGCGCGACGGCCCGGGAACGAGAATCCACCGCCATCGAACAGGCGTGGAACGCCGTTCGGATGACATTGGTTTACCGGCCATTGGATAGGCTTCAAGGCATCGTAGCCGGCTCGGTCCAGTTCCGCGAGGCCTGAAATATCGAACACACGTTCACCGTTATTCCGAAATCCGGACAATCGGGCGTGCTCCACAAAAATTTCCCAGGCCGATTGATAGTTAAAATCATCTCCGTAACCCATTCGCTGGGCCACCCGGCTGATGATCCACCAATCCGGCTTGGCTTCCCCCGGTGGCGGCAGAAATGCTCGCTGGCGGGAAATACGCCGTTCGGAGTTGGTCACGGTGCCGTCCTTCTCGCCCCAGGCCAGTGCAGGCAGGCTCACGTGGGCATATTGGCTCAAATCCGTGCCTGACTCGCATTCGGACACCACGACGAATTCGCAGCGGCCGAGCGCGTCCCGAACCGCGTTTGAGTCCGGCAGACTGACCGCCGGATTGGTGGCCATGATCCAGATTGCCTTGATGCGTCCTCCTGCGATCGCTCGAAACATCTCTACCGCCTTGAGCCCGGGTTTTTCCGCTATGCGCGGCGCATTCCAGAACGTCTGCACTAGATTCCGGTGCTCGGGGTTCTCGATATCGAGATGCGCCGCGAGTTGGTTGGCGAGTCCGCCGACCTCCCGACCGCCCATGGCGTTGGGCTGGCCGGTCAAGGAAAAAGGCCCCATGCCCGGCTTGCCGATCCGCCCGGTAGCAAGATGGACGTTGATGATGCTGTTGACCTTGTCGGTGCCGCTGGACGACTGATTGACCCCCTGGGACCAGAGGGTGACGGTTTTTTCCGTGCGCGCGAACCATTGGTAGAAGGTCGCGAGGTCCTCTTCGGAAATACCGCAGATTCTGGCAACAGCGGGCAGGGACGGGGCCGTCTTGCGCGCGGTCTCGAACGCTTCAGCGTAGAGGCCGAGATGTTTCTCAAGGAAACCAAAATCGATGCTGTCGTGCTGACGCAGATAATTCAGCAGCCCGTTGAACAAAACCGCATCGGTGCCTGGCCGGATCGGAAGATGCAGGTCGGCGGATTGAGAGGTCGCCGTCCGGCGCGGATCGATGTTGACGATCTTCAGACGGCGATTTTCTCGTTTGGCCGCGAGCAGACGTTGAAACAAGATGGGATGGCACCAGGCCGCGTTCGAGCCGACCAGCACCACGAGATCGGCGAGTTGCAGGTCCTCGTAACAGCCGGGGACCACGTCCTCGCCGAAAGCCCGTTTCTGGGCGGCGACCGTGGACGACATACAGAGGCGCGAATTGGTGTCGATGTTTCCCGAGCCGATATAGCCCTTCATCAGCTTGTTCGCGACGTAATAATCTTCGGTCAAGAGTTGGCCGGAGACATAGAACGCCACCGCGTCGGGCCCGTGGGTTTCGATGATTCGCTGAAAGGTATTGGCGACGGTGGTTAGCGCGTCATCCCAGCTCACCCGCCGGCCGTTGATCTCGGGATAAAGGAGCCGGGTTTCCAGCGATAGGGTTTCGCCGAGGGAGGAGCCCTTGGAGCACAGCCGGCCGAAATTGGAGGGATGCTCCGGATCACCCTTGATGTCGGCCGACTCCGGACCGCGCGCTGCGGCAAGGATGCCGCAGCCGACGCCGCAATAAGGGCAGGTGGTGGCGATAGCGCCGTTTTCCCTAGTCAAGGACGGATTGGAAAAGGGTGCAGAACTCAAGCGTCTCGTCCTCTAATATCCAAACAGTAGAAGAAACGAAGGCTGACAGGCCGGGCCTGGCCTTATTTCAAGCTCGATGGCTGCACGGTGCCGGAAGCGGTAAGCCAGGCTAAGATAGGACCGTTTCCGGCATTCAGCCTCATTCCGATTCGACGAGTTGCAGCCACAATCTTTCCCCCTCTACTTTCACCGGAAAGCACGTCGTCCGGCCCTCGTCCGGCGGAGCGGCTGCGCCGGACGCCAGGTCGATCACCCAATTGTGGAGCGGACAAGCCACCCGCTTCCCGCAGACGATGCCTTGGGAGAGGGGGCCGCCCTTGTGGGGGCAGACATCGCGGACGGCGAAGATTTCATCGTCGATCGTGCGGAAAACCGCTACGTTGCCGTTCCGCGTCGCCACAACGCGGGAACCTTGCCGAGGGATGTCTTCGATACGGCCGATTTCGATCCAGTCGGTCATGGCATTTATCCTACTTTCCTCAAGGGCTCGAAGTGGTGACGTTCAGATTCCCGTGCGAGCGCCGCCCAAGGATCGATCTGGGCGCTCTTCTGCGATTCGAGAAACCGTTCGTACAAGGCGCGTCGGCTTTCGGGGTCCGAGACGACGCGCGCCTGGACATAAGCGAGGCCGACGCGTTCGATCCAGTGAGCAGTCCGCTCCAGGTAGCGGGCTTCTTCCCGGTAGAGCTGCAGGTACGCGCCGCAGTATTCCTTCACCTCCTCCTCCGTATCGACTTTGCAGAGAAAATCGGTGGCGCGGACCTTGACGCCGCCATTGCCGCCCACGTGGAGTTCCCAGCCGGAATCCACCGCGACCACGCCGAAATCCTTGATCGTCGCCTCAGCGCAGTTGCGTGGGCAGCCGGATACCGCCATCTTGACCTTGGCCGGGGTCCACGAACCCCAGGTCATTTTTTCGAGCTCTATGCCCATATTGGTCGAGTCCTGTGTACCGAAACGGCACCATTCCTTGCCGACGCAGGTTTTCACCGTGCGTAGTGCCTTACCGTAGGCATGACCGGAGACGAGGCCGTGCTTGCCGAGTTCGGCCCAAACCGCCGGCAGCTGTTCTTTCGGCACGCCGAGAAGATCGATGCGCTGGCCGCCGGTGATCTTGACCGTCGGAATCTTGAACTTCTCCGCGACATCGGCAATGGCGCGCAGCTCGCGGGGATTGGTCACCCCGCCCCAGATGCGCGGCACTACGGAATAGGTGCCGTCCTTTTGGATATTGGCGTGCGCCCGCTCGTTGATGAAGCGCGACTGGGGATCGTCCCGGTATTCGTTCGGCCACTGGCAGAGCAGGTAATAATTGAGCGCGGGACGACAGGCATGGCAGCCGTCTGGGGTCTTCCATTCGAGGAAGCGCATGACCTCGGGAATCGTCTTGAGACCGTGCGTGCGAATGGCTTCCCGCACTTCTTCATGGGTGTGGTCGGTGCATTTGCACAGTGGCTTCTTGGCGGGGCTCACGGAATAATCGCTGCCCAAGGTACTTTGCAGAATTTGCTCGACCAAGCCGGTACACGAGCCGCAAGATGCCGAGGCCTTGGTATGGGCTCGCACGTCTTCCAAGGTGAACAGTTTTTTCTGAATGATCGCGTCGACGATGGTTTTCTTGCAGACGCCGTTGCAGCCGCAGACTTCGGCGGTGTCCGGCATGAGCGCCGCACGGTTGTCCGCGCCGTGGCCCGCGTCGCCCAGGTGCGCCTGTCCAAACAGGATGTTCTCCCGGAAAGCGGAGATATCGGTGCCGTCGCGCATGAGCTGGAAATACCAGGCGCCGTCGCTGGTGTCACCGTAAAGCACGGCGCCCTTGATGCGGTTGGATTCGACTACCAGCTTCTTGTAGATGCCGCGGGCGGGGTCCTGGAACAGCAGTTCTTCGTAGCCGTTGCCGCCTTGGAATTCCCCGGCCGAGAAAAGATCGATGCCGGTCACTTTCAGCTTGGTGGAGGTCACCGAGCCTTCGTAGCGGGCGATGCCGTATTCCGCCAAGTGGTTCGCGCACACTTTGGCCTGTTCGAACAAGGGCGCGACCAGCCCGAACAACTTGTTCCGGTGTTGCACGCACTCGCCGACGGCATAGATGCGGGGGTCGAAGGTCTGCAGCGTGTCGTTGACCAGGATGCCGCGGTCGCAACGGATGCCGGCGCTTTTGGCGAGCTCGATGTTGGGGCGGATGCCTACCGCCATCACCACCAAATCGGCCGGAATTTCCGAGCCATCCTTGAAACGTACACCGGTGACGCGGTCGCGGCCCAGGATAGCTTCGGTCTGGGCTTCCATGCGGAACTCGAGACCGGTTTCTTCGAGAGCGCGTTTCAAAAGGGCCGCGGCCGGTTTGTCCAATTGTTTTTCCATGAGGGTATCGAGAAGATGCACCACGGTGACCTTCATTCCCCGTTTCTTCAGTCCATTGGCTGCTTCCAAACCCAACAAACCGCCGCCGATGACGACCGCGTGCCGGTATTTCTGCGATGCTTCCAGCATCAGTTCCACGTCGCGGATGTCACGGAAACCGACCACGCCTGGTAAGTCTTTGCCCGGCACCGGCAGTATGAACGGCACCGAGCCGGTCGCTAGCAATAGCCGGTCATAGGAGGCTTCCATGCCGTCTTCGGTGCGTACCAGGCGTCGCCGGCGATTGATCTCCGTGACTTTCCGTCCTTTGTGCAGGGTGATGCCGTTGGCTTCGTACCAGGAGTCGTCGTTGAGAATGATGTCGTCGAGCTTTTTTTCTCCGGCCAGGACCGGGGACAGCAGGATACGGTTGTAATTGCAATGCGGTTCGGCGCCGAACACCGTGATGTCGTAGGCGTCGGGAGCGATTTTGAGTAGCTCCTCCACGGTACGGATGCCGGCCATGCCGTTGCCGATCACGATGAGTTTCTGTCTTTTCATGGCTTACCTCCTTCCGGGGTGAATCTGGTTCGTCAAATCAACTCTTGTAGGATGCGGTGACGAAAGGAACCGCATCGATTGCGACGAAATGATCGGTAGACACATCGATGATGTTGGTTGAGTTCCACTCCGTCATGCCGGTAGGGAATGCCGGCATAGAGAGCGCAGGGATAGTGATCCGAAGCGACGCCATCCTTGGCGTCTGGATTCCGGCACTCCACGCCGGAATAACCGCTATGCTCGACGGCATCGATAACACTCAAGCCCTCCCGTAAACCTGAAACAGGCACACCATCAGCAACCCGAACAGCAGCAGGGTCGTCAGCTGCCAGAACAGAACCGGGTTGCGCTGGTACAGAGGCGTGGGACGGACAGAGAGGTGTTTGCCGCCGCCCTTGGACAGGCCCGATTCCAGTTCAAAGGCCAGTTCGATGGCGTCGGCATAGCGTTCGCCCGGTTCGACCGCGACGGCGCGCGCCAAGACCGCGTCCAGCCAGATCGGCAAATCCGGACGGTGGTTGGACAAGGGCTTGGGTTTTCCGAACCGAGGCGTACTGAACGGCTCGATTTCGCCGTAGGGATAAGCGCCGCCGGAGAACAGGCGGTAAAGCGTGACACCGAGGGCGAACACGTCACTGGCGACGCTGCCACGTTCGCCGTGGAACAGCTCCGGAGCCATGTAGCTCGCGGTTCCGGGCAGCGGATCGGTCGGGTCCTCATCCCAGGCCGGCAGCCGCGCGATGCCGAGATCCAGCAGTTTCAAGCCACCGTCCTCGGTGAGCAGGATGTTGTCCGGCTTGATGTCGCGGTGGACGATGTGTTGGCGGTGCAGAGCGTGTACCGCCTTGCACAGTTTCAAGGCGATGTCGATTCCCTGCTCCAGACCGATACGGGTATTCCGGCGCAAGTGCCGTTCGAGCGTGATACCGCGATAGTAAGGCATGACCGAATAAAGACGGCTTTGGCGTTCCTGCGGTTGCTCCAGAATCTCGGCCACCCATGGACTTTTCACCCGCCCGCCGATCCAGGATTCCCGAACGAAGGCGTCGTGATACTGCCGCTCGCTGGCCACCCGCGGATGCGGAAACTTGATGACCACCGGGTTGCCGCTGCGCCGGTCGACCGCCCTGAACAGCACGCTATAACGCCCGGACGACAGCCGTTCTTCCAGCTGAAAATCGTCCACCGTGTCGCCAGCTTCTGGCAGTTCGACGATAGGCAGCGATTCGATGATTTCCCGTAGGGATTGCCGATCGATTCTCGGAAGACCGATGACGTCCACCACCAGCGCCGTGATGTTGTCGCTGCCGCCGCGTTCGAGCGCCAAGTCGGCCAAGGCGTCCGCGCTGCTTTGGGGTGCGGCGCGCTCCAGCAGAATACGAGTGATTTCCGTATGCTTGAGCACGCCGTGTAGACCATCGCTGCACAGCAGGAAGCGGTCGTGGATTTCGAGCGGGTGTACGGCGTAATCGGTGCGGAGCACGGGTTCTAAGCCCACGGCTCGATACAGGATATGATCCAGTTCGGGGGCGTTCAGGGTGTGATCGGTCGTCAGCCGCTCCAACCGTTCGCCGCGCAATCGGTAGATACGGGAGTCGCCGACATGCACCAAATGGGCGCGGCGGCCGCGAAGAACCAAAGCGCTGAAGGTGGTCGCCATGTGGGCAAGATTCGGGTCGCGCATGCCCATGGCGTGTATCCAGCGATTGGCGGCGTCCAGGCTGCGATGCAAGAGCTGTTCGATCGACAAGGTTTCAGCCAGGCTGTAAAAAGCGTCCATGAAGCTGCGTACACACAGCTCGGCGGCTATACGCCCGCCCTTGGCTCCGCCCATGCCGTCTGCCACCGCCGCGACCACGCCACGGCAGGCGAGATCCCGCGGCGACGGCTGGGCGATGCAGGCGTAGTCCTGGTTGTCTTCGCGCCGTCCGCGACGGGTTGCGAAAGCGGCGCTGAAGACGAGTTGGCCGTTCGTCATCACTGAGATCCGCTGCGTGTTCTCGGCTGCACCCGTCTCAAACCCGTGCGCCGGACACTGCGCCCCAGGTGGTGCGCCAACGCTTCTTCACCATGGCCAGGCCCAAAAGCCCTAGCAGGGGAAGCCCTGCGAATACGCTGAAACCTAGGGCGAAGCCGTGCTGCATCTCCCAGGACCAGCCCAAAGCCTTGGCCAGGAAAAAACCGCCCACGCCCCCGGCGCAGCCGACCAGTCCCGTGATGACGCCGATTTCCTTGCGGAAGCGCAGGGGAACCAACTGGAATACCGAGCCGTTGCCCATCCCCAAGGCCATGGTGCCGAAGAAGAAGATGGCGACGGCGAGCCAGGCGAGGGGCGGGAGTTCGAACATGCCCCAGCCAGCGACTTTGGCATTCGCGGCCTGGGTAGGCGTCGGGCCTTCCGGTAGAAAGGAAATAGCGAGATAACTCAGGGAAACGACGACGAACAGGAACTGGAGCGTGCGAATGCCGCCAACCCGGTCGGCCAGGTAGCCGCCCACGGGACGGAACATGGAGCCCGCGAACACGACGATCGCCGCCATCATGCCGGCGGCGATGCCGGAGACGTGATACCAGTTGGTGAAATAAAGGGGCAGGGCATTGCCGAGTCCGACGAAACCGCCGAAGGTGATCGAATAAAAGAACATAAACCACCAGGTGTCCGGGTCCTTCATGACCGCGCGATAGTTCGCCAGTGTGACCGGTGCGCGCTTGTCGGGAGCATCCTTGACGAGCAAGGCGTAGACGATGAGCACCAGTACCAGAGGGATCAACAGAAAACCGAACACCGCTTGCCAGCCGAAGCGCTCTGCAAGCCACGGGACGATCATTGAATCCAGCACAACGCCCATGTTGCCGGCTCCGGCAATGCCCATGACCACGCCCTGATAACGAGGTGGATACCAGCGGCTGGCTTGGGGGAGAGCCACGGCGAAACTGGCGCCGGCGATACCGAGGATAAGGCCCAGCAGCTCCGTTTCCAGCTTTGAGTGCAGGCCGAACACGAACACATAGGCCAGCCCGAGGATGACCAGCACCTGGGCCAGGATGCCGGTCAGCTTGGGGCCGATATGATCGGCCATCGAGCCGAGAACCACGCGGAAAACGGCGCCGGACAGTATGGGAATGGCCACGATGGTGAACTTTTCGCTCACCGGCAGCCCCAGGTCCTTGGTGATATACAGGGACAAGGGACCCAACATGACCCAAACCATGAAAGAGGCATCGAAATAAAGGAATGCCGACAGCAGGGTTGGCCAGTGGCCGGCTTGTCTGAATTCTTTGAAGTTCATCGTTCAAAGTCCATTCGGCTGATTTCGCGTTCATTCAATCCAACAAAAAAGGCGTCTGCGGTCACTGAAGCAGAAGGACCACAAGACGCCTTTGTCGATTCTCGACACTCCGCCGTTGGCGCACCGAGATTTACGGGTAATCAAGCAGAGAGCGTGCCATGATCTCTAGATGGCGTAAGGTATTGATTAAATTGAGACACTAAGAACTTTGCGCCGAACTGAGTCGAAGTACCGATTCTTCTTGCACCACTTTAGAAAGGTTTCTGATTTATCGTGGTGCAAAGCTATTGCTGAAAGGTTTCGGCTTTCAGTCCGCGAGACTTGATCTCCGACTTTTCTTAAATGAGCTGCACTTCAATTACGAACTGTGACGCAAAGCACAGAAAGGCAAATTTATAAGAACAAGGAGGATCGTCGACGGCAGAATCACCCACCGCTTGCCGAGGTGCGGTTTGAGTTCGGTTTTTTGAGCATGCGTCGAACAGTTTCTTACGCGACGGTCTCGGCGATTTTCAACACGGCGAGGCGCGCCGCCAAGAGCCGCAAGCTCCAGCGGCGGTGGACCGGCCAGCGCGATCAGTCGGGCTTCCTGAACGCCATCCAGCCGCCGAGGATAGATGCGTTCACTCGGCTTGGGCACCGGCGGCATGCAGACCTCGTTACACAAACGCTGTTCGTACCCGTTCCACGGTGCGAACGTGGACATCCAAAGCCTGAGCAATCCCCTCATCGGTGCGCCCAGGCTCGCTTTCGGCCTCATAGGCCTGCAACAGAATGCGGGCATGGGCCAGTTTTCGCGTTTCACTCTTGCCCATGCTGACCAACCCTTCCCATTCGCGGCGATCTTCAGCGGTCAGCGTCACCCGATAAGTTTTCGACCTCTTCGACTCCTGACCCAAGAATCCGACCAGAAGCGCGGGACCGCCTTTCCTAGGACCCGGCAATCGACGATTGATGCAGTACTAGCTCTTCCCAGCGCGCATACGCTGCCTCCACCGCTTGCTGCAATTCCGCCAGCCTGGCCTGGGTCGCTGTGATGACCTCTTTCGCCTGCTGATAGAACTCGGGACGGGAGATCGCTTCGTTCAAAGAGGCTATTTCGGCTTCGAGTGCCTCGATCTGCTGGGGTAAAGCCTCGAGTTCGCGTTGCTCTTTGTAGCTGAGCTTTCGCAGCTTTTCCTTGACCGGCTTGGGCGGAATCGGTTTTTCGACGACCGATTTCGCCGGGACGGGCTGAGGTGCCGGGCGTTGCCGCACCCAGTCGTCGTAACCGCCCACGTAATCGTTGACGATACCGTCGCCCTCGAAAACCAGCACGCTGGTAACGAGATTGTTGAGAAATGCCCGGTCGTGGCTGACGACCAGGACGGTACCGTCGTAATCGGTTAATAACTCCTCTAAGAGCTCGAGGGTGTCCGAGTCGAGGTCGTTGGTGGGTTCGTCGAGCACCAGGAGATTCGCGGGCTGGGTGAACAGCCGAGCGAGTAGTAGGCGGTTGCGTTCGCCGCCTGAAAGCGATTTCACCGGCTGGCGGGCCCGTTCGGGAGTGAACAGGAAATCCTTAAGATAGCCGATGACATGTATGTTGCGGCCGTTGACGGTCACTCGGTCGCTGCCTTGGGCGACATTGTCGACCACGGATTTTTCTTCGTCGAGCTGCGCCCGATACTGGTCAAAATAGGCGATCTGCAAGTTGGTGCCGAGGCGGATACGCCCGGCCGTCGGCTTTAGCTCGCCCAACATGAGGCGGAGCAGGGTGGTCTTACCGCAGCCGTTCGGGCCGATGATGCCGACTTTGTCGCCGCGCAAGATGGTGGTCGAGAAATCGCGCACGATTGGCTTACCGCCATAGTCGAAACAAACGTTCTCGGCTTCCACCACCAGCCGTCCCGATTTTTCCGCTTGCTGTAGGAGCATGCTAACCTGGCCGATGCGGTTCCGCCGTTCGGCGCGCTCCCGGCGCATCTCGAGCAAACGCCGCACCCGGCCCATGTTGCGTGTCCTACGCGCCTTGATGCCTTCGCGTATCCAAGCTTCTTCCTGCGCCAGTTTTTTATCGAATTCCGATTGTGCCTTCGCTTCGGCGTTCAGTTGCTCCTCCTTGCGTTTCAGATAGGTGGCGTAATCGCCCGGCCAGTCGAACAGCTTGCCCCGGTCCAGCTCGATGATCCGGGTCGCCAGTTTTTGGAGGAACATTCGATCGTGGGTGATGAAGACCAAAGTTCCGAGCCATCCGAGCAGGAAGTCCTCCAGCCAGAGAATCGCCGCGAGATCGAGGTGGTTGGTGGGCTCGTCGAGCAACAAGACATCCGGTTCGGAGATCAAAGCCCTGGCCAACAGCACCCGGCGTTTCAGTCCACCCGATAGCGAGTCAACATCACTGTCGATCGGGAGGTCGAGCTTATTCAGCAGGGTTTCGACTTTCCGGTGGAGATCCCAGCCGTCGGTGGTGTCGAGCGCATGCTGACAGCGCTCCAATTCCGCTAATGTGGCGGCATCGGGACAGGCCGCGACGCGCTGCGATACCTCGTGAAAACGACGGATCAGGTTACCGATATCGCCGAGTCCGGCCGCCACGACGTCGAATACGGCGCCAGTCGCATCGAGCGGAACTTCCTGGTCGAGCCTCGCGATGCGTACACCTTCGGCGACGACGATTTCGCCGTCATCGGGCGTCAAATCGCCGGACAAAAGCTTAAGCAACGTGGATTTCCCCGTTCCATTGCGCCCGACGAGGCAGACCCGCTCGCCTTTATCCAGGGAAAAGCTGATGCCGTCGAGCAAAGGCTGCCCGAAACGGAGGTGTATATTGCGGCAAGTAATGAGAGCCATCAGAAATTCGGGAAAGGAAAACCTAAGATTTTACGCGCAAAAGCGAGTCGCGCCGAATCCGCAGACCCGGACGAAAAATTCAAGGCGCACAGCGCCGGTCGGGAACGACGATGCGCAGATAGAGCTGGGGTCGCCCTTCCTCGAACCGGATGACTCGATCGACGATATCCTCGGCGCTGGTTTTGCCGATAGGCCCGACAACGCGGCGTTCCGTGGCGGCAGCGAGCAAGTGTACATAGGTTTCGTGAGGCCCGGATGCCAACTTCGAGTGGACCAGAACGCCGCCGATTTCCCACGGCGCCTCTCGCTCTGGCACCTTGCTGCCGGGGTTGCACATGCCCAGGAGGATCGACCCGTTCGGGTGGACGAGCGAACGTAAGGTGTGCACGAAATGCTGAAATCGATCGGGGATAGCTGCTTCAAATGCGTGCAGCGTGAAGAGCGGAACCCGGCATATCGATTCGCAGGCTTTGCGCCGGATATCACGGTCGGCATCGTTGGGGATGGCTGCCAGGGAATCAGGCGGACATTGGCGCGCCATGCACGCGGCATCTAAGGGTTGAAGCCGGCGCTCGGTGTCTGTCAATATCTTTCTGATTTCCGTAGTATCTTTTCGGGAAAGTTCATTCCAACGACTTTCCATGAAGCGGTTGAATTCCGGATTTTGGTCGGGGTTGTAGGTAAGCGTGAAAATTTCCGCGAGTCCGGGTTGAGCTTCGAAGATCCGCGTCGCCTTGACGTGGTCTCCCTCGATCGTCAAGGCGTTCTGAACGATCTGGCCATTCAGAACCGGTCCGTCGAATCCGCCATGTCCGATCAGGATCACCCGGTCGAACAGCCCCGGCTGCTGTGTCAACTTGTCGGCCTCCCGGTAGAAATCCTCCCAGACGCGGACTCCCCGCAGCCTGTGTACTTGTGCGGAAAAGCGGGTGCGATAAAAGGCTTCGATTTCCGCCGCCGGCCGTTCCGCCCAGCGCTCGCTTTCCGCAGAATCCGGATCTTTCCTCAGCAATGGAATGACCAAGATCTTGCTCGGCGTAGGTATTACGTTGAAAGTTGGCTTGCACTGCCGTTCCTCGGCAGCCGGCACCGCGAGAAATGGCAGAAAGAGCAAGATCAGCCCGGCAACGACAGTCGATGTTCGCATCAAAGCGGCGATACGATGATCCTTGTCTCGAATTCGACGCAAAAAACCGCCCTCCGTTGCCGTAAACGGAACGGAAAGACATCGGAAATCAGGCGAATCGGCGCCTCGGCAGGCGGGCGTGCTCGCTAGCGATTAACGCATGGAAATGGCCTTCTTGACCTTGGTGGGTTATGGCACGCCGCCACACCGGGCACGGAGCATGCGTCTAGGACGTGTGCTAGCGCTCATGCATCGGTTTATAAGGCCGCTGCTGCTCCCCGATATAAATTTGGCGGGGCCGGGCGATCCTCATACCGGGCTCCTCGACCATCTCCTTCCAATGAGCGATCCAGCCGGGTAGCCGTCCTAGAGCGAACATCACGGTAAACATGTTGGTCGGAATCTTCATGGCGCGATAGAGGATTCCGGAGTAAAAATCGACGTTGGGGTAAAGCTTGCGTTCGATGAAATAGGGATCGGTGAGGGCGACTTCCTCGATGCGCTTGGCGATTTCGAGGATCGGATCGTGAATCCCCAGTTTGTTGAGCACCTCGTCGCAGTGTTTCTTGATGATTTGCGCTCGGGGGTCGTAATTCTTGTAAACCCTATGTCCAAACCCCATCAGACGGAAGGGATCGTTCTTGTCCTTCGCTCGGTCGATGTATTTTTTGTAATTTCCACCATCGGCGGCGATTGCCTCGAGCATTTCGATGACCGCCTGGTTAGCGCCACCGTGCAGCGGACCCCATAGTGCGCAGATGCCGGCCGAGATAGAGGCGAAGAGATTTGCCTTGGAAGATCCAACCATCCGGACTGTCGAGGTGGAGCAATTCTGCTCGTGATCGGCATGGAGGATGAACAAGACGTCCAGTGCTTTACGCGTCACTTCGTCCGGCTCGTACAGCTTGACCGGAGTCGTGAACATCATGTGTAGGAAGTTGGATAAGTAGTCCAGTTCCGGTCGGCTATAAACGAACGCTTCACCCACCGACCGTTTGTAGGCAAAAGCCGCCAAAACGCGCACTTTGGACAGTAGACGTGTAATCGTTTGGTCCCGCTCGTGGGGCAGTTGGTCGGGTTTCAGAAGCTCCGGATGGTATACAGATAAGGAACACACCATCGCCGAAAGAATCGCCATGGGGTGGGCATGGCCGGGGTAGGACGTGAAGAAGCTCTTCATGTCCTCGTGAATCAGCGAATGAAACAGGACTTTGTCCTTGAATTTGGTATATTGCTCTGCCGTCGGCAACTCGCCGTAAATGAGCAAATAGCAGACTTCCATGAACGTGGACTTCTCGCAGAGTTCCGCGATATCGATCCCACGATAGCGAAGAATGCCTTTTTCGCCGTCGATATAGGTGATGGCGGACGTGCAGGAGCCGGTATTGGCGTAACCGGGGTCGAGCGTGATGTAGCCTGTCTCCGAATGAAGTCGGCTGATGTCTAGTCCTTTTTCGTTCTCCGTGCCGACGACGACAGGAATATCGAACCGTTTTCCGTCCAGCTCGAGCTTTGCTGTTTCTGCCATAAATCTAAAAAACTTTAAAAATTTAAGGACTGAGTTCTGGTATCTGTTTCAGTGTAACGACAACGGGTCATCCAACGCTACCCTAGGTCGACGACGATCGCTTGTCTTTCGACATCTCTATCTCATCCGGTTTCGGTCCACTTTGTTTCAAAATGTTAACATTGCACGGTTAATCAGACGCTCTGTCTTATCGCTCTGTTAAACAAATTGTTTCTTATTGATGCGTATTGCCTTGGGTATCGAGTACGACGGTCAGGCCTTTGCCGGGTGGCAGTGGCAAAAAGGAAGGCCGACCGTTCAGGCCGCCGTCGAAGCGGCTTTAAGCCGCGTTGCGGCAGAGCCGATTCGCGTCACCTGTGCCGGGCGCACGGATGCCGGGGTGCATGCGTTGGAACAAGTCGTTCATTTCGACACCAATGCGCGCCGTAAGCCGTACTCTTGGCTGATGGGAACGAATACGGCTCTTCCGGAAGAGGTGCGCGTCCTCTGGGTCCGGGAAATATCCGAGGATTTTCATGCGCGATACAGCGCGATAGCGCGATTCTACCGCTATGTCATCCTGAATCGTCCGATGAAATCGGCGCTGCTCCGGCGGCAAGTCACCTGGCACTATTACCCGCTCGACGAACGCGCCATGCAGAAGGCAGCGGAGCATCTTATCGGCGAGCACGATTTTTCGTCTTTCCGTGCTCAGGACTGCCAATCCAAGAGCCCCATGAGGCGCATGCATTTCATCCATGTGCACCGGGAAGGCGATCGCGTGATCGTCGATCTGTGCGCGAATGCCTTTTTGCATCATATGGTGCGCAATATCGTCGGGGTCCTGATGGAAATCGGATCGGGCAAACAGCATCCTGACTGGGCGAGGGAAGTCCTTGCCGCTCGAGACCGAAGATGCGGCGGTGTCACGGCGCCGGCTGACGGGTTATACTTGGGCGGTGTTTTTTACCCGGCCCATTTTGACCTGCCTCGTCATCCTATCTTTGATCACCTGCCGGCTGATGCCAGACGTTATGTGCCTTCGGAAACCGAGTGAAAATTCCGTATCCCTTCCGTAGAACTCGCGTTAAAATCTGCGGTTTCACCCGCCCGGACGACGCCGCGCTAGCCGTTCGACTGGGTGCTGACGCGATCGGCCTGGTTTTTTATCCGCCCAGTCCGAGGAATCTCGACGTTGAAACGGCTCGAAAAATCGTCGCTGCTTTGCCGCCGTTCGCTACCGTGGTTGGGCTGTTCGTCGACGAAGACGAAAGCGTCGTTCGTAGGATCTTGGAACAGGTGCGTATCGATCTGATTCAATTTCACGGCGAGGAAAGTCCGGATTACTGCCGCCGTTTCGGCAAACCTTATATTAAGGCTGTGCGAATGCGGTCTGAAACCGACCTGGCGCGGGTCGTGGACGCTTATCCGGATGCCGCGGGTTTTTTGTTGGATGCCTGGCACCCGGAAGCAAAAGGGGGAACCGGGCATCCCTTCGACTGGGATTTGATCCCGAAGGAACTCCGCCAATCGGTAATTTTGGCCGGAGGCCTCACGCCGCGTAATGTCGAGGATGCTTTGCGGGCGGTGCGGCCTTACGCTGTCGACGTTTCCAGCGGCGTAGAGGCAGACAAGGGCATCAAGGATGCCGAGAAAATGGCGGCGTTTCTAGAACAGGTACACGCGTATGACCGTAGAGCACATATCGACTGAACCCTATAACCTACCGGATGAGCGAGGACACTTCGGCCCTTACGGCGGCGTGTTCGTCGCCGAAACCTTGATGCATCCCATTCAAGAATTGCAGGACGCGTATTACCGCTACATGAAAGATCCGGCGTTTCTTGCCGAATTGGATTACGATCTCAAGCATTACGTCGGGCGTCCTTCGCCGATCTATTATGCCGAACGCCTTAGTTCGACCTTGGGTGGCGCGCAGATTTTCTTCAAGCGCGAAGATCTCAATCATACCGGCGCGCACAAAGTCAACAACACGGTCGGACAGGCACTGCTAGCCAAGCGTATGGGCAAACGCCGTGTCATCGCCGAGACGGGCGCCGGGCAGCATGGCGTCGCGACCGCCACGGTCGCCGCTCGCTTAGGAATGGAGTGCGTGGTCTACATGGGGGCGGTCGACGTCGAAAGGCAAGCCCTTAACGTGTTCCGCATGAAATTGCTGGGTGCCACCGTGGTGCCGGTCGAATCCGGCTCGAGAACCCTTAAGGACGCGCTGAACGAAGCCATGCGGGACTGGGTCACGAACGTCGACAACACCTTTTATATCATCGGCACCGTGGCCGGTCCTCATCCTTACCCGGCGATGGTCCGCGATTTTCAGGCGGTCATCGGACGTGAAGCCAAGGAGCAGATGAAAGAAATGACCGGTGGCTTGCCGGATGCACTGATTGCCTGCGTCGGCGGCGGATCGAACGCGATCGGTTTGTTTTATCCCTTCATCGACGATCGGGACGTCGCGATGTACGGTGTCGAGGCGGCGGGTGAGGGCATCGCGACCGGGCGCCACTCCGCGCCGTTGAACGCCGGCCGACCGGGCGTGTTGCACGGCAACCGCACCTATCTCATGGAGGACGAGGATGGCGAAATCATCGAAACGCACTCGATTTCGGCTGGTCTCGATTATCCGGGTGTCGGGCCGGAACATGCCTGGTTGAAAGATAGCGGCCGCGCGACCTATGTCAGCATCACCGATGACGAAGCTATGGAAGCCTTTCACACGCTGACCCGGATCGAAGGCATCATCCCGGCGTTGGAATCCAGCCATGCCGTAGCGTACGCCCTGAAGCTCGCCCCTACCATGAGCAAGGATCAAAAGATCCTGGTCAATTTGTCGGGACGCGGGGACAAAGACATCAACACCGTAGCAAGGCGCGAAGGAATTACCCTGTGAGCCGTTTGACCGCTAAGTTTCAGGCTTTAAAGCAAGCCCACCGAAAAGCTCTCATCCCTTTCATCACCGCGGGCGACCCCGAGCCGGATTTTACCGTCCCGGCAATGCACGCCATGGTGGAAGCCGGTGCCGACATCATCGAACTGGGTGTGCCTTTTTCCGATCCCATGGCCGACGGCCCCGTCATCCAAAAGGCCAGCGAACGCGCTCTGGCACACCGAATGAGCCTTCGCCGAGTGCTGGACATGGTGGAACGGTTCCGTTCGACCGATAGCGAGACTCCCATCGTGCTCATGGGTTATCTGAACCCGGTCGAGTGTATGGGCTACCCTGCGTTCGTGGAAAGGGCAAAAAGCGCCGGCGTCGACGGGGTCCTGACCGTGGACATGCCGCCCGAAGAATCGTCCGAGCTAGTGTCGCTTCTCGAGCAAGCCGGCATCGATCCGATCTTTCTGCTCGCACCCAATAGCACCGACGAGCGGATACGGAAAATGGGCCAGCTGGGTCGAGGCTATTTATATTATGTGTCTCTGAAAGGCGTGACCGGCGCCTCGCATTTGGATCTGAGCGATGTCGAGCGTAAGCTTTCGGAAATCCGCGCTTTGGTCGACTTGCCTCTGGGCGTCGGATTCGGGGTCAAGAACGCTGAGGTCGCGGCCGCAATTTCGAAATTCGCTGACGCGGTAGTGGTAGGCAGTGCGTTGGTCGAGAAGATCGAAGTCGCGCAAGGCGATACCGACCGGGCGCTCACAGCTATCGTCGAACTGTTGAAATCCATGCGTGCCGCAATGGACGCATCATCTTAGCGAGAGAGATGACTTTGAGCTGGTTTCATAAATTAGTTCCGTCGAAGATTCGCACCGAAGCGTCCAGCAAGAGCGCGATACCGGAAGGATTGTGGAGCAAGTGTCCGGCCTGCAATGCCATTCTGTACCGGTCGGAGGTCGAGAGGAATCTGGAGGTTTGTCCGAAATGCAATCATCACATGCGCATCAGCGGACGCAAGCGCTTGCATTTGTTTCTCGATCCCGGCAATCGCCAGGAAATCGGAGAAGGGCTCACGCCGGTCGATCCGCTCAAATTCAAAGACAGCAAGAAATACAAGGACCGTTTAGCGCAGGCGCAAAAAGCGACCGGCGAAAAGGATGCGCTGATCGTTGTGGCCGGACAGCTCTTCGGGAGGCCCTTGGTGGCTGCCGCGTTCAATTTCGACTTCATGGGCGGTTCCATGGGCTCGGTCGTAGGGGAGCGCTTTGTGCGGGGCGTCAATCACTGCCTCGAACATAGGATTCCACTCGTCGTTTTCAGCGCCAGCGGCGGTGCCCGCATGCAGGAGTCGCTGTTATCCTTGTTCCAAATGGCTAAGACCGCCGCCGCCTTGGCGAGGCTGGCCGACGCCGGCATTCCTTTCATTTCCGTCATGACCGATCCGACGATGGGAGGGGTATCCGCTAGCTTGGCCATGCTCGGCGACATCAATATCGGTGAACCTGGCGCTTTGATCGGATTCGCAGGGCCGCGCGTCATCGAACAGACCGTTCGCGAAAAGCTGCCGGAGGGCTTCCAGCGAAGCGAATTCTTGCTCAAACATGGTGCTCTCGACATGATCGTCGATCGCCGTGAAATGCGAGAGAAAATCGCGTCGTTGCTGTCGATCTTGTTTGCCGAAAAGCCAACCACCGCCGGCGTTGAGCCGAGTATCGCCGAGAAACGCGCCGAAAGACCCGAAACGCTTGCCGCAGCCTATACCTCGCTTTCCGCGGAAGAGCTCACGGGCAACGAATAGTTCATGCGTTTCAAGACGCTGGCTGACTGGCTGGCATGGCAGGAAGCCTTACACCCGAAGTCGATCGACCTCGGCCTATTCCGCGTCAAGAAGGTCTATGAACGGCTTGGTCGCCGGGGGCCGATGCCGTATACCATCACCGTAGGCGGTACCAACGGCAAAGGCTCATGCGTCGCGATGCTGGATGCCATTTTACGCCGGCAGGGCTATCGGGTAGGCACGTATACGTCCCCACATCTGCTCCGCTATAACGAGCGAATCTGCATCGACGGAGAGCCGGTCGGCGACGACCCAATCTGCGATGCCTTCGAGCGGATAGACCGGGTGCGCGACGACACCACGCTCAGTTTTTTTGAATTCGGTACTTTGGCTGCACTCGATATCTTCGCCGCCGCCGATCTGGACGTGCAAGTACTGGAAGTCGGTTTGGGGGGGCGCTTGGACGCCGTCAATATCGTCGATGCGAACGCGGCCCTAATTGCGAGCATCGACCTGGACCACCAGGATTGGCTGGGCGATACCCGCACCGCGATCGGACTCGAGAAGGCGGGAATCTTCCGCCCCGGCAAACCGGCGGTTATCGGGGATATCGATGTGCCGGCCGCGGTCGTCCAGTATGCCGAGGAACACGGCGTGCCTCTTTCATGGTTGGGGCGGGATTTTACGTATGAAATGCTGGGCGGCGGCTGGAACTGGATAGGTCGTGACGCTCGCCTAGACAATCTGCCGCTTCCGGCGCTTCAAGGCGTTCATCAAATGATGAACGCGTCCGCTGTATTGGAAACCCTGCATCGGATAGAGCATGATGTGCCCGTATCGGCAGTGTCCATTCGGGACGGATTGAAAAACGTCAGTTTGGCCGGGCGGTTCCAGTACATACCCGGGAGCGTTCCGGTATTATTGGACGTGGCGCACAATCCCCAGGCCGTTAAGGTATTGGCGGACTACTTGCGCTCGCGGTTCGAGGGGAAAACCATACACGCGGTTTTCGCCGTCATGCGCGACAAGGATATTTCCGGAATCGTCAATAACATCAAAGACTTGATCCAGGATTGGTATTTGGCCCCTCTGCAAATGTCGCGGGCAGCGACTGCCGAACAACTCCTGGCCGTTTTTGACAGTTTTGGCGTTTCCGCCGTCCGTGCAGGGTTTGCCGACGCTGCGGCGGCATTCGACGCCGCCAAACGTGACGCAGCGACCGATCACCTCGTGTTGGTTTTCGGCTCCTTCTTTTTGGTTTCCGAGTATTTGGCTCACATGAGCTGAGTCCGAGGTGTTCATGGATCAGCAACTCAAACAACGCCTGATCGGCGCGACGATCATCGTTTCCTTGGTGGTTATTTTTGTACCGATGCTGTTCGAAGACCGGCAGGGCGATCAATACGCGGCCGGCACCGGCGATATTCCGGATCTTCCCAAGGAGGTTGAAACTAAATCGATCGAACTGCCGAAAACTGCAGCGGAGGCAGCGCCTTCGTCCGGGGAAGAGCACGTCAGCTCGGGTTATCGGATCATTCCGTTGACCGATGAGGATCCGGAAGGCGCGGGAAGCGATTCTCCGGAGCTGGGCACTTCGTCGAACGAGCTGCGGGATTCGGTGGCGCGCGGCAGTTCGACGGATGCCGACAACGATGTGTCCGCAAGCCTTGGCGACGGGCAAACGAATCCGGCTCCATCGGACGACGCACGGGCTGTGAGTACCGAGACCCCGGCAAAAGCCACAGCGTCCGGGAAGCCAAAACCGACTTCTAGTAGTAAAGCCAAATCCGATCGCCCGTCGCTCACGGCAAAGAGGAGCGAAGATATCGTGGCCGATTCCCTTGCTACCCCGGAGCAGCCGGCAGCGGCGCCCAAGACGAAGCCGAAAGCAGCGCTAACCAAACCGGTCGAAAAAGTATCGAAGAAACCGGAGACGGAAAAGGCGTCTCGTTCTAACCCGAACGTGAAATTGGCTTCTCCTTCGGTTAGCTCACAAAAGCCGACGCAGACCAAGTCCACCGCCGATGCTTCGAAGGTCGCCCGATCCGAATCGGTTGCGAAAGCGCCGGAATCTGTATCGGCGTCACCCGCAACTGGAAGCGAAGCCAAGCTTAATGCTCCGGATACAGCGGACGATCTTGCCGCCTGGGTCGTTCAGACCGGCAGTTTCACGGCTGAAGGCAACGCGCGTGCGCTTGCCGAAAAGCTGAGAAAGTCGAACTTTCCGGCGTTTGTCGAAGTCGTTAGCAACTCCGGGACTTCCATCTACCGTGTCCAGGTCGGACCGGAGTTGAGCCGGACGCGGGCGGAGCAGGTGCAGAAACAGATTGAGAATACAGTCGGCATCAAAGGTATCGTGATCCCGCATCCTTGATGGAGAGATGGCGGAATAGGGCACTGGGCGATGTTCCCATCCACGTTCATGCCGTCGGCGTCGGTGCAATATGTCTAATTTGATTTGGGTCGATTATTGTATTGTCGGTATCATCGGCCTATCGGCTCTGATCGGGTTGCTGCGCGGCTTTATTCGCGAAGTCTTTTCCCTTTGTGCCTGGATCCTGGCCGCTTGGATCGGCTGGCGATTCAGCCACGAATTTTCGGCTTATCTCGATCCGCTGATTTCGGTTCCTTCCGCTCGAATGGCCGCATCGTTCGGGATCCTCTTTCTCGCCAGTTTGATACTGGCCAGTTTGATTGCCTTTTTGTTGCACAAGCTGGTGCATAGTACCGGCTTGACCGGGACGGACCGGCTTGCGGGAATGGTGTTCGGGATCGGCCGCGGGGTCGTCGTCATCGTCGTTCTGGTTCTTCTTGCCGGGGTGACTCCTCTGCCGGCCGATCCGTGGTGGAAAGAGTCTGCCCTAATTCCGCCGTTTCAGTCTTTGGCGTTGTGGTTGCGAGACCAGCTTCCATCGGACGTCGGCAACTACGTCAAATTTCGGTGATTTTCCGTTGTGGAGTGAGTTGATCTATGTGTGGTATTGCCGGCATCGTTTCCAATCACGAAGTCAATCAGGAGCTTTACGAAGCTCTGACCGTGTTGCAACATCGGGGACAGGATGCCGCGGGCATCGTTACATGCGAGCGCGATCGTTTCAACCTGCGTAAGAACAGTGGCTTGGTCAGGGATGTGTTTCATACTCGGCACATGCTGAATCTCAGGGGAAAAATGGGCATCGCCCATGTCCGTTATCCCACAGCGGGTTGCACCAGCTCGGCCGAAGCCCAGCCTTTCTATGTCAATTCCCCTTACGGCATCAGTCTGGCGCACAACGGCAATTTGACCAATGCCGAGGTACTGAAGGAAGAGTTGTTCGCGCAAGACCAGCGGCACATCAACACCGATTCCGATTCGGAAGTCCTTCTGAATGTTTTTGCCCACGAACTGCAGGAGCTGGGAAAGCTTCGGATCAGCCCGGAAGACGTGTTCAGGGCCGTAGCGGGCGTCCATCAGCGCTGCCGTGGCGCTTACTCGGTCGTCGCAATGATCACGGGGTTTGGCATCATCGGGTTCCGGGATCCTTACGGTATTCGGCCTCTGGTCTTCGGCGAACGCGAGACCGCGGCGGGCACCGACTATATGATCGCATCCGAGAGTGTTGCGCTGGACGTCTTGGGGTTCAAACTCATTAGGGATGTGCAGCCCGGGGAAGCTGTGATCATCGAAAAGAACGGAAGGCTGCATACGCGTCAATGCGCCGAAACTGTGCTTCACTCGCCGTGCATTTTTGAGTTCGTGTATTTTGCGCGCCCCGATTCGATCATAGACAACATCTCTGTTTATAAAGCCCGGCTTCGCATGGGCGATAAATTGGCGGAGAAAATCCTACGGCTGCGTCCCGATCACGATATCGACGTCGTGATTCCTATTCCGGACACGAGCCGCACATCGGCATTGCAACTCGCGAACCGGCTGGGGGTGAAATACCGGGAAGGTTTCATCAAGAATCGCTACATTGGTCGAACTTTCATCATGCCGGGCCAGCAGCTTCGCAAAAAATCGGTCAGGCAGAAACTGAACGCCATAGACCTGGAATTCAAGGACAAGAATGTCCTGCTGGTCGACGACTCCATCGTCCGAGGCACGACCTCTATGCAAATCATCCAGATGGCACGCGACGCTGGAGCGCGGAAAGTCTACTTCGCCTCCGCTTCGCCGCCGGTGCGCTATCCTAATGTGTATGGCATCGACATGCCTGCTGCGAATGAATTGATTGCCCATGGACGTAGTGAGCAGGAGGTACAGGAAGAGCTTGGCGCGGATTGGTTGATTTACCAGGATTTGAACGATTTGATCGAGGCCGTGCAGAAAGGAAATCCATCCATCAGTCGGTTCGACACGTCTTGTTTCGATGGTGATTACGTGACCGGCGACATCGATCAGGACTATCTGGACCGCCTCAGCAAGCACCGTAACGATCAGGCCAAGGCTAGGCGTTCGTTCGAAGGTTCGATCATCGAGTTATACAACGCCGGCTAGTTTCGAGGCTTAATCAGGGCAAACAGCATGGCCGATTCTCTAGATTCCCTCCAATCTGCTCACGGAAATTGCGGATATTCATCGCATTCGAACGACGGCCAGGCAAAATAAAAGAGAGTCGACAGATAGCCAATAACGAATTCCGCACGCCTGAGCAGCAAAATCCTTTGGGTTTGGGTGCGGATATTGCTATTCAATTGACTACGAAAAACCTGGTCGGGCAGTGCAGGTTCGTTGGGGGCGCTGGCATCGTCCAGCGGAGGTTGCTGGAAAAAATTCCTCTTTTTCTGAGAACGGGCTGGCCTTCCGTGAGTCGTTTAATGCCTGGGTAGTTGTCAAGGGCTTGGAGATCTATCGCTACGAATGCCGACCCATAGCAAGAACACCTTGTATCTAGCACAGTGGCTGGAATCCCAATCTTGGGCGACGCGAGTCTGTGATCCTAGGCTGCCGTCCCAACCCCAGCGCGAGCCGGCTTCGTGGCAATGGTCCGCTGGCGGCGGCATGAAGAACTTTGAGGGCGAGTGCGAACGGAAAGGGGCTCGGACGCTGACCGACGCCACCCGTCTGTGGTCGATCACCGCCAACTCCGGACATATAAGTATTCTCCGTCCCGCAACTACGACTCACGGTCGTTTAAGCGAGCACAAACACGCGGCGGTTGATATCAACGAGGTTTGATTCGCGTGGTGGTGGGACTGGAAAGTACCGAATATATCAAGCGCGATTGCTGTCACGTGACGTCGAACGGCTCGCGTCGACGTCCGAGAGCGAGATTTCTTAACAAAAAGGAAGAGCCATGAAAGTCACTGTATTCGGTTCGGGTTATGTTGGCCTCGTTACCGGAGCCTGTTTGGCCGAGGTGGGCAACGAGGTGGTTTGTGTAGATGTAGACGAGGGGAAAATCGCCCGCCTCAATCAAGGCGAGGTTCCGATCTACGAGCCCGGCCTCGACAGCATTATCGAGCGAAACATGGCGGCGAAACGTCTGCATTTCACCACCGATGTGGATTTGGCGGTGCAGCACGGGCTATTCCAGTTCATTGCTGTGGGGACGCCTCCGGACGAGGACGGGGCAGCCGACCTGCAATATGTCCTTGCCGTTGCGCGCAGCATCGGCGAACGCATGGAGGACTACCGCATCATCGTCAACAAATCGACGGTGCCCGTCGGGACGGCGGACAAAGTACGTCAGGCGATCAGCACGGTACTCAATGACCGGCAGAAATCGTGCGAGTTCGATGTGGTTTCGAACCCGGAATTCCTGAAAGAGGGTGCGGCCATCGAAGATTTCATGAAACCGGATCGCATCGTAGTAGGCACCGACAATCCACGAACCACCGAACTCTTACGGGTTTTATACGCGCCTTTTAACCGTAACCACGACCGTCTGATTTGTATGGATATTCGCTCGGCCGAACTCACCAAGTACGCGGCCAATGCGATGTTGGCTACAAAAATCAGCTTTATGAACGAATTGGCGAATCTCGCCGAACGCTTGGGTGCGGATATCGAGCGGGTACGGGTAGGCATCGGTTCCGATCCCCGAATTGGTTATCACTTCATTTATCCCGGCTGCGGATACGGTGGCTCGTGTTTCCCGAAAGACGTGAAGGCTCTTGAGCGCACCGCGCGTGAGGTCGGGTACCAAGCTCAGTTGCTGAAGGCGGTCGAGGACGTCAATGACCGGCAGAAGTTAAGACTCTACGAAAAGATTAACGCGTATTTCAAAGGCGATCTGAAAGGTAAAACCTTTGCTCTCTGGGGGCTCGCATTCAAGCCGAACACTGACGACATGCGCGAGGCTTCGAGTCGGGTGATCATGGAGGCTCTTTGGGAAGCAGGAGCTAAAGTACAAGCATTCGACCCAGTCGCAACCCACGAAGCTGCCCGATTGTACGGACACCGGTCCGACTTCGTGCTCTGCGATAGTACCGAAGCCACGCTGAAAGGTGCCGACGGCTTAATTATCGTCACGGAATGGAACGTATTCCGCAGCCCCGATTTCGACATGATCAAGTCCGAACTGTCGCACCCGGTCATTTTCGACGGCCGCAATCTTTACGATCCGGCTAGGATGAAAATGCTGGGATTCGATTATTTCGGCATCGGCCGAGGCGCGTCCTTGGCCTGATGTAAGTAGCGAGAGACGGGCTTTCGGCACGGCCCGTCCTCTTGCCGCCGTCTATCCGGCCCGTAACGACTGTAAAGGTGTCACGGGCCGCCGCTAAAAGCGGTACACGCTGGCCTACCGCCAAAATGGCCGGATTAACCACGTCCCATCAATACACTGACGTGTGCCGCCACGCTCTTTCCCAGCGCGCCGAGGTTATATCCACCTTCTAGGACGGACACCAGCCTGCCTTCGGCGTGCTTTTCGGCTACAGCCATCAACTCGGAAGTTACCCATGCGTAATCGTCCTCAACCAGGTTCAGGTTGGCCAATGGGTCGTTGCGGTGGGCGTCGAAACCGGCGGAAATCAAAAGGAGTTCCGGCGAAAATCGGTTCAAGGCAGGAAGAATCCTTTCCACAAAGGCCGAACGAAACTCCTTGGACCCGCTGCCCGCAGCTAAAGGCACGTTGATGATGTTGCCCACGCCGGTTTCCTCAGACTTTCCAGTACCTGGATACCACGGAAATTGATGAGTCGATGCGTACATGACGTACTTTTTGGCCTGGAACGCGTTTTGGGTACCGTTTCCGTGGTGAACGTCGAAATCCACGATAGCGACCCGTTCGATTCCATGTTGTTTGCGGGCATATTCGGCGGCGATGGCGACATTGTTGAACAAACAGAATCCCATCGCCGCGCCCGGCTCGGCGTGGTGCCCCGGCGGGCGAACCGCGCAGAACGCGTTCGTGGACGCTTGAGCAAAAACGGCGTCGACGGCGGCGCATGCGGCTCCCACCGCATGTAAGGCTGCTTCACCTGATCGTGGCGAGACCACGGTATCGCCGTCGAGATAGGAAAAACCCTCTTGTGGCACGGCATCCAAGACGTAATCGATATAGCGTTCGCCATGGATCAAGCGGATCTGTTCGCGCGTACCGCGCGGCGCATCGCGCCGATCGAGCCTTTCGAATTCGTTGGCAGCGAGCGCACGTTCGATGGCACGGAGGCGGTCCGCATTTTCCGGATGCCCCAAACCGGTGTCGTGTTCCAAAAAACTCTGGTGACTGAAGTAAATCGTCGTCATGACGAGTACGCGGCGTGATAAACGAATGAGGGATTCCTATAATACTCGAGCCTTGCCGCTGGAATACCGTTCAATGCTTGATCGTTTCCCTTTATCTGGACAAATGATCGACCACTCTGTTTCGGATATGCACCGCGGCGGTCGTTATAAGCGACAATTAAAACCGCTTCGAATCGCGCGTGCGGGTCGGTTCGAGCAAAATCGTAAACTCTAGGGGAGACCATGCTGGAAGAATATCGCAGACACGTTGCCGAGCGAGCGGCACAAGGCCTTGTGCCGAAACCTCTAAGCGCGGAAATGGCTACGGCACTCGTTTCGCTTATCAAGAATCCACCTCTAGGCGAGGAAGAACTCCTGCTTGATCTGCTGGCCAACCGCGTGCCGGCCGGCGTGGACGAAGCCGCTTACGTCAAGGCGGGATTTCTGGCGGCCGTCGCGAAAGGCGAGACCACATCGCCGATTCTCGACCCGCAGCGTGCGACCGAACTCCTCGGCACGATGTTAGGCGGATACAATGTCGCGCCCCTCATCGATCTGCTGGACCACCCGGAATTGGGCTCTGTCGCTGCCAAGGGCCTGGCGCGCACCTTGCTGGTGTTCGATGCGTTCCACGATGTTCGTGAAAAGGCGGAGGCGGGCAATCCGAATGCGCAGGCTGTGATGCGCTCTTGGGCGGAAGCCGAATGGTTCACGAGCCGGCCGAAAGTGCCCGAGATCATCACGGTGACCATATTCAAGGTGCCAGGAGAGATCACCACTGACGACTTGTCGCCTGCCCAGGACGCCTGGTCACGGCCCGATATTCCCCTGCACGCCAAGGCGATGCTCAAGGTGCCGCGCGAGGGCGTGACCAATGCGGAGGCACAGATCGCGGAACTCAAGAAAAAGGGGCGGCCTGTCGCATTCGTCGGTGATGTGGTGGGAACGGGCTCGTCGCGGAAATCCGCGACCAACTCGGTACTCTGGTATATCGGCGAAGATATCCCGCATGTACCCAATAAGCGGGCCGGAGGCGTGTGCATCGGCGGAAAGATCGCGCCGATTTTCTTCAATACCATGGAAGACTCCGGGGCTTTGCCGATCGAATGCGATGTTTCGAACCTGCATATGGGCGACGTCGTCGACGTCTATCCGTACGAAGGGGCGATCCGGCGTCATGGAACGAACGAAATCCTTTGCAGGTTCACCTTGAAAAACGAAATCTTGCTCGACGAGGTGCGAGCCGGTGGCCGGATCCCTCTCATCATCGGACGAGGCCTTACCGATCGCGCGCGCAAAGCACTTGGGCTCGACGTCTCTCCGGTATTCCGTCGTCCAGAATCCAAGGTCGATAACGGCAAAGGGTATACCCTGGCGCAAAAAATGGTTGGAAAAGCATGCGGGGTAAAAGGCGTGCGCCCCGGAACCTACTGCGAGCCTCACATGACAACCGTAGGTTCCCAGGATACCACCGGGCCGATGACGCGCGACGAGCTGAAGGACTTGGCGTGCTTGGGATTTTCTGCAGATCTGGTTTTGCAATCCTTCTGCCACACGGCAGCCTATCCTAAACCCGTCGACATCGAGGTTCACCATACGCTGCCCGACTTCATCATGAATCGCGGCGGCGTTTCGCTACGTCCCGGCGACGGCATCATTCACTCGTGGCTCAACCGTATGCTGATTCCCGATACGGTGGGGACCGGCGGCGATTCGCATACCCGCTTCCCGATCGGCATATCGTTTCCGGCGGGTTCAGGACTGGTCGCATTCGCGGCGGCCACCGGCGTGATGCCTTTGGACATGCCGGAATCGGTCTTGGTCCGATTCAAAGGGGAAATGCAACCGGGAATCACCTTGAGAGACCTGGTGCACGCCATACCCTACGTGGCGATGCAGCGGGGGCTCTTGACGCTCGAGAAAAAAGGCAAGAAGAACGTGTTTTCCGGGCGCATACTGGAAATCGAAGGCTTGCCGAATCTGAAGATCGAGCAGGCTTTCGAGCTGGCAGATGCCTCCGCCGAGCGATCCGCCGCCGCTTGTACCGTGCGGCTAAACAAGGAACCGATAGAGGAATATCTGCGCTCCAATATCGTCCTGCTGAAATGGATGATCGACCAGGGCTATGGCGACGTCCGAACGCTGACCCGCCGGATCGCGGCCATGGAGGCGTGGCTCGCGGACCCGGTTCTCCTGGAACCCGATCCCGACGCCGAGTATCACGAAGTGATCGAGATCGATTTGAGCGAGATCAAAGAACCTTTGTTGTGCTGCCCGAATGATCCGGACGATGTAAAGCCCTTGTCGGCCGTCGCGGGGACCCCGGTTGACGAGGTCTTCCTCGGTTCCTGTATGACCAACATTGGCCATTTCCGCGCCGCCGGAAAAATCCTGGAAAACTTAGGGACGCCGGTTCCCGGACGGTTGTGGATTGCGCCACCGACCCGTATGGATCAGCTCGAATTGACCGAGGAAGGCTATTACGGCATCTACGGCAAAGTGGGCGCTCGTACCGAGGTTCCCGGATGTTCCTTGTGCATGGGCAACCAAGCCCGCGTAGCGGACAATGCCACCGTAGTATCGACGTCGACTCGTAACTTCCCGAATCGCATGGGTGCCGGCGCGAAGGTGTTTCTGGCCTCGGCTGAGCTGGCTGCGGTATGTTCGAGTCTGGGGCGGATTCCGACGCTGGAGGAATACATGTCGTCCGTCAAGGCTCTGGAAAAGGACGCTTCGGATACGTATCGCTATTTGAATTTCGATCAGATTCCGGAATACGTCCAGAGGGCGGAGCGGGTTGCCCTGAACGGAACAGCTTGAAACACGAAGCCCAATCCGCCGGCCGACCGGAAAAGAACGGACGGCGGAGTTTTTTCGTCCGCGCACTAAACGAACGCCAAACTCATGCCGATCAATCTGTTCGAGCTTGCGGAATCCTGCCTTTACACGCCATCAGTGGAAGCCAAGCTCGAAATCACCGAACGGGCTAGGCAAATCTTCCGGGGAGAGGGCTTTTCGTTGGAGGATCGGCGGTCGCCGAGGTCAGCGTCAGAGGTTCGTTTCCCGGAGCGTCCCGAGTTGGTGGAACCTCGGCATTTGCCGCGGCGGAAGTTAACGACCGTCGACGGAAAGATCGCGTTTCTTCATGCCGTTGCCCACATCGAGTTCACGGCGATTCAACTTGCCTGGGACATGCTCTACCGGTTTCGCAGCATGCCACCTGCATTTTTTGACGACTGGCTGGAGGTCGCCATCGAAGAGGCATACCACTTTTCGCTGGTTCGCGGGAGGCTAGGAGATTTCGGCGCCGATTATGGCCAGTTTCCTGCGCACCGAGGATTGTGGGAGTTGGCGGAGGAGACGTCGCATGACGTGAAAGCCCGTTTGGCGCTGGTTCCCCGAGTGATGGAGGCGAGGGGCCTCGATGTCACGCCCGCTATGATCGCCAAGCTCGATGAGGTGGGTGATCAGGCGACCGCGGATATCTTGAGAATTATCCTGAGGGACGAAGTCGGCCATGTGGCCCGTGGCACCCGCTGGTTTAGATATGTGTGCGATGAACAGGGTATTGATCCCATCACCGAATACTTCGATCTGGTCAAACGGCACCTTCGGGGAGCCGTACGTGGACCGTTCAATCGGGAAGCACGGCTAGCGGCAGGATTTAGCGAATCGGAGCTGGAACGCCTGGAGCAGATGGCGAACGAAATGCCGGCCGCATCGACTGAATAGCCGCGAGCCGGGCATTTCTGTTTCGTTCCTTATTCGGCGACAGCTTGCTGTTCCCGATTTGCCCCGTAATGGGTCATGACATAACGCTCGACTAATTCCTGAAACTCTTCCGCGATGCGATCGCCTTTCAGCGTCACGGTCTTTACCCCATCCTCAAAAACTGGGGCGACCGGTTGCTCGCCGGTGCCTGGCAGGCTGATTCCGATATTGGCATTCTTGCTCTCACCGGGGCCGTTGACGACGCAACCCATCACGGCTACGTGCATATCCTCGACACCTGAATATTTCTTGCGCCACTCCGGCATCTTGTGACGGAGATGGCTCTGGATTTGTTGGGCCAGCTTTTGGAAGTAATCGCTAGTCGTCCGTCCGCAACCCGGGCAAGAGATGACCATGGGCGTGAACGATCGAATGCCCATGGTTTGGAGAATTTCCTGAGCGACGATGACTTCCTGAGTGCGATCGGTCCCCGGCTCTGGGGTCAAGGAAATACGGATGGTGTCTCCGATGCCTTGCTGCAGCAGCACCGCCAGCGCCGCCGTAGAGGCGACGATGCCTTTAGACCCCATACCAGCTTCGGTCAGACCCAAGTGCAGCGCATAGTCACAGCGTGCGGCGAGTGACTGATAAACGGCAATCAGCTCCTGGACTCCGCTCATTTTGCACGATAGCACGATGCGATTCTTGGGCAGCCCTAATGAAACGGCACGCTCGGCGCTCTCCAAGGCCGAGGTGATGACCGCCTCGCGCATGACCTCGCCAAGCGGTTTGGGCTGGCTCAGCTTAGCGTTCTCATCCAGTAGGCGCGCCAGAACGGATTGATCGAGGCTTCCCCAGTTGACTCCAATTCGTATCGGCTTTTCGTAACGGCAGGCGAACTCGATCATTTGCGCGAATTGAGGGTCACGCTTGGAACCACGGCCCACGTTACCCGGATTGATGCGGTATTTAGCCAGTGCTTCGGCACATCCGGGGTACTTGTCCAGCAGTTTGTGGCCGTTGAAGTGAAAATCGCCGATCAGAGGAACGGAGTAACCGGCCTTATCCAATTCTTCGCGTATCCGGGGTACGGCCTGTGCGGACTCCTCGTTGTTCACGGTAACCCGAACCAGCTCGGAGCCGGCTTTGGCGAGATCCATAATCTGTTTGACGGTACCTGCAACGTCTGCGGTATCGGTATTGGTCATGGATTGCACGACCACCGGCGCATCGCCGCCGATCTGGATCTCACCGACTTTTACACCGACCGAATGTCTTCTCTTCATCATGCTGAAAAACCTGCTGGAATGCTTTTGCGAGTCCGCTATTTTATCAACGACACTGCTCACGCCTACCGTAGGCTTGCGGTAATTTCCGAGTTCTTTACTCGGGTGTCAAGTTATAATTTTATTGAAAACACTCATATCCTCCGGAATGGTAAGCCCCGATGGATGCTCGGGCCAAGGATTAGATAAAACCGTGCGCATTCAGTATTTCTCGGATATCCATCTTGAATTCGGACCTCTAGACGCCACGACGACCTCTGCCGACATTGTGATCGCAGCCGGAGACATTGGTGTCGGTAATCAAGCTTTGGAATGGCTGAAATCCTTCGGAAAACCCGTCATATACGTCGCGGGTAATCACGAGTTTTACAGTCAGGAGTATCTCTCCACCATGGCTAAGCTGAGCAACAGCGCCAGGGGAAGTAACGTCCAGTTCCTGGAACAACGCGTCTGGGTATACAACGGCGTAAGATTCCTCGGTTGTACCTTATGGAGCGACCTCGGAGGCGACGATAACGAGCAACTGGAGGAGCTGGTCTCTATTGTCAATGACTTTCGGAAGATTCGATACCGAACGGAGTTATTGAACGTAGACAATTATCGCCGCCTACATCAGAAATCTCGCGAATGGATCTGTGCCGAGCTGGCAAAACCGTTTTCCGGAAAAACCGTAGTGGTGACCCATCATGCCCCGACGCCTTGGAGCTGGCAGGACAGCCCCGGCCAAATCAAACGCCATGCCTATTGCAATGATCTTAGGGAGGTTCTGCACAGCTTCGAAATCGCGGCTTGGTTCCACGGCCATACCCACGCCGTTTCTGACTATCGCTGTTCAGGCACGCGCATTCTCTGCAACCCGCGAGGCTATGCGCCGAATCAACTCGTCAGCGAGTTCGATCCTGGGCGAATGGTCGAGATATAGCTACTGCCGGAACGCAAAATGCCAACATTTGCCGAATTCGATCGCCGGTTGAGTCGCTCAAGCCATCGTCTTGGCGATTTCAAAGATCTCTTCGGCATCCAGAATTTGGTCGTTGCTTTCGAATAGCTTTGCGATACACGCGCGGTGGAGCGCCAATTTCAAAGTGCCGAAACCGATCGCTCCCCAAACGATCTTTCCGTTCCGCTCTGCCCCGCGGTCCATCATGTCGGTCCCTCCAATGCCGAGCGGTGGCGTCGCGTTTGCGTCCGCTATCAGTTCAATGGACGGATTGTCCTGCCAATGGCGAGCTTCCAAGAGCTCGACACCGGCTGCACCGGCCGCGAAAACGATTTGCGCCTCTGCAATGGCCTTTCCGCGAGCGTCGTTATCAGGAGCTTCGATCGGCGAGAGATCGACGCCGAACCGCTGCTTCATGTTTTCACATGCCTTTTCGGCGCGAGCCATCTGACGCGAAGTAATCGAGACCTGAGCGCCTTCTTTGGCAAGCATTACGGCCGCCCGTTGACCAACCGGACCGGTGCCAGCGAGAACGACAGCCCGTTTTCCAGCGATCTTCCCGCTCGCAGCTAGCTTAGCAACGCCGGCCGCTGCAGTCGTATTGCTGCCGTTGCTATCGAGCATCACCGATACACGGAAGCCGCCAAAGAATTTCTTCTTCACTGCCTCCAAGAGTTCCTGTCCGGCGATCAAATCGCTACCCCCAATGAAAATCGCCGTATTTTTCTTGTCCTTTGGCGCTCGGGTGAAAATGGTTCCGTCCACCAACGCGCCAACCTTGTCCGGCGTCAGACCGCCATGGCCAATGACGTGATCCGCGCCGCCATCATAAGCCACGACGGTATCGAACACGGATGGATAAAAATCGGTATCGAACTGGAACAAAAGCTTCTTCATTCTGCTTCCTTATGAATCGTGTTTTTGACGTCGATTAGTCTGGCCGTATTTTTTGGCTTTGTCGCGCGGACTCGGCGGTAGAAGCGCGTATGGAAAATCGAAAATTTTAACCCGTAACATCTTGTGTTTTATACTCTCCGGCCAACTTTCATACTAGGGCGCTGAGGGAGCGAATCGGCATGATTGAAGATAAGACAATCCGTCAATTCCTGGACGAACTGGCCAGCAAGTCGGCGACTCCGGGCGGCGGCAGTGCAGCAGCCATCATGGGTGCTATGGGTGCTGCGCTGGTGAGTATGGTTTGTAACCTCACCATAGGAAAAAAAAATTACGAGGCCGTAGAGCCGGAGATGAAAGAGTTGCTGGCGAAAGCGGAAAACCTGCGTTCGCAACTCATGGATATGGTCAGAGCCGACGTTGAAGTATTCAACAAGGTCATGAGTGCTTACGGCCTTCCGAAGGAGACGGATGAACAAAAGGCGGCCAGAAGCCAACAGATACAGTTGGCTTTGAAGGCGGCGACCGATGTCCCTATCGAGTGCGCGAAAGCCTGCGCGGAAGTCATCCGGTTAAGCAAAATCGCCGCGGAAAAGGGAAATCGAAATGTCGTCAGTGACGCGGGCGTTGCCGTAGTGGCTGGCTATGCCGCGCTGAAAAGCGCCGCATTGAACGTCTACGTGAATGCCGGCGCGATCAAGGACGAAACGTTCGTATCGTCTCGAATGAACGAGCTAAATGGAATCTTGAGCGAGATGAATATCCTTAATGAAGAGGTCTTTCAAACGGTCAAGAACAAACTCTGACAAGCACCTGTCCTAACCGACACGAGCCCAGGCAGATTGATTGACGATTCATGCCGGCACGGGTATCATTGTTCGACTTGATGGTCAGCCCAACGGCTTCTCGTTCAAGAAGGTCGTCCGGGGTATAGCGCAGTCTGGTAGCGCGTCTGCTTTGGGAGCAGAATGTCGGGGGTTCGAATCCCTCTACCCCGACCAAGCGCTTGTAGCTCAGCTGGATAGAGCATCGGCCTTCTAAGCCGAGGGTCGCAGGTTCGAGTCCTGCCAAGCGCGCCATCACTTTTTGGTTTTCTGTGGTGACCGTAGCTCAGTTGGTAGAGCCCCGGATTGTGGTTCCGGTTGTCGTGGGTTCGAGTCCCATCGGTCACCCCACGTTTAGCCCGTCAATCAACCCACGTCGGGCCATTAGCTCAGCTGGTAGAGCAGCGGACTCTTAATCCGTTTGTCGTAGGTTCGAATCCTACATGGCCCACCAATTAAAACAAAGGCTTGCGCGGTTTTCCCGGCGAGCTTTTTTCATGGTAGACGCATGGTAGACGGTAGACGAAAAATCGAACGTCTTCGCCAGGGGCGTTTGACGGCCATTTGATTTCGTCACGGAAACAAAAAACCCGGCCAAGGTTTCCCCGGCCGGGCTGCGATCAATGACCAGCCAAGCGAATCTTATCGGCGGCCTTGATATGTCCGAACGAATCGAAAAGCAGCCCGCCGGCTGCCATGATGAGAGTAAAATCGTCGGGGTAGCCTACAAGGTTGCTCACGCGCTCTCCGAATCGCCAAAAAACCGAATCGCTCCGCGAAACGCCGTCACCAGGAACCATTGCCTTGCAGCCCGAAAATAAGATCACGGCCGCGTTGTATGACTCTATTGCGTCGCCAAGCGTGTCAAGCTTTTCGGACATGGCGACATCCGGTTTCGCAAACGTCTTTATCAAGTGTCCATGCGCCAGAACGACCAGCTTGTCCATTATTTCCGCGCGCGTCTCGGGGCCATGGTGCGCGAACGCGACGCGATCGGCTATCGCGAGCAATCCGTTCAGGTATTGAATAACGATCCCGACTCGCTCATCCTCGGTGATTTCCCAATTCTCGCCCCATTTGCGCGCTATGCTGCCATCGATCAGTACGTCAGCGCACGCCACCGCCGCGCCAAACAGATCGTTAGCAAGCGCTTCAATTTGTGCCATCAGCAAAGCCTTGTTGATGCGTTTTTTGTTGAAGAATTGACCTAGCTTTTTAAACATTTCAGTGTCCAAAATTAAACCCGGCTAGGTTCCCCCGGCCGGGTTCCGCTGCTATTGGTCGTTATTCAAGCCGCTCCCGCCGCCCGGCATTGGTCGATCAGAAGCCCGGCCCGTTCAACTCTCAGCCGCACGTCGTTCAGGATCAGGTAAGCGCCGGTCGATCCGGGCTCCGTGGCGATCGATTCACAGCCGAGCGCGACTTGAATCGTTTCCAGGATATGTCCGACCTGCTCCAGGAGCTCGCGGGCGTCGTTCAGGTTCTGCCGTTCCATACGCGCCCCTCATCCGCCGATGACCGGAGAGACCGGCCCACGTTCCAGCGTTTCCCGCACGCAACTCAGGTCGTTCCCGATCGACTCGGACCAATACAGAACCTGATCGGCCAGCCCCTGTACCGTCGGATCGTCCGACAAACGGCGAATGCCGCGCGCCAGCGCCATCAGATGGTCGCATTCGATTTCGCTGATCCCGATTACCTCGATCATCTGCTCGCGGTCCATGAATGCCGCGCGGTTTGGTGCATGAATAGCCATGAATGCCCCCCATCACTTGTATTGCCGCGAAACCTGCACGACCGTCGCTAGATGGTCCATTCCAGGCGCCCACGGTGCCAGCTTGAAGCCGGGCGGGTTTTCGGCGCGAACGGCCACGATGTCGCCCTCGTCGGGCGGAACGTCGTCGAGCCGCACGCAGTCGCCCCGCCTGATATATGGGGCGAACTCGTCGGTCTCGACGCGCCAGAATCCGGCAGTCAGGTCGGTCGGGGTGTTATGATGCTGATTAGCCATGATTGCAACCTCCGTACAGGTTTGCGGTTGTGGTCAGGGTCGGCGTGGTGTTGGCCCACCATGTCGGCCCGCTCTTGTAATGCAATGTGTTACCATTGGCGTTAATTACCGTATCATAGAGTAACGCTAATGGCAATACAAGAAAAACGACTGAAAACCGAATCCATCAACGTCCGGGTGAAACCGGAAATCAAAAGACTCGCCGAGGAATTGGCGGAACGTGAAAATCGGACTCTATCCAACTGGGTCGAGTCGCTGATTCTGCGCGAAGCGGAAAAGGCGGGGATCCGGCCCAAGCGCGGCCCCGGAAGCACACGATGACGTTTTTTTATCCTGCCGATGGCTTCCAGTCGTGCCCACTCTGCGGCGGAAAGGTTCCGGCCAGTTCCCGCTATCCTCGCGCCCTATGCGTCCAATGCGCCAGCGAAGCCACGGACGAGAACGGCCGCCGGCTAACCTTCGGTAATGTTGACGCGACTGGCGGGCTCCAGGTGCGCTACGCAGACACCGGCGAGACTCGGAATCGACCGTTTTGCTATGTCAGGGGCGTTAAATGCCTCGCGGAAGAGGGGCGTTTTGGAGGGTATGTGATTCAGCCGATTGAAACCCATTTCAAACTCTCGCCGGGTTGCTGGTACGGCTGGGAAATGTCGCCCGGCTACCTCGACGACGGAAAGCCCTACTGCTCGCCAATTCTCGTGCGGTCGGTACGCCGGGTCGGGCGTCGATCGGATCGGTTGCACGTGCGGTTCTGGAACGTGCTCTATGCCGACGGGGTCCAGGATTTCGAAAAACGGCTGCACGTGCTCGAACGGGCGCCCGACCGTCTGACCGCCGCGATTGATCCCGGATACGGCCCGGATCGCCGCGCCGTCATCTGCGAAATTGATTTCCGTTGGATTGAGCGGCATTGTCCGAACATCCTGCGGTCGTTCCCGGTGTCCCGCTGCTCGCCGTCGGCTCACGGGTCGGTCTCGGCCTACCTCACCGAAGTGTTTCTCTGCTCAGGATCGCCCGGATAACCTGGCAATCATCCGATCGATCTCTCGAACCATCGCCGTGCTGGTCCGCTCGACGTCGCTCCCGGCCGGATCGCGCCGCCAGGGTTTCGGGTCGGCCGGCGGTGCCGGATGTTTTGGTTCTTGCGCTTGCGGGGCGATCTCGCGCGCGTTTTCGACCGGGATCGGTAGGGTAGGATCGGGTTCCGGCGTTTCGTGCTCCAGCGCCGCCCTGTGCTCGCCTGTCGCGGGCTCCGAGTCGCTGGGCAGCAGTGGATTGACGGCGATCGGTGCGACATAGCCGGCCGGGTCGCCCTCGTAACGCTTCAACTCCCGCGCCGCCCGTTGCTTGAACGCCTGTTCCGTCTCGCCCGCCTCCCGGTGCAACTCCAGCGCCGTCGGCGATCCGATCAAGCGGCCGTGCATCCGGTAGCACTCCGGCCGATCGTCGAACCGGCCGACGATGCGCCGAACGATCAGCCGCGCGGGGTGCCGGCCGGCGGCGCTCTCTAGTCGTGCAATGCGATCTCTAAGATTCACATCGGTTCCTCTCCTGCTGTAGTTCCAGCGCCTCGACGCGCCGTTCAAGCTCGCCGGTCTCGATCAGCTTGCCGAGGGTAGCCAGGGTATACGTCAGTTTCGTTCCGTCGCTCGGATCGAGCCGCCCGTTCCGCATGTCCCGGTAAACCCGCGCCATTTCCCGCTGCACGTCCCGCAGCGTCGCCAATTTGATCCGGCGTTGCTGCGGACGGGGAGGGTTCGCGGGTAAATACTCCTGTCGCGGCTCGTCGGGCGGCATTGATTGACTCATAACGCGCGGTTTAGGCGGCCGTAACGGTCAGGTTTTGAGCCCTTTAGCGCGCCAATGGGCAAGCAGCGGTTCGGGGTCGATCGGCAGCTTCAGCAGCGCCGCCTTATCGATCAGCGGCCGGCCGTCGAATCCTGGGAGGCTTAGGAATCCGTAAATCGGGGTCGTCGGGTGCCGGTTCTGCGACTGAATTCGGCTGATTTGCATGAATCGTGCGTAGGCGTCGATCAGGTCGTTCGCGGCCTTGACGTAATCGAGTTGGGCGGCCTGTTCCTGTAGGGCGAGAAAACAGCGAAACGTTTCCTGAAATTCGGCCTCGGCCGCCTCAAGTGTGGCTTCGGCTGCGTGCAGTTTACGGGTGAGCCCTTCGTTCCGGATTCGGTCCCGCTCGGCCGTTTTCCGAGCGTCCGAGATTTCGGACTCCAGCCGGTCGATGTGTTCTACCAGCGCGGTTAGATGCTCGGCGTCCACCGGCGTTCCTGCGGCCTCGTCGGCCAGGATGTCACCGTACTGCCGTTTGAGCTCGGCCAATTCCGATTCGCGGGCGGACAGGTCGATCCCGGTTTGTTTCCCGATCAGGGCGGCCAATCGATCCCGCTCGGCCTGCGCCACGTCGCGCGCCTGTTGAGCCCGCAGAACGTCGTCAAACGTCGTGTCGGGAACCGTTTTCATATCGCCCTCGATGGCGAGAATTTCGGCGTTCAGGCGGGCAATCTCGGCCTCGGCTGCGGCTGCGCCCTCGGTCGCTTTCCGGAACGCGGCGCGCAGTCGCTCGTATTCGGCTCGGGTCTCGTCGTCCGGGTATTCGCCGGCATTCTCCAGGTTCTGGATTGTCCGCTCGATGGCGTCCAGCCGGCGGCCGAGTTCCATTTCGTCCCGGCGCAGCCGTTCGGCCCGGTTCGTGGCCTCAACGTAGGCGCGGCGGGTCTCATCGAGCCGGGTTCTGATTTCGTGACGGATTGATACGCGATTGGTAACGGCGTTCATCTTTCGTGTTTCTCCGTGGGTCTGGTGAATGGATCGTGGTTCAGCCGGCTACGGCGTTGCGGATCAGACAGCCGAGCTCCGGGGAAACGATGAATTCCTCGACGTACTCGCCGACGCGGACCACGTGCGCGCCCCGAACGGATCGGTTCGGCTCCTCGTAGGTCCACGCGAATCGGTCGCCCCATGCGGCCGTTGCACCCCAGCGGTTCGGGTTTCCGGCCTGCCCCATGTAGAGAAATGCCGCGTGCGGTCCCCATAACCGGGTCAAGCTCGCCGCTTGGCCTTTCTTCGCCGAGTTGTGCCAGGCGTCGCCGACGACAATACGATCGATCTCCAGTAGGTTCGCCACGGCGTCGGGTGTGGCGATCCCGGTATCAGCCCCATCCCAGATAGTCGCCTCGATGATTTTTGGGTGACGTGATATGTGAGTCCACGTCCGCCGCCCGAATACGGCGATATTCGGCCTCATGATGCACGTGTCCAGGGCGTCCATGATGGCTTTAACCGGGTCGCTCGACGGGTCGCTCCATTGGTCTGAACCGGCGAGCGTCTGAACGTTGCCGGCCGGGTAGCTGATACTGCTGAACACCAGATTCGCAACGCGCCGCTCCCGGTCCAGCAAAATTAGGTCCGTCGTGTCCCTGGTCGCGTTCCGCTTCATTTCGTCCGGGTCCGGTGCGTTCGCCAAGTCATGCCAGGGAATGACGTGCTCCAGCCCGGCGCCGTGCACCGCGTCCAGGATTTCGCCGGCCGTGAACGAAACTTCGTTCGGCGCACTCTTACGCCCGACGCGGGTATCCAGCCGCGCCAGCAACTCGGCCGCGTTCGTCGTCAGATATTTGAACTCCATGCTGGCGACGGGAATCCTCGGTAGAACCTCGTCGGCGATGAACCGGTCATTACGGTATTCCCGCGCGACTTTCGTCAACTCTGGGCTGATCGGATACGGGGCATCGGCGAAGTCGAGGGTGCCGGCGCCGGTTTCCTCGTAATTGGACGTGAATTCAACGGTCTGCATGGTGGTTACCTCGCGAGTCAAATCAGAAGGGAATGGCGTCGTCAAAACCTGGATCGGTGCCATATGCCGCGTTCCAGTCGCGCGTTCCTGAGCCGTTCTGCCGCGCCTTTGGCTTTTCCTTGCCGTCCGTATCGCCCCGCCGTTTGCGTGCGTCGTAGGCGCTAAGAATGCCCATTGCGGTGACGTTGAGCCCCTGGCGCGTCTCGCCGTCGCGGTCCCACGTCGTGAGCTTCGCCGGCCCAGCGACGGCAATGGAGTCCCCCGCTTTCAGCCGGCCCAACCGCTCGGCCTGGTCGCCGAACGCGATGACGGAAACAAGTTGCCGATCGTCCGCGCCCTCGACGGCTGCGGAAATCATCGCGGTGGTAAATGCTTTACCGGATTGCCCCGTTCGGCGTTGCGGGTCGCGTAGCAGTCGGCCCGCGATTAGAACATCGATCATTGGCGTAGCCTCTCATCTGTCGAACAAAGTCGTCCGGCATCAGGCTCACCTCGTCGTTCTCCGATCCGTCGGTTCGTGTTATCGTTTTGCTCGGCAGGTAGTAGCCGAAAATCATCTGTCGCCCCCGCTCCGTCGGGGGTTTTTCGTGTCCAAAGTCTACCATCCGTCTACCGTCTGCCGCCGTCCGTGGCAAAGCCCCCGTTGCTCGGGCGTTTCAGGGTAGCCGACAATGGATTCTGAATCCTTTTCCGCTCCGGCCCGCTCAAACTCTCCGCACGCGTGCCGGTCCAAACTCCACCAAAGCCCGCCCGCGCCGGGTGCTCGAATGCCCTTGGCGCAGTCGGTCAAAACCGGGTGCTCGGTCGTGACCTTGTGCCGGCAATCGGCGCAATGGATCGCCCCGGCGTCGCCCGTCTGTTCAGTCGGGGCGTTCAACGGGCTACCTCCAGAATCGGATTCTCACCAAGCCGAAACGGGTCGAAGATCGCCCATTGCGCGATTGCTGCGCGGTGCTGCGCGAGTCTTCGCCAGAAAAAGAGAAGTGCAGTTCGCGCATTGGTGCGCGACTGCATTTTTCTCTATAAGGCCGCGCAGCAAACCCGCGCGCAGCAAACCGCGCAGTTTTGGCTTTGCTGCGCGAAGCTGCGCGGCTCAAAGCGTCCACCTCGACGGTGCGAGAAAGTGGTACTTCCCGCCACGCGTTTTTTCGCCATCTGGCAACGGTTTTTCTACCAGCACGCCGCGCCGCAAAGCCGCTTTGATAACGTCGCGCATCGGGTCGCGCCCTATTCCGTCGAAGATTTGGTTACGTGCGTCAACCAAATCGTTTTGGGTGAACCGCTCGGTCGGCGTCTGTCGAAGCTTTTCTTCGACGTACGTGACGAGTGCCGATATTCGGGCGTCTAGCTGGCGCTCCCGTTCCCGGCGTGCATTCGCGCGCGCTTCGTCCTCGGTCGGGATTTCGATTCGCTCGAACAGCCAGCCTTTGCGCCTGATCCATATCGGGTCTTTCGGCTTTTTGGCGTCGGTCAGCTTGGTTACGTGAAGCGAGAGAATGTTTCCCTGCTCGATATCGGCCGGCGTTGCAATGCCCGCCGCCGCCGTGGGGTCTGGCGTCACAAGCTGGAAGACGGCTCGCGCACCATCGCCAAGCGCCGCGCCGCCGCGCCCGGTGTGGTGGTCGATAATGCCATCGCGGACAACGGCCTTGCTCGTGTGGTGAACCAATTCCACCGCGCACCCAAGTGCACGCTGTAGCCGCATCGCCGCATTGATCGTCGCGTCCTCCGCGTCGTTCGGTGCGCGTTCGCCGGGTGAGAATTTCACCAGCGGGTCGAACGTGACGATCACGGGATTCACGTCCGCGTATCGCTCGACTATCTGGTCGGCCAAGGGGGTTATCTCGATATTGCCGCGCCCGTCGAACCGCGCTAGCCGTGCATCCGTGCCGACGAAATCGCGAATGTAGAAATTGTCCGCCACATACTTGCGCGCGCTTTCGTTCAATCCCATTTGGTCGCAAACCTGAAACAGCCGATAACGCAGCCGATCGGCGCCATCCTCCTTTGTGACATACAGGACAGGACCATCTAGCGCCGGCTCAATACCGAGAAACGGTCTCGACAGAATGACGCATATGTTTCGCTGTAGCAAAAGCGTTGACTTGCCCATGCCGCCCGTTCCGATGAATGCACAAACATCGGCCGGTAACAGGTCGGGGAAAATGAACTTTGGTTCATTGGGCGGAACCGTCAGCCATTCGAGCGGGATGCGATCGGTGTCCGGTCCCCAATTCGGCGGACCACTGCCGTCCGTGGCCAGGGTGGACAGATCGCATAAATCGATCAGCTCGCCATTCAATGGAGCTTCCATATCCGCCCCCCTTCGTCTCGGCGCAAGATTTCCACTCGCGCCAACAGCCGGACGACCGCATGGCTAGCGCCAGCCGTCAATACCAAACTGGCCGCGTGCAACAGGCTTATGTCGGTTTCCGGTCGTCCAACGGTGATGATGGCAACGTCCATCCCGGCCGCGAACGTCCAATCGTAGGCGCTCGGGTTGCGCTCGAACGGCAGCGCGACAAACGAGGTCGGAGGATCACCGTACTTGGCTTCTAGTTCGAAGCGCCGTGCCGCTTCGTCCATCGCGGCCGATCCGGTCAAAACCTCAAGCAGAGTTTCGCGGGTTCGCCGGAGCGCAACCACGCGCCGAGCATATGGCGGAAGTTTCGGACCAGAGGGGAAGGGAATAACTATGCGTTCGGCGTTATAATGGCTCCGCTCCGAAAAGCATCGCCCCCGGCCGTTCCCTTTTAGCGTGACCCGCTCGTGATGATCCCGAGCGCTCGGGGGCGCCCCATCCGAGCCGCCTTGAAACGCAGGGCGCACCTCTCCCGACCGCGTGTCGCGGTTGTCGAAGTCCATACCATGCCACCTCCTTACGCCGGGTCGGCGGACGTAGAAGCGCGGCTTTCCCGCAGCACGTGCTCCACGACAACGCGCTTCACGTACCGGACATGTCGCCCGTGCTTGATATACGGGATACCTACACCGGCCCAGCGGTCGCGCTCAAGTTTCGCTTCGGAACAGTCCATCCATGCCGCAACCTGGGCGGTGGTGACTAATGCGTCGGGGTGAGATTCCGCGAATTCGCGGGCGAGTTCGACGCGGCTCTTTGAGGGAGTGACCCGCTTGCTGATCACTCGATCATGAACGGTTGAAGATTCTGCGGTGCTAGAAGTCGCCATGTCTTAAACAACCTCGTTAGGTTTGTCTCAAAAACATGGCTAGCTTTATCGATCAGGCGGGGCGAGTCACGGAAAGTAAAAAAGAATTTTATTTTCCGAGTTCAAGCTTGTGCATTGCGGCCAGCTTCCAGTAGTCCCGATGGATTAGATTGTTAGCGGCTTTCAAATACTTATTGATCGTTTGCGGATCATCGATCCTCAGCCCGTCGGCAATCTCAGCCGCCCCTTTGTTTTCCTGCCGCGCATCGAAAGCACGTAGGTACAGTGGATATTTAGAGCGGTGATTCTTTCTGTGCTTGAAGCCGCGTATCAGCCCTTTTGTCTCGATGATTGTCTTGATGTTCTCGAACTGTGTTTCAAGCGGAAGGTCAAGGTCGATCGTGATGACAATCTCGCGGTCCGTTTCCGGCGTCAGTCCGGTTTTTATTCCGTAGTGCTCGTACACCTTGGAAATGTCGTACGTGAGCATCTTAGTCAAGTCAGTGTCAAACACCGGGGTGTTTGGCGGAAGACTTCGATATGGGTTGGGGACAGCAAGCAAAAGCTTTGAAAGGCGATAGCGTTCGGAAAAATATTCTCGTGGCGTTCCAATTCGCTTGCCACCTCGTAATGCAAACTGAGTGACTGATTCGCCCGGCATAGCGGCCGGTTCACACTTGCAGAACCGGGAGATAATCCCGTCAGGACGCAGTAAACCATCCCCTAGAGACTCCCTTGGCAGGCGGGCGTACTCGTCGTAATCCCGCCGATAGGATGGGTTTCGCCTGAAAAACTCCCATGCCCATTGATATAAGGACGTGGTGTCGGCGTCAGGGTAATCGGCCGGATTTTTCCAGTCTGGATTGTCGTTCTTCATCCACCACCTCACGGCAGTGCTTCAAGATGGTTGCCGCTCCAGCCGGCCAGGGTGATAGGATGAACAGTAGCCATGATTCACCTTCGTGGTAGGTGGTTGTGGTCAGGGGCGCCCGAGTGTGCCCGCACTCTGGTGCCCCGCTAAATCGTCCGCGACCTCCCGGCGATCCTCTCGCCGGTTAGGGATTCACAAGAAAGGGTTAATGACCGTCAAACGGCCGTCGAATACCTGCCCATGCTGCAAGTCCTCTGAATACAGGGTATCGCAGTTCGCCAATAGCGCCGCCGCCACGATCAGACTGTCCCAATGGGAAAGCGGATAACGCCTCACCAATCGGAACGCCTCCCGTAAAGTCGCCGTTTCGACCGGAACCACTTCACATAGATCGAGCAGGCTTTCGGCGATGTCATGAGCTTCCGCTAGGGTGAAACCATATTTTCGAGTCAAGACGCTGACGGTCTCGTTGATCACCTGGACACTGATTACCGGACGGTCCTCGATGATCGAGATCGCCCGCGTGGTCTTCTCGCCGTTCTCCGATTCCGCATAAATGAACAGATTGGTATCAGCGAAGACTCGGGCGGTCATAGCACGCTTCCCGGTCAAATTTCTCCGCTTTGAATCGCCCGCGGTATTTCGCCAGGGTAGACAGCGCTTTTTCCCGGCGCGCCTTGTCTTCGATCTCTTGCTTGGTTTTCAAGCTTTCCGCAAAGCTCAAGACCTCGGCCGCTTGCTGCTCGGGCAGGGCCTTGACGGTTTCGTAAATCTTTTCAGCGATGCTCATACGGTCACCTCCCGTTTCAGTTCGACAATCTCAGCCGTGGGTTTCAGTCCAGCCGCCTTTAAAACAAAGTCCTCGATCTTCTGCATCGGCGCCCGCAGCCGCTCGGCCGTGACGATCACATAGCCGGCCGTCACGTCCGCCCCCGACTTATGGTTCATCAGGGCTTTCAAGGCATAGGCGGGAATGTCCAGCGAATCGGCAATGGTCGCGAACGTCCGCCGTAGATCGTGCGGGGTAAAGCGAACGCCGGATGCTTTCTCAATCGCGGCCAGGGCGTAGCGGAAATTCGAGATACGCCTGCCAGCGGAATCGGAAAAGACATACTCGGAAACAGAAAAGGCCTTGCGCCTGTTCATCAGTGCAGACAGATAATCGCCCATCGGCAGGGTATGGTCTCGCCTGTTTTTCGGGTCAACCACAGTTAGGGTGCGGCCCTTCAAATCAACATCGGGCCACTTCAGATTAAGCGCCTCTTCCCGCCGCAGTCCGGTCAAAATCAGAACCTGGAAATAGTCGCCGATATCCCGGCTCGGCAGATTCAGCACGGCCTCGAACCAAGGCTTAAGCTCATGCGGCTTGATGACCGTCGAGCGCCGGTCTACCCGATACCATGCGCGAGTTTCAGACAAGACTGTTACCGGATTCTCGCCGATCAGCGGACGGCCTTCGTCGTCTTTGTATCTGGCACGAGCAAAGTTAATGACCGCCCGCAGATAGCGGCACCCGAGATTAGCGCGCGCCTCAGAGCGCTGCTCTCCGAATTCTTTATGTCGCTTGGCGACCATCGCCGGGGTGATTCTGGTTATTGGCTTATCCAGCCAATCGGAAAACATTTCGTCCATGGACGCACGCATGTCGCGCCGCGTTCGCTCCTTTAAATCCTTCCGGGCCTCCAGGTAATCGGCGAACGCCTCGTTCAGCGTCTTTTCCTCCAGCTTGGCGCGCCTCCTCTTGGCTACGGGGTCGCCGCCAGTTGCGATATCCCCGGCCAGCTTGAGCGCCTGCTTGCGCGCCTGGTCCGGTGTGAGTTCGCCATATCTGCCAATCGTGATCCGCTTGACTCGCCGATTGATCCGCTTTTCGAGAAAGAAGGATTTCACGCCAGACGGGAAAACCTTCATGCCGAAACCCCTGATCTCGTCGTCACGGTAGAACGTGGGGTCGGTCTCGGGAATGGGTAGCCGGTCGATTACGGATTTCGTCAGTTTCATATCCCCCCCTGGAATCGTGGTAGACGCATGGTAGACAGTACGATTCAAACAGCTTCAAAGACAGTCGGATTTATTATGCCATGTAAGCGACTGATTGCAAGCATGTTTTATGTCTCTTTCAAACTTGGTAGAGCTCGGTAAAACAGCCAAAACTAGGACTCATAATCCGTTTGTCGTAGGTTCGAATCCTACATGGCCCACCAATCCAATCAGTCGCATCGATGTAAGCCGTTTTAGCTTCTGGCTTCTGCCCAAAAGCGTTTTTGCGCAGGCGCCGCGCTCGGATTATCGGGTTGAGATAGCTGCAAAACCGATACCTGCTTTGAACAGGCGTTTTTGCGGGACCACAGTTAGTTGAGCATGAATCAAGTGTGGCCGGGATGCGAGCGGTGGTTGAACACCCTCTTCCGCATCATCAAACGCCTGTTTGGTTATACCAAGCTCCATTACCGGGGCCTGCTCAAACATGCCAACAACTCTACCTACTGTTCGCCTTGGGGCACCCTTTATTACACGCGGGATGCGCTGAAGGGGTCGTCTCGGGATGAATCCGTTCTTAGTTTCGGAAAAACCGGGACGATGGCCGAAAGCAGGGCCCGGATCAGGCTCTCATCAAAAATGCGGCCTTCTTCGGTCTATTTTCCCGGTTTAGCTCCTCGCAGCCCCCATAACTTGCACTAATTTAGAGTTTCCGAAAAGTAGCACGGGAATTCTCGACTCTGAAAAGAGTTTGGGACAGCCGGAAGCATGCCTTGTTCAGATTCGTCACGGAATCGAAAAGAAGATGCGCTTGTGCAAGCGTACTGAGATTTTTTATAATGCGCGCTTCATGACGCCGGTGTAGCTCAGTCGGTAGAGCAGCACATTCGTAATGTGCGGGTCGTAGGTTCAAATCCTATCACCGGCTCCAATTCTTACAGGTAGGACCGTTCTGTGTCTTCGGTTCCGGGACACTTTAATCTCCGGGTAACATGCTGGAGATAGCGCCGTAACCATCTGCATTACCACCACTAGCACCAAGGGCGATGTCGGCGAGACCAGCTGATCGCCTATCTCACCGATCTTGGCCAGACGATCCTGCTCGTTGACGCCGATCCATAGCTCACCTTCTCCTGCTTTTTTCTGCTCCGACGCCGTGGAACGGGTTCATCAGGTTCTTGCTCGAAGCGATCTGCGCGGGCCTGATGAGCGAGACCACGATCGACCGCCTTGATTTCGTTTCTTCCGACGATCCGGACGGCAAGCTCCGCGATGCCGTCGACGGGCGGACGCGTCTCAAGCACCTCTTCAGCCGTCCACTCGGTGAACTGAAAAGTAATAACCAAAGCCTACCTCCTTTGCGTGGGAGGCAACCGCTCGGTGATTCTGCGTATGACGCTTGCCCCAGCGCTGCCGGCCAGGTGATGCTTGGTGCCGAAACTGCCGAAAAGCCTTCCGGAAACGAGGCCATCCTTTTCCATTGTTACGAATTTGTCCTTATCCCTTGAGGTTGTACTCCGTAGTAATGTTTGGAGATAAGGCGAGAGTTTTGGCTACGGAAGTCTCCCGGCGCTTGGACATTACACCTCGTTCGAAAGGTTATCTCTTAAGACGCCTCAAGCTCATGGTGGAGTAAGCTATGAAACCAACAAGGAACGTTGTAGGAGCTATCGTTGCATCTGCTGTCTCTCTGTTTCTGACCAGGTGCGTTCCGGCATCAACATGACTGGCTGCCGGCTGGCACCATCTCCACCACTATGGTCGTTCCCGTTCAACTCACCGGCGCGCAAGGCGCCAACGGACCCGTATTGCGGCTGGATACGGTGAACAACTGGAAGGCCCTGCTATTCAACACCGGTTGGAGAGATTACAGCGTCCAGACGGCTACAACCGTCGGCGGCATTACCAACATTCGGATAATCGACTGGCAGTACAAGCACTATCTTGAGTCCATCTTTTATTTATCGATCAGTTCGTTCCAAAGATGCGTGCCACGGTAAATTAATCGAATTGCTCGTAACGCTTGAGTCGGTCTAACCTTTAACTCAATCGTTAAGGGCACGTCTACCGGAGGAGTAAAGATAATGCACATACGAGATATTCTGAATCTATCCTCCGCCTTAAACCATTATTTTAGGTGTCGCTTTCCCAATATACTCCATAACGTAAATTATCGTGCAGTATCGGCCGGTCGCCAGCAGTATCCATCCTTATTAAGAAAAAATCCTGTAATACGTCAATTTCTATTGAATGCCGTGCTCTTGGTAATGCTGTATGGCATCACATACTCGGTGTCAGCACTCACCAATGCAGAGATAAACGACATGGTCGCCGCGCATAATGCCGTTCGCCAGCGTGTGGCTCAAGCTGAATCCCTGCGGCTCGGCGGCAGGGTCAGCATTCCTAATCTCGCTTGGGAGCCCGCTATTGCTGCGGTCGCCCAAGAATGGGCGGACACTCTCATTAAAAATAATCCGCCAATTATTGTGCATCGTGAAGACTTGCAGCAGCGAGGTCTAGGCGAAAACATTTACGAGGGCTGGGCGACGAATGTACCCATCGATCAGTCGGCTGGAAAAGCCATGGAATTCTGGGCTAGTGAGGAACCCTGGTACAACTATACCAAAAACACCTGTGAAGCCCCGCCCGATAGATCGTGCGGACATTATACGCAGGTGGTATGGAGTAGTACGCGATGGCTTGGCTGCGGTCGAGCAACTCGCAAGATCGATAACAAGGAATACGTGATTTGGGTCTGCAACTATAAACCTCCTGGTAATATATCTGGGCAACGTCCTTATAGTGTGAGGCCCGAAGGTGTTATAAATGGAGGACAAAAACAGAATTTAATACCACTGTTTCATCTTCTACTTAAATAAACATAACCGTTAATGTTTTGAAAACATAAATAACCTATAAATTATCTATTTGAAGAGCCGTATCTTTTAAGCATAGTCAGGAGCTATTTCTCGTATGCTGAACTAGATTAATGGATTAGGAATTACAATATTCAATGAATTACTGGAGGACAAAATGAAGACCAAAGCTCTCTTTTTTGCCATAGTATTTAGTATGGTAATTCGATCTAATCTGGCTATAGCGGATCAGGCTGTTTCGGAATGGGGGCGTATTCTCTGGTTCGAAACTGGCTGGAGTGCTGATACAATGGCTGTAATGCTTAATGTTGAAACCGTAAATCCAACAAATCCCTCGTGCAACGTCCTCGATGCTGGATATGCACTGGATCCTCAGGATCCAGGAGTGAGAGTGCATCAAGCGGCAATTATGGGCGCTTTTTTTAGTGGCAAGCAGGTACGCATCCGTGCGGAAGGTTGTGTTTACGGTAAGCCTAAAATCATTGCTGTTGCAGTTAAAAACTAAACGACAACAAGAAAAAGAGCCAGATTAAGCATCTACAATGGGTGGTGAGTTGATTGAGTTGACCCCACGCGGTAGGCCAGACCAAAAAGGGTTGCATGAGATTCATAAACTAATTCAGCCCACCGCCCTAATAAAAACGATAGAAATTTCAAAGGATCGTTCCCCATTGGAAATTGGGGAAAAACGCATAGAGCACATTGCCAACAACGGTGATAGTGTGAGCCGCCGTTTCCACGCCTTTAAGCATGAGTCTGCGAGGAGGAGTAGGCCTCTGTGATTGTCTCCGATCTTCGCGATGAGACGTAAGCGTCCCGCCTAGGACCATCGTGATGGATATAGAGGCTCATGATTGCAAGACCTGCCCCCCTGGTGTTCGCTAAGGTGCGACAATTGGAAACGCAATTGCTAGGACGGGGCCGCCCCCACCGTACGCCCCTCTATCGAGGCGGTGCTTGCCGCCCTCGTTGCCGAGATCGTCGGTAGCCGAGGCCGCATCTGGGCACACATCGATCACGGTTCCGGACCGCCGCCAACGGCGTGACCTACTCGACATCACTCCGGGCTTGGGTGACACCAAGATGTCAGTGCTGCTGACTGCCCTGAGCGAGGTTCACCGCTTTGAAAAACGCGCGCTGTGTTGCCGCCTTCGCCGGTCTCTCGCCCAAAGAGCACTAGTCCGGAAAATGGAGGAGTCATACCCGGCTACCCAAGACCGGCGATGCCTTGCTCCACAAGCCTCGCTACCTGCCGGCCATCGTCGCCCGGCGGCATAATCCGGCGATCCACGCCTTCTGTGAGCGCCTTAAAGCCCGCGGCAAGAACGGCAAACTGAAGGCATTGACAATCTGATCGCCATTGCAATCTCTTGACCGTTCATTCGGTACCCTGAACGAATATCTAGGACGGCAAGGCGAAATTCCGCTGTTCGACTAGTTTTGGCATTTGAGTTAACCGACGCCGGTCATTCGCCGATAGAGACTTCTTTCTTCAAATTCGAATGTAGCGCGGGATTAAAAAATTGGCATTCGTCCAATTTTGACGCATATGATCGGATTTAGGCCTGACGCAGCTGAAGCGCGCCGCTGATGCGGTGTGGAGAAGCTGCGAAGCTTTCCGGCGTCGTTTCCAGAGCCTGCTAGCGCCTTTGGACTCGAGGAATATAGAGTCGTAGTTGGGTTATGCTTCGTTTAACTGTCAACGCCGACTGAAAAGTGACCCCTTTTGAGGGTTTATCGCCGAAGTAAAATTGACCCCTTGAGGCCCAAAAGTTATTCGACGGCCGCTGTCTGCGGCGGGGTTGTGCCTGCCTTGCGCTTGTCCTTCAATCGGTAACTGTCGCCGGTGATTTGCACGATGTGGGCGTGATGCAGGAGCCGATCCAGCATCGCGGCCGTCAGGGTCTGATCATCGGCAAAGGTGCCCGCCCACTGGGTGAACGGCAGGTTGCTGGTGAGAATCAGGCTGCCGCGCTCGTAGCGCTTGGCGACGACGTTGAAGAAGAGATTCGCTTCGTCACGTCCGAGCGGCAGATAGCCGATCTCATCGATGACCAACAGCCTGGGCGCCATCACGACCCGGTTGAAGTACTCCTTGAGACGCTCCTGGCGGTGTGCGGCGGTGAGTTGCAACATCAGATCGGCGGCGGTGACGAAGCGTGTCTTGAGGCCGGCCATCACCGCGCGGTAGGCCAAGGCGATCGCCAGATGGGTTTTACCAACCCCGCTGGGGCCGAGCAGGACGATGTTCTCGGTGCGCTCGATAAAGCTCAAACCCGCCAGTTCCTGGAGCTGGGCCCGGGGCGCTCCCAAGGAGAAAGCAAAGTCGTACTGCTCCAAAGTCTTCACGACCGGCAAGGTGGCCATCTTGAGCAAGGTCTGCCGGGTGCGTTCGGCGCGGGCCTTGGCCTCGGCGATGAGCAGTTTCTCGAGGAAGTCGGCAAAGCTCTCCTCGCGATCGGCGGCCTGCTGGGCCAGGTGGGGCCAGTCCGACCCGATCCGCTCGAGCTTCAGGCTTTGGCTGAGTTCGGTAATCCGGGCGTGCTGCAGATTCATGCCGTCACCTCCAGCAACTGGTCGTACACCGACAGGGGATGTTGCAGGCTGTCATGGGGCAAGACGCGGCCAACGTGCCGCTGGGGTGCCGGCAAGCCTTGGGGTGCCTGAACCGGCAACGGCCGCAGGGCGAGGCGCTCTTCGGCCAATCGCACCGCGGGCTGTACGCCGGTGGTGCCGTGCACCCGTTGATGCGCCACCTGATCGAGCCAGGGGCCGATCTGGGCATTGGCGGTCTCGACATCGAGTGTCAAGCCGGCGCTCTTGAGCGTGGCCGCCAGTGGCGTGATGAAGCTGGCTTTCAGGTATCCGTTGAAGCGCTCCACCTTGCCCTTGGTTTGGGCCCGGTACGGCCGGCAGACCTTGGGCCGGAAGCCATACGCCCCGGCCAGCGCGTACAGGGCCGGGTGCCAGCGGTGCCGGCCTTCACCGTAGGCGTCCCGTTCGGTGATGATGGCGCCGGCATTGTCGAACAGCACCTCTTCGGGCACCCCGCCGAAGTAGTGGAGGGCCTCGCGCAGCCCCGTCAACCAGGCCGCGCTGTCCTCGCGGTCGGAAAAGCGCACGAACGTGGCGCGACTGAACCCCAGCGTGGCCACGAAGGCTTTGAGCGGATCGCGCCCCCGCCGGATCGTCGTGAAATCGGCCTGCATCTGGCGGCCCGGTGGGGTTTCAAAGCGGACCACCGGTTCTTCCGGTCGCCGTTTGAAGGGGGCGAGATACGCCTTGAGCTGGCTGATGCCGCCTGCATAGCCCCGTTCACGAAGCTCTCGCAGCAGCACCGTGGCCGGAATCCAATGCGGACGTGCCGCCTCGATGCGTTGCTGCAGATAGGCTTTGAAGGGATCCAACTTGCAGGGGCGGGGCGCCCGCAGCCGGTACCGGGGCAACGCGCTTTCGCTGCGCAGGTACTTGCGTACCGTGTTGCGCGAGACGCCCAGCTCCCGCGCGATGGCTTTGATGCCATGGCCCTGTCGGGCCAATACTTTGATCTCCACTGACTGCTCCTGAGTCAACATTTCCGCGGCTCAAAAAAGCCGCCATTTTCCCCCAAGGGGTCAAATTTACTTCGGTGTCAGGGGTCATTTTTACATCGGCGGTGACACGGAAGAACCCGGCAGCCGGACGGGATCCTGAACTCTGACCAGGGCGTCTGTACCTCGAACAAAAATCCGGTTTAGCTGAGTAACGCAGGCTGAATGTCTGCTACCGATCGGTGCCGTATCGATGACTTCCCCCTCGATGAGTTCCACCCGGTCATCTTCGGAAAAGATGCCGGCTTCGCCCATGCGATGGTACTCCTCGACGGTGATCCGGTGACGGCGAGGAAACGATTCGGCATTGACATTCATGACGGTCCTCCAGAGGAGAGTGGATAATCCAAAACTTAGATGCGCGAGAGGCAGCTGTCAATCGGTGGCTTTCGGGGCCGGATCGACAACAAGATATCCGACCGCCCGGCTTGGGCACCTCTTCATAAGACCCGAAGAGTGGGAAATCGACGCCGCGAATAGCAAGGCCAAAGAAGGTTGTCATACGGACTCGGCAGAGACGCACACCTTCCTTGGTATGTGAGCTTCCCAGCGACACTAGGCCCTTCGTGCGAGTACCTTGATTTTTCCGTTCATCTCAGCGACGGCTGCGGGTGGGAGTAAGGCGCTTATCCAACACATGCCATATATCCCTAACAGTGGCGACTCGGCTAGCTTGAATTTTCTTGCGCTTCGCCCAAGCTTGGGGCAACGCTTTGATTGCATGCCACTTGGCGCGGAGAATGACCCGGCCTTGCCCGCGAGCTGTGAACCACACTACTGTGACAAGGTTCAGCAATAAATGGAGGGGCAAGAGCAGCCAAAAGAGTGCACCCGGCATGTTCTTTACAAAGGTCCATACGAGATTGCGGTGGCCGTGGTAGACAGAAAAGTCGCTATGCTGGCCCCCGGTGGTTGCGGAGCCTACATGGTGCACTACCGCTTCCGGTACATACATGGCTTTGTGTCCCGCTAAGCGCAATCGGAAACCTAAGTCTACGTCCTCCACGTAACAAAAGTAGTCCTCATCAAAGCCGCCAACGTCAACCAAAGCCTGTCGTCGATATAGAGCCGCAGCAGCGCACGGCGAAAAAAATTCTTTCGCGGTATTGTCGGCATCGCCTTGAAAACGACCATGGCCGTCACGCCAAACTAACCCGGAGACATGATAGACATCTCCCTTTCCGTCGAGCATTCCGGGTACTCCGTGCATCATCTGTCGTGAACCAAAAGCAACTATATCTGGATGGGCGTGAGCAGCTTGGAGCAAGTGAGCCAACCAATGAGTATCAGGGAAAGCGTCCGGATTGAGCAGTGCCACAAATTCTGTGTCACATTCCTCCAAAGCCCGATTGTTTGCTGCGGCGAAACCGACATTCTCGCCGATCCGCCGAACCTTAACTCCCGGTACCAATTCTGCACGTTCAGCCGAACCATCGGTGCTGCCGTTATCTATAACCAAGACGGCCGTCGGCTGGACCGACTGCGATGACAAATGCGTCAGACATTGATCCAGCAGAGTGCTTCCGTTCCAATTAACGATGATGACCGTCACCGATGTTGCCATCAGTTCTGTCCAATATTTAGATTAATCATCGAAAGGTCAAAATTAGCGGATTAGCAATGAAACTCGGCCAAACAAACGGAATGTGCAGCTGGCGTTTTGGAGGGACGTACGGCCATTCGACCTCGCAGCTGAAGACACACCCTAAGATCGAATCGCCGATTGGGTCGGTATTCTAAATTCTAACCCGGGGCGGATGCCGCGGGTATTATTCTCGAAATCAAAGGCGCGATAGGGAGCGGAAATAGCGACTTTTACACATTTGCCCAACGAAAAATAGACTGTTGTGTCGACATTTTCCCGGACTGCAGGATAGGGTAAGAGAGGAACACGACGATCATGTTTTCGCGTTTCCGAGGGAGGGTTAGGTTCGTTGTTGGTGTCCGTTATTCCAAAACGCTGGAGGGTGAGCTTCTTGACCGAAATTACTGGCGTGAGAGATCTGCTAGCAACAGTCGTTTGGTCTTGGCAACAGCCTCAGACCAGCGAAATCTACTTCTACAGAATTCTTGCGCCTTGATCGCGTAACGCAACAACATGTCTCGATCAGAATCGAGAGCTAACAACAACGAGCGGAGCTCAGTCAGATCCGATACAACAAACGGCGTGACTTCAGGATGAGCGCCGACGTCGAACGCTATTGATAACACTCCAGACATCTGCGCCTCCACCAACGGCAGGTTAAATCCCTCCCACAAGCTTGGCGAAATAAAAACATCCAAATTTTGCAAATACGACGATCGTTCTTCGTTCGTACCATTAAGATGCACCAATATCCCCGCGTCCCGAAAGTCCTTTGCATCCGCCTCGGTACCCTTTCCCATCATCGAGAATACAATGTTGTGTTTATCGCGCAGATTCCGTGCGAGTTGAATGAATACGTCGCCACCTTTGTAGAAACGTTCACCGATTCCGAGTCGCATCAATGTTCCAACCCTAAGCGGGCCCTTTTTGGTACAGGTCGGCTGCCGCAAAGGGACATGATCCGCGCCATTCAAAACGACGTCCGCCATAGGCCAACCGATGTCTTCTCGTACGAACTCGGAGATTGCGATAACCCTGTCCACCAAAGGGTAAACATTACGGCGCTTGTTATCGATGACTCTTTCCCGTTCCCCATACTCGGATGGGAACAACTCGGGACTGGGATCACCGTGTTCCCAAACCCAGCACCTTACCCGTCCCCTGAATTCGGGAAGCACCTCGAAGTAGGGAGACGTATGGGCCACTACGTGGGTTACCGAACGAGGATCAATATGGCGCATTAAGATGTCTGGATCGGGATCAAGCTGGAAGACGTTAGGATAACGGTTATAATGATCGTCTGCCTCAAGGCAACCAATGTCTACGTCTATTCCGTCCAGAACAAGGCGCTTCGAGAGCTCATCGACGACAACGGTAACCCCGTATCCCATACTCATCCGGGCTGCGAGGAACAAAACACGCATCAGAAAGCCACCTCGCAGAATCTACTCCACTTTCTCACAAATCGGGCTCGATCCTGATGATTTTCTTCCCCTTTTGGGCGGGTGGCATTCTCGATATGAATAACTTTTCCCACGTGAACCAACTTCGTATTCCAACCCAGACGCTTAGCTTTCAGACATAAGTCAACGTCTTGCGCTTCTGTGCTGTAGCGTTCATCGAAACCGCCACATTCCCGGAATAGGGAGGAGCGAATCAGTAAGCAAGCACCGGTGACGGCCGGAAACTCTTGAGTCTCACCTAGAGGCAAAACGCTTTTGATTTCCTGTCCATGACCGGGGTGATAGCAAAGCCCTTTCAGTTCCCCATCTTTGAATAGATCGATGCCGCCATGCTGAAGCCTACCATCCGGATACACCAGTCGTGTTCCAACAACGCCGGTTGTCGGTTCCCGGTCCAATACACGACACATCTCGAGTATTTGTGCTGACGGGTCTGAAAAGACGATGTCGTTGTTTAGAAATAGTACCTTGTTGTAATTGACATAGCGTGCGAAGAGGTCGTTATTGCATCGAGAAAAGTGATATCGCATGCCATTTTCGAGGCGAATGTTTCTTTCGTGTCGAGCATAGATAGATCGTACGTCTTCGAGCTTCGAGCCGGTATCCCCGACTATGATCTCCATTTCAAACCCAAAATTCCGTTTCAGAACTTGCCGTGCCTCAACCAATGCGTCCAACAACGGCCCGATTAACTCAGGCTTTTCAAGCGTGAGGACAACTACAGAAAGTCCCGGTCCAAAGTGTTTTGACGTGTCGAACGAACGCCCCCCTGCGAGCACTTGCCTTGCACGGTCTATGCTGGATTCAAACGCGTACGGTTCACGAGCCGGGTTCGGCGATTCTCTTCCTGGGCGTTTCTTTTCTCGACGTAGCCACCTGGTCGACGGTCGAAATTCGGCATCAGATAACCCAAGGTTGATGTTGTAAGCCGGGTCGTTCATGATCCAACGATGCCACCGGACCTTCATGAAACGGATTTCTTGAGCAAACGCTTCGATTCGATCCGCGTCATCGCCTCGTGACTCGGATTCGCGGTGCACCAACCGCACATGGGGTGTCCAGCAGACTTTGAGGCCTGCTTCTCTCACTCGGAGACAATAGTCCACATCATTGAAAGCAACAGCGAGGTGCCGCTCGTTAAAACCGCCAAGCTTCACAAATAGCTCTCGCGGGGTTAATAGGCACGCGGCGGTGACAGCACTGTAATTCTGTACCGTGACCAGCCGATTTTGGTAACCGGTTGCCTCTGGATCTTTGCCACGGAATATGTGTCCGGCTACACCACCCTTTCCGATAAGCACACCTGCATGCTGCACGTTCCCATTTGGATAAAGTAGTTTAACGCCGACGCAGCCAGTGCCAGGCTGTTTTGCTAGCGAGACCATTTCCTTGAGCCAATCTGAATCGATAATCTCCGTGTCATTATTAAGAAAACATAGAAAATCCGACACTGTCTGCTCAACAGCGAAATTATTAATGGCGGAAAAGTTGAATGAGTGGTTGTATTGAAGTATTCGAACCTTATTATGCTCTCCGATCTTTTTTAGATATTTTTTCGTTCGTTTCTTGCGTGATTGATTGTCCACGACCACTAACTCATAGTTAGAATACCGCGTATTTTCCAATAATGTTGAAATACAGCGTTCCAGCAGATCGACTCTATCGCGGGTAGGAATAATGATGGTTACGCGGGGTTCATCATCGGGTGGACTGTACTTTATCCGAAAGGTGGCGTTGTATTTCCCGGTTACTGCCGACGCTTGGAATGATTTCAGCTCCTCGTTCAGCAGTTGCAGTCGGCGCTCTAACTTATAAAACTCGTCTATGTTCTTTTCGCGGTGAAACAATACAAACGGAATGTGCAACACATGGGCGCAGAGTTTACCGACAGCCTGCTGAAGGAGAATCCACCAGGCCATCAGCTCCGCGTCTGGGCAAGCATATATCTTGCTGGTTGCCAATACGGATTTCGAGACAGAGACCACCCTGTCGATATAGTCGTATTCGAGGAAATAATCTGGACTCCAATCGGGTTTGAAATTTGGATCGCAGCGCGAGCCTTGAGAATCCAGGAGATCGTTATCCGCGTATACAATATACGGTCTTTCCGAAGGTCCTGATAACTTCTCATTTAGAGCGAGCAAGTAGTATGGTGATAGGATTGAACCCGGTGAAATGAGTGTTACTATTTCGTTTTCCAGACGAGAAATCTCCGATCTTATTTCATCCGAACCAAACGATTCAAACCGTATCCTTTCATCTTCGCTTGCAAGCGCCTGAAAGTGTTTAGGCTCGACGTTCTCACAAAATATCGTGGCTCGCCAAGAAGCGACTTTCTGCGTTGTTATCGAGTGCAGTAATGATGGTAACCAGGAAGCCGATTGTGATGTTACAAATACAAAGAAAACATGTGCCGGTGTTTCCTCAGGCGCAGGTTTCTTTTCCTCCAGACTTGTGAAATATGCTTTCTCGATGCGATCGATCCACTGCTCGTAGGTCAGTTCGACGTCTTCTTCGATGACCGGAGTGGATGTTGCCGGCAAGTGCTTGAGCTTGGTGACAAGCTGCCTAGGTCCGAGCTGCCTGATTAATGCCAAATAATGGGCCACAACTCCAATCGGAGACATTCCCCGTTGGCGGTCCCGTCTATAGTTTGTAATCGCCTTCTCGGCAAGAATAGCGAATATCCACCTGCGCTTGATTATTATTTTTCTTAAGCTGAATTCTCCCGGAATCTCTCTTGGATCGAATCTCACTCGAGAGACCGGTTTGTTGAGCTTGAAGCTAGCCTCGAAATGCCCATTGCGTAATACGAGCGGGTGACATTCGCTGTTGTTGTAGTCGCTGTTCCCGCGGTCCAGATAAAGTTTCGGCTGCTGGAAACCTTGGCCTTCAATTTCAACTCGGTACCATCCGCGGCTTAACCCGAAACGGCCCGGTTGCACGTCGAATTGTGGATCTTCATCGAGCGCACGCCATCGCCTGTTCTCTAATGGCTCTAGCCCACGTAAAGGAACAAACCGGTTTCTTCGCGAAAATTTGATGTGATCAAGCGTATACGCCAACAGCTTATGACTCCAGCGAAGAGGCGCTGTAACTATCCAACTGCGCGAGCGATAAACCTCCGACAATTCACGATCTCGGTCTGCCACGGTTTGCCTCAGGCTGGCGATTTGAATATCACGTTCGGTCAGGGCTTGGTTGAGACTCGCGATCTGGGCATTGCACTCGGCTATCGCGTGGTTAAGGCTAGCGATTTCTTCAAGTCGTTGCTGCAATTCTTCGGCAGGGGTTGCGGGTCGCACAGTCCAGAAGTTGTGTTCCTGTGGAACAGACGGTACTAATGTCCCGTTCAATTGCAGATGTCCGGAAGTAACGAGTTCGGTTTGTCCAGCAATGACCCGATGCCCTAGCCGATTGAACTCCACGTTTTGCTTTCGCACAACACAGAGCGAATTGCTAAATTCAACCGAGTGAATCTGCGCGAGTACGTCGTCGTCAAGACCTAGCCCATATTTCTCACGGAAGCCGACAAGTAATGCACTGCAACTTCTATCGATGCCCCAGTGTTCTTGATTTATTATGTCGATCAATAGTTTGAAGAAGCTGACGGAAGAAAATGGGTGGAACAGCCCACCTTCGAATTGTTGCCAATAGCTGCAGTGAAGGTCTTCTGCAACAAAAACACCTCCGTCTTCGAGGCATGGAAAATAGCGACAGAACGTTTTGACTATATCAGAGGACTGATGCGATCCGTCACCAATAATGATATCGAAACGATCTGACTCCTTTTGAATCCTTTTTTGCGTGTCATCTGTATTTGCATCGCCAATGATTACCGAAATTCGCACGTCGTCGTACAGGAGCTTGCTGCAATCGTGATTAATATCACAACCCACAAGTTTTTCAGCTTGAGAAAAATACTTGGACCATAACTCAAGCGAGCCGCCATTTTGAATGCCTATCTCAAGCAAGCGAATAGGCTTATCCCGATAGTCAGCAAAAAGTCGATCGTATGCGGAAAGAAAGTTAGACCATTTATCCGATACTTTACCCCGATGTGTCGCGTATAGTTCTTGGAGCGTTTTCTTATCCATTTATTACCTCGCGAGACATGGGCTCAAACGAAAGCCCTGTCACCTCTCTGGACGAAGCTTACTCGATGAGACATTGACAACATAGGTTTGTTAGGACCGGCCCCGATTCCTTTCAAAAGGAGAACGAATCATCAATGAAATAGCGGCCTTCCAGTCGGAGTGCGCGATAAAATCCAATTACGGGCGATGTTGCAAAAGAGCCAGGGTCAAGGCCTGAATCAGCCGCTCACGGGTCATCCGCTCTTCGGTGGACCATCCCACTTCTGCACGGGAATACACGGCACCGCCGCCAAGTACAGCGAGCCCTCACGCTCCCACAAATAGGTTATGTCGGAAATCCATTTCTGGCTGGGCGCGCCAGTCCGTTGTCAATCAGACTATCGCTCACCCCTAATGCTGTGCCACCGCTGCAACGGCACGTCCGGACAGCACTCGCTTCACCACGTGTTGTTCAAATTCCGCCGTATACCGCTGGCAGTTTCTGTTTTTCTTTTCAACTCGCGGAACACCTTCAAAGGTTTAGCTCTGAACGATGGGGTATCCATCGAATCGTAGCAAGAGAGGGCTGTTTGGACAGATCAATAAAGCGATCGAAAACTACGTGGAGATACCTTTCTTCCAAAAAGCACTCAACCGTGGCGTCGGCATTCGAGATAAATATAGAGACCAGGGCGGCGATATAGGAAATAGCTCAGAAAAGTTCGATTGCCAGGACAGATTTCATATAACGTGAGACTTAATCTTACTGTATTTTTGAAGTGCTTTAAAGCAATACCATATCTTGTCGTTTTAGTGATAACACTGTTCCGATATGAAACCCTCGCCAATGATTTTCTGGAATGTTTGCTTCAATCAAAGTCTTTGGTGAAAAATCTTCGGTGGCGTCGAACTTTGACGGGAGCTTGAGTAATTTTCCAAGATGAGCGTGAATGTCATCAGACCCAAACCTACGCACATGATCATTTTGTCCAAATCGCCTTATACGCTCATGATCGCCTATATCTTGAAAACATTCATCATATTTTCCAGGCATAAAGGGAATAATGCATAAATGAGTTCCATTGTTGCTTAACATTCTATGTAAATGAAATAGCGTATAAGCAATATTACATGGAACATGCTCGAGAACATGAGAATGAATGATTAAATCGAATTCAAACGAAGGCCAATCCTCTAAGTCGCAGAGATCAATTTTTTTGCACTCTGGCGCGAAAGAGTAAGCTTTTGGATTTATATCCGCTACGACATAATTGCTCTTGTCTGTTAAGGTTTTTATGCGGTCGTATAAACCTCTTTCAGGAGCTAAATGCAAAATTCTCGTATTCTTGCTTATTTCAAGACGCTGAAGGTATAACCAAAGTAACCTAGTACGCTCCAATGACCCGCATTTTTTGCAGCGTACGGATTTTCTTGAGTTCATATCCAAAAACTCATAACAACCACATATATTGCACCTCATTCTCACCCCTTAATTTCGCATCTTTAGATGATAAAGCCTATCAATATGAGAGAAACACTTGTAAACGGAACATGATCAAAAATCTGCGTTCTTCCTTATTCCCCATTTTTCGCCGTTTATACAAGATTCGGCAGTATGGTCACTATCGTTTATTTTTATATTTAGAATATACAAAAAGAGGTCAAGTTGCACGCGTTTCTGCATGGATTGATTGTTCTGTTTAAACTGAGATACATTGTAAAGATCCTTTATAATCGTTTACCGAGAAGACGTAATACTTTGTTCGGGGCCCGGGTAGTGAACAACTCGGGAATGATGAAGTCTGAAGTAAATCCATGCTTCAGAGGTCTCAGCGATGGTGGTTCAAATGCTTGTCTGTCAGCACTGCGGAAGTGAATGGATCGTCCGAAACCGTCGCGCACCGAACGGGAAACAACGCTTTCTGTGCCGCACCTGTGATCGGCAATGTCGTCAAAATCCCGCGCCCCGTAGCTATGTAGCTATTTTCTCAAGCCGAGCGCGAACAGATTCTGCGTGCCTATCAGGAGCGCAGCAGTTTGTGGGGGCTCCAACGGACCTTTGGCGTCGCGCCCGCCACGGTGGTCGCCAAGTGGCTCAAAAAAAGTCCAAAGCCTGACGCCTCTGAACGTTCGCTGTTGTTGTAGTCGCTGTTCCCGCGGTCCAGATAAAGTTTCGGCTGCTGGAAACCTTGGCCTTCAATTTCAACTCGGTACCATCCGCGGCTTAACCCGAAACGGCCCGGTTGCACGTCGAATTGTGGATTTTCATCGAGCGCACGCCATCGCCTGTTCTCTAATGGCTCTAGTGCTCCGTCACCCGTCAAACGTGGGGTAAAGCTTACGGAGTTTGATCCGCGCGTCGGCCGTGGTGAATTGCCAGTTGGCTTTCACTTGGGTTTGGTTACGGCGCTGCGCCCAGGCGGCGACATGCCGGACCCGGTCGGCCCGTTCGCCGATCCGCTCCGGCAAATCGCGGGCCAAAGCGCTGAGTTCAATTTCCGCCATGTCCAGCCAGCTCCCGTGCTTCGGCGTGTGGTGAATCTCCAGCCGCTCGGCGAGCCGTCGAGCCTCCTCCGGCGCAAAAGCTTCATAGAGGCGCGCCGTCGAATGGGTGTTTAGCTGATCCATCACCAACACGATTTTATCTGCCTCCCGATAGCGCCCCTCCAGCAGGGTTCGCACAACCTGGGCAAAGTCCTGACGGGTCCGGCCATCGGTGACCTGAACGTCACGCCACCCGGCCAGCGGCTCGAAGGCCAAGAACACACTCGCCACCCCGTTCCGCACATAGACGCTGTCATAACGTGCCACCCGCCCCGGCTCCCTCGGCAGCGGTTCTCGGACCTCGCCGATCAGCTGGATAAAGGTCTCGTCCAAACAGACGACCGGCCGTTCGCTCCGGTACGGCCGCTGATAAACTTCTAGGACATCCTCCATGGCCGCAACAAACTCGGCCGAGGCTTTCGGCGGAATGACCCACCGCTTGCAGAGGTGCGGTTTGAGTTCGTTTTTTTCAGCACGCGCCGGACCGTTTCGTACGAGACGGTCTCAGCCATTTCCAGCTCGACCAGACGCTCAGCCAAGAGCCGCAAGGTCCAGCGCGACTTGCCCTCCGGCGGCGGCGAACAAGCCAGCGCGATCAGCCGGGCTTCCTGGGCACCATCCAGCCGCCGGAGATACACGCGTTCGCTCGGCTTGGGCACCAAGGCCGCCGGCAGACCTTGTTCCACGAACCGCTGCCGCACCCGTTCCACCGTACGAACGTGGACGTTTAACGCCCGAGCAATTTCGTCATCGGTGCGGCAAGGCCCGCCCTCGGCTTCATCGGCCTGTAACAAAATCCGGGCATGGGCCAGTTTTCGCGCTTCGCTCTTGCCCTTGTTGACCAACCCTTCCAGTTCGCGCCGCTCCTCACAGGTCAGCGTCACCCGATATTTTTTCGCCATCTTCGTCTCCTAACCAAGGATCCGGCCAGAAGCGCCGGACCGTCATTCCTTGGAATCGGCAATCGACGATTGATGCAGTACTAGCCCACGTAAAGGAACAAACCGGTTTCTTCGCGAAAATTTGATGTGATCAAGCGCATACGCCAACAGCTTATGACTCCAGCGAAGAGGCGCTGTAACTATCCAACTGCGCGAGCGATAAACCTCCGACAATTGGCGCTCTCGTTCTGCCTCGGCCCGGCTGAGTTCGGTGATCTGTTTGTTACGTTCGGTCATGGTTGACTCAGGCAGGCGAGCTGATTAATGCGTTCGGTCAAGGTTGGGTTGAGACTCGCGATCCGGGCGTTGTGCTCTGATAGATCACAAGCAAACACAGGAGCGCTGACATGACGAGCTTGCTAATACTCAAAAGGTGCACAGTTTTCACGTATTTGTTGGCTGACTTTTTCCAAAAGTGATGTCACGCAACCGCAGATCATCTACCGCGTGTTATCCATCTGTCGAGAGTCCCAGAAAAGCAGTGTAGAGCGTCCTTGCAGTCGCCGGTCCAGCCTTGTCCAACTTCAAATCGTCCTCCCGGTATCGAGTGTGGTGGCAAGTATCTCCAACGACCTGGGCTTGGTACTCCGCGAATTCGGGACCTTCGAGATTGAAAGTTAGACCTAAAGCCTGGCTTATTCTCGTCAACTCGCTAGCCGGATCGTCGATCAAATGATCATAGTCAACGACGATACGGGTCCGGTTCGCTTTTTGCCGGAAAGAAAAACGTGTGTTCCACCAAAGGTATAACCCTTTTTCTAGGTCGAAGCCATCCCTTTTGGGGAGCGATCGCGTCACACTCTTTGGTTGTTGGAAGCAATGGCGTAACTCGCTCGGACTCGCTACTGACCGAACACACTCTGTCGAAATGTTGGGCGTAGGTAGTTTCCTATTGCCTTCATTCGATATTATCGATTTGTTCACTAGGTTAGCGCTTTCGGATGACGGCCAGGGCATCTGCGCTATTAGGCCCGCCCATATAGTCCATTGAATCAAAGAAGCGGATTTCTGCTATCTCGTCAACGAGATATTTCACATCTTCATCAGAAATGAATGGTGAGTGACATGGCTCCTTTTTTTGGAGAGCATAAAGAAAGTCTCTGGTTTTTAGCGCGTCTTTTTTCTCAAGGTGGGGTGGTTGATAGCCCAAATCTTCGATGAAATAAATTCCACCACGCGCCAGGTGTTTAAATAAGAAGGCAAGAGATATTTGTTGGTGGTGTGACGCGTGGCTTGCATCGTCAATGATTACCCTTATTTCATGATTGCAGCGCTGTACGGCTCTTGTGAGATCGTCAAGATTCGATTGATCTGCCTGGGTAAATGTAATTTTACCGCGCACAGCTTGCGAAAAATCGGCAATATCGATTCCGTGTATTTGAGCGCGTTCGAAATAGTCATCCCACATATATAATAGAGTTGTTTCTGATGCTAAACAATTGTAAATCAACAGATTTTGTAGTTCCAAAGACCGGCGGAAAGTGAGAAAAAATAATCCACGAAGTGACCCAGATGATTTCTAATCCGATGCATCAAGCAGTGGAAGAACTTCATGCCACCGATGGCATGCTCAACGATGACCCGCGTGGCGGCTTGTTTTCTGTTCTGTTTCTTCTGCTCAGGCGTCAATGTCGGATTAGGGTTTTTCTTGGATTTTCTGGGTTTCTTGTGGGGTAGATATATTTGGGTACTTTGATAATCTTTGTCCGCGCCCAGAAATCCTAAGTCAAGCCATAAATTGACCTTCTCGAACCACGCTGAACCCGGTGTGAAGACGTCTTTCATGAGTGTGTAGTCATGTACGCTGCCTGCCACAATGCAGCACAAAAACAATATCCTTCGATTAAAGTCGGAGATTACGAGGGATTTGAGCGTATGTCTTTTTTTTTCCGCTGTAATGCTTTTCCTGTTCAGTTTCATCTTGGGGTCGAACGCAAGCGACCTCTACGCCATCGATCACTATGTTCTTATATTGATCAATGAGTTGAGAGAATTCTTCTGGGGTTGTTAGTGTGCGCTCCGGCATGACGTTGAGGCTTGTCAACGCTCGCACTAAAACCGGCAGCAACCGGTCGATATGGGCATGGGCATGTCCGCCACTAAAACCGAAATGAAAGCCCAGAACGTCAAAAGTGGGATAGGTTTTCAAATAGTACAAAACGAAAAACAGCTTTTTCTCGTAAGAATCAAGATAACCTTTAGGGCCGCCCTGTTTGACGTGTTTTATCTCGCCCTTTTCGACACGCTCTCGATCGATGGCGAGAGCGGCCGACTCGAATACTTTGACGAGGGCTGTGAACTTCGCCTTGGGCATTCCAATCAACGATGCCACGATACGGTCATCGGTTATTTGGCTAAATTTGTCGTAGATCACGGAAGGTTTTTATATTCGGATTTGTTTGAGAAACAAGTGGGCTATCAATACCATGCATTAGCATCAGGTACAACTCTAATGATGGCGTGTCATCGAAGGATTTGCCTTCTGACGCTTTTTGCACATCGTGTCTAAGGAGTCCGATCTCTAAAAGAGTGAATTCCTCGCGGCGGAGGGGCGATAAATAATATTCATAAATTCTTGTATAAAAATGTCTATTATAGTATAAGCTACCCTTATCAGTGCGATATTTATTTGCTAATTTGTCGAGAACAAGAGTATTTCGATATTTGTAACGTCTTTTTTCGTTGTATCCGAACTTAAACATATGTTCATGCGGATCAATACACGCTCTTGCTACATCTGGATTTAACCAAAGATACTCTTGGGCGTTAAAGTCATAAGGAATTCGTCGTTCTCCGACCGGCCAGTCAAACAGAGGATTTGAATTTAGCTTTAAGTCAATTGCCTTGTACGAAAAGTTTTCTCTCCATGCGATGAAGTTAAACGATAATTGATCTCTTTTCGAATATCTGAGGATATGGTTGAACCATATTTCGCTGACTCTTTTAACATCAGCTTGATTGTGCCTGCGTAGAATAAATCCTCCAGCAATCAATCCAGATCCAGGAGGGAAGCCTGCATTGCGATAGACGTCCATTTGCTCGCGAACGCGACTTTCGTCGTCCATCGCGTTCTTAATTATCACTTCTGCTTCATCGAAAATGCAATTGCGCCATGGATGCCTTAGACAAACAAACCCGGGACCGCCTCTGGGTAAAAATTCGTCAAACAACGAAGATGGATCTTTCTTTAATACAATACGATTATCAATATAAAGCGATTCATCATAGTCTGATAAATATAAATGAGGTAACAACTTGAGACGACGGCTTTCACGGGTACTACCAATCGCAATTGTGTCGATGCGTCGTATGTCCCATGTAGCCGACGTAAGATCATCTCTATCGGTGAAGCAAATAAATTTTATATTCTTCTTATTTTCACAATGTTGTTCATTTAAGGTCTCATAGTTACCGAATAAGCATTGTATAAACGACTCTCTTAGGTGACTTTAGGCGTAGCATTCTCAGTATTAAACAATAAAAAGGGAGGATAATAAAATCTGGTTTACGTTTAATGCTTTGATTGACCTAAGGATTGGAAGGTTGTCTTATTGGGACTGTTATGCGTTTTCAATGAGTTCATTCCATATTTTCGGTCCGTCTGTCGGACATCGTCGGCACCTGGCATCTTCGAAAGATTATTTAGCAAGAATCCGATCCAGCAACTTGTAATAGCGATCAATGTTCGCGGTGATCGTGTAACGTTCGCATACCATGCGATGGGCTTCAGACGCGAGCCTTTCACGCAACTGCCGGTCGACTATCATTTCGCGCAAGGCCTTGTACCAGGATTCGGTATCGTTAGCCACCATTAATGCATTTTCTCTGTGGCGGCCGACTGGTCTATACGTGTCAACATCAGAACAGATTATTGCTAATCGTAGCGCGGAATATTCCAAGAATTTCAAATAGCTCTTGCTGCGGTTGAAGACATCATCACGAAGCGGAATGATGCCAATGTCCCAGTTGACCTTCTTGATTAACCAGTTAACGAAATCCGGGTAAGCGTTTTTCTCCGGCAACGGTATTTTTCGCCCAAACATGGGCTCTTTACCTTCGAACGCGCCGATCACCTCGACCTCTATCTTTTTGCCAAAGTCGCGTTCGATGCGTTGTATGGCTTCAACCACAATCTCGAGATCTTGGTCGTGTGTCGGGGTGCCGATATACCCGATGCGTATCGGGTCGCTGTCCGTCTTATTCCGCGCATTGGCACGTGGAGAGGAGTTCAGTTGCCATAGTTCGGCGTCCAAGCAGTTTTCTAATAGTACTAGCTCACCGCGTGGGGACAGTTCGTGCACGCGGTCCAGCAACGCCGGGGTGGAAACGGTAATCAAATCTGCAAGGTTGATAAAAGCGATGATACGTGACGTCGTTTCAATCAAGTCCCTTTCGTTCCGACCAGTCCTTTTAGCCAAGCCTTCAGCATCTAACATATCATCGTCTAGGTCATAAATTATTTTTCCCCGGAAGCCTTCCATCTAAATGACCACGAGAGAAATTCATTTAAGTTAATTTTTGCCATATCACGCTGAAGGTACACAGCTCTAGCAGTGCCGGGTATGGGCAGGCCGTGAGACATATTGACCGTGATGTTCAGTCTCGAAGTCAGCTCTTTCTGAGAAAAGGGTTGTAGCAAACGCACATAAGCTGAACCTACCGGTAGACCTTTCCTGGTGAGAACGGGCAAGATCTCCATGCGCGGAGCATCGCCTTTCAACAACTGAGCGCGTTGACGCAAACCCACGAAGATCGGATTCTCTTCCATGGTCTTGACCGCTCGTCGCACTCGATGAACACCGTGAAGGCGAGATAAAGTCTCCGATGCCGCAGTCATAAGCGGTATTCGTTCATCGTCGGTATAGCTTTTTGATTTAGCGTGAAACACATAGGTATGTGTCGCAATGACGAGCTGAAAGCCGGCGTCCGTTGCGCGGAAACAATAATCGTTTTCCTCGCCGTATCCTTTGGGAAAGTTTTCTTCGTCAAAGAGCCCGATCTTATTGATGACTTCACGGGTTACTCCAAAGCAAAACCCATGGACGAGCGGCACAAACGGCAATATGTGCGCGGTGGTCCACTGCTCGCAATAGCTATTCATGTCATCGGCCGTCAGTCCTGGAGGAAGGTCATTGATCGCCGTTTGCTGCTTGGAACCCCGGTGCTCGGGAATGGATTGATGGCTGGCTGCGTTCGACATCGGTCCAACAATTCCGGCGCCTGGTGTCGAGAACACCGCGTCGGCCATTTTTTCCGCCCAGCCGTCGGTGACGATGGTATCGCTATTGAGCAGTATCACAAGTTCGCCGGTCGAAGCCGCCAGTCCCTGGTTTGCCGCCTTCGTATAGCCTTGAGCTCGCTCGTTTCGGTGTAACTCGCACCAAGAGGTACGGTCTGCAAAAGCTCTAAGGTATTCGGCAGTAGCGTAATCGGAACCGTCATCGATAAGGATCAGCCTTTGTTGTTCGCTGTTTCGTGCCCTGGCAATGGACTCAAGGCAGCGCTTGACCTCTTCAAGCGCATTATGAACGCACACGACGACGTCGATCCGGCGATGCTTCTGTGCGGCAATCCGTTCGTTTCGGACAGCCGCATACGACGGGCCGGCATAAGGATCGGCGAACGGCGCCTTGAGGTCGTAGACCAGTTCGCCCGCTACATCGTCGCCGGTACCATGCGTCACAAACGCAAAATGAGGGTGGTTGCGGAGGCTGTTGGGACGTCTCGTCAACGGGTGCCAGCTGATCCCAGTCAGTGCGAGTGCGTAATTGATGCTCAGCTGATCGCGTCTGCTATAGCGGTCGATTTCGGCCCACCAAGTATCAAGAAAATTCCTGGTGCGCTCATCCTTAAGGTCGAACATGAGCAGATTGCTTTCGATCAAATCATCATGTGCGAATCCTTGGCTGCGATAACGAGCTATTTGCTCATGCATGATTTCCTGGGCGTCCCTCTCATGCTTAATACACGCCCAGCGCTCCTCATAAATGGATTTTCTCATCGGGTGAGGTACGGCGCCGACAGGCTTGCCCGAAGCTAGAAAATTCTCGATCAGGGGATAGATGTCACCTAGAATCATGATGTTGGCGTCAATCCAAATCGCCAAATCGTAATCTTGGAGTAATACATGCGGATGGGTTTTTATATAGCGGGCGGTACGGGTTGCGTCTTCGTGAAAGTAGGTTATGGGTCTTATTTTGTAGACGCCGGTATCCGGCGCAGGGGTATCCGTGAACAGCACGTAGTCGAAGCGTGGGTCGAGTTTCTCGGGCAATTTAATGGAATCGTAACCCCCGGCAATTGCGGTATAGATCGCAATCTTCTTCTTGTCTTTTCCCCCTGAGATGTTTTCCGCGCGTGCCGCAAGATAGCTAGAGATCTGCTCCTTGTATGCATCGATGTGAGATAAGCGATAAATAACACTGCGGTCCACCTTCCTGCCCGCAGCGGCCAAAAGTGCTCCTGCCACTTCCTCGGTGATGCATCGGTCTTGAGTGAACTCAAAGTCTGCCCATGGCCTCCGGACACGCGGCGCGTTGGCGAGTTTAAAGGATGCCGAGTCAAGGGAAAGATTCGGGTTATAGTACGGATCGTTGTCCAGAATCGGGCCCCATTGCCGGCGCATATAGGCGCGCTCGGCATGATTCCTGGAAGCCTTTTTCGGCGTGGCCAGCGGATCACCGCGTGACACACTCTCATAATGGTAAAGCTCCGCGTGCGGTGTCCAGATGATCTTGTAACCCGCCTGCCGAACCCGAAGGCAGAAGTCCACATCGTTGTACGAGACGGCGAGATCCTGCTCGTTGAAGCCACCGACCGCGTCGTAAATCTCTCTACGTGTAGCAATGCACGCTCCGGTCACGCAGGAGAGGGAATGGGTCAAATTGAGCCGGTTCGCATAGCCCGGAGAATTCCGGGGGACGGTACGATGTACGTGTCCTCCCACAGATCCTCTCGCATTGTAGATTCCCAGAATCACGCCGCCATGCTGAAGGGTATCGTCGGCATAATAGAGCTTGGCTCCGACGGCCCCCACTTCGGGCCGCAGCGCATGACCGACCATTTCGCTCAGCCACTCCGGATTGATCACGTCTACGTCATTGTTCAGCAGCACGCAGACGTCCCCGGAGGAGACCGCGACGCCTCGGTTGACCAGCCGGGAGAAATTGAACGGCGCCGGATCGTCCACAACCTTGACGTTTTCCCGCGTCCTCATTTCGGCTAAGAAAGCAAGCGCGTCCGGTTCGCTGCTTCCGTTATCCACGATGATGATTTCAATCGGTTGGTAGTCAGTCCGGTTGACAAGGCCATCGATGCAGGTTCGTAGTAGACCGCACTGATCCTTCGTAGGGATCACAATGGAGACGAGGGGGCGTTGCGCCGGCAGATTCCGTCTGATACGTAGGTGATTTAGATGTCCGAGAGGACTTGCCATGGCGGATTGGCCGGTCCGCGTGAAGTGCTCGTTAACGGCGCGCTGGGCGGCATCGAGCGAAGCCCGTGAAAACTTGTCGGCTGTCTCGCGTCTATGACACAGGATAAAGGGAACGTGCCGCACTTTCGGACCCGAAGCGGCCTCCAATATCCGGAACGCGAAATCCCAATCGTGGGATCCTTCGAATCCTTCACGGAAGCCACCGACCTGGCGAGCCAGATCGGTGCGGTAGGCTGCAAGGCGACTGATCAGGTTCTGGCCTAGAAACAGGTCGTAATCCCAGTCAGGTTTGAAATAATGGTGGGAGCGACGGCCCACCGTATCGATCCGATCCTCGTCAGAATAAACGATCGCCGTGTCGGGGTCGCCGTTAATCGCCTCGGCAAGGAGATAGAGTGCGTGTTCTGAAAGCACATCGTCGTGGTCCATCAAGACGATCCAATCACCGGACGCCAGACCAAGGGCGGTGTTGGTACAGGCTGAGACGCCGCCGTTCTTGTTCCGGAAATACGGCTTAATCCTGCGATCCTTGCGGGCATATTCGTCCAGCAGGCCACGGACTTCCGCCGACGTGGACGCATCATCAACGGCACAGAGCTCCCAGTTTTCATAAATCTGGCCGCTTACGGATTCGAGTGCCTGCCGCAAATATGTTTTAGGCGTGTTATACACCGGCATCAGAATCGAAAACGTCGGCCTGTACTCGAAAGATTCAATGTGCCAGCGGATTAGGGTGCGGTCATAGTCGCTTAGCGTGTCGTTTTCGGCGATCCACTCACAGTAATCGATTTTTTCGTTGCTAAATCTTGTTTCAAACTTTCTTGCTCTTGCCGTGTTCAAGACGGTGCGACCAAAGCGCCGGGGCGAGCGCCCTTCTTGTTGGCCTGCGATGATGTAATGATAAAGGGGATTGACGCGCGCTCTGCGTACGTCTGGGTAAGCGTCGAGATAAAAACGGGTCTCGAAACTCGCGGAAGGATTCCGGCCTTCGTTTGCCCCATGTACGATATAGTGCCGGACTGGATCGATTCCTGCGGCGGCGACGTCGGGATACTGGGAAAGATACCACGCCTCATCGAACAAGGGGGAAGCGCGCAAAACCTTGTATACACGCCACTGTTTCAATCGAGCTTTCCATGCCATAGGGTTCGTGGCCAATTGGGTAATTCGAAAGAGGCGGATTAAGTGGCCACGAACAGGGGTCGGTATATAACCTGACAGGATTCTAAGCGGCTTAGTCAAGCGCCAGGATGTCGATGACAGAATGGCCTTGTTTTCCTGCTCCAGGCATAACGCCCGGTTTTCAGCCCATGTAACGCGCTCCTTCAATCTTTGGATTTCGGCGTCCTTATCGGATAGTCGTTTTTGAATTTTGGCATCTTTGTCGGATATCCGCTTTGCGGCATCGGTTTTCACACGCTCAATCTCGCAAGCCATTTTTTCTTCGATTTTTTTGATCTGATTCAGATGATCGGTCTTTTCCTTAATCGCTTTGGCTTCAGTGGCCCACAGCGAACCAAAGGCCTGAAAACGATTGCGGACCGTGGATATTTTTTCGTCGTCATCGAGACTGCACAGCTCGATAATTGCCGAGGGAGCGTTTTCTCCGACCGCAAGCACGCCGAGGCCATGGCTATGAAGGAATTCGAAAGACGGATAGCGTTCGCGCATTTCCGCCCAAAAGCGCCAAACGCCGAAGTCTTTCCTGTATTCGTTGGTATCGTGAAATAGTACTACCGCTCTGTCAGACAGCTTGGGCTGCCAGGATGTAAAATCATGACTTACCGCTTCATAGGTATGATAGCCATCGATGTGGAGAACATCGATGCTATTATCCGCAAAGTGATCAAGCGCTTCATCGAAGGTGCATCGCAGGAGGGTGGAAAAATGGCCATACCGTTTGTCGTTGAAGTTTTTTAGTTCATCGAATATTTCGTTGCCATACCAACCTGCGTGTTCATCGCCCATCCACGTATCCACGGCATAGCATCGCGTTTGAGTTTTCTCCTTGATCACCGCCGCACAAAAGGCCGAGTAAGAAACTCCTGCGTACGTTCCTAGTTCGACCAGTATCCTCGGACGCGTAACCCTGATTATCCAGTGAGCGAAGGGGATGTGACCAAACCAGGCGCTGGTTTTGTCGAGAAGATCCGGTCTTGCGAAAAGAGGATCCAGCTCATCACATAATAACGCCTCTAGAGAAGGAAATTTCTCGAATTGAGCCGCTTTCATATCCGATTTTGTAATGTTCATATTCATAGGCGTTATTATTTCCCGAAATAAGCTTTCGTGACGACGATGGGATCACCATCCATGCGAATCCTTCCATGGTCGAGCCAAATGACGCGATTGCAGGTATGTAAAATCAGGTCGCGTGAATGGCTGGCTAATACAAGTATGTTGGTAGCCTGAACCAGCTCCTTTGTTTTTCTATTCGCGTTATATTCAGAAAATCAATGCAAACATTGCGATATTCAACGAATGCTAGCGTTGAGGATTCGTCCTATTTTATAGGCAGTAGGCGATGCGGCGCTTGCCATTTTGTCATGGCTTGAACCGAGATGAGATGGCTCAAGGTCCGTTGAGGCTTTGTGGTGGTTGTGCAGTCGAACGATGGGTTTGCAGGACCACCTCATACGGCCGTTGAGGCGGAATCGGGCGGTGTTCGATGGTCTGCTTAGCTCGAAGTCCGTCGGAATCATCGTCGTCCGAGAGCTGCCGAGTTCAGGTCAGGAAACGGTCGGTCAACGCTTAGCGGTCGTCGGTTAGGCACGTCTAGCTAAGACAGGGGCGGTATGAATCGCCAATTTGAGGAAGACCTCGGCGCTCTCAGGGCGGCGCGGTTGTGCTCGAAGGCGACAAACCCAAGCAGGTGTCGCTCTCGATGGCGAACCAGGACTTGACATCCAAGCGAACGAAGCCGGGCTCATAGGCCTTGAAGAGTTTGACCTTGGTCTTCTCCGCTGGCGGGAGCAGGGCCTTGAGGGACGTCACCCCGTAGTGGCGCAGGCAGCGGTCCAGCCCAGAACAGGGCGCAGCGGGATTGAGACATTCTCGCGTCACCGCTAGGAGCTCGTCCACGGGCAGGTGCTGGGACTAGCAGAGATGGAAGACGATGCCTTTCTGGGAGGCTGAAGCGTGGTGTGCAGGGTGCGGGGCCGGTGCGAGGCATCCTCGATAGAATGGCGGCGTTTCCACTTGCGGACGGTCGTTTCGCTGATGCCATGCTTTTTGGCCAAGGCTCGCTCGCTCAACTCGGAATCTCGTGTTTCCTACGGTACGGTGGGGGTGATGCAGGCGTTTGTGTGAAGGCAAATCTCCACCATGACGAACCTTAACTGGCAGAGCCAAAGATCTCCAGAAGAAAGGTCTAGGCCTCAAACAGAGCATCACGCTTCTCGGTAAACCATTACACGGTACGTGACGTGAGGGAATCGATGACTCGCTCCCAAGCGTGCCTGGTGGAATCATTTTCTAGCCGATTTATAGCGCGCTTGTATGCGCAATCAATAATCCGTTGTCGAAGAACATTATCGGTGATTAGTTGAATTATGGAAGATTGCCATGATTCAAAGTCGTTTTCACAAAGCATTCCCGTTTTCAGATGCTCAACAGATTCGGTATACGGAGGCACTTTGCTAAAAATTGTCGGCACGCCGGCAAGAGCGTAGTCAAATGCTTTTATGTCAGACTTTGCGTTATTAAAGTGTGTATCCTTAAGTGGAGCCAAACCGATAGTGGCAGTAGTTGCAATAGCCCTGAACCAGGCAACAAAGTCAGGATATTCACAATATCTTTTTGGGACTGAAAGATAGCGAGCTCCTGGTAATTGATATCCACCACCAATTTGAATGATCTCAATATCAGGGTATTTCTCCAAAACGTAGCTCAAGGCAGGTGCGATCATTTCGAGATCTTCTTTATGGGATTTCGTACCCATATACAAGATGCGACGGCACTTCAGATCCAAGCCTTGCTCTCTGATAACTGATTCACACCATGCTTCTGAATTTGGTTTTAACCAGTATTGCTTGTTGATCCCATTGGGAATTATAAAAACAGAGGGGTTAATCTCGGCGGCCAAGTTTGCCAGCGAAGCCGTCGATGTAACAATTAGATCTGCATGCGACATCAGTTCGAGAATAGAACTTTTCTTAGCTTGATAAATTTCGTACTCAGGATGATTAGGAGGAATTTCCCACAGCAAATCATCGATTTCATATGCATATTTTAATCGAGCGTCCTTAACTTTCTTAATTAGAAGATGAGAAACTTCCGCCGATACCGCATCCCTCTGAATCACTAAGGCATCAATAGCGTTTATTCCTCCTGAAAGTAACCATGTTTCGCTGACTACTCGAAAATTTATTCGGTTATTAGAGATTCTGGAAAGTGGACCAAAGATTCGGATATATGTAGTGGCAGGAAAGGAGTCGTTTTCGGGGTTTACAAGCAAACCTAGAGTTGGTACATGCATTCGTGTATTAGCTGTCACGTCCCGTATGATTATTTACCGAGAAGGAGTTATGCTCTGTTCGAAGCCCGGAGCCTTCTCCAGGAGATATTCGGTTCGTCCAAGTGAGGTTTCTCTCCATGCAGATTCGTCTTCATAAGAACGCCCGTACCACCCCGGCCGTTCGGCAGGCCATTCAAGCGTCCACGTTGAGCGAGCGCGCCTTGGCCCAAAAGCATGGCATTAGCCGAACGACCGTCCGCAAGTGGAAACACCGATCCTCGGTCGAAGATGCCTCACACCGGCCCCACACCCTCAGAACCACGCTCACGCCCGCCCAGGAAGCCATCGTGGTCTACCTCCGCCAAGCTCTGCTCCTCCCCTTGGATGATCTCCTGGCCGTGACCCGGGAATTTCTCAATCCCGCCGTGTCCCGTTCCGGGCTAGACCGCTGCCTGCGCCGCCACGGGGTGGCGTCCCTCAAGACCCTGCTTCCGCCTACAGAGAAGGCGAAGGTCAAACCCTTCAAGGCCTATGAGCCCGGCTTCCTTCACCTGGATGTTAAGTACTTGCCCGCCATCGACGGCGAACCCCGCCGATACCTGTTCGTCGCCATCGACCGCGCCACCCGCTGGGTCTATGTCGCCCTCAAGCCCAACCGCACCGCCTTAAGCGCAAAGGACTTCCTCAAAGCGGTGATTCAGGCCGCGCCTTTCCGCATCCAGAAATGCCTGACCGACAACGGCTCGGAGTTTACCGACCGTTTCCTGACCCGAACTCGGCAGCCCTCGGGGACGCATGAGTTTGACCGCCTCTGTACTGAACAAGGCATCGAACATCGCCTGATTCCGCCGGGCCGGCCCCAAACGAATGGCCTGGTGGAACGCTTCAATGGCCGCATCGAGGAGGTGTTGCAAACCCATCACTTCGATTCAACCGCCGATCTGGACACCACCCTGCACCGCTATGTCGAGCTGTACAATCATCACATTCCCCAAAAGGCCTTACGCCATCTCACCCCGATCCAGGCTCTCAAAAACTGGCAACTGTCCCATCCTCATCTTTTTCACAAGAAGGTTTACAATCATTCGGGACATAACAATTAGCTACTCTTTTATAAATCTTGCGATATTCCTGTGCCATGGCAGCCGTATTGTTTTGAATTCCCTCCGATGTTTGCCAGTCACGGACTGCCTGAAGTTTTTCTCTATAGTCACTTCCGTCCTCAATGACAGAAAGAATTTTTGACAGAATTTCGCGCGCAGAGGCTCGGTGATCTAGTAGCCAACCTGCGCCCGTTTTTTTAATGCGCTCCCCAACAGCGCCAATGTTTAATCCGATCACAGGAATTCCACAAGCCCACATTTCAGTAAGCGTATGGCAATAAGTCTCAGGGCAAATAGACAATATTACGCCCAATTGCGGGCTAATCTTGGCTGCCATCGAGCTAAAATCATTCCGACTATACATGCCATGATGTACACCGATTCCCCTAAGGCCATCCCAGACACGCCCGAGAAAGTGGAACTCAAGTTGCTTATTTTCATCAAGCTCCGCAATCTCTTTAATTAGTAACGCACCTTTGGAGAAGGATATGTTACCGGGTACAAGGACTTTGATTTTATTTCCGTAGAAGGGGAGAGACGCCACTGAGTAGAAGTTAGAGAAATCTCGTCCGTGCGGGATAATACTAAGCTTACTGCTCGTGTCTGGATACGCACGAACAATCAGTTCTGCGGCAGATTGTGAAGTGGTGATCAAATGATCACAATCTGCAATGAACTCACTGAACATTTCTCTCCAGCGAAACACAAAACGGTGTTTAACCGGTGGCAAATCGTTTGGGGACCAAAGGCCAATCTGACAGGTACCGTCACCGCTAGTGCAGATGCCACCACAGAACTTGAGATTTTCATCCAACAAATTAAGAGAAGGGCAGAGCGAATAAAAATCGTGGAACGAATATACGACCGGAATTCCGATGGATTTCGCGGCTCGGGCTAAACCTAAGCTATGCCAAGCAATATGCCGGATATGCAACAACTCGATGGAGTATCGGTATAGCATATCCAGTACTACTCTATCATATTCATCGGAGCGATGAGTCACTGGATCGATAGGTCGAGAAAGTTGATAGGTCTCAAGGGTTTCAAGTTTGTCGCCTCGAAGCTCAAATAATGTTATTTGTCTTGAGTCTGAGCGAAGTAAGAAGCATTGATAGTATCCTTCCATGGCACGCATCAAGTCCATGTTGGTTTGTGGCGTGCCGCCAGTTTGGGTTGATAAGACATACATCGCTCGTGGTAATATAGGTTTAAGCCGATCGCGGGTTGCGGCGACTCGTGCGAGAGATCTAACATAAGAAAACTCAAGATCAACAAAGCGCCGCGTCAGGAAGCTGTAATCTGGATAGTCCTTATTAAGTTGTGAGCGACCTGCTTCCATTAAGTGAATTTTTTCCCTACCGAAGCTCTTTGACCTCTTATGGAAGACATAGACTTTATCACAAACGAGATTCTGCCAACCCTTGCGAAGTGCGCGCATGCAGAAATCGTTTTCTTCGCCATAACCCCTGGGATATTTGAGCTCATCAAATACCCCCAACTCATCAAAGGCAGCACGACGGATATACATGCAAAAACCATTGCCTGTCGGCACCGGCAGCAGACGTCCTTTTGCTGCTCCTGTGATAAGTCTGGCGTATGAACTACCATCCAGATGCGCCGGTACAGGGTTCAATACTCCAATCTCTGGAGCAGAAAAGGCGCCGGCATTGTCCGATAACGGAGTGACGGTTGCTACTTTAGAATGTGCGTAGGCGCAGTAGCGTAAGTTTTCGAGCCAGCGATCAGTAACTACTGTGTCACTATTGAGTAGAACAACATCACTCCGTCCACAAAGCTCGATACCCTTATTAATTGAACGCGTATAACCTATGTTTTCTGAGTTTCGCACTATACGGAAACGAGAACGATTTGCGTATGTAGACAGGAGATCCCGGATCCTCGTATCGGTGCTGCAGTCATCAATAAGGACAACCTCCACGTCGGGGCTTGTTGTGCGCTCTAAAGATAATAAGCACTCGCTAACTGCTTCAAAGGCGTTGAAGATCGTTACAATGATTTTGACATCATTGATTTGACCTGTGCGGTGAAAATCCAGCCACGAAAGATTTGCTCGCTGCGGTTGATGAGTTGAATTCTTTACGACACGTGGACTCATTAGAAGAGACTGACCTGTGGCCTTGAAGCGTAGATCGACGTTCGCACCGTTATGTAATAAGTCAGGGGGGTATCGCAGTGTGAAGCCCGCGCGATTCCCTTGAATGCCATTAATGGTTAGATCGCTTCTTGGCTCAGAGGTCTGAATATCAGTAATATGAATTCCGTCAATGAACAGGCTTAGCTCGACGGGCGCACCTGGTTTGGACTGATCAACCGCCCAACCGGATAAACGGTCTGGTGTGAGTTGATCAAAGTATCCCGTAAAGATTTGTGATTTATTTGTTTTGGCATGACGGGATGCTAAACGCCCTTCCTGCTGCCCAGCGGTAAGATAGTGGAAGAGGGGATTGACGCGCGCTCTGCGTACGTCTGGGTAAGCGTCGAGATAAAAACGGGTCTCGAAACTCGCGGAAGGATTCCGGCCTTCGTTTGCCCCATGTACGATATAGTGCCGGACTGGATCGATTCCTGCGGCGGCGACGTCGGGATACTGGGAAAGATACCACGCCTCATCGAACAAGGGGGAAGCGCGCAAAACCTTGTATACACGCCACTGTTTCAATCGAGCTTTCCATGCCATAGGGTTCGTGGCCAATTGGGTAATTCGAAAGAGGCGGATTAAGTGGCCACGAACAGGGGTCGGTATATAACCTGACAGGATTCTAAGCGGCTTAGTCAAGCGCCAGGATGTCGATGACAGAATGGCCTTGTTTTCCTGCTCCAGGCATAACGCCCGGTTTTCAGCCCATGTAACGCGCTCCTTCAATCTTTGGATTTCGGCGTCCTTATCGGATAGTCGTTTTTGAATTTTGGCATCTTTGTCGGATATCCGCTTTGCGGCATCGGTTTTCACACGCTCAATCTCGCAAGCCATTTTTTCTTCGATTTTTTTGATCTGATTCAGATGATCGGTCTTTTCCTTAATTGTCAAGTCCCGCACGATTGTAAACCCTCTTTCGAAAAAGATGAGGATGGGACAGTTGCCAGTTTTTGAGAGTCTGAATTGGGGTGAGATGGCCTAAGGCCTTTTGGGGAATGTGATGATTGTACAGCTCGACATAGCGGTGCAAGGTGGTGTCCAGATCGGCGGTTGAATCGAAGTGATGGGTTTGCAACACCTCCTCGATGCGGCCGTTGAATCGTTCCACCAGGCCATTCGTTTGGGGCCGTCCCGGCGGAATCAGGCGATGTTCGATGCCTTGTTCAGTACAGAGGCGGTCAAACTCATGCGTCCCCGAGGGCTGCCGAGTTCGGGTCAGGAAACGGTCGGTAAACTCCGAGCCGTTGTCGGTCAGGCATTTCTGGATGCGGAAAGGCGCGGCCTGAATCACCGCTTTGAGGAAGTCCTTTGCGCTTAAGGCGGAGCGGTTGGGCTTGAGGGCGACATAGACCCAGCGGGTGGCGCGGTCGATGGCGACGAACAGGTATCGGCGGGGTTCGCCGTCGATGGCGGGCAAGTACTTAACATCCAGGTGAAGGAAGCCGGGCTCATAGGCCTTGAAGGGTTTGACCTTCGCCTTCTCTGTAGGCGGAAGCAGGGTCTTGAGGGACGCCACCCCGTGGCGGCGCAGGCAGCGGTCTAGCCCGGAACGGGACACGGCGGGATTGAGAAATTCCCGGGTCACGGCCAGGAGATCATCCAAGGGGAGGAGCAGAGCTTGGCGGAGGTAGACCACGATGGCTTCCTGGGCGGGCGTGAGCGTGGTTCTGAGGGTGTGGGGCCGGTGTGAGGCATCTTCGACCGAGGAGCGGTGTTTCCACTTGCGGACGGTCGTTCGGCTAATGCCATGCTTTTGGGCCAAGGCGCGCTCGCTCAACGTGGACGCTTGAATGGCCTGCCGAACGGCCGGGGTGGTACGGGCGTTCTTATGAAGACGAATCTGCATGGAGAGAAACCTCACTTGGACGAACCGAATATCTCCTGGAGAAGGCTCCGGGCTTCAAACAGAGCATAACTCCTTCTCGGTAAATAATCATACGGGACGTGACACCTACATGGCCGCCTCATTCCCGACGAGGTTGAACTAGCGCCATTGGTTGATAACGTGACGCTTTTGTAATTCAAGACGCGGTCATGGTGCCTCGCTTTATCCTAAAGGGCGGCGCGAAATGTTGGATTGGCCTTTGTGACGTCGGAGAGTCAGCGCGAAATGGCGAAGACGGGCGCATACGCCAGGGTTCTTACAGATGCAGCCGCCCCGACTGGCTCACGATATGAACCTAACTAACCTTCGTCGCTAATCAGGAAACTTCTTGATTATTCCCGTCTCCAACGTTGCTACGTGGGATTTGGCTTTAACACTGTGCCAATTTGTGTACCACGCCGCATGCCATTGTTAGGCGCAAGTGTAGGTTGTCAGTACTTATTCTTATTCCTCTTTTTGATCTGCTCACTGTGCTAACGCCATCTCTCCTGTACGCTCTAGGCGGAAGTCATGTACGAGTTCCGGTCGCGCCACTTGCTTGAATACTTCTAAATATCTTTCGTACTTTATCCCATTCAAGATAGGCACAATCTTTCTGTAAAGATATTCCTCCTCGTAGATAAACCTCGGAAAATATAATAGCGTTACAGGGATATCCCGTTTCGCAATTGTGTAAATAATCTTGTATAGTTGTTCTGCCAGAACGGATTCCTGTTGTTGTGGGTTACTTGCGTGCCAAAGACCTCCGGGAATGTTGCCTGAATAAAGACTGGGATCAGTTCTCCGGGCCACATCCCTGCGACTCTCAGCGGCTGAGTAGAGATGCCTTATGGGGATAATCGCGTGGTCGATAACAATGTTTGTACTCCCTAACACGTCATCCAGATAATCACATAGCCAGGGGCTTTTTATTATGTAAGGAGCATTTGCCCGGCGAATATCCCATTCCATGCCCGCATTGCAGTTTGAGTGTACTGCTGAGGTAAGGTCAGAGAAGCCAGTATCGAAGCCTAAGGCTGTAAATAATTGAATCAAGAATGTTGTTCCGGAACGACCAGTACCGGATATGATTACATGGTGCTTTGACATAGTAATCCTATAGTCCTGACGGACAGCAATTTTTATTTATGGTTCAGGCAGCTTAACTAGTGCTTAATTGTAAAAATAAACGATTCACAAATTTTACATAACAAAATGTTTTGCTTAAATTTTTGTATTCAATGATTAGTGTTAAACACTAGTGTGTCTAAACGACAGGGAAACGCCTAGATGGACTAAGCCGTGAAAACGATTGCCACTGAAGGGGCAGGGCTATTTCTAAGCCTCGTTCAGAGTTTAAGAGCGATGCGCTCTCCCTACTTATAGAGTTTTCGATAAATCACGAAAATAATAGTTCTCGTCATATCCATAATCCCACATGACGGGCCCACAAACCGTTCTGAAATACTCGATTTCCTCATCGGCCCATCCCGCCCCTCTAGATAGCAGTTTACGGAGTTTTTTGCAGTTCAAGAGTCTCTTCCCAGCGATCGTTTTCGACGGCGCTGGCAAGGCCCTCGCCAAATAAGGCATCCAGGCACAAGAAATCGGCAAGACGCCGAGCTACTCTACGAGAAGCATTGAAAATTTCGTATTGATCGATCTCGATCCTGTTCGGCGCGGGAATCGAGTCCCTGATGAAGGGCCAAGAGTCTAGCGTATATGCCCGGTCATCGCAATGGGAATGGCCATACCGTTTGTCGTTGAAGTTTTTTAGTTCATCGAATATTTCGTTGCCATACCAACCTGCGTGTTCATCGCCCATCCACGTATCCACGGCATAGCATGTCAAGTCCCGCAAGATCGTAAACCTTCTTTCGAAAAAGATGAGGATGGGACAGTTGCCAGTTTTTGAGAGCCTGGATCGGGGTGAGATGGCCTAAGGCCTTTTGGGGAATGTGATGATTGTACAGCTCGACATAGCGGTGCAAGGTCGTTTCCAGATCGGCGGTTGAATCGAAGTGATGGGTTTGCAACACCTCCTCGATGCGGCCATTGAAGCGTTCCACCAGGCCATTCGTTTGGGGCCGGCCCGGCGGAATCAGGCGATGTTCGATGCCTTGTTCAGTACAGAGGCGGTCAAACTCATGCGTCCCCGAGGGCTGCCGAGTTCGGGTCAGGAAACGGTCGGTAAACTCCGAGCCGTTGTCGGTCAGGCATTTCTGGATGCGGAAAGGCGCGGCCTGAATCACCGCTTTGAGGAAGTCCTTTGCGCTTAAGGCGGAGCGGTTGGGCTTGAGGGCGACATAGACCCAGCGGGTGGCACGGTCAATGGCGACGAACAGGTATCGGCGGGGTTCGCCGTCGATGGCGGGCAAGTACTTAACATCCAGGTGAAGGAAGCCGGGCTCATAGGCCTTGAAGGGTTTGACCTTCGCCTTCTCTGTAGGCGGAAGCAGGGTCTTGAGGGACGCCACCCCGTGGCGGCGCAGGCAGCGGTCTAGCCCGGAACGGGACACGGCGGGATTGAGAAATTCCCGGGTCACGGCCAGGAGATCATCCAAGGGGAGGAGCAGAGCTTGGCGGAGGTAGACCACGATGGCTTCCTGGGCGGGCGTGAGCGTGGTTCTGAGGGTGTGGGGCCGGTGTGAGGCATCTTCGACCGAGGAGCGGTGTTTCCACTTGCGGACGGTCGTTCGGCTAATGCCATGCTTTTGGGCCAAGGCGCGCTCGCTCAACGTGGACGCTTGAATGGCCTGCCGAACGGCCGGGGTGGTACGGGCGTTCTTATGAAGACGAATCTGCATGGAGAGAAACCTCACTTGGACGAACCGAATATCTCCTGGAGAAGGCTCCGGGCTTCAAACAGAGCATAACTCCTTCTCGGTAAATAATCACACGAGACGCGACACATAGCATCGCGTTTGAGTTTTCTCCTTGATCACCGCCGCACAAAAGGCCGAGTAAGAAACTCCTGCGTACGTTCCTAGTTCGACCAGTATCCTCGGACGCGTAACCCTGATTATCCAGTGAGCGAAGGGGATGTGACCAAACCAGGCGCTGGTTTTGTCGAGAAGATCCGGTCTTGCGAAAAGAGGATCCAGCTCATCACATAATAACGCCTCTAGAGAAGGAAATTTCTCGAATTGAGCCGCTTTCATATCCGATTTTGTAATGTTCATATTCATAGGCGTTATTATTTCCCGAAATAAGCTTTCGTGACGACGATGGGATCACCATCCATGCGAATCCTTCCATGGTCGAGCCAAATGACGCGATTGCAGGTATGTAAAATCAGGTCGCGTGAATGGCTGGCTAATACAAGTATGTTGGTAGCCTGAACCAGCTCCTTCATACGCTTTTCTGCTTTGTGTTTGAAACTTTCATCCCCCACTGAGAGCCATTCGTCCATCAGGAGAATATCCGGGCGAAGAATCGTGGACACAGCGAACGCCAATCGAAGGTGCATCCCCGACGAATAGGTGCGCACCGGAAGATCGATGAAGTTGCCCAACTCGGAAAATTCTATTATGTCGTCGATTTGCCTGTTAATTTCGGCTCTGCTGATTCCAAGCATGCCACCGCGTAGATAGATATTTTCTCTGCCTGTGGCTTCGGGGTCGATGCCAAGGGAAATGGCTATTAATGACCCGACTTCTCCTTCTATGCGAGCGCTTCCCGACGAGGGCTCGTAAACACCGCTGAGAACACGAAGTAGCGTTGTTTTGCCCGCACCGTTATGGCCGAGTAGTCCAACGCGCTCACCGTCTCTGAGCGTAAAGCTCAGATTTTCCAAGGCTCGGACGACAACAAGCCCTTGTTGATTCGCGCCGATTTGCCCACCTGTCGCAACTTGGAATAAGCGGTTTTTTAATGATCTTCCATTTGCGTTGTATATCGGAAAATCAACGCAAACATTACGAAATTCAACGAATGCCATATTGAATATTCTTCCTATTTATAGCCAGTAGGCGATGCGGCACTTAAAGCGCCCATAAATTGCCAACGCTATACTCCATCCGGCGAATGCTAACGCAAGCGATACGACCCAATTCGTTAGGGATGGCATTTGTCCTAGCAAAGGGGAGCGAATGAGTTCAAGCAAATGATAAGCCGGATTGGCGTCGAGAAAAAAAAGCCCCGCTCGCTTCGGTAGGAGAGTAGGCATCCATATAACGGGTGTTAAATAGAAGAGAACCTGAAGCAGATTTCCGACCATTTGTGGAAGATCACGATATCTCGTACAGAGGACCGATAGTATCAGCGCGACCCAAGTCAAGTTGATGATCACTAGCAAGAAGCCGGGAATACTAATGAGTGCCAACCAATTTAAGGGTTTACCGACGACGAGAAGCGCCAGAGGAAAAATCACGAAATTATGTGCAAGAAGTAATATGTTACGCCAAACCATTCGTAAAATATGCACAAACAACGGAAAGGGAAGTTGTTTGATAATCGCTTCAGCAGAAATAAAGCTGGTACATCCCTCGTTTATAATTGAAGACATAAATCCCCAAAATATTATGCCAGCTGCAAGAAATGGCAGAAACTCTGTCATAGGAGAGCTAAAGATTTGCCCGAATACAACGCCAATTGTGCCGATCATTACTGCCATGCTGACGGTAAGCCAGAATGGCCCCAGGAAAGATCGGCGGTAACGTTGGCGCACATCCTGCCATCCTAACATTCCAACCAAGGAATAGCGTTTTGTTGCTGCTTTTATATCGGACCAGGCGACGTTTAAGGCTGTAGTTAACGTATAGGTTCGCATTAAGGATACCGAGTTATTTCAAGAAACCGTGACGAGCCATTTCAGTAGGATTTTCAGAAAAATGGTCTTAAACGGTCGCAAATACGGCTGATGACCGGGAGATCATTTGGGCTGTGCCTAACGGGATTAGCTTCGGCTCGGCCACGTGGCAAGCCGAACCGGCCATACCTTCATAAACTCCGCGGCTTGCGTGATGACTATTTCGTTCACCTCACGAAGAATCCATTACTCACGATGGTCTTGCGTAATCGTGTCTTAAAACCCTGTTTTAACGATCGGCGCGCTGCCGCGTTGGTCGAGCCTCGACCCGAGTGGCAATTTTGCTTGGCTAAAGCTAATCAAGAATCAGGATTTTCAATGGTAGTTATTTAAGAAATGAATCTTCGAGGTCTGAAGCTAATATCAGTCGTTGCATCGGAATGATCAAAACACATATCGAAATTGATTCGATTTGCGGCTTCCGGTGTTACTTTTCGATAACCGGGAAGATTGGATAACCAACCTAAGGCAAATCTCATAAGCGGTAGGGGTATATGGATGATTTTGCATCTCGTTCCAAGATGCGCGGATATACGATTGACCATCTCCCTATAGGTGAGAACTTCGCCGCCGCTCAGGTTGTAAGACTTGTTGAATGTCCTGGGATTGTCGACCGCATTGAGGCAGGCTAAGGCTAAATCTTCCGCGTGAACAGGTTGACGTAGGCCATTTCCGGTTCCGACCAATGGAAAGAACCGGAATCGCTTGATGAACCGGGCGATGGTGGTGACGTTTCTATCCCTTCCCAAGCTGTAGACCATCGTGGGACGGAAAATCGTCCAGTCGATGTTCCGCTCAGTGCAAAACGATTGAAGATTTTCCTCAGCTTTCTTCAGATTGGCGACCATCTGGCGCTCTCGCTCGGAGCCGGAGTTCTCTTTGGTGAAGAGGCTGGTCGAGCTGAAGGCGAGGATGCGCTTAATATTGCCTTCGGCGAGACTGTTCAATAAAGGGGGCAAGGTCCATAAAGGGGCTAAATGGATCAATACATCGGCTCCGTAAGTCTCGGCCAATCCGCCGGTTCCGACATCTAGTTTGTGCCAAACAGTGTGTCGATGAGGTCTCAGTGTCGGCGGTTTTCGGCTGATGGCGTGGACTTCGAAGCCGGCTCGAACCAAGGCGGGCAGCAGGAAATCGCCGATCAAGCTGGTGGCTCCGGTGACGATGACCCGCCGGGTGGGAACAACATGCTCGGCGGATTCGGTCGAGTGGGGGTAGGCGCTCTTGGTAGACGATGGGCACGGCTTGTTAGTTGTTTTGGTTTCCACTGGGGGTTCATGGGTGGAGCTTGCCTGAGTCGGATCGATACCGTCGGCTTTCTTTTTCGAAAGGATCATGACACCAAGCGATTTTGTGAGATATCGAAGGACGATGCCCGCCATGACCAGCCACATAAGGCCGGCCGGATACTGGTGGCGGAAAAACTTTCTGTAAAAGCGGACCATTCCTTTATGTTTGTAGTATTCGACCAGAGCCGGACGTGAGGCACTACAAACGCCGCCGACGTGTAGGATTTCGACGTCGGGTACGAAGAGTATCGGGAATCCGGCTTGTCGGAATCGCATGCACCAGTCCAAGTCCTCGCAGTGCATGAAATAGCCTTCGTCCAAAGGGCCGACTTTCTCCATGGCGCTGCGACGCACTAACATGAACGCGCCGGAGATGGCCTCGATCTCGACCGGCCCGGCGGGCAGGGGAGCATCCGTCTGGATAAAGCTGTCCAGTTTTGGGTGGTACTTCGACAACTTGTCGAGATGGCTGAGCCGAACGAAAGTACGCCACGGTGTCGGTACGTTACGCCGGCAGCCCGCCTGTTCGCTGCCATCGGCGTTGCGGATCAGGCAGCCGGCCATCCCTGCCTGCGGATGCTTTTCCATAACGGCCCGCATTTTGGCAAGCGTATCAGGCCCAATAAGACAGTCCGGATTAAGGAACAGAATGTAATCGCCTTGCGCAAAGGGCAGGGCGATATTGTTTGCCTTGGCGAAGCCGAGATTCTCCTGGTTCTCGATTAGCCTTAAGCGTTGCTCGGTCGGGAAGTCTCGCCGCAACTGATCGATGCTGTTGTCGGAAGATCGGTTGTCGACAACGATGACTTCCACCGGTTCGGTGGACGCGAGTACCGACCGCACGCATTCGGAAAGGAACTTGCCTGCATTGAAGTTAACGATGACAACGGATGTTTGCTTCATTGCGTCCAATTTTTGGCTAATCCTAAAGAAGACCGAAAACGATCCAACTTCGCTGCTTGAGGAAGCTCGGGGACGCTTCGCAGCGAGGCAAACAGCTTGGGTTAACACATAAGTGTTCACTCGACCCAATTACTTCACACTTTCGCTGCGCTGAACCGTAAGCGGTGCTCGGGTATGCACCCGTTTGCCGGGAGCGAACGGGAAGCTTCGAAGTACGGCCCGAAGGGCGAACCTCAGGGATAATGTGAGTAAAACGAACTCGCCGTGCTACGCTGACCCATTTCGCGTGCGAGTTCCGGACAGCGTATCGCCGGTTTGCCCACTCAGCGCGTCGTGTCTCGCTCCACCGGCTTGTCCCGGCGACAGAGGGCGTAATCAAAGCTTGCTTAAGGTCACTTGCCCTCACATACAAGGTGTCGGCAAAGAAATGCCAGCTGACGAGCCATGTATCGAGGACGGTGCGGGTCATGCTGCATAATCCCTGTCCTGCATTTTTTGCGTCGTTGGTTGCATACCAGTTCGCTGACGGCCTGGTGCAAGATAAACGACGTTTAGCCTGCGACCAAAGCCAGGGATGGCTTTCGTCGATTGGAATGTGAGGCACGCCCTGAAGGGACCGCGTCGCTGTTAATCGTTTGTCCTGCTGATTCGTCTTACGTGCATTCATTCCAGAAAGGCACCCGGCGGTCAGGAATTGCGGACCCACAAGCCATGTGGGGCACGCACCGAACGCATTGTGTACTTGATACCTCACGTTATAGGAACCGTCACCATGCAGGGTTTGAGCAACTCACGAAAGCCTTGGTCGAAAGTGACCAGGTGCAAATGTCGGCTTTGCGTTGCCGCGGCAATCCAGGTATCCCGGACTGCATTGCCGCTCAATTTGTGTTGTGTGCACAATTGCTCGACCTTTGGTCATTCGTCGCTCAACGATGGTAAGCCCCAAGGGCGAATCCAGCACGGCACGAAGAAAAGCCAAAGCCGCCACCGAGAGACGTGGTTCCACAAACCCCTTAGCCGCCAAAGCACTAGCGTCACTCAATAGGCAATTATCGATATCTGGCGTCGTTCGCACGGCGTAATGCCGGTACGGATTTCTACATAACTTATCCTTAGCCGGTGTTCCACGCACTGAAGCTGGCGATCGAGATGAATCTATCGCTGCGTTGGATTAGCCTTGCCGATCAGCCCCGCCGCAACGCGTCTTCGACCTTCTTGTGAATTCCGCCGAAGCTGCCGTTGCTCATGAAAACCAGGTGATCGCCAGGGCGGGCGTCCTTCGCCAACAGTTCCACGATGGAATCCAGCGAACGACAGACAGTGACGCTTTCGGCGCCCTTGATCGCCTGTTCGGCATCCCAACCGAGATCGTCCGGCTGGAAAATGATGGACTTGTCGGCGGCTTTCAGCGAATCGGCGATTGTGTCGGCGTGAACGCCCATGCGCATGGTATTCGATCGCGGTTCGAGCACGGCGATGATGCGGGCGCTGTTGACACGCGCGCGTAGACCTTGGAGTGTCGTGGCGATTGCGGTGGGATGATGGGCGAAGTCGTCGTACAGCGTGATTCCGTCGATGCAGGCGAGTACTTCCAGCCGTCGTTTGACGTTCTTGAACGAGCTCAATGCGGCTGCGGCTTCCTCAGGGCTGACGCCGGCGTGGTGGGCCGCGGCAATGGCCGAAAGGGCATTCATGACGTTGTGGCGGCCGGTCAAGCCCCACTCCACGATACCGCTAGGCTGCCCCCGGTGGAAAAGCTGAAAACGGCCACCGTCGGGTGTCAGTATTTCGGCGCGCCACACGGCGTTTTCAGAGGTTTCCTCGAGCGTCGTTTTCTCGACCGGAGTCCAGCAGCCCATTCGCAGCACTTCGGTCAAAGTCTCGTCGGTCTCGGGCGCTATAACGAGACCGTTTCCCGGTATGCTGCGTACCAAATGATGAAATTGCCGTTGGATTGCGGCCAGGTCGGGAAAAATATCGGCGTGGTCGAATTCCAGGTTATTGAGGATCGCGGTGCGCGGTCGGTAATGGACGAACTTGGATCGCTTGTCGAAGAAAGCAGTGTCGTATTCGTCCGCCTCGACGACGAAAAACCGACCGTCGCCCAGTCGAGCCGACACGCCGAAATTGAGCGGAACACCGCCGACCAGAAACCCGGGCTTCAGCCCTGCACTTTCCAGAATCCAGGCGAGCATGCTCGATGTGGTGGTCTTGCCGTGCGTCCCAGCCACAGCCAGTACCCAGGTGTTCTTTAGCACATAGCAATAAAGCCACTGCGGCCCGGAAGTATAAGCGAGCCCACGGTTGAGCACTGCTTCGATTTCCGGATTGCCACGGGAAATGGCATTACCCACGACGACCAGGTCAGGCGCCGGATCCAAATTAGCCGGGCTATAGCCTTTCATGAGCGCAATCCCTTGCTCCTCAAGCTGGGTGCTCATGGGGGGGTAAACGTTCTGATCCGAGCCGGTGACGTGATGGCCCATTTGTTTGGCCATGATCGCCAAACCACCCATGAATGTTCCGCAGATGCCCAAAATATGAATGTGCACGTTCCTGTCCTCTTAAGTTTCTGTCCGTTTAGTTCTTGACGTCGTCCGGATTCCTATTCGTAGTTATTCCGTTGTCCGCTGCGTTTTCGGACAGAGGCTTGACCGTTGCCGCCTGTTCCAGTAACGCCGCAATTCGCATATGTCCAGCTTTATTCGCTCGATCGACCGAGGTGAGGCCCGAGTGGTCCTTCGCGGAAACCTCCGCCCCACCGGCGATCAGCACCTTGACTGCTTCCTCGTAGCCTTGCGCGGCAGCCTCCATGAGGGCGGTCACGCCGCGTTGATCCGCCGCATTAGGATCCGCGCCGAAAGCCAGAAGCTTTCGGATGACCCGTACGTTACCCGAAAACGCGGCTGCTATGAGTGGCGTTCGGCCGGCTCCGTTCCTGCCGTTCACGTCTGCCCCCTGCGCAAGCAGCGAATCCAGCCGTTCCACTTGGCCGGCGGCGGCTACCGCGAACAAGGCGTGATTGATGTCTTCCGCTCGCGGATCGGCTACCGACGCAAGCAGGGCGAGGGCGAACATGGCTTTTTTTAACATATCGGAAACTTGTTCAGGCAAAAAGCATGACTGATGCAGGTGCGTACCCGATGAGATCAACTGAATGCATCCGCGGAAGTGTTCCACCGGATGTGCGCCTGGCGCTGGCGATCGGGCACGTTGAACGATACCTAGGATGCTCGAAGCACGCTCTTCTGTTTAAACTATCGGCAAAAAACACTTGTCCGCAACCATTAATCAAACTATGAACAACAAGTATCGAATCGATATCGACGCAGTCAGCGACTATCTGGAAGCGGAGTCCTCCCCGGAGACGAACCGCTATGTGTTCGCGTATACGATCACCATACGCAATGTAGGCCAGGTGGCTGCGAAATTGTTGTCCCGCCATTGGATCATCACCGACGCGCACGGAAAGGTACAGGAAGTCCGCGGCGAAGGAGTAGTAGGGGAACAGCCCCATCTTCTGCCGGGCGAGTCTTTCCGTTATACCAGTGCCGCTATGATCGAAACGCCGGTGGGCACCATGCGCGGCGAATACCAGATGGTTGCCGATGACGGCGAGCATTTCGACGCCGAGATTCCGTTGTTCACCCTGGCCATTCCCAGAACCTTGCATTAAGCGATGGCGATCTACGCGATCGGCGACGTACAAGGCTGCTTCGCCGAGCTTCGGCATCTCCTCAATCGGATTCGCTTCGATCCGACCCAAGACCGGCTTTGGTTCACGGGGGATTTGGTTAACCGCGGTCCGCAATCTCTGGAAACCTTGAGGTTTATCCGGTCCTTGGGCGACGCGGCCGTCACCGTGCTGGGCAATCACGACTTGCATCTTCTTGCCGTGGCGTACGGTGTGTCGAGGACAAAGCGCAAAGATACCTTCGCCGATGTCCTTACCGCTCCCGATCGGGACAGCCTCGTCGACTGGTTGCGTCATCGTCCGTTGTTGTATCGGGAGGGGACATTTTACCTGATCCATGCCGGTTTACCGCCTCAGTGGAGTACGGAAGATGCCGAGCGCCATGCCAAGGAGGTGGAGAGCTGTTTGCAGGGCGACGATTTCATCGAGCTGTTCCGGCATATGTATGGCGATCAGCCTGATCTGTGGACCGAGAGTTTGAAAGGCTGGGACCGGCTGCGTTTCATCACCAATAGTTTCACCCGCTTACGGTACTGCGATCGGTACGGGCGAACCGATTTTGAGGAGAAGGGCGCGCCTGGGACGCAACCGCCACATCTCATGCCGTGGTTCAAGGTGCCGGGGAGGAAGAGCGCCGGGGCGGAGATCGTTTTCGGCCACTGGTCCACGCTAGGGTTTTATGTGGGCGACGGCGTTTACGGGATCGATACCGGCTGCCTGTGGGGGGGCGAATTGACAGCGCTTCGACTCGACGGGGAAAAGCGGCGCTTCTGCGTCTCTTGCCGAGAAGGCGGCTATATGAGTCCTTTTTGAATTCGGCGCGACCGGGCGGTTTGTTCTTGTTTTATGGCTGTAGCCAAACGTTCGGACTTAACGGATAAGGACATCGTTTCGATCGCGTCAGGGAGACTAACCATCGACAGAGTTCTGCGCTTCATCACGCTCGGCCTTTTTTTGACCGTACTCGTGTTCTTGATCTTTCGGGTCATGAGCGCATTCCTCGAGCCTATCGGCTGGGCGGTGATTCTGGTTTACGCCACCTGGCCTGTCCACGTTCGGCTGAGCGGCTGGCTGGAAGGACGCAACGCCCTGAGCGCGCTCATCATGACACTGCTCTTCGGGACCTTGCTGGTCATCCCGTTCATCGCATTGACCGTAGTTCTTCAAGCCGAGATCGTCGAGTTTTTTCTGCGTCTTCCTGCTTGGCTGGAACAGAAGCCGGAGTTACCGGGATGGTTAAGCAATGTTCCTGTTCTCGGTGCTGAGCTTCAGTTCATATTTGATCAGTTCGAGGACTTGCAGGGATTGATGCGCCGATATCTGCTGCCCTGGCTGAGTCGAGTTTCGGGGCGGGTCGTCGGTATGTTGGAAGGCGTAGGGTACTTGGGGGCGAAGCTCTTCTTCACCGTCTTCTTGATGTTTTTCGTCTACCGCGATGGACACCGGCTGATTTACGAGGTGCGCCAGGGCTTGCGGCTCGCTCTGGGCGAACGGGCCGACGAGTACCTTTCCACGACTGAAGTTACGGTGAAGGCGGTGGTTTACGGCATCGTGCTGACCGCCATCGCCCAAGGTGTCATGGCCGGGATCGGGTATTGGATCGTCGGCATCAGGGCGCCCGTGATGCTCGCCGCATTCACCACGTTTTTCGCGTTGATCCCGTTCGGCACGGTGGCGGTTTGGGTTTCCGCAAGCGTGTGGCTGCTCCTAAACGGAGATTATTGGGCTGGAGTCGTATTGTTTCTCTGGGGAGCCTTGGTCGTAAGTTGGATCGACAACTTGATCCGCCCCCTCGTGATCAGCCGCACCACGCAGATTCCGTTCGTGATCGTGATGTTCGGGGTGTTGGGCGGTTTGGCCAGCTTCGGCTTCATAGGTTTGTTCGTTGGGCCCGTGATTCTGGCCGTCGGCATGGCCGTATGGCACGAATGGCTGGAGTCGGCACCGCCTTATCGTCCTTGAACGAAGCCTTCGAGCTACGGATCAGCCTCAATTCGGCAATCGGGAACAACGTGAAGGAAGCTCTGAGCACGTGGATTCCGTTAGTGCCCTTCGACGAGCTCAGGAGAGCGTTCGACAAGCTCACAACGAACGGAATCAATACCTTACCGTTCGTCGTGAGCCCTTCTCCCAGACGGATAAAGGAGTTTACGCACTCTCCTTCGGGTTTGTCGGCAAAGGAGTGCCGACTTACTTTGTGCCTACGCAAACAGTTGCTGCGCCTCCTCGACCTCGGCGGCGACGCCTTCGATTTCCAAGATCTCGATTTCCGGCGTGAGTCCGAGCTTGGTGAATGCGGGGACGCGAGATAGATCGACCGAGGGTGCCGCTTTCGTGCCCATGACGCTTCCCAAGTAGGCGACCTGAACAAGGTCCACATAATCCGGCGTGGAACCATCTCTCTGGAAGTCTCTGTATTCCCAGGCAGCACGACTCATGCTGTCGGGGAGAGCCCAAGTTTCCATGATGATTTTGCCGATCTGCGTATGCAGATTTTCCAAATGGTTTTCCAGGATTGCGTCGTCCTCCAGCAGTTCGGGAAACTTTTCCGCCAGCGTCAGAATGGGCAGCTTGCCGATTTGGTGAATGAGACCGGCAAGCATGGCCTGGTCCGGATCCAGGGGGCGGGTGCGCACTGCCAATGCTCGGCATACGGCGGCAACGGAGAGGCTATGTTGCCAGATCTCGTGGAAGCGGCTTTCCAACAGCAGGGAAGACGGTTTGAAGACCTGCTTCATCGCCAAGTTCATCACCACGTTCCGAACAGTTCTATGACCGAGGCGGGTGATGGCGGCCCGAAGGGTTTCGATTTTTTGGCGGGTCCTGTAGAGCGGGCTGTTGGCGATTTGCAGGAGCCGTGCGGATAGTGCTGGATCGGAAGAAATTGTTTCCGCGATTTCGGTATCCGAAGCGTTGTCCTTATTGATTGTCTGGCGGACTCTGAGGGCGACCTCCGGAATGGTGGGTAGCTGTAGTTTGTCGTTCTCGATCGCCGCTTTGATGTAATCGAGGAAAACTTGTTCGTTTCTTAGATCCATTGTGCAGAACCCTATACGCGTAACCTCATGGGACCTCGAAAGTATAGGGTAATGCCAGAAACTCGACGGCGGGGCCGTCGGGCCGAAAGAGCCGGATATCGGAATCTTGGGTGCGCTCGAGAGGCAGGACTGCCAGCAACTGGAAGCCCCGCTCCTCTTCCGGTGCTGCGGCAACGACTTGCCCAAGCCGCTGGCCTTCGGCTTCGCCTGCACGATAGAGCGGATCGCCGGGCACTGGCCGGCGTTCGTCGAGCGTGCGTAGGCGGAACATTCGGCGCTTCAGGTTTCCGAGGAAATGCGTTCGCGCGATGATCTCCTGGCCGGTGTAACAGCCCTTGCGATAGCTGACGCCGCCAAGGACATCGAGATTGAGCATTTGCGGAAGGAATTCTTCGCTGGTGGCCTGTGTTACGCTCGGGAGACCTTCTTCGATATTTCGGAGGTGCCAGGCATCAGATTTGACGAGGCTGTAGCCCGGCGTAGCTGCTAGCGCTTGCCAGATTCGTTTGGCCGATCCCATCTCCGCGGCGATCAGAACGCGCCGGCGACTCGGGCCGATGTCGACCATTATTGCCTCATCGTCTTGGATAAGGGCGGACAGGTCGGGAAGATCGGTATCAGGACGGAATAGGCCGATGAATCCTTGTCGCCCGGTCAGATCTTCTATGGAAACCTTGGAGCGTAGCACATAAAACTTAAGGCGCTTGTGTGCCGTTTCGACCAAATCAGCCGGAAGGAAAAGATAGTAGTCGCCGCCTCTTCGCGAGATGCAAAAGCTCGCGATGACTCGGCCCTTGGGATTGCAGAACGCTCCGAGACCGGGTTTGTCAGGTTCTAGGCCGGCAATGTCGCAGGTCGATTGGCCTTGCAGGAAAGTTATCGCGTCGCTGCCGGAAACCCGCAGCACACCGATGTCGGTCAAGCCGCAGAAAGCCGAAAGGTTGGACTGTGCTGACATGGCGGAATCCGCCGGGTTTTCGTTCAGAAAGGCCGACCACTCGTCGTTCATAGCTGTAATCCCATCATCTATCGAAAAAAAAGCCCGCCTGGATGAAGTCCTTGGGCGGGCGAATTAGGGGCCTTTTCGTTAACGGAGATTCTGTAGAGCGGCGATGCGTTCTTCCAGCGGCGGATGGCTCATGAAAAGCTTCTTGAAACCGTAGCCCAAACCGCCGTCGATTCCGAATGCCGCGAACTCGCCCGGCAAATCTCGATGGTCGTGGGTCCGCTGCAAGGCCCTCAGCGCCCCGATCATCTTCTGCCGACCGGCGAGACTCGCACCGCCGGCATCGGCGCGGAACTCGCGCCAGCGGGAAAACCACATGACGACCATGGTCGCGAGAATGGAGAGGAATACTTGCGCCACGATTTGTGTCAAATAGTAAGCCGGTCCGTAGCCGCCGCGGTCGTCTTCCGAGCGGAACACCACCCGGTCGATGAGATGCCCGGCAATGGAGGCGAAGAAGTAGACGAACGTGTTGACGACGCCCTGAATGAGCCCCAGGGTAACCATGTCGCCGTTGGCCACGTGGCTGATTTCGTGACCCAAGACGGCCTCGACCTCGTCGGTGTTCATGCGACGCAAGAGACCGGAGCTGACGGCGACCAGGGCATCGTTCTTGTTCATGCCGGTCGCGAACGCATTGGGGTCCGGAGAATCGAAAATGCCCACTTCGGGCATGCCGATGCCGGCTTGTTGTGCTTGGCGGCGGACGGTGTCGACCAGCCAACGCTCGGTCTGGTTGGCCGGCTGCTCGATGACGTGTACGCGCATGGACTGTTTCGCCATCCACTTGGACATCATCAGCGAAATGAACGAGCCGCTCATGCCGATGATGGCCGACATCACCAGCAGACCGTCGAGATTCAGATGAACGCCGCGCTGGCTGAGAAAATCGCCGAGTCCCAGTACGTGGAAGACGATACTGATCAGCAGCAGCACCGCGGCGTTAGTGAGCAGAAAGAGAAATACGCGCATGGTTATCGATCACCTGCTATCAAGACATGGGTGTTACCATAGATGGAGGCAAAACGTTAAGAAATCAAGTCGTTTGCCGTAGACGCACTTTTCACCGTAACTTTCTCTTAGTTCGTTCGGCTCAACGAGGACAGGTATGGGCTCAACTAAACATGCTTGGCTGACGTTCGCGGTATTCGCGCTTGGCGCCAGTGTTTGCTGCAACGTCCGCGCTGAAGTCAGACTGGGGGAGATCAAGCTCCCACCGGGCTTTCGTATTGGGCTCTACACCGATAAGACGCCGGACGCCAGATCGCTGGCTTTGGGCGATGATGGGACCGTGTACGTGGGTAGTATGGATGAAGGTCGTGTTTACGCGTTGCGGGATGGGAATGGAGACGGCAAGGCCGATCAGGTCCACGTGTTAGCCACGAACTTGAACATGCCGAACGGGGTCGCGTTCGCCGATGGCGATCTGTATATCGTCGAGATTCCACGTATCCTGAGGTTCCGGGATATCGGGCCGCGGTTGTCGAATCCGCCGGAACCGGAGGTCGTTTTCGACCGTTATCCCGAAGATGTTCACCACGGCTGGAAATATCTGCGGGTAGGGCCTGACGGGAAACTTTATGTCCCGGTTGGCGCACCATGCAATGTCTGCCTTTCCGAAAAGGACATTTATGCGACACTGACCCGACTGGACAAGGACGGATCGAATTTCGAAATTTATGCGCGCGGCGTCCGGAATACCGTCGGTTTCGATTGGCATCCGGAAACCAAGGAGCTTTGGATGAACGATAACGGACGAGACTGGCTCGGCGACGATCGTCCGCCCGACGAACTCAATCATGTGCCGAAACCGGGACTTCATTTTGGTTTTCCGTATTGCCACGGCAAGAACATCGCGGATCCATCGTTCGGTAAGGGCAAGTCTTGCGCCGAATTCGAGCCGCCGGCGTGGACTTATCCGGCCCATGTCGCGCCGCTCGGCATGCGCTTTTATACCGGTAAGCAGTTTCCGGCCGAATATCGCGGCCGACTTTTCGTCGCGCAACACGGCTCCTGGAATCGAAGCGCGCCCGTCGGTTATCGGATCGTGACGGTCGAATTCCGCGGCGGAAAACCCGTGGCCGACGAGGTTTTCGCGGAAGGCTGGCTGCGGCCGAACGGCGAAGTGCTAGGTCGCCCGGTGGACCTCTTGGAGATGCCGGATGGTGCGCTACTGGTGTCGGATGACAAGGCGGGGGCGATTTACCGTATCGTTTATCAGCCGTGAGCCGAAATAGGCAATTTATCGACTGAGCTCGAAAACGCGGCTCTAGCAACTTCGTGGATTCGTTTGGAGCGGGATTGCTCCGCCATTGTCGGGCGCTTCGGCGGTTGAAAACGGTAGCCGAGCCCAAGCGGGTTCAGGCACGGTGGAGAGAAAGACCGACGGGATGCGGTTTTCCGAGGCTCCCAAATTTCGGTCGGGGCAATCCGGGGCACGGTTTCGGCGCGGCGATCAGCCGAAGGCGCGAAGCCTCGACGTCCACCGGCCGTGATGGTGGCACGAAAGACCTGGAGGGTGTCTTACGGGCTGGAAGGTAATGAGAGAACGATCATGAACAAAGCGACTGCAGAAAAATTATTTTCGGGCCCCATTGGGGAAGAATACGAAATGCTGAAGCGGATTTGCCCGGCGGCGGCCGATATCAGCCGGCGAGTCGGCGAATTCGTGGCCAATTGGACGCCCAGGTTTCCGACCGAGTCCTTGAATCTCGTGGAGCTCGGCTGCGGTACCGGGGTGACGACCTTGAATCTCATCAACGCCCGCCCCGACACGGTGATCACATCGGTCGATAACGAACCGACCATGCTCAATCAGGCACGGCGGAATCTGGCCGACGCCGTCGCGCAGGGCCGCTTGCGGCTGTTTGAGAACGACGCCTTGTCTTACCTTCGGGAGCTGCCGTCGGCTAGCGTGGACATCCTCGCCTCGGCTTATACGCTGCACAATTTCCTGAACGATTATCGCGCTCGCGTCCTCGAAGAAATTTTTCGCGTTCTAAAGCCGGGCGGGATATTCGTCAACGGCGACCGCTACGCACTCGACGACTCGCTGGCTCACCTGCGGGCGACTCAGGAGGAGGTGAAGCAGTATTTCCGTGTGTTTACCGAACTGAACCGCGTGGATCTACTGGAGCAGTGGATTGTTCACCTGTTTAGTGACGAGTCTCCCGATCACGTGATGCCCCTCGAACCGAACTTGAGCGCCATGCGGGAAATCGGTTTCGATGCGGTGACGGTGCATTTCCGCGAGGATGTGAACGCGTTGGTTAGCGGGTCGAAGCCGTGGCCGTAAACCGCACCAAGGACCGGAAGATCGTTTTCCGCTGCACGGAATGCGGTCACGCCCAAACCAAATGGTCGGGGCAGTGTCCGGCCTGCATGGCGTGGAACTCGATGGTGGAAGGGGTGGAGGATAGGGTCGCACCGTCCACTTCGAGGTTTTCGGGCTACGCGGGAGCCGCGGAAAGCGCCGTTCCGGTCTCGCTGGCGGAGGTCGAAGCCGAAGAGATACAGAGGACACCGACCGGCATCGAAGAGTTCGACCGAGTCTTGGGCGGTGGCCTGGTTACCGGCTCCGCCATTCTGATCGGGGGTGATCCTGGAATCGGCAAATCGACGCTCTTGCTCCAGACGCTTACCAAGCTCAGCGAGCGTCAGCGGGTTCTTTACGTCACCGGAGAAGAATCGATTCGGCAGGTAAGCCTCCGCGCTAAGCGCTTGCAACTTTCCTGTACAGGCGTCCAAATCGTCGCCGAGACCTCGCTCGAGCGGATTCTGGCAGTTGCGTCGAACCTTCGGCCGGACGTTTTAGTCATCGATTCCATCCAAACCACTTTCAGCGAAGTCCTGCAATCGGCGCCCGGTTCCGTGGCGCAGGTGAGGGAATGCGCGGCGCAACTGGTCCGCTACGCGAAGCAAACGCCGACGACCGTGTTTCTGGTGGGGCATGTCACCAAGGAAGGTGCTCTGGCCGGGCCCCGGGTGTTGGAGCACATGGTGGATACCGTGCTGTATTTCGAAGGCGACTCGAGCAGCCGATTCCGGGTTATTCGCGCCTTCAAGAACCGCTTCGGCGCGGTCAACGAGCTCGGCGTGTTCGCCATGACGGAAACCGGGCTCCGTGAGGTCCGTAATCCTTCGGCGTTATTTCTGTCGCGCGGCGAGGAAGACGCGCCCGGCAGTGTTGTGATGGTGATGCGCGAAGGCAGCCGCCCGCTTCTGGCAGAAGTCCAAGCGCTCGTCGATGAATCCCATTCGCCGACACCGCGCCGAGTGACCGTGGGTATGGAGCAGAATCGCCTGGCCATGCTGCTGGCGATACTCCATAGGCACGGCGGAATTCCGCTGTTCAACCAGGACGTTTTCGTCAACATGGTGGGCGGCTTGCGTCTTACCGAGACCGCAGGCGATCTCGCAGTGGCATTGGCAGTCGTATCCAGCTACCGGGATCGTCCGATTCCGAAGGACTGGGTGGTATTCGGCGAACTCGGCTTGAACGGCGAGGTCAGGCCGGTCCAAAACGGGGAGGAACGGCTCAAGGAAGCTGCAAAACACGGGTTCACCCATGCCTTGGCGCCCGTCAAGAATATCGCGAAAGGGGGCATCAAGAATTTGGAGATCGTGCCGGTAAGAAGCCTACGCGATGCCCTGGCTGCATTGTGATCGAGAGCGATGCGGCGCAGTTGCCCCCTTGTCCGCCCGAGTTCGACGTGTTTCTTCATCTGATTGATTTTTAGGTAGTGATTAACTCTGGCGTAAGGTATTGTTCCATCGCTCGACGTGAACCGTTCGGTCCGCCGATTTCCGGAAAGGACGAGGTTGATTCATGGGGATGACCGCTGCGTGCAGTTTCTAGCTATTGGTGTAAGCCTTGGCCTAATAGATAACTCGCCGGAACTCGGTCTACAGTTGGCGGGTGGTGGCTTCCATTTAGCGGGAGGCGGGGCGAAGGCAATCCACAGCAAAACCGGTGTGGGTTTCCGGTTAACGTAGCTGTCGCGTCTCGTGTGATTATTTACCGAGAAGGAGTTATGCTCTGTTCGAAGCCCGGAGCCTTCTCCAGGAGATATTCGGTTCGTCCAAGTGAGGTTTCTCTCCATGCAGATTCGTCTTCATAAGAACGCCCGTACCACCCCGGCCGTTCGGCAGGCCATTCAAGCGTCCACGTTGAGCGAGCGCGCCTTGGCCCAAAAGCATGGCATTAGCCGAACGACCGTCCGCAAGTGGAAACACCGCTCCTCGGTCGAAGATGCCTCACACCGGCCCCACACCCTCAGAACCACGCTCACGCCCGCCCAGGAAGCCATCGTGGTCTACCTCCGCCAAGCTCTGCTCCTCCCCTTGGGTGATCTCCTGGCCGTGACCCGGGAATTTCTCAATCCCGCCGTGTCCCGTTCCGGGCTAGACCGCTGCCTGCGCCGCCACGGGGTGGCGTCCCTCAAGACCCTGCTTCCGCCTACAGAGAAGGCGAAGGTCAAACCCTTCAAGGCCTATGAGCCCGGCTTCCTTCACCTGGATGTTAAGTACTTGCCCGCCATCGACGGCGAACCCCGCCGATACCTGTTCGTCGCCATCGACCGCGCCACCCGCTGGGTCTATGTCGCCCTCAAGCCCAACCGCACCGCCTTAAGCGCAAAGGACTTCCTCAAAGCGGTGATTCAGGCCGCGCCTTTCCGCATCCAGAAATGCCTGACCGACAACGGCTCGGAGTTTACCGACCGTTTCCTGACCCGAACTCGGCAGTCCTCGGGGACGCATGAGTTTGACCGCCTCTGTACTGAACAAGGCATCGAACATCGCCTGATTCCGCCGGGCCGGCCCCAAACGAATGGCCTGGTGGAACGCTTCAATGGCCGCATCGAGGAGGTGTTGCAAACCCATCACTTCGATTCAACCGCCGATCTGGACACCACCCTGCACCGCTATGTCGAGCTGTACAATCATCACATTCCCCAAAAGGCCTTAGGCCATCTCACCCCGATCCAGGCTCTCAAAAACTGGCAACTGTCCCATCCTCATCTTTTTCGAAAGAAGGTTTACGATCTTGCGGGACTTGACACGTAGCTCCAGACTTCATCCCATTCAAGCACGGGTCCAGGGTGCGCCTACAACTGGCGCTGATAAAGAGTTATGTTCTTGACGCTAATTGCGCGACAAGCTGCCGGATTGTCAAGATCAAAACGGATTCCTTTTATTCTGTGCAAAATTAACCACCAAGGGGAGGCATCAAGCGGAACTATTAAAGTTCCGTTCTCAGCCGAAAATTTAAAGCTTGATTCTTCGAATGCGCCTTTGCGTTCATCACCCCACCAAAATATCTGTATTCTTGGTTCGACCTTGCGGTCGAAGCATTTGAAATCAAATCTAAGCAATCCAGCATCACGGCCGGACAAGCCGAAATCGGAAATATCGTAGATCACTTTTGGATCGCTTCCTTTAACCTCATAAACGCCGTTTTCAGAAGAAACATCAAATACTCTCGGAGATATTCCATCTAAATTTCGAATCGAGGTCATTTTAGCTCGTAGTGACTTTTCAGACCTACCCCATGAGACCGGTATCTTCTTAAGGTCTGAAACTGAAAATGACCTCTGAAAAAGCGAAGCAGTGTACTCTCGACAAACGTTTGGCGAAACAGTTATATCGACCAAGTTCTGATCAGAAGTGTCAGGAGGGGGGATTTGATCGCCGCTAAGCCAAACAACTGGCTGCTTATCGGAAATTCGTTTAATAACTCGAGTTTCACCGTCCGGAAAGCGAATCTGGTTTCCAGTCTTAAGCATTGAAACAAGAACAGGATCGCTTAAAACTATCGCAGCCTCATGTCGACCAAAACCGTAAATCCAATCTTCGTTAGTTATATTTCGAATTTCAGCAGTTATTTTATTATCAACATGCTCTTCTTTACCTGAGTTCCTGTAACCAATAATAAACCCGCTCTCCATTCTAGGTATATAATTATTTATCACAAATTTATATAGGTACGGATTACGCAGTGCAAGCCCACCACCATCATGAGTAATGTTGTCTGCCTGTAAAAGAGCGATTTTAGGGGGCGAAACAGCTAAAGCTTCTATAGCGCGCTTTTGTTGCTCTCGAGGAGCTAAATTATAAGGAGCGGTAATTGGTAATGGTGGTAAACGATTTAAATAAAAATAGTGCGCATTGCGGGAAGTTAGGTCTAGATAGGTTTCATCTGTAGAAAGTTTCGATTTAATAAGAGCATTTAATCTACTAATATGATTCCATTGATTTTTATCTACGTATGCAAGCCCAATATTAGGTAGTCCTGCCTTGGTCGCATCCGTTAAAGTGGGGGAACGAACTGTTTGTGCTGCACTTGAAAAAAGGCTGGATAAAGAAGTAGATCTAAATCCGAGCAGGGAGCTCATGAATACAACAGATAAAACCACGAACACTCGATTGTAATCCGTTAATGTGTTCCATATTAAAAGTGGAAATAGTACTGTCCAACCTAAAATAGACACTAGCCCGGGTCTAGATAAGTGACCGGGATCAAGTCGCCCCATAGAGTACGGAATTAAAAAAAGCAAAAAAACAAGAAATATAATGGCATGATAAAAGGAGCTTCGGGAGTCATTAAAGTCTCGCCAATACTTATATATAACATAAAGGCACGAGAGCGGTATCGCAATCCAAGACATTCTGATAACTTCTAAAACAAGTCCAGATGGCCTTGATGTATTCCAACTAAGACTCCATGGTATACCATAAGTAACCTGGTTAATTGGTCCATTTTCTAGCACATATTGGATGGCGCCAGCTAGCATGGTAAGTAAGGAGGTTGTAGTGAGTAAGAACAACAGCGAGACGAAAGTTAGGCCTAGACATCTCCACGACTCTTTGTCGCCGATACGTATTTGGTCCCATATCATTTTGAGAGCAAGAAAGCCAAAAGCCGCAACCAAAAGCAGCCCCGGAGCTGGTGTGCCTAAAATGACAACAGGAGCCGTGAGCATCCAAACAGAGAGCCATTTGGCAGGTTGAGCCCTCAAAATAGAGCTTAGCCATAGACAGATAAAAGGTACAAGGAAGAACCAACTAAAACGACCGCCAAGCAGGAAAATAGCTACAAAAGCGAGGATAAGGTTTCCTGTAAAATAATAAATTGACATAAAAGAAAAAAGGCTAAGAACGGCTAAGGCGGACCGTCCCGCCTCGCCAATACTTGCAGCAGTTCCGTCATAGAATATGGACGCAAAAAAAGCTCTCAAATCATCATCAATGAACCCATGGGGAGGTATATAATTAACATAGGGGATGAAGCCGTGCGAATAACTCCAGTAGCCGATTAGATGCTCGCCAAAATGATAGTCATCAGCACTAATTTTGGGCGTTATGGTAACGCCTGTTTTTAAGCCAACAAGAAGTCCGAAAAGCGCAAAAGGCGAAAATAATCTCCTCCAATCTCTATCTCGAAGGTTTGGTCGGAAACGCTTTAACACGTCATAGGTTCCATAAATAATAAAAGCGACGATTAAAGCCTTCAAATAAATAGTTGTGTTATATTTCACAATAGCGCCTGACGGCAGTAAAATCCTTGATGGGTACAGTGTCAAGAAAAAAAACGGGAGCCCAATCTGTCCCGCAAAGAAAAGTTTTATAAAACCAGGGTGTGGGCTACTACGGTACTTTATGAGCGCGAGTGTTCCCGCGAGGAATCCAATGACAATCAAGAAAGAGCTGACCTTGAAAGGAGAAACGACTCTTAAATTACCCACTAAGCTCATAGGGACCCTGCTTAAAAGGATTGCGATCTCAATGGGTATAAGAGAAATTAAAACTATCGATAATAGAATCGCGCCGCAAAAGTCCGGGTCGAATTTACCTTTATTTTTCCGATTGAAAAAAGCAATAACGGCAATAGAAGTTAATCCGAGCGCGGAAATAAATATCGGTTTAGTGTCTAACGTCGGACCTAAAAAAAGGGATCCGACGGTAGCGTAAAATGGGAGAGACCATAAAACTAGTTGTTTCAGGAAGCCGAAGAAGACCTCGCAGCTATGGCCTTCGCGTATACTGGAAGCTATTTTTGATAGGGCAAGAGAGCCAAAAAAGGAAGCTAGGATAAAAGCGGGCCACGCTATTAAATCTTGAATTTTAGTTCCGGCATCCCATGCGATCCGGCCGACGAGAAAATCACTATAATGCGGGGTAATCTTTAGCTTAAGCGCGGCGATAAAAAGCGTTGCTCCAAGAACCAGTGCAGAGGTTGTCGCAGTGAATTTTTTAGTATTCATTATCGAGACGTGCGATTAGGTCCTGTTGCTGTTTTTGGGTTAAAACGACCAAAGGATGATAAAAGAAGTGTTTTTAGAACGGATAAAGTTCCCCCAATGCCAGTTATTTTGGTAGGAATCGGCCCGGGGGGATATCGCCTGATTGTCGGCAGCTCTTTACACACATAGCCGAGCTTAGGCGCCCGGTATGACAAGTAGGCGAGAAGTTCATAGGTGACAAAAATATCTCGAAATGGAGCAATTCCGGGGTCTAGCAGCATCCTGCGACTGTATGCTCGGAACCCTTGCGTCGTGTCTGTCCATTTAAACCCTGATGCGAGACTTAGGCAGGGCGCATGGATATACCGGATTGCAAATTGTCGAAGCTTTGGCGTGTTCACTCCCATACCGCCGGGTAAAAAGCGAGATGCTTGTACAAAATCAACTCCATCTTCTAGAGCCTGGATGAATTGCGGTATCGCTCCCGGATCATCTTTGTCGTTGCCATCGATAGTGACTATACCGTTGTAGCCGTGATCGAGGGCAAAAGCATAGGCGCATCTTAGCTGGGCGCTCAGTTTTCCCGGGCCAGTTTTGACGAGAAGCGCTTTAACGCCCATTTGCTGCAACATATCGAGTTTCAGGGAACCGTCCGTGCTGCCGCCATCGACGATAATGATGTCCGCGATTGCAGTAATTTGGTTAGCTTTCATCCGTTTGAGGAAGGTCTTTATTCGCTCACCTTCGTTAATCACGGGGATTACGACACAGTAGGAATGTTGCTTGCCGAACCACAGTGGCACCTCCATAGCAGGCACTTGCCACTCGGCGCGGTCTCTTGGAGAAATTTCTTGTGTTGTATTCACTTGGTCATGTAACCCGAGCGGTGATCAGTGCCACGCCCACAATCACGAGAAAGATGCCGGCACCTGTTGTCCAGTGAAATGACTCACGAAAGATCAAAGCGGAACAAAGCGCGACAGACGCCACTGCTCCAGAAGTCAATACAGGGTGAGCGACATTGAGCGGTAGCCTTGCCAATGCAGCGGCGTAAAGGAGGAATGCGGCACCGTATAGACCTAAGCCTAACCAGAAGGGCCAGTTGCTTAAGGCCGCCAGGGGATCTGTTAAGGAAGGAAACTTCCTGGGAGGCATCATGGCGATCTTGACCATGATGCTGGCGGACGCATTAGCGGCGATGCCAAGCACCAAGATTAACCATTTCATGTGGCAGCACCTTGTGCTGATCTGTAGCACTCAACAGCACAAGACAAAGCTCGTTCGATGGACTGGAGATGAGGCTCTTCGTTTGTGGCCACCATCTCAATTGAAACCACGTGCTGAGGAAGGTATTGCAGGAGCGCTTCGTGCATAAGCCGATGATCAGTGCCGCCATCGCCGAGTGGCTTCAGATCCGGCTCGCTCGCATGCACATGGCCTATCAAGCCGGCGCAATTCTTCAGTACCGCTTTGGGAGATTCTCCATTAATCGTTAAGGACCCGGTGTCGAACTGCATTCGGATAGCACTGTGACCGACCGCGGTTACGACCTGGGCTGTCTCTACACTGTTGGTCATAAAGTTCGCGCCGTATCGGGTTGGATTAGGCTCCAGGCACACAATGACGCCATGCTCCTGCGCGGCATCACCGAGACGCAGGAAAAACTTGACTGCTTGCTCTAATGCTTGGGCATCGCCCAAGCCGGAGCGATCTCGGTTTTTGGGTGAGCCAAATACCAATCGGGTCGCACCAAGACCCGCACCGATACGGCACACCGCTCGCAGATGATCTAGCATCGCTTGCTGGCTTTTGTTGTCGCCAAATACATTCAACCCTGTCGTACCAAACAACAGGGCTTGCATACCGGTGATCTCGATACCGTGATCAGCCCACCATTGCTTGACCTTTGCAATGTCCTCGTCCTTAGTCTCTGCTGGATTGGCGAAGTATTTACCGGGCGCAACATCGATCGCATCTACGCCGAATTTATTCAGGAGTTGTGCGACGGCTAGATCTTCGGAAATGTCCCAGGCAATGTTCGATATCGCAAGCCTCACGACGCTGCTCCAGTTTCACCCTTCAAAGTAATAGGTTCTGATTGGGCATAGCTGCGGATGGCCAAGATCGATTCACGCGCACTGTATTGATAACGGCCTGAAACGCCGAATGCCTCTGCATATCGAGTTTGCATATCGTAACGAGCGGGAGTGTTCGGAAGCGAATGTGTGAACGGCTTGCCGAAACCCATCAGAGAAACGTCGGCAACGCTGATCGGTTCGGCGGTAAGATGCACAAGAGATAGGCGGGCGTCTAGTGCCATCTGGATGTCGTACCAAAGATTGACCATAGGGTAAAACTGGAAGATCGCTCTACTTTCGATTGCGTGAAGATTATTGTGATTAAGAAAGTCAAAGATCACGTTCTTGCGTAAACCGGGACCAACCAACCCTGGCAAGCGGACGATCAGATGGCGGGGAAAATGCTGTTCCACAAATTTTTCGAGGAGTCGACGATGAAGTCCGTAGGGATGCAAGCCCGCTTCGTTGACCGGAGTAGATTCATCAACTCCAACCGGAGTTTTGAATACATCGACGGTGCTAATCAATATGAATGTTTTGCACTTGAGGGTTCGAAGGTGGTCGATTAGGGAGTCAATCTTCTTTCGATCCACTTCGGGCTCGCGATTGGCAATCCATTTCTGGGCGGGAGCTCCTGCACAAACCACTACATTGAACTCACGATTGTCGACTTCATGGATATTGGTCGAACGGTAAAGCGCAGTAAAATGCGCTTGCTTTAGAAGCGTACTTCCGACAAAACCAGAAAATCCAATTAGGGCGTTTTCCATCGTCACTCCAGCGAACTTTTAAACTCTTCTGTTTCGAGTTTTTCAAGAATGTCGTAAATATTGTCTATCTTTCCGCCTAGCACCGAATAACAGCCCGGTAGCTTTTCATGCTTTTCGAAGAGAATCGGGCGGCCGTCATCTCCCTCGTTTTTGACCAAAACGGTTTTAACTTCGAAAAGCGAAGCAATATATTTGGCATTGCGTATGGCTGGGAGGTACCGGCCTGCATCCCGGACCATTCGATCAACCCGTGTAGCCTGATCGTATTCATCGAGCTTCTTGTATGGATCAATCCCTGGTTCGTCCTTCCAGCAAAAGTGCGGCGTGTAACGAACGTGCGACAGTGTGTGCAGGCCACGAGCAGGAAACGGCATCATCGAAAAAAATGGCCCGTCCATGACCGTGATTCCAAGCTCTTTGAGCACCTCGGGCACTTGCATAAGGGCTATTTCGGTCACCTCTTGCTTAAGCTCAGTTTGGGTGCGAGGGAAGTCGCCTGAAAACTGATTCAGTCCGCTATAGGTACAGTTGAAGACGTATTTACAGGTGATTGACGAAGCACCTCCTGACTCTGGCTGGATGGCTACTGTCAAATTGTTGTCTGCCTCTGAGCGGAAAATCGCTGTCGCGCGGGTTGAAAAGCGCACGTCGACGCCGGCATACTTAAGTTCTCTAACTGCCCACTCGGCGAGTCGCGTTGAGTCGAAGGCATACTCCTCGACGAGAAAAACATCTTCAATCAGCCGAGGCTCGAAAAGCTGTTTTAATTCAGCTTTTGCCGGTTTGAGTTCTGCTCCAATCTGATGACAAAAGCGTTCGAATTGCTTGGCAGTCACCTTCGAGTTACGCCTTGCAATAGCGTAAAGCTTTACAAAATCCTGTTTAATGGCTTGCGGCCAATCGCGTACGAAGCGGGGTAAATTGACACGACTGCGAAAAGCTGTAGTGAAGCTTCTAGGGTAGTGGTATCCGCTGTGTACGCGCGCCTGGTTGTTGTACGACGCACGAGTCAGAAGCCAAGGCTCCCGTTCAAGCAGGATCACTCGACGCAATCCACGGGTCTTAACAAGGTAAATCGCAATTGAAGATCCGTAGAAGCCACCGCCAATGATAACCGCATCTACAGTGCTCTGTCGCACGGTCACGTAACAAGCTGACCTGAATGGTGCGAGGCTTTGGTTGATGATGACGAAACGTCTTCAATATTCAGCTTCTCCCTGTGGGTCATGCGCATACTCGTGAATTCCTGGCCAACGTGATACAGCGGACCTTCATTGCTAAGGCTGGCCATATGCAATATGTATTCGCCTAGCACCAAAAGCACTAACGAGATCAAGAAAAACATGCCTGATTGCTGCAAAGACAGGCTCACCCAGCCGGGTGCAACGTCAGTTTTGAAAATGCCGACTGCAAGAACATAGACCGAATAAAGCAAGTTCGCAGCGGCTCCAAACAAGGACAGTGATGTCACAAGTCGCATCGGCGCTTGTGTCGTTGACACAAGGAGACGCATTCCTCGGTCGATGCTTTCCCCCAATTTCTTGGTCTTCGTTGCACGCGGTTTAGCGCTGTATTCCATGTTGACGCGCGCAAAACCACCGGTGGCCGGTAAGTGCCGGTAGGTTACGGCGGGCTGCGGGTGCTGAAGAATAAAGTTTACGACCCGCTTGCTCAATAGCCTGTACTGAGGCGCTTCTTTAGCAAGATGTATCCCGTTAAGTGATTTGTACAAGAGATTAAAGGCTGTATAAGCCGTGCGATAAGCAAAACTTTGGCGCGGCTTCTGCCGGTTATTTGCAAAAACAACATCGGCTCCAGTAACCGCTTTCTTGAGCATTTCGGGTAAGAAACCAATATCATCAAGCAGGGGATCGATTATAACGATGAAATCACCCAGCGCATTCTCGAGTCCTACCCATGAAGCCGTGTCGCTGTCAACTTCCTTCGTAAGGGCATAGACCTGCAAGTTTGGATAGCCCGAAGGACCTGTCAGGCTTTTTAGAACGTTGACGCTGTCATCATCGGATGCGTTGTCAACAATGATCAGCTCATAATCGATGACGAGCGATGTCAATTGAGCGGAGGCATACTGAATAATGCTTTCAAGCTGCTGGGCTTGGTTGCGCACGACATATACAACTGACAGAAATACTGGGAAAAAACCCATTTTTGTGGTCCTCCAACGCGCATCGTGGCGATGCGATTTCATTTATCGTACAAATTTTGTCATTTTAAATTGCACGCAGGGCAACGTCACTCTTATCCGCATTGTCCGTCCCAACATGCGATGCCTGAGGGGAATATTTAGTAAAGCAGTCGCGCCCGTGCATTGAGAGGAGTGACAGACAGAAAGCAAAGAGTTAAACGACAGAGTTCAAGGTATCAACCGTGGGGTCTACGGTGCAATTGGGACGTCCTTTGGTACAGACCGCCCCGAAAGTTGGGGGTAACAGGGATGCGTTGTAAGGCTGGGTTTGATGGGGTCATAAAAATCGTCTTTAGGTCAGGATAACGCTAACTCGGAAGTTTCTATGATGAGTTGACGCGGCTGCGTTCCGTTTCGAAAGCGCAGCGCCATATCTTGGTCAAGGCTCGAGTTATGGTCGACGGATCGGAGTAATGGTCAAAATGTTGTGTATCCGGAGCTGATCAGGCGGCGACTTTCTCGACGTCTTCCTGAACGCCGTCGATACAGGACTTTCAGAATCGCCGGGGGTGTCAAGTTAACTGTGTAACTGGGGTTAGTTCATAGGGTAACTCGATTACCAAAGAGGATCACGAAGTGGTTCAACGCCCGTTTCCAATCCTGGATCGGCAGGGTCCATTTCTTCTCGATCCGCTGCAGTCCCAGATACAGGACTTTCAGAATCGCCTCATCGTTCGGAAACGCGCCGCGGGTCTTGAGCAGCTTGCGCAGGCTGAAGTTGAGTGATTCGATCGCGTTGGTGGTCTACAGCACTTTGCGGATCTCCGGCGGATCATCGAAAAACACAGTCAAGCGCGTCCAATCCGCCCGCCAGCTTTGGCTGATGGCTGGGTACTTCGCGTCCCAGGTGTCCGCAAACCGCGCCAGGGCAGCTTCGGCCTCGGTCAAGGTCGCGGCGCCATCAATCGCCCGCAGGTCTTTCGCCACCGCCTTGCGCTCCTTCCAGGTGACATACTGCAGGCTGTGGCGCACCTGATGGACGAGGCACCGTTGGACCTGGATGTTGGGAAACACGGTTTCAATCGCTTCCGGCAGTCCCTTGAGGCCGTCGACACAGGCGATAAAGCCATCCTGAACGCCTCGGTTCTTCAACTCGGTAAAGACCGACAGCCAGAACTTGGCGCCTTCTGTGTCCGCGATCCAAAGGCCCAGCAGCTCCTTTTCGCCTTGCAGATTGACGCCCAAAGCGAGATAGACCGCCTTGTTCTTGACCGGTCCCGCTTCGCGTGATTTGACGATCAAAGCGTCGAAATACAGGATCGGATACACCGACGCCAAGGGCCGGCTCTGCCATGCCTTCACGTCCGCCAACACCGATTCGGTCACGTTGGAGATCAGCGTCGGCGAGACTTCCACGCCATACAGTTCTTCCAGATGCCCCTGAATACCACGGGTGGATAAGCCCCGCGCATACAGCGCCAGAACCTTCTCATCAAATCCTTCGAGCCGGCGTTGGCGCTTGGAAACCAGTTGCGGCTCGAAGTCTCCGTTGCGATCCCGCGGGACCTCAATCGCCAAGGGTCCGGTTTCCGTTTGAATCGTCTTCGCCGACTTGCCGTTGCGGGAGTTGCCACTGCCGCGCACTTCCAGGGCACGCGCCGCTACCCCAAATGGGCCGTCATTTCGGCTTCCAACGCCCGTTCCACCAGGCGTTTGGTCAGCTGTTTGAGCAAACCGTGTTCCCCCAGAAGGTCTTTCGGATTCGTATAGCCTTTGAGCAATTCATCCAATAAGGCGTCTTGTTTGGCTGTGTCACGGGTCATGTTTGAGTCTCTTTTTCTGGCTGATTTTACCAACCAGTTACACAGTTCTTTTTACACCCTCCCTGTATCTGGGACTGCAGCGGATCGAGAAGAAATGGACCCTGCCGATCCAGGATTGGAAACGGGCGTTGAACCACTTCGTGATCCTCTTTGGTAATCGAGTTACCCTATGAACTAACCCCGGTTACACAGTTAACTCCAACGCTAAGCCACCGCCTGTGGCGGTGAGAATAACCAAGGCTCTGCCCTCGAGTGGGATTGCGACGAGGGTTGTAGGTGATTTCTCCTCTATCTGGGCCTACCCAGTCCACAAGAGGAGAAATCGAGATGAGAGAATGGCAAAACCAATCTCATGTCACGTGGTATTGCCGATACCACGTGGTCATTGTGCCGAAGTATCGTCGCAAATCAATGTTTGGCCTGCTTCGGCGTGATATTGGCTTGATTTTAAAAGAGCTCTGCCGGCGATTCGGCATTGATTTGGTGGAGGGGCACGTGATGCCGGATCACATGCATATGTGTTTAGGGATTCCGCCGAAGTACAGTGTGGCAAATACGATCGGCAAGCTGAAAGGGAAGTCGGCGATCCTGATTCACCAGCGGTACGGACGGAAACGCAATTTTGTGGCGCTCAATTTCTGGGCGCGCGGGTACTGTGTGAGCACGGTGGGTCTCGATGAGGCGATGATTCGGAATTACATCCGATCCCAGGAAGAGCGCGAAAAGAAAGAAGAGCAGATGAATTTGGCACTGTAACGTCAAAACATCCGGTAGGCTCGGTGCCCCCTTATAAGGGGGCTTCCTCAAACTACCCGCTATGCGGGTAGTACGTGATTTTGACACCCCCGGTCATGATCATTGAGGTCCTCATAGCCGCAACACAGACCCTAAAGCCGTTGGGCGACCAGGTCTTGCAGGGCATGTGTGATGCGGTTCGGAGCCCTCGGATCGTTCAACGCCTGCGCTACCGCCTTCGATAAGCCAAGGCGTCGATCCAACTGCCGCAAGAGCACGAGTCCGCCATCGGAACGGATCGCTCCACCCCGGAAATTGGCTTTGATGACCCGCCGTCCCAGGCATCTAAATGTCATCTCATCAGCGGTACAATTTGGCATCGGCACAGCTCCCCACAAAATCTGTTTCGCAACCTGATTTAATGCGGGTTTCAACGCTGTGCCGACCCTCCTCATGATGAAATATCCGGGCTTGCGCCACCCTCGTTTAAAGCTTTTGCCCTCTCGTAACAAGCACTACGAGTGAGCGTAACCCCTGCCTTTGCTTCTGTCTCGTCATTCCACTCACCGGCCTCATTCAGCACCGCTTCACACTCGGTGCACCATGAATCAGGGTATAACTCGCCGGCTTCAGCTTCAGCAGGCCAGAATCCGCGGGGCTGGCCGTCCCTTAGCGTTTGAACAATGTGCTGGCAAACATACGTGGCAACGCGCCTGCCATGGATGCCGCACCCAACGTATTGGCTATCGTCCATAGTGCTCTCTAACGCCAAACTCAGCCGAGGAAGACCGCATCGCGACCTGACGTCGCCCGGAGCGACGTGTTAGCAACGGTATGGGATTGGAAGCAGACCATTCGGAAGACCTCTTGCATGGTGCGGTTGACCCGCTCCGGTTACGCGTAAACACCTCAACTCAGGAAACATTTTGACAACTTCATAAGCCCGGTTTCGAAACGCCCCTGAGTTTCCCCAAATGGCGACGATCAAGGACGCTTGCTGCGCCAGGTCTCGAGTTATGCTCGAAAGTTGTGGATGAGGGATTGAGATAGGCGGCGTATTCTGGATGGTCTTCGAAGTCATCCCTTCCTACAAGAGGAGCGAATACGCCATGAGTGACGATAAGATCATTCCGTTGAAGAATCCAGGGGCACCAGCTCCCGTGGCGGATGCCTTAACGGAGTTGTTACGGGAAGGCGCCCAGCGGATGCTGGCGGCGGCGATCGAAGCGGAGGTGGCCGCCTTTCTGGAGCGATTCAAGGACGAGAAAACGGCGGATGGGCGCCAAGCGGGTGGTGCGGAACGGTCATCTACCGACGCGGTCCATCCAGACCGGTGTGGGTCCTATCGAGGTCAAGGTGCCGCGGGTGCGAGATCGGTCGAAGGCGATCCGGTTGACCTCGGCGATTTTGCCGCCGTACCTTCGGCGCCCCCAGAGCCTTGAGGCGTTATTGCCGTGGTTGTACTTGAAAGGGATCTCGACCGGGGATGTTCAGGAGGCGCTGACGGTGCTGTTAGGGCGGGAGGCGCCGGGGCTGTCGGCGAGTACGATCAGCCGCTTGAAAGAGGTCTGGAAGGACGAGCATCAGCGTTGGTCGCGGCGGGATTTGTCGAACCGGCGTTATGTGTATCTCTGGGTAGATGGCATTCATTTCGGGGTGCGGCTGGAGGATGCGGCGCAGTGCATTCTGGTGGTGATAGGGGCTACGGCGGACGGCAAGAAGGAGTTGCTGGCGTTGGCTGATGGCTATCGGGAGAGCGAACCGTCCTGGCGCGAGGTGCTGTTGGATCTCAAAGCCCGGGGTCTCACCCTTGATCCGCACCTGGCCATCGGCGATGGCGCCTTAGGCTTCTGGAAAGCCTTACCGCAGGTGTACGGGACCACCCGTGGCCAACGCTGTTGGGTCCATAAGACGGCGAATGTGCTCAATAAGCTGCCGAAGAGCCAACAGCCCAAAGCCAAAGCGGCGTTGCACGAGATCTGGATGGCCGCCACCCGGCAGGAAGCGGAGAACGCGTTTAATCACTTCGTCGAGGTGTATCGGCCTAAGTATCCCAAGGCGGTGGCGTGCCTGGAAAAGGATCGGGAGACGCTGTTGGCGTTCTATGCTTTTCCGGCAGAGCATTGGATTCACCTGAGGACCACCAATCCGATCGAATCCACCTTTGCCACGGTGAGGCTCAGAACCGCTAAAACGCGAGGCTGCGTGTCACGGGGAAGTATTCTCGCGATGGTGTTCATGCTGGTGAAAAGCGCCGAGCGACACTGGCGGAGATTGAATGGAGTTCCGCGGCTGGCTCAGGTCCTTGAGGGAGTCGTGTTCAAGGACGGCGTTCAGGAAGACGCCGAGAAAGTCGCCGCCTGATCAACTCCCCATACACAAAATTTGACCATTACTCCCTGATGGCCGTTTTCGTGTACTTAGTTTTCGAGCATCGGCGCTTTTAAAGCGTTTTCACTTTTGGGTGAAAGGCAACCGTGGGAAAGCGAAATTAGCCAGGGCGGAGGACGCCGTAACCCGTCGCAGACCTCGAAAGAGCAGATCGCACGGATACACCGATCCGCCCTGCGGTACGGCCTTTGTGGCGGCTGAGGGTTAAGGTTCGACACTCGGGTCGCTCGATCGCTTGGGTCTAACCCTTCGAATAACGATCTGCGCTCCCAAACGGGACTGAGAAGACGTACGTGTCGGTAAATGATTTCCACAGCGGGTTATGCCAAACAAGCAAAGCGAAAGCGCTCAAACAAGCCCGATTTCTGAAGCCGATTTGAACGTCATTCCAGCAGGGACGCCGGAATCCAGCGTCCAGGATGGCAGGCGACGGAACAGTGTCGACGTCAACGGAACCCTCTATGTTGGTGTCACTTCGAAACTTGTTCGACGAGCGTTCCAACATCGCAATGGCCTTGTGGAGGGCTTTACCAACAAATATAGGGTGCACATGTTGGTCTGGTTCGAGCTGCACGAACGAATGGAGACCGCCATTCTCCGAGAAAAGCTCATCAAGAAATGGCCTCGAGCTGCGAAGATCGGACTGATTGAAGCGAGTAATTCGGAGTGGCGCGATTTGTGGACAAACGTGATTGGCATTTCGTGACAGACAACGACCTACACAATGCAGTCGAGTATCGACCGTCACGCCGGCAGGGGATGCCGGCCTCCAGGGCACAGGAAGGAACTGTGTTGAAGCCTTTCTTGGCTACCATCCATGGCGTGGATTCCAGCATCCCTGCCGGAATGACGAGCACTGGCGCAACGCGGACATCAAATCGGTTTTTCGTGTTTATCCCACTACTTATAGCGTGTTTTCACCATTACAGCGTTTTCATTTCCCATTTCTTATGGAGGCCCGGTTTCTTTGAAGCGCCTGTTCTGAGACCTAGGTCCAAAGAAGGACGGGGAAACACCCGTACACGGAAGAAATTTCCTGCGAGTATGCACATGAGTCCGGCAATATGACGAACCATCGACAACCCGCCGTATTTTTCGGTCACGGCAGCCCGATGAACACGCTACAGCAGAATAGGCACACCGACGCCTGGGCAGCGTTCGGAAGGCAGACGCTTCAACACCCACCGGCAGCCGTGCTTTGCATTTCGGCCCACTGGTATATCCATGGCACTGCTGTCACCGCTACTGCCACGCCACCCACGATTCATGATTTCGGCGGCTTTCCGAAAGCCTTGTACGAAGTGGAATACGCGGCGCCCGGTTCGCCCGAACTGGCGCAACGCATCGTGGAATTGTTGTCGCCGCTCGCTGTCGCGTTGGATCGGAAGCGGGGGCTGGATCACGGTGCCTGGTCGGTACTCGCGCGTGTTTTCCCGAAGGCCGAAATTCCCGTTGTGCAGTTGAGCATCGATGCGAGCATGCCGCCCGAGTTTCATTATGAGCTTGGCCAGAAATTGGCCGTATTGCGCGATGAAGGTGTGCTGATCATGGGCAGCGGCAATACCGTACACAATCTACGAACGGTGAACTGGGACCCTGACGCTCCGGCCTATGACTGGGCATTGCGTTTCGATGAGCGTGTGCGCGACTGTCTTGTCAACGGCGACTATAACGCATTGATCGACTATGAGCGGTTAACGCCTGACGCTAAGCTCGCCGTGCCGACGCCGGATCATTATTTGCCGCTGTTGTACATCCTTGGCGCGCGCCGGCCTGGAGACGACCTCCAATTCATTACCGAAGGTATCGAGCTAGGTTCAATCAGCATGTTGGCGTTTGCTTTTTCGTGACCAACTGTCCTGTGAATCGGCGAACACGAAAGCCGCCCGCAGGGCGAGATGACGGAACGCCAGCGAAACGTTATCGCATCTTTGGCCGATTTATCGGCCGAATACCGTTCTTCCGGTCGTTTTGGAAAGCTCTGATTGATTTGTTTCCGTTCATGCCTCTCGACCGCGTTCAGGACGGGCCCGTCGACGGAGCTTAGGACAGCCACCCGCCCGCCACCCACACTTGCTGCGCTTAACCGCCGTTTCTTGGAGCAATCACACGTCAAGACGCTCGCGCAAACGAAGCGTACCGCATGAGGTCATAATCACAGAATAGGAAGTACGGTGTTGCGAGAAGGCATCGTGATCGCCTTGCAGATAGCAAGAGAAGTGGCCTGGACGTTTCGTACTCCTGTTCAAAATCGGAGTTCAATCGCGGGTCGCAAGACCCAGTACGCGGACGGTGCCCCATGACGAAAACCATTGGAATTTCATCGGTCCAGGAGAGAGCTGTTATCAAGGAAGGCGAAGGCAAAAAAGTCGACATCCTTTACTTCGATGGCGGAGGCGCCCACAAAGGCGTAGCCAGGGCTCTAGAGGCGGAACTGAAACGGGCCTTCTCCGAAGCCTCTGTTAGAGCGGTCAACACCGACCTGATTTTTTCCCATTTTCCTTTGTTGGCAGGGCTCACCCGAGCGGGTATTTCGCTCTACAACACGGGCCTCAAATGGGAAACGCTGGTCGGTTTGCGCCAATACATCGCGCTGGGAAAGGGATTGATAACCCTGATGCAGCCGGCGGCTCCGCGGCTTGCAGCGTTTTGGCAGCACCAGGCACCGCATATGTTGATCTCGACGATCCCCTTGTATAACGGACTCATGTTTACTGCCGCCCGCGAGATTAACCCGGAAGTGCGCTGCGTGACGATCCCGGTCGATTTCGAAGAGTTTTACCGCCAGTACTGGTTCGATCCATCCTTGAAGTCCTACTACTTGTGCGGCACCGAGCGGCTCGTGCAGCAGGCCTTGCAAAGCGGAGTGCCGGAATCTCAGGTCTTTCCGCTCCGGGGTATGCCGGTTCACCCGTCTTTTCTCGAACCTATCGATACCGATCCGGCGGATGCTCTCGACGAATTGGGATTGCGAAGGGATCTTCCGACAGTCCTCGTCTTCTTCGGCGGACAAGGCTCAAGGTACCTGGTCGACATCGTGCAACGCTTGGATGCTTCGGCGACTCCGTGCAATCTGATCGCCATTTGTGGTTGCCACAAGGCAGCTTACGACTCGCTGAATCAGTGGCGATCGCGCAAGCCTAAGCTGATCGTGGGATATACCGCCAAGGTTGCGGAATACATGAGGCTTGCGGATGTCATGGTGGGTAAACCGGGCCCGATTTCCATTCATGAAGCCATAGCCTGCCGCGTCCCGCTCGTGCTCGTGGATAATCCATCCATGCGCATACTTTTCGAATACAACATCCGCTGGGCAGAGGAAAACGGCATCGCTAAACGCGTTCGGTCCCTAACGGACGTTCCCGGGGCGGTAAATGAAATCCTGGCATCGGATCACTGGTATCGGAACGTGGCTCGCCTGAACCTCGATGCCAATGCGGGTGTCGCGGCTTGTCTACGACAATTGATGTAATTCCAAATCGCGTTCAATAAGGCATTCATTTTTGTAGGGCGGGTTAGGCCGCGAGGCCGTAACCCACGGACCGACCTCGAATCGGTGGGTTACGCTGAGTCCGTCCTGAGCTCCGTCGAAGGGCTAACCCAGCCTACGATTCATGTTCACTCGAATGCCGAATGGAATAAGAGCGCTATTAGCGGTAGCCGGTTATAAGAGGATGGGTAGGGCGAAGTGGACTCCGTCGCTTTCTGACCTGAACCTTGAACATCGGAGAAACTGAATCGGAAGCCGGGATTGAACCGAAAGGCGGTCAGCTTGACTGGCTCCTTGAGTCGGCCTTGCTTGCCGGAACGCGACGGGTGGTGAAGCGGTGGCTTGCGGCGTTCAAATTTCCGGTTGAAAAGGGATTCCAAAAAAGCGGTCGTTCCGAGCTTCCGACGGCGCCAACCACATGCGAGCGTGTGTGAAGAAATCTCCGGAACTCGATCAGTTTTGATATCTTCATAAATCCTGGCGTACTGAGCACGAGCCGTTTTATCGCGCCTGGTCTGTCGAGAATTGCACGTTGAGGTTATCTTATCGAGGATAAACGCTTATTCTGAGTTTTCTAACGAACGCCATCTGATCCAATGCTTCTTCAAAAGATATAAGCATTGCCGCGGCATTTGCGGGTGCTTTGAGAAAACCGCCGTTCCTTTTTAATCTGTTCAAATATCGTCGCCATCTTGATGACGTGTTGTACGCTGCGGAGATACGCGGACGAAAGGAGTCTCGATCGATCCCCCTCCACGTTCGTAAGCGAGCAGTGGCTCCATGCGCCCGGCGCTGTTTTACACCGAACGAGAAAAAGCGGGGCTCGCCGAGTGTGCAGCGATCACCCGATTCGGCAAAGGACATGCCCCGGACAAGGTATTCGAACAGGTGGGGCGCAGTTCAGGGATGAAGACCCGGTCAAGCTCGCATTCAGGTGGCCTGTCGTGCAATCGGGTAGGTGGCGGCTTCACCCAGCGGTGAAATCGGTAGAAGGGACGATGGTCGGAATCCTTGCGGCGTGTCTACCGCATCGAAGCGGTCAACTGCCGTTTTTAGGATTATCGTCATCAACGCCTGAAACCGGCTCGCAATCGGCTTTCGGAAGGTACCGGACACCTTACCGGCCAGCATGTGAAAAGCTCCGGTAAAACGCAGGCGCGGTGGTGATGCGCTTGGGGAAATCGTGCAACGTAAACGGTAGCCATAACGTGATCAACGCAAGATATTGGATCATTCATACAATGCGGCTCGGCTTCCTTGTTTGCCTTTTGGTAGGTTGTAGCCAGCCGACGGCGGGACCTGAAGAAGTGCCGCCCCCATCGGTTTCGGTAAGCCGGCCGATTCAGCGGGAGGTCGCGGAATGGGACGAATATACCGGACGCTTCGAAGCTGTAGAGACCGTGGAAGTGCGGGCGCGGGTAGGGGGATATCTGGAAAAGGTGAATTTCAAGGATGGATCCCTGGTCAAGAAAGGCGATTTGTTGTTCGTCATCGATCCCAGGCCTTACAAAGCCGCACTGGGTCGGGCCCAAGGCGAGCTGGCGCGTGCCCAGGCTCGGCGTGATTTAGCGAAAAATGAACTGGCGCGAGCGCGACGGTTATTCGAGAAGCGGGTGATTTCCGAAGAAGCATTCGACACTCGCGACAAGAACCTGCGGGAAGCGGAAGCGGCCGTCCAGGCGGCACAAGCCGCAGTCGAGGAGGCCAGGCTCAACCTCGAGTTCACCGAGGTGCGTGCACCGATCAGCGGACGCATCAGCCGGCAACTCGTCACCGAGGGAAACCTGGTGAACGACAATATCGGGATGTCGACCTTGTTGACGACCATCGTTTCAATCGATCCCATTTACGTCTATTTCGAGGTCGATGAACAGGCTTATCTGCGCCATGGCGCCAGGAGGCGAACCGGCGAGCAAGGGACCTTGCAGTCAGCGGCTATTCCGGTGTTTGTGGGGCTGGCTGACGAAGAGGGTTTTCCGCACGAAGGACGCCTGGATTTTCTGGACAACCGGTTCGATCCTGCTGTCGGTACCATCCGCGCCCGCGCCGTGGTCGACAATCCGGACGGCCTCCTGACGCCAGGGCTGTTCGCGCGCGTGAAACTTCCGGGCGGCGAGAAGGTTCCCGCGGTGCTGGTGGATGACAAGGCCATCCTCACGGACCAGGACCGCAAGTACGTTTACGTGCTCGATGCCGAGAATAGAGCGCAGCGTCGCGACATCAAGCTTGGGCGGATGAGCGAAGGGCTACGCATCGTCACCGAGGGCTTAAGTGCCGACGATGTGGTGGTCGTGTATGGCGTGCAGAAGATTTTCTTCCCTGGCATGGCGGTTATCCCTCAATTCATCGACATGGGCGCTCCCCCTCCGCCTCCTCCCGGTCCCAAGCTGAACGCTGGCAATGAACCGCCTCCGGCCGACCGCACTCGGGAGCCGAACGCATGAGGGATTTTTCCGCCTTCTTCATCGATCGCCCGATTTTCGCAGCGGTCCTGTCCATTCTCCTGTTCATCGGCGGATTGATTGCAATCCCGCTGTTGCCGGTGGCCGAGTATCCCGATGTGGTGCCGCCTTCGGTCATGGTGCGCGCGGTCTATCCCGGCGCGAATCCCAAGGTCATCGCGGAGACTGTCGCCACCCCGCTCGAAGAAGCCATGAACGGGGTGGAACACATGATGTACATGAAGTCGGTAGCGGGTTCCGACGGGGTGATGTACCTGACGGTCACCTTCAGTCCGGGTACCGATGCCGATTTTGCCCAGGTGCAGGTCCAGAACCGGGTGAACCAGGCCTTGCCGCGACTTCCGGAAGACGTGCGCCGTCTCGGCGTGACCACCGAGAAGCAGTCGCCCAATCTGACCATGGTGGTGCACCTGCTCTCGCCGAACCAGAAATACGACACGCTTTATCTACGCAACTACGCCACGCTGCACGTCAAGGACGAGCTCTCTCGCCTTCCGGGCGTAGGGCAGGCCATGGTCTTCGGCGGCGGGGACTATTCGATGCGTATCTGGCTCGACCCCGACAAGATCTCCGCGCGCGGCATGACGGCGGGCGACGTGGTCCAGGCGATTCGCGAACAAAACATCCAGGTCTCGGCGGGGACGATCGGCGGCCCGCCTCAGCCGCGCGTCAGCGATTTCACGCTGTCGATCAACGCCCAGGGTCGGTTGGTCACCGAGGAGGAGTTCGGCGACATCGTGGTCAAGACCGGAGCCGGCGGCGAGATCACCCGTTTGCGCGACGTCGCTCGAATCGAACTCGGCGCCTCGGAATATGCGTTGCGCTCGCTGCTCAACAATCAACAGGCGGTGGCGATCGCGATCTTTCAGGCTCCCGGTTCGAACGCCATCGAGCTTTCCAATAGCGTGCGCGCCAAGATGCAGGAATTGGAGCGCTTCTTCCCCGAAGGCGTGAAGTGGGACGTGGTCTACGACCCGACGGTGTTCGTGCGCGATTCCATCAAGGCCGTCGTACAAACGCTGTTCGAGGCTGTGTTCCTGGTGGTGGTCGTGGTCATCCTGTTCCTTCAGACGTGGCGCGCTTCGATCATTCCGCTGCTCGCCGTGCCCGTTTCGATCATCGCTACCTTCGCGGTGTTGCTGTTACTGGGCTTTTCAATCAATACGCTCACCTTGTTCGGCCTGGTGCTTGCGATCGGCATCGTGGTGGACGATGCCATCGTCGTGGTCGAGAACGTGGAGCGCAACATCGCCAACGGACTTACCCCACGAGCGGCGGCCCATCAGGCCATGCGCGAGGTCAGCGGCCCCATCATCGCTATCGCGCTGGTCCTGGCGGCGGTGTTCGTGCCTATGGCCTTTCTGTCGGGCGTGACCGGCCAGTTCTACCGGCAGTTCGCCGTAGCCATCGCCGTCTCCACGGTCATTTCGGCAATCAACTCGCTGACACTGTCTCCGGCGTTGGCGGCGACCTTGCTCAAGCCGCACGGTGCGCCACCCGATACCGTTACGCGAATGCTGGACACGCTGTTCGGCTGGCTGTTTCGACCCTTCAACCATGGTTTTCAGCGCAGTGCCGAGGTGTATTCGGGCGTCGTGGTCCGAACCTTGCGCCGAAGCGGTCGGGTCCTAGTGCTCTACGCCGGCCTTATCGGTTTGACCTGGTTGAGTTTCGAGGCGGTACCGGGAGGTTTTATTCCAACCCAGGACAAGCTCTATCTCATAGGTGGTGTCAAGCTTCCTGAGGGCGCTTCGCTCGATCGTACCGAAGCCGTGGTGCGCGCAATGAGCGACATGGCTTTGTCCACCGAGGGGGTTCGGGATGCCGTGGCGTTTCCGGGACTCAATGCCCTCCAGTTCACCAACACGCCGAACGTCGGCACGATTTTCTTCGGGTTGGATGGATTCGATCGGCGGCAGCGCTCGGCTCCCGAAATCGTCGGTGAGCTGACGGCCAAGTTCTCCACGATCCAGGAAGCCTTTGCGTTCGCGATCATGCCCCCGGCGATTCTGGGTCTCGGTACCGGGTCCGGCTTTTCGCTCTACGTGCAGGACCGTGCGGGTCTTGGCTACGGCGAATTGCAGAGAGCGGTCCAGGACCTCTCTGGTGCACTGTCGCAAGTGCCAGGGATGGGCTTTCCCATCAGCTCCTATCAAGCCAACGTGCCGCAGTTGACGGTCGAGGTCGACCGCACCAAGGCGAAGCGACACGGTCTGGCTCTGAACGAAGTCTTCGAAACCCTGCAGACCTATCTGGGTTCCACCTACGTCAACGACTTCAACCGCTTCGGGCGCACCTATCAAGTCTACGCTCAAGCCGACGCCCGGTTTAGGGACGAGGTCGAGGACATCCTCTCGCTACGGGCTCGCAACCAGGCCGGCGAGATGGTGCCGATCGGTACCGTAGTGACGGTCGAACAGACCTACGGTCCCGACCCCGTCATCCGCTACAACGGTTATCCCGCGGCGGATCTTATCGGCGAGGCCGATCCCAGGATCATGTCCTCGAACGAAGCGATAGCCACCATTGCCGCCCTGGCGCCTCGGGTGCTTCCGGCCGGCACGAGCTTCGCTTGGACCGACTTGAGCTATCAGCAGGTTAACGAAGGCAGCGCTAACAAGGTGGTGTTTCCGTTGAGCGTGTTGTTGGTCTTTTTGGTTCTGGCTGCGCTCTACGAAAGCTGGACCTTGCCCCTGGCGGTGATCCTGATCGTGCCCATGTGTCTCCTCTCGGCGCTGTTCGGTGTGTGGCTGACAGGTGGTGACAACAACATCTTCGTCCAGATCGGGCTAGTCGTGTTGATGGGGCTTGCCTGCAAGAACGCGATCCTTATCGTCGAGTTCGCACGCGAACTCGAGCAGCAAGGTCGCAGCACCGTTGCGGCGGCAATCGAGGCGAGCCGGTTGCGGCTGCGGCCAATCGTGATGACCTCCGTGGCCTTCATCGCCGGCGTCGTTCCCCTCGTGTTCTCTCACGGCGCCGGAGCCGAGGTGCGCCAGGTCATGGGGATCACTGTTTTTTCCGGTATGCTCGGGGTGACCGTATTTGGCCTGTTTCTGACGCCCGTTTTCTACGTAGTCATCCGTGCAAAAGTGGCCCGTAGGCGCGCGCGGGCAGCTACTCCCGCCTTGGCGGAAGAACTGGGGACGGTGCCCGAAGATTAGCTCGGAATCCGTCCTCGGCGACATTGGGGAGCTTTTGCAGCGCGACCTCGTTGGCTTTCCTTCTTGTTAGAGCCTTCTGCTGCGAGGGAACTCGCTGCCGCGTATTCTCCACCTTGATAGGAACCGAAGAACGCCATGGAGGCCATATCGAAAATTGACATCATTCGTAACCGGGTACCACGGAGAACAGTGAAATTGCGGGGGAGGATAGACGGTCGGAATCCTCGCGGCGGTTCTACTCGAATCTTAGTAGTCAACTGCCGTTGCAACAGATACGATTAACGAAAGGTTCGGGCAAACTTATCCACAGTTCTTGTGGACAACTTTGTGATTTGACCGTAAATATTCACGCATTTGCCATGATTTCCACGAGTTTACGCTCGCTGTTAAAGAAAATGAACAACCCGTTACAGTCGTCTCGTTCTGACGCCGATCAGCGTTTGCCTCGCACCCTTCAAGAAGCCGTGGACCAGTTGATCCTCCTGTTGACTCAGGCCGAAAAAGATAAAATCGCGGCCGCACCCGACGCCGACACTATCATCGTCCACTTCAGCTTGGGGGCTTACATCCGGAAGGTCTTCGGCCTTTGGCGCGGGAACAAGGCGCTCATGGCATCCTGCCGTGCCCTCAACCCCGAGGACGCCTCGAGTGTGATCATCCGGGAGCTATGGGCCAGGTTGCGACGCTAATGCCGTGTGAGGCGTGAAGGGCACTCTCGACCATCGCCCACAGAGCACGGGGTTCATCATGAGTGATCTGCCAACGAATCATTCTTTTGTCTCGTTCACCCCGTAGGGCCAGCCGTGCAAGCCAGCGATATCGCTCATGTCATACAACTTGCGGTGGCGCCAGTCTTTCTCCTGAGCGGCATTGGCGCGCTGCTGTCGGTCCTCAGCGCCCGCGTGGGCCGCATCGTGGATCGGTCTCGCCAGATCGAGGAAAAGCATGTCGTCACGGGAGAAAATCTCGACCCGGAGGTTCGGTGTGAGATCGATATGCTGTCGCGCCGCACCCGTGTCGCGTATTGGGCCATCAGCCTTTGCACCGCCTGTGCGCTACTCATTTGCACGCTCATCGTCATTTTGTTCGTCGGCGCTTTTCTAAGCCTGGATGTTTCGAGCGCCATTGCGATCCTGTTCATTGCCGCGATGGCTGCTCTGATCATCGGTCTTTACTTCTTCCTGCACGAAATCTATCTGGCGACCGCCAGTTTGCGATTCCGGCGGCGCTCACGGGTAAATTCGGATAAGAATCGAACCGCGCGAGTACATCCCCTTCGTACCGAGCAGTCAGGGCCCGCCAATGGAGCGGGCAGTGAATCCGGGCTTCCCCACCCGGAAAAGGTGCCTAAGACCTAAATAAAAGACCGTATCGTTGGGTTGCCTACCATGCGCATCGTGCGTGCGGCCCTGAATGGGCGTGGAGTTGGACTATAGCGGGCAATAAGCGCTTCAATCGGGTTTTATGAATCGGTGCTGCTGGAGAAGCCGCTGTTTCGCGGCGCTTTTCGATGAGAATTGGGATTGACAGGGTTAATGGTCAGAGCTCGATGCCAGTGCCCGTAAATCCCGCTCGAGCAATTCCTCGTCGCCGAGATTGAGTTCGACCAACCTTTTCAGCGCAGAAATGCTATCGAGATCGGCGCGTTGGCACACGAAGCCAGCCTTTGTTCCGTCGCGGTGTGCGAGGGAAACGTCCATCACGATTCGAACCGTTGGGCTCAGATCGATGCGAAGTTCGTAAATTTGTCCAGGTTCGAAGTCCCAGTCGTTGCTGAGTTCTATAAGACAGCCCTTGAGCGAGAGATCCAGGATTTTGCACGGCAGGATTTTGTCGTCTCGAGACAGCGTGGCAGGCGCGTCGTGAGCGACACGATGAAAGTGGCGCTTGTCCGAGCGCCGGGCGCGGGACATGAAGCGGCTCCTCGCAATCACTCTTGGAAGAATTGCATGAGGGAATCGTTAATCTTGATGATGTCGCCGTCGCTCAAGAGTACGGCCTGATCCTTCACGGGCTTGTCGTTGACTGTGAGCGAGGTGCCTTCGGCCAAGGGCGAAATAAAATACCCGTCCTTGCGCTTGGCGATAATAACCACGTCGGAACCTTCCTTTCCGAGGCGGACCAATGATTTCTTCAAAGGGATCACGAGGCCGATCTGTCGTCCATTCAACACCTGCAAACTGCCGTTGAAGAATTTGGCGTCGGTGTCCGTCCAGACTTCCGGCTCTGGATCGGGTTCCAACTGGCTTTCTGATTGGAAGGTACTTTCCTCAGTAAAGAAGAGAACATGTTTGCCCACGGTAATTCGGTCACCGTGACTAAGCGCGTGCTCAACGACTTTCTTGTCGTTGACGAATACGGGAAAGCGACTGTCGACTTCGCGAATAATGTGTTGTTCGGGGGTCGATTCGACAATGGCGTGCTGAGGCGCAACGGCAAGACTGTCGATATGCAGGGCGTTGGACGGATCACGACCGATGCCGATCTCGCCCGGTTTTAGCGTGATGGCCTGGAGTGACTTACCTTTGAACGTGAGCGTTAATTTGGCCATTAAAATAGCTCGCTTTACCCTAAAGTCGTTGTTGCCAAAAGTATACACATAAGTACTATTGGTGTCGCAGATTGGCGACTTTCACCAGGCATGTCCGTGAACATCCCGCTAAAAATATAGTTGACATGGCTGTTTCTGGGCGCCAGATCGGTATCTTTCGGAGCCGATTCGAAGGGGGACCGTTTCGTTGACGACGAATTTTTGACGGCTAAACTTTCAGGCCGGTTGTTGTTGCAATTTCACCATATCATCCGGACCGGTCGGCTCAGATGCCTGTGCCGGCCTTTGGGGAGCAGACGAGATGGGCTTGCGCCGAATTTTATTAGTCCAAAGCGAGGACACTCTATATTCCGAGCTGAGCATAGTTCTGAAGTTCCTCGAGTGTGACGTCGTTATGCGCCGCCTGGATGCCCTCGAGGAGGAAACGGATGCTGAATTCGACGCCGTGTTCATCGGCGTGGGCAAGGATGTCGAGCAGGTGGTTTTGAAGACGGTGGAGCTTTATAGGCATGTTCCGCTCGTCCTGGTGATGGACAAGACTTCGCCCAGACCGCTGGCGAGCGGTCTGGAAAGTAGAGCCACCGCCGTTGTGGCATGGCCGGCCAATTACGCCACGTTGAGCGCCTGTCTCGATAAACTCGGAGGCGGTGCGCCCGAAGTCACGAGCGTCCGCCCGCCGGAGTTGTTCCGCAGTTTGACGGGGTCGAGCACGGCAATACAGCGCACGCGCAAGCTCATCCAGCAGGTCGCGCCGTCCGACGCGACGGTTCTCATCCTTGGGGAATCAGGCACGGGAAAGGAGGTAATCGCCCGCAACCTGCATTACTATTCGCCCCGTCGAAGCAAGCCTTTCGTACCGGTCAATTGCGGCGCCATACCCGGCGAATTGCTGGAAAGCGAGCTTTTCGGCCACGAGAAGGGTGCCTTCACCGGAGCGCTGAGCTCCCGCCAGGGGCGTTTCGAAATGGCCGAAGGCGGCACCCTTTTTCTGGACGAAATCGGCGATATGCCCTTGCCGATGCAGGTCAAGCTCCTGAGAGTCTTGCAGGAACGCTGTTTCGAGCGGGTCGGTAGCAACAAAACGATTTATTGCGATGTACGCATCATTGCGGCGACTCACCGCAATTTGGAAGATGAGATCGGTCGAAACCGGTTCCGGGAAGACCTCTATTACCGTCTCAACGTCTTTCCGATCGAGGTTCCTTCGTTACGCGACAGACTGGAAGATGTGCCGGCTCTCGTGGAGGATCTGACCGCCCGTCTTAGAGCCGAGAAGCGCGGTGATCTGCGACTCACCCCGGCGGCACTCCGAGCGCTTCAGCGCTATCACTGGCCCGGCAATGTCCGCGAACTAGCCAACTTGATCGAGCGTCTGGCGATTTTGTATCCGAACAGCGTGGTTGATGCGGCCGATCTGCCGGAAAAATTCCAGCAGTACGTCAAACCGGAAGACGCTGCTCCGAGGCGCCGGCTCCAGGGCGAGACCACCGCCTCTACCGAGGGGCTGGGGATTGTCCGGTTACCCGGGGAAGGCTTGGACTTGCGCGAACACCTCAACAATCTGGAATGCGAATTGATCAGACAGGCTTTGGATGAATGTAACGGCGTTGTGGCTCATGCCGCCAACCTTCTCAGAATGCGGCGTACCACCCTGGTCGAGAAATTGCGGAAATACGGCCTGCGGGGCGAGGAAACGACGGTAATTTGACGCCCCTACGAAAGCGGGCTGCTCAACTCTTTGTTTTCATTAGGCATTAAGCTGGCACCTTGATTGCTTCCTGCCGGTCAGGTTCAACATCACCGGATCCGGCATTTCCTTGGCTAAAGCGTTTCTTACCGCGGTTTATCGGTTCGTAGCGGGAAGCAGGGTTGTAGGTCGGCGATCCCTTGCCGATAAAGGGCCTTGGCAAACTGATAGCTTGGAAAAGGATTGTCGACATCGATCCGGGGCTCCGCTACACCGAGTCGAAAACGGCTCCAATCAAGCTTTCGACAACGTCCTGCGCTTGCAGGATGCCTTCGAGGTATTCAACGCGCTTTCGGAAAATCTGACCCGATCCTATCTCGACCTCGAAAGTCAGGTCGCGCGTCTTAGCGAAGAACTCGCTGCCGCCCGAAACGAAAAGCTGAAGACCCTAGCCGAAAAGGAGCGATTGGCGAATCGCCTGCAACTGCTGTTGGAAACCCTGCCGGGTGGCGTGGTCGTGATCGACGGCCAAGGCTTCGTCATCGAACACAACCCGGTGGCGGGACGCTTTCTCGGCGAGCCGCTGCTGGGTCGGAACTGGCGCGATGTCCTCGATTCCTTGCCCATTGTCGAGAACCCTCACCAACGGCTTTTGCCCGACGGAAAAACGGTCAGCCTGACCATCAGCCCGTTAGGCGACGAGCCGGGCCAGATCGTGCTCCTTACAGACGTCACGGAAATGCGCTCACTTCAGGAGTGGGCGGATCATCAGAGGCGACTTTCGGCGCTGGGAGAAATGGTAGCGAGTCTTGCCCACCAGGTTCGGACGCCTCTAGCTGCCGCGTTGCTGTATGCATCTCATCTTACGAGGCCCGACCTTGACGTTTCCCATCGCTTGAAATTCGGGGCCAAGCTGACCGAGCGGCTCCAGCATTTGGAACGTCAGGTCAACGATATGCTTGCGTTCGCCCGGATGGGGAGCTTGAGCAAGGAGCAGTTCTCCATCGACGATCTCCTGGCGAAGCTGGCGGAAAACTGCGAGCCGCTGATGCAGGGCAAGGCGATAGAGTTCACGGTGATCAACCGTTCCAGTGACGATGGTTTGCACGGCAACGGCGACGCACTCCTGGGCGTGTTGATCAATTTGGTGGCCAACGCTGTGGAAGCCGTCGGCGGTGAGGGCAGTATATGCGTCGTCGTGGATCAGCCCGAGCACCAATACTTGGATATCAGTGTGTCCGATGATGGCCCGGGCATTTCCGGAGACGTTAGAGAACGAATTTTCGAACCGTTTTTCACCACACGAAGTAACGGCACAGGGCTTGGGCTGGCTATCGCAGACTACGTGGTCAAGGCTCATTTCGGGCAAATATGGTGCGAGTCCGAGCAGGGATACGGCGCGACATTTCGTATTCGATTGCCTTTATGTCCGGGCGGCACGCCCTTGCCGGGCAGTTTTTCCGGCCGGTCCGTCTTCATGGGAGGAGTTGATGCAGCAAACTGATATTTTGATCGTGGAGGATGATCCTTCCTTGTCGGAGGCCTTAACGGACACCTTGGAAATGGCCGGCTATCGGACGATAGCCGCGGGCGACGGTGCGGAGGCGCTCGCCAGATTGGCGGAGGCGCCGGTTCGATTAGTGATCAGCGACTTGCAGATGCCCAAGGTGAACGGGATGAATCTGCTTGAGCGCATCAAAGCCGACTATCCGGAGATTCCGGTCCTGCTCATGACCGCTTACGGCACGATCGAGAACGCGGTACAAGCCATGCGCGCGGGTGCCTGCGATTATTTGGTCAAGCCCTTCGCGGCGGAAGCCTTGGTCGAGCATGTCTCGCGGCGTATCTTGCCCAAGCTTGGGAAGACCGACACGCGAGTGGTCGAAAGCCCGGCCATGAAAAAACTGTGGGGTTTAGCGGCCAGGATCGCCAAAACCGACGCAACGGTGCTCATTCAGGGCGAAAGCGGCACCGGCAAAGAAGTCCTGGCCCGTTATATCCACCAGAGTTCTCTTCGCCACAAAGGGCCGTTCGTGGCTATCAACTGCGCCGCAATTCCGGAAAACATGCTGGAAGCGGAGCTGTTCGGTTACGAAAAAGGGGCTTACACCGGCGCGGTCCAGTCAGTGCCCGGAAAGCTGGAGATAGCCCAGGGCGGGACCGTGCTATTCGATGAAATCACCGAGATGAGCTTGCCGCTACAGGCCAAACTGCTCAGGGTGCTCCAGGAGCGCGAGATCGAGCGTCTAGGCGGTCGCAAGCCGTTGGCTCTCGACATTCGCGTACTCGCGACCACCAACCGGAACCCGAAGGAATGGATCAGCCGTGGGTTGTTCAGGGAGGATCTCTATTACCGATTAAGCGTTTTTCCGCTGACCATTCCGCCTTTGCGGGAGCGGCGCGAAGACATCCTTCCGCTGGCGGAAGCGTTTATCCGGCGCCACTGGCAAAGCGGCAAACCGTTACCGGCATTGAGCGAGACGGCCGCCGAGCGACTATTGGCCTATGCCTGGCCGGGGAACGTGCGGGAATTGGACAACCTGATCCATCGAGCTTTGATCCTCCAGTCGGGCGACCGCATTACCGCGGATGACCTGGTGTTCGAGGATGATCTTTGCGGTGGCGGAAGTCCGACTTCATCGGACCGTAGAGCCGCCGATTCGCTGATGGACGAGCTGCGGACTCATGAGGAAAGACTGATTCTGGAAACGCTTAAGGAACAGAACGGCAGCCGTAAATCCACGGCCGAGCGCCTCGGCATCAGCGAGCGGACGCTTCGCTACAAGCTCGCTAAGATGCGCGAAGCCGGCTATGTGGTCGCTGTCTGAACTTGGCTTGGATTGTGCATTTCCTCGCGTAGTGACGAAAAACGGGCGTTACCATGAGCGAGCTTGATATCAATAAGGTTCTCACCCAGATGCGCATCATGCGGGATCAGGCCCGCAGCACCGCGTTGCCCGCCGATGACGCGGCCGACTTCGGCGCTTTGCTCAAGGCGTCGATCGACAAGGTCAACGAAACGCAGCAGCACGCCAACAAGCTGGCGGAAGCGTTTGAATCCGGCACAACCGATGTCAGTCTGTCCGAAGTGATGATATCGCTCGAGAAGGCGAGTCTTTCATTCCAGGCCATGGTGCAGGTCAGGAATAAGCTGGTGGAGGCTTACAAGGACGTGATGAATATGCCGATGTAATCGTAAGACCATAGAGCCGGATGGAACTTAGTCAAAGCGAAAGCAAGAACCTGGTGCCGGGCGGGCAAAGCGCCATTGCCGAGAATCAAGACACGTCGCCGGTCCTAAGAGCCTGGATGCAGATGCCGCGCGGCCGGCAAATCGCGCTGATCGCCGTGATCGCGTTTGCTCTCGCCGTCGCGATCGCCATGCTGTTGTGGGCGAACAGGACGGAGTACGTGCGGCTGTATTCCAATTTGGAGGAGAAGGAAGCGGGCGAAATCGTTGAAGCACTGCAAAAACTCAATATCGAACACGAGATCGACCCGACGACTGGCGTCATCCTAGTACCGGCCGGTCAGGTGCACGCGGTACGGCTGAAATTGGCCGGCATGGGGTTGCCCAGGGAAAGCGGTGCTGGCTTCGAAATTCTGGAAAAGCAATCGGGTTTCGGCACCAGTCAAATGATGGAGGGCGCACGTTATCAGCGCGCTTTGGAGGGGGAAATCGCCCGTTCGATCGCAACCATCCGGAACGTCAAATCGGCCCGCGTCCATCTCGCGTTGCCGAAAGAATCGGTTTTCGTGCGGCGTCCCAAGAAGCCGAGCGCTTCGGTCATCGTCGAACTACATTCGGGACGTGGGTTGGAGCCCGGACAGGTGGAGGCCATCGTCCATTTGGTGGCGTCCAGCGTTCCGCAGCTGGAGCCCGGCCAAGTCACAGTCGTCGACCAGCGCGGACACCTGCTCAACGCCAAGGACGATGGCAACGAGCTGTATCTCAACGCCAAGCAGTTCGACTACAAGAAGCAGGTCGAGGAGCATCTCATCGAGCGCATCGAAAACATTCTGGCTCCGGTGGTCGGGCGCGACGGCATTCGTACCCAGGTCACCGCGGATATCGATTTCACCGTCACCGAGCGCACTCAAGAAGTCTACAACCCGGATTTGCCCGCGTTGCGCAGCGAACAAACCAGCGAGGAACAAACCAAGGGTTCGGCGGTGCAGGGCGTCCCCGGCGCGCTGTCCAATCAGCCGCCGCCTGCCGGTATCGCACCAGAAACAACTGCCGCTACGCCGAACGATCAAGCCGGGCAAAAGCCGCCGGAGCTCCCGCTCAGCACGAGCAAGAGTGCGACAAGAAATTATGAGCTCGACAAAACCATCAGCCATTCGCGGCTCGCAACCGGCGTTATCCGCCGGATCACAGCGGCGGTCGTGGTTGACTATCGACATGTCCCGCAAGGTGAAAACGGCACGACACTGCAGCCGTATAGCGAGGAGGACCTGAACCGGTTCACCAGGCTGGTGCAGGAAGCTGTGGGCTACGACGCTTCTCGTGGAGATAGGGTTACCGTGACCAACGCGCCGTTCCGGACCGAAACCGAGGATTCGCAGGCGTTGCCAATGTGGGAACAGGATTGGTTTTGGTCGCTCGTGAAGCAGGCGGGAGCGGTTTTGGTCGTGCTCGCACTGGTTCTCGGCGTGCTGAGACCTGCGGTGAAAGGCCTGATCGGGCGTGGCGATTCGGCCGTCGATGGAAACGACGCTGCGGAACCGGGCACTCAAGACCGTGCCGTCGTCGAGCCCCGTGAAATATCCAAAGAGAGCGGAGACGACGAACTGCTGATGCTGGAAGCGCCGGAAAGCCACGAGAAGCGCGTGGCTTTCGCGCAGCGTGCAGTGGATCAGGACCCTAAGCGCGTCGCGCAAGTCATCAAGAACTGGATAAATGCCAATGGCTGAAGCGGATTCAATGAAATTGGACGGGCCGCAGCGGGCTGCATTGTTCTTTCTAACGATCGGACAGGACAGGGCAGCGGAAGTGCTCAAACATATGTCGCCCAAGGAAGTTCAACAAATCGGCGCGGCCATGGCCGAGCTTCGCAATATCACGATGCCTATGGTCGAGGACGTGCTCGGAAAATTCGTGGACGACATTCGGAACCAAACCGCGTTGGGCATCAATTCGGAAGAATATATCCGCAATCTGCTCACTCAGGCGCTCGGAGCCGACAAGGCCAGCAGCGTCTGCGACCGTATCTTGTTAGGCCGCAACAGCAAGGGCCTGGAGCAGCTTAAGTGGATGGATCCTCGCGCCGTCGCCGATCTGATCCGGCTCGAACACCCGCAAGTCATTGCGATCATCCTCTCTCTGCTGGATAGCGATCAAGCAGCGGAAACCTTGAGTCATCTCCCCGAAAAATTGCGACCGGATGTCATCATGCGCATCGCCACGCTCACTGGCGTGCAGCCCGCCGCGCTGCGGGAGCTCGACGACATCATGGAAAAACAGCTGAGCGGCAACACCAACGTCAAATCGTCGACGCTCGGCGGTATCGAAACGGCTGCCAACATACTCAACTTCATCGAGAGCAATGTGGAAGCGTCGATCATGGATCAGATCAGTGACATCGATCCGGATCTGAGCCAAAAGATTCAAGACAAGATGTTCGTGTTCGACGATCTGATCGATGTCGACGATCGCGGCATTCAAACCTTGCTCCGCGAGGTCTCCACCGATTCCTTACTGTTGGCGTTACGCGGCGCCGACGACGCGCTGAAAGAAAAAATCTTCAGCAATATGTCGCGCCGGGCGGCGGAGATGCTGCGCGATGATCTGGAGGCCGCGCCTCCGGCGCGCTTGAGTGAGGTAGAGGCTGCACAGAAAGAGATTCTCGCCATCGCCCGGCGCATGGCGGAAGCAGGCGAACTTTCTTTAGGCGGTGGCGGCGATGAGCTCATCTAAGGAAGCTCTGAATAAGCCCTCTCCCTCTGGGAGAGAGTTGGGTGAGGGCATATTAGATCAATTAGTCGGCCAGGTCGCTTCTCCGAATCGCAGACTTAATCAGAGCTTCTCTAAGGGATTCTCGGCAGAGGAACTCGCCTCGCTCGAGCCGTGGAAGTTGCCGGTCGTGGGCGAACCTGCGGAGGACGAGGAGCCGTCGGTCGTCGTGGTCGACGAAGAAACGGACTATCCGGCGATGCCGACCGCCGAAGAAATCGAGGCGATGCAGAAACAGGCCTACGAGGAGGCTCGTGCAGCCGGTTATCAGGATGGTTCGGAACGAGGCTATCGGGACGGCCGCGACGAAGGTTACCGGCAAGGGTTCGACGAGGGACGGGCAGACGCTGCTTCGTTGGCGAAGCGCCTGCAAGACATACTCGAATGCTTGAGCGAACCGCTCGCCCGGGTGGACGAACAGGTCGAGCAGGAGCTTGTCGCGCTGGCGATTGCAGTTGCTAAACAGCTCATTCGACGGGAACTTCGGACCGAGCCGGGCGAGATCGTCGCTGTGGTGCGCGAAGCCATGGCGATTCTGCCGTCTGGTGCCCGAAAGATCAGGCTGCACCTGCACCCTGACGATGCTGAACTGGTTCGGTCTTTGCTCGCGCTGGAGGAACTCGCGCCACGCTGGAAGATCGTCGAAGATCCGCTGTTGACCCGCGGCGGTTGCCGGATAATCACCGATGCTTCCCGCATCGACGCTACGGTGGAGAGTCGTCTCGCTTCCACGATCGCCCGCTTGTTCGGGGGCGAGAGGGAGGAGGATAAGCCGTGACCGATCTCGCTCCGGCAGCGAGGCTCAATGAATCGTGGGCTGCGAAGCTGGCTGCTTACCGCGCGCGCCTCAGCGAACCGCCGGAACTGGTGGTGGAAGGCAGGTTGAGCCGGATGGTCGGCCTTACCCTCGAGGCGGTTGGCTGCCGAGCGGCGGTAGGCGCCCGCTGTCTGGTCAAGACGGCGCACGGAAGAAGCGTGGAAGCGGAAGTGGTCGGCTTTGCCGGCGAACGGGTTTTTTTGATGCCGACCGGCGATATCCAAGGACTCGAAGCGGATTGCCGGGTCATACCGCTGACCCAAACCTCTTCCGTTCGAGTGGGATTCGGTCTTCTCGGGCGGGTTTTGGACGGAGCCGGCAAGCCTTTGGACGGAAAGGGTCCGGTTCTCACTGACCATTCGGTGCCGCTGACCGGCAGTGTGATAAACCCGCTGGCGCGAAAGCCGATCCGTGAGCCTTTGGATGTCGGCGTTCGGGCGATCAACGCCTTACTCACCGTGGGCCGCGGCCAGCGTCTGGGATTGTTCGCGGGAACCGGCGTGGGCAAGAGCAACCTGCTCGGTATGATGAGCAAATACACGAACACCGATGTAGTGGTGGTCGGCCTGATCGGTGAGCGCGGCCGCGAAGTCAACGAATTCGTGCAGAAGATTCTTGGGGAAGAGGGACGCGCTAAGGCCGTGGTGATCGCGACGCCGGCCGATTACCCGCCGTTGATGCGCCTGCACGGTGCCTTGCTGGCCACGAGCGTCGCCGAGTTTTTCCGGAGTCAGGGGTTGGACGTCTTGCTCCTGATGGACTCGTTGACGCGATTCGCCCAGGCGCAGCGCGAAATCGCGTTGGCGATCGATGAGCCGCCGGCCACCAAAGGCTATCCGCCCTCGGTGTTTGCGAAACTGCCGCAGCTTGTCGAGCGCGCGGGAAACGGCAATGAAGGGGAGGGGTCGATTACCGCCTTTTATACCGTGCTCACCGAAGGCGACGATGCCAACGACCCCATCGCCGATGCAGCGCGGGGTATTCTCGACGGTCATATCGTCCTGTCCCGCGCCTTGGCGGACTCGGGCCATTATCCGGCGATCGACATCGAAGCCTCGGTCAGCCGGGTGATGACGGACATCGCCGAAGAACGTCATCTGCAACTTGCTAGGCGCTTTAAACGCCTATACTCGATCTATCAACAAAATAGCGACCTGATCAGCGTGGGGGCTTATCACAAAGGATCCGATCCACGCATCGACGAGGCCATCGCAATGAATCCCGGGATCATGAGTTTTTTGCAGCAGGACCTGCATGAAGCGGTCGGTTTCGAACAAAGCCTCGACGCGTTGGAAAAATTGTTGGGTTCATCTGCATAAGTCGGCCCGCATGGCTCATAGCCTCAGCGAATAGGATTTTGATGCATGAAACGATCGAAGCGCTTAATGCCGGTATTGGAACTTGCCGAATCGAAAGAAAAACAGACCGCCCGGATTCTCAGCGAAAGCCGGCAAAAACTCGAAGCTGCGCAGCGGAATCTCTCCAGTTTAATCGGTTTTCGCGACAATTATTCAGCTCAGTTCCAGCGATCCGGAAACGCGGGTCTCGCTAGCCGCCAGTTGATCGAGTACCGCATATTTCTTGCGAAAATCAATACCGCGATTGCCGATCAAGAAAAGGCTGTTCATGCGGCGCAAACAGAGCTTCGAAAGCGCCAAGCGGAATGGGAGGCAGCACGCAAGCATAGCCTCGGTATAAGAAGGGTGTTCGAGCAATCGCTCAGCGAGGAGCGCCGTTCGGACGAGAAGAAACAGCAAACCGAACAGGACGAAAGAGCGGCCCGCCGTTCAAACGGCGGCATTCTGGCCGACTTCATCTGAGCTCATTTTGGGTGCTCTGGCACCCGAATTGCTAAATCGGGTCTGGCGAATTCGGAATTTAGATCATGAGCATTCATACTTTGACAACACCGGCTTCCGTTCTCGAAGTAGCGCGGCTCGTCCATAACGCGGAGGCGGAAGCCAATACAGACAGCGCGCTCTTTCTCGCTGCACTGGTCGGGCAATTGGACGCGGCAACGAGCAGCGCAGCGCCCGAAGTTGCCGAAGACACCCGGGCAATCGCCCCCGCCGAAGATAGCGATACTCCCGAGGATGTGCTACAGGCGCTTCTCCACTATGTATCCAACCTCGATGCGCTGTCCGCCCGGCCGATTGAAGACGGAACGGGTGGCAGCGGCGTGCCGGCGGGCGGCAATTCGTTGCCTGAAACGGCAGCGCTGCTCGCCGCGCATTCCGATTCGGGGCCGCTTTCGGCCGAGCAGTTGCAGGCGGAACTTGTGGCCTTTGTCACGCCACCGTCGTTTTCCGATCAGAACGCGCCGCCGGATGGGGGGCACGGAGAGGTAACGGACTCGGATCATGTGTTGGCGCTTGCCGGGGACGAGAAGCTTACCGGCGGACGCGACGCAGCGGTGTTCTATCAGTCTCGTCGCGAACAAAGCGGTTCCGCTGCGGCAGAAATGAGTTCGTTCGGGACAGCTTCTTTGGCTGCGAAAGAACCGGGTACGCTGTTGTCGCAGATGCCGGCTGCCGAACCGGAAGGGCGTGCAAGGGACGAACATCTTCTTTCCGATTTCGACAGAAAGCTCGGAAGTTTGGCCGAGGCTGCAGCCGAAGGCGTCCAGTTTGCGGCGGATCGCGGTTTGCCGGTAGAGGGTATACCGCTAGCAACGCAAGCTTCCATCACTTCTGCCGGTGAGTCGATGCCGCCACTTGGCAGGCCTTTGAATGAGGCTGGATGGCAAGAAGCATTAGGGGAGCGAATTTTGTGGATGACCGATAAAAACCTCATGGCGGCCGAGATCAGAGTTAATCCGGCTCATCTGGGGCCGTTGGAGATATGCATACAGATGGAGCAAGACCAGGCGTCTGTCCATTTCGCGACGCACGACGCCTCGGTTCGGGAGGCTATCGAGGCTGCCGTTCCCAAGCTACGGGAGATGTTCGGCGCCCGGGAAATCAATCTGGCCGACATCAATGTCACCGTCTCACCCGGGGTGTCGCACGAAAGCGGCACATCCGCCGAGTTCGGCCGCCAATCCGGCTTCGGCGATCGGAGCCGGTCGTTCCCGGACTCCGTCGCAGCGAAAAATGAAGATATTCCGCCAAGTTCGGGGCAGGCCATGGCGAATAATGGTTTGCTCAATTTATATGCCTGAATCCACTCGTCATTCGTCTGGCATCGTTACGGTCAGCACCTGGCCAGATCTCCCCTCCGGTTAAGCGACGATGGAACGATGGTTCGAGTTGTCACCGGACGATTTCTTGTAAGCAGAGCGGTAGCACATTACAATTCACCGTTTACGTTGGCGGCTTGGGCCGCTACTCCTTGCCTTACCGCCCATTCGGAAGGCTGTTCAATCCATAAGGAGCACATATGCGACATTATGAAATTGTTTTCATGGTTCACCCGGACCAGAGCGCGCAAGTCCCTGCCATGGTGGATCGTTATCGCAACCTGATCGAATCCGCCTCCGGGAAAATCCATCGTCTGGAGGATTGGGGACGCCGCCAATTAGCCTATCCCATTAACAAGGTTCATAAAGCACACTATGTGCTGATGAACATCGAGTGCGACCAAGAGACTCTCGATGAGCTGGAGAGCGGGTTTCGATTCAACGATGCCGTTTTGCGTAGTTTAACGATCCGTCGACGAGAGGCGATAACCGAGCCGTCGCCGATGGCAAAGTCCGGTCAGTCGGAACACGAAGCCGGGCGGGTCGAGGAAGCATCGGCGAGCACGGACGAAGAGGGTGCCGAAGACGCCGAAGAAACGGAAGCTCCGTTGGAAACCTGAGCCGTTCGCTTGGCGTCTAGCCGGCTTTCCTGGCGTCAGTTCGTATACGATTTACCTTAAGCAAGAAGCAGGTCTTTTATGGTTCGCCAATTTAAGCGCAAGAAATATTGCAGATTCACGGCCGAGGGTGTGAAAGAGATCGATTACAAGGATCTCGACGTGCTCAAAGAATATATCTCGGAAACGGGCAAGATCGTTCCCAGCCGCATCACGGGAACGAAAGCAAAATACCAGAGACAGCTTGCGACGGCCATCAAGCGTGCTCGTTTTTTGGCGCTGCTGCCGTATACCGACGCTCACAAAAAATAGAAGGGGCGCGGTCATTCGCGCAGGGCGCGTCCGATCATGAGACCATTGGCCGCTTACATCATGAGAGGGCGGATGCAGGCCATATCGGCGGCCTGTGCTTTAGCGGTCATGTCGTGGGTGATTCCGTTTCTCAGCCTACTCGCGGCGGCGGCCGTGGGGCTTCCGACACTACGAAAGGGTGCGTACGAAGGCGGAATCATCATTGCCACATCGATCGCGGCCCTCGGTGCCTTAGGGGGGCTCCTTGTCGGCAGTACGGGCGGTGCTGTCGGTTATGGGTGTCTCCTCTGGCTTCCCATGTGGTTGACAGCCGTGGTCTTGCGCGAATCCGGCAAGCTTTCGACGGCTTTCGGATTGGCGTCGTCCATGGGCGTTTTTATGGTACTCCTGATCTACGGGCTTTATCCGGATCCGCCTTCGCTATGGCTCGAAGGCTTGCAACGGTTTTTCGGGCCCTTGCTTGACCGCGCACCTCCGGAATTCGATGCAGATCAGTTCTGGAACAGTTTCTCCACGACGGTTGCGCGTTACATGACTGGGATGGTTTCCGCCAGCTTGGTGATCAGTCTGATCCTGAGTTTACTGATCGCACGTTGGTGGCAGGCGGTGCTGTTCAATCCGGGCGGCTTCCGCGCGGAATTCTTAAGGTTACGCATACATGCGGCGTTTTCCTATGCCGCGGTGGGCGTGTTGATTGCTGCTGCTGCCGCAAGCGGCACCGTCGCGGAAATCGCTTTGAATTTGACCTTTCCGCTATTTGCATTGTTCCTGTTGGTCGGCTTTTCGGTGTTTCATGCTTTGGTTGCCCGGAACAAATCGTGGAAAGTTTGGCTAGTCGGAACTTACGTGTCCCTATTATTCGTTCCGTACGTCATCCTGCCGATCGCATTGGTAGGCTTCAGCGATCTCTGGTTCGATTGGCGGGAAAGGCTGTCGCCTAGCTGAGCCGAATTGTTGTTTTATCAAAAGAACGCTAACACTATCGAGGCATTCGACGATGGAAGTTATTCTGTTAGAAAAGATCGCGGGTCTAGGGAATCTCGGCGACAAAGTCTCCGTCAGACCCGGTTATGGTCGAAATTTTTTGATCCCACAAGGCAAAGCCGTTGCGGCTACCGCTGAAAAATTGGCTGAATTCGAAAAACGGCGAGCCGAGCTCGAGAAAAAGGCGGCCGAAGACCTGGCTGCGGCTCAGGCACGCGCCGAAGCCATCAGTAAGCTCACCGTAAAGATCGTTCAGAAAGCGGGCGAAGAAGGACGCTTATATGGATCCGTCGGCACCAAGGACATCGCCGATGCCGTGACAGCCGCCGGTGTGACACTCCACAAACACGAAGTGCGGCTGCCTTCCGGGCCGATTCGGCAAGTGGGCGATTACGAGATTACGGTGCACTTGCACAGCGATGTCGATTGCAAGGTCGCGCTCTCGGTCGTTCCCGAATAAGTGCGAAGCCGGTCTGTATGGCTTCTATAGCCATACAGACCGCGATCGCCTGCTCGCCCAGTGAGGCTATTCTACTCAGCCCTGTTCTACATTTTCACGCCGGTTATCCTCGCACGTCTCTATTGGCGAGGACGCAAGCAGCCGGGTTACTCCGAGCGCTGGAGCGAAAGGCTGGCGCTCTACGATGCGGATCCGGAACCCGGTGTCATCTGGTTCCATGCGGTGTCTGTCGGCGAAGCCGAGGCCGCGTTTCCGCTGATTCGCGCGATCAAGCACCGATTTCCGGAAAGGACCATACTCGTTACCGCTACAACGCCGACAGGGTCGGCGCGGATCAAAGGGGTGCTCGGCGATACGGCAAGACATGTCTATTTGCCTTACGATCTCCCCGGTTGCGTGAACCGCTTCATTCGGCACTATCGACCGACGCTCGCGGTGGTGTTGGAAACCGAGATCTGGCCGAATCTCTACCACGCCTGTGGAAAATGCGGCATACCGCTGGCCATTGTCAACGCTCGTCTCTCCGAACGATCGGCGCGCGGTTACCTTAAACTTCGATCTCTGACGCGGGAAAGCCTTTCGCATGTACGCCTAGTCGCGGCTCAAACCGCGGAAGATGCCAAACGGTATATCGCAATAGGCGCCGATCCGAAATCCGTGGTCGTGACCGGCAACATCAAGTTTGATTTGGAATTGCCGGCCACAGCGGAAGAGCGTGCCCAGGCCATGCGTCGTGCACTTTTCGGTCATCGCCCCGTTTTCATCGCCGGCAGCACCCATCCCGGTGAGGAAAGCATGGTTCTGGCTGCCTTCGCTTCACTTCGAAGACAGTTACCGGAAGTGCTACTGATTCTCGCACCGCGTCATCCCCACCGTGTGGCGGAGATCGTTGCGGAGTGCAGGAAATTCGGCTTTTCGACTCGGCTCAGAAGTGATAGGAACGCCGGTGACGAGCCGGTCGACGTATTTCTTCTTGATACCTTGGGCGAACTACGCAGTTTTTACGCTGCCTCGGACGCAGCTTTCGTTGGAGGTAGCTTGGTGCCCGTCGGCGGACACAATGTACTAGAGCCGGCTGCCGTCGGGCTGCCGGTTATATTCGGACCTCACCTTTTCAATTTCGCCGAGATCGGCAGCAAGCTCAAAGAGAGCGGCGGCGGAATTGAAGTGAAAAACGTCGAGGAGTTGGCGCATTGGGCGGGGCGCCTCCTGAGCGACAAATCGTTGCGCAGCGAGATCGGCGGAAACGGGAAGCGGTTTGTCTGCGAGAATCAGGGAGTAGTGCGGAAGATCGCCGAACTTCTAGGCGGATTGATCGGTACGGAGCAAAGTTAATCGCTCATGAGGGGGGTCGGCTGTCCGATAAAGTAGCCTTGTGCCATGTCCACGCCCAATTCGGCCAGGGCAAGAAGAGTGGCTTCATCTTCAACACCTTCGGCAATCACCTCAATGTCGTTTCCGTGAGCGAGCGTCGTGATGGCTGAAACGAATGCTCGATCCTGCGGATTGTCGATCAAGTTAGTGACGTAACTCTTGTCGATCTTGACGAATTTCACAGGCAGGTGCCGCAAATACGAGAACGACGCGAAACCGGCGCCAAAGTCGTCGATAGCAAAACGAAACCCTAAATCCGCCAATTCTTCCATGATTTCCTTGGCGGTTCCGAAGTCGGCAATGGCAGCGGTTTCCGTAATCTCGAAAATGAGTTGCTCGGGTTTGAGCGAACCGTTCTTCAACGCGAATTTCAAGGCGCTGGTCCAGTCGCGGTCGGTCAAGGCAGACCCGGAAAGATTTACGTGAATCGCGCCTGGCGGTGCCCGTTCGACGAAGTCAGTCAGCAGGCGGATATTGGCTTCGACGGCATAGCGGTCGATCTCGCTGATGAGCCCGGTTAGTTGAGCGAATTCGAGAAATTCCTCCGGCGAGACCAAGACGCCGTCGGATCGTTTTAGGCGTATTAAGGATTCGTGGAAACGGACTTCGCGCCCCGCAATGGAAGCGATCGGTTGATAATGAAATATCAGCCGGCGTGCCGCGAGAGCTTCCTGAATGGCCTGTTTCCAGAGTGTGCGCTCGCTGATGCGCTGCTTGGAGCGATCGTCGTAAGAGAATAAATAGACCCGGCCGCGCCCGCGGTCTTTCGCTTGATACATCGCGAGATCCGCGTTCGCCATGATCTCGTCCATCTCCGTGCCGTGCTCGGGAATCATGGCAATGCCGATGCTGGCGGAAATCCGAAAGATTTTCTGCTGAATCCTGAGCGGCTGCTCCGCGAGTCGGTGATTTAGGAGATTGGCGAAGGCCAGCGCTCCCTCCGGGGTTTGGTTCGGCATCAAAATAGCGAATTCGTCGCCGCCCAGTCTTGCGGCGATGTCGGTCTTGCGCACACGGTTTTTCAGCTCTTGGGCGATCTTGCGGAGCAGCGCGTCGCCGGCTAGATGACCGCTGGTATCGTTGATGTCCTTGAAATGATCCAGGTCGAAAAGAAGGATGGCGGCTCGTGTTTTGTTCCTTTCCACTTCAGCAAATTGGCGCTCCAGCTCCTGCTGAAAGCGATGGCGATTATAGAGGCCGGTTAGGGGATCATGGTTGGCAAGCCAAATCATACGGTTCTCCGCCTCGACTCGGTCCGTGACATCGAGGCCGACCGATAAGATCGCAATGCCCTCCGCGTTGTTTTCGTGGAGACGGGTGTGTACCCAAACCACGAAACGACGGGAACCGTCTTTACACAACAACTCCGCCTCATGCTGCAAGCGTTTCCGTTGCCCGCTCCACAATCCGATCAGCGCCTGTTCCAGATCATCGCCGATCTTGCTTTTCAAGATTAAGGACAGAAATTCCTTGCCGCCGAGATCGCTTTGGCTGTACCCGGTAATTTGTATGACGAAGTCGTTGGCGGTGAGAATTCGCCCCTCCCTGGTTTGAGTCAGAATGATGACTTGAGCCGTGTCGAGCAATCCTTGAACGAAGTCGCGTTCGGCGGCGAGTTCGCTGGTTTTATGCGTAATGGCCTGCGCTTGCGCTTCGAGTTGATGCGACAAAGTCACAGCGGTGGCACTTAGAATGGTGATTTCGTCGTTTAGCCCCGAGGTTCGGTGGGCAAGACGCTGTCTCGCTTCCATATACGCTCCTTGTGCCAACATGGGCAGCGTGTCGGCCAAGCGCCGAAGTTGACGAATCGGCAGACGCATCAGCAAAAGCAGCAGCAGTTCGGCGGTCAACAGGCTCACACCGCTCAGCAGGATACCGTCCCGAGTCGCGCTTCTAATTTGGCTCACCTGAGCGGTGACGTCGCTGATCATCAGGACCAGTCCTTCGGCCTTAAGCAAGTCACTGAGCGGCATCACGTCGATGGCGTAATAGCGGCCTTTCCAATGATGAATCTCCTTACTGGCGGCTATCGCATCGTCAGAGTGTTCCGACAAATGCTCCAGGAATGGGGCCAGGCGTTCGGAGTGGGTGAGCGCAGCGACACGCATCGACCACTTCGGGATTGCGTAGCCACTGCTTTCCGAGCTGTTCGAGGTCAGGATCGCGAGGTCCGAACCGGTCAAGGAGCGGTGTTCGACGACGAGCTGTGCGATGGATTGGGTAAGGCTGAAAACGCCGACGACCCGGCCACGGGATAAAACTGGCTGATAGGTGCTGAGCGCGCAATGCGGTTCGCACGACAATAATGACAATGGCTTTTCTTCCATGAATACTTGCCGAACGGTCGCTTGCTCTTCCGGACGCGGCGCTTCAGACTGAGCAGCATTGCCCCATTGCCAGAAGCGCTGTGCATTCGGTTTGAATAGCACAAGGCGCTCTATGTCCAGGTCGTACTGAAAATCATTGAAAACGTTGGCGGCCTGCTGTAACCCAGCAAAATTCTCTCCAGTCAGGGCCGAAGCGAAGCCGCCCACGGAAGCCAGGAGAGAGCCGATTTGCTGCAGACGTGACGTCGAACGGTCCAGCAAATCCTGAACTTGGCGGCTCAACAGGCGTCTATCGAGTTGACGCTGCTGCTGAAACTGATACTCGAGGTAAAAGTAGTTCAGTACGGCGAAGGAACTGCCGATCCCCACGATCATAATGCTGAGAAACAGAAAGCCCTTCCAAAACAGGCTTAGAAAAGGCGAGCGTGGTTCGGAAACGATCCCAGTGATATTGACCGAAGGAGGAACTCGGCGCAGTTCCGCCTGGCCAGCCCAACCGATGTTGAGTCCGTTAAGTAGTTTTCTGAATGTCAAGCTTGTGAACAGTAAGTGGCGGGCTTGGTTGTTTACTCCGACAACTTTTTCAGTATAAACCATGAAATCATTAGCGCTGTCTGTTGTACATGGACCCTATGCTGTGAAAGCGTGAATGGCATGGTAGAGCGGGATGGCTAGGACGGAGCCGTGTCGGCTATACTTTCCGACTAACGAGACGACTTTTTTAGGGAGAGCTATGACGATACCTGTGCAGCCCGTGGTGTTGTCCGGAGGTGCCGGCACTCGGTTATGGCCATTTTCGCGGGAAGCCTACCCGAAGCAATTTCTCTCTCTGACCGGGGATAAGAGCCTGTTTCAGCAGACCGTTGATCGGGTTTTGAGCACGGACCCTGAAGACGGCCATTTGGAATTTCTATCGCCACTGATTGTTTGCAATGAAATTCACCGTTTCATCGTGGCGGAACAACTCAGACTGCTGGGCGTGGAGGGGAGCGGAATTCTTTTGGAGCCGGTTGGAAAAAATACCGCTCCGGCGGTAACGCTCGCGGCTTTGCACGCCCAGGAGAGCGGTCGGGATCCGGTTCTGGCGGTCTTGCCTTCAGACCATCACGTTGAGGACGTAGCCGAGTTTCAGGCGCGAATGTCGAAAGCTGTGGAAATGGCTGCGAAGGGTGACATCGTTACTTTCGGCATCGTTGCCGAGAGTCCGGAGACTGGCTTTGGCTATATTCGGCGAGGTCCCGAAATCGAGGACGGGGTATACGTTCTCGACGGCTTTACGGAAAAACCGGACGCCAAAACGGCTGCCGAGTATCTGGCTTCTGAGCGCTATTACTGGAACAGCGGGATCTTCGTCATGCGGGTCGGCACTTGGCTGGAACAGATCGCCCGGCACCAGCCCGCCATTTTCGACGCCTGCAAAGCGGCTTTGGCGGCGAGCAAGCGTGACGGCGATTTCATACGCATCGACAAAGAAGCTTTTGCGAAGTGTCCCAGCGACTCTATCGACTACGCGGTTATGGAAAAATTGACCTCGGGATCGCAAGAGGGACCTAGAGGCGCCGTGTTGCCGCTGGACGTGGGTTGGTCCGATCTAGGTTCATGGCCTGCACTCAGCAAAGTGAGACCTCGCGATGGCGACGGCAATGTCACGATAGGCGATGTTTTTCTGAAGGATACCCAGAACTCATTGCTGTATTCGCAGAGCCGCTTCGTGGCGGCTGTCGGTTTGGCGGACGTCGTGGTCATTGAAACCACCGATGCCGTCCTCGTAGCTCACAAGGACAGAGCCCAGGACGTCAAAACGATTACCGAGCATCTCAAGAAGGCCAATCGGTCTGAACACATATTCCATACGAAGGTGCATAGGCCATGGGGCGATTACGAGTCGATCGACAACGGCCAGCGCTACCAGGTTAAACGCCTCACGATCAAGCCGGGCGCGACCCTTTCGCTACAGCTGCACCATCATCGGGCGGAGCACTGGATTGTCGTGAAGGGAACGGCGCGGGTGACCCGCGGCGAAGAGACTTTTCTCCTTACGGAAAACGAGTCCACCTATATTCCTCTCGGTGTCAAACATCGTCTTGAAAACCCCGGTACGATTCCTTTGGAAATCATTGAAGTACAGTCCGGAAGTTATCTCGGCGAGGACGATATCGTTCGGTTCGAAGACCGATACCATCGCCTCGAATCTCCGTAATCTACAGTTCTTTATAAGATTATTCACGTATGACGCTGCACTGCGGGATCGTGGGTTTGCCGAATGTCGGCAAATCCACTTTGTTTAATGCCCTGACGAAAGCCGCCATTGCGGCGGAAAACTATCCTTTTTGCACCATCGATCCGAATGTCGGCGTGGTTCCTGTGCCTGACCCTCGGCTAGATGCGCTGGCGGAGATCGTCAAGCCGGAACGCGTCGTGCCGACGACCATCGAATTCGTCGATATCGCCGGCCTGGTCGCCGGCGCTTCGAAAGGGGAGGGACTGGGAAACCAGTTCCTTGCGCATATACGGGAAACCGACGCTATCGCTCACGTGGTCCGCTGCTTCGAAGACGAAGATGTGGTGCACGTGGCGGGAAAAGTCGATCCGATTTCCGATATCGAAGTCATCAACACGGAGCTGACCTTGGCCGATCTCGCAACTGTCGACAAGGCTTTGGCGCGCGTTTCGAAATCCGCGAAATCCGGAAACAAGAATGAGGTGGCAAAGAAGCAGATCATCGAGAAGCTGTTGGAACATCTCGACGCCGGTCAGCCGGCGCGTACGGCGCCGCTAGACGACGAGGCTAAGGCGCTGATTCGCGACCTGCATCTTCTAACGATGAAGCCGACGATGTACATCGCTAACGTACGCGAAGACGGATTTGAAAATAATCCTTATTTGGACGCCGTGGTTGCCTTCGCGAAGAAAGAGGATGCTGTAGTGGTGCCGGTTTGCGCGGCTTTCGAGGCCGAAATCGCGCAATTGGAGGACGACGAAAAGGAAGAGTTTTTGAAAGAAATGGGACTGACAGAACCGGGCCTCAACCGTGTCATTAGAGCGGCCTATCAGCTGCTCAACCTAGCGACATATTTCACTGCCGGGGTTAAGGAAGTGCGCGCTTGGACCATTCCGGTCGGAGCGACAGCTCCTCGAGCAGCGGGAGTCATACACACGGATTTCGAACGCGGTTTCATTCGTGCCGAGGTGATCGCTTATGAGGACTTCATCGCTTACCGGGGCGAACAGGGCGCCAAGGACGCGGGAAAATGGCGTCTCGAAGGAAAGGACTACGTTATGAAGGACGGCGACGTCGTTCACTTCCGTTTCAATGTTTGAATCCCGAATTCGCCTCATTGGACTTCGGTCGTTTCGAATCGTCTGACCCGATCGTGCACGAAAACCGGTAGCATCAGACTACTGAAATCTCTCGTTTCAAGCGACATTCGCCTTTTGTTGCTCGGTACTCAAAACCGCCCCTGTCCTGGCGGGGCGGCTTTTAAAGAGCGCCCACGTGACCCTTTCGTAGCGCAACAAGTCCACTGGACGTCATAATCCATTAAGCAATCTCGAATCGCGAGCTTATCCTGAGCCTGTTGGTAGGGTCTGGCCCAAACCGAGCCGAGGGACTCTACGATTAATGCCCTCTCGATTGCCGAGTGGAATAAGACTTGCCCTGGCCATGGAAACGTTATAAAGTCGCAAATTTGCGAAGTCCCTGAGGCCCGAGCGATGAAAATCCGGACAACGCCTGTTCCAAGCGAACACACCGCGCCAAATCATGATCACCGCGACTGCGTCGATAGGGCGCTCCGCGTCGCAGAAGAGCTGTGTGCCCAACGCGAGGTCCGGCTGACGCCGATCCGCCGTAAGGTGCTCGAACTAATTTGGGAAAGCCATCGTGCGGTCAAGGCTTACGACCTGCTCGACAGGATTAAGCCGTACGAGCGGACCGCGAAGCCGGCGACGGTCTACCGTGCCCTTGAGTTTCTGATGGAGCAGTGTCTGATTCATCGCGTGGAAAGCCTGAACGCTTTCATCGGCTGCAACTGCTCCGAACAACGGCATGAGCAATTGCTGTTGATCTGTGAGCGATGCGGAAATGTCGAGGAAAGAATGGGAGCCGACGTCATGCTGGCGGTTGCAAAGGAAGTGGAACAGGCAGGATTTACCCTTCACCGAAAAGCCATCGAGATTCACGGGCTATGCGCCGATTGTCGGAAGGCCGAGGGCGGCACCTGAGCCAAGACATATAAGACCCGAAGCTGTGCGAGCGACGTAACGCGCAGCAAACTGTAACGCTATAACATTAGACAATTGCTGTCATGGAAGAACCATGAACGACCGAGTCGTCCTGTCGATCACTCTGGCCATATCTTTTGCTTCCGTGGCAGCCGAAGAGGACCCCGTCAAAGAGTTGGATTCTGTATTGGTTACCGCACCGGTGGATCGGCAGGCCGGGGAAACTGCGCGTCCTTTCAATGCGCTGACCGGCGACGAACTGTCGCGGAAAGCGGCGAACACTTTGGGCGAAACCTTGAATCAAGAACTCGGGGTGACGAGTTCGTCTTTTGGCGCCGGTGTCGGTCAGCCAGTCATTCGTGGGCAAAGTGGCCCCCGCGTTCGGGTTATGCAAGATAGCTTGGGGATTCAAGACGTGTCCACCTTGAGCCCGGACCATGCGAACGTCATCGAGCCGATTCTCGCTGAGCGGATCGAAGTGTTGCGGGGGCCTCAAACCCTATTGTATGGCTCCGGCGCTATCGGTGGTCTGGTCAATGTCATCGACAACCGAATTCCCGATCGACTGCCGGAAAGGCTTGTCACAGGCGCGGTGGAGCAGCGCTACAGTACCGTATCCGACGAAACGACGAGCGTGGTGCGCTTGGATGCGGGGCACGGTTTTTTCGTGCTGCATCTGGACGGTTTCTACCGCGACCGGAACGATGTCGGGATTCCGGGGTTCGCCATCGACGAGAAGGCGGAGGCGGCTGCACACGGCGCTGAGGGCCATGAAGAAGCCGTCGTCAATACCAAAGGCTATATCGCTAACACGGACGCGAGGGCCAGGGGTGGCACGGTGGGTTTCTCTCTTGTCGGCGACTCCGGATTCCTCGGCTCTTCGGTCAACCGTCTGGAAAACGACTACGGCATACCACCCGGCGCGCATGACCATGTACACGAGGATGGCGACGAAACTGATAGCTTGGACAGGATACGGGTCGATATGGAGCAATCTCGTTACGATTTCAAAGGCGAGCTGTACGATCCCGTCCCTTTTGCCGAGACGCTGAGGATGCGGCTCGGCTATACCGATTACCGGCACGTCGAACGGCACAACGGAGCCGCCGGTACCGTGTTCAAGAACGAAGCCGTGGAAGGGCGGATCGAACTGGTTCATACCGATGTCGGTCCCTGGCACGGCATGGTCGGTGCTCAGGTGCAAGATGGCGAGTTCTCAGCCTTGGGCGAGGAGGCGGTGGTACCGAAATCGAACATTTCTTCCTACGGCTTTTTTGCGGTCGAGGATATGCACTGGCGCGATGTTCTCATCGAATTGGGCTTACGTGTCGAGGTTCAGACGATCAGTCCGGAAGGTCGAAAAAGCCGTTCGCACACGCCAGTTAGCGCATCGGGATCCTTGGTGTGGGATCTTAGAGAGGACACAGTGGTCACTTTCGCCGTGACGCGTTCTCAGCGGGCGCCCCAGGTCCAGGAGCTATTCTCGAACGGGTTTCACGCCGCGACGCGGAGTTTCGAACGCGGCAACCCAGGGCTCAAGGAAGAAACATCCTACAACCTCGACTTGGGGTTTCGATACAACCCGGGTTGGGTGAGCGCCGAAATCAATCTGTTCCACAATTGGGTCGACGACTATATCTTTCAGCGCAGTCCGGGCGTGGTGTTCAATCGGGAAAATGAGCAATTCGAAGCCGTCTGTTCCGAACAGGATGTCTGTATTCCGGTGCTCGAAAGTACCCAAGTAGACGCCACCTTCAAGGGCTTCGAAGCGAGCTTGAAGTTCCCGGTGTTCGATCGAAGCTTCGGAAAGCTGGAGCTCACGCTGTTTTCCGACTACGTTCGCGGTCGGCTCGACCATGGTGGCGATGTCCCGCGCATGCCGCCGCTTCGATATGGTTTTCAGGTCGATTACAGCTTAGAAAACCTCACTGCTTTCGCCCGGCTGATGAATGTCGAAGCGCAGAATAAACCGGGCGAGAACGAAACCAGGACGGACGGGTATCTGCTCTTCAATGTCGGTGCGGAATACCGGCTGGCGATGGCGGATTACGCCGAGTTCATGGTATTCGTGAGAGGCAAGAATCTCTTTGACGAACCTATACGCAACTCCACGTCCTACCTCCGCAATATCGCACCGGAGCCCGGTCGTACTGGCGAATTCGGGATACGCGTCAATTTTTAGCGCGTAGGCCGCGGCAACCAAGAAAGCAGAACGAGGTTGCGCACCGCCTGATGATTGCTGATAAATTGGTCATTTCAAAATCGAGCGACAATCGTTGAATCTCGAAAAGTTTCGCGTTTTGCGATTCCATAGCGTCGGCCGTTTTCTTTTTCCGGAAATGTATCGACCGTAAGAAAGTCGGCCAAATTGCAAAGTATCGGCGCGCCCGCGGCTGCTCGCGAACTTACCGAGGGCGAGTAGAATCAAATCAGATCAAATCGAACGGGAAACCGACATGACTAATCAATATGAATACCTCAATTTAACTGATCCCGAAGGTCGACGTCTTACGTCTTTGCCGGTCATCAAGGGGACGATGGGGCCGTCCGTCCTCGATATTTCCAAGCTTTACAAAGAGGTGGGATGCTTCACGGTAGACCCAGGCTTTTCGGCAACCGCGAGTTGTGCGAGTGGCATCACCTTCATCGACGGCGAACAAGGCATACTGCTGTACCGAGGGTATCCGATCGAGCAGTTAGCGGCCCGCAGCAACTTCCTGGAGGTCACGTATCTGTTGTGGTATGGCAAGCTGCCGAACGAGAGCCAGTTGCAGCAGTTTACCCATGAGGTCGTGCATCACACGATGATCAACGAATCCCTGCGACTTTTCTACCAGGGATTTCATCATGACGCACATCCGATGGCGGTCTTGGTTGGGGTAGTCGGATCACTTTCCGCGTTCTATCACGATTACTTGGATATCCACGATCAGAAATCACGGGAGATGGCGGCGCTCCGTCTGGTCGCCAAGATGCCGACGATAGCGGCGGCGGCTTATAAATACACCATGGGACAGCCGCAAATCTATCCCAAGAATTCTTTGAGCTATGCGGGCAATTTCTTGCACATGATGTTTGCGATGCCGACCCAGCCCTACGAGGTCGATCCGGTGGCCGAGCGCGCGCTGGACTTGCTTTTGGTACTGCATGCGGATCACGAACAAAACGCGAGCACATCGACGGTACGTTTGGCCGGGAGCTCGGGCGCCAATCCGTTCGCGTGCGTCGCCGCGGGGATCGCGGCACTTTGGGGACCCGCACATGGCGGCGCAAACGAGGCGGTGATCAGAATGCTGCAGGAGATCGGAGACGCCAAGAACATACCCAAGTACATTGCCCGCGCGAAAGACAAGAAAGACCCGTTCCGGCTTATGGGATTTGGTCATCGCGTGTACAAGAATTTCGATCCGCGCGCGACGATTATTCGCGAAACTTGCTATCAGGTGCTCGAAAAACTGGCCGATAGCAGAGACCCACTGTTCGAGCTGGCGCTTCGTTTGGAAGAAATCGCATTGAAGGATGAGTATTTCATCGAGCGCAAGCTCTATCCCAACGTCGATTTTTACTCGGGCATCATTTATCGTGCCTTGAACATCCCAATGAGCATGTTTACCGCCATGTTCGCGATTGCTCGCACCGCCGGTTGGATGGCTCACTGGATGGAGATGATGGCTGACCCTGAACTGCGGATCGGCCGCCCGAGACAGCTCTACACCGGACCCGTCATGCGGGACTATGTGCCGTTAGAAGAGCGGAAGCAGCGTTAAAGCGAGCTGGACGCGTTTTTCCAGTTTTGATGCGGCGCTTTAATGCCTTGTTACGGTTCTTGGTCGGCAAGGGATTGCCGCCGATTGATTCCGAACGGGCTTTTCCTCCAATGCCGCCAGACGACATTGATCTCGGGGGTGGGGCAAGACCGGCTGGGCGCAAGCAATTGGCACTTTCGGTTTGGGTGAATCGAGTCGAGCATTGGCTCGTCGGAAATCCTTCGCCGGCCGGCCTGCGTTGGTTTGAGGAAACCGTCAGGAATGGATTCCCGACCTTCTCGTGGACGCCAGTACGGTCCGTATGAAAAAACCAGATGCGTGCGACGCCGGGCGTGCCGTCTCGTTCAGGCTTTCTTTCTTAGCGGCATCGCATTGGTATCCACGATCACCGGCCAGTCCGTCCTCCGGGGTTTCGCAGATGATTTCGCGGTAAGCGCATCTCTCAGCTCGTCGGTGTCCCGACCATCGAAGATGTAGGTGCGATCGCGGCCTTTCATCTTGGCGATGCGACATGCCGAATCAGCGTCCCGTAGCACGGACGCGGCATTGCCGCCCGCGGCCCTCAACGCCGTGATGCCGATGCTGACGCTTATCCATAAGTCTTTTCCCGCCCAGGACAGAGAACAGTTCTTGACGGCGTCCCTGAGGTTGTTTGCGACGATCCACGCCCGTTCGAGTGGACAGTTTTCCAGCAACAGGCCGAATTTATCACCGCCAAGTCTCCCGAGAATGTCGCTCTGTCGCAATCGTCGTTCCAAGGCATCTCCTACGGATTGCAGCAGTCGGGTGCCGGCAGCGCTCCCATATGTGTCGGTGAAAATTTTGAAATGATCGAGGTCGAGATAGCAAAGCACATGCTCGGCTTGGCTTTCTCGGGAGGAAGCCAAAAGATATTCCAGGTGCTGCTCGAATTCGACACGATCGCACAGCGTACGGTCCGGATTGGCGTTCGCGACCCGGAGCACGCTAGCTTCTTTTTGCAGTCGTGCCGCACGCTCGGCTTCCAGCTCATCGAGTCGCCGGCGATACTGCTCCAGTTCCCGTTCCAGTGCCTTATCTTTGTCGATGTCGACGAGCGTTCCTTGCAGGAACAGCGGGTGTCCGGCGTCGTCTCGAACGATATCGGCCTGATCGCGCATCCAGCGCACCTTGCCGTCGTGGGTGATCACGCGGTATTCGCAATAAAGCGGCACGTGACGCTCATACGTCGTCGCGAACTGTTCGATTACCGCCTCCCGGTCGTCAGGATGGATCCACTTGAGTAGCCCGATGCCTAGCGGGTCATCCAGCCAGGTTTCGGGACTGTAGCCGAGCTGCCTTGTCTGTGGGCTTACGTACAGCAGCTTTCCAGGCGCTTCCAGCGAGGCGATGTAGGTGATCGCGGGAATTTGCTCCACCAGCGCGCGGTACTTAGCTTCCGCCTTCCGCAATTGTTCCAGAGCTTCGTTTTTTTCCCTCAGAAGTCGAATCCGGCTGACGTCGTGGGCGATCAGATCCGGAAGCCGGTGCGCGAATGAGGGATCAAGGGGTTCCGCAAGATAGTCCGCGACAAGGTTCTTAGGGACACCGGTTATAGCTGCTGCACTCTCCTCGGACCTTACTACAATCACCGGAGCGAGGTCCTCGCCCACGTTCGCAGCCAAGTCGGCGAGCAAATCGCGTGTGTCGAAATCCGGCAGTTGTCCATCGACCACGATGCAATCGGGCGCCTCACTTCGGATCAATTTCAGCCCTTGACGGCCAGTGCTGGCTTCGACGACCTCGAAGCGATAGGTCGAATGCCCCTCGAGCGCCTGTTTATAGTTTCGGCGACACTCGGGATCACTGTGGATGAGCACGAGGCGAATAATCGGTGTCATGTTGATGGAGTTCATTGTGATAACTCTCGTTACAGTCCTGTAAGTACATCTGAACGGGCTGTTCTGCGGCCGAATCCGATGGCGGTGAGGGATCGGTTTTCTATGTCGACTGCTCGTGTCTATCCCTTTTGGTGGTGCAAAACTCTAGACCAAGTTGCGGCGTTCGATAATAAGTACAGTTGCATATCGGACGGGAAACAGGTCGATTTCCCTGGTTTCAGGAACTAGCGCTGCGTGGTCGTTGCCAATCGTTGCTTTGTGATAGGGGATGCGAAGGTTTTCGATGGCTGTCGTAGATAAAATTCCGGCATGCTCTAGCGCTAGGTATGATGTCCGAGGACGCGATGGATACGAACCTCATAGGCAGCGCAAGTTCTGCTTAATCGCAATGAACGTTACGCAAGTCAAAAGTTTTCTTATTCTGACGGTGTTGGCGATCATCGGTTTCGGACCTTTGTCGCTGACTTGCCTGATTGGCCTTTACATCGTACTCAGGAGGCCGGACTGGTTTTACCGAGTCGTGAAAAATCTTTATCGGGGTACGGCCTGCGGATCAGAGCACTGCCCGGAGCAGGACGAGAAACGCCGTTCGGCAACTAGGATGGCTAGGATTAAGACGTTCTTGTCGCTGTTAGTGCTGCTGGTGTTGGATATTGCACCAATTCCCGTGGCGGGCTCGATCGGTCTGTACGTTGTCGTCGCGCGGCCATGCTGGTTCAGGAGGCTGGTCGAAAAAATATATGGCGATATGGATACGCAATCCGACATCTAACTGAAATCGAAAAGCTCAGACCAGGCTTTTACGCTGCTTCGGTTCAGGACATGAGGAGGTACCTTCAAATTTCCAGATGAGCTGCGCACAGCGAAACGCCATGGCTGCGCGGGTTTCCACTCCGAGCTTGGAAAAGATCCTGCGGAGATAGCTGGCTACCGTCCATTCGCTAATATGCAGTTTATAGGCGACGAGTTTGTTGGGATAACCCATCGCCACAAGGGCGGCGATCTGCAGTTCTCTTGCAGAGAGTAATGTGGCGAGGTCGTCGCGCTCGCTGGCGTCGTTGGAATTGTTTTGGATTACGGTGTAGGCTTCGCCGTTGATCGTGAAGTTTGCGATTACGGAGGTTCGTTCCTCACCCGAGTGTTTAGGGATGGCCGCTTTTTCGGCGTATTCTGGCGAAGGAGTCCTCACAATCTGGCATGAGCGCCCGGCAATGGTAAATTCGCAGACAACGTCGGCGGGATAGGCTGGGTTGAACGTCGATGTCGGATACTTGCTGTTCTTCATGAACACATCCCCCTGAACTTTACTCACCAGGCCCGTAAATCCTCTCCTGGCATTTACGGGCTGCTGCCTAGGCCGGTACAGCCCCGGCCAGGCCTCACGCGGCTTGTCGCCGCGGCGGGGCATCCGTGCCCCGAATTAACCTGGCCGATATTTCAGGCCGGGTTAATAGAGCGTCTTTGTATCGAGTGTGGGCGAATTCGTTCGCTTCGGGCGCTCTGAGCGTGCAAATTCATTCGCCCGTAGGCCGTATACAAACCGGGAATGCTCTAAGTACATTCCGCCAAGACCTCCGGAACCTCGACAGATTGATTGGGTTGGTGGGGTTCTCCTGCAGTGCTGCTTATGTGTCACCGCCGATGTAGAAATGACCCCTGACACCGAAGTAAATTTGACCCCTTGGGGGAAAATGGCGGCTTTTTTGAGCCGCGGAAATGTTGACTCAGGAGCAGTCAGTGGAGATCAAAGTATTGGCCCGACAGGGCCATGGCATCAAAGCCATCGCGCGGGAGCTGGGCGTCTCGCGCAACACGGTACGCAAGTACCTGCGCAGCGAAAGCGCGTTGCCCCGGTACCGGCTGCGGGCGCCCCGCCCCTGCAAGTTGGATCCCTTCAAAGCCTATCTGCAGCAACGCATCGAGGCGGCACGTCCGCATTGGATTCCGGCCACGGTGCTGCTGCGAGAGCTTCGTGAACGGGGCTATGCAGGCGGCATCAGCCAGCTCAAGGCGTATCTCGCCCCCTTCAAACGGCGACCGGAAGAACCGGTGGTCCGCTTTGAAACCCCACCGGGCCGCCAGATGCAGGCCGATTTCACGACGATCCGGCGGGGGCGCGATCCGCTCAAAGCCTTCGTGGCCACGCTGGGGTTCAGTCGCGCCACGTTCGTGCGCTTTTCCGACCGCGAGGACAGCGCGGCCTGGTTGACGGGGCTGCGCGAGGCCCTCCACTACTTCGGCGGGGTGCCCGAAGAGGTGCTGTTCGACAATGCCGGCGCCATCATCACCGAACGGGACGCCTACGGTGAAGGCCGGCACCGCTGGCACCCGGCCCTGTACGCGCTGGCCGGGGCGTATGGCTTCCGGCCCAAGGTCTGCCGGCCGTACCGGGCCCAAACCAAGGGCAAGGTGGAGCGCTTCAACGGATACCTGAAAGCCAGCTTCATCACGCCACTGGCGGCCACGCTCAAGAGCGCCGGCTTGACACTCGATGTCGAGACCGCCAATGCCCAGATCGGCCCCTGGCTCGATCAGGTGGCGCATCAACGGGTGCACGGCACCACCGGCGTACAGCCCGCGGTGCGATTGGCCGAAGAGCGCCTCGCCCTGCGGCCGTTGCCGGTTCAGGCACCCCAAGGCTTGCCGGCACCCCAGCGGCACGTTGGCCGCGTCTTGCCCCATGACAGCCTGCAACATCCCCTGTCGGTGTACGACCAGTTGCTGGAGGTGACGGCATGAATCTGCAGCACGCCCGGATTACCGAACTCAGCCAAAGCCTGAAGCTCGAGCGGATCGGGTCGGACTGGCCCCACCTGGCCCAGCAGGCCGCCGATCGCGAGGAGAGCTTTGCCGACTTCCTCGAGAAACTGCTCATCGCCGAGGCCAAGGCCCGCGCCGAACGCACCCGGCAGACCTTGCTCAAGATGGCCACCTTGCCGGTCGTGAAGACTTTGGAGCAGTACGACTTTGCTTTCTCCTTGGGAGCGCCCCGGGCCCAGCTCCAGGAACTGGCGGGTTTGAGCTTTATCGAGCGCACCGAGAACATCGTCCTGCTCGGCCCCAGCGGGGTTGGTAAAACCCATCTGGCGATCGCCTTGGCCTACCGCGCGGTGATGGCCGGCCTCAAGACACGCTTCGTCACCGCCGCCGATCTGATGTTGCAACTCACCGCCGCACACCGCCAGGAGCGTCTCAAGGAGTACTTCAACCGGGTCGTGATGGCGCCCAGGCTGTTGGTCATCGATGAGATCGGCTATCTGCCGCTCGGACGTGACGAAGCGAATCTCTTCTTCAACGTCGTCGCCAAGCGCTACGAGCGCGGCAGCCTGATTCTCACCAGCAACCTGCCGTTCACCCAGTGGGCGGGCACCTTTGCCGATGATCAGACCCTGACGGCCGCGATGCTGGATCGGCTCCTGCATCACGCCCACATCGTGCAAATCACCGGCGACAGTTACCGATTGAAGGACAAGCGCAAGGCAGGAACAACCCCGCCGCAGACAGCGGCCGTCGAATAACTTTTGGGCCTCAAGGGGTCAATTTTACTTCGGCGATAAACCCTCAAAAGGGGTCACTTTTCAGTCGGCGTTGACACTTATGCTGCAAGACTTCCCTGTTTGTACTTAGAAGCGCACGCCATCAGTACCTTTTCCCGATGCGCCGTTCGCCGAATTTCCTGGTCAACGGAAAGGAACGGTCGCTTTTAAGGACTGAGCCCGTGTGCTGAAGTTTGTACGTTTTCTACTCACAGTTACTCAAAGCACATTTTCATTCAGTGAGATATTTACGTTTTACGGTCGATGCCACGGGTTTTCTAAGAACGGCACTGAAAGCGGTCTGCTGCCGTTCGATCAAGGTTCGAGAGCGGGTCTGGGTTGTCGGACGACGAATATCAAACAATGCGGCCAAGTTCGCACGCGGATTGCGCACCGGTCGGATTCGGCTGTTTGCGCCAGTCAGCAATGGTGTAACACCCGGCCCGTGGCCGCTAACCGTGCTATCCCCGTGGACGATGATCCCGATGGTGATTCGGCCCCGTCTGTAACTGGGGCCAAAGCGCGTGTCTGCATCCGTGATCGCCACCAAGTCGCCGAATCGCAAGGAATCGAGCCGATAGCGTCGACGTAGTTCGGGATCGAACAACTGGATATCGTATTCGCCGCGCCACACAGTGTTCTTGCCAAGGCCGGAACCCATGATGCGAGCCGGAAAGCGGTGGGTTACCGGTACCTCGATGTAGCTTTCTCGTTCTTTGATGCCCCAGCGTCTAAGTAAGTCCGGCGAGCAATTGAAGACAGTGATGTCCGGGTAATCGAGGAGACTCATTCCCAGTCCGAAGCTATAGATCTGGACACGGTCGCCGATGGCTAGGCGTCTCAGTATTTCGGTCGGAAAGTCCACCAGCACATGATCGATGCCGCCATGCTTGCCGGTCACCAGACCCCAGTGGCCGGTGCAGGGACCGCTGATTACCCTTGCCCGGTTGCCGACGCAGGCGTAGGTGATCAGCGCCCGGTTGGGACCGCTCCGGTCGCCGACCACCTCGCGCTGGTTGTTGTGCAAAGCCACGCCCGGTTCGATGTGATCGCCGGCCAGGCCCACGCAGCGGTCGCCGATGCGTCGGTTGATCACGATGCCTCCGGTGGCGGGCAGCACCCGCGGCACTCCGTCGTTTCCAATGCGATAGGGGTTGGCCGCACCGATGGGATGGGCAATCTGTCCGGCGACAGCGACCATCACCAGGTCCGATAGGTTCAAGCGCAGGCTGTTTGGGTTCGGCTCGGACATGGTGTCTGATACCTCATCTGTTGAGGGCGTACCAAAAGGCCTTGGCTCCGCGCCAAAAATCGGACTCTGAGACCTCGACCTCTCTGTTGTCGTCCAGAAGTTCGCCCGCGAAGGAATCATCCGGCTCCGCGCGACTGGGTACCAGGTGCGCGCCCGGAGCGACGAGGTGCAGCACGGCGAGGCGAAGCCCGGCCCAACAGATGCCTGCGAGTCCGGACGAAACCAGTAGTTCCCGCAAATAGTGTCGCTCCAGCGCGACCAGCTCGTCGCTTTCGTCCAGTTCTTTGCAGGGGATTTCCCAAGTCTCCAGCGCCCGGCAAATTTCCGGTGTTCCAGTGGCCGAGGGTTGCAGCGTCAGAATAAAGGACGAGGGCAACGCGGCCGACAGAGCCACGGTATCGCAGAAGGCCGCATCCAGCGTCGAGCGGGTAGGCAGCCGGGCGTCCAGGGAATCGTTCAGGCTTTCGTACCGAAACACGATGTCGGCATCTGCGTCCTGTGGCAAAAAAGATTCGCTCAATCCATCGCCGATCCAGAACATTTTCAAGCGGATCAGGTCAGTGTTGAAGCGTAGGCGCTCCCATTCGCGCAGAGCCGAGACGAGCTGCTGTTCATCGAATGCTGTAGGACCGTCCGAAGAGAATTCGCGCGTTTGGATGCTGGTCAATGTCCGGGGCTGCCGCAGGTAGAAATGGGTATTGTCCAGGATGTGCCACATCTCTCGCGGAATCCAGGTGTCCACGAATTCGCCGAGCCGTTTGACCACCGCTAGACCTTGGGGCGACAACGCCAGTGCCGGATCGATCACGCAGGACCAGCGACGAGGGGTGAGTTTGACCTGTAATTCCTGGAATGCCGCGACCATGTTCCCTTGCCTCATAAACGCCAAATCGCACGCGCTTGTTTAAAATAAAGACTCTTTCCGTCAAGCGCCGACAGCGGATCGGGTGCATCACCCAAGGTCGGGCCGCTCGCGGTGTTGGGGCTATGGCTAAAACGCCGGAATTCCTGCCCGTGCAACCCCAAAGACATGCCCATCTGGTCCAACCGACCCTGTTCTGACCTATCGTCCGCGGGATCGAGGGTGAAGAACACCACGTCACGCAGTTGGAACTTAACCAGCGCCGCCTCTCCCATTCGAGTCGGGGAGGATTCCACCTGCCGAGTGCCCAGGGCTGATGAATCGGTCGTTCGATGAGACATGACAGCTTTCCTTGAGCTCTGGATAGGCTTCCGGCAAATAAAATGCAGCGTATTAACGCTGCCGATGACGCCTCTCTTAACCCAAATACGGGCTTATAGGAGAGAGCTCCCCGAAAGCATCGAAGCTTCTCGCCCGTATTGGCGGTAAACGGCCGAGGACCGAAAAGATTGGGTGCCGGGCAATCATTTCCGGTCTTGCGCCGCCCGACTGGCGCACCCAGCCGGTGGTTACAGGGCGTACCCTTCCGTCGCGCCCTGCGCGATACTGTACTTGACGCACCTCCGTGATTCTCCCGGCCTGCCCGCGTCGGGTTGGTTTTTGGGCGGAGACGAAGATGCTCGCCAAGCCTTCCATGGGATTGCGTCCCCGTTGGCCGCCTCGTATCCATCGCTCATAGGCTGTTTGCATCGCCCTCAAATGCTCCCGCCGATGCTGTCGTTGGCTTTGGGAATCGAGATCGACCTCCAGATTCATTCGCGTGCCCTTACCGGTCCGGTAATGGAGGTCAACTACCGGTCCCACTGCGCTCCGCGAGCCATAGACCGGGCGACCTCGTCCGTCGGTTATGCTATGTTCCTGGCTGTCTCGATTCCCGATCGGATCGAGTACCCGCCGGAGCTGATATAGGATGTCGAACTGAGGTTTGTCGGCCTCGTCGACGGAGTATGCCTCGAGGAAACCGTCAAAGTCGGTCATTTCGTCCCGGCTGTCGATGGTTTCAAGAAGGTCCAACCGATCCTCCGAGCGGCCCATGTTGTACCTCTTGCCTTTGGGTTACACCACCGCCCCTGCGGCGGCCTGCACACCCAACACGTTTCGTAAAGCGGGCGTAACACCCGAGAATCCTCTTCCTTCCGGCGTCATCCGATAGGCAGCTATCCAGGCTTCAGCATGAGCGCCCATGGGGCGGATCGTCGACTGGAACAGGATGGGATCGATGGCGGTTTTGAAATCGTTGTCGGCGATGAACTGCAGGATGCGCCGGCCGCTTTCCGCCATCTTGGCGCGCTGGGAGGGTTCAGCAATGCCGCCGAGATAGCGGTTGGAAACGATTTCCACCACATCCCATTTGGTGTTGGCGTCGAACGCTTTCTTGATATCCGGCGCGTCCAGGAGTTGCAACACGGACTTCAGGTAATGGCCGGTCTCCATGGTCAGCGAGAAGATGTTGCCGTAGGTGCAACGGTCCAGTGCGTAGCGAAGGTCCAGTCCTATGCGCTGTACTGTGGCGACAGATCCGAACGGCCGCTGCTCGATGAGTTGCCCGCCACGGATCACCTCACCGATCAAGAGATCGCGGAAGTATTGCGACACGGCCACCATGAAGCCCACCAACTGTCGGTGGAAATTCTGGTTCACGATGGCGCCGGCCGGAGCCTGGGCCGTGCCGTAATTGAACGCGCGCCGATACGCTATCATGCGATCCCGCTGGGTGTAGCGGAGCGGTTTCCATTTCTCCAAGAGATACAGCCCGCGGGCGCCGGGACCACGCTGGATACGCATCCTGCCCAGTCGGAACAGCCGGAGCAGCACGTCCACCACCTGGAAAATTTTCATGCGCTCGTGCTGGTAGATGTAATACAGCTCGGCGGCGGCATGGAGCTGGCTGGGCACCACCGAATCGTCGAAATCCGGCTGGATATAAGGGTAGGAGAGGTCTCCGAATTCCACTGGTCCTTTGCCGCCGAACCCGATCAGGTCCAGGAAGGCGTCTCGCTCTTCGCCGTTGGCCGCTTTTTTCAGCAGATCGCCGAAACGGTCTTCGAACTGCTGCTCGTACTGCTGGCGTTCCTCCGGCGGAAGCGCGGCCAATTGCTCCCTGAGGAACGACTCCCATAACCTTTGAATGGTTTCAGTGGTGTTGAAGCTCATGGCTGGCTCCTTGGTAAGAAGTCATATCGTCATATAATCCCGCCGGATCGCTCGGAGGCGAAAGTTCGTATCAAATCGTTGTACAAACCAAGAATTTCGATTAAACGCTTCGCTCGTTCGGTAAATTCGTCTGTCTTAAAGTCTCTAAACGCATTCTGGAATCTGTTTTGAATCGCTTCGGATTCCGATAGCTGGTTAAAAGCGGTGTTATAGGCGCTGCTGCACCGGAGTTTTGTCAAGGTCTCATTGTTTGTGTCAAGAACAAACTCCTTATCGGTTACCAGGTCCTGGATTTGACTGAGTATTCGAATGCAGTCAAAAGCTTCTTGCGTTACATCGTTTGGCGAAGGTTTGGAGTTGAAGCCCTTGATGATGTCCTCTTTCGCTTCTTCAATAAGTGTCGCGTCTCGTGTGATTATTTACCGAGAAGGAGTTATGCTCTGTTCGAAGCCCGGAGCCTTCTCCAGGAGATATTCGGTTCGTCCAAGTGAGGTTTCTCTCCATGCAGATTCGTCTTCATAAGAACGCCCGTACCACCCCGGCCGTTCGGCAGGCCATTCAAGCGTCCACGTTGAGCGAGCGCGCCTTGGCCCAAAAGCATGGCATTAGCCGAACGACCGTCCGCAAGTGGAAACACCGCTCCTCGGTCGAAGATGCCTCACACCGGCCCCACACCCTCAGAACCACGCTCACGCCCGCCCAGGAAGCCATCGTGGTCTACCTCCGCCAAGCTCTGCTCCTCCCCTTGGATGATCTCCTGGCCGTGACCCGGGAATTTCTCAATCCCGCCGTGTCCCGTTCCGGGCTAGACCGCTGCCTGCGCCGCCACGGGGTGGCGTCCCTCAAGACCCTGCTTCCGCCTACAGAGAAGGCGAAGGTCAAACCCTTCAAGGCCTATGAGCCCGGCTTCCTTCACCTGGATGTTAAGTACTTGCCCGCCATCGACGGCGAACCCCGCCGATACCTGTTCGTCGCCATCGACCGCGCCACCCGCTGGGTCTATGTCGCCCTCAAGCCCAACCGCTCCGCCTTAAGCGCAAAGGACTTCCTCAAAGCGGTGATTCAGGCCGCGCCTTTCCGCATCCAGAAATGCCTGACCGACAACGGCTCGGAGTTTACCGACCGTTTCCTGACCCGAACTCGGCAGCCCTCGGGGACGCATGAGTTTGACCGCCTCTGTACTGAACAAGGCATCGAACATCGCCTGATTCCGCCGGGCCGGCCCCAAACGAATGGCCTGGTGGAACGCTTCAATGGCCGCATCGAGGAGGTGTTGCAAACCCATCACTTCGATTCAACCGCCGATCTGGACACCACCCTGCACCGCTATGTCGAGCTGTACAATCATCACATTCCCCAAAAGGCCTTAGGCCATCTCACCCCGATCCAGGCTCTCAAAAACTGGCAACTGTCCCATCCTCATCTTTTTCGAAAGAAGGTTTACGATCTTGCGGGACTTGACAAGCTGTAGAGTGCCGTGAGATTGTCCATCGTAATGAGCCCGTTCTGTCGATCGGTGGCTAATCGATCGATATAAAGTTCGATTTCTTCGCAGAGGTTAGGAGATTCTTCGCACAACCCTGTATTTTTGAGCGTGGATTGGATGTCGTTAGCAAACTCAGTCAATTCATTGACCGCTCTCGCGGTGGATGGGTCTGTAACAGGCAATGGCGGGCGCAATTTAGCCTGGATAACCTGCAGAATTCCTGGCGGAGTATCGTTGCTCAGGGAAGTAGGAAGGCGGTACTTATCAGGGCCGGTATCGTCGGCGGTCTGGGAGTCGGTGTCGAGGAAATGCTCAATCAAATAGCTGTACGCGGCGGCGCGACGCTCAGGCGCGCCGAACGTATGCTTGCCCACCGCATAGAGATCGATCGCTCTATCCACATCGTAGAGGATCTTGTCGAGAATGATTTGGTAGCGCACGCTTTTCGGATTGCAGCCACACTGCATGAAGCAATCCAACTCGTCGGCCAATAAACCGCGCTGGATGATCAGGTCCAACAGCGTGCGGTCGGCATCCCCCATAGTGGTTGTTCCGTAGAGACCATAGAAGAGAATGGGTGGTCTTGCGATACGCATCAGGCGGAATCCGCCTGAACTCTCGAAAGCATCGGCAAAGAGTGCGAGCGCTTCGAGGAACGCTGTCAATGGTGGGGATTCTGGACTTACGGCCTGGCGGCCAACGATCACGAGGCGACGGAAGCGTTCCAAATCCACCTGGGCAGTCGCCCCGAGGGCGCGTAATCCCTCGGTTCTGCCGTGAGAAGCGCGCTGAATGAGTTCGTCCATGATGCGGACCAGTTCGTGTTCCAGCAGCAGCGAGCGCAAGTCTCCATGCCCTTGCTCCTCGAGAATCCTGAACAAATTGCGATAGGCATCCAAACCCCGTGGCCAGTCATTGGGCCCATAGGCTTCCTGAGTTGCGCCGATCAGGTTCCGCAACGCATAGATGACGGCATCGCGGCGGACCTGGAGTTCGCTATAAGGCGTCTGCAATAAGAAGCGCCCGCCGTTGAAGCCGACATTCGCCAAGGACTCACCCATAATCACCAGGATCACCGCAGCAACTTCGTCCAGGCTCTGAGCAAATTTACGATAGGACAGACTCATGGTGGGCGTCAGCGCTCCGACCAAGCGTGCCAGACGCGCGTAATCACCCAGCTGCCGTCGAATGGCAAAAGCCTTGTCTCGTTGTCTCGGGTCAAGCGCGAAACGTGCTGCGGTAGTTCCCTCCTGGATAGCTGTTCTAAGCGCCTGAGCCCAGCCTTGGATCTCAGGTGTTATGTCTTTCAACAAGGGGTTGGTGAGGAGTTCCTGCAGATCCCTCTCTACGTCGTTTTTAGCCTGCTGTAATTCAGCGTCGGACGATGTGGCCGCCTGTACCATCGGTACGAAGTTCGTCGACGTGGACAGCAAGAAGGGCAGTCCTTTCGCCTCCTGGCTGATCGCCTTGGCGCGCGGGTCGTCCTTGAAACGCTCGAGAAGGGCATTGGCGATCTGCTGGGGATCGTTGGGATCGCTGACCTTGAGTTCGCGCCGGATCAAGTTGTCCAGAGCCAGGCGCTGATAGCCGCTATTGGCGGGTGTGGTGCCGGCGGAACTACCGTAAAACGGATTGCTCGATGGGGATGCCATGGTTTTCACCTCGTCTATTCATTCAGATCGTTCCGTCATGCCGCCTGGGGCACACGTGTTAGTGAAGCGCTGCCTCCTCGGCTGGATTCGGTCAAATGGCGAATGACCCGAGTGGCTAGCGTATCCGGCGCGATGCGCCCTTGTGCCAGCGCGTAGCTCGCAGCGCTGACCAGATGGCGGGGCGCTAAATCCTGCGGAACGCTGCCTTGGACTAAGACTCGGACGCCGTCACGAATGGCGCGCTCGTCTTCAGGGCGAAACGGGATAACGTCTACCAGCGCCCGTTGCGCCAGATTGCGTCGGGTTTGGAAAGCGATTTCATCCACTACGTGGGGGATCAGCTGCTCGGACGTGGCCAGAAGACGCACCGGAAGCCTATGGAATCTTCGCGGGTCGTAAAGCCGTTTCCAGATCGCACGCAGTAATTCGCCATCCTTGCGGAAGCCCAGGCGTCTCAGCATTTCGGCCAATATGTGAATGCGCAAATAAGCGGTCGGGTGAGCGCCGCCTGGTCGGTAGGTTAGGGTGCGGGGCGCGGGATGGGCGAGGAAGTTCGCCATGCCGAAGGCCGCCGAAGGTCCGCCCAATAAGATCGCGGCGAGATCGGCAAAAATTTCCTTGTGCCAGCGCCCGTAGATACGGGTGATGCCGGGGTCGCCGCTGCTGCGCAGCAGCCTCCGAATCACCGCCTGACGGTTCTCCTGCCAGATGCCGAGATCCGCCTGAAGATTGTGGGCAACCTCGTGTAAGAACACCGCCTGCCAAGGGTTGTCCCTATCCCAGGGAATGCGCACGATGGGGAAGGGGTTGGGCTCGCCTAGCAGCCGGTTGAGCTGGACTCCGCGGCGCATGGTGGCAGGCGAAAAGCCGTGTTCCATGTAACACAGGGGCTTGAGCAGCGGCCCCCGGAAGATATAGGGTGCCGCCTCGCGCACAGCGCGGTAGCAATCCGCCGCGATGACGTCGTGGGCGGCCAGCGCAGGAGCGAACATCGATCCGCGCTGGCTGAAGATTTCGAAAAACAGTCCGAAGGCCCGGCGTGCCCGATCGATTTCCCGCTCCACCAGGGCGATGTCGATCAAAACACGCTGCATGGGCACGCTGCGCCAAGTCTCCTGGAGATGGCTTAGACGCCGTTCGACCTCGGCATCGATGGTGGCGAGACGCCGGTTGGCGGCACGGAAGTGAGCGGTGGAAGGTGCGTATAGCCGGTCCTGTGGACGGATGCCCACCGATTCGGGGTCGATCCGGGCTAGACGGCGGGCTCGTGCCGCCAGTGCCCGAATCTTTACTGCCAGAAATGTCCGTGTCACCATGACGCCGTACCCCGCGCGCTCCTAGCTTATCGCCCTTGGATGCTGATGGTTACCGGAGCGCGTAGAGTGAAGCGCCGGCGTCGACGACAGCTGGGACAGGTCACCCCGGTGCTTCTCCTGCCTACCACGGGCACGGCGCGTGATAGCCGGCGTACAGCCTGCGGACTGCGAGCGACGCGTTGAGCCGTGCGCTGGATCGCCCGGGGGGCCGCCTGGGCCGGAATGCGGCGTTGACGGACACCCCGCTGCACCGCTCTGACGACCGACGGAACGGCTCGGGCCGCCTGGGGTCCCTGGCGCCGGGCGATGGTTCGAGTGGCCTGGGTGACGCTCCGCACCAAGCGCCTGCGGGCGGGCCGTGACATCCGCGATACCCCGGGAACGGTCCGCCGAATGGTGAGTCCGGCGATGACGGGGGCTGCGGCGTCGATGCTGTCCTCCTCATCGGCCAGGTCGATCATCTCGTCGAGCGCCTCGAATTCGTCGGCTTCGTCGGCCATCAAACGGCCCACCACTCCCGCTACACGGCCGATGGCTTGGGTCCATGGCAGCGGAATGGCGCTGGCGATGGGCGCAACATTGCGGGCGATGCGGCCCACCACCGGGGCTGCCCGCCGGGCAACCTGGACCGCGCCGCGCGCTACCCGGCCTATGCCGCGCGCCAAACGCCGGAAGAACTCGTCGGCGTCTTCCGCTTCGAGCGCGTCGACTACCGCCTCCTCCATAGCGTCGAGCATCTCCTCGTCGCCCAGATCATAGGCGTCGTATTCGTCCCAGGACTCAAATTCGTCGAATTCGTCGTCCTCGAACTCGTCGAACTCGTCATAGGCACGAGCAGGGCTTTCCGCTTCATCGTAAAAGAGATCGTCCATCAGGTCGGTTTCGAAACTCATGGCTGTTACCTCGGTTATTGCATTGAAACGTTCGCAATCCGCAGGCGTTAGCGGCGGATAACGATTTCCACGGGTCCGCGCAGCACCACGCGCCGAGGAAGCCGACGCCGGGCCACGAAACTCCCGCCGGCCGCGGGAAGCGGTCGAGACAGGCTTTGCACCAGCACGGGCCGAGCCGCGACGCGCGCAGCGGTTCTCCGTAAGGCGGGGGCCACGGCTGCGGGGCGTGCGGCGGCTCGGCCTACGCTACGGGCGATGCGGGGCAGTGCACGAACGGCTTGCGGTCCCTGGCGGCGGACCAGGGTTTGCGCCGCCTGGGTCGCACTCCTTACCACCTGGCGCGCAGCCGTTCGTCCTACCGCGGTGCCGGTGCGTCTTACGATCGGGCGGATCGCGGCACGGGCCGCCACGCCGGCAATCACCGGCAGAGCTTCATCAACGCCTTCGTCTTCGAACCAATCCGCCAGGTCCTCGAATACGTCCATCTCGTTGGAACCTTGAGCGGCATGCTGCTGCAACATCGGCAGTATTTGGCTCAAGAGATTCGGCAGCCCGGCCGGCATTCCCGGCATGCCTCCCGGCCGGGGGCGGATCTGTGTTCCTCTGCGGCGCGGCCTGCGACCGCCGCCGGCGATCGCGCCTGCCAGACCCTGCACGCCTCTCGCGGCGGTCTGGACGTGGCCGGCAACGCGCCGGGCAGTGCCGGCGGCCCGTCGGACGGCGCGGGCGCCGCGCCCCACCACGCCGGCTATGCCGCGGATGCCTCCGATCAGCCGGCTGAGAAATTCGTCGCTGTCATCGGCATCGAGCGCGTCGGCCATTACCTCTTCCAGCTCGTCAGCTAGATCGGCTTCGTCTTCGTAGTACTCATCTCCGGAGTCCTCCGCTTCGTCGAATCCGTCCTCGAATCCATCGTCCTCGAGATAATCTTCTTCGCCTTCTTCGAAGCCGTCGGTTTCGTCGACCATGGCATCCTCATCCATGCCGTCCTCCTCGAAAGCGTCCTCTTCTTCGGCGGCATCCTCCTCGAACATGTCCTCGGCCGACTGTGGCGTGGTTTCCCCGGCCAGGTCCTGCATCACTTCACCTTCGAATTGCTCGTCCACGGGACAACCCTCCTACGACAGTGTGACGTCAAACGAGGAGCTTCATTGTGACGGCTCCCCCAATCTTTGGCCGTTACTTTGGTCTCGCTAGGCTAGCGCAGCAAGCCGCACGATTAGGGGCGTCAGCTTGGGGTAACTCGAATGAGGGACAGGGGGCGTTTTCGGGACAAGGCGGTTGCTCAACCGGCGGGAACCGATCGGGCAGCTCAGCGGATGCAGCCTATCCTGGCAGTCCGGGGGATCCTTCGGCAGTCTAAGGGCGAACGAATGGGGCGAATTGCTGGTATAAGGATCTCGGTCAGCGGATCGATCGGAACATCAAGCGTAAAGTCGCAATGAGCACTCCGGAAACACAAGTCACGCCTTCACCCATCGGCCATATCGCCGAGGTTTACGGTCCGGTGGTGGATATTGCCTGCGAAGCGCTGCCGCCTTTGCATCGAGCTTTGTATGCAGCGATCGATGACGAACGTTATGTATTCGAGGTTCATCAGCATCTCGATCCGACCCGGCTGAGGGCGATCACCTTGCACCGAACGGCCGGGCTGCGGCGCGGCATGTCGGTCTACGATACCGGGGGCGCCTTGCGCGTGCCGGTATCGCCGGAATGCCTGGGACGGCTCCTGAACGTTTTCGGTGCTCCACTGGATGGCGGCGCACCGCTGCCGAACCTTGAGTTCCGGGAGGTTTTAGCGCCCCCGGCCGCGCTTCATGAGACCGTTCCCGCCAGCCATATACTGGAGACCGGGATCAAAGTCATCGATCTCTTATGTCCCTTCGTGCGAGGTGGAAAGACCGGTTTGTTCGGCGGGGCCGGTGTCGGCAAGACAGTATTGATCATGGAATTCATGCACGCCATCGTCGCCCTGCACCAGGGCGTTTCCGTGTTTGCCGGGGTTGGGGAGCGCATCCGCGAGGGGCATGAGCTGTGGCACGAAATGCGCAACACGGGTGTCTTGGGTAATGCGGTGCTGGTTTTCGGACAGATGGACGAATCGCCCGGAGTTCGATTCCGGGTCGGCCTCACGGCGCTGACTTATGCGGAATATCTGCGTGATGCTATGGGGAAAGAGGTTTTGTTCCTCATGGATAACGCCTTTCGATTCGTACAGGCGGGCAGCGAGGTTTCCGGATTGCTCGGACGCATGCCGGCTACGGTGGGCTATCAACCGACCTTGTTGAGCGAGGTTGCGGAGCTTCAGGACCGCATCGTATCCACGCGTCGCGGCGGTATCACCTCGGTTCAGGCGATTTACGTTCCGGCCGATGACATGACCGATCCCGCAGTGAATGCCATTCTCGGCCATCTTGACACCAGCGTGATCCTGTCGCGTGCCCAGGCCGCCAAAGGGATTTATCCGGCCGTCGATCCCCTTCTATCCGGCAGCAAGATGATGGACCGCTATTTTCTAGGGGACCGCCATTACGTCGTAGCCGAGGCCGTACGCGAGCACCTGGCACGCTATCAGGAACTGGAGGACATCATCACGATGCTGGGCATCGAGGAGCTTTCCGAAAAAGATAGGCGTGTGGTCCTTCGAGCCCGCAGGCTTCAGCGTTACCTCAGTCAGCCGTTCCACATAGTCGCCGAACATACCGGCATTCAGGGCGTTTCCGTGCCTTTGGAAAGCACTCTAACCGACTGCGAAGCCTTCCTGCGCGGCGACTACGACGAGGTCCCGGAGGATCGCTGCTATATGCGCGGAGCAATGCGATCCTAACGGCCAGCATGATCATCGTGAATACCCGGGGATCATCGCCCGCCTTTCCATCTTGCTGAGGATCGACACTCTGCTAGCATAGTCAGTCCTGCGACGGGGGGAATCGGCCGGTGACCACCATTCGTATCCGCCGGGGCGGATCGCGGCCGACCGACAGCCCGCGCGCCTAGATGAAAACCAACAATAAGCAGTCGGAGCACAGATTCATGGCAAGACCATTACTACAATTGGCGTTGGACTCTTTGGACGTCGATCAAACCCTAAAGCTGGCGGGCCAAACTGCGCCGTATGTCGATATCTTCGAAATCGGCACGCCGTGTATCAAACATAACGGTATCGGTCTGGTTACGGAGCTGAAAAAACGGTTTCCGAACAAGCTGATTCTCGTCGACCTCAAGACCATGGATGCCGGCGAGTATGAAGCGACGCCTTTCTTCGCTGCGGGTGCCGATATCTGCACGGTGCTCGGCGTGTCCGGTCGCGCGACCATCGCCGGCGTGGTCAAGGCGGCTAACGCGCATAATGCCGAGGTTCAGGTCGATCTCATCAACGTGCCGGACAAGGTAGCGTGCGCGCAGGATGCGGCCAAGCTAGGTGCCCATATTATCGGCGTGCACACGGGACTCGATGCGCAGGCGGCGGGGCAAACGCCGTTCGCTGACTTGCAGGCGATCTCGAAATTGAAGCTGCCGGTCCGAGTATCCGTCGCAGGAGGAATAAACCAATCGACCGTTCGCCAGGTCGTGAAAACGGGGGCCGACATCATTGTTGTCGGTGCTGCTATCTATGGTGCTCCTTCACCTGCCGATGCCGCGCGCGAGATTCGCGACCTGGTCGAAGGCAAGCATCATAAATTCATCATGTCGAAGCTTGCGGGCGTACTCGAGTCTACCGACGCCAGTTACCAGGCAAGGCTGACAGCGATGCTGGATCGGGCTTCACGCGTCTTTATCGCAGGCGCGGGGCGGTCCGGCTTGGTCGCTAAGTTCTTCGGTATGCGCTTGATGCACGGTGGTTACGATGCTTACATCGTTGGCGAGGTCGTTACTCCCAGCATTCGAAAGGGCGATTTGTTCATCGTCATTTCCGGGTCCGGCGAAACCGAGACGATGTTGGCGTACACCAAACGCGCGAAGGAGATGGGCGCCAATATCGCCTTGATTACCACCAAAGACAGTTCGTCGATCGGTGATTTGGCCGATGTGGTGTTCCGGATCGGAACGCCGGAGCAGTATCGAAGAGTGGTTGGAATGCCGATGGGAACGACCTTCGAGCTATCGACGCTGATGTTCTTGGAGGCAACAATAGCCCACATCATCCACACCAAGAAGATCCCCGAAGAACAGATGCGTACCAGGCACGCCAATCTGGAATAAGATTGCGGCGGGCGGGATTGCGGAAGCCGCCGTGTTCCGCCCGTCACGCGTGTTTTTAGGGGATAGGTACTCGGCGGTCCATCGGTAGCGTCCTTGTGCTGCGAGGTAGGATTCGCAGGAGCCATCGCGCCTGCGAACGGTTCGTTTTGGCCACTCTGGTAAGAATGGGGGCTGAGCGGGGGGATGCTATGCTTTTTTCACGATTTCGATACAAGAAACGCCCACCAGAATATCCATGTCGCATCAAGCCGATTCGCTGAGGTCCATCCTGTTCGCCTTAGGCGCAAATGGGGCCATCGCCGCCTCCAAGCTGTTCGCCGCGATTTACACGGGATCCAATTCCATGCTGGCGGAGGCCATACATTCATTTGCCGATTGCGGCAACCAGGGTTTGCTGATTCTCGGCCTAAAGCGGGCGAAACGTCCACCTTCGCCCGACTTCCCCTTGGGATATGGCAAGGCAATTTATTTTTGGTCATTCATTGTCGCGCTGATACTCTTTAGCATGGGCGGCTTGTTTTCGATCTATGAAGGCATTCACAAGCTGGAGTCGCACGAGGGGCTGGAGTCGCCGTGGCTAGCCATAGGGATTCTGGTGTTCAGCATCGCCATGGAAAGCGTCTCGCTCTATGGGTGTCTCCAGGAAGTCAACAAAGCTAGAGGCACTCGTGGAATCTTGCGCTGGTTCCGCGAAACCCGACAGAGTGAGCTAATCGTGGTATTGGGCGAAGACGTCGCGGCTTTGGCGGGTCTGGTGTTCGCTCTGGTCGCGGTGGGGCTGGCCATGGTAACCGGCGATCCGGTTTATGACGCCGCCGGCAGTATCGTGATCGGCGCCCTACTGGTGCTGGTTGCGGTGGGCATAGGCGTCGAGGTCTCGGAGTTGTTGATCGGCCAAAGCGTCGAGCCCGAAATGAAGCAAGCCATACGGAATCATCTGGACAAGCGTGAGGAAGTTGCGCAGATTTTCAATCTGATTACCCTGCAACTCGGCAACGACGTGATGGTGGCGGTGAAGGCGAAGATGCGTCGGGTAGCCGAGACCAACGATATGATCGCTGATATCAACCGTTGTGAGGCGAGCTTGAAGACGGCGTTTCCTCAAGTGAAATGGGTGTTTTTTGAACCAGACAACATCGATTGATTGGGGTTGCACACAGTAGAGCCGGTGCGACGATTCGCACCAGACGGAATCAGCCTAAAAGTTGTGGAAATTTTCGATAAGGCGGTAAAGAACATGGTGTTCGATATAAAGGATAGGTCGGGACGTGGATTGGCGTTTTCTTGTCGAAATCGTATGGGTTTACAATCGGCATGCGATCGATTGACAGCCTTGCAGCCAAGGAGGCGAGATTCTTTGTGAGGGACCAGTGTATGAAATTGAAATTCGAGACTATCGTGTTGTTGATGGTGGCGGCTGCCTTTTTGGCATCATGCACCGGAACCGGCAAGAAGCCAGCAAAGACGGGAGGGAAGCAAGTGTTTAGAGTGGTCAAGAAACATCAGCCGGTCGCCAGCCGATCTCCAATTCCGACTATCGATCGATCGTCCATGCTTCCGCCGCCGCGCATCCTTGAACCGGGTCACCGGACCACGCAGGACGTGCTTGACCTGTTTGGCAGCTATGTCGAGCAGGAGCTCAAGCCTTATTTCCAGAACGCCGGTGTGTCATATCCGCCTAAAAAGCTCACGTTTATTGCGCTGAAGCAGGAGAAAAAGCTCGAAGTTTGGGCCCGGGACGATGGGGATTACCGGTTCATCCGTGACTACGATATCAAAGCGGCCAGCGGGGTGTCGGGACCCAAGCTGAGACAGGGGGACAAGCAGGTTCCAGAAGGGATATACCGCATCGTCGCGCTGAACCCTAACAGCAATTATCACCTGTCCATGAAATTGAACTATCCGAACGAGTTCGATTGGTTCCATGCTCAGCGCGAAGGTCGTTTCGATCCGGGTTCGGATATTTTTATTCATGGCGACAGCGTGTCCGCGGGCTGCCTTGCCATGGGCGACAGGGCAATCGAAGAATTGTTCGTGCTGACGGCACAGGTCGGGCCAGAAAACGTCAAGGTGATCATCGCGCCACGGGACCCGCGTGTTTTACCGCTAGATCCCAACGGCTACGGACTGCCGCCTTGGACATCGGAGCTGTACAGGATGATTTCCGCCGAGATGGAATTTTTCTCCGATGACATCAGAGTTTCGAATAGCCGGTCGTTGTACCCGGTGCGTTCACCGCTTCGTTAAGCAAGCTGGGAGTTAAGGTGGCGGCCATTCATCTGCTTTTGGCAGGCTCAGGAGAGCGTTCGGCAGGTTTGTCCTGAGCCGAGTGGAAAGGCCTGCCATTAACCAGCTTGTACTCACCGGTGGCCCTGGGCCTATCGCGGGATTCAATCAGCGCGTCTGTAGGAGCCTCATGGTTGTTCGGGATCGTTGCGCGCGCTGCGACTCGTCGGGCGATTTCGGGTCCCGGTGGTCAATGCGTTCCGAGTCTTTTCCGACCGATTGATCGCTCAGAGCCAGGGAAAGACTCAGCTCAACAAAACGCGTACGCTTTGCGTCCGAAATTTAGCCGAAAACGATGCGAATTTCGTGACGAAACAAGCCGCGATCGTCAATCATGGCGCATTTTCGATGCGATTCGAACTCTGCGCCTGGCTGTGCGCTTCAACTTCGTCGAGGATGCCTGCGAGATGCATCCGTAGGATGTATTTCACGTATTTCCATAGGACGGCGAACGTTTGTTCGCTGAGCTCGCGTTCGATAACTGTGGTCGACATAACATGTTCCTCCGGGTTCACGGTGTGCTCCCGTAAATGCGATTTCTATGATTCGCTGGCGACAGGGAATCGAATCCCAACGATTCAGATAATCGTCGTTGAATCGTGATCGGCCGCGCCGGAACCACGGCCTAGGGTCATTGCCGATGATGCGAAATCACTGACAAGCCGGCAAAGGCCGCAACCGAGCTGCCTTGTGTTTTTCCCTTTCCTGTTTACGAATGTTAGCCCAAACGAAAAAGAACCGTGAGCTTTTTCGAGTGACTCATTTCAACGATGGCAAATTTGGCTAAATACGACGAAACTTGAGATGTCGGCAGCATGCGCTCCCCTTGCAGGCAACACGAGACTTGCGTCACACTGCGCGCCGAATTGAGCGAGATCGGATGTCATCTTTCAGTCTATAAGTGCGAGAGCCGACCCGGCATCTCGGTTGTCTGGTCCGTTCGCGCTTGTTTGGGGCAGCACACCGGGTGGGAAGCACGCCGCTGCGGATATTACAAAGACAATCATTATGAGCTCAGAATTTTCACAGATTAACCGGTTGACTTGGCTTCGTTTCGTTCGCGGCATCAAGAGCTTCGTGTCGTCTGAGGTGGGCCGCAAGGCGGTGATGTTATTTGTCGGCCTGATTCTGTTCCTGTTGGCAATCAACGGTCTCAACGTTCTGAACAGCTACGTCGGTCGCGATTTCATGACCGCGATCGCGGAACGAAACCGGGAAGGTTTTGTTTGGATGGCCGTTGTCTATCTCGGTGTCTTGGCTGGATCCACCCTGGTTGCGGTTTACTACCGTTTCACCGAAGAGCGTTTGGGGTTGCTCTGGCGGGAGTGGTTAACGCGCCGCTTGGTGAACGTCTATCTGGAACATCCCACCTACTACCGGCTCAATGACCGGCTGATAGCAAACGGTGAGATCGCCAATCCGGATCAGCGGATTGCCGACGACGTGAAAGCGTTTACGGTAACCACGCTGTCGTTCACGTTGATCTTGCTCAACAGCGCGTTTACCGTTGTAGCATTCTCGGGCGTCATGTGGTCGATCAGTCCGCTGCTTTTCGGTGTGGCGGTGTTATATGCCCTGGCCGGATCCTTCCTAACGATTAAGTTCGGTTATTCCCTGGTCGGATTGAACTATACCCAGCTCGATAAAGAAGCCAACTTTCGGGCGGATCTCATTCATGTCCGGGAAAACGCCGAATCCATCGCGCTGTTACGCCGCGAGGGCCGCCTCAGGGCTAGGATTTTGCGTCATCTCGACGAACTGATCGCCAATTTCTACCGCATTGTCGTGGTGCATCGGAATCTGGGGTTCTTTACCACCGGCTACAACTATCTCACTCAGATCATTCCCGCTCTGATCGTGGCGCCTCTCTACATCCGCGGGGATGTCGAGTTCGGCGTGATCACCCAGGCGGCCATGGCATTTGCGCACCTCATTGGCGCATTCTCGGTGATCGTGACGAATTTCCAATCCATTTCCTCCTTTGCCGCGGTTATCGCCCGGCTCGGCTCGCTTGCGGAGGCGATCGAGCAAGCGCGAAATACACCTGTTTCAACCGGCGAAGTCTGCGCCCATCACCGTCGTACCGCGGAATGCCTGCTTTGTATCGAGAGACCGGTTGCTCCAGCTGCCATTGAAGTGTGCGAAAACGACGGGTTGCTGGCGTACGAGCATTTGACTCTACGATCGCCCGAGGATGGGCGCATCGTGGTCAAGGATTTGTCCGTGTCGGTGCCGCCCGGAACTAGACTTCTGGTTTACGGCGAAGACGACACTGCAAGGGTAGCCTTGTTCAAAGCAACCGCTGGTCTTTGGGAAGTCGGTGAGGGGCGGATCATACGACCGGATCTGGGCCAGATCATGTTTCTTCCGGAGCGGCCCTATCTGCCGCCTGGAACGCTTCGCGAAATATTGGTTCGCACCGGACAGGAGTTCGTAGTCGACGATGCGCGTATCCGTACCGTGCTTCGCACCTTGGATCTTGAACCAGTGCTTGCGAGAGCCGGCGGGCTGGATACGGAACAGGATTGGGACAGTATTCTGTCCCTGGCCGAACAGCAATTGGTGGCCGTCAGCCGGCTGCTGTTGGCCTCACCTAAATACGCGTTCTTGGACCGCATCGACACGGCTCTGAGCACGGAGCAAGTCGGTAAGGTTCTCGATATTCTCAATGCGAACCGGATTGGCTACGTTAATCTCGGGGAAGCGCACGACGGTCTCGATTACTACGACGCGGTTTTGGAATTTACCGCAAGCGGTGACTGGACATGGAAAGCACTTCGACCCGAGCTGGAAATGCATTCCGAAAACTCCGCCGTCTGATGCGTTTCGCAAATGCTGGAACAGCCGAGGTTCCTGTAAGATCGCTCCTTTTCGTCCTGTTTGCAGCTGTGCTGGCCAGTTGTGCAACTGCCCCGCCGAAAAATCCCTCGGATGTGTGCTCAATATTTTTCGAAAAAGAGGATTGGTACGCGAGTGCTAGGAAGGCACAACGGCGCTGGGGAATCCCAGTGCCGATTCAGATGGCGATCATCAATCAGGAATCAAGTTTTATCGAGGATGCGCGACCGCCGCGCTATCGTCTCTTGGGGATCCTGCCGCTCTGGCGTCGGTCATCAGCTTATGGTTATGGGCAGGTCAAGGACGAAACTTGGGACTGGTACCGCACTAAAACCGGCAACCGCAGCGCCGATCGGGATGAATTCGAAGACGTGGTCGATTTCATCGGCTGGTATGCGCATCAAAGTTACAAGAGTCTCGGCATTTCAAAGTCCGACGCTTACAACCAATACTTGGCGTATCATGAGGGGCACGGCGGGTTTCGGCGCAAGTCTTATCTGTCCAAGCCGTGGTTGATGCGAGTGGCTCGGCGCGTAGAGACAACCGCGGCACGTTACCGCCGGCAATTGCTGACTTGTCAACCATCGCTCGAAAGGTTATTGGCGAGCGATTGAGGGTTTGTCGGCCGCGCCGAAGCGGTGCTTGCAAACGGAGAGTCGGCAGCCAGGGCATGGCGTAAGCAATCCTGAGTTTTCTTTTTTCTTCCAGTAAAGAGGGCTCTTGTTTGGGTTCGATTGTCCCAATGTGTATCGCTCGGACTTTTTACGAGCTCTAGCTGATCTCCTCCGGTCCACTTATAGCCAGCACTGACCGATGATTCATTTTCAGCGCTTTTTTGCGACCGTTCCGCTCGGTATGGAATATCTTTTGGCCGACGAACTCAGGGCATTAGGGGCAGCAGAGGTCGCAATAAGCCGTGCGGGCGTGGCCTTTGGCGGCGACCTCGAAGTGGCTTACAAGGCCTGCTTATGGTCCCGCTTAGCCAATCGCATTTTGCTTCCGTTGGAACGCTTTCCGGCCGCAACGCCCGAAGCACTTTACGAAGGCATCCGTCGCATCGAATGGAACGCTCATCTGGATACGCAGGCAACTTTCGCCGTGGATTTTGCCTCCAGCCGATCCAGGATCAGCCACACGATGTTCGGCGCACAAAAAGTAAAGGACGGCATTGCCGATTATTTCCGGGAAAATTACGGGATACGCCCGTCGGTGCGTCCGGACCGACCCGATCTTCAGGTGAACGTTTATTTGGATCGCAATGTAGCGACAGTAAGTATCGACCTATCTGGGGAAAGTCTGCACAAACGCGCCTATCGGCAGGAAGGCGGTAAGGCTCCGCTCAAGGAAAACTTGGCGGCGGCTATTCTGCTTCGCGCCGGTTGGCCGGAGATCGCCGCGCACGGAGGACATTTCGTTGATCCCATGTGCGGGTCGGCCACCTTGCCTATCGAAGCTGCGCTCATGGCTGGCGATTTCGCCCCGGGTTTGCTGCGGCCTTATTTCGGTCTGTTCGGCTGGAAAAATCATGATCGAATGTTATGGCAGAAGCTCGTGGAAGACGCTCAACGGCGCTCCGAGCGAGGCTTGCGTGAACTTCCGCCGATTGTCGGCTACGATATCGACCGGCGAGCTATCCGCATCGCCTTGGAAAACATCGAGCACGCTGGGCTCAGGGGGTACGTGCACGTGGAGCGGAAGGACGTGGCCGATGTTCGGCCGCGTCACGGGTTCGGACTGATCGCGGTCAATCCGCCGTACGGCGAGCGCTTGGGCGAGGCGAGTACGCTGGTTCCGCTGTACACTGATCTTGGCGCGGTGCTCAAGACACATTTTGTCGGCTGGAAGGCTGCCGTACTGACCGGTAATCCGGAACTGGCGTTCAAATTGGGGATACGGGCCAGGCGCTATTACACGCTCTATAACGGGGCGCTCGAATGCCGGCTGTTCAATTTCGGCATTGAGCCGGAGCGTTTTTTCAACCCGCGCGAATCCGAGCCGTTGAATGAAACTCAACGTAAGATTCGCGAGATTGTCCGCAAAGCCAAGGCTGTGGATATGGCCGACAGCGGCGCGGAAATGTTCGCCAACCGTTTGCGCAAGAACCTTAAGAATCTCGGACGCTGGGCGCGGCAAAACGGAATCCGGTGCTATCGGCTGTATGACGCCGATTTGCCGGAATATGCCGTAGCCGTCGATGTGTATCAGGGCGACCTCACCTGTGTCCATATGCAAGAGTATGAGGCGCCGTCAAGCATCGATCCGGCCAAGGCCGAGATGCGATTGGTCCATGCCGTAGCGGTCGTTCCTCAAGTGCTTGAAATCCCCCCAGAGCAGCTTTTCCTAAAAATTCGGCGTAAGCAGAAAGGCTTAGCGCAATACGAAAAGCAAGCCGAGACTGGGCAGTTTCATGTGGTCGAGGAGAGTGGATTGAAATTTTGGGTCAATTTCGAGGATTACCTCGATACCGGGCTATTCCTCGACCATCGCATTACCCGGCGGATGATCCGAGATCGAGCGGCGGGCAAACGTTTTCTCAATCTCTTCGCCTACACCGGAACCGCTTCGGTGTACGCGGCCCAAGGCGGGGCGGCCTCGACCACCACCGTGGATTTGTCCCGCACCTATTTGGAGTGGGCGAAGCGTAATCTCGAGCTGAATGGCCTTCATGGCAGCCGCCACGAGTTCATACAGGCAGATTGTCTCGAATGGATCGATCAGGTATTGCGAGAGAAGCGGCGCTTCGATTTGATTTTCCTGGACCCGCCCACCTTCTCCACATCCAAGAGAATGCGGCAAACCTGGGATGTTCAGCGGGATCATGCCATGCTGATAAAAAAATGCACCGAACTCCTGGCACCGGACGGGACTTTGGTTTTTTCCACCAATTACCGGAAATTCAAACTCGATACTGAGGCCCTGGCGGGTATGAAGCTCGAGGATATCGGTCGGCAGACGATCCCTAAGGACTTCGAGCGCAATCCGCGGATTCATCATTGTTGGCTCATTACGCTTTGAATGCTTGGAGGTATACCTGTGACCAGGCGGGTTCACGTTTTTGTAGCGGGGTTGGTGCAAGGGGTGTTTTTCCGGGCGACCGCGCGTGATCGGGCGGTATCTCTTGGGCTTACGGGGTGGGTGCGAAATCTTCCCGACGGTCGCGTAGAAATTCTTGCGGAAGGTGAGTCGCAACGGATCGCCGAGTTTCTGGACTGGTGTGAGAGTGGTCCTCCTCGGGCACGAGTTGATTCAGTTGAAGTCATCGATGAAGTACCAGCTGAAGAATTCTCCACATTCGAGGTGCGTGGATGGTTTTAGCTTTTCATGGAGACATTCCCAACGCTTCGGTGGATTGTTGGCAAGCAGAACTCAGCGCAATTCGCGCCGATCAAGCAGCAAAACGTGGTTAATTCCGCAAGGGAAACATTACAATTTGCAGTGATCCGTTTTCGCAACCAGGGACAAGATTCTTTTTGGTCCGGGAAATCGGCCATGTTCCGGGACATTTTGAACTTTGGTTGTTCCGGCCGGGAATAGAGCGCTCGCGGACGAATTCATTGGCTCGAGCGAACAAAGCGAGTGACGGTAACGATACCATGGCGTTTTGGGGATCGATTCGGACTTATCTGACTTGGATCAAAGCGCCGGTCCGGAATCATGATACAGTGTTCGGATCCCTGCGGGGGGATGTCTATTCGCTTACGCCGGCGGCAACTGACAGAGCTTGTCTGAACCGCATTCGTCGATTTCGATCTATAACAAATTCCTAGCGTTCAACTTTATTCCCTCCGCTCCACTCTCGACTGAAACCCTAATAATCCTGTCCAATTGGATCGTTTTTTATTACTCAAAACCTGCTAATAATATCCAGTCAAAGTATTTAAGCAATGTATCGCAAATTGAAAACCTTAGTCGAGAAAGGACTCGTCAAACAAGTTCCCGCTGTCGGTCTCGGTGCCTTCCGAATTGGTTTTTCGTTAGTCATACTTCAGGAAATCGTTTTCTTATTTTATTTTCGACACCTCATTTTTGACCCAGTGCCTTTTTTCGATAGGGCCTCTCCGATATTGCACTTTTTTCTCCTGGTATGGGCGGCTATCGCGGTGTGCCTGGTGCTAGGCTACCATACCCGAAGAGCAGCGGTAGCCAATTATCTATTCTGGGTTGTTTTCGTCGTTTTTACGCCCATGTGGCAAGACTTCGACGGCGGATTCGATCAGTTGATGACCGGCTCGAGCTTTCTCCTGATTTTTCTGCCCACGGAACGTGCGTTGTCATTGGACAATCTACGCTCGAAACTGAGGTACTCGACTCCGGCGAGCCGATACGAGCCGAATGACAAGGTGTCCGTCCTTGCCTACTATCTTCCGCTCGCCATTTCCTTGGGATTGCTGTATCTCGACTCCGGTATTCATAAGCTTTCCGCGGAGTTTTGGCGTAACGGCATGGGGGCTTGGCTTCCGCCCACCATGCCTTATTACATGTCGGCTATCGACATGACCCCTTTGCTGAACCTAAAGCTCGTGGAGATGTTTATCGGTTACACGATAATCGTTTTCCAGTTGGTATTTTTATTTTTGTTTTGGTTCCGCCCCTTCCGTGTGCCGCTCCTATTCATCGGAGCAATATTCCATACCGGAATTATTCTTTCCCTCAATATCTATCCGTTCGGTTTTGCAATGCTGGTTCATTATTTCTTGATGGTTCCGTTCAAGTGGTGGCGGAAACTGACACAGGCGCTCCGGCTAGAGCAACCGAGATTGACCGTTTTCTACGATCGACAATGTCCATTGTGCAACCGCACGGTAATTATTATTCAGCATTTCGATATTTTCAGAGCTATAGAATTTAGGGATTTGCAAACTTACGCCAAGGAATATCGGCAACTCGAATCGATTCCGGAAAGCGAACTTTTAAAAGATCTTTATGCGCTGGACGGCGAGGGGAGGCTGTATTCTGGTCTGGATACTTATATTCAGATCATGGTCTGCATGGGATATACCGCACCTTTCGGCTGGTTCATGAAGTTGCCGGGCGTCTATCATTGGGGAAACCGGATTTATCGACGAATAGCTGATCGGCGAGAACGCGTTGTTTGCGACGAAACCTGTGCCGTTACTTCAGACCCAGGTTCTTGGGGCGAACATCCTTTTGGGGAATGGTACCGGCGGTATGCAGCGACGCCTGCGCAACAGACCCAGCGTATCGCAAAATTCCTCATCCTGATTCTGATGCTGCAACTGAACAGCACGGTTCACTACGGTCTCTTGTACCGCTGTGGTGACGACTGCGACATGGGTGAGTTCGGGCGCGTACTGGATGAAGTCAGCAACTCGATCATCAATTTTTCCCACGCCTTTCTTGGAATAACGCCACACGCCCTTTACATGCATGACCACTTTGCCGGCTACAATCACATCTTGGCGATCACGTACAGGGATGAGACCGGCCGCGAACACTGGCTGCCTTTCGTCAACGAGGAAGGACGGATAGTCGCGCCGAACTGGGGTCGGGTCCAGTCGATGTGGGCAAACGTTGCTGTGACGTCTCACATGCACCGAGAACGCTTGAGCAAGTTTCTGAAAAAAGTTACAGCCTTTTGGGGCACGAAATTAGGCCTGGATCTATCGCACGCCGAATTTGTGATCAAGCTGAAAGAAGTGAGCGTGCCTATGGATTGGGAAGAAGACTTACGCCGTAAGAATATCGCTCAGCCGTGGCGTGATATCGGTAAGATCGTTTGGGAACGTCGGAACTTTCGTGTCGAACTACCGCATATCGATGTGGAGGCCCTGTGATACCGTTAGCCGGCCTGACACCATGTGTCAGCGGTCGATGTGTCAGACCGCTAGGATACGCCGAAAGGTGTTTGGGCATGCTCGAATTTTAGTGTGTTGACCTCCGGGTTCGGTTGGATCGACTAGAATGGTTGGCTGACTGACATGGGGATAATTGACTATGTTTGAAATCATTAAAGCAGGTGGCTGGGTCATGATTCCCATCCTTGCCTGTTCAATACTGGCTCTGGCTATCATCGTAGAGCGATTTTGGGCGCTGCGCCCGGGTCGTATCATTCCGGCTCAGCTCGTGCCCGAAGTGTGGAACAAGTATCGGAACAATCAGCTCGACAGTGCCTATATCCGGCGGTTACGGGCCCATTCGCCCCTCGGCGCGGTTCTTGCCGCAGGGCTTATGAACTACTCTCACGGGCGCGAAGCGGTAAAAGAGAGTATCGAGCAGGCTGGGCGCCAAGTGATCCATGACTTGGAACGATATTTGAACACCCTTGGGACGATCGCGTCGGTGTCGCCTTATCTGGGACTGCTGGGTAGTGTGCTCGGTATGATCAAGGTTTTCTCGACGTTTTCTATGACGAGCGGGATCAGCAATCCTACCAAACTTGCAGGAGGTATATCCGAAATCCTTATCGCGACGGCTGCGGGATTGGCGGTAGCGATTCCGAGCTTGATCTTTTACCGATATTTTCAGGGGCGAGTGGTTGACTTTGCGGTTCGCATGGAAGAGGAGGCCGTGCGTTTGGTCGAGACGCTTTACAGCAGTCAGGAAGAGGAGGAGTAGGGGCGATGAATTTCCGGCCACGGCGTCGGGATTATCCCGAACTCAACCTGATTCCGATGATCGACGTCCTCATTGTGTTGCTAATTTTTCTGGTATTGACGACGACATTCAGTCGTGAAGCGGAATTGCAGATTCAGTTACCGGAGGCGACGGGACAGACGGCAAGCGAGGAAAAGAGCATCGACATTGTGGTAGACACAGAAGGGCGTTACTTCGTCAACGAGCATCAGGTGGTCAACACCCAAATCGAAACGTTGAAGAAAGCGATTTTGGAAGCCGCCGGCGAGAGGAAGGATCCACTGCTGGTGATTAATGCAGACCAGAGAGCCACGCACCAATCTGTCATCACGGTATTGGATGCCGCCAGCCAACTCGGGTTCACACACGTGACTTTCGCCGCTAAGAGCGAGGCAGGTGAAACTCACTAACCGGTCGAGTCAGGTGAGGAACCAATTTACCGGGTGGTTGATGCGGGAGTGGTATGAGAAACCGCGTCCGAATCTCTTTTTGGTCTCACTCGAACTGTTATTCCGACAAGTCGTCAGGGCTCGCCGCTGGGCATACCGGCACGGACTGAAGCGGGTCCGCCATTTTCCGGTTCCAGTTGTTGTGGTCGGCAACTTGACCGTCGGCGGTACCGGTAAGACGCCCTTAGTAATTTGGCTGGCACAATATCTTAAGGAGAATGGATTCAAGCCCGGGATCGTCAGCCGTGGCTATGGTGTCTCGACGGGATCTCGGCCGCTTCGGGTTTCGAAGGAATCGGATGCTTACGCTGTTGGCGACGAACCTTTGCTCATTGCGCGCCGAACCGGCTGTCCGGTGTTTGTTTTCGCAAAGCGTGCCAAGGCGGCAAGTGCGCTCGTGGAAAATGTCGACTGTGACATCATTCTGTCCGACGACGGATTACAGCACTATGCCTTGGGCCGCGATTTGGAGATAGCGGTAGTGGACGGCGCGAGGCGATTCGGGAATGGATACTGCCTGCCCGCAGGCCCTTTGCGGGAGCCGGTCGAGCGACTAAGCTCAGTCGATCTGAGGGTTTACTCAGGCGAAGCTCCTGTGGGTGAGTATGTCATGGTTTTGGAAGGGGATATGGCTGTCAATCTTCGGGACGAGAGCGTGAGAGTACCGTTGACGTCCTTTTCTGGATCGGTCTTTTGCGCGATTGCTGGAATCGGGCACCCAAAGCGGTTTTTTAAGCATCTTTCAGATTTTGGTTTGAAGTTCGAGTGTCGCGAATTTCCTGATCATTACCGATATCAGGCAGACGACTTTGAGTTTGTCGGCGACCGCGCGGTCGTGATGACAGAGAAGGATGCCGTAAAATGCCGCGCCTTTGCCACTCCCAATTTTTGGTATGTGCCAGTCGAAGCCCGGTTGCCGATGGAGTTCGGCGCAACACTGTTAACTTTATTGAAGGCTAAACGCAATGGATCGAAAACTACTTGAGATCTTGGTCTGTCCTGTCTGTAAAGGCGAACTTCGTTTCAAGAAGGAACAGCAAGAGTTAATCTGCAAAGCGGACCGACTTGCCTATCCGATACGCGATGACATCCCGGTGATGCTGGAAGACGAAGCCCGCAGAATCAGCCTAGAAGAATACGACGCGCTGTCGTAACGGCTAAAGCATGGCGTCCTTCAACATTGTCATTCCGGCACGCTACGGATCGAGCCGGCTGCCCGGAAAGCCTCTCCTCGAGTTGGCGGGTCGACCGATGATCGTCCATGTCTGCGAACGTGCGTTGGAGGCGGGCGGTAAGGTCTTCGTGGCCACCGATGACCAACGGATCTGTGATGCAGTGAGTCACCTGCCGGTACGTGCCGTGATAACTCGGAAGGATCATGCTAACGGTAGTCAACGGATCGCCGAGGTAGTGGATCGGTTGGGTTGGTCGGATGATGAAATCATCGTCAATCTGCAGGGTGACGAACCGCTCATGCGGCCGAGCTTGGTGAGACATGTCGCTGCCGCCCTGGTCGACCAAAGCGTGGCACAGGTTGCTACGCTCGCTGTTCCCATCCAAAGCCGCGCTGAAGTTTTCGATCCGAACGCCGTCAAGGTTGTGCTCGATCGAAATGGTTATGCGCTTTATTTTAGCCGTGCTCCCATTCCTTGGCATCGGGCTGGCTTCGTTGAAGCGGGCGCACTGTTACCCGATAACTTTCCATATCTCCGGCATATTGGTATCTACGCGTACTCGGCAGGTTTTCTGCGGCGCTACGCGGGTTGGCTTCCGACTCAACTCGAAACCGTGGAAGCGTTGGAACAACTACGTATCCTATGGTATGGAGAACGTATTCTCGTCTTACCCATCGAAGATGCTCCGGAGGCAGGGGTTGATACCGAAGATGATTTGCGAAGAGTCAGGCAGATCTTATCCACCCAGTGAATGGGTGTGAGTGGCGACCGACTGAGCGTTTAGAAGCCTCTCGCCACCGTTTATAAACTGAAATTCAGGATTTTCTCCCGGTGCGAAGCTCCATTGCATTTGTATACTCGGAGGTTGGCTGTTTGATGTTGTTCAGGAAAAGGTAGCCTGAACGACCAAAGCTCCATGTGTTTTGCTACTTTCGGCTCCAAAATTTCGGTGAGGTCTAGATTGATGCGTGGGGGGCAAGGCATGGAGTGTTTCTTCATGTCGTCCGAAGTGCGCGCGGCTAGCGGGCTCGCTTACGGGGAAAGAGCTCCATATATTCCATTTGATGATTCGCCCCCTTATACTAAGTTAGGAGCGGCCGTTCAGCTAATGCTGGCCTAGGTCTTCATCCGTTTTTATAAGATGTTTTTAGGAGAATGATGTGAAAAAACACGATTTGACGAAAGCTGTACTTGCAGCGCTGCTACTTGCCAGCCCACTGGCAAAGGCTGAATCCGAATATCCGGCAGCAGATTTTGAGCCGGTGGTGATTATTCAGGACGTTGACTTGATCGCCGAGCATGAAAAAGCTGCGAAAGAGCGTGTGGCGACCCTACAGGCTCAGGCGAAACAGGAGGCGACCAGTTCAACTTCCGCTGCTGCGTCATCAGCCGATCAACCCAGCTCCGCTCCCGCCTCCGCCGCGGCCAAAGCGGAAAATCCCTTGGCTGAAAATTATCCGATCGCGTTGATCGTTTTAGGACTCATCGGTTTTATGTTCTGGAGCAATCGCCAGGCAGGTTCCAAACGTGAGGCTGCTGTTCCACAGTCAGTTGCACCCGTTTCACAAGGCGCACAAGGAGGGGAAACCGGGGTTGCAAGATACCTGAAAAACCTGTCGGAACCAAGCAAAGCGGGGGCAGCCGAAACTGGTGTGGCTCGGTATCTAAAAAACTTGTCGGCAACGCCCACGTCGTCAGCGCGGTTGACTGGTGTAGCGAAGTACCTGAAAAACCTTGAAAGTAGCGCAAGATAAGACAGCTGCTTCGCCGAACGCGATAGGTTTCTCCAAGACTGAGCTTAGCTGTGCATGATAAGCAGAAGCTGGCAAAGTCACCTCTTAATGGGCTGGATCGATTGGTCCTGTATTTCCAGAACCATCGCCACTGTCCCCAGCTAATACCTTATGGCACATGGCGAAATTGTCTTAGCGTTTCGTACGGTTGTGCCAGCGTTGACGAATAATAAGAGAGTAACAGAGGATCGTTGACACCTATCCCGATTCTAATTTAGAGTACGAATAATGCGTTTATATTAAAGAATGCATTTTATAACTATTAAGTTTTAGTTAAATAGGTATCTACCTCAACTATAACAATTGGAGCACCCATCATGGCAAGACCCTTAATACAATTGGCACTGGATTCGCTAGACGTCAATCAGACCTTGAAACTCGCGACGCTCGCGGCTCCATACGTCGACATTTTTGAAATTGGAACACCGTGCATTAAGCATAACGGCATCGGGCTGGTCAGAGAGTTGAGGAAAAAGTTTCCCAACAAGCTGATTTTAGTCGATCTTAAGACCATGGATGCCGGCGAATACGAGGCGACGCCGTTCTATGCTGCGGGCGCTGATATTTGCACGGTTCTCGGTGTCTCCGGTTCGGCGACCATCGCTGGTGTAATCAAGGCGGCCAACGCTCATAACGCCGAGGTTCAGGTCGATCTCATTAACGTTCCTGATAAAGTGGCATGTGCGCGGGAGTCGGCGAGGCTCGGCGCCCATATCATCGGCGTTCACACAGGCTTGGATGCCCAAGCAGCTGGGCAAACCCCGTTTGCTGACCTGCAGGCTGTGGCTCGGCTGAATCTCCCCGTCAGAATATCGGTCGCCGGTGGGATTAAGCAATCCACCGTTCAGCAAGTCACGCGCGCTGGCGCAAATATCGTTGTTGTCGGTGCGGCCATTTATGGTGCTCCTTCGCCCGCCGATGCTGCACGCGAGATTTGCGAGCTCGCCAGTGCCGCATAGGGGCGTCAGATGCATCACAAAACAATCATAGAAAAGATTTCGGGCGTCTTAGAGGCAACGGATCCAACCTATGATGAGAAATTGACCCAGATGCTTGATGAGGCGTCGCGTATTTTTGTGGCTGGTGCCGGTCGTTCCGGCCTGGTCGCGAGATTCTTCGCGATGCGGCTGATGCATGGTGGGTATGATGCGTATGTTGTTGGTGAAATTGTCACCCCGAGCATTAGAAAAGGTGACTTATTTATCGTAATCTCAGGCTCTGGAGAGACTGAGACGATGATTGCTTTCACCAAACGCGCGAAGGAACAAGGCGCCAAGATCGCATTGCTGTCGACAAAGCGCAGTTCAACGATCGGCGACATGGCGGATTTCGTTTGCCAAATCGGCACCGCGGAGCAATACAGCAAGGTCGTCGGTATGCCTATGGGCACGACGTTTGAGTTGTCGGCATTGATCTTTTTAGAAGCTACGATCGCCCATATCATTCATGAAAAAGGAATTCCGGAAGAAGAAATGAGGACAAGACACGCTAACTTAGAGTAGTGTCAGAAGAGGTTTGACTCGGGGCGATATGCTCGCATATCGCCCTCCTTAAGTCGCAAACTTGCCGTAGAAATCGATGCGCCTGGACAAGTAGGTCAGGATTTAGACGATAAACATCGTCTTGAGCCCATTCAGGGGCGGTCAGCCTGGATCAATACCTTGCGGGCGCGTTTCTTTACACGGAACGGCAAACGCCACCGATCTCATTTTCTCCCCATTACCTGCAGGTAAAGTACATCGAAACGCGATGCCGCCCTGTATTTTAGCCAGGACGGTGGTCGGTATTTTACTTCAGTTAAGGCTTAAACTTCTGTTTTATGTCATTTGCTCGGTAAGAATCCTAAAGCCTCATTGAGGCAAACACCGGCTTTAGGCAGCAATTCGCGCGGGCTTGACTTGTATAACGGTCATCGTAAACCTGAAATTTCGGCTACCCCCGATCAGGATGAAACGGCTTAGGAACGGTGTTTTGCTAGTGAGCCTTTACACCGGGCATTCGACAGCTAAAGACTTAAAAACTCGTCCCACCTCCTGGTTGACCAGGTGTCAAATCTTTCGATTTTGCTTTATCGAAATATCGTCGCAGGGGTTGCTGACCGGTGTCCGTTGATAATCGACGGATTTATCGTTTTTGGAGTTTTTGATAGCAAAAATTCTCGGCCTGTCCCGCCTTGATGAGCAAAGATACGGGATATTTATTTTGTCAAGTCCCGCAAGATCGTAAACCTTCTTTCGAAAAAGATGAGGATGGGACAGTTGCCAGTTTTTGAGAGCCTGGATCGGGGTGAGATGGCCTAAGGCCTTTTGGGGAATGTGATGATTGTACAGCTCGACATAGCGGTGCAGGGTGGTGTCCAGATCGGCGGTTGAATCGAAGTGATGGGTTTGCAACACCTCCTCGATGCGGCCATTGAAGCGTTCCACCAGGCCATTCGTTTGGGGCCGGCCCGGCGGAATCAGGCGATGTTCGATGCCTTGTTCAGTACAGAGGCGGTCAAACTCATGCGTCCCCGAGGGCTGCCGAGTTCGGGTCAGGAAACGGTCGGTAAACTCCGAGCCGTTGTCGGTCAGGCATTTCTGGATGCGGAAAGGCGCGGCCTGAATCACCGCTTTGAGGAAGTCCTTTGCGCTTAAGGCGGAGCGGTTGGGCTTGAGGGCGACATAGACCCAGCGGGTGGCGCGGTCGATGGCGACGAACAGGTATCGGCGGGGTTCGCCGTCGATGGCGGGCAAGTACTTAACATCCAGGTGAAGGAAGCCGGGCTCATAGGCCTTGAAGGGTTTGACCTTCGCCTTCTCTGTAGGCGGAAGCAGGGTCTTGAGGGACGCCACCCCGTGGCGGCGCAGGCAGCGGTCTAGCCCGGAACGGGACACGGCGGGATTGAGAAATTCCCGGGTCACGGCCAGGAGATCATCCAAGGGGAGGAGCAGAGCTTGGCGGAGGTAGACCACGATGGCTTCCTGGGCGGGCGTGAGCGTGGTTCTGAGGGTGTGGGGCCGGTGTGAGGCATCTTCGACCGAGGAGCGGTGTTTCCACTTGCGGACGGTCGTTCGGCTAATGCCATGCTTTTGGGCCAAGGCGCGCTCGCTCAACGTGGACGCTTGAATGGCCTGCCGAACGGCCGGGGTGGTACGGGCGTTCTTATGAAGACGAATCTGCATGGAGAGAAACCTCACTTGGACGAACCGAATATCTCCTGGAGAAGGCTCCGGGCTTCGAACAGAGCATAACTCCTTCTCGGTAAATAATCATACGGGACGTGACACATAACGAGTTTTCTGTCGACGAGGCAGTATCTTTCCATAGAACCGGTTCCATCTGTGCGCACGGTATATCGACCTGTCCGTGTTGTAGGCTGTATTGTTCCGACAATTTCTCGTGGAGTCCATCCTGTGTCATCCTGCCTTCAGGTTTCCGAATGCCCGGATGCACGAGGTAGCATAAGTTGGCGAGCCCAATATCTGGGACCCACTTATCGGCAATAAGCCTGGCTTGGTAGACGCAACAGTGGCGTCGCTCAGGCTGATGCTTTTGTGAGGATACGGCAAAACGAATTGGGCGACTACTTCTAAGCCGTCGACAGATTCCACGGCTCCATCGAAGCGGCCGCCCCCAGGTTTCAGGAACTAACGTATTCTTAACCGGGTAGGTTGTGGATCAGGATACCTAGCCCTCAAGATAAGAAAGCCGGGTAGAAAGAAGTTGTTCCAGTGTCTCTAAGGCTTTGGTAAAGCCGTCAATACCTTCCGACAGTTTTTCCGAAGCCATTCGATTCTCAGCGTGCATCCGGTCGAACGTTTCTTTATCCATTGTAATCTTTTCGATCGAAGCTTCAGCTGCTTTTGCAGGATCCAATTTCCGTGGTAGATCACCCTCGGTAGACTGCAGCTCCGCCAGAAGCGAAGGCGCGATCGTCAGAAGGTCGCAGCCGGCCAGTTCGGTAATTTCCCCGATGTTCCGGAAGCTTGCACCCATGACTTCTGTCTTGTAGCCGAACTTCTTGTAATAGTTATAGATCTGAGTGACCGACTGGACGCCGGGGTCTTCGTGCGGCAGGTACGACTCACGGCCGGTATTCTTCTTGTACCAGTCGAGGATTCGACCGACGAACGGAGAAATCAAGGTCACGCCGGCCTCGGCACACGCGATTGCCTGGTGCAAACCGAACAATAACGTCAGGTTGCAATGAATGCCTTCTTTCTCAAGTACTGCGGCAGCTTGGATGCCTTCCCAAGTAGCCGCGATTTTGATGAGCACCCGCTCTTTCGAAACCCCAGCCGCTTCGTACTGAGCGATAATATCGCGAGCCTTTGCAATAGTCCCCTCGGTATCATATGAAAGTCTGGCATCCACTTCGGTGGAGACCCGACCTTCAATGATCTCGAGAATTTTGAGACCAAAAGAAACTGCCAGCCGATCGAAAGCGAGGGAAACGACTTGGGATGCCGGCGCGTCTTTTCCCAGAGTCTGCCTCGCACCTTTCAATGTATCATCTACGATGCTCTGGTACTGAGGCATTTGAGCAGCGGCAGTGATCAGCGACGGATTGGTCGTCGCGTCACGTGGTTTGAAGGTTTCTATGGCCTGAAGGTCACCGGTGTCGGCCACAACCACCGTCATTTCGCGGAGTTGTTCAAGTAAGTTCTTTGGCATAATCGAATCCTACATTTGCAAACTAGTGGTGTTAGGTGAGCGCCGGGAAGATCCGAGCTCCCGATTACTATTGCATGAGGCCCCGACGAACTATTCTGACGGAACCGCCTGATCAGAAATACGTGGGGCGTGTCACCGCAATAACCGGCTAAGAATACATGGAACCAAACGGTCTTAACAAGAACGATGCCGGAGATCGCCGGGTGACGCCAATGTTGCGGGATGGCACGTTCTGAGCACCGCGAGGCGACCCGCCAGCCTAATAGCGGCAACGTTCCCAGCTTATGTTCCAAGCGGCTTTTTCATTCTTGTGTAAAGGTTGAAGAATTCGTTTGCCGCAGACTCTCACAAACATAATTATTGACACGGTGCCTATGGGAGGCTCGTGACAAAGTTGATCATGCTGATAAAATTCCTTCCTCGATTTCGTAACCATAAAAACCATTAAGGAGAAAGACATGCCTTCGCGTCGAGAATTAGCAAATGCCATACGCGCCTTGAGCATGGATGCCGTGCAACAAGCAAATTCCGGGCATCCGGGAGCCCCCATGGGAATGGCAGATATTGCCGAAGTCCTTTGGAACGATTATCTGAAGCACAATCCAGCAAACCCCAAGTGGCCGGACCGCGACCGTTTCGTTCTTTCCAACGGTCACGCCTCGATGCTTATTTACTCGCTGCTGCATTTGACCGGCTACGATCTCCCAATCGAAGAGCTGAAAAATTTCCGCCAGCTGCATTCCAAGACGCCCGGCCATCCGGAGTATGGTTATACACCGGGCGTGGAAACGACAACCGGCCCGTTGGGCCAAGGCATCACGAACGCGGTCGGTATGGCCTTGGCGGAACGTACTCTCGCCGCGCAGTTCAATCGCCCCGGCCACAAGATCGTCGACCATTATACTTATGTTTTCTTGGGCGATGGCTGCTTGATGGAGGGTATTTCGCACGAAGCTTGCTCTCTAGCGGGTTCCATGAAGCTCGGCAAGCTGATCGCGTTCTACGATGACAATAACATTTCGATTGACGGTGAGGTGCGTGGTCACGGCAACACGCCTGGTTGGTTCATGGACGACACTCCAAAGCGCTTCGAGTCGTATGGTTGGCATGTCATTCCGAAAGTAGACGGCCACGACGCGGAAGCCGTAAAAAAAGCGATTGAGGAAGCGCGGTCTGTCACCGACAAGCCGTCCTTGATTTGTTGTCAGACGATCATTGGTTGGGGCTCGCCAAACAAGCAGGGCAAGGAAGAATGCCACGGTGCTGCGTTGGGTGCTGACGAAGTAGCGTTGGTTCGGGAAACGATAGGCTGGCGGTATCCGCCCTTCGAAATCCCGCCCGAAATCTATGAGGCCTGGGATGCCAGGGAAGTCGGCGCGAAGGCAGAGGCCGATTGGAACGACAGGTTTGAAAACTATCGCAGGGAATATCCGGAATTAGCGGCGGAATTCGAGCGCCGTATGGCCGGCGAGCTTCCTCGCGATTGGGCGGAAAAGTCTGAAGCCTTTATCGCCAAAGTTAATGAAAAGGCCGAAACCATTGCCACCCGCAAAGCGTCGCAGAACGCCCTCAACGGATATGGCCCACTGCTGCCGGAACTCATGGGCGGCTCCGCCGACCTTGCGGGTTCGAATCTGACCATCTGGTCTGGCTGCAAGAACGTGAACGCGGAACCCTACGACGGTAATTACGTCTACTACGGCGTGCGCGAGTTCGGTATGTCCGCGATCATGAACGGTATCGTTCTGCACGGCGGCTTCAAACCCTATGGCGGCACTTTCCTGATGTTTTCCGAATACGCTCGAAACGCCGTGCGCATGTCGGCCCTCATGAAAGCTCCGGTGATTTATGTCTATACGCACGATTCTATCGGCCTGGGCGAAGACGGGCCAACGCACCAGCCGGTCGAGCAGACTGCCACCTTGCGGATGATTCCGAACATGCAGGTTTGGCGTCCGTGTGACGCTGTGGAAACCGCGGTGGCTTGGAAAGCAGCAATCGAGCGTAAGGATGGGCCTACTGCGCTGATTCTTTCGCGTCAGAATCTGCCGCATGTGTCCCGAACGCCGGCGCAGATCGATGCGATCCGCCGGGGCGGCTACGTTCTTCGCGACTGCGACGGAACGCCGGACGCGATCATCATCGCTACGGGGTCGGAAGTCGATCTGGCGCTGAAGGTTGCGGAAGAACTGGCCGGCAAGGGTAAGAAAATACGCGTTGTATCCATGGTATCGACCAATGTATTCGATGCCCAGGACGCGGCCTATCGCGAATCGGTACTGCCATCCGCCGTCACCAAGCGCGTGGTCGTCGAAGCCGGCGTCAGCGATGGTTGGTATAAATACGTGGGATTCGGCGGCAAGATCGTTGGGCTAGACCGTTTTGGCGAATCGGCTCCGGCTGGACAGCTCTTCAAAGAGTTTGGTTTCACCGTCGAGAATGTCGTCAAACAGGTGGAGTCGATTCTCTAGCGTTAAAGAAACGGCCTAACTGTCGACGAATTTTCGACATGCCTCTCTCGGCGAATTTAAAGCCGAGAGAGGCATGTGTCGCCCAGCGGCTCGTTCTTGCAAGCAAATCACTTGCAAGAACGAGCCGCTGGGCGGCTGAATTTCGCCGCAAAGTAGGCGATCAGCAGGCGAGAGGAGTCGATCGATGGCTATCATTTCTTTAAGACAATTGTTGGATCACGCTGCCGAGCACGGCTATGGCTTGCCGGCGTTTAATGTCAATAACATGGAGCAGGTTAAGGCCATCATGGAAGCCGCTGCCGCAGTCGATGCCCCGGTTATCCTTCAGGGATCCGCCGGTGCTCGTACCTATGCGGGAGAGCCTTTCCTGCGGCATCTGGTGCTTGCAGCCGTGGAAATGTACCCGCACATCCCAATCTGCATGCATCAGGACCATGGCGCTTCGCCATCCGTTTGCGTTCGTGCGATTCAATCGGGCTTCAGCTCGGTCATGATGGATGGCTCATTGCTGGAGGACATGAAAACGCCGTCCAGCTATGAATACAACGTCGAAGTCACGCGCAAAGTCGTCGATATGGCTCACGCTTGCGGTGTTTCGGTCGAAGGTGAATTGGGTTGTCTCGGCTCCTTGGAAACTGGAAAAGCCGGGGAAGAAGACGGTCACGGCGCGGCGGGTGAGCTGGACCACTCTCAATTGCTGACCGACCCGGAAGAGGCCGCCGATTTCGTCAAGAAAACCAAGGTTGACGCTTTAGCAATCGCAATCGGTACCAGTCACGGGGCCTATAAATTCACTAGAAAGCCTACCGGTAAGGTGTTGCGCATCGATCGGGTCAAAGAGATCCACGCACGGATTCCAAACGTTCATTTGGTCATGCACGGCTCGTCTTCGGTACCCGAGGAGTGGGCAGTGATGATCAACCAGTATGGCGGTGATATCGGTCAGACCTATGGCGTGCCCGTCGAGGAGATCGTAGAAGGCATTCGTCATGGTGTTCGCAAGGTGAATATCGATACCGACCTGCGTATCGCATCCTATGGCGCTATGCGTAAGTTCATGGCCGAAGATAGAAAGAATTTCGATCCGCGCAAGCTCTACAAGGAGGCACAAAAGGCAATGACCAGCATTTGTACGGCTCGCTACGAGGCGTTCGGTGCTGCAGGGCAGGCGTCTAAGATCAAAGTCATCAGCTTGGAAGAAATGAGCAAGCGTTACAGCAAGGGCGAGTTGGATCCGGTTGTCACCTAGGCAGGGCCGTGGATAGCTAGTGCTCAAAGCCCTCATCTTCGACGTGGATGGCACGTTGGCGGACACTGAACGGTACGGCCATCGCGTCGCGTTCAACCGAGCTTTTGCAGAAGCTCGCCTGAATTGGGTCTGGGATGAAGCCTTGTACGGCGACTTATTGGCTGTCAGCGGAGGCAAGGAGCGTATTCGACATTTCATTGCCGCTTACCATCCGGACATCCCCTGCGGCGAAGGCGAGTTGGATGCCTTCATTGACGACTTGCACGCCGCAAAGACGCGCTACTATCTAAACTTGCTTGAAACCGTCGGTATTCCGGCTAGGCCGGGTGTCCGTCGGTTGATCAAGGAAGCCATGGCTGCGCGATTGGCGCTGGCTATTGCCACGACAGCGACTTCAGAAGATGTCAATGCTGTGTTATCAGCCTTGTTTGGCGCGGAAGCTCTCGATTGGTTCGAGGTGGTCGCGACTGGGGACGTTGTTTCGAATAAAAAGCCCGCGCCCGATATTTACGAGTACGTACTGGCGAAATTAAGCTTGGATGCTACCGACTGCGTGGCTTTCGAGGATTCGGAAAACGGCTTCCGAGCGGCGCTTGCAGCCGGCATTCCGACGCTAGTTACGGTCAATGACTATACCATCGACCAGGATTTCACCGGAGCGTTGCTCGTAACGGATCACCTTGGAGAGCCGGACTTGCCTTTGACGTGTCTGAGCAAAGCGCCTTGGGAACCATTCCGTTTGGTCGATATCGATGCTCTCAGGCGACTGCATGAAAACTGGACTCGCGAAAAATAGCGTAGCCATAGATCCGGACGCGGATTTCGAAGTTTTTTGAGGAGTCCTCCATGTCGAAAAAGCACCCCGTCATCGCCGTTACCGGCTCGTCCGGTGCCGGTACGACTACGGTCAAGAAGGCTTTCGAGCACATTTTTTTTCGGCTGGGAGTGAAACCTCTCATGATTGAGGGCGATAGCTATTTCCGTTATACCCTTCGGGAAATGCAAGCTCGCATCGCCCAGGCGCAAAAGGAAGGGAAGAATTTCAGCCATTTCTCGATCGAGGCGAACCTCCTCGACGAGCTGGAACAGACTTTCAGGACCTATGGTGAGACCGGTGCGGCCAAGCGTCGTTACTATATTCGCAGCGAAGAAGAGGGAAACAAACTCGGTTATCCAGTCGGCACGTTTTCGCCCTGGGAAGAGGTGCCGCCGGGCACTGATCTCATGTTCTACGAGGGGTTGCACGGTGCAATCAAGACCGAGACGATCGATGTAGCTAGATTTACCGACCTGCTTGTCGGCGTCGTTCCCATCGTCAATCTCGAATGGATCCAAAAAATACACCGGGATAATGCCCTATACGGGTATAAGCCGGAAGACACCACAGAGGTTATCCTGCGGCGCATGGAGGATTACGTAAAGGTGATCACACCGCAGTTTTCGCGCACCGATATCAATTTTCAGCGAGTGCCTCTGGTGGATACCTCAAATCCTTTCATCGCGCGCGATATTCCTACTCCGGATGAAAGCATCGTGATCATTCGTTTCAGGGACCCGCGCAAGTTCGACATCGACTTTGGGTATTTGCTGGCGATGATTCATAAGTCCTTCATGTCCAGACATAATTCCATTGTCATTCCGGGCGGTAAAATGGGCCTGGCGATGGAAATCATATTTCGGCCGATCATCGAGCGCCTAATGGAGGAACGCGCGACGACCTAACGGCCGCTGGAACATACGGGATGGACGTAAGCCAAGGAAGCCCATCGATCTCGAGCGCAGCGGCATATCATTCGCATTCGGGATCCTTTCCACGCTAATGATTTCATTTCAACTTTCGGCGTTTCGACGTCCCTGGCTGATGGCCGCGGTAACGACCTGATAAGCTTCCTTGATCACCTTCTGTTTTTGTAGTTCGGCATTCAATTCGGCGTCGATGTCGGTAGTGAGCTGTTTCATGATGGTTTTGGCGATTTCGTCCTTGACGGATTCGAAATAGGCCAACAAGTCCTGCTCCAATTCTTCGAAGTAATTCTTGATGCCGCGGCGGGCGAATTTGTTAATCTGGTATTGCTGTTTGCGGGTGTATTCAAGCAAGCCAGCTTTGTAGCACTCGAGAGCCCGGTCGATTTCGTCGGATTGACCTGTGGTCTTTACGGGTGAGATCGGCTGAGTATCGGTGATTGCTCGGTAAATGCCGGTCAGCTTGTCCATTCCCAAAGCCAGCAGCTGCTTGACACCAGCGTCGGGCCCGAGGAGGCGCCTGCTCTTCGCGATTTCCAGCGCGCGGTCGGCATTTTTCTGTACCAATTCCATGATGTCGTCTTTGCTCTGGACGGATTCGTCGGCCTCCTTGGCCATGATGGTGCGTCCGAGTTCGTCGATGACGCCGCCGTATTCGAAAAGGAAGACGTCGCACATTCCCTTCAGCCGGCTAATCATATCGCGCCCGCTCAAACGGTCTCTCAACACTGAAAGTACTTCCTCGGGAAGCGCCTCGTTGGATGAAATGCTGTCCAGCAAGCGAAAGAGATAGCGGCGGACGATCTGTTCTTCCAAGAGTTGCTGCAGCTGGCTGCGGAACGTGCGTTGAATGTGAAGGTTTTCTTCGATCTTGTGCGGCAGCCTGCTAACCACGCTGTGCAGATCCAGTCCTTTGAGCAGTTCGTTTTTTAAGGCTTTCCGATCCAAGGTGTCGATGGCGTGGACAATTTGTTCACCCAAGCGCTCTCGGTCTTCGTCGCTCCAGAATACGAAGTCCGGCAGTACCTCGGTACGAAGCACCTTGATATGTTCTTCCACCGTGGTACGGAGGTGTCGCAATACTTCGTCTTGACGGCGCGACAATTCTCCTGCGATAAATGTGCTTTTCATTCCTTCGTCGCTCTTGTTCTTGTAGGTCTGGTACAAAGGCTCCAAGCGCTCGCGCAGCTTTTTGGCCAGATCGAGATATTCGCTGCGCGCCTCGTCAAGAAACTCAGCCTTCGCCGTATTAGCCAAGTAGTCGAATAGGCTGCTGCGAAACGTTGCGAAATTCTTGGCTTCCTCCAGCGACTTGATGAAGCCCTCCGCCTCGCCTTTATTGGGTATTTTGCCGATCGCTTTCTGTAGTGCATCCACATGCTCGCGAATGCTGCCGCTCTTTTCCAACCGGCCTTCCTGGATCAGTTTCAGCAACAGGTAATTGAGTGCCGATACCCGAAATACGCGGTCCTTGGCGATGTGAAACCCATAATGGTCGATCTTCTGCGCGAAATTCGCCAATTCTTCCTTTTTCTGCTGGCTACTTAGTACGTCCCACTGATTGATCACCCAAAAGGCGCGTTGCAACACCCGCTTGCGATGGCTATGGATTTCGGCGAGCAGCTCAATTTCTTCCCCTTCCAGTAGGTGGAACACCTTCATGGCGATGACGAACGCCTTGGCGTCGTTTTCGACGTACGACTTGGTTACCTTGCGATGGCGCGGGTTGACGACGCCGAGACCCGGCAAATCGACAAGAACCACGTTTTCGGGAATGTTGACGTCGGTGAGGAAAATCTCCGCCTGGTCGACGAACAGTACGTCTTCATAATCTTCGGTCACATAGCTCGGCAACTCCGTTAGCGCGATGTCTTTCACCGCGCCGCTGAGTTTGTTCCAGCCTCCAATCAAGATTTTCAGCTCATCGAAAAATTTTTGCTTGTTGAACGAGCCAAACTGGTTCTTGTACTGTTCGATATCCTTTGCTAGCGTGCTCAGCAATTCGCCCTTGCTCAGCTTGCGATAAGTATCGCTGCTTTTGCGCAATTCCTTGGACAGCTCTTCCAGATACAGCTGTTTGAGCTCCTCTCGAGCACTTTCGTTTAAATAGTGAATGACGGCCCGGTTGGCCCGGCCTTTTCGAATCAGCGTGGGAATAGCGGTAAAAGACTTGGTGGCCTGGGGCAGGATATCGTCGCCCAATATGGCATTAATAATGGTACTCTTGCCGGCCGAGAATGCGCCCAGGAATGCCACTGGGAATTCCGGGGACTTGAGCCGTTCTAACCAGGTGCGTTTGCGGTTGACAAAGTATGTGAAATCGTCGGTGACGCCCAAGTAAGGCGCGGCGGCGTCATAGGCTTCGAACAGGCGTGTGAATGCTTTGACGTAATTGCTGTAATCCGACTCTTTCATCCGTACGTTTCCTGGTTATTTTTCGGGAGAGGTGGTGTTCCGGGTTTTGGCTGCCGGCGTCGGGGTGGTTCTAGCCGTAAGACCACGGTCAAACAGTGGGATATATTACCACTTATGTTACGTGTGCCTTAGTCGGCGTAATCGATCGGTACGCTAGTTTGATACGAGACTTCGAGCCTATTAAGCGGGCCGTTTGTTCCAAGCCGAGCCTAAGAGGCCCGTTCTGAGCCCGCCGATGGGTTTTCGGACCCACCTGGAGAGGCTGGGAGGTGTCCAGTTCCGGCAGGAGCATCGCTGTATACGGCAAAGGCCCGTTGACGTAAGCGTTGCTCGAAGAAACGGACGGGCCTTTCGGTCAAAGATGGGCTCAGAGTGCGAGAACGATCAGATGACGATTATGACGGTGCGAATTCGGCTGCGCGGTTTTATCGTGGGACTGCTTTTGATCGGTGCGGCGCCGGCATGGGCCGACCCCGAATCGCTTCGCGCACGTTTGGAGTCGTTGGCGGCCGAACACGGGTTCGTCGTCGAGGGATTGGATCGCCTGGAATCTCAATTGGCATCGACCTCGACCCCGAAGGGTGACCTGCCGACTCAACTGAAGGGGCTTCTCGAAGATTACAACTACATCCTTATCAGTGATCCGGCCGGTGCGGTCGAACGGTTGGTGATCACCAGTGCCAAGACGCCTACGCGAGCGCGTTCGATCAATGCGACGATCAAAACGACGCGGCTTGGTCCTCATCATCAGGTCGATACGGTTCTGGTGGGACCGAACGGCGTGGCGTTTCCAGTTACGTTGATTATCGACACTGGCGCCTCTACCATTGCTTTGCCGGAATCGATGGCGAGCGAACTGGGATTCTCGCCCGAGGCGCTCCAACCGGGCGTGAGCCACACAGCGAACGACATTGTGCCCATCAAAGTAGGCAACCTAGAATCCGTTCGGGTAGGACCGGTTTCGGCCAGCGCCGTACCGGTCGCGTTCTTTCCGGACGAGCGTCTACGCGGTGCAAAACTGTTGGGGATGAGTTTTCTGAGTCGGTTCCGCATGACCTTAGACGAAGCGGAAAACGAACTCATTCTGCTCGCGAAATAACGAAAGGCTCGAACGCTTTCCGTGAATCGGCGGGAAGAAGATCGGTCACATCGCTTCTCTTGAACGGACGCTGGCGTGATCAATTTCTGCAGACGTTTCGCTCATCATCCAACTAAAGGAGTGCCATTATGAATGCTAACAGCGCGGATATCGGTCTGATCGGATTGGCCGTCATGGGACAAAACCTGGCGCTGAACATCGCCGACCACGGCTACACCATCGCAGTCTATAACCGAAGTAGCGAGAAAACGGCCGAATTCATGGCGCGTTGCCGGGAAAAGGAGCCGTCTGGCGAGCGCGTCTTGGGTTTTACCGACCTGAAAGAATTCACCCAAGCTATCCGGCGTCCCCGCAAGATCATCTTGCTGGTGAAGGCGGGGACGCCGACCGACCGCATCATCGAAACCCTGCTGCCCCACCTTGAGCCGGGCGACATCATTGTCGACGGCGGCAACGCGCATTGGATGGACACCATCCGTCGAGACAGGGAATTGACCGAGCGAGGGTTTCGCTTTATCGGTTCCGGCGTCTCGGGCGGCGAGGTGGGTGCGCGCTTCGGACCTTCTCTGATGCCGGGCGGCAGTGAGAGCGCCTGGGCCGAGCTCGAGCCCATATGGCGCGCCATCGCCGCCAAGGTCGCTCCGGAGAGCGGTGTGCCTTTGGAAGGCGCCGCGCCGGGAAAGCCGGTAGAAGGCGGCGTACCCTGCACGGCTTATATCGGGCCGAATGGCGCGGGGCATTACGTCAAGATGGTGCACAACGGCATTGAGTACATCGACATGCAGTTGATCTGTGAAGCCTATTGGCTGATGAAGCATCTGCTCGGGCTGGATGCGGGCGCCATCGGCGCGATTTTCCGCGAATGGAACAGCGGCGAGTTGTCTAGCTACCTCATCGAGATCACCGGGGACATTTTGGGACAAAAGGATCCGGCGGGTGAGGGCTATCTGGTCGACAAAGTGTTGGATGCCGCCGGACAGAAAGGTACGGGTATGTGGACCGCCACCAGCGCACTGGAACTCGGCGTCCCAGCGAATTCAATCGCTGAAGCTGTGTTTGCCCGGACTCTATCGTCACTGAAGGAAGAGCGGGTGGAAGCAAGCTGCGTGCTGAAAGGACCGGAGATCCGGCTCCTGTCCAACGCCGCTGATACCATCGAGGCCATTCGGCGAGCTTTGTATTGCTCTAAAATTTGCGCTTATGCGCAAGGCTTTCAGCTCATGTCGGAGGCACAAAAAGCCTACGGTTGGACGCTCGATTTCGGAACCATCGCACAGATTTGGCGAGGCGGCTGTATCATCCGCGCACGTTTCCTGCAAAAGATCACCGATGCTTACGCCCACGACCCGGGGTTGAAGAATCTGATGCTTAATCCTTATTTTAGGGATGTCCTACACGAAGGGCAGGGACGGTGGCGGCAGACGGTTACCACCGCGATACAGAACGGCATCCCCGTTCCCGCCTTCAGTTCCGCGCTAGCCTATTTCGACGGTTACCGCAGCGCCCAGCTTCCCGCCAACCTGTTGCAGGCGCAACGAGATTATTTCGGAGCCCATACCTACGAGCGAACCGATCAACCGCGCGGCAAGTTCTTCCATCTCGATTGGCCGGCACCGGATCGTCCTGAGAAGGCGGTCTGAGCGTGCCAAGACCGGCCGCTCTGGCCAGATCAAGCGCCGGAGCGGTCGATCGGAACGGGTCTGGCGGTACAAATGAGAAAAGAGTCCTCGTTCGCCGGACCTGATACCTCGATACCTCACCTCTGAGGACGCGAGCGCGCGGCCAGTGGCCTTTGGAATCTACAGCGTTTTCAAGTATTCGAGCACGGCCTTGCGTTCGTCCGGACTCAAGCTGTCGCCGAAAACATGGCCGGCATTGGAGTGGCCGGGCAAGGTCGTATCGTAGATTTTTTTCCGCTCGCGTGCGTCTTTGGCGCCCCCTTTTCCCTCTGCGAGCTCAGTGTACCGCCATCCCAAGGCGACAGGATCGTAATCGGCCGCGGAAGACCCGTAGGACCGCGTCCAATATTTCGGCCGTTTCGAGCTGTCGAGCAGAGCTTCTATGGTCGGGACCGATCCGTTGTGGAGATAGGGGGCGGTGATCCAAATTCCGTCCAATGGTGGGGCGATATATCCGGGCGCTGGAGCGTCGACGGCTAATTCGCCGTAATAGGATCGCTCAAACCATTGAGTGAACTGGTCTGAGGCACCGTTTGTGCGATATTGCGCCACTACGGGATCGGTGCCGATCTCGTCGAGTCCTACCACTAGATTGGGATAGCTCGGCTGTTCGCCATAGGTGCCATGGCAGCCGGAGCAGGTTCGCTCGAATACGGTGCGCCCCTGTTCGGCGAGTTCGTGATCGACCCCGAACGGCCATGCGGGCGGCTTAATCGATGCGAGATAGGCCAGAATATCCGGCGCATAGGTATCGATCTTACGTACTGTATCGACGTCATCCGCACAGAATAGAGCGGCCGCCATCATGCCGCGAGCAAGGTCGCCGCGCCCCTCGGTGTTGTAGAACAACGCGTTTTTCTTCGCCACACGCCACCAGGGGGGAACGCTTACCGGAGCCACTGTTTTCGGCGGAGGCTCGATCAGCGGTTCAGGCGACCATGCCAGAGTCTCTGGATCCCGATGCGCGATGAGAGCGAAGGTTATATTAATGGCCGGATTTACGCCTATCGTGTCAGCTTTCATGTATGGGGTGATAGTACGAAGCCGGTCGGCCCAACGCCGCCATTCTGCGGCTTCGGCCTCATTCTCCACGTACGCACCGATGCTTTCGGCGACAGCCGTACGGTCCTCGGTGAAGTCGAGATTTTCGTTGCCCAGGCCGATGACGAGCTTTCCGTCGAAAAAACCGGCATGGCAGGACAAGCAATTGTTCACCACGAGTTCCACGCCTTTCGGCGTCGTGTAAGCGGTGAGGTTATACGGTAATTCCGCATTGCGGCCGGGTCTACCCGGAATCAGCGTTTCGGGTTCAGGCGGCGGGGCCGTTTGTTTGTAGGCCGAATAGGGTATACCGCAAGTAATGTAAGGTGCGTTGAGCAATGCCTCGTAACCCTTGACCGGGTCGCCCGGCCGTTGCGGTACGCGTGGTACAGGACCGATAGGCGAATAACTGACTGTATTGGCCTGTTCGCTGGAGTCGCAAGCCGTGAGCACGAAGGCAAGAATAGCGGTGATGACAAGAGTAAAGATATTGGCGTAGGGCATGTTCGAATCACAAGAGGTTTTTCCCGACCGGATGATTCTTATTCCCGGAACCTACTGTCAATAGCCGGTCAATTCGACGAAGCCTCGGCCCGTAAGGCGTTCTCCGCGCGGACCGGTTCCGGATACTGAGACAGAACCGGACCAGGTGCGGACCGACCAGTCGGTTTCCTGATTTTCGACTAAGGGCGACAGGCGCAGTTCGGTTCCGAGAGCCGGAAGATTCACTGTCCAGGCTACCGGATAACGGGTTCCCGAGGGACTTGACCAGAAAGTATTGGGGTCGAGCTTGACCTCGTTTTCAGAAATCAGCGAAACCCGTCCGTCGGCCTGGATTAAGAGCCCGTTCGAAACAGGCGGAGCGCTGCCGTCCTTGCGTCTCAATTGAAAAATCAGAATCTCGCGCCCGTCCTCGAGCTGGATCTGATACCGATTTAAAGCGATCTGTCCGCCGGGCGGAGTCATCTTCCCCCAACTGCGGTTGAGCCAAGCTTCGCCGCTTACGCTTCGTTCGTGTTCGCCATGGCGAACCGTGCCGGAAATCGCTAGGCGGCTCAGAATATACCCGCGAAGACGTCCGCCGGCCGCTGCCGGGAAATCTCCTGCAGCCGGCATCACGGCGGGTTTCCGGGCGTCCAGCCTCAGGTCGAGCCGCGTCCCCTCGGCTTCGGCTTGTAGAGCGAACGAAAACGCTTTCTCCAGCGCCACCCGTATCGTCCAGCTATCCAACCAGATCCGGCCAGAAGTCGGATCGTATCCGCTCATGCCGAGCGCGGTCCTCGCGAAACGCTCGGATGCCCGATAATGGTCGTTATCCGCGTCGAGGAATGCCAACAAGCCCCGATAGACATCACGAGTCGCCCAGGCCGATGGTCTCTCGGGCTCTTGGGGTTGTAGACCGATCCGTGTAATGCTCAGTAGGAAGCCATAACGGTGACCTTCTCCGGTTTGCATTTGGCCGACGAATTCCCAGACTTCGGTGGGCACTTCCGGGTGAGCCCCGTGATCCAAAGGAAAAGCCAAGGAGCGGTCGGAACGATCTTCAGGGAATTTATCTGCAATCGTCCTCAGCGTTTTCGAAAACGACGCAAAAGGCGCAGTCGCGCCGGGCGAACCGTGTTCTGCGGAACGCCGCTGCGTCGATGACGGCAGTAGCGACAGACTGATAGCAAGTAGAACGACGGCTATCCGAACGATCCCATCGCAGCGGCTAGTTGCCATGCACTGTCCCCGGTTGCTTCACACGGACCGTTGATGCGCCCCCCAAAAGAAATAGGAGAATGGGTTGATCCGGCACGGCGAAAAGCTGCGTGAACCGAGGCCCAGGCGTGTACGGTCCTTGGCGCGGCCGAAAAGATCGCGCCAGTGTTTACGGGTCTGATCAATAACGTTCAACCAATATCACCGTCAGCATGCCAATTAAACGCTTCAGCTCCGTCAAAATGGCGCGTCAAAAAGTCGATTCTCTCTCCCGAATCCGTGATTTGGCGAAGTTGGTGTACCTGGGCTAAGGCCCTGATCGGCGCCGTTCGCAGCGAAGGTTTGGACTATCGCGCCACGAGTCTCGCCTACACCACGTTATTGGCTATTGTGCCAGGGTTGGCCTTTTCCTGTTTGCTGCTGAAGGTTTTCGGTGTCAATGATCAGGTGGAACCATTTCTGCTGCAAATATTGGCTCCGCTCGGTGACAAGGCCAACGAGCTGACGAAGGCCATTCTCGGTTTCGTGACCAATGTCAACGTGGGGGTGCTCGGCTTCGTCGGCTTGATGGTGCTTATCTACACGATCATTTCCATGCTGGAAAAGATAAAAACGGCGTTCAATCACATCTGGCGGGTTAGCCAGGCCCGCGGCTTGGCAAGACGTGCGAGCGATTACCTCAGCGTAAGTCTGCTCGGGCCGGTGCCCATTTTTTCCGCTATCGGTCTCACGGCCTCTATGCCCCGTGCTAGCGCAGTCCGGCGGCTGATTGCTCAGGAGCCGTTCGGCACCCTGTTCTATTTCGGCGGAAGCTGCTTCCCTATTTGATGATCATCGTCGCGTTTGCGTTCGTGTACATCTATATCCAGAACACGCGGGTGACCTGGCGGGCCGCGTTGTTCGGCGGCGCCGTGGGAAGTGTGACGTGGAAACGGGCCGGCCTACTGTTCGCCAAGTTTGTGGTCGGATCGACCAGTTACCACGCCATTTTTTCAAGCCTGCTCATCGTCATCTTGTTCATGATTTGGCTGGATCTGAGTTGGCTGATTCTTTTTCTGGGAGGGCAAGCCGCTTTTTTCCAGCATCCGCATTATGCGCTTGGGAAAACCCGGTTCCTTCAGCTCAGCAATCGTTTGAAGGAGAGAATCGGGCTGGTGGTGATGTACCTGATCGGCGAACGTTTCGTTCATGGGCAAAAGCCCTGGACTATCGACGAGTCGGCGGAGCGTTTGTCGTTACCGGGGGAAACCATAAAAGACGGGCTAGCCGTGCTGCAGGCCGGCGGCTTGGTCGTGGAGACAGGGAAGGGCAACGGGAGCTTTATTCCTGGTAATGCGGTGACGTAGAGCATCTTCTGGCTTGGCATAACGCTCACGCATTACCGCTTTCTAGAGCACTTTCATATCGAGTGTAGGGGGAATTTGTTCGCCCATTTCGTGCACCGAAGGCGAATAAATTCGTCTCCGATCGGAACGTTCGTGATTGCCTTTTGTCGCAAAGTAGATACTACTGGTGAATTGTGTCCGACATGGGTACATCACGGTATGGTTGTTAATGATTCTTAACGTAATGGAGTACGTCATGTGCCGCTTTCGTAACCCGCCTTTTACCGTTTTCGCCCTAATCCTATGGAGTGGTGCTGGCCTCGCTGCTCAACCCGCCGACGCTGTGGCCACCATCACCGCCCACAACTTGGTGCGCTCCGCCGACGGGGTGCCGCCGCTCATCTGGTCAGAGGAGCTGGCTACCATCGCAACCAACTATGCCTCCACGCTTGAACGGGCGAACTGCCCGGGGTCCCTGCCCCACAGCAATGCTACCGACGCGAACGGAATCCTTTTGGGTGAAAACCTCCATTGGGCCAGCGCGGTGATGTGGTCCGATGGCCGCAGAGAACCGCAGCAGCTTACCCCGGCTGATGTCGTAAATTCGTGGGCCGCCGAGAAGGCCAACTACAATTACGAAACCAACAGCTGCGCACCCGGTAGGATGTGCGGCCACTATACCCAGTTGGTATGGGCTGAAACCACAGAAGTCGGCTGCGGCTATGCGGTTTGCTCCAGCAACAGCGACCAAGTCTGGGTCTGCAACTACAGGCCCGCCGGCAATAATGGGCAGAGGCCTTACTGATCTTCCAGGCGGGCTCTCACTGCGCGTTTGAGCCCCGTGTCTCGCCTTCCTGCGGGGGAGGCGAGATGCTGTTGTGGCACCGTGCCTGCGGACTGCTAGGAGGCTGAGCTGATAGACGTTGAGCCGCCTAGCGGCTCACCAAGGAGCTGGAAAAGCCCTGTTCCACCCTTTACCGATGTCACCATTTTGCTGACGCGAAGCGGCTCGGTTTGCCCTGCCAAGCCGCACAATTGTTTGCATCACGAGTTTTCACGATGCCCTCCGAACTGCCATCGCAAAGCCGATAAGAATTTGTCGGCAAACATGTCGCGCTCGCGCGACGAGAACCGCTGAAACAGCGCGGCGCTCAGTACAGGGGCGGGCACGCCTTCGTCGACAGCCGCATGTATCGTCCACCGGCCTTCGCCGGAATCCGCCACATGCTCGGAAAACTTCTCCAGATCCGGAGATTGCAGCAAGGCCGATGCTGCCAGATCGAGTAGCCATGACCGGACCACGCTGCCTCTGCGCCACAGCTCAGCGATCTCAGGTAGATCGAAATCGAAACGGTAATACTCAGGATCGCGCAAGGGTGCGGTCTCGGCATCCTGAGTTCGGTGCTCAGAGCCGATTCCGGCGTTTTTCAAAATATTGAAGCCTTCGGCATAAGCGGCCATGAGGCCATACTCGATGCCGTTATGAACCATCTTCACGAAGTGGCCGGCTCCGGTCGGGCCGCAATGCAAATACCCCTGTTCGGCGCTGGTCAGGCCTGTATTCTGGCGTTCCAGGGTACGCGAGGCTGCTTCGTGCGGCGGAGCCAAGGACTTAAAGATCGGGTCAAGCCTTCGAACGGGCTCTTCTTCTCCGCCGATCATCAGGCAGTAGCCTCGGTCCAGCCCCCATACGCCTCCGCTGACACCGACATCGAGATAATGAATGCCGCGCGGCTTCAAGCGTCGTGCTCTATCCATACTATCGCGGTAATGCGAATTGCCGCCGTCGACCAGGATGTCGCCGTTTTCGAGCTGAGGTGAGAGTTCGTCGATTGCCGCATCGACGAAACCGGCGGGAATCATCAGCCAGACAATACGCGGTTGGAGAAGCTTAGCCACCAAATCCTGCAGGCTCTCGGCAGCGACTGCACCTTCCTCGGACAGCGCGTCTATGGGTTGTCGCGCGCGGTCCCAAACCACGCAGGTATGATGGCCCCGCATCAACCGGCGCACCATATTGGCTCCCATTCGTCCCAAACCGATCATACCGATTTGCACGGGCAGTCCTCCTTTCCGGTCGAGCAATAGCGGTACCGATGCGCCGAGCGAAGCTTCCGCGTTCGGAAGGTCAGGCACCGGACGCTCGATTCATTGTCCCGCTTTTAACGTTGACAGCTTGGACACCAATAAGTTGAGCGCTGTCCCAATCTTTCCGTTCGAATGGATTGGCCGCATCGGTAACACGGAAGACCGCTCCGGCCGTAAATTTGCAGGGTTTGCTGAAAATACCCCGGGTTTCCGTTTTCGTTGACGAAGTCGCGAAGTGTCGTACCGCCTTGCTCTATGGCTTCGGAAAGCACCGCGCGTATTGACAGAACGAGCTTTTCATAGCGGGGGAGGGCGATGCGTCCTGCCTGTCGACGCGGAGCGATGCCAGCCCGGAACAAGGCTTCGTTGGCGTAAATGTTGCCGACTCCCACGACGACGTGACTGTCCATGATGAAGGATTTGACGGGCGTGCTTCGTCCCCGGGCCTTTCTATAAAGATAGGCTGCGTCAAAACTTGTGCTCAGGGGTTCCGGTCCGAGCCCGGCCAAGAGCGGATGGACTTGCGGATCATTTTCCGTCCAGACCACGCAGCCGAACCGGCGCGGATCATGGAAGCGGAGGCAGGTTCCGTTGGCGAGCACGATGTCGAGGTGATCGTGCTTTCTGGGCGGGCTGTCCGGGGACAGGATGCGGAGACTTCCGGACATGCCCAAATGGACGATCAGGGTTCCGCGATTCGTGCCAATCAGAAGGTATTTGCCCCGGCGCTCGACCGTTCGGACGGTCCGGCGATCGAGTCTTTCGGGCAAGTCCGCCGGAATCGGCCAGCGTAACTGGGGCTCGCGAATAACCGTCGCCTGAATCGTTTGCCCGATAAGATGGGGGGAAATGCCGCGCCGCGTGGTTTCGACTTCCGGCAACTCGGGCATGGCGATGTGATGGGATAGCGTCCAACCACCCGCGGAGAAGAATCAGTCGGCCGCCTCGTCGTCGGTTTCACCCTGCTCCTCGGATTCTTCCGGAATCGCGGGCGTGTCTTCGTCGTTCTCCTCGTCCTCGGTCTGGTTTGGCTCGGGTTCTTCAGACGGTTTCGATTCTTTTGGCTTGAGCTCTGGTTTTTGTAGGCTGAGCAACTGTTTCGAGACGCTTCCGGTCACTTCGTACTGAAGGCCCAAATCCGGACGGACAAGAAGAAGATCGAGTTCTCTTTGTACGATGAAGAATTCAATCGGGTTGCCCTCGGACAGCGTGATCCGGATCACGTCGCCTTGTGCGGACTGCTCCACTCGCTTCACGTCGATGGCCCGCGCCGTATTCCAGGCGTTGAGAAGATCCGAAACGCTTTGATTGGGCTCCGCCGGCGGCTCCAGGACCCACTTGCCGTCCTCGCCCAAGGTGGCTTTTAGGCCAGGGATGGAGATCTCTTTGATTTTCGCGTCTTCTGGCAGAAGCTTCTTATCTACGTAATCGGTCGCAGATGCGATGAGGTGGTGAAAGAAGTCGTCAGTAACAAGATGCAAGGTATCCCCAATCTGCACGTAGCGCCGCATGTTGATGGGATCCGACCCGCCGAACTTCAAGGTCGTCTCACCCAGAATCAACGTAGCTTTAGGCTTGTCGAGCTCGAACTTGGCGAGGTCCTCGGAACTGATCGGATACTGCGCTTCGCTGTTCGCCTCGGCGATACCGATCAACTGTCGGACGCGAACATCGTTGGCCGGGGCGCTGAAGGGCGCAGTCAAGCGCCAGTGGCCGTTCTGCTTTGCGAACGTGATGGTGTCCTTGTTTTGCAAGGTGACGGTGGTTAGCGCATTTTCGTCGACTGCCGCGAGAGGTGTTTTCTTGGGCTTTTCCTTGCCGGGCTCGAAAAAAGCGATCGCGCCGAGGATGGCGACAGCGATCAATAGCGCTAGGTTCAGGATCAGTCTCGACTTCATTAACGTCTCCGGCGTTTGAACCAAATGGCAGCACCCGTGCCGATCAGCCCGGCGGGCAACGCGATTAGGAAACCGACGCCGATCACGCCGGAAGCGACGGGCGACAGCTCCAATTTCCGGTCTGGCGCCGTCTTGGCGGGAATATTGATCAAGGCTTCGTTTTGGCTTAGCCAATGAATGATGTTAAGGCCAAGTTCCAGATTGCCACCGTTGCCGAGAAAGGCATTGGATAGAAAGTCACCGTCGCCGATCACGACGACACGCTGCTCAGCTGGTTTCGTGTCGGCTTCCTCGGAGGACTCGACGTCTTGTTTTTCGGTTTTTTCGGCTGCAGCTTGCTCACCGGTCTCTTCTTCGGGCTTTTTGTCCGATGCGGCTGACCCATCAGCGGGTTTGATCTCGCGCGTCAAGGCGTAACCGATGTGCAGCGGGCCTTTGCGCTCTCCCTTGTCTTCATCGAATTTAATTTTGCCTTCGATCGGTCCGGTTTCTGTCCAGGATCGCTCGAGGGTACTAAGGAGCGGTTCCCGCACGAAATCGCTGTCGGCACCTTTGTCCATGGCCGCCGCGGCCGGGAATAAGGTCATCGTCTGGAAATTATAGGTGACGGGGTGCGCCGGATAATCGGCGACCAGGGCGAAAGTGGGGTCGTCGATGCCGAACAGCTGGGTGGACGCGTCTACCACGGTTCCCGGAAGGAACGTGATACCGAGCTGTTCTGCCAAGGGAGAGAGACCGTGCAAATTACCGGGATCGGCCAGCCACAACAGGTTGCCGCCTTTTTTCACATAATCTTGGATCAGCGTGATCTCGCCGGGAAGGAGATTGGCGCGCGGTCCCGCCAACACCAAGACGTCGGTGTTGTCCGGTATATCCTGCGTGACCCCCAGATTAACCATGGATACCGTGATGCCCTTACGTTCCAGCTCTTCGCCAAACTGGCCCAGATCGTGATTCGCCTGGCCTTGCGGCGAGCGTTCCCCGTGCCCCTCGAGAAAGACGATATGTCTTTCCTTGGCTACGGCCAAACGCTGCAAGGCATTGGTCAGCGTGCTTTCCTCGGCGTTTTGGATTTTTTCAGTACGTCCTTGGTAATCCACTATCATTTCGCCGTCCATAGTGATGCCCAGTTCCCGGACCTTGTCGGGCTGAGTGTCCGGATTGACGAACTTCAGCGTCACGTCCTTTTTGTAACGGCTGTAGCGGCCAACCTGATCCCGGATCTGGTTTCGAAGCTGCGCGTTTTCGCGAGCGTACGCGGTGATCGTGATCGGTTCCTTCATGAGATCCAGGACCTTGCGGCTGGCATCAGACAGCGTGTGCCGGCCGCCTGCGGTCCAATCGAACTGGGCGCTGTAACGTGTGCTCAGCCAGCCCACCAAGCCGACGACGGCTAAGAACAGCACGGTGAAGAGAAGGTTCTGCAGCCGTAGTTCGAGGTGCGTCTTGCGGTTGATCTTCATTTTTGCAGCCGATCGTTATCCAGGCGATGGACACTCAAGACGAGGAACGTGAGCGTGAAGAGCAGGAAGTACACGAGGTCCGTCGTCGACACCAGACCTTTCAGCAAACTCTCGTAATGGCGCAAAAGCGAGAGATATTCGAGCACGCCGCCTGTGGAGTTACCGGTCCAGTCGATGATCCACAAAAGCAGCAAGGCGCCGAATGTGCTGATTGCGGCGATGGTCGGCTGGCTCGCGAGCGCCGACATGTAGAGTCCCACTGAGGCGAAGCCGGCCAAAAGCAATATCAGGGCCATGATACAGGCAGCTAGCTTGCCCATGTCCAATCCGCCGCCGACCAGTAGCGACAGCGGCATCAGCGCGATCATCGCGACCATGATGAGCAGAAAGCCGAATACGCCGAAATATTTCCCGAGAATGATCTCGGTCATCGACACCGGAGCGGTGAACAGGAGGCTCAGCGTGCGGTTGCGGCGCTCCTCGCTGATCAGCCGCATAGTCAGGAGTGGCGTGACCAGAAGGAGGATCACACCCGCATTGCCGAACAGCGGAACGGTGATCAGGTCGGTGACTCCGGGCGCGTCCTCCATGCCGGCGATACGCGCTTGCAGCATCATGTAATAGTCGAGCTGCGCTAGGAACATGTAGCCCAAAATAATCTGAATGACGCCTAGAATCGACCAGGCCAAAGGCGAAAGAAACAACGTGCGGAGCTCCCGCCCCGCGATGACGAGGGCCATCATGCGGCTTGCTCCTCCGTTACGGGTGTGTGTTGAGTGATGTCGATGAAAATCTCTTCCATGCTGCGCCGTTCAGGAGTTAGTTCGAGCAGTCCCCAACCCAGCGACACGGCTGTTTCGGCGATCCGCTCGGCGGGGTTTTTGTCCTTGTCGTGGAAAATCCGATAACGCCGCTCGCCGAGATCCTCGATTTTCTGAATGCCGCCTAGGGCATAGAGCTTCATCAGATCGGCTTCTTGCCGGGTTTCCAGCACTATGCTAGAGGCTCGCATCTGCTGTTCGAGACCTTCGATACTGTCGTTGAGCACCAGCTTGCCCTTGTGGATGATTTGTACGCGGGTGCAAGATTCCTGGACTTCGGGGAGGATATGCGTCGAAAGAATGATGCCGTGTTCCTTGCCGAGTTCTCGGATCAGCTCCCGGATTTCGCGGATCTGGATCGGATCCAATCCAACAGTCGGCTCATCGAGAATGATGACCGAAGGGGAATGAAGTATGGCCTGGGCGATGCCGACCCGCTGCTGATAGCCCTTCGACAGATTCCCGATCAGTCGTTCACCTACATCGGTCAAGCCGCAGCGATCTTTGGCGCTGTCGATCGCGGACGAGATCTTTTCCCGCGGAATCTGGTGCAACTTCCCGCAGTAGTTCAGATATTCGTCGACGGTCAGTTCACGGTATACCGGCGGTATCTCGGGCAAATAGCCGAGCTCCCGCTTGGCTTCCTTGGGGTTGTCGAGTATGTCGATCCCGTTGATGAGGATTTGTCCTGAGGTGGGCGCGAGGTTGCCGCAGATCATCTGCATAGTTGACGATTTGCCGGCTCCGTTGGGACCGAGAAACCCCAGGATTTCGCCCTTTTCTAGCGTGAACGAAACGTTGTTGACGGCGCAATGGTCGCCGTAATAGCGAAAAAGTTGTTCGACTTGAACGAGTTGAGTCATAGCGCGCGTAAGATACAAAAATTTTTCCGAATTGCAAGATACGGGCCATCTTGGCCTAATGGTGCCGCGCACCGTAAAAAAGGCAGAACCCAATAACGGTATCACAGACCGGTCCCGCCGTCCTTATCACAGCATCAAAATGGCGATTGAGATCTGTGCCGGCGGTGGCATAACCCTTCGGCAGGTCTACGACAGGCCCTTCGACAAGCTCAGAGCGAACGGTCAACGCTAAGAAGTCCAGCTCGAGACTGCGGGAAATTCCGTGCCCCGTCCCGGATTGAGTTGTACTCAATTCGAGCGAAGCGGGCGTTCCCAGTGGCGAACCAGGCGGATCTGCATGCGAAACCGTGCGCCACAAGGTTCGTTCCGGCTCGCTCCTGGCGGCGCTTCCAAAGCCAAAATAAGTTGACCTCTCCCGGCAATTACTTTAAGAAGGTGCGGGGGTTGTGAAGCCGGGCCAGAAAATTTTGTCAATCATGAAATCATAGATCGTGAATTTCTCGTCCTTGTACGTGTTTTAGCTTTTTTGTCCAGCGTTGGACGGAATTTCTGTCGCCCTGTTTTCGCCCTCTTGAGACAAAAACAACGTTAGTAATCGTTGCGCTTTGTAGCGCTAGGAGGAGTAACTTTTATGCGAATTGGGGTTCCCAAAGAACTACACGCCGGAGAAAAGCGTGTAGCGACCGTGCCGGAGGTGGCCGAAAAACTCATAAAGCTCGGTTTCTCCGTGTCCGTGGAGACCGGGGCTGGCGAGAGTGCCAATTTTTCCGATGACGCCTACCGCGAGGTCGGCTGCAGCATCGCGCCTGATGCCAAAACCCTCTGGGCGGAGTCGGACATCGTGCTAAAGGTACGTGGTCCACAGGTTCATCCTGAGCTGGCTGTGGACGAAGTCGAATATTTGCGCGAAGGCGGACACCTTATCAGTTTCATCTGGCCGGCCCAGAACCCCGAACTCATGGAACGCCTCGCGGCGAAGAAGGCCACCGTGCTGGCAATGGACAGCGTACCCCGCATTTCCCGTGCGCAGAAGCTGGATGCCTTGAGCTCGATGGCGAACATTGCCGGCTACCGTGCGGTGATCGAGGCGGCTCATCACTTCGGGCGGTTCTTCACCGGTCAGGTGACCGCCGCCGGCAAGGTACCGCCCGCGAAAGTTTTCGTGATCGGATGCGGCGTGGCCGGATTGGCTGCTCTCGGCGCGGCGAACGGTCTCGGTGCCATCGTTCGGGCTACGGATACCCGTTCGGAAGTCAGGGACCAGGTCAAGTCCATGGGCGCCGAATTCGTGGAAGTCAATTACCAGGAAGAGGGCGCCGGCGTCGGGGGCTATGCCAAAGAAATGAGCGAGGGCTACAAAAAAGCCCAAAGCGAAATGATCGCCCGCCAGTGCATGGATGTGGATATCATCATCACGACCGCCTTGATTCCCGGCAAGCCAGCGCCCAAGCTGATTACTGCTGGGATGGTGGAATCCATGAAGCCCGGCAGTGTCATCGTCGACTTGGCGGCCGAACAGGGCGGCAACTGCGAACTGACGGTTCCGGGCGAAGTCGTCGTCCGCCACGGTGTCACCATCATCGGCTACACCGATCTGCCCAGCCGCCTCGCTCGGCAGTCCAGCACGCTGTATGCCACCAACCTTCTGCGGCTGATCGAAGAGCTATGCCCGAACAAGGACGGCACGATTTACGTCAACATGGAGGATGAAGTCATTCGCGGAACCACGGTGATCAAAGATGGTGAGATCACTTGGCCGCCGCCACCGCCGAAAATCACCGCGGCCCCGGTAGGCGCCACCCCGGCACCGCCGGTCGAAATCAAAAAGGAGGAAAAGAAGCCGCTGCTGCCCGCCTGGGCGAAAACCGGTATCACGCTGGGCGTGGCGGGTCTCTTGTTCTACGGTCTCGGTGCCGTGGCTCCGGCAGCGTTCATGTCCCACTTCACCGTTTTCGTGCTGGCCTGTTTCGTAGGCTATATGGTGATCTGGAATGTCACCCCGGCCTTGCACACTCCGCTCATGAGCGTCACCAACGCCATTTCGAGCATCATCGCAATCGGCGCATTGATCCAGATTTCCTCGCCCGGTGCATTGATCACCATATTGGCGGGGCTCGCCATCGTGCTGACCTCGGTCAACATGGCCGGCGGTTTCTGGGTCACCCAGCGCATGCTGCGCATGTTCAGAAAATAAGCGGAGAGAATAACAATGTCAGAAGGCTTAGTTACCGTTTCCTATATCGGCTCGACGATACTGTTCATCTTGAGCCTGGGGGGGTTGTCCCATCCCGAAACTGCGCGGCGCGGCAACTTCTACGGCATTCTTGGCATGAGCATCGCCATACTAGCGACTGTGCTCGGGCCGAAGGTGACCAGCTACGTTCCGATCATCATCGCCATGTTGATCGGCAGCGCCGTCGGCATCTACGCCGCCATTAAGGTCAAGATGACCGAAATGCCGGAACTTGTCGCACTGATGCACAGCCTGGTGGGGCTGGCCGCCGTACTGGTGGGGTATGCGAATTTCATCGATCCGACCGCCGCCTTTACCGGAGTCGAAAAAACCATCCACGAAGTGGAAATCTATCTCGGCATCCTGATCGGCGCGGTTACGTTTTCCGGTTCGGTCATCGCCTTCGGTAAGTTGTCCGGCAAGATCGATGGCAAGCCGGTATTGCTTCCGGCCCGTCACTGGATCAATCTGGGCCTCTTGATTCTGGCCATCATCCTGGGCGTCGGCTTCATCAACGCGCAGTCCACGGCGGGCGGGTTCGTTCCCCTGCTGCTGATGACCGCGATCGCGTTGGCTTTCGGAGTGCACATGGTCATGGCGATCGGCGGCGCCGATATGCCGGTCGTGGTGTCCATGCTCAACAGCTACTCGGGATGGGCGGCTTCGGCTACCGGCTTCATGCTGTCCAACGATCTGCTGATCGTGACCGGCGCCCTGGTGGGTTCTTCCGGCGCGATTCTGTCCTACATCATGTGCCGCGCGATGAACCGTCATTTCCTCTCGGTCATCGCCGGCGGATTCGGTACCGGCACAGGGGTGACACCGGCCGGCGGCGCGGGCGCAGAGGGCGAGGTCCAGCCCATTACGCCAGAAGAAACGGCGGAACTGCTGCGCAATGCCAGCCGCGTGATTCTCGTCCCAGGTTACGGCATGGCGGTGGCCCAGGCGCAGCACACGGTATACGAGATCACCAAGCTGTTGCGTGAGAAAGGCGTCGACGTGCGCTTCGCCATCCATCCGGTGGCAGGCCGTATGCCTGGCCATATGAACGTGCTGTTGGCCGAGGCGAAGGTTCCTTATGACATCGTGCTCGAAATGGACGAAATCAACGAGGACTTCCCGGAAACCGATGTCGCCATGGTGATAGGCGCCAACGACATCGTGAATCCTGCCGCTCAGGAAGATCCGAACAGTCCCATCGCCGGCATGCCGGTCTTGGAGGTCTGGAAGGCGAAAACCTCCATCGTCATGAAGCGCTCAATGGCGTCCGGCTATGCCGGCGTCGACAATCCGCTGTTCTATAAAGAAAACAACCGGATGCTGTTCGGCGATGCCAAGAAGACCCTGGACGAGGTGCTGAAGTACTTGCAGGGTTGATTTACAGCGGTCGGAAGCGGTACGCACACACACCGTTTCCGACCGTCCTTCTTGCTTCTCGGCAGTATCCGAACTGCCAGCCTTGGGCACGTCGGCTTTTCGGCAATAGCGAGAAGTTTGAACGCCCGAGCCGTCGTTTTCTAACGCTCACGAGTGCATCGGTGCTCTGACGAGGAGCAGGACGGAACGGCATCCATCATTTCCGCAACCGCTACGGAAAGTGGCCCAGGTCCTCTGACATCGGATGCCGGCACCCCCGGGGCGGCCGTGCCTGGACAGAGGCACGGCCAATGTCATATTCGCCTCTTTCAAAGTCCGATACGGAGCGCCGGCCCGCGCCAGGTCATTGGGAATTTGCCCTAAAGATGTGACAATCCGGTTCGACTTTCGCCGGTTTGCACATTATCATTCGTCCGTTTGTTCAAAGCTTTTGCGAAGTATGGACTATTCAATCGGCGAATTGTTGCTTTCCGGTGTCAAGATCATGCTGGTCGGCATGGCGATCGTGTATCTTTTCTTGGCGCTGCTGGTCTGGGTGATCGGGATCACGTCGAAACTGCTTAACCGCTACGTACCGGAACCGGAACACGCTCCTGGTGCTTCTGCCCATCCCCCGGATGTTGATTCGGATAACTCCGAGATCGTAGCCGCCATCACGGCGGCCATCCACCGGTACCAGAATCAGTAATACATAGAAAAGAAGAAGGTTAGGAGTTTGTTCCATGGCTAACCCTTTAGGCATTACCGACGTCGTTCTGCGCGACGCGCACCAGTCGTTGCTGGCTACCCGTCTGCGGCTCGAGGACATGCTGCCGATTTGCGACAAGTTGGATCAAGTCGGTTTTTGGTCGCTCGAAAGCTGGGGGGGAGCGACGTTCGATGCCTGTATCCGTTACCTGGGCGAAGATCCGTGGGAGCGTTTGCGTGCTCTCAAGAAAGCGCTGCCCCGAACTCGCCTCCAGATGCTACTGCGCGGGCAGAATTTGCTCGGCTATCGGCATTATGCGGACGATGTGGTGGACCGGTTCGTCGAGCGGGCGGCGGAAAACGGCGTCGATGTGTTCCGCATCTTCGATGCGATGAACGATCTGCGAAATTTCGAGAGAGCCGTCAAAGCGACGATCAATGCTGGCAAACATGCCCAGGGCACGATCTCTTACACCGTGAGCCCGGTGCATACCATCCGGATGTGGGTGGACCTCGCGAAACGCCTGGAAGATATGGGCGTGCATTCGATCTGCATCAAGGACATGGCGGGCCTTCTCAAGCCTTACGTGGCCGAGGAACTGATTAAGAAGCTGAAGAGAGCCGTCAAGGTTCCGATTCATATGCAATGTCATGCCACGACCGGACTGAGCACCGCGACTATCCTCAAGGCGGTGGAAGCCGGGATCGACAACGTCGATACCGCGATTTCCTCCATGAGCATGACCTATGGGCACAGCCCCACCGAGGCTGTCGTCGCAGCTCTTCAAGGGCATAAACGCGACACCGGCCTGGATCTACGGCTTCTGGAAGAGATTGCGGCCTATTTCCGCGAGGTCCGGAAGAAATACGCGAAGTTCGAAGGCAGCCTCAAAGGTGTCGACAGCCGCATCCTGGTCGCGCAAGTTCCGGGCGGAATGCTCACCAACATGGAGAGCCAGCTGAAAGAGCAGGGCGCTTTGGATCGCTTCGACGAAGTGCTCGAAGAGATTCCGCGGGTTCGCGAAGATTTGGGTTTCATTCCGCTGGTTACGCCGACCTCGCAGATCGTCGGAACCCAGGCGGTCATCAATGTGCTGTCGGGCGAGCGCTACAAGACGATCACCAAGGAAACCGCAGGCGTACTCCGGGGCGAATACGGGGCGACCCCGGCACCGGTGAACAAAGAGTTACAGCAGCGAGTGCTCGAAGGCGCCGAGCCCATCACCGTCAGGCCGGCGGATCTCCTAGAGCCGGAGATGGAGAAACTTACGGCCGAGCTCAAGAAGATGGCGGCGGAAAATGGCGTAAAGCTGGCGGAAAACGAAGTGGAGGACGTGCTGACCTATGCGCTCTTCCCTCAGATCGGCTGGCGCTTCCTGCAAAATCGCGGCAACCCTGCGGCCTTCGAGCCGGCGCCCGGAACGGAAGAGGCCGCCAAGCCCGAAGCTCCGAAAGCCGAAGTGACCCAAGCTGTAGCATCGCCGGACGGAGCCAAAGCTTATACGGTGGCGGTTAACGGTAGGATTTTTCATGTGGAAGTCGCTCCGGGCGGTGCGATTACCTCTATACAACCTGCGTCACAACCAGCGTCGGCGCCAGTCGGGCAGCCCGCCGTTCGTTTAGGCGCGGGAGAAGCGGTGAAGGCCCCCATGGCCGGGCATATCCTCAGGATCAATGTTAAAGAAGGGCAGATCGTGGCGGAAAGCGAAGTCGTGGTCGTGATGGAGGCCATGAAGATGGAGACCGAGGTCCGCACGCGCGTGGGAGGTACGGTATCGCATGTCGCGGTCAAGGTCGGAGACACCGTCGCCGCCAACGATATTTTGGTGGTCTTGGGGTGAGGTAGTCGATGGAGGGATTTATCCAGCTGTGGCAAAGCACCGGGCTGTCCAATTTTTTGATCGGCCAGGTGCTCATGATGGGCGTCGGCTTTCTCCTGATCTTTCTGGCCATACGCAAGGGTTTCGAGCCGCTCCTCCTGCTTCCTATCGGATTCGGCGCCGTGTTGAGCAACATCCCCGTGGCCGGGATCGCCGAGGAAGGAGGCTTGCTGTCCTATCTTTACTACGGGATCAAGACGGGCATCTTTCCTTTGCTCATTTTCATGGGCGTAGGGGCGATGACGGATTTCGGTCCCATGTTGGCAAATCCTAAAACGCTGCTTTTGGGAGCGGCTGCACAATTCGGGATCTTCGGCACCTTGTTCGGGGCGTTAGCGCTGAATCTGGTTCCGGGCCTTACCTTTACGCTCAAGGACGCCGCCGCTATCGCAATCATCGGGGGAGCGGACGGGCCTACGGCGATTTACGTCGCCTCCAAACTGGCGCCTGAACTCTTGGGCGCGATCGCGGTGGCGGCTTATTCCTATATGGCTTTGGTGCCGCTGATCCAACCGCCCATCATGCGCGCTTTGACCACGCCTGACGAGCGCTTGATCGAAATGGCGCAGCTGCGCATCGTCAGCCGCAAGGAGAAGGTCATCTTCCCGGTGGTCTTGCTGATTCTAACCGCCCTGCTGCTGCCCTCGGCGGCTCCTCTGATTGGCATGTTCGCCCTAGGGAACCTGATGCGGGAATGCGGCGTCGTTGAACGCTTGAGCAAGACGGCGCAAAACGAACTGATCAACATCGTTACGATTTTCCTAGGCCTTTCGGTCGGATCAAAACTCAGCGCGGCTCAGTTTTTACGCGTCGAGACGTTAGGAATTTTGGTGCTTGGGGCGATCGCGTTCAGCTTCGGCACTGCGGCCGGCGTGCTGATGGCGAAGGTGATGAACAAGTTCAGCGAGAATAAGATCAATCCGCTGATCGGTGCAGCCGGAGTTTCCGCCGTGCCGATGTCGGCTCGTGTTGCCAACAAGGTCGGCCAGGAGAGCAACCCTTACAACTTCCTGCTCATGCATGCCATGGGTCCGAACGTCGCTGGCGTCATCGGCTCGGCAGTAGCGGCGGGCGTTCTTTTGGCGCTGGTTCAATAGATCGGAGCTTCGCGCCGTTTCGCCGGGACGAGCGGATCCGGAGTCGTGCGGAACGGATGGAGTGGCGCCAAGCCGATCCCGTTGGGGCCGATTTCTAGCGACCGTCACAGGCCAGCGGCCGCTTGTAGATGCTCGCGGTTCGCGCTGGCCGTCATGGCGTCCACGGCGCGCCAGAACTGCTCCAGTATGGTGTCATTTTCCATCATGATTTCGTGGCGCGCTCCTTTCAGTACCTGCAGTCGGCCGTTCGGCAGGCGTTGTACGAAGCGTTGCGCCGCTTCGGCATCGACGATTTGATCATTGTCGCCGATCAGAATCGTTACCGGCACGTGAATCGACTCCGGAACGCCCGGGGCATTCAGCTTGGCGATCGAGGCAAACGCTGCACGTACCCAGCGATAAGTCGCGCCGCGGCGTTCCAGCTGAGGATTGGATTTGACGAGTTCCGGCAAAATCTTAAATCGCTCCGGATCGCTGGTCAGCTTATTGCCTTCGAATTGTCGAACGGACGGCAGGTGATACCGTTCTCCGGGCACCTGGAAGTCCGCGAACCCCATGCTGGCGATGGCACCGACCAGTATCGGCGCGAACCAGCGCGGCCACCTTCTGGTTTTGAGATCGATCATGGGTGCGCAGAGCAAAGCTCCGTCAACCACGAGGCGCCGCTCTGCCATGAAGCGCAGGGCGACATGTCCGCCGGTGGAATGGGCGATGATGTATCGGCGGCCTTCGGGGCGGCACCACACCTCCCGAATAAACAGAGCTATGTCTTCCAGATAATCGTCGAAGGATTTCACGTCGACTCTTTTCCCGCGTTTCGAGAAACGCTCGGACAGACCCTGGCCATGCCAGTCGAAGGAGTAGACGTAAAGACCCCGGGCGGTGAGTCCCTCGACGATTTCCCGGTACTTCTCCAAACACTCGGCGCGGCCTTGAAGTAGCAGCACTGAGCCCCGTCGAATAGCATTGGCAGGGCGGGCGATGCCGTAACGGATGGTCGCGCCCTCGGCCGTCCTCAGATTCCCGACAAAGTCAAATGGCTCAGGCACAGGAACATCGCCCGACGAGCGTTTTGTCGGTTGGGCAACGAACAAAGGCCGTTTTCGGTGGAAAGGAAATAGTGTGGTTGCCACGATGATTCTTTCGCTCATGCAGTGTCAAAATAAACTTTAAGGTGCCTAGTCTCCATAGGCCCATACGCCGTCCGGTGACAGGCGTCGCCGCGAATGACGATCAACCCGCCGTACCCCGGCGTCATAAAAGGTGCAGTTTCATGGCCTCTATTCACAAGAACCGTCTGAGCTCCGAAACCAGTCCCTATTTGCTGCAGCATGCCGACAATCCGGTCGACTGGTACCCCTGGGGCGACGAGGCGCTCGAAAAAGCCCGCAAAGAAGACAAACCGATCTTGCTGTCCATCGGATACTCGGCCTGCCACTGGTGCCATGTCATGGCCCACGAATCGTTCGAGGACGAGGAGACCGCAGCGGTGATGAACGAACTGTTCGTCAATATCAAGGTGGATCGCGAGGAACGGCCCGATCTGGACAAGATCTATCAGCTAGCGCATCAAATTATCACCCGCCGTCCAGGCGGCTGGCCGCTGACCATGTTTCTCAATCCGCACAATCAGTTACCGTTCTTCGGCGGCACCTATTTCCCGAAAACCGCCCGCTATCAATTGCCGTCCTTCCGTTCCCTGTTGGAACAGGTCGCCGAATACTATCGTCGGCACAAACAAGATCTCGATGATCACAGCAGGTCTTTTACCGCGATCCTACAATCCATTGGACAGCCGGAAGCGTCGGAAGCTCCGGACCCGAGCACTCTGATTCATGCAAAACATGAAATGGAAGCCGCGTTCGACCGTGTCAACGGTGGATTCGGCGATGCGCCGAAGTTTCCTCAACTGTCCAACCTGGAGTTTTTGTTGCATTTATGGCGTCGGAATCCAAGCGAGCATGGCGCGGCCCTCGAAATGGTGACGATGACGCTCACTCGGATGGCGGAAGGCGGGATCTACGATCATATCGGCGGCGGGTTCGCCCGCTACTCGGTGGACGCGAGGTGGGAAATCCCACATTTCGAAAAAATGCTGTACGACAACGCTGTCTTTCTGCCCTTGTATGCCGAAGCCTGGCAGGCAACCGGAGACCCGTTGTTTCGGAAGGTCGCCGAAGAGACGGTGGAGTGGGCCCTACGTGAGATGCAATCGCCGGAAGGCGGTTTTTATTCGAGTCTCGATGCGGATTCCGAAGGGGAAGAGGGCAAGTATTACGTCTGGAACCGAGCGGAAATCGAGAGCTTGCTCTCGCCCGCGGAATACGCCGTCGTTGAGCCCCATTACGGTTTGGATCGAGGCCCCAATTTTGAAGGCCATTGGCACTTGCATGTGGCAAGGCCGCTAGAAGAAGTGGCCGCCGATTTGGGTATCGATGTCGATGAGGCGAAGCGCCGACTGGCATCGGCTCGGGCAACCTTGTTCCAGGCGCGCGAAAAACGGATCCGGCCGGGAAGGGATGACAAGATTCTGACCGCCTGGAACGGGTTGATGATCAAGGGGCTGGCTTTGGCCAGCCGGCTGTTGGATCGCCGAGATTGGACCAAATCGGCAGACCGCGCGTTCGAATTTTTGCGTCGCCAGCTTTGCGTCAACAATGACCGGCTCCTCGCGACCTATAAGGACGGCAGGGCTCGCTTCAACGCTTATTTGGACGATTATGCCTTCGTGCTCGATGCCGGTCTGGAATTGTTGCAATGTGAATGGCGAACGGATCGGCTCGTATGGCTCCTGAAATTGGCAGACCGCCTTCTAGCCCGGTTTGAAGACCACGAACATGGAGGCTTTTTCTTCACGTCCGACGACCACGAGGAGCTGATTCAGCGGCCGAAAACGCTGATGGACGAATCCACGCCTGCAGGCAACGCTATCGCAGCACGGGCGTTGCTGCAGATCGGTCATTTGGTGGGCGAACACCGGTATACCGAGGCCGCGGAACGCACGTTGAAGGCTGCCACTTCGTCGATGCGCCAATATCCCCATGCCCATGGCGCCTTGCTGGACGCGGCACTGGAATGGCTCTATCCGCAGCAATTCATTGTGCTGCGGGGAAACCTCGAAAGTCTTCGGACCTGGACAGCGGCGGTCCGTCGCGCGCCTGCGACCGCAGAGCAGCGTCTGGTATTCGCGATATCCGCCGAGGAAACGGATTTGCCCGGTCTTTTGGCCGAGCGCAAGGTGGAGTCGGGCGAAGTGGCTTATGTATGTTCCGGTATGACGTGTCTCGCACCGATTCGCACCCTGGCGGAATTCGAAGAGTTTCTGCGATCGTCCGGTGAAAATCGAAAGTAGCGGCGTGTTCAAGAAATAAAGGAAATGGGCGTCGGTTCCCGCGTGTTTTCTGCGATCGCTGACTCGCGAGCGGTTTCCGTCGAGCCTAGCCGCTCCACTACCGAAATGGCATCGGTAGTGAAAGAACGGCTTTACGTCCGAGGGGACGAGTTCTTCATCGATCTGGTGCGCGACATCAATGCGGCTGTTCGGGAGGTTTACCTCGAAACCTATATTTTCGAATTGGATCCGGTAGGGCGCGCCGTCATTGCCGCATTGAGCCATGCCCATCAGCGCGGCGTCAAAGTGCGCCTGCTCGTAGACGGCGTGGGATTGCCGCTGGCGGGGGGGCGTTTGCTTGCGGCGCTGGAGGAGGCTGGATTTCCGTTCCGGATATTCCACCCGATTCCGTGGTTTTTCCGCCACTGGCGGCATATGGCCGGCGGGCGGACGGTGTCGGCGCGATTTCTGCAACTGTTGACCCGGATCAACAACCGAAATCACCGGAAGGTGTGCACCATAGACCGAAGAATCGCCTGGATCGGTAGTTTCAATATCTGCGCCATACACCTGCCTACCGCCAACGGCGGGGAAGAGTGGCGGGACACTGCGGTTCGCGTGGAGGGTGTCGACACCCGGCCGCTGGAACAGGCGTTTCGACGTGCCTGGAATCCCTGGCGCTGGCGGTTTTTCGGTCGCCGTCTTCCGATGCGATCGCCGTTCCGCTTGAACGATACCCGGCACCTGCGCCGCGCGCGCGTGCGGGAACTCCTTCGGCGGATCGGCCGAAGCAAGCGGCGAATCTGGATCACCAACGCCTATTTCGTCCCGGACGAACGGCTCTTGCACAAGATCAACCGCGCTGCAAAACGGGGAGTCGACGTTCGCATCATCCTGCCATCGATTTCCGACGTTTTTTTCATGCCATGGACAGCGGCGACGTTCTACAAAAGTCTGCTGGATCACGGAGTAAGAATCTACGAATACCAGCCGGGCGTTTTGCACGCCAAGACCATCATCATCGATGATTGGATGACGGTAGGTTCGAGCAACATGAACTCGCGGAGTCTCCGCCACGACCTGGAAGTCGATTACGTGTTGAGCGGATCCGATACGAAGGCGGCCTTGGTACAGGCATTTCTGAAAGACCTAAAGCAGTCCAAGGAAATTTCATCGTCGGTTTACCCGCACCGGCCTTTATGGCAGCGCTTACTGGCGCATTTGATCCTTTTTGCGAAGTATTGGATTTGACGACCGGGGTGTCAGTGGGAATTGGCGCCTGACGAACTACCGTCGCAGGCCGCAAGTCCTGCGGTTTCCGTATTCAGCATATCCTGCGATTTGTAGGGTGTGCGGTGGGAACCGCACCAATTGAGTCCTCGATCGGTGCTGGTCCTGAGCCCGGACGAAGGGCGGTTCGCTTAGCTCACCACGTCCTACAACCTTGAGACTTAATCAGATCATATAGGGCCGATCAGTCCACCTGTCCCGCCATTTCGCGGCATGCGGCGGGTTACGAGGCCCTGTCCCGAGCGGAGTCGAGGGGCCTGTCCTGAGATTCTATGGTTCATGTCAAGCAGTCATTGCGAGCCGTGAAGGATCGAAGCTGGTGTTGTGGCGATACAGAGAAAACGCGATGCGCGCGATTTTGCGGGCGATCACGACAAGCGCAGCGGTGCTCAAAAGCCCTTTGCCTCGGTAGTACTCATACCAAGGTTTCCAGAGTTTGGATTTGCTGGCGGCGGAAGCGGCGTTGTAAAGCAATCGTCGGAGTTCTCCGGGGCCGCGCTTGGACAAACGCCGACGCCCGATCCGCTGGCCCGAGTCCTGAGGACGGGGATCGAGACCGAGGAAGGCGATGAAGGCATCGCCGTGAGTAAACGATACCCGCTCGAGGAGACTGAGCAAGCCTGCAGCGACCTAAGGGCCGACGCCGACGATGGTCTGCAAGCGCCGGTAAGCGGCTTGACGCTCGGGCTGCCGCGTCATCAAGCGTTTGAGTTCCGCATCGATGCGGGCGATCAGCTGATCCAGGTGTTGCAGAAGGGCGTTCAGGTCTGCCTGAAAATCGGCCACCCCCTGCAGGGTCTACCGGAGCGTTCCCTGAACGGTCACCCACTTGGCACGCCGCTGGATGAGCCGTGTCAGGCGACGCTGCTCGGCAGTTGGGGGGCGTGTAGGGGATCAAGTACGGGTGTTCATGTGCGACAAAACGGGCGATCAAACGGGCATCTACCCGATCGGTCTTACCCCGTTGCCCCATGGCCTTCGCATCATGGCGCATATCCTTGGGATTCAACAGAAACACGGTGAAGCCGTGGGCACGGGCCAGATCGGCGAGCCTTTCGTGATAGCTGCCCGTGGCTTCGAGGCCGAGGCGGCTGCCCGGAGGCAAGGTGTTGAGCCAAGCGAGGAGTGCGTTCTTCTCGTTGGGGAGGGACTTCACCGGCCAGGTGCCTTCAGCACAGGCGACAACGATCTCAGTTTTGGCGACATCGACACCGATGTTCAAAACGGTTGACAGGACAGGTCTCCGATCCGGTACCGTGATAGTGCTGGGTGGACGCGCACGGTCGTCAGCTTGCGTCCAAATCGGCGGTCGTCTCAGGAGCTTGGGGCGCCGCTGGATTCCTCATCGACGATCAATGCGCGGGTGGGAGAAAACTCAGTGAAGTCTGTCCACTCAAGATGGCAGATGCAAGCCGAGGTCTCTCCACCCCAGCTCTTCCCACAGTGTGCAGGAAAAGCCGTTAAAACCATACAAGCATCGTCGAAGGGCTAACCCGCCCTCTCATAGCCCAGTCAAGTACCCAATTCTTGGTTTTAAAGCATTCTCTTTTCCAGCACGAATCCAGGGCCTACATCTTTTACATCCCGCATTTTACATCCCGCACGCCCGCCTCGCCATGTCCCCGGCAAAGAGCGCGGATTCAGAGAACCCTAACCCGCCTGCGAAGATGCAGGTAACCGAAGCCAAGCGGACCGATCATGACCAGGACAAGGGTAGAAGGCTCCGGGACTGCCGCCTGTACCGAGGCCAGGGCGTAACGAAACTGGGCTGTGCGGAAGCCAGCTGGTTTTTCCATGGTCAACACGACCTTGGTGAACACATCACCGTCGGTCGCTGATGCGGCGAAAAGACGAGCTCCCGCATCCTCGTTCACATCGCGGTTAATCGAACCCACAAGGTCGTCCCCATTGTAGAACTCCAGTGTTACGGTGCTTTGAAGTAGCCATACCTCGAGGCCAAAGATGGAGAGGGGTTGGCTGAAGGTAAGGGTGTAAGTTCCGACGGGTGGCATCCGAACGTCCACCAGGATCCGCGGGGTATCGCTCTCGGTGTCCGGCGGACCGCCCCATCTCCCGGGTGCTGTTCCCGCAAGCAGAAAGTGGGAAAAGCTGATCGTGAGATTCCCATCGCTGAGAGAGTCTACCGAAGCAGAATCAGTGTCTGTGATCGAAATCAGGGTCGTGCTGGATATGTATTCGGCCGTCGGCTGGCTGATTGGGACCAGCCCCGCCTGAGCGGTTCCAGACGTCGCGACGAGAAAACTTGCAAGGAGCCCCCAAAAGGCCGTATTCTCATTTTTCTTTTCTCCTGAAGATTCCCCCATATCCACCAAACGATAGACCTCGCTCGCCACCGGGCCAAAGCAGGCCGATCGTTTCGAATGGCGCCGCGGAGGATAGGAACGTATATACGCAAGTCAAGTGCAGCCATTCATGTTGTTCGTTTGGTCCGCGCGGCATCGGCAAATCCTGTCCACCGGGACTGACCTTCCGTGCGTGAGGATTGGGCAGCGCATGCCGCTCTGTGTGTTGATTCAATTACCAGTTTGGAACGTGCGCCCAGCAGTGACAGGGCACTAGACGGCTCCGCGAATGAGTCGCATGGGAACGATGCAGCTCATTTCGACCGTGTCTGTAGCCACTCGGCGATCGCCGTTGGTATCTCCTTCTGCGAGCGGCTGCTAACGTAGATCCCGATGTGGCCGCCTTTGAAAGCTATGGTAGAGTAGTCTTTGCTTCCGATGTATTTTTCCAAAGGGATGGACGCCGACGGCGGCACCAAATGATCTTCGGTAGCATAGATGTTGAGCACCGGCATCTTGATCTGCTTGAGATCGACATTCCGCCCGCCGATTTTCAAGGTTCCTTTGATCAATCGGTTCTGCTGGTAGAAATATTTGATGAACTGCCGGAACATCTCGCCGGGCTGATCCGGGCTGTCGAAAATCCATTTCTCCATGCGCAGGAAATTTTTGAGTCTATCCTCGTCCTCGATGATGTCGGCCATGTCCACGTATTTTTGCCCCGTCAGGCGAAACGGCTTTAAGGACAAGAAGCTCCAGTTGAGCAGTTCGCCCGGAATGTTTCCCAGCGTATCGACCATGAGGTCCACATCGAGATCGCGATACCACTGGCTCAAGGTGTTATCCGGCGTGTGAAAATCAACGGGTGTCACCATCGTGATCAAGTTGCGCACCTTTTCCGGGTGTAAGGCGGCGTAACACAGGCTCAGGGTGCCGCCTTGGCAGATCCCGAGCAGGTTGATGCTGGGCAGATCGTGCCGTTTGCAGACTAAATCCACGCACCGGTGAATATAGCGGTTGACATAGTCATAGAGGTCGAGAAACCGGTCGGCCCCGTCGGGATAACCCCAGTCGATCAGGTAGAGGTCGATACCTTGATCGAGCAAGCCGCGGACGATGGAGCGGTCTTCCTGAAGGTCGGTCATGTAAGGGCGATTGACCAGGGCATAGACGATGAGTAACGGAACGGTGGACACTTGTTCCCGCCGTGGACGATAACGATAAAGAACCAGCTTGTCTTCGCGGAAAACCGGATCTTTGGGACTCGCTTCCACCTCGACACGGCCGATCTTGCTGAGCGTCGCCATGCCATTGGTCAATTTGCGATTGAGTTCAAAAAGCTCTTGAGTGATCTGTTCGGGCCGCAGCATGTACCACTTGCTCCTCGAAGTCAGGTGGATGTCTTGGTCTTCGTTCGGCGTGGAGCGACCGGGGCCGCGCTCTTTTCGCCCGGAACTCGGTGGCGTAGGCTCTCCAGCTCGCGCTTGAGCGCAGCGATTTCGGCGCGGAGTTCAGTCACTCCCGATTCGTCGAGTGTCTGCTCCAGCTGCCACACGCGTCGCTGCAACTGGTGAACTCGTCGGTGGCTGGTATCGAGCTCGCGCCGGGTCGGCATATTGAGCGCGCTGAGGATCTCCTCGACCATCTTCTGTTCCTGGCGCTTTACGGCGAAAACCGAGTTGGTCAGCGCCGATTGCGCCTGAGTGAACTCGTCCGAAGTCGAGATCTGGTTGTAGGCCTCTTCGCTGGCGTCGATCCACAGGTTATAGAGGCCGCGCAGGCTTTCGATGGATTCTCCTTTTTGAGCTTTTTCAGAAAGCGCGTTGGCGAACAAGTCGATTGCTTTTGCAGTCATTCCGGAAAGGGAGAGCGCATAGCCCTGGAGCGCCTGATGATGATCGAGCCATAACAACGCCCAGCGCTGTAGCTCTTCCTGCCATTCGCGGGTATAGCCTATGGTCGGCATGGATAACAGGCCAACCATGCCCTGGTGCAAGGTTTCCGGGCCATAAGGCGAGCCAAAGCCGCGCGCGGCTTTTTCCATGTCGCCCGGCATGATCGAGAACGCCGAACAGACCCGACGCCAGTTATCGAGAGGCATGCCCCAGAACGTGGCAAACCCGGACCAGGGATCTTTGGCGTTCCGGATCTGTTCGCCGAATTGCTCATGCATCTGCCTGATACCCTGACTCAGGGCGTCCCATGGGTTTTCCGTGCCTTGAGCGGCCCCATAGCTGGCCGAAAGAACCTTCCACAATCCCTCTCCCATACGGAAGTAGGCTTTGTTGGCCTCGAGCATTCTTGCCATCAATTCACGAGGTTGCCCTGGAATCAGAGGCGTCCAGAAGCTGCTCCAGAGATCGAGCAGGCGCGACCACAGATCGGCGGGAGCTTTGTCATCGCCCGTCGCCGTCGCTTCGGTTCTCGTTCCGAAAGCTTGCCGCGAAAGCTCGATCCAGTGCTCCCAGTTCTTCCGTTGCGCGGCAAGCCAGAAATCGGCCCAATTGGGCGAGGTGGACGGGGCCTCGCGGCTCTCCGCGCTCGTGTCTTCGGATTTGGTACGGGGTTCGGCACTCGATTTAGGGGAAAAAGCGGACCATGACTCCCAGTACTGGCGTTGGGCGTCCAGCCATAGGCGGGTCCAGGCATCGACTGGAGAGGATGATGTATCAGTCATTTGAATCTCCCATCAGCGGACTTGTTGCAGCATGGCGCCGTATCGGTATTAGACCAGACACATGCTGCGTCGCAGCATTATTAACTCGGGGAAAATCACCTGTTTCACCACGGTCGATGTGAGTATGGAAGGCGGCACTTTCGATGTGGATGAACGATGTCGACCGCTGACACGGAAATGCGCGAAGTTCGCCGTCTAAATTCATCAGACTCGTTATTCTTGGCTGCGGTTCCCGACTTCGGGACCAGTCGTTGTACCATGTCGAGCCTCGCCGGGACTCTAAGTATTCGGGCCTATTGATCGCTCTTTCGGGCTCGGTTATGGTGCAGTGCACCATAAAATCTGCCCGATGTCCAATGTTTTGAGGATTTTCAGAAGGAGGTACTGATGAACACTCGTCAAATCTACGAGCAGTGGTTCGAAATGAACCGGGCGGCCATCGACCCGTTCATGCGCTGGAACGAAATCGCGCTACAAGCTGCGGAACGAGTGGCCGGCACTCGTCAAGTGTACGATCAATGGTTCGAGATCAGCCGAATAGCGGTGGACCCCCTGATGCGCTGGAACGAGATCGCGCTGCAGGCAGCAGAGAGGGTCGCGAAGTACAACCTAGCCGTTGCGCAAGACTGCTTGGAAATGGGAACTCGCCAGATTGAATTGAATTGTGAAACGAGAGATCCGGACAAATGGAAGGATAGCGAGAAGAAATTGATCTCCGATTTCGGTCAGAAGATCGCGGACCGTGGAGCGGATTATTTGAAGCTAGTAAAGGAGACGCAGGACGCGCTCAACGAATGGGCAAGTCAAGCGGCCAAAGAAACCGCGGAGCGAGCGGCGAGAGCGGCCGAAAGCGCGGCGCGTGCCGGAGAGGAGGCGAAAGCCGCGGCCGGTGCCGGCGCACAGCGGGGAGCGAAAGCATGAAGCAACGCTCGGACTGAGCGAAGTTCGCCTGGCCGTAAAGGAATAGGCCGGTCGTCCGCTCCAAAGACGCCGGCCTTTTCGTATTTGAAGCATTTCTCAAGCATTTCAGCATCAACAACAAGAGGTCAATCGATGCAAGACGTGGTAATCGTAGGCGCCGTGCGTACGGCGATCGGCAAGTTCGGCGGCACGCTGGCCAGCCTTCCGGCAGCGCATCTCGGAGCCAAGCTCATCTCAGATCTTCTCGCCAAGACCGGCGTGAAGCCGCAGCACATCGACGAAGTCATCATGGGACAAGTGTTGACCGCCGGTATCGGGCAAAACGGCGCCCGACAAGCGGCACTCAAGGCCAATCTTCCGGTCGAAGTGCCGGCCACCACGGTCAACAAAGTGTGCGGGAGCGGCCTCAAGGCGATCCAACTTGCAGCTCAAGCGATCCGGTTAGGGGAATCAGAAATCGTGATTGCGGGCGGTCAGGAGAACATGAGCGCGGCCCCACACCTGCTGCCGAATTCGCGCAACGGCGTCAAGATGGGAGGTTGGACCCTCGTCGACAGCATGATCGTGGACGGGCTTTGGGACGCCTTCCATGATTGCCACATGGGTTGTACCGCGGAGAACATCGTCGATCGGTACGGTATTTCCCGCGAGGAGCAGGATGCATTCGCAGCGGCCTCCCAACAGAAGGCGGAAGCGGCGCAAAAAGCGGGCAGATTCCGGGACGAGATCGTACCGGTCGAAGTGCCGCAGCCGAAAGGCCCAGCCATCGTGTTCGATACCGACGAGTTTCCACGGCCTGGCACCACGGTGGAAGCGCTGGCGAAACTCAAACCGGCGTTTCGGCCCGACGGTACGGTAACGGCCGGCAATGCGTCCGGCATCAACGACGGTGCTGCTGCGGTCCTGGTGATGTCCGCCTCTGCAGCCGAGCGCTACGGTCTGAAGCCCATGGCGCGCATCGCCGGTTTCGGCAAAGCTGGGGTGGACCCAGCGATCATGGGTATCGGTCCGGTCCAGGCGACACGGCGCTGCCTCGACCGGGTCGGATGGACTATCGACGATCTGGACCTGATCGAGGCGAATGAGGCGTTTGCCGCCCAGGCGATTGCAGTCAGCCGCGATCTCGGCTGGGATACCGAAAAGCTCAACGTTAACGGAGGTGCCATTGCGCTCGGGCATCCGATCGGCGCGTCAGGCGCGAGGATTCTGGTGACCTTGTTGCACGAGATGGTCCGTCGTGACGTACACAAGGGTCTCGCCACGCTGTGTATCGGCGGGGGGCAGGGGATAGCTATCGCCGTTGAGCGTTAGCCGGCGATCGGAGGTTTATCGGGTTTCTGGATTGAACAGCATTTCTACAACGGGAAAAGTTGGACCGGAGTCAGCGGTTTGTCGGAAACGCTAACGTTTTTTAGGCCTGTAACCCTAATAACCGCAATGCCCCATCAACTGCCGCATTCCCTCACCCCAACCCCTCTCCCAGAGGGAGAGGGGCTAATTAAGCTCCCTTCTCCCTTTGGGAGAAGGGTAGGGGATGAGGGGCCAGCGTGCTGTAGGGTGCTTCCAGCTGCGGGGTTTAGGATAACGGCTTCTCCCTATGGAGGGTGTCGAAAAAGTAAGTAGTCCGGGGAAAACAAATCAACCTCGGCAGGCGGCTGAAAACGTCGAGTTTCGTCCCTCAACCCGGCCTACGATCTCGGCTGTTGCGACACCCTTTGCATTGGGAGCGTGAGGGACGATCAGACGTTCCCGGCGTAACGCGAGTTCCGGTCCGGCCAGACCTTATACCCAGCACGGAGGATTTTCTCATGAATGGACGAGTGGCCGTCGTAACCGGGGGTACCGGAACTATCGGCAATGAGATCTGCAAGCATCTCGCGGCGATGTCATGTCGCGTGATTGCCCTATGCCGTCCGCGGGCGGTAGACTGTCGCACCGCGGAATGGATGGAGGCGCGCAAGAATGAGGGTTACGACATGGAAGCGCTGGAGTGCGACGTCACGGATTTCGGGCATACCAGCACCGTGTTCGGAGACATCGCGCGCAGGTACGGCGGGGTGGATATCCTCGTCAACGCCGCCGGGATTACGAGCGATGCGACCTTGCGCAAGATGACCGTCGAGCAGTGGCAGTCGGTAGTCCGCACTAATCTCGATGGCGTTTTCAATGCCACGCGCTGCGTCATTGAGGGCATGCTCGATCGCGGTTTCGGCCGCGTCATCAATATTTCGTCAGTGAACGGACAAAAAGGCCAGTTCGGCCAGGCGAATTATGCCGCCAGCAAGGCCGGAATCCATGGATTCACGATGTCCGTCGCGCGCGAGGTAGCGAAAAAGGGCGTTACCGTGAACACGGTCTCGCCAGGCTATATCGAATCGCCCATGATCATGGCCGTCCCGGAGGAGCATAGGGCCAAGATTCTGGCCGAGATTCCGGTCGGACGATTCGGTCGGCCATCGGAGGTTGCTCGGGTGGTCGCTTTCCTGGCGGACGAAGAGTCCGGATTTATCACCGGTGCGGATATCTCGATCAACGGTGGGCAACATATGGGGTGAACCGAACCCCGGTGTATGAGCAACGAAAACAACGAACGCATCATCAAGAAATATCCCAATCGACGCCTTTACGATACGGCAATCAGCAAATACGTCACGTTCGGTGACATTCGGCGGTTGGTAAGAGAGGCGATCAAGTTCCGGGTGGTGGATGCCAAGACCGACGAGGACATCACCCGGAGCGTTCTCTTGCAGCTGATCTTGGAGGAGGAAGAAAAAGGCCAGCCGATTTTCACCACCGAGATTTTGGAACAGATCATCCGCACATACGGCAATGCGATGCAGGGCTTCATGACGGCTTATCTCAAGGAAAGCATGGACGTTTTTCTGACGCAGCAAAAACTCATGCAGGCCCAGATGACGAATCTGATCAAGCATGCGCCTTTGTCCGTATTCACCGAGCTGACCCAGCAGAACTTGAAGCTTTGGCAAACCATGCAGCAGCGCTTTTTTTCGGCTTATGGGCGAGACGGCGAGGGTACGGCGAGCGACGAAGAAGGCGAAAAAACACCTTCTTCCTAGTCTTCGTCAGAAACACCGCAGCTTCGCGGGAGCGTTTCATTCCCCTGTCTCGTTTGTCCTTCATGATCCACACGGGCTACGCTGGCTGACAAATTCCTGCTCATACGCCTCTCACCCCACGCGGAAGTAATGAGGCGCATGCTTCGCGCTCGGTGGTTTTCCATCCAGGGATCTATAAACTCCTATTGCCGCAGCGGGGGGTTAATGGTGTACGAAGCGCCTGACCTGGCGGCAGGAGAAATACGGCGATGCGCATGAAGCCATTTCGACCGGGCCGACTTCGCGACCGTTCGACTTGGTCGCGGTCGGGCATCCCCCTCATCGTCCATTGAGGCCCGGAATGGCCGTCCGCTAATGCGCGATAAGATCAATACAAATCTCGCGCCAAGTATGAATTGGACGAGATCTCAACGGCTTACGCAAATCGAAGCCGTTTCCGATAGCCGTCGGTGATGTTATACCGCTCAGTGTGCTGTGGGATAAGGCACACATGGTGTGCGACAAAATGTCCCATTGAATCAAATATTTAAGCTGTCTAATCTGTTCTGGTCTCGTGGGGTCCTCGGGTTCTTCCTCCACTCGAACCACGGGGTACGTGAGATCTCCTCGGTCTATCGGGATGCCGTTGATAGGGCATCCCTTTTTTCTTTTGAGACCTGGGCGGCGAAGAGTTGGCGTGGTTGGCGCGTTTCAGTGGTTCTGGTCTTCCCGGCCTAGTGCTCCGTCACCCGTCAAACGTGGGGTAAAGCTTACGGAGTTTGATCCGCGCGTCGGCCGTGGTGAATTGCCAGTTGGCTTTCACTTGGGTTTGGTTACGGCGCTGCGCCCAGGCGGCGACATGCCGGACCCGGTCGGCCCGTTCGCCGATCCGCTCCGGCAGATCGCGGGCCAAAGCGCTGAGTTCAATTTCCACCATGTCCAGCCAGCTCCCGTGCTTCGGCGTGTGGTGAATCTCCAGCCGCTCGGCGAGCCGTCGAGCCTCCTCCGGCGCAAAAGCTTCATAGAGGCGCGCCGTCGAATGGGTGTTTAGCTGATCCATCACCAACACGATTTTATCTGCCTCCCGATAGCGCCCCTCCAGCAGGGTTCGCACAACCTGGGCAAAGTCCTGACGGGTCCGGCCATCGGTGACCTGAACGTCACGCCACCCGGCCAGCGGCTCGAAGGCCAAGAACACACTCGCCACCCCGTTCCGCACATAGACGCTGTCATAACGTGCCACCCGCCCCGGCTCCCTCGGCAGCGGTTCTCGGACCTCGCCGATCAGCTGGATAAAGGTCTCGTCCAAACAGACGACCGGCCGTTCGCTCCGGTACGGCCGCTGATAAACTTCTAGGACATCCTCCATGGCCGCAACAAACTCGGCCGAGGCTTTCGGCGGAATGACCCACCGCTTGCAGAGGTGCGGTTTGAGTTCGTTTTTTTCAGCACGCGCCGGACCGTTTCGTACGAGACGGTCTCAGCCATTTCCAGCTCGACCAGACGCTCAGCCAAGAGCCGCAAGGTCCAGCGCGACTTGCCCTCCGGCGGCGGCGAACAAGCCAGCGCGATCAGCCGGGCTTCCTGGGCACCATCCAGCCGCCGGGGATACACGCGTTCGCTCGGCTTGGGCACCAAGGCCGCCGGCAGACCTTGTTCCACGAACCGCTGCCGCACCCGTTCCACCGTACGAACGTGGACGTTTAACGCCCGAGCAATTTCGTCATCGGTGCGGCAAGGCCCGCCCTCGGCTTCATCGGCCTGTAACAAAATCCGGGCATGGGCCAGTTTTCGCGCTTCGCTCTTGCCCTTGTTGACCAACCCTTCCAGTTCGCGCCGCTCCTCACAGGTCAGCGTCACCCGATATTTTTTCGCCATCTTCGTCTCCTAACCAAGGATCCGGCCAGAAGCGCCGGACCGTCATTCCTTGGACTCGGCAATCGACGATTGATGCAAGTACTAGAGGGAAAAGCCCCTTTCTCATGTCATAGTCGGCCGTATGGAGGTTGCTCGCGTTGAGTAGGCGTCATTGTCGCGATGCGTGCGGATCACAGAAGCCGACGGACCGTGGTAACGAGATATCTCCCGCCTAGATCTTTTCACCGGTGAAGCCAGTGTAGCCTGGATGGAGTTTTGCGAAATCTGGGATGTTCGGTGCTTCGAACTCCCCGGATTTCACTGCATAAAATACGGGCTACTGGCTTCGGCTGGTTCGGGATGAATCGGCGCGAGTCTCTCGCCAATGCGTTAGACGGACCAATCCAAAATACCAGTAACCGCCGCAGGGGAGCACGCCTTTCCAGCGGAATGTGCGCCGTGAGGTTCATGCCGTCAAACCCCGCATGTGCCACAGTCATTTGCCGCTGTATGGCGGCACCACCGGCCGGCTGCAACGCGGGATTGAATGAAGTTCAGCATCGTCCAACGGTTTTCCGCGCTCCTGGAATGTAGTGGTGTCCCTTGTTCCGCGCGGCTTTTCCGCCGGTTGTGCCGCCGCGCTCTCGTCCACTTGGTTTGTCGCCTGCGAGTTGGCTCGATTCTTTCATCGCTTAGGGCGCACATTGCTTTTCAACGTTTCATTCCACGGAGGACTCCAACTATGTTGATGGGTGCACTCGCTGTTTTTACCCTGGTAGCGGCCATGGGCTTGATGATGATTCGGGACGTCTGGCGCGGGCAACGTGTGGGGGCGGCTTACGCGCTGGTCCATGCTGCTGCCGCGCTGCTGGGTTCCGCTTTGGTGATTGCCGCCGCCTTGGATGGTGATACGCGGTTGTACGCCAATATCGGCATGGCCGTCGTCATTATCCTTTTAGGGCTGGCGATGGGTTTTGCAGTCAAGAAAGGGAAAACGGCGCCCAGGTTGGTACTGATGGCCCATGCGGTTTTGGCTGTTGCCTGCTATGGGCTCTTGGGTTTTTTCGCGTTGAACCCGGACGCGGTTTTGATGTAGACCTTGCTCATCCTACCTAAATCCCTTCTCGCATTGGGGGAAGGGAGTTAGCACTGGGTAAGGCGGGTTAGGCCGATAGGGCCGAAACCCGCCGGACACCTCGAAAAAGCTGGCTATGCGGAGCCGAGGGGCTAACCCGCCCCAATTCTTGGCGACCTCTTTGCTCGCGACGGGGGTTAATTCCTCGTGTCGTCGGGGCGGCATTTTTTGGTGTCGCCTGACCCTTAGAGTCTATCCAAATGGGCTTAAGAAACCCTTCGATAAGCCTGGCCTGGGTTCACCCGAAAGGCTCAGGGCAACGGCCTATTGGGATAGACTCTTAGGTCTGGAGCAGGAGGCGGCGGTGGATTATTTTCCGGATCAAGTTTTTCGCAAAAAAAGCACCGCTTTTGGCGGCGCGGTACAACCCAGTGAGGTGTAATAGCTGGCGCGGACGGACGATAGCCGTGGAGGAAGAGGGGGCCCGAGGTTCAGTGCCCGTCCGACGCTGTTCTTATTAAAGCAACAAAAATGCCATCCTCGAATCCAGCATCTACGCGTCACTCGCCGCGGCTATTTTGGGCGATGCGCGAAAAGGCTGCGTCCATTCGGGCATTTCACCCTCGTTGGTACTTTAGCCGGCAGGCTCAGGATATGAGCAATTCCTCGTCCAGTTCGGCGACCAGGCGGGCCGCAACCTCTCGCAATGATTTCGTTTCGGTGAAGACCGCTCGCTGACGGAGGTAACTCTGCGCGGTGTCGAGCCAGGTTTCGAGCTGATCGAGCCAGTGCTTGGTCCCTAGCTCTTCGGCGGTTTCTGCCAAGCCGGCTAAAAGCTCGCGTGCCAGGGCTTTGATCGGTCGGACGTGACCGGTTTCATCGACGATGATTTGCGCTTCCACGCCATGATGAGAGGCCCGAAAACAGTTTTCCTTTTGCGCCCACCATTGCTGCAGAATTGTGGGCTGTGCTGGTATTTCGCGCTGCCAGCACCGGAGCAGATAAACTTGCAGCGTCTGGACCAACGCAGCGAGCATGAATGTTTCGCGCAGGGTCGGCTGGACGTCCATGACCCGGACCTCGAGCGTACCGAAGCGAGGGTTCGGTCGGATATCCCAGTGGATGTCCCGTACTACATGAGCGGCGCCAGCCGCGCGCAGGTTATCGAAGCACCTGGCGAATTCGCGCCAAGAGGCGAAGCTCGGCGGCAGTCCATAGTCGCGCATTGCCGCGAGGATGCGCTGACGGAACGATGCGAAGCCGGTGTCCTGGCCCTGCCAGAACGGCGAACTGGCCGAGAGTGCCAGTAGAATGGGCAGGAACGGCTTCAGCAGACTCATAACCCCTACCGCGGCATCGCCCGACGGCATGCCGACATGGACGTGGAGGGCATAGGTTTTCAGCGTATGAGATAGGTAAACCATACGCTGTTCTATCTCGACATAATGGGGCAAGGGCGTTATTGCGGCCGGATGTAGCGAGAAGGGATGCGTACCGGCGCCGCAAAGTGCAAGATTCAATCGCTCGCAGTGACGTTTCAGCTCACTGACCAGGTTGGTAACATCCGAGCGAAGTTGATCGATAGTGGTGCAAACGCTGGAATTGATTTCTACCGTGCACTGGGTGAATTCCGGCTTGATGCGCGGTTCTTCGGAAAAGCTCTGCAGCAGGGGAAGAATCCCGTCGACCAGGTCGAGCGTGTCCGAATCGAGCAATTGAAACTCGATCTCGATTCCAACCGTAGGATATTCCGAACCGGCGAATTCTAGCTCGTCACCCTGCATATGCTTCGATGGCGTCGCGCGCCACCTGATCGAAGAAAGCCGCCCCGACTTTCATCGCTTCCTCGTCGAAGTCGAAGGCGGGACTATGCAAGGGAATATGTTCCCACCCGTCTCGGAGTGCGCCCAGTCTCACGTAGCAGCCCGGGATCTCCTGGAGATAGTAGGAGAAGTCTTCAGAGCCCATGCTGGGATATTCCATGGTCACGAGACCCTTTTCACCGACCACCTTCGCCGCCGCGCGCCGGGCAATTTCCGCTTCGGTGACGGTGTTCACCACGGGCGGATAGCCCTCGTTGATGATCACTTCGATCCGTGCGCCGTGGAGGTCCCCAATACCCTTGGCCATACGTTCGATACCTCCGATGAGCCGTTTTCGCACGTCCGGCAGGGTGGTGCGCATCGTGCCGCGCAGCGTCGCGGTTTCGGCGATGACGTTGGGGGCGCTGCCGGCGCTGATCTGACCGATGGTGATCACTGACGGATAAACGGGGTTGACTTCCCTGGAGACCAGTGTCTGTATGGCCACGATCAGGAGACTCGAGACCACGACCGCATCCACGGCTTCGTGGGGTCTCGCCCCGTGGCCACCGCGTCCCTGGACCTGGATAAGGAAGCCATCCGACTGGGCGGTAATTACGCCGGGAGTGACCATGATTTCCCCGACCCGGTAATGCCCCGTCAGATGCCCGCCGAAGATGGCTTTGACGCCTGAAAGGGCTCCCGAGCGCAGAATGACCCTTGAGCCGCCGCCGCGCTCCTCGGCCGGCTGGAAAACCAACAGGACGTTACCAGGGGGCGGATTGGACTTGAGCAGGGCCGCCGCCCCGAGCACCATGGCCATGTGCCCGTCGTGTCCGCAGGCGTGCATCTTGCCCGGATTCACGGAAGCGAAAGGCAGGCCGGTGCTCTCGAAGCCCGGCAAACCGTCCATTTCAGCCCGTAAGGCCACGGTGACACCGTCCGGCTTGCCCGTAATCCGGGCCACGATGCCGCCGCCGATGCCGCCGTATTCATACGGAATGCCGAGCCGATCGAGTTCCTCCATGATCACGCGAGCCGTTTGAACTTCCTCGAAGGCCAATTCGGGATAGCGGTGCAGCGTTCGGCGCAGTTCCACCATGCGGGGATAGATCCGCTCGACATCGGCACGCGAAGCTACGGAGGATTGGGCATTCGGTCGTTTCATCGTCAGGCGGAAAGATGGATTTAGCCGGTCTCACCATGAGGAAGGCGGGGCGGTCCCACAAAATCGTGCTGCTTCCAGCGGTAGGGTTCCGGCCTTTTGCCTGGGACCCCCTTGCTTGACCACCTGCCAGGACGGTGTCCGTTGTCGTACGGGCAAGCCCCGGCCGGTGGTTCTTGTCTTCGGTTCGGGATGTTCAAGCCTCAGCCTTCCATAGACTACGATGGTGGGGCGAGGAGATAGTTCCGCCTGCAGAGCCTTGTGACTGCTTCGAAGCCGTTCGGCCGGAGCCCTTCGACTCGGCTGAAGACGGGCATGCCGAAGTACCGAATCAGAGCTTCCTCAACCCATAGCTTCCGTGATTGAGAGGGCGCTATCGCGAGACAAAGCCAACCAGCATAGGCTGTAAATCGATCTGATGCTGACTTGACCGGACGGGTACCGACAGTCCTGATCGTTCGGGCGGTCGCCCGGCCCAAAGCGGGCATCTCCGAACTGGGATCATCGGTGCATCAGTCCCAATATGCCGATGACGATCAAATAGATCGCTACGAGATAATTCAATAATCTCGGCATAAGCAAGATCAATATACCAATGACCAGCGCGAGAACAGGCTGGAAGGGTACGTACATGAATCCTCCTGAATTTCTTATCTAACGTGATTGAGTCTAGTTGCTGGTCCTAGGTCAGGCAATGTGGAAGGTCCCCGTTCGCAGCCTATTTCGGCGGCTTACCCTCGCGTGGGATCGGTGCTATCTGAAATTCGCCGCCGCTGCTCCTCACCTCGAACAAGGCATCGAACCCTTCCTCCCAGGCTGGCGATTGCCAGCGCCGAAACGCGCTTCGGATGGCTTTTTCCGGCACCCTGCGGCGTACGTTCCGCAAAGCATTCCGAACCAGAGCCTCCTCCAGCTCGACTCGGAAGGCGTAACCGACGACGCGAAACCCGGCGCGTTTGGCGGGCGGAATATAACGGGCGCGGTCTTCTCGAGTCAGATTGGTATTTTCCACCACATAAGGCTGCTTCGCGCCCAGACAGGCGGCAATCAGCAGCCTTTCCCGATGCCGGGTGCGCAGCATGTCGAGGTTGATCCGGATATGCGTGTCGACGAAATACGCTTTAAAAAACGTCGACTTTCCGGCGGCTTGAATCCCCATAAACACGACGGTTTCCATGGCCGGCCGCGAATACGGAACGGTGAGGCGAGTCAACGATTTGAGCGATACGACATGGGACCCATTCCGGAAGGTCTCAAGCCCCTCCGACCTGGCAAGGCGAGCACGGACTCGCGAGACCGGCTCTGGACAGCAGCCTACGGGAGGGTAACCTAGGGTGTCAAAATGGCGGTATCGGTTGGGTCTGGCGCTAGGAGTTTAAGGTCCTCGTATTCCTCGGGACTGAGCTTCCCGTCACTGTTCTGATCCAGCGTCATGAAGTACACCGGCAAACCGGAAACCGCCTTGGACTCACGCGCTGAAATGTATCCGTCCTTGTCCTTGTCGACCTCGGAAAAAGGCGGGGGATATGCAGGGTCCGCCGCTTGCAGTGGCAGGACGCTGAAACTTGTGGCTAATGCTGGCAGTAGGCGGAAAATCGGGTTCGTTTTCATTGCGTCTCCTTACTCTATTGATCGGGCACCTAACCGAATCCGAGCGCAGCATCCCTGGATAGAGCGCGAACGGGATGAATCCGGTCAGCGTTACGCATCAGCGGTGGGGGTGGCGAAGCGCCTCCGAAGCTAGCCAGCACAGGTACGGGGCTTCCGCACCTGTGCTGACTCACTGGGCCGGTTTTAGCCCGCCTTCAGCCAAGAACTGCACCAGCCGTTAACGGATACGAGCTTGCCGCCGAAGATGCTGCACGGGCGCCATTCACCTTCTCCAGCCTGGAGAAACTTGCAATTGTGACAGAACTGCTGTTCACCCGGCGTGCCCTCTCGTGGCGGCCGCTTGGCCTTGCTCGCATCTTCCACGTAATGGAGCGATTTGGCCATCGGATCGTTCGGCGAAAGTTTTTGCCCTTCCGCTGGGGATGTTTCCTGAGCCTGCCCCCGTCGCATGAGTCCGCTGAGGGAAACGGTTATCACCGTAAGCAGCGCGGTTTTGATGGCTTGGCGGCGGCTGGGAACGAACCTTGAGTCTGACATGGCACCCTCCTTAGAACCAAGTTGTACGATTGCTTATGAAGCTCGCTTCGCGAGTTAATTGACGATGGAACCTCAAATTTCGAATTAGTTCCGACGTCAACAATGCACCTGCACCTACTCGCAGTCAAGCGACAAGGCGGTGAAACCGAAATCCGGTGTTTCCTCCTCGATTATCGTTCAACGAAAGCGTTCATTCGTCCATATCGGGATGGACTTCCAGACACTATGCGTCCTAGCGTTCCGCCTTTCCTTTAATCATCGCGGAGTTCCTCGTACGCTCTCAGCAAGGTTTCGCTTAGTATCCGGTAAGCCTCCAGTTTTTCGCTCGCCCTGCCTTCGGCCGCGACTTTTTCCACGGCTTCTTTGCCGAAGCTCGCGATGTAGGCTTCGAGCAAGGTCTTGCTCAATAGATAAAATTCCAGCAATCGTTCTTCGCGTCCCACCGGGACCGGTTTCCTCTTTGGAAGCGCTTTTTTCGGCACCCATTCGGTTGGCTTGCCGAATATCCGATCGAGACTCTTCTCCAACGTTACACCGAGGAACAGGAAGGCCGCGAAGGCGGTGCCGATCCATTGCCAGTCTACCGGAGCGAGGGGCGTTACCTCGAAGATCGTGTTCGCCGGCGTGTAAAGGACGATCGCCTGCAGGGCGAAGCTCGATATCACGGCGGCGACCAGCCACGGATTCGACAGTATCGAAAGTTCGTAGCGCGTCCGAATAATTTGGATTCGGACCATCTCGGCGACGACGATGAAGGTGAAGAGCCGGCTCTGCGCCAGTATCGGCTCGCCCGCATCCATGAGACCGTGGAAGAACAGCGGCAGCCCGGTCGCGGCCATGAGTAGGCCGAAGCCGAGAATCGAGACAACGATGCGGCGATCGATCACCGATTCGCCCGAACCGCGCGGCGGCCGTTTCATGATGCCTCGCATCTTGGGGTCGGCGGCCAGGGCCAGGGCGGGAAGACCGTCGGTCACCAGATTGATCCATAGCAGCATCACCGGCGTGAGAATCAAAGCCTCGCTCTGGCCCCCGAAAAGCTGCGGAAACAGCGCCGTGCCCGCCAATATACCCAGGAAGACGACCAGGATTTCGCCGGCGTTCGCCGAAAGCAAGAAATTGACGAACTTGCGGATGTTGTCGAAGATGCCCCGTCCTTCGGCGATGGCGTTGCGCAGGGTGACGAAATTGTCGTCCTGCAGCACCATGTCGGACGCTTCCTTGGCCACGTCGGTCCCGCGCTGACCCATGGCGATCCCGACATCGGCATGGCGGAGCGCGGCGGCGTCGTTCACGCCGTCACCCGTCATGGCCACCCGATGACCGTTTTCTTGAAGCGCTTTCAGGAGAGCAACTTTGTGATGGGGCGAAACGCGGGCGAAGACCTCGGTTCGCTCCACGATTTTTCTCAGTTCCTGCTCTGCGACGCGCTCGATGTCCGTACCGGTCATGGCGCCTTCCGGGCTGAATCCGAGCTGTGTCCCGATGGCTTTGGCCGTCGCCGGGTTATCGCCGGTGACCATGATGACCCGGATGCCCGCGTTTCGGCAGTCCTGGACCGCTTCCTTGACCTCGGCGCGGGGAGGGTCGATCATGGCCTGCAAGCCCAGAAAGACCATCCCACTCTCGGTCTCGTCTTCGTTCCGCTCTGTCTCCTGCACTTCCTTGTGAGCGCAGGCCAGAACGCGAAAGGCGCTGTTGGCAAACATCTTGTTCTGGTCCAGGATCGCCTGCCGGGTTTCCTCATCCAAGGGCCTGGCCTCGCCGTCCAGCCAAACCGAACCGCATCGATCCAGCACCACCTCCGGCGCGCCTTTCATATAGGCCATCGACGGCTGCTCTTTTTTTTTGCGATCACCGTCATCCGCTTGCGCTCGGATGAGAAAGGAACCTCGTGTAAGCGTTCCGCCTCGGGGTCTATGCCGGCCTTAGCGGCCGCGACCAGGAGGGCGACTTCCGTGGGATCGCCGGAATAGCCTGCCTTTCCGGACTCCTCGCTACGTTCCGCATCGTTGGCGACGGCCCCGCATACCAAGAGCGGTTCCAGCGCCTCGGCGGGCACGGGTTTGCCGTCCAGGCGGAAATCGCCCTCCGGTTTCGTGCCTTCTCCCGTCACCTCGTAGACCCGGCTGGAGAAATAAAGCCTTTTGACGGTCATCTGGTTTTCCGTGAGCGTGCCCGTCTTGTCGGTCAGGATCGCGTCCACCGAGCCCAGGCTCTCCACCACCGAAAGCCGCCGAACCAGGGCGTTCTGCCTGATCATTCTTTGCGAACCCAGAGCGAGGGCGAGCGTCACCACAGCGGGCAGACCCTCGGGTACAGCGGCCACGGCCAGGGTGACGGCCACTAGGATGATGGTGAGGAGTCCGGTCTCGGTGAAAAAGTACTGAACGGATGCTACGGCCCCAATTAAACCCAGAATGCCGTATCCGATCTGCTTTCCCAGGCGGTCGACCTCCTCTTGGAACGGCGTTCTCGGCTGTTCGGCCCTCTCGATCTCGGCAGCGATGGCGCCCACCTCCGTGTCCATGCCCGTGGCCACCACCACGGCCTTGGCCCGTCCTCTCACCGCATCGGTGTTCATGAACACCATATTGCTGCGCTGGGCCAAAGGCGCGTCTTCGTCCACCGGGGCTCGCTGTTTGGCTACCGTCGCGCTTTCCCCGGTCAGCGAGGCTTCGGTCGTTTCCAGGCTATGCGCCTCGAGTAAACGGGCGTCGGCCGGAATCCGGTTGCCCTGGCCGATTAGGATCACATCGCCCGGAACGAGTTCGGCCGCCCGCAGCGTGACCTTTTTTCCATCTCTGAGCACACGCGCTTCGGGCGTGGCGAGCTTCCGGAGCGACTGCATCGCTTTCTCGGCCCGGTAGTCCTGCACGAAGCCGAAAATCCCGTTGGCCAACACGATGAGCAGAATGAGCGCGGCTTCGGTGTATTCGGGCTCCGAGCCAGGCAGAAAACCCACGGCGACCGAGAGAACCGCCGCCGCGAGCAAGAGATAGATCAGGAAATCGTTGAACTGGGCTAGGAAAATTCTAAGCGGCGAGATGTTCCGTCCTTTACAGATCTCGTTGGGACCGTGTTCGGCGAGACGGCGCCGGGCCTCGTCGCCGGAAAGGCCTTCCGCCCGCGTCCTCAGCTCTTCAAGAGTCCGGTCTATGGATAGACTGTGCCAGCTCATGTTCGAGGTCCTTCTCTCATTTTCGACAGCCGAGAAGGTACCGCGTGCCTAGCGGTCTCCGCTGGCCGGTTCGAGTATCTTGGCTAAAGGAACCCGGTCGATTGCCCCTTGCCGATAGAGAACTTACGTTATGACGCCGGGTCTGCTTCTAGTAAGCCTGTTGCGTAGAGGAACAGTCATGCGGGGCAGGATCGAGGATACCGTTACCGTGATCACCGGTGCTTCGAGCGGTATCGGCAGAGCCGCGGCGCTGGCGTTCGTACGGGCGGGCGGGGCGGTGGTCGTCGCCGCGCGCCGTGAGGAGGCGCTCGAGGAGTTGGCGCTGGAGTGTGAGGCGGCTGGCGGGCAGGCATTGGCCGTGCCGGTCGATGTGACCGACGCGCAGGCGGTCGAAGCTCTGGCGCGACGGGCCGTCGAAACCTTCGGGCGGGTGGATTTCTGGATCAATAATGCGGCGGTGAGTCTCTTCGGTCGTTTCGAGGCAACCCCGGCTGCGGATTTCCGGCGGGTGATCGAGACCAACCTCTTGGGCTGTGTCCACGGCGCACGGGCGATTCTGCCGCGGTTCCGGGAGCAAGGAGACGGTGTGCTCGTCAATGTCTCTTCGGGGGTCGGCAAGATGCCCCAGCCATTCGCCAACGCTTACGTCATTAGCAAACACGGCATCGTCGCGCTGTCCGATTGCCTACGGCAGGAGCTTTGGGACATGCCGGACATCCATGTTGTCACGGTGCTCCCGCCGGCGACCGACACGCCCCTGTTTCAACAGGCCGGCAATTACATGGGACGCGCGGCCGAACCCATGTGGCCGGTCTATGACCCCGAAACAATTGCCCGAGCCATCGTATCGGCCGCGCTCGCGCCGCGCCGAGAGGTCATCGTGGGTCCCAACATCAGGGCAGCGATCGTTGCCTGGCGGATCGTGCCCGGCCTATTCGACCGATTGGCGGCTCGGGTGGTCGAAGCGAAGCACTTTCAAGACCGCGTCGTTCCACCGACATCAGGCAATCTGTTCGAACCCATGCCGGAATCTGCGAGTGTGCACGGCGGTTGGAAAAGACCCCGGCAAAGACCGTCGATCGCCTGGATGGCGCTGGCGGGAGCGCGGGGGATGGGTGTGGGTTACGGATTTGCCGGACGCGGAAGGCGGCCGCGATGAAATCTCGGGGCTTCGGATTTGCGCCGATGGTATCGAATACGCATCGGCAGGGCGTGAAATGCTGGTGTCTTCGACAAGCGAATGACCGGAGTCCCGCCCGATTTTTCTCCCTCAGATCAAGAGGAGCAAAGCCATGCTGTTTCGAACGGCTGTCGATATCGAGAGCACCCTCAGGGGAGTTCTCGAAATCAAGGGAAACGAGGTCGAAGTGGTCGATGCCGACAAGCTGCGGGAAACAGGTGTCGACCGCCTGGTCTACAACGCAGTCTTCCATGAAGACGAAGAACTCAGATATTTCCTGCAATGGTTGATCCGGGAAGCTGCCGCCAAAGAGGTCATTTATCCGACCTCGATCCAAGGGCTACAGGAGGCAGCGATCCGGGGAGCGGTGCCGCCGTTCACGATCCCGGTGCTGGGGCTGCACGCGCTCAGCTACGATGCGGCGAGGGCCTGCTTTCGTGCGGCGCACGACACGGGCGCGGGCGCTTTCAGCTTCGGATACGACGAGGAAATCGTGGCCTACGGCTACCAGCCGCCTGCCGAATATGTCACCTGCATCCTGGCCGCGGCCCTTCGGGAGGGTTATCGACGCGCCGTGTTCATACAGGGAGACCACATTCGGGTCGGCCCTGCCAGTTATCGGGTCAGCCGGGATGACGAGATCGATAGGCTCAAAGAACGTATCGAGGAGGCGGTCACCGCCGGAATTTTCAATATCGATCTCGATACGTCCGGCCTCGCGGACTTTTCCCGCCCGAGCGTCGCCGAGCAGCAGCTAAGCAGCCGCGAATGCGCCGAATTGGTCGCGTTCATCCGGGAGATCGAGCCGGCGGGGCTTTCTGTCGATATCGGTGCCGAAATCAGGGCGATGCGCAACGGAAACCTGATCGCGGACGAGTTTCGCGCTTTCATGGATGGCTTTTACGACCAGGTCGGCATTCCCGGGGGCAAGAAAGACCTTTCCAAGATCATCGTTCTGCTGGGCGGAGCCAAGGGGGCGGCGGACGTCGATCTTGAACTGCTTCGGGACATCGGCGAAATCGCCCGCCGGGAATATGGCCTGGGTCTTGCGGTGCGCAGCGGGGTAATGCCGATTCCCGAAACGCTGTTTCCGAGATTTCCAGAGCACAATGTCGGCGAGCTTCACCTGGCGGCGCCGTTCGAGGATTTGATCTTCGATCACGAGGCATTCGCCCCGGGATTGAAAAACGCCATCTACCGCTGGATCGATAACGAATGGCCGGGAGAACGGCAGCCCCACATGAGCGACGAGGATTTTTATCATGCCACCCGCAAACGGGCGCTACTGCCCTTCAAACAGGCTTTGTGGAATATGCCGGTGGAATGGCGCGATAGGATCATGGCCGATGTGCAGCGCAAGGCGGTTTCTTATTTCGACACTCTGAAAGTGAGCAACACGACCGGCCTCGTCCGCGACACCGTCGATATCGAGAGAGTGGGGTTGCCGACACCGGCTTCGGGTTATGCCCACACGGCGGAGACCACATTCAAGACTCTACTGGACCGAATGGGCGGTACCCGGCCGATTACAATCGGGCCTCTATAGTGAAAACACAGGATCGGTTGGTCGAAGGCGATGGACTCTCTCGTCATCTGTCGAGTGGTGTATTCGAATCGGCCGCTGATCGCATCCCGTTTTATCTCAAAACGATCGTATGGCGGGTTAGGCGCACACTGTCGCGAAACCTGCTGTGACCACAGGGCTTTCCGCGCGCCGTACCCACCCGATGTCGGATGTGCCATTAGAAACTCAGAGGATGTCCCGGAACCGGGACAGTTTGCCGCGGGTCCTAACTTACGGACTGGTTTTACGAGCATTCGCTCGAGATAACGAACTGGTCTCAAACCCAAGAGAAGCCTTCCAACAAAAGGGATAGAGGGACAGGTGGAGACGAAAGTCATCAATATCGACATGGCAAGGACTACAGGAGGCACATCATGAACGCGATCCAGGAAATGCTGAAAGCGCATCCGCACCCGGCCGTGATGGGGCGGGGCGTGGACATGGGATTGTTGTCCCAAACGGCAAGCGAACTGTTCGATTGCGCGCAAGCGTGCACGGCATGTGCCGACGCTTGCGTCGGCGAGGATCAGGTGCAGGAACTCAAGCGATGTATTCGGATGTGCATGGATTGCGCGGACATCTGCGAGGCGACAGGCCGGCTCGTTTCGCGCGAGACCGAATCGGACATGAGGATGATGCGCAGCCAGTTGCAAGCTTGCGCGACAGCCTGCGGAATCTGCGCCGAAGAGTGCGAGCGGCATGCCTCTCGTCACGAACACTGCCGCATTTGCGGTGAGTCGTGCCGCCGTTGCGAGCAAGCCTGCAACAAGCTGGCAAGCGCGATCACCATGTAACCGGCATGGGTTACGCCTGGAGCGAGCGGTTCGGTACCTGACCTAGGCGATCCGTTTGCAAGCAATCTGTGTAAAGGTGCGCTTTGCTTTGCTTTTCGCAGGGCGGGGCGCACTTCCCATCGAGTTCTCCCGGTATGAAAATGAATTCGCATAGCCCAGAACCGGAATCCGCCACCGACTAACCTCATCCATCGCTTGGCGGCCGGAACTATCCCACGGAGCGCCGCCATGAGACATCACACCCATTCCGAGCCGCAAGCCGCGCCCGCCCGGCATGCACACGCCCATCACCACGAGAACCATCAAGCGGAGCATCACCACCACGCGGCGATGGTGGCCGACTTTCGCCACCGCTTCTGGTTTTCGGTGGTTCTGACCGTTCCCATCCTGGCCCTTTCGCCCATGATCCAGGACTGGCTGGGTCTCGAGGAGAGCCTGGCCTTTCCGGGATCGATGTATGTTCTTTTCGGTCTCTCGACGGCCGTTTATCTCTATGGCGGCCGGCTCTTCATCCGCGGATTGTTCGACGAGCTTCGGCAGCTTCAGCCTGGCATGATGACGCTGATCTCGCTAGCGATTAGCGTGGCCTATTTCTATTCGAGCGCGGTGGTGTTCGGACTTCCGGGCGAGGTATTTTTCTGGGAGCTGGCGACCCTGATCGACGTCATGTTGCTCGGCCATTGGATCGAGATGAGGTCGGTCATAGGCGCTTCCGGCGCTTTGGATGCCCTGGTACGGCTGATGCCCACCGAAGCGCATCGGCTACGGGAAAACGGCGAAGTCGAAGAGGTGCCGGTTACCGAACTCAAACCCGGCGACCGGGTGCTGGTCAAGCCGGGCGAAAAAATCCCGACCGATGGCCTCATCGTCGAAGGCCGTTCGAGCCTCAACGAATCCATGCTGACCGGCGAATCCAAGCCCGTCACCCGCCAGAAAGGGGACGAAGCCATCGGCGGTGCGATGAACGGTGAAGGTGCGCTGGTGCTGGAAATACGAAAGACTGGTGCGGAAACCTATCTGGCGCAGGTCGTCGAAATGGTCCGGCAGGCTCAGGCTTCTCGTTCGCGGGCGCAGGATTTGGCGAACCGCGCCGCCCAGTGGCTGACTTATATCGCCCTCTCGGTCGGGACCCTGACCCTGGTCGTCTGGCTTCTGCTGGGCCAATCTTTCGCGTTCGCCCTGGAGCGCAGCGTAACCGTGATGGTCATCACCTGTCCGCATGCCCTGGGGCTCGCCGTACCGTTGGTGGTGGCGGTGAGCACTTCGCTGGCTGCCCTGAACGGTCTTCTCATCCGAAACCGGGCCGCTTTCGAGCGCGCCCGGAATCTGCAGGCGATCGTGTTCGACAAGACCGGCACCCTAACCGAAGGCCGCTTCGGCGTATCGGATGTGGTGCCGCTGGCGGATATCGACGAAGCGGAATTGCTGCGGCTGGCAGCCTCGCTGGAGCAGCAATCGGAACACCCGATCGCCCTGGGCATCGTCCGGGCGGCGGAGGAGCGCGGCATCCTTCTGACTAAGCCTGAGGAATTCCGGAACCTGACCGGCCGCGGCGCGGAAGCGCGGATCGAAGGTCGTATGATTCGGGTCGTCAGTCCTGGGTATGTCGAGGAGCAGGGATTTGACATTCGCGACGAGCGTTTAACCGAACTGGCGGGGCAGGGCAAGACTGTGGTCTATGTGACGGATGACGACCGGGTGCTCGGCGCCATCGCGCTGGCCGATGTGGTCCGTCCGGAATCCTTTGAAGCGATTGCGCGGCTCAAGGCCATGAACATCCGCTGCCTCATGCTCACCGGTGACAGCCGGGCGGTCGCAGCACATGTGGCCGCGCAACTCGGGATGGACGATTTCTTCGCCGAGGTTCTGCCCCACGAGAAGGCGGATAAGATCCGCGAGGTTAAATCCCAAGGTTTGACCGTCGCCATGGTAGGCGACGGGGTCAACGACGCACCGGCCCTGGTCGAGGCCGATCTCGGCATCGCCATCGGCGCCGGCACAGACGTGGCCATCGAATCGGCCGACATCATTCTGGTGCACAGCAACCCGCTCGACGTGGCCGCCACGCTCGGCCTATCCCGCGCCACCTACGGCAAGATGGTCCAGAACCTTCTATGGGCCACCGGCTACAACGCCGTGGCCATCCCCCTCGCGGCCGGTATCGCGGCGCCGTTCGGCTGGGTGCTGTCGCCGGCAATCGGGGCGGCGCTCATGTCCCTCAGCACCGTGATCGTCGCGATCAACGCCAAGCTTCTGGAGCGCTATCGCGGCCAGTCGTCTGGCCAGACGCGTACGGATTGAGCCGATCCACGCTCGGGTCTCCCAGTCTCGTAGACTGAAATAGGCCTTTCATTTTCGCTCAGGGCAGGCCTTTCGACGTCGCTCAGAACAGGCCCTTCGACCGAGCTCAAAACAGGCCCTACGGCGGTGTTCAGGGCAAACGCTTCAGCTCGGCTTAGGACAGTCCTTTCGGCAAACTTTTCCCAACTTACAAAACTGGCCTACCTACCTCTAAAGCGCTGACAGAACGAAACAGAGATGGCACTACCGTGACAGTGTCAAAAAATCTTACGGTGCACTGGCTCGAGGGGATGGTTGTCCGACAATCTTAAAATAAAAACAAAATCAATGATTTACATACACAGATGTTATTCCTGGGTACTACCCGATGATCGTTGAACATTGGAAATTGGGGATGTCGAGGCAAGGATGATGTGGTTGAAGGTTTCACAACAGGCACGGAAATAAACCCTATATCATTAAAAAATATTAATAAAAACAAATGGATGTAATTTGGCACGCCAATTGATGGAAGACTGCCGGCGTTCGGATTAACGCCAGCGAGGGCATTTGCCCAATGGGAAATGGAAGCGAGTCATTCCACTTCGCGCAATAAGGAGGAATGTCATGAAAAGGGAAAATTTGAAACGGTTGAGCATGGGCGTATCGCTCGGCATGTGTTTGGGAACGGGCGTTCTGCAACCTGCATGGGCGATCGAAAATGCCCTGGAAAACGGAGATTTCGAAACCGGCAACTTGAGCGGGTGGGATTCCAGTGGAGACGCGGGCGTACTTGACCAGAATGTCTTGGACGGCACTTGGTCTGCGTTCATCACTACGGCCGGCGAAGGGGAAAACCCTCTATCCGGAAATGACGCTGTCGGGAATACCGCTAGTTTCCTTGATAGCGACTTCGGTTTTCCGACGAAGCCGTACAAGGCAATCTCGGTATCGTTCCTGGTCCGATACAAGACCGACGAATCCGTGGGCCCGTTTTCTTTCTTTGAGGATCCATTCCACGCCGAACTCGTCACGGGACAGGGAGCCGTCGAGTTGCTGACCATCAAGACCGATGGGATTTCTGGGCCAACCTCCGCGTTTCCTCCGACCGGCATATCCACCAAGGTAACCGATCTCGAAACCGGGGAGAGGCTTTCATTGTCCCGCCCCGCCATTCCAACGTTCGTCGAGGACGAGCTTTTCGCATTGCGCACTCATACGCTGAAGGTCGAGAGCCGAGTTCCCGTTGGCCGCGACAGTTGCGATCGGGTCCGGATCAAGTTCCACATATTGGATTGGGAAGATACTGAGGTCAACAGCGCGGCTTTCATCGACAATGTGAAAGTCGCGTTTGTTTCCTCTCCCTTGGCTCCGCACTGTCCTCCGCAGCCAAACGGCCTGGCGACCTTTGCAACCGAGCCGCACGTGGGTGCCAGATAACCAGCAACGAGTAGCTTGGAGGTAACGCTCTGAAATCCGCCTACATCGGCGTTGGATTTTAAGCCCGTCAGCGTTGCGGAATGTAGCGATTCCCAGGCTCCGATCGCCCCAGATTTCGCTTGGGCTCCATGAAGGCTACACCTACACCGGCGATTGCCGAAATTCGATTTTCTTGGGGAGAGTCGAGGGCGTAGGTGTTTCATGGCGTTTACGGAGACAGGCCAAGCAATGTTTAAAAACAAACCGATACCGATGTTGAGAGGAACTTGCTTTCGCCACGACGGCATTTATGGAAAAGGGAGAGCCATGATGAAGATTCTGTCAGAAACGCGATTTTCCGGAGTAATGGCAAGCCTGCTATCGGCTGCCATGGCTGTGACAACAGGTCTTGGCAGTCCCCCGATTCGGGCCCAAACCAACGGATGCAATAGCAACGATCCCGGTGCTCCCTGCTTTGCAAACGTGAGCGACCTTCTACAGGGGCGGCGCCGGTTGCTGCCGGTGGACGACCTCGTGGTCACGAGCCAGATAGACGCCGTCAATAACGTGGTTCTGCAGACCAGCAATTCGTCGATCAGCGCGCAACTTCCGTATGCCATCACAGGTAGCGAGGTTCCGTCTTTCGTCACCGCAGTGGGACGAATGTTTAATCTGCCGCGCGATGTGATCGTCACGATGACGGACGGGTTGATCAACATACGGGATCAAGACCCTGCCGGCTTCGTCACCAAGGGATTTTCGGTTTCCGGCAACCCCCGGGGCATGGCCATGGCGGACTTCAACGGAGACGGATTCGCCGATATCGCGCTACTCACTGCCGATGCGGTCGGCAGCACGAGCGGGCTGCTGCGCATTGTCACGGCCAGCGACGTCAATAATCTCGATGCCGGTCTGTTTGTCAGCAACGGAATCGGTCCCGAATTCGTCAATTTCAACATCGATATTTCGATCGCCGCAGGCGATTTCAACGGGGACGGGAAGGCGGAGGTCGCCATCGCACAGGCGAGTCCGCTCAACGGCGGCGAGCTTCTGATATATGTCTTCGAAGTGGTCACGAACCCGGACGGCACGATTGCGAATCAAGCGCTTCGACAGGTGGCCGCCTCGACGGTTGCCATCAACGGAGTCGCCGAGACCGCGCTGACGGCGGGCGACTATGACGGTGTACTCAACGCCAACGGTCTTCCCGACGCTGAGTTGGTCATCGCCTATCGTTTTGGCGCCAACCTGGCTATGAACTCCATCGACGTCGCGCCGGATACCAATAATCCCGGTAGCTATCAGTTGATCCCCAGGGGAAACACGCTTTTATCGACCGTCCTTGACAGTGATTCCAACGCCGTCGCCGGCCTCGCGAGCGGCCGACTGGACTGGTTCGGCGACACCGATCAACTCGTGGTGGCGTTCAACTCGCAGGGCGCCGGCATAATCGGTGTTTTTTCGTTCGACAATGATCTCAACTTTCGCGCAGGCGGAGGGAGCTCACAATCGCCGCTCATGGCCATGGCCTTAGGTAATTATGCGCAAATTCTTGGACAGAACGACCCTCCCAACCTGCAGATCGCGGTAGTCATGGCGGATTCTGAGAGTTCGCTCCAACTGATCATCAATCGGGTGGACCCTAGCAACAACTTTTCCGTGTCAGCGGTATCGCAGACGCAAATTCTGCAGGGATCGTCGCCATCCGAAATCGACGAGATTCTCATGGTCTCCGGCGACACCCAAGGGCGGTCCTTGTTGCTGGGGCCGCCCGAGAGGGTAACCGTGGTCTCTCATATCCAGCCCGACACCATTCTCGGCCTTCCGCCTATGCACGTGGACTGGATCACCCCGGTCGGCGGGTCGGCGCCCGAAGTGCTCAACATTTCGGTTTTCCCGAATACCTTCAATGCCCAATACAACTTCCAGGACACCACGGGCACCCAGGCGAGCCGCAAGAAAACGACGAGCTATACGGTGGCGACCAAGGAATCCGCGGAGGAAAAGATCACGTACGGCATCCCTGGGATCGACAGCGTTAGCGCTACCCTCAAGGAGTCCGCGACGCAGACCCATCAGAATACGGTTGCCAAAACATTTAACACTTACCAGGGCAACTCCTTCAGATTGTCGGCGCAGACGGTGTTCGACGATCGGGTAGCGGCCACGGCTGACCGATTCAACCTCTACAGCTATCCGGTTATCGGCCACTGCGTCCCCCTCAGCGGCGCGCAGCCACTGGACGGTTGTCCAGCCGACATGGCTCCTCTACACGTGCAGTTTTCGGGACCCGACAACATCGTCTACATCGATCTCGCCGAAGGTGCTGCCATCGAGTGGTATCAGCCGGTACACGAACCCGGAAACGTGCTGTCCTATCCGGGAAGTCTCAGCCTGCTCCAAGCGAATCAGCCGGCGGCCACTCCGCTGCAGCTTCAATCGGCCGGCAACGATTTCTGGGATTCGCAGTCGCCGGAGCAAGTGTCCGTAACCTGGAGCGAGGGCGGAGGTCAAAGCGTAACCAGCGGATCGGTCAGCACGCACACCTTCGATACCTCGGTGAGCGTTTCAGGCAGTGCCAATATCGAGGGATTTGGTCTCAGCGGCAGCGCGAGCTTCGACTATAACCTGAGCCAGTCGGTGAGCACCCTGAATACGACGTCTAGCACCTTCTCCGAGTCCACCGGGGTGATCGTCAATCGCGGAATTCCGGGCGGACCGACCAGCCAGAGCACCTATCTCTATCAGGGACAGAGCTTCATATTCGGCCAGATGGCCCCGCTCGGCACCATCCAAGACGATCTCGCGACCGGTACCACCATTCAGGCCCAGGGCTTCCTTGCCGTCGGATTCGCCGCGAATCCGCTGAGCACCGGAACCATCCAGTCCGGCGACTGGTGGAAGCAGGCCTATATCGCCGCTCCGGACGTGGCCCTGAACCATCCGCAGCGTTGGCTTCAAAAAGCGCCGACGGGCACCAATCCGCAGCAGGTTTGGTTTAATTGTCCCGTGGGCTTCACGTCCTCGCAGACCTCGCCGGCCTGCACCCCGACTCAGCAGACACCGACTCCGGCCAATGTTTCGGTTGCGAGCTTTTATCAAATGAAGGGTCTGTTCGTGACCCCTGGTACTGCTATTGGTGGGCCGCAGATCACCATGGCCACTCAGGGTGAGACGGTGACCCTCCAGGCTCGGGTGTACAACTACAGTTTGGCGAATATGCCGACAGGCACCACCGTCCACGTCCGGTTCTATGCCCAGCCTTGGGATGCCACCGCCGGCCGGTTCCAGAGCCTTCCAGATAATCCCGATGCCTTTGCCCCGGCAATTCTGATTGGAGAGGACCAACTGGGGCCGATCCCAGCCTTCTGCGGCGGGGCGCAGGGCGATGTTGATCCCTGCGCGGACGATGGTGCGCCGCAGAATTGGGTCTACGCACAAGCTACCTGGGACACGAGTACGGTCGAAGCGAATACCGACTGGAAATTCTGGGTCGTCGTCTGGATGGAGGAGAACGGACAGCTGGTTCCAGAAATCCAGGATCATGGTCTCAGGGCGATCCCGGCGAGTTCCCTGAACTCTCTGGCCGATGTGGCTGTTGAGACCTACAGCAACAACCTGGGTTTCTACAATCAGACGTTCCATGTGGCATCCGCTCCTAGCGAGGAGCCATCCGAGGGGCTTGCGGCGCAGGAAGGCAGGGTGCTGACCATCGACCGGGTGGAGGTTCCCTCGGACAAAGTGCTGCTGCATCAGCCGGTGACAATCCGGGCTATCCATAGAGGCGATTCTTCTCACTTCGACTCGGTCCACGCCTTCTTCTACGATGGTGATCCGGAACAGGGCGGCGTGCTATTCGATCACGAGATTATCCCGAGGATCCGGGCAAATGATGTCTTTACTGCGTCTGTGTCCTATAAGCCCACCACCTGTGGGACACACGAGATCTTCGTTCGGAGCATTCCCGCGGACGGCTCGACGGAGCCAGTTATAGCGACGGCCACGCTCAAGGTAACCACCGACGTCCACGCCGAGCTCGTCTCGCTGGCGAATGCGATTGTAACGGCCGATTTGCCACACGGGCTCGAGAAGGGCCTCTTGGCTCAGATCAAAGCGGTTCAAAAACTTGCCGACTGGGGGAAAGTTGCTGCGGCCCGGTCGCTCCTGGCTGCTTTGAAGCACGAGATCAAGGCGCTGAGCAAAAAGACAATTTCGCCGAAAACCACGGCGCCTTGGCTGGAAGAAGTGGACCTGATCCTCGATTGCATCAACAATTGATGCCTCGTGAGTTTCCCGTAAGCCGGCCAGCGGTGATATGTCGGCTACGGGAAGCTTATTCAGTGGCCAAGCGCAGCATCACGTGTCGATTGCCGGGTGCAAGGAACGCTGGTTCTGCACTCCGGGTTGGCTCATTGGAGGGCGTACCACCGCCGGTGCGTAGGTCAAACTCGGTAGTTTTATCCTACCGTCGACGGGTAACAGAGCACTATTATTCTAGCCCGTAAACACCTTCCTGGTATCTACGGGCCGCCGCCCGAGCCGGTACGCCCGCCCCCGGGCTCACGCGACTTGTTGCCGCGCCGGGGTATCCCTGCCCCGGATTAACCCGGCCGTATTTTAGCCCGGGTTAATAGTTCACTTTCCGGCCTTCTCGATCCCATGTTGGTAAGCCAGGGTAAGGCAAAACCGTTCTCGGCGTTCAACAATAGAAACACCAGATCCGCTTTGCTTAATCCGGCCTACGTTTGGCTGATTGTCGTCAGGATTCAATCGAACCTTGACAGCGGGGGGGGGGCAGACCGCGCATGCGGGATCTGAAGTTGCTCACGGCAGCACGGCCGGCTCATCGTCCAGCGAGAGCAGAAAGGCAATGAGGTCGTCCTGATCCTGTAGAGAGAAGCCGGCTTCCTCGTCCACCCAAAAGGCATGGCCGCTGCCGTCCACATTGGCTTTTTGGAGGCGAGAATCGGCTCGGTTGGCGGCGATGACTGCGGCGCGCAAGCCTCGGTCGAGCAATACCCGCAGGCTGTTGCTAGGATCCGGAACTATGCCCCGAAAGAGAATGCTCGTCCCGAGTTGGTCGGGCTTGGAGATAACCGTGCGTCCGCCCTCTCGGCGAAAAGCTTCGGGTCCTGCAGCCACGCCGCCATCGTGCAGATAAGGTGCGCTGACCTTAAGGCCGATGAATGTGGGGACTTTATAGCCGCCGGCGGGATTGTCCTGAGCATAGGCCAATCGTTGATCTTCCTTCGGTGTGATTTCTGTCGGTACCGGCAGCATCTTCGGATCCGGAGGTAGCGGCACCGGCGTGTCGGCGGGGTAGGTCTTGGGCGGCACGAAAGTCCACCAAAAAGCGGCTAGCGCCTTGGCGCGAGAAGGCTGTGTGCCGATCTCTGGCTGGGGGAGGATGCGGTTGTTAGTGAAGCGGGGCCCGCTATGACAGCCGCTGCAGCCGGCTTTCGAGAAAACCTTCGCCCGACGCCGGACCGCTTCCTTGTCCTCGGAACGGCCGGGCGGAGGAGCCAATGTGTTCTGCCAGGCCGACAGGCCGTTGAGTTGAGCCGCCACGGGCAGTCCCGGCGTGTTGGGCATCAGCCCGTCCAGAATGAAAATCGAGCCTTTCGGATAACCCGGCATGGCGACGGCCGAATTCAAGCCCGGCACCCCTGGCGTTGGGTCGACGCGTTTGAAGAACAGCGAGGGCTGTTCGCCTTCGGGCAGCCGGAAATCCCCGTTCGCCGAGCGCTGCAAGATGACGCCGAGATACGTTTCCTTGTCGATTCCCAGCAGTTCCTCGCTGGAGTCCGCGCCGGTGGTCATGTCCGAATTGGTGCCGTGGACGTTGGCGTTTAATGTAGTTAACCCATGGAACCAGCCGGTCGAAGCGAAACCGCTCCAACCGTATGGCCAGGCACCGAAGGTGTAGGAGTTCGGAATCTGAGTTGGATTGTTCTCAAGGTCGCCGGTGGAATCGAAATTGCCTGGCGGCCAGGCGAGCAGGGCAGCGTCCACGGCGTCTTCGACCGCCTGCGGGTCGGGTAGGCGAGCCACCTGGCCGTCGGCTTTGAGATAGATATGATCGCCGGCCGGAAAACGAGTCGGATTGACGCCGGTCTGGCGGAAAAAAGCGGCGGAATTGGTGGCGAAGGCCAATAACAGCCCGGCGTTCACATCGGCATTCGGTGCGCCTTCGATGATGGCGCCGGTGTCCGGATCGACGGTAGCGTGACATGCGGCGCAGGTCATGCCGACGCGGAGCCGTCCATGTTGCAGAAAAATCCGCATGCCGAGCGGGACGAATGCGCCCCGCGGGACGTCCAGGCCGGTATTGATCCACGTTCCCCGTCTGAAAGTCTGCTCGCCGATCGTGACGTCGCGATCCAGACGAACCTGGAGGTTTGTGGTCGGTTTTCCGCCCAAAGCCATCACGGACTTGGCCAGTTTCCACAGGTTGATCGGTCCGTCGACAACCCCCACGACGTCCGTCAGGAAGACTTCATTGCCGTAAGTTTCCTCGTAAAAAGCCCGTCGCCCGAGAGCAATCAAGTCCCGGCTGATCTCGATGGCGCCATTTTCCAGCGCGAGTTGCCGCCGGCCATCTTCCGTCTGCAGGAGTCTTTGTGCCTCGGCTTTGCTGACGGTCCGGCCAAGCAGGTCGAAGGCACCAATTTCCTGTGGGGTTGCCTTGCTGGTCGAGGTCAGCGTTCGGCTCGTTTCAGGCGCGTCGGGAAACGCGAGGTTCGAGAAAAAGAAGACATACACCAGGCTGTCGCCAACCAATAACACCGCTAGCACCAGAGGAAGCCACACGCCTGGCCGGAATCGCATAGAACCCATCCTTGTTCGAGCGTGCTCAGTTTGATAATTAGCGCCGACTCCCAGTTTCCGAGAAATCCGTAAATGTACTTATGGAGGTTATGCAGAAGTCCCCTCCCTGCCGGTTTCACCCCTTCGGTCAGGACAGTCCTTTCGATAGGCTCGGGAAATGCATATTCGCGGACGCGCCCGGTGCGGTTTGTTCCTCACCGCATCCTACCGGTCATCGGTCGTAGGATGTGGTGAGCGGAGCGAACCGCATCATTCGGGGACACGATTGGTGCGGTTCGTTCCTCACCGCACCCTACAAGTTATCGGCGTAGGATGCGGAGAGCGAAGCGAACCGCATCGTTCGAGGACGCGACCGGTGTGGCTCATGCCGGACATCCTTTTCCGGCATTCTACGGGCGGCTTTGCCGTGCACCGATTCGTCGGGAACGAACGGGAACGTGCGGAGCACGGCCCGGAGGGCAAGTCTCAAGGAAGAGACGAGTAATTCGGCACCCCTCCTCCGGGAGAGGATTGGGACGCGGAGCGCCCGTGAGGGTGAAAAACAAGGATGTTTTTATCGATCCTGCCGGTTTGTCGTGCCTCACCGCACCCTACGGATGTCGGTTGTAGGATGTGGTGAGCGAAGTAAACCGCCCTTCGACATGGCTCAGGGCAGACCCTTCGGCGGAGCTCAGGGCAGGCTCTTCGGCGGAGCTGAGGACAGGCATCATTCGCGAACGTGATCGCTAAAAATTAGAGTTTTCTTATTGTTATCCGGCAACATCGCCGCCGCGTGTTGCAGAGTCTTGCGCACATCGCCAAGCCGGGAGTTTTCATCAGGCTTCTGGGTCGATATCGGGAATGATCGATTTTTTGAGGGCCATCCATGAGCGAGCACGGAAGCAGCGATTCAGCAATACGTCCGGGACTCGGGATTAATCTGGAACCTTCATTTTTCGAACCGATGGACCGGTTCCGCCGCGAACTCGGCGTGTGGCTGGACCGAGCCGGCTTGGGGCCGGAGGAGAGCCCATTTCGGACCGTGCTGTCCGAACCCGGCCTCACACTTCGAAACTATGATCCAGAGCCGAGGGCAGGGCCGGTCCTGTTGATCGTGCCGGCGCCCATCAAGCGCGCCTACATCTGGGACCTTTTGCCCCAAGCCAGCGTGGTCCGGCGCGGACTGGAGAACGGGCTGTCGGTTTATCTCGCCTACTGGGAGCATCCCGGCCGTGACGGACTAGCCTTCGGTCTCGGCGATTATGCCGAGAGGTTCATGCTGGACTGCGTCAGCGCGATCGAAAAGGAAAAAGGGAACGGGTCGGTTTTTCTAGCCGGACACTCCCTCGGTGGAACTCTGGCCGCTCTTTTTGCGGCGCTGCATCCGGAGTGTGTGCGCGGACTGATTCTTTTAGGTGCTCCGCTCCATTTCGGTCCGGATGTAGGCGCGCTGGACCGTTGGATCGCTAAGGCTCCGCCAGCGCAATACCTGACCGCCGTCATGACGCCAGTGGCAGGTTCGCTGCTCAGCGGTTGGTCGTTGGCCGCGGATCCCTTGACATTCGGTTGGCGGCGCGTGTGGGACGGGATCCGAAGTCTCGCGGACCCGAGCGCGCAGCGCACTTACCTCGCCGTCGAGCGGTGGGCGTGCGAAGAGATGCCCATGGCATCGACGCTTTTCGAGGAACTCGTGGAGTGGCTGTATCGCGAGGATAGATTCATGCAGGGGAATCTCATGATCGAAGGCCGCCGTGCCGCCCCGGAGCTAGTCCAGGCTCCGATCCTCGGCGTTATCGATCCGAACTGCCGCATCGTCCCGCCGCGAGCGGTACTGCCGTTTCTACAAGCGGCAAGGAGCCGCGATACCGCGGTGATTCGGTACGGCGGAGACGTCGGTGTGTCGCTTCAGCATGTCGGTATGCTGGTTGGTCGGGACGCCCATCGTATCCTGTGGCCGGAAATCATGCGCTGGCTGCACTCCCGTGCGGGCTGAGGTCGAGCGGACGCGAGTTCGTTTTCGCGGACTTCCGAAGACCAGTTGGTCGGCATCAACACCGTTCACCGACCCTTTCGGAATAACCCTTTACGAACAATTACCTACGAAGTCAGGCGTATTTCGAAACCGGCCGGAGTCGGGTTAAATGTCCCCCAGTTCCATGCAAACGGTGCATGTGAGCCCGAAACAAGTAGGTTTCGGTTGGGACTGCGGGATGCTGCGAAGGGATAGTGGAACTCGCCGGGAAAAGCATCTCGATAGTCGATGGAACCAGGCTATGACTGGATCGCCAAGGCACGGCCCTTGCGTTCACGGGAAAGTGATCGCGACGGACAAGGATGTCCGGATCCAGTTTCCCTTCCCCTCCCGCGTTTTGCCAGCCCACTCGAGTCCTTATTCGATCGCCGTCGTCAGCGTTGTCACACCTCACTACCCGGTTTCGGGGCGAGTCCTCGGGTCGCGAGCAACTCCCGGACAGCGAGCGTGACCGGATAGACCTCATAATTTCGATCGCCTCCTAGTTCGTCATAAGCCCGTTGCTCCGCTTCCACCGCCATGCGGTCTTCGGCGAACACCGATTCCGTGAAATGTCGAAGCAACGGCCACAAAAGATAAATCAGGCCGGGGATCCGGGGCTTCCGGACCATTAGAATGCCGACGCTCTGATTGGTTCTTTGGGCGTGGTCTTTCGGAACGTAAACCGACCACAGACGGACGCTCGGTGAGTCGGAATCGGCGCCAGCGATCGTCAGCGTCTGATAAGGGTATTCGGTGCGAATGGTCATGATGTCGTAGGTTTTCTCCGACGAATCGCCTCCGATCGAGAGCAGATCGGAGCCAAAGTGCCGTCGCCCGCCCAGATGATGAAAGTGGTACTTCGCTTCGACCCAGCCGTCTCCCGTCGAAGTATTGAGCAACTCCGGCTTGACTCTGCCCATCAGCCGTCTATGCAGAAATTGATGGTTCATGTCCATCAGGTTCTCGTGCATGAACGAATAATGGCAGTTGACCTGGCGGGAAAAATACATGGGCTTGTAGTCGGGGGAGTCGCGTAGCGAAAGATCGGGTAACGGAACCCGTTCCGCGAGATTCGGGTCGCCTGGAAACACGAAGATGGTTCCATAGGCTTCGCGGCACGGGTAGAAACGCACGCCGGGCGGCAAAGCGGTGTCGCGTCCGGCGTAGGGAATCGAAGTGATTTGGCCGTGCTCGTCGTAGCGCCAGGCATGATATCCGCATTGAAGGTGTTCCCCGCAGACAACCCCGAGGCTCAAGGGAAATTGGCGGTGGGCGCAACGGTCCTCCAGCGCAAATACCTTGCCCGACTGGGTCCTGACAATGGCAATCGGCTCGCCGGCAAACACCGCCCCACGCACCTTGCCTCTTCCGATCTCGTGAGACCAGGCCAGCGGGTACCAGAAATTGGGATTGATTCTCACCTTGCGCAAATCCACCGCAGTTCGGGGTTTTTCGAGCTGATTCATCAAACACCTCGCATTCACAACGAATCCGTCAAAGGCAAAAGACCAAACTCGCCGCCGCCAGCAGGCACGCGGTCGGAATCTTCAGTCGCCAAAAGCCGTTCCCTCTCGGCGCCGGTCGGATAGGATGCCCGCAGTCCGTAACGGGTTTGCGCCAAGGCTACTGCAGCGAGTGGGAATTACACGGCGTCGCAGCTGTACTATTAACCAATCCCGTAAATACAGGAGGGTTTTTACGGTTCGCCGCCCAGGTCGGTACGCGCCCGGCCCTGGACTCACGCGGCTTGTTGCCGCGCCGGGGCATCCGTGCCCCGGATTAACCCGGCCGATATTTATAGGTCGGGTTAATTAAGCATTTTCTCATCATCGGATATACGGCGTGCAAAATGGTCCCGTATGGCGCGCCCGAATCGTCAAGGTCTCCAATGGTAACTCAAAAGCCCTGTTGGATGATGGCTTCGATCGCGCCGAGGTCGTCCTCGGTGGCAGACAAATCCTCGATGCTGGCGAGCGGAACGTCCCGAAGCATGACGGCATGGACGAGCCGGCGACCGCTCTTCGCATCGATGTATCCGACATGCGTCAGTCCGGTAATGAGGACGCGATCATTCGGTGTGCCCGCGATTCGGCTGCCCGTTTTGGCGAAAACATGTCCGGCAGCGGGGCTGTCCTGCTGATTCATTGCCAGCGTGCCATCGACACCCAGAATCGGAAGCCCTTGCCGGAATGTCTCCCCATAGCTTTCTCCCGATACTGCGCGTAGGAAGGCGGTCATCGCGGCGGGTGTTGTGCGGTCGCGCTCGTCGCTGCCGGCACCATCGAAAAGAAAAGTGCTTTCAATGGGTACACCCAACTCGACGAGAGTCTTTGTCACCTCGGCGATGCCGGCGAGACAGTTGCGGCTCCCGGCTTTGACGGCGACCAGACAAAGCATGAGATCGGCGCCACGGTTGTAGCTGACTTTCATGATGACCTTAGTGAACTCGGCAAGCGGCGGAGACACGTGCTCCGCGACCTTGCTTTCCTCCGAGTAGGCGGTAGCGGAAGGAAGGAGCCGGACTGGATTTCGTCCCGTGGTCGAAGCGCCGACCGTAACCTCGGCGCGTCGCAAAGCCTCGATGAAGGCAGTGCGGGCAAAGTCGGCCGGATTCGGAATTTGCCAGATTTGTAACAGCGGCTTTTCGCCTGCGGCGATTTGTCCGCTGATCTCGACGGTCCCTGGCTCGACCAATCGGGTTTTCAGCACCGTCTGAGCGTCTTTGGAGACCACTTTGAGCTTGCCCGCTTCAACCTTGTACGCCGCCGTCTTGGGACGCCAGTCGATGGCGACTCGTCCGGAAGCGGTCGTTCGCAGCGTGATATCTAGGACGTTCTCGTTGATCCAGATGGGCGATATGATGCCGTCGGGCCATTCCCGAAAGGTCTCGAACAGACGATCGTCGATGATCACATCGCCCTTTATCGCGCGTATCCCGGCCGCGCGTACCTGTGCGGCGAGTTCGTCGAGGGCCGCGAGCGGATCGCTGTCCTTAAGGATCGCCGGGCCCGGCAGACCTGTGTCGGCGTAATTGTGATCGATCTCGGGCGCGCTGTTGAAGGCTAGTGTATCGTCCGGGCGGTCGCGCAATCCGAAGCTGAAATCGCCCGTCGCCACCAGGATGAGATGTCCATCCAGAACGCCTTGATCGATGGGCCCAGTCCGGTAAACCGGGGTGCGGAAGCGATACTCGTGCGTGTAGGCGTTCAGAACCGTGGCTGTGCTATAGGCCTTTAGGATCGAGCCTGGCACGAACATCTTTTCGTCCGCCTCGGCGAGCAGGACCTCGCCCGTGGTAAGGTCCATCACCGAGTAACCCCAAGTGCTTTGGGCATAGCGGCTTTGCGATGTAATGGTAGTGATGGCATCTCGAAGGCCCGCAGCCGACGGATCGGCCTGGGGATCGGCGGCCCGTACCACCGACTGCGAACAGCTCGATCCAAGGATGAAAAGCACGATTAGGGCAAGGTATGCCGTGAACGTGCTACGGTCCCTAGATTTGGCGAAAGGGATCGAAACGTGACTGCGGCTCCTGGGGGGTGAAACCGACATGATCGCCTCCTTGATCTATGGTCTTCCAACGAAGTGGTTTTCTTCGCTTGTCGATGTATTTAGAGCCTATCTTAGTAGCAGGAGGTTTAAAAGAACGGGCGAAGGGCCTGTCCTGAGCTTTGCCGAAGGGCGTGTCCTGAGCTCCGTCGAAGGGCCTGCCCTGAGCCATGTCGAAGGGTGTTTTGCTTCACTCGCCACATCCTCCGACCGATGACCTGTAAGGTGCGGTGAGCGTAGCGAACCGCACCTGTCGTATCCTTTCCGGCAAATACCTCAATGGGAACACAACCTAGTCCCTGTTCTTCTAAGAATTAGCGGGCATGTCGCCCGATGCGGGATGAATCGTGGCGATAGAAACCTTACAGGAACTCTTTCGGCAACTGTCCGGACATGGGCATAAGCCAGCCGTCATAGCTTTTCAGAAAAAGGGAGCCGTAACCTGGTCATTCGGAAAACTCGCCCACGCCGCTCGGTGCTTAGGGGCAGGGTTAACCACGGCGGGGTTGCGCCCGGGCGATACCGTAGGACTCTTCGCGCCTAACAGCCCGGAGTGGGTGGCTGCCTGTTTCGGTGCGATTCATGAAGGAATCGTGCCGGTCTTGATCGATGCCCAGATGGGCGACGACGATCTTCGCCATGTGGCGGCCGATAGCGGAATCCGGTGGCTGTTCACCACGCGCCGCCAGCTCCATCGATTGGAACGTTTGGGTTTGAGACGTGATCTCAGGCCGATACTTTTGGACGCGGAGCAGGACGACGAACTGAGTTGGCAACGGTTTTCTTCGGATGCGAAGACAACACCCGCGTCGGCTGCGCCCGAAGACATCGCCGTGCTTTTCTACACGTCCGGGACTACGGGCGCCCCTAAAGGCGTGCCGCTGAGCCACAGGAATCTCGCGAGCAATCTTCAGGGCATACTCGATCTTCACATGGTGGGCGAGCAGGAGCGATTTCTCCTACCTTTGCCCCTGCATCATGTCTATCCCTTCACCATAGGCTTGCTGACACCGTTCGGCGCGGGGGCTCCCGTCATCTTTCCGCTGTCTCTGACCGGCCCCGAGCTGTTGCGGGCGCTGAGAGAGGGAAGGGCCACGTTCCTGGTGGGCGTTCCCAGGATGTACGAAGCGTTGTTCGAGGCGATCGAAACTCAGGTTCGCCAGCGTGGACGTATGGTGTATGGGTTGTTTCGTTACAGCCTGGATCTCGCGGCCGCGCTGCGCCGGCGTTCGGACTTTGCCGTCGGCCGCCATTTGTTCGCCTTCCTCCACCGCCATTTTGCTCCGGACCTGCGCATGATGCTGTGCGGCGGCGCGATGCTCGCGCCCGATCTGGCCTTCAAGCTTGCCGGCCTCGGCTACGATCTCGCCACAGGCTACGGCCTCACCGAAACCTCACCCGTATTGACGTTTAACGTCCCTGGCCGAAGCCGCTTGGATACCGTCGGAGCGCCTTTGGCCGGCGTGGAAATCCGTATCGCGGAGCCGGCGGCCGAACACGGGGAGGTGCTGGCTAGGGGGCCCAACGTGTTTTCGGGCTACCGAAACCTGCCGGACCTGAACCGCGAGGTGTTTACGGACGATGGTTTCTTCCGCACCGGCGATCTCGGCTACTTGGAAGACGGGTACCTGCGCCTGGTCGGACGCGCCTCGGAAATGCTGGTGCTGTCCGGAGGCGAAAATATCCGTCCTGACCACGTCGAGGAGGTTCTGGCTCGAGGTCCGCACATCAAGGAGGTTGCCGTCCTGGAGAAAAACGGTCGATTGGCGGCCCTGGTCGTTCCGGCGCCGGGTGCGACTCGCGAGGGCGGAAATCTCGATGCGCTGATCCGCAAGGATATCGAAACGCAGTCGGCAAGCTTGCCCTCACATCATCAAATCAGCGACTACGTGATTACGCCGGATCCGCTGCCCCGAACCCACCTCGGCAAGCTCAGGCGGTTCGAACTCGATGCCATCTACGAGCAAGCCAAACAAAAAGGCAAGGCTGCAGCCTCGGAGCTCGGACCGCTGCCGTTGGAACGCATGGCGCCGGAAGACCGGGAATTGCTGGAGGAGCCGAACGCTCGCCAAGTCTGGCAGTGGATGGCCGAGCGCTTTCCCGATGTGCGCCTGACGCCGGGTACCCATCTTAGGATGGACCTGGCAGTGGATTCGCTCGAATGGCTGACGCTCACCTTGGAAATGGGTACGGCTACCGGAATCGAGCTGGACCAGGATGCCATCAGCCGCGTACAGACCGTCCGCGATCTGTTGCGGGAAGCCGCCGCAGCGAGCACTGGAACAGGGGGCGAAGCCCAGGATCTGCTGGCGCGGCTCGCTCAGCCCGAAGCCTTGCTGGACGAGGATCAGCGCCGTTGGGTCGAGCCGCCCGGTACCTGGTCGAGCGCCTTGGGCATCCTGTTGTTCGGGTTCGACCGCTGGCTGATGGAACGGGCGTTCAATGTGAGCGCCCAGGGACTGGAACGGCTACCGTCGAAACAGCCGTTCATCTTGGTCCCGAATCATGTCAGCTATCTCGATGCCATGGCCATCGCGGCAGTCCTGCCGCGGGAGATGCTATTGCGGACCAGTTGGGCGGGTTATATCGGGGTCATGTTCAGGAACGCTTTGATGCGTCAGGTCAGCCGTTCGACCGGCACATTCCCAGTCGATCCGAAGCGCGGCCCTTTGGCCAGTCTCGCTTTGGGTGTGTTGGCGCTCCACCGCGGGAACAATCTGGTCTGGTTTGCCGAGAGCGGCCGTTCGGAAAGCGGCGAACTCCAGCCTTTCGAGAGCGGAATCGGACTGTTGCTCCGCGCGGCGGGTGTGCTGGCCGTGCCGGCATGGGTAGGCGGGACCTACATGGCTTTGCCGGTAGGGAGTTGGCTGCTGCGTTTGCGGCCGATAGAAGTCCGCTTCGGCACGCCAGCGACAGCGGAGGAATTGGAGCGGGAGGGACATGGCAAGCGTCCGGAACAGCGTATCGCCTCGGCGCTGCATGACCGCGTCGCGCGGTTGGGTTCCGGTTCAGGCACGTAGGATGTGGTGAGCGGAGCGAACCGCCCTTCGACGTTGCTCAGGGCAGGCCTTTCGGCGGAGCTCAGGACAGGCATCGTTCGCGGGCGCGATTGGTGCGGTTCGTTCCTCACCGCACCCTACAGATTATCGGCCGTAGGATGTGGTGAGCGAAGCGAACCGCATCGTTCGGGGACATGAACGGTGCGGTTTGTTCTTCACCGAACAGTGCGGATTATCGTCGTGGGAAGTGGTGAGCGAAACGAACCGCCCTTTCGCAGAGCTCAGGACAGGCATCATTCGCGAACCACCCTTCGAAGTAGCTCAGGATAGGTGTCATTCGCGAACTGCCTTTGGATAGGACAGGCGTAGGCTTATGGCCAAGGTCATGAACGTGGAGAAGCAGATTTGGGACGTGGAGGGGTTCGCCGTGCGCATTCTCCACCTGGATGGCCGCGACGTGCGCGGCGACCGCATGGGTTTGCCTCCATATCCTTTCGAAACCCCGGCGAAGAACGATTTGAGCGTGGAGAAATGGAAAGCGACGCGTTTCCGCCAGATCTATCCCGGATTTGAAGTGGATGTGGTCGACTCGGACGGCGCCTCGGTGCATGGAAATACCCGGCTCGGCACCGTTCGGGACACTTATCTAGACGAGGAATAGTGTGTTTCCGTCTCTTCCGTAGAGCAAGACAGCACGTAGGATGAGGTGGCGAAAGATCGTCCCTCGATTAGTGCGGTTCGTTCCTCACCGCTACAGCAGCTGAAGTCGTTGGAAATGCCGCCTTGGTAGTCAAAATGCAAGCCGCGGGCAGAGCTGAGGCATGTGGCGACGGGCTTTGCGACCTACAGCGGCACGGTGATAGTTCGGCGTTGAAACGTGATCTGCTTTCGAGTGTCGATACAGCAGGTATGAAAAAACGCCGTAGCGGGAGCGGTGCCGCTCTCTGGCATTCAGGCGACACAGGAGGCAATCATGTTTTTGGAGACCGTGAGATCTGAAGGGCTTTCGCATTTGTCGTATGTTCTGGGCGACGAGGACGCCGGCGTCTGCGCCGTGATCGACCCGCGACGGGATATCGAAATCTATCTGGAAATCGCCAAGGACTACGATGTCCGCATCAGCCATATCCTGGAGACTCACGTGCACGAGGATTTCGTGTCGGGGAGCCGGGAACTCGCGGCGCAGACCGGTGCTCCGATCTACGCCGGCGAGTCGAACGAGCGCACCTTCGACCACGAAGCGGTCAGGGACGGAGACACCATTCGGGTCGGGAATCTTTTATTGCAGGTTCTTCACACGCCCGGGCATACCCCTGAGCATGTGTGCTACCAGGTAAGCGGCGGCAAGGGCGCCAAGGCACCCTGGGGCGTCTTCACCGGGGATACACTATTCTGCGGCGACGTCGGCCGCACCGATCTGCTCGGAAACGAAGAGGCAGACTCGCTGACTCGACAGCTGTATCATTCGCTCTTCGATAAGCTCCTGCCGCTGGGCGACGAGCTGACGATCTACCCGGCTCATGCCAAGGGCTCGCCATGCGGCGGCCATATAGGCGACCGGCTGACTAGCACACTGGGTTATGAACGGCGCCACAATCCCAAGCTGCAGTTCGACGATGAGGACGGGTTCGTAAAGAATCAGCTCGGATCGTTGCAGCCCGCTCCGTTCTATTATGCTCACCTGAAAGACGTTAACATCCACGGGCCACGCGTGCTGGCCTGCGTTCCGCCGATTCCGATGCTCGAGCCGCACGTGTTCGAACTAGAGATGACCAGGCCCGAAACGGTGGTCGTCGATACACGAGAGATCGAGTCCTTCGGCGGAGGGCATATCCGCAACGCATTGAATATCGGCTTGCGAGCCGAGTTTCCGATGTGGGCCGGGTGGATGCTGAAACCCAACCAGCGAATTTTGCTCGTCCTAGCTGAGGAAGACGATCTCGAAACGGTTCAGCGCCACCTGCTTCGGGTCGGGTTCGAGAAAATCGACGGTTATTTGGCCAAAGGCATGCGGGGCTGGTTCGAGGCGGGACTACCCTTCGAGAGCATCCCGGAACTGAGCGTTCATCAGCTGAAAGGATTAATCGCGGAGGGCGGTAGCGATCTCCAGATATTGGACGTGCGAAGTCCAGCGGAGTGTAGCCAGGGTCATATTCCAGGCGCGTTGCATCTGTATGCGCCTTATCTGCCTGACCATCTCCATTCCCTGGATCGCACCAAACCGACCGTCACATACTGCGGGAGCGGCTACCGGGCGAGCATCGCCGCGAGCGTGTTAAAACGCGGCGGATTCACGGATGTGTACAACGTCCCGGGCAGTATGAAGGCGTGGAAAGCGGCGGGCTACCCGGTCGAATGAGCGTCTTCTAAAGCAAAGGGGGCAGGAGAAGGCGGCTACGGAAAGACCGCGGGGAGTCCGGCATCACTTTTGGAGCCGTATCCGGCTCGGTTGAAGGGTGTCCGTCCGGGACCATTCGGCGCTAGGCCATGGCGGTTTGAAGGGATACTTTGGGTTGCGAGACTTCCCTGAGCACTTCTGCGGTCTTGCTCGTTTGGTGCGCGCCGGACGATATCCGCCAGGGGAGACCATGCCGCAACAGCGCCCGTTTTGATCAACCGCCAGCACGCGCCGGAGCTAATTTCTTTCTATCCGTTTTACAGCAGTTCTCTAGCGAGGTTTCCAGCGTAGCTGTCACGCACGAGGTCGACATGCATGCCCCGGCAGTTATGTGCATCGTGTCTTTGCCCTGGGAAGGCTGCGGCAGCCGTATCAACTCCAGATTCTCCACCCCCGGGATCTCGCCGCAGTCGCGCCGTACCATCAGCCGTGCGACCGATTCCAAATCGGTACACGAGGTACAGCAGACCGGATTGGGCGTCACGATTTTTTGACGTCCATGGGTGTTCCTCCATTCTCGGATTTCTCGCTCGTTCTGGATCGGGCGCCGCGTCGTTGCGGCGCGTAAGCGAAATAATGGGGCAGGGTGGGGTGGCGAAGGTTCGGCGTGTCGGAGCGAACGAATCGCTTAGGATCGAGATAATCCTGATGCGCGCCTCGGGTGTTCGGCCGCTGAGGCCGGACACTCCGGCGCGGCGGGTTCCGCATGATTCCTGTCGCAAACGCCCGTATCCGGGCCGAGCAGGGAAGAGCGGGTGCGCGGAGTGGTGGCGAAGTGAAAATGCCGGGGGAGCGTGATCTGTGGATTTCGGCGCTGTAACCGCTCGACGAGATCCAAAATGCGATTGAGTCGGGCACGATCCGCCTGCGGATCGAGATAGGTCGCATCGGCCGCGTCCAACAACTGCTGAATCAATTCTGGATGGTGGCACAGTCTATGTTTTCTGGTCGCCATCGTTTCCCTCGGTTTCAAGATCGCTAAAAGTTGCACCTAGTCTCGCGGTATCGTGGATATTCGAAATCTCGGCTAAAAGAAAACCTACTCTGATCAGATGGGCGAGGAGAAGGTAATCTCGGCGCGGTTCCGACGCTCTGCGGAAGGCGATTTGTGCGTGGAAAATTCCAACGCCGGAGCATTCGGGAAAGCGAGAGCCGTTGTACCGGATAGCCAACCAATATCGTCGATCTAGGCTTAGATTCAAACATATCATTTCCAGGATCAGACGAACTTGAAGTGAGTCACGAAATCTCGGTTTGCCCTTTTCCGCAGACGCGTTCGGCTGTCATAAGTGCACGGATATCTACGTACGAGGTCGCACGTATTCCGTTCGGCCCCATGCGGGCGCTTAAATGATAAGCACTCGAAAGGGCGGTAAGGAAGCGGCATTCGAGCACGGATTAGGGGTGCCGCGTCGCCCCCCAGGATGGGATAGGCCGGCATCCCACCGATCCGAACAAACCGCCCGATAACTTAAGCGAAGTCTCCTCATTACATATTACATATAGACGATTTCTTCCCGTATGACGGGGGTGTATTAGCCCTCTACGACCGAGAGGATTTCAACCGGCACCGGGTGAATCGGCAGTCGCCAGCGGAGCAGACACTCGGTGCCGCGTAGCCAGGAAGCTTCGTCTCGGAAAACCAGCAAAACGGTGGCGAATGGGTGTCGACGAGACGCCGCTTTGTTCAACCAATGCGCGCAACAGGGTTCTGGAAAGCCCGAGGCAAGTAAAAGCCACTCGTTTTTACCTGGCGCTGGCTTTTAGTGCGCAAAATGCAAAGGACCGGTTAAGCCTGAGCGGTAGAGATGATGTAACCGCAGCGTGACCGGGACGAATGTACCGCGTGCGGTTTGTGGAAGAGGCGGATCAACAGGTACTTCGCGGCACGGGTCGAGTGGAAACTTCCGTACCCCCGTGGTAAAAACCAGTCTTTCGCCGCGACCAATTGGTGCTAGGAGATCCGCTTTTTCGAGCAAGCCCTAATCAATTTGTTTCGTGGGCCACTGGACATCTCGCCCGTAATAGAGCACTGTGTCGAGATCAAGGATGACTCGTACAGGCATGCCACGGATCGTTCGGGGTGCCTCGGGAGAACGTAAACCCCATAGGCGAGCGGACGGCGAACGAAATTTTGGAGGTAGAGATGTCATCCACGAGTTCAACACACCCAGATCCTTCCCTTACCGCCAGCAGTTTTCGGCAGACCTGCGGGTTTTGCGGCTGCGTGTTCCTTGTGGAAATCACTAGGCGTATCTCTTATTCGTATTTCTCCAGGTCACTCCAGGACACGCACGGCTATTCCTGTCCCGAGTGTCAGCGCGATTCCCAGATCAAGACTTCAACCCCTCCTCGGGTGAGTTTGATTTCAAAGCGCACCGACGGCCGCAAAGAGCTTTGTCCGGCTAAATAGATACGGGCGAAAGCGTCGTCGATTGCATCGCCGTTTTTGGCAAAACCTTTTGGGACTTCCTGGTCGCCAAAAGGCGCCGGTTAGGGCGTCCGCTAGTGCCTTCGGCGGCGCATTTCGCTCCGTTGTCGCTCTGCTGACTGTGTTCCTTTCTAGCCGGGGTGAACCCTCAGTGCTGAAGTCCGTAGCGCCCCGTTCGAATCCGCCAGAGTGTAGCCACCAACGCGTCGATGTCTTCGCAGGTGTTGTAGAACGCCAACGATGGGCGGACCGTGCTTTCAAGGCCGAACCGCCTCAGGATCGGCTGAGCGCAATGATGGCCCGTGCGCACGGCGATACCCTCCCGATTCAGTGCGTCGCCGATATCCTCGTTACGGAATCCGTCGATGACGAAGGACAGCACCCCGGCCTTCTCGGGCGCAGTCCCGATCAGCCGTAGCCCTGGAATAGCACTGAGCTTTTCGGTTGCATAGACCAGGAGTTCGTGCTCGTAGCGGCTTATGTTTTCCATGCCGATTTTTTCGACATAGTCGAGGGCAGCTCCAAGTCCGACAGCGTCGGCGATGTTGCCCGTGCCGGCTTCGAAGCGGGCGGGCGCCGCTTGGTAGATGGTTCGCTCGAAGGTAACGTCCTGAATCATATTGCCGCCGCCCTGCCATACCGGCATGGCGTTGAGCAGGTCGAGTTTGCCGTACAGTACCCCGATACCGGTAGGTCCGAACACCTTATGGCCGGAGAAAACGTACCAGTCGGCGTCCAGCTCCTGCACGTCCACGCGCATGTGGGAAACCGCCTGTGCGCCATCCACCAGCACCCGCGCCCCGTAGCGATGGGCCATTGCCACCATCTCCCGTGCGGGCGTAATGGTGCCGAGAGCATTCGAGACCTGGGAAAACGCGACCAGCCGGGTACGGGGACCCAGCAGCTTTTCGTACTCGTCGAGCCGCACTTGACCTCGGTCGTCCACGGGCGCGACCCTGAGGCGAGCGCCTTTCTCGGCGGCCAGTAGCTGCCAGGGTACGATGTTGGCATGGTGTTCCAGCCAGGTGATCACGATTTCATCACCCGGCCCGATATGCCGGCGCCCCCAGGATTGGGCGACCAGGTTGATGGCCTCCGTAGTGCCCCGGAGGAAGATGATCTCGTCGCTGGAGGAGGCGTGGAGAAACCGGGCTACCTTATCCCGCGCGGCTTCGTAGGCATCGGTCGCGCGCGCCGCCAGCTCATGGGCCGCCCGGTGGATGTTGGAGTTCTCGTGCTGATAGAAGTACGTGAGCCGGTCTATCACCGCTTGGGGCTTTTGGGTGGTCGCAGCGTTATCGAGCCAGATCAGGGGGCGGCCATTCACCTGTTCCTGAAGGATCGGGAAGTCACGGCGCACCACGTAAGCATCGAATGCCGGATGGGAAGAACCGGAATCCGGAATTGCCTCGGGCAGCACTTCTGCCGATTCGATCACCGGCATGGTAGGTTTCCGGGCAAATGACCGTGCTTCCTCGAGGAAGTAAAACGAGGTTCCGGGCATCTCGCTGGAAATATGCGGCATGGCCGAGGCAGCATTCGTTGGCGCCGTGGGGTGGCCGAACGTACTCCCGGCCGGTAGACCAGGGAGTGATCCGTTTGGAATGCTCAACACTGGAGCGCCGTAGCCCTTTACGGAGGGCGTCGACGGCGCGGAAGCCGGATCGGCTATCGGAATCACCGGGGGCTCCGGCATGAACGGAACTCCCGCGGCAAGCGTCGCAACGCTTGCGGGTGCGCCTCCCGAGGATTCGAGATTCAGCGCCGGCGCATTGTGCCGCGAGACCGGTTGGGCCGACTGGAGGAAGTAGGCAAGCGACTCCGCGGATTCCGGTGTCGGTGGTGTAACCGGAGTCTGCGGTGACAAGCCCGTGGCGCCTGCCATCGCGGCGGGCAACGCACGGAGTTCCGCATCCGTAGGGCCGCCTTTATCGGAAACCGGAAGCCCGCCAGGGACTGGCGATCCCGAACCGAGCGTAGCTCCGGGCGGCGTTACCGCCGTTGGCGGCATGGCGAAGAGCTCGTTGGCGAGTTTCGTGAGCACCGCCGGATCGATTGGCGCGAGCGCATCGGCCGGGATATCCGCCCACTCTGGCGCCGGCCCCGCCGTCGGGATCGGAGTCGCTCCGGATCCATCGGAGGGCGGAGTGTTACTTCCGGTATTCATGTTTGTAGTCATGGTATTTACCCACTTCGACGTTTTCGAGCACCGCTACTGCGTCCTCGACCAGGACTGCCAGTGAGCAGTACAGGGAGATCAGATACGAAGTGATTGCTTTACGGTTGATGCCCATGAACTTCACGGATAGTCCCATTCCGTACTCGCCCGGCAAGCCCGGTTGATAGAGACCGACCACGCCGCGCCGGCTCTCACCGGTCCTAAGGAGCAGGATCTGAGTCTTACCGTCCTGGATTTGCAGCTTGTTCGTGGGCACCAGGGGAATGCCGCGCCAAGTGAGGAACGGCGAACCGAACATGTTGATGGTAGGTGGCGGGACGCCGCGGCGCGTGGCTTCCCGTCCGAAGGCTGCGATGGCCTTGGGATGGGCGAGGAAGAAAGCGGGTTCTTTCCAGACCAGCGTTATCAACTCATCCAGGTCGTCCGGGGTCGGAGCGCCGGTGAGGGTCGAGATGCGCTGCCCGGGCGCGATATTGTTCAGGAGACCGTAATCTGGGTTGTAGAGGAGTTCCGCTTCTTGCCGTTCCTTGATGGTTTCGATCGCCAGGCGGAGTTGCTCGGTGACCTGGTTGTAGGGGCTGCTGTAAAGATCGGATACCCGGCTATGAATATCCACTACCGTGGTGACCGCGCTCAGATAGTACTCGCGAGGCGTCTCGTCGTAGTTGACGAAGGTTTCCGGCAAGTCCCGCTCGTCTTCCGGCTGAGAGCAGGCGGTCAGCACTTGGGACTCATCTTTGACCCGGTTCAGCCGGTATATGCCCGCTTCGACGGGGACCCAGGGGAGTAGATGTACCAGCCAGCGCGGTGTAATGCCGAGCATCTGGGGTGGGGTTTTGGTAGCGTTGGCGAGCTGGCGTGCGGCAAGATCGCCTAGGGCTAGATGGCTTGGATTTTCGGCCATGTTTCTTCCTCTTTTTTGATTATCCGTTGCAAACGTATTTCAGTTTTTCAAGGTGGTTATGCGCTGCGGTTTGCCTCCTTCTTTAAGCGATTCAAAAACCGGTGCCGCCGTCCAACCTGTCGCTGCGGGTTTTCGCCTGGGTTATGTGGCTTCCCGGTGGCACACTGTACGTGAGCCAAACGTTGCCGCCTATCGTCGAACCGCGGCCGATGGTTACGCGACCAAGGATCGTGGCGCCTGCGTAGATCACGACGTCGTCCTCCACGATGGGGTGACGAGCGATGCCCTTGATCAGAGTGCCGTTCTCGTCGGCCGGGAATCGTTTCGCGCCCAACGTGACGGCCTGGTACAGACGTACCCGCTGGCCGATAACGGCGGTTTCGCCGATGACGACGCCGGTACCGTGGTCGATGAAAAAATGCCCGCCGATGCTCGCTCCCGGGTGGATGTCGATACCCGTTTCCGAGTGAGCGATCTCGGCGATCATGCGAGCGATTAGGGGCGTCCCTAATCGATAAAGTTCGTGAGCAAGCCGGTGATGGATGATGGCCGTGATGCCGGGGTAGCACACCAGCACCTCGTCGATACTCCGCGCCGCTGGGTCTCCTTGATAAGCGGCCTCGAGATCGCTATCCAGCAGTACCCGCAGATGTGGCAGACGCGCGGCGAAGTCCCGGACGATTTGCACCGCTCGCTCTGTCTGCCCGGTGCTGTCCTCGCTGGACTCCTCGGCCGTGAATTGAAGCTCCCGGCATACCTGTCCGTACAGCAGCCGCAGGGCCGCATCGAGCGTATGACCCACGAAATAATCGATGGCTTCGTCGGTGAGTTCTCCCGAACCCAGTCGGTTCGGAAACAGCACGGCGGAAAGACCTTGTACGATTTCCACCAGGACTTTTCGGGAGGGCAACTTGGGCGGTTTATTTTCCCTTTGCCGGCTCACTAGCGATTTGACTCTGATTTCCCGGAGTTCCGAGACGACCGAATCGATATTCCAATGCATTTTTCCAAAAGTTGTCATGTCAATTTCCTTGCCAGACGACGCAAGACGCATAGCCATGCCCACCGAACTTAGGCGGTAGAGACGCCTGGGAATCGGATGTCTAAAAAGTAATCGGCCTTATAAGGTTGGGCCTCAGCAATTCCTGCCGCGCGCTCACGTGTAAATGCCGGACCTGTCTCCGTTTCACCGTGATCGCTACGTTACGGCTTCGCCAATCAACTCCAGCGAGCGATGTGTTGGGATCCCGTTTGTGTCGCGATCGAGTTGGTCGGGGCAAAGCGGCCAGCGGAACGGCGAATGACACATAGCCCGGCATGACATAGATGTCACGTCCCGTGTGATCATTTACCAGGAAGGCGTGACGTCCTGTTCGAAGTCCGGAGCGTTCTTCAGAAGATCTTTGGTTTATCCAACTAAGGTTCATCACAAAGCCGATTCGCCTTCACAAGAAGGTCCGTACCACTCCCACCGTGCGGCAGGACGCGAAACTTCGAGTTGAGCGAGCCTTAGCCCAAAAGCAAGACGCCAGCCGGACGATGGTCCGCAAGGTCCCTTTCCGTATCCAGGCATATGTGGCCGACCCCGGCTTCAAGTTCAGCGACTGTTTCCCGACCTGCGCCAACAGCCTTCGGGCACACACGAGTTCGATCGGTTCTGCGGCGAACCAAACATCGAATATCCCTTTATCCCACTTTATCGGCCCCCAGCAGCAGATCGGCCGTTGTAGCAGTGGTACGAGGAGGTTCCGCAAACCGATCGCTTCGACACCACAGCCGATTAGGAGGCACCTGGCGCCTGTACAACCGTCCTTTCCTCAATGGCGCCTAGCTGTCAAGTCCCGCAAGATCGTAAACCTTCTTTCGAAAAAGATGAGGATGGGACAGTTGCCAGTTTTTGAGAGCCTGGATCGGGGTGAGATGGCCTAAGGCCTTTTGGGGAATGTGATGATTGTACAGCTCGACATAGCGGTGCAAGGTGGTGTCCAGATCGGCGGTTGAATCGAAGTGATGGGTTTGCAACACCTCCTCGATGCGGCCATTGAAGCGTTCCACCAGGCCATTCGTTTGGGGCCGGCCCGGCGGAATCAGGCGATGTTCGATGCCTTGTTCAGTACAGAGGCGGTCAAACTCATGCGTCCCCGAGGGCTGCCGAGTTCGGGTCAGGAAACGGTCGGTAAACTCCGAGCCGTTGTCGGTCAGGCATTTCTGGATGCGGAAAGGCGCGGCCTGAATCACCGCTTTGAGGAAGTCCTTTGCGCTTAAGGCGGTGCGGTTGGGCTTGAGGGCGACATAGACCCAGCGGGTGGCGCGGTCGATGGCGACGAACAGGTATCGGCGGGGTTCGCCGTCGATGGCGGGCAAGTACTTAACATCCAGGTGAAGGAAGCCGGGCTCATAGGCCTTGAAGGGTTTGACCTTCGCCTTCTCTGTAGGCGGAAGCAGGGTCTTGAGGGACGCCACCCCGTGGCGGCGCAGGCAGCGGTCTAGCCCGGAACGGGACACGGCGGGATTGAGAAATTCCCGGGTCACGGCCAGGAGATCATCCAAGGGGAGGAGCAGAGCTTGGCGGAGGTAGACCACGATGGCTTCCTGGGCGGGCGTGAGCGTGGTTCTGAGGGTGTGGGGCCGGTGTGAGGCATCTTCGACCGAGGAGCGGTGTTTCCACTTGCGGACGGTCGTTCGGCTAATGCCATGCTTTTGGGCCAAGGCGCGCTCGCTCAACGTGGACGCTTGAATGGCCTGCCGAACGGCCGGGGTGGTACGGGCGTTCTTATGAAGACGAATCTGCATGGAGAGAAACCTCACTTGGACGAACCGAATATCTCCTGGAGAAGGCTCCGGGCTTCGAACAGAGCATAACTCCTTCTGGGTAAATAATCATACGAGACGCGACACACACCTAGCCATCTCACCCAGTTCAAGTCCTCAAAGACTGGCAAGCATTTTACTCTTTCACAAACTTAAAAACAGTCGGGATTTGACGGTTGTCGAGTGTTCCTAAATCAGTAGTGAAGAACCTAATAACCGGCTTCGGCGGTGATCGCAGCTTTTTATGTTCTGATTTTGAAACATACTCGTTACGATCTCGAATCATTCTTTGTTATTTTTCACGCGACATACCTTATTCAAAGGCACAAAAAGAGTAAAGAATATCGATAGAAAAAATTGTTATATAAATTTGGTTTGTTATATCAATGAAGAGGATATTAAAATCCAACACACTGATAGGTATGCGCTAGGTTTATCCATTATTATGGATAAGTATCCAATATAGTGGAAAATCTTAATTAACCAAGGATAAAGATCTGTCAGGTCTGATTTGTTTCATAACTTTTTTTGTGGAAGCGATGGGGATGAAGTACTCGCTACTTTTTCACGGTTTGGATTGGGGTGAGATGGCCCAAGGACTGTTGAGGAAGGTGGTTGTTAGCGTGATGTAGCGAAACCGGGTGGTATTCGATGTTTGGTTCGCCGCAGAACCGATCGAACTCGTGTGTGCCCGAAGGCTGTTGGCGCAGGTCGGGAAACAGTCGCTGAACTTGAAGCCGGGGTCGGCCACATATGCCTGGATACGGAAAGGGACCTTGCGGACCATCGTCCGGCTGGCGTCTTGCTTTTGGGCTAAGGCTCGCTCAACTCGAAGTTTCGCGTCCTGCCGCACGGTGGGAGTGGTACGGACCTTCTTGTGAAGGCGAATCGGCTTTGTGATGAACCTTAGTTGGATAAACCAAAGATCTTCTGAAGAACGTTTTGGATTTCGAACGGATGATCGCTTCTTCTTAGAAGATAGTAACGGGATTTGACATTATGAATACGCATTCGACTGATTTTTCGAAAAAAAAAGTACTAGTAACCTTGGGCGGCGGTGGCCATCTGTGGCAATCAAAACGTCTTATAAGCGCTCTTGGCCAGAATTTCTATTATTGCTATGTGACTGGCTACGACTGCTTAGTTCCTCCGGAAGTACGTGATAAAGAGGTTTATCAACTAATAACATTCGCAACAATCAGCGGGCGCGGAATAATAAAAAGATTGGCACGGCTATTTAGCAGCTTGAAAGACGCTTTCCTGATTTTAAGGAAAGCAAATCCAGATGTTGTTATATGTGTCGGAACTTCGCTATCTGTGCCTTTAAGTTTATGGGCTAACCTATTTGGCAAGAAAGTGGTTTTCATTGAAAGTATTACCCGGATTCAGCGACCATCCGTAACTGGCCGAATTTTATCATCATTAAAATTAATTGATCGGCTTTATGTGCAATGGCCAGAAGCAACAAATCTTTATAAAGGGGCAATCTATAAGGGTACAGTTTTATGATTCTCGTTACGGTTGGAACTACAATCCCATTTGACGATTTGATACGTAGCATAGATAGCTTGATTGAGAAAAATAGGATCCATGATAAAGTGATCTGCCAGATAGGCCGAGGCAAGTATATTCCAAAAAATTGCGAGTATTTCCGTTTTAAAGACTCTCTCGACGAACTGGTAAAACAAGCTTCCTTAGTAGTCACACACGGCGGTACAGGTACCGTTCTGTCCTTGCTTACAGAAGGAAAACGATTTGTCGCCGTAGTCAACAAGGATGCAGCGGATAACCACCAACAGGACTTTCTTGATCGACTATCGAAAGAAATTCCTATACGTTGGGTTACCGATTGTTCAATGCTTGATCAGGCTATTCAGGAAGCGCAAAGCGCGCAAGTTCCATATTTGGCATTACCATCTCTTGCAGGTGATTTAATCAACTACATTCGGGCAATATAGTTTTAAGACAAATAAAAATTCTTGCGATTCTTGATGTGGCAGAGCGAACGTCACATTGAAATAATGCTACGAAAGCATGCTCACTCAATGTAAAAGCCCGTAAAGTTCAGCCACGAACTGACATAGAGCGTGCGCAAGAGAGCTGTACTATTCCACGTTAACGCATTAGAGCGCTCATAATCCCAGTGAATTGAGCAGATGCCGGGCGATCGTGCCCGGCAGACTTCGGGCGCGGTACGTGTAACCCAGCGTCGCCGTGCTACCCCGTCCTGCTTCGCCCCAAGCCCTGGATAATCCTTTCCATAGCTTGTCCGCTCGCCGCAAAAGCTTCTTTCAATGCCGCATCAGGACGGTCTAACCCATCGAGCGTTTATCGATTGGTGGCTTGTGTACGACGATCATGCCCAGGCGGCCAATCCATTCACCTTGCTAGGAAATCGCGTCGAATGGACGCGGAACCGGTCTTCCGATTCGCCAGCTACCCGAGAGGATTGGAGAAATGGTCATGAACACGGCAAAAGCGGATTCGATCGGACAATAGCTCCTCAAGCGTCTGTTCGACACAGGCGTAAAACATATCTTCGATGTTCCGGGGGACTACGTGCTCGGCTTCTACGATCCGATGGCGAAAAGCCCCATCCAGCATACTCCCCACGCTTCGGCGTTTGGTAAATCTCCAACCGCTTAGCGTGCCGTCAAGCTTTCCTTCCGCCGCAAGAATTTCATAGAGACTCCGCCCTTGAAACGGAAGCGACCATAAGCACCAAAGGGTCAATTCTTCGACCCAGCAATAATTGAGGACGCTCTAGCACCGGTGGTCAGCATAAGCCATAACGAGGTACAGATGAGCTTCGGCATCGGATGGGTTTTGATAAACATGTGGCACGTCGGCGTTGAAGAGAATGGAGTCACCGGTGTTAAGCGTGTAATCCTGTGAGCCTACAATGATCTGCACGATGCCTTGGCAGACGGCAAGATTTTCGGTAGTTCCCGCAGGATGGGGCTTCGCCTCCTCGACCGCTCGCGCAGCGAGCCTTACCTCGTAAAATTCGACCTTGCGGTTGACATCAAGAGGAAATAGAGCTCTTGAACAGAACGTACCATCCGGCGAAGAAATAATTTTCGCTTCATTGGCTTTAACGACCCGTGGGAGTTCCGAAGGATTTCCGCTAAGAAAGTTGCTGAGAGGCAAGTCCAGCGCCCGCGCGATTTTCCACAGGACTTTTATGGTGGGCACGCTGCGGCCCAATTCGATTTGTCCGAGCATGGCCCGACTTACTCCGGTCAGCTGCGCGAACTGCTCTAGAGATAGATTCCGTTGTTTGCGGAACCGATGCAGATTCTCAGCAATCACAGCGCTCAATGCGTATTCGTTTTCCTCCATGCTGTCTCCGTCAAAGAGATACAAGAAAGATATCCTTCGGGTTAATCCGCTTGTTTTTCCCGTTCGAGCATCGACTTTTTGCCGATGCGCTTGAAAATCGACAGCAAGAAACCACGGATTTTTTCGGCTGAGGGCGCGCTTCTATGGGCAGGACCCGCCTGGGCTCAAATGAACATGGCATTCGGCTCCCGGTAATCCAGAATTGTTATTTATCCGCGCTTGTACCGCTTGTAAACGAAGGTGGGTTCGGCATCAGGATGGCTCTAATCGACCTACGTGTCGCGTCTCGTGTGATTATTTACCGAGAAGGAGTTATGCTCTGTTCGAAGCCCGGAGCCTTCTCCAGGAGATATTCGGTTCGTCCAAGTGAGGTTTCTCTCCATGCCGATTCGTCTTCATAAGAACGCCCGTACCACCCCGGCCGTTCGGCAGGCCATTCAAGCGTCCACGTTGAGCGAGCGCGCCTTGGCCCAAAAGCATGGCATTAGCCGAACGACCGTCCGCAAGTGGAAACACCGCTCCTCGGTCGAAGATGCCTCACACCGGCCCCACACCCTCAGAACCACGCTCACGCCCGCCCAGGAAGCCATCGTGGTCTACCTCCGCCAAGCTCTGCTCCTCCCCTTGGATGATCTCCTGGCCGTGACCCGGGAATTTCTCAATCCCGCCGTGTCCCGTTCCGGGCTAGACCGCTGCCTGCGCCGCCACGGGGTGGCGTCCCTCAAGACCCTGCTTCCGCCTACAGAGAAGGCGAAGGTCAAACCCTTCAAGGCCTATGAGCCCGGCTTCCTTCACCTGGATGTTAAGTACTTGCCCGCCATCGACGGCGAACCCCGCCGATACCTGTTCGTCGCCATCGACCGCGCCACCCGCTGGGTCTATGTCGCCCTCAAGCCCAACCGCACCGCCTTAAGCGCAAAGGACTTCCTCAAAGCGGTGATTCAGGCCGCGCCTTTCCGCATCCAGAAATGCCTGACCGACAACGGCTCGGAGTTTACCGACCGTTTCCTGACCCGAACTCGGCAGCCCTCGGGGACGCATGAGTTTGACCGCCTCTGTACTGAACAAGGCATCGAACATCGCCTGATTCCGCCGGGCCGGCCCCAAACGAATGGCCTGGTGGAACGCTTCAATGGCCGCATCGAGGAGGTGTTGCAAACCCATCACTTCGATTCAACCGCCGATCTGGACACCACCCTGCACCGCTATGTCGAGCTGTACAATCATCACATTCCCCAAAAGGCCTTAGGCCATCTCACCCCGATCCAGGCTCTCAAAAACTGGCAACTGTCCCATCCTCATCTTTTTCGAAAGAAGGTTTACGATCTTGCGGGACTTGACACCTACGGGCAAGTTTTCTGTTATAGAGACAAGCCATACCCCGAATAGACCGTGGATGATCATTCCAATGCGGTCGAAACACTGTGATTATTTTAGGTTGCTGCCTTTCTGCCGGATTCCACCGTAGAGCTGCAGACGCAACGGACCACGGGGCCTGCGAGGTAACGTCCCGCTCGGTGAAGACGGGTCTTGAAGGCCCTTCAACCGAATTCAAGGCAGACTTCGCAAACGACCCGTCCTGCGCAATTGAGCACGTCCGACTGCGGTGTCTAAGAACGAGTGCTTCGTTCGTTGGCGCCTGGGTGGCAGAAATTGGCTGCTACGGTCCCCAGTTGCTCCCGCTGCGTGAAATCTGTCTTTTTTGCTGCCCCCTCGGCAACACCTTGAAGGAATTCGACAACCAAGGCATGGAGGTTATGCCCTTGAGCTTTGAGGTTCTGGGCTAAGACGTAAGGTATGGGTACTTGAACCGATGAGGGCGAATGGTGGACTGTACGATTAAGCATGGTCGTTTCCCTCTAATTACATGATGTGCAAGGCAAAAATAGCAGAGCAACAGTCGTTGCACGGTGATTGTTTTAGTTGAAAAGTAGCTTACCGATACTTTCTTATTTCTTAAAGGAATATTAATTAATAAAGTGATAACATTAAGTTATAAAAAGATAGGCATTCTTCGTACGGCCACATTCGTGTCAAGACGGCAAGCTGATCTTGACAGCCTGATTGTTTAAGAGACCCCGAGGCTAATAGCATTGTCATAGGGTAGGGCGCGAACATGGGTTTTGCCCATCTCGTCGCACATGAACACACGCACCTGATCCCCTCCGCCATGCCCCACCTCACAGCCGCGTCGCACGATACGTCTTATCCAACGGCGCACCAAACGGATGGCCGTTAAGAAACGCTCCCGCTAGTCTACGGAGGTTAAAAACCGTCGCGAGCGAAGGAAATTCTGCCGCGGCAAGCGGCTTTAGATCTCGCCAGGGTACGGGTGAGGAAAGCCATTTCGTACAGGCGCAGGTCGTTCTGTTTCTCTCCGGATATTGCTCGATCGAATCCCGCTTCAGCCCCTGACCCTGGATTTCAAGACTTCGGCAAGGCGCCTCATGGCCGAAGACGAGTCGTCACGCGAGATATGAACGTTGATGATGCTGGGTGTCGCGTGGTTGGCGAGCGCTTCGACAAGGGCTTTCTCGAAGGATTCTTCATCGGGTGCGTCGTACCCATTCAAAGGGCCGAAGAGCTCGCCGAGCCGGTCGAAATTCCAGCAGCTGATGTCGTTGAAAGGCCCGTCGAGGATGTACCTTTCGGTGCTGTACCCGCAATTGTTGAAAACCACCACGATCGGCGCGAGGCCGAAGCGTATGTGGGTCGAGAGTTCGGTGCCGGTCATCTGGAACGCGCCGTCTCCGACCAGAATTAGCGCGCGATGGTCAGGCCGGGCGATTTGCGCGCCGAGCGCCGCGGGCACCGCGAACCCCATCGTGGTGTAGAACGCGGAGGACAGAAATTCGCTCCGCTCATAGACCCGCAGGTCGATCGCGGCGAACAGACAATCCCCGACGTCGCTGACCACGATCATGTCGGGCGTAAGCGCGCGATCGAGCCGTTCGATCAGCCGCGCGATGGTCATTGGGCGCTCTGGCATGGGAAACTCGGTGGCCTCCGGCGTGGTTACCGGCGCCGGGAAGGTTTCGTGTTTAGCTTTCACCGTACGCGCGAGAGATAGGACGAAATCCGATAATGTGACGCGAGGATAGCGGTGATAGCGGATCACGACTTCATTTTGCGCTGCGCGCACGATGCGGTGAGGGTCGAGGCGCGCGGTGTAGACGCCAGTATCGATATCGTTCAACGTGACGCCCAACATCAGCAACAAATCGGATTGCTCTACCATGTACCGCGCGTTCTCCGAACTCATCGCGCCTTCATAGACCCCAAGATAGGCCGGATGCCGCTCGGCGATCACCGATTTACCGGTCAACGTGGCCGCCACTGGCAGACGCGCCCGCTCGACCAGCTCGACCAGAGCGTCCTGAAGGCCGCGCCGATGCAGCTCTACTCCCGCCAAGACGGTCGGCGAAACCGATTTACTCATGAGTTCTGCGGTCTCGGCGACCGCTTCCGATAGCGCGGCTTCGTCGCTGGCGGGCTCCTCCGGCGGCTCCGTGGGTACCGGATGGCCTTCTGCCATGACTAGATCTCGCGGCAGTTCGATGTAGACCGGCTTGCACGAATGGCGAGCGGCTGCGATGACCCGGTCGATCTGGCGAAAGGCGATGATCGGATCGTCGAGCGTCACAGCGGCGCAGGTGATGCGATCGAAAATTTCGCGCTGAAACGTGAAGGGACCGAAACGGTGATGAATCATTGGATCTTCCTTCTGTTCGCGCACCCCTGGAGCGCCGCTGATGACGATTACGGGCGAGCTTTCCGCATAGGCACCGGCGACCGCGTTGACCGTATTCAGAGCTCCCACGCCGTAAGTCACCGCCAAAGCGCCGAGTCCTCGGCAGCGGGCATAACCGTCCGCCGCAAAGGCCGCGGTATCCTCCCGCGTTGTGCCGACATGCTGGATGGGGCTCTTAGCCATCAGATCGTAAAAGCCGAGCACGTAATCCCCGGGAACGCCGAAGATGTGCTTTACGCCCGCTTCGTACAGACGCTTGAGGAGGTATTGTCCGATCGAATCCGCTTTTGCAGTGCCCATGACCATTTCTCCAATTCTCTCGGGTGGCTGGTGTGGTGGTTCGGAGATCCGATTGGATGTCCATTCGAGGCGATTTCCGGACGAGGTACATGGATCGGTCGTCCTACCGTGATCGTCGTCCACGAGCCACCTATCGATAAACACTCGATGCCTTAGACCGGTGCTGGCCTGCTCCGGCATCGATAAGGAAAGTGGCGGGGTATTCGAAACCTGGCGCATACCGCCCGTGCTTCGTTGTATAACCCAAAACCGGGTGTTTTAAAACCCGAGCCCAATCGCCGACCGTTTCGGTGAGGCGGACTCCCTTAAGAAAGCGCTGACGATATATCCAGGCGCTGGCTGTTTTCTTTTATTTGAATTAGCCGACCTCAATAAGTTAGGGCCGCCCCCCACGGGGTGAACGCGTGACCGATAGACGTACGGTGTCGTTGCGCCGAACGACCGTGAACACCACCGAGCAAGAACTGGATGCCTAGTGCTGCGATCAAGGTGCACTGACCGTAGAACGTTTCGTGGCATATCTCGATGTCGATGTGCTGCCGCTCTTGCTCGCCGATAGGACGCTGATTCTCGACCGATACCCGGTTCGCTGGACACGCGCTGTCCGGGCGTTTCTGGACCGCCATCACATCCGTTATGTCGACTTTCCGCTGCACCCACTGGCGTTCGATTCAAGCGAGTAAGCGTGGTTCAACTCAAGCACGTTTTGAAATGCGAGAATCCGCGCACCGTGGACCACCTCCTCAATACCCTTCACTGAGCCGGCCAATCCATTACCCCGAATGATGCTCATGAGTACTTGAACAGGTCGAGGACTTTTCAGTCACCGACTCAAATTGAAAACGCTGTAAGCCGGGTCGTTGCAAAAAGGAAAGTTACCGCTCGGTGAATTTTTCACAGGATTGTTAGTAACCTTTTTCTAGACTAGCTCCGGCTTGGAAACGCGTTAGACAAGAAACCGTTTTCGGATTTTTCGAAACTATATTCGACGGATGCCTTATTTAAGGTTTTTAGTCAACGAATATAAAAAAGGATAATCATCCATGATTATTAAACATAAGGTTTCCAAATTTCTGGTGACGGTATTTATCACGTTTCTAGTAACTTCGACCGTGTCGGCAGGCCCCAAAAAGAAGCCATCCAAGACTCGTAGCGAGGAGGCAATACAAGCCGAATTCTTCTTTTGGGAAGTTTTTCATAATGGCTTGTACGACTTGATTCCGGACGTGCTTAATGCGTTAACAGCGGCATATCTTACAAATCCTAACGATTCGACGACCGCGGCTTATATCGGGGCTGCGCATGCCTGGCGTCTGAGCGAAAGAGCGAGAACGGATCCTATTCCAGCGACCATTACCGATCACGCGGTACTCGCGCGCAAATACTTTGAAGAAAAGGTTCGCATGGATCCTCACGACGCTCATTACATTGGCTTCTTAGGCAGCCTGATGATGTCGGAAGCCGATGTACACGGGGATGCCAAGCTGATGGACGAAGGTTATAAGACCTTGCTGAAGTCCACCAAGCTTTATCCTGAGTTTAACTACGTTACCGCGGGGCTCACATTAACCGGTGGCATTGTGGAGTCACTGCCTTCGGCCAATTCGAAAATTTTCAAGACTGCGCTTGAATGGCAATGGAAAGCCATGGAATTGTGTTTGGGTGCAAGGATCAACCGTGCGAATCCCGACGCCTCCCCTTACATGGACCGCTTTACGACGGAAGGGCCTAAAAAAGTGTGCTGGAACACCGAGCTTGCACCGCATAAATTCGAAGGTTTCTACCTGAATATGGGCGATATGCTGGTCAAATCGGGCGACTGGCGCACGGCCCAGAAGATTTATGCCAATGCAAGGCTTTCACCTAACTACGCAACGTGGCAGTTTGCCCCGATTTTGGAGCAGCGTATCGCGGAAGCACAGTCGAATGTTGCTCTGTTCAACACGCCTCCTGGTCCGTCCGGACAGTTTGTTAAACCGATGATGGCTCAGTCCGCCTTTGCCTGCACGGGTTGTCATCAATATTAGAGCGGTTCTCAGGTCAGTGAAGGGTATAGCCACACCGGGTGAACGAGTGTCGAGCATCGATTGGGGTGGTTGTTGCCAGAACGGCGGCGAGAGCCTGATCTTCTCCAAAGTCCACAACACACTCTAGCAATGGTAATTCGATGGGCCGGAGCGCGCGGCCGACAGCTCGTCCGGCAATCCGGTCCTCAGCCTCGTTGCAGAGCCCGCCCCACGCTCTGTCCAAGGAGCGTGATACCTCGGTGCGTCCGCCCGCTGTGCGATGGGGGCGGGCGCAGCCGCACTCATACGGTAAACTCGACAAGAAAGGTAACTACCGACATCAAGGCTGCGTTTCGACCGCATTGACGCGATCGTCCGTCGTTTCCAGTACTCTGTTACCAATCGAAAGTGGGTCAAAGCTTACGGAGTTTGATCCGCACGTCGGCGTTGGTGAACAGCCCGTTTGCTTTCACTCTAGTGTGGCTACGGCACTGAGCCCAGGTGACGAGGCATCGCTGGCGCTCCCAACCAGCCGTTTGTGACCGGCGCACCCGGATGGCCGTTCCACCGTATGGGGCATTCCGTTTGACGCATTAAACGATAGCGTATGCCAATGCGCCCTATGCGAGCTGGACAGTTGGAACTCCAAGCAGGGCACATAGGGAAGCCTGCGCAGTGTAACGTGCCTTCTGAGATTCACCGATACTTCCCGGTTCAATACGCGCCGTTGTTTTCTGTGGAGAGCTGGACTGTCAAAGCAAATAACGAAAGCCTGACTTGTTTCTAAGGTTAGGCTTCTTTGTCAATTGAGCATCCCGAGTATGCTTTCCAGCTCAAACTCGTCAAAATTGACAATCTCTCTCAATCTGATCGGTTTTGAGAGCGCAAATTTCTTCCAACTTTCTTTGAATCTTTCGTCCCCGCCTTTTGCATTCTCATTGATGTTTTCTCTTATTCGCATCTTTTTGGTCAGAAGGTTTATGCTGACTGAGCGTTCAACAACAGGACCGCGGTTCACGCTGTCATCGTAACCAATTAGTTCAAAATCGGAGTTCTGGTATCGAAAACTGTAGGTCCGATAGCCGTATCTGCCATGGGCGTAGTGAAGGCGGAGATTTCCTTTGCTTATGGTGACGCTAAGCTCCGGCGCAAAATAGACGCCGCCATCCTCATTTTCAGATGAAAAACAATCGCTATTTTCCAGCACAAGTTCATATCCATCTTGACTTTTGAAGGCAATGATGATGCCTCGACGGTTGCGTTCCAGTTCCCCGCGATACTCATCTTTGACGACGTTATTTCTGTCCGTTCCCTTAATTATGAAGACGTAATCCGCTTGATTGTCTTTGTTTAAATCTCCCTGAATTTTCTCGAAGACAACATATCCGGCTGGGACAAATTCAGTGGGGGATTTTGCTATTCTCGCTTTCGGCTGTCCGAAAGCATTTGCTCCTATTGCAAGGAACATGATGAAAATAAGTTTTTTCATTCCGCACCTTAATATTGCATGGATTCAATTGAGCCTGACGATAAAAGCTGAAGCGCGCCTCTGATAACGCATGAAAAACCCGCAAAGCTTGCCGGGGTCGCGATGCTTCGAGCATCTTTTCGAGCTACGCCGAAAAAGGGGATTGATGAGTCTGAGGATTTTTCGTGGTCAATAAAGGGCCCGTTCCATATTCGAAATTCACACTCTTCGTAGGTGCGCCCGCGTTTCGACCCGGTGCCAGTAACCACAATTGTGCCCGCTGACTACCACCTGGTTCGGGCGGAGGACCCGCGATCTCATAAAAGCCCGTCGTTCAGCTCGCCAGAGAGGCTGAAATCCTGAGGCAAACGGCAACCCCGCTAAAGCGGCTTCTTCCGTCCACCCCGAGCTGTTGCAAAATTCAGTCCGGTCCATTTTTTCTGGGGCAGCTGCGAGCTGGCGGGCACGCGCTGCTCCGGCCGGCGCGCCCGAGCACCGCGGCGGCGTGTCCGATCTGCCTGACGGGGTGGTTCGGGAAGCCTATTCCCTGAGGTGAGCAGCTGAGGCTTCTAGTCGGGCAACGATGCCGTCCCGTTTCCGGCTTTCTATGGCTGTGTCTATCCGGAGCCGAAAGGATTTCCCGACGCGCGGGCACAGCCGGAAACCACGTTTTACAGCCCCGAACTCGAGGAATTCATCCTGCCTGATGCCGAGATGCGGCAGGCGGATTCGCCCGACAGCTAGAGACTCGAGTTTCTCCAAAGCACCCACGATGCGGCCGCCGATCTGGGACACTGGGATCGGCCGTCATCGGAACGGAACCTGTCCGGCAAAGAGTCGTCTTTTCTTTCGACCTAAAAGTTGCCCGACCGGAATTCTTGCATGGCCTGTTCGATTTCCTCGCGCGTGTTCATAACGAAGGGTCCCCACTGGACGATCGGCTCGTTGAGCGGGCGGCCGGCGGCCAGTAACAGTCTCGCTCCCCCAGTACTGGTCAGCCGTACGCCATCGGCATCAGCGCGGTTGGTCAGAACTGCGAGCTGACGGGCGCGCACCGGCTCGCCGCGTGTTCCGACGCAGATTTCTCCGTCGTAAACATACAGAAACGCGTTGTGTCCCGCAGGAATCCGCGCCTCGTAAGTGCTTCCGGCCGGCATTTCGAGGTCAAGATAGAGCGGCTCGGTCGCCTCGCGCCTGACCGCGCCATCGATGCCCTCCACTGATCCGGCGATGATCCGGATGGTGACGCCTTCCTGCGTGACGGTGCGCGGGATCGCTTCGGCCGGAATATCCCGGTAACCCGGCTCGGTCATCTTCTCACGCGCCGGGAGATTGATCCAAAGCTGAAAACCGTGCATCAGCCCCTGTTCCTGCTCGGGAAGCTCGGAATGGATGATGCCTCGACCGGCGGTCATCCATTGCACGCCGCCGGCGGCCAGCAAACCTTCGTGGCCGGCGTTGTCGCGATGCCGCATGCGCCCGGCGAGCATGTAGGTGACCGTCTCGAAGCCCCGATGGGGATGATCTGGAAAGCCCGCAAGATAGTCGTCCGGGTTGTCGGAACGAAACTCGTCGAGCATAAGGAAAGGATCGAGCCGGCGCTGCAGGTCCGGAGTCAGCACGCGCAGCAGTTTTACGCCGGCGCCGTCCGATACCGAGGCGCCGGTAACCAGTCGCTCGATCTCGCGGGTAACAAAATTCGGAGAGATGATCATGGGTGTTCTCCTAGAACAATCTGTCAAACATCGACCGGTTTCCCGGCAGTCGTGATCGTTCGGGAATCGATAAGTCGGGAGATTTGCCCGAGCGCGGCCGTCTCCGCCCGGTCCTTGGCGAGCTCCCCTAAAGCGAGTCCTTCCGCATAGATGAAACTCACATCCGTCATCCCGAGAAAGCCCAGCACATTGCGCAGGTAAGCGGTTTGCGTGTCCTGCGGTGTGCCGCTATAAATCCCGCCGCGGGCGGCAAGCACGAACACCTGCTTATCTTGGACCAGTCCGACCGGCCCGTTTTCGGTGTACTTGAACGTGATTCCGGCCCGGGCGACGTGGTCGATCCAGGCTTTAAGGGTCGACGGGATACCGAAGTTGTACATGGGAACGCCGAGCACGAGAACATCCGCCGCCTGAAGCTCCGCAATCAGTTCGTCGGAAAGTTCCACTGCCGCCCGCTGCTCGGGCGTGCGCCGCTCAGCCGGCGTGAAGAAGCCAGTGATTGCGGTCTCGTTCAAATGCGGAATCGGGTTGCGGCCGAGGTTGCGGGTGAGGATCCTGTCTTCCGGATGCCGCGCGCGCCACTGCGTGATGAAAGCGTCGACTAAGCGGTTGGCGTTGCCGGTATCGGACAGACTGGTCTTGATTTGCAGCACGGTGGTCATGGCGATCTCCTGGTAAGAATCGATAGACGGCACCAGGATAGTTTTGTGTGTTTCGATTAAAAAGCTCAAAATTTAGGTAGTTCTTATCGAAAAATTCGATCATATGAAAATTCCTCGGACTACCCTGGAGCAATGGCGCGTGTTGCAGGCTATCGTGGAATACGGCGGATTCGCCCAGGCCGCCGAAGCGCTGCACCGCAGCCAGTCCTCCGTCAGCTATACGGTCGGCAGGCTGCAGGAGCAACTCGGCCTGAAGTTGCTGGAGATTCACGGTCGCAAGGCGAAATTGACCGAGGCGGGAGAGACGCTGTTGCGGCATGCCGAAGAACTGCTCGGCGAAGCGTTCAAGCTGGAGAGACTGGCGTACAGCCTAGCCCAGGGCTGGGAGGCGGAAATCCGTCTGGTGGTTGATGCGCTGTTCCCCACTCCACTGCTGCTGCGCATCCTGAGGGAATTTGCGCCTTTGAGCCCGCACACGCGCGTGCTCCTCAGCGAGGAGGTATTGTCGGGGACGGACGAGGCGCTGATCACGGGTCGCGCCGATCTCGTGATCGGCGGACGAGTGCCGCCGGGATTTCTGGGAGACCACCTGCTGGACGTGGATCTCGTTGCCGTGGCGCATCCCGACCATCCCCTGCACCGGCTGGGAAGGCCCCTGGATGCCGATGACCTGAGCCGGGAACTGCACGTCGTCGTGAGCGACTCGGGCACGCTGGCGCCGCGCGATTCGGGCTGGCTCGGCGCGACGCGGCGCTGGAGCGTGACTAGCCCCGAGAAGCGGATCGCCTTGTTATGCGCGGGACTGGGCTTCGGCTGGATTCCATGCCATCTGATCGAAGAGCCTCTCGCGTCCGGCCGGCTCAAGCCGCTGCCTTTGCGCGAGGGACAGCACCGCAAGGTGCCGCTGTATCTCATGTTCGCCCAGCCCAGGCTCGCCGGCCCCGCCACCCGCAAGCTCGCCGAACTGATTCGCGCCTGCGTCGCCGAAGGCAGAACAGGGATGAACAGCGGTTCCGTCTAGTCCGGATATTTCACCATCAGGAGGTTCGGCGCAGCGTTGAACCCCGCATAAAATCAGGTTGCGAAACAGATTTTGCGGCGAGCTGTGCCGATGCCAAATTGTAGCGCTGATGAGATGACATTTGGACGCCTGGGACGGCGGGTCATCGAAGCCAATTTCCGGGGTGGAGCGATCAGTTCCGATGGCGGACTCGTGCTCTTGCGGCAGTTGGATCGACGCCTTGGCTGATCAAAGGCGGTAGCGCAGGCGTTGAACGATCCGAGGGCTCCGAACCGCATCACACATGCCCTGCAAGACCTGGTCGCCCAACGGCTTTAGGGTCTGTGTTGCGGCTATGAGGACCTCAATGATCATGACCGGCTGCGGCACGATCCGCTGCTGCAAACGGCGGTGGGCAAGGTGACGGCCCTGGCCAGCAGCCCGACGTTCTCACGCCTGGAAACCCGTGCCGGCCGTGCCGATGTGGTGGCCTTGAATCGGGTGCTGGTTGAGCAGTTCATCGCGTCCCAGCCTCGAACACCGCGCGAACTCATCCTCGACATCGACGCCTCCGATCTGCCGCTGCATGGGCATCAGGAATGGGCCCAGTTTCATGGCTCTTACGACCACTACTGCTATTATCTGCCGTTGTATGTATTCTGTGGCCAAGCGTTACTTGCGTGTCTCTTGCGGCCCAGCCGGATCGATGGGATGAAGCATTCGGCGGCCGTGATCAAACTGCCGGTGACGCGCTTGGCGAGCAGGCATGGCCGATCTTCCTAACGTGCTGCAACTGCCGTGGGGCGCCCTCGCGTATACGCTGATGCCGCGCCTGCGCGAGACTGTCTTCACCGCTACCCGTATCCTCGCCACCTGACCCGACCCGCGTGCGGTCCCCGGCACGACGGCCAACCAGGGGGTAAGGGGACTCGCGTCTTTTGTCCAGAAAGCCACTCGTTTTGCCCTATTGTCTCCCTAATCGTGCGCCTTTGAGCCTACCACCCTGTTACTGCAGCCGGTGAAAGGAAGCTGATGAAATAGTCGGGTCAGAAAAACAAACGCCCGCTGACCGCCTTCAATCCGCGGACCAGCCAGCGGTAGTGGCGGACGGCCGTCCACTCGTCCGGCTTTAGATGGTCGTTCGGGCCGAAAGCGATGATCGGCCGTCCGTCGAAGTCACGTAAAGGGCGACCCGCGTTGTTTCGGGCGATGTGGTATTCGTAGGCGGTCGGTGGGCCTGCGGTGATGAGTTGCCGGCCGGTTTTCAGCAGCTGTTCGGCGAACCGGGCGGACCATACCGCGACGACCAGTTCACTGTTGAGGGCCATGCTGAGGGGATCGAGATTGTATGTTCCCAATAGACCAAGCTGGTCGTCGATGACGGCGAACTTCCCGTGCAAGTTATGGCGATCCCCCGCGACGAACAGCCTCAGCGTCGGCACCCGGGCCATGAGTTCCGGCCATTGTTCGAGGAAGAAAGCTTGGCTGAGCGGGTTATCGCTGGATACGGGACTGTTGGTGAGAATCGTGATTTTTACGCCGCGTCGTGCCGCATCTTCCAAGGCTTGTACGGCTTGCTCCGGCAGTACCAAATAGGGGCTCACAACGAAGATCGATTTTTTGGCGCCGCGTACTAATCGGGCGAGGCTGGAGGTGATCGGGTCGTCGGTTCGGATCAGACGGGTGCGGCTGTCGAGAAGTCGAACCGGTGCTTGCACCGACTCGGGAGCCGGCCTTGCCAAGGCACCCTGGAGCGTCGGATGCGCCTGAAGTTCGTCGATCCAAGACAATCGACGGTCCCGAATCCGGTCTGACAAGGCTTCCGGAAACGGTTCACCCCGCAGCCAGTGATCCATGGCCTGGTACGCGAGCAACAAATCGGCGTTCGGATCGAGAATGTCGAGGGTCTCTTTTGTGATCGGGTGCACCTCCCCACCGTTGTATTGGGAATCGAACACGGCTTCGAGCACGGCACCAGCCTCCCGCCCGGTCAATACCGCATCAGCGTCGCGAAACGCCTTGGGGTCGACAGCTTGGTCGGCGAAATACTCGGCCGCGATGTTCCTTCCCCCGATCAGGCCGTGACTTCCGTCAGCGAGAAGAATCTTGTCGTGGTCGCTGGCGAAGATCGCGGCGGGATTCAGTGTGAGAAAGGCGTCCTGGAAGCGGTAGCGCAGCGGGCGGTACAGTTTGGCGGTGACGTTGGGCGTTTGCACCAATGTATCGAGATAATCGTTGCCCTGCACGGAGCGTGACATCTTGGTGCCTATGGCGTCCAGCATCACCCGGACCCTCACCCCCTGGCCGGCCTTGTGGACCAGATGACCGAGGAATGCGATGCCGAACACGTCCTGTTTCAGGATGAAATAGCAGATGTCCAGGCGCTTTCGGGCGCCGGCCAAGAGCCGCCAGCGCTCGACCCAGGCCATCGTATTGTCGTCCAACAGCGTGACCTGCGCGGGGGCGGTTCCTTCGGCGGGCAGGGACTCGAAAACCGCGCGCAAGGACGGTTCCCGGTTATGTAGCGGCTCGACATCGGCGGATGTGGCGACGGAGTCTGGGAACTGGACGTCCAAGAACAGACGACCGACCAGCCAGCTCGCAATCACGGCGGCCAGGGCGACAAGGACGAAGCGGCCGAATCGGCGGGTTTTGCGTCCTTTTCGTTTCGAACTCATCGGTGCTTGACGCGTACGGTTCTCGTCTTCCCGTTGGCGATGAATTCAAGAAATTCGTCATCCGGGAACAGCTAGTCGTCGCGTAGCCGGTTACTGCCGGGGGCGAGGATGATATGAGGCCAGGCAGTGTCCTTCGGCGACGTTCTGAACCAGTAGATTCCGTTCATATCCTTCGACAAGCCTGTCCTGAGCTTTGTCGACGGGCCTGTCCTGAGCCGTGTCGAAGGGCTGTCGGGGGCAGGTCGAATAAGTTCTTAATCAGCGTTTCCTAAAGACATTTCCTTCACTGTGTCACCGAGCCTATCGAGGAAGCTCGCGAAACCGGTATTCGCCTTTAGCCATTCGAGATAACGGTGCTTGTCCGGGACGAAGTCGGAAAGGTCGCAGTCGATGATACGGACGAATTGGCGCTCGCGCACCGCATCGCGCCAGCGGACGAACGCGGATTTCGCCTCGGGTGTGAGCCAGGCGTAAGTGACCGACAATCCGCGGTGGTCCGATTCGTCGCCGCCGATCACTTGTACGTCGTGGGGCGCCAGATCGGGGGTAGCGAATGAGCCGTCCAGGGCCCATACCGGCGCCGGTGCGGGATAGGTGGCCCAAGCGGAAAAGTCGCTCACGCCGCCGCGCGCCGCAGCGACAATCCGCGCGTCGGCGAGCTCGCCGCTGGTCAAAACGTCGTGCGTGCGGTCCGCGGCGAAATGAGGCCGTTCGTAGGTCAGGGCGGTCGGAACCGTGTTCATATCGCCCAGCAGAATCGACGTCCGGCCCGGTTCGATGAACCGCCGCAGAAGGTCCGCCGCCTGCGCTTCCCGCCGCGCCGGATTGAAGGCTTCGAGGTGGGTGACCAGAACATCGACGGGATGGCCGAAGAATTGGATTTGAACGTGCAGCACCCCGCGCGGCTCGTTCAAGAACTTGTCCAGAATTCCGGTAGGAAAAGCCGAGGCGTAGCTGGTTTTCTGGGGTTTCCGGAGCATCCGGGCGTCCATCGAGAGCGCCGAGTGCCGAAACAGAACGGCGTTGCCGAAACGCACCTCGAGTCCGGGCACCTTGCGGCGCCAGGTTTCGCCTCGCTCCACGGTGTAAGACTGGCCGGTACGGCGCTCGAGTTCGGCCGCGATAAACTCGGCTTGATCCATCCAGCCACTGCGCCGAGAACCGAAATCCACCTCGTTGAGCGCGACCACGTCGACCGGCGTTCCGGGCGATGCCACGGCGATCCTTTCGGCAATGCCGGCGAGATTGCGTTCGACCTCACGGCGATCGGCGTAAGCGCGCCAGCGCGGCCCGAGTCCCGAATGCAGGTTGTACGTCACGACCCGGAGCTCCGGGAGGTCGTTACGGGTTTCCAATTGCGGAAACGGCGCGGCGTGCTCCCAGCCGAACGAAGGAGCGGAGCAGAAAGCCCCAGCGTCGGGACGCCCGAGGGTGCTGGCCAACTGATATCCGCCCCAGAAATCGGTCAATGTCGTCATGGTCAAAATGCCGGAAAAGGCGGTCAATAAAGCGATTCGTAATAGTCTTAACACGTAAGCTTGGTTAATGGTGCGGGCGGATTTCCTTTCTCGGCTGTAGCGAACGGTATCGTATGAATCCCGGGAAAGCGTGATGAGCGGAAATTCGGTGGCTCATGCGGGCTCACTCCTTGACGTCGATCGCCGCTGTCCAGTGGGCGATGTTTTCGTGGGTCATTTGGCCCTTGGGCTGCAGCCGCGCATCCTCGTAGCCCCAGCGCATGATGTCGGTCAGATATTGTTCCCGCGAGAGCAGCGTGCCCTGGCAGAGACGGCCGGATGGCGGCGCGTTGCGGACCTCGTCGGCCAAGAGGATCAACAGCCGCTGCATGACCCACTCGGGAATTCGGCCTCTTTCGGTGGGATAGATAAAGCCGAAGAGAATGAGATGACTCAGCAACACGCGCCAATGAGGGCCGAAGCGATCCAGGAGCCGTGGCCAATTCAGTCGCTCGGCGCACACCCGGAGGATATGGGCGATGTCGGCGCCGTCATAACGTTCCCGCTCCAATACGAAAGCTTTCGACCAAATGATTTCCTCGATCGGGCAGAGCAGTACCGGCACGCCGAGCACTTCCCGCTCGGGGGCATGCTCGAACCAGGCTTCATCGACGACGCAGATGCCGTTTCCGGAACTGAAAATGATGTCGATGAAATATTCCCCGTAATACGCCTTGGCGAGCCAATGCGGATACGTTACGTCGGCTTGATAGCCGGCTCTCGCCAGAACGTCGATGATGCGATCGCGATCGCGAGGCTGAACGAAGATGTCCAGATCCTTGGTATATCGCGAAATTCCGGTGTAGCACTCCAAGGCGTAGGCGCCGCCGACCAGAAACGGAACCCCGGCTTCGTTCAGAAGCGTCAGCCCGTGGCGGTAGAACGTCCTTCCGGCTTGGTCGGGCGGCTGCCGGTGGTTATCGGTCGTCGGAAGCGGTGTGTCCATCGGTATCGCTAGCCTTATACGGGATGTGGCTTATAGGTGGATGATCGATACGCCTCCTCGCCGGGTGCTTCGATCGGAAGTTCGATCAGCCGGACAGGGGGACGGTCCGGAAAGGCGCGCCGCAGGAGGGGCAGGGCCACATTGTAGACGGGAATGTTGCCGCCGGTTCGTCCAATTGGGCTCCCGCGGTGAGCGTGTCCGTGAAATACCGCGGTTACCGAGTAGCGATTCAAAGGTTCTTCGAGTCGGCTCGACCCCAGGAAGGGATAGATCTCGACCGGCTCGCCCTCCACCGTGGCCTTGACCGGCGCATAGTGGAGCAGGGCGATTCGGTACTGGGTCCGCAGTTTGGCGAGCGCCGACTCCAGCTTCAGCGATTCTTCCACGGTTTCGTGAACGAAAAGTTTCATCGTCGGCTCTCCCCAGGCCTGCAGGGCATGCGCGCCGAAGCCTCCAGCAAAACCCTTGACGCCGGCGAAGCCAATGCCATGCACTTCGTGAGCGTCTCCGTCGAGCAGGATGATTCCGGCGTCGGAAAAAATGTCACGCACTTCCATTACCCGGCCCGCTTCGTACTCGTGGTTGCCGAGCACGGCGAGAGTTGGAATCTTCACGCCGCCCGTCAGTTCCTTAACGAACAGCCGCGCTTCCTCCGGTCGGCCGTCATCTACGATGTCGCCGCAGAGCAGCAGAATATCCGCGTTTTCGGAGACATAAGGACAAATGTTCTGAAGCATTCCCTGGGAGGAGGGCGTGTAGTGAATATCGGCCACGGCCGCGATGCGGACCGTTTGTCTATTTGACGGCATGGCGGTAGTTTGCGGTTTTTTCTCGTGAGGCGGGTGTCCAATAAACCAAAGACAGCTCGGCCGGGCAAAAGTGCCCGCGTGGGATCGGCTTAGCTCTTGTTCAATGATGCAGGTCCTGCCGGAGTCCGGTAAGTCGCATCCGGGTGTTTCCAGGATGACCGTGCAACCCTAATGCAAAGATGAATCGCGTACGGTTGCGGTTTGTCCCGATGCAGGAGTAGCGACCAAGGGAAGTTCGACCACGAACTCGCTGCCTTTGCCGGGTCCGCCGCTGAAAGCCTCGATCCGGCCACCGTGCAGTTCCACCAGACGCCGAACCAGCGTAAGTCCGATCCCGAGGCCGCCTTGGCTGCGGTCCAGCGAACGCTCGCCCTGGATGAAAAGATCGAAAACGTGGGGTAGCAATTCCGGCGCTATGCCAAGGCCCGTATCCTTGATACGGATCAACACGCGTTCCCCCCGCGTTTCGGTGCGGAGCGAAATGGACCCACCTTCCTCGGTATATTTGGCGGCGTTGTTCAAAAGGTTGGCGACAACCTGGATCAATCGGGTCGCGTCCCCGACGACCAGTAGCGGTGCCGGGGAAGTCTTGACGTCGAGATGGTGGCGCCGCGATTCGATTAACGGCCGCGTGGCCTCGATCGCTCGCTCGATGACGGTGTTCAGGGCGATGATTTCTTTTCTGAGGGTCACCTTGCCTTGGGTAATGCGTGAGACATCTAGTAGGTCGTCGACCAACCTGGAGAGATGGATGAGCTGACGGTCTATGATCTCCCTAGCGCCTTGAAGCCTGGGTTCGTCGGCGCCCAGCTTTCGTATCAGTTGGGCGGCATTGCGGATCGGTGCCAACGGATTGCGGAGTTCATGTGCGAGCATGGCGAGAAATTCGTTCTTTCGCCGATCGGCCTCATGCAGCGCATCCATCGCCCGGGTACGATCCCAAGCCATGGCGGTGAATAGGGAAAGCGTTCGGAGGAATTCGATTTCTTCCGGATCGAAATGGTCTCGCCGCGTGCTGGCGAACGACAGCGTGCCGAGGGGGCGCCCATCGCCCGCCATGAGAGGATGGCAGGCGTAGGCGCGTAGGCCCGCTTTGCGGAGAATGACGCCGTCGGGGTCGTCCTCGATACGCGCGCTGTCGGCACTCAGGGGAGAGCCAGTAGCGGCCACTGTGCCACACAAACTGGTTTCCATTTCCAACTTCTCGATATCCGGCAGCAACGTGTCGGAGACGCCATAGGAGGTGATCAGCCGAAGACTTTGGGCACTCTCGTCAACCCGGTGGCTGAAGCCCACGTCGGCATCGAGTAACGCGTGCACTTTCTCGAAGACCATACGGCTCAGTTGAACATCGGTGGTATGGCTGTCTAGGGCCGCGCGGCTGATCGCCAGAAGCTCCGCCTGCCGTTGATTGTGACGGCGTAGCGCCAGCTCGGCTCGTTTCAGGTCGGTGATGTCCTGGGTCGTGCCGAAGGCGCCGACCAACGTTCCCCGGTCGAATTCCAGCTCGGCTTTCTCGTGAACCCAACGGATGTCCTTGCCGACGACGATGCGGTGTTCGATATCGTACGGTGCACCGCCAAGTGCCGCCTTCCAGCTCCGGTCGACATACCTTCGATCGTCCGGATGAACGCAGTCGAGAAATGTCTGATAAGTCAGAGGCGTACCCTCGGGTATTCCGAAGATCCGGTGGTTTTCCGCCGACCAGAGCAACTCGTTGCTCTGAATATTCAGCCGCCAGCTCCCGATTTTGCCGACCGCCTGTGCACGGTTCAAATCGTGTTGGCTCTGCTGCAGCGCCTTTTGGGCCTCTTTGCGCATCGTGATGTCGTTGGCGATGCCGAGATAGCCGGTGATGGCCCCCTTTTCATCGCGCATGACCGAAATCGACACTTGAGCGGGAAAGCGGCTCCCGTCCTTGCGGATCAAACTCCATTCCGTTTCGGTCGATCCACAAGCTTCGATCAGCGCCGGCAAGACTGTGACAGACGACGAAGCGGGCTGGCCGAGCTTGTCGGCCAGCGTTTTCGCATAAGCTTCGAGCTCGGCAGGATCGTGAAAGATCGCGGGCGTCTCCTTGCCGACGAGTTCTTCGGCGGAATAGCCGAGCGCCTTCTCTGCGGCTTTATTGATGGTCTGGATGATGCCTTGTCTATTGACTGAGACGATGCAGTAATTGGCTCCGTCGAGGATTGCCTGCTGTAACCGGAGCGTGTCGCGCAAGATGGCCGTGCGTTCGTCGACTTTTTTCTCGAGCTGATCGCGCGCCCGCTTCAGCGCCACCAGCGCCTGCTGCCACTGGTTCGCCAGGGCGCCCAACACCAGTACCGAAATCGAGAACAGCACGATCAGGGACTGCACCAAAAGAGCGCGGTCGGAAGTGTCGAACTGCGGTTCAGCAAAAGCGCCGTGCCCCTCAGCCGTACACCGCGCGGCAATCACTCCCAGCACGAGAATCGAGAAGGAAACGCCGGGGATGCCGAAACGCACGCCCATCCAAAGCAGCGGCGGCATGATCACATAGGGAAAGGGGATGCGGTTGGTAAAAACGGCCAAAGCCAGACCCGCGACCGACGCCATGGCAGCCAACGCCTCGATCCGCCGGGCGGGCGCCAGCATCCGCCAATACGACCAAGTCGCCGGCAGCGCAAGGCTGAAGGGAGCCGTCACCATGATCCCGGCGATATCGCCCGTCCACCATGTGAGCCAGACCGAGGCGGGCGGCTCACCATAGGCTGCAGCTACGGCCACCGTTCCCACTGTTGCGCCAACAGCTGAGCTTAGCAGAGCTCCCAGTACGGTCAGCGCCACGACATTCTGAACCGTGTCCAGCCTCAGCGGTGTACCGATCACTCGCCCCAGCAGCCATGCGCCCGTCAATGCTTCAACTGTGTTGCCAAAAGAGAAAGCGGCGGCAACCGAATAAACTTGCTCGAAGACTAGGACATTGACGCTGAAATCGACCGTAAGCGCCGTGATGATGAACGCCGGCCAAAGCAGCCGGGGACGGGTGGCGAGCGTCGCCAAGTAAAACCCGCCGGGCAGCCAGAACGGAATGAAGTGATAAGGATTGGGGGAGATCCAATCGCTAGCCAGCGCAAGTCCGAAGAGACCGACGGCAAACCCAAGCAGCGACCAGACGGATGGCCACCGGTGGGTTGTTTTATAGCCTGATGAAAACCTTTCGCTTTGCATGCTTGCAGCAATGATAGTGTCCATACAATTCGACCAGTTCCGTGGCGTTTCGCTCAGGTCAGGGGCGGTCAGGCGCTCCCGTTCATCCTACGGTTACCGTAGCGCTTGCGCAATCCGCAGCTTGTTTAGCCAGGCCTGGAATGAGCAAAGCGAAGGCTTGTAGGTCAGCGATCCCTTGCCGACGAACCGCTTGGCTCAGCTGCGCCGTCGAGAAGAACTCCCGGGCTCGATCGGCGGAATGGGAAGCATAGTAAAGACCGGTGCTCGAAAGACTGGGGATCTTGTGGCGATTTTCCGTCCTTGACCTTGCCGGTATGATGATGACTTTGGCCGGATTACCGGAAAGATATAGAGAACGAGTGGACAGGAGACTGATATGGCGAAGGTGACGGTAAAAAAGTTGACGGAATCCACTTTCGAGGTGACGGTGGAAGCGCGGACCACGACGACGCATACGGTCACCGTGGATCCAGACTATGCGGCCCGATTGACCGACGGCAAGGTGCCGACCGAGCGACTGGTCAGCCGTTCGTTCGATTTCCTGTTGGAGCGGGAACCGAATACCAGCATCCTGCGCCGATTCGATCTCCCCGTCATCGGCCATTACTTCCCGGAGTACGAGCGGACGATCAAGAACATGCTGGCCTAATCCGATTGACTCGAAATCGGTTCAATAAGGCAGTCATTTTTTGTAGCGTGGGTTAGGGCGCGAGGCCGTAACCCACCGAGTAACCTCGAAGTCGCAGGATACACGGGACTTGTCCTGAGTTCGGTCGAACGGCGGTTCGGTTGGCTCACCACATCCGACGGGCGATAACGTGTAGGGTGCGGTGAAGAATGAACCGCACCGATCGCGTCCTGTCGATGTCACCTTAATCTAGGTCGAGAATGTTGCGGTTCGCTTCGCTTACGACATCCTACAGCCGGAAACTGGTAGGATGCGGTGAGGAACGACAAACCGGCAGGTTTGATGAAAAACATCCTTGTTTTTCACCCTTACGGGCGCTCCGCGTCCCAACCCTCTCCCGGAGGATTGGTGCCGGTTTACTCGTCTCATCCCTGAGACTCGCCCTTCGGGCCGTGCTTCGCACGTTCCCGTTCGCTCCCGGCGAACGGGTGCACGGAGCCCGTAGGGTGCCGGACAAGGATGTCCGGCATGAGCCGCGCCAGTCGAACCGCACCGGTTAGGTCTCGTCGCCATCACCTTTCCAGCTCTGGCGGCTCGGGAGACGGCGGTAAAACCGTATCCTGCTCGTCCTTGAGACCAACCCCGGAAATGCGGCGGCGCATGGCTTCCTCAGTCAGATAGATCAGCTTCGCGGCGGCGGTTTCGTAACTCAATCCTTCGGGCGGTCGGATATTGGAGATACAGTTGCGCTGGGCGTCGGTATTCCCGGGCCGCGGCGCGTAAGTGAGATAGATGCCTAGACTATCGGCGGCGCTGAGCCCGGGCCTTTCACCGACGATGATGACCGCCACACGCGCGCCGAGGGCGAAGCCGATTTCGTCCGAGAGGGCCACCCGGCCGTTCTCCACCAGAGCGATCGGCCCGAATCGGATACGGCGCGAGCGGTAGCAAGTGACCACCGTTTTGAGTAGGGACAGGCCATGGCGTTCGACCGCCGTAGAAGAAAGTCCGTTGGTGACGATCAGGGCCACATCCGGATCACCGCCGTTCAGGTCATCCAGCCGTCGGCGAGATTCGGTGTCGAGCATACGCCCGCGATCAGGGCGGCGCAGGTATTCGCCGCGGCTTCGGATGGGTGTTCGCAGGATTAGAGATTCCAACCTCATCGCGCGTAGGTCTTCGGCGAAGCGTTCGACGTTCCAGGGGAAGTGCACGGCGTCGCGCGCCCGGGCATGGGCGAGCTGGAAATCGAGCAGGGCCTGGGTCGGGACGGCGTGACCCGCGCGCCCCAGAGCGATACGGGCCTGGGTGAAACGTCGAAGGGCGAACCAGGGATCGGTCATGCGCCGTCCTTCGCCAATGCGTTGACCGCACCGAGCAGGCGAGGGGGCGAGGAACCGGGGCTCAGCGCGTTGCGTCCATCGAAAATGCCCATGCGGTTCAACCAATCCTCGAATTCCGGAGCGGGCCTGAGTCCTAGGACCTTGCGCAGATAAAGGGCGTCGTGAAAGGACGTGCTTTGATAGGCCAGCATGATGTCATCCGCACCGGGCACGCCCATGATATAGGTGCAGCCGGCCACCGCCAGCAGGGTCAGAAGATTGTCCATATCGTTCTGATCGGCTTCGGCGTGATTGGTGTAACACACGTCGCAACCCATGGGCAGGCCCAGCAGCTTTCCGCAGAAATGGTCTTCCAGCCCGGCGCGGATGATTTGTTTTCCGTCGTACAGATATTCCGGCCCGATGAAGCCGACCACAGTGTTCACCAAGAGCGGCGAGAACGCGCGGGCGACGGCGTAGGCTCGTGCTTCGCAGGTCTGCGCGTCGATGCCGTGGTGTGCGTCTGCCGACAGAGCGCTTCCTTGCCCTGTCTCGAAATACATCACGTTGTCACCGACTGTGCCGCGTTTCAATTCGAGCGCCATTTCGCGGGCTTCGCTTAACAGGGAAAGATCGATCCCGAAACTCCGGTTCGCCGCTTCGGTCCCGGCGATCGATTGGAACACCAGGTCCACCGGCGAGCCGCGCCGCATCAGTTCCATCGTCGTCGTGACATGGGCCAGCACGCACGACTGGGTGGGGATTTCGTGTTCGGCGATGATGTCGTTCAGCAGGCGGAGTAGGGTGTCGACGTTCCTCGGGCTATCGGTCGCGGGATTGATGCCAATCACCGCATCCCCGTTGCCGTACAGCAAACCGTCCAGAACGCTCGCAGCGATGCCGCGCGGGTCGTCGGTCGGATGGTTCGGTTGCAGCCGTGTGGAAAGCCGTCCCGGCAGGCCGATGGTATTGCGAAACCGGGTCGTCACCTTGCAGCGCTGGGCGGCGGCGATCAAATCCTGGTTGCGCATGATCTTCGATACCGCCGCGGCCATTTCCGGCATCAGGCCGGTTCGGATCCCGACTATGGTTTCGTCGGGGGTGGTGCCGGACAGCAGCCATTCGCGAAACTCACCGACCGTCAAAGGGGCGATAGGCTCGAACGCGGCGCTGTCGTGGGTTTCAAAAATCAGACGGCTTACCTCGTCGTCCTCGGGCGGAATCAGCGGCTCTTCTAGGAAGCGGCGCAAAGGAACCTCGGCCAACACCCGCTGAGCGACGGCGCGCTCCTCCTCGGATTCCGCCGCGATCCCGGCGAGTTCGTCCGCCGAGCGTAGAGGCGATGCCTTTGCCAGCAAAGTCTTCAGATCGGCGAACGCGTAGTGGCGTCCTTTAAGGCTTGCGCTGTATTTCATGGCGGAGACGTTCCTTTTAACAAAACAACCGAATTCCTAAACATCCGGAAGCGCGCTCCGCGGGTTTCCGTTCGCGGGCCTGTTGAACAGCCGGCTAAGGTAATGATGCCACAGCATCCGAGCGGCGACCGCTCGCCAGGGACGCCAGATTTCGGCGATCGCAACCATGGTTTCCGGATTCGGACGCGACGGCAAGCGCTTGACGTCTTGCACCGCTTGGATCAGCCCCAAATCCCCGGCGGGCCAGGCATCCGGCCGGCGCAGCGCCATCAAAAGATAAATATCCGCTGTCCAAGGGCCTATGCCTTTGAGTTCGATCAACCGGGCTTTTGCCGTTTCATCGTCCATCAGGTCCAGTTTATCGAGATCGAAGCGACCCTCGGCGATAGATTGGGCCAGGTACCGGCCGTAAGCCATCTTCTGGCGGCTAAATCCGATTCTGGCGAGCGCGGTATCGTGAAGGGCCAGAAAGCTCTCGGGGGTGAGCGGCGATGCCGAGGCGAGCAGCCGTTCAAAGGCGGCGCGCGCCGAGGCGAGTGACACTTGTTGCTCGAGAATGATGCGGATCAGCGTAGAAAAACCAGGATTCCGCGCCCACATCGGCGGTTTCCCGAGCTCGGTGTACAGCCTCGCCAGGTCCGCATCGCGCGCCGACAGCTCGGCCAGAGCGATTTCCAGATCGATTTCCGTCAGTTTGTTAGGAACGGCAATCAACGGCGGCTGCGTTAGGGGCGATTTGATTAGAAGCCTATCCCGGCTGGCCGTTCGCCCTGAGCCCTTCGACTGAGCTCAGGACAGGCCTGTCGAAGGGTATGATCGGAATCCGTTTGTTCAAAACAGGACTTGCGCATTTCGCCCCTTCTCCCTCCGGGAGAAGGTCGGGATGAGAGGATGGAAAAGAAAAACTCCTTCATTGCTTCGTCTTACCCTAACCCTCTCCCTCTGAAAGCCGGGCTAAAATCCGTTTGCCTCAGTCCTGCAAATTTCCTTAGCAGCCGCCTGAGCCCCATCGATCACAACGCCACGGTAACGGTCTTGACCTCGGTGTAGTTCTCCAGGGCATAACTGCCGAGTTCGCGGCCTATGCCGGACATCTTGAACCCGCCGAAAGGCGCGGCCGTGTCGAAGACGTCGTAGCAATTGATCCACACGGTGCCCGCCTTGAGCTCCGCCGCCAGGCGATGGGCCTTGTTGATGTCCTTGGTCCAAACCGCGGCCGCGAGCCCATACATGGTACGGTTGCCCCGGGCGATGACCTCGTCTACATCCTTGAACGGAATCATGGACAGCACCGGCCCGAATATTTCCTCGCGCGCGATCTTCATGTCCTCGCCGACGTCGGCGAAAATCGTCGGTTCTATGAAAAAGCCACAGCTGCCGACGCGATTGCCGCCGGTCAGAAGCTTCGCGCCTTGTTCCTTGCCGGAGCGGATGTAGTCCATGATCTTGTCGAACTGCTCCTGGCTGACCTGCGGCCCCTGAGTGGTTTTCGGATCGAACGGGTCACCCACGACTTGCTTGCGGCTCCGTTCGACCAGCTTCTGGGCGAAATCGTCGTAGACGTTCTTTTCCACAAAGAGGCGGGAACCGGCACAGCAGCACTGGCCCTGATTGAAAAAGAGTCCCTGGAAAGCGCCTTCTAGCGCCGCATCCAGATCGGAATCGGCGAACACGATGTTCGGGCTCTTTCCGCCGAGTTCCAGGGTGACGCGCTTCAAGTTCGAGCGTCCGGCGGCCTGCATGATCAGCTTGCCCACTTCAGTCGACCCGGTGAAAGCCACCTTGTCGATATCCATGTGTTCGGCAACCGCGGCTCCTGCGGTTTCGCCGAATCCCGGCACGATATTGACGACACCTTCCGGAATGCCAGCCTCGAGAGCCAGTTCACCCACCCGGAGCGCGGTCAGCGGCGTTTGCTCGGCGGGTTTGAGCACGATGGTGCAGCCGGCCGCGAGCGCCGGCCCCCACTTCCAGGCCTGCATCAGCAGCGGAAAATTCCAGGGAATGATTTGTCCCACCACGCCGACCGGTTCATGCCGCGTATAGGTAAAGAACGGGCCGTTGATCGGAATGGTCTTGCCCTCGATCTTGTCCGCCCAGCCGGCGTAGTAGCGGTAACACTCGATCGTCAGCGGCAGATCAGCCGATCTGCTTTCGTTGATCGGCTTGCCGTTGTTGAGCGTTTCCAGCGCCGCCAATTCGTCAAAGTGTTTCTCGATCAAATCCGCCAGGCGGTACAGGCACCGGCCCCGTTCGCGCGCGCTCATTTTCCGCCATGGGCCTTCCTCGAAAGCCTTACGGGCAGCACGAACTGCCCTGTCCACGTCCTCGCGGTCGCCTTCCGCGACATGGGCGATCACCTCGCCGGTCGCCGGGTTGATCGTTTCGAAAGTTTTTCCGCTCGCCGAATCGACCCATTTGCCGTCGATCAGCATCTTGGTTTGAGAGATTTTGATTTCGGACGGGTTAATCAGTTTGGGTTCCGCACTCATCTGTATTCCCTCGTGGTTGAATTCAAACGGGTCTCGGTTCGACCCTTGTTCTGAACTATCGTGTGCCGCCGCCTGCGGCCATGGTTTTGACAGACGGCGCCGCTCCAAAAATCCGCATCATCCGATTCCGGATAGCGTCCGCTTAGATTACACCTGTGGCCGGAAAAATCCTGCATCTGGCTTTTACGACCGATTTTCGAAGCGCCAAAAACCATGGGCGCCGCCGATTTGTCGCCGTTGCTGGCTGATAACGGGGGAGATAGGATCTCAGGATGCGGTGAAGGACGGATCGCCCCTCGACTTTGCTCGAGGCAGGTGTTGTCCGCGATTGGGGCAGTTTCTGTTGTCACCGCACCCTACGGGCTACACTTCGACACGGCGCTAGAAAACGCGAATGGTAGTCCCGTAGCGGGCCAGCTTTGCATCCGTCGTTACCAAAATCAGCGGTTCACTTACGCTTTGCGCTACTAGTAAGCGGTCGAACGGGTCTTTATGGTCATCGAATACCGGAAGGCTCGCCACCTGGAGCACATGATGATTTTCGATGGGAAGCCAGACAAAACCGTCAACGGTTACTTGCTGTGCAAAGCGAGGCAAATCGATGCGCAGTTTGCCCAAACCGATCTTGATCGCCATTTCTCACAGCGAGGCCCGACTGACATAAACGACCTCGGCCGCTTGCTCGACGAGTTCCCGCGCCTTGGGTGGAACCGCCGCGGCATGGGTTAGCTACCTAATGATCAGTTGGGTATCCAGCAGTAGTCTCATTCGGCATCATCCGGCCCGTCGAACAGCGCATCCACGGGTGCATCGAAATCCTCCGCGACCCATGCCTGCCCCTCCAGACTGCCCGGCGGAGCGATCTTGCATCGATTCGGTTGATACCGGCTCAAGCGCACGATAGGCTGACCAGAGCGCGCAATGACAACATCCTCACCCTTTTCGACTTCTTCAAGCAAGCGCGAGAGATGCGTTTTAGCTTCGTGAATATTGACAATGCGCATAGGATTTCAACGGTGTTAGCTAAGCGTTAGTCTAGCTCGGCAGCGGCAATGAAAACCAGCTTTAGGCGTCGCGCAAGGAAGGGCAGCACATGTAGTTGTCCGTATGGGTGGAGTTGTTATCACGCTGATTAGGAACTTCGCTACTCGCATACCGGGACTGACATGCGGTGCCGGAAAGGTACTCCCGTACTTCGCCGATTGGAAACCTTCCATTCGTCACACTACGCTCAAAGACGGTTCTCAATGATCAAAAACCACGGCCTTCTAGCCGTCGGTTGCAAATGTCCGTTCTTGTCGAGTTTCAAAATGTTCTTGGAAACGGAGTTTCTGACGTTTCCGCCGATGGCTTCAAGCGTGCGCCCGCGTCTTGCGACGACGATGTCGCAGTGAAGCTTGCTGTTCTCGATGACTTCGAGGGGTGGCAATTCGGCGAGCTGGGGAATGGTCGACGACCCTCGGCTCGCGCAGATCAGGTCGCCGGGGCGCGGGGTATAGTCGCGTATGCTTCTCGGCACGAAGCTCGCTCCGGGCGCGTCGGCGTTGCGGATGATGTGTGAAAGATAGATCCAGTGGGCTTCCGCGGGCGGAAATCGGTCTTTCGGCACACCCGCAGTGGCCATGACCCAACTGACGAAAGCCGCCGACCAGGGTTGTTCGCAGTTTCGGCCAGTACGTTCCGGCATGCCGACTGTACGCCAATACTGGTTGATGCGTTGAGCGTAAGGGGATTCGTCCTCCCAGTATCCGACCTGCGGGATGCTTTCCTTGTCGCCGTCGTGGACGACGGACTGCTGGCCGAAATAAAGCCACTCGCTGAGTGCGAGAGCAAGAATTCTGTTTTTGATGGGCGGGAGGTCGAAAACGCCGATGGAAGAAGTCGGCCCCATAGCCCTATCCGTGGATTTTCCGGGCAGCAGTCCGCAGGCGGATAAGCCAAGAAAAACAAGAAGAAAAAGGATTCGCATAGTTGCCGAACTTGGGTGATTTTCGATAGTCTGGCGGGCGGGGAGTTCGCCGCTTACTTCGGCTCTGTCTCCGATGATTACGAGATCAGCCGCAATCGGCTCATCCTGGGCATGGCCGAAGAAGGCACAATCGGACTCATAACGACGCTTATTCGCACGGATACAGGTCGATTTCATCATAGTTTCATCGGTGTCGCCGAGGCGATAAGCGGAACATCTGAATTTGAAGTAGAGATAAAGGCGTGAATCAAACGCCGATTTCGTAATGGTAAAGGCAGTGTTAACGAATCGACCCAATGCTGCTGGCCCGGTGCTGCTCTATTTCCACGATCCCATGTGCAGTTGGTGTTGGGCGTTTAGGCCGGTATGGCAGCGCGTTAAGAGCGGATTGCCGGCCGGTGTCGAGATCGAGCAGTTTTTGGGCGGCCTGGCACCGGACAGCACCGTGCCGATGCCGGCTGAAATGCGCGAAAAGATTCAGGGCACCTGGCGAACCATAGAGCGCTCCGTGCCGGGCACCCGGTTCAATTTCGATTTCTGGGAGAAATGTGTTCCGAGGCGCTCCACCTATCCGGCCTGCCGCGCGGTGATCGCCGCTCGCCGACAGGGCGCCGACTTCGAGGAAGCCATGATCTTCGCCATTCAGCGGGCGTATTACCTGCAAGCGCGCAACCCCTCGAACGATTCGACTTTGATCGAGCTGGCGGAAGAGGCCGGCTTGGATAAAGACCTTTTCGAGGCGAATCTCCGGCATCCGGATACTCAGGTGGAGCTGCTCGAGGAAATCCGTTGCACGCGAGAGTTCGGGGTTCGTGGTTTTCCGACCCTATTGTTGTCGCATGGTCGCGAATACTCGGAAATTCCCGTGAACTATCGCGACCCGGAGCCAATTTTGGCGGCTATCGCCGCGCATTTGTAGCGCCGCCGCGCCTAAGATGGCGCGAGCGTTCTCGAAAGCAGGCCAAGTCGCAGTCGCGTGCGGACTAGCCGCTTCGCAGGCGTTTTCGCACCTCTATTTCCAGTTGCCGCCACTGCGCGCCGTTCAGCCATTTCTCGCACCAGTATGCCAGCTGCGCCGGGTTGGTGTTCATGATTCTGTATTCCTGTTTGGCTTTTTCCGGCTCTTCCGTCGGCCACCAGGAATGCGTGTCGAATTGTTGCTGGATATGAGCCTTGGCGGCTTCGTACGTATCCCAATCGATTTGAAAATGTCGAGTAGTCACAATGGGTCTCCTGAAAGCGGTCGGGAATCCGCCGTTATCTGCTTTGACGTTTTATAAGGAGCTTATATCACTGGACTGAGGAGCTCGGCGCAAACGGTTTGCTGACATAGGCTCGCACGGCGTGATTATCGTCAGGCCCGTGAATACCCTCCTGGTATTGACGGGCCGCCGCTCAAGCCGGTAAACGCCCGGCCTGGGCTCACGCGGCTTGTTGCCGCGCCTGGGCATCCCTGCTCCGGATTAACCCGGGCGAAATTTATAGGCCGGGTTAATAGAAAACAAAATCCGTTTCGAGTTCGATATCCGCACAAGGAGTCATCCATGAAAGCGATGCAATATACGGGTTACGGCGATCCTTCGAAAATTCGTGAGGCCGACGTGCCGATACCGAAACCGGCGCCCGACCAACTGCTCGTCAAGGTAGCCGCGAGCTCGGTCAATCCCATTGACTGGAAGCTACGTAACGGCAGTCTGCGTTTTCTCGTTCCGGTCCGGTTTCCGTCCATTCCCGGCATGGACCTCGCCGGCGAAGTGGTGGAGATCGGCACCAAGGTCACGCGCTATCGGCCCGGCGACCGGGTGATGGCGTCTCTGACTTCTCGGCGCTTCGGAACGGCGGCTGAGTTCGCCGTCGTAGACGAACGGTTGGCCGCCCCAGTGCCGAAGATGATGAACGACCATGAGGCCGCTGCCTTGCCCCTGGCCGGGCAGACCGCACTCCAAGCCCTCCGCGACCTCGGCCGGGTGAAGGAGGGCGATACCGTCCTGATCGTGGGGGCGTCCGGCGGGGTCGGACATTATGCCGTGCAAATCGCCAAGGTGTTCGGGGCGAAGGTTTTCGCGGTATGCAGCGGCGTCAACGCGCCTTGGGTGCGTGAGCTCGGGGCGGACGAGATCATCGACTATACTCAGACCAGCGAGTTCGGTTCTCCGGCATCTTTCGATGTGATTTTCGATACCGTGGTTTCCGAACCTTTCGGGCGTTATCAGGGCCTACTGAAACCGGATGGCATTTATGTATCCACCCTACCGACGCTTGGACTGATGGCCCGCTCAGTATTATTGCGGCTTCTGTCGAAGCAGCGGATTAAGACCATCATGTTCAAGTCTAATGGAGAAGACTTAGCGTTCTTGAGCAAACTGGCGGAGGAGCGGCGATTGCGTTCCGTCATCGATAGTGTGTTTCCGCTGTCCCAGTTGGATCTGGCGCATCGACGAAGCCAATCGGGACATGCGAGGGGAAAAATCGTCATCGATCACGGCGGGTCTGCTGCACCGACTTGACGGCTCCGAGATTCGGAGACCGGTCCTCCCCAGGTTACCGGTAAGACGCTATTCACTTTAATCGTTTTGGCGACAGATCTATGCGTATCGACTCAGACGGCTACATGGAGTTAACGACGGAAGAAAACCAAGACCTCATGGATCGACTGGGTGTCTCCGAGAGCGAATACGACGATCCGCCGGTCGAAATCGAATGTGTCGGAGTGGAGAACGACACCGCCATCTTTAAAGCCACGAACACGAAAACGGGAAGATCGGTTCAGATGGTGTTCGATTTGATGGAGGAGGAAGACTAGGTTTTTCTTCGGGTGTAAGTCTGCCGAATCCGAAATGCATTTGTAGCCGCCGGGCCGATGTTCCACGTGCTTCTTCGTGCGTCGGGCGTTCGCCGTTTTTGCGGCATCACGGTCGCGCTACGGCTTGCGTTATGGCAAACGACGACCCATGCGGATTTCGTCCCGTTCGCCGATCAGATCGCCGTCAACTTCTATTCCTTGCAATTGCGGGGCATTTCCTTCGAATCGGAAGGACAGTTCGCCGAAGTTTACGTGGCCGAGGGGACCATGGATCCCGCCTCGTTCGGCCACATCCGGATCACCGACTTAAGCACCCAGTCGATTCTCTTCGAGCAAACCTACGGAGATCTGGGGGGCGTCTGCTGCAGTCCGCAGATCCGGGGCAGCTTTGCTCAGCAGCTGGTATTGCCCTATGCCACGCCGCTCCAGATCGACATGAACGGTCAGGAGTTCAGTGGAATGTCCATCCTCTACGGGGACACCGTTGTTGCATCGGGAAGAAGCGTCGACAACGTGTTTCCTTCCTTTTCGACAAGCCTGACCATAAATACGAACATACCGCCGACGGCAGTCGACGATCGCGTGGCGGTTATGCGCGAACAAGCGGCGGTGGTGGGTGTGCTGGACAACGATAGCGGAGTACAGCTCCAGCTCGCAGGCGTTTCCGCGCCGGCCCACGGTACCGCGGTCGCGAGCGGTGGGTCGGTGATCTATACCCCCGACGCGGGATACGTGGGTACGGATTCGTTCGTCTATACGGTTACCAACCCGGCCGGAAGCGCCAACGCAACCGTGACGATCACGGTCAACCCACTCCCGCCCAGCGCCTCCAGTCACAGAACCAGCACCACGACCGGGCAGCCGGTAACGATCACGGTGGTGGAAAGTAATCCGGATCAGGTCGTCGTGTCCTCGGTGTCCCAGCCCGCCAACGGCACCGCGACGGTGAGCGGAACCGCCCGGATCGTGTATACGCCGAGAGCGGGTTTCGTGGGGGAGGACCGTTTTACCTATACCGTCGTCAACTCGAGCGGTGAGAATACCGGCACGGTGACCGTGGTGGTCGGGGCCACTTTGAACACCGCCGGGGATCTGGTGCGGCAGGAATCCTTGGCCGGTACGATTCAGACCATCATCAGTACCGCCAGCGCGTCCGAAGCCTTGCGGGAGCGCATTCTAGGGCTTACCGAATTGTTGAATCGACCCGGCGGGCTGGAACGGGTGGCGGAAGCCCTCCACAGTATCAGTCCCGAAGAAGCCGCCGCGCAGGCCCTCGGCGGCGGGCGGATTTCGCAGATTCAAGTCGGCAATGTCAACCAGCGGCTGGTGGAACTGAGGGCCGGAAGTTCTGGTTTCAGCGTGAACGGATTGACCCTGAATCTCGGCGGACAGACCCTGCCGGGCAACCTGCTGGCCGCGATGCTTCCTTTCGGCAGCTCGGGCGGAGCCAGCGGAGACGAGGACAGCGGATTCAGCCGGTTGGGCGTGTTCGTGAACGGTCAATTCGAGTCGGGGTCCCGAAACACCACACGCTTGCAACGGGGATTCGATTCCAAGGTTTACGGCTTCACGACGGGCGTCGACTACTGGTTCACTCGGCAGTTCCTGATGGGTGTGTCCACGGGTTACGGCCATACCGAATCGAAAACGGTCCGAAACGGAGGCGATCTCGAAATCGACGGGATGACGTTTTCCCTGTTCGGCAGCTATCAGCTCACCGATCGCGGGTATGTGGACCTGGTGGTCAACGGTACCTATAACCAATATAGTTCGACCCGGAACATTGCCTATGTCGATGCGTTCGGGCCGGTGCGAATGAGTGCCAAGAGCAATACGGAAGGCTGGCAGCAACGCTACAGCATCAACAGCGGCTACGATTTTCCTTTGGGCGCGTGGACGCTCGGTTTACGCGGGCGCATGGAATACGGACGGACCACCATCGATGGCTATACGGAACGCGGCGCGGATCCGCTCAATCTGGTGATTGACGCTCAGACGGTGGATTCGGTAACCACGGCCTTAGGCGGAATCGTGTCTTATACCGCCGGTACGGCCGTGGGCGTATTCGTATCGCAGCTCGGCGTGGAATGGGAGCACGAATTCGAGAAGGACGGCCGTCTGATCGGCGCCCGTTTCGCGGCCGATGCCGGCAGGCATCGATTCACCGTTCGTACCGATAACCCGGACCGGGACTATGTCAATCTCAGAACCTCGGTTTCGGCGGTTCTCCCCCACGGCGGATCGGCATTCGTCCAGTACGAGACCCTGGTCGACAACCGCTTCGAAACCCGCCATACCGTCAATGCGGGCGTGCGGATGGAGTTTTAGAGGATTTTCCGGTTGGGTGCAGAGGATGCGTCGCCGAGCGGCTGCATTTCCTCTGTGTAGGGCGGGTTAGGTGCGCACCACGCCTTCCGCGCGTAACCACTCGAGTCCATGCGCGCACCGTAACCCGCCGAAGGACGGTGTGGAGGATTACGGCGCGCCCAACCCGCCATCGATGGGTTTCGCTTCGCTCTACCCATCCTACGAAATTCGGGTTCGCTAAGCCGTCTAAATGGGCGGAAGCTCGTTTCATCGCTATCCAAACGCCAGAATCGCTTCTTCAATCGCTCTCCGGGAAATACCGTGCCGTTCCAGCAGTTGTTCCATCGTACCCGAGCGGGGTTCTTTGCTTACCGCGAGACGATGCACGGGCACCGTGGAGTTCAGGGCCGCCGCGACCGCGTCGCCGAGTCCACCGTCGCGCCAGTGGTCCTCGACGACCACGATGCCCTGCGTCTCGCGCGCCGCCTGTTCCAGGGTCGCGACGTCCAGCGGCTTGACCGAGTAAGCATCGATGACGCGCACCGAGATGCCTCGCTGCTTCAGGCTGTCATGGGCGGCGAGCGCGTCGTGCACGGTGATGCCGGCCGCGACCACCGTGAAACGGTCGTTCCCGCCGGAGCGGAGCACCTTGCTTCCGCCGATCGGAAAGTCCTCGGCCTCGGAATAGATGACCGGGGTTGACGGGCGGGTGGTACGGAGATAGACGATGCCCGGCGTCTTCACCGCCAGTTCGGTCAGGCGTTCGGCGCTGACCGCGTCGCACGGGTACAGCACGGTGCTGCCGGCCAGGGCGCGGAACATGGCCAGATCCTCCAGTCCCATTTGCGAAGGGCCGTCCTCGCCGATGGACACGCCGGCGTGGCTGCCGCAGAGAACGAGGTGTGGAGGACGGCTGTGGCCCGCCATGCGGATGAAGTCGTAAGCACGCGAGAGAAAGCAGGCGAAAGTGGCGGCGACTGGAACCTTGCCGGACACAGCCAGACCGAGCGCGGTTCCGACCAGGTTCTGCTCGGCGATATAGCTTTGGAAGAAGCGCTTCGGATAGCGCCGGGCGAAAAATTCGGTGTAGGTCGAATTGCTCACGTCGCCGTCGAGCACCACGAGGTCCGGCATCGATTCCCCGAGTTTCTCGAGTGCAATCCCGAACCCTTTGCGCGTGGCGACCTTTTCGCCCGGCCGATAGCCGGGCTTGAGGGGCGGCACGGGTTCGGATTCGGAGCGGCGGATCTGGCCGAGCCGGCGCGGTTCGACCGTCATGTGCACGCCGGTTTCGCCGAGTTCCCTGAGCGCTTTTTCCATCGCTTCCCGGTCGAGCGCTTTTCCGTGCCAGCCGTGAACGCCTTCCAGGAAGGAAACGCCGCGGCCTTTTTCGGTTTTCGCGATGATCGCCGTCGGACCGCCTTTCCGGGCCCGATACAAGGCGTCGAGTAGGGCTTCTATGTCATGGCCGTCGATTTCGATGGTCGACCATCCGAAAGACTGAAAGCGGCGAGCGAAGACCTCGGTGCGGTGGCCGTAAGGCGTGGGGCCGGTCTGGCCCAGGCCGTTGACGTCGACGATCGCGACCAGTCCCGACAGCTTGTTGAGAGATGCGAACTGCGCCGCTTCCCAAACCGAGCCTTCGGAGCATTCGCCGTCTCCCAGCAGGCAATAGACCCGGCCGGGGATGCCGTCCAGACGATTGGCCAGTGCGATCCCGTTGGCCGCGGCCAGCCCCTGGCCGAGGGAACCGGTTGCGACTTTGACCCAAGGGTTGGTCGGCGTCGGATGTCCTTCGAAAGTGCTGCCGAGCTTGCGCAGCGAAGTCAGACTCTCATGACAGGCACCGGATTGGTGGAGGGCCGCCCACAAGATCGGCGCGGCGTGGCCCTTGGACAGAACGAACGTGTCCACGTCGCGGGCGCTCGGGTCCGTTGGGTCCCAGCGCATTTCATGAAAGAACAGGGCGGCGACGATGTCGGCGCAGGACAGACTCGAAGTCGGGTGCCCCGATCCGGCCTCGGTCGTCATGGTGACCACGTCGCGGCGGAGTTCCCGCGCCACTTTCTGCAAGAGGTCGACGCTGCGGCGGTTCGAATATTTCTGGCATTTGTCCGCCAAGCTGGCCATCAGGGCGTCGTACGGTTCGATGAATTTCTGAACGCCTTCGTTTTCGAGCTGAGCGGTGACCAGACCGAAATCGATGCCGAGTTTGGCAAGGCCGTTCATCACGGCGTTCGCCTCGTCCAAGCCTTCTTCGATTGTGTCGCGCACCGCGCCGTGATCGGCGAAGGCGTCGATCGTCTTTTCCGGCATGGTGTTAACCGTGTTGGGCCCGATCAGCGGCTCCACGTACATGACGTCCGAGTAGGCCGGATTTTTCGTGCTGGTGCTCGCCCAGAGCATGCGCTGTACGCGCGCGCCCTTGTCCTCCAGAGCTTTCCAGCGATCGCTCTCGATGATCCGCTTGAAGCTCTGATAAGCCAGCTTGGCGTTGGCGATCGCACTCTTTCCCAGCATCGTTTTCGGGTCCGGCTCGGGCCTGCGGGTAACCTCGGGGGTGATCCGGTGGCGTAGGAGTTCGTCGGTCAACACGTCGATCCGGCTCAGGAAGAAGCTGGCCACCGAGGCGACCTCGTCGAGCGGAAGGCCGGCTTCGCGCCGCCGTTCGAGCGCTCGGAGATAAGCCTCGGCGACGGCTTCGTAGCGTTCGACCGAGAAGAGCAGGGTGATATTGACGTTGATGCCCTCGAACAGAAGTTCCTCGATTGCGGGCAGGCCGGCCAGGGTGCCCGGAATCTTGATGAACAGATTGGGTCTGTCGACCAGGCGGAACAAATGCCGCGCCTGTTCGATCGATGCCTCGGTGTAATGGGCGAGGTGCGGGGATACTTCGAGGCTGACATAGCCGTCGAGGCCGGACGTGTCGTCGTAAACGGGGCGCAGGATGTCGCAGGCATTTCGGATGTCGGTGGTCACCAGCGCTTCGTAGATCTCGCGCACGTCGGGGCACGGACGGCCGCCTCCCACGAGATTCTCGATCTGCTCGTCGTAGTCCTTGGTCCCGGTGATGGCTTTCTGGAAGATCTGCGGGTTCGACGTCACCCCGCGTAAGCCTTCGCGGCGTACGCGGCATTCGAGTTCGCCGCTGGTGATCATGCGCCGGGTGAGGTTGTCGATCCAATAACTTTGGCCGTGCTCAACCAATTTCAATAGAGCATTCATGGTGTCCTCCGTCCTGTGGGGATTGCGGCGCTGGATACTGTTGGGCAAGGTCGAGGCGCGTTTCGCTGCCTATTAGAGGTGAGCTGTCGTTGCAACGGCTGTCGGAAGGAATTCCCGATTTGACCGGCAATCCCCGCCGACGAAAATCTTCGTCAAAGTCTCCCCTTCAAACTCTCGGGCTCGATAGGGCCGGGTTCGGCGATGAGTTCCCGTGCCAAATCGACCCGCTCCCATACATTCCATAACAGCACGCCTCTGACTCGGCCGTCCCTAAGGTAATAGACGACGCCTTTTCGGTTCGGCTCCGACCAATCGGCCACGGTTTCGAGCCGGGAATCCGTTTCTCCGACCGCTTCGTATCCAAGATCGAACAGGTCGGAGTAAAAAAACGGCAAGTGATGATAAGGAACACTTTCGCCGGCCATGTTTCGGCCCGCCTGTCTGCCCATGGTATTGGCATTATCCTCATGTTCGACTCGCAAACGCTTGCCCAGGGCGGGATTGAAGAAATTAGCGACGTCTCCGGCCGCATACACGTCCGGCACACCGGCTTGCAGGACCTCGTTCGTCACGATGCCGTCCTCCACCTGAAGTCCCGCGGCTTTCGCCAGCTCGATGTTGGGCACGATACCGATGCCAGCCACGGCAGCGTCCACGGAAATCGTCCGTTCATTGGTGGTCTTCCCGTCGCGTATGGTGAGAAGGAGTTGGTCGTTCGCGCGTCGAAAATCGGTGACCTTTTGTCCAGGCAGAACCTCGACGCCCTGTTGTCGATAGTAGTCGTTCAGGAACAGGCTGAGGTCGGGCGGGAACAGCCGCGCCCCTATCCCATCGTCAGGAAAGATCATGACCACTTCCTTGCCGTTCATCGCTAAGGCGGCCGCGATTTCGGAGCCGATGAACCCGCCGCCGATGACGGCGAAGCGCTGTTTTTCATCGCTCAGCGTGCGAAGACGCTGATAGTCGTCCAGGGTCCGAAAGTAAACGATATCGTCGCCGCCGAATGGGAAGCGCCGAGGCGTTCCGCCGGTCGCGAGCAGCAGTTTGTCAAAGGTGTAGGACACGCCTTGATCGTCGTCGACCCGCTTGGCGGCGAGATCCAACGCCTTGGCGGTCCGACCGAGGTGTAGGCCGACATTCCGTTCGGCGGTCTTGCGCCAGATGCGCTCGATCGGTTTTCCTTTCCACAGCCCTTTGGAGAGGGGCGGACGGTCATAGGGCGGGTGCGCTTCCGCGCCGATCAGACCTACCGAACCCTCGGTATCGATCTCGCGTATGCCCCGAATCGCGGCGTCGGCCGTCATTCCGCCGCCGATGATGAGATAGTTGTAGTGCGGCATATCGTTTATCTCCGTCGGCGCTCGGCTTCACCGGCGTTTGGAGCCAAGCGCCTTATGCTTGTGGGGTGCTAAACCAGCTTCGCCCGAAGTTCGATTTCGGCGCCGGTGAGAAGCTGGGAAACCGGACAATTCCGTTTTGCGTCGTCGGCGAAGGTTTGAAAGGTCGCTGCATCGATTCCGGGGACATCGCCCTCGGTATCTAACTCGATTCGAGTGATCTTGAATCCTTCGCCCACTTTTTCGAGACGAACTTTGGCGGTCGTCGCGATGCGTTTTGGGGTGTGTCCGGATTGCGACAAAGCGTGCGCCAGCGCCATAGAGAAGCATCCTGCATGCGCCGCGCCGATCAATTCCTCGGGATTGGTGCCCTGTCCTTCTTCAAATCGGGACGAAAAAGAATAGCTGCCGGTGAAGGCGCCGCTGCCCAATCGCATGCTTCCTTTTCCTTGAGCAAGGTCGCCCTCCCACTCGGCCGATGCGCTTCGTATCGCCATGATCCGTTCCTCCAAGCTTGGTCTATGGTGTGAGACCCATCTTCGGGAAGAGAGTTGCACGCTGGTTTTTCCGTGTTGCTCGGAGAACGGACTATCATAAAGAACGCTTTCGAACCGCGACGCCTTCGCAACACCATCCCGAATGAATAAAAATATGAGTGAGATCCAGCCAAACACCGATGATGACGCGCTCGACAAAACCAGAGTCGTGCCGTTTTCCGCTGTCCCGCGCTCTCGACTACCCGAGAATGACGACGAAAAGACGCGCCTAGGGACCTTGACTCCTGGGAGGTCGGACGCCTCATGCCCGGTTGCGGCTGACATGCCGAGCAAGGATATCGACTCGACACGACTGAATCCGAAGTCGAGCCGCGGCACGTCGTCTCCGGTCGAGATCTCAGCGTCGACAAGGTCTTCGCAGATCGGCGATTTCCTCAAGAAAGATATGAGTGAGATGCAGTCAAATGCCGGTGATGACGCGCTCGACAGGACCAGGGTTGTGCCATTATCCACGGCCACCGGTTCTCGACTACCCGAGGAAGACGACGAAAAAACCCAGGTAGCGGGTTTCGCCCCAGGTAGGTCTGATGCCTCACGTCCGGATACGACCAATGTACCAAGCCATGAGATCAGCGCGACACGGTTGAATCCACGTACGAGCCCCAGTACGCCTTCTCCGGTCGAGAGCTCAGGGTCGGCAAGGCCCTTGCAGGTCGGCGATGTCCTGAAGGAGCGATTCGTGCTGGAGCAGGTGCTGGGCGAAGGCGGCATGGGTGTGGTGTTCAAGGCACTGGACTTGCGCAAACGGGAAGCAAGGGACAAGGACCCCTATGTGGCTCTGAAAGTGCTCAATCAGGATTTCCAGCAAAATCCGGTTTCCCTGATCGCGCTCCAGAGGGAGACCAAACGGGCGCAGACGCTTTCCCACCCGAACATCATCAATGTGTACGATTTCGACAGGGACGGCCGGTATGTCTTCATGTCGATGGAATATCTGGAAGGCCAGCCTCTCAACCGGCTAATCCGGGAGCTTCCCGAGGGTGGCATGCCGTTTAAGAAGGCCTGGCCCATCATTCAGGGCATGGCGGCAGCGCTGGGCTACGCCCATAAGAAAAACATCGTCCACTCGGACTTCAAGCCGGGCAATGTCTTCGTCGATAAAAACGGTGAGGCCAAGGTGCTCGACTTCGGCATCGCCTGCGCGGCGGGCCGGGCGGACAAGAAAGGCGGCGACGCGACCGTGTTCAACGCCCGTGACCTGGGCGCCCTGACGCCGGCTTATGCCAGTTACGAGATGCTAAGGGGAGAGGAGCCGGACCCGTGTGACGACATTTACGCTTTGGCATGCGTCACGTACGAGCTTTTGGCGGGGAAACACCCGTACGCGAAAGTGTCGGCGGACGTCGCTGTCGAGCTGAAGCTGCAACCCAAACCCATCCCCGGTTTGAACGGCAGACAATGGAGAGGTCTTAAGAGAGCGCTCGCCCTCAAGCGGGAGGACCGAACCCCGACCGCTGAGGAATTCATCGGCGAGTTGCAAAAGCGATCGCCGCTTTTCTACGGAACTTGGGCAGCGGCTACGATCGCGGTCATCGCCATCGGCGGCAATGTTTACATGGGGCTTCACACAGCGAAGGAGCCGCCCAGGGTCCCGACCACACTCACCGCCGAGCAGCAGGCGAAAGTCGCGGATTTGTTGGAGTTAGCGGATATTCACTTCGAGGTCGGTTATCTGACCGCCCCGACCGGTGCCAACGCGCTGTGGGCCTACCGGGAAGCGCTCAAGATCGATCCCTATAACGAAAAGGCGGCCAACGGCATACAAAAGATCGCGAACGCCCTGGAACTGGAGGCATGGAAAGCGTTCGAGGAGGGCGATCGCGTCAACAGCCTGAAAAAAGTGCTGGAGGGCCTGGAGGCCGTGCCGAATCACGACGGTTTGCTCAAGCTCAAGGCTAAGCTCGAGCGTTGAATCCCAGACGAGATTGTCGAAATTCCGGCTCCGCTACGAACGGTTGCTTATTTCCGGATAGAACCGACTTCGCTCCGATCGAACCTATTGGGTACGGGCACCGGATCCCGTCCCGCTAGCCTAGAAGGGTTTAGGGCGAATAGCCTTCGGCCCATTGCTGGGGTCATCATCGGCTTTCAAAGCACTCATCGATCACGCCGATCCTGAAGGCGCTCGTGACCAGCACTCTCGCATGGATAGGCTCTCAGCGAACCGCACAGTCTGCTGGTGAGTGGCAACGGCATTTATTGGCACATCGTGGTGGTCTGGATGCCGCTGCGCGCCACTCTGTATTAGGGGCCACGGATTCTCAAGTGACGCGGGCCATGGAACGACACCGCCTTGTCCGCCGATATCAATTTTCTTCCCTGCTCGCTACGTTCGGCGTTCCCGCCTTTGCCCAGGCTCACGACGGGAGTTCCTCGATTTCAGGCTTTGAGTGGACCGCCTGGAATGTCGAACCTTGGGTACCACTCTGTCTTGCGCTGTCAGCCGGGTTGTTCACAGCCGGCTTGCTGCGGTTGTGGCCGAAAGTCGGCGCGGGCCGTCGGATGCTGGTTCAAAAGTCGCTGGTTTATGCCGGGGGATGGCTGTTCGTTGCCGTCGCGCTGGTTTCGCCTTTGGACCCGCTCTCCGACGTGTTGTTTTCGGCACACATGGTCCAGCACGAGGTTCTGATGCTTCTTGCCACACCGCTGCTGGTCCTGAGCCGGCCGATCGCCGTTGCTCTATGGGCGTTTCCGCGTGGGTGGCGGAGATTGCTTGTGAGGTTTTCTACCACCGGTTGGATCGGCCATTTCTGGCGTTACATAACCGCGCCGTTCGCCGCCTGGGCAATACACGGTGTCGTAATTTGGGCTTGGCACGCACCGATCTTGTTTCAGGCGGCGCTGAAGGATGAACAGGTCCATACCGTCCAACACCTGAGCTTTTTCATGTCCGCGTTGGTTTTCTGGTGGGCGATCATCCGTGGCCGCGAAGGAGCGAGAGGGTATGGTGCCGGGGTGTTGTACCTGTTCTTGACGACCGTCCATACAAGCCTGCTCGGAGCGCTGCTGACCTTTAGCCGCCAGCCATGGTATTCGGCTTACGGCGGCTCGGCGGCCGCCGGCTTGAGCGCGCTCGAGGATCAGCAGCTCGCGGGGCTCATCATGTGGATTCCGGCCGGCACGATCTATCTGCTCATTGCCCTCGGGATGTTCGCCGCGTGGCTGGAGGCGATCGGAAAAAACGCGGGCGGTGCCCCAGTACGTGACTGCCGAGAGGATAATGTCGTTATCGTTCCGTCGAAACATTCAACCTAAATCCGGCCGTTGGACACAATCTGAAAAGCGCAAGGCCCTCATCCCCGGCCCTTCTCCCAAATGGAGAAGGGAGTTTCGCCTCGCTCCTTCTGGGAGAGGGGTTAGGGTGACGGCATTCGGCGGCTGATGGGGCATTGCGGTCATTTCGGAAATTTAACCGCTGCCCGGCCTGCCATACCATCTCCCACTGCAAAAAATCCGGACGGCAGTGAACCTTTTCCGTATTTCCCGAAATTTACGGTGAAAGAAAGGACGCAAAGGTAGGGGAGGTGTTAACCCTTGAATACAAGGAGTTCGATTATGAAATCCTATGCAATGGCTGTTTTGTTATCTTCGGTAATTACTGCCGGGCCGGTAATGGCCGAGAGCGAGTTCCGGGCCTTGGACAAGGTGTCCGGTGTGACCGCGATGAGCGAAGGTCGACTCGCGAGCGTCGAAGGCGGTGTTATTAAGCACGGTAGCGGTACGTGCTCCGGCGTGGGAAATGTGTGTCTCAACCTGGCCATACCGACGATCACGGCGGTGAATCTCGGGCTTTTCAGCAAAAATGCCAACCAATTCATCGTGCAGAAGACGACTCAGGTCATCAGGTAACGACTAGTGCTGACCTCGTAAAGAATCCTGATCGGGGTCGGAGAAAGGGGCGGGGGAGCCGTCATGCGCGCCTCTGCCTTTTTACCTCAACTTGAAAATCTCATGGAGAGACCGATGAGAACATCATTCGTATGGGGTGGCCTGCTCTCGCTCGTTGTCTCAGCTACGACCTCTGTCTATGGTCAATCCGAATTTCATGCTTTGGATAAGCTGTCTTTGCAGGAAACCCATATCGCATCGTCTCGGCTGGACGACAGCGAACTCGGTCGAGTGGAAGGCGGGCTGGAAGTCGTAAGCGTCTCGACAATTCCGGTTGATTTGACATCACAGGTCGTTATGCAAGCGACATTGCTCGAAAGCACCGCACAAGCCTCCAGCAGTAGTGGGACCGAAAATCGGGTCGATCAGACGACCTCTCTGATTCAAGTTTGCGGGCCTCCACCCTGTAGCCAAAGCTTGAGTCAAACGACTTATTCGGGTTTTTAGGAAAGAGGGATAGCGATAATCGTCCATCGGTGTACGGAGTGAGGGGTATGGATTGGCTCAGCGATCCGTACACCGGTCGTCAATCAAGACGGTTCCCTCGCTTTTTCGCCGAACGGCAGACAGCATTTTTGATCTTCTGATTCCGTCCGGCACGTATGGGGCCGCCGTGATCATTTCAGAGCGGGTTGAACTTTCAGATATTCCTACTTATTCCAAGTAGAAGTCACGACTGACCGCCGTTATCTTTGAATTGGATCACGAACCCATCGGCTCCCGCCTTCGCATAGCCAGCGGATAGGTCTGTGAGCACCAGATCGGTCACCGACTCGGGAGGAGTTTCCTATGACTAGCCGACGCTCAACCCTCGAGATACGTTCTGCTCAGCTTACGTGCGCCGTCGCGGTGTGCACTGTCTGAATACACGCGTCTCGAACTCGATCTCTCCTGATCGTTCGCGGAGAGAATCCCGTCAAATCCCTTTGCCAAAACCGATTAGATTCTCGATGAATCGTAGCTTTTCGTGGCTGTTGCTCGCCTCGCTCAGCGTTCCGGCGTCTGCCGAATTCAAGGGATCCGCAACTTTTGCAACGGATTATGTTTACCGGGGCTATACGAAGAGCAGGAATAATCCTGTCGGCCTGGGAAATTTGGAATATGAGCACGAACTCGGCCTGTATGCCGGCTTCTGGGTGGCGCCGGTTAGTTTCGACGATGAACACGGCGACGATCGAGCCCGTGTGGAAATCAATCCGTATTTGGGCTGGGCGACCAAGTTTGCCAAGAACTGGAAGCTTGATCTCGCGGCTAGCCGGTATCTTTACGATGGTAATGTGTTCGGCCGGGACGCGGACTACAACGAATTCTACGGTTCGTTCCATTACCGCGATCTTCTGAGCGCTCGGGTGGCGTTTGCCTACGATACCTATAACCGTGATGCCAATACCTCGGCCTATGAGCTGATTGGCCGCTATAGCCCGTTGGATCGGCTGCAACTATCCGCGGGCGTGGGTTTTCATCAGGCTGGCGAACTGGCGCACTACGACTACTTTTTCTGGAATGCCGGCGTGACCTGGTATGTGAATCGGTACATTTCGGTCGATTTGCGCTATGTGGATACGAAGTTGCCGTATGAAGAGCGTCACGAGGACGAGCCCGAGAACGGATCGGTGTATCTTCGGCCGCTAGACAATCGCTTTCTGTTTTCCCTCTCTGTCGCCTTCTAGTGAACCTTTGGCCTTGCCGCGGAATAAATAGAGTAGAACCGCGGATTGACAAGTCCCCTGGTATGCGATTCGTCGCTTACGAGCCGAATGGCCGAACGGCCAAAAAAGCAAGGTCGACCTTGTCCGTGTCCAATGGTTCAGTAACGACGGCAGGTCGAGTTTCCCGTGAAGGAAGCTCCTGAAATGCAGGCGTATGGGTTAGACCTGTTCGATAGCGGTGTAGCGTTCGAGAAGCGCTGAACTTGTAATTCATATTTGCAAATAGCCCGAGCTCTTCTTGGATGACGGGATGCCCGAGTTGGAAGCTCTTATTGTTGGAGAAGTGCGATGAATCCGAGTAAGCCATCCCCGCCAGACCGTGAGCACGACGATGTGCTTTCGCTTTTGCCCTGGCATATCGCCGGAACCCTAGAGAGCGATGAACAGGCACGCGTTACGGCACATTTGAGCCGTTGTCCGATTTGCCGACGTGAACGGGCGAAGCTTTGCGCGCTTTCGGAACGGATCTCTCGCATACCCAGTCCGAATCAGGATCCAAAGGCCCGCTATTCTCGCCTGCTTGCCACCATTCGGCAGCGTGAACGATCCCAATCGGCGGCGTTGCATTTAGGTCGCTTCGGCCGACTTCGAACCCGGCTCCCGCGTTTTCCGGTCATTGCGAGTAAGCCTCCGCTCCGTATCGCTTTGGTGGTGGCGATTTTGCTGTTGGTCGTACCCTTGAGCTGGCACCGGTGGGATCAATTGACGGAGCCCCGGTTTCGGACTTTGGCCGATTCTGCTTCGACCGCGGCCTGGAATCAGGGGGATTTGCGCTTGGTGGTCGAACCCGGGCTCAGCGCCGAACGCATTGATGCGCTCTTGAAAGCCGTCGACGGGAGCCGAGTCGACACGCGCGGTTCGGCGGACGTTTATACGATCAGACTTGCAGACGGCATAGACAAGAATGCGAAGATCGAAACAGCCTTAGCCTACCTTCGGCGCCAACCGGGCGTATTGTTGGCTGAGCCGGCTACCGGACCGCCCGCGGTGCCATGAGCTTCGGCTTGACCGCTTTGGCCTTGGCGCTCTTGTTGCAACTGGCCGGATGCGCGACAGACCTCGACGTTCCTAGCATCGATCCAGCGCCGGACCCGTCGATCGAGGAGCGGCGCATCCTGGTGACCTTCACCGATTCGAGCATCGGACGCAAGGTACCCGGCAACATTCTGGATCGCTATCGCGCACATGGCCGTTACCTGGGTTCTGCCTGGAGCACTCGCGTCGCGGCAGACCTGGCGGAACAGTACGGGCTAAAGCTGGTCGCGGAATGGCCGGTTACCGTCTTGAGAGTGGTGTGCGTGGTGTATGAAATTCCTACAGATCAAATCCCGGTCGACATGATGAATACCATCGCGCAGGATCACCGGGTCGAATCCGTGCAGTTTATGCGGACCTTTCAGGCTTTAGTCGATGATACGTCGGCTTCCCTCGGCGGCGATCCTTACTTTCGATTGCAAAAAAATCTCCAGCGCATGCGCATCGAGACGGCTCACCGTCTGGCGACCGGAAGAGGCGTCCGCATCGCGCTGGTCGACACCGGCGTGGACGACGCCCACCCCGATCTCCAAGGCCAAATCGCTGTGTCGAAAAATCTGGCATCGTCGAATCACGACAAACCGACCGATGATGTCCACGGGACGGCGGTCGCCGGCATCGTCGCCGCTCGCAGTGGAAACGGAATCGGCATTGCCGGAATTGCGCCCGGTGCCAAGATCTACGCGCTCAAAGCGTGTTGGCCGGAGCACCCCGGTTCAGTTTCTGCGCTCTGCAACAGTTTTACGCTCTTGGCGGCGCTTAATGAGGCTGTGCGTCTTGGCATCCCCATCGTCAATCTGAGCTTGACCGGGGCTGACGATCCTCTGGTCGGAAGGCTTCTTCGGGCAGCGATCGATCAGGGTATCCTCGTGGTCGCCGCGGATGCCAGTGAAAACGGCTCAAACCCGGGTTTTCCCGCCAATCAGACCGGCGTCATTGCGGTTCGAACAGTCCAGACGGATCACAAGCCGAAAGCGACCGCCGATGATGGGATCGTTGCTCCGGGCACCGATATTCTCACGACACTGCCGTATGGGAGATACGACTTCGTGTCCGGCAGTTCTTTCGCCGCTCCCCATGTCACAGGCGTATTGGCACTGATGCGACAACTCAAGCCCAGCTTGACCGCGCCCGAGGCCGTAAAGCTCCTGCACGCATCGGTTGTGAGCTCTACGCAAGCTCAGGATCCTTTAAACCGGGTCATCGATGCTTGCCTTGCGCTCGCGCGATTGCTCGGTCTCCCTGATTGCGGGAAGCCTTCGTAGCTTTTTTCGTGCTCGCGCACGACCGCTTCATGGCGATATGGAGAGACTTCCTCCGCGCAAGCGCTCGGCGTCATGACATATCCACTCCGGCAGGCTCCGGCGTCAGTTCGCGAAATAAGGTCTGAAGTTTCTTGCGCGCGTGAAACATCCGTGTTTTCACCGTATTTTCCGGGCAGTCGAGAATGGCAGCGATCTCTTGATAGCGAAGCCCTTGGCCAAAGGTCAATTCGATAACGGCGCGTTGATCCTGCGGGAGTGACTCCAATGCCACCGAGAGGAGATCCTCGCCTTCCACCTGCCGGGCAGGTGACGCTTTGCTATCCGCCAATTCCTCCCCGAATTCGTCTATAGGCACGGCATGGGCGGATCGGGCCTGCTTCGCCGAGACTTTAAGTGCCTTGCGATAAGCAATACCGAAAATCCAAGTCGATACCTTACAGGTGTAATCAAAGGTCTCCGGCTTTTCCCAAACGACGAGCATCGTTTCATTGATCACATCCTCTACCATATCGAGCTGTCGCGTCACCTGAAAAACAAACCGGGACAAGCGCCGGTAAAAGCTCGAATACAGCGTCTCGAAAGCACCTATGTCGCGTGCCTGGATGCCTGTCATCAGTTTGCGATCTCGATGATCATCGATGCATGAGGCGGTTTGTCCATCAGACAGGCTTATCGTCGGATCGACAGTCATATGCATAGAATCGGTGCCATGACGAGTTCTTTCAAAGCAGGAATGGGCAGGGTCTAATCTGTAGATTTCCGGAAACGCAGAAAAGGTTCACGGTCGTCCGGATTTTTTCGCGAGGGACCAGGCGTGGTGGAAAAGGTCGTCTACCTTTGCGCGGGCGGTCGACAACTATGGCCGTGGGCACGCTCGGCTCATATCCGTTTCGGAGGCCAATCTCGGCCGGTGCAGTGCAGGAAGTTTCTAACCGGTAGAATGGCGCGAGTAGATGCGGGAAACCGGTGCGCCAGGTCGTGCATAGTTCCGAATCAGCGAGTTCTCTGCGAAACTTGTGTTTCTGAAGAACGACTAACAGCCTAACCCGGTCAGCCGTTTGCCTGAACTTCAGCTTCGTTCGGTACAGGTCTGGCGAAGGGTTGCTCGAGCCTATCGGGGTTAGCTTTACGAGAACGTTCCGGAGAGTTCTTCCACTTAACCCGCTCATCTTTCAACCCATCATTGGGAAGCGATCATGTTTGATTTTCTAGGACCGGATTCGACCGGACACTATTTACAGCCCGCCGTGCACGGAGCGGGCGACGGGAACGGCGGCGGATTTCTTGTGCTTATCGATAGTGCGTTGGACGCCGTGTCGCGTGCGCTGGAATCGGGGGATTCTGGTAACCCCTTGGTAGGCGTCGAGGCGTTAGGAACCAATTGGCACCCACTGATCGTTCACTTTCCGATCGCGTTTCTGACCGGCTTTTTTCTGCTTGAGCTCATAGGCGTAGTGCTGAGACGGCAGGGCTTACGGTACGCTGCCAGTTGGATGCTTTATCTTGGGGCGTTGGCAGCCATTGCGGCCGCTACCGCCGGATTGATTGCGGCAAATACCGTCCCCCACGGCAGCGGCGTACACGAGATCATGGAATGGCATGAACGACTGGGATTGACGATCGCGGGCCTTTCTTCTGTTCTGGCCATCTGGCGTTTGCTGGGTCGTGAGCGCATATCGGCGATGGCCGAAGCCCTGCATCTCTTCCTGGGAGCGATACTCGTCATCGCCATCGTTTTTGCGGCAGACCTGGGCGGATTGATGGTCTATCAGCACGGAGTGGGTGTCAAAAGTCTGCAGGTCGCCGACGATCACCATCACCATCATCATCACGACGATCACGAGCATGCTCAGGCGGATTCCAACCGGGCTTCGGATGCTCAGCCAACGCAAGGTGCCGAAGCGGCGGACAATTCCGGCGAGTCTGACGGTTCCTCCGTCGAACCGCGCTCCCACGGAGCATCGGATAGCGCCGACGAAGCCCATTCGCACGAGGCGTCCGGCTCCGAAGCGAAACCCCATTCGCACGAAACTCCCAGCGGCGATGGCAAAACGCACTCCCATAAGGATTCCCATACCCATGGCAAGCCCCATTCCCACGGAGTTGCCGGTACTCGCAAAGAACCTCGTGCCAAACCGTAATCACGGGTATTGCCGCGTCCGAGTTTCCGTCCCGCTGCCGAATCGTGTATCAAGGAACAATATGCGATTATAGGGGTGGGTGGCGGCTGCCGAGAGGCAGGTATGGCATCATTCCACGACGAGGTCTTTAGTTCGTAGGTTGAAGATCAGCACATGATCCTGCGGGAAAACCAGCGAGTGCTTTTACGCAGGACTCGGCTCACTCGACGTGCCGTGCTCTGTTCCAATCGGTGGCGGCGAATGTCGTCGCCGAAATACGCGAAACCCATGTGTTTGGGGTATCCAGTCCCGTGTGCTCCACTTGCTTGCCGTTTTTCAGAACCCGCGTCAGGGGCGTAAGCCGTTTCTCCGGTTTTTTCGGCGAGCTAGAAAGCCTCTTCCCACGGCTTGGACAGAACCATGGCCGAATGAATGATGCCGACCATCGAATAGGTCTGCGGAAAATTGCCCCACATTTCGCCGGTCCTGGGATCGGTGTCTTCGGACAAAAGCCCTAGGTGGTTGCGGCAGCGGAGCATCTCTTCAAACATGGCGCGAGCGTCCTCTTTTCTGCCGATAGCTGCGAGAGCGCTGATCATCCAGAAAGTACAGATGTTGAACGCGTTCTGCGGTTGGCCGAAATCGTCCGGTTCCACGTATCGCATCATGTGATTCCCTCGACGCAGTTCCTTTTCCACTGCCTCGACGGTGCCAATGAAGCGCGGATCGTCCGCTGCCAGGAATTGCAGGTCGTGCAGAAGCAAGAGGCTAGCGTCGAGTTCGGAACCGCCGAAGCTGCCGACGAAGGTATTCCGTCCGGGATCGTACGCGCGCTCCATGATTTCCGCTCGAATCCGCTCGGCCTGGGAACGCCAATATTGGGCGCGGTCGTGCAAGCCGATACGGTCGGCGATGCGGGCCAAGCGGTCGCAGCCCGCCCAGCACATCACCGCTGAAAAGGTATGGACGCGGGCGAAACCACGGAATTCCCACAAGCTCGCGTCCGGCTGGTTGTACACCCGGGTGCATTGACGGCCGAGATTCTCCAGGCGTTCGAACAGACGCTGATCGCCTGGGTGGGCGAGACGGAGGTCGAAAAAAGCTTGCGTCGCTGCCATGATCACGCTGCCGTAGATATCGTTCTGGACATGTTCGTAAGCTTGATTCCCGATGCGTACCGGCCTGTGATTCCGATAGCCGCGGAGCGATGAGATCGTGCATTCAATCAGCTTTTTCTCCAGTGCGATGCCGTAAACTGGTTGAAGCCGGCTGTCGTCGGCCTCGGCCGCGATATTGGAGATGTAGTCCAGATATTCCTCCATGGTTCCGGTCGCGCTCAGCCGGTTGAGCGCGTTGACGACGAAATAGGCGTCGCGCAGCCAGCAGTAGCGATAATCCCAGTTGCGCTCGGTTCCCGCGGCTTCGGGAATCGACGTGGTCATGGCGGCGATCACGGCGCCGGTTTCCTCGAAGCAGCAGAGCTTGAGGGTGATGGCGGCACGGATCACCGCTTCCTGCCATTCGAAGGGGATGGACAGCGAGCGGGTCCATTCGCGCCAGTACAACAGGGTCTGCTCGTAACTTTCCCGCGTCGCCTCGGCAACGGTGTAGCGGAGCGGTTCGTCCGGACCGAAGGTGATCGCCGACGGCTCTTCCAGCAAGAACGGTGTTTCGTCCAGGATGTAAGAAACCGGCATGTCAGTGGTCATGCGGAAACAGGTACCGGGCGCCAAAAATTGGATGTAGTTGGATCCCTGGATCGTTTGCATGGGTTTGGCGCCGTAGTCGTAGGTCGGGCGGACGCGCACCGAAATCCGTGGCGTGCCGTTGATCGGGTGAAGCCTTCTGACCAGCCGCTGCGAACGGTGCATATGGCCGTACCGTCTGAAGCGCGGCGCGAAATCGGTGATCTGTACCGCCGCGCCGTGCCGGTCGTAAAGCGTGGTCACCAGGATCGCGGTGTTGTGTTCGTAGTGTTGTTCGCTGTGGGAGAAATCGTCGATAAGGATATCGAAGAATCCTTCCTGAACCTCGTCCTCGTCACCATTGATCAGACTGCAGAAGATGGGATCGCCGTCGAACCGTGGCAGGCAGCACCAGACGATGCGCCCCTTGCGGTCGATTAGCGCGCTGTACATGCAGTTGCCGATGATTCCGAGTTCGAGATTGCTCATGACGACTCCCTCTTCGTTTTGATCATTTCGACCTGGAAACGGCAGTCCCCTTTCCGGGTTCTATCGCCGCCCGTCGCTAAATCATCGAAGGCGCTTCGACCAACGTTCGTTTCAATGGTTCCGCAAAAAACTCTCGCCGGTATCGGCATCGAATAGATGAATCTTCGTGGCGTCGTAGGTCAGTTCGATCCTCTCGCCGCGTCCGACCCGGAGATCGGGAGGCACACGCACGATCAGAACGACTCCGGGCTTGCCGGTTTCATGCGCGATGAGCGACGATGCTTCGTGCGGTCCCGGGTGCGGCAGGACCGGCTGAACATGAAGGTAAAGATCGGCGCCTAGCCACTCCGCCATGACGATCTCGGCCGAAAAAACCGGACCCGGCTGAGGCGCTGCTTCCGGCAGGTAAAAGTGCTCGGGACGGATGCCGACAACGACTGTGCGGTTGCCCAAGCGATCGAGAGGAAAAGATGCCGGCAGGGGGCAAGGCCCCATGGGCAGCAGCAGATTGTTGTCGCCGATCTCGGCATGCAGGAAGTTCATCGCAGGCGAGCCGATGAAGCCGGCCACGAATTCGTTGCGCGGTGTCTCGTATAGCTCCTTCGGCGTCCCGATCTGTTGCACTTCGCCGGCACGCAGCAGCGCCACCCTGTCACCCAGTACCATGGCTTCGGTTTGGTCGTGAGTGACATAAATGGTCGTGATGCCCAGCCGCTGCTGAAGCGCCGCGATTTCGGTACGCATTTGAACACGTAAGCGGGCGTCCAGGTTCGACAAGGGCTCGTCCAGCAAGAACACCTGCGGTCTGCGCACAATCGCCCGTCCCATGGCTACCCGCTGACGCTGCCCGCCCGAGAGATCAGAGGGTTTGCGGTCGAGCAGCGCATCCAGCTGCAGAATGCCTGCAACTTCGTCCACTCGCCGCTTAATTTCGCTCCGAGGCAGTTTGGCCAGCAGCAGCGGAAACGCGATGTTCTCCCGGACGGTCATGTGGGGGTAGAGCGCGTAGCTCTGGAACACCATGGCCATATTGCGGTCCTTGGGATCGAGCTCGTTGATTCTCTTGCCGTCTACCCGGATTTCGCCTTCGGTGATGTCTTCCAGACCAACGATCATATGAAGCAGGGTCGATTTGCCGCAGCCCGACGGCCCCACGAGGATGAAAAACTCTCCGTCTTTCACGGTGAAATTCGCCTTTCTGATCGCCCAGGCACCGCCAGCGAAACGTTTGCTGACATGATCGAGAACGATTTCAGCCACGTTGAGGTCTCCCGCTTATCCTTTGACCGCGCCGGCGGTGAGTCCCGCGATGATCCGGCGTTGAAACACCAGGACCAGCGCGATGACCGGTATCGTGACCACCACGGAAGCGGCGGCAATGGAACCAACCGGCAGTTCGTATTGAGAACTTCCCGTAAAAAACGCGATGGCGACCGGTACGGTGCGGGCGCGATCCGTGGAGGTGAGGGATGCCGCAAACAGAAAGTCGTTCCAGGCGAAGATGAAGACTAGGATGGCCGAAGCGAAAATGCCCGGCGTCACCAGCGGCAGAATGACCAGCCGGAACGCCTGCGACGGCGTAGCGCCGTCGACCCGGGCCGCTTTTTCCAGTTCCCACGGGACCTCGCGGAAAAAAGCCGTCAAGGTCCAAATGGCGAGCGGCAGGGTGAAGCTCAAATAAGGGAGGATGAGTCCGGGCCAGGTATCGAAAAGACGCAGCGTGCGCCAGAGCTCGAACAGAGGGCCGACCACGGAAACCGCGGGAAACATGGCAACGGCGAGCGTGCCGTAAAAAATCCATTGTTTGCCGCGAAATTCGAGCCGAACGATGGCGTAGGCCGCGAAAACGGCGATCAGTATCGATAATGCGGTCGTGATCGAGGCGATCCCTAACGAATTCAAGATCGCCGCTGGGAACTGCGGGTCCGTGAACACTGCGCGGTAGTGTTCCAGACTGAAGGTCTCGGGAAGAAAACGCCCATTGCCGAGCTCGCGGCCCGGTTTAAGCGACAACGACACGATCCAGATCACCGGCAGCAAGGCATACGCAACGGCTAGGATACTTCCCAAGGCACCGGGCAATCCGTCCATGCCTCTCAAGCTCAATCGCATTCGATATCACCTTCCGGCGCGGAGCAAAGGCGTGCCGAAGCCCTTAATGAACAGCAGGGCAATGGCGAGCGCGCACAAAAAAATGAGGACCGACACGGCCGAACCGAGTCCTAAGTTGAGACGGGCGATCAGCGTATTGTAGCCGACCACCGACACCGATTCCGTGCCGTGAGCGCCGCGCGTCAGAACATACACTGCATCGAAGATGCGAAACGCATCCAGGCTGCGGAACAGTAGAGCAACCACGATGGACGGTTTCATCAAGGGCAGGATGATAAGGCGCAAACGTTGCATTGCGGATGCGCCGTCGACCCTGGCTGCCTTGATCACCTCGTCCGGAATGAGGCTCAGTCCTGCGAGCAGGAGGAGCGCCATGAAAGGCGTGGTTTTCCAGATCTCGCTGACAATGATGACGACGAAGGCCGACCAGCGTTGGTTGAGCCAAGCCAGATCGGTGCCGAGTAGGCGGTTGACGAACCCGGTGGTTGGATCGAACGCGAATTTCCAAGCGAGAGCCGCAACCACAGTGATGATGGCGTAAGGCACCAAAACCGCGGATCGCACCGTGCGGCGCCCGAATACGGCTTTATGCATGAGAAGCGCGAGAGCGAATCCAAGCAGCAGTTCGAAAAAGACGGAAACGATCGTAATCAGGAGCGTGTTCCAAAGTGCCTGCCACCAGATTTCCGAGCTCAGAACGCTAAAATAATTGCCAAGACCAACAAACTCCGGCGGAGTCGCGAAGCGGAGATCGTAGCGGTAAAGCGAAAGCTGTACGGCATAGAGAATAGGGTAGGCCGTTACCAAGGCCATGGCGGCTAGGGCAGGGGTGCACAGAAGCCAGCCCTTGAGGTTCCGTGTTCGCTTCATAGTAGCCCTTCCGATCGTATCGCTCGTTGCACGGCTTTTCGCAAGCGCGCTTCATCGCGGTCCGGGTCGATGTCGCGCATGGGATGAAGGGTACGGCTGATGGCGAGGGAAACGTCGGCGTACAGCGGCGTTCGAGGACGCTCCACTGCGTTTTCCAAGGTAGCCCGCAGCACATCCGCGAACGGCAGCCGGCGACGTACGACCGGATCGTCGTAGAGTGCGTGCAACGTAGGCGGGAGTCCGCCCCGTTCGGCGGCGATACGTTGACTGGCCTTGCCGGCGAGACAATCGGCCGCATGGAAAGCGAGTTCGGGATAGCGCGAATAGGTGCTGACGGCCAGATCGATTCCACCGACCGTGACCCGGCTAGGTCGACCGGGTATGACCGCGGGCCAGCGCGCCCAGCCCATGTTCGCTGCGACTTCCGGCGCGTTCTGGAGAGCACTGGGCCAGACGAAGCTGTAATTCAGCATGAAAGTCGAATGGCCGGTTTCGAAAGCCAGCCGCGATTGGTCTTCCCGGCTCGTGGAAAGTCCCGGATCGGCCGCGGGAGACGTCGCCAAGCGCTTCATGATGCTCAGCGCTTTCCGGGTGGGTCCCGGCGCTAGGGAAACCTGGGTGCCATCACCGTCTAAAATCGTGCCGCCGGCCGAGGCGAGCAGGGAAACAAAAAAAACGGTCAAGCCTTCATAACGTTCGCCCTGGACTTGAATTCGACCGTTCACGCCGAGCTTTTCCGCCATATCGATCATTTCGTCCCAGGTTTCCGGCGGCTTCGGGACGCGGTCGGTTCTATACCAGAGCAACTGAGCGTTGGTCGTGAAAGGCGTCGCCCAAAGCACATTCTTATAGGTGGCGGTTTGAACGGCAATCGGGAAGCGCCCTGCGGAAGCGCGCTGTGTCAATCTCATCGGCCACTCCCGTATCCACCCCGCCTCGGCGAATTCGGCAGTCCAGATGACGTCCATTCCGATGATGTCGATGGATTCGTCGCGGGCTGCCAGGCGGCGTGCCAGCTGTTCGCGCTGCTGATCAGCATCGGCCGGCAGGGATACAATGTCGATACGATAACGGTCTCCCGACCGTTCGGTGCAGCGTCGGGCGGCTTCACGGAACGCACCGGACGGTTCGTCGAACACATACCAGGTCAAACGCGGCGGTCCAACGGGCTCCGGACCGCGACAAGACCATCCGAACAGGAAGAGCACTAGAAAAAATAGCCGGCGCAGCGACGTAACGGAGCGTCGCGCCGGAATGCGGACCGGCCGCTTGTCGGCTGGAGAAAACCGTCCCACGCTAGGGGGGTAGACGTCCATCGGGAAGTCCGTTCTCCTGGGCGTTCGATTTTGCGGGTGGCTCGAAGTGGAACATTGGCGCGGGTTTCGTGTCAAGTATGCGCCGAGGTATAAAAAGAGCTTGCAGAAGAGTTGATGAATTTCATGAGTCGATCGCTCAGTGCCGAACGTATGGTCAGTAATTAATTCTAAATTTTATAAGAGGCCAATATGACGGAGCGGACTTAAGTCCGATTTTCCTGAGGTTCTGTATATCGCTCGGACAGCAGTGCGAAACAAATTTGTTACATACTCGATGAGGCTCGGTTTGGCATAAAGTTTTTCTTGCGCGTCTCGCAGCCGAGGAACCGAAATATGTTAGGCTACGTCTTAGCGGTAAGAGCCGCGAGCGCTGTACGCTGTGTGCGGATGGATGAGAAAGCCACGTTCGCTATGATAGGGATAGTTCGAACGCTCGTTGTCTTAACCAGCACTTTATCGAACGAGGCAGCTTGCGGTCCTCTCGCCGGAGACGTTACGACCTTTTTGAGCATCTGCTGATTGCAGGGGAGACCTCGCATCTATGGGTATCTTCGATCATTATCAATCCCGCTATGAAAAAACGCGCGAAGAAGAGTATTCGCTTCAGGAGTATTTAGAAATCTGCCGTAAGGATCCGACGGCCTACGCCAGTCCCGCGGAGCGTATGCTTATCGCCATAGGCGAACCCGAGCTGGTCGACACCCGTCTGGATCCGCGTCTGTCGCGCATCTTTGCCAATAAAGTCATCAAGCGCTATCCGGCTTTTGCCGATTTCTACGGCATGGAAGAAACCATCGAGCAAATCGTGGCGTTTTTCCGCCACGCCGCTCAGGGTTTGGAAGAGCGTAAACAGATTTTGTACTTGCTCGGCCCGGTCGGAGGCGGTAAGTCTTCGCTGGCGGAGAAGTTGAAGCACCTTATGGAGCAGGTGCCTTTTTACGCGATCAAGGGTTCGCCCATCAACGAATCGCCGCTGGGCCTCTTCGATCCAGAGGAGGACGGCCCTATTCTGGAAAGCGAATACGGCATTCCGCGCCGTTACTTCAATACCATCATGTCGCCTTGGGCGGTCAAGCGCCTGCATGAGTACAACGGCGACATCACCAAGTTCCGTGTCGTCAAGATGCGCCCGTCGATATTGGACCAGAGGGCGGTGGCGAAGACCGAGCCGGGCGACGAGAACAATCAGGATATTTCATCGCTGGTCGGCAAGGTCGATATCCGGAAGCTTGAGCGCTACAGCCAGGACGATCCCGATGCGTACAGCTTCTCGGGTGGCCTCTGCCTCGGCAACCGCGGCATCATGGAATTCGTAGAGATGTTCAAGGCGCCGATCAAGGTGCTGCATCCTCTCCTGACCGCGACCCAGGAAGGCAATTACAAGGGTACGGAAGGGCTTTCGGCCATCCCGTTCGAGGGCATCATCATGGCCCATTCGAACGAGTCGGAGTGGCTGCAATTCAAGAATAACAAGAACAACGAGGCCTTTCTCGACCGTGTCTACGTCGTCAAGGTACCTTATTGCTTGAGAGTTTCGGAAGAAATTAAGATTTACGAGAAGCTTTTGATGAACAGCTCACTGGCGAATGCACCTTGCGCGCCGCATACCTTGAAAATGCTGGCGCAATTCGCCGTGCTGTCGCGACTGAAAGAGCCGGAGAACTCGAGCATTTACTCGAAGATGCGGGTCTACGACGGCGAGAATCTGAAGGATACCGACCCCAAGGCGAAGTCGTATCAAGAGTACCGAGATTTCGCGGGCGTGGACGAAGGGATGACCGGGCTTTCCACGCGCTTTGCGTTCAAGATCCTGTCGAAAGTCTTCAACTTCGACCACTCCGAAGTCGCGGCCAACCCTGTTCACCTGCTATACGTGCTTGAGCAGCAGATCCCGCAGGAGCAGTTCCCGCCCGAGATGCAGGAGCGTTATCTGCGCTTCATCAAGGAATTCCTGGTGCCGCGTTATATAGATTTTATCGGCAAGGAAATCCAAACCGCTTATCTGGAGTCGTATTCCGAATACGGGCAGAACATCTTCGATCGTTACGTCACCTATGCCGATTTCTGGATTCAGGATCAGGAGTACCGTGATCCGGACACTGGCGAAAGTTTCGATCGTAGGGCGCTCAACGAGGAGCTCGAAAAAATCGAAAAGCCAGCCGGTATCAGTAATCCCAAGGATTTCCGGAATGAGGTCGTGAACTTCGTGTTGCGCGCGCGCGCCAAGAATGCGGGCAAGAACCCGGCTTGGACCAGCTACGAAAAGCTGCGTGCAGTCATCGAGAAAAAGATGTTCGCCAACACGGAAGAATTGCTGCCGGTGATCTCCTTCAACGCCAAGGCGTCGTTGGACGATCAGAAGAAACATGAGGAGTTCGTGAACCGTATGGTTCAAAAAGGGTACACGCCGAAGCAGGTGCGGCTGTTGTGCGAATGGTATCTCAGGGTACGTAAATCCTCCTAACCGTGCGATAGGTATTCAAGCCCATGAGTCAATTTATAGACCGCCGCTTAAACCCGAAGAACAAAAGCGCTGTTAACCGCCAGCGCTTTCTTCAGCGCTTTCGCGGTCAGATTCGCAAGGCCGTGGCTGACGCCGTCGCGAGGCGTTCGGTAACGGACGTGGAACGCGGCGAAAAGATTCAGATTCCGACCAAGGATATTTCGGAACCGACCTTTCGGCATGGCTATGGTGGGCGGCGGGAAATCGTCCAACCCGGCAACAAGGAGTTCATCGCGGGCGACAAAGTGCCTCGTCCGGAAAGCGGCGAAGGGGGCTCGGGCAACCGTGCCAGCGATTCCGGCGAGGGCATGGACGACTTCGTGTTCGAACTGTCGCGCGAGGAGTTTTTGGAATTCATCTTCGAGGATCTCGAACTGCCCAACATGGTGAAGCGACAACTGGCGACGGAATCCACGTTCAGGAGCCAGCATGCGGGATTTACTACCGACGGATCGCCTTCGAATCTTCACGTCATCCGCTCGATGCGCGAAGCCTTGGCTCGACGCACGGCCCTGCGGGCTCCATCTGTCCAACGGAAAAGGGAACTGGAAAAAGAACTCGAGGCATTGCTGAATGGCGGAGAACCCGACGAGGAACGCATCACCGCCCTGAAAGAAGAGATTGCATTGTTGGAGCATAAGATTCGGGCGGTACCGTTTCTCGATACTTTCGACCTTCGCTACCGGAACCGTATTCAGGTCCCCAAGCCCAGCACCCAGGCTGTGATGTTCTGCCTCATGGACGTGTCCGGTTCCATGGATGAGGTGAAAAAGAACCTCGCGAAACGTTTCTTTCTGTTGCTGTACTTGTTTCTGACGCGGAATTACGAGAAAACAGACGTGGTTTTCATTCGCCATCATACGGTGGCGCTAGAGGTGGACGAACAGGATTTCTTCTATTCCAGGGAAACGGGCGGAACCGTGGTATCGAGCGCGCTCGAGCTGATGAAGGAGATTATCCGCGAGCGCTACCCGTCAAGCGACTGGAACATTTACGGCGCCCAGGCGTCGGACGGCGACAACTGGCCCGAGGATTCGACGAATTGCTCACGCTTGCTGATCGAGGACATCATGCCGAGCGTGCAGTATTACGCCTACATCGAAATTAACAACCATGAGCCCCACAGCCTCTGGATGGAATACGAAAAAGTGGCGGAATACTGGCCGAACTTTGCTATGCAGCCGATTTACAGCGCTGCGGACATTTATCCGGTCTTTCGAGAACTCTTCAAGAAGCAGCAGGCATGAGCCGCAAACCTCTTTCCGAAGGCTCCGAGTGGACTTTCGAGCTCCTTCAGAGCTATGACACCGAGATTGCCCGAATCGCGGCGGATTTCGGTTTGGACACATATCCTAACCAAATCGAGATCATTACCTCGGAACAGATGATGGACTGCTATTCGAGCACGGGCATGCCGGTGTTTTACCCGCATTGGTCCTTCGGCAAGCAGTTTTTGACTGTCGAGAAAAACTATCGGCGGGGTCACATGGGACTGGCCTATGAACTGGTCATCAATTCCAACCCATGTATCGCCTATCTCATGGAAGAAAACAGCATGACGATGCAGGCACTGGTCATCGCGCACGCCTGCTACGGCCACAATTCTTTCTTCAAAAATAATTATTTGTTCAAGACCTGGACCAATGCCGACGCCATCATCGATTATTTAGTGTTCGCCCGCAATTACGTCGCCGAGTGCGAAGAGCGCTATGGCGTCGCAGCCGTGGAGGAATTGTTGGATTCCTGCCATGCCCTAATGAACTATGGCGTGGACCGTTATCGCCGCCCTCCGCCGCTTTCGGTAAACGAGGAGAAGCACAGGCAGAAGGAGCGGGAGGAATATCTTCAGTCGCAGATCAACGATCTGTGGCTACGCACGGTTCCGAAAAAGGAAACCTATTTTCAGGAGCAGCCCCAGCATTTTCCGCCGGAGCCTGAGGAAAATCTTCTTTATTTCTTTGAGAAAAACGCGCCGCTCCTGGAGCCTTGGCAGCGGGAAATCATTCGAATCGTCCGGAAGATCGCGCAGTATCTCTACCCTCAGCGCCAGACCAAGGTGATGAACGAGGGTTGGGCGACGTTCTGGCATTACACTATTCTGAACCGGCTCTACGACGAAGGATTGGTTACCGACGGCTTCATGCTGGAATTCCTGCAGTCGCATACCAACGTCATCTACCAACCGCCGTATTACAGCAATCATTTTTCCGGCATCAATCCGTACGCCTTGGGATTCGCCATGATGAGCGACATCCGGCGGATCTGCGAGAACCCAACTGAGGAGGACCGTAAATGGTTCCCTGAACTGGCCGGCAGCGACTGGATCAAGGCGCTGGATTTCGCCATGCGCAACTTCAAGGACGAGAGTTTCATCGCGCAATACCTCTCACCCAAGGTCATTCGGGATTTCAAGCTGTTCAGCGTGCTGGACGACGATTTGAACGATGAACTGGAAATCACCCATATTCATGACGAGGACGGCTACCGAGCCGTTCGCCAGGTGCTTTCGGATCAATACAACCTCGGCAACCTGGAGCCCAGCATTCAGGTCTACCGGGTAGACACCCGTGGAGACCGGTCGCTGACCCTGCGACACTATCAGCATCACCGCAGGCCTTTGGGAGACAGTACCAACGAAATGTTGCGGCACGTGCGCCGGCTGTGGGGATTTAAGACGAGGCTCGAATCGGTAGACGAGAAAGGGCGGGTTCAGAAAACTTACGAATGTGATTGATCTCGGCCGTGCTTAGGCGGCCGGGAGGTCATGAGTTGTCGAGAATACTCCAGACTGGCCGATCCGAAAGGTTGCTCGAGCCGCCGATTCGGTTGTGGGGGTGGCTACGGCGTTGAGCGATTCTCGAAGCTCTACCGGGTATAACGACGTGACACCGAAGACCCATCTGGATGATCTCCACCTGCTCATAAAGCTTTTGCCCCCTGAGCTTCAGACCTCCCTCGCACTGCAGCCGAAAGGGGATTTACTCGAGATCATCCTGGATTTGGGGCGTGTGCCCCAGGCCCGCTATCCCGATGCCGCGCTGAATTTATCGAGTCGACCGGTAACCCGGAAAGACCTCGATACCGTCATTGGCGCGGTGGGAGAATTCGGCGCGGACAACCGCGCTGGCATCGAAGGGACTTTGCACCGCATCTCGGCGATCCGCAACCGGCGCAGCCAGATCATCGGCTTGACCTTGCGCGTAGGGCGTGCGGTATACGGAACCATAGACCTGATTCGGGATATCGTCGAAAGCGGCAAGAACATCTTGCTGCTCGGCCGGCCCGGTGTCGGGAAGACGACGAAGCTGCGAGAAGTTGCGCGGGTGCTGGCCGATGATTTCGGTAAGCGCGTAATCGTAATCGACACATCCAACGAGATCGGCGGCGACGGCGATGTTCCGCACCCGGCCATCGGTAGTGCCCGGCGAATGATGGTGGCTCACCCGGACCGGCAGCATGCGGTGATGATCGAGGCGGTGGAGAACCACATGCCGGAAGTGATCATCGTCGATGAAATCGGCACGGCTACCGAAGCGATGGCCGCACGCACCATAGCCGAACGGGGTGTGCAGCTGATCGGCACGGCTCACGGCAACATTCTGGAGAATTTGGTTCTGAATCCCACTCTGTCCGATTTGGTTGGCGGTGTGCAAACGGTCACTCTGAGTGACGAAGAGGCCCGCCTCCGGGGCACGCAAAAAACCGTTAACGAGCGGAAAGCTCCGCCCACTTTCGATATCGTCGTGGAAATTACCGCCAGGGACGAAGTAATCGTGCATCCAGACACAGCTCAGGCGGTCGATGCCATTCTGAGCGGCGTACAGCCCAAGGGCGTGCGCCGCGGAGGAGCGTCTCCTGTTCAGGCGCCGATGCCCCCGGCTGAATCGGAACTCGCCAATGAAACCGTGAAGGATGTTTTATTTATCCGCTCGGAGCGCCAAAGCCCGGTTCGCATCTACGCTTACGCGCTTAGCCGCGACTCGGTGGAACGCGTGATACGGGACCTTCAGTTGAAGGCGCGCACCGTGAAATACCCGGACCAGGCTGATTTGATCGTAACGCTGAGGTCGCGGGAAGACGACGCCAGCCTACAACGCATTGCTCAGGCCGCCCATGTGCCCGTCTTCTCGGTCAAGAAAAACACGACTGCTCAGATCCGGCAGCTCCTACGCGGTTTGTTCCATATCGTGCCCGGCGACAAACAGGACGAGATCGGGGAAATGGTGCGCGAGACCGAGCGTGCGGTACAACAGGTCAAGGCCGAAGGCGTCGTGGCGGAACTCGCGCCCCGGTCAGCGGCCTTGCGTCAGATGCAACACCGTATCGTCACCCGCCATGGCTTGATCGCCGAAAGCATAGGGAGTGAACCGAACCGTCATTTGGTGATCTACCCTATGTAATACTCTTTAATTTAATTTAAATTGGCTTATGGCCGCCGGCTTGGCGATCGTCGTTTGCACATCCGCGGGAAGTGACGAAAAGAAGGGACTGGAAACACGGCTCAAGGCATTTTTCGCTTCGCGCAACCGAGATTTGCACATTGCGGTCGCGAATAGAGGCGATGAAGTTTCCGACCTCGCTCGGCATGCTCTCGCCGAGAATGCCGACCCGATCGCGGCTGGTGGTGGGGACGGTACGATCAATGCCGTCGCCTCCGTGCTCGCAGGGACGGGAAAGACGCTAGGCATATTGCCGCTCGGTACTCTCAATCATTTTGCCAAGGATCTCGGAATTCCATTGGGTTTGGAACAAGCCGCAGAAGTGCTTGTCGACGGCAGGGTCGCACAGGTCGACGTTGGAGAGGTTAACGGCAGGATTTTCGTCAACAATTCCAGCCTGGGGCTGTATCCTAGCATCGTCCACGGCCGGGAGTCTTTGCAAGACCGGCTCGAATACGGCAAATGGCCCGCATTTCTCTGGGCAACAGCGTCGGTTCTGCGCCGCTATTCGATCCTGGAGGCCCGATTGCACGTCGATGGTCGAGAATTCGTGCGACACACGCCTTTCATTTTCGTCGGGAACAACCGCTACCAGGTCGAAGGATTCAACATTGGAGCGCGGTCCGTGCTCGATTCCGGTTGGTTGTGGTTGTACACCACGCGAGAAATCGGCCGTCTTGGGCTCCTAAAATTCGGGTTTCGCGCACTCTTGAGGAGCCTGCGCAAGGACAAGGATTTCGACATGATGCGGACCAAGGAGGTCATCATCGACACGGGGCACGAACACCGGCTTCGGGTTGCAACCGACGGCGAGGTAACTGTCATGCGGACCCCACTCCATTACCGCATTCGCCCGGGCGCGCTGCGGGTGATGGTGCCAAAGAAGAAGACGGAATCGGGCAAAAGCAAAAGCTCGGTTGCGAGCTAGTTCTCTGCCGCAAGCCGTTCGTCGAGGCGTAGTGCGGCGCGTATGCGAACCATCGTTCATCTTTCAGATCTACATTTTGGTCGCGTCGATTATGGTCTCGTCGATCCGCTGATCGATGCCATTCGGGAAATCCGGCCCGATTTGGTCGCGGTATCAGGTGATCTCACCCAGCGCGCGCGAACCGCTCAGTTCATCGAAGCCCGTCGTTTCCTCGACGCATTGCCAAAGCCGCTGATCGCGGTGCCCGGCAACCACGACGTACCACTTTATAATCCGCTGGCCCGTTTTTTGTATCCTCTCGTGAAATATCGCCGCTATATCAGCAAGAATCTCGAACCTTTCTACGGCGATGAGCAGATGGCTGTGGTCGGCGTCAACACTGCGCGCTCGCTGACCATCAAAAACGGACGGATCAATCGACGCCAGTTGGACCGAATACGGGATCGCCTGTGCGATTATCCCGACGCGGTAATCAAGATCGTGCTAACCCATCATCCGTTCGACCTACCCAAGAACTCTCGTGAAAGTGATTTGGTTGGGCGGGCCCGGATTGCCATGGAAGCGCTCGCAAGCTGCGGCGTGGACATCTTCTTGGCGGGGCATCTGCATGTGAGTCATGCGGCGCATACCGGGGAGCGTTATCGGATCGTGGGGTACAGGGCGCTCGTGATCAGTGCCGGAACTGCGCTCTCCATACGTACGCGCGGGGAAAACAACGCGTTCAACGTGCTTCGCATTGAACATCCTAAAGTCGGTTTGGAACGCTACACCTGGCAGCCGGAAAACGGGCGGTTCATCCCGTCTGTCGCGGAATCGTTCGAACGTCGAGCAGACGGCTGGATGCGAATTGCCAATGAAGCGCTTCACAGCAGCGACTGATAGCGGATGCGCATTTCTCCGCTAGCGGCGGCCGTTTGAACAGCCAAGATTTTGTCAACGGCTATTGCTTTACGCGGATATCGTTCTTGACGAATCGGACGCCGGCGACATCTCGGGCGATCGCTTCGGCGCGTTGTTTTTCGGAAGCGGTGTTGACGAAACCGCTGAGCTGGACCGTGCCTTTGAAAGTTTCGACCTGGATATCCAGTCCTTTAACGACTTCGTCTTGCAAGAGGGCGGTTTTTACCTTTGTGGTAACAGCCATGTCGTCGAGATATTCGCCGGTACTTTCGCGGGTTCTCGAGCCGGCGCAGGCGGCAATCATGGCGACTAATGCCAGGACGAGAAACTGCCTACCTTTCATAATTTCTCCTTCGATTGATTGCAAGGTCGACGCACCGGAAACGGTGTTCGAACCGGCACTCGGGGCATGAGCGTGAAACAGGCATTCTTATGTCGGAAACGGACGTCAGCAGAAACGGCAGTCGGTTATTCTTGCCGTGTCACGAGAGGCGTAAACGTGACTAGAGGAAGGGAGGAAGAAAAACGGAACGTCCGTGTTCCCAACGATACATCCCAGCCAAATTCGGATCAGTCCAGTTACATGCGGAGCATTCCACTTCCATGTCGGGCATCCCTAACCCGAAGCTACGAAGCGTCCGGTATCCATTGGACACTCCAAATCCCTTCGCAACATCCCGTTGCGTTTTGGAACATCCTGTTCCCGGCGATATCCCTAAGTCCGTTCGCCGCAATTCATCCTACGGGAACCTTCCTGTTCCGTACCCAAGATTGTCTCGGGTGGTCATATTTAATCTCACCGTCTCCAAGTTAAATATACGTAAATTTCCGTACGTTCCATGACAAAATGGTCGCGGCATTGTTGCCGGAGAACGTTGGCAGAGTTCTCGTCGCGATAGGCGGCTTGCTGGACTGGATGGGATCAGTCCGATCGACAAGCTCAGGAGCGGCTTATTCTGGCCTACATACGCTTTTATTAGAAATGGAATCAATTAACCGACACCTGGGCTGAAACCGGGCCGATGGTTTCGGGTACAAGAGCGCGCCAATCGACCATTAGGCATGAGTTGTGAACAAAATCGACTCATTTCGAGTCTCTTTTTATACAGGTCTGAATTGAATCATCGGGCTTTTCTGCCTCCCCCACTCTAAACCCATGGCGGTATCGGGTTTGCTTCATAAGCGTTTCACGAGAGCCGGAGGCATTTGCTGACAATCGCTCCTCCTGTCGAAGGGATAACAAGGGCCTGCCCCGTTCATGGGCAGGAAACTCATATTGGAATAGTGAGGAAAGACTTATGGAGAGAGTCACCCTTAGCACCCGGACAATCACTCGCTTATTTCTGTCACTTACAGTGTTCAGCTTGGCGGCGTCTGCCAATGATTCCCATCAGACCGGCAAATCGGCAGAGTCCGACATAGCCTCCCAATTGGAGCGCGACCACATTGTCCGAAATGCCGTGCAGATGGTTAACCAAGGAAGAGAAATTTTTCGCTTCGATACTTTTGGCGACGAACAATTCTGGGGTGATGCGCTTCAATTGCATAAAGCAATCGAGGGGGAACGCTTCGGCGGAATCGGTAATGGACTGACGCCGCAACAAGCCCTGGACTTGGGGCTAAAGGTTGACGTAGAGGCGCTGCCGGATTCAGTCGTTCAGCAACTCGAACAGGGGGCGGTCGATTTGGACGATGTCGCGGTTACGCTGGCTCTGATCAAGCAGGATGCGGTATTGGGTGTCAAAGGCACGTTCAACGACGATGGATCGCTCAAATCCGTGGGACTCACCTGTGCTCTTTGTCACTCCACCGTCAATGATTCGCTCGCTCCGGGCGTCGGCGAGCGCTTGGACGGCTGGGCGAATCGCGACCTCAACGTCGGAGCCATCATTGCCTTCGCTCCGAACCTACAACCGATCGTAGATTTGCTGAGAATCGTTCACCCCAACATTACCGACTCAGAAGTTCGCGACGTGCTACGGAGCTGGGGACCCGGCAAATTCGACGCGGAACTCCTGCTCGACGGTAAGGCATTCACGCCGGAAGGCAAGCCGGCTGCCACGCTCCTTCCGAACGCCTTTGGGCTTGCAGGCTACAATCAACACACTTGGACCGGCGACTGGGGTACGGTGACCTACTGGAATGCGTTTGTAGCCGTATTGGAACTGCGCGGAGTCGGCACCTTCTTTGATCCTCGGCTGGATGATGCCGATAAATATCCGATCGCCGCTGCGGAAAAATTTGGCCACATATTCGTCGATCCGAAAGAGGACCAAGTTACTCCCAAGCTGCCGGCGCTTCATGTCTATCAGCTAGCCTTGTCCGCACCCAAGCCCAAAGCTGGCGTGGACTTCGATGCAGGGGCGGCCGAACGGGGGAGCGAACTGTTCCGCGACAAAGCCAAGTGCGCAAGTTGTCATGTGGAGCCGCTGTGGACCGAGCCGGGCTGGAATCTGCACACACCGGAAGAGATGAAGATCGATGGTTTTCAGGCGAATCGTGCTCCCGGAAACGCCTACAAGACGATGAACCTCGCCGGAATTTTTGTGCGTGAACGAGGCCTTTACATGCGACCGGAGAATAAAGGACGTTTTTACCATGACGGTCGATTCAAAACCTTGATGGATGTTGTGGACAGTTACAACGAGCGCTTTGATTTGGGACTAAACGGTCGGGAAAAACGCGATTTGGTTGAGTATCTGAAATCGTTGTAACGATACGGTCAGCACATCGAACGGGGCGGATCAGCGGAGCCATTGGCCGCTCCGTTCGCAGTAGGGGACAGGCGTGTTAACCAATGCCGTCATGAGGCTATCCCGGTCGGTCATAACAAAACGATTTACAGTGGGTTAGCTGCTGGCCTTCATCGCTGAAGCCCGATGGTGGCCAATTTTGGGCTACGGTCGGGGAATGTCCACAGGGCCAATAATGCCCTGCAATTTCTCGAATCCACCCTGCACCACCTCGGGGAGATCATCGTGGGCTTTTTGCGGGCGAATTGTGGGTTCTTCGACGAGGATTTCCTGGCGGCTCTGGAGTACAAGCGTATCGCTTACATCATCGCCGCACGGCTGACGCAGCCCGTGCAACGAGCCCTCTATAGCGCCATGGGCTGGTGGGCACTGGTGCCCGGCCTGGAACTAACCCGGATATTTCATCAGCTCCTTTTCTCGGGCAGGAGTAATGGGGCGGTTGGGTCAACGGCATGCGACTAGGGAAGGCGATCGGGCAAAAACGAAGGGATTTCTGAACAATAGACGCAAGTCCCCCTTACCCCATTGTTTGTCATCGTGCCGGGGACCGCACTCGGACCGGGTCAGGTGGCGAGGATACGGGCGGCGACGAGAAAGGTCTCACGCTGGGGATGATGCGAGGCGAAGAGGATAGGAATGCGGCGCGTATTGCGCACCACCGAAGCGCCGATCTTAAGGAGGTTCACCCGAATCGTCGCGGCGGTTGCCCGCGCCAGCTCGGTACCGGCGAGCGCGATCTCGCGCAGCCGCTGCATCAGCGTATACGCGAGGGCAGCCCACAGCAGGCGCAGCGCGTTGGCGAGAAAATTATGGCCACTGGCGCGGGTGCCGAAGAGGTCCAGTTGTGTTTCCTTGATCCGATTTTGTTCGCCGCCTCCCTACGGCTCACCCCTTCGGGGCTTCCGCTCCCATTCGATCCTATCGAATGGGTCGGCTTCTCCGCGCTGACAGTAGAGCGGATCGTAGAGGGCGTCGGCGTTCCCTTCAAGATTCGTCACCACGAACCTTGGATTGGCGCCTTGGCTGCCAAACTCCAAGCAGGTGATGATGCGCCGTTCGATATTCCAGGAGTCGGCCGCGTAGCGGAATTCGTGAATGCGGCGCTGCTTGAGACCGGTTTCGGCAAAGGCGGCTTTGAGCTCGTCTTCCCAAGCCGCGACGGCCTTGTGCAAGCGCGCATTGCGCACCACACCGATCACATAGCCAACAGCATGGCGTTCGCACCAACGCAAGAGCCTCTGCCGGCAGAAGCCGGAATCGCCCCGGACGATGATGCGAACCTTCGGCCACGCCTGCCGTAAGCGTGTCACCAACAGTTTGATCACCGCCGCCGAATGCTTCGCCCCATCGATCCGGCTGGGCCGCAAAAGACAGATCAGGAGCGCTTGACCACAAAAGACATACAGCGGCAGATAGCAATACTGATCGTAGTCGCCGTGAAATGGGGCGAGTTCCTGATGCCCGTGCAGCGGCACATCGGAGGCGTCGATGTCGAGGATCAGCTCGCGCGGTGTTTGAGGCTGGGACGCGATGAACTGCTCAACCAGCACCCGATTCAAGGCCACCACATCGGCACGGCTGGCACGGGTTTCCAGGCGTGAGAACGTCGGGCTGCTGGCCAGAGCCGTCACCTTGCCCACCGCCGTTTGCAGCAGCGGATCGTGCCGCAGCCGGTCATGATCATTGAGGTCCTCATAGCCGCAACACAGACCCTAAAGCCGTTGGGCGACCAGGTCTTGCAGGGCATGTGTGATGCGGTTCGGAGCCCTCGGATCGTTCAACGCCTGCGCTACCGCCTTCGATAAGCCAAGGCGTCGATCCAACTGCCGCAAGAGCACGAGTCCGCCATCGGAACTGATCGCTCCACCCCGGAAATTGGCTTCGATGACCCGCCGTCCCAGGCGTCCAAATGTCATCTCATCAGCGCTACAATTTGGCATCGGCACAGCTCCCCACACAATCTGTTTCGCAACCTGATTTTATGCAGGTTTCAACGCTGTGCCGACCCTCCTCATGATGAAATATCCGGGCTAACGGGCTCTTAATCGCTTCGATGAAAAGTGGTTTCAACGGGAAGTTTTCGTTAAGCGGACTCGATGCGGGCGCTCAATATTTCGTGATTGCGTTCGATGACCTCAACCAGGCTCCAGACTTCAACACCGTAATCTACGGCCGACTAACAGCAGTATGAGCGATTACACGCCGCCCGAGGGCAACGATGTCATTCTCGACTTTGGTGGTGATTGCACGCCGCCAGCCGGGGACCAAATTGTCCCTAATTTCGGCAGTGACATCCCGCTATCGGCCGACCTGGCTGGCTCTGCGATCTCCAAGCCTACGGTCAGGCGTCCCTTTCCGTTACCAGGAGCTTGGCCGGGTTGGCAGCATATTCTTCCAGGCTGTTTGAGGCTACCCCGGCTCGCCTCGTCGCCACGACAGCATCCCGCAGCCGATTGTCATCGGTCCTGCCGGTTCGCAGAATGTTGGATGGGATTTCTTCGAGCAGGAGTGCGGCTAAAGGGCAGCTGTATTGAGAAATTTTTCAGCTGCTTGTTGGGCCTCCGGTGTTCGGTTGGATTGCCGGAGCCAGGTGGCCACGATATCCGCCGCCGAAACCACTCCACATGGCCCGAGGTTTACTTTGTCCTGCGGGCTCAGGACCCTCTCCCTCCCTTTCGATACGCATAGAAGGCCCCGATCCGTCAGGTAGAACTCCCCCACCTTCTCATCAACGAGAACGATGAATTGAACGGTCATTTTCTGCCCCTGGATACGTCACTTTCTGACCCGGTACCGCGTCAATTGATGATCGTGGTGGCGATCATCGGTATTTTGGCGGCCATCGGTATCCCTGCATACCAGGATTACATCAATCGATCAAAGGTTACCGAGGCGGTGAACGCGGCGTCGGCCTGCAAGACGAGCGTTATGGAGTTTGCGGCAGCCACCTCAAGATTGCCGGATGAAATTGGGGAAGCGGGGTGTCAAATTGAACAGACGCAATATGTTGAGTCCGTTGCTGTCGAGGACGGGGTTATCTCAGTCGTACTCCAGAACGTGCATAACGATGTAAACGGCAAAAAGCTCGTTCTTACGCCGACGAGTGATAAGGATTTGAAAACGAAAGCCGCCGATGGCGATACGATTGTCGCTTGGCATTGCGGCAATGACGGCAACGATACCAAACTGCACAAGTACTTCCCGGCAAATTGCCGTAAGGCTCCGCTCTAATCTAGTTGGCTCAATCTGCAAAGCTCCTCATTCGAGGAGCTTTGCATCTTCCTCGATTCTCTACTGCTCCAAGTCGGAAAACGCCTCTCCGATAGCAATAAGTCTGATTTTGTCGGCCGCCTTCAGGCGGCGGTGTGTCTCCAAAAGAATCCGTTCGTCCGGCTTCAGTACGTATCCGACTCTCTTCTCACAGACTCAGGGCTGTCGCGTAGGTATAGCGCCGTGTACCGTTCGAATAGGCCATCCGGCTTGATCATTTAATAGGTTCCGATTTCGCCGGAATCAGGAATACAACCTGATCATCGTCGCAGCTGAAATGCTCACCTCCAGGATTCCGACCCGGCGAAGCGCATCGAGCGTCTGCTGGCCGACCGGATCCGCGATCAGCTCGACTCGGTTGTAGTCGATCACTTTTTCTTCTGTTCGATCCTTGGTCTTGGTTTCGATGATCATCTGATCGGGGCGATTGAGTGCCAAGGCAAGGCGGGTGAGTAATGGTCAAATTTTGTGTATGGGGAGTTGATCAGGCGGCGACTTTCTCGGCGTCTTCCTGAACGCCGTCCTTGAACACGACTCCCTCAATGACCTGAGCCAGCCGGGGAATCCCATTCAATCTCCGCCAGTGTCGCTCGGCGCTTTTCACCAGCATGAACACCATCGCGAGAATACTTCCCCGTGACACGCAGCCTCGCGTTTTAGCGGTTCTGAGCCTCACCGTGGCAAAGGTGGATTCAATTGGATTAGTGGTCCTCAGGTGAATCCAATGCTCCGCCGGAAAATCGTAGAACGCCAACAGCGTCTCCCGATCCTTTTCCAGGCAGGCCACCGCCTTGGGCTACTTGGGCCGATACACCTCGACGAAGTGATTAAACGCGTTCTCCGCTTCCTGCCGGGTGGCGGCCATCCAGATCTCGTGCAACGCCGCTTTGGCTTTGGGCTGTTGGCTCTTCGGCAGCTTATTGAGCACATTCGCCGTCTTATGGACCCAACAGCGTTGGCCACGGGTGGTCCCGTACACCTGCGGTAAGGCTTTCCAGAAGCCTAAGGCGCCGTCGCCGATGGCCAGGTGCGGATCAAGGGTGAGACCCCGGGCTTTGAGATCCAACAGCACCTCGCGCCAGGACGGTTCGCTCTCCCGATAGCCATCAGCCAACGCCAGCAACTCCTTCTTGCCGTCCGCCGTAGCCCCTATCACCACCAGAATGCACTGCGCCGCATCCTCCAACCGCACCCCGAAATGGATACCGTCTACCCAGAGATACACATAACGCCGGTTCGACAAATCCCGCCGCGACCAACGCTGATGCTCGTCCTGCCAAGCCTCTTTCAAGCGGCTGATCGTACTCGCCGACAGCCCCGGCGCCTCCCGCCCTAACAGCACCGTCAGCGCCTCCTGAACATCCCCGGTCGAGATCCCTTTCAAGTACAACCACGGCAATAACGCCTCAAGGCTCTGGGGGCGCCGAAGGTACGGCGGCAAAATCGCCGAGGTCAACCAGATCGCCTTCGACCGATCTCGCACCCGCGGCACCTTGACCTCGATAGGACCCACACCGGTCTGGATGGACCGCGTCGGTAGATGACCGTTCCGCACCACCCGCTTGGCGCCCATCCGCCGTTTTCTCGTCCTTGAATCGCTCCAGAAAGGCGGCCACCTCCGCTTCGATCGCCGCCGCCAGCATCCGCTGGGCGCCTTCCCGTAACAACTCCGTTAAGGCATCCGCCACGGGAGCTGGTGCCCCTGGATTCTTCAACGGAATGATCTTATCGTCACTCATGGCGTATCCGCTCCTCCTGTAGGAATGGATGACCTCCAAGACCATCCGGAATACGCTGCCTACTTCAGCCTCTCGTCCACAAAATTCGAGGATAACTCCACCGACGGAATCCGCCTACGACGATTGACGCACACCGGGATCGGCTGTGTCTGCCAATTCCTACAGAAAAATCGGCCATGGATGACAAGCGTTTTGGCCTCGGTTGAAAGAAGATACGGCAGGTTACACACTGCGAATCGTGCGGAAGCAAAGCCGCCGGCAAGCGTTCGCGAATCCGTTCAGCGACAACATGCAGAAGGGGTTTGCCCTCAAGGGTTTTTGAACGCTTCATACCAACTGATTTGGGAGAACTCGAATGTTGAGGAATCGACCTTATCAGGCATTGTTAGGTTTGTTCGTGATTTCGATGGCGATCGCACCCGCTGCGCGGGCGGAGGACGGCGCGTGCGGCGTCCACAGCTTGAAAGGCCGGTATGGCTTTCAGACCTCTGACCGCGTGGACATGCCGAGCCAAACGACGTCCGGGCGCGTGGTTACCGATCGGCGGCCAGTTCATTTCGCCCATGTTGGGCACCTTCGATGCGGGTGGCGAAGGCAATGCATGGATCAAACTCACCGAATCCGGCGACACGATTTCGTCTTCAACCGGTCAAATCGGCGCCACCTATACCGTCAACCCCGATTGCACAGGCACCATTGAATTCCTGATTGGAGATTCCGGTTCGAAAGCGGACAACAGCGCACCCCACTACGCCTTCGTCCTCAAACGCGACAACACGTTCAGTTTTATCAGCACCATCGGCGGTGTCGTCCTGATCGGCTCCGCCTGGCAAATCAGCGATACCCTGAGCGAGCCGATTCCGGTCGGGACGGCGGCTACAACTGCAATCACTGCACCATGTGGGGACGGTTGTCCCCCGAACAGAATGCGGATTCCCGGAACATCACTTTGCTGGATTCCGTGTTGAGTTGACACGGAGGGCACGGCACGCGCACTCTCCGTCTTACCGCCAAATCCGCCCGCCCCCGAACCGCAACCCGCTCATCCTATCTTCCATCCATTCTCCACCCCCATCGATACTTGCAGATCGACGATTCTTGGCTGACGTTAACCCGTTGGCCAGCGCGGTTGCAAGGTATTGTTAACTTACGGCGAACCATGCGAGCGTTGAAGAAGGGAGGTCTACGACCGGCGAGCTGCCTTCGCCGGGAAGTAAAATTACGGAACAATCGCCTCGAGTCCGATTACGGCATACTAGGGTTCTCCCGATTTCCCCTGTCGAATGGTCGGTTGCTGCTGAGAGAGTTCGCGCGAGCATATTTTCAGCTTCGACCGGGTGACACGGACGGGAAAGGTGTTACGGGGGCCGTAAGAAAAGGCGTTCTGCTATGTGGCGGTCGGAAGCAGGAACCCTACCCACGCGACTCAGGGAGACTCAATGCCACCCCTGAGCGCGGTAGGATTCTCGGGCCTTCAGGCCGGGGAGAATGTCAAACGGTAAACAACGTTGATCGTATGGCTGCGATCCGCAAAAGGGAGGATTACTCGGAGCACCCAGATATAAGTCCATTCTTAAATTTGATCCGCACCGCCCGATTCGCGCGGCGATGCGAAAAGAAGTAAACTAACCTCTATTAGTTTACTCACGACACGCACCGTGCATATCGTTAACATCCACGAAGCCAAGACCCATTTGTCCCGCCTGGTCGATGAGGCGGCGCGGGGGGAAGCGTTTATCATCGCCAAAGCCGGTAAGCCGCTGGTCAAGGTTGTGCCACTCGATGCCGACGAAATTGGAGTCCATCGTCGTTTGGGATTTATGAAAGGCGAAATCCGAGTTCCGGACGACTTCGATCAGATGGGAGCCGAAACCGTCGAGCGACTTTTCCAAGAGCACGACTCAATCTCCCCGGAAGATGATGAGTCGCGATCGGAAGGCGGCATACCCGGGCGTGACCAAGGCAAGCGATGAATCTCTTGTTGGATACACATCTTATCTTGTGGGCCGCGGGCGATCCTGACCGACTTTCTGAAGAAGCCCGGCGACTGTTGCTGGATACTGCCAACGAGCTGTATTACAGTGCCGCCAGTCTCTGGGAGATCACGATTAAACAGACCCTGGGCCGTCCCGATTGTAAGGTCGATGTACATCGCCTATGGCGCATGCTCCCTCTCAGCGGCTACCGAGAGCTACCTGTTACCGGCGAACACGCCATCGCTATCGAAACTCTCCCGTTACTGCATAAAGATCCTTTCGATCGTCTTTTGTTGGCACAGGCGCGCGTTGAGAGTTTGACCCTGTTGACGGCCGATCGGCAGCTAGCCGGTTATGGAGCACCGGTGAGGCTTATTTGAGATGTAAGGGGGCGTGACAGTATCGGCTTACATGGCGTAGATTGATTTCGTAACAAATTCAATCTGCACGTGATGACACAAGGCGGAAAACGGACCGAGGCTGGGCGGAATTCGAAGTGGAACTGCGAAACCCGAACAATGCGAGTCCCGGCGCACTTGGTCGGGGAGATCGAGCAATTTATCGAAAAGCGCCTGGGCGAAGTTCTCGAAGTAGTCCCCGAAACCCAGCCCGCACCCGAACCACTTGAACTGTGGCAGGGCGACAAGCAGTGTCAGGCTAAAACGACAAAAGGCGCTCGATGCCGGTTACCCTCGGCGGTAGTCCACAAGCTTCAGCATGCGGGCCAAGTTATCGAAATTGGACTGTGCCAGCGGCATCGTGACCAAATCCGACAGGGAATCGAGCCGCAAGTCTATCCGTCCGTGTTTGATTCGGTGACAAAAAAAAGCTGCTAGGGAACCGATCTGTTGTTTGCGGTCCACCAGGTTCTTAAAAGGGTTGGCGTCAAAAGGTTAAACGGCCCAAGCAATTGCCCGTACTCAGGCGCCCTAACCGTGGACACTATCGGAACTCGCCCGGCATAAGCGGCGGCGAGTACCTCATCCAACCGCGCCAAGCTTTTTCGCTCGGTGAATGGATCGGTAGTGACCAGATTTACTTCTCTAAGGCCGCTCAGATAGGGAGGACCTATGTACAGTTGATAGCGCATTAACTTCTCCACCATGAAACAACAGCTTCGCGCTGCACATCATCCAACCGGCGCCAGCGGTCCTCCGGTTCGCAATCGTTGTAGTCACGAGGCAGAAATTCTGGATTGCAGAGCGCCAAGGCGAACATAATCATCTGCGACTGCTGGCGGCCACATTGTCAGGAGCTTTGTGCTTGGGATGCCTAGGCTCGGCTCGATGAGGCTAAACGGAGAATGAAAGAAATCGAGAACTGGCAGCCGACCCAAATGCTGCCCAGAGCCAAAGAGATTTACCGCACCCTGGCTTAACGGCTGGAAAGGATCGAAGACGTCGCCGACGCGCGTGAAGCGCTGAGGAGCATTCTGGGGGAAGAAATCAAGCTAGTGCCGGAAAACGGCCATTTGTGGACAGAACTCAAAGGCGGCTGTGCCGCCCTGAGTCAGATAACGGTGGTTGCGGGGGCAGGATTTGAACCTACGACCTTCGGGTTATGAGCCCGACGAGCTACCAGACTGCTCCACCCCGCGTCGATCTCAAATACTATACCGGAAACGAGGCTTCGATGCAATTAAACGTTAACATCGGACAACACAAGTTAAGGTCTTAGCTCTGATTGCAGTAAGCCGTTCACCCGGAGCGGAGCCGAAGGTTTCGGGGTAGTGGGGTAGGGCTCTTAGATTCCGAATCCGTTTCGAAGCATAACCAGGCAAGCGGCTCCGTAAACGCCGGCCAACAGATCGTCGAGCATGACGCCGAGCCCGCCATGGATGGTGCGGTCCAAATCGCCAATGGGCCATGGTTTCCAGATGTCGAAGAGGCGGAAAGCCAGGAAGCCTAGGAGCACCCATTGCCAGGACGCCGGCGCGAACATCATGGTGATCAGGAAGCCGATGATTTCATCCCAGACGATGCCTGGGTGATCTTGAACCTCCAGCCGTCGCTCGCATCGTCCGCAGATATAAACGCCGGCGATCGCGAGGGCGATGACTATGGACGCGTAAAGCGGTCTGCCTAGGCCAGCCACAAGCCAATAGATCGGGATGGCGGCGAGTGTTCCGAAGGTTCCGGGTGCAATCGGCGAAAGTCCGGAACCAAAGCCGAAAGCTAGGAAACACACGGGATCGCTGAAGATTTCTGCCGGTTTTACGGTGCGCTGGGTTTTTGTTTTCCTGGCCTGGCTAGTCATTTGAAAAATGCTGATAACCGTTACGGGAAAGTTCAATAGATCGGCCATCTTTGAACAACATCAGCCGTGCCTGAGGCTCGATGCGGCCGATCCGGGCGTATGGACAAGCTACCGATCTAAGGCGGGCCTCCAACTCATCGCGATTTGCCGGTGGAACGGTAAAACAAAGTTCGTAATCGTCGCCTGCCGAGAGAGGCATACTCCAGTCGCCCGTTTCAGCGAGGTAACGGCGCACCCCATCTGGCAAGGGCAGCTGCTCCCAATCGAGCGTTGCACCTACGCCGCTAGCTTCCAGAATATGCCACAGATCGGCGGCCAGCCCGTCAGATACGTCGATACAACTGCTCGCCAATCCGCGCAGTTTCAAGCCGATGTCGACTCGGGGTTCCGGTCTTTCGAGATGCCGTATTGCTGTTGGGTCTTCGATGGCTGTTTTTCCTTGGAGAATCTTGAGTCCCATGCCTGCCGCGCCCAACTCACCGGTCAAGTAAATCAGGTCGCCGGGGAGGGCGCCTGACCGGCGTAGTGCCCGGTCGCGCTCGACGAGACCCATGGCTTGGACCGTGAGGGTCAAAGGTCCACGTGTGGTATCTCCGCCGATCAACTCGACACCATAACGCTCGGCCAAGCCAAAAAAACCTCTCGCGAAGCCTTGCAGCCAGGCTTCGTCGCAATGAGGAAGGGTCAGTGCGAGCGTGGCCCATCTGGGTTCTGCGCCCATCGCGGCGAGATCGCTGAGATTAACGGCCAATAACTTATGGCCTAGATTTTCCGGGTCAACATCGGGCAGGAAATGCACACCTTCCACCATCGTGTCGGTGGTTACGACCAGGTCTTGGCCTTGCTCGATTTGCAGTAACGCACAATCGTCGCCGACGCTTAAAACCGTGGACGGATGCTTGACCTTTGGCTCTGCGAAAAACCGGCGAATCAGTTCGAACTCACCTAAAGCCATGGCTGTGTGTTGATAGGGAGACTGCCCGAATCGTTAGGCTTTATGCTGCGCTTCTATTTCCGCCATGCGGTGTTTGCGGGCTACCCGATCGAGAATCCCGTTGATGTATTTATGGCTTTCCGCAGCTCCGAAATGCTTGGCGAGATCGATGCCTTCGTTCAGCACCACCCGATACGGTATTTCCAGGCGGTACAGGAGTTCGTACACGCTGATTCTTAGAATGGCCCGCTCCACCGGATCGATTTCGGCCACCGGGCGATCGGCGAATTCGCTTACTGCAGCATCGATCGCGTGTAGGTGTTGGGGTACCCCGTGCAGCAGTTCCTTGAAATGCCGGGCGTTGATGTCGGGCGCGCAGCACTGCTCGATGAGGTTGTCGAGCGTCTGGGGTTGTTCCTCTTCCGTTTCTCGCTGGCGGCAGTATTTCTCGAGCGATTCTTCGAGAAGACTCTGTTCTTGATCGGTCAGCGTGTATCCGCTCTTGTATCGTCTGAGCAGGATTTTGGCCTCCTTCAATTCGGTGAGAAACTGGGCCTCGATTGACGAGAGATCGGCATCGCTCAACTGCCATTGATAAATGGCCTGTACCGCACAGCGCCTCGCCAGCGTTTTCGCATTGCTCATGCCAGGGCCATCTGGTTCAACAAATTGACCATCTCTATCGCAGACAAGGCCGCTTCGGCGCCTTTGTTGCCGGCCTTGGTTCCGGCCCGCTCGATCGCCTGTTCTATGGTGTCCACTGTAAGCACCCCGAAGGCGATCGGGATCTCGTGTTTGAGCGAGATGCTGCTGATACCTTTGACGCATTCGCCGGCAACATAATCGAAATGCGGCGTGGCTCCGCGAATGACCGCGCCAACGGCCACGATGGCGTCGTAGCGTTTCGATGCCGCTGCTTTCTGCACTGCCAGCGGCAGCTCATAAGCCCCCGGTGTTTTGACCAGATGGATATCTTCCTTCTTAGCCCCGTGCCGCAACAACGCATCTAAGGCGCCAGCCACCAAATGGTCGACGATGAAGCCATTGAAACGGGACGCCACGATGCAGAAACGGGCGCCTTGGACCATAAGCTGGCCTTCATAAGTCTTGATATCGGACATCGTTGTTCTCTCTTAGTCTTGGGAAACGTATTCGACGACTTCGAGGCCGTAGCCGGACAGCCCCAGGTATTTTTTCGGCGCACCTAGTACACGGAGTTTGCGCACACCCAGGTCGGCCAGAATCTGGGCACCCGTTCCGGTTGTGCGCCAATCGTCGGTCTTCGTCATGTCGACAGCCATTTCGATGCCGTTATCTTCCATTTGATACTGGTGTATGCGCTCGACCAGGAATTTATCGTCCTCCTCCTTGCGGATGACGACCAGAACGCCGCGTCCTTCATCGGCGATATACTTCATGGCGGTACGCAGAGGCAGCCCAACATCCCTCCGTCGGGCACCGAAGAGATCATTCAAAAGGTTGCGTCCGTGCACGCGCACCAGCACGGGCTCGTCGCCGGCGACTTTTCCCATGGTGAGGGCGAGATGCAGGCGTTTATCGACTTGGTCCTGGTAGGCGTGCAAGCGGAATTGGCCGAATTCGGTCGGAAAATCGCACGAACAGATCCGCTCCACTGTTTTTTCGTTTTGGATGCGGTAGTGAATCAGATCGGCGATCGTGCCGATCTTGAGGCCGTGTTCTTTCGCGAATTTCTCCAAGTCGCGGCCGCGCGCCATGGATCCGTCCTCGTTGAGGATCTCCACGATAACGGCGGCGGGTTCGAGCCCAGCCAAGCGGGCGAAATCACAGCCGGCCTCGGTGTGCCCCGCTCGGTTGAGCACCCCTCCCGGCTGCGCCATCAACGGAAAAACATGGCCTGGCTGGACCAGGTCTTCGGGTTTGGCGTCCGGTGCCACGGCGCAGAGAATGGTGCGGGCGCGGTCCGCGGCGGAAATGCCGGTGGTGATGCCGGTCGCGGCATCTATGGAGACGGTGAAATTGGTGGAGTGCGGCGTTTTGTTCTCGTTCACCATCAAGGGCAAGTGCAGTTGTTGGCAGCGCTCGCGGGTGAGCGTCAGACAGATCAATCCGCGACCGTAGCGCGCCATGAAGTTGATGTCTTCCGGGCGGGTATGGACGGCTGCCATGACGAGATCGCCTTCGTTCTCGCGATCCTCATCGTCCATGATGACCACCATTTTTCCGAGGCGGATATCTTCAATGATTTCTTCGATGCTGTTCATAGTCAGGTGATAAAACCGGTGTTTCTGAGGAGTTCTTCGGTGATGACCGGGCCGCTTTCGGCGGCGCGATCGCCGAGCAGGAGCCTCTCCAGATAACGGGCGATGATATCGACTTCCAGGTTGACCCGCCGTCCCGTGACCGTTTCACCCAGAGTGGTTTCGGCCAAAGTGTGCGGTACGATATTGACGCCGAATCGATTGCCATTCACCTCGTTGACCGTCAAGCTGATCCCGTCGACGCAGACCGAACCTTTTTCGGCAATATACTTGGCTAAGTCGGACGGGGTTTCGATCATGAACCGAACCGATCGAGCGTCGCTGTGCTTGTCGACCACTGTGCCGATACCATCGACATGACCGCTGACGAGATGACCGCCGAGCCGAGTGGTCGGCAGTAGAGCGAGCTCCAGATTCACATGGGTTCCGACCTTGGCTTCGCCGAGCGTGGTCCGTGAAAGGGTTTCGCGCGAGACGTCGGCAGCAAAAAGCCGATCCCCGAGTTCGACGACCGTCAGGCATACACCGCTGACAGCAATGCTATCGCCGAGTTTCACGTCCTCGAAGGGTAGTTTACCGGTGGCGACCGTTAAGCGGCAGTCGCCGCCTCTGGGCTCGATGCGGGTAATAGTTCCGATCGCTTGGATAATGCCGGTGAACATAAAGAGCTCGCGAGTGAGTTAAATTTAATTGCGCAAGGTCAGGCGGAGATCGCTCCCGATCCGACGCACGTCGCCGATGGTCAGTTCGAACCGTTCGGCCATGCTCGCCACATTGGGCAGCTCGAACAACCCTCGGGCCTGGTTGCCCAAAACCACGGGGGCGAGATAAACGATCCACTCGTCCACAAGCTTTTCCCGAAGCAGGGCGCCGTTCAGAGTCGGGCCGGCCTCGACCAGAACTTCGTTGAATTCGCGACGTCCAAGCCAATCGACGACCGCCGTCAGGTCCAGGCATCCGTTCGGCGCCGCGGGCAGGGTTTCGATGTCGAAATGGTCCGACAAAGTCCGAATTTGGTCCTTGTCCGATACGGTCGTCAAGACCACCGTGCGTTTCTGCCCGCCGGCGAGACGCATGGCGGCAGATATGCGCAGCCGGGAATCGAGAACGATACGCGCTGGCGGCAAAATGTCTCCCGCCGTTTCTGGCAAGCGCACCGTCAATTGCGGGTCGTCCTGGAGCACAGTGCCGATACCGGTCAGGATAGCGGAACTTCTAGCCCGCAAGCGATGGGCGTCGCGCCGGGCGTCTTCGCTGGTAATCCATTTGCTTTCTCCGGAGGAGAGCGCGGTGCGTCCGTCCAAGCTCATGGCCAGCTTGCTGCGGATATAGGGACGACCGGTCTTCATGCGCTTGCAGAACCCGGGATTCAATGCCGCCGCGGCATTTTCCAAAAGCCCGCAGCCGACCTCCACGCCGGCTTCGCGGAGTCTCGTCAAACCCTCGCCCTCGACCTGCGGATTCGGATCTCTCATGGCGGCCACCACGCGGGCGATTCCAGCAGATATTAAGGCCTCGGTACAGGGAGGCGTTTTACCATGATGACAACATGGTTCCAGGCTGACATAAGCGGTCGCGCCTCGGGCCAGATCGCCCGCCATGCGTAGGGCTTCGATTTCAGCATGCGGTCCGCCTGCCTGTCGATGCCAGCCTTCGCCGACGATCCGGCCGTCTTTCACGATCACGCAGCCGACCCGCGGATTGGGATCGGTCGTGTACAAACCCCGCTCGGCCAAATGCAGCGCACGAGACATGAACTCCGCATCCTCGCGGGAAAATACCTTAGGGGAAAGCTCCATCGGGTCAGGGCTCCGACTCGTCGTCGAACAAGTCCGGCTGATCCCGTTTCTCGTTCGGATGGGGCTGTCTCTCGAGGCGGTCTATGACCTCGCGAAATTCGTTCACGTCCTGGAAACTTCGGTACACCGAGGCAAACCGCACATAAGCGACATGGTCTAGTTCGCCGAGTTCCTGCATGACGCTTTCGCCGATGAATCGGGAAGAAACCTCCCGCTCGCCGCGAGCCAGTAATTTTTTCTTAATGCGATTGATTGCCGCTTCAATGCGGTCGCTACCGACCGGACGCTTTTCAAGCGCGCGTAGAATGCCGGCACGCAGCTTTTCCTCCCGGAACGGCTCCCGGCTGCCATTGGTCTTGATCACCCTGGGCATGTTGAGTTCTGCCGCCTCATAGGTCGTGAAGCGTTCCTTGCATTCGGTGCATTCACGGCGCCGGCGCACCTGATCGCCCTCTTGGGACAATCGGGAGTCGATGACTCTAGTATCTTGAGCACCGCAAAACGGACAGCGCATTACTGGATGGTCATAGGCGGAACGGCGCGGGTCGAGAACTTCCTCGCGCGTCCTAAGAAAACGCTCAGTGCGCGTAGACGGGATATCTGCGGCAAAGCTGAAGCACGTCCTCTTTCACCCGCTCGATAACCGCCTCGCTCTGCGGCTCGTCGAGCACGTCACACATCCAGTCGGCCAAGGTTTCACAGTCGAGCTTGGTGAAGCCGCGGGTGGTAACGGCCGGCGTGCCAACGCGAATACCGCTGGTGACGAAGGGCGACTGCGGGTCGTTCGGAACCGCATTCTTGTTCACGGTGATGTTGGCCCGACCGAGGGTTTCCTCCGCTAACTTGCCGGTAAGGCCCTTCTCGATCAAATCGACCAGGAACAGGTGGTTGTCGGTGCCGCCTGAAACGATTTTGTAGCCACGATCGATGAAGCGCTGCGCCATCGCGCGCGCGTTTTCGACGACTTTGGTCTGGTACTGCTTGAACTCGGGTTGAGCGGCTTCTTTCAGGGCAACGGCCTTGGCTGCGATCACATGCATCAGGGGCCCGCCCTGGATGCCGGGGAAGACCAATGAGTTCAGCTTTTTCTCGATCTCCGGGTTGGTTTTGGCCAGGATCAAGCCGCCACGAGGGCCGCGCAGGGTCTTGTGAGTGGTCGTCGTGGTGACGTCGGCGATCTGTACCGGGCTGGGATAGACGCCAGCCGCGACCAGCCCCGCGACATGCGCCATGTCCACGACCAGATAAGCGCCGACCGAATCCGCGATATCGCGGAAACGCTGCCACTCGACGATTCTGGAATAGGCCGAGAAACCAGCGACGATCATTTTCGGCCGGTGCTCCTTCGCCAAGGTTTCGACCTGGTCGTAATCGATATAGCCGGTGGCCGGATCAAGACCGTACTGGACGGCGTTATAAATTTTGCCCGAGAAGTTGACCTTGGCACCATGGGTGAGATGGCCGCCGTGGGCGAGGCTCATGCCGAGTAAGGTATCGCCCGGTTGGAGCAAGGCCATGTAAACCGCGGCGTTGGCCTGGGAGCCTGAATGTGGCTGAACGTTGGCGAAATCGGCGCCGAACAGCTTCTTTGCGCGTTCAATGGCCAGGCTTTCGACGACGTCTACGTATTCACAGCCGCCATAGTAGCGCTTGCCGGGATAGCCCTCGGCGTATTTATTGGTGAGCACGGTACCGTGTGCTTGCAATACGCGGGGACTTGCATAATTTTCGGAAGCGATCAGCTCGATATGGTCTTCTTGTCTTTTTTCTTCGTTTTGGATCGCAGACCACAGTTCATCGTCGAATCCCGCGATCTCCATACCCTTGCTAAACATAAAACGAACCTACAGGCTGGTTGGTGAATAGCATATTGTAACTCAACGGCCACGGCGGCAAACGCGGTTTTGACGCATAAAAATTCGTCGAGCGACGAACTGAAACCATTGTTCCGATCGATGGCAGCTAAATGCCGACAGTCGGCCGCAACGGCGCCTCAATCCGACAGCCGGAAGGTTTGTTCGGCAAATTTTTCCTTGAGGAATCGTCCGTGTACCAGCAAACCTTGGGCATCCTTTTCGAACAGACTCTTGGCGAGGTCGTGCAGGGCATGGTCAAGCAGGTTCAGTTGATCATTGAGCGATTCCTCGGCGGTCTTACCGCTGCTCAATTTTTGGGATCGCGCCATGCTCGGCGGAAGCTGCAAATATTGGTTGACGGTGTCCGGCAGGTAATCGAATGCGATTTTTCGCACTTCGAAAGGCGTCAGGTCGAACAGATCATCGGCTCCGCTTTCCGTCCGCTCCATGAGAAAGGCTAGTTTTTCCTCGATTTGTTGCAGCAGACACAAGGTATTTTCACCCGCACGCTGGCGCAGCGTCTCCCTAAGCGGCGCGAGCCGTTCTTTCCATAACCTGACCTGCGGCGAAATCAGATCGGCGTTCCAAGCAGTTCGGTGTATCTCCTGATCGAGCAAATCGTTCGCCGCGCGTTGAAGTTGGCCCTTCAACTCGGCGAGTTCAAGTTGGGCACGCTTGAAAGGAGGCAGGTTTTCCGGGCAGGACAGCATGTGTTTCAAGACGGACGGAAACCGCCGTAAAGCTTGCTCCCGGAGCGAGTCGACCGTCCTCGGAGCGAGAGCGATGTTTTCGAAATGCGGCGCGATGAGTTTGATGACGTCAAAGGTTTCCTGAATGTCGTCGGCGATCGAGGCGGGCAACCGCCGATGGGCTTTGCGAACCAGTTTCTCGATTCGCTTGAGTTCCCTTGACAGACGCCAGGAGACGTCCGGCATCGGTGTCTCGGGTCCGGCGGGCAGGAGAAGCCAGAGCGCCAGATAGATCCACACCGTCAGACTGAACGAAAAGAACACGGACAGGACGAACAGAAAGCGTACCAGCGTAACGTCGACGCCGAAATAATCGGCGATGCCGGCGCAAACGCCGGCTAGCCGGCGCCGTTGCCGGTTACGTTGGAGTCTGCGTCTGGCATTCATGATTCGGAGCGGTCGGAACGGATCGGCGGTTTCCGGATAGCCCATAGTCGGCATAACAGTAAATTCTAAACGAGAAGTCGACACTTCGAGTAAAAACCGGCATGAAAGTTTCGTTTTTCGAAACGCTGCCGGGCGTTGGAGATCGTCCGGAGAACTCGGATATTCCGCACGTCGGCAAGGTTCGATTCGGGTAAGATAAAGTCTCATGAGCGGGAATGGCGAGGCGCGGAAATCTTGGGGATGAGCGATTTGGAGACGGGACAGAACCCGATCGGCCTCATGGAATCGATTTCGGAGATCGGGAGTATCGATTGGGAAGCCCTAGTCGACCACCGAACCTGCGTCCAGCAGAATGAGGATCTGGCGAGCGTGCAGGAAAAGTTTCGTCAGACCAACGTCAGTTTCATGGCCGTGCTTGACCGCCAGCGCGTGGTCGGTCTTTGTGCGCGCCACGAGATCGCCATGCGTCTCGGCTCGCAGTACGGATTTGCGCTGTTCGGAAGGACCCCGGTCCGCGATCATCTGGTTGCGCAGCCTTTGTCGATCAATGTCAAGCAGGGTTGGTCCGACGTGCTTCAGCGCGTGTTCTTGCGTACCGGCGAAAGCTTCAATCAGGACGTGCTACTGGTCGATGACCGTTGCGCATTCCTAGGGCTTATTTCGGTACAAACCCTAGTTCGCCTCCAGACCCGGCTGCTGATGCAGAGCATCGTGGAGTTGGAGCAAAAGCAGGATGAGATTGGCAGGCGCAATCAGCAGTTGACGGAAGATCTGCGCATGGCTCGCGAAGTGCAATTGGCCATGCTACCGCGGACTCTGCCGACCATCCCTCCCGACGTCGCGCAGGATGCCAGCGCGGTACGCATATTCAGCCACTATGCGCCTTTTGGCCTGGTGAGCGGGGATTTTTTCGACGTTTTCCCTATCTCCGATACAGCGATCGCCGTTTTTATCGCCGACGTGATGGGGCACGGCGTGCAGGCCGCTTTGGTGATGGCTATGATGAGGGCCTTGATTCAGAACCATCGCGAAGAGGCTGCCGATCCGGGAAGATTGCTGACGGCGCTCAACGGTGACTTTTGCGACATGTTGAGGGGTAGCAGTCTGTCGACTTTTGCCTCCGCCTTTTCCTTGGTGATCGACGTCGGTGCCGGCGAGTTTCGTTACGCCAATGCCGGACATCCTTGCCCCATTCATCTGTGCCGGCAAACTGGGCAGGTAATGCACCTGGACTGCGTGCAATCGAGCAACGGCGGCGTCCTTGGCGTCCGCCCCGGCGTGAACTACCGCACCGGGAGCATCGAACTGAGGGCGCGAGACGCGGTTGTGCTCTTCACCGACGGATTGTTCGAGATCCGCGGACAGGATAGCGAGCTGCTGGGGCAGGAGCGGCTGCTGGCTCTGGTGGAATCAAACGTGAAACAATCGGGTCAGGCTTTGATCCGGGATTTGATCAACCGCGTTCAGGATTTTTCGGCGCAAGGTCAGTTCGAGGATGACGTGTGTCTGGTGACGGTGGAAATCGGTGAGATCGCGGCCGGAGAACCCCATCGACCCTCGACGTGACGTGGCGGGAGCGTGTTTGGAAAGGTTCCTGTGGCTTGGAGTTGGCGTATGGTGCATTGTGTTTATGAACGGCTGTGCTCGTGACTTCGTCTTTCCGACCTTAAACGGAATGCCTCCCATCGTCATTGCCCACCGAGGCGCCAGCGGCTATTTGCCCGAACACACGCTGGCTGCCTATGAACGCGCGATCGAACAGGGAGCGGACTTCATCGAACCCGATCTCGTGTCCACCAAGGACGGCGTTTTGATCGTGCGCCACGAGCTGAACATCACCGAAACGACGAACGTTTCCGACCACTCGGAGTTTGCTGCACGGCGGACGACCAAGGTGATTGATGGAACGAGCGTTGAAGGCTGGTTCGCCGACGACTTCACGCTTGCAGAAATCAAAACGCTACGAGCAAGGCAACGTCTTCCATTTCGCCCCCAGCAATTCAACGACCTTTTCGAAATCCCAACGTTCGAAGAGGTGATTTCATTGGCAAAACGCGAGAGCGAGCGGCGCGGGCGCGTCATCGGCATCTATCCGGAGACTAAGCATCCCAGTTATCACAGGTCGGTCGGCCTGCCGCTGGAGGAAAAACTAGTCGAAACGCTGAAGCGGCATGGATGGGCCGACAGAACCGCTCCCGTGGTCATTCAGTCCTTCGAGACAGCCAATTTAAGAGCCTTGAGGAAAATGACCGGCGTGCGGCTGGTGCAACTCATCGACGGAGTCGGTCTCGGGGCGGACGGAAGCCCGCTGCCGGGCCGTCCATACGATTTCGAAGCGGGCGGAGATTCCCGCACTTACGCGGATTTGCTGACCGAAGACGGCTTGGCCGAGATCAGAACCTATGCGGACGGCATTGGGCCGTGGAAACGCTATCTGGTTGGCGCTATCGCGCGCGCCGGCGCGGATGAGTCGGAAGCTAAACTTCTCGCCCCAAGCTCTGTGATCCGGGATGCACACAAAGCCGGTCTGTTCGTTCACGCTTGGACTTTCCGCAACGACCCCCAATACTTGGCGACTGACTATGGCGGCGATCCGCTGGAAGAATACCGGCAGTTTTACCGCCTTGGCGTCGATGGCGTTTTTTCGGACTTCCCAGATACCGCCATCGCCGCGCGTGCAGCCGAACGAAACCAATAGGATTGGTATCCAGTCCCGACAGAGCCGTTGGGCAAACAGGTTCGTCGGCAAATGATTGCCGAGCTACGACCGTGCCGCTGTAGGTCGCGAATCCCTTCGCGACATTACGCCGCTCGGCCAGAGGTTTGCATCTTGATTGCCAAGACGTTATTCACAACGCTTCGAGCGCGACCGCGGGAAGGCAGTGAATCCGTCGGGTGGTAGCTATGTTACGACCGGTTCGATATCGCTCTCGGGCACCCGCAAAATGCCGCCAGAAGGAAATTCTATGAAACAGTCGCCGCTGTTGAAGCGCGAGTAGCGCTTGATGATGGCGGGTTGGCCTGGCAGATGGGAATCCTTGAAAAAGCGGGGCCTTTTGGGTTTATACAGTACTGCTGTACCGAGGGGAATTTTGGTGCTTGATTGGGACAATCGTGGATTCATGGTTGTGGAAGATTTATCCATTATACGCTCAAACCGCGTCAAAATGTGGATAGTGTCGAGCGGAACCGAACTCGATGACGAATCGATGCGATCGATGCCGGAATGCGCAGGGACCGTGACTGAGGAGATCAACCATTCGGCGTGATTAGGCTATAGAGGGTTTCATTCAATCGTGCTTTGCACGCCGTGTAAGCACGTAAAAATACGTATGAGCCGTTTTCGAACGGGTCCGTCCGGTTACGGCAGCGGCTGAAGCCCCCGCAGATTTCGGAAGCTGCTGGAACGCACGGTGTCCAGGAAATCCAGCATGAAGGCCGACGCCGCCGCGGACTCCGTGGTCGCGGCATATAATGCGCTCCACAGACCTGTCTTGCCGATCGGTTTTGCCAAGACATAATCGCGCTCCAGATAGCTCTGCACCGTCCAGTTGGGCAAGGCCGCGATGCCGCGTCGGCTGGCGACGAGCTGCAGAATGGCCACGGTCAGCTCGGCGGTGCGCCGCTTCGGCTCTATCCCAACCGGTTTCAACACCTTGCGCACGATGTCCAGCATGTCGTCCGGCACCGGATAGCTGATCAATGTTTCTTCGGCGAAATCCTCTGGTTTCAGAAAGGGCTTGGACGCGAACGGATGCTGCCGCGATACCAGTCCGACGATTTCGAAACTGAACAGCCGGTGGAAAACCAGCCCGGAGCGCGGCTGCGGCTCGGAAACCACCACCAGTTCCGCTCGATTTTCCAACAGTAGGGCCAATGGGTCGGCGTGAAAGCCCGAGACCAGGTCCAGCTCGATTTCCGGCCAATGCTCGCGGAACTGATCCATGGCCGGCATGAGCCAATCGAAGCACGTATGACACTCCACCGCGATGCGGAGCTGCCCGGCTTCGCCCTGGGCGATGCGGGCGACGTCCCGCTCCGCCTCTCCGACCAGCTTCATGACCGTTTCCGCCAGCGTGTGCAGGCGCTGTCCGGCCGGCGACAGCCGCAGCGGCTGGCTTTTGCGCTCGAACAGGCTGACGCCGTAGTGCTCCTCCAGCTGCTTGATCTGGTGCGAGATCGCCGACTGGGTGAGATAGAGCCGCGTCGCGGCGCGGGACAAGGTGCCGGTTTCCACGAGCGCCAGCAGCGTCTGCAAGTGGCGAAGCTCCAAAATCGACTGGATCATGAATGAAATCGATGAAGATTATGAAAACAATGAGTTTGAATAATAATCATCGGGAACCGATCATGCCAGTTCCGAATTGATCCGTAATTAAAGAGGAGCAGGAATCATGGCGGTGACGCATTCTTTAGGATTTCCTCGCATCGGCGCCCGGCGCGAGTTGAAGCAGGCGCTGGAAGCCTACTGGACCGGCAAGATCGGCCTTTCGGATTTGACCGAAATCGGCCGACAGCTTCGCGAGCGGCATTGGACGCTGCAGCGCAGGGCAGGGATCGACCTGGTGCCGGTGGGCGATTTCGCCTACTACGATCAGATGCTGAACATGACGGTGTTGCTCGGCGCCGTTCCGGAACGCTTCGGCATCGGCCACGAGCCCCCGGGTCTCGACCGCTATTTCGAATTGGCCCGGGGCAACCAGGACCAACCGGCCATGGAGATGACCAAATGGTTCGATACCAACTACCACTACATCGTCCCTGAATTCCGTCGCGACACAGTGTTTCACCTGGGCGCGGAATGGCTGTTCGAGGAGGTGGGGGAGGCTAAGGCTCTTGGACTCAACGTCAAGCCCGTGCTGATCGGGCCTCTGACTTATCTGTTTCTGGGCAAGGCGAAGGACGAGGGTTTCGACCGGTTGGAGCTGTTGCCCCGCTTGCTGCCGGTCTATGCCCAAATCCTCGGGCGGCTCGAGGAGCAGGGTGTCGCCTGGGTACAGATGGACGAGCCGGCCCTGGTGCTCGATCTGCCTGCGGACTGGCTCGCAGGTTATCGGGAAGCCTACCGCACGCTGGCGTCGGGGCCGAAGATTCTTCTCGCGACCTATTTCGAGTCGGCGGCGGATCGTGCGGAATTGATGAAAACCCTGCCGGTGAGCGGCCTGCACATCGATGCGGTCGCAGCGCCGGAGCAGGTGTCGGATTTTCTGGACGGGTATCCTTCGGACAAGATCCTATCGCTCGGACTCATCGACGGTCGCAATGTTTGGCGCACGGATCTCGGACGGGCGCTGGCGCTGGCCGAGACTGCTCGCGCGGCCTTGGGCGAGCGCCTGTGGATCGCGCCGAGCTGTTCGCTGCTCCATGTGCCGCTGGATCTGGAGGCAGAGTCCGAGCTGGACCCCGAGATCAAGAGCTGGCTGGCTTTCGCCGTACAGAAGCTCGAAGAGTTGGCGATCTTAGACAAAGGCTTGCGGCTGGGTGTCGAGGCGGTCCGAAGCGAATTGGAAACCCAGGCTCGCGCCTTGCGAGAGCGGGCGACCTCGCCGAAGATTCACAATCCGGCGGTCGCGGCCCGACTCGAAAAACTGACGGAAGCGGATTTCCGGCGTTATTCACCGTTTCCCGAAAGGATCCCGTTGCAGCGGGAAAGGCTGCGGCTGCCTCTCTTTCCCACCACTACGATCGGCTCCTTTCCGCAGACCCCGGACATCCGCAAGGCCCGCGCCGATTACCGCAAAGGCGAGCGAAGCGAAGCCCAATACCGGGAAATTATGCGCAAGGCCATACGCGAAGCGGTACGCAAGCAGGAAGCCCTCGGCCTGGATCTCCTGGTGCACGGCGAGGCCGAGCGCAACGACATGGTGGAGTATTTCGCCGAGCAGTTGGAAGGTTTCGCCGTCACCCGACAGGGCTGGGTACAGAGTTACGGCTCTCGCTGCGTCAAGCCGCCGATCATCGTCGGCGACGTATCGAGACCCAAGCCCATGACCGTGGAATGGATCGCCTATGCCCAAAGGCAGACCCGGAAGCCGGTCAAGGGCATGCTGACCGGCCCCGTAACCATGCTGCAGTGGTCCTTCGTGCGCGACGATCAGCCCCGAGCGGTCACCGCTTTCCAAATCGCTCTGGCTATTCGCGACGAAGTGGGAGACCTCGAGCAAGCCGGCGTCGCCGCCATACAGATCGACGAACCCGCGATCCGCGAAGGCTTGCCGCTCAAGCGGCGCGACTGGGACGACTATCTGGACTGGGCGGTAAAAGCGTTTCGCCTGGCATCATCCGGCGTCGGGGACGATACCCAGATCCACACCCATATGTGCTACTCGGAGTTCGGCGACATTCTGCCCGCCATCACCGATATGGACGCCGACGTGATCACCATCGAAACCTCCCGTTCGGGGATGGATTTGCTGGCCGCCTTCCGGGAATTCCGCTATCCCAACGACATAGGCCCGGGCGTCTACGACATCCATTCCCCCCGCGTGCCGAACAAGGAGGAGATGCTGCGCCTTCTCCAAAAAGCGTGCGAAGCGATTTCGCCCGAGCGGCTTTGGGTCAATCCTGACTGCGGGCTCAAGACGCGCGGATGGCCGGAAGTGGAGCAGGCCCTGGCGAATATGGTCGAGGCGGCGAAAATGCTACGCCAAAGGTGGGTGATTGAAGGTCGACGCCGTTCGTGAAGCGACGGGTCAGGTGCGCCGTAGGTTCCCGAGGATCCGGATGACCTTCGTGAACGCCATAGCCCGCGCCACCGGGCCGCCGATCCCGAGCCCGGAAACGGCTTTGAGCAATTGTACGGCGACGAAGATGCGGGCGGCTGTCTTTGTCCAGCGCGGTAATCGTGACGACGATGAAATGTGGATCATGGCAGGGTGTCTATTCGCGGGAAAGCGACTGTGCGATGACGGGCAGAACTTCCGTGTTCACGCCGGATTCCGGCGAGCCCGGGCGGCCTCCCGCCCGCCAGCCCCCATCATCACACAGTGCATGCATTTGCCGTCCTTGGAAACATCCAGAAAGCCGCAGCTCCCTTGGCGCTCTGGGGCGAAACATCCCGCTTCGCACTCGGCGCGGCATTCCGCTCACCCCGCGGGCCGTGGCCGACGCCGGAGCCGAGTGGAGGGTATTAGATCGCGGCCAAGGACCTGGAACAATACGTGGGGTTACCTAGTCATGTGTCCGGCGCGCTGATCTAGGGGGCGCTTTCGAGCGAGGCGGTTCGATGCGCGGAGCCCTTCGGACTCAGGTCGACGTTTCGGCCGTGCGGGTTTCGTATTCGGCCAACTGCTGTTCGACCAGGAGCAGACAAACGCTCATCATCAGCGCATCGTCGGTGAATCCCAGAACAGGGACGACATCCGGAATCAAATCAACCGGACTCAAGACATAGAGCAGGGCGGCGGCGACGGCGGAAAGCGCATACCAGGGAATTTGGCGATAAGTGCCGTTCCGGTAGTCCCTCACCAGCGCGATCATCAATTTGACATCTTTCAGGAAACAGCCGAGAGAGCCGTTGGATTCGAACGTTCGTTTCAAATCGTCGGCCTTCTCGATGACTCGCTTGATATCGCTCTCGGTGAGCGTCTTGGCATTGGCTTTCAGCCGTTCTGAAATTTTTTGTCTCAGCATCGCTTACACCTCTCAAGGAGATTCGAAGAGCACCGATCACAATCGTGTGCGTTCGGCAAGGTTCTTCGATTAAGCTAGGTTTCATTCATTCCACAGTAGTCGACGCGATTATCCGCCAATACTCTTCAGTAAAGGGGGCTTAGTTAAGGAAAGCCGGCGAACGGAGAAGGACTGCCGTGTCGCGGATCGGTAGTACCGGTTGGCATTCCACTGCGCTGGACGGGGTGGAACCGAAATGAACACCCTGGCGTTCCTGGTGACTCGTCTCGGCGGATTCTCAGAACTCCCAATGGGTCAACAATAAGTAGATGGCGATAGTCATCACGACCACGACGAACGCCAGAATCGCCAATATCCCCGTTCCACAGGCGAGAAGCGTGAACGGGAATTTCCACGAGGCAAACAGGTTTGCCATGCCTTCGAGTGCCGCCAGCATCGCTAGGAGCATCCCGAAAATGACAGTCCATTTTGCCGTATAGCCTGGCAGGTAGACCCGTTTGGACCGGTTGCGGCGGTAAGCCGCAGCGCGTTCCAGAAAGGAGCCCGCATTTACGTTTTCAAAGATCCAGAGCGGCCACAGATAAAGGTAAAGGAGAGAGGGAAGGGACCTGTCGTTACGGATATTCGAGACATCGATATTCATTACTAAGCACCTCCATGATCGTTCAGACCGTCTACCGGCAAATATATTTCATCTGGAGATTCGTTGCAGAACTACGATTCAAACAGTCCGCTTCGGAAAGCCGAATCCCTGACATCCGACGGCGCCCGAGAACTTGGCAATTAGACCGCAAATGCCGAACTTAGCGGGTTCGGTTCACTCCTGCGCCAGCCTTTGGGCTCAGATTATCGTCCGGAGCAGCTGTCCATCCACCTTCACGCTGAGGATGTCGATGTGCTTGTTCGGTTCGGTCTCGGTGAGACGCAAGGGGGCTTGGCGGCTGACATCTCAGAAGAGGAACAAGCGTGCACCGAGGCGGCAAGAGCCGCGGCCACCACGACCGCGCCCGAACGCTTCCAGGTCAGGAAAAAGGGATCTCGACAGTGGGACCGCCGGACGCCATCGACAGTCGTAAGATGGGTCTTCGGAAAAGGAAAAAAGAAATTAGTGCTTATTCCTTTGAGACCGTGCCAAAGAGCGGAGCTACGTCACTTGCAGTTCTTTACCGCGGCTTCCGGCGTTTGTCGACGCGTTGGAGCGAAATCGTCGGCCCGACTGAGGGCCGCGTTGCGGAGTACGGTGCTGTCCCACCGTGTTTTGGTGTTCCGTCTACGGCATTACCGATCGTCCGAGTAGACTGGGGTTTGTTTTCCTCAGCCTGATCGTGATCGGAACCGCGCTGAAAGTCGGAGATTTGCTGTTGCAATGTATTGAGGCGGTGGCGTAGGTCGCGGAGTCGCTCATTCAGATAATCGAAATGAATCTGGAAATAGCGTGCCGAAGGAAACTCGGCTCCTTCCGCGGTTCCAGGTTCCGAGGCTTGCCTCTCGTTCAAGGTGGCCCTTGGGTCAGAGGCGGGATTATCTTTCTCGGTGTTCATGAGGATTCCTTTCATGTCGTGTCTCAATCCGTAAAGACGTGTGAGCGACGCTAATCCCGCACCTTACGGCGAAAAAATTTTTGGACTGCCGTAAACCTTATTTAGAACTTATAAACTTTTTTATGGTTGACAGGAAGGCGATCGGAGTCCTGAAGCCGCTGCTATGCCCCTGAATGCTTTCAAAAACACCCTCCTATACGGCTAGATCGAGCGCCTGCAGTGTCCGGTGCTGGCCTCTCCGGACCTCCGGTCGGACGATGTCCTTGCCGCCCGCCAACAGATCCAGGTGTTACGCTAACGATTTGCCGTCCTGCCTCGCGGCTGGGGCGCCCGGAACTCGTTTCGCTGTTCGCCGACGAGCCACCAGCACCGCCTGCCGCGAACACGCCACGACCTACTGGCTACGTCACGGTTATGCAAGCCGCAAGATGGAGGCGCTGCGGGGAAATCTCGGTGATGCCGGCCTTGCGACGACATCGCGCTAAGTGTCGGTTAAGCGCGGCGCCGCCGGGAAACCGTGTCGCGGTACTGCGTTACCCTGGCATCTCTGAACCGAAAGGCCTTCGGTCGATCCGATCGATGAGACAATCCGGGGACCGACTAGAGCACGCACCGGTTCCGAAAGCCGCCGTGCGAGAGAAACTACAAACCGTCGAAAAGCACTGCTCAGGCGGCGATAGAACTGAAACGATCCGGGCGCTATCTGCGCGCCCTCAGCGATGAAGGATGCGTGGCAGGCGTTGAGAATCGATGGACGGTGGGTTTGGCCGGGCGAGGTGATTATTCTCCTGTCCCAATCCCACCGGCGGAGCGATAAACCGGCACGCTAAACCTACGGCGAGACGCTTCTAGCCAATGGCAGGGTGGTCGCGCGACCAAGCTTGCCAAAGTGGCGCGCACCGTGAGTCATCGGTAATACCCGCGCCACTGGCCTGGATTCTTTGGCCGACGATTCGGTTCGTCCTCGGCGATCCTTAGCCTAGACGCTCTTGTGACGTGAGTCGAAGAGCACCAGGCGATCCTGCCGGCGATCAGCAGCGCGACACCGTCGGGAACGATTTGGGTGGCCGCAGGCTAACCAGTAGGGCAAACTCCAGAGGTGAGGCTCCGTAATAGCGACTGGCGGGACGTTGACAACCCAAGCCAGGATGGCCGCCCGAGGGCTGATTTCAATTCGTGATCTTTCGATGAAGGCCCAAGGTTATGCCTGTACCACCGGTGTGGATCCGTATGCCGTGATAGTATGGGAACAGGGGACTAGAAATTCCCGGTGCCCGATTAGGCATCCTCTGCTACGTACCTCCGTATAGTCGGATCCCAACGAAAGCTCTTGTGCCACGGCTTCTTCTTCGATTTGACAATCTTTTTCGGTTTGACAAGGAGCTTGAAATATCCGTTAGCAGTGGCCTCGGAGACGATGACAATATTTTCGCCTTCGTAGATATTATGATTCCGAGTGCCATCCTCGTTCCAATCTCCCGCAATATCTTGAAAGTAGTAAATAGGTTCGGAGAAGATTGCACGCAGTTCTCCGTCGACTACGGCGAACAGAGTCAGAATTTGAAAATTTCCGCCGCCTCCAGCATAACCTTTACTTATCCCGGAACGAATGCCAAAAGCAATGTTACTTTTGGTTATGGCGTACTTGGCGAAATCGAACCTGTAGATCTCCTCCGGGAAGAAAAGCGCGTATCTTGATTCGTTATCTTTGTCTTCGCTCCAAGCGATTCCATCAGGGTTAACGAGATTCGAATGTTCCCAGCTTGCGCCCAAGGGACTTCCCTCGATCCCAGACCAGCTGATAACCGTTGATGCCAAAGAAAGGCGCTTTTGTTCGTCATGCTTCAGCATGGCGAGCGCCATCAGGTACTCGTCTTCGGGGTTGCCGCTGGGGTCAACCACAACCTTGTCCCGAGGACTGCAAATTGGCTCGCCGTTGTTATATTTGATTACGCTGTCTTTCGTGGCCTGGTTTGGCGCTATGCAGGCAAAAGCAACATACATGTCCTTACCATAGGGCCAGCGTTTCATCCCAACGAGTGTGGCAAGAGACGGATCGGCTTTCGGCAGAATAAGTCGCACAACATCTTCCGCGGTAACGCCCCTCGGCAGCACAGTGCCAAAACCATCCGGGCGCGTTGAACCACTCATTTGTTCTTCATATATAGCCTTTCCTTCCGGACTTTCGATGGTTCCAAGAACCCGGGATAGGGACGACACTGATTTCGGGTTTGGGTTTTGAGCGGAAGCCGGCAGGATGAGCGAAACGGAAATCAGAGTGGCTGCAAGGATTTTGGCGGTAGTTCTCACGAATGGCATCTCAGGCAAATTGACAGGTAATGGAAAAGACCGATCTATCCTTGGATTTGAGAATAAACCCGGAAAGCCGCGCCTCGGTTCGGTTTTCGAATAGCGTGGATACGTCACTTATGTCTGGCGTATTGTCGATAAAACGCCGGCAATAAGCTTGGAATTCTCAGCTAGTTCTTTTATCTTCGACGGGCGAACGTTGCCATCGAAAAGTGCAGACAGGATAGCAAGACCCCAGGGTCATTAATGCCTTAGGCCATCTGCCGGTCACGTTGGCCAACGAGCAAGAGCGTGCCCCCAGTGGCGAACGGGCGCGCTCTGTTCACCAATTTTCGGTCCATAGAAATGGCATTTGTCGATCAAGGCTACACCGGCGACCAGGCGGCCGAGGCCGCCCGCCAGCAGGGCATTCGGCTCATCGTGGTCAAGCTGTCGGAGGCCAAAAGCACTTTTGCTCTTGTCCTGGCGTGGGTGGCGGCACTCCATGTCGGCTGGATTGCTCGGTTTCGGTGCTCGGCTCGCGATGTGAACGATTGGCTGAAACATTGATACGCTTTCAATCTATCGTCTTTGTCATCCTAATGCGTGCCAAAGGCAGCCCCGTTACCCCAAACGTATAGCGCGCCGGAGGCACCTACAGTGCCAGAGCATTAAGGCATCGACCATCTACGTCGTTTATTAGGCGAACAATCAAATGCCGAAATCGTGGAGCACGCCGTCAATGTGCTCTTACGTCTCAGAACGTCGCACAGGCTGCGCAGATGGCTGACCGACCGCTGTAACGAAATCTTAGTGGTCTTCGGCTTCGTTCACCACCCTGCCTCCACCTTATTGCAATACAGAGCTGACCGATTCGGATCATCGAAGCGCTCTACCAACGCCGGAGCCTCGCCAGCATCAGCTTGTTCAGACGGTGGGAATACATTCCCGAATACACGCTTAAACGTCTTTTGAGCTTCAGCGAGCGGAACATCAAAGACGATCGAATGAAAATCCCACGTACCGGGAATAATGATTTCCGACACAGGAAGACCAAAAAAAGAGTCCTTCACTTTGAAATAGTAGAGGCCATCTTTCTCTTTGTAGGGCGTTAACCCTCTCTCGGCGAGGTAGGGATGAACCTTTTGCTGTGAGTCCCATGGCGCGTAAAAGAAGTTTGGAAACTCGCACGTTCGGAAACCGGCGAACACTTCCTCTAAAGTAGTCGCCTTTGCGAACGAGGGGACGGCAAACACGAGGAAATAAACGAGGAGCGGGCGGCAGTAACGATACAAGAATTCGAGTACAGAGCTAACCGGACGCGTCATGGAAGGAAACCTGAAAATAAAAAACCATAAGAGTGCTATGTTAGGCCCGGCGACCTCACAGGCGCGCGTATTCAAGGATCTCTTGGCCCATCAGCGAGCCCCCGGAGACTGGTGAAGAGCAATAGAGGAACCGTATCCGTTGGCCCGTGTAGCGGAAACCCCATACCTCGTACGCCTTGAAACACTGTTTGGGATAGGCTGGGTTGCGGATGGATGGCAGTTCCTTGGCCTTATCCTGGATTGAAAATGGTTCGTCCGAGCCAAAAAGAAACGCGAGCAGGGGGTTAGCAGATGAACCCGCATCACTTGCGGACGAGGGCGTTTCGGCTGCGTAGCCCGTGCAGAGTCCTGTTAGACGTATGAGAAAGGCAACTTGTCGAATCATATGGTTTCCCCCTAATACCATTGATAGAGCGCGCCGTTAACGCAGCAAGAACGAAGCCTAAAGCTTTCCGGTGTCAGCTTCATCGATCTCGCTCTGAGTAACAGTTGTCGGCGGGGTGCCCTTTATCCAAAAACTGCTGAAGGCGCTGAGTCCGCTCCCGCGTCAACTTCGTCTTATAATCCGCGTAACACAGCGGCAGAATAGTACCCCAACAAGTACTTCCTTCCTCGCACGCGTACATTGCTTCTAACTCCGCATCTCGGAACGCTAACCATGCTCTTTGTGCCGCGCGAAGTTTTTGAATAAAAATTACATTCTTTTCCTCTTTCTTCAGTAGCGCCCTATAGACCTCATTGAGCTTGCGCTCCGCTTTGTCAAACTCATCGGCCGCGCACGCGTTAATTTCTAACTGAGTTCCATCTCGATTGCACTTTGGAAGATCTTCGGAATACGTGATTACTGGCGCCAACAGTAAAGTGATAAATACCACCTTTAGTGTCATGTGTTCTCCGGTAATCTAACAAAGGCTTAAAAGGAACTGTTTATATTCTGCGTTTCAGGATGACATACGGAAAGCTTCGCCTCGACGCGACATAATCCACGTAAACCAACTGAAGGATCTCATGAGAGATGCAAAACCACAACAGAAACAATCGAGATAATCATAGAAGACTTGCCGTTTTTTGAAAATAATCCCGTTAGTCAGTCCGTGATCTAAGAGCTTTCGTTAAACGATAAAAATCTTCTATCGAGTCACCATACCCCTCCAAGAAATCCATTATTGTTCCGGCCGTTAAATCAGAATCATGTGTTGGATGGGTTTCCCACTTTTGTCCTTTAATTGCCGAAGCAATAACTGCGCGTTAAGCACCAATGGAGACAGGACGCCGGCCCATTGGGGCATCTTGGGAAACCCTGCCCTGATATCATGGGGAGATCGACTTTTCCTCCGAGCCCGAATGGGATCAAAGAAAGCCTGTTTGCCGCCGACGAACGCGAAGCGAAGAAAGACCGGGAGACGTGCTGCAAGTGATGGCAAACGTGTTGACTATTAAGCCGTGGCTCCGGAGAGCGGTTGGGCGCCGCCGCCATTTGCCGCGTCCTCATGTCCCTGCCTTGGTGCTCCGAAATAGATATGGCAAAGGCCAGATGAGCTAATGAAATCCACGTGCGGTATTGGGGGTGAGCGTCCAACGTTTCCCGGGATTACGGCTTAGTTGTCAGGTGCCCTACCGCACCACGTTCTGTACTTTCCGGGAACCGATACCGGTGGACCGGACAAGGGACACCCTGTTCGAAGCCGTGAACAGTCAACTGGCTCGGGACGGCTATCTCGCCCATGGTGGACCGCTCTTGGACGCTAGCCTCATCTCGGTTCCCGCCAACACGTTACCGGAGAGGAACGAGACCAGCGCACGCAGCAGGCGAGTCCAGTGGACTGGCAGCCGGCCTCGCGCCGGCAGCAGGACATCCGATGCCGCCAAGACCCGGAAGTACGGGCAATCACGTTCCAGCTAAAAGGGTTCGGTCAGCGCCGCCAGCGGAAACGATGGGTTCTATCCAGAGGACGTGCGGAGTACCGGAGACGCCAGCCGTGACCCGTACCGCGAGAAGTGCTCCGTCGATAGCAAACAGGGGCGCCTCCTTCAGGCGAAGGGATGGCCGCTACCCGTCCAGCGCAAAGCGGCAGAGCAATAAGCCCCTGTCGGCCTGCCAAAAGGCCGCAACATTCGCATCACCCAAGCCTGTGCGGGTCGGCACGCGTTCGCCGCGATCGCGCAGATTGGAAAAAATCGCTGTGGAGCATCGGCCTGGTTGGGCACCTTCGTGCTTGTCGGGCAACTGGCAACCTATAGCTTATGCTGCCTGTGTAGCCTCGTAGCTTGTGGAGTCGCGGCCTTCTGATTTCCAAGGTGTGTCCGGAGTCGCTTAATTCGGCGGGTTCGGGCAAGAACGATTCCTCCGGACGCGAGAAAAGCCGAAAAGATGGCGAGGGTTACCGCTTTTCGATCCTATGTGGACCGGCTTTTTTCGGGCTTTTCAAGGGGCGTTTTTGTGCCAAGGTCTGTCAGAGGACAAGAAGCAGACTTTATGCACACTGTTGTTCCACTATGCACCATGGTGGTTCGCTCGACATTTTTTGTTTCGCTTTTTTCCATGGTGCAGAACGGCGTAATTGGCGATTTCCTTCAATGCTTTAGTTAGTACAACAAAAGTTGGCATAAATTGCGCTTATCGTACATTGAGGTTACTAAAGCAACGGCGCTTTAACCCCTTTGGGTTATGGCGCTTTTTTTTCGCCTCGGTGGTTCTTCCTTGCACGAACGAGTGGAAAATCGAGCTACAGGAGAAACTTATGTCGTATTTAGTTCCGTCAGAATTTGTCACCAAAATGGTGGATGCAGGTGAATCAAAAGTCTTCATGTCAACCAAGGATACGGTTATCAGAGCTTATATGGCCGGTGCCATCCTGGCATTGGCCGCTGTGTTTGCCGTTTCAATGACCGTACAGACGGGATCTCCGCTCATTGGCGCTATGTTGTTTCCAGTCGGGTTTTCCATGCTGTATTTGTTGGGCTTTGATTTGCTGACTGGGGTGTTTGTTTTGACACCTCTTGCGTGGATCGATAAACGCCCAGGGGTAACCATCGGCGGGATTTTGAGGAATTGGGGATTGGTCTTTATCGGTAATTTCATGGGAGCACTTACCGTAGCCGTGATGATGTCAATCGTTTTCACGTTCGGGTTTTCGACCGAGCCCAATGAGGTTGGTCAGAAAATTGCCGGTATCGGGGAAGCGCGTACTTTAGGTTACGCAAAATATGGCGCCGCAGGCATGTTGACGCTCTTTGTCAGAGCCATGCTTTGCAACTGGATGGTCTCGACCGGTGTTGTCGGGGCAATGATTTCAACTTCGGTGAGCGGTAAGGTGATCGCCATGTGGATGCCGATCATGCTCTTTTTTGCAATGACCTTCGAGCATTCCATCGTCAATATGTTCTTGTTTCCTTCGGCTTTGATCATGGGCGGGAAATTTTCGATCATGGATTATCTAATCTGGAATGAAATTCCGACCGTTTTAGGAAATCTAGTTGGTGGACTCGCGTTTACTGGGCTGACCTTGTATTCCACGCATATCAAAACGGCACCCCAACGGATCAGGAAAGGGCATGTTTCAATTGGGCGAGCAGCCTAACGAGGGTTTCCCAATGCCGCAGGGCTGCTGAAGTAGGGGTAATTGGACTGTGGTAATCAACGATGGTGGCTGACAGGTTTCGGGTGACATGGGAGCGGCGTGGTATATCGTGGCACGTACTCCATAGGTGACTTAATCGGTTCCGGCGTAAAAAACCGGGCCAATACCTATCTTGCCATGTTGTCCCACGACATCATCATTCGGTTTTCACCCGTCTGTCTTTAGGATCGGCCCTGGCGATTGCAATGAAAGAGCTTCAGCTGTCTGTATGCAGTTGAAGCTCCCTCAATCGTCCGAATTCGGCTCATTGATGCGTGAAAGATGTGTTTGTGTTGAGCTTGCCAAAGCCCTGTAGCCCTTCGACACGCGGCGAGTCACTTTAAAACCTTAGCAGCCCGGATCGATAAAAAACCAAATGCCCAGTCACCTCGAAATTGCCGTGGGCCAATACTCAGACAAAGGCCGTAAAGAAACCAACCAGGATTTTTACGGCGTTTGTATACCCAAAGAACCCCAGTTGAGTTCTAAGGGAGTTGCAATTGCTCTAGCCGACGGGATCAGCAGCAGCGATGTGAGCCAGATTGCCAGCGAAACCGCTGTTAGGAGTTTTCTTGAGGATTATTTCTGCACTTCGGACGCTTGGTCTGTCAGGAAATCAGCACAACGGGTTTTGATGGCGATTAACTCCTGGTTATATGCGCAGACACAAAAAAGCCAGTATCGTTACGATAAAGACAGAGGTTATGTGTGTACCTTAAGTGGCATGGTGATTAAATCAACCATCGCACATATTTTTCACGTGGGCGATGCACGCATCTACCGATTTCGTGATAAGGCTCTGGAGCAATTAACCAATGATCATCGATTTTGGGTATCACAGGATCAAAGCTATCTTAGTAGGGCTCTAGGAATCAATCCTCAGGTCGAAATTGATTATCTGTCACGTCCCGTATGATTATTTACCGAGAAGGAGTTATGCTCTGTTCGAAGCCCGGAGCCTTCTCCAGGAGATATTCGGTTCGTCCAAGTGAGGTTTCTCTCCATGCAGATTCGTCTTCATAAGAACGCCCGTACCACCCCGGCCGTTCGGCAGGCCATTCAAGCGTCCACGTTGAGCGAGCGCGCCTTGGCCCAAAAGCATGGCATTAGCCGAACGACCGTCCGCAAGTGGAAACACCGCTCCTCGGTCGAAGATGCCTCACACCGGCCCCACACCCTCAGAACCACGCTCACGCCCGCCCAGGAAGCCATCGTGGTCTACCTCCGCCAAGCTCTGCTCCTCCCCTTGGATGATCTCCTGGCCGTGACCCGGGAATTTCTCAATCCCGCCGTGTCCCGTTCCGGGCTAGACCGCTGCCTGCGCCGCCACGGGGTGGCGTCCCTCAAGACCCTGCTTCCGCCTACAGAGAAGGCGAAGGTCAAACCCTTCAAGGCCTATGAGCCCGGCTTCCTTCACCTGGATGTTAAGTACTTGCCCGCCATCGACGGCGAACCCCGCCGATACCTGTTCGTCGCCATCGACCGCGCCACCCGCTGGGTCTATGTCGCCCTCAAGCCCAACCGCACCGCCTTAAGCGCAAAGGACTTCCTCAAAGCGGTGATTCAGGCCGCGCCTTTCCGCATCCAGAAATGCCTGACCGACAACGGCTCGGAGTTTACCGACCGTTTCCTGACCCGAACTCGGCAGCCCTCGGGGACGCATGAGTTTGACCGCCTCTGTACTGAACAAGGCATCGAACATCGCCTGATTCCGCCGGGCCGGCCCCAAACGAATGGCCTGGTGGAACGCTTCAATGGCCGCATCGAGGAGGTGTTGCAAACCCATCACTTCGATTCAACCGCCGATCTGGACACCACCTTGCACCGCTATGTCGAGCTGTACAATCATCACATTCCCCAAAAGGCCTTAGGCCATCTCACCCCGATCCAGGCTCTCAAAAACTGGCAACTGTCCCACCCGCATCTCTTTCGCAAGAAGGTTTACAATCATGCGGGACATGACATCGACTCGTTTTTGCCCTATTGTCTTCCTAATCGCACATCTTTCGCCTCACCACCCTGCTACTGCAGCCCACGAGAGGAAGCTGATGAAATATCCGGGCTAGCGTCGGGGTTCGGGTTGATTTGGTCAACGCAGGGATGGATCTCGTACTCGTAGCGCAAGCTGGCGCGTGCTTTAAACAGTCATTCTTGGCAGGTTCGGTAACGTAACCCCCCTGATTTACATATAGAAACCTGCTACGGCGAGCATGAGCCCAAATGCCGAGAGTCGCACCACCTCTCCGTTCATCCACGGTTGCGGAAAAGGCGAGGTGGCGCGATGGCGAAAGAACGCCAGACCTAATCCTTTTCGCCACAGTCCTCATCGGTAACGGCTTCGAAATTGCCGTGCAGGCGTACCGCTAACCGCTGACCGATTTCGAACCGTTTGTTTCAGCGTGGTTCATGCCTGTAGTACGTTATAGGCTTCCTGCCGCAGACTAAAACGGAAACCGCACGATGGCGTGGCTGGTCAGGACTTGCAGATTGCCTGCGCCGTCGTTCCTGACGCACACTTCAACTGTGCAACGGTTATTGAAGGTGCATTGGGACACCAAGTTGAACCAGCCTTGCGTTCCCGCATTCGTGGTGGAGACGGAATAATAGAAGTGGGCAGGCTCATCGCGGCTCACTGGACGGTCTTCCCAGGCACAGGTTCCTGGAGCCAGGGTGCGTCCGCTCGATCCCGCGGCATTTGGCGATCTGACGAAGGTTATATCCTTTCGGCTGGTGTTAATCCCTCCATGGTTCTGGATTTGAAAGCCACCTCTGCAAATCAGAGTGAAACCGCCTTGATTGCCGGCGCAGGGCGTTGCATAAGCGGAGGGCGAGACGGCGATCGCGAAAAACAGAGCGGAAGCGAACGTGAGGAGTGTTTTCATGGGTAATCTCCTTGATAACCATGATTCCAACCAGAAAAAGCTCAATTCATCTGAGCTCTGAACACGGATATGGAAACGTACATTAGCCCTGGAATTCCTTTCAGGACTAATGAATAGTCTGCCCTGCGGGTCTACGGCAGCCAGCACCTACGAAGCGGGCGTCGAACCACCAGAATAAACAGGCCGACAGCGAGTCTCGTCCCCGTTTCATGATTCAACTCGACCGGCGATGCCGCAAGCATCGCTCGGAGCGATAAGATCGCTCCATAAAACCCTATAGCGGTTTTTCAGAAAAACATATAGGCACTATTTCGTAATGCGTTCATGACATGGGTTTTAATTTTGTAACGCTTTTTTCGCCGCACTCACCGTACTTCTGCTCGGCGAGTGCGCCGCTTGATATCGTTTGCGGTCACGGTGATGGCCTGTGTTCGACCAGAGCCGCCGTGCGCTCCTTTTTCCAGGTCGTCCCGTACAAATTCCCTGGCACGGACGCTCTGATTATGTCCCCAATTCAGGGAAATGACCTGTGTAAGTAATTGATCCAACAGACTCTCACCTCAGTCAGTCACTCCGCACATTCCCTGTGCGGAGCCGCAAGCGGTGCTCACGCGTGCGTTTGCCGGGAGCGAACGGGAACATGCGAAGCACGGCCCGAAAGGCGAGTTTCAGGGATGAAGTGGGTAGCGGCCGCGCCACACGGCGTTATCCCGCTTCGCTCGCGAGTCCGGGGCACCGCATCCCTGGCCTACCTGCTCACACGCTAAGCGCCAGGCCCGAATCTGCTCCGGATACAAGCCGCGCCGGCGGCAATACTCCCCCAATTCCGATTCACTTAGCGAAGACGTCTCCACCGCCGCCGCGAACTTGTCCCGCGACGTCCACCCTTCCGGACCCTGATCGCCATCCGGCAACAAACGTGCTTGGCGACGGGCTTCCTTCCGCTAGTGATACAGCGTCGCTTCCGAAATCCCTTCCTCTCGGGCCAACTCATAGCACTTGATGATGCGGCAATATCTTCTTCAACACAGCTTCTTTTCGTTCCAACGAATACTTCATCTCTCACTCACTTCCGTCCTCTTGACTCTGTAAGAGATCAATCCATCTGATACGACATCTATCCTGACAAAGGGGTTAGGGAGAACGCGGTCATTGTCTTCTCGAAAGACAACAGCAATGGACTGGCTAGATGTCGCGTCTCGTATGATTATTTACCCAGAAGGAGTTATGCTCTGTTCGAAGCCCGGAGCCTTCTCCAGGAGATATTCGGTTCGTCCAAGTGAGGTTTCTCTCCATGCCGATTCGTCTTCATAAGAACGCCCGTACCACCCCGGCCGTTCGGCAGGCCATTCAAGCGTCCACGTTGAGCGAGCGCGCCTTGGCCCAAAAGCATGGCATTAGCCGAACGACCGTCCGCAAGTGGAAACACCGCTCCTCGGTCGAAGATGCCTCACACCGGCCCCACACCCTCAGAACCACGCTCACGCCCGCCCAGGAAGCCATCGTGGTCTACCTCCGCCAAGCTCTGCTCCTCCCCTTGGATGATCTCCTGGCCGTGACCCGGGAATTTCTCAATCCCGCCGTGTCCCGTTCCGGGCTAGACCGCTGCCTGCGCCGCCACGGGGTGGCGTCCCTCAAGACCCTGCTTCCGCCTACAGAGAAGGCGAAGGTCAAACCCTTCAAGGCCTATGAGCCCGGCTTCCTTCACCTGGATGTTAAGTACTTGCCCGCCATCGACGGCGAACCCCGCCGATACCTGTTCGTCGCCATCGACCGCGCCACCCGCTGGGTCTATGTCGCCCTCAAGCCCAACCGCACCGCCTTAAGCGCAAAGGACTTCCTCAAAGCGGTGATTCAGGCCGCGCCTTTCCGCATCCAGAAATGCCTGACCGACAACGGCTCGGAGTTTACCGACCGTTTCCTGACCCGAACTCGGCAGCCCTCGGGGACGCATGAGTTTGACCGCCTCTGTACTGAACAAGGCATCGAACATCGCCTGATTCCGCCGGGCCGGCCCCAAACGAATGGCCTGGTGGAACGCTTCAATGGCCGCATCGAGGAGGTGTTGCAAACCCATCACTTCGATTCAACCGCCGATCTGGACACCACCCTGCACCGCTATGTCGAGCTGTACAATCATCACATTCCCCAAAAGGCCTTAGGCCATCTCACCCCGATCCAGGCTCTCAAAAACTGGCAACTGTCCCATCCTCATCTTTTTCGAAAGAAGGTTTACGATCTTGCGGGACTTGACAGCTAGAACATTTGGGAAGAGCGTGACATCCAGTAGTCACGCCCAGCTTTGGCAGATGCTTTCGTACAAGAGCCATGCAGGCGGGGCGAGATATGTCGAAGTGATTCCGCGGTTCCACCAAGATCTGCTCCGCCTGTGGGGTCTTGTCGGGTCCCACAGGGGGGCAGGCTTGTCGCTAAGGCAATAATGGGTGTGCTCAGAGCGTGGAACTCACCACGATCGCGGTGTCAATGCGGCGATCAATACACTCCTTGCCGGGCTTGGAAGGCGCCACGAGGGTTTGCGCCATGCGGCGTAAACGTCCGGAATCCCCTAGCTTTCAATCCGTGTGGAGCTTCAAATACTGGCTCCCTTGGAGGACATGGCCGCTACATCGTCTGCGACAGATCCTGATGCATCTGATTCGGCAGGCAAGACTCGGCTGCCAGACCCGTCATCAGTTGGCGGTCTTCCCAAGCGTATAGGACTGAAATCATAAAGCGTTGGGCCTGCAATCAGCGGTGCGGGACTGAAATCATCCGTCCAGGATCACATTAGCTGCAACTAACGGGGTTCAAACTATGAGGTTCGTCTACGGCATTCCATCCCGCCATTGAGCTTGCGGGAACCGGGTGGCCAATATAGCATTGGACTCCATCAATCGGCCGTGTGGGCTCAGCGGATACCTGGGTGAGCAGAGTGAACTTCCGGTGTTCGGCCATTGCTGACACTGGCCCTCTCCCGAAAACGGACGTTCGGGAATGACCGCTCCCAGGCCCCCTAATCACTGCTGCCCTTCAAGGCGTCAGTCAAGAAGCGGACGATCGGATCTTGCAAGGAATTCGGATGATGACGCTATCGACGATCCACGAAGCTCCACTGAATCTCCCGCTTATAAGAGAGGTATTGGAATTAATCAGATCGTGCGGAGTCTGGTTGTTAAGGGTCTCCGGGATCGACAAGGGCGGGTAAGCCATGAAGATCGTCGTTATAGGTGGCCCTGGCCTGCTCAGCTCGAAGACTGTCGCTATTCTGCGCCAGGGCGGCCACGAGGTCGTCGCTGTTTCGCCCAAAAGCGGCATCAACATCATCACCGGCGAGGGGCTCAAAGATGCCATGGCTGGCGCGCAGGTGGTGATCGACCTCGCCAATTCACCATCATTTGAAGACCAGGCGGTGCTGGAATTTTTCGATACCTCCGGCCGCAACCTTCTAGCGGCAGAGGCCGCAGCCGACGTCCGGCACCATGTCGCACTATCCATCGTCGGAACCGACCGGATGCCCGACAATGGCTATTTGCGCGCCAAGGTCGCCCAAGAGAAACTGATCAAGACCTCCGGCATTCCTTACACCATCATCCGCTCGACCCCATTCTTGGAATTTCTCGGCACCATCGCCGGTTCAAATGCGGATGGAAACATGGTCAGGATTTCGCCCGGCCTGTTCCAGCCCATCGCGGCGGACAACGTTGCTGCCATCGTTGCCGATGTGGCGCTCGCGGCGCCGCGAAACGGTATCGTCGAAGTCGCCGGCCCGGAACGAACACCGTCCAACGAAATCGCCGGCTATCTGTAGGCGGTCGGCGACCCGCGAGAGATCATGAGGGATAGCGAGGTCCGATACTTCGGCGGCCGGGTCGAGGAGTATTCGCTCGTGCCGACAGGCGAGGCGCGCCTCGGCCGCATCGGTTTCGACGAATGGCTCCGAGTCGCCGCAAAGCAAGCTGAGAGGGGAGCGTGATGAGAATTCTGATTGCCGGGGCAACCGGTGCGATTGGCCGGCCGTTGGTTCGTCGCTTGAGAGCGAACCAGTATGAGGTATTCGCACTTGCGCGATCGCCCGATTCCGCACTCGCTTTGAAGGAAATTGGCGCGGAGGCGGTCGTCGCCGACGCATGCGATTCCGCTGCGGTGAAGGCCGCCGTCGGACGAATCCGGCCCGACGCTGTGATCAACGAATTGACCTCACTGCCCCGGCACTACACGCCCGCCGAAATGAAGGCAGCGGCAGAACGCGATCGCAAAGTCCGAGTGGAAGGCAATATCAACTTGCTTGCGGCACTTTGCGATGCGGGTGTGCGCCGCTACCTGCTGCAAAGTTCCGGATTCTGGTATGAGCCCGGCGCGGGGCTCGCAGACGAGACTGTCCCGTTCATCTCCAGCGCATCCCCGGGAGTCGAGGCAAGAGCCCGCACCTATTTTGAATTGGAAGCGCGCGCATCGGCGACGCCAGGAATCGAGTTCGTCGCGCTGCGGTATGGATTCTTCTATGGCCCCGGCACCTGGTATACGCGCGAGGGAGATATGGGAGATCAGGTTCGGCAACAGCAGGTTCCGATTATCGGTAACGGCCAAGGCGTCTACAGCTTCGTGCATATCGAGATGCGGCCGAGGCGACCGTTGCCGCGCTGGAGTGCCCGCCGGGAGCCTACAACGTCGTTGACGGAAACCCGTCTCCTCAGCACCTGTGGCTGACGGCGTTCGCACGTGCTGCAGGAGCACCTGCGCCACCTCGCGTCAGCGAAGACGAGGCGCTTCGGGTGTTAGGCCCGGACGCGGTCTATTACGCGACCAGGCTTAGGGGTGCTTCGAACGAGAAAGCTAGGCGAGAACTTGGATTCCGCCCGCGCCGGCTTGAGTGGATCTAATAGCAGCTTGAAATGACTCAAGTGATAGCCGGCGTTAAAATTCCCGACAGCACGAGCGCGCGTGAGGCAGCTGAGCTGGTGCACCAGTACGAAAATGAGATGTTATTCAACCGTTCAGTTGTCTCTGTCGCGGCGCTGTTTCACGATCTTGGCCTTGTCAATCATTTCCATACGCAGACAAAGCTGTTTGAAGTTGATGGTGCTGCCGCCGCTCGCGAATTTCTAGAAGGGCACGGCATTCGTTAGCCAAAAGCGGATTTGGTGTGGGAAGCGATTGCCTGACATACCACGCCCGGAATTCCACAAGACATGCAGTCGGAAATTGCTCTTACAAACGCAGGGGTTTTAGTGGATGTCGCGGCAATTGGGTATGACGAGTACACGCCAGAACAACGCGACCAAGTTATCGCGGCATTTCCGCTCGGCGATTTCAAAAAAGGAATTCCTTCAGCTGCAAACCTTATCGGTCTTGAAGAAGCCTAAGACCACGTTCGGGACGGTCAATTTCGATTACATCGAAAATCACGATCCCACATTTCGCAAGCCAAACGCGGGCACTCGTGCCTGCAACGCTCCCTGGCTAACCTGAGCCGTAGTTACATGACGGCCGTCGCGAACCCCATAGCAGCAAACAGGTTGCAACAAGAGCAGTGCTTTCTGCACTTAGTCAGTAAGCGCCTTGGTCACTGGAACGAAATGCTCCCAAACTCGCCAACCGAATGATGGTGCTCTATGAAAAACATCCTCTACTCTCTGCTTCTCGCCATCCTGCCGTTCGGCAACGTACTCGCGGATGCGCCGAAATCGACGAACGTCCAGGTGACTCTCGTCTACCAGCACGAGCTGCCGAACGTTCCCGGCAAAAGCATCAAGGGCGTGCTCGTCGAATACGGCCCGGGCGGCTACTCGTCTGGTCACACGCATGCCAAATCCGCCTTCATTTATGCAACCGTGCTTGAGGGGACGATCCGCAGTCAGGTCAACGGCGGGCCGGTGACGACCTACGAGGCCAGACAGAGCTTCTCCGAGCTACCCGGCGACCGCCACGTCGTCAGCGCCAATGCCAGCGAGACAAAGCCGGCCAAGCTCCTCGCGGTGTTCGTAGTGGACACGAACGAGACGGAATTGACGATCCCATTCGGGAACTGAGGTTTGATACCTTTCGTGCGGAGATATTGCGTCGCGAGAAAATGCAGGACGCCATTCGAAGAAAATAAAGATTGGAGGCCAATGACCGGAATGGCCGAGAAGCCGCCCTTGGTAGTTCGTTGCGTCGGACAGGTAGATCGGCAAACTTGATTAGCGAGGAAGTCCAGTACAGGCTCACATCGTAAGCCATAAGGGCCTTGGACTACGGGCATCGATCACATGAGAGGTGTCCCATACCGATGAACCGGGTGCAGTTTCAAACGGTTGTCGTTGGCCGAGTTTCTGACGCAGACGGCTGTAAGGCGTAGTGCGAAGATATCCGTATCGCAGGCCACGCGACCGGAACACGGGCCGGTCGCTCTCGATATGGAGTCTAGGTCGTTGATGCCCTTATCGACAAGCCGGTTAATCTACCCCGCCATCGTCCCACTGCAGCGGCAAATCACACCTTTTTTCCGGTCGGGATAGTCGATGGTCATCGCCATAAAGGAAATCTCGACTCCTATTTATATTTAGAGGAAATCCAGCATTATTCAAACGAGCCTAAAACATTCCCAAGGTCAATTCTCAAATGGACGAAAGCCCTACCATGCCCGCGCCGCTTGATCTGACCTGAAGTCAATATGGTCAACTCACCGTGTTGAGTACCGATGGCCGAGTGAAGTTCGGACACCTGCAATCCGCCCGGCTCTGCCGGTGCGATTGCGGTGTCGAGATCACCGTGCCGCAAAACCGGCTGCCACATCGAGCTACAATTAGTTCCCGCCATGCCGTGAGCGCCTGCCCGGAGTGCCGGCGACCACGTTGCGTCATCCGCGGCGGAGTTGTCCGACAAGGCTCGCTCCCCCGCGAGACCTGCGCAAGAACGCGCTGCAAGGAAATCCAGAGCGCCAGCAGGCCTATTACGCCGAACATGCGGCTGAGATACAGGCTAAGCGCCGGCCGAGGCTGAACGCTCTGTCAATTGAGCAACGGGAACACTGGCTGGAACGGATGCGGTACTACGGGTGAGCCTAGCGGCAACGCTGGCGACAGGACAGGAACTCAAGGCCGATCCCGCCCGGCACCGAGAGTATCTCGACTGGATACGGGAACACCGACGCCAACGCCGTAAGCAGAGGTAGACAGTCGACAGGAAAACACCACAGTAATGACAAAACCGTCCATGTCTACCGATCCATCCGGCTCCGGTCGGGACTGGCCGCGCACCGTTAACGAAGCCGTAGACCGATTGGCGAGCACGCTGAGCCAAGCCGAAAAGGAGGAAATCGTGGCGCTAGCCGGAGATAATTGAATTGGTTTGCATTTCGGCCTTAGTCACGGATCTGAAACGACTTTGGGTTATGGCAGAACGACCTTAGCCGGCGAACAGATTGCCAGCAGATTCGTGTGCGGAGGACTCGATTCTTCGGCGGCTAGCCTGCTCATTCGTTCCGGGCGATGCCTTGATGGTGACTATTTGAGCGCTGTGGTGCGACTGCGGCATCAGTGCAAGTGCAGCAAATTGCTACACTTCGGCCGCAACTAGTTTTTCGATGAACCGGAGGGGCTTTTTTCTTTGGTTATCATTCCGCACTGGCGCCTTTAGCTTAACAACCAAGTCCTGCCCGTCCTCTGAAATTAAACCGACAATCTTGCAGTTGCGAATGAGATTGCGGATTTCTCTGCGAGAGTAGGTCGATCGCATAGTACGGGCTCGCAATTCCCGAAATTGGATACGATTTCGTAAGCCGCAAAAGGCCTGCATGGGGGCTGGTCTTTCCATTAACTGCGTGCCTTCGTCGAATACAAGTGGTCGATGCCCGGAATACGAGCCGCACGTGTTCGGTCTGCAAGCATGAGGACGAAGCCAATCGTCCATCGCAAACCGAGTTCCGCTGCGTGACCTATGGGCACACCGACTATGCGGACGAGAACGAGGCCCGGAACATTGCGTCCAGGGCTAGGGCCGTTGTCAATAGGTCGAAAGCCTCGGAACGGCACTAGGCAATTGACGCATGATAGGCTCCTCGTTGAAATGGCGGCACGGAATGCCGCGTTCGATGTGAATCGGGTAGGGCATCATCGCTCGCTGTGGTGTATGCTCGGGATCGCCTCTTGTGTACCTCGATTTATTCATGGAGTTGTGAAGCTATGGCTCCTCCCGAGAAAAAGACCCCTCCGCGTTTCGGACTCCTCAACCTTTCGGAGCTGCTGCTACCAGCTAGGAAATACCCCTATTTTGAGCAATGGAAGCAGTTCCCCTTCGAGGCGAAGGCGCGCGAGCACTCCCGGATCAACGCCTGGTGGCTCGCGGAGTGTGCGTTGTTGGCGTATGAAACCCACAAGGATATCGAATCGATTCTGAAACGCAGAGAGGTCGATTGTTTTGATCTAGAGTCCTTCCATCCCTGGTCGAATGCCGATACTGGATTGGATGGCTTTTCTATCCAAGGCGACGACTTTGCGCTTTTGGTCTTTCGTGGCACGGAATTTTACCGGCCGGAAGATATCCTGAAGGATATCCGCAAATTGCAAAGCTCAGCGAAAGATCTTCGTCAGGATACGAAGCTCCGGCTCAAGACGTACGAAGGTCCCCCGCGATTCGAGGTCCCAGTGGTCTGTGGTTTTTACCAGCCTCTGCAAAGCATTTGGCCGGAGTTGAAAAGCTGGATCGAATCGATCCCTCCGTCCAAGAGCTTTTGGCTCACCGGACACAGCCTAGGCGGCGCCATGGCCACGCTGCTGGCGTTTCAGTATCCCGAGCGTGTGGCTGGGGTGTATACCTTCGGTTGTCCTTGCCCGGGCGGAGCGGATTTCGCCCGGGAGTTTAACAAGCGAAGGCTCGACACCCGAACCTTCCGCTACGTGCATGGCGAGGACCTGGTGGCCTACGGCCTGGAAAAGGTGTCGGACGGGCCGAGATCTAAGGACAGCCTCTATCAGCCAGTTGGCAAGCTGGAGATGGTAGGGACGGAATCGCCAAGAAACCTTCTGGAACGGGCTTTGAACCGGCTGTTGCTTGGTGCTCTGACCGATCATGCCCCATTGTACTATGCCATACATACATGGAACCGCCTTCTGGATTAGAAGGTAGGATGGTCGCGCTGGGGAGAACGAGAATCTCCGTGCCGGAGGTCTCTTCACATATCGATGACGAATCGAAAGGTGGAGACGGCGCGGTATTGCTTCAGCTTGCTGTTAAGAAAAAGGGCTGCACGCCTACCGGCTGAATGCTAAAGACTTCAGCTTCTATACCGCGGTCTAACTAACGGCTTCGCTTGGATGATGGTAGTGCTTGGTAGGTCGATTCTCGTCGTGATCTCGTATAAAGCGAGGCTTGCTACTGGGTTACCACTTGGAGCCAAGCCACTAGTACTGCATCAATCGTCGATTGCCGAGTCCAAGGAATGACGGTCCGGCGTTTCTGGCCGGATCCTTGGTTAGGAGACGAAGATGTCGAAAAAATATCGGGTGACGCTGACCTGTGAGGAGCGGCGCGAACTGGAAGGGTTGGTCAACAAGGGTAAGAGCGAAGCGCGAAAACTGGCCCATGCCCGGATTTTGTTACAGGCCGATGAAGCCGAGGGCGGACCTTGCCGCACCGATGACGAAATTGCTCGGGCGTTAAACGTCCACGTTCGTACGGTGGAACGGGTGCGGCAGCGGTTCGTGGAACAAGGTCTGCCGGCGGCCTTGGTGCCCAAGCCGAGCGAACGCGTGTATCCCCGGCGGCTGGATGGTGCCCAGGAAGCCCGGCTGATCGCGCTGGCTTGTTCGCCGCCGCCGGAGGGCAAGTCGCGCTGGACCTTGCGGCTCTTGGCTGAGCGTCTGGTCGAGCTGGAAATGGCTGAGACCGTCTCGTACGAAACGGTCCGGCGCGTGCTGAAAAAAACGAACTCAAACCGCACCTCTGCAAGCGGTGGGTCATTCCGCCGAAAGCCTCGGCCGAGTTTGTTGCGGCCATGGAGGATGTCCTAGAAGTTTATCAGCGGCCGTACCGGAGCGAACGGCCGGTCGTCTGTTTGGACGAGACCTTTATCCAGCTGATCGGCGAGGTCCGAGAACCGCTGCCGAGGGAGCCGGGGCGGGTGGCACGTTATGACAGCGTCTATGTGCGGAACGGGGTGGCGAGTGTGTTCTTGGCCTTCGAGCCGCTGGCCGGGTGGCGTGACGTTCAGGTCACCGATGGCCGGACCCGTCAGGACTTTGCCCAGGTTGTGCGAACCCTGCTGGAGGGGCGCTATCGGGAGGCAGATAAAATCGTGTTGGTGATGGATCAGCTAAACACCCATTCGACGGCGCGCCTCTATGAAGCTTTTGCGCCGGAGGAGGCTCGACGGCTCGCCGAGCGGCTGGAGATTCACCACACGCCGAAGCACGGGAGCTGGCTGGACATGGTGGAAATTGAACTCAGCGCTTTGGCCCGCGATCTGCCGGAGCGGATCGGCGAACGGGCCGACCGGGTCCGGCATGTCGCCGCCTGGGCGCAGCGCCGTAACCAAACCCAAGTGAAAGCCAACTGGCAATTCACCACGGCCGACGCGCGGATCAAACTCCGTAAGCTTTACCCCACGTTTGACGGGTGACGGAGCACTAGTGCACCATCATCCCTCGATTGCCAGGTGCAAGCACCGAGGGTTCGAAGCTTCAGATTGGTTCTGTGGAACGCGGCTCACCATGTTCGACGCAAGAGATCCGTCCATAAGCTATATCTCACTTCCCAGCAGTGGCAGAGCACTAGAGCGATGTTCATCGTTGTACCAGCGTACAAACGCCAAGACCCAGCCACAGGCCGCCTCGATGCTCTCGAAGCCTCTATGGGGATAGTCTGGGCGGTAACTTGCAGGTGCGAAACAGCGTCCGGTCTAGGCATTGTCATCGCTCGCCCGTGGACGGCTGTAGGCGGGTTCAATCCCCATAGCGGCGAGTGTCGCTCGTAACGTGCTGCCCTTGTGCGGGCTGCCGTTGTCGGCGTGGAAGACCAAGGGTTTACCGATACAGCCTTCGGCCAGCACCGTGCGGCATACGACGGTTGACAGACACCGTGCTGACCGTCAGGGATCATGTCATAGTCGATTTGTTCGGGATCGTTGACCACTTCAGCGAAGCGGCAGGTGCTCAAGCGCTCATGGACGGGTCTTTTTTGGGGATCGTCTATTGAAATGGCTCCCGATATTGGAACTTGCCGTCTCTTTTTTTTCGGACGCAAGGCAGGCCGAGCAAGGATCTGTATGCGGTAATGGGCGCGTTCATTCTTCAACAACTGCGCGACTTGAACGATGCTGCGACCGTCGAACCTAGGTGTTCAATCAGATGTGGCTCTACGCCTTGAATGTGCGTCATGGGATGAGTAGGTCTGGTAGCGAACCCAGCGCAATGATCGGTGTCGGATTGTCGAGGTGGGTCCGGATAGGCACCTTTCAGGTGACGGAACTGACCGGCCCCAACGAGGCTGACGCTACGGTATGGATTGGACGCTGACAAACACTCTGACCAAGTGGTCGTTCGAAATGATCCGAACGATATGGACGACAACTTTCTACAAACCCGCCAATCTCCGCCACCCGGATGTCGCTGGTGTAGTTGTCGATCCCTCAGGAAATTCAGCGTCGAGACTTTCCGTGTTTGGTTCACCGATATCAGATTCCGTTTCGGCGGATGATGGATCGCTATCATCGCTGGGAGAGTTCGATCCCTCCAGATCCGGGATAGCTTCCGGTTCTGCTGCTAATCCGGAGCTCTCGCGTACCGCTTTCACCTCCTCGCCATGACCTTTTTCATAGGCGGCCCGATGTGCCCGCCGTTCGATAGTGATGATGCGACGACCGAGTCGCAGTAATCTCTGCTGCCATTGATAGTGCGCCTGTCCACACTGCTTGTTGTTTAGTACGCCGGTGAGCCAGAGGGCGTCCAAGGTGATCATGAGCTCATCAAGCATTTGGATCAGAGCCACGAACTGGGCAACCTGGGGTAAGACGATGTGCGCAGTGAAGTCCATGGGATGGGTGTACCGCGGCTTTTCGGTCACGCCGTTATCCGTACATAGTTTTTCCATTCGAGCCTTCTCGCGTTCCAGGTCGCGAGCACAGTCGCTGAACATCTTGCTGACGGCTTCTTCCACAGCATCGATCCCAGCTTCCTCACCAATAATCCGGAGGATCACGTCGATTGCGTACAAGGATCGCACGAGTGGGCGAAAAACACGGCGGACGACGCGCAACGCCTGCTCACTTTGAATTTTGATGGTACGGTCAACGACCGGGCGACTGATCGTATGAGGGGTTCGTTCAGCCATCGCTATATTCCTCTATGTGATTCTCTGGAGTGGAGTCCTAGGGACGTCGCTCCGAGCGCCAAATCGACATATCCATGAGCATACCGTCGTCGGCGGCTACCAGCGTTGCAATAAATGGCCGAAATCGGAATTTTGTGCGGCGATCCGGCTGTGAGATTCAATCAAGATTGACCATTGGCAGATCAGCCCGGTCTTGGTGGGTGATAGCCGCCATCCCGTTGATTTTCGTCCGTAACGCTTCATGGCGAGTCCCAGTGCACTTGGTCTGGGAGATCGGCCAATTAATCGAAAAGCGCGTGGCGAAGCTTTGGAAGTAGTACCCGAGACCCCGCCCGCACCCGAGCCGCTCGAACTCTGGCAGGGCGACAAACGGTGTCAGGCCGGAATGCAAAAGGCGCTCGATGCCGGTTGCCTTCGGCGGTTGTTCACAAGCTCCAGCACGCCGGTCAAAGCGTGCGATTCGAGTACGACGCCCTCAACCGGCCGACCCGTGCCATCGACCCACAGGGGAATGCAGTAGTCACCGAGTACGACATCGGCGGACGGCCCATCCGGGTGACCGACCCCAACGGTCTTGTCACCCAGTACGATTATTACGACCAGACCTAGAACGGGCGGCTGAAGCGCCTGACCGGCCCCGACGGGCGCTACACTGACTACTTCTACGACCCGAACGGCAATGTCGTCCGGACGGTTGACAACGGCGGGCGCGAAACGTTGACCGAGTACGATGTCCTCAACCGGCCGGTCAGGATCATCGGCCCAGTGCATGATGCCCTTGGTCTGACCAACATCCGTCAGGTCACTGAGATCCAGTACACCCCTTGGGCGATGTCCAAAAGATCCGGGCCGGCTATCGCACCGCCACCGGCAGCGAATCTCTGACGGACCAGGCGACCTGCGCCTACGACGATTTCGGCCGAGTGATCGAAGCCACCGACGCCAATGGCCGCACCACTCGCTGGACCTATGATGCCTACGGCAACCCTATCCGCCGCGCCGCCTCCAACGGCCATGTGGTCGAATGGGAATACGATCACACCCGCAACGGGCTGTTAGTTCGGCGCACCGCGAAGCTCTCCGACACCGATCCCGCGCCACACATCACCCGATACACCTATAATGCCTTGGGCCAGGTCCTGAGCACGAAGACGCCGGAAGTCACCTATGAATACACCTACGACACCGCCCATCGCCTCGCCACCGTGACCGGTAGCCGCGGTCCTAAGGCGCTGACCTACCGCTACAGCTCCGGTGGGCTCCTCGACAGTCTCGAAGACAGTGAAGGTCACCGTCGTGATTACCTGTACGATGCGGTCGGGCGTTTGAGTGCCGTGCGGGCACCGAGCGGTGAGCAGGTCAACTTCGTGTTCGACGGTGGCGGACAGCTCTTGGAAACCACCATGTCGAACGGCTACAGTACCCTCTACCGTTACACCCCAAAGGGTTACCTTGGGGAACTCGTCAACCGGGCGGCGGGCGGTACCGAAGTCAGCCGCCACACATACCAGTACGATCCGCTCGGCCGGCGTACCGGCCACCTGGAAGCCGTCGCCGGGGCGGTGACCGATTACACCTACCAGTACGACACCCTCGACTGGCTGCGGGAGGTGCGGACCAATGCGGGCGCGACCCTTTTTGAAGCCTTCGCCTACGATGTGTACGTCAACCGGCGGGAACGGATCACCCGGGACGGTAGCGTCCAGCGTCACGTCTACGACGCCGCCCAGCAATTCCGGGAAACCCGGGACGGTAGCGATACCGGCGCGATCCTCGCGAGCTACACCTACGATCTTGGCGGCAATCTGATTCAGCGGAGCGGCGGCGCGATGCTCAACTTAACCTATGATGCCCTGGAACGGCGGGTCGCCGCCAGCGGCACCGGCCTTGCCCCGGAAACCTATGCCTACGATCACCAGGACCGCCGCATCGAGACTAACGTGGATGGGACGCTACGGCGTTCTGTCTATGCCGGGCTTGAGATCTAGAGCGACTACGGCAACACCTGGACCCAGGTGCAGGCGCTGTACACCTATGCGGGGGTGGACCGTCCCCTGATTCGGACCGGTACCGGCGGCACCGTCTACTACCACGCCGATGCCCTCGGCTCGGTGGTGGCGGTCACCAATGCCGCTGGGGCGGTCACCGCCAGCGCCCGCTACGATGCTTTCGGCTGAACGCTCGCCGGCGGCAATCTCCCGCGCTACGGCTACACGGGGCGCGAGCCCGACGCCACCGGGCTCATGTATTACCGGGCACGCTATTACGATCCGACGATCGGCCGGTTCACCCAAAGGGACCCTGCGGGCTTTGCCGACGGGCTGAACCCGTATGCGTATGTCGGGAACAATCCGATCAGCTTTACTGATCCCTTGGGGCTGAACAAAGTGGCCCCAATTGCGAGCTCGAATGTCTCGGCGTAACAGGGAAGCAGGGTAGGGGATGGCCGGAGTGTCGACCAGATTAAGGGATTCGCGCTGGGTTTCGTGCCGGGCTATGACCTCTATCAGGCCGCTCGGAACCCAAATGCCACCGGGTGGGGTTACGCCATTGGCATCGCCGGCATTCTCCCCGGCACCGGCAAGGGCGGCGGGTTGTGGATGATATAAATCCCCTCGCAGATGTCAACGCCGACTGAAAAGTGACCCCTTTTGAGGGTTTATCGCCGAAGTAAAATTGACCCCTTGAGGCCCAAAAGTTATTCGACGGCCGCTGTCTGCGGCGGGGTTGTTCCTGCCTTGCGCTTGTCCTTCAATCGGTAACTGTCGCCGGTGATTTGCACGATGTGGGCGTGATGCAGGAGCCGATCCAGCATCGCGGCCGTCAGGGTCTGATCATCGGCAAAGGTGCCCGCCCACTGGGTGAACGGCAGGTTGCTGGTGAGAATCAGGCTGCCGCGCTCGTAGCGCTTGGCGACGACGTTGAAGAAGAGATTCGCTTCGTCACGTCCGAGCGGCAGATAGCCGATCTCATCGATGACCAACAGCCTGGGCGCCATCACGACCCGGTTGAAGTACTCCTTGAGACGCTCCTGGCGGTGTGCGGCGGTGAGTTGCAACATCAGATCGGCGGCGGTGACGAAGCGTGTCTTGAGGCCGGCCATCACCGCGCGGTAGGCCAAGGCGATCGCCAGATGGGTTTTACCAACCCCGCTGGGGCCGAGCAGGACGATGTTCTCGGTGCGCTCGATAAAGCTCAAACCCGCCAGTTCCTGGAGCTGGGCCCGGGGCGCTCCCAAGGAGAAAGCAAAGTCGTACTGCTCCAAAGTCTTCACGACCGGCAAGGTGGCCATCTTGAGCAAGGTCTGCCGGGTGCGTTCGGCGCGGGCCTTGGCCTCGGCGATGAGCAGTTTCTCGAGGAAGTCGGCAAAGCTCTCCTCGCGATCGGCGGCCTGCTGGGCCAGGTGGGGCCAGTCCGACCCGATCCGCTCGAGCTTCAGGCTTTGGCTGAGTTCGGTAATCCGGGCGTGCTGCAGATTCATGCCGTCACCTCCAGCAACTGGTCGTACACCGACAGGGGATGTTGCAGGCTGTCATGGGGCAAGACGCGGCCAACGTGCCGCTGGGGTGCCGGCAAGCCTTGGGGTGCCTGAACCGGCAACGGCCGCAGGGCGAGGCGCTCTTCGGCCAATCGCACCGCGGGCTGTACGCCGGTGGTGCCGTGCACCCGTTGATGCGCCACCTGATCGAGCCAGGGGCCGATCTGGGCATTGGCGGTCTCGACATCGAGTGTCAAGCCGGCGCTCTTGAGCGTGGCCGCCAGTGGCGTGATGAAGCTGGCTTTCAGGTATCCGTTGAAGCGCTCCACCTTGCCCTTGGTTTGGGCCCGGTACGGCCGGCAGACCTTGGGCCGGAAGCCATACGCCCCGGCCAGCGCGTACAGGGCCGGGTGCCAGCGGTGCCGGCCTTCACCGTAGGCGTCCCGTTCGGTGATGATGGCGCCGGCATTGTCGAACAGCACCTCTTCGGGCACCCCGCCGAAGTAGTGGAGGGCCTCGCGCAGCCCCGTCAACCAGGCCGCGCTGTCCTCGCGGTCGGAAAAGCGCACGAACGTGGCGCGACTGAACCCCAGCGTGGCCACGAAGGCTTTGAGCGGATCGCGCCCCCGCCGGATCGTCGTGAAATCGGCCTGCATCTGGCGGCCCGGTGGGGTTTCAAAGCGGACCACCGGTTCTTCCGGTCGCCGTTTGAAGGGGGCGAGATACGCCTTGAGCTGGCTGATGCCGCCTGCATAGCCCCGTTCACGAAGCTCTCGCAGCAGCACCGTGGCCGGAATCCAATGCGGACGTGCCGCCTCGATGCGTTGCTGCAGATAGGCTTTGAAGGGATCCAACTTGCAGGGGCGGGGCGCCCGCAGCCGGTACCGGGGCAACGCGCTTTCGCTGCGCAGGTACTTGCGTACCGTGTTGCGCGAGACGCCCAGCTCCCGCGCGATGGCTTTGATGCCATGGCCCTGTCGGGCCAATACTTTGATCTCCACTGACTGCTCCTGAGTCAACATTTCCGCGGCTCAAAAAAGCCGCCATTTTCCCCCAAGGGGTCAAATTTACTTCGGTGTCAGGGGTCATTTCTACATCGGCGGTGACATTTAACCCAACCTGCGCGGGTTGACCGGGGATGACGAAGCGTGGGAGGCGAGCTATGACAATGAAACCTCATACAAGCTTGATGGAAAAAGCTTCGGGTAAATATCGTGTCTGATCGCATATGTGTCGGTATTCAATACCGCAAATTTTCATCACAACAACGCTCAATACCGATAACAATCCCGCAACGCCTCCTTGCTTGCCTGCCCGGCGTTGGTTAATGACAGCAAGCCGTGTTTTTTTCCGTTGATAGTCGCTTCGCCGTAGGCTTCCCCGCTCAGTAGCCCTTTGGGTAGGCGTGAGTTGCGTAAACTCACCATGCGAATATCCTGCGTACCGGCTTGTTTTTTCATAACAATCGGATAAACCACATTGCTGATTTGTATGTGCAGGTGCACAGGATCTAAGCGGCTGGTCGTCCCTGAAAAGGTAGCGGCAAAAACGGGTTGATTGTCCTGGCAAAACAAATTGAGAGCACTAATGCCAACCACAGGATGCTGCACCCCCGCCATTTTGATGCCTCTGACTTGTTTATATTCCCATTTCACGTCACTGATGCCTGCGGGAAGCGGTACGGAAGACGTGGTAGGAGCGGATGCGGGCTTGCCTGCGGGGAAGATTTTGTTGCCATGCCATTGATACACGGAGGTTTTTTTCACGCTCGGACAACAGCGTGGATCATTCGGACCCGGCCATAAAGCGTGTACATGGATGAAACCGTCTTTGACCTCAACGCTTTCCACCTGCCCTAATGGGTCTGATGTTTCCGCAACGGCTTGATAGCCCTTGCCTATATCGGTGAACACCACCACGCGGTTATTCCACCATGTCCCGCCTGCCCACAAGGCATTTAAGACAATTTCAGCTTTGCCGTCGCCATTCAGGTCGGCACTTTGCGTGCTGACGAGTTCGACACTTTCATGGTTCGCTGATGCTTTTTTGTTGGCTTTGGCAAGGTAAGCTTGCACGGCTTTATTCTGAGCTGGGCTTAAATCCGCCGCCGGTACAGATCCGATCATCAGCCCAACCAACGCCACACCCATCAGTTTCCACACCGCCGGATCGAAGATAAATTTTTTTTGCATTCTGTTTTTCACTCTGAAAATTGGGTAACAACTCGCACTTCAGGAGGCACACTTGTCGCCTTTCAAAAAACTTTTTTAACGTGCCAGAGGGGGTTTGGCCTACCTGATCCGGCTTCTTTCTTTTCACACGGCTAGTGCAAAAAACCGACAAACCTCCGTACCGACTGCCAAAAACCAACGCTCACAAGAAAATCAAGCCACTTCCCAGGTCCATAAATCAGGACAACGTCGGATTTTATGCCATTGGCAGTCAGCGAGTTTGAAGCAGGTCTTGCCCCGCGGGCGAGTTTGGCTTTGCTTGTCCAAAGACAAACGGGGCGGGAACACATTTGGAGGTTCGGAGCACGCCCGCAGGGTTTGTGCCAGAGAGGGCGCGAATCAGTGGACATCCGGATGGTGCGCTGATCCTGCACGTCGCCGGCTTGAGCCGGGGCTACACAAGGCACGTTTCTGTGCCTTGTGTAGCCGCAAGCGATCCCGCGTGTCTGGTTCGTAGAAGGTGGTGCGGTACCCCAGCACGCTCAAAGCGCGAATCAGCCCGCGGTAATAAGTGGCTGCGCCGTTCCAGTAGGTCGAGACCAAGCTGGAGCCGAAGAATGCGACGTGGGGTCGATGTTTCATAACCACCTCTCACAGGACAGCGGGCTCTTTCCTCGATTTGCGCTTTGCGGAACGGGACAGACGAAGTTCCCGACAGATGTCGAGCAACTCGTCGACGCGGTGCGCGCAGGTATGCCGTTTCAATATGGCGGCGCGGCCGTGTTCGGCCAGCGTCCGCGCGAAGCTCCGATCGTTGAGGATGGCCGCGATGGCCTCCTCCATTTCACGGCGGGTGTGGGCGACCAGAAAATCCTGTCCCGGCGTGAATAAATGTTCGATGTCGTCCCAAGGGGCACTAACCAAAGGAATGCCGCAGGCCAACGCCTCGAAGGGGCGTATCGTCGGTATTCCGGGCAAAGCCCGGGCATACGGCCGCCGCGGGACATGGACTGTCACCTTGAAGCGGGCGAACACTCGCGGGACTTCGTAATTCGGCAGCCATCCGCCATATTCGATTCCGGCCTCAGACAAGACTTTGAGCGCCCGTTCCGGATAGCGCACACCGTAAACCCGCGCTTGAAGCCCGAGGGTTTTGGCCGGCTCGAACAGGAATTCCTCGAGTTCACGGGTGCGCTCGTCGTCGCCCCAATTGCCGATCCAAACCAAATCGCCTTCCTCGGGCTCGCACGGTATCGGCCGGAAGACCTGGGTGTCGGCTGCTTCGTGCCAGGTCCAGGCGCGCGCGGCCCAGCCGCGGTCCAGGTAGATGTCCCGTAGCACCTTGCCGAATGCCAATACGCCATCGTAGTGTTCGAGGTCGTATCGGGCGATCGACTCCGGATCGGTCACGGCACGATGGTGGGTGTCGTGGAACAACAAGAGATAGTGTCCCGAACGAGCGCGATGGCGCCCGATCTTCTTGACCAGGGCCGGATCGTTCCACTCGTGCACGATGACGACGTCGGCGTCGGCCAGGACGGCTCCGGGATCGAGTTGGTCGACGTCGTAGAACCGGCTGAGCAGGTGTGGATAGGCTTCGAAAAAGCCCCTGAGTGAACCGGGTGGCCTCTCGGCGCGGAGGTTGCGAAGACTCCAACCGTCGGTCGGCTCATACACTTCGACGCAGTGGCCGCGCTGCATCAGCTCGGTGACGATGCCCCGCAAGAAATGAGCATTGCCGTGATTCCAGTCGGAAATCAGAGAGTGATAAAAAAGTACAAACTTCATCCTGGGCTCCCACTTGTTTTGTTGGACGGAAGGGTGGGACCCAAATCGGTGTCAGTTTTCTTGCGGTGCGCGGACTCGATCGCTTCAGGGCGATAGTCCCCGGTGCGATGTCGCTCCGGCCGCGGTGCCGGCCCGGCATTCGGCCGCCCGGTTATCGGTAGTCAACTCCCGGTAGACCTTCCAATACGCCACTGTCATCCGTATTGGGACAGGCTTTTCGGACGCTCGCCGGAGCCTGTCGAACGGGAATGAACTGAATCCACTCATTCAGTGCTCCCTTAACGCGAGCGGCGGGTTCTCCTTCACTGTGCCACAAGATGCGGTGACCGAGATGGAACACAATTGTTCGAAAGCCTAAGTACATTCAGGGAAGTCTTGCGGCATAGGCAGCCTGCAGGACAACCCCGGCGATCAAGCCAATCTGTCGAGACTCCGCAAATATTTGCGGAATGTACTTAGGCGATACTCCAGGCGGTTTTTCCCGGGATCGGCGGAGGCGGGACGATATAGAACGGAAACTCGGTGGATTCGATTGTCTCCTCGGACTGCTCGGTCGGAGAACGGGGCATTTCCGTTTGATCGGATTCAACTTTCGGGGTGGTTTCACTGTTCATGATTTTCAGCCTCTTTGCTGGGTTTTTGAGCAACCCGGTTTACCGCGTATTAAGTGAGCTCTGATTAAGTCAGGGATTCGGAGAAGCGACCTGAGCAACTGGTCGATCTCATGCTCTTGCCCAACCCAATCACTCCCCGCATTCCCTATGCGGAGCCGCACGTGGCGCTCACGCGGGCACCCGTCCGCCGGGAGCGAAGGGGAACGAGCGAACTACCGCCCGAAAGGCGAGCCAGGGATGAGGCGAGTCAATCGGCCTCGCTATCTGGTCCCGCTTCGCTCCCAAGTACGGCGCAACCATTCCCTGGCTTGCCCGCTCGTTGTGTTGCGCCTAGCCGTGCCGATGTGGCCCGGAGGGAAAGGGCTTATTCAGAGCTTTCTTAACAACTGACGTGGAAACACGTGTTGTGGAAAGTGATGCGTCATCGTCATAACTCCTCGCAACCCTCGTGCCACCATCGCTTTCATACCATAAATCCTTGATATTTCTTTTGACTTCAATCAAAGGAAAGGGTCTGATCAAAGCGGAGTAACGACAACGTGGAGCCGGCTTGTGGGTTTTTCGACAAGCTTGCACGTGCGGAACCGATAGAGCTTCAAGACGCGAAAATTCATCACGAGGATGGTCGATCACTCTGTGTGCGCAGCTTTGTCGCGCGCGCTCCAAAATAGTGCAACAAAGCCATGGACGAACGGGGCAAAACGGCGCCGATACGAAATAACCATACGGTGTTCGGGGCAATAACGAGAGCTGGCATACATCCTGCAAAGCTTCAGTGCGAATCCAGGTAAATGCACCGAAGAGGCTCTCGTGTCCAAGGACTCTTTCGACAGCCCGCCGTCAGCATCGTCCTATGAGGCTTCCCTGGCCGACCCCAAGATGCTGGCTCTATTCGCGGAAACCGTAGAGCAGGCGCCGGTCGCCATCTCGATCACCGACGAAAACGCCAACATCCTCTATGTCAACAAGGCGTTTACCCGCGTCACGGGCTACACGCCGGAGGAGAGCATCGGTCGCAACGAATCCATGCTGTCCGACAAGAAAACGCCGAACTCTGTGTACGAGGAGCTTTGGAGCTGCATCAAGTCACAGCAAGTTTGGCACGGCTATCTGCTCAACCGTCATAAGGACGGCCGCCGCTACTTGGCCGATCTGACCATCGCTCCGATTCTGAACGACCGTCGCCAGACCACTCACTATATTGGCATGCATCGGGACATCACCGAGATGTACCGGCTGGAACGGAGGGTCAATCAACAGAAAGTCCTCATCGAAACCGTGGTCGATTCGATTCCGGTGGCGACCGTGCTTTTGGACGAAGCCGATCAGGTGGTACTGGACAACAAGATGTACAAGACCTTGTCCGCCGAGCTAGGTCTTAGTGATCCGGCGCGGACTTTCATCGACATCCTACGGGAAGAAATGGGGGAAGAATGGGAGCGGATTAAGAAGAACAAATCCAGCTTCCAGAACCGTGAAATCCGCTTTGATCGGGGCGGGCACTATGGACCGCGCTGGTATGCCTGCGCCGGTAGCTGGTTCTGCCAGGGCGACGACCGTGTCGAAGGGTTCTTTCACGAACACAGCCACACCTATCTGTTGCTGACCCTAACCGACGTCACCCAGCAGAAAAAGCAGGCGGAGGAGATCCGCATTAACGCACTCAAGGCGCTGATGGCGGAAGAAGAAAAGATTCAACGTCTTCGCGAAACGCTTTCGGGAGCCATTCATCACATCCAGGGTCCCATCAATCTGCTCAAAGCGGCCAAGACCATGTTGACGCGGCGGGGGCTGGACCCGCGCAACATCGCGCTGATCGAAATGTTGGATCAGATCCGGCAGGCGGGCGAAGAGTCCGTCGCGCACATGAAAAAGTGCATACCGGAGAACAACGCGTCGGCCATGACCCCGGTCAATCTGAATCAGCTGCTGCACGAGGTCATCGTGCTGCTAACCGAACGGCTGCTCGCCAGCGGTATCGTCGTCGACTGGAAACCGACCCCGGTGCTGCCTGCCCTGATGGGCCAAGAGAGCCATCTGCGCACCATGTTCAAGCAGATCATCGAGAATGCCATCGAGGCGATGAACCAGAGCGGGATTGTCACCCGAGAACTGCACATCGCGACCTGGTGCGACGATCATTTGCTGCACGTGTCCATCGAGGACACCGGCCCCGGCATTCCGGACGAGTTGCGCATCAAGGTTTTCGAGCCGTTTTTCTCTACCAAAAACGACAGCCGTGCCGGGCATTCCGGCACCGGCTTGACCATGGCCCAGGAAGTCATCAATCAGCACTTCGGCCTCATCCGTATCGATCCCCACTATCGGGACGGATGCCGGGTGCGCATTCAGTTCAACATTCACAACACGCTACCCGTACCGGCAAGAGCTTCCGAGCATGGATGAACGTACACAATTGATCGAGCGGGAGCTGGAAGCCCTCTACCAGGTCTCCCAGGTGCTCAATCGTCCCCTTGGGCTCAAGGCGAAGTTGGAAGGCATTCTGGAAATCTTGCAGGATTGCGCCGGCATGCGCTCCGGAATGCTGGCCCTGAGGGAACAGGAGGGCGACGCGCTTGAAGTTTGCTCCGTGCTGCGCAGCGACGGCGCCAAGATCGAAAAACCGGTCCGCTACGAACCCGGCGAAGGACTTATGGGAACGATTCTCGATGCGGGACGCACCATCGTGGTGGAACGCATCGCCGACGAACCGCGCTTTCTGGGCAAGCTGGGCCTGTACGATCCGGCCCTGCCGTTCATCGGTTCGCCGATCCGCGTCGGTGACCACGACTTGGTCGGCGTACTGGCGGCGCAGCCCGTGGACAGACAATGGCTGGACGTTCGAGCGCGATTTTTGGAAATGGTCGCTAACCTGATCGCGCAAAGCATCGATCTTCTGCGTGGTATGGAGCGAAAGCAGCTGGATTTGGCTGCGGAACGCGACCAGTTGAAACAGAGCCTTCGCAGGAATTACGGCTTCGACAACATCGTCGGCCGCAGCCCCCCAATGCAGCGGGTCTTCGAACTGGTCCGACAAGTCGCGAAATGGAACACAACCGTGCTAATTCGCGGCGAGTCCGGCACCGGCAAGGAGGCGATTGCCAACGCCATTCACTACAATTCAGCCTGCGCCGGCGGTCCTTTCGTCAAGCTCAATTGCGCGGCGCTTCCCGACAATCTTCTGGAATCGGAACTGTTTGGCCACGAGAAAGGCGCGTTTTCCGGGGCCATCGCCCAGCGTAAAGGGCGCTTCGAGCTGGCCAATCACGGCACAATCTTCTTGGACGAGATCGGCGAGACGTCTCCTTCCTTCCAGGCCAAGCTGCTGCGAATCATCCAAGAGGGCGAATTCGACCGGGTCGGGGGCACCCAGACGCTCAAGGTTCAGGTCCGCATCATCGCCGCCACCAACCGCAATCTGGAAGAAGAAGTCGAGGCGGGCCGGTTTCGGGAGGATCTCTACTATCGTCTCAATGTGATGCCGATTTTCATGCCGCCGTTGCGTGATCGGCTTGAAGACATTCCCGAGCTCGCGGAATTCCTGCTCAAACGGATTTCCCAGCAGCAGGGCGGAAGGCCGCTGACCATCAAGGAAAGCGCCATCCGGCTCCTGATGCGTCACAACTGGCCCGGCAACGTCCGCGAACTGGAAAATTGCCTGGAACGGGCTGCAATCCTGAGCCCGGACGGCGTCATCGACCGCGACGTCATTGCCATGACGGGCTTGGAGGACAGCGACATGGCGATTACGGGACCGGCGGTCAAGAAGCCGGAGATCAACTTCGAGGGCATGGACGAAAGAGAGCAAGTCATCGCCGCCCTGGAGCAAACCGGCTGGGTGCAAGCCAAAGCCGCCCGTCTCTTGAACATGACCCCGCGTCAGATCGCCTATCGGGTGAGAACGCTCAACATAAAGATGAAAAGAATTTGACCGCATTTGAGACACTAGCAGAACGCGCCGCCGATTCGCTGACAAGCCCCGTTTGTCGGGGTTTTTTTTCGCGGCGTTGCACAAGGTTTCAAACGTCGTGTGTAGCGACATGGGTACTCCTTTTCTCAACATGACGGAAATTCCGAATAGCTCGTTTGGGGTTCGAAAAATATCTACACGCCGGGCTGAAACCCGCGCCCGGCGGGTGTTTGAAAATCGAATGAGTGAGACCATGGCGAGACTGAGCGACCTACAAATCAAGAAAACGATCGTGGCAGGCAAGCCGTGCGACGCGATTGGCGATCGTTACAGGGCGGGTTCTTTGCCACACTTGAAGCTCCAACCGTAGCGGCCATATGCCACTCGAGCGTTGAGCCGGTTTATTGGACTAGACTGCGTGCTGTAGAAGTATGCGGTATAGGCGACGTTATTGAAGCTGACTTGGACGGTCAGTCTCGTGGGGGCCGACATTGAAACGATAGGCCGCCATCAAGTCCAAACACGCGCAGCGCTTATCGAAAAAATCGTCCAAGCTGAATGTGGATATGGCGTTGTTGAGTGTATTCCCGTACAACTGGGTGATAGACCTCACTTTTTTCCTCGATTCGACGCGGCAAACAGCGAGGTAGCCGGCAGTTGAGGCATTCGCTGGTTGGCATCAATCCTGCCTATATCTCTTTGTCGCATAACCTCACTCACGAATGATTGGCGGATGATTGGGCGTTTGTCCGGTGTACCCGGGTTTCGCTCTTCCATCCGCCGTTTTTTGTAGGGGTTGAGTGCAATTCGGAGGCGGCGACGTGAGCCTCGCAACAATTCCAAAAACAACCGAAGGAGAGTTTATGAGAAACAATGTTTGGCAAGCTGGGGTAAAGGTCTTGATCGCTGCCGCTACGCTTGGAGTTGCGACTTCTATTAGCACGGTCGCTCATGCGGAAACGCCTTACAAAGTCGAAGGGACATCGGTGGACAAAGCGACCTTCAACGGGTGGAAACTCTACAAGCGTCAGCGCTGCGAGACCTGCCACGGGCCGACCGCTGAAGGCGGGGCGGCTTTTCCCAGCCTAGTGGCCGCTTTAAAGAACATGAGCGCGGAAGATTTCAAGGCGACCGTGCTTAACGGTCGCAACAACATGCCGGCGTTCAAAGGTAACAAGGCGGTGGTCGACGGAATCGACGGTCTGTACGCTTACCTGAAAGGCCGTTCGGACGGGGCCATCCCGCCGGGTGAACTCCAGGAGTTGCCCTAATCCCGTCCCGATGAAGGATTGACGCGATCAGTCGGTGGCCCGTACGGAGCCGGAGGAATACGGATTTCTATCGGGGGAACCTTCCCGCATTCCGCAGTGGTTCATACGGGCTACGACTCTTTTCTTTTCCGGATTATTGCATCGCCAGTTCGTTGCCGCCGGCCGTGAGGACGGTCAGCGGCGTTTCGATGAGCCGGACCCGGCGTTCCGAAGCATCGGTCCAGGCGACGTAAATCTGGTCGCCCGCTTGCGCGAGGCTGAGATGGCGGCTGGGCCACCGTGGGAAGCCGCCGCGGTGCAGGCTGGCTCGAGCGAGTACGGTACCGTCCGGTCTTATCCTCGCCAAGCGGAGTTCCTCTTCGGGACCGGCGCGCCCCCGCCAAGCCACGACGGTCGAACCATCCTCCAGCAGCAGAGCGTCGACATAGCCGTTGGCGTCTGTGCCGAGTTCAACCGGTTTGTCGAAATGGGCGCCCTGGTCGGCGGAGAAAGCCGCCTTCACCCGTCCGACGCCGTCCGCTGCGGTGAACCAGGCCACCATCGTGTACGCGTCTCCCGAAGCCACGACCGGGCCGTTGCTAGGGCAACCTTCGATGACCCAGCCGTCGGCATGCACGATGCGATTCGAATCGATGCCTTTTGAATTCCAACGGGTGAGAGCGATGTCGCGGACCTCTCCGGCTAGATGGTCGCGGTAGGTTGTGAATAAGGTATTGCCGTTGGCCGCCGTGCGGGTTTCACAGCAGGAACAGACGTCCGGATCCAGGGTTTTCTCCGCCGTCGGGCGGCCGTCGGTGCCGATTAGGGCGGCCATCAGCCGATAACGATTGCCATCGCGCCGGTCGGTCCAAACCAGGGCGAAGCTGCCGTCATCCAGAGGCGCTGCCGACATTTGGGCATCGTAGATGCGGGCGGCGGCGGGGTAGGGACGTCGCGGCTCGCTCCAGTGGCGCCCACCGTCTTTAGAGAGCGCGATATAGATGTCGGCGGCGTAACGATCTTTTGCGTTTTCCGGATGAACCATCCAAATCGCGGCCAATGATCCGTCTTTAAGTCCGAGCACGCGCGGCGGCGCTGCGAAAGCATCTCGGGTCGTGACGATCGTATGCGGCTTGGACCAAGCTCCGCCCAGGCGCACGGCAAACCGGAAGCTGTTCGACGGCTTTTCGCCTTCGACCCAGCTCAACAAGAGCTTTCCGTTGTCGAGTTGGGTTAAATAGTGTTGCCGACTACCTTGTGGCGCCGGTGTAGCGATCTCGCGTGCGAGACTGTCCGATGCCGCCGAAGGCGTCGCCGTGAAGCACGTCAGAAGCGGCAGCACGATGCAGATACGTAAGAACAACAAATGTTTTACTGTCATAGCAATTACTCTGGGATTGGGCTAGTCCGGTCTGCAGTCCGGAAACGGGCGCCGCGGGCGTTTAGGTTTTTGACGTGGGAGATCCGAAACTGTCCGGCCGGGATTATTTGGGAAGAAAAGGTTCTTGAAGCATTCCATCCTGTCCCGCTACGGAATCGGACCAGGAAAACGAAAAAGATCGTTGGAACTTGCGCCTTAGCGGCGAACCGGATAAACCAGCGGAATGGTTGCGGTTGGTCTTTCCAGCAGGTACCCGCAGATACCGGGAAAGACCGACCGCGAGTCAGCATCGATTTCTTAACAACCTGCATGCCAATTTCTTCAATCTAAATCTCTCAATGACTTACAAAATGCCTGGCTTTTAGACTGATTTATATGGCACAGTCCATCGAGTGAAATGCCGCATCGGCTATGCGACAAAATGTCCTATTTGATCAATAAGTTAGAGGTGCTAGCATTACGTCAACTCGTTCGTAGTAGCTATTAGGTTCTCCTCCGGGACTCAACCGTACGAGTGCGTGAGATCTCCTCATTCAATCGGGATGCCGTTCTGTCGGCATCCCGATTTTTTTATCTAGACGTCTGGTTGAGCGGCAGTGTCGAGGCCCTGTTACGAGACCTGGGGATTCTTGCCCGAATCGACCTTTAGGTACTTGCAGACGGGTTCACTCGATCCGCATCGATCTCGAATAAGTCCCCGATTCGGGGAAGCAACCGGTGCAACGCAGTAATCGGTTCCCACCCGACGCAATTGTTAACCCGGCCTATAAATATCGGCTGGGTTAATCCGGGGCGAGGATACCCCGGCGTGGCAACAAGCCGCGTAAGCCCGGCCCGCGCGGCGGCCCGTAAATACCAGGAGGGCATTTACGGGCCTGATTAGAGCGTTTTCATTTTGTTTATACAGTAGATCTACGTTGCGGAAATCATTTAGCTGTAGTGGAAGTAGGGTGTGGTGAGCGAAGCGAACCGCACCGTTCGCGGATGGCTTCCAGTATGGAGTCCAGTTAGTCCTGCCTGACTTCCTTTCCCCTCGGTTGCCTTTCAATGAAGATGAAAACGCTTTAATAATCCGCACACTCAGTACTCGAAGCGAAGCGAGCCCAGCACCGTCAGCGGTTGGCCGGGAATTGCGCCGAACCTGGACTCGGTGGAGTGGCTGAAGTACTCCTTGTCCAAGACATTGTTGACGTTGACCTGGGCGGTCAGGCGGGTTGGTCCGATAAACCAGCGATAGGCAGCCATCATGTCGAGACGCGCATAGCCCGGCAGTTGATAGCTGTTGGCGGCATCTCCTTCGCGATGTCGGGCGACATAAACGCCTGCGCCCACCGTGAACTGGTCGGTCACATCGTAAGTCATCCATAGGCTACCCGCGTGCAAGGGTACGTTGGGCAACCGGTTGCCGCGGTCGCCGTCGTACGATTTGGTAATGCGGGTGTCGGTCAAGGCGTAAGAGCCGATGAGGTTTAGCCCTTCGATGACCCGACCGACAATCTCGAACTCGATGCCCTGACTGCGAGCTTCGCCGATATTCACCTTAAACGCCGGATTGGTCGGATCGGTGGTCAGAAGGTTCTGTTTTTCCAGCCGGAAAAATGCCAGAGACGAGGTCAGGCGTCCGTCGAAGAACTCGGTTTTGAACCCGACCTCGTATTGTTCGGCGGTTTGCGGTTCGAAGACTTTTCCGGTAGCCGAGCGACCACCGTTGTTGGCCCCCAAGGATTCCATGTATTGGAAGTAGGCGGAGAGCCAGGGCAGCGGCTGGTAGACGATGCCGTAACGTGGACTCAGACGGCCGACATGATTGATCTTCTCTTCCGCCGGGTTGCCGTTGTAATACTCGGTATCGTCGTAGCGCCCGCCCAGCGTCAGGTGTAATTGCTCGGTCAGATCGATTTGGTCCTGAATGTAAAGGCCGTACCAGCGATTGATCTGCACGTAATCGTCTGCCGGGGTGAGATCGGCCAGCACCTGCCTGCGGGACAAGTGCTTCACTTGACCATAGACCGGATTGTAGATGTTGAAAGCTAGGTCGACATCACGCCAGTAATAGGGCCCCTCGAATTTGTCGTTGTTGTAGTCGAAGCCGAACAGGAATTTATTCCGTATGCCGTAGATGTCGACGTTGCCGACCACGTTCAGGGACGTGAACCACCAGCGGCGGTGGTCGTTGGGTTCCGCCAGATTGAAGGCATAGGTGGCGTCGCCGGTGGCCTCGTCGAGGCCGCCGATGTTGGTATGATCGATGCCGATCAGTTTCTGATTGGCGTACAAGGCGGTCCAGCGTAAGGACCAGTCCTCGTTGAAACGGTGTTTCAGATCCACGCTGGCAACGTAGGTTTCCGCTTCCCAATCGGTGCCCGAGGCAGCCCCGTCGCCGATGAAACGTTTGAGCGGGATGTTGGCGGGTCTATTGCCCACCGCCGGTATGGCGGTCGGATAATTCCAGCCGGTGTCGCTGTATTCGAACTGAACGTCGATACGGGTATCTTCGCTCGGCTTCCAGGTCAGTGAGGGAGCGATGGACAGCAGGTTATTTTCAAGATAATCCCGAAACGAACCTTGTTCGACGTTCTGTAAGTTGAATCGGTAAAGGAGCGTGCCATCGTCGGTAATCGGACCGGTCGCGTCGACGCTGGTGCGGTACAAGTCGTAGTTGCCGAACTGCTGCTCGAGCATGTAATACGGCGTATCCAAGGGCCGCTTGTAAATCGCGTTGACCAGTCCTCCGGGTTCCGCCCGACCGTACAGCACGGACGCCGGGCCTTTGATGAGTTCGAGGCGGTCCAGGTTAGCGATGGGCAGCGGTATGCCGGACATGCGAAAGCCGTCACGGTAATAGAAACCGCCTAGAGCGCCGAATTCACCAGTGCTGAAGCCGCGCAGATAAAGTCCGGCATCGAACGGGGTGCGCCCGCCGACGCCGGGATTGACGCCGGCGGTGTACTTGAACGCCTCAGCCACGTCGAACACTTGGCGGTCGACCAACTGCTTGCGGGTCACCACGTTTACTGTACCTGGCGTTTCCAAGAATGGGGTTTCGGTCTTGGTGGCCGTGGTAGCGGTGGGAGCGGCATAGTTGTCGTTGTACGGATCGCTTGGATCGTCAATGCCGCTTGCCTGGACGCTTACCATCGGCAAATAGACCGGATCGGCCTGGCTATCAACTAGGATCGCAGGCTTATCCGCACGAGCGAGGGTGACCGTGCCACTGGGCGTCACGCTGTAGGTCAGTGCCGTGCCGGCCAGCAGCCGATCCAGTGCTTTTTCGGGCGGATACTCGCCTTTTAGCCCTCCCGTTTTCAAGCCTTCCGTCATTTCGCTGTGGTACAGAAGCTGCCGACCGCTCTGTTTGCCGAATGCGAGCAAAGCGCTTTTCAGAGGCTGGGGAGGAATGTCGAAACGAATATTTTCCGCGGCACCGGCGGTGATGGCGGAAAGCAAGGGCAGGCCGACCGCCAGTGTGCGGCAAGACTTGCGGCGCCGATCTTTCCAGGGTCGAGACGGCTGGGACATGCGGTTTTTCTCCTGTTTTCTTCTCGATTTTTTGGCGGGCGGGACGGTCCGCCCACGAGAGGAATGACGGAGCCCGAGAGAAAAACCACATGGTGTAACCGAGGGTGGATATGCCCGTGTCGCGCATTACGGTTTGTTACGGTTTGGAGCCCAGCCCTGTGGCGAGAAAGCCAGAATTCCTTCGTTGGGGTTGCCAACCTTACCGGTCGTCCTGATCCCTTCGACTCGGTTCATGACTTATTCAGAGGTTCCTCTAAGGTGTAAGGGGCGAATGAATGCGCCTTGGCACACGAATTGATAGTGCCCTGATGTTCTTGTCGTGCCCAACGGGAGAGAAGCGAGACACGGGATACGGCTTCGCTCGTCCCGGATTCGTTTCACGTCATCCGGGCTATCAGCCTTGCGAGTTGTTCAGTGCAAGATCACCCAGTATTCCGTCAGGCGGGTGATGCGCAGCGGCGTGGTTTCGGCGATGGCGGCGATGACCGCGTCGGTGTCGGCGAGACGGAAGAGTCCACTTAGGCGTCTGTCAGCGAAGGATTCGTCGAGCAGGGTCACTCGTCCCTTCCGGTAGCGGTTGAGGGTGGCGACTACCTCCGCCAGCGGGGTTTGATCGAAGATCAGGTAGCCTTCGCGCCAGGCGGCGGCATGTTCGACTCCGCTTTTCCGCGGGACGATCCGACCGTCCGCCTCGAGGCTGGCGCCTTGACCGGCTTTCAGCGAGACGCGCTGGCGGAACGTGCTGGCTTCGACTACGCCCTCCAGCATGGCGACTTCGGTCTTATCTTCCGACTGCCGGACAGTGAAGGCCGTGCCCACGGCCTTGACTTCGCCGTGGCGGCTCGCGGCGACGAACGGGCGCGTCGGGTCCTTGGCCACTTCGAAGAACGCTTCGCCCCGAAGCACCTCGATCCGCCGCGTCGACTGTTCGAAATGAACCGCGACGGCGCTGTCGGAATTCAAACTCGCGCGGGAACCGTCGGGCAGCAGTACCTCCTGGATCTCGCCCTTGGCGGTTCGATAATCGGCCTTGAGTGCGAGCATGGGGTCGAAAAAAGTGAGGCCCGCGATCAGAACGAAAAGGCAGGCAAAAGCCCAGGCGGGACGTACGGTACGACGTGGAATGGGGATGTCGTGGACGTTGCTTTGGGCAGGATCGATTTCGGGGCGTGATCGTTGCGGTCTCTCTGTCGCTTCCGTACGGTTCGCGCGAGCTGCTTCCGAGGGCAGGGGTGACGATCCGGGCAGCGGCCGATCGCGCAGCGGTTCCAGCCCTTCCCAGAGCGAGAGCGCGTTGCGCCAGGCGGCTTCATGCTGCGGGCTCTGCGCGCGCCAGCGCTCGAGTCGCCGTTTCTCGGCGGCTGTCGACGCGCGGGTCTTTAGAGCGATCAGCAGCTCAATCGCCTCGTTCAGTAAACGGTCGGGATCGTGGGAGGGTGGGGATTCGGGCATAAAGTGGCCGTTATCTTGGGAGCCTCGTGAAGATAGACGAGCCACTACAAAAAAACCACACCCGATACTCGCTAATCGTCGAATACGCGGCGCTTCAAATGCAACAGCGTGCGCTTGAGATGCTCCTCCACCGTGCGCAGGGAAACGCCGAGCCGTTCCGCGATTTCCCGTTGTTTCACTCCTTCGAACCGGCTCAGATAAAAAATGCGTTGGCTCAGCGGCGGAAGTTCTTCGAGCGCCGCCGCCGCGCGGTCGAGTTGGTCCGACGCGAGCGTCGCCGCCTCGCCGGTCCGTTCCTCGGTCGGAAATGTGTTGGAATCGGCTTCTTCCAAATCGGGGAAAAAGCTCGGCCGGTTTTTGCTGGAGCGGTGGTAGTCCGTAACGAGATTCAGAGCCGTCCTGAACAAATAAGCGCGGGGATTGGCGATGCGGCTTAAATCACCGCTTCGCGAGAGCCGCAAGAAGGATTCCTGGCAAAGATCGTCCGCGGTTTGGGCGCAGCCCAGCCGGCCGAATAGGAACGCGAGAAGTTCCTGGCGGCAATCCCGGAAAAGTTCGGCAAGCAGTTGACGGTCGGACGGCGACATAAGTATCGAGCACTTAGGACACAGCGGCCAGGCACGACGTATGCCAAAACATGTAAGCGAATGATTGCGAAGGAAAATATCAGCGAGCTCGGTGTTTTTACCGTCCCGGACTGCGGCAAATCACACAGTGCTTTGTATGCCAACCCATGTAAGCGAATGAATACAAAAGAAAATATCAGGAAGCGCGGTAATTTCGCCGTCCGCAACTGCGGCAAATCACACAGTGCTTTTCCGCTGCTCAGATTTCATTCCCTTGCGGTTGATCGTGAAGCCGTCGGTTCGCTACGTCGGTCGTGCGTCGTGCGGCTTTCCGTTTTTGCAGCCAACGGATCACCCCCGTTACATAAAGGACCGGACAGGCAAGGCCGGTGAGAAATACCAGAATGCGTCCGGTCATGCCGAAAGCCTGGCCTGAATGCAGCGGCCATTGCCAATGGGTGAATACCTCGCCCGCGGTGCCGGTAGCCGGATCGTCCACATCCAGGATGGCTCCGGTGTAACGGTCCATTACCACGCAGCGGCGATCGAGAAGGCTGCCGGGGTCGGCCACGTCGTGCTTGCACACGGTATAGGTGCTGGTCGCCTCCGGCGCGCCGTAGAGCCAGTCCGGGCGGCCGCTGGGGTAGAGGCCGTCGGCGATGGCAACGGCCTGCGCCATGCCGATGGGCTGCGAATCGGGGATCGGATTGGAGCGGAACCAATAGCGGTAGGTGACCGGCGAGAACAGTTCCAGGACCGGCACCACATGCTCCGGCAGGTTCATGTAGACGCCGGAGAACAGCACGGGAATCATGATGAGCGTGGTGTAGAAGCCGAAGGTCTTGTGCAGATCGAAATTGAGGCGTTCGGCGCTGGCTCGGCGCTTGATCGTGAGCGCTTGCAGCCACTTGCCGGTCAGCGGCCACCACACGATGAGGCCGGTCAGCACCGAGATGATGAGCGCGGCGCCGAGTATGCCCACAAGCGCATAGCCGATCCTTTCGCCGAGAAAAAAGGCGTAATGCAGCTCGAATATGAATCCGATGAAGGTCCTCGGAAAAGCGCTGTCCGGGCGCTTCATCAGGCGCTGGCCGCTCACTTCGGCGGTGTAGGGATTGACCGCCACTTCCCAGATCTCCGACTCGCCTTCCGGCAGTGCGGGCACCCGGAAGCGCATGCGAAACGCCGCCGCATCGTTGCGCGGGTAATTGGCGAAGGTCAATGTGGCGTCGGCCGGCATGGCCCGGACGCCCGCCTCGAAGATATCTTCCAGGGAACGGTAAGCCGATCTTCCTTCGGGTCGAGGCGTGACCGTCAGCAATTTGGGGTTCAACCATTCGTCGATTTCCAGGTGAAACACCAGAATGCTGCCGGTAATGCCGAATATGACCAGCGCCGCCCCGGCCACGAGCCCCAGCCAGAGGTGGACCTCCAACCAGAGCTTGCGACGAGCTTTGAGAGCGGCCAGGCGCTTGGATTTTTCGAGAGACATGGCGAATTCCGAGTGGTAATCGTCGAGTGCGGGCTTGTAGTGGATGCTATCGGGCGATGTGCTTGGACCTACGTTTCGGTGGAGCCGGAACGACGTTCGGGGCTCCATACATCTAAGACGAATGAGAAGGGAAAAACCGCACCTCAGGATGGCAGGGCGTGGGAACTGGACCCATCGGCAGGACAGCCGAATGACTTGCCCCATCCTGAAAGTCGTCCTGCGGGCCGCGACTCGCTTTATCCAAAAAAACGCAGTTGAACTTCCGAAATGCCTCTAATGTCCGATTGCCGCCGTATTCCCTCACCCCAACCCCCTCTTTCGGAGAGTGGCGCAACTCCCTTCTCCCTCTGGGAGAAGGGCCGGGGATGAGGGCCTAGCGTTTTTCAGCTTGTTTCCAACAGCCAGACTTAGGTTTACTGGCACAAAAACCGTTTCCGAAAGACGGAATCGGAAGCGGGTAGATGGGATAGTCGCCTACCGTAGCGGTCGCAGCAAATCCTTGCCTTTTTCAATCAGCAGAACTCCATCCGGGAAATATTGAAGCCCGAGACTGGTGTTTTCCGAACGGCTCGCCAAAGGATAGACCCGCACGTCGTCCACACGCTCGTCGATCCGCTCTATGAGTCCCGCTAGGATTCGGTCGAGCTCCTTGGCCGTCAGCCGGGCCGTGAACACTGAATATTGAACCGGGATGCCCTGTTCCCGGAGAAAGCGATGAACCCGGCTCAGCCGCTTGGGATCGGCGATGTCGTAGCACACCAGATAGGTGTGAGCTTGATTCTGCGCCATCACTCAAGCTCGATCAGCCAGCGGTGCAGCCGGTTGAGGAGACCGCGGGTCAAATGTACGGTGCGCTTCCGCCGAGCCTCGAAGAAGCTGACGATTTCGAGGCGCTCGGGAATGCCGAGCTGATTCTCGCGAAGACGGTCTTCGAGCCAGGCCAACCGCGCCAGCTGGAAATCCCAGAACAGAATGGAACTCAAGGTGGTCACCGGATTGAGCTCGCCCATGAGCTCCGTCTCGGTGGTGATCCCGGCGTCGGCCAGATGCTTCGTCACGACGCCCGTCAGCAGTCCGAACACCTCCCTTCCAATGCGCTCGTAGGCGGGAAGCTGCCCCATGCCCCTCGCGCCATCCTGGAACAACTGCCGCAAAGCCTTCGCCTCCGGCGGCTGATCGAAAGCCAGACCGGTGCGGCGGATCACGCTGCGCAACGCCATGCGCTCCATGGCCGTGGTCCATTGCTCGTATTGTTCGCGCCAATCCGGGCGCAGCAGAAAATCCAGCAGGCGCTGGCGAAGCTCGCAGCGATTCCCGGGTTTGCCTATCAATCTCGCGAGTACCGTACCTTCCTCGTCGATAAAGCTGACCGTGATGCGGCTTTCCGCGCAGGCGAGCAAGGCCTCGATAGACCAGTCAATATGCGCGGCTGAAACCACTTGCGAGATCCGGCGCAAAGGAAACCAGCGTTCAGCGGCACCGGAGCGGGCGACGCGCAGGGCCGGACCGTCGCGCCGGACCACGGTTCCGGGGCCTTGGAGATAAAGCGGTCTCACGGCGTCTCCTCGGTCAGACGGCGTGCGATCAACAGGCAATAGCGACGCAACAGTCCGCGCAGAGGACGAACGAAATGTTCGTAGCGGCCATAGAACATCTCCCGGCCGCTCTTTTTCAAGAGACAGCGGTCGGCCTCGGTCGCGAACGAGTCGGCACGCAGGTTTCGTTCGGCGAACAGCCGCCACACCCAGCGATCCACCCTGGGCCGCAGCGGCTCGATCAGATCGGCCGCAAGCGACTCGCGCGAGTAGGCCGGCTCGTGATAGAAGCCGACGCAAGGGTCCAGCCCCGCCGCATGGCAGGCATTGACAGCTTCGAAATGGAGCAGCGTGTAGGCGAGCGATAGGGCCGCGTTGACCGGATCTTTCGGGGGCCGGCGTTTGCGTCCGGTAAACCCGAGACTGGCCGGAAAGAGCTGCGTAAACCCGGCGAAATAGGCCGCCGCAGCAGCGCCTTCGATGCCCTGCAGCCGTTCCGGCCGCGCCGCGTCATCAACGGTAGTCAACGCGCGTTCGAGGCGTGCGATGGCGTCGGAAAGCGGCTTGCGGCAATCGGGCCGGACTTGTAGCGCTAACCGCAGCAGGCGAGTTTGTGCCTTCAGTTTGAGCGCCACCAGCCGGCGCGCCCAGGGCAGCCGAAACTCATCGTCATGGTGCCAACGGTATTGCGCGATGCGCCGCGCGGTGTCGCCATGTTTTTTTCCGTGCAGAATCGCCGCGGCGCGGCCTTGCCGGCCAGCCAAAACCAGAAGGCCGACGCCTTCCTCAGCGAGCAGGCCCAACACGCCCGTGCTGAGCGTCGCCTGCCCACGAATAACTACCCGTTCGACCACGTTCAGGGGAATCGTCGCGCTCCGGCTCCCCGCTTCATAAAGGCAGAGATGGCGGCCCTCGCGGCGCAATTCGATGTCTTTTCTATCGAGGTAAAGCGTGCCCATTCGATCCTCAGCCGACATAGAAGAATTCTGGATCCGCCGGTGGAACTGCGATGCCCAGCACGCGAACCTTCATCCGGGGATCCAGCCGCAGGAGCAGAAAGCGGTCGGCCTCCTCGTCGATGACCTCCCGGACCTCGGCGATCAATTGGCGTTTCTCAGCTTCGGTCAGAAAACACTCGAACACCGATTTCTGGCCGCCCGTGGAATAGTTGCGCAAAACGAACAGTGCCTTGCGCAGGCGGGTTTGGTCGGAGATGTCGTAAGCGGCGATGTAAAGCGACCGTTTGCTCATGGCCGCTAACTGTAATGGCGCGCAGGGAAGTCGGGGCGTTTCGCAAGCTTGCCGGCAGTTGGCCAACTAGCTCGCGGTGTCCGTACCGCGGCAAGTTAGTCAACGGAGCAGAGGACATTGCTTAGGGTACGGTGAGGCACGAACCGCACCGATGACATCCGCGAACGATGCGCTTCGCTCACCACATCCTACAACCGACGTATCGTAGGGTGCGGTGAGGGACGAACCGCACCAATCGCGTCTTCGACCAGTGGTGCGGTACCCTCCGGTCACCGTGTCTGACATTGTCGGGTGTGTTGAGGCACGAAGCGCATCAATTGTGTCCGCGAATGATGCGGTTCGCTTCGCTCACCACATCCTACGTCGTAGGGTTCGGCGAGGAACGACAAACCGGCTGCTCCGCGAATCAAACCGCGATTCTTTCGAGCGAGTAATGCCGGTCCCGCCGGTTATTACATCCGATAATCGTGGACAATTCGTAGGGTGCGGTGAGGCACGAACCGCACCGATAGCGTCCTCGAATGGTGCCCGTCCTGAACCTGGTCGAAGGGCGGTTCCCTTCGGTCACGCCATCTTCCTACCACGTGGGGTGCGGTGAACTATAAGCGACAACGATGCGTCGCGAACGATGCGGTTCGCTTCGCTCACCACATCCTACAACCGGCGTATCGTAGGGTGCGGTGAGGGATGAACCGCACCAATCGCCCCGCGAACTGCACCGGTCGTGTCCGCGAACGATACGGTTCGCTTCGCTTACCACATCCTACAACCGGCGTATCGTAGGGTGCGGTGAGGAACGAACCGCACCGATCATGCCTCAACTCAAACCCCAAACTGCTTGAGCACCTGCCGGTAAATCGCGTCATCCACGCGTTTAATCAGGATTTCCTTTTCCTGGCTTGGGAGGAAGGCGTGGACGAAGGCCTGCTTGATCATGGCCAAGGCATCCCAGCAATTGAATTTTTCCTCGCCAACCATACGCGCGGCGGCCAGGTATTCACCGGTCAGCGTGGTGCGGCTGATGCCGGGGTTGTCCGTGCATAGCGTCAGAGGGAGGCCGGCTTGCCAGAGTTTCCAGAGCGGGTATTCGCGACATTCCGCCGTTTCCGGATAAGCCGGATCACGGTAACCCACCACCTCTCGATTCGAACTGGGACAAAGCTCCAGGCAGATGCTTCGGTCGCGGAAGCGCTGGGCGAGAGGGGCATGATCGCCGATGGTCAGGCCGTGACCGATTCGGTCGGCATGAAAGTGATAAGCCGCCTTCCAGATTTGTTCCGCGGTTTCGCCCTCGCCGGCGTGGATGGTCAGCGGCAGGCAGATCTCGAAGGCGCGGGCAAAGGCGTTCGCGGCATCGGGAGGCAGCGCTTGCGCCTCGTCACCCGCCATGTCGAGCCCGACCACGAAGTCCGGCAGACACTCTTTCGCCCGAACCGCGAGGTCGATCACGTCTGAGAGCTTCTCGTGTTGGCGCCGGTCGGCGATGAGGATGAACCGGAACACGGGGCGCGGATCGTGCGGCAAGCTTGCCATCGCGGCTTGCAAGGCGGCGGCCAGGCGCTCCAGGAACAGCAGTCCGTCGCCATATTTGTGCGGGCTCCCGCGCAGCTCGACATAGGCGAGACCCTCGGCCTGTGCCTGACGAACAAGGCAAGCGGCGTAGGGGTCGATTGCGGCGGGATGCGACAGGATCGCCGAGCCGGACAGTTCGCCCGGCCGCTCGTAGGCCGCGAAGCCGAGCGGATGGCGCGATTTGAGCGCGACCCGCGGTTCCGTGACGTCGAATAGATTCGCGATCAGGCGGTCGGTGTCGGCATGGACGAGCAGGGCGGCGGTCCAATGCGGTCTCGGGATGTCGGATGTCACCCATCGCCTCGGCCAGTCGGAGGGCCAGAGGGTTTGTTCGAGCAGAGGCGCGACATGGTCGAGAGCACGCCCGCGCTCGGAAGGTGTCAACGTGTCCCATACCGCTCGGCCAACCGTGCGCTGGTCGTCGAGACCGAGGCAGCCGCCAATGTGCCGGTGCAAATCCCCCTTGGGCAGCGCTCGAAGCCAATCGGCGAGTCCCGGGTCCAACGGTCGCCTCCGCAGGTTTTCGATGACGCGCGGGGGTAGGCGATAAAGGCTACGCCAATTCTCGTGGTGTTCAGCCTCGCCGAGCGCTCTCAGATAATTACCGAGCAACTGGCTTCCGGCCGCTTCGCGCCTACGGATTTCATCGCGAAGCGAGTGGCCTTCCGTGTGTGCCCAGGGCAGCGGCGTGCCGGGCTCGGCGAGAGGCAAGGGAAAACCTCGGCTGGAGACTACGCCACGGCCGTCCAGTTCGACATCCAACAGCTCGCTGCGCCGGCCGACTCCCGCCACTAACGGTACCACCGCAGGGACGATCTCGGCCGGCAGCTCGCGGGTGAAAAATTCGACGGTCGGTTCCCTAAGCAGTTTCGGCAACGGTTCTTGGCCGACCACATGAATCAGCGCATCGCAGCCAAGCACGGAACCCGCCCATTGCAGATCGGCGCTCATGGTTTTGCGTCCGCCTGCGAGCGAAAACACGACCTGGCCGTCTCCGGCGCGCTCATGCGCCAAAAGGCAAAGGCGCAACAGCACTTCGCGGAACCGCTCGCACTCGGTCTGGCTCGCGAGCTGGTCGGTTCTTTCGGCCTGCCAGATCCTAAGCATTGGCGGGTGTTCCAGCCGAGCATGCCAATCGAGCAAGGCCGCGATACCTTCCTCGGGTTTATCGCCTTGCGTCGTGCAGACCCAGATTTCGTCCGGCGGTTCGAGCCGATATTCATGGCGCTGGCGTTCGAAGTCGGCGCGTTGAGGATGGCTGCGGTAGAGCGGCAAGCGGTCTGGGGAGAGAAAGCCATAAACTTCGGGAATCACCGCCCAGGACGCGCCGAGCGTGCACAGAAGAATGTTGGTTTTCATACGGAATTTCGGATCAGAAAGTCGGCCGCGAAGCGGCTCCACAACTCGAAGCGTAAATCGTCCATGATCCGTTCGGCCGGAACGAAGCCGATGCCCTTCAATCCTTGGCCTTCGACCGGTTGCGGCGGGCCATCCTCGCGCCAGCAGAGAACGTAAAGCAAACCGATGTGTACTCGTCCGACCGCTGAGAGTTCCTCGTAGATCCAGGCGGCCGGCTCCGGGACGTCGATTTTCGACTGCAACTGAAGCTCCTCTCGCAACTCGCGGAGAAGCGCTCGCTCGGCCATCGTACCGATCGATTCCGCCGCGTCAGTTTCGTCGATATGCCCGCCGACGCCGGCGCTGAACCGGTCCTGCAGTCGGGCATCGCCGCCGTTTCGCGCATAGCACCAGATGTCGCCCGAACGATTTCGGAGCAGCGCGTACGGAATGATTTGCAGAAAACGCTCGTCGGTTTCGGCGTCGGAACGCGGCCGCCAGGTCCACTCACTGGGGTAAGGCCAGTCGGATAGACGCCATGCACCGGTTCCTGGCAAAGGCAGCCAAGCGGCGCGGGGAACCACCAGGATGCGCGGGCTCAAGGGGTTTCCTTTCCGGCCTCGACCACGCGATATTCGACAATGCGGGCGCCGAATCGCCTAAGATCCTCGGCCGAGAGCTCGCGCCCTCGCCATCCCGGCGGTATTTCCAGAGCTAGATGAAAATAACGCGCACCGAGCGCGCACACCTCCGCCGCCAGATGGACGGGCAGGGTACCGATCACCCAATCCCCGGATTTCACCTCCGCGATGTCCAGATGCGCCAATTGCCGGTCGACAGAAATTCCGCTCTCGCGCGCCCAATCAACGGCGCCGGGATGGCGGGTTACGAAGTAAGTCGTCATAGGTCATACATACTCAGTGGGAATATCCAAGGAATTCGGTCTTAATTTATGGTTTCAGGGATTTGATAACCCTTGGAGGGTATGCCGATAAACAGGCGCATCTTTCACGAATGATGCCTGTCCTGAGCCCGGTCGAAGGGCCTGTCCCGAGTTCGGTTGAAGATCGGTTTTTCTGAGGTCCCCGCATTCTACGCTATGAATATTCCCCGGCTTCCGGTGTTTTTCATGGCCTCTTCCGCAGAAGGCTTTTCGATATGTGATCTCGATTCAAATCCGCTATGACAAGCAGACCGTAGGATGCGGTGAGGCACGAACCGCATCTTTCGGTTTTCTGCGCTCCCAGGACGACGGTTTGCGATTGAAAACGCATGGTCGAGAACGCGAACGATGCGGTTCCCTCCGGTCACTGCATCCTACGGCCTTTTCAGGTTTTTTATGGATACCCCTTCTTAATCAGGTCTCGATTCAAACTTTTAACGATGCGGAAAGACAAAATTGCTGAGGCGTCTTAATCCCTTCTTGATCAGGTCTCGATTCAAACGGATGCGGTATGACAAATAAAAAAAACTCGCCCGGTCTTAATCCCTTCTTGATCAGGTCTCGATTCAAACCAAACGACCAAGCCAATCACCGCTACAGCGAGCGTCTTAATCCCTTCTTGATCAGGTCTCGATTCAAACAAAGTGGCGGAACTCAATAACGCTTTCATGGATTTGGTCTTAATCCCTTCTTGATCAGGTCTCGATTCAAACAAAGTGGCGGAACTCAATAACGCTTTCATGGATTTGGTCTTAATCCCTTCTTGATCAGGTCTCGATTCAAACAATCACGCGGATCGAATGACCGAAAAGGCACAAGGTCTTAATCCCTTCTTGATCAGGTCTCGATTCAAACTCCGTTAAAGCTCTAGTTGAGATTTCTCGACTCAAGTCTTAATCCCTTCTTGATCAGGTCTCGATTCAAACGCGTTCTGGCGCCGATTCGCGCGCGCGGCGAGAAGTCTTAATCCCTTCTTGATCAGGTCTCGATTCAAACAGATAAGCCATGATTATTGAAGAGTTGAAAAAACAGTCTTAATCCCTTCTTGATCAGGTCTCGATTCAAACGCAGGAATTGGATGCGATAGCGATGGAGCGCGGAGGTCTTAATCCCTTCTTGATCAGGTCTCGATTCAAACCCAACGCCCGCGCCAATGCCGCCTTCATCGCCGGTCTTAATCCCTTCTTGATCAGGTCTCGATTCAAACTCTTGGGAAAGCTTAAAGATTGATGGCATGAAAGATGTCTTAATCCCTTCTTGATCAGGTCTCGATTCAAACCACTTTGAAAGAGTGGACCATGCCCTCATTCCTGTCTTAATCCCTTCTTGATCAGGTCTCGATTCAAACCACCGACCTGTCCACGCTCATCACCAGCAAGTGGGGTCTTAATCCCTTCTTGATCAGGTCTCGATTCAAACATCGAGTGGATTGAAAGTCTGAAGTTGTCTCCCGGTCTTAATCCCTTCTTGATCAGGTCTCGATTCAAACCCGATGCGCCAGCATCAGCTGCGCAAGAACGGGTCGTCTTAATCCCTTCTTGATCAGGTCTCGATTCAAACTATGGTCCGCCGCACGGACCAAAAAGGACGCGAAGTCTTAATCCCTTCTTGATCAGGTCTCGATTCAAACAATCAGTCATCGGTGGATATGCGATGACTAACCCGTCTTAATCCCTTCTTGATCAGGTCTCGATTCAAACGGAACGAGGACGCCTCTTATCCCTTCGGCCAGCCGTCTTAATCCCTTCTTGATCAGGTCTCGATTCAAACGTCTGAAGCCTACAAAAAAGCGGTGAAAATGTGTCTTAATCCCTTCTTGATCAGGTCTCGATTCAAACCCACTCGTGACTAACCAAACCACCGCCCAAGGATGGGTCTTAATCCCTTCTTGATCAGGTCTCGATTCAAACGATAAAGAAATGAAGGCCCTAGTCGACGCGTGTCCGTCTTAATCCCTTCTTGATCAGGTCTCGATTCAAACAAAGTCTGCATACTTAACCATGCTGTACCCTTTAGTCTTAATCCCTTCTTGATCAGGTCTCGATTCAAACAGTGGATATTCGAAAACAAGGTCCAATTGCCGGGTCTTAATCCCTTCTTGATCAGGTCTCGATTCAAACATATGCCGATACTTTATTATGAGTTTGAGGATGGTCTTAATCCCTTCTTGATCAGGTCTCGATTCAAACATGAGGTATTTCGCAGTGAGCTTTGGGGATCTGGTCTTAATCCCTTCTTGATCAGGTCTCGATTCAAACTGGCTGACCGACCTAAAAGATCGGCAGGCACGCGTCTTAATCCCTTCTTGATCAGGTCTCGATTCAAACTATTACGACATCCACATTGCTTATGGCGGTGATCGTCTTAATCCCTTCTTGATCAGGTCTCGATTCAAACTAAAGAGAGGAGAAAAACACATGAAAAACCAAGTCTTAATCCCTTCTTGATCAGGTCTCGATTCAAACACGAAATCGAATCCATCATTCCCGCTGAGTTGTGGTCTTAATCCCTTCTTGATCAGGTCTCGATTCAAACGAAGGAGGATGCCATGAATAAGAAATGTGATCATGTCTTAATCCCTTCTTGATCAGGTCTCGATTCAAACTAAGTCATGATCAAAAATTTTAAAGGAGGCGGAAGTCTTAATCCCTTCTTGATCAGGTCTCGATTCAAACCCCAAGACGGCACGGAAATCACGATCCCGCCCTGTCTTAATCCCTTCTTGATCAGGTCTCGATTCAAACTATTACGACATCCACATTGCTTATGGCGGTGATCGTCTTAATCCCTTCTTGATCAGGTCTCGATTCAAACCAATTCATGCCTACAATGGCATGAAAAGAGCTTCGGTCTTAATCCCTTCTTGATCAGGTCTCGATTCAAACATGCCAAAAGTCTTCTTAGGATGCGACAAGTCGCGTCTTAATCCCTTCTTGATCAGGTCTCGATTCAAACCTGAGGTGAAAAATGACTAAAAAGCAAGCATCTGTCTTAATCCCTTCTTGATCAGGTCTCGATTCAAACTTATTGACGCACTAGAAGAAAGCTTGGATTCCAAGTCTTAATCCCTTCTTGATCAGGTCTCGATTCAAACAAAAATGAAAAAACAAGCATCTAATATTCTTAAAGTCTTAATCCCTTCTTGATCAGGTCTCGATTCAAACATATATGTTTGTAGAGAGTGGTGTGATCATCTGTCTTAATCCCTTCTTGATCAGGTCTCGATTCAAACGGAGCACCAATTTGATGATGTTAAACTTTTAAGGTCTTAATCCCTTCTTGATCAGGTCTCGATTCAAACGATCACAACAGATTAATAGTAGACGGCGGATCTAGTCTTAATCCCTTCTTGATCAGGTCTCGATTCAAACATTCGCCTGTGGATAACTTGCGCCGCTTCCTGGAGTCTTAATCCCTTCTTGATCAGGTCTCGATTCAAACAACAACTGGAGAATAAAATGAAATTAAGCGAAGCGTCTTAATCCCTTCTTGATCAGGTCTCGATTCAAACGTAATCCGGAGGCCTCACGTTCATGAAGCTAAATGAAGTCTTAATCCCTTCTTGATCAGGTCTCGATTCAAACGCCCGTTTGGGTAGCCAACACCCGCGGGATTGGAGGGTCTTAATCCCTTCTTGATCAGGTCTCGATTCAAACCCCAGATGGCTCGTGTGTGTTGCCGGATCGGTTCCGTCTTAATCCCTTCTTGATCAGGTCTCGATTCAAACAACGGAGGACTGGGAATTGCCGTAATCAGTGTTCGTCTTAATCCCTTCTTGATCAGGTCTCGATTCAAACAGGTAAGCCATGATTAATCTGACTCCACACGCCATGTCTTAATCCCTTCTTGATCAGGTCTCGATTCAAACGAAACCCTGGAAGGCATCATGTCTTTGGCGGTTGCTGTCTTAATCCCTTCTTGATCAGGTCTCGATTCAAACAATCTGACTCCTCACCCAATTGTTATCCGCGGCCAGGTCTTAATCCCTTCTTGATCAGGTCTCGATTCAAACACGGTCGGTCTATCGGGTGCATCAATACCGTAGGGGTCTTAATCCCTTCTTGATCAGGTCTCGATTCAAACGAAAATGGGACTAAAACAAGCGATTGAGCAGGCAGTCTTAATCCCTTCTTGATCAGGTCTCGATTCAAACTACGAAAAAGACGTTTATGCCGCGATTGCAAAGGCGTCTTAATCCCTTCTTGATCAGGTCTCGATTCAAACGATCGAGACCAACGGGACCTTGTTCGTCCCGGACCGTCTTAATCCCTTCTTGATCAGGTCTCGATTCAAACTGCCGGTACTTAATGGATTCTACCTAGGGGCCTTGTCTTAATCCCTTCTTGATCAGGTCTCGATTCAAACCCACACTACTAAAAACTATCAATCAGAAGATCGTCTTAATCCCTTCTTGATCAGGTCTCGATTCAAACTTCTTGCTGCGCTATCAAAGCGCGGCAGGAGTATCAGTCTTAATCCCTTCTTGATCAGGTCTCGATTCAAACACGGTCGCCGAATACTACGCAACTCGGGTGGAACACGGTCTTAATCCCTTCTTGATCAGGTCTCGATTCAAACATTGCGTCGTGGTAAAACACGACGCGACGGAGCGGGTCTTAATCCCTTCTTGATCAGGTCTCGATTCAAACAAAAGGGGACATAATCGGGATCGAGGGGATACTCGTCTTAATCCCTTCTTGATCAGGTCTCGATTCAAACCAAGCGCGGCGAAGGCTATATATCACAGGTCTCCGTCTTAATCCCTTCTTGATCAGGTCTCGATTCAAACCAATGAGATTTGCGTTTATCAGCCGTCACACTCCCGTCTTAATCCCTTCTTGATCAGGTCTCGATTCAAACCGCTTGCATACGAGCAAAATGCCGACCAAGTGGTAGTCTTAATCCCTTCTTGATCAGGTCTCGATTCAAACGAAGCGATTAAACAGGCAGCAAATCTTGCTTATGGTCTTAATCCCTTCTTGATCAGGTCTCGATTCAAACAACCCAGGCGCGCTTACTCCCCGCGCCATCGTGTCTTAATCCCTTCTTGATCAGGTCTCGATTCAAACGAAACAACAGGTTTCAAACCTACAGGCTGAAATCGGTCTTAATCCCTTCTTGATCAGGTCTCGATTCAAACGGAGAATAGAGATGAAATTAAGCGAAGTAATTAAGTCTTAATCCCTTCTTGATCAGGTCTCGATTCAAACAGAAATCAATGAAGAAAACTTCCCAACCTACTTTGGTCTTAATCCCTTCTTGATCAGGTCTCGATTCAAACCTTTGGCCGCACTTGGCCATGGCGACAAAGTTGTGTCTTAATCCCTTCTTGATCAGGTCTCGATTCAAACGGGCAAGTCAACCTAACCCGGAAGAGCGGGAAAAGTCTTAATCCCTTCTTGATCAGGTCTCGATTCAAACTTAACCCACCACAAGCTATCTAACGTCGCTTAAGTCTTAATCCCTTCTTGATCAGGTCTCGATTCAAACGGCTCTCGTCTAAAACACCTCCATAATCAATAGGTTACAAAGGGGATTGCAGAAAATTTGGCTTGCCGAAAAGTTAGCATCAAACAAGCGCGAATTTCGGGGTGTCATTCCGGTAGAACCTCCAGCAATTCAGCAGTTCCGTTTTGCAAACGGACTCTAACTCGCGCTATCAGCTCCTTATTTTTCGCTTTCTCCTGTCGGCGCTTTGATCTCAAGGCATCGAACAACTCTTTGGCTTCCCGCCGGATGGCTTTCTGGGTTGTCACTTCGGCAACCATCTCCCGCGTATTCACACTATAGGATACTCGCGCGTTTTCCCAAATCACGTCTCCGGCTTCGGTAAGTTCTGGCTCGCCGGTTTTCGCCGAACTTTTCAGTGCACCATAACCGACTGCGGTCTTGGCGCCGAAACCCAGCCAGTCGAAGGCGTGGGCGAAGGCGGCGCGGAGCAGGTCTTGCCAGTGTCCCTCGGGCCAATCGGCCGGCAAGCGAGATATATCGCACACAACATGAAAAGTGAAAGGGGTTTTAGCCGGTACGGTGAGGAAGAAAATCGGTTTGGGACTATAGCAGTCCGCCGGTGTTTTACCTTCCTGATAGTAAGGACCGTAATGGGGATTCATGATATCGGCGGCGAGTGAATCGCATCGCGGAAAGACGTCCCAGAAGCTCAAGGCGCCGCGGGTATGGTCATCCTTCCGGTCTTCGGTTTCCTTTCCGAACAGGCAGTCTATGGCAGCCTGGTTCCAGCCTTGCGTGCCCTCGCCGAACAGATCGTCTCTCAGTTCTTCGGCGGCCTTGCGGAGAACGCCCTTGACACCCGAGCCCGGCAGATACGGAAGGCCATAGGGATTCAGAAAGGCCATGCCGTTTTCCAAAGGGTGTTCGATGCCGGTGCCCGTGACGAAAGGGGAAACGCTTTCTGTCTCCATGGTGAGAACGCGTTCCCCGAACTGTCGCGCGTGTTGGTATTGGCGTTCGATCACGGCATCGCGGAGACGCAGCGTGCTGTCCGGGAGCTTCCGGAACATGCGGTTCAAGGCTTCGGGCTTGACGTTTTCCACGCGCTTCCAGTCCCGTTCCGGCTCCCAGAACGCGCCGTAGAGCGTGTACCGATGTCCCGGCGGGCAGTCGGAAAACTCGGTGTTGCGTGTGAGATAGTCGGGTACTGCGGGTTGTGCCATGCTTGCCTCCTAGGCTACCGCTGCCGCAAACTGGCGTATCCATTTCAGAACCGCCAGGACTTCTTCGGTCGCAAGGCGGTAAGTCGCAGAATCGGCCTGCTGCAATTCTTTCATGGCGTCCTTGAAAGACGCTTCGCGGATGATCGACCGCCGCTGGAGCCATTCGCAAAGATGTCGGTTCAAAAGGAAATGATGATCCTTTTCCTTGCTTTGATAAAACGCCATAGCTTGCATTAGCCCGTTGTTCATGATGAACGCAGGGGCGCCCTTGACCAGGTTCTTGTATTCGTCGGTGCAGGGTTGAACTTTTTCCCACGCGAATGCCGCGCGCTGCTGTTCGAGGGTTGGCATATTTTCAGTTTCCGTATCGAGTCTCTTGTTCGGTTGGATACATCATCTCGAACGGTGCGCTTCACTTCGTTCAGCGCATCCTGTTTTACGAGACGGTGGTGACGACGACATGGCCGCGGCCGGTGGTGGCGTCACCGCCCACTTGCAGCACTTGTCCGTCGAGCCCTGGAATGCCTTCGCCGCCCTGGAGCACGATCTTCATCACGTCCTCCGCCCGCAGGCTGCCCTTGCCGCTGCGTTCGGGCGAAGCCATGACAGGAGCGATCAGCAGCGATTCGGGCGGTAGGTTTTCGGTGTAGAAAAGACCGCCATCCTCCGCTGTGCCTTTTTCGTTGTGGATGCGCACATGCGGTTCGACGACGGTGGCGTTCTTGACGTAGTAGCCGAAATCTCCGTCCGGCAGCAGCACCAGGTCATGTTTGAGCTTTTCCCGGAAGAACGCGTAAGCCTCGCTCGAAGGCAGGGCGTGTCCGGCCAGCCAGTCGGCGATGGCATTCATCTCCGGAGCGGCCACGGCGACATGCTCGAACGACTCCAAATGGAGCGGCTTACCGCTTTCGACCGGCGCTCCGTCGGTGACGATGCGGCAAAAGTTGTCTTTCACCTCCGGGATTTCCCAGGGGACTTCGATGCCGAGCAGGTTCAAGGTTCTTACCGTTCTCGCCAGGGCCGTCGGCGAAGTCGCATAGACGTAGGCACGCCGGGTGCAGCGTACCGGGAAGGCGACCAACTGGGCGTCGCCGAAGCTGATCGCACCGGCATGCAGCTCGGTGTTGCCTGCATCTGGACCGAACAAGCGGTCGAGCAGGCCGTTGTCGTTCGCGCCGTTCAGCGCCGTCCAGGCGCGATGACGGACTGCGCCCTTGAGCCCGGACCCTGCGAACAAGGGGTAGTCGGTATGGCGCTCGCGCTGGATGGGATTGTCGATCAAGCCGACCGCGGTGCCGGCACCCATGTGGACCGGACTGATGCAATACAGGAACAAGGCTTTTGCGGTTTGGAACATAGAGGCTCCTTAGAGTGAAAAACGGGTTCGGGACAAGTGGGCGAACGCCCGGGAAGGGATCGGTGATGGACCGAAGAGCGGAGTCGCTCCCACTTGCCGATTCCGAGCACTAACCGGATACAAAGCGTACATCCTCAGTTCTTTCGGTGCGGCCAAGCGGCCAGGGCGGCATTGTTGAACCCTTCTGCCTTGCGTTGCCGGTCAGGATACTCGGACAGGCACCAAAATCCGCTTTCCGCAAGCTTGCGGAGGTCCTCGGCTTTACCCTCGAACTCGTCCAACCAATACACCGAGCCGACCGGTACGGCGCGAAGCGCTTGTTTCGGCTGCCCTCGGGCCAGGTCCCAGCCGCTCACCACGGTATGGCGGCTGATCGCCGCGGATACCAGGCGAGCCGAACAGCCGCCGGGACCTCGCCAGCGATTGTTTCCATCGGTGCCGGGCAAGCGCCAGCCGTCCTCGAACAGTCCCGGCGACGTCAGCACGAGGCGAAAGCGCCGGTCGCGGAGGATGCCTTCCCAGTCTGGTTCCGGCCAGTCGATATCTGCCGGCCGTACTGCGGCGGCGCGTCCGTCTCCGCCGAGCCGTACCAATCCGCTGGAAGGCAGAAGGCTGTCAGCACCGGCGATGCGAACCAAGAATCCCACGTTCTCGCAAAGGCTCACGGTCTCGGCGGTATACAGCCGCCCCTCGGCGGCGACGGCCCGTTCCGGTTCCAGGGCGATGCCGAGGCGCGGATCGTGTTTCCAGAGCGTCGCGCTCGACACGAAATGGTCCTTCCCAAGGAGATCCCCTCGGAGGTATGCCTGCCATCCAGTCTGATTTAGCCAAAATCCGCCCTTGGGTTTTGCGGGGCCGTCGGTACACAGCGCAGGCAAGCGGGGCAGGGGATAGCCGGAGCGGACTCCGGGCGGCGGTTCCTTGGGTTCCAGGTATGCGGCATCGCTCGCATCGTCCTGGGTTATCACGACATCCGCCGGCAGGGGATGGAAGGGTTCCAGTCTTCCGTCGGTCGACCGCGCCAAGGTGAAGGACGCGATGCGGAAAGAACCGGGTGCGGTCGGCGTCCCTAAGGCTTCACGCAAGGCCGGATCGGCCAGGGAATCGCCGTTCGCGAACGAATTGGGATCGCTGCCTGCGTCGGCCAGCATGCGCGAGCGGATGGCGCCTGCCGCGAGCGACGGCCAGGGCGGCATCAGCGCTTCGCCGTGCGCGCCGGCGCCGTCGAACAGTTTGTTGCCGCGCAGATAAAGCACGTCCAGAGGTTCGAGAAACAGATCATTCATGCCAGTCGCCTTTCGTAGAACGTTTCAAGTTCAGCGTCGATCCTGCGCCGTGTCAGCTTGGAAACGCCCCTCACGGGCGAGAAATTCCGCCACGGCGAGAAAGTCGCGGATAAACCCTTCGGGATCGCCAGGCTTGACGGTATATGCCAACCCGGCCAGACGTCGCCCATATGTTTCCAATACCTCATCGCCGCCGCTCTGCCGGGCGAACTGATAGGCCAACATGCTGGCCAGCGATTCAGGATTGGCAGGTATGTTTTCCAGCCAGCCGTGGGTCAGGTAGGCGGCTCGACGCGAAAAACCTTCCCCCGCGAAGCTGTTGCGTAAACGGATGAGTTGACCCATGGGTGTGGTTTCGACGTCGCTGCCGCTCAGCGTTTCCCAATTCGAGCGGGCGCGGGGCTCCCTTTCCAGCCAGGGGCAGGTGAGATGGATCGCGCCGCCCGAACGCTTGAGCAGCGAGATCGAGAACGCATCGCGCCCGCCTTCGGACTTGGCGCGTCTTTCCGCTTCGCGCAGCTGGCGCAACACGTAACCGAGCGGTGCCTGATGATGGGCGATCACGGCGCCCATCGATGCCGTGGCCTTGTGGCCCATGACCCGGTACAGGCGGTCGTTGTAGAGCACATGGCCCCGCCTGAGGTCGAATCCAGACGCTCCGAGCCCGAGCAGTTTCCAGGCCTTGTTCGCGCAGTCGGGAAACACGCCGCTGTACGCGAGCCGCAACAGAAGCATCACCGACAGCAGATCGTCTACCGACACCATGGCCAGAACGTCGTCGCCGCCGGCGTAAATCAGCTTGCCCTTACCCAGGTCTTCGACGATATGACGAGCCAGGTGCAAGGCGTAGCCGTTCAGCGCGGCGGAAATCGCCATGTGACGGGCGGGAGACACCGGACGCCGCGCTTTGCGGTAGTCGGCCAAATCGCCGGACGGATGGCGCTGGCCGATCACTTCGCGAATGCGTGGATGCCAGGTGGTTTCGAACGGCAGCAGATAGGCTTTGCCTTCCTCCCCCTGGCCTGACAGCCATACCCCCATGCGGTCGCCATCCATGAGGATGAATGCGTAATAAGCCTCGGGTTTATGGCCGAAGACGGTTTCCTTGAGTTCTTTCTCGATGCTGTCGAGCAATTCGCGGGACTGTTCGCGCTCGTTCGGATCGTCGCTGGCGAGATTTTCCTTGCGCCGTTCCATGAACAACGGCAAGCCTCGCAACATCAGAAGTTCCTCGTGTCTTGCTTTGTGTAGGCGCAGGGCGAGCTTGCGCGGCAATGCGACCGTGTCTTCCTCGATCAACTGCTCCAATTGGCTGGCGAGAGGGATCGGGAGCGGTACCGGATTGTCGAGCCAGCGCTCGAGACTGGTCCCGAGTGCCATGGTATGCGTCGAAACGACATACCGCGTCAGTTTGAGGCCCAAGACATCCCTCATGTCGTCGGCAAACAGGTTCGGCCAGAACCGCTTGAGCGTACACGGTGCGCACAGGTGCTCACCCTTGCGGGCGAGGCTGGTTCCCTGTACCGCTGCCCAGAGGCTGCCCGATTCCTGCCGCCGGCCAGGCGGCAGATCTAAGAGCTTGCGCTCGTCGCTCAGCCACTCCCGTTCCCCGCAAAGGGAGCAGCGGTAACCTTCCTGCGGGGATTGAGCGAACGTGCGTACCGCTTTCGCGGCGGCCTGGGTGCGATCCAGAACATCGTACACGGCCGGATACAGCACGCCGGGATTGGGCGCGAAAAAGGTTTGGCCTTCCACTTTCAGTTCCCTGCTCAACAGCTTCCAGGCTTCGCTGCCGAGAAAACCCGGTTTGCCGTTTCCATTCGGATGGAATAACCGCATGGCTTCTTCCAATTTTTCCGTCGCCGGCGGCTGTCCGCTCCGTTCCTCGATCAGAGCGCCCCATTCCACGGCGGCCCAGTGAATCTCCGGGAAGCCTTCAAGTTGTTGCGCGATTTGGGTTTCCGCCGCTTCCGGACGCGCGGGGCGGTCCGCCCTTCGGCACAAGAGATCGAGCGCGCGTCTCGCTTGAGTCTTGACGCATTCGCGCACCCTTTGCCGGATGTCATCCGCCAGTTTCTCGACTTGCGCAGCCGGGACCAGCGCGACGAAACGGTTGGGAAGAGCGGCGGCGAACAGCGGATTGGCATCGGTTTTATGCTTGACCCAGTCGCAGTCCGCGAACCGTTCGGGCGGCAAGCCCATGTCGTCCCGCAGCCAGAGATCGACCAAAGGGACGCCGCGGAGTTGCGGGAACAGTACGGCATCCGGTCCGAGACGCTCGCAGACGACCCGGATCGCTTCCCAGGCGAGCCGCGATAGCAAGTGCGAACCAGCCCACAAGTCCGAGGTGGTCCGCGCTTGGGCGATGAAATCCTGAACCGGACCGAGGCTCACCGTGAACAGGGCGGGATTCCGGTTGGGATCGGCGTAAAAAGCCGAGGCATAGGCCGAGGTGAGATCGAGATGCGCCCAGATGGTGTGATCCGGCACGCGGGTGTCGGCAGGGAGGAGATCCCATAGCTTGGCGAGCTCCGGTGCCGGCGATTCCGGCCCGAAACGCCAGAAGGCGAGCGCCGTTTTTCGGGCGTCGACCGGCTCGCCGTTTCCCGGTTGGATCAAACTTTTGAAATGGGCGGTGCTAACCTCCTTGATCTGCCCGGGATCGATCTCGGTCAGCTTCGACAAGTCGTACTGTTCGCCTGAAAGAGGATGAATGAGTACCGCGCTTTCATCGAACCGAATCTGTGCCCAACTGGGATACCGGCCGTCCCGTTCGTCGCGCGGCCATTGAGGACGGTCGCCCGCGGACGCCCACCGGTCCGCTTTCGCGACGATATCCCTAAGCTCGGCCGGAATGCCGGGGTGCCCGAAGATGGCTTCTTGCAATACCGCGGCAGTACCGCCCTCGTGGCCGGCAGGGTCGCGCAGGAGGACCAGGGCTTTCTCGGCTGGATCATGGGTCCAGGCGGCCAGTTTGGCGTGCCAATGCGTAAGTGCCATGTATCGCGTTCCTTCAGATGCGTTGAAAAACAGAAGCAGATGAGTCGAGCCAAGCGTGAACGCGTGACCATACCTCGGCCTGCTTATCGACATTCGGTTTGTTCGGGCCGAGTTTTTGCGCGAGTTCGTACGGCAGCGCGCACGGGAGATGAAAGATCATCGAAACGAATTTACCGTTCGCGGTTTTCGCGACTTTGAAACGAAGCTGGTTGGCAAGACGTGCCTCTCGGGGAAGCTTTTCCACGTTATGGTTTGTCACTGGATAGGCAAGAAGATGACGATCCTCGAATGGTCCATTTCTACCGTGAGTAAACTTAAGGTGGGTGCGAAACCCGATTTTCGCCTTTGCCAATGTGGTCATTGCGTCCCGCCAAGTCGGGAATTCTTGCTTCGATTTCCAGAACAAGACTCCACGCGCATCCTTACCGAGAGCGTGTGGCCAGTCCTGTCTTAAGCATTGGTCGAGCGGAAGAGCTATTTCGGCAATCAGCGGATCGGATGCTGCCGGTATCGCCACGCTTTGAATGTCACCGCCAGTTAAAGCGAGTGAACCCCAGCCATTTCGCGATCTGCCCCCGATCGTGCCGAACCAATGAATGAGTTGCAGCGCCTCAGGCAAGGCCGCAGCAGCTTGAGAGATCGCACGGTCTGTCAACCCAGAAACCAAGGCACCATTCGTGTGAGTCGGAAAAGCGACATGAAGTCGGGCATGGTGGCCAGCTTGAATAGCGGCATTCGCTTTCAGTACGGTTTTCCCCTGTGCGAATGTAAGCGGGCCATATCCCAGATAGAGTTGTGCACCGATATTGCGTCCACCTCGCACCTCTCGGTGAAAAACCTGAGTGTCTTGCTCCCATGACCGCAGAACGCCATGATCCCACCGATCCAACCGCATCCGTACCGCGCTCTGCCGCGATTGGTTTTCGCCGGCCGTTCCGAACAGCAAGCCCTCAGCCTCCCGCAACCTTTCGCTGTCGTAGCCGAAGCCGTTAGCCGCCGCAATCCGCCACCACTGCCGTAATAGCGCCTTAAATGGCGGTGTGCGCCATTGGCTGCTCTGCTCGGCATTACCCAGAAATGCGGGCGTATTGAAGCGCACGGTCAGTTCCAGTTTTCTCATATCGATATCCCCCTTGCCGCGTTCAGCGCTGAGACTGAGCCAGCGCGCATGTGGTTATGGAAGCTAGAAAAATCCGGCTGGCGCTAGAGCAAAACAAATCCTCGACAGGCGCTAACCGCATAATGGTCGTGGTACGTCGATTCTGGTTAGGCGCGCTTCGAGTCACGCATGACCGATCTCGCTTTCTAGGCCGGAAGAATGAGGGTGCTATGAGCCGATCATCGAACACAGCGGATCGATTAGGACGCGTCGTTCCCGGGGCAGGGTAGTCGGATCGTAATTTTCTAGGGTCCATGATCACGATAAGTCGAACGGGTAAACACTCGGTAGTTGTGGGGGAAGGCAGCGGATGCCGGATTTTCGGCTCTCGGCAAGCAGCATGGGCAGGAATCGCTCACTGAGCCAATCGTGAAGCGCTTGCCAGTGCTCCCGACCGATCGGGGTGAAACCGTGGGCCAGTATGGAGTTATTCCGCGCATGTACATGATGTCGCAGACTCTCCCGTTCTTCCCGGATGAAATGGGCGGCTTCGCTGTCGAGCTTGGTACCCACGAGTTCCCAGGCCGCGAAAAGACCGGCTTGGAGCTTACCGTCTCGGGTACGGGACAGCTCGAGACCAGGCGGAACGAAATCTTCCGGAACCGCACTCGTGTCGACGCCGAAATCGCGCCGCAGTAGCCACTGCGCCGTCCACTCCAATAGCCGGTAAATTCGGGCGACCGCGTCGTCATAACGGCCCTGTGCGGCACGCCGCTCCGCGTTTCGATAGAGATCGAGCAACCGAGCGGGCTCGTTCTTGACATCGCCTTCCTTGCCGCATAAACGCAGCAGCACGCCGATATGGGACTTGAGTTCGTCCGGTAGTGCCGCCGCGTAAAGCTGCAATTTGGCCAGAGCCTCGCCATGCTCGAAGCGGTCCCAGGCGGCGTAGGCTTGGCTCAAGACGCGCGCACGATCCAGCCGAGCGGCCAACGATCCCCTGGGGCGCGGCAAGCTGGCCAGGCCAAGCGCTGCCTCGTCGTAAGCGTAGCGCGTCCAAGCCGCGAGATACGGACTCATGCGGCGCGTCAGCTTCAGCTCGTCCGCACTGGCTTCCCCTACCGACTGCCAGCCATCGTGCACTTTGATCAGATCGGCGCGGTTGCCAGTGACCAGTTGCAGTTCAACACCGTCGACTTCCAGAGCGGCGGCCACCAACCCGGCGCTCATGGTCTTCGTCCCACCGGTATAGTCGGCTATCACCCGCGCTTCTGCATCGCTGGTGCGAAGCTCCCGTAGAGCCTCGTAACAAACGCGAAACACGGCATCCAAATCGTCCGCCGGGCACAGCCTCACCTCGTAGCGGTCCGCATCCAGTCCAGTCTGAGTGGGGATATTCGGCAAGCTGGGGCGTTCGTCGTTGAAGTTCGCCTTTATACAGAAATCTTTTCCGGTGATCTGGATCTCGGACCCCGGCCGCCCGGTGCCCGGGTCTCTACCGGTACAGATGAAGCAGACGAAATCCGGTTTCAAAATTTCGATAGCGGAAACAATCGGTTGATGGGATCCACCTACAGTGCAGACGAGCAGAATCGGTTGTGGCATGGGAATGTCAACCTTTGGTTTAGGGAGATCGTTTCAGTTTAGGTGAAGACAGCAGCGGACGCAGTCGCGACTGGGCTATATGTCGAGAAAGTAACGTTGATAACTCGTTCGACAGGCCTGTTCTGAGCGTAGTCGAAGGGCCTGTCCTGAGCCTGGTCGAAGGGCGGTTCCCTCCGGTCACCGCATCCTGCGGCCTTTTGTTCATGTTTTTCTGGATATCCCTTCTTTATTAGAGGTAGCGATTCAAACTCAGCAGATGGCTGTAAACATGGACTCATCGTAAATCTTAATCCCTTCTTAATCAGGTCTCGTTTCAAACGCAACAAGCCCACCAAAATGGGCATTACCGGGGAGTCTTAATCCCTTCTTAATCAGGTCTCGTTTCAAACACATGACTGACAAAAACATGACGGCTGTTAATGGTCTTAATCCCTTCTTAATCAGGTCTCGTTTCAAACTGGCCTTCTTTCATCAATAAGAAGATAAACGAGTCTTAATCCCTTCTTAATCAGGTCTCGTTTCAAACCAATCTTCGGCAGCAAATCAGCCGGACGTAGCTGGGTCTTAATCCCTTCTTAATCAGGTCTCGTTTCAAACACGGAGGACAAGGGACTGGCTAAGAAGTTTCATGGTCTTAATCCCTTCTTAATCAGGTCTCGTTTCAAACGCACATTCAACCGATCAACAATCAATAGGAGATAAGGTCTTAATCCCTTCTTAATCAGGTCTCGTTTCAAACTACTTAAACCCGTAAACGTAATCAAGAGGAGTAAAGTCTTAATCCCTTCTTAATCAGGTCTCGTTTCAAACGTCATGTCGTAGAGATTTACCGTTCTGGTAAGTAGTCTTAATCCCTTCTTAATCAGGTCTCGTTTCAAACGGTTGCAACGCTTCATGTGCAGATAAAGCCGTGAGGTCTTAATCCCTTCTTAATCAGGTCTCGTTTCAAACAAACTAGCCGCCGTAAAGGAGGAAATGCAGGTCTGTCTTAATCCCTTCTTAATCAGGTCTCGTTTCAAACCGGGCGACAACGGCGAGCCGGTCATCACCATCATGTCTTAATCCCTTCTTAATCAGGTCTCGTTTCAAACCCAGGCGGTCGCTGCAAAAGCTCGGGACCGTCGAGTGTCTTAATCCCTTCTTAATCAGGTCTCGTTTCAAACGATAAGAGGAGATATGTTTATGAAATTCGCATTCAGTCTTAATCCCTTCTTAATCAGGTCTCGTTTCAAACTCAACGAACTCTTCACCATGGACGAGGAAAACGGGGTCTTAATCCCTTCTTAATCAGGTCTCGTTTCAAACGACACGTCTGGGCGGTATTTCATCTCGATTCTTGTGGTCTTAATCCCTTCTTAATCAGGTCTCGTTTCAAACCGGAGCCTGGATTTTATTTGGTTCAATTATTCGAGTCTTAATCCCTTCTTAATCAGGTCTCGTTTCAAACCAATTATTGAGAGACATAGTACATTTTACATTAAGGTCTTAATCCCTTCTTAATCAGGTCTCGTTTCAAACGGAGGTCAGGATGAAGAGAGAACAATTCGAAGCGGTGTCTTAATCCCTTCTTAATCAGGTCTCGTTTCAAACTTCCTGACGACTAATGCTGAGCTCGTTGCTGCGTCTTAATCCCTTCTTAATCAGGTCTCGTTTCAAACTCAGCTGAACGAAGAAGCCGCTCAGGCCATCGAGGTCTTAATCCCTTCTTAATCAGGTCTCGTTTCAAACATACCATGTATCGGGCATTCATCGACGGCCTCAAGTCTTAATCCCTTCTTAATCAGGTCTCGTTTCAAACCGAGCGCCCGACGAAGGCCGTCTGGCACATCGGTCTTAATCCCTTCTTAATCAGGTCTCGTTTCAAACCGCGGCCTGGCATCAGGCGCGGGCCGTCGCCAGGGTCTTAATCCCTTCTTAATCAGGTCTCGTTTCAAACGAAAGCCCGGTGGCAATGGAAGTTGAGAATATCTCGTCTTAATCCCTTCTTAATCAGGTCTCGTTTCAAACCGTTACGGCCTGACGAACTTGCGCGCTCACATAAGTCTTAATCCCTTCTTAATCAGGTCTCGTTTCAAACGCCACCAACGTCGAGGCGATTCGTAGGCTTGCGGGTCTTAATCCCTTCTTAATCAGGTCTCGTTTCAAACGGGATTCCATGAGCATGATCAATCTGACTCCCCAGTCTTAATCCCTTCTTAATCAGGTCTCGTTTCAAACAGCATAGAGCGCATTAAAGTGTGGCGACAAGCAAGTCTTAATCCCTTCTTAATCAGGTCTCGTTTCAAACAGGCGAAACAAGAGGAGACATAACGATGATTCAAGTCTTAATCCCTTCTTAATCAGGTCTCGTTTCAAACGGGTCGCTTACGCTCTATGTGCCGATGCCGGATGGGTCTTAATCCCTTCTTAATCAGGTCTCGTTTCAAACAGTTAGCGGCTGCGCAGGTAGAGAGAGCCGAGTTAGTCTTAATCCCTTCTTAATCAGGTCTCGTTTCAAACGCGTTCGAGGCGGGGCAAGTGACGGTTAGTCTTGGTCTTAATCCCTTCTTAATCAGGTCTCGTTTCAAACTGAACAGATTTTATGATACTGATATGGGCCTGCGCGTCTTAATCCCTTCTTAATCAGGTCTCGTTTCAAACTGAACAGATTTTATGATACTGATATGGGCCTGCGCGTCTTAATCCCTTCTTAATCAGGTCTCGTTTCAAACACAGGCGCGGAATACTACGCCTTGACTCACGGCGAGTCTTAATCCCTTCTTAATCAGGTCTCGTTTCAAACGGAATGAATGAGCAGATTTTATGAGACGGATTTGGTCTTAATCCCTTCTTAATCAGGTCTCGTTTCAAACAACGACAGCTTTCCAATTGTTGAGGTCCGGGGATTGTCTTAATCCCTTCTTAATCAGGTCTCGTTTCAAACCGTGCAAACACAAGGACCTTTTTATGGCCCTTGACGTCTTAATCCCTTCTTAATCAGGTCTCGTTTCAAACGAAATATGAGCAAATTTTATCCTGATTAGTGATGAATTTCAGCTAAGCGAAGTTGCCACTCGGGGCGAGGTGGAGTGAATACGGCAGCGTGCGCTAGCCGGCGAAGCAGCGTTTTGAGATCGAAACGCCGATTGAAACGGTATTGGAACTCGGTCAGATACCGCTTGGCGTATTTCTCGAATTTGAACGCGTGATAGGTACCGGAAATCGCGGTCTTCAGGTTACTCAACAACGTGTTAACCCAACGAAACTCAGGATGTTGTGCCGACTGCCGCCCAGAGCCCAGAATCAGGCATTCGTGGCGAGCGACGACGTGCTGCAAGCTCCGAAACCCGCTCAAACCATCGGTGAGTGCATAAGTCGACGGAGCTAAGGCGCGTTGAGCCCACTCCGCAATCGCCTGCTGGGTGAACGGCAGGGGATCGATACGCACAAATAACGGACGTCCGTCATCCGTGGTTTGCACCGCCATCACGAAGGCGACTTTGTTTTCCGACCCTCGTCCCCGTTTCCCCGAGCGCTCACCGCCCAGGTAAGCATCATCGATCTCGACCCGCCCGCTCAACTGCCGATCCGCCTCCCGCTCCGCCATCACCTGAATCAACTTGTGCTTTATCAGCCAGGCGGTGCGATAACACACGCCGAGATGACGCATCAACTCCAAGGCTGAGACATTGTTCTTGGCCTGGGTTAGGAGATACATCGCCAGAAACCAGGTGGTGAGCGGCAGCTTGGTCGCTTCGAAGAGCGTCCCGGCGGTTAACGTCGTTTGCTTTCGGCAGTGTCCGCATTGCCAGTAGGTTCGCTCATTTCGTTTGAATACCGTATGCCGTGCCTCGCCACAGGCTGGGCAACGGAAACCGTCCGGCCAACGCAGAGCTTGTAAGGCCGCTTCGCACTGTGCTTCGGTGCCGTATTGGGTCAGAAACTCGGCCAACGACAATCCCTTTTGAAATTGCACTTGGTTCATTGACATGGGACACCTCTCTTGTGATCGATGTCCATAGTCTAAAGCCTCTACTCGCTCACCACGTGAGCCTGTGCTGAACTTTCTCGCTAATCAGGAATTTTATTACACCGATATGTCTTAATCCCTTCTTAATCAGGTCTCGTTTCAAACGAATAGGCTCTACGCTAGAGCCTGTGCCCACAAGGGGTCTTAATCCCTTCTTAATCAGGTCTCGTTTCAAACACTATGAGAGCGATTAATATTTCAGACCTAGAGTCTTAATCCCTTCTTAATCAGGTCTCGTTTCAAACGCGGGGGTGGTGTGGGGTACGACTTCTCCGCCATGTCTTAATCCCTTCTTAATCAGGTCTCGTTTCAAACGAAGTTGTCGGCACGTGTCCCATCACCGGTGCACGTCTTAATCCCTTCTTAATCAGGTCTCGTTTCAAACGTATGGCGCACGTGAACAGCATATCGGGTCTCCGTCTTAATCCCTTCTTAATCAGGTCTCGTTTCAAACTTTCTCGGTCAACGTCAGCGACATTGACGAAGTCGGTCTTAATCCCTTCTTAATCAGGTCTCGTTTCAAACTGGAGAATAGAGATGAAATTACAGCAAGCAATTTGTCTTAATCCCTTCTTAATCAGGTCTCGTTTCAAACATAGCGCGAACCGCTTGTATGCTAGAGCCTGTGTCTTAATCCCTTCTTAATCAGGTCTCGTTTCAAACGCGGCTTCCACGACAACGGCGACTACGGGAAAAGTCTTAATCCCTTCTTAATCAGGTCTCGTTTCAAACTCAAAGTGCAGCAAATATATCGATCACCACGCCGTCTTAATCCCTTCTTAATCAGGTCTCGTTTCAAACGCGGCTTCCACGACAACGGCGACTACGGGAAAAGTCTTAATCCCTTCTTAATCAGGTCTCGTTTCAAACCCTACTGCTATTCGCAATGAGGCCGGCCAAATCGGTCTTAATCCCTTCTTAATCAGGTCTCGTTTCAAACATTGTCGCTATGGCAAAGCTCGGTGGACTGTGCGTCTTAATCCCTTCTTAATCAGGTCTCGTTTCAAACATCAAATGAAGATTACATTGACAACGGCGAACGGTCTTAATCCCTTCTTAATCAGGTCTCGTTTCAAACGATTCGGACGGCAGCAAAAGCGTTCGCTACGAGCAGTCTTAATCCCTTCTTAATCAGGTCTCGTTTCAAACCAAATTTGTTAGGCAAGACAATTACGCCGACATCGGTCTTAATCCCTTCTTAATCAGGTCTCGTTTCAAACCGGCCGAAATCGTTGAGGTTGAAGGCGGATGGATGTCTTAATCCCTTCTTAATCAGGTCTCGTTTCAAACTAATGAGCGAGAACACTGTGTCCACCAAGGACAGTCTTAATCCCTTCTTAATCAGGTCTCGTTTCAAACAGGCGCATGATCCTGTCTACATTGTGACAGTGGGTCTTAATCCCTTCTTAATCAGGTCTCGTTTCAAACGGGTGCAGATCGCGGCAAACGGGAATATACTAGTTCGTCTTAATCCCTTCTTAATCAGGTCTCGTTTCAAACGCCTGAGAACGGCGTATTGTGGGCAGAACTCAGTCTTAATCCCTTCTTAATCAGGTCTCGTTTCAAACGAAGGCCGATGGCAAATGAGGAGCGCCCGCGCTGGTCTTAATCCCTTCTTAATCAGGTCTCGTTTCAAACATGCGAGGACGGCGCAAATGCTCATCAATTTCCTGTCTTAATCCCTTCTTAATCAGGTCTCGTTTCAAACAGATTTAGGCTTGAGCGGGATGACCGCTCAAGAACTGTCTTAATCCCTTCTTAATCAGGTCTCGTTTCAAACGAATATTTACGCACAAATAGCACAAACGTTGACGGTCTTAATCCCTTCTTAATCAGGTCTCGTTTCAAACTCCTCGTGCCGCAGGATTCCCGCACGCGCGCAAGTCTTAATCCCTTCTTAATCAGGTCTCGTTTCAAACATGGGAAAATTTTACGACACAGATCTTGGCTTGAGGTCTTAATCCCTTCTTAATCAGGTCTCGTTTCAAACCGAAAACGGAACACGTAACCAATCAAGGAACCGTCTTAATCCCTTCTTAATCAGGTCTCGTTTCAAACAGGTGAAACCATGAAAACCGGTCTTAATCCCTTCGTCTTAATCCCTTCTTAATCAGGTCTCGTTTCAAACCCGTTACCCGACTCCAAAACGAAAACTGACGAGGTGTCTTAATCCCTTCTTAATCAGGTCTCGTTTCAAACAAGAGTCGACCGAGTCTTCGTTCCTCGGAACGAGGTCTTAATCCCTTCTTAATCAGGTCTCGTTTCAAACAGAGCTGTTACTGCAATATGCAGTAACAGATAAGTCTTAATCCCTTCTTAATCAGGTCTCGTTTCAAACGGATGGGCCAGAGCACAATTAACCAAAGGGGAAAAGTCTTAATCCCTTCTTAATCAGGTCTCGTTTCAAACCTCGCTAGCGTTCTGTCCTGCAAAGCCCAGACCTGTCTTAATCCCTTCTTAATCAGGTCTCGTTTCAAACAGGACTTGCGTCGGGGGTTCGCGGAATGCTTCCGGTCTTAATCCCTTCTTAATCAGGTCTCGTTTCAAACACCATGATCGAACAATTAAAACAGCAATTTCCGTCTTAATCCCTTCTTAATCAGGTCTCGTTTCAAACAATTTCCTCTGGTTAACTTTTTTAAAGTTGACCAGTCTTAATCCCTTCTTAATCAGGTCTCGTTTCAAACGAGGCTAGGAGGTAAGCCATGCAATGTGATCACGTCTTAATCCCTTCTTAATCAGGTCTCGTTTCAAACGCCAATACGGAGACAGTACTAGATACAAAGGGCAGTGTCTTAATCCCTTCTTAATCAGGTCTCGTTTCAAACAACCTAGCATGCAAAATCGCGCTAGAGGATTACCGGTCTTAATCCCTTCTTAATCAGGTCTCGTTTCAAACACTATGTCAACTTATAACTATGCCAACCTATAAAGGTCTTAATCCCTTCTTAATCAGGTCTCGTTTCAAACGCTGGCTTCGAAAAGGGTCAGTACGAGATCGTCGGTCTTAATCCCTTCTTAATCAGGTCTCGTTTCAAACACAAGATACCTAGCGGGGTATCTGTAGATACTAACGGTCTTAATCCCTTCTTAATCAGGTCTCGTTTCAAACTTAGACGCTTTTGAAGAGTGACATGGCTTACGGTCTTAATCCCTTCTTAATCAGGTCTCGTTTCAAACTTGCCTGCGATTCATGCCTACAATGGCATGAAACGCGTCTTAATCCCTTCTTAATCAGGTCTCGTTTCAAACAGCATGGAGGCAAGCAAATCAGCAAGCTGGCGGGGTCTTAATCCCTTCTTAATCAGGTCTCGTTTCAAACGATCAAAGAGAAACGAGTTAAGGGATCACTCAAGTCTTAATCCCTTCTTAATCAGGTCTCGTTTCAAACGGAGGCAAGCAAATCAGCAAGCTGGCGGGAAAGCGTCTTAATCCCTTCTTAATCAGGTCTCGTTTCAAACCGCCAATGGAAACGAAGACGGCGCGGCGTTCTTGGAGTCTTAATCCCTTCTTAATCAGGTCTCGTTTCAAACATCTATCGAAGGTGATGTATGAAGCTATTGGAGAGTCTTAATCCCTTCTTAATCAGGTCTCGTTTCAAACGTATATTCCTTCAGGATGTTGTTACCGTTAACGATGTCTTAATCCCTTCTTAATCAGGTCTCGTTTCAAACGAGCACGGCATTGAGCTAGTGCACATTGGTGACCGTCTTAATCCCTTCTTAATCAGGTCTCGTTTCAAACGAAAATGAACGTATTTGATACACACCAGGCTGAAAGTCTTAATCCCTTCTTAATCAGGTCTCGTTTCAAACGAAACGAAGACGGCGCGGCGTTCTTGGAGCAAAAAGTCTTAATCCCTTCTTAATCAGGTCTCGTTTCAAACGACGACCGCGATGGACATGAACAAGCTGCATCCGTCTTAATCCCTTCTTAATCAGGTCTCGTTTCAAACCAACGCAACGTTTTTAACTGGAGAACAGAATGATGTCTTAATCCCTTCTTAATCAGGTCTCGTTTCAAACAAATGAACGAAAACAAGCAGTATGAACTAGTAAAGGTCTTAATCCCTTCTTAATCAGGTCTCGTTTCAAACCAAACGCCCCCATAGAAGCGCGCGCGGGGCGCATCGTCTTAATCCCTTCTTAATCAGGTCTCGTTTCAAACAAAAAGCGCTTGGCTAGTTTGCGGTCCTAGTCAAGTCTTAATCCCTTCTTAATCAGGTCTCGTTTCAAACGCGATGCATACCAGAAAATCGCTCCTTTCGGCGGGTCCTAGTCAAGTCTTAATCCCTTCTTAATCAGGTCTCGTTTCAAACTAAAACACGGGCCAATACCTCCTAATTTCTGAGTCTTAATCCCTTCTTAATCAGGTCTCGTTTCAAACCAATACAGAACTTGAAGATGATAAGAGACGAAAAGTCTTAATCCCTTCTTAATCAGGTCTCGTTTCAAACCTGCCACCGTCGCGGATGCGCCCGAGTATCGACGTCTTAATCCCTTCTTAATCAGGTCTCGTTTCAAACTGCTGAAGGAAAAAGGCTTTGTCTTCGGCACTGAAGTCTTAATCCCTTCTTAATCAGGTCTCGTTTCAAACGGGTAGGTTTTACGAAACCGATTTAGGACTGCGGTCTTAATCCCTTCTTAATCAGGTCTCGTTTCAAACTCGATACAAGTTCGAGCTTCTGCCCGTCCTCGCGTCTTAATCCCTTCTTAATCAGGTCTCGTTTCAAACACTAGTCCCCATCGGTGACCGGGACGCTTTCTCGGGTCTTAATCCCTTCTTAATCAGGTCTCGTTTCAAACAATTGGAAAGTCATAGAGGAGATACTCGGGGGAAAGTCTTAATCCCTTCTTAATCAGGTCTCGTTTCAAACTAAGGCCCGCGAAGAACTCCGCGACATCGCGGAGGTCTTAATCCCTTCTTAATCAGGTCTCGTTTCAAACCGGCTTTGGTCGAAGAATCCGGCAGTTTATTTGCGTCTTAATCCCTTCTTAATCAGGTCTCGTTTCAAACTCGTCGAATTCATCGAGGATATCACCGATGCGGATTGTCTTAATCCCTTCTTAATCAGGTCTCGTTTCAAACAGCCTTTACGTCCAAATAGCACAAACTTTAGAAGGTCTTAATCCCTTCTTAATCAGGTCTCGTTTCAAACCACAACGCAAGCAAGAAGGAGGAAAAATGCTTAAAGTCTTAATCCCTTCTTAATCAGGTCTCGTTTCAAACATCAAAGCAGGTAAGCTCGATCCAGAACGGACCTGTCTTAATCCCTTCTTAATCAGGTCTCGTTTCAAACGGCACCTTTGCATATGAATACATTGCAGTGCCGAAGGTCTTAATCCCTTCTTAATCAGGTCTCGTTTCAAACTTTCCCCCATGCCGATTTATGGCCATCACGGGAGTCTTAATCCCTTCTTAATCAGGTCTCGTTTCAAACTTAAGGAAAACAAGCAACTTCGTGATCAGGTTGCGGTCTTAATCCCTTCTTAATCAGGTCTCGTTTCAAACGGCTCGTGTCTAAAACACCTCCATATTCAAAGGGTTACAAAGGGGGTTGCAGAAAAATCGACTTGCCGAAAAGTTAGCATCGAGCGAAGGCGATTTTCGGGGCATCATACGGGTAATTCAATGTGGATCGGAAAGTTGGGCGCAAGGGAGCTGCGTTCGAGCCTGGCATGGTTGTTGTAGAACAGCATCTTGCCGTCGTCCTGGCACACCCAGAATTCGCGTGCGCCGCGAGCGAAATAAAGCTCCTTCTTTTCTTCCATTTCGGCTAAGCCGTTTGAGGGTGAAAGTACTTCGATCACGATCTCTGGGGCTTCCGGGTATGGATGGGTCAGACCATGCCGTTCAAAGAACTCGGGGCTTGCCCAAACTACGTCGGCTACTTTCACGCCGTCGGAGGTCTGTATGCTGCACTCAGGCAACACCCGCCCATTAGGCAGATGTTGCCTGAGTAGGCCCAAAATCTCGCCTTGTAGCCAGGAGCGCTTGTTCGTGGCGGGACTCATGACGATATGCCCCCAGCGGTCGGTTTCGAATTTGAAAGGAAGGTCCTTGAACAACGGATTGTCGCAGATGTCTTGCCAGTTCATGTCAGCCTCCGGCGACCGGGATGCAAGTCGCTTCGCCATTTCAGCACGAATCATCAGTGGAGGTCCACCCAGTTTGAGCTATTCTCCAATTGTTCCAGCCACCCCCTCAGTTCGGCTTTGCGTTCCTTCTTATTGGGCCAGTCGGTCCATTCCTTGACGGTTTGGCGAAGCAGCGTCGCCAAGGCACGGCGGGCGTCGCTGTCTTGCCATTGCAAGGCGCAGGTAACGATAGCCCGGCGTTTTTCGTCGAATAGACCACCGGGTTGGTAGCGTCCTTTTGCTTTTTGTTCCAGGTAGAACGTCCGAAATGCTTCCACGGCTTGCATGTCTGCCGACATGGCGGCCAATCGCGCCTGCCGCTCCGCTTTTTCTTGAGCGAGACGAGCCTCTTCCTCCGCCTTGCGGCGTTCTTTTTCCTCTTCCTCCTGCCGCTTCGCCTCGGCTTCGGCGCGCGCTTTCGCCATGGCTTCCGCCTGCTCCCTGCGTTTCGCGGCGAACTCGCGGGCCGTATTCAAATGGGTTTCGCAAAGCTCTCGCAGTTCGGGCCATTCATGTTCCGGCGCATCCAGCGGCTGGACTTCCACCAGCAGCCAGCCGAAGGGCAGCAGGCCGGATCGCTGATCCTTTGTATCGGCGGCGAGCCAGAACGTTTTCGGAGTTTCGGCATAGCTGAACTGCTGTTTACCGGTTATAGGATCTTTGCCTTCCATGATCCTTATGTTTCTCGTCCCACTGACAGTGACAGATTCAGCTCCGGAGTGGCGGCCCACGCGAAGAAGGAAGGCCTCGCCGCGCCGAAGCTTGTCTTTGGCCACTTCGAATACGCGCAGTACACCCTGCGCCCAATGTGTGGACAGATAGCCTCGCTCGTTCAACTGCTTTATTTCCGCAGTAAGGATGTCTTGGTAAAAGGCGTTGCAACTGCCGGCTATCGTTTGCATGGAGTAGCGCAGGTTCCGATTGGGTAGGTTTTGTAAATCGCCGAGGCTGTTTACGTCTCGAAGGTTTATTTGCGCGGTGAAAGCCCGGTAATACCAAGCAGGAACACATTCGAGTATCTGATAAAGCTGTTTCTTCTCCGCCATCGATTCCCGGAGCTGGCCTTTTTCGTCGACAACTGCGGCTCTTTTGCGATTGACGGCTAGATGTATCTGAGCGGCGGGTAAATCGGGTTCCTGTTTCCAATGAGCGTCGGATATCTGGAATAGGCGCATCGGATCGCGTTCCAAGTAAAGCTTTCCGTTCTCAGCGTCGTAATAACGAAACAGCCTCCCCTGGAATGGATGTAAGCCTTTTTTCTCCGCAGCGGGTTGTTCGTTATTTTCTCGATTCAACAACGCTGTTCGAATCGCGCCTTTCAGCGATGATCCGAACAGAATCGGCTTGCGGGTAATGGGGTTGTATCCGGTACGGTCGATTTCCAGCCGGTTCAGTACCTGTTTGCCGTTGGCCTCTCGGTTGGCAGTCTGCCCGACCCGCGCCGCGTACAATTGCGCTACTCCGGGCAGTACGGGGATGGCATTCACCGCCCAAGCTTTCAGAATGTTCCTGCGTTGGTAGAAGAAACTCTGAAGACTCTTGATCATGTCTTCGTTGGGCTTGCGATTGGCTATCGTGAGCAATTCCTTCCGATCCTCGGCGGAAAACGCAGCCATCGCGGCGCCGGTATCGAATTCATGAAGAACGCCGTCGTCGATCACATAATTGGTGGGTTCGTAGCTTTCCCCGGTGCCGATGTGGACGGGCGACAAAGGTGTGATGTGCAATCTATAACTGGCGAAGGTGCTCATCTTGCATTCCTTTCCGGTAGCCGAATACCTACGGCGGGTGCGTAGCCTTGATGTACGGTACCCTGTAGGGAGCGGATCTTGGTCAACTGGCCGTTGCCTCCTAGCCCCTGGCCGACGAACGGGGCCGGATGAAATCGTTTCGGCGTCAGTACCGCTCCGGTTTGCGCCAACAACACGGGCGTTTTGAACGGATTTCCAAGGTGTACGCCGATGTCGCCATGACGGCCGAAGCGGGTGAAGGTTTGATAGAAGCTTCGTTCCGCGTCGAGTTCCAAGCCTTGGGGTGCGCTGGGGGCGAGCGTCAACCACGCGTTGGCATCCGCCTGGTCGGGTAGGGCATCCGGCTCGATTCCGGCTAGCTCGAACTTGCCGAGACCGATGGTTGCGTCACGGCCGAATCCGAATTCACCCATGTCCTGGAACAAGCGCTTCAGCTCTTCCCGTGACAATCGGGTTTCGTCGAGCACGACATAGATGTCTAGGTTTGGCTGAACATTGCTTTCAGATTTTTTTGTGCCGTACCAGAGCTGACTCATGGAATAGGGAGCGAACTGTCCGGTTCCGGTGGTGCCCGTGGCTCGGTTGATACTGTTGTGAGGTTGCGGCCGGCTGTGAGGTTCGGCCCCGGGAATGTCCGCAGCGGTCTTGCAGACGTTCAGCCAGTTTTCGACCGGCGTGGACAGATCTTCTTTGGGTAGCCAAACCCGTTTCTTTACTTGTTTGCGATCGGCGCTTTCGACTGCCGCAAACCAGTGGTTCGGCAATGTGGGGCGAGGTAAGTGGCCGCCCGGAAAGGCATCCGAAACGACGGCGTAGGGGCGGCCTTCAGTATAGCCCTGAAGGCATTCGACCAGTCGGTCTTCGCCATGGCGATTGCGCAAGGCCCAGCACAACTGGCCGAAAAGGGTGTCGCCCATAGGCCGCGTACCAAACGCGGTCCGGGGCGTGATCGTCAAGCGGATGAGGTTCATGCGGATGTTCCGTTTCTCCAATCGATGATGACAGCGCGTGAAGAGAGGCGAATGTCGCCGGCGGGTACGCGTCATGCGACCTGACTGAATTTGATCTCGCTGAGCTTTTTCAGGACGTCCTGGTCTTCCAATTCCAGCCGCGTGAACTTGATCTTGCCGTAGCCCCTCGAGCCGGAACCGCCGAGTCCGGTGAGTTCGAGCAACTTGAGCCCGCGCCACACGGTCGGCAGCAGATCCTCGTCGTCATGGACGCGGATTGTCAGATTGAAATCGAAGCGCGCCTGTGCGGGGACCCGTTCGGTATTGCGAGGATGTTCCGCCACGCCGCGGATGCGGTCGATCATGTTTTCCATTTTGGTTTCGGTCAGGAGCAGGTTGCTGCTGCCCATTTCCTCAACCCAAGTTCTGTCTAGAGCACAGTCCCAGAACGATAACCGGGTCGGACCGATTTCACGCACCAGGTCGTCGTTGTGGTTAGCGCCTTCAGGTGCGCCGCCGAACAGGCGAAGTATGTTTTTGGCTTGAACCTGCTGGGCTCCGGATAGTTGGGCAATATGTCTAAAGCTCAGTGGCTCGCCATTCGTGATTCCTACAACCCCAAGTTCCCATTCCAAAAGGCTACGGATTTTCCCTTTGATGCTGGAGCCGGGGATATAGGGCTCGAGCGTGAGAGGATGCTTCAACACCGGGTTATCGGTGCCGCCGATGCGCATTTCGTTATTCCCGGAACCGATATGGAGGCCGGAAATGAGTTCAAGGGTGCCAGTGAGTTTTTGGATAGCGGTGAGTTTCATAGTCGGTATTTCTCGAATTATTAAGTAAGCAGTTGGATAAACACGCAAAACCGATTTGATGTCCGTATTGCCGCAGCTCGCGTCATTCCGGCAGGGATGCCGGAATCCAGGCCATGGACGGTAACCGAGAAGTAGCCACAGACCGTTCCTTCCTGTGTCCTTGATGCCGGCATTCCCTGCCGGCATGACGGTCGATACCCGGCCGAATTAAGCGTAGGTAGTTGTCTGTCAGGAACCGCCAGTTAAATCTGTCCATAAATCGCGCCATTCCGGATTACTCGCTTCAATCAATCCGATCTTCGCTGCCCGAGGCCATTTCTTGATCCGCTTTTCCCGGAGAATGGCGCTTTCCATTCGTTCGTGCAGCTCGAACCATACCAACATGTGAACCCCGTATTTCTTGGTAAAGCCTTCCACAAGGCCGTTTCGATGTTGGAAAACTCGTCCGACAAGGTTCGAAGTTACGCCAACATACAGGGTTCCGTTGCGACGGCTCGCGAGCATGTAAACGCAAGGTTGTTTGTCCATATCAAGGCCATTTGTTCCGAGAAATCGCGTATTCGACGTCGATGCCGTATCGGGCCTGCCATCCTGGACGCTGGATTCCGGCATCCTTGCCGGAATGACGTTCAAATCGGTTTCAGAACCTAATTTGGCCGGGCTTGTTTAAAGAACCCGAGAAACGCTTCGAAGTGCGTACGAAAATTTCGGAATGCCGATAGTCCGGCCTCGCTCGAATCCTTGATTTGATCCATGCAAGTGGAAAACCACGTAACAAATTTGTCGTCTACCAATTCTCGACCTCTGGCATAGGCAACTTTGGCGTTCATCATTTTGATAAACGGCAGCATTTTTCCGAAGCTTTCGACGTCGCGCGCTTTTTGTTCCCACATGCAAAGCTCGTCATAAAATTTCCTGAGCTGAGTGGGTTTATTCGCCTTGTCGTCTCGCTTTACCCGCCATTGCCGGGATTTCTTGTCCTCGGTGAGAAGTTCCGGATCCTTCAACTCTTCCGCAAGCTGCCGAGCGGTTTTGTCGTACAGGTCGATACTCGGGTTGCAGATGTCGAACGGCTCCGTCTGGCAAGTGCATCTTGGTGGAGTGGTGCTGAATGCAAAAAGACCCATAGTTACCTCCTTAGTCACGTTGCTGATACAAATGGGTAAAGAGGGCGATCTTGTAGGCTGCCCCGTGTTGCTCTATGCCTAAGCGTGCGATTTCTTCGGCTAACAATCCCTGCCAGGCGCGGCGTTTGCGTTCGGTCTCCTGACGGTCGTCGCCGCCCCGGATGCGGCTTTCCGCCTGACGGCGGGTGCGATAAGCGAAGTAGGCGTGCCAAAGGGCGTTCTCCGGTTTCTCTCCGACTTTCGCCGCCATGTCCGTGAGGTGCAGCAGTCCGTAGAGGTAGCCTGTCGACAATGCCTCGTCTTTCGCCAGGCGCGTGAGCCCCGCTTCCCGTTCCATGAGGCTGTCGAAGTGCACCCACGAGACCGTATGCCCGAAGCAGGTGACGGCATTCTTGGGCGGCGACTTCCGATTGTCGGGATTGGACGATTTGGCGTCGTCCAGCGCTTCCTCGGCCAGCCGAGCCAGATGACGGATGGGCAAACCGGGTTTCGTCATGGATAGCCCGGCCGAAAAGTGAATATCCGGGTTTCCGGCCACATAATCGGCAAAATCCGCTTTCATGCGTTGGGCCAGTTTCAAGGTCGAGTGCCAAGGGCCGATGAGAAAGAAATCGTCTCCGCCCGCGAAGACGGTGTAGGTGTTGCGGTAACGCCGGACACCATTCTCCGTACCCTGCGCGCACAGCCAGGGCAGATAGACGGCGAAGAAAGCATTCATCTGCCGCGACAATCCCGCCATTTTGGCGAATGTGGGCCGTTCCAGCCCTTTCTGGAAAATCGTGCCGAGGTTGTCCACATCGCCTTTCAGCGTCATCAGGGCCTCCGCGCCGATCCAGTTCCCGTCTTGATCCAGGCGGCGGTCGTCACGCGCCAGGTGGTTCAGGGTCTTGATCTCTTCCGGATGGGGATCGAAGTCCTCCGGATTTTCGATGCCTTCGTAACGCTCCGCTTCCCAGGCATTGGTTTCGTCGAAGCGCGGCACATAGGCATTGATGTAGCGCCGGGCATAGCCGTCCCACAACGGCGCGTCGGCCGATTCGGGCAGAGAGAAGTCCCAGGCGCGCGCCAGGTTGCCGGACCGTGCCTCCCCGCCGAAATCTCCGGTGGCCTCTTTCGAGCGGGTGAACAGGATGTGATAGCCGAAAATGGAAAGTTCCAGGCGGTTCAGTTTCTGCCCCGGTCGCAGCGGCTCGATCGGCCGGCGAGTGACGAGCAAGCGATCCTGGGTGGCCAGGTAATGACCGGTCATGATCTGATCGTAGGCGAGAGCCGAGACATGGACATCCTTGCCTTCCTCCAGCGGACGACATGCCGGCGAACGGCCGTCGATCGCGCAAGCGCCTTTGTTGATGTCGAAAGCATTAAGAAATCCGGCGAAGACAGCCGGCGCAGGTGTGTCTCCGCATAGTCCGAAGCGGCGCAGCTTGGCTTCGTCCAGCTGCTCGAACAGGCGTTTCATCAGGTCTCGGAACGGGCTGTCCTGTCCGGCGCCATGTCGAAAATCTCGGCTCGCCGCGGGCAGCCAGGCCAGCCCGGCGCCGGATTGACCGTAGGTATGGGCCAGAAACCAGTCGTCAAGTTCGGTCTGGACGACCTTGAGTTTCTCGACGATCTCCGGCGTGTTCGGGGCCACGATGAGACACTTGCCGGCGGCATTGACGACTTGGCTCGTGGAGGGAAGGTCGAGCGCTTCCAGCACTTTCAAGGCCGCCAGTTCGTTGAGCAGCGAGACGTAGAAAGACCTTCCGCGCAAGAGCTTCGCGGCGCGCTTCTGGGTTTCGCCGCCGGTGGCGAAGATGAAATCCTGGATGCCGAAGAAATCCCCCTGAATGAGGAGGAATTTGGGCTCGTCCCAAGCTTTGCGGGCTTCTTCGCTCTCCGCCCGTTGCCTATCCCACATGGCGGCCAGTTCGCGTCGCGTGGCTCCGCCGCCGTGTTTTTGGTCGTCATGGTAGCGCCAGAGTGCGACTGCCAGGGCCGCGGTGGTTTTGGAATGGTCGTAAAGCGATACATCCGGTCGGACCTTGCCCACGGTCGCTGACGGAATCGCATGGGTGAAAGCGAGCCAGAGGCTATCGAAATGATCCAGCCAGAGCGGAAGGCTGTTCCGGTGCGCCTCCGGTATCTCCTCCATGGCGGCCTTGAATTGATCCCAAAGCTTTTGGTATTCGCCTTGCGCGGCGGCATTGTCGTCTTTTTCGTAGTCCGCCGCCTGCACGGGGAAAATGCCTTTCGGTGAAAGCGGCTTCAAGGGATAGCGCCAGCGCGGCAGTTTTTCCGGCGCGGTTTCGTCCAGACGGATCTGTTCCAAGAGCGTCCATTGCCGGGCGGTATAGTGGTTTTTGCGGTATTCGGTCTCATCCGACGAGGCGTTGTAGTTGTCGAACTCATCCCGCTCGAAACCAGAAGCAAGACGATCTGCCGTAGCGATGATCCATTGCAAAAGGCTGTCCGGCCTATGATGGCGCGCGGCGGCGTTGATCAGCGAATCGTCCGCGTTCTCTTCGCTCCAGGACGCGAACGGCGTCATATCCCGACCGACCAGCGCCGGCATGTGGCGCTCCAGCAAATCGAAGGCGATCGCGGTATAGGCCGCGTGGATATGGGTCGCACGGTTTTGGAAGTGAGGACAATAAAGCTGAACGTTGATGTCGCGGCGCGTACTGTCTTTATCGGTTTTCTGCATCGCTTCAGGAATGCGGGCACGCTCCGCGAATTTCCCCAAGTCGTGCAGAAACGCTGCCAGGGCCACACGGGCCGAGGCTTCCAGTCGTTCGGAATTCATCCGGGTCTCCTCTGAATCAAGCACAAAAGTCAATCTGGTGGGCCGACAGGCTCAGACCATACGTCGTCCTGGGGCGTCGACCGAAACCTTTGATCTCATAAGCGGCAGCTGCCGCCCCCAGAGCATCCCGCAGCATCCGGTTCACCCGGCTTTTGCGGCGCTCGAAATAATTCTTGTCCATCCCGTAGCGGAGCCCTTCCACCACGCGGTCAGCATCGCCGAGCTCGCCGAGGATAGTGTGGTATTCCCGGCGATATTCTTCGGCGTAGGCCTGGTTCGGATAATCCGGTAGGGAAGGCGATGGACACGGAATCGGATCGAGGCCTTGCTGCGCGCGCCGGGCGAGCCAGGCGTAGAAAGCGAGCTCAGCGGGTGGAAAGGGAATCTCGATGCCGCCGGCGGTCACGGTGCGCGCGGAGAGATCGATGTCGAGGCGCGCGGGTCCCAGGGCGGTTTGGGCAGCGCGCACGGTCGCCGAGAAACTGCTGCGGCCTTTGAGCAGCGCCTCGGGCAGGCCGTGGCGGAGGCGCACGAAAGGGATGTTGGCCAGGGTGACGACGGCGTTTTGGGTGTCGAGCGGCTTTTGATCGGGCGGCGAGGCGTAGATCACGTGGGAATACGGCGTGGGGTAGAAAAAACCGGGGTGCGACTCGAACGGCGCGTCGACCAGGACGTGGGAGAGCCGATCCTGCGGGCGTCCGTACAGCGAGAGGGCGTAGCCCGCGAAGAACCCGAGGGTTTTTCGGCCGCCGGCGAGCGACACGTGCAACTGGGTATCGTCGTCCTCGGTGAGGCGGCGCACCCATTCGGTGATGCCGTCTGCGGCCGCGGTGTTATCCGCGCCGCTGCGGATATCGGTCAGCGGATGGCCGTCAGCATCGGTTAAGGTGTGCAAGCTATCCACGCTGAACCGAATCGGCGGCAGCCGGTAATCCTTGCACAAGCGATGAAACCAGCCGGGTTCGTCGCTGAACAGCATCAGGCGCGCTCGCTCCACGCCTTCGGCGGTAGAGAGGACGTGAATCTCGGTGGGAAGCGATTCGGGCTCCTCCTGCGAGAGGGCAAACAGGGTTTCAGTCACAACTTGGGGCGTCAAGCCGGTAATGACGAGCAAAATTCGTCGAGGGTAGCTCATTCGTGTCGCAGTCGGTCAGATGAACGGTTGGGTTGCCGTCCCTGGCGGTCCTGTCCGTTGCGCGATAGTGTGCCTTCGCTAGTAGTCGGTCAGGGGTTCCGGCAAGCTTGCGGCGTGGATGCGGTAGCGGCCGAGTCCCATGGTGGCGCCCTTGCCTACGTGAGTCCATTGACCCAGCCAGAGGTAGGGCCAGAACGGCTCGACCTCCTCGCCGCGCAGTTCGAAGCGGCCGAGAAGCCCACCCATCTGCATGGTGGTTTGCTGGCGCGAGGAATAGCGCGTCCAGTCGTGCCAGCGGAGCTTGGGCTCATGCACCGGCACGTTGCGCGCGCTTTGGGCGAGGGCAGCGAAGTCGACCTCCAGCGGGGTATCGGTGTGGAAGTAGGTCAGCATGGACAGCCTCCGCAGCAGAGGGCCGAATAGATCACCGAAACGGAATTGCGCGGGCGTGACGAGGTGGTCCTCCCGTTTCAGTCGCAACGGGGTTTCGAGGCGGATTTCGAAACGTTCGGGGAGGGCAGGTATAGCCGGTGTTCGGGCGGGTGTCATCCGCAAGGGCTGGCCGGGCTCGTAGACGATCGGATTTTCCGTTGCCTCGGCCTGCTCCACCTTGATCAGTTCGAAGGCTTGCGAAGCGCGGCCGAGGCCCGTTTTGCCGGCCTGGTCCAGGGCATGGATGAAGTAGGGAAGATGGCGGTCGGCGCGTCCGAACAAAGTCAACCCGAGGCGGTAGGGCAAGCCATTGGGTCGCGGGTCGATGCGCAGCGCGAAGGGGTGCGGTGCCGTAGCGTAGCGCCGCATTTTTTCGCTGTCGGGCGGCGGCGGGGTTTCGAACACGTAGGGGAAGACGCAGCTTCGGTACAGTAGACAGGACGGACAGTCCGTGCCCCGCACCACGCACACCGTGCGCTTGAGCGCATGGCCGAGGGCACCGCGCCAGGCGGACCCGGGATAGGCGGGGAGGCGGAGCGGTTCGGTGGTTTCGAAATGGCAGCGGAACACCGCCAGGGGCAGGATCGGTAAGCGGGAGGCTGAGGACATGAAAACCTTTCTTCTACTCGGTAGCGGGAAAATCCATTACAAACCGAGAGGAAGTTTAGGAGAGATTCGGCAAGCTTGCGAAGCGATCGACAGCTTCCAGGGTATCGAATCGACTCAGCAGGCGCGGGGAAGGTCGGTTCGAACAGAGCCTTTTCATAGGTCCGCGTGATTCCGTTCCCCAGGCGGTCCACCCTTTGAATTCCCCCCTGATACTACTCGGTAAGTTTCCGGAACTATTTAGGATGTGGTGAGGTAAAAACCGAATCTTTCGAATTTCGGTGTTCCCGAAGACACCGTTTGCCGCTGGAGATACATCGGTCGATAACGGGAATGATGCGGTTCCCTCCGGTCACCGCATCCTACGGCCTTTTTATTCATGTCTTTTAATTCCCCTTCTTAATCAGGTCTCGTTTCAAACCTTAGACAAAAATCAGATTGAATCCGGCATTAAGTATTAATCACTTCTTAATCAGGTCTCGTTTCAAACCTCAACGCAACGCAACGTTTTTACGCCGCCGTGTGTCTTAATCCCTTCTTAATCAGGTCTCGTTTCAAACTGAACTGGCTCAGGAATTACAACGCCGGGCCGAGGTCTTAATCCCTTCTTAATCAGGTCTCGTTTCAAACGAGGGCGGCTGGATGGTGTTTGACACCGTGACGGGTCTTAATCCCTTCTTAATCAGGTCTCGTTTCAAACAGAATTAAAGAAGCAATATCCTTTGGTCGACTTTGTCTTAATCCCTTCTTAATCAGGTCTCGTTTCAAACGAGGACTTGCGTCGAGGGTTTGCGGAATGCTTCCGGTCTTAATCCCTTCTTAATCAGGTCTCGTTTCAAACTGAGCACGGACACGGAATTTGAGATCCTCAACGGGTCTTAATCCCTTCTTAATCAGGTCTCGTTTCAAACCCAAGTCCAGGACAAGTTGGACGCGGAAACCCGTCTTAATCCCTTCTTAATCAGGTCTCGTTTCAAACCAGCAGTCAGCGATACCTTGACGACGAGACTGTTGTCTTAATCCCTTCTTAATCAGGTCTCGTTTCAAACGCCGACGCGCTGGCAAAAGCAGCTTCCGACATCGTGTCTTAATCCCTTCTTAATCAGGTCTCGTTTCAAACCGTCCAAATAGCGCAAATTTTAGAAGCTCTTAAGGTCTTAATCCCTTCTTAATCAGGTCTCGTTTCAAACTGGGGTGGACAGAAAGTTCCGCGGCTTGACCGGTGTCTTAATCCCTTCTTAATCAGGTCTCGTTTCAAACGTACAAGTTCGAGCTTTTGCCCATTCTTGTTCAAGTCTTAATCCCTTCTTAATCAGGTCTCGTTTCAAACCTTTCCATACAGTTAGACTAGCATTAAGGGGGTGGTCTTAATCCCTTCTTAATCAGGTCTCGTTTCAAACAAAGACTTCAAACAAAACGATTGGCGCACGTTTGGTCTTAATCCCTTCTTAATCAGGTCTCGTTTCAAACGCCGCATTGCAAGCAAGCTTGGAACGTATCAAGGTCTTAATCCCTTCTTAATCAGGTCTCGTTTCAAACAGCTTGCCTGTTGCATTGCAGGCAAGCTTGGGTCTTAATCCCTTCTTAATCAGGTCTCGTTTCAAACATGACGATGAGTAAAATCACGATAACTGCCCAAATGTCTTAATCCCTTCTTAATCAGGTCTCGTTTCAAACAGTACGAACTCACCAACGATTCATTTCCAATCGTGTCTTAATCCCTTCTTAATCAGGTCTCGTTTCAAACTACGCAACAACTCCGAGAATGAAAGAATACTTGGGTCTTAATCCCTTCTTAATCAGGTCTCGTTTCAAACAAGACCCGCCTCAATGAGATGGGCATTTCGTTGCGGTCTTAATCCCTTCTTAATCAGGTCTCGTTTCAAACCAATAAACTAGCTATCATTTTGTCGAAGTAAGGAAGTCTTAATCCCTTCTTAATCAGGTCTCGTTTCAAACTTCCGTTGCGAGACGTAATCAATCAACCTATAAGAGTCTTAATCCCTTCTTAATCAGGTCTCGTTTCAAACCGTAGCGTTGTGGATAAACAGCGTCGAAGGATTGTGTCTTAATCCCTTCTTAATCAGGTCTCGTTTCAAACAAGGACGTGCCTTATCAGTTAGTCAATAATCAACTGTCTTAATCCCTTCTTAATCAGGTCTCGTTTCAAACGGGCACAATTGATCAACCGATAAAGAGAGGAGAAGTCTTAATCCCTTCTTAATCAGGTCTCGTTTCAAACAACAGCGAGGATCTTAGTCGACAGGCGGAAATGGTCTTAATCCCTTCTTAATCAGGTCTCGTTTCAAACGGCACAATCAGTCAAGCAACAACTGGAGAATAGAGTCTTAATCCCTTCTTAATCAGGTCTCGTTTCAAACACCTAATGAGGCACTACAATGCGCAAGATAAAGTCTTAATCCCTTCTTAATCAGGTCTCGTTTCAAACCGTTCATGAAGCTAAATGAAGCAATAAAGCAAGGTCTTAATCCCTTCTTAATCAGGTCTCGTTTCAAACTGCGATCTCGCCATCTTGTCGTGCGTCCCTCGTCTGTCTTAATCCCTTCTTAATCAGGTCTCGTTTCAAACGGTTACCCTTACGAATATTCAGGGATACAAGCTGTCTTAATCCCTTCTTAATCAGGTCTCGTTTCAAACCCTTCGCGAGTTCGATCAATCGCTTGAGAGGAATAGTCTTAATCCCTTCTTAATCAGGTCTCGTTTCAAACAGAACATGCTGCCAATATGGCTTATGAAGAGGAGTCTTAATCCCTTCTTAATCAGGTCTCGTTTCAAACGCCTACTCACTGGCTAAATAACGCGGGTCGAGTGGTCTTAATCCCTTCTTAATCAGGTCTCGTTTCAAACCTCTCTGACCTGGCGGTATTCTCCGAATACGCCGTCTTAATCCCTTCTTAATCAGGTCTCGTTTCAAACAATGCTAAGTGAGGTAATAGAATACGCTGCCTATTGTCTTAATCCCTTCTTAATCAGGTCTCGTTTCAAACGAAATTACGCGAAGCAATTCAAGAGGCAGCAAACGTCTTAATCCCTTCTTAATCAGGTCTCGTTTCAAACAATGCTAAGTGAGGTAATAGAATACGCTGCCTATTGTCTTAATCCCTTCTTAATCAGGTCTCGTTTCAAACGTAAACGTAATGAAATAAGGGGAGATACAATGGGTCTTAATCCCTTCTTAATCAGGTCTCGTTTCAAACCCCGCCAATCTGATCCACGACGGCAGCGACGAGGTTGTCTTAATCCCTTCTTAATCAGGTCTCGTTTCAAACAATGAATACGAGTGAAGAGTTGAGCCTTGACGAGGTCTTAATCCCTTCTTAATCAGGTCTCGTTTCAAACGGACGGCTGGCGGGACATTTTCATTCAGGCCGGGGTCTTAATCCCTTCTTAATCAGGTCTCGTTTCAAACCTCTTGTGGGCGGATACGTTCGCGTATCCGCTGCGTCTTAATCCCTTCTTAATCAGGTCTCGTTTCAAACTTGTTTTAATCAATCCAGCAAGCAAGAACCGATAGGTCTTAATCCCTTCTTAATCAGGTCTCGTTTCAAACGGCGCATTAACAGAAAGATTCGCATAATTCCGAAGTCTTAATCCCTTCTTAATCAGGTCTCGTTTCAAACTGCTCGAACATTTGAATATTTCCACGAAATATGGTCTTAATCCCTTCTTAATCAGGTCTCGTTTCAAACACAGGAATTGCTTAAGGAAAACAGGCAACTTCGTGATGTCTTAATCCCTTCTTAATCAGGTCTCGTTTCAAACACGGCGCACCCCGTCGAGCTGGTTCTGACCGGCACGGTCTTAATCCCTTCTTAATCAGGTCTCGTTTCAAACGCAGGCTATGACCGCAGCTGAGGCGGCACAGTTCGGTCTTAATCCCTTCTTAATCAGGTCTCGTTTCAAACCCGTTAAGGACATGTCCTTAAGCAAGCTTGAGGACAGTCTTAATCCCTTCTTAATCAGGTCTCGTTTCAAACGAAGGTAAAGCGGGTGTTGTCGCTGGGCGTGCAAGTCTTAATCCCTTCTTAATCAGGTCTCGTTTCAAACGAAACACTGGTCGCACTTTGATAGGGGGATACGGTCTTAATCCCTTCTTAATCAGGTCTCGTTTCAAACCCCGCGTACTGGACAAGGATGGTAACCCGTCGGGTCTTAATCCCTTCTTAATCAGGTCTCGTTTCAAACGGCTAGAACGTCTCAAGTATCAAGAGAAGTCTTCGTCTTAATCCCTTCTTAATCAGGTCTCGTTTCAAACGTAACCGAGAGAGGATATGTCTCGCAGGCAAGTCTTAATCCCTTCTTAATCAGGTCTCGTTTCAAACCGATCCCAGCAACGCAAAGTCGTTGCTTAGAATGCGTCTTAATCCCTTCTTAATCAGGTCTCGTTTCAAACAAGCTTTCGCGGCGTGACTTTTGAATTGACTGAAGTCTTAATCCCTTCTTAATCAGGTCTCGTTTCAAACTTGCTCAGCAAGTACCATGCCAAGCAAGCTGGCGTCTTAATCCCTTCTTAATCAGGTCTCGTTTCAAACGACACTATTGAAAACAATCAATCAAAAAATCGTCTGTCTTAATCCCTTCTTAATCAGGTCTCGTTTCAAACACATAGCTACAACATAGAAAACGCAGCGCGCGACCTGTCTTAATCCCTTCTTAATCAGGTCTCGTTTCAAACCGCTTATGCAGCCTTAACTTGCTTGGTCACGCGCTCGTCTTAATCCCTTCTTAATCAGGTCTCGTTTCAAACGTTCCGTTGCAAGGCAACCTAAGGAGGTAAGCCATGTCTTAATCCCTTCTTAATCAGGTCTCGTTTCAAACAGAAGAATTATCCGCTAAAGCGGACGACATCATTAGTCTTAATCCCTTCTTAATCAGGTCTCGTTTCAAACGCTTTGACGACTTGCAAGCATTGACAGTCGATGAGGTCTTAATCCCTTCTTAATCAGGTCTCGTTTCAAACAGCTCGCGTCTAAAACACCTCCATATTCAATAGGTTACAAAGGGGGTTGCAGAAAAATTGACTTCCCGAAAAGTTAGCGTCGAGCGAGGGCGATTTTTGGGGCCTCATGCGGGTAACTCGACACGGGTTGGAAAGTCGGGCCCGAGGGTGCTGCGTTCGAGCCGGGTGTGGTTATTGTAGAACAGCATTTCACCTTCTTGGCACACCCAGAATTCGCGCGCGCCACGGGCGAAATAAAGTTCCTTCTTTTCTTCCATTTCGGCCAGGCCGTTCGATGGCGAAAGCACTTCGACCACGATTTCACGGGCCTCGAGATAGGGACTGGCATCGCCGTTGCGAGCCAGAAAGTCCCGGCTCGCCCAAACAACGTCGGCGACTTTTATACCGTTGGCGGTTTGCACACTGCACTTCGGAAAGGCCTCTCAGTTTGTCAGGAAGCGTTCCAGCAAGCCGACAATCCGTACGTGATAGCGGGAATCGCGGTTGCCTGCCGGCCTCATGACGATATGGCCCCAGCGATCGGTTTCGAACTTGAAGGGAAAGTCCTTGAATAATGGGTTGTCACAGATGTCTTGCCAGTTCATGAACAGTCCTCCGAATCGTAGATAGCTCTTGCCGTCTTGGCGGCCTTGCCCGGCGGTTGATTTCAAAAGCCTTTTGTCCGCCACGCGTCATGATGTCTTCTAAGGCATGCCGCTTTAGATTGGGGCCGGTTAACACCTGCCACGCTTCGGCCAGGGTTTTTTCACGCACGGCTTTGTCCTCTTTGGAGCGATTGATGGAGATGATTTTAGCGAGTGCTTCATCCACTCAGCCGCAATGCTCTACGTTTGCTTTTTCGGTCTTGCCTTATGCGCGGCGACAGGCGGATTCAGTGTAGGCGGGGAGGCGGAGCGGTTCGGCGATTTCGAAATAGCAGCGGAATAATGCCAGGGGGAGAAAACCTTCTTTTTGGTGAAAGCGGGGCGTCCATTACATACCGAGAGGAATTTTTAAGAAAGGTCCGGCAAGCTTGCGAAATTCACGAACGAAGCGCCGGATGCGTCCGCGAGTGATGCCTGCCCTGAGCGTAGTCGAAGGGCCTGTCCTGAGCCTGGTCGAAGGGCGGTTCGCTTCGCTCACCACATCCTACCGTTTGCAGGGTGCGGTGAGGGACGAACCGCACCGATGGTGTCCGCGAACGATGCCTGTCCTGAGCGTAGCCGAAGGGCCTGTCCTGAGCCGGGTGGAAGGGCGGTTCCCTTCGGTCACCGCATCCTACGGTTTGTAGGGCGTGGTGAGGCACGACAAACCGGCAGGATTGATGAAAAACATCCTTGTTTTTCACCCTCGCGGGCGCTTCGCATCCCAATCCTCTCCCGGAGGATTGGTGCCGGTTTACTCGTCTCTTCCCTGAGACTCGCCCTTCGGGCCGCGCTCCGCACGTTCCCGTTCGTTCCGACGAACGGGTGCACGGCAAAGCCGCCCGTAGGGTGCCGGACCAGGATGGTCCGGCATGAGCCGCACTGGTGTGCGCGGATTCGCTTCAGTAAGCCGGCGGGTCGCTGGCCGGGAAGGAGTCCCTGGAACCTTGGTCGACCATGCCTTCGCACGGCGGTGTTTGTGGTTCTGGCCGGGAGGCCGTGGGCGTCGCGCCGAAAATGGACGCGGCGTTCTTGCCGGCCAGGAGTTGGCGAAGGACGTACTGGAGGATGCCGCCGTGCCGGTAATAGAGCACCTCCTGCGGCGTGTCGATGCGTACCGTCGCGCGGAACGTCTTGACCTGCCCGTTTTCGTCTGTGGCTTCAACGGTCACGTCGCGACCGTTGGCGAAGCGGGTGGCGATGGCTTCTCCGAGTCCGAGCACGGAGAAAGTCTCGCGGCCGCTCAAGCCTAAGGATTCGACGTTCTCGCCGTCCCGGAACTGGAGCGGAAGGATGCCCATGCCGACCAGGTTGGACCGGTGGATACGCTCGTAGCTTTCGGCGAGGACGAACCGAATTCCCTGTAGATAGGGGCCCTTGGCCGCCCAGTCGCGGGAGGAGCCCGAGCCGTATTCCTTTCCTGCTAGGATGCAGAGCGGCGTGCCGTCCTGCTGGTAGCGCACCGCCGCGTCGTAAATGGTCATGACGGTGTTTTCCGGGAAATAGGTGGTGTAGCCGCCTTCGGTTCCGGGCGCGAGCCGGTTCTTGATGCGCACGTTGGCGAAGGTGCCGCGCACCATGACTTCGTGGTTGCCGCGCCGCGAGCCGTAGGAGTTGAAGTCCTGCGGTTCCACGCCCTGTCCGATCAGGTATTTTCCGGCCGGTGAGTCTTTTTGGATGCTTCCCGCCGGGGAGATATGGTCGGTCGTGATCGAGTCGCCGAGTAGGGCGATCGCCCTAGCGCCATGGATGTCCTCGACGCCTGCCGGCGCTTGCTCCTGCATGCCGAGGAAATACGGCGGCTGGCGCACGTAGGTGGAGTTTTCATCCCAAGCGAAGCGGTCCGCCGAGGGGATGGGCATGGCTTTCCAGCGCTGGTCGCCTTCGTAGACCTGACCGTAGCTGGCGCGGTACATGTCGGACTGGATGGCCGTGCGGATGGTATTTTCGATCTCCTCCTCGCTGGGCCAGATGTCCTTGAGATACACCGGTTTGCCGTCCTTGCCCGTACCGATCGGCTCCTGTTCCGGGTTCCAGTCGATCCGGCCAGCGAGGGCGAAAGCGACGACCAACGGGGGCGACATCAGGAAATTGGCGCGCACTTCGGGGTTGATGCGCCCTTCGAAGTTACGGTTTCCGGATAGCACCGAGCAAGCGACCAGTCCGCGCTCTTGGATCTGGGCGGAAATTTCGGGCGGCAGAGGCCCGGAGTTGCCGATGCAGGTAGTGCAGCCGTAGGCGACGGTTTGAAAGCCGAGTTGATCCAGGTACGGTGTCAGTCCGGCCCGGCGGAAGTAGTCCGTCACCACTTTGGAGCCCGGCGCCAACGAGGTCTTGACCCAGGGTTTTCGGGTGAGTCCATGTTCGCAAGCCTTTTTGGCAAGAAGCCCCGCCGCGATCATGACCGAAGGATTGGATGTGTTGGTGCAACTGGTGATGGCGGCGATGACCACCGAGCCGTGATCGATGCGGGGTTCATGCTCCTTCGGTTGCGACTCCGGGGATTTAGCTCCGGCCGGAAGCAGGGAAGGGAGGGTTTCATGGAAGACCCGTTTCAGATCAGGGAGATCGATGCGGTCCTGTGGACGCTTGGGACCTGCGACACTGGGCCGTACCGAGCCGAGATCGAGGGATAGGGTGTCGGTGAAGACGGGCTCGGGTGCATTCGGGTCATGGAAAAGTCCTTGTTCTTTCAGGTAAGCCTCGACCAGCGCGATCCGCTCCTCGGGGCGGCCGGTGAAACGAAGATAGCGAAGGGTTTGCTCGTCGGGCGGAAAAATGGCGCAGGTCGCACCGTATTCCGGCGACATATTGCCGATGGTGGCACGGTCTTCCAGTTTCAGGGAGGCGATGCCCGGGCCGTAGAACTCGACAAACTTACCGACCACGCCTTTCTTGCGGAGCATTTCGGCGATGGTCAGAACCAGGTCGGTGGCGGTCACGCCCGGAGCCAGGGCGCCTTCGAGGCGGAAGCCGATGACCTCGGGAATGAGCATCGAAACCGGCTGCCCCAGCATGACCGCTTCGGCTTCGATGCCGCCCACGCCCCAGGCCAGCACGCCGAGGCCGTTGACCATGGGAGTGTGAGAGTCGGTGCCGACGCAGGTATCGGGATAGGCGAGCGGACGTCCGCCGTCGCGCGGCAGGTTGGGGTTCTCGTCGGTGGAGAAGACGACGCGCGCCAGATATTCCAGGTTCACTTGGTGGCAGATGCCGGTGTTGGGCGGCACCACCTTGAAATTGTCGAAAGCCTGCTGGCCCCAGCGCAAAAAGGCGTAGCGCTCGGCATTGCGGCGGTAATCGTGCTCCACGTTGTTTTCGAACGCATCGGGCGTGCCGAAAGCGTCGACCTGGACCGAGTGGTCGATGACCAGTTCGACCGGGATGAGAGGGTTGATCTTGGTTGGATCGCCGCCGAGTTCGGCCATGGCGTCACGCATGGCGGCCAGGTCGACGAGGGCCGGCACGCCGGTAAAATCCTGGAGCAGGACGCGCGCGGGCGAGAAGGCGATTTCTCGATTGGGCGGATTTTGGGGATTCCAGCCGGCGAGGGCTTCGATGTCCTCACGGGTGACGGTGACGCCATCCTCGTTGCGCAGCAGATTTTCCAGTAGAACGCGCAAGCTGTAGGGCAGGCGGCTGACGTCGCCGACAGCGTCCAGCCGATAGATCGTATACTCGCGGTCGGCGACGCGAATCGTCGAGCGGGCGTTAAAGCTGTTTTTCATTCGAGTCTCCCGTTTTCAAGTCGTCTTGGAGCATTTCGTAGCCACGGTACGAGTGCTTGGATCCATTCACCCGCATCGAAGGCGGTAGCGACTTCCGCCTAGTTCGTTATGCGATACGAGCGAGAGGAGAATGCTTTAAGCCATGGAGTCTATTCCGGTGCGGTTCGTTCCTCACCGCACCCTACAAACCGTAGGATGCGGTGAGCGAAGAGAACCGCCCTTCGACCGGGCTCAGGACAGGCCCTTCGACTACGCTCAGGACAGGCATCGTTCGCGGACGCGATTGGTGCGATTCGTCCCTCACCGCACCCTACAAGCGGTAGGATGTGGTGAGCGAAGCAAACCGCCCTTCGACCGGGCTCAGGACAGGCCCTTCGACTACGCTCAGGACAGGCATCATTCAGGGGCACGATCGGTGCGATTGGCCCCTCACCGCAGGCCGTGGGTTTAATGATGGGAACTCCGGTCATCCTTTGATGCAGACAATCGGCTTGACCTGGGCGACCAGACGCGCGAGCCCGGCTCGATCCGCAGCTATCACCACGTCGTGGACATCTTTGTAGGCGCCCGGCGCTTCCTCGGCGACTCCGCGCCAAGACGGGCTGCGCACAATGATGCCTCGTGCGGCGAGCTGGTCAACCACCTCACGGCCACTCCAAGTCCGCACGGCCTGATGTCGGCTCATGGCGCGCCCGGCGCCGTGACAGGCGGAGGCGAAGGATAGGGTTTCGCTGTCCGCGGTGCCGGCAAGGATATAGGATGCCGTTCCCATGGAACCGCCAATCAAGACTGGTTGTCCTGTTTCGCGGAACACCATCGGTAAGTCCGGGTGACCTGGTCCGAAAGCGCGGGTTGCGCCTTTCCGATGCACGTAGACCAGTTTTTTTCGGCCCTGCACCAGATGCTCTTCGACTTTGCAGGTGTTGTGCGAGACGTCGTAAAGCAGGTCCAGCCGGGCTTCTGGCAGGATTTCCGCGAACACCTTGCGCGTCAGATGGGTGATGATCTGCCGGTTCGCCAGCGCGCAGTTGATCGCCGCCCGCATCGCGCCGAGGTATTCCTGACCGACCGGCGACTCGATCGGCGCGCAGGCCAGCTCGCGGTCGGGCAGTGCGATGCCGTATTGGGCGGCGGCCCCTTGCATGCGCTTGAGAAAGTCGGTGCCGATCTGGTGTCCCAGCCCTCTGGAACCGCAATGTATCGTGACCACCACGTCCCCTTGGGCGAGGCCGAAAGCCGCGGCGATGGCGGGATCGTAAATCTCGCTGACTTCCTGGATCTCGAGATAATGATTGCCGGAACCCAGAGTCCCCATTTCCGCCCGCTGCCGCTCCTTGGCGTGAGAGGAAACAGCCTCCGGTCTTGCACCGGCCATGCGGCCGCGCTCTTCGATTCTTTCCAGATCTTCTGGGCGGCCATAACCTTGCTTAACCGCCCATTCGGCACCGCCGGTCAGCATTTCGTCCATTTCCGTTGGACTGAGGCGGATCTTGCCCCGGCTGCCTACGCCGACCGGTACGGTGGCGTAGAGGGCGTCGGCGAGCACGGTTTTGAGCGGCTCGATTTGTTCGCGTTTGAGGCCGGTATACAGCGTTCTGACTCCGCACGAGATGTCGAAGCCCACGCCGCCGGCCGAGACTACCCCGCCCTGTAGGGCATCGAACGCGGCCACGCCGCCGATTGGAAAGCCGTAACCCCAGTGCGCGTCCGGCATGGCGTAGCAGGCGCCGATGATGCCCGGCAGCTTGGTAACGTTCGCGGCCTGCTCGGCAACCTTTTCATCCATCTCGCTGATCAGGGCTTCATCGGCGTAAATGATCACGGGCACTCGCATGCCGTTTACGGGTTCGATGCGCCAAGCGAATTCGGATAGACGCGTCAAACGATTGATATCCATTGTCTATTCCTTCGTGAGTGGTGCTTCAGACATCTACGACACATTGTGCGATCCAGGCGCCGGCGTTTTCATCCCGATAGACTTTAAGTTCGGTATACGTGGCACCCTTGACTTCGACCGCCGGCTGATGGCGCTCGCGTTCGACTTGTTCCCCCCAGACGGTCGCTTCTAGGGCGGCGCTATCGAAGTAGATATTGACGCGCACGTCGAAGCGGCAGAACACCATTTGGCGTACCGCCATTTCATAAACGAGCGCATTGAGCCAGTCGACCAACAGCGATTCGACATCGGGTGCCTCGCAATGGATTTCGACAGGCGTCCTCACCTCGACTTCGGTGGGATCGCAGATGACCGCGGTCAGCGCTTCGGCAGCGTGAGAGAAAGCTTCTTCTATCGTCCTGCCGTAGCCGCGCACACCCATGTCGGCCACGTGAGGGAAAAGCTCCCAACGAGGCGGATTGATATCGGTTTTCGAATGGCCGGTTTGCGTGTTCATGAATTGCCTCATTGTGTGATTGGGACATCGTGAACGTGGTTGTAACCGGGAATGAAACGGCAGTCCAATTCACTCGTCGGTCGCTGGAGAACCGGCGGGTGGGATGCGGCGCTTTTGCCGGTCGGTGTACGCAAAGAAAGGCGATTCCTCCTTACCCCAATCCCATCACTCCGCATATTCCCTGTGCGGAGCCCCAAGCGGAATTCCCGCATGCAAATCGACACTCGTACCGATTTGTCCCAAAGTAAAGAGGGGCTTTCGTGGCTTGCCTTTCTTGACCATTGGTAGCGGCGAACGATTTGGTTCGGCCAGCGCCTGGGATAAGCTGAGACCCACAATCAGGATTTAATTATCCGACGATTTCCCATCGACCGCGGCATTCATAACAGAAGGGATGTCCAGAAGCCGCGACAAAATCACAGCACCTTGCGGCGACCCGCGAGTACGTCCGCTCAGGCGTGTCCCATCTGTTTTGGTCCCTTGAGCTTTTTGATGAAGTCGTCGATGTGCATCGCCGGCAAAGTCATGGGGATAACCGAGCCCCGCGAACCCAAATCGACGGCGAGATGGGCGGCGGTCTCGTTGTCCGGCGCCTCGATGATGGTTAGAAAATCATGAGATCCCAGAAGGGCGTATTGGGTGAGGACCTTGCAGCCGAACTGTTCGATTTCCTTGTTAACTTGCAGCAAGCGGTCCGGATTCTTGTGCAGTGTCTGTCGTCCTTCGGACGTCAACGTGGTCAGCAACACGTAGATGGCCATCGTATACCTCCTTCACTGGAGACCGAAAATTCCGACACTTTTCGATCAGCGTTCTTAATAAAGAAAGCTCTGACTAACGTCTGCGCCCGGAAAAGGGATTTGAACTTTCCCCAAAGGGAGATGGCTTATTTTCAGAGCTTCTTAAGCTTTGATCGCTTTCCCGATTCTCTGCTCCCTAACCTTTCCTTTCTTTCGAAGGAAGAAAGGAAAGGTTAGGGAACGGAGTCGAGCTAAGCCATCGTGTAGAAGAAGGTTTTTCCCCGACGGCTCTGACTGTTGGAGTAGGCCGGCAACGCCTTGCCGGCCATTATTCTATCAACTCAGGTCGAGGAAGCTTCGCAGCGGCTCCGAACCCGCGGATTGTCGGAGCTTGCGGAGAGCCTTTACCTCGATCTGGCGGATGCGCTCCCGGGTGATGTCGAACTGTCTGCCGACTTCTTCGAGCGTGTGGTCCGTGGCCGTATCAATGCCGAAACGCAGGCGCAGGACTGCGGCTTCCCGTTCGGGCAAGCTGGCCAGGGCTTTCCGCGTGGTTTCGCGCAAGCCCATCGTCGTCGCCGACTCAACGGGCGAGGTCGCATACGGGTCTTCGATGAGATCGCCGAGATGGGTGTCCCCGTCGTCGCCGATCGGTGTTGCCATCGAAACGGGCTCCCGGGTGACTTTGAGTATCGTGCGAACCTTCTCTTCGGACAGACCCATGCGGTTCGCCAATTCCTCAGCGGTGGGCTCTCGACCCAGTTCCTGCAGCAATTGGCGCGAGACTCGGTTCAGCTTGTTGATCGTTTCGATCATGTGCACTGGAATCCGAATGGTTCGCGCCTGGTCGGCGATCGCCCGGGTGATGGCCTGGCGGATCCACCATGTGGCATAAGTCGAAAACTTGTAGCCCCGGCGGTACTCGAATTTGTCCACTGCCCTCATCAAGCCGATGTTGCCTTCCTGGATAAGATCCGGAAACTGCAGTCCGCGGTTGGTGTATTTCCGGGCAATGGAAATTACGAGCCTCAGATTCGCCTCGACCATTTCCTTTTTCGCCTGCTGCGCCTGATTTTCCGCTATCGAGACACGCTTGTTCATTTCCTTGATCTCGCCGATGGAAAGGTGGGTAGCTTGCTCGATCTCGGCCAACTCCCTTTGTGCTGCCGCGATTTCATCGGCATACGTCGACAACGTCTCGGCAAAAGGCGCATCTTTCTTCAGCTGCTGTTGCAGCCAATCCGGAGAACTCTCGTTTCCGACAAAAGAAGCGACAAAATCGGCGCGTGGCATTTTCGCCCGATTCACGCAGATATCCTGGATTAGCCCTTCCCGCTCGCGGATTTTGCCGACAGTGTCATGCAAGACTCCGGTCAAATCCTTAAAAAACTGTGGCGTCTTCTTGAATTCGTGAAAACTCTCGGCCAAGGCATCGAACGCCTGTTGCGTCCGCTCGTGGCGATAGCCATACTCCCGAACCGCGCTGAGCACGGTGTGGTAGCGCTTGGAGAATTCCGCCAGTCGCTCTTTGACCTGCCCGGAATCGGGGCCGGTTTCAGGCTCCTCGCGTATTTCGGCGTCCGCTTCGTCGTCGAGCTCGACTGGTTCGGAAGTCTGCGCCGGACTGACAAAACCGGAAATCAGATCGGACAGACGCACGCCTCCCCGCTCTATCGTCTCAAAAGCCTCGAGGAAACGACTCATGGCGGGTAAGAAGCGTACCAGTTCCTGCCCCGCCCGAGTCAGACCATCTTCGATCCGCTTGGCGAGGCTCAACTCCCCTTCGCGGGTGAGCAAGCCGACCGATCCCATCTCGCGCATGTAGATGCGTACCGGATCGGACGTCCGCTTTTGCTCGGCTTCGACGGAGGAAGAAAGCACTGTCGCAACCGGCGCGGTATCCTCTTCATCCTCCTCGGTGATGACGGCGGGAGCCGACAGGAGATCGGCGTCCGGGGCTTCTTCGAAGACATCGATTCCGATATCCTCGATCAAGCTGACGATATCTTCCATCTGGTCCGTTTCGAGCATCTCGTCGGGCAACTGATCGCTGATCTCTGCATAGGTGAGATAGCCTTGCAGCTTGCCCTTGGCGATAAGCTCTTCGAATTGAAGTTGCTGCTGTTCGTGATTCATCAATTAATAATCGTTATGGCGATGTTGCTAGAAAATTCGGGTTGGTTTATTTACTGAAACCGTCATGACAAAACCGACGAACAGGATGCGTCATCCATAAACCTGAGACCGTTGAATTGAATTCGGATTCTGCGCCGCCGACGGATACGGAGTGTCTCGACAGATGAGCGTTTTCGCTCGGTCGGTCAGGTCGCTCAATTTAGGTGAGAAAAACGTGCCCCATTATTTTCAAAAGTACTCCGCAGCCTCCCGAAATGAACCCGGCAAGCTGTTGACGAAGTTCCATCTTTTCGAAGTTCTGTCGGTTTTTCAATGCAATAGACTGGACCATGGCCCTTAAGTTCCACCACTTTTTGGTGACTTTGATCCGGCAGGGCGGGGGCAAAGGAGCAACCGAGGGCGCCGAAAAATGTCTAATTTACCGATCTTTTTGCCATGCGCCGGACAGATCATCATCGGCTCTCGGGCCTTCCTCCGGGCTGTTCCGTCGATTCAGACCCATTCAAGGAGGTGATGGTGCCTGCCGCTGTGTTTTCACCTTATCGGAAGAGGTGCTCATGTTCGCGAGTTCATCCGCACGCCTGCCCGAAAACAAGGCGCGCAAGGCGGGGCACCGGTGAGCGGCTGGCCGAACGGTCCGGACGCTTGTCGCCGGGTCTCGCTAGGGTTAGCCATACTGGCGGCCGCCGGTTGCGCCATCGATCCCGCTAAGCTGAATAGCCTCAGCGATCTGGAGGTGTGCCGCGGCTATGCCGTTTACTCTGCCTGGGTTATCTCGAATTCCCGGGCCGATCAGTACAGACGGGAAATCGAGCGGCGCCACTTGCTCACACCACAGGAGTGGGCACTGGTAGAGCAGAAGCGAATCGAAAAAGGTATGAGCCGATGCGCGCTTTACGCGTCCTGGGGCGTCCCGGTCAGCGAAGAAGCGGTAGAGGGGGAGAAGGAAGAAATCCGGCATGTTTATCATTCGGGTTGGCTGATGTCACCTGGGGCCGTCTACACGAAGAACGGCAAGGTCGAGGCCTGGGCATACTGAATACCGGATGTATCGCAGCAGCCGGCGGTCTTCGGCCGGTTCCGGGCAAGGCGGATGCAGGTTGACTTGGACTTGCCACGGAGTGGTGCTTGCGCCACACTGGGGTTCGATGATCCCGTTGCGATCCCCACCCGGGACAGAATGGACTCGGACCGCACGGAATCGATGCTCGGGAGCCACAGGGACGTATGGGACGTCGTGGAGAAACTCTCTGCCCGAGCTTCCAGGGCAAGCGGCCAACGCTAACGGGTAAGGCACGGATGAATACAAGACAAGTCCTGATCAACCGGCAGACCTGGAATCAGTTTGTCCGCTCGGTCAAGAATTTCGCCAGCTCCGAAGTCGGCGGACAGGCCAAGCGGCTATTCGCCGGGCTCATACTCCTGTTGCTCGCCGTCAACGGCTTGAACGTAGCCAGCAGCTACGTCGGCCGGGATTTCATGACTGCAATCGAGAACCGTAACAAGACCGGTTTCATCATGCAGGGGCTCCTGTGGATCGGTGTGTTCGTCGTGGCCTCGGCAGTGGCCGCGATCTACCGGTTTACCGAGGAACGGCTCGGCTTGCTTTGGCGGGAGTGGCTGACGCGGGTTGCCGTACTTCGTTATCTAGAGCGCCGTGCCTTTTTTCGCCTGGATGAAACCGGCAAGATCACCAATCCGGACCAGCGTATAGCTGAGGACATCCGGGCGTATACCGCCACGACTCTGTCGTTTGTGCTCATGCTGCTCAACGCCACGTTGACCGTGCTGGCGTTCTCAGGGGTTATGTGGTCCATCAGTCCCATCCTGTTCGCCGTCACGATCGCGTACGCCGCCGGCGGCTCCTATCTGACCGTTGTTCTCGGCCGGACCTTGGTCGAGTTGAACTATAGCCAGCTCGACAAGGAAGCGAATTTCCGGGCGGATCTCATTCATGTCCGTGAAAATGCCGCCTCGGTGGCACTGCTGCATCGTGAAGGGCGGCTCGCCGCCCGGCTGTTACGCCATCTCGATGATTTGGCGACAAATTTCCGGCGCATCATCGCGGTGAACCGCAATCTGCATTTCTTTACGACGGGTTATAACTATTTGATCCAGATCATTCCGGCCCTCGTCATAGCGCCTTTTTTCATTCAGGGGCGAGTCGAGTTCGGCGTGATCACGCAGTCGGCGATCGCTTTCGCGCATTTGGTCGGCGCCTTTTCGTTAATCGTCACCCAGTTCCAATCTATCTCTTCCTTCGCGGCCGTAATAGCTCGGCTCGGTTCCCTGGCCGAGGCGATCAGGGAGGCGCAAGCGCCGGAGAGGTCGGCGATTGAGATCAACGAAGGCGCACATGTCGCCTATGTGGGGCTTAACCTGTTATCGCCGACCGATGGCCGTCCCTTGATCAAGAATTTGACCATCTCGATTTCGCCCGGAGTGCGTGTTCTGGTCATCGGGCCGAGCGAAGAAGCCAAGGTGGCGCTGTTCCGCGCGACGGCGGGAATCTGGGACAGCGGATCGGGGCGAATCGTTCGCCCCGACTCCAGCGATATCTACTTTCTTCCCGAGCAGCCTTACCTTCCCCCGGGCACATTACGGGAATTGCTCGTCCGGGGCGGTAACGAAGAAGTAACTCCGGAGAATCGGATATTGGCTGTGTTGGAGGCATTGGACCTCAAGCCGCTATTGGCTCGCACTGGCGGGTTGGATGTCGAGAGGGACTGGGATCACATGTTTTCACTCAGAGAGCAGCAACGATTGGCGTTCGCCCGCCTTTTGCTGGCCAAGCCGCGTTTCGCTTTTCTGGATCGCATTAGTACCTCCATGAGAGCCGACGAAACCAGCCAGATACTAAAAATGCTGACCAAGAGCGGGATTACCTATGTCACGTTTAGCCGATGGGTGCCCGGACGAAGGGGCACTGACGAGAAGCTGGAGAATTACGATGCGATTCTCGAACTCGTCGGCGACGGCAGGTGGAAATGGAAGCTGACCCAGTCAGGGACATGAGGAGAGAGGCATTCGCCGTTGCGGATGATGTATCGAACATGCCTGGCGCTTATGGCGCTTTTGATGTTGACCGCGGCGGAACGCACGTTGGCCGAGCCCGCGCAGGTGCTCGACCGGTTCGACAGGATGGATGGCTGGAGCGCGGTGGCAGGGCGGGGCGCCCAAGTGTCTTTGGTATCCGGCCGCGGCCGGCAAGGGCAGGCGCTGCGCGTTGACTTCGACTTCCGCAAGGGCGGGGGCGAGATCATCGTCCACAAATCTTTCCCAGTCAGGCTGCCGGAAAATTACGCCATCACCTTTGCCGTTCGCGGCACCGCGCCGCCGAACGTTCTTGAGGTTCGGCTGGTCGATGCTTCCGGGGCGAACGTGTGGCGTTTTCGGGATCCGGAATTCCGTTTTCCCAAGCATTGGCAAACGCAGCGCCTCAAGCGACGCCGATTCGAATTCGGTTGGGGACCCGCAGGCGAAAAGCCGCTGACGGAACTCGGGCTCGTTGAATTCGTTATCGCTCGCGGCACCGGAGGCCACGGTACGCTCTGGATTGATGATCTGCAGCTCGAACCGCTTCCGCCCCAGCGAGCTTATGCAGGATCGCCGGTCGTGACGGCGTCGAGTTCGCTCCCGGAATCGGGGCCGGAGCGCTTACTCGATGAAGAGCCCGGTTCGGGATGGCATAGCGCGCGCAACACTACGCCTCAGTGGTTGCGCCTCGACTTCGGAGAACTACGGGAATATGGCGGTCTCATCATCGACTGGGACCCGGAGGATTACGCCACGGCTTATTCGGTCGCGCATTCCGACGACGGTCAAAACTGGCGAGAGGCCTATAAGGTAACCCGCGGCAACGGGCAGCGCGATTACATTCCTATTCCTGAGTCGGAATCGCGTTTCATGCGCCTTTCTTTGGTGGAAAGCCGGCGCGGGAAGGGCTTCGGAATCCGCCGCATCGAGGTCGCACCGGTCGAATTCAGCGCATCGGCCAATCGACTGTTCGAACGCATTGCCCGCGAGTCTGAGCGGGGGACTTATCCTCGTTACTTTCTAGGCGAGCAAGCCTATTGGACTGTGGTTGGCGGTTTCGGGACGGAACGCCTGGGTGCGGAGCGGGAAGCACTTTTGAACGAGGACGGCGTGCTCGAAGTCGACGATGGCGCGTTTTCGGTCGAGCCTTTCCTGTACGCCGGCGGGCGGCTTCACACGTGGGCCGACGGAATCGGTGAGCCTTCTCTAGAGCAGGGGTACCTGCCAATCCCTTCGGTGCGCCTCGAACGCGGGCCACTTGCTCTCACGGTCACCGCGCTGGCGAGCGATGATCCGAAAGATTCGATCCTTGCCCGTTATCGCGTCGAGAATCGGAGCGGAGAGGCCGTAAAAGCGAGCCTTTTTCTCGCCGTGCGTCCTTTTTTGGTCAACCCTCCCTGGCAATCGCTGCATACGAAGGGCGGCGTTTCCCGCATCCGAGAGCTTCGCTATCGAAACGGCGTTCTTTGGGTCGATGACCGACTGGTCCTACCGCTCACCCAGCCCGCTCAGACCGGCGTGACGGGATTCGACAGTTACCCGATCACTTCCGAACCGGCTCGGGACACCGTTCCGCGCGCGAAAGCCGTGTCCGACCCGAACCGATTGGCGAGCGGGGTGTTTCGCTATCCGCTCGCCCTTGCCCCGGGCGAGGCGCGCGAAATTTACCTCGCCTTTCCCGGGAAAGGCGATCAGAGCAGCCAAAACAGAGACTTTCGGCGCGCGGACCCGGGCCGCTTCTGGGCCGAGCGCTATGCTGAGGCAGTCCGCAGCTGGGAGACGCGGCTCGGACAGGTCGTTTTTCGGGTGCCGCCGGACGGCGAGGATTTGGTCCGAGCCGTTAAGAGCAATCTCGCCTATATGCTCATCCATCGAGACGGTCAATCCTTGAGGCCAGGCTCGCGGCGCTACGGCCGCACCTGGATTCGTGACGGTGCCGTGACCTCCGCGACGCTGCTCGCGTTCGGGCATGGCGCGGAAGTGCGCGAGTTTTTGCGCTGGTACGCCAGGTTTCAAAGCGAGGACGGGGCGGTTCCTTGCTGCCTGGACCCGTGGGGGCCGGATGCCATGATCGAGCACGACAGTGCCGGCCAATTCGTTTTCACCGTAGCCGAATACTACCGTCACACGGGCGATCTACAGTTCTTGAAAGAACTATGGCCGAACGTCACGCGGGCTATCGATTATCTCGCCGCTTTGCGCCGCGAGCGTTTGACCGAGGCTTACACCCGAGGCGAGGCGTCGCGCTTTTTCGGGCTTCTGCCGGAATCGGCCAGCCATGAAGGCTATGTGGCCAAGCCGGTCCATTCCTATTGGGACGATTTTTGGGCGATTCGGGGTATAGACGATGCTGCGGGGCTGGCCGCTGTCCTCGGCGACAGGAAACGAGAAAGCCGCTACGCGGGTTTGCGGGACGCGCTTCGGGCCGATGTGCGGAGGTCGATCAAGCTGACTCGACAGCGGTTCGGCATCGACTATGTTCCGGGTTCCGCGGATCTCGGTGACTACGACCCGACGTCAACCGCAATCGCCGTTTCGATCGCGGGCCAGGGAACAGGGCCATTGAAGCCGGCTTTGGAGCGGACTTTCGACCGCTATGTGGCCGATATCGAGGCACGGGCGAGGCAGGAACGCGACGAGCACGCGTATGCGCCTTATGAATTTCGCAACGTCGGTGCCCTGCTGCGGCTCGAAAAGCGGGACGCGGCGTTCAAGACGCTACGGTTTCTTTTCGGAGGAAGGCGCCCGGCGGAGTGGAATCAGTGGCCCGAGATCGTTTGGCGCGATCCCCGTGCGCCACAGTTTATCGGTGACTTGCCGCATTCGTGGATCGGGGCAGAATTCATCCAAGCGTTCCTGAGCCTGTTCGCTTACGAAGAGACCGGTCAGCGCTTGGTACTAGCCGCAGGTCTACCTCGACACTGGATAAGCGCGCCTGGGGGAGTGGGAGTCGAGGGCTTGAAGACCTCCTACGGGACGCTGAGCTATCACGTCGAAGCGTCCACTCCGGGCGAATTCCGAATGCATATCAACGGGGGACTGACGATTCCGCCGGAAAACGTGGTCGTCGATCTGCCCCTGTCGCGACCCCCGCGCCGCATCGAAGTGAATGGAAAGCGGCTGGACACGACCGACGGCCGTTTCGTGCTTCGAGAGCTTCCCGCCGACGTAGTTCTACAGGAATGACGCTAGCCCTTGATAAAGAGAGGTAAATCGTAACCGAGAATTGACCGTTTCTTGACGACTCTTGCACGGCTGCGAGCCTATGATCACCATCACCGCAACTTGCAAGTGAGTCGATGACATGTATCCCTCGGAATCTAAACGACAAATCGGTTCTTATATGAGATTCTTTTTCTTGGGCCTGGCGGTATCGGCAACGTCTTGGCTGGCGACGATCTCTTTCGTCGTGTTCATTCTGGTTCCGGAAGAGGTTCGAAGCGCTACGCTTCGCGGGCCGTTCTTTCCTTGGTAGGTTCGACCGCCAAGGCAGGAATCATTTTGGCGAGTTGAGTAACGCCTTGAGCGTGTCTGGATCGATCGGCTTGACCAAATGATGATCGAAGCCTGCTGCTTTGCTTCGCTCCTTATCCTCCGTTTGCCCGTATCCCGTTAGAGCATATAGCAGCATCGAATCCCCGTGTTCCTCCCGCAGGCAGCGGGCGACTTCATAGCCGCTCATCCCCGGTAAACCGAGATCCAGCAACACCACATTCGGCTTGAATGTACGGCAGAGGTCCACGGCGGAACGGCCGTCGTGGACTATCCGTGTCTCATGCCCCCAAAGCTTTACCAGCAAGCCCATCGATTCGGCCGCGTCGTAATTGTCATCCACCACCATGATTCGTAATACGGCAGGAGGTACCGGCATCGGCTGCGCCTGTTCGTCGTCCGGCGGGTGGGCGATCTGCGATAAGAGCGGGAGATAGACGATGAACTCACTGCCTGTGCCATGGCCATCACTGTGCGCCCGGACACGGCCACCGTGCATTTCCACCAGCCGCTTGACCAGAGAAAGGCCGATACCCAAGCCGCCACGGGCACGGTCTATCCCCGGATCGACCTGAGCGAAGAGCTCGAAGACTCCGGGTAGTTCGTCTTCGGCTATCCCTATGCCGCTGTCGCGAACGGACACGATCGCTTCGCCTTGGCCCTCGCGAACCGTGATCCAGATATGTCCACCGTCCGGAGTGTACTTGTTGGCGTTGCTGAGGAGATTGTCGAGTACTTGGGTTAATCGAACGTCGTCCCCCTCGACGTAAAGTGGCCGTGGCGGCAGGGTCAACGAGACGGTGTGCTGATGCGCCGATGCGCTGGGTCGGTGGTTTTCCACGACTCGAGCAGTCAAGGCGACGAGATCCACCGGCATCTTTTGTAGGTTGATCTTGCCACGGGTTACTCGAGAGACGTCGAGAAGGTCGTCGACCAGTCTGGCCAGATGCTGGGTCTGCCGCTCGATCATCTCGAGAGGGCGCTGACTTTCGGGAAGCAACGGCGCTTGGCGGTGCAGAATGTGAACGGCGTTCCGGATTGGTGCCAGAGGATTCCGCAGTTCATGGGCCAGCATCGCTAGGAATTCGTCCTTACGGCGGTCGGCTTCGGCGAGTTCCGCCGCTCGACGCGTCAGCGAGTCTTCCAGGCGTTTGTATTCGCTCAGATCGACGATGAACGCTATCCAGGTGAACGGCGAGCGCTCCAGTATCGTGGCGCAGAGTAGGATCGGCACCCGGGTACCGTTTTTGCGGATGAATTCCTTTTCGAACGGTGGAATTGCGCCGTGATCCAGTAATTGGCTTCTGGCCGCATCATCCAAGGCGTGGTATTCGGGCGGCGTTATTTCGGGCCAACGCAGTCGGCCCCCCAACAGTTCTTCCCCGGTGTATCCCAACATGTCCAGGAAGATCTGGTTGGCATTGCAGATTTGGTCCTCGACCCCTTCTATGACGCCGATGATGTTGGCCTCCACCAGGCGCCGCGCGCGCATTTCGCTTTCGCGCAACGCCTCTTCGGTTTGCCGGCGTTCGATAGCCAGTGCCAAAATGTGAGCGACGGCCCGCAGGAACTGGGCATCGTCCTCTGAGAAAACGCGATGTTTCCGGGTGTGCACGCCCAGCACGCCATACGGCCGCGCATATCCCGGAATGGTGATGCTCATGCCGCTTACGACGCCGTGCTCGAAAAGTAAGGGTGGCCCGCTGAAACGGGTTTCGCGGCTGAGGTCTTCGACGATGACCGGTTTCCCGGCGATTAACGTGCTCTCATCCGCCGGTTTGGAAATCAGCAACGTGTAACCGGCTTGCGATTCCAAGCCGGCGCTGACCGTTGCCTTTCCCACCAATCCTTCTTTCCAGCCTACCCCCGCTTTCAGTAGCAAAGTCCGCCCATCGGGAAGGAGTTCCAAGATCTTGGCATACTCGAGATCGAGGCACCGGGCGACTTGCTCCACGACATATTCCATCAGCCGGTCGAGACCGGAACCGGCCAATGCCGATTGGCTAAGGTCGGCGATGACCGCTTTGCGGTGCGCGTGTTCCTGGATTTCCGCCTCCGCGGTCTTGTGCGAGGTGATATCGCGAATGACACTGATGATTCGGATGCCGTCCGCCGTTCTAATGGGAGCCAGATGGACGTCCACCGGAAACTCGGTGCCGTCTCGGCGTTGGCCGTAAAGTTCGGGGCGGTGGCTCATTTTGAGCCGGTAGGGTGCAGAGCGATAGCGTTCTCGGTGAGCGGTATGACTTTCCCGAAAACGTTCGGGAATCAGGCATTCGATTGGGCGATCCAGCAAGTCTTTACGGTCGTAACCGAAGAGTCGCTCCAGCTCGGCGTTGATCTGTCGGATGCGGCCTTCGGAGTCGACGACGGCGATTGCATCGGGCAAAGCTTCGAAGAGCGCCTGACACAGTGTTTGATCCTCGGACAACGCTTCGCCGGTCTCCTTGGATCTGGCAGTGTGCCGGAGCATTTCGAAAGAGCAGGAATTCGTATGTGTAATCATGTCCCTGAAAGCCGTGTTCAGACAGCCATATCGTGGAGTTTACATCTTCCGCTTGCGGGATGTGAGCTTCTTCTGCCCATGGCATAGAGCTCATCGTTGAAGGGCGGGGAAAAACCGCCCCAATATGCATCATTGGGGCATTCGGAAGGGCCGTGCCACAGGTGCGGGGCTTGTTGTTCGTGACCTTTTGACCCTTAAACATCGTCCGGGGTTCAGATTTCTGCGGCGCTTGGGGCGCATGGTAGACGAAAAAATTTTTTGCGGCCTGTCATTATCCGGACATATTGTTTCGGCAGAATACGCGCTTAGGACGCTGGCGTATTGGGTATTGCGCCGAATCGGACCAGGGATGGTCCACCTTCACTCGTCCAAGATCGATGCTCTTTCTTGGATCGAGAAGTCGAATTCGCCAAATGCCCTGTGGTCGGCCGGTGAAGCGATGTCTATCGCCTGTGAATCCGAAACCATGCGTTCACAGATTTGCGTGTCTTCGGACCGAAATCACGGTTGGGCCTTGAGTGTTTTCAGTCGATTCAGCTGTTCCGGCGTCAATACGGCGTTGATCGCGGCGCGGGAATTCAAGGCCGTATCCACCAGCGTGTCGAACATCTCGGTGTGGCGTTTAGCTGCGTTCCGGATATCCGCTTCGTCGCTGGCCGGGTTCAGGAAGAGCTGGTAAGCCGATCTTTGGGTTTCGCGAAGCTTTTTGGCAATTTCCTTGATTTTTTGCTGATTGTCCCGGTGAATCCGCACGATTTTGCCGATTTGATCGTCTGAAAGCTTCAGTTCGTCGATGTGGTGTAGCATCACATCGCCATAGCTTTTGTGTGCGCGAGTTCCTCCTTCATGCACTCTCTCGAAAAGCTTGTGGAGCTCATCGTGCTTCGGACTGTCCATAGCCTGCGGCTGGCTTTCCGGCGCTTGCGTTGCGGTGGCTGCTGCCGGTTCCAGCGCGGTTAGAAGGACAATCGAAGCCGTCAAAAAGGCGAACTGCTTATTCATGACATTCCTCGTCATACGATACCGATTCCAAGGTCATTGTGTTTCGAAGCCGGCGGAACGGCCGGAAGGGTCAGTCGGTTTTGCGTCGGAGAAGGACGCGTGGGAATGGGCCGAAGGACACGGAAAACGGACGGTTGGACCGCTTTCGCCGTATCCGAAAGATTCGATCGAATGGTTCCGGGCCTAGTTCCTACGCGATGTCATCGACGGTGTGTTCGGTATGTCCCACGGGTTAAGCTCGGCAACGCCGGAGCACTTGATCGCTTGGGCGAAATCGCTACGTACCCGATTGGGCCGCGGACGGGTCCAATGGCGCGTCGCGTGTCTTCGAACCGGGCTGGGGCAGTCCCTTCGACAGGGCTTAGAACAAGCCCTTCTACGGTGATCAGAGCTCGCCCTTCGACGGAGAGTTCGGAGTAGAGTCGCCTGCCGGTCCGACCTCCCCCTTGGGTCGACCAACGGCCGCTTATAAGGATGATCCATAGGCGTTTAAGGGGTATCCTGCGAGAATCGGTAGGCGTGACCGGAGTATCGCCGTTCGGTAATCGAGAGTGGCTTCCGGCCACGAAATCGATTCTTGTCTCAAGAATGGAGGTAGACGATGCGGAAGGCTTTCAATGGACGCAGCGTGTCACGTTTTATTAAGCTTCGGCTTGTCCTGGCAGGCGCGCTTGCAATCCATACCTCTCTATCTGCCGCGAGATCAATCGATACCGGGAGACATCGAGTAATTACCGCGGAGGTCATCATGCTGCCTGCGCCACGAACCTCAGGCACCGTATCGGTCGAGGAGGCCTTGCACAAGCGCTACTCGGTGCGGGAGTTTCGATCTGCGCCGATTTCGCTGAAAGACGTATCCCAGCTCTTATGGGCGGCACAGGGTATTACCCATGAGGATCGGCTGCGGACCGCACCCTCGGCAGGTGCAATCTATCCCTTGGAGCTTTACCTGGTAGCGGGTGACGTACTCAATCTGCCGGCCGGTATTTATCACTATCTTCCCGAGCGACACCGTCTGGCGGTGATTCGGCGCGGCGATTTCCGGGCAGATCTCGCCGCGGCGGCGATGCGCCAGGAGTGGCTGAAAGATAGTGCGGCCATTCTGGTTTTCGCGGCCGTCGAGCAGCGAACGAAGGCGAAGTACGACTCTCGCGGTCCCGGTTATGTCCGTATGGAAGTTGGACACGCGGCGCAAAATGCTTTGCTCCAGGCGGTGGCTTTGGGACTTGGCGGCACTCCGGTCGGGGCATTCGAGGAAGAATGGACGGCGCAGGTTCTGGGGCTCGCGGCGGACGAAAAAGTCCTGTACTTGGTGCCGGTCGGAAAGCCGCCCCGCGCCAAGTGATCAGGCTATTCAATAGGTAAGGAACAAACCGCGGGACAGGCCCCGGCACCAGTTTGACGGTGCCGCCGCTCACCGCATCGGCTTCGCCTGGAGATTTCATTACCGTTCCACCCGCTCCCGGCGCGGCCTCCCCAGCCGTTGCCGGCGGAACGTGCCGCCGGCCTCGATCTACTGAGTGAAATCCGGACTTTTGCCCTACGCTTTATCCGTTCCGGTACATAGCCACTTCAGCCGGCGAGGGCAGGGCATGCCGGATGACGTTAGGAATGCTTATTCTTCTTCTTCCATCCAAGAGTCGCCGTTTCCTTGCCTTAGCTCTTCCTCGTCCGGTTCCTCGGGCATTTCCGCCGGCGGTTCTTCTTCCAAGAGCTCTTCTTCTGGAAATCCACCGCCCCAGTCGTTTTCTGCCTCTTCCGGGATTGCTTCGACGGACCGCTCCTCGGGTTTCTCGACTTCTTCCAAAGGCTCGGCCCAATCTTCGGGCGGCGTGTCGGACACTTCGGTACCCGTAAGATCATCCAATTCGGAGATGTCCAAAGGCCCGCTCCAGTTTTCCGGTGCCTCGATCGGCTCAATATCGAGCCGGTGCCAGGTATCGAAATCCATTCCTTCGACGTCACCGTCAAAATACTGAATCTCCACCAGATCCGCCTCCTCATCCACATAGACGACCTGAAAGGCTTGGCCCTTGTCGAGGTGTTGATACCAATTGCCGACAATAGGATCTGCTTCAGAATTCATCGTTACGCCCTCGTCTCACACATAGAGGCTTCGTTTACCGTCGAGCGGCTCGGATACGGCCAGAATGCGTTTGGCCGATGACCAAGATGACTCGAAACCTATGTCCATCCTTTAGGTCGACAAAGTCGGAAGAAGTTTAATGGGGCGGGCGGTCGAGTTCCGTCATCGCACTGGCGTAACGAACTCCAATTGACAAAGTTCGCATAGAGGTCGACATTTTTTTGCCGACACGGCCCTGCCGGCTAGAGAATGCGTCACGAATCAAAGAAAGCACTGAGTTGGATCAATTCGCCATGTTGTGGGATGTTGCTCCTGTCGCCTTCACGATTTCCATAGGCTCTTTTCATCTTCCGGTCTATTGGTACGGACTTTTCTTTGCGTCGACCTTCGTCTATGGCCTCTTTATCTTCCGTTATTTGTTTCGGCGGGAAGGCCGTCCGGAAGATGAGGTTTACGACCTGGTCCTGTTCGTCCTTGCCGGGACCGTGATCGGAGCCCGTTTGGGTCATGTTCTGTTTTACAACCCCGGGTTTTATTTAAGTCATCCTTGGAAAATCCTCGCCGTATGGGAGGGCGGGCTCGCGAGTCACGGTGCGGTGGTCGGCATTTTGATCGCGGTCTGGCTGTATTCCCGCAGAGCGACCGATCAGCCTTTCCTTTGGGTTTGTGATCGAATCGGCGTTACTGTGCCTTTGTCCGGCTGCCTGATCCGCATCGGCAACTTTTTCAATTCGGAGATCCTTGGCCGACCGACCGATGTGCCTTGGGCTGTTATCTTTGCCCGCGTCGACGCCCTGCCGCGTCACCCAGCTCAGCTCTACGAGGCACTCTGTTACCTGCTGATTTTCCTGATTCAATTCCGCTTTTATCTCAAGCACGGGAACAGCGCGCCGTTGGGGCATATGTTCGGTCGGTTTTTTATCTTGGTGTTCGGTGCCCGCTTTGTGCTCGAATTCTTCAAGGAGGGCCAGGCCGCTTTCGAGAGCGGGTGGACGATTACCATGGGCCAATGGCTCAGCATTCCGGTGATCCTGGTCGGGGTCTATTTAATCTGGCGGGCGCGCCGGTTGCAGCAGGTATTCGGAGTGGGCTGGGATGCCGAGCCGCGCCGCCCGGATGCTCCCGAGACCTGAACAGGGGAGGGGATTCGACTTACCGGCCTTTGCGGTAGATGGGCAGCCCGGGTACCCAGGAGCTCCAGTGGGTCGGCAATTCGGGTAACGATTCGTGCACGCCGATCACGAGCAGCCCGCCGGTCGTCAGGCGAGCATCGAGACGGCGGAGGATTTGCCGCTGCAAGGCGGTCGAAAAATAGGTAAACGCCAGGTTCCGGCAGAGAACGAGATCGAAAGGGCCGTCCGGCATAGTTTGACGCATGTCTTGTACGGTCCAGTTCACCCCGAGGCGATATTCGGGTTTGATGCAATAGCCTTCCTGATCCTGGTTAAACGCCAGATCGCGCCAGAAAGGAGGCAGTTCCTTGAGACTGCTCGCTGGGTAACAACCGCGCCGGGCTCGCGCGATCTGATGAGGATCGGCGTCGGTCGCGGTCAGTTCGAACGCCATATCCGGATTTTGCGGTGCGATCGCCAGGGCCCAAATCAACGTCAGCGTATACGCTTCCTCGCCCGCGCCGCAGCCGGCACTCCAAGCGCGGATCAGGCGTTCGCCGCGGCTTCGGGAGAGGCGAATCAGCTCCGGCAGGCCGTTACGCGCAAGGATGTCGAAGACCCGGCGGTCGCGGTAGAAGCGGGAGATCGTGATCCGGCAAAAGCTGTCGAGCCGCTGCCATTCATCCGGATGCGTTTCGAGATAGCGGCGATAATCGTCAGGCACCCTCAACCGCAGTTCGGTCATACGCCGAGCAATGCGTCTAATAACCTGGCGCCGGACTTTGCGAAAACCCGGCCAGCGCAGTTCCATTCGCGGCAAAGCCCACCGCAAAAAATCCACCCACCGAGCATCCTGCTCTTCCATCGAAAGGCCTCCTCTAGCTCGCGATAGACAAGCAAAACCAACCGGCCGAGCGTCCCGGCGGAGAATGGACGGCGTCTGCCAAGGTGTTCAGGGCCCCGATTCGCCGTTTTGTTTGAAAGGGATACAGCCGATACGCAAGAAAATATCGACTCAACACTTGACCGACACCCCTTGGATGGGTAACCCTATGCGGCCGATTTTGCCGCGAGAGCGTGTGATATCGACTGTTCCGAGATAACTATTAATCGAGGGGGGGTACCCAAATATGCCGTACGTCCAGGACACCTTAGCCGCGTTAAGGCGGACCAGTCCTGCCCAGGATGAATTCTATCAAGCCGTCGAGGAGATCCTGCTGTCTTTGCGTCCTTTGCTCGATCGCGATCCCCGTTATCGGGCGAACAACATCATCGACCGTATCGTCGAACCGGAACGCCAAATCATGTTCCGAGTGACTTGGATCGACGACAAGGGCCGTATCCAGGTCAACAAGGGCTACCGCATCCAGTTCAACTCCACACTGGGGCCTTACAAGGGCGGCCTTCGGTTCCACCCAAGCGTAAACGCCGGCATCATCAAATTTCTGGGGTTCGAGCAGATCTTCAAGAATGCCCTGACCGGCCTGCCTATAGGCGGTGCCAAGGGTGGGGCGAATTTCGATCCCAAAGGTAAGTCCGACAATGAAATCATGCGCTTCTGTCAGTCGTTCATGACTGAGCTGTATCGGCATATTGGTCCGACCATCGACGTTCCGGCCGGGGACATCGGCGTGGGCATGCGCGAGATCGGCTATCTATACGGCCAATACAAGCGGCTCACCGGCAGTTATGACGGTGTGCTTACCGGCAAGGGCCTGAAATGGGGCGGTTCCCTTGTGCGCAAAGAGGCTACCGGTTACGGTGCGGTCTACCTGGCCGAGAACATGCTGAGAGCCAAGAAAGAATCGCTGGAAGGGAGAGTCTGCACCGTCTCCGGTGCAGGAAACGTGGCCATCTATACCATCGAGAAGCTCTATCAATTGGGTGCTATTCCTGTTACCGCCAGCGATTCCGGCGGCATGATCTATCACAAGACCGGCATCAATCTGGAAACCTTGAAGCGTATCAAAGAGGTTGAGCGGGTATCGCTGGAAGCCTATGTTAAGGAGCATCCCGATGCGGTTTACACACCGGTCGAGCAATATCCCGAAGGCCGTAATCCGGTGTGGTCGATACCGTGCGAAGCGGCGTTTCCCTCCGCCACGCAGAACGAACTCAACGGCGAAGACGCGGCCGAGTTGGTACGCAATGGCTGTAAACTGGTCTGCGAAGGCGCGAACATGCCGAGCACGCCGGAAGCTATCGATGTGTTCCTCGATGCCAAGATCGCTTTCGGGCCTGGAAAGGCCGCAAACGCCGGCGGCGTCGCTACCTCGCAGCTCGAGATGAGTCAGAACGCCAGCATGCATCAATGGAGCTTCGAAGAGGTGGATCGCCGGCTGAGGGAGATCATGGCGAATATCTATATCTCGATCAGCGAAACGGCGGCCGAATTCGGGGAACCGGGCAATTTCGTTCTGGGTGCTAATATCGCCGGCTTCCGCAAGGTTGCGGATGCGATGATCGAGCAGGGCGCGGTGTAAAAGCCGGTCCGTTTGGGCACGGGGGAGCGGGATCGCGGGTATTTTCCGTTTCTCCATCAGTTCACGCCGGATAGCGAAGTGTTCGGCTCCACGTTTCGGCCGGATCGCCGCGTACCGGCGCGATGTTCAAATTCCCCGCATCACGGGCGCAAGGGTTTCGGCCGCATCGACTGACTGCGGCCGACTTCCCTCGTGCGCGATCACCCGTGCGGCGAGAAGCAGGCCGAATCGCAGACAGGTTTCTGGCCCCGCAGCTCGCGCGAGTCCATATAAAAAGCCGGCGTCGAAGGCGTCGCCTCCACCGGTTCGGTCAACCACGATCGCCGGGAATGCGGGACAGGTGTACTCGCCGAACGGTCCCAACGCCATCGCTCCGCTGGCACCCCGGGTGACGACCAGTTGCGTCGAAGGCGGAAGACGCCTCCGGGCTTCGCGAGGATCATCCGCTCCGGACCAGCGGCGCAACTCGGTGTGGTTCATGAACACCCAATCCAGCCAAGGCATCATATCTGTCGAAGGACCTTCGTCCAGACCGCAGGAGACGGACGCGCCCCGCTGTCTGGCCAGACGGACGAGCGGCAACGCGATCTCGTTCAAGGATGTCGCCACGTGCAAGTGCGTACCCGGACCGAAAATCCCACTGTCGACTTCGGCGGGATTGAAATAGGTGTTAGCTCCGCCGGATGTGACCATGCGCTTGCTGCCAGGGCTCGCGAAGATGACGGCCATGCCGGTAAGACTGCGGCGAGTTCGTTGGATCAGGCTGGTATCGACGCCGGCCTCGGCGAGCTCGGCCACCGCGAGGGCGCCGAAAGGATCGTCGCCCACGCATCCCAGCATCTGTACCGGTTGCCCGAGCCGTGCCAGCCAATAGGCCGTATTGGCGGCCGAACCGCCGTAGTGTAGGGTCATTCCCTGGCAGCGCAGTTTCTCGTGTTCTGCGGGCAGGCGGGTGATCGGAAACGTGAGATCCACGTTCAGGTTCCCGACACAGATGAATCGATGAATCATTTCTTGTCCTCGATCGTCGATTAGAGCGTAAGATAAGCCTATGCTCCGCGGGGATCCAACGAGGTCTCAAGGCCCTATGACGAATTTGTCCCGAATGATGCGTGATATCGAGGAGGAGGTTTCCCTCACTCGGCATCTCATCGGTAAGAATGCGCTGAACCCGAAAGTGCTGGAAGCGATGCGAAAAGTCCCCCGCGACCGTTTCGTACCGCCCGAATCCAAGACCTACGCTTACGAGAACAGACCCCTGTCCATCGGTTACGGTCAAACTATTTCCCAGCCTTATATCGTGGCCTTGATGACTGATCTGCTCGATCCTGAACCCGACGATGTCGTCCTAGAAATCGGCACAGGCTCCTGCTATCAGGCAGCAGTGCTGTCGCTGTTGGTGAAGCGGGTTTACACGATGGAAATCATTCCGGAACTGGCCGAACAGGCGAAGGAACGGCTGAAGCGCCTCGGTTATCGTAACGTCGAGGTGCGTGCCGGCGATGGCCATTACGGCTGGCCGGAACATGCGCCCTATGACGGCATAATCGTCACGGCGGCCACCCCAAGTATCCCGGAACCCTTGTTGGCGCAGCTCAAGCCCGGCGGCAGGATGGTGATTCCGGTCGGTCTGCCTCATCAGCACCAGGAACTAATGCTGGTGGTAAAGGACGAACGAGGGCAAATCGAAACCCGTAGCGTATTGGACGTCGCTTTCGTACCTCTCACGGGCGGCAAGACGACCGAACCGGAGTACAAACCCGCTACCTCGGCTAATCGGACGAATTCGAACGGAGAACAACCATGATCGAACCACTTTCGGATACCCAGATCGCCGAACTGAAAGAAGCGCTCAAGAGCCGTTTTCGCGAATTGCGAGAGGAGATTCGTCAGGAACTCCTCGCTTCGGACAACGAGAGGTACATCGATCTCGCGGGACAAGTTCACGATATCGAGGAGGAATCGGTTGCCGATTTACTGGTGGATCTGAATCTCGCCATCATCGATCAGCACATCCGAGAGCTTCAGGCGATCGACGCCGCCCTGCTCAGGATCGCCAACAACGAGTACGGGGTGTGTGTCGACTGCGGAGGCGAGATCGGTTATTCGCGGCTCAAGGCCAATCCTGCCGCCGAGAGGTGCTTGGACTGCCAGGAGCGGTACGAGCACACCCACGCAACGCCCCCGGCGAGTCTATAAACGGGGACCTGTTCGGCTGGACTTTGTGGTGCTCGGTTGATTCTCAGACCGTTTTCCGGCGTCAGTCCTATCGGCCTAGTCCAGAACGTGCGAGGCTAAGCCGTCCGCCAGCTTGGGTTCGAACCAGGTCGACTTCGGGGGCATGACCTTGCCCGCATCGGCCACGGCCATTAAGTCTTCCATGCGAGTCGGATGCAGCGAAAATGCCAGTGCCATTTCGCCTGAGTCCACGCGGCGCTCGAGTTCCCGTAGACCCCGGATGCCGCCCACGAAATCAATTCGCCGGTCACGGCGCGGATCGGTGATGCCCAGGATGGGGGCGATGAGATTGTGCTGCAAGAGACTGACGTCAAGCCGTGCCACCGGGTCGGTTGGGATCAAGTCCGGCTTTATGCGCAGCTTGCGCCAACGGCCGCTGAAATAGAGGCCGAACTCGCCCGGTGTTTCCGGTTTTACGGGGCTGTCCGCTTCTTCCACGGCGAAGCGCTCGGCTACTCGCTGCAAAAACTCGGCTTCGCTCAGGCCGTTCAAGTCCCTGATCACGCGGTTGTAGTCCATGATGCGCATCTGCCAGTGCGGAAAAATCACCGACAGAAAATACTCGTAACTTTCATTTCCGGTATGGCCGGGATCAGACTGGCGGCGCGAGGCTGCGACGCGCGAAGCCGCGGCCGAGCGGTGATGGCCGTCGGCGATGTAAAGGGCGGGCAGCGTTTCGAATAGTTCGGTGATGCGCGTGATGGTGCCCGGGTCACGAATGACCCAGAGTGTGTGCCGTACGTCGGATTCGGAAACTGCATCCGCTTCGGGCGGACCGTCGGTGGTTTCCGCCAACAGACGGTCGATCTCGGGAGCCTCGGGATACGCAAGTAGGACCGGACCGGTTTGAGCGTTCAATGCGACGATCTGGCGTACTCGGTCGTCTTCCTTGTCGGGGCGGGTGAACTCGTGTTTGCGGATGCGGTTGGCGTCGTAAGCGGCGACGCTCGCGGTCGCGACCAGACCGAGCTGTTCGTGCTCGCCCATGACGAGTCGATAGGCATAATAGAACGGCTGCTCATCCCGCTTCAGGATGCCGGAATCCAACATCCGTCTCAGATTATCCGCGGCTTTGGCGTAGACCTCGGGGGCGTAGGGGGCGATTCCGGGAGCAAAATCGATTTCCGGTTTGGAGATGTGAAGGAAGCTCCATGGACGGTTTGCCGCCAGCGTTCTGGCTTCATCTGTATCCAACACGTCGTAGGGCGGTGCGATGACATCCTCGGCGCGGCCGGGAGCGGGACGAAGAGCGGCAAATGGGCGTATAAGAGACATGGTTTTCTTCCAAAGGGGTGTCGTTCGGATTCTATCAGTTGAGGCCAGGACCGTGTCCTAAGTAAGAGACTCGCGAGGCTCTCGGTAATTTCATCTAGCGCCGTGGGTCCAAGGAGGCAGAGAACGGCGAACTGGAGCGCGGCGGCGATGTCCTGTATGCTCCCTCTCCTTCGAGGGCAATCCGAGCCGGCGCTTTCTGCCCGTACCATGGGTGTTGTTCTACTATTTGGATATCTCACCTTTTTGCACAGAGGTCTGCATTTCAACATGACCAAAGCCTATCGTCTTCTCGTCGTCAGCGCGCTTCTCTTGCAAGCCGCTTGCGTCAGCGTATCGAATCAGCCGCGAGAGATTTACCGGCCCGAGCAGGTACCAGGCGACTCAACAGCCGCTCGCCAGCCGCCTTCGCCTCCGGCCACGCTACGAGAAGTTCCCGCTCCGTTGAGGGCGAGACCGCCCGCGAGAAGCGAGCCTGTCGCCTCGTCGCCGGCTGTTTTAGCCTTGTTGAGCGAGGCGGAGAGCAACCGCAAGGCTGGGGATCTGGATAACGCGGCTTCCGCGTTGGAAAGAGGCATACGCATACAGCCGCGCAATCCCCTGCTATGGCATGAATTAGCCGTGATCAGGCTACAGCAGCACCAGCCCGGGCTCGCCGAAGATCTGGCGAAGAAGTCAAATCAGCTTGCCAGGGGAAGTCAGCCGCTGACTCAAAGGAACTGGGCTATTATCGCCCAAGCCCGTCGGGCGAAAGGCGATCTGGCCGGCGCGGAACAGGCCGAGCGCAACGCCGGGAACTGAGTTGCGGGATCTCGACTGGATTTTGGGGGCGGAAGGACCATTTGCCCGATGCCTTCCCGGATTTAGCCCCCGCCCGGCCCAGGCAGAACTGGCGCAAGCGGTGATGCACGCGATCGATGGTAAAAGCTGCCTGGTCGCGGAAGCGGGGACCGGGACAGGCAAGACCTTGGCCTATTTGGTTCCCGCGGCACTATCAGGCAAGAAAGTCATCGTTTCGACTGCCACCAAGACCCTTCAAGATCAGCTGTTCCGCAAGGACTTGCCTCTAGTTAGGCAGGCTCTGACAGCGCCGTTCAAGGCCGTGCTGCTCAAAGGGCGAGCCAATTATCTGTGTCTATACCGCTTGGAAAATACCCTGGGGTTCAAAGCCGGCTACGGCTCGCGCGAGGCGCTTGATCTGGAGGCTATCCAGCGCTGGAGCAAGATCACCCGAACCGGCGATATCGCGGAAGTGGTCGACGTGCCGGAATCCTCGTTGCTATGGCCTTCGGTAACTTCGACCGGCGACAATTGCCTTGGCCAGGACTGCCCGCGCTATGACGACTGTTTTTTGGCGAAGGCGCGCCGGAACGCTCAGGACGCCGATATTCTCGTGATCAATCACCATCTCCTCTGGGCGGACTGGACCCTGAAGAACGATGGTTTCGGCGAGCTCTTGCCTGACTGCGAGGCCATCGTGGTCGATGAGGCTCATCAGTTCGTGGAATCCGCGACGCAGTTTCTGGGCCTCAGTATTACTTCCCGCCAGCTCAACGGACTGGCGGACGATGTTCTGGTCGAGCGGCTCAAGACCGCGAAAGACATGCCGCAGTTGCTCGAAAAAGCGGAAACACTGGAGCAACTGACGGCCGAAATGCGGCAGGCGCTCGGCGAACCGCCGCGGCGGGAGGCTTGGCACCGCGTAGCCGACGAGCTCGCCGTGACCGAAAAACTAGCCGAGTTGCGGCGGCATTTGCTGGATCTCGAGCCGATCCTGAAAGAAGCCGCGATTCGCAGCAAGGGTCTGGAGTCGTGCTGGAAGCGCTGCACGGAACTCGGCGCGAGGCTGGACACCTTCAGCAAGGACGAAGGTAGCGAGGCCGTACGCTGGTTCGAAGTCTACAAACACAGCTTTTCCTTGAACCGCACACCGTTGGCGATCGCCGGCGAGTTCGCGCGGTTTCGCAAGCATAGTCAAGCTGCCTGGATCTTCGCATCGGCGACGCTCACCGTGAGTGGCCGCTTCGATCATTTCGTCGGGCAATTAGGCCTGTACGGTGCCGAATGCCGAGCCTGGGACAGCCCTTTCGATTACCGCAACCGATGTCTGTTGTTCTTGCCGCCGGGACTTCCGGACCCAGGCGACGAGGGCTTTACCCAAGCCGTGGTGCGGGCTGCGCTGCCGGTGCTGAAGGCCAGTCGAGGCAGGGCGTTCATGTTGTTCACCTCGCATCAGGCCTTGGCCGCTGCTGCCGAGCTGGTCGGTCGGCATCTCGATTACCCGCTTTTCGTTCAGGGCGAGAAACCGAAAGCGGTGCTTTTGGAAGCGTTCAAGCAGGCTGGAAATGGCATCCTGCTCGGGACCGGAAGTTTCTGGGAGGGGGTCGATGTTCCGGGGCCGGCGCTGTCTTGCGTCATCATCGACAAATTGCCGTTCGCTTCGCCCAGCGACCCGGTAGTCAATGCCCGGCTGGAAACCCTACGCCGGAGCGGATTGAATCCCTTTGCCAGCTATCAGCTTCCGGCGGCCACCATCGCGCTCAAGCAAGGCGTGGGGCGTCTGATCCGGGATCAGTCTGACTGTGGCGTTCTGATGCTTTGCGACCCGCGTATTCTATCCCGTTCGTATGGAAAGGTTTTTCTGAACAGCTTGCCGGACATGCCGAGGACGCGTTCGCTCACCGACGTGCAGCGGTTTTTCGCCGGCGAAATCGAGGAAGAGATTGCGGTATGAAAATTCTGGCCATTGAGACCGCCACCGAAGCGTGTTCGGCCGCTTTGCTGATCGATGACGCCGTTATAGAACGTTATGAGCTAGCGCCGCAGCGGCATAATCGGTTGATACTGCCCATGATCGAGTCCCTGCTGGCCGAAGCCGGAATCAAGATTGCGCAAGTCGATGCGCTCGCGTTTGGACGAGGGCCTGGTTCCTTTACTGGCGTCCGCATCGCGGCCGGCGTGGCTCAGGGGATTGCGTTCGGCGCGGATCTGCCGGTGGTTCCGGTTTCGACCTTGGCAGCCCTAGCGCAAGACGCCTTAACCGAGGCTTCGGAAACCATCGCGTTCCCCTGTATTGATGCCCGCATGAGCGAAGTCTATTGGGGCGTTTACCGCAAGGGGGAAGCTGGATTAGCCGAGCTTTTGGGGCAGGAATCGGTGCTACCGCCCGATCGCGTTTCGTTCCCCGATCAGGCCGGGGGTGTAGGTATCGGCAGCGGATGGAAAACTTATGGTTCGGTTCTCGAAGAACGTTTGGGCGGATGTGTGAAAAGACTCATGCCGGATCGCTTCCCGCGTGCGGCCATGGTCGCGCGTCTTGGGGCCGATGCTTTCGGTAAGGGTTTGTTCGTGCAGCCGGAACAGGCGCTGCCGGTTTATCTGCGTGATAACGTGGCGAAAAAGCCCGGTGGTGACCGTCGTGCTTGATTTGCCCTTAGATCAGGCCGTCATGCTTTGCGCTTTACGGATGACCGTCTACGGTTCACAGCATATTCTTACTTTTTTACTCGGAAACAGGAAAAGTAGGCGGACAATCCTTCGTAGACGGGAATGACTCAACCTAATGACCGTGCAAATTAAGCCGGTCCCACCAGAATTCGCTTCACCAATTCGGTCTGGCGATGGGTGCCAGTCTTTGTTGAGTAACTGCCTTAACGGCGTACGAACCGTATTGTGAGGCTAACCCGCCGACCTCCGGCGAAGTTATTGAGAGTTTCAGCCTATCCGCTGAACGGCCGGGCAATGCCGCGACCAGCACCGGCAGGGAATGGACATATCCAGGGCGGGGTACCTTCATTCCGGCGACCTTCCGGCTTTAAAAATGAGAACAGCCTGCTTGATGAGTCTTTCCAAAGCTAGGGTTTAGATGCCGATAGCGGCACGGCAACAACCGTAGGCATCCAAGGTCAAGCCTTTGTTTGGACAGATGAGATGATGTCGGCTGCCGCCATATTGCGGTACAGCGCTCGACCATCCCGGTCAAGCAAAATGACACCCACAAGCAGCAGGTTCAAGACGTCTTCGATCACTTCGAAAGACACTTCTTTTGCCGGCAATGTGGCTTTGCATTGCGAGGGAACGCCCTTGTTCCGGTACGTAGAACGTCCTTTTTCACGACCATTCTGCAAAGCCGTGAGCCGCATCGTCATCATCCAAATGTATGATGACAGCTTAATGGAAATATGCTCCGGGAGATCGTCGGTTGGACATAGCGGCAGCATTCACCAACGTCTGGTCTGGGAAAAATACGGGCGACCCACTGCCGCTGCCGGACCAGGTCTTCCAGCCGCAGGCTATTACCCAGGCTCAACTCGGCCCGGTTCAAAACCTCCTTCCTCCTTAACGCTGCTCGGGACGCGGGCATCGGCCGCGGTCAAATGAAGGGTGATCAACATGTGGCCGTGGCCTTCACGGAAGATTGATGCGGCCCGACGGTTAGGGAACAACAAACACCCGGCCCTTCTCATCCAGAAATACCACGGTATGCGGTTCAAGGCCGCTTCCCACAGAGCGCGGGCTTTCGTCGCATCGCTTCATTTGCAAAGGGAAAAGCAGGGCGCGCTACGAGTGAGGAAACAGGTGAGGGAGGAGTCGCTCTTCCCGAGAGCCGAAGGCCATCGGCCCCAGGGGAGCGGAAGAAGCTTAGACAAGCCGGGTTCGGGTCTTGTAGCACACGGCCATCGAGCAGGACGGTACATAGCAATACCTCGATTTCCCCGGGTTTCTGCAGGTCTTGGTAAATGTCAACGCCGACTGAAAAGTGACCCCTTTTGAGGGTTTATCGCCGAAGTAAAATTGACCCCTTGAGGCCCAAAAGTTATTCGACGGCCGCTGTCTGCGGCGGGGTTGTTCCTGCCTTGCGCTTGTCCTTCAATCGGTAACTGTCGCCGGTGATTTGCACGATGTGGGCGTGATGCAGGAGCCGATCCAGCATCGCGGCCGTCAGGGTCTGATCATCGGCAAAGGTGCCCGCCCACTGGGTGAACGGCAGGTTGCTGGTGAGAATCAGGCTGCCGCGCTCGTAGCGCTTGGCGACGACGTTGAAGAAGAGATTCGCTTCGTCACGTCCGAGCGGCAGATAGCCGATCTCATCGATGACCAACAGCCTGGGCGCCATCACGACCCGGTTGAAGTACTCCTTGAGACGCTCCTGGCGGTGTGCGGCGGTGAGTTGCAACATCAGATCGGCGGCGGTGACGAAGCGTGTCTTGAGGCCGGCCATCACCGCGCGGTAGGCCAAGGCGATCGCCAGATGGGTTTTACCAACCCCGCTGGGGCCGAGCAGGACGATGTTCTCGGTGCGCTCGATAAAGCTCAAACCCGCCAGTTCCTGGAGCTGGGCCCGGGGCGCTCCCAAGGAGAAAGCAAAGTCGTACTGCTCCAAAGTCTTCACGACCGGCAAGGTGGCCATCTTGAGCAAGGTCTGCCGGGTGCGTTCGGCGCGGGCCTTGGCCTCGGCGATGAGCAGTTTCTCGAGGAAGTCGGCAAAGCTCTCCTCGCGATCGGCGGCCTGCTGGGCCAGGTGGGGCCAGTCCGACCCGATCCGCTCGAGCTTCAGGCTTTGGCTGAGTTCGGTAATCCGGGCGTGCTGCAGATTCATGCCGTCACCTCCAGCAACTGGTCGTACACCGACAGGGGATGTTGCAGGCTGTCATGGGGCAAGACGCGGCCAACGTGCCGCTGGGGTGCCGGCAAGCCTTGGGGTGCCTGAACCGGCAACGGCCGCAGGGCGAGGCGCTCTTCGGCCAATCGCACCGCGGGCTGTACGCCGGTGGTGCCGTGCACCCGTTGATGCGCCACCTGATCGAGCCAGGGGCCGATCTGGGCATTGGCGGTCTCGACATCGAGTGTCAAGCCGGCGCTCTTGAGCGTGGCCGCCAGTGGCGTGATGAAGCTGGCTTTCAGGTATCCGTTGAAGCGCTCCACCTTGCCCTTGGTTTGGGCCCGGTACGGCCGGCAGACCTTGGGCCGGAAGCCATACGCCCCGGCCAGCGCGTACAGGGCCGGGTGCCAGCGGTGCCGGCCTTCACCGTAGGCGTCCCGTTCGGTGATGATGGCGCCGGCATTGTCGAACAGCACCTCTTCGGGCACCCCGCCGAAGTAGTGGAGGGCCTCGCGCAGCCCCGTCAACCAGGCCGCGCTGTCCTCGCGGTCGGAAAAGCGCACGAACGTGGCGCGACTGAACCCCAGCGTGGCCACGAAGGCTTTGAGCGGATCGCGCCCCCGCCGGATCGTCGTGAAATCGGCCTGCATCTGGCGGCCCGGTGGGGTTTCAAAGCGGACCACCGGTTCTTCCGGTCGCCGTTTGAAGGGGGCGAGATACGCCTTGAGCTGGCTGATGCCGCCTGCATAGCCCCGTTCACGAAGCTCTCGCAGCAGCACCGTGGCCGGAATCCAATGCGGACGTGCCGCCTCGATGCGTTGCTGCAGATAGGCTTTGAAGGGATCCAACTTGCAGGGGCGGGGCGCCCGCAGCCGGTACCGGGGCAACGCGCTTTCGCTGCGCAGGTACTTGCGTACCGTGTTGCGCGAGACGCCCAGCTCCCGCGCGATGGCTTTGATGCCATGGCCCTGTCGGGCCAATACTTTGATCTCCACTGACTGCTCCTGAGTCAACATTTCCGCGGCTCAAAAAAGCCGCCATTTTCCCCCAAGGGGTCAAATTTACTTCGGTGTCAGGGGTCATTTTTACATCGGCGGTGACAGGTAAAATTCCGTGTGGCGTAATTGGTTTCTTGGAATAAGGCTTTCACTGAGGAGAAAAACACCTCTTAGGCCGACACTCGGATTCATCGCGCCTTGCTTCCAAACGTCTTTCTGCCAATAGTAAGCCTCATAAAGGGCCTAGAAATCATCGTATACGTCATGCTTGACCAGTCGTTGGGGCGGTGGATTAGTCGACGGGTTGGCAACTGGACTGAACAACCAAGATTGAGTGGCTCCAGCAAGCTCCATGATTCGACCCATGGCTGGCGGCCATAGGGCATCATCTATTGCTGCGTCATCGATAGAGCCTATCCGATCGTTCCAGGTGGGTAGCTTAGCGTTGACAGCGAATATCTCTTTATAACTCCAGCATCACACCGCCATATACCACGGCACCGGGATGATCGAAGCTGAAGGCGTCCGGGATCCTGTCATTGCTGAGATTTTCGCCTCGCAAGTAGACCTCGAATTTAGGCAAAAGGCGATAGTTGATATGGGCATTGACCCGAACCGCGCCATTCACGTCCAGGGTATTGCCGACATCATTGTAGGATAAGCCGCGGTACACGCCTTCGGCCCACACGATGACAGGAAGAAAGGGAGCACGCCATTCACCCCAGATGCGCACGCTGTTGCGCGGACGGAACGGCACCCGGCGACCGTTGTCAAGGTTGCGGCTGTCCGTGTAAGTGTAGGCACCACCGCCGCGCCAGTGTTCGCTGAAGCGGTATTCGGCGTTGGCTTCAAACCCGGCAATGGTGGCGTTCGGCAGGTTGGACAAGCATTCGCCGACTCACGGGATTTGGGCGCGGGGTTGAGGATTCCAGGTGACAATAATGAAGTCATCGTAACGGCTGTAGAAACGGGGCAAGTTGAGCGTGAGGTTCGATAGCGGCTGCCAGTCTAGTCCTACGTCGCCGCCGGCACCGCGTTCCGGTTGGATGGCAAGATTGCCGAGTAGGGGATACAGCCGCTCGGCATAACTGGGAATGCGGAAACCGTTGCCGCCGTTGGCACGGAATTTCAATGTCGGTAGCAGCTTCCAGGCGACGCCGGCCTGAAACAGAGCGTGGTTAGAAAATCGGTCGTAAGCTTCGTAGCGTACCCCGACGGTGCCGCTGAGAGGGCCGTAGGCGAAACGGGTTTCCAGAAAGCCGGCCTGTTGGCTCCGTGCCTCGCTGAAAGGTGTTCCCGCTGCAAAGGTAAACGGCCCAATCGGAGCGTAAGTGGGGCCGGAAGCGCTTTCGTGGCGGCCTTCGCCGCCCCAAATCAGGCGGACCGAGTCCTCGCTTTCCCCACGCCAAAGCCGTTGGTCGTTTTCCCAGCGGACCAGGTAAAAATCCGTCGTGTAGCCCAGGTTCAGGCCCATGGTACGTCCTCGGTCGCGGGTCTGGGTGTAGCCGAGTTGCAAACGCGTGAGCCAATCATCGGTGAGATGAGCCTTGACGCTGCTTTGTACCATCCAGACTTCCTCGGCAAAAAAGCCATGTTTATCGTCCACCACGGCGAGCACACCACGGCGAATGCCATAGCGGTCCCAGCCATTCCGTGACTTTCGGTACAAAAGCGAAGCTTCCCAATTGATATCGTCGCTGATGTCCAATTCCGCTTTCGTCAAAATCTGAGTGTCATGAAACGGGTCTCGCTCTGGATTGTTGTTGGACCGTTGCGCGTGCCAGGCACCATCGAAAGCATCTGAGCGGGTCACCGTAATGGCCAGGTGCGCCCGTTCGTTGGCTAGATTGCCGCGCAAGGTTTCCTTGAGAAAGCCGAAGGTACCGCCTTCGATACGAAGATCGCCGCTGTTGTTAAGGGCCGTACGGGATATCATTCGGATGGCGCCGCGATGAGAAGAGAATGGTTGAGAAGCAGGCCCGAAACCTCGGCTGACTTCCACGTATTGTAGGCCGTCCGGTAGCAGCGCGTTGAGGTGGATTACGCCGGGCAGCGAATCGGGGACCGGCAGCCCGTCCAGCGTCACCAAGCCTTGTCCGCCGGCACCGCGAAGATAAAGCATCCCAAGTCCGTGCACACCAGCTTAGCTGATTGCGAGCCCGGCTTCGCCGCGCAGGATTTCATCAAGGCTGCGTTCGTGGGCGATGCTCAGGTGTCCTTCATCGTAGAGGCTGATACTTTGGCTGGCCGGTGAGAGTTCGCTGAGGTCGCTGGTGGGCGCTTGAATGGTAACCGCAGGCAGCGTGGCAGCTTGATAGGGTTCGGCGGAAGTCACTGACCCGAACAGTGAAACAAGCGCCGACAGGACCGGAGCAGAAAAGAACTTATCGATCCTTCTTGGAACGAATGCGAGATTTTTCGCCGGATGTTGGAGCACCGCTTCTAATGCTTTTTATTCTTTTTCCTGATTAGCGATGAAGTTCAGTATCGGCTCACGCTGTGAGCCACTAGGGGGCTTAGACTAGGGGCATCGATCACAAAAGAGGTGTCCCATGCCGATGAACCGAGTGCAATTTCAAAAGGGGTTGTCGTTGGCCGAGTTTCTGGCCCAATACGGCCGTGAAGAGCAATGCGAAGCGGCACTGGAAGCCCTACGCTGGCCGGAGGATTTCCGCTGCCCAGCCTGTGGTGGCGCGCACCACACGGCGTTCGAACGGAGCGGGCGAAAATACTGGCAATGCGGGCACTGCCGAAAGCAAACGACGCTGACCGCTGGGACGATCTTCGAAGCGACCAAGCTGCCGCTCTCTACCTGGTTTCTGGCGATGTATCTCCTGACCCAGGGCAAGAACAATGTCTCAGCACTGGAATTGATGCGTCATCTCGGAGTGTGTTATCGCACCGCCTGGCTGGTGAAGCATAAGCTGATCCAGGTGATGGCGGAGCAGGAAGCGGATCGACAATTGACCGGGCGGGTCGAGATTGACGATGCTTACCTGGGCGGTGAACGGTCCGGGAAACGCGGACGGGGTTGCGAAAACAAAGTCAGCTTTGTGATGGCGGTACAAACCACGGACGACGGTCACCCATGGTTTGTGCGCCTTGATCCCCTGCCGTTCACCCAGCAGGCGATCGCGGACTCGGCCCAACGCGCCTTGGCCCCGTCGACCTACGCCCTCACCGATGGCCTGAGCGGGTTTCGGAGCTTGCACCAGGTCATCGCGGGGCATCAACGCCTGATTCTGGGCTCTGGGCGGCCATCGGCCCAACATCCGGCGTTTCGTTGGGTCAACACGCTGTTGAGCAACCTGAAGACCGCCCTTTCCGGCACCTATCATGCGATCAAATTTAGGAAATATGCCAAGCGATATCTGGCCGAGTTCCAATATCGTTTCAATCGGCGTTTCGATCTCAAAATTCTGCTTCGACGGCTGGCCCGTGCTGCGATGTTGACTCAACCCCGAGCCGAGTGGCGACTTCGCTTGGCTGACGTTCATCGCTAATCAGATTCACTTTTCACTTTTTCACTTTTATATCGCAAAGACCCATCGGTGCGCGGCCGGAAGAGGCGGCCGAACTTTACCGTCACGTGCGAGAGCTTTTTGATGTCGCGGCCGAGGGACTAATCCTGCCGGGCAAGATGAGGGCCATGGCGCGGGCTTAGCCGAAACGCCCATTGTCTCGAGCTGCCGGACCTTTATTGAGCATTCGATGAACGTCAATCCCTGGGGTAGACGCACCGCCTCTTGCCGCCGTGTTCATAAACGATCTGGACTCAGGAAAACTCGGACGAACTGTTCCAACGCCTGTATGGGTTGACCTCGGCCGGGCCGGCGTACTGGAGCAATTGGCAGCCAGCACAAAGCTTTAGGAGATCGTGGGCCGTTTGAGCGTTTTGATCAACACCATCCGCTCGCATTTCCAAAGCATGTCCGACAAAAACAGCGCGGGCAGCCACAGGCCGAACCGGTTCGCCTAGTCTTAACCAGCCAGGCGCTGGCGCAATTCTGAAGAAGATCGAGCTGTATCGGGTGGTAAGGCTTCCGTGGGAAAAGTCCCTGAAAAGACGCCCTCTATAGTAAACTATCAAAATGGCTCAATACTTTCAGATTCATCCGGATAATCCGCAGCCCCGGCTGATCCGCCGGAGCGTCGAGATCATTCGCCAGGGGGGCGTCATCGTTTATCCTACCGATTCCTCCTACGCCTTCGGCTGCCAAATGGACAATAAGTCAGGGCTGGACCGCATCCGCCAAATTCGTCAGTTGGAGGAGGATCATCATTTTACCCTGGTGTGCCGCGATCTCTCGCAGATATCCACTTTCGCAAAGATCAACAACGAAGCCTTCCGGCTCATCAAATCGCTGACGCCGGGGCCATATACCTTCATTCTCAAAGCGACCCGCGAGACGCCGCGTCGCCTGCAGCATGCCAAGCGCAAGACCATCGGAATCCGCTTGCCGGACAACCCGATCACGCTGGCACTGATGGCGGAGTTGAACGAGCCTTTGTTCAGTTCGACCCTGATCCTCCCCGGCGAAGAGGATGCCATGAGCGATCCGGAAGACATTCGCGACCGCCTCGAGAAAGAAGTGGATTTGATTATCGACGCCGGAATCGTTCCCTATACCCCGACCACGATTGTCGGCTTCATGGAAGACACGCCTGAGATCGTCCGGCAGGGATCGGGTGTCGTCCCTTCGCTTCAATAACCTCCGTTCACTGGCTCAAGAATTGTACCAATGGAAGAACTGACTTTTGTTCAACGCGTCGCTGTCTGGATTCTCCCGGTTCTGTTCGCCATCACCGTGCATGAAGTGGCCCACGGTTGGGTCGCCAGAATGCTCGGCGACAACACGGCAGCGCGGCTAGGCCGGCTATCCTTGAATCCCTTGCATCATATCGATCCGGTCGGTACCTTGCTGGTGCCGGGCGTCCTGTTGGCGCTGGGTGGGTTTATCTTTGGTTGGGCCAAACCCGTTCCCGTGGATTTCGGCAAGTTGCGCAACCCGAAGCGGGACATGGCATTAGTTGCCATCGCGGGACCCGCCGCGAATTTTTTGATGGCCATCGCCTGGGCACTTGTCGCCCGTTTGGCTAGCTTTATCGATTTCGACTATGTGTCGGTGCCTCTGGGGCTTATGGGTATTGCCGGCATCGTGATCAATATCGTGCTGATGCTCTTGAACCTGCTGCCGATTCCGCCGCTAGACGGCGGGCGAATCGCGACGAGTTTCTTGCCACCTAAGCTGGCCATCAAATTCAGTCAGATCGAGCCCTACGGTTTCTTCATTCTGCTGGCACTGATCGCGACCGGCGGGTTGTCCATGATTCTGGGTTTTCCGATCTATGCCATGCAGCGCTTGCTGTTCGGTTTCGCCGGCCTGTAAATGACCGATCTCGCGGAGCCAGGAAATTCTGCCGTCGACGGCACGGAGCAAGAAACGCAGCAGAGCAGTTCGCAAGAGGTTGATACGGAAGGAATGGCTGTCGAGCCGGTGGCTATAGTCAACGGCACGCCTCTGACCGAATTGCCCGAAGACCTTTACATCCCGCCCGATGCGTTGGAAGTATTCCTCGAGACTTTTGAAGGCCCGCTCGACCTTCTGCTGTATTTGATCCGCCGCCAGAACCTTTCCATCGTGGACATTCCCATCGCCGATATCACGCGTCAGTACATGGGCTACATCGAGATGATGAGCGAGCTCCGTATCGAGCTTGCCGCCGAATACCTGCTGATGGCGGCGATTCTGGCCGAAATCAAATCGCGCATGCTGTTGCCGCGCCCAGCGAACCCGGAACAGGAAGAGGAGGATCCTCGCGCCGAATTGGTACGTCGGCTCCAGGAGTACGAGCGCTACAAGCATGCGGCCCAAGAGCTCGACGCCTTGCCGCGCTGCGAGCGCGATGTTTTCGAAGCTTCGGCGGATACGAGCGCTATCCAGGTAAAAAAGGTTTATCCGGAAGTGGACTTAAAGGAAGTTCTCCTGGCTTTTCAGGACGTACTGCGGCGCGCCGAACGACTTACGCATCATCATATCCAGCGCGAGCCTCTATCGGTTCGTGAACGCATGGCGAGCATATTAGCCCGCTTGCAGACCCAGTTGCTGGTTCCATTCCCTAGCCTGTTTGAACGAAGGGAGGGGCGGCAAGGCGCTGTCGTTTCCTTGCTCGCCATACTCGAGCTCAGCAAAGAACGCTTGATCGAGATCATCCAGGAGGAACCCTTGGGCGAGTTACTGGTAAAGCCGTTGACAGCGTCCAGTATCGATTGACGTGGAACTGAAAGCGATTATCGAGGCGGCGCTGTTGGCCGCCGGCAGACCCTTGTCCTTGGTCGACTTGGAAAGCCTGTTCGCCGAACACGAACGGCCGGAACAGGGGGAAATCCTTGCGGCACTGGCGGACTTGGCGGAGGATTGCCGCGGTCGGCCCATCGAACTGAAGCAGGTGGCGAGCGGATACCGGCTCCAAGTGCGAGCGGATTTCTCGCCTTGGGTTTCTCGCTTGTTCGAAGAGCGCCCCGGTCGTTATTCGCGCGCCTTCCTGGAAACGCTCGCGATCATCGCTTACCGTCAGCCGGTCACGCGCGGCGAGATCGAGGATATTCGAGGTGTCACCGTCAGCTCGAGTATCGTTCGGGCATTGCAAGACCGGGGATGGATACAGGTCGTGGGACACAAGGAGGTGCCGGGGCGTCCGGCACTGCTCGGCACGACCAAGCAATTCCTAGACTATTTCAACCTGAAGAGTCTCGACGAACTCCCGCCGCTTCGGGAATTTCTAGATGATATGGCGCTGCAGGCGGTGCCGAAAGACCAGCCAATAATCGAAGATGCGGATCACCAATCAACGTAGTAGAACTAAGGCGCCTACGGATAAACGCTCGTCCTGGGATGACGCCGGTGAGCGGATTCAAAAAGTTCTTGCTCGGTTGGGCTTGGGATCGCGCCGGGAGATCGAGGAATGGATCAAAGCTGGCCGAATCGCGATAAACGGCAAACCGGCCGAACGTGGGGATCGTTACCGCAAGGGCGACCGTGTCACCGTCAACGGCCGTCCAATCGATATCGCCAAGCGCTCCGAAGCGCCCACCCGCGTGCTCATTTATCACAAGCCGATCGGGGAGGTAGTCAGCCGCCGCGATCCGGAGGGGCGCCCGGTGATCTTTACCCGGTTGCCTAAGCCCATGACGGGGCGTTGGATTGCCGTCGGCCGTCTCGACATCAACACGCAAGGTCTGCTGTTGGTCACCAATAACGGCGAACTCGCCAATCGTCTGATGCACCCGTCGCAGGAAATCGAGCGCGAGTATGCGGTTCGGGTTCTTGGCCCCGTCAACGACGAGATGTTGACGCGGCTATCGAACGGTGTCTTGCTGGAAGACGGACCCGCACGATTCGAGACGATCGAACCCGCGGGCGGCGAGGGCGCGAACCGGTGGTTTCGAGTCACTTTGAAGGAAGGGCGCAACCGCATTGTTCGGAGGCTTTGGGAATCGCAAGGAATTACCGTGAGCCGGCTGATTCGGACGCGGTTTGCCGGCATCAGGCTACCGCCCCGATTGAGAGCAGGAACTACCTACGAGCTTCCGGCGGAAGACGTCGGCGATTTGATGCGCTCTGTTGGACTGGAGGCCGAAAAGGTAGCAGCCGGTCGCCGCACCGGGCATCGGCATCGAGGTGACAAAGGCGCGAGAAGCGGAAGACGATGAGTTGCGAATCGGCGGTGTCCTGGGCTACTAGGCCTCGATTTCGATCGCGTCGGCGACCCGATTGCGTCCGCTGCGCTTCGCCTGGTACATGGCCTGATCGACACGGTGCAGCAGCTCCAGATGGGTTTCCCCTGGACGAAGTGTCGCGACCCCCAAGCTCAGTGTAATACGTAAGTTTAAGCCGCGGACATCGCAAACCGACGTCTCGACTATCCGTCGAATGCGCTCAGCGAGGTTCATCGCGCCGCCTTTTGCCGTATTGGACAGCACGATGACAAATTCTTCCCCGCCATAGCGGAACAGAATGTCGCTCCCGCGTACCGAGTCTTTGATCGAGCGGGCTATCGATCGCAACACGGCGTCGCCGGTGTCGTGCCCAAAATTGTCGTTGATCGATTTGAAGTGGTCGACGTCAAGAAGAATGAGGGAAAGCGGTGTGCCGTAGCGACGCGCCAGTTCCAGTTCCCGCTGCAGGCTTTGGAACAGTGCAGCTCGATTTCCGGTTTGGGTCAATGGATCGGTGTAGGCATGAGACAGCGCTACGCGATATTTGAGGCCGTTGCGCAAGGGATAGAGCAAGTGGCAGAGCAGAGCTTCGGTACGGTCGAGTTCCGGTTCCGTAAATCGCCGGTCTCGACTCATCTGCCATTCGCCCAGCGACTCACCCTCGAGTTGGAGATTGTAACTGCAGACATGCCGTCCTTTTCTGCCCAGCGAAAGTTCCACCTCCAGTGCCTCGTTAGAAAAGCTCGATCCGGAATGGGCAACAAAGGCCTGTAAATGCATGCTGAACAAGTTCAGAAGCTGTTCTAAGTCCAGGGTCGTCTGAAGCGCTAATACCATTTGAAAGGACGAGGAATCGCTCGTAGCGCTTTTTTCCTTGTTCTCCTGGTTTAATAAGCCGGCTTGATTTCCCGCTTTTTTATTTTTCATCGCGCGGCGTCTCGCTGGAAATATGCCTTGGTGGAGTTCACCCGAGTAAAGCAAGAATTGTGTCATGGGTGATAGCCCAGAAGCTTGAAGCTTCCAAAGCTCGTAGCCGACGGAAATTTGGCGGACAACGCAAAAGGGCGCTCATCCGCATTATGACAAGCGTCGGATTCTTAGCCTGAGGCGCCGCGTGAGGCGGCGTCTCGCTCGAAAAATATCAGTGAACTCTCGGTTTCTTGCCGACGTCCAAGACCGGCAAAAATTCGGATTGTTTGTAAAGCGTTAGTGCCCAGCGGTCCTGGTCGCTATCGTGGCGAAGAATATAGATGCCGTCAGTCGTCAGGAGCTTGAAATAGCCATAATCCGACGCCAGCCATCTATCTATGATTTCCACGACTTCGATTCGCCTGTCCCCGAGGAAGAAAGCGGATGGTTCCTGTATACCCAGTTCACTCTGGTTGGCCAGAACTGTGATTGGCTGCAAATTGTCGGACATGAGAGATCTCTGAGTCGTTCGCCAAGAAAATATTTGCAGTACGCGCAGCATACGGCGACCTACCGTATTGCCGTGAGTCTGCAGCTTTTTGCTGATAATCGTACCTTATCCGAAAGGTCCTGTTAACGGAAGCGCGGATCGGATGTGGTTCAAGCAAGGGCATCCTTAACTTGCTTCAATCCGCTTTAGACCAAGACGAACAGACTGCCTATCAGTACGCTCACGACCACGCCTTTCCAGGGCCACCAAAGGGCCGACCAGGACAGGCGTAGGAGGGTAAGCTGCTTCCGAGTCCAACGTATCAGGGCAGGAATGAGACGCGTTCGGGAATAGCGCCACAGCCATCGTAAAGCGAAGATAGCGAACAGTATTTTTAGCGGTGTCAGCGTCCAAGCCGTGATCAGCTCGGCATGGCGCGGCGAAAGGTCGAACCAGTCCTCCAATTTGTCTTCTATGAACAATTCCTCGCTGCCTTCCACAAGGGTATACAGCACGTTCCATAGCACGTCCAGGAGGCTGAGAGTCAGATCGAAAATCAGATCCGCGAATGCGATCAGGGCAATCAATCCGCCTCCGAACCATAGGAGCGGTTTCAAACCGGGCTGGAGATCGGGTTTGGTGCCCGAATGTTTTGAGCCTGAGTTCGGCTTATTCGGTACGTCACTCATGTCTGATTGGTGATTACACTAAAGTGTGCGCAAGGGTAGCTTCGTTTCGCATGCCGTTCAAGCTCTGGCAAGATCTTGGTTCCCCGGGAACGTAGCTCTCACCTGAAAGGGTAGTTGACTGTTTTGACGCGCCGGAAACGCGCCATGAATGCAGAACGTCCTTGTCTGGCAAGGACGTCCCCCTTTATGGGTAAAGCCCCTATGCACCCGATAGCACAGTGCGCATCCGACTGCTGTTTCGCGGTTCAACTTTGGTTATCTCCAAGTTTCGTCGGTCGTCCACTTGCGCGCGTCGGGAATCGAGATATCTGCCGTCAGGAAGCCCTGTATAAGCCTTCTCCCTCCACGATAATTCGGCAGGGCGAGGCGCAATGCGACGAGTGGGTAAGCCGGGAACGGGCTGCCTCGGGCTTTCGAATGAAAGGTGACAGCATAGTAATTGTCTCATGCCGGAGACTCTCTTTTCAGGCCGAGCTTGGTACGTTCCCGCTCGCTCCTCGCGAACGAATGTACGTGCGGGCGTCGCTCGTAGCCCCAGACAGGCAAAGTGAGGAATCGGAAACTCAACTAGAGCGTTCTTTAAGGAGGCGAGGCGGCTGGAATCGACGTGAACTATGCTATAGTTCGGCAGCCATGGGGGCATGGTTATCCCGGGAACAATAAGAGCCTATTTCAGTAGGCCGTTCGCCCTGAGCCTATCGAAGGGTTTTCGGAACCGACTTAGGTAGGCTTAAGTCTTCCAATTTCGAGACCGTCTCGGGGCAGTAGCGAATTTTCCGACGAATAAGATCTCATCGAGAGTCTGATGGAAATAAAAGAATGGCTGCATGTATGGCAGTTTGAACATCATCCCTTCGTAATCTTCGACGCAGACCGCGATCCTTATTTGCAGGCGGCCATGATAGAGAATACATCGCTGCGGTCGGCGTTGCTGAATCTGGACAAACCAAGCCCGTACGTGATTTTCGCGATTCGCGGTGCTGGAAAGTCCTCTATGCGGATTGATACCGAGCGCTATCTCCGCCAATATCGAGATAAGGTGCTGGTGATCAAATATGTCGAGTTCAACGAACTGCTCAGCGAGGTCACCAAAGTCAGAAAACTTCCCGCGGAATATTCGCCGAGGAAGCCAGGGCTTGCGAAGCTGTTTCGGAGAAGAAAGGAAGAGGTGCTCATCCGGGAAAGCAAGATCACCCTCGACGACCACCTCGATTACCTTCTCAAACTTGGTATAGAGGAGCTGTATCGCTATATCACCGAAGCGCAAAAGGAGGAGATGCTCAAGGACAATCGGGAGTTCGCGGAGAAATTCATACTGCTCACGGCGCTTTATTTCGCCCCCAATGACCTTTCGAGCAAGATCTCGGCACTTCGCAAGCTCATTACAATTGCCGGTTACAAAAAGCGGAACAGCTTTTTCTCGAACAAGCAGGCGAAGTTGCTCGCCGGGGAGATTTACCGGAACATCCGTGGCATTCCGGTCTCGGTGGAGAACATGTTCAAGATCATCCAGGAAATCGGGCCGGGCCTGTTTGAGTTCCACGGTATTCCCAGGATGACCGAGAACCGGTTCACCTTGCTGAAGAGCTACATGGACCTGGTCCAGTATTTTGGCCTATCCGGTGTTTATTTACTGGTCGACCGCGTGGACGAGCCCACCAGTATCAAAGGTGATCCTGAAAAGATGCGCGAGCTTGTGACGCCTATCCTCGACGATCAGCTGTTCCAGATCGATCACCTAGGCATCATTCTGTTCCTGCCGTACGAGTTGCACGATCTCAAAAAGTATTATCGGAGCGACAGGATCAAGACCATCTCGTCCATCAATTGGTCGGCCGACAACATGATCCGGCTCATCGAGAAGCGTATGAATGTGGCGCGTAAGCCGGGAAGCGCGCCGATCAAGCTGGCAGACATTTTTGAGGAAGAGGGGGAGAGCAAGGCCCAATTCATCGTGCGCCAGCTGACACCGCGAAATGCTTTCAGATTGCTGAGCATCATCGTCGAGGAACACTGCCAGACCGTGGTGTACGGACCGAAGATTTCGACCGAAGTCTACGAATCGGCAGTGCAACGATATCTTATTGAAAAAGAGGGCTATTGATGGCGCCATTCGTCCAGGGATGGACCCGTCTGTGCTCCGACTTCCGTAACCTGTGTTCCACTCGGCGAGCGAGCGGCTTACCCGTGCGATATGGACGGATTTCGCCGAGCTTCAATTTTTGGGGATCTAGACCGAATGTTTGTCGATGGTTTCCGTGCGATAGCGATAGACCTTGATCGAGTCCGACCAATAATCTTCGGGTAAGCCGGCCTTCAATTTCAGGTGTTGTAGAAAGGTTTTGGGATCCGGCAGTGATGCCCAAACCGTCGGCAGAAAAGTTCCGCGTCGAAATCCCTCTTCCAAGATCAAGCCATCCTCGCCTACCGTCATTTGTCTTAACAGATCCTCTTCCGAGGTGAAGGATATTGGTTCCGCCGGCGTCAGCAAGGATAGACGGATGTCGAGGCGTTCAACGTCGCTTGGACTGACCGGCGGAAACCGCGGATCTCTGAACGCTGCTGCATAGGCATTGTGGACGACGTCTTCGGCCAAGACTCTAACGGCTTGCAGGGTCCCGATGCAGCCCCGCAGTTTCCCGTGCAATTCGAGCGTCACGAACGTGGCTCTCTTGACGGCGAGTTCGGGCGCCAGAGTTTCCGGTTGGATACGAAGCGGTAGGCCGTGAACCGAGCCGTGCTCGATGGATCGCCTGGCCAGGTCGAGCAATGCCCGTCGATGTGTCGGACGTAGGAAACCGATCGCGTCAGTGGAAGGCATAGCTCCCATAACCGACCACTCGATCCTTGGAACCGGCCGTATCCCCGGAATTGCGCAAATCCAGCGTCCGCGCCTTGAGTCCGGTTTGACGAGCGAAATGGAGGAGACCGTTGATCGCCATACTTCCGCAAGCTGAGTCGTGGCCGATATCTTCCGGTCGAAGCCTTTCGATCGCGAGGGACGTGGCCTGATCCATTCGCTTGGCTGTCGCGTAGTCATGATAGTGACTCAAGTCGGAGCTGATCACGGTCAGAGTTTCCGCGTCACTCCACAGCCGTTCGAGGACCGTGCCAACCTCAGATGCCGCCACGCTGCCGACGACCAACGGAACCAGCTCGAACCGGTCTAGGACCGTCTGCAAAAAAGGTAAGTGAACTTCCAGGCTGTGTTCGAGCAAGTGCGCCTCGTCGAAGCTCTTGATGAAGGGCAAGTCGAGAATTTTTTCGATGGCTCCGTAGTCTATAGGGACATTGCCTAGAGGCGTGGCATAAATATCCGCTCGACTGACTGCGATCCCATGGAAGCCGACCCGATGAGACGGGCCGATCAGAATCACGCGACGAAAAGTGTCGCGGCCCGGTCGCAAGAGGGCGTACGCGCTCGCGGCGACAGGCCCCGAATAAACGTATCCAGCGTGCGGTGCGATAATGGCTTTCGGTAGCGGCTCGCTTGTATCGGCGTCCTGCAAGAAACCCTGAACCATGGCACGAAGCTGGTCGGCGTCGCTCGGGTAGAAGAGCCCCGCTACGGCGGGTTGACGTACTTTCTTCATAGTCGACTCCTACGTAGGGCGCGATGCCATGTCATCTCGAAACCTCGTTGAGTGTTTGTCGGGAGATAGTTTACAAACGAGTACGATTTAACGAATGTAGTGCCGATCATGAACCTCAACACCGAAATGGACGAGGGTTTCCCCACGCGCTATTGGCGAGCAGTGGGTGACAGTCGGGTGGAATGTACACTGTGCCCGCGGTTTTGCAAGCTGCATGAAGGGCAGCGGGGGCTTTGTTTTGTTCGCGCCAATATGGGCGGCAAGATCGTATTGACGTCTTATGGGCGCTCGAGCGGTTTCTGCATCGATCCAATCGAGAAAAAGCCTCTCAACCATTTTCTTCCCGGCACGCCGGTTTTCTCATTCGGCACGGCAGGCTGCAATCTCGCTTGCAAGTTCTGTCAAAACTGGGACATCAGCAAATCTCGGGAAATGGACTCACTAATGGATCAGGCTTCTCCGGACGCCATCGCGCGGACCGCCAAGGAACTGGGTTGCCGCAGCGTTGCCTACACCTACAACGACCCCGTCATCTTCCATGAATATGCTGTGGATGTTGCCAAGGAATGCCGAAAGCTCGGCATCAAATCGGTCGCGGTGTCGGCAGGTTATGTATGCGCCGAACCGCGCGCGGAGTTTTATAGCGTGATGGACGCGGCTAATATCGATCTGAAAGCGTTCACGGATGAATTCTACCGTAAAATCTGCGGCGGCAGTTTGCAACCGGTGTTGGACACCCTGCAATACCTCAAACACGAGACGTCCGTGTGGTTGGAAATTACGACCCTGCTGATCCCCGGCGAGAACGATTCGGATCAGGAACTGGACAGCATGACGCAGTGGGTGGTCGATCGCTTGGGCCCCGACGTTCCCCTCCATTTCTCGGCATTCCATCCTGATTGGAAGATGATAGACAAGCCTCGCACGCCGCTGGATACCCTGATTCGTGCCCGGCGGATCGCCATAGGAAACGGTCTCAGGTATGTCTATGTTGGCAACGTCCACGATAAGGGGGCTGCAAGCACTTACTGCCATCACTGTGGACAGCTCCTGATCGGTCGTGACTGGTACGAGCTGTCGGAGTGGAACTTAACGCCCCAAGGTACCTGTAATGTATGCAACACGCCTTGCGCCGGCGTGTTCGAGGAAAAACCGGGCGAGTGGGGTAGCAAGCGCGTTCCGGTCAGGATGTATTCCCGAGCGGTTGGGCGCCGTTGACGCGCCGCAAATCTCGAGCGGGAATTAAGGACAGATTACGGTATCCCTGGGCGGTTCATTGTCGTTTGTATGGGGATAGTCCAGCGTGAAATGGAGTCCTCGGCTCTCCTTGCGCGACAGGGCCGAGCGGATGATCAAATCGGCGACGATGACTAGGTTGCGCAATTCCAGCAAATCGCTGGTGACTCTGAAATTTCCGTAATACTCGGCGATTTCCTGTTTCAACAGTTCGACACGCCGCAACGCCCGCTGCAAACGTTTGTTGGTCCTAACGATTCCCACGTAGTCCCACATGAACCGCCGGATTTCATCCCAGTTGTGAGCAACCACAACTTCCTCGTCCGAATCGGTGACCTTCGATTCGTCCCATTCGGGTAGGTCCGGCGGCGGCGGGGTCTCCGGCAGGGTCATGACGATATCCTCCGCTGCTAACTTGGCGAAAGCGAGACATTCGAGCAGAGAATTGCTGGCCATGCGGTTGGCTCCGTGCAACCCGGTGCAGGCCGTTTCTCCGATAGCATAAAGTCCCGGTACGTCGGTACGCGCACGGTGATCGGTCCGGACGCCTCCGCAGATATAGTGGGCCGCCGGGACCACCGGTATCGGTTGCGACGTCATGTCGATATTGAGTTCGAGGCACCGTGCATAGATGGTCGGGAAGTGACTCTTGATGAAGTCGGCGGGCTTGTGGCTGATGTCGAGATAAACGCAATCAACGCCCAGACGCTTCATTTCGTGGTCGATGGCGCGCGCGACGATGTCGCGGGGGGCTAATTCCTCCCTGGGATCAAATCGGTGCATGAAAGGCGAGCCGTCCGGCAGCAGGAGTTTTCCGCCTTCGCCTCGAACCGCTTCGGAAATCAAGAAGGAGCGGGCGTGGGGGTGGTAAAGGCAGGTCGGATGGAACTGAATGAATTCCATGTTGGCGATGCATGCGCCGGCCCGCCAGGCCATGGCAATGCCGTCGCCGGTGGCGATGTCCGGGTTGCTGGTGTACAGATACACCTTGCTGGCACCGCCGGTCGCGAGGGCGATGAGCCGAGCCCTGAACGTTTTTACGACATGGGCGCGGGTGTCGAGTACGTAAGCTCCCAGTACGCGGTTCCCTTCGAGGCCGATCTTTCTTGCGGTGATAAGGTCGACGGCGTTATGGAATTCGAAGATGTCAATATTAGGATGGGCCCGCACATGCTGCGCCAGCGAGGACTCGACAGCCCGCCCTGTGGCGTCAGCCGCGTGAACGACGCGGCGGTGAGTATGTCCTCCTTCCCGCGTCAGATGAAGATGCTGAGCGCCGTTTTCCGAGTTCGCTTCGGTGAACGGTACGCCTCTTTCCAGTAGCCAATCGATGCATTCCTTACCCAACGAAACGACGAGTCGCACGATATCCGGATCGCAAAGACCGGCTCCCGCATTGAGTGTATCCTGTATGTGGGATTCGATGGAATCCTCCGCGTCCAGTACCGCGGATATACCACCCTGGGCGTAAAATGTGTTGGTTTCGGTGAGAGTGGTCTTGGATAAGACGGCGACGCGTGAACGATCGGCGATGCGTAGAGCCAAGCTTAAGCCGGCAGCACCGCTGCCGATGATCAAGACATCATAAATCGGGGATGACATGAACGGAGAACAATGTAATGGTCAGGCCATCGTACTGCAAAAGTAACGCGTCCAAAACAGTCGGTGTTGAACCAACTTTCGCGACGTTGGTGTAAGACCATTCGCGACTTGCCAGTCTGAGCGGCCGCAATCGGATATTGTGGTGGATACGACGAAATACGCATTGAATGGCGCTTGCGAAACTACGATAATTCTTCCTGTAGAATCAAGCGAATGCAATTGTGCGTCAATCTTCGACAGTCTTGTCTGTCAACCCGTGTATCTAACTCTTAATGAAATTCTCTAGTAAGCCGTTTTTCTTGTCCGCTTGTCTTATTCGAATTCGAACAAAAGATCGGGTCTTTTGGTCTCGTATATGCCCTGTTAGGTAGGGAAAAGGTTTCCCGAGATGGGCGAGCAACTCGACGAGGAATTAGTCCGGAGGGTGCAGCGAGGCGATAAAACTGCATTCGACATTCTTGTTCGAAAGTACCAATATAAAATCGCCCAGCTGATCAACCGCTATATTAAAGATCCCCACGAAGCCTTGGATGTCGCTCAGGAGTCCTTCATTAAGGCCTACCGAGCATTGCCTGGCTTTCGCGGCGAAAGCGCGTTCTATACGTGGCTGTATCGAATCGCGATCAATACGGCGAAAAATCACATCGCTATGCGCGCGCGTCGGCCGTCGGAAGATGAAATCGAAATCGAGGAGGCGGAACAATTCGAATCCGCTGTACGTCTAAAGGACCAAGAAACCCCTGAGGGAGTGATGTTGAGCCAGGAACTGGCTCAGGTAATCCAGTTTGCGCTAGACGAGCTTCCCGAAGAACTCCGCACGGCGATAAGCTTGCGCGAGTTCGATGGTTTAAGTTACGACGAAATCGCCCAAGTGATGAATTGTCCGGTGGGAACCGTGCGTTCACGCATTTTCCGCGCGCGCGAAGCCATCGATAAGAAACTAAAACTTTTGCTCGGTTAGGGGGCAAGTTAATGTCGGATGATTTAAGAGAAAAGCTGTCGTTATTGTTAGATGGAGAATTGAGCAAAAGCGAGTCAATGGCGTTGATGGCTCGCATCGAGACTGATGCGGAGCTTCGCAAGCAATGGCATCGCTACCGCCTAGTGAGCGAGGTGCTGAGATCGGGAAAAGTCCCGGCCGTTGACGACGGTTTCGTCGAGCGAGTCAGGGCTGCCTTGGCCGATGAGCCGACAATTCTTGCGCCGAGATCGGACAAACGGCACTACCGTGAAAAAGCCGTTACGGCGGCAATTGCCGCTTCGCTGGCGGTGGTTGCGATTCTAGTCGGCAAGTCCGTCAGTGAGCATTCGCCGGTACACCCTCCGGAAGTATTGGCTCATATCGAGATGGTCGATTCTAGTGACGCTCACACAGCGGTCGATCCGAAGTTCCAGGATTATCTGGTAACTCATAATGAAACCGCTTATTTAGCAGGCGCTCCGGGCATGTTGCCTTATGCTCGTCTAGTGACCTACGATTCTTCTCGCTAAGTTCGGATCGATGGTTTTACTTTTTGTGCTCTCTGTGGACGGGTTCGGCATGCGCCGGATTTTGGCATGGCAAATTTGTCTGATGATGATTGCGGCCGAAGCTTTGGGCGGGACCGGCGAGCCTAGCCGAAACGATGCGGTGCGTTGGCTGATGGACATGCGGCAGGCGGTAAGCCAGCTGAATTATCGGGGAATCGTGGCATATCTTAAAGACAGCCACGTCGAGAGCTTTCAGTTATTGCATGCGTACACGGATGGCATGGAGCATGAGCGCTTGGTATCCATGAACAGTCCGTTGAGGGAGGTCGTCCGAAGCGCGGAAAAGGTATCGTGCTACTTTCCCGATACCAAAACGGTTTTTATAGAAAATAGACCGCCGAGACGTTCGGTTCTTCTGGAACTGCCAGACGATTGGAAGCAACTGTCGCGGCATTATGATTTGAAGCTTGAGGAGCAGGAGTATGTCGCGCAGCGCTTATCGCAGGTTATCAGCATTGAGCCGCGCGACGATTTTCGGTACGCTCGGCGGATTTGGGTCGATTTAGAATCCAAATTGCCGCTCAAATTCGAGTTGGTGGACGAACGTGGCCAAGTGGTTGAGCAAATGATGTTCACGTCATTGAGCGTCGAAAACTCCATTCCGCTTGCTGAACTGGATGCGTCCACCAAAGTCGATGCTTTGACGTGGCAGATCAAGCGGCGTGAAGCAATGCCGCTTGGATCGTTAAATTGGGCGCTGGGAAGCGTGCCCGATGGATTTCAGATGATTTCGTATACCCGGCTGATTCGTACACCGACCGAACATCCGGTAGAACATATCTTATTGAGTGACGGTTTCTCTTCTGTTTCAATTTATATTGATGAAATGGGGGGCGGTATCGTCAAAGGACACCACAAGAAGGTCGGTGCGATAAATGCGCATTCTCGTATGATCGATCGTTACCTGGTTACCGTGATGGGCGAAGTTCCCGTCAGAACCGTTGAGGCCATCGCCAGCGGAGTGCGTCTTCAATCGAAATAAGACCCATGATTGAGGAAGAAGCGGTCGTTTCGCATACGGAGCCAGGAAAGGTGTGGGTAGAAAAGCCTAGGAGGTCGGCCTGCGGCGGCTGTTTGCGGCAATGCGCTTCAGGCGTTGTGGATAGGTATTTCGGGGCTCCGACCATTCGGTTACAGGTGTTGTCCCCAATCGACGTTCAAGTAGGGGATCGGGTTGTGCTAGGAATTCAGGAGGATGCCTTCGTGAAAGGGTCCTTCTGTGCATACTTGATTCCTTTATTAGGCTTATTTCTCGGCGCCATATTGGGAAATATCATCGTATTCTCGCTGGCATTAGACGTCTCTAGCGATGGGGCCAGCGTAATCGGAGGCGCGATAGGCCTGAGTTTGTCCTTCATCATTTTGAGGTTCACAGGGGTACTCTCCCGCGACAAACTGAGCCCCGTGATACTCCGTAAACTTAGCTGATATCAAACCCTCTTTTAATCCATGCTTTGGTCCGTGAAGACTGGGGAGTTTCGTATGCTTAATACCAGGTGGATGGCCCTCGCGCTTTGTTTTTTTCTTATGGGGCTTTCGTCTCAGGGAGTTTTTGCTCAGCTTCCCGACTTCACCGGCTTAGTGGAAAGGAACAGCGCCGCGGTAGTAAACATCAGCACTTCGCAGAAGGTGAACGCTACCGAGCCGCAATTACCGGACGGAATCGAAATACCGGAAGGAACGCCGTTTGACGATTTCTTTCGACGGTTCTTTGGGGAAGGTGGTGGAGGCCAGCCCAGCGAAGTGAAATCATTGGGATCCGGCTTCATCGTCTCGGAAGACGGTTATGTCTTGACCAATCACCATGTCGTCAAGGATGCTGACGAGATCGTCGTGCGTCTTCAGGATCGGCGGGAATTGGTTGCGAAAGTAGTCGGATCTGACAAGCGCAGCGATATTGCATTATTGAAAATAGACGCCAACCATTTGCCGGTCGTGAAAATGGGCTCGGCAGATAAATTGAAGGTGGGCGAATGGGTGCTGGCCATCGGCTCGCCTTTCGGTTTCGATCATTCGGTGACGGCGGGGATCGTCAGTGCGAAAGGTCGGAGTCTACCAAGTGACAACTATGTGCCGTTCATCCAGACTGACGTGGCGATCAATCCAGGTAATTCTGGGGGACCTCTGTTCAATCTGGACGGCGAGGTTGTCGGGGTAAACTCACAGATTTATAGCCGCACTGGCGGCTTTATGGGTTTGTCGTTCGCGATTCCGATCGAAGTCGCCATGCAAGTGGTCGAGCAATTGAAAACGCAGGGTCGTGTGTCGCGCGGTTGGCTGGGTGTACAGGTCCAGGATGTCACGCGTGAGCTGGCGGAATCATTCGGAATGAAGAAGCCACAGGGCGCACTGGTTTCAAGAGTTTTGGAAAAGAGTCCTGCCGAGGCCGCCGGCATACAAGTGGGCGACGTCATCATCGAATTCAATGGGCAGGAAGTTAACGATTCGCCATCCCTGCCTCCAATGGTGGGTATGGCGAAGGTAGGGGAGACCGCAACCATCAAGGTCATTCGTCACGGCTCAACCCGCGAGTTGAAGGTCAAGATTGGCTCGTTGCCGGAAGATGAAGGGACAATGCTGGGGTCTGAAGAGGCTCCGGGAGCTCGAACCTTCGACCGTTTGGGGCTTAGCGTGTCCAATTTGACGGCTGAGCAGCGAGAGCAGATGGAAATTCCGCGTCATGGTGTGCTGGTGCAGGCAGTCAATCCTGGTCCGGCATACGATGCGGGTATACGTCGCGGTGACGTGATTCTTCGGATTCAGGATCAAGTCATCAAAGACGTGAACCATTTCAACGAAGTGGTAAAGAGCTTGCCTAAAGGCAAATCGATAGCGGTATTGGTGCAGCGGCGCGGTGGGTCGTCGTTCCTGGCCTTGAAACTCAAGGATTGAGGCCGTGGCCGATCAGCAGCACATTCGTAACTTTTCCATTATTGCTCATATCGATCACGGCAAGTCGACTCTCGCAGACCGTTTCATACAAATTTGCGGGGGCTTAAGCGAGCGCGAGATGCTTGATCAGGTGCTCGACTCGATGGATATCGAGCGGGAGCGCGGCATTACGATCAAGGCTCAAAGTGTAACGCTCAACTATACAGCGAAAGACGGCGAGACCTATCAGCTCAACCTGATCGATACGCCCGGCCATGTGGACTTTTCTTACGAAGTGTCGCGATCCTTGGCGGCATGCGAAGGCGCCTTGCTCGTCGTCGACGCGGCGCAGGGCGTAGAAGCGCAAAGCGTGGCGAATTGCTACACGGCGATCGAGCAGGGGCTGGAAGTCATCCCGGTGCTGAACAAGATCGATTTGCCGTCGGCCGAGCCGGAACGGGTTTGCAAGGAAATCGAGGAGATCATCGGGCTGCCGGCCGACGACGCTTTGAAAATCAGCGCCAAGACAGGCTTCGGCGTCAACGATCTTCTCGAACAGCTAGTGAACAAGGTGCCCCCACCCAAGGGGGACCCAGCAGCGCCTTTGCAAGCGCTGATCATCGACTCTTGGTTCGACAACTATCTCGGGGTCGTTTCGCTGGTACGGGTAGTCAACGGATCCATTTCCCGCAAGCAAAAGATCCTGATCATGTCGACCGGCAAGAGCTACCTGGTGGAAAAGCTGGGGGTTTTTACGCCGAAATCTCTGGATAAGGAGACACTTCAGACCGGTGAAGTGGGGTTTGTGGTGGCCGGCATCAAGGATATTTTCGGCGCACCGGTGGGCGATACGATCACGTCGGCCGATCGGCCTTGTCAATCCCCCCTGCCGGGCTTCCAACAGGTTCAACCCAGAGTATTCGCAGGGCTTTATCCGGTCGAATCCGACGATTACGAGGATCTTCGGGAAGCGCTGAACAAACTCCACCTCAACGACGCCGCGCTTCAGTACGAACCAGAAACTTCCCAGGCCTTGGGGTTCGGTTTCCGATGCGGATTCCTCGGCATGTTGCACATGGAGATCATTCAGGAGCGGCTGGAGCGGGAATATGATCTCGATCTGATTACGACGGCGCCTACAGTCGTGTACGAGGTGCTTAAGACGGACGGCTCCACAATTCAGATCGACAATCCATCCAAGCTTCCGCCGCCTAACGAGATTGTAGAAATCCGCGAGCCGATCATAGAAGCCAATATTCTGGTACCGCAGGATTATTTGGGTGCTGTGATAACGCTTTGTGTCGAAAAACGCGGTGTGCAGAAGAGAATGCAGTACATGGGCGGGCAAGTATCGCTTGGCTTCGAGTTGCCCTTGAGCGAAATCGTATTGGACTTTTTCGATCGTCTCAAATCCGTCAGTCGCGGCTTCGCGTCGTTCGATTACGAGTTCAGGCGCTTCCAGGCGGCGCCGCTGGTCAAACTGGACATCCTCATCAACGGCGAGCGCGTCGATGCTTTGTCATTGATTGTGCACCGGGATATCAGTCAAACCCGAGGGCGCGATCTTGTGGAGCGTATGAAAGATCTGATTCCCAGGCAGATGTTCGAAGTCGCCATTCAAGCCGCTATCGGCTCGAAAATTATCGCTCGTTCGACAGTGAAGGCGATGCGCAAAAACGTACTGGCCAAGTGCTATGGCGGCGATATTACCCGTAAGAAGAAACTTCTGGAAAAGCAGAAGGCTGGCAAAAAAAGGATGAAACAGGTGGGGAAGGTCGACATTCCGCAGGAGGCATTTCTGGCGGTTTTGCGGGTAAACAAAGATTCCTGATGCCGAAAACGATAAAAAGACCCAGCTTATGGATTTCGATTTTTCATTCTTTTTGGTGATGGCAACAGCCGTGACCGGGATCATCTGGGGCGGCTATGTGTTGCTGCGACGTGTTCGACCGAATGTTGCTGCAGGGAAAGAACCGGTCATCGTGGAATATGCCCGTTCGTTTTTTCCGATTGTTCTCATCGTGCTTCTGCTGCGGTCATTCTTGGTGGAGCCTTTCCGTATTCCCTCTGGTTCCATGATGCCGACCCTTCTTATTGGCGATTTCATTCTCGTCAACAAATATGCCTACGGCATTCGTCTTCCGGTTTTGAACACCAAGATCATCGAAGTAGGCAAGCCCAAACGTGGCGACATCATGGTGTTCCGCTTTCCAAAAGACCCGACGGTGGATTACATCAAGCGAGTCGTCGGTCTGCCCGGTGATCGTATCGGCTATTACAACAAGCAGCTTTACGTGAACGGCAAGCCCATCAAGCAAACCTATATTGCCGAATATCAAGGCGTCGGGCAGGGCAGCGTGATGACCGGCGCTCGTCTTTTGAGCGAGGATTTGGACGGCGTGACGCATGACATCTTGATTCGCGAGGACCAGCCATCGGTACAGGGGGAATTTACGATACCCGAAGGTCATTATTTTGTTATGGGTGATAATCGGGACAACAGCAACGACAGTCGTTACTGGGGTACCGTTCCGGAAAGCCACTTGGTCGGAAAGGCCTTTTTCATCTGGATGAGTTGGGACTGGGAGAACGGCGGCATCGCATTTGATCGTCTCGGTACTATATTGAATTAGTGGTTCAGTACCGAAATGTTTCAAAATGCCTGGAGTATCCCAATATGGTCACTTCATCCGCTCATCAGAACGGGCTGACGCTGATCGGCTTTCTGTGGGTTGCATTTCTTATCGGTTTTTTTTCCCTGCTTGTACTTAAAATCGGCCCTATCTACCTGGAACATTACAAGGTCGTATCATCGCTTGAGTCGCTCAAGAAGGAGAACGACATCGCTTCGAAATCCCGAGAGGAGATCCTGAGTCTTCTGCAGAAACGGTGGGAAATAAACATGGTCGAACGGGTAACGGCAAAAGATGTGAAGATCATTAAGAACGGATCATATCTAAAGGTTGAAATAGCGTATGACGTTGCCCAGCACCTTTTTGGAAACGTGGATGCCTTGCTTCACTTTGACGACCTTATTGAGGTTGGGGCGAAATGATAAGAAGCCTTTCCCGTGGTGCGTTAAAGGCGTTTTTGCTATCCGCCTCGAACGCGGCGGATATATGTAAATTGGTGACAGTTCCGTATGGCCATGTAGCCTGGCCGGTTGTCAGGCGATTGACTTGAATCTAGATGGTTTGGTTGAGATATTGGAACCGGAGAAAATCGCAAGAAAGCTGGGCTTGCACTTCAATAACCCAGCCTTGGTTAAGAGGGCCTTGACCCACAGGAGCGCCGAGAGCGATAACAACGAACGCCTTGAGTTCCTGGGCGATTCTGTGCTCGGATTTGTGATCGCAGAGAAGCTCTATGACAAGTTCTCTGAGGCCGACGAAGGCGTGCTCAGCCGGCTGCGCGCCACGCTCGTGAATCAGGCTTCATTGGCGGAACTGGCGCGTAAATTGAACCTGGGCGATTACCTCGTCTTGGGCTCGGGTGAGCTGAAAAGCGGCGGATATCGGCGCGATTCGATTTTATCCGACGCCTTAGAGGCTGTGATCGGCGCGCTGCTCATCGACCAAGGGATGGATGCCTGTCGGAAGTGGATATTGAAGCTTTTTGCCGAGCCGATAGACCGTCTTTCACTGCAGGATTGGAAAAAGGATCCGAAGACCCGGCTGCAGGAATTGATGCAAGCGCGAGGCGTTGAATTGCCAACCTACACACTAAAGGCGGTTAGCGGCCAGCCGCACGATCAGAGCTTTTGCGTGGAGTGCCGTGTGTCGCTGATTCCGGTTTCCTGCGAAGGCGTTGGCTCTTCACGGAAAAAGGCGGAGCAGCAAGCGGCGGAAAAGATGTTGGCCCTGCTGGCGGAAAAACTGGGGTTCAAACCGTGAAAGCAGGCTTCGTCGCCCTCGTGGGGCGTCCCAACGTGGGCAAGTCAACCCTTCTCAATTACCTGATCGGCCAAAAAATCAGCATCACATCACGTCGGCCCCAGACGACGAGACATCGCATTCGCGGGATCAAAACCACTCCGGAAGGACAGATCGTTTTCGTCGATACGCCAGGCATGCATGTCAGCCAGAAACGTGCGATGAACCGCTACCTCAACCGGGCCGCAGCCTCCGCCCTGGTTGACGTTGACGTGATCGTCTGGCTGATCGATAGGCCGGCATGGCTTCCCGAGGATGAATGGATTTTCGAGCGGATCAAGTCGGCGGGCGTTCCTGTCATTCTGGCCATCAATAAAGTCGACCGGCTTGAGGAAAAGAGCGTTCTGTTGCCTTTTTTGGAACAGGCTGCAGCTCGCTACGCGTTTGCCGATCTGGTTCCGGTATCCGCCTTGAAGGGCGTCAATCTGGACGTGCTGGAGAAAAAAATCTTAGAGCTCTTGCCGGAAGGCGACCCGATCTATCCGGAAGATCAAATCACGGATAAGCCGGAACGTTTTTTCGCTGCTGAAATCATTCGGGAGAAGTTGTTTCGTACGCTGTCAGAGGAAGTGCCGCATGCACTGACGGTGGAAATCGAACAGTTCAAAGTCGAGGGCGGGTTGACGCGCATCAATGCGGTAATTTGGGTCGAGCGCGAGGGGCAGAAAGTCATCGTCATCGGCCGTAACGGCGCAGTCCTCAAAAAGGTCGGCGAGCGGGCGCGCCGTGAACTGGAACGCATGCTCGAGTGCAAGGTGTACCTGGAACTTTGGGTCAAAGTCAGGAAAGGCTGGTCGGATGACGAGCGTGCTTTGCACAGTCTCGGTTATGTCGAATGACGAGAGCCCAGGAACTTCAGCGGAACATCATGGCCGGGTCTCGCTGCAGAATGGCTTTGTTCTTCACCGGCGCCCCTATCGAGAGTCCAGCCTTCTTCTTGACGTATTCACATTGAATTTCGGTCGCCTCCGTCTGCTGGCGAAAGGTGCGCGCAAGAATAAGAAGGGACTACATGCTTTATTGCAGCCGTTCGTTCACTTGCGCCTCTCTTGGGTTGGGGTAGGCGAGCTGCCGGTCCTGACAGCCGCGGAATCGATGGGAAGCGCCATAAATCTTAATGGACCGAAACTGTTCTGCGGATTTTACATGAACGAGCTGCTCCTAAATTTTCTCCCCTCGCGCGATCCTCATCCGGAGGTATTCCATCTCTATGGCAATACGCTTATTCAACTTGCGGCGGATGACAACATCGAGCGGATTTTACGGTTGTTCGAAGTTTCGCTGTTGTGCGAGATGGGGTACGGCATGGTTTTTGATCGTGAGGTTACGTCCGGACAGCCGATCAATCCGGAAAAAAGGTATGTCTACAGGATCGAGCAAGGTCCAGTAGAAAACGGTGAAGGCGGTTCGGATACGGTCGGCGGGGCTACATTGCTCGGGTTGGGGCAGCGAACGCTGAACGATCCCGATCAACTTCTCGAGGCGAAATATCTCATGCGGCGAGTGATCCAATATCATCTCAACGGAAAGCCGCTCAAGAGTCGCGACTTTTTCAAGCAACTCACAAAAAGCAGGCCATCATGACGACACTTCGTCCTATCTTACTCGGCGTAAATATCGATCACGTCGCCACGATCCGACAGGCTCGGCGCACCAAATATCCGGAGGTGATTCAGGCGGCCTTGCTCGCGGAGCAAGCAGGCGCCGATGGTATCACCGCTCATCTTCGCGAGGATCGCAGGCATATCCAGGACCGGGACATCAGGTTGCTGCGAGAGATGATCGAGACCCGTTTGAATCTGGAAATGGCGGTAACCGATGAAATGGTGGCCATTGCAAGAGAAGTGCGCCCCCAAGCCTGTTGCCTGGTTCCAGAACGACGCGAGGAATTGACGACGGAAGGCGGCCTCGACGTCGTGGGGAATTTCCAACGAATTCATGCCGCTTGCAAAGCATTGGGCGAAGCGGAAGTGGAGGTTTCGCTGTTCATCGATGCCGATTTTCGGCAGATCGAAGCGGCAGCGAAAACCGGAGCCCCGGTCATCGAGCTACACACGGGACACTATGCCGACGCCGTTTCCGAAAAGAATCGCAAGGACGAGCTTGACCAGTTGGCCCGCGCGGCGGAATATGCCGCCGGAGTCGGTCTTAAAGTGAATGCCGGGCATGGATTGAATTACCACAACGTAGCCGAAGTTTGCCGTATTCCTCAGATCGAGGAACTCAATATCGGGCATTCGATTGTGGCACGAGCCCTGTTCGTTGGATTAGAGCGGGCGGTAAGCGAGATGAAGCGGATCATGGAAACGGCGCGCTCGTCGATTGACCCATAGGGCTTAATCTGCCATAGTTGACAGTCTATTGACTAGGAAGACCGAACTGCTTTCTCGTACGCCTTGCTAAGGAAGGAAAAATGTCAAAGGCGTTGAGATGGTAATGAATTAAAAACAACGGTTTCGCTGGTTGGGGCGACATAGCGGAGGAGATGGGGTGTACGAAACACATCAGAGCGAGTCAACGAACGCGCGCGCGTTGCGTACCGGGACAGCGGTCCAGTACCCGGCGTTGGCTGTTCGGCACCGGATTCCGCTGATGCTTATCGTGCTCTTTGTTGCCTGTCTATGTTCTTTTGCGGTTCTCCTGTATTTGTCCAGTCGTCTCGAAACCAAAATAGCCGGTTCGAGGGAAGGGGAAGTCCGGGTCAAGGCAATCAATCAGCAGGTGGAGGCGCTGCAACAGAGGTTCGGTGCGCTGTTGGCGGATTCGGTCGAAATGCGGCTCAAAGCTCTTCAGACCAAGATCGAGAAGGGAACAGTCAGCTCGGCGGATCTCGCCGCTTTTGACCAATTGAAAAATGATTTAATGCTCTTACAGGGCTACGCAGCAGTGGGAGGTGCCGACGCGTTGGATGGCACGGCTGTTGAACATGCCCGTTTCCGGCGTTTACCCGATTCGGGAGCCGCCCGTAACCAAGAGCTTTTGGATGAAGTTTTGTACGTCAAGAACCTGCTTTACTTCTGTGCTGCCAGCTTAGCCACAACGGCCGTTCTTATTAGCGGTTATTGGTTAGGGCAGCGGAGCCGTCTGCACCGTATCGGCTCGGAAATCGCCTCGATTCCGATGCTGGCGAAGCGGCCTGGCGGCGAGTCCAACGATTGATCTTCCTCAGTTGTTTTCGTAGATAGCCACGGCTTTCTAAGGTTGTGGCATTCTTCCTCGACTTTCTCCCGGCTCTTCGCGCCATATTCTGCGATCCTGGATGATCGATTCGCTGGCTTCGTGGCGGGTTAGCACCATCGCGCTGTCGTTTGCTTCAATTGCGTGAGAGAGAAGTGAGTACTCATGACAGAACTTGGCAAGCCCTCTATAGTCGTCCGCGTTCCCACGCCGATCTGGCTTTATGGCATGATCGCCGTTGCGTTCTGGATTGGCGAAGAATTCGGGCTTTCGACCGTTGTCCAGTACTAGCCTGCCGGTGTCTTCGTGTTCTTCGCGGGGTTTCTCTGGGGTGGGTGGGCTATCCTGACGTTCCGGCGACATAGTGCCGAAATCCTTCCTTCTTCCACTGTCCATTCGGCGTTCGTCACGAGTGGCCCGTATCGCTGGTCACGCAATCCCATGTATCTCGGCGCGATTGTCATGGGCATTGGCGCAGCGTTGATCGCCGGCACGTGGCTTATGTGGCTCGTGCCTCTGGCCCTGTTCCTGCTTCAGAACTTCGTGATCATCCCTTTCGAAGAGCGCAGCATGAGACACACGTTCGGCGAAGAGTATGAGGCGTATTGCGCGCGCGTGCGGCGGTGGTTCTGAGCATCGTCCAGGCTACCTCTCGAGTCCACGCGATCCAGCGCCTCGGCGGCCCACTGGCCGAACATCCTAATCTTCTTAAAAAGCTGAACGCCGTCGCGGGCGATGCGAACTTCTGCGCGGAATGCTGTTGAACCGTCTCTTCCTTTTGTGATGGTGCCCATTTGCTCCACACCTCCTCCCACGGAGCAAAATGTAGCGAATGGCGTTCAAAATGTCAGAAAAAGCTAGCCGCCCATTCAAAACCATTCAAAAGTTTTCAGGCCAAATCAACGATATGTCGTTAAATCAAAGACATAGAATTTGCGTCGCGCCCATGATGGAATGGACAGACCGGCACTTTCGCTATTTTGTGCGATTGATTTCGCGCCGTGTGCTGCTCTATACCGAAATGGTGACGACAAGTGCGATTCTGCACGGGGATCGCGAGCGCCTGCTTGGCTATCATGCCGCTGAAAAGCCCTTGGCCTTGCAGTTAGGAGGCAGTAACCCTACGGAACTCGCCGCATGTGCGCGGATTGCAGAAGCTTATGGGTTCGATGAAATCAACCTCAATGTCGGCTGCCCGAGCGATCGGGTGCAGACCGGTCGGTTTGGTGCATGTCTGATGGCGGAACCCGAGTTGGTCGCTGAGTGTGTGGCGGCGATGGCCGGTGCCGTTTCGCTGCCGGTTACCGTCAAGACCCGAATCGGTATCGATGACAGAGACAGTTACGAAGAACTCGCACACTTCGTCGAAGTTGTCGCGTCTGGCGGCTGTCGTACCTTTATCATTCATGCCCGAAAAGCTTGGCTTAAAGGTTTGTCTCCCAAGGAGAACCGGGAAATACCGCCGCTAAGATACGACGTGGTCGAACGACTCAAGAACGACTATCCGACGTTGGAAATTATCCTGAATGGCGGTGTGGTTGATCTGGACCAGGCAGCACGACACCTCGAGCGTTTGGACGGCGTGATGATAGGCCGTGCGGCTTACCACCAGCCATACCTACTAGCGGAAGCCGATCGGCGATTTTTCGGCGATGACCGCCCCGTTCGCACGCGCCGCCAGGTGGTCGAGGCTCTGCTGCCGTACGTCGAGATGGAATTGAGGCGGGGTGTACGTCTACAGTCCATCGCTCGACACATTCTGGGTCTGTATCACGGTAGGCCGGGTGGGCGGGCGTGGCGTCGACATCTTAGTCAATACGCCACCAAGCCGAACGCGGGAACGGACGTGATTCTGGAGGCCGCTCGTTACTGTGAGGAGTGAATTTATCATTCAGCCAGAAAGACATTCCGCACCCCGCGGGATATACTTACCGGCCAACCTTGGTGATATCAGTCATGCAGAACGTAATGGAGCAACTTTTCTCTCAACTCATTCAAGCGCTCGGAGAAGATGTGACCCGAGAGGGTCTGGTCGATACCCCTCGGCGAGCGGCGGCGGCTTTTCGCTTCCTCAACAGTGGTTACAATCAGCGCTTGGAGCGTGTGCTCAACAACGCCGTCTTCGAAGCGGACACCGAGGATATGGTGATCGTGAAGGACATCGAACTGTACTCGCTGTGCGAACACCATCTCCTCCCATTTATCGGTAAATGCCATGTGGCGTATCTGCCGAAAGGCAAGGTGATCGGCCTTTCCAAGGTTGCGCGTATCGTCGAGATGTATGCCCGACGCCTTCAGATTCAGGAACGATTGACGAAACAAATCGCGGATGCCATTCAGACAGCCATCAACCCGGCAGGGGTCGCCGTGGTGATCGAGGCCAAGCATCTGTGCATGATGATGCGAGGTGTCGAGAAGCAGAACTCGGTCATGACCACCTCGTCCATGCTGGGTTTGTTCCGCAAACAAATTAGTACGCGCTCGGAATTCCTTAACCTCATCAATCGGTAATAGAGCCGGAATTTCATTTGTGGCAGATGCCGAAAAGTCCCGTCGAACAGGGGTGCTTCTCGTCAATCTAGGTACTCCCGAGGCACCAACGCCGGCTGCCATCAGACGCTATTTGCGGGAATTTCTGTGGGACCCGAGGGTCGTCGAACTACCGAGGCCCCTTTGGTGGGTGATTCTTCACGGTGTGATCCTTTGGACGCGCCCTTCGAAGTCGGCGCGGGCCTATCGTTCCATCTGGACGGACAAGGGGTCTCCGTTGCTTGTGTTAAGCATGAACCTGGCGCGGGCCGTGCAGTCGGAGCTTGCGATTCGAACGGGCGGCGAAATCATCGTGGAAATCGCGATGCGTTACGGGAAACCCGCAATTCGAGAAAAACTGGAGGCGTTGAGGAACGCTGGAGCGGATAAGCTTCTTATTTTGCCCTTGTATCCTCAGTATTCGTCGCCGAGTACAGGGACTGTGTTCGACGCTGTCGCCTCGGTGCTTAAAGATCGGCGATATATCCCGGACATCGAATTCGTCAACGAGTATCACGATCATCCAGGTTATATCCGAGCCGTGGCGAAACGAATCGACGATTTCTGGTGCGACAGCGGCAAAGCCGAGTATCTACTGTTTTCGTTTCACGGCTTGCCGGAACGAAGCCGTGCTTTGGGCGATCCTTACTACGACCAGTGTCATGCGACTGCGGCGCTGATCGCGAGCGAATTGAATCTTTCGAAGAATACCTGGCAGGTGGTTTTTCAGTCCCGTTTCGGTCCCGGTCGTTGGTTGCGTCCTTACTGTATCGATGTCCTCAGCACACTGCCGCAACAAGGTATTCGGAGCGTCGATGTTGTGTGTCCCGGATTTGCCGTGGATTGCCTCGAAACATTGGAAGAGATCGGAATAGCCAACAAGGAAATCTTCACGAAAGCGGGTGGTGAGCAGTATCGGTTGATCCCCGCATTAAACGATAGCGCCGAACACACCCGGTTTCTGGCTGATTTGATAACAGAGCGCTTGCGGTCCGAGAATGTCGATTAGTTTGGATGAATCAGCTTGAAAATCTGATCGAATTGTTGGTCTAGTTTTTGAGCGAGCTCGGCCAGCGTTGCGCCGGCAGCTAGGGAAAGTTCGAGCTTATCTGTGTCGGTTACTATCGTATCCCACGAGTCATGGCCGGCATAGCGTGAGTAGACAAAGGATTGTGCTTGAGCTACTAAGGCCGCTTCCCGACTGAAACCTATGGCGTTTTTCGGCGCATCATGATGCTCGATGGTCGCGGCGATGATTTCCGGAAGGCGCCACAATCGAGCCAGTTCCGCAACGACTTGGTAATGGTCGAATCCAATGACACGTCTTTCCCCTTGCTGAAAACTGATTTTTTCGGATCGAGCCAAGAGCGCAGCCGCGCGCGCCAACTCCGGGAGCCGGTGATAGACCACTAGTCGCCCGATTTCATGCAACAAATCGCACAAAAATAAGGTTTGCACACATCGGTCGTAGCGCTGGTAAGTCGCTAATAATCGCACGGTCAAAGCGCAGCGGACGCTCTTTGCCCAGAATTCCTTCATCGTCATCAAGCCGTTCGCAAAGTTTGAAAATTTATCGATCACCAAAGTGGTCAATACCAAAAGCTGGATTTCCTGGAGGCCGACAATATTCAGTGCCCGACGAAGGGAAGTGACTTTTCCCGGAATTCCGAAAAATGGGCTGTTGGCGATTCTTAATATCCTTGCCGAGAGACCCGGATCATTTTCGATCAGCGCGCAGGCATCACGCAGATCAGCTTCCGGATTTTCAAGCACTTCATTGAGTTTCAAGAAGAGTTCCGGCGGAGAAGCGAGTTTTACGTTACCTGTGAGGATTGAGCGAACGCTGAGGCGAGTGGTTGTGAGTTGCATGTTTTCAGCTTTCGGCGCCCACCTCAAACGATATTTTGCCACTGAACTAATTTGACTGACATGACGGGAAGTGGCATCTATAATCCATATTCAGTTCAAGGAAGATGCTAGACGTGATACGCGTTTTGATTTTCTCCTCTAAAAGTTTAACCGGGCTTCGATTTTTTACTGGGTGTTATGACGCCAACCAACCAGTTCGGCGACAAGTTGATTATTATCGGCGAGCATAACGATCGTCATTGTGCCCAGATTGAATCCATTCTGTCCGATGCCGGTTTCGCAAATTTCATGGTCGTCTCTAACGGACGAGAACTACGGGACCAACTGAAACGATTCCAGCGTACTCCGGAAGACATCGGCCTCATCATTCTCAATAGCAGCCTGCCTGAATGTCAGGTAGATGAATTTTGTCTGTCTTTTTCGTCTATAGACGAAGGAATTGGTATTCCGGCGATCGTCTTTACCGAAGAATCGACCGAATTGGATAGCGCACAGATCCGCCGCCTGAATCAACTGAGCAGGCAAGGCGTCAGCTTGATCGAGAAACCGATCCGCGGCCGTGACTTCATACCCTTGGTCAACATGAGTTTGACACTGAGAAACGAGCGCCACCTGAGACGCAGCCAGGAGGAGCAACTTTTGAATGAACTCTCCGAACGCAAGATCATGGAAGCTCGATTCAAGTATCTGGTGGCTCACGACGAGTTGACCGGCCTTGCCAATCGGCGCAGCCTGGAAAAGAGACTTCAACTCGCCATCCATCGGTGCCGAAATTTCGATCAGGAGGGCGCGTTGCTGTATTTGGATTTGGACCGGTTCAACATGATCAACGATCTCGAGGGGCATGAAACCGGAGATCGGTTGCTGGTGGAGACGGTCAGCCTGCTGCACGGCACGCTAGAGCCGGATCACATTGCTGCCCGCATCGGTGCTGATGAGTTTTGCATACTCTTGGAAAACGTCACACAGCAGGAGGCCCTGGCTATTGCCGAACGGCTTCGCCAAGCTTTGGACGGATTCCGTTTTGTCACGGGACAGGACAGCTATCACATATCGGCCAGCATAGGCGTGACGCTCCTGGAATCGCGCCGCATAGCTAGCCATCCGAGTGTGTTGATTGCGGAAGCCCATCAAGCTTGCTACGTGGCGAAAGCGAACGGGCGGAATATGGTTCAGTTGTACAACGACAAGGACACGGAGGCCTACACTCGGCGCAGCGACATACTATGGGTGCCGTTGATCCGAGAAGCTTTGATGGAAAATCGCTTTTTTCTGGTGTTTCAACCGGTCGTCAGAGTTTCGGACGGCGCTATCACGCACTACGAAGTTTTGATTCGAATGCGAGGCAAGCGCTCGGACGTGTTTGCGCCTGGGGAATTCATCCCGGTCGCGGAGCGTATGGGTTTGATTCACCACATTGATCTATGGGTGGTCGATAAAGCGATCGATTTTCTGGCTTCACTGCCTGAGAATCAATCGCATGTAAGTCTTACGATTAACCTCTCGGGCGTGGCGTTTCAGGATCAGTCCCTGTTGCCACTGATCAAGCAAAAACTCGAGATGACTTGGATTTCCGCATCCCGGGTTGCGTTCGAGATCACTGAGACGGCGACGGTCGCGAATTATCAGCAAACTCGGGAGATGATCGCGCGCATAAGAGCACTGGGGTGTCATTTCGCTTTAGATGATTTTGGTGCCGGCTTTAGTTCGTTCGATTACATCAAGAAATTCCCCGTCGATTACCTGAAAATCGACGGGCAATTCATAAAGAATCTACTTCATGACGAAACCGACCAGGTACTGGTCAAGGCCATGATCGATATTGCCCGAAAGCTCGGGAAGAAGACCATCGCTGAGTATGTCGAGAGCCCCAAGGTTCTTTCCCTTTTGAAAACGCTGGGCGTAGATTATGTTCAAGGTTATCTGATCGGGAAACCGGAACCCTATCTGCTCGATAAAACGACAATCGCGATCGACGAGATCGCAGGTTCTTCACAGTCGACCCAAGCAGCGTAGCCGAATTTGCCGTTTTGGTGTCAGGTTCACTAGCTTAGGCCCTGATGGGCATCATCATTGTTCTCCCATGCGAAACATCAGACGTGGTAAGCGGTTACGCAAGACGCGGTCATCTACTTTGTCGTTGTTGAGCAGGTCATTCCGGCGTGTGTTGGTGTATTTATCGCCTTTTGTTGTCGCCGGCGCGGTCGGCTATCTGGCATACGTAGATCATACGGTGCGCCAGCAGTTTGAAGGGAAGCGCTGGTCTTTGCCCGCGCGGGTTTACGCGAGCCCGGTGGAGTTGTTTGCGGGCTATGAATTGAGTGCGGATCGGCTCGAATGGTTGCTCGAACAACTGAAATACCGATATGACCCAAATTTGGCATCGCAGGGGACATATTTCCGAAAGGGCAACGAATATGCGCTGAAGACACGAGATTTTCGGTTCTGGGATAAGTTGGAAACCTCGCGCAATATACGGGTGCGATTTGACGGCGGGCACATCAGCTCGGTCAGCGATGCCGTAGACGCCAGGCCGTTGGCATTGGTTCGCCTAGATCCGGTTCAAATCGGCAGTTTCTACCCCGCTTTGAAGGAAGACCGTATTTTGATCAAGCTCAATCAAGCGCCAGAGGTCCTTCTTAAGGCTTTATTTTCGGTGGAAGACCGGGAGTTTTACGAACATTTCGGAATTTCCTTCCGAGGTATCGCTCGAGCAATGTGGGCCAATATTCGCGCTGGAGCGATCGTGCAAGGCGGTAGCACCCTGACGCAGCAGTTGGTGAAAAACTTCTTCCTCAGCTCAGAGCGTACCTGGTGGCGCAAGCTTAACGAGTTGGTCATGGCTTTGGTGCTGGAAGCGCGGTACTCCAAGGATGAAATCCTTGAAGCCTATCTGAATGAAATCTATCTCGGTCAAGATGGGGCCCGAGCGATACACGGTTTCGGTTTGGCGAGTCGCTATTATTTCAGCCGCTCGCTGGAAGAGCTGGAACTCCACCATGTCGCTCTGCTGGTGTCCCTGGTACGGGGACCTTCGTATTACGATCCGTTCCGATGGCCGGAAAAGGCGCGGAAGCGCAGGGATCTAGTATTGGACGAGATGGTCAAACAGGGACAGCTTTCGGCGAGTGAGGCTGCGGCAGCGAAGGCCAAGCCGCTAGATGTGGTGAAGAATCCGCACCAAGCCATCAGCCGTTATCCCGCGTTCCTGGATTTGGTCAAGCGACAGTTGCAGAACGAATATCGTCCCGAGGACCTGACCTCCGAAGGGCTTCAGCTGTTTACGACTCTCGATATCTTTGCGCAGCATTATCTCGAGTCTGCCGTTGAGACTACGCTGGCAAAACTCGACAAGCAGACTCGGTCGACGCAATTGGAAGTCGCCGTGGTCATGACTCGCCGGGCTACGGGAGAAGTCGCCGCATTGATGGGATCAAGAGATCCGCAAAATGCAGGGTTTAATCGCGCGTTGGATGCGGAACGTCAGATTGGTTCGCTATACAAGCCGGTCGTTTATTTGACGGCGTTAGAGGAATCGCAACGTTATACGCTGGTTTCGCCCCTGCAAGACGTGGAGGTCCGTCTCAAGAACCCCGGGAGTCGACCATGGGCGCCGAAGAATTACGATCATCGGGAGCACGGTATCATTCCTTTGCATAAAGCCCTGGCGCATTCCTACAATTTGGCGACAGTCAATTTGGGAATGGAAGTGGGCGTTGCCCGTACGGCAGAAACGCTTAGACGGTTGGGCGTTGAAAAGCCGGTGGAGTTGGTGCCGTCGCTATTACTGGGCACGGCTGCGCTTACGCCGTTTGAAGTTGCCCAGATGTACCAAACGTTAGCCAGCGATGGCTTTGTGGTTCCTCTGCGGGCTATTCACGCGGTGGTTTCGCAAGAAGGAAAGACCCTGCAGCGCTACGGCATTAGAGTTAAGCAATCGATCGATTCGGCGGCCGTCTACCTCGTCGCTACCAACCTGCAAGAGGTGATGCGTGAAGGTACCGGGAAGCTTGCTTATTCCTATTTGCCCCGAAATTTCGATATGGCGGGGAAAACCGGAACGACCAATGATCTCAGGGATAGTTGGTTTGCTGGTTTCGCCGGCGATTACTTGGGTGTCGTGTGGGTTGGTAGGGACGACAATAAACCGGCAAAGCTCACCGGGGCTCAGGGAGCACTGCCGATCTGGGCATCTGTCATGCAAAAGGTGAGCAGGGAGCCGCTTGAATTAGAACCGCCCGAGAACATCGAATTCGTTTGGATTGACACTGCGACCGGACTGCGATCGGAGGAAAGTTGCCCAAGCGCGATCCGTTATCCTTTTATCGTCGGTTCTGCACCGGTAGCGGTCTCGCCGTGTGGTCGCCCGTCGATTCCGGCTGGCGGAGAATCGTGGGGTCGACCATTGTTCTAGATCGTTTCAATCGCGCTCGTAGGTCAAAATAGGCCTGGCGGCAATTGCTGCCGCCTTCGGTTCGGGTGAATGGATGCATGTTTAGTTGTAGATCGGCAATCCTGTGCTGATCAACCGGTTACCCCAGCTGCACCATCGGGAAAGGTGGCTTCGGCGCTCCCGAAGACACCGTTTGCGATTGGAAGAAACGTCTGCGTTACTCGCGAGTGTACGTACAAGTACGTAGGAAAACGCTCTAGGTTCTGCGGAGATGGGTGATGACGGATTTCGGCGTCGATGGCGCTTCTTGCAGGTTCAACTTATCCATCAGTGCGCTTGCCTCTGCTTTCTGTTGTTCGTTGCCCATCTCCAAAACGTCCATGAGCATATCCAGCGCCGATTGTTTATCATCCATATCCGCATAAGCCTTGGCCAAATCCAGTTTGGTTTCCATCGGGTCCATGTCAGTGAGCGGGGCGAAGTCATCGCTCTCTTCTTCCACAAGGCTTCCGATGTCATCCGTATCAAAAGTCTCCCCATCGCCTGGTATGGATGATGCCAGGTCGAATCCGAGCTCGGATGTTTCTAAGTTTGAGACGGACTCAGAGCCTTGGTTCGACGCTTGATCTTGCTGAGCATCGTTTCTGGCCAGCTCACGTAGGATATCATCGATAGATGGGTCCGTTTCGCCCTGGATCTGGCTTTCCGCGCGGAAGTTTGACCGGTCTGCATTAAAAGGAATCAGATTGTCGAGCTTCGGCAGTTCATTGCCAGTTTCCAAAACTTCAGCGTCAGCCTTGGAAGCTTCAGCATCTAAGGAAACGAAATCAAAATCCAACATTTCATTGTTGGAGGCGGTTACGACGTCGCCCGACTCCGTCTTATTCTCGTGCGTTGCCGTTGCGGCTAAGTCCGGCACGGTATCGTCCGTGGCATTTCCGGATGCCTGCGAGTAGTGCTGGCCTTGGGAATCGGTCTCCAACTTGCCGGTATCGAACTCGATCAAATTCTCGAGATCCGAGTGTTCCTCTTTAGCGTGACTGGTGCCAACGACAGGCTCTTCTTGTAATTCGATAGTGTCCAAATCGACAACGGATTGTTTGTCGAGTGACGTGGGAGGTACGTCGGAGCTGTTCACATCGATTTGGAAGTCCAAGGAAACATGCTTTTCCTCGGCGGACTTAGATGTCTCCGTTACCTCGTCGTCGAAACGCTTCAAATCCTCGATCAACTCGTCGGTGAGGTCGATAGCGCCAAGCACCTCGCTCGGGTTTGAACCGAAGACCGGAACCGGGCTCGTGGACGACGAACCAGCAAAGAGCGGACTGCCGGGACATAGCTCCCGCCCCATCTCCACCACGTTTTCCCAGAAGCTCGCATTGCTGTCCTTGCCTTGTGCTTTCAGCTCTTCCGCAAAACGCTCGAAAGCTTCGCGATTTTCGGTGGCGTAGTGGATTTCCAGGAGTTTCAGCTTGCATTCGTCCCGATCGGGATACTGCTCAATGGCGTTGCGGATTAAATCCTCGGCCTGCTTGTAACGGCCGTATGCCAAATAGACATCGGCTTCGGCAATTGGATCGATCTCGTCCGTTTCAGCGCCCAAAGCATCGAAATCACTGGGTGTAAACTCGCTCAGGAAAGACGTTTTCGCAGTGGCGGTGGAATCCGAAACCGTGGAGTCAAATTGTTTCAGTGTTTTCGATTTTTGTAGGTTTTCCTTTTCGGCCGCGATCAAAATACTTTCGGTTTCTTCGATCATGGCCGCTCGGCGGCGAGCGAGCAGCCAAGGTATGACTCCCAACAGCATCAGACCGGCCGCGCCACCGACAGCATAGGCGGGCTGTTCAAACAGCTCGTCCCAGATGCTGGTTTCCATAACCTGCGGAGCCGGGGTCGGCTTCGGAGGAGCAAGCTTCGGTTCTTCCGGCGTAATATCTGAGGACGGAGGCGGTTGAACCGCTTTCTCGGTGTCGTCCGTTGTTAGGGCAGGCTGTGTCTGAGCGTCGGTCGGGCTGGACGGTTCTGCCTTCTGTTCAGGTGTCGACTGAGCGCTTAATTGTTCGGGACTCGGGACATCTTTTCCGGTCGGCTCGGTCAGGGGCTGTTGTTCTTGCGATTGCTGCAGCAGAGCGATTTGTTCATCCTTGAGCGTGATCAGGCGATGCATCTCGTTCAGCTGCTGCTCGAGAGCTGACAGGCGGGAACGAAGTTCCTCGTTTTCTTGTTTGAGAGTTTCCGCGATTTCAAGCGCGATTTCGCCTTTGGATTTTCCGGTTCCGCCCGCAGTCCCAACCACGGCTTCTTCGTCCTTGGTCTTGTGGTCGGATGGGGCGAGGAGTTTGAGTTGGGCCTGAGTTGGACTCGTGGTGCTACCGTCAGCGTTCAGTTTTTGCTGTTTGCTGCTGCGGCTTGCGAGCTTTCCGGTTCTGCTGTCGTTCCACCGGGCAAGCTCTGCGCGCGCTTCAGAGCTAGTGACTTGCAGAATAAATTCGCGATCAGGAATTTTCAGGATTTCCCCCGCTTTCAGAGTATCCGGCGTGTCCCCGTAAAATGCTTGCGGATTATTTCTGTAGAGGGCAATGACCATTTGTTCGTGTGTAACGTCCGGGTCACGATTCACGAGTTTGGCGATCTCCCATAGCGTGGAATCTTTCTTGACCGGTCCATATTCGGACCCGCTGACCGAGCTTTCCGGCGCCGCGGACGCGGTCCGAGCCGTAGCACGAAGTGTGGTATTGCCGCGCGACGTATTTGTCTCGGCGGGTTGCCAGTGACGGTCCATCGGTTGCTCATAGACCGATGGCACATCAGCGTCGGCGAGCGCGTGGTCGGAAAAGGTAGCCGGCGGGTCCAGTAGCACGGTATATTCGCGAATCACGCGCCCGCGAGGCCAGTTAACCTCCACCAAGAAACTCACGAACGGCTCGCGCATGACATCGTTGGAACTGACTTCGATAGCGTAGCTGCCGTCGGGTTTCTGTACGGCGTTGAAGCGCAGCTTGGTAAGAAAATAGTGCCTCTCCAGTCCCGCTTTGGCGAAAGCTTCCGGCGAGGCTAGCGTGACCTTGACGTCCGCTAAGGAGTCGTCGCCGGAAAGCACCAACGGAATTTCGGCACTGAGGGTTTGATTCAATGTGGAGCGTAGCCTGATGTCGCCGATACCGAGCGCGCTTGTGCCCATTGGGGCCAACAGACTCATCATCGCCAAGGTTGTTGATAGCTTACGCACGTATTGCCGCTCCTTTATCCAATCGTTCCCGCGATTTGTGGTATAGCGGGACTTGCCTAGATTGCTGAAGGAAAGCTTAGACTAGATGAACGTTTTTACCAGCACCTCGGCGATCTGGATGCTGTTGAGCGCCGCGCCTTTACGCACGTTGTCGGCCACCACCCACAGGTTCAAACCACGCGGGTGGGAAATGTCTTCGCGGATCCGTCCGACGAAAACCGCATCGTGTCCGGCTGCCTCGGTTACCGCGGTCGGATAGCCGCCGGGCTTGCGTTCGTCGATCACCGTCACCCCGGGAGCGCGGCTGAGCAGGTCCCGCGCTTGTTCGGCGGTGATTTTTTCCCGGGTTTCGATATGAACCGCTTCCGAATGGCCGTAAAACACGGGTACTCGCACGGTGGTCGGATTCACCTGAATGCTGTCGTCGCCCATGATCTTGCGAGTTTCCCAGACCATCTTCATTTCTTCCTTGGTGTAGCCGTTATCCATGAAGATGTCGATCTGGGGCAGGGCGTTGAACGCGATTTGTTTCGGATAGACTTCGGGCTTGATAGGTTTGCCATTGAGCAATAGGGCGGTCTGATGGCTGAGTTCCTCTATCGCCTTTTTTCCGGTTCCGGAGACCGCTTGATAGGTGCAGACGTTGATGCGTTCGATACCCACGGCGTCGTAAATCGGTTTCAATGCGACCAACATTTGAATCGTGGAACAGTTCGGATTGGCGATGATGCGCCGCGTCTTGTACTGCGCGATGGCATCCGGATTGACTTCCGGGACCACCAGAGGGATATCAGCCTCGTACCGGAAACAGGACGTGTTGTCCACCACCACACACCCTGCTGCGGCCGCCTTAGGCGCGTAGATAGCGGAAACCGACGCGCCCGCCGAAAACAGGCCGATCTGCGCTTTGGAAAAATCGAACTCGGCCACGTCCTGGACGGTGAGATAGCTACCTTTGAATTCCACCCGCTCGCCGGCGGACCGGGAACTGGCCAAAGCGTACACTTCGCCGACCGGGAAGTTGCGTTCTTCAAGGATGGACAGCATGGTCTCGCCCACGGCACCGGTGGCCCCTAATACTGCAACGTTGTAAGATCTACTCATGGGAAAACTCGTTCGGAATCATCGGTTCAACGATCGTAAGGCCGATACGATGGCATCGCCCATTTCGGCGGTTCCGACCTTCTTCATACCTTCCGAATAAATGTCGGCGGTCCGATAACCTGCATCCAAGGCGGCGATCACCGCCTTTTCGATCCGTTCCGCGGAGGCGGCGTCGTCAAAACTGTACCGCAGCATCATCGCCAGAGAGAGCACCGTTGCGATCGGATTGGCAATGCCTTTGCCGGCGATGTCCGGCGCCGAGCCGTGAATGGGTTCGTACATGCCCTTGCTGTTTTTGTCTAGCGAGGCCGAGGGCAGCATGCCGATTGAACCGGTCAGCATGGCGGCGCAATCCGAAAGGATGTCGCCGAACATATTGTCGGTCAGCATCACGTCGAATTGCTTGGGTGCCCGCACCAGTTGCATCGAGGCATTGTCGACGTACATGTGGCTGAGTTGAACGTCCGGGTATTCGCGACCCACCTCGGTCACAACCTCGCGCCAGAGTTCCGTGCACTCCAGCACGTTGGCCTTGTCGACGGAGCACACGCGTTTATTCCGTTTTTGTGCGATCTGGAACGCGATGTGGGCTATGCGTCGGATTTCCGACTCGCTATAAATTAAGGTGTTGAAACCTTCCCGCTCGCCTTTTTCGTTGACGCGGCGTCCCCTCGGCTTGCCGAAGTAGATGCCGCCGGTCAGTTCCCGGATGATCATGATGTCCAGGCCCGAGACGACTTCGGGTTTCAGCGTCGAGGCCGCGACCAATTGCGGATAGAGAACGGCCGGGCGGAGGTTCGCGAACAGTTCCAATTCCGCTCGTAGCCCCAAGAGGCCGCGTTCCGGTCGTACCGAATAATCCAACGGTTCCCATTTCGGACCGCCGACCGCGCCCAGAAGCACGGCGTCGGCTTCCTTTGCCAATTTCAGGGTTTCCTCCGGAAACGGCGTGCCTTTGGCATCGTATGCGGCGCCGCCGATCAGAGCTTCTTCCGTTTCGACGTCGAGTCCGAATTCTCGTCTTAAGCAGTCGAGAATTTTTGACGCCTCGGCGACGATTTCCGGTCCGATACCGTCGCCGGGTAGTACTGCGATCTTCTTGGTCATGCGATTGCTGATGCTTTCGTGGATTCTATGGACTTAGGCATATTCCGGGAACAACCAGGGTGCGGTTTCGCGGCGGCGCTTTTCGTAAGCCCGGGTCTTATCCGCATGCTCGAGGGTCAGGGCGATGTCGTCCAAGCCGTGGAGCAGGCGGTGTTTCCGCGACGGATCGATCTCGAAGTGGATCTTTTCGCCGTATGGTGTGGTGATGGTCTGCGTTTCCAAATCGACGCTGAGATCGAAGCCGGGACCCGCTTGATCGAAAAGCCGATCGACGACCTTGGCATCCAGTACGATGGGCAAGATGCCGTTCTTGAAGCAGTTATTGTAGAAAATGTCGGCAAAGCTCGGCGCGATGATGACGCGGAAGCCGTAATCTTCGAGGGCCCAGGGCGCATGTTCGCGCGACGAGCCGCAGCCGAAGTTTTCGCGGGTCAAGAGGATACGCGCGCCGTAGTAGCACGGTTGGTTAAGCACGAAATCCGGATTCAACGGTCTTTGCGAGCAATCCATGTCGGGCTCGCCGCGATCGAGGTAGCGCCATTCGTCGAACAGATAGGGGCCGAAACCCGTGCGGCGGATGGATTTTAAGAACTGTTTGGGAATGATCGCGTCGGTATCGACATTTGCGCGGTCCAGAGGCACGACCCTGGACGTAACACGACGAAACGGTTTCATTGCTCGGATTTCCTCTTGCGTGAGTTACGCACGGGCTGATTTCGAGACGAAGAAGCGGGTTCTGGCTTTTTCGAAGACGCTGCGGCTGATCGAGTTTTCGACGTGGCGGTCTTCGCGGGCGCTGTTGGGGCCGACGCTTTTCGGGGCCCGGCGGGTGTTGCTGGTAGTTGGCGTATGTCGACGAAATGACCGTGGATGGCAGCTGCCGCCGCCATGGCAGGGCTCACGAGATGAGTACGGCCGCCGTAGCCCTGACGTCCCTCGAAATTGCGGTTCGAGGTGGAAGCACAACGTTCGCCCGGCTCGAGACGATCGGCATTCATCGCGAGACACATCGAGCATCCAGGCTCGCGCCATTCGAACCCGGCCTCCTTGAATATCCTGTCCAAGCCTTCCTGTTCAGCCTGGCGTTTCACCAGTCCCGATCCCGGAACGACCAAAGCCTGCTTGATGGTGCTCGCGAGCTTACGGCCTTTGACCACTTCGGCGGCGGCGCGCAAATCTTCGATGCGGGCATTGGTGCATGAACCGATGAAGACTTTGTCGACCTGGATGTCGGTGATTGAGATGCCCGGCTTCAAATCCATGTATTGCAAGGCACGCTTCATGCCCTCGCGTTTTACCGGGTCTTTTTCCGCGGTTGGGTCGGGAATTCTGGCGTCAATGGACAGAACCATTTCGGGCGAGGTGCCCCAGGTGACTTGAGGTTTGATCTCCGCAGCATCGATCTCGACCACCTTGTCGAATACGGCGCCGTCATCGCTGTGGAGGTGCCGCCAGGCCGCTACGGCCTTGTCCCACAAATCCCCTTTCGGCGCATAAGGCTTGTCCTTCAGATAATCGAACGTCACCTCGTCCACGGCGACGAGTCCGGCACGGGCACCAGCCTCGATCGCCATGTTGCAGATGGTCATCCGGCCTTCCATGGACAGACCTCGAATCGCAGATCCCGCGAATTCGATGGTATATCCGGTGCCGCCGGCCGTGCCGATCTTGCCGATGACGGCCAAAATGATGTCTTTGGCGGTGACGCCTGGGCCGAGCTGTCCTTCCACCTTGACCAGCATGTTCTTGGCTTTTTTCTGCACCAAGCATTGGGTGGCGAGCACATGTTCGACTTCGGAGGTTCCGATGCCGAAGGCGAGGGCGCCGAAAGCGCCATGCGTCGAGGTATGCGAGTCGCCGCAGACGATGGTCATGCCGGGTAGGGTTGCGCCTTGTTCGGGACCGATCACGTGAACGATGCCTTGCCGCTCATCGTTCATGCCGAATTCGGTGATGCCGAAATCCGCGCAGTTTCGGTCCAAGGTCTCGACCTGGAGCCGTGAAATGGGATCGGCTATGCCGTGTTCACGTCCGGCCGTCGGTACGTTGTGGTCGGCCGTCGCGAGATTAGCCGTAACGCGCCAGGGCTTGCGACCCGCGAGTTTCAAGCCCTCGAAAGCTTGCGGCGAAGTGACTTCGTGAATCAGGTGGCGATCGATGTAAATGAGGGTCGATCCGTCCGGCTCGGTGTGAACCACGTGATCGTCCCATAATTTGTCATAAAGGGTTTTGGCGGCCATGAGTTCTTGTAGTTGGCGAGGTTTACGCAGGGAAGGCGGTGATTCTCCAAAATGAACGGGAACGGCTTTCCACCAAGGTCATGGTTCGGTGGATTCATTCCAACAGTGAAAAAATCTTGTCGCGAATGGCCTCGACACTGCCGACGCCGTCAATGCTGGAAAACCGGACGGCTCCCTGTTCGGCTTTCTGTTTGTAATAGCTTACCAGCGGCTTGGTTTGTTCGTGATAAACCTGGAGGCGCTTGCGTACGGTTTCTTCTTTATCATCATCCCTCTGAATCAAGGGTTCGCCGGTGATATCATCTACTCCCTCCACTTTAGGAGGATTGAAAATTACGTGATAAGTGCGTCCGGATGCAGGATGTACCCGTCGGCCGCTCATGCGCTTGACGATCTCCTCGTCGTCTACCACGATTTCAATGACATGATCGATGGCGATACCCATCGCGTCCAGTCCTTCCGCCTGAGCGATGGTGCGCGGAAATCCGTCGAACAAGAAACCGTTTTTACAGTCGTCCTGTGCGAGGCGTTCCTTGATCAGCCCGAGGATGATGTCATCCGAAACTAAGCCGCCGGAATCCATAACCTTTTTCGCCTCGAGGCCCAAAGGCGTGCCTTCTCGCACGGCAGCACGCAACATGTCGCCGGTCGAGATCTGCGGAATGTGGAATTTTTCCATTATGGCTTTGGCTTGAGTGCCTTTTCCGGACCCGGGGCTGCCGAGAAGGATCACGCGCATGTCATGGACTCCGTGGTTAATTGAACTCGCAATTCTGTCACAAATATACCGGGGATGTCACACGGGGTATCGCTCGCGTGGGTTCGTCATGATCTCCGAGGTCCACACCTGGCGACTATCGTTGGCCGAAGCGATTCTAACTGTCCATCGGGCTGGGCTGCAGCCGTAAGAGCTGATCCGTTCGACCGGATTATCGTTAGACTATTGAAATGTCGGAGCTCAACGATCCACGCGTCTTTTTTGCGGCCGAACGCACACTCTTGGCTTGGAACCGGACCAGTTTGGCTTGGATGGCATTCGGGTTCGTGATCGAGCGTTTCGGTTTGTTTGCGCATTTGGTTTTTTCGAGCCCCGGCGAGCCTTTGGAAAAGGGAATTTCTTTTTGGCTCGGCATCGCTTTTGTGCTCTGCGGAGTCGTCATCGCGATGCTGTCCGCGCTTCAGTATCGCAAGGTGCTGAAAACGCTAAAGCCGGTCGAAATTCCGCACGGTTATCGTGCCGGTCTCGGGATGCTAGCGAATCTGGTCGTCGTCGTGCTCGGTATGACGCTGATCGCTTATTTGTTCGTCGGGGAGTTCTAAGAAGGCGGGCGATACGTGACCGTGGGACTCGAATACCGGATCGGTCCGCGTTGACGTGGATTTCACGCGGCCCACTTACCAACCTTCCAGAGGGCTGAACCCCTTTATCGACTTCACTTCCTCTTTTTGAATTCGCTTGTATTCCTTCCGCACGACTTCCGGGTGGTAAGTTCGTTCCAAACGGCGTAGGGTGAAATGGCCGCGCGCCACATCCTGAAAGTGCTGCATGAATACGAGGTTCAGAAGGCCGCCGGAGATCGCCCCCGCTACCGGTACGAGCTGTAGGGCGATCTCATCAGAAACCACCGTGCCGAAACGAGCAGAAATGCCTCGAATCAGTTCCACGCCGGCCGGGAGATTGATCTGGGAAGCCCCGCTGTAATGAGGCACACGGGAGAAATGGAAGGCTAGGGTCGATCGTAGTCCATAGTAGCCGGTATCGGTCGCGTCGTCGTCTTTGGAGCGACCGCCCAAGGCGAACACCTCCACGCAAGCGAGGCGTGCGTCCAGGGTATTCAAATCTTCGCCTTCGCTGCGAGCGATGTCGGCGATCGAGCGTAGCATCAGTAGGGTTACCAGCGGCAACTCGGCTAACAACGCCACAGGGCCGAAAAATCCGCCGACCGCTCCGGCGGTGAACGCGGCAAGCTTGTGGTAACGATCGCTTGCACCGGAAACGGGGCGCGTATCCAGAGTCCTTAATGCTATATTCATGGCCAGGCGAATACTGAATTCGGCGGCTTGATTGACACGCTGATGCCAGCTCGTCGGCAGCAGTTTCAGCGTTTGTTCGATTGGTGTTCCGATTACGTTGCTCAAGCGAGCGGCGATGGATGGATGTTCCAAATGCTGATAGGCCCGGTACAGTTGTTCCATTTCCTCGGGCGTGAGCGATGACTTTGCCATGAGGTGCTCCATGGTTTGAGGTTTGTGCGGGCGTCGTGCCGGTCGGAATCCGCCAGTTCCCGTCGGCGGACTGTTGTGAGGGGAGGCTAAATCGAGGAATTTGACGATTACTTGGACGAACCCGTTTCGGGCACGGTTCCGTCCGGTCAGGTTTTTACGACCCGGGCACAGCGGCCGAGGGCATTCCGAGCCCGAGCCGTTCTGCGGCGAAAAGCGGTTTGCCAGCTCAAGCAAAGCATGAGCTGGCAGCCGGGCGAATTGTGCTACCGGGGGAGATCCGAGTGTCCCATCAGGTACTCGTCGACGGCCCGGGCGCACTGGCGGCCTTCGCGTATCGCCCACACGACGAGAGATTGGCCGCGGCGCATGTCGCCGGCCGCGAAAACCTTATCCAAAGAACTGCGGTAGTCCACGGTATTGGCTTTGACGTTGCCGCGTTCATCTAGGGCTACCCCGAGGTCTTGGAGCATGCCTTCGTGTACCGGATGCACGAAGCCCATGGCCAGGAGGACCAGATCGGCCTGCAGAGTGAACTCGCTGCCGGGAATTTCGTTCATGACCCAGCGTCCACCTTCCTGTTTCCAATCGAGCTTGACGCAGCGGATATGGGTAACCCGCCCATTTTCCCCTTCGATTGACTTCGTGGCGACGCTCCAAAGACGTTCGCAGCCTTCTTCGTGCGAACTGGACGTGCGTAGTTTGTTGGGCCAGTTGGGCCAAGTGACCTCCTTTCTCTCCTTTTCCGGAGGCTTGGGTAGGATTTCCAACTGGGTGATGGACTTCGCACCATGCCGGGCCGAAGTGCCGATGCAGTCCGCACCGGTATCGCCACCGCCGATGACGACGACATGCTTGTCCGTTGCCCAAATACTGGTTTCCTCCGGAAGGATGTCGCCCGCCACGCGGCGGTTCTGCTGGGGCAGAAACTCCATCGCGAAATGCACACCCTTCAGCTCGCGACCCGGCACGTTCAGGTCACGCGGCTTTTCCGAACCGCCGGCCAATACGACGGCATCATAATTGTCGAGCAGGTTCTGGACTGGGATGTCCCGACCGACATAGCTGTTGGGTCGAAATACCACGCCTTCCGCCTGCATTTGGGCAATACGTCGGTCGATCAGGTGCTTTTCCATTTTGAAATCGGGGATGCCGTAGCGCAGCAGTCCGCCGATGCGGTCGGCCTTTTCGAAAACCACGACGCTATGGCCGACGCGGGCCAGTTGTTGCGCGCAGGCAAGACCCGCAGGGCCCGAGCCCACCACCGCCACCTTTTTGCCGGTGCGGCGTCGGGGAATCTGCGGTTTGACCCAACCGGCCTCCCAAGCCTTGTCGATGATCGCGCACTCGATGGTTTTTATCGTGACTGGCTCGTCGGTCAGGTTCAACGTGCATGCCGCTTCGCACGGAGCAGGACAAACACGGCCGGTGAATTCGGGAAAGTTATTGGTGCTGTGCAGTACGTCGACAGCCTCGCGCCACGATCCTTGATAGACCAGGTCGTTCCAGTCCGGAATGATGTTGTTGACCGGGCAGCCCTGATGACAATAGGGAATACCGCAATCCATGCAGCGCGCCCCTTGGCGGCTGACTTCTTCGTCAGTTAGCGGGACGACGAACTCCTGATAGTTTTGGAGACGGTCGGCCACCAGCTTGTAACGCCTGTCCTGACGTGCGATTTCCATGAATCCCGTAGGTTTGCCCATTCTGCTTCTACCTCGTTGCTGTGCTTTGTTGCACGAGAAATCTCTTAACTTCGGTTTTTGCTCGCCGAAGTGATTTCCATTTTTCGGTCGTGAATTCCGGTCGGCGAGGGGCGCGTATGGTGCGCCCCGAACGGTTAGTGGTGAACTTCGGTCTGCGTTTTTGCCTTCTGCATCTTTTCGAGTGCGCGACGGTAGTCGACTGGCATGACTTTGACGAACCGCTGCACGTAGGTAGACCAATTGTCCAGAATCTGCTTCGCTCGTCCGCTGCCGGTATAGCGGCGGTGCTTTTCGATGAGGGTGCGCAGACGCTGAACGTCGTGGCGGGTCATGTCATGCATGATGTCTACCATTCCGTGGGTTTCCAGATCGCCGCCCTGGTGTTCCAGGTTTTCCAAGGCGATGTCCTCGGCCAGGATCGGTTCCAGCTCGACCATGGCCAGGTTGCAGCGCCGCTCGAAATCGCCGGTCTCGTCGAGCACATAGGCCACGCCACCCGACATGCCAGCGGCGAAATTGCGGCCGGTCGAGCCTAGAACCACGACCACGCCGCCGGTCATGTACTCACAACCGTGATCGCCGACGCCTTCGACGACCGCGATAGCTCCGGAGTTCCGCACCGCGAAGCGTTCGCCCGCGACGCCACGGAAATAACATTCGCCGCTGATGGCGCCATATAGCACGGTGTTGCCGACGATGATGTTTTCTTCGGGCACGATTGGGGATTCTGGCGACGGATAGATTGTGATGCGGCCGCCCGACAGTCCCTTGCCCACGTAGTCATTCGCATCCCCCTCAAGTTCCAGTGTGACACCGGCGGCGAGGAAAGCTCCAAAGCTCTGTCCGGCCGTACCTTTCATACGAATGTAGATGGTGTCTTCGGGCAGACCGGCATGGCCGTACCGCTTGGCCACTTCGCCAGACAGCATTGCGCCGACGGTACGGTTGTAATTGCGGACGCCCATTTCGATACGGACGGGCTTGCGCTCGTCGAGAGCCGGGCGTGCCAACTCGATCAGCTTGTGATCCAGTGCTTTCTCCAAGCCATGGTCCTGCTTCTCGCAGTTGTAGATGGCGACATCAGGACCCACTTCTGGACGGTAGAGAATTCTGGACAGGTCCACCTTGGAGGCTTTCCAGTGCGCGATGGCTTTGCGCATGTCGAGCTTGTCGGTGCGCCCGACCATGTCGTTGAAACGGCGGAAGCCCAGCTTGGCCATCAGCCGACGTACTTCCTCGGCAACGAAGAAGAAGTAGTTGACGACATGCTCCGGCTGGCCGGTGAAGCGCTTGCGGAGTTCAGGGTCCTGGGTCGCGACGCCCACGGGGCAAGTGTTCAGATGGCACTTGCGCATCATGATGCACCCTTCGACGATCAGCGGGGCCGTGGCGAAACCGAACTCGTCCGCGCCCAAGAGCGCAGCGATCACGACGTCACGCCCGGTGCGCATGCCGCCATCCGCCTGCACGCAGATACGCCCGCGAAGCTTGTTCAAGACCAGGGTCTGGTGGGTTTCGGCCAGGCCGATTTCCCAGGGCAGTCCGGCGTGCTTGATCGAGGTGATCGGGCTCGCGCCGGTGCCGCCGTCGTAACCGGCGATGGTGACATGGTCGGCATGCGCCTTGGCGACGCCCGCTGCGATCGTTCCGACCCCCACTTCGGACACCAGTTTCACGCTGATGCGCGCGCTCGGATTGACGTTTTTGAGGTCGTGAATGAGCTGCGCCAAATCCTCGATCGAATAGATGTCATGGTGCGGCGGCGGCGAGATCAAGCCTACCCCTGGCGTCGAGTGGCGGACCTTGGCGATGATGGCATCGACCTTGTGGCCGGGCAGCTGACCGCCTTCGCCGGGCTTGGCGCCCTGACAGATCTTGATTTGCAGGTCATCGGCGTTGACCAGGTATTCGGTGGTCACACCGAAACGGCCGGACGCCACCTGCTTGATGGCCGAACGCATGGAATCGCCGTTGGGCAGCGGTTTGAAGCGGTCGGGCAATTCGCCGCCTTCACCGGTATTCGATTTGCCGCCGATACGGTTCATGGCGATGGCCAGTGTCGTGTGGGCTTCGTAGGAGATCGAACCGAACGACATGGCGCCGGTGGCAAAACGCTTGACGATTTCCGACGCGGGTTCGACTTCGTCCAACGGCACGGATTCCCGCTCGTCGAACTTGAAATCCATCAAGCCGCGCAGTGTGAGCAAACGCTCGTTCTGCTCGTTGATCGAGCGGGTGTACTCCAGATAGGTTTCCCAACTATTGGTGCGTGTCGCATGCTGCAGCTTGGAGATGGTCTCCGGCGTCCAAACGTGGTCTTCGCCGCGGACACGGTAGGCATATTCGCCGCCCACATCGAGGGCATTTCGGTACAACGGGGCGTCGCTGAAAGCTAGACGATGTCGGCGTACGGTTTCCTCGGCGATTTCTGCAAGTCCAGCGCCGCCGATGGTACATGCGGTGCCGGTGAAATATTCATTCAGGAATTCATCACTCAGACCGACCGCGTTGAAAATTTGAGCGCCACAATATGACTGATAGGTGGATATGCCCATCTTGGACATGATCTTGAGCAAGGCTTTCCCTATAGCCTTGATGTAGCGCTTGTGCACTTCCTCCTCGGACAGCGGTTCCGGAAGTTTCGTGCGCAGGTCTGACAGCGTGTCGAAGGCCAGATACGGGTTGATGGCTTCGGCGCCATAACCCGCCAGCAGCGCGATATGATGCACCTCGCGCGCTTCCCCGGTTTCCACAACCAGGCCGACCTTGGTGCGAAGACCTTTTCGGGTCAGGTGATAATGGACCGCAGAGGTGGCCAGTAGGGCAGGTATCGCGATGTGCTCCGCGTCGATTTCGCGATCGGACAGCACCAGGATGTTATTGCCCTCATGCACCGCCTGTTCGGCCCGCGCGCACAAGCTTTTCAGGGCCGGCTCCATGCCGCTGGCGCCGGTGTCCGCCGGATAGCAGAAGCTTATGGTCTTGGTCTTGAATGCACCGCCGGTGCGGGCTTCGATGCGGCGGATCTTCTCCAAATCCTGATTGGTCAGAATCGGCTGCTGCACTTCCAGCCGTTTGTGGCTGCCGCCCGTGTCAAGAGCCAGCAAATTCGGCCGCGGACCGATATGGGACACCAGCGACATGACCAATTCTTCGCGAATGGGGTCGATGGCCGGGTTGGTGACCTGGGCGAAGCCTTGCTTGAAGTAATCGTAAAGCAGGCGCGGACGATTGGAGAGTACCGCGAGTGCCGCATCGGTGCCCATGGAACCGACCGGCTCCTGGCCGCTAATGGCCATGGGCGTCAGGAAGAACTTAATATCTTCCTGCGTGTAGCCGAACGCCTGTTGCCGATCGAGCAAGGTCTCCGGATCGGGCGGCATAGCGGCAACTTCGGGCGGTAGCTTCTCTAGCTGAATCTGGGTCTCGTTGAGCCACTGCCGATACGGCTTCCGGGTGGCTAATTCCAGTTTGATTTCGTTATCGTCGATGATACGGCCCTGTTCGAGATCGATCAGGAACATCTTGCCGGGCTGCAAGCGCCATTTCTTGACGATCTTGTGCTCCGGGATATCCAAAACGCCCATCTCGGAGGCCATGATGACATAATCGTCGTCGGTGATCAGATATCTCGCCGGACGCAGCCCGTTGCGGTCGAGCGTAGCGCCGATCTGCCGCCCATCGGTAAAGGCTACGGCGGCCGGACCGTCCCAAGGTTCCATCAGGGCGGAGTGATATTCGTAAAAGGCGCGACGGTCTTCGCACATGAGAGGATTGCCTGCCCACGCTTCCGGAATCAGCAGCATCATGGCGTGGACCAGCGAATAGCCGCCCATGACTAGGAGCTCGAGCGCGTTATCAAAACTGGCCGAATCGGACTTTCCGTCCGCGATCAGCGGCCAAATCTTGTCGAGATCCTCGCCCAAGATTTCGGACGACATCGAATGGCGCCGGGCAGCCATCCAGTTCACGTTGCCGCGTAAGGTGTTGATTTCGCCATTGTGGGCGATCATCCGGAACGGGTGGGCCAGGTCCCAGGTCGGGAAGGTATTGGTGGAGAATCGCTGATGGACCAGGGCGAGCGCCGACACCAGCCTCTCGTCGTTGAGGTCGCGATAGAACACACCGACTTGGTCTGCCAGCAGCATGCCTTTATAGACCAAGGTGCGGGACGAGAAGGAAGGAATGTAGAACATCTTGCCTTCGGCAAGGTTCAATCCCCGAATTTTTTTGTCGATCTGTTTGCGGATGACGAATAGCTTGCGTTCGAAGGCGTCTTGATCTTTGCAGCTTTCCGCCCTTCCGACGAAGACTTGGCGGATAACGGGTTCGATTGCCTTGACCGATTCGCTGAGCGTCGAATTGTCTACCGGCACATCACGCCACCCGATAACGGTCTGACCTTCAGCGCGGATGAATTCCTCGACGACCCTTTCACAAATCGCGCGGTACTCAGGATTTTGTGGCAGAAACAGCATGCCGACGCCGTAGTAGCCATAGTCCGGCAGAGTAATCCCGCGTGCAGCGCATTCTTCGCGGAGGAATGCATCCGGTGTTTGAATGAGAATGCCGGCACCGTCGCCCGCCAACGGGTCGGCACCTACCGCTCCGCGGTGAGTTAGATTCTTGAGGATTTCCAGTCCGTTGCGGACAATGCTATGGCTCTTATGACCCTTAATGTGAGCGATGAAACCTACGCCGCAAGCGTCATGTTCATTGCGCGGGTCATATAGACCTTGCTTGGCGGGTATGGTGCTGAAACTCATGTTGTACCTCTGTTAGGGGTATGGTCCATCTTTAGCGCGTTCGTGGTTTTTCTAGTGAAACGTTGCGCCCCTAGTGGTGGGGCGCCGCGACAACCACGAACCCATGGCGGATCGCAGTTGGGTCGGAAATACCCGAGATGGTGGACGTGGGCGCGCCCCTTTCGCCAAAGGGCGGAAAACTTTAAAGAATCCGGCTCTGCATTTCAAGTCCCTCTTGTGCACTTAAGTGTTTATCATGGATTCCGTGAATACGGGGTTCAATAGAGAATGATCTGTACGAGTAGCGTAATTCTTTGCCCTGAGCGCGGTGCGAAGAAAACTGCTATTGTTTGTCGATTGGGTTGCCTACTTGCCTTGTTACCTCAAAATCAAAGACCGTTTTGCAACCACGGTCGAGCATGCGTCCTGAGCATGGAGAATTGGAATGATCGAAAAATATGACGTCATTGTTGTGGGCGGTGGCATGGTCGGTGCCGCATTGGGATGCGGCCTGGGCGGAAGCCGCCTGCGAGTGGCCGTGATCGAGGATACGCCGCCGCCGGCTTTTGCGCCCGAACAGCCCCACGATCTTCGCGTGTCCGCCATTAGCGTCGCATCGGCTAGCATCCTAAAGACCGTGGGCGCTTGGAGAGGCATCGCGTCGCGTCGATTTTGCCCTTTCCGCAGAATGCGCGTCTGGGAAGAGGCGGGCGAAGTCGAGTTTCGCAGCGAGGACGTCGACGAGCCGGTGCTCGGTTATATCGTCGAGAACCGGGTGATACAGCTGGCCTTGCTCGATAGACTGGTTGAGTTTCCCAACGTCGATTTCTTTTGTCCTGCCAAGACCCGGATGATCGACTACGACCCGCTAGGCTCGACCATCGAATTGAATGACGGCCGTACGTTGTCGTCCCACTTACTCGTCGCTGCGGACGGCGGCTATTCCAGAGTACGGCAGGTAGCCGGGATGGGGGTTAGCGGTTGGGATTACGAACAGCACGCCCTCGTGCTGACGGTGGAGACCGCATACGGCCAGCAGGATATTACCTGGCAACGCTTCACGCCCAAGGGGCCCCAGGCTTTCTTGCCGCTCGATGGGCCTCATGCCTCTTTGGTCTGGTACGAGGCGCCTGAGGAGGTCAAGCGCTTGAAGGCACTGCCGGACGAGGCTCTTCTCGCGGAACTGATCTCGGCGTTCCCGCCCGTTCTGGGTGAGATCAAGCGCATCGAGGCGAAAGGCAGTTTCCCGCTCAAGCGCCAGCATGCCTTGAGCTACAGCAAGGAAGGCGTGGCTTTGATCGGCGATGCGGCCCACATGATCCATCCGCTGGCCGGACAGGGCGTCAACATCGGGCTCCTGGACGCTGCGGCCTTGGCGGAGGTGCTGGTCGACGCCTACAGGAACCATCGAGATATCGGTTCGGCGAGCGTGCTACGTACCTACGAAAATATGCGTCGTAGCAACAATTTGATCATGATGACGACCATGGACTTGTTTTACCGCGTTTTCGGCACGGCGAACCGTCCGTTGCGATTCATCCGCAATCTAGGCTTGGGTTTGGCAGAGCGGGTGACACCGGCCAAAAAGTTGGTCATGCGATACGCAATGGGTTTGGGCGGAGGATTGCCGAACTTGGCGCGCGGCCAAGCTATTCTGGGGTGAGTACGGGATCACGCTGGAGTTGCAAGATACGTATTTCTTCATATTGAGCGGTGTGAGTTTGCTATAGTAAGCGCGGTGGTATTTCAGTGCGTAGTCTCTGATATTTACCAAGACAACCATTAACCTCCCTAAGCAAGTGAAATGACTTATGGTTAGAAAGCAATTGGTTAAAAAGCAATCAGTATTTCTTTGCACCGTGCTGGCTTTGAGTGGTTGCGCAACTTACACCGGATGGACGCCGGTGGTGGACACCTACAACAATCCAAATGCGTACCGTCTTCAGCAGGATTTGGAAGAGTGCAAGATGCTCGCCCGCGAGGCGGCTAGTACCGGAACGGAAGCGCTCAAAGGTGGCGCGGCGGGTGCTCTGCTGGGTGCCGCGACCGGGGCTGCAGTCGGGGCCGTGGCCGGCAATCCAGGCGGCGGCGCGGCGATTGGCGCGGCCGCAGGCGGGCTTGGCGGTGCAGGCTACAGCGGTGTGTCCGGTGACGATCTATACAAGCGGGCTTATATCAACTGCCTCCGGAATCGCGGACATAAAGTCATCAATTAATAAGCGAGCGATCCGTCCGCAAAGACAGAATCCCGCCGTTGCACTTCGAGGTCCGGCGGGATTGTTTTTTCTGCGTTCTTCGCCCTGTTCGGGGACGAGAATCGACGAGAAGGTGTCAGTAGGATGTCGACATTGATCCATGCTCTTCGGGAAAGTGCCCGTCTCTATCCCGATAGGCCGGCGGTATTCCAGGGTTGCGAGGTGATCGACCATGCGACCATGGGCGATCGTTCGGATCGGGTTGCGGCGGGTTTGGCGGCGCGAGGCGTAGTCAAAGGGGACCGGATTGCGCTTTATTGTCCCAACTCGGCGGAGTTCGCCATCGCCTATACCGGCATCGTGAAGGCCGGGGCCGTGGTCGTTCCGATCAATCTGCTGCTGAATACGGAAGAAATCAGCTTCATTCTCGACGACTCGGGCGCCAAGGGCTTGATCTTTCATCAGGCTTTTTCGCAGCAGGCGGAAACGGTCCTTCGCACCGCGAGTCGAGTTGAGTTCTCGGTATCCATAGGCGCCGCCGTCTCTGGCGCTGAGCCGTTTGAGACTTTGCTGAATTCGAACGGGCCGATCCCCGATGTCGATTGCGACCCGCAAGAGGATCTCGTTGTCATTCTTTACACCTCGGGCACTACCGGCCGCCCCAAAGGGGCGATGTTGACCCACAGCAATTTGGTGGCCAACACGCGGAGCGTGCGTGAAGCCATGCATTGGCGTCCGGGTCGGGACATCGTGCTGCTGGTGCTGCCGATGTTTCATGCATTCGCGGCCACGGTCGGCATGCTCACGCCTTTGACGAACGGCTGTGCCTTCGTCCCGCTGCCGCGGTTCGAGCCGGAAAAGGTCGCCGAGGCGATCCATACCTACCAGGCCACGATTTTCCTGGGCGTCCCCAGCATGTATTCGGTACTGCTGCGGCTCAAGGATGACCGGGTACGCCTCTTTTCCTCGTTACGCTATTGCGTCTCGGGTGGTGCCGCGCTTCCGGTCGAGGTGCTGAAGCGATTCGACGAAAAGTTCGGTATCCGGATCTACGAAGGCGACGGGCCGACCGAATGTTCGCCGGTCACGTGCGTGAATCCGATAGGCGGTCTTATCAAGCCGGGGACCGTGGGGTTGCCGGTACCGGGAGTGGAAATGAAAATCCTCGATGAGGACGGACGCGAACTGCCGTGCGGCCAGGTCGGCGAGATCGCTGTACGCGGCGCGAATGTAATGAAGGGCTATTGGAAGCAACCGGAAGCGACCCGAGAAGTATTCCGTGGTGAATGGTTTCTCACCGGCGATTTGGGGATGCGGGACGAGGATGGCTATTTCAGCATCGTCGATCGGAAAAAGGATTTGATCATCGTCAACGGCATGAACGTGTATCCACGGATGGTCGAGGAGGTGCTGTATCGCTTTCCGTCGATTCGGGAAGCCGCGGTCGTCGGGGAGCCGCACGATACGCACGGCGAGACTCCGGTTGCCTATATCGCACTCGATCCATCGAAGCCCACCACAGAGGCCGAAGTCCGCGCCTTTTGCCGGGAACATTTAGGGCGGCATCAGATTCCCCGTAAGATCGTCATTCTGGCGGAGTTGCCAAAAAATGCCGCGGGCAAGATCCTCAAGCGCCAGCTTCGGAAGCACGGTGAAATCGAGCGCGGCGTTCGGGATCTCGACTAGGCTCCTGCAGCCGCATTTCTTGCAGTTTCACTGCTTTCTGCGTTCTTCCTCTTCGGCGAGCAGCTGTTTCAAGCGTTCGTCGATGACGGAATTGAGATAGAAATCGTTGCCGGCTGCTTTTTGGGCGAGTCGTAGCTGCAATATGGCGGCACGGTTTTGTCCCGAGGCGTAATAGGATTCGGCCACGTAGCGGTGCGACTCGGCATCGTTGCCGAGTTGGCTGTAGGCTCTCGCCAGCAGCGTATAGACTTCGGGCGTGGGCGGATGGCGGCGGGTGTAATTCTGGAGCAGCTTGCGCGCTTCTTTCGCCTTACCGGTAGTCAGCAGGACACGAACATAGTTGAGTGTCAAGGCCCGGTTTTCGGGAAAGCGCTGCAACGCGGCCTCGTAAAGCTCTATCGCACGGGCGTAATTCTTGGTTTCCAGTTCGGCGCTGGCCAGTGCATTGGGGAAGTGGGATTGATCTGGGTATACCTCCATGAGCCGCTGGAGGACCGGTTTGGCTTCCGCGGGACGAGCATTCGCGATTAGGGCTAGGGCCAATCCGTAGGCGGAAACGTCCTGTTGCAGCTTAGTGCCTTGGCCGCTCACGGCTTTGAAATAATTCAGCGCGTCGTGCGGACGGGCGGCGGTCTGTACTCGCAGTTTGGCGCGAACAAGCTGATAGGCGAAAGAATCCGGATATTGCCGGTAAGGAAACTGTTCCGCGCGTCCGCGGGTATCGGAGATACGGGAAACCGTCACCGGGTGAGTCATCAGGAATTCGGGCAATTCGCGGCCGACAAAGCGGGTGGATTGCTGCAGTCTTTCGAAAAACGTCGGCATGGCGCGCGGGTCGAAGTCGGATTTCGATAAAATTTGCATCCCGACGCGGTCGGCTTCGGCCTCGTTGTCGCGGGTGAAATTGATTTGATACTGAACATTCGCAGCCTGGGCAGCCATCAAGGCGGCTTGCCCCAACTGCGCGGATTTGGCGCCTAAAAGAACCGCGGCCAGCATCGCGGCGGCGGTGGGTAATGCCAGCCGTCCGGCGGCCTGAAACGTTTGGTAAAGATGCCGTTGCGTAACGTGCGCAATTTCGTGGGCTAGTACCGAGGCGAGTTCGCTTTCGGCTTCGGAGGTCAGAATCAGTCCGGAGTTGACGCCGATGTACCCGCCCGGCCCTGCGAACGCATTGATCGTAGGATCGTTGACCACGAAGAAATGAAACGGCTGTGCCGGGTTGTCGCTGGCACCGACCAATTTCTGCCCTATGGACTGAATGTAATCGTTGACTTCCGGGTCCTGGCTGATTTCGAGCTGTGAGTGCAGTTTGCGGTAAAAAGCTTCGCCCAATTCTTTTTCTTGCTGCGGCGTCATCAACGTTCCTGTCGGGTCGCCGATTTCGGGCAACTCGAGATTGAGTTGTGCGTAGGCGGGTTGCAGCGCCCATGAGCCGTAACAGAGAATCAACAGTGAGGCGACCAGTTTGTCGAATTTCATGATGTTTGAGGGTCGTATGCGGGAGCCGCGAGTGAGTCTGTGATGCGTGGATACGCGATGAACCGTTTTGAGAGAATGTCGCTGCGATGAAATATGCGATTCAGGTCAACGCCGGGCCGTTTTCGGCGCAAGCGGCGCACACCGCTTATCAGTTTATCAAAGCGGCGTTGGGCAAAGGTCACGAAATCGTGAGTGTATTCTTTTACCACGACGGCGCTTATAACGCTCTTAGGTCTGGTTCGTCCGCGGAGGTTCACGATTCGGCACCGCGTTGGTCCGATCTCGCTGATCAATACCGGATCGACCTAGTGTTGTGCGTCTCCGCCGCAGAGCGGCGCGGCCTGGCGACATTCGGTACTGACGGTTTTCGGGTCGGCGGTTTGGGGCAATGGATTGACGCCTGCCTGAAAGCCGACCGGGTCTTGGTTTTCGGTCCTTGAATCGGTGCAAAAGAAATTCTTGTTTGTCATGCGATCTGCCACCCGAGGCGGTGTCAGAATCCGGGAATCCTTGGACATGGTCATGACCGCCGCTGCGTTCGATCAAGCCGTGCGGCTTCTGATACTGGACGACGGTGTTTTCCTGCTCAAGAGGGGGCAACGACCCGAAGCGAGCAAGTTGGCTCCCGTAGCACCGTTGTTTGAAGCTTTGGCGCTGTACGATGTAGAGGACGTGTGGGTGGAGCGCGAGTCTTTAGAGGCTAGGGGGCTGACCGAGGAAGATCTGGTCATCCCGGTGGGTGTCGTGGAAAGAGCCGACATCGCCCGTTTGTCAGCGGAACATGACATCGTGGTCTCGTGCTGATGGCGGTTCTGCACCTCATCAGCCGTTCGCCTCAGGAGAGCCGTACCTTGGAAGCGTGTCTCGCTCGCGCCGGCGAGGGCGATGCGGTGCTGCTGATCGAAAACGCGGTCTATGCAGCCTTAAAGAGCGGCGATTGCGAAGCCGTCATAGCCGCGGCCGCGGGAAAGATCAGGGTTTATGCCTTGGGTCCGGACCTCGTTGCGCGCGGCGTGGAAACCTCTGAGGTCGCCGAGACCATCGGCATCATCGATTACGACGGGTTCGTCGACTTGACTATTGATTATCACCCTATCCAGTCCTGGTTTTGAGCCATGATCGAAGTGGACGGAAAAATTCTGGAAACGACCGAGGGCGGATTTTTGACCGACGCGAACGCCTGGGACGAGCGTGTTGCCGCCGTTCTGGCATCGGGCGTATCTATCGAATTGACCGCCGCGCACTGGGAAATCGTGCGCTTCATCCGGGATTACTATTTCAGATTCCGCCATCTTCCGAACACTCGCATGTTCGTTAAGGCGGTGGAGAAAGAATTCGGAGCAGAAAAAGGCAATTCCCGCTATCTGCATAGGCTATTTCCGGAGAGCCCTCTGAAATATGCCTGCTTGATCGCCGGGTTGCCGAAGCCGCCGGGGTGTATTTAGGAGCGAGACGCACGGCGTCTGAGGTTTGCGGCATTAAGAACCTATCCGAATAGGCTTTAAGTCACGCAGTTGCCGGCATCTTTGCCGATAGCCCCAAGCGGCTTGTCGCCGACAGGGCTAGATTTTCCTCAGGTGCAATTCACCGCTGGCTGACGACACTCAGCCGTGAACATCTGTCTCGATACGATTGGCCCATCGCCAACACCATCGACCAATTCTCTAAATCGCTGACGTCCACTTTTTCGAGCCTAGCTTACGCAGTAAGGTGTCTGTAAGCTCCACATGTTTTCATGCCATGTTTTGTGACGACAAATGATGTTCCGTTGCATGCCGGATTCATGGCCTCATCGAGGCTGATTTTCGGTTGAGACGTGCGCGAATCGCTGACTTGGGGAACAGATGTCTAACGATGATTACCGCGAAAAGCAGACGATCGATTGGCACAGTCACGATGCGGACGAGGTTATCGAACGGCTCCGTTCGGATCGTCAACGTGGGTTGTCCTCTCAGGAGGCGTGGCAACGGCTGAAGCGTTTCGGTCGCAACCGTCTTCCGCCGCCGCGTAGGCGCCCTGGTTGGCTACGCTTCCTCCTCCAGTTCCACAACGTCCTGATTTACGTGATGCTGGTCGCCGGCGCGACCACGGCGATGTTGGGCGATTGGGTCGACACGGCTGTTCTCTTGAGTGCCGTTTTCGTTAACGCCATCATCGGTTTCATTCAGGAAGGCAAGGCGGAAAGAGCCCTGGACGCGATCCGCGGCATGCTGTCGCTGCGCACGATTGTAATCCGCGATGCCGAACGCATCGAAATCCGGGCCGAGGATCTGGTGCCCGGCGATATCGTGGCGCTCACCTCCGGCGACAAAGTGCCCGCCGATCTGCGGCTGATCGCGACCAAAGGGTTGCGTGTGAACGAAGCCATCCTGACCGGCGAATCCGAGGCCGTGGAAAAGACGGTGGCTCCCGTGCCTGTCGATGCATCTCTGGGCGATCGCACGTGCATGCTTTATTCGGGCACGCTAGTGGTTTCCGGGCAGGCGACGGCGGTGACGGTCGCAACCGGCGTTCACACCGAATTGGGCCGAATCAGCGCGATGTTGGAGCGCGTGCAGTCGGTGACGACGCCTTTGCTGCGCCAGATTGCAAGGTTCGGCCATTGGCTCGCGCTGGCGATCGTTTTTATGTCCGTGGCCACCTATGCCATCGGTGTGTTGTGGCACGGGCATCCGCCCGCAGAGATGTTCATCATGGCCGTGGCACTGGCAGCCTCAGCTATACCGGAAGGGCTGCCGGCCATCATGACCATCACGCTCGCACTCGGCGTTAGGCGCATGGCTCACCGCAACGCCATCATCCGGCATTTGCCGGCGGTGGAAACGTTGGGTTCGGTCACCGTCATTTGTTCCGACAAGACCGGTACCCTGACCCGGAACGAGATGACGGTGCAGCGGGTGATCGCTGCCGACCACATCTTCGAGGTGAGCGGTGTGGGCTATGCGCCGGACGGCGGCATTCATCTGGGCGGGGAGGCGGTGCCGCCCGATCAATATCCCGAGCTGGCCGAGATTGCCCGTGCCGCCGTGCTTTGCAATGACGCGCAGCTGCGTAAATCGGCCGACGAGACCTGGCAGGTGGCGGGCGATCCGACCGAGGGTGCGCTGCTGGCATTCGCCATGAAGGTCGGCATCGACCCGAAGTGGGAGCGGGATTCTTTACCGCGTACCGATGCCATTCCATTCGAGTCCGAACATCGGCTCATGGCCACGCTCAACCACGATCACGAAGGACGGGGAACCGTTTACGTCAAGGGCGCGCCTGAACGGGTCTTTGAGATGTGCGATCGCCAGGGCTGCTTACAGGAGGCGCTGCTGGATCTGGAGTATTGGCGCCGTGCTGCCGCGGATGCTGCCGCGGATGGACTGCGGCTCCTCGCGATCGCAGCAAAGCCCGCCGAGGAAGCGCAATGCGAGGTTCAGTTTTCGGATTTGAAGAACGGTTTCCGGTTGCTTGCGCTAGTCGGCATCATTGACCCGCCGCGAGACGAAGCGGTGGCGGCCGTGGAAGCGTGCAAAACTGCGGGCATCCGGGTGAAGATGATCACTGGCGACCACGTCGATACGGCGCGCGCCATCGGCGCGCAGCTCGGGATCGGCCGCAATCGGCCGGCGTTGACCGGAGCCGAGATCGAGAGCATGGATGACGCGCAATTGCGCGATGCGGTACTGGATGTCGATGTGTTCGCGCGAGCCAGCCCAGAGCACAAGCTGCGCTTGGTGCAGGCACTGCAGGCAGCGGGACAGGTGGTCGCGATGACCGGGGATGGGGTGAACGACGCGCCCGCGCTGAAGCGCGCGGACGTCGGCGTGGCGATGGGATTGAAGGGTACCGAGGCGGCCAAGGAAGCGGCGGATATGGTGCTGGCCGACGACAATTTCGCTACGATCGGCAACGCCGTTCGCGAAGGACGGGGCATCTACGACAACATCCGGAAATTCGTTCTGTTCATGCTGCCGACCAACGGCGGCGAGGCGTTGGTGGTGATCGCCGCAATATTGTTTGAGCTGGCACTCCCGCTGACACCGGCTCAGGTGCTCTGGATCAATATGGTAACCTCGAGCACTTTGGGGCTTGCCTTAGCCTTCGAGCGTCCCGAGCACGACATCATGCGCCGCCCGCCGCGCGACCCTAAGGAATCGCTGCTTTCGTGGTTCTTCGGCTGGCGAATTCTGATGGTCTCCGTACTCATGATGGCGGGCTCACTGGGTCTGTTCCTTTGGGAGTTGGATCGCGGCTCCAGCCTGGAAACCGCGCGAACTATGGCGGTCAGCGCGGTCGTGGCGGCGGAGATGTTCTACCTGATCAACAGTCGCTATATTTTTAAATCCGTCCTCTCGCTCGAAGGGCTGTTCGGCAATCGCTATGTGCTGATCGCGATCGCGGCCTGTGCGGGGCTGCAGTTCGCCTACACGCATACCCGGCCGTTGCAGGTACTATTCGGTTCGACCGATCTGTCGCCGGAAGAATGGTTGAAGGTGATGCTGGCCGGTATGTTCGTGTTCAGCGTCGCCGAAATGGAAAAAGCGGTGATCCGCCTCTCCAGGCATATACGCCGAAAGCTTCGCGCCGGAACAAAAACGGAATCCCGACACCTACACAAAGAGGAGGGCCATTTGAGAACACCGAAAACTGTATTGGCGGCAACCGACTTCTCGGATGACGCCACAAATGCTGCCTGCCGGGCGGCCATGCTGGCTGCGGAACAGGGGGGACGGCTGGAACTGCTACATGTGGTGAGCGGAACTTCGCCGGCGGTTGTGCGCGAAATGCTCCTTACGCACGACGGAGCCGAAGAGAAGCTGATCAACGATGCGCAACAGAGGTTGGACGCGGCGAAGTTGAAGATCACCGCGAAGACCCACGTGGCCGCGTTTTCAAGAGTCGCGATCGGATCCGTGCCGGAAGAGATCCTGTCGGCCTCCGAGCAGGCGGATTTGCTGGTTTTGGGCGCGCACGGCCTAAGCCCTTGGCGTGATTTCTTGCTCGGCACAACGGCAGACCGCTTGCTCAGAACGTGCAAAAGGCCGGTCCTCGTGGTTAAGCGTCGGCCGGACGCACCTTATCGGCGCGTCCTGGTTCCGGTCGATTTTTCTCCCCACTCCGTCGCCGCCTTGAAGATGGCGATGCGGATCGCACCTGACGCCGACATCATGGTTGTCCATGGTTCCGCCGTGGCTTTCGAAGGCGTGCTTCAGGACGCGGGGGTCGTCGAGGACGATATCGACAACTATCGTGCTCAGTCACAACGCCAAGCGCTGAGCGGTCTCAACTCGCTGATCGACGAGGTCTCTGACGGCTCGCACCGGATTTTTCGAGTTGTCGAGCACGAGAATGCCGCTCGTCTGATCCTGGCCAAGGAAGAATCGTTCAAAGCGGACCTGATCGTTATCGGCAAACACGGGAAAACGATCGTCGAGGAGATGCTCCTGGGCAGCGTGACGCGTCGCATCCTGTCCGATTCGAAATCCGATGTGCTGATCGTGCACGAAAGTTCCGTGGTCAAAGACCCTTAGGCGACACACCGACCGAGGGACGGTTCTTTCGACGCAGTGGCGCGATTATTAACCCGGCCAATACGTATCGACCGGGTTTATCCGGGGTAGGGATGCCCCGGCGCGGCAACAAGCCGCGTGAGCCCATGCTGGGCAGGTACCGGGCCTGATTAATAATTCCTCGCCACTCACTATGTATATTCGCCGCGAAACAAAAACGCCCGGAATGTTTCTGCGATTGGCCAACACGTTTATGTTATGGTGAAAGTTATTTGCTCGCGGCCGCGCCGCCAAAGCGGCGGCGACCCATTTGCGTTCGCCGGTGGCCTCAGCGTTCGACCGCCGGCGATTGAGGAGAGGGATCTCGATCGGCGCTGAAAAATACATACCGCATCGACGGATTCTATCAGCATCATGATGTCAAATACCGTATGCATAATTTGGGATTACTAGAAAATATTGCCGTTACGCTCACCGTAGCTTTTATTGGGGGGCTCATCGTTCAACGGATCGGCCTGCCATCCATCGTGGGGTATTTGCTCGCGGGCGTGGCCATCGGTCCGTTCACGCCGGGGTATCTGGCCGATTCTCACACCATCAACCAATTGGCGGAATTGGGCGTCATCTTCCTAATGTACGGCGTGGGGCTACATTTTTCCTTCGCCGATCTGTGGAAAGTGCGTGACGTCGCAATTGTGGGCACATTGGGGCAGATGTTGACCATGCTGGCACTGGGTTATGGCCTGAGTCAGTATTGGGGCTGGACGCCCAAGTCCGGCTTGGTCTTGGGGCTGGTGCTGTCGATCGCCAGCACTATCGTGATGCTCCGAGGATTCATGGACAAAGGCTGGCTCAATACGCCGGACGGCCAGGTCGCGGTCGGCTGGCGCGTCATGGAGGACATCGCCACGGTCCTTATGATTATGATCCTGCCCAATTTGGCCGACACCGGAAAGCCCATGGAATGGCAGTCGCTTGGGCTCGCTCTGCTTTCGGCCTTGGGCTTTCTCGTGGTGATGCTGTTCGTAGGCAAACGTTTTATTCCCTGGCTGCTGCTGCGGGTGGCCCATACCCGTTCGCGCGAGCTGTTCATCCTGGCGGTCCTGGCCTGCTCCTTGGGTATCGCCCTGGGCGCCGCGCAATTGTTCGGGGTTTCGTTGGCGCTGGGGGCTTTCGTCGCGGGAGCCGTGGTGAGCGAATCGCCGCTCAGCCACCGCGTCGCATCCGATCTGTTGCCGTTCCGGGAAGCCTTTTCCGTGCTGTTCTTCGTGTCCGTCGGCATGATGCTCGATCCGACCTTCCTGGTGGAACATATCGAACCGGTACTGATTCTGACCGCTCTGGTTGTCATCGGAAAGTTCATCGTCTCGGGGGTCTGGGTATTGCCTTTCCCGCGCCCCGCGAGTACCGCGCTGGTGGTTGCGGCCGGCTCCTGCCAAATCGGCGAATTCTCCTTCATTCTGGATCAGACCGGCCTGAGTCTCGGCATTCTGGATGAGAGCCAACACGCGTTGATATTGGCCGCCGCTCTTCTGTCCATTGTCGTGAATCCGTTCATGCTGCACAGCGTCGATCCGCTGCAACGCAGCCTGCGCGGGGTTCAGCCGCTGTGGCGATGGTTGAACCGGCATGGTTCGACGCATACGCCCGCGGAGGAGTCGATTTCGGATCACGTTGTGGTGGTCGGTTACGGCCGGGTGGGCTCGCATATCGTCGATGTTATGGGCGAACTGGGAATTCCGTATCTGGTCATCGATTTCCGTATTAGTCGGATCGAGAAATTAGCTAAACGGGGGGTTCCCACACTTTTAGGCGATACGGCCAATTCGGATATCCTCAGCCATGCGGCGTTGCACCGGGCTCGTTTGCTCGTGGTCACTCTGCCTGAAGAAGCGGCTACCGAATTGACGGTCGCGGCAGCCCGCGACATTGCCCCGAATCTTCCGATCATCGCTCGCGCCGCGACCCGGGCAGGCGTCAAACGACTGTCGGAATTGGGCGCGCAATTGGTGATCCATCCAGAATTGGAAGGCGGCTTGCAGGTGCTGAGGCACACGCTATTGCAACTGGGTTTTCCGCTGCACGAAGTCCGGCGTTACGCGGATACGGTGCGACGCGAAAACTACGAGGCCTTGGTCAAATCGCAGGGCGAGCACGCCTTGCTCCGCGATCTGCTCGACGCCTCCGAGCTGATCGATATCGCCTGGAGAAAAGTGCCCGAGGGGAGTCCCCTGGCCGGCAAACTGCTGGGCGAAGCCGCCTTGCGAACCCGGACCGGCGCGACACTGGTGGCGATCAAGCGCAAGAACGAACTGATGGTCAACCCGTCGACCCAGACCGTGTTTCTTCCGGGAGACCGGATCGGTTTGCTCGGAAATCCGGAGCAGTTGGAGGCTGTGGAGCGTTTGTTGGCCCCGCAGCCACAGGAGTCTGATGCGGCGTGAAAGCATCCGGGTAACGCTGCTATCTACCGGAAATAATCAGAGTGGTTTTCGGTTTAGCTCGAGGATGTCAAGGTCGACTCTCGGGCTAGACCTGCGGCGACGCAAGTGACAAAGGCGCTACCGTTTGCAGGAATTTGTACGGCGATGGAGGTGATTTCTCCTCTTCCTAGACCTCCCCTGTCCAGGTGAGGAGAAATCGAGACGCGCTAATGACAAAAGCGGTCCCATGTCGGGCGGGATTGCCAGAGCGTTTCATCGCTGATGTACACGTGAAATCGCCGGTTTGAGCTGGGGGTGGCAGAAAGCCCGTCCGTGCGCCACTGTCGGTGCCCGCGGTTCCTCGGGTGCCCCTTCGGGCGATTCCAGCTACAGCCGACGATGCTAGGGTGTGCCATACGGGACTATTCAGCATTGCCGGACATCTGATTAGAAAATGCTCTAAATGGAATCACGCTTCGCGCTGCCGAATCTTCGTGGAGCGAGGGCTTATTCAGGCGGGCTTTTTATAAAGCACCAGGGTCGTCCTCCGTTTGGCTGGGTCGACGTGTGGTTGAAGGGCGCGGACTCACCCATGACGGCGGAACAATAAGCCGACCCGTGTAATCTACCAGCTTGTGGGGACCTGAAAATTCTTTGATGCAAGGCGCTTCTGCTTTGACCCATTTCAGGGAAGCGGGGCCCTTCGTCAGATGTTCTTCATTCAAGGACGCGATCGTCGGTCAGGAGGACCTATGAGAACCCAAATGCTTTGTTTGGTGTCCGCGGCGGTGACTGTATTTTCGACCGCGGCGAACGGCTGGAACAACGGTCCGAACAACGATCATCAGCTCCCCGAGTCGCTAGAGCGGAAGGTCCGCAATCTTCAAACCGAACTCGAGGCAGAAGGCTATCAGGTCGCGCGGGGAGCCTGGAATCTGTTCACGATCGAGGACTGCAAGTTCGCGATCGAGACTGTCGGGAGCTGTCTCGGGAATAACCCGGCGGCGCCTTATCTCATCCCTTCCGTTCCGCTCTGGCCGGACGAGTTCGTAGACGAGAACATGAGGGATCTGCTCGGCCCGGCGCCGGGCGACACCTTGTGGACGTACCGCCTCGACGAGCGGGAGGCACTGGTTGTACTGGCGCAGCTACCGCCGCCCGGAAGGTATTTCGGGATGCAGACCTACATTTCCTCGCGAGAAGGCTAGATCAAGGCCAGATCGACACCACGGATGAAATCTACCAGTCCGTAGCCGATGATGCTTTCATGCAGAGCATTCTCTTCATGATGTCGCCGAACCCGTCCCGTATGCTGGTATTCTCGAGCATCGGCAACAGCAACAACAACGTGGTCATTGAGCGGCAATCCGGAGCAGCGTTCGATCAGCAGCGTTTCTTCGTTATCACGCCGGACGAGGTGATGGCGCGGGAGGTGGCCGAAGCGTTACTGCGGGCGGGTGTCCAAAATCGCGATCAAGTGTTCATCGAGCCCGTGTCGGCGGATGTCGCGCGGCTTGGTCTTGGTTCCGGGGCGGATGATCTGATGATCCTCGTTCGGTATGCGCTGTCGGAAGATGAGGAAGCCGGTAATCGGTGGCGTCAGCAGCTCCAGCTCGCCGTGCTCCGGGTGAGGGACGCGAACACGGCGCGTCGGGTCGAACCTTATCCCAAACCTGCCTACGATGAGCGGACCGCTCGTTCCGAACTCGGACTCGAAGCTGACGTTAAGGACCTGGTCGATTCGGTCAAACAATATTGGGGGCAACCCGCTGCCAAGGACAGACCGTTCGAAAGTCTGCTGCTCACGGTGGACCTTATCGGCCAGCACTGCCTCGAACGTCCCATGAACTGTCTTGGTGATACCCAGGATGCCGATTACCAAATCAGCCCGGCGGAGAACCTCGACTCGGGTGAAGTCCTCGCCGTTGTGGGTACCCTCGGCACGGCTACCGGCAACGCTACGTACACTAGCCTGGCGCCCAACCGGATTCCGATTATGGTGGGCGTCACCAACGTCTCGGGCCTGGGTCTCGAGGGCAGCGCGTCGGCTTTCTCAAAGACGGTTGGCAACACCGACAAGCTCTACGTGTACTATTTCGCACGCGACTGCGGGAACCTTCCGAATTGCCGAGAAATCACCGAGGAGATGGTCCCCCGAGGGGAGGACATCAAAATTGTTCAGCGGAACTATGTTGCACCGGGGGGTACGCGAGCTGCGGATCCCAAGCAGGTTGTGAACCCGACGCTCATCGTTTTCGACGGAGCGAAGCGGCCATTGGGCCAGTGAGATAAGGGTACAAACCGATATGATCCTTCACAAAATATACCGGGCAGCTGGTTTACATGATTGTGAAAGGGCCAGGCTTTTGTCTTTTACTCAGGATCAAGTCATCCCATTCCGTTAAGAAGATCTTAACTGGACGGCTTGCTCGTACTCAGGTCGATCTTCTTATGAAGCGCGTGTAGGGCGCATTAGCCTAGCGTAATGCGCCGAATGGAAGGTTCCCATGGGGCGGAATAGGCGACTACGCTATTCCGCCCTACGCGGGCTGTCCACCTCAGTGAGCTGTCACTTCGCGTAAGAAGCCCAAAGCAAATAACCAAAACCTGACGCGTTCTCGTTTCGTTGGTTGAGCGCTTGGGATTGTGAACGGTCGGGAATTGCGGGGTTGCACAGCTAGGGCGCGTTGATATCGAAAGCAAACAACAAAAGCCTGACCTTTTTGACCCTTTTTTCTTTTTTTGTGCTCACCCGCCCAAGCCGCTGGGTCTGGTTTCGGAAGCTTCGACCAGTGGATTCCGGCAGCACGGCCGCCCGCTTTTCTATTGAAGACGATGTAAAAAATTTTAAATTTTAGCTTTGCCTTCCCAGTACCGGGTGCGCTGTCATGGCCTTCAGAAAAGCCCATGAAAAACAGACGAATACGATGCTGGTTTTATTTTTGCCTGAAGGCAATCCGGGTAATTCCGCCCGCCATCCCGTGGACAAAGGAGACGTTCATGAACAAGACCCAAGAAAAAGAACAATTGCAGCAAGCTCCGCTCCCCCTCGCGCAGCCAGCATCGGCCACCAGAAGGCGCAACCGACTGACCCGGAACCTGGCCGTCGCGGCTTTCCTGGCCGTCCTTCTGCCCCTGACCAGGGCTGAGGCCATCCCCATCGTCATGAACTTCACGGTGCCCGGTCCCGTGACCGGCACCATCGTCTGGGACGCAGCCTCCCCGACCTCGCCCATCGATAGCCTCATCTCCATTGATCTGAGCATTGATGGGCATGACTTTACCCTAGACGAGGTCGACTTCGTCAACCTTGGGGAATTTGGGTTAATCGGGGGCAGGGTGACCGGAGTCAATACTATCTCTCCTGGGACTAACGACTTTTGGATAATGTGGGACGTACAGCATTTGACTCCTTTCGAGTTCGCCTACACCAGCCCCACCCTCGACGTTGTTTCTGTTGTAACGAAATCGAGATTCGACCAGTTCAGCGTGACAGCGCAACAAGCGGTGCCGGAGCCAGCGACCCTGACCCTCCTCGCGGCGGGTCTCGCCGTGGGGCGCCTCGCCCGGCGCCAGCCTGTGTACGCTTCGGCACCGCGGTACAAACCGGGATGATCCTTTTGCCCATACTCAGGCTGATCTTCTCGAGCAACACGTGTAGGGCGTATCAGCTTTAGCGCAATTCACCGAATGGAGATTCCCATGTGGCGGAATAAGCGCGTACGCCCTTCCGCCCTTTCACGGCCTCAACCCTGAGGTGCCGAACTCCGCTGGAGTTCGAACAACAGTGGCAAACAGCAGCCTGGCTTTTTTATCCGGAAAACTCTTGCCCTGCCAACTGTTGGACGACAAGGGGCGGAGTAACGGGGCTATTCAAATCAAAAGGAAAGAACGAAAGGCTGACACTTTTCGACTATTTCTTCTTACGTGGGTCATCGGCAGGATTCGTATAAACGATATCCCATGGCCCGGTGGCGATTAGCTCGACGATCGTTTCCTCGTCAGTCGTCCAGACATAATGGGTATGATCTCCGGGTAGCACAAAACTTGAACCTGCTTTAAGCATCTCGCCTTTTTGCGTGTCGAATGTTTCACCGACGCCATTTCCTTATTCCATTTCTACCTCATAGCTGAAATATTCGACTGCACTTTGTCCGCTCTATTTTGCTAGGTCACGGATCATAATTTCACTTCAGAATTAGAAATTGAATTAGTTACTTGAGCCAACGTGTGAACCGAAAACCGAAATAACGGAAACGTCCCATCAGCCGGCGCATTCCCTCACCCCAACCCCTCTCTCAGAGGGCGAGGGGCTTAACTCCCTTCTCCCTCTGGGAAGGGGCGTCCTGGTGCTCCCAGGACGACCGTTTGCGATTGGAAGGGTCGTTTCGGTGCTCCCGGAACGACCGTTTGCGATTGGAGAAGGGCCGGGGATGAGGGCCTAGCACTTTTGGGCTTGTTGTTCCATTTCTACTCCATAGCGGAAACGTTTGACTGTACTTTGTCTGCTCTACTGTGATAGGTCATGGATCATAAATTCACTTCGGAATTAGAAATGGAATAATTTGCCGCGTAGGACTGTAATGACCTCGGTAAACGGGTGTTTGTGCGGTGGAATCGGGTAGTTGGGCGGAAATTTTAACCAAGCGATGAAAACACCTGCTCTGTTCGGATCGCCGACCAGAACTGCGCTCTGAGCGCCGTTAGGGAGTATCGGTTCGTCATTCCACTTAACGATATCTGGCGTAAACGATCCTGGGGTAACGGCATTCATGCGATCGATCTTATCCCGGCCTAACGCAGAACCAACGAAAGAGAAAACCAATAGGGATATCAAGAAAATCTTCATCTGATTTCTCGCACAACGTTGGAAAGCGTCGGGTTTTTCGTTTTTACTTTGGATCGGGTCGTTCCATTCAGTTGAAAAAACCTTAATCGGACGATTTGTCCGTACTCAGGCCGATTTTCTTGACAAGTTCGTCAACCGAAACCGCTCCGCTGGTCTCGATCACCAGCGTATTGCGCTGCTCTTCTTCGGTTAATTCATCATGCGTCGCAAGCTGACGTTCGAGCACCGCCAGATCGGCTTCAGAGGGATCTCGACCCTGTGAGGCGCGGGATTCGATGCGGCTTTTCAACGTGGCGACCGGAGCCCGGCAATCAAGAATCAAGAAGGGGACGCCTAGCCGTTGGGCAAGCAACCGTTGGCTTTCACGGTACTCATATTTCAGGAACGTGGCGTCGACGATGACGGAGACGCCGGATTTCACGATCGCCTCGGCGGTGTCGAGTAGATAGTCATAGGTTCTCCGCGTCATATCGGCGGTATAGATGCCGGTGTCGAGGGTCGATCCAGTATTGGCGAGTTCGCTAAATCCGGCCAAGCGTTTTCGTTCCAGGTCGGAACGGAGGCGTATGGCCGGGAGGCGTTCGGCGATTTGGCCGGCGATATAGGACTTGCCACTGCCCGAAAAACCGCGGGTGATGAACAATGCGGGGCTTGGTGGCCGGATGAGACCGGAAGCGTAATCGAGGTAACGCCGATAAAGGGCCAATAATTCCTGCTGTTTCGAGGAATCAGTGGTGGATGCTCGAGTCAGTTGGGCGATCTTGGCCCGCACCATAGCGCGATAGACGAGGTAAAAATCGAACAAGGCAAGCCCTCGGTAGTCTCCTGTAACCTCCAGGTAACGGTTCAAAAGCCGGAAAGCTAAATTCCTTTTGCCTTTAACTTCGAGATCCATGGTCAGAAAGGCCAGCTCGCTCATGACATCGATCCAGCGCAGGTCTTCGCTGAATTCGATGCAGTCGAACGGCGTGGGCTCGTCGTCGATGAGCACGATGTTGCCGAGGTGAAGGTCGCCGTGGCATTCGCGAATGAAACCAGCGGCTTTACGGGCAAGCATGGTCTCTCGGCAGCGCGAATACACCTCGGACGTCCAGGCGCGCACGGCTTCGAGTTTGGCGCGGTCGATCGGATCGTCCTGTAAGGGCTCGACGTGGGTGAAATTCTGTTCTGCGGTGTCGTGGATCTGTTCCGGGAGTCCGTGGGCGTCTTCGGCGGTGCTGCGGTTTACGCTTGCGTGAAACCGCGCCAGCGTTTCGGCCAGCTTGTCCATGTGTTCAGGCGAGAGGCGATCTTCCTGACACAAGCGATCGAATAAGGCCGACTCGTCGAAGCGGCGCATCTTAATGGCGAATTCGATAGGGGTGCCACTGCCGCCGATTCGGGGGTTTCGAGCATCTTCGGTGATGGGGACGACGGCGAGATACAAGTTTGGAGCGAGCCGGCGATTGAGTCGGAGTTCCTCTTCGCAAAACCGGCGGCGTTTTTCCAGAGTCGTGAAGTCGAGGAAACCGAAATCCACCGGCTTCTTGATCTTGTAGGCATAGGGATTTGTCAGCAAAACCCAGGAAATATGGGTCTCCCGGATTTCGATGGTGTTTGTGGGATGATCGTAAGCGGCGGGATTACGCAGCGCCGAGATCAGTTCGGGATAGGGAGCGTCATCCATACGGTTCCATCTGTAAGCGGCCGTTAACCACTTTAAGCTGTCTTTCGCCCTGAAGGAGCGCTTTGAGCTCCGCCCCGGCCATGGCCTTGCGCCAGCCCTGAAGCAGTTTCGATTGCTCCGGGTCATCCATCAGTTGTTCCAAATCCTTGCGGCCTGCGAGCACCGCCGGGTTCAGTGTGTGCTGCGCGGCCCGCAGGCGTACCACCGCAGTCAGCACATCAAGCAGCGCTTCCTGTTCCGGCGTCTTCTTGGCCTGCCGCGGTCTGAGGGGAACCGCCGGCGGTGGGCGGTGTTTCGCCTCGTCGATGATTCGGCACAGTTGGCTGCCATAACGCTTGAGCGTACGTTCCTCCAGCCCCCGGATCAGCTTGAACTTGTCGGCAGTCGTCGGCTGCAGCCGTGCGAGATCGAACAAAACTTCGTCCTTGACCAGCCAACTGCGTGGAATGTCCTGCTGGCGCGCGTTATCCTCACGCCAAGCCGCGAGCGCCTGTAGTACGGCGAGCTGGGATGCGTTCAGCTGATAATGTCCGCCGATGCGCTGCCAAGCTTGATCGGACGCATTCTCGTAAAGCTTCGGATCGAGCAGGGCAGCGAAATCGCCCTCCGGCCAATCGAGGCGGCCCAAATCTTCCAAACGCTGGCGGAGTTTCAGATAAGCGGTTCCGAGATGGATGACATCGTCGGCTGCATAACGCAATTGGGCATCGGCCAAGGGCCGGAGCGACCAATCGGTGCGTGCGTGGCCTTTGCCCAGGTTCACGCCGAGCAGTTCCGAAATGAGGCCGGCGTAACTGATCTGTTCGGGCAAGCCGATCAAGGGAGCGGCGATCTGGGTATCGAAGATCGGCGCCGGCAGTTTTCCCCAGAGGTTGAAGAAGATTTCCAAATCCTGCCGCGCAGCATGAAATACCTTCGTGATGGCGGGATCGAACAGCAGATTCGCTACCGGTTCCAAGGATTCGAGGACGAGCGGGTCGATGCAAGCTACCCGGTCGGCGGTCGCGATCTGGAGCAGGCAGAATTTGGGATAGTAGGTTTTTTCGCGGAGAAATTCGGTGTCGACGGCAATCCAGGAGGAGTTCCTGGCAGCGCGGCAGAAGTCTTGGAGTTGACTGGGCGAGTCGATGTAGCTGATTTGCGGAGAGGACGTCATGTCGGAAAGAGTGCTTTTTCGAGTCATAAGGCTATTATATGGCTTAGGGACGAAGAATACGCTCCCGCCAATCATCCGAGGTGGCGCATGAAAATATTGGTGAGTGTGAAGCGCGTGGTGGATTACAACGTGCGCATTCAGGTGAAGCCGGACGGGACGGGCGTCATGCTGGACGGGGTGAAGATGAGCATGAACCCGTTCGACGAGATCGCCTTGGAAGAGGCGATTCGTCTTAAAGAGGCCGGCAAGGCGACCGAGATCGTGGCCGTCTCGCTCGGGCCGCAGGCGGTACAGGAGCAATTGAGGAGCGCTCTAGCGCTAGGCGCAGATCGGGCGATCCACATGCCGCTGGATAAGGCACCTCAACCCATCAACGCCGCGCGCGCCTTGGCCCAGCTTGCGCGGCGCGAGAATCCCGATCTGATCCTGATGGGCAAGCAGGCCATAGACGACGACTGCAATCAGACGCCCCAGATGCTCGCGGCGCTGCTCGATTGGCCGCAGGCGACCTTTGCTTCCAAAATCGAGTTGAATGACAAGTCAGCCACGGTTGCCCGCGAGGTCGACGCCGGACTCGAATTTCTGGCAATCGATCTACCGGCAGTGATTTCCGCCGACCTGCGGCTCAATGTTCCCCGTTATCCGAAGTTACCGGACATCATGAAGGCGCGTCGTCTGCCGATCGAAACGGTCACGCCGGGGGACCTGGGCGTCGAGTTCGTGCCGGAACCTAAGCTAGTTAAAGTCGCGCCTCCAGAGAAGCGTCAGGCCGGACGGAAGGTAGCTTCGGTCGAGGAGCTGGTGGCGGCGCTACGCGAGCGAGGGCTGTTGTCATGAGCAAGGTATTGGTCATTGCCGAGCACGACGGCGAAACCTTGAATCTTTCGACTTCGAAAACCGTGGCTTGCGCGCTGACTCTCGAGCCGGAGGCGATCGATGTGGCCGTGTTCGCCGATGCTGGGAACAAGCCCGCGCAAGCAGCGGCCCGGCTGAATGGCGTGACCAGGGTGCTACTGGTCGAACATGTTGCCAACCAGAATCCCGTGGCGGCGGTTCTTGCGCCGCAAATTTCCGCGCTGGCTAGAGACTACACCCATGTGCTAGCGCCGGCGACCACCTTCGGCAAGGATGTTTTGCCGCGAGCGGCGGCGTTGCTTGGCGTACCTCAAGTGAGCGATGTCATGCGGGTGATCGACCGGAATGTTTTCGAGCGGCCGATTTATGCAGGGAACGCGGTGGAGACAGTCGAAACGCCGCCCGGCATCGTCGTCGCGACGGTGCGCACAGCCTCGTTCAAGGCGGTTCCTGAATCGGGATCGGCACCTGTGGAAAAAATCAGCCTCGATTTCGACTGTCCGACGCACACGCGTTTTCTCCGGGTCGAAAGTTCGTCCGGCGGGCGTCCGGATCTTCAGTCGGCCCGCGTAGTAGTGTCTGGCGGTCGGGGTTTAGGAACCAAGGAAAACTTCGATTTAATCTATGCGCTAGCGGATCGATTGGGCGCGGCGGTCGGCGCATCCCGCGCGGCGGTGGACGCAGGATTGGTTCCGAACGACTTGCAGGTGGGGCAGACCGGTAAGATCATCGCGCCCGAGTTCTATTTGGCTTTCGGCATCTCCGGAGCGATACAGCATCTCGCGGGAATCAAGGACGCGGGCACCATCGTCGCGGTCAATAAGGACCCGGACGCGCCCATCTTCGAAGTGGCGGATATCGGTTTGGTGGCTGATTTGTTCGACGTGCTGCCAGCCTTGATCGAGGCTCTGTCCAAGGGGCGAGCGTGAACCGCGAAAGTCTGGAGTTTGACGTCATCATCGTAGGGGCCGGCCCCGCGGGGCTCTCCGCCGCTTGTCGTCTGATGCAACTGGCGAATGAGGCGGGAAAGTCTCTCCGGGTCTGCGTCGTCGAAAAAGGAGCCGAGGTCGGCGCCCACATCATTTCCGGTGCCGTGTTCGAGCCGACCGCTCTGAACGAACTGTTCCCGGATTGGAAAGAGCAGGGCGCGCCGGTCACTGTACCTGTCGAACACGACGAACTGCATTACCTCATCGGCGAAAAAAACTCGGTCAAGGCGCCCGGCTTTCTGATACCAAAGCCCATGCGCAACGAGGGCAACTACGTGATCAGCCTGGGCCGTTTGTGCCGTTGGCTGGCGGAAAAGGCCGAAACGCTCGGCGCCGAAATTTTCACCGGCTTTGCCGCGGCCGATGTGCTTTATGACGAGAACGGTTCGGTAGCCGGCGTAGTGACGGGCGACATGGGTGTTGCTAAGGACGGTTCAAAAAAGCCGAACTATCAGCCCGGCGTTGAGCTGCGCGCGCCCTATACGATTTTCGCAGAGGGCTGCCGCGGACATTTGGGCAAGCGGCTGATGGAGCGCTTCGACTTGCGGAGGGACATCGATCCGCAGCATTACGGCATCGGCATCAAGGAAATCTGGCGCATCGATCCGTCCCGCTACCGGCCAGGGCACGTGGTTCATACGCTAGGCTGGCCTTTGGACAATGAAACGGAAGGCGGCGGTTTTCTCTACCACAGTGAAGACGGACTGGTTTCGGTCGGGTTCATTGTCGCCCTGAATTACCGGAATCCCTATCTGAATCCGTTTAGCGAGATGCAGCGCTGGAAGCATCATCCGATCGTGCGCCGGTTCCTTGAAGGCGGAACCCGGATCGGCTACGGTGCGCGGGCGGTCAACAAGGGCGGCTGGCAGTCAGTGCCCAGGCTCTCTTTTCCAGGCGGCGTGCTGGCGGGTTGCGAGGCCGGATTTCTCAACCCGGTGAAGATCAAGGGCAATCATACCGCCATGAAAACCGGCATGCTGGCGGCGGAAGCGGTATTCGAGGTGCTGGAAACGGGAGGAATCCCGGATTTGGACGGGCGCTATCGCGAGTCCTGGGTCTATGACGAGTTGTTCCGGGGTCGCAACTTCGGTCCCGCACTGGCGAAATTGGGAACGCTCGTTGGAAGCGCGTTCATTTGGCTCGATCAGAACATTTTCCGCGGAAAGCTTCCGTTTACCCTACACAATCGTGTTCCGGATCACGCCTCGTTGGATCGAGCCGCGGACAGCCGTAAGATCGATTATCCTAAGCCCGATGGCGTACTGAGTTTCGACAAACTGTCCTCGGTTTATCTCTCCAACACCAATCACGAGGAAGACCAGCCCTGTCATCTCGTTCTGACCGATCCTTCTATCCCGATTTCACAGAACCTGCCGTTGTACGACGAACCGGCACAGCGCTATTGTCCGGCAGCGGTTTATGAAATCGTGGAGGCGCCAGGAGAACCGGCCCGATTCCAGATCAACGCGCAGAACTGCGTTCACTGCAAAGTCTGCGATATCAAGGACCCGGCGCAAAACATCAACTGGGTACCACCTGAAGGCGGGGGCGGGCCGAATTACGTGAATATGTGATGTGGGTGGTCTATGCGCGCAACAGGTAATCCGCCGCAAGTCCCGCAAACACCGTCGCACCGAACCAATGGTTGTTCAAAAACGCCTTGAAGCAGCCGTCGCGGTCGCGCTTCCGTATCAGAAATTGCTGGTAGGCGAATAGTCCAGCAGCAACCAGGAGTCCCAAGAAATAGGGCAATCCCAGCCCGGTCTGCCTACCCACCCCATAAAGAAGCAGCAGCACGAAGATCTGAAGCATTCCGATCAAGACTCTATCCATATCGCCGAACAGAATGGCGGTGGATTTCACGCCGATTTTGAGATCGTCGTCCCGATCCACCATGGCGTACATGGTGTCGTAAACCAGAGCCCACAGGATGGTCGTGAAGTAAAGTTCCCAGCCGATCCACGGAATACCACCCGTTTGGGCCGCGAAAGTCATAGGCACGGCCCAGCCGAAGGCTAGCCCCAGGTAGGCTTGGGGAAGATAGGTGTAGCGCTTCATGAAAGGGTAGGACGCGGCGAGGAAAGCGCCGGGAACCGACAATGCAATCGTGAGCGGGTTGGTAAGGAGAACCAGGCCGAACGACACGAGGCAGAGTATGACGAACAGCCAAAGCGCTTCCCTAGGGGATACCAACCCAGCGGCGATCGGGCGTGATTTTGTGCGTTTCACATGAGGATCGAAGTCACGGTCGGCGTAATCGTTGATCACGCAGCCCGCCGCTCGCATCAGCACGACGCCGGTCGCGATGACGAAGGTTACCAAGATATCAGGCTTGCCGTTTCCGGCGATCAATAACGCCCATGCGGCCGGCCACAGCAGAAGGAAGATGCCGATGGGCTTGTCCATCCGCGTCAGCCTCCAGTAAAGCTCGAGACGCTGGGTGGAAAGTCCGAAGGTCGGTTGCTCGATCATAGGCTCGCTTCTCGTTTCAACAGAGAAGGTAGAAAGAACTCAGCGACTAAGAGGTTTCCGTGCGCGATGGCGTACAGTGAGCGTCGACCCCAGATCCGCTCGGACGATTCGACAGTATCAAGCACGTCGAGGCTTCCGGGAAGCCGCTCTGCCTTTTCGACGACGGCTAGCTCCAACCCGAGGCGCCTCAGCTTGGGATCGGAGAAAAGAACCTCTCCCAGTGGGCGGTTGCCCAAAGACGCCAAATGGTGCTGAGCGCCGCGGCGAATGCTTGCCGGTATGATGCTGCGCGCCACCACCAGAGGCTCCTCACCGCACTGAAGGGAGACCTCGCGTACCAATGCGACCCGCGAAGGTCTAAGTCTAAGCGCCCTCGATTCGTCGGCGAACGGTCTCAGCCAGTCTTGCTGTAGCACTCGGAGGCGGAACTCGCCGCCGCAGAGGTCGCGAACCCGGCGGGTCAGCGAACCGGTTTCGAAAAGCCAGGAATGGAGGCCGTCGGGGATACGGCTACGCCGACTGCTTCCGGGATGAAACCAGTCCGGTGCTCGGCGGAAAAGTTGGCTGCGTGTCGTCAATGGTTGCTCTCAAGAACAAACCGCAAATTCTAACAGAGGGAGTGGGCTTTCTGGATCGGCCAAATATATTGAGCCGCAAGGAATGGCTTAGCTGCGCCTCCGATGCGGCGGTTTGATCGGAGCGGCCGCTTAGGTCGCCGAACTCGCCATCCGCTCGAGCGCATCCCCTTACTTGGTCCGTGAAGCGCGCATCTGGAGAACATGGTCCACGAAGGTGCCGTCCCCGACTTCCTTCATAAATCGCTCGGCGACATCGACTATCGCTTTGCCAACGTAGGCGTACTGTCTCGAAAACGGCGGCCAATAATCTCCAAGCCCGATCGCGTCGTTGATGACCAGAACCTGTCCGTCGCACCCTGCGCCCGCGCCGATCCCCACGGTGGGCACTTTGATCGACTGCGTGATCGTTTTCGCCAGGGCTGCCGGTATGTGCTCGAGAACCACCATGAACGAGCCAGCTTCGGAGATGCCGATCGCTTCGCTCAAGATGCGTTCCGCGTCGCTTTTGTTTCCTCCGACCTGCCGGAAATCGGAGGCCGTCTGGGGCGTCAAGCCGGTATGGCCGACCACATCGATTCCGTTGGCGACGAGATGCGCAATCACGTCGTACTTCGGACCTTCCAGCTTGATGCTGTCGGCACCGGCGTCCAGCAGCCGTTTGGCGCTTTTCAAGGCCGTTGCCGGATCGCGATCGCTGTTGTATGGAAGATCGCCGATGATATGGGTGTTCGGTGCGCCGCGGCGGACAGCGCCGACATGGTACTCCATATGTTCGATGGTGACGTGGTGCGTGCTGTCGAAACCCATTTCAACCATTCCCACCGTGTCTCCGACCAGGATGACCGGAATCCCCGCTTTTTCGAGAGAACGGGCGACCGGAGTGGTGTAAGCCGTCAGCACCGGGATCGGTTTTACCGACTTCATATGTCTTAAGGTTTCTGCGTTGAGTTTCATGGCTCTTATCTCCGGTTTGTCGGATTCATAACAAGTGTCGTCATCGTGTGTCAGGGAGCTTGGAACCTATCCCGGCGACTCGGCTCAGGACGAGCCCGTTCGACAGCCTCCGAGCGAACGGGTTGTATGGCTATCTGTTTCCTCGAGGCGGGGATAAGACGGACTTTTATCGTTGCCGTATTCGCTTTGGAAGACCGTAATGGCATCAGGAAAAATGTCGAGATGCCATTCAGGTCGCCATTCAAGCGCCGGCATATTGCACCGAATGGCCGACCCAGCGCCGGATCAGGCGTTCGGCGCGGTCGGGATAATCCTTCAGCAGAATAGCGGCCGATTGAGCAACAGCATCCAGGAGGGGGCCGTCGCGCGTCAAGTCGGCGATGCGGAACTGAATTTGCCCGGTCTGCCGGGTTCCCAAGAGTTCGCCGGGGCCCCGCAGTTCAAGGTCCTTCTCGGCGATGACGAAGCCGTCGTCGGAATCCCGCAGAATCCCCAAGCGCTGTCTGGCGGTTTCCGAAAGAGGCGGCTGGTACAGCAAGACACAATGAGCTTCGCCGGGTCCGCGTCCGACCCGCCCGCGAAGCTGGTGCAGCTGCGCCAGTCCCAAGCGTTCGGCATTCTCGATGATCATCAGGCTGGCGTTCGGGACGTCCACGCCGACTTCGATCACGGTGGTTGCCACCAGCAAATCGAAATGTCTTTCCTTGAAGGCCGACATGACGGCTTCCTTTTCGGCAGGCTTCAAACGCCCGTGTATCAGAGCAACGCGCACATTCGGAAGGGCTTCGGCCAGCATGACAGCGGTCTTTTCAGCTGCTTCGCACTGCAAGACCTCGGATTCTTCGATCAGCGTGCACACCCAGTATACCTGCCGGCCTTTGGACACCCAATCGGTAATGCGGGCGATAATGTCCGCGCGGCGGCTGGTCGGAATAACCGCGGTTTTGACCGGCGTCCGTCCGGGAGGGCGCTCGTCGATGACGGAAAGATCGAGGTCGGCATACCCGAGCATCGCCAAAGTTCTCGGAATCGGTGTGGCGGTCATGATGAGCTGGTGCGGATACAAGCCATCCTGAAGACCTTTTTCGCGTAACGCCAGCCGCTGATGGACGCCGAATCGGTGCTGTTCGTCGATGATGATGAGCCCTAAGCGGTGAAATACCACCTGTTCTTGAAACAGTGCATGGGTGCCGACGACGATGCCGGCTGCGCCGCTACTGATCGCCTCGAGTTCGGTTTTTCGGGCTTCGCCTTTTAGGCGTCCGGACAGGAAGGCGATCTGCACGCCGAAGGGTTCGAGCCACTGGCGGAAGTTGCGGAAATGCTGTTCGGCCAGGAGCTCCGTCGGGGCCATGATGCCGACCTGGTAGTTGGACGACAATGCGGCCAATGCGGCATAGGCCGCGACGACCGTCTTACCCGAGCCGACGTCACCCTGAACCAGCCGCATCATGGGGCGATCGGAACACAAATCGGCTTCGATTTCGGCGATAACGCGCTGCTGAGCGCCGGTCAGAGCGAACGGCAGGCTGCGCACAAACCGCTCCGCCGCCTGCCGATTGATCGCCAGAACCGGTGCTCGATGAGCTTGCATCTGGGTTCTGAAACGACCGAGGCTCAGATGATGGCTGAGGAGTTCCTCAAAGGCGAGGCGCGACCGGGCCGCGGTTAGCTTCGGTGATGTTTCGTTGCAGCCGGCGGGCGGCTGATGCAGCAGCCGGAGAGCGTCCCGAAGCGGTAAGCGATACCCTGCCGGGATCAGCGGCTCGGGCAGCAAGTCGGGAAGCCGCGATTCGTCCGCCATGGACAAGGCTTGCGCGGCCAGTCGGCGAATGGCTTTCTGATGGATGCCTTCAGTCAACGGATAAACCGGCGTCAGCGCTTGCTCCGAAACGTCGGCGTCCATATCGTCGATCAGCTTGTAGTCGGGATGGGTCATTTCCAACCCGGCGTAGCCCGTCCGCACTTCGCCGTAACAGCTGAGTCTTTTGCCTCGGGCCAGTTGCTCGCGCTGCTTGGCCGTGTAGTGAAAGAATCGGAGGTCGAGAAAACCGGTACCATCGCCAATCCGGATGATCAGCGAGCGACGGCCTTTTGGGAGGATTTCCGCGAGTTCAACCCGGCCTTCCACCAGTGCATGGTCGCCGGGTTTCAGTTGGCCGATGGGCGTGACGCGAGTCCGGTCCTCGTAACGCAGCGGCAGGTGGAACAGCAGATCACCGACGGTGGAAATGCTCAGCTTTTCTAGCCGCTTGAGCGTGTGCGCCCCGGCGCCCTTCAGGGCGGATACCGGGAGCTCGTCGAGAGATCGGACTTGCGAAGCCAAATAGTCGCGTGCGCCTACTACTTCGCCACAACCATGACCGCATCCATCTCGACGCCGGCGCCGCGCGGCAGTGACGCTACGCCGATAGCGGCACGGGCAGGGTAGGGCTCGGCGAAATACTCCGCCATGATTTCGTTCACCAGCGGGAAATGGGCGAGGTCGGTCAGGAACACGTTGAGTTTGACAACATCCCGGAGGCTACCCCCGGCAGCTTCGGCCACGGCCTTGAGATTGTCGAACACGCGCCGGATCTGCACGTCCATTCCGCCCTCGACCATGGTCATGGTGGCGGGATCGAGCGGAATCTGTCCGGATAGATAAACGGTGTCGCCGATTTTCACGGCCTGGGAGTAGGTGCCGATCGCCTTGGGAGCCAGGTCAGTCTGAATAATTTGTTTTTCCATGGTTTTGCTTCTTTCTGAGTTCGGACTTTACGCGGGAAATTTTCAAAACGACCGACAATTTTCGGAGTTCTCGCATGACCGAGGCGAGATGGACGCGGTCCTTGACCATCAAGGTGATGATGTCGGTAGAAATCTGGCTGTCCTGATTGGTGATCTGGACGTTCTCGATGTTGGCACCCATGCGGGAGATGGTGGAAGCGACTTTCGCCAGAGTGCCCACCTGGTTCATCAGTTCGAGGCGGATGACGGCCGGAAATTCGCCGCTGGCTTGCTTGTCCCAGTCCACGTCCAGCCAGTTCATGTGTTTCTTTCTAAGTTCCGAGACGTTCTTGCACTCGCTGAGATGAACGACGATGCCTTTGCCCGGATTGAAGAATCCAACGATAGGGTCGCCCGGTATCGGGCGACAGCATTTGGCCAAATTGACCACCATGCCCTCGGTGCCTTTGATGATGAGCGGCGACAGCGCGGTTCCCTTCTCCTCTTTGCTTCCGGCGTCCAATGAGGCATCAGCCTGAAGGAACTGGCGGACGACCAAGAAAGGCAAACGGTTGCCTAGCCCGATATCTTCCAGCAAGGCTTCTAGGGAGGGCAGTTCGAGTGCCTTTAGCAGTTGGTCGATACGCTCTTTCGGAACATCCTCGAAACTCATGTTGTGGGCGTTGAATTCCTTTTCCAGCAGGCGCCTGCCCAGGGCAACCGCCTCTTGTTTCTTGAAATTTCGGAGATAGCTGCGGATGGCGGCGCGCGCTTTCGCGGTAACGACGAAATTAAGCCAGAGCGGGTTGGGGCGGGCCCAGGGCGCCGTGATGATCTCGACGGTCTGGCCATTTTCGAGAACGGTCTGGAGCGGCGCGAGCATGCGGTCGATTCGGGCGGACACGCAGGTGTTGCCGATGTCGGTATGCACGGCGTAAGCGAAGTCGACAATCGTCGCGCCGCGCGGAAGCTTGGTGATTTTGCCCTTGGGTGTGAACACGTAAACTTCCTGTTGGAACAGGTCCACCTTCAGGTTGTCCAGGAATTCCATCGAATCGCCGGCACTTTTCTGGATTTCCAGAAGATCTCTCAGCCATTCGTGAGCACGGGCCTGACTGCTGGATATCTCTTCTTGGTCGCTTTTGTATAGCCAGTGTGCAGCAATGCCTGACTCGGCTAGGTGGTGCATGGCACGGGTGCGGATTTGGATTTCCAGCGGCTGGCCGTAAGGTCCGACCAATACGGTATGAAGGGACTGATAGCCGTTGGCTTTGGGCACCGCGATGTAATCCTTGAAGCGACCCGGAACCGGCTTATAGAGGTTGTGGACGATGCCGAGCGCCCGGTAACAATCGTCCACCTGGTCCGCGATGATGCGGAAGGCGTAAACGTCGTAGACGCCGGAGAAGGACACGTGCTTGGTGCGCATCTTCTGATAGAGACTGTACAGATGCTTTTCCCGTCCGATCACTTCGCAATTGACCAGTCCGGCATCGTGTAATCGTTTGGTGATCGTGGATTCGATCAGCGCCACCACTTCTTTGCGATTGCCGCGCGCCTTTTTTACCGATTGTTCCAGCACTCGGTAACGCATCGGATACATCGCGGCGAACCCCAGTTCTTCGAGTTCGAGCCGCATTTCGTTCATGCCGAGTCGATTGGCGATCGGCGCATAGATATCCAGGGTCTCGCGCGCAATACGCCGCCGCCGCGTCGGCGACATGATTCCTAGGGTGCGCATGTTGTGGAGACGGTCTGCCAGCTTGACCATGATGACGCGGAGGTCCTTGACCATCGCGAGCACCATCTTTCGGACATTCTGAGCCTGCGCCTCGGCCCTGGATTTACAATCGAGCTGGGTCAGTTTGCTGACCCCGTCGACCAGTTCGGCGACTTCGTCTCCGAATTGTTCGCGTAACTGTTCCTTAGTGACGGGGGTGTCTTCGATGACATCGTGCAGGATGGCCGCCATGATGCCTTTCGCGTCCATGCGCATTTCCGCAAGAATGATGGCGACGGACAGCGGATGGCAAATGTACGGTTCTCCGGTCAGTCGAAATTGGCCTTCGTGGGCGGAAAGGGCGAGCTGATAAGCGCGGTATATCTCGTCAACCTGAGCGCTGTCGAGATAGGTCGAGACCAAGCTGCAAAGCCTGCGAATGAGCTTCTCATTCGGCAGTTCGGTGACTTCTTTCGGAAGCAGCTGGTTCATAACACCCCGGGATTCGGACCGGTTTACTCGAAGTCGTCTTCCTCGAGTTTCTCCATGCCGGCAGCCTCCGGGCTAGGCGCTGCCGGACGTTCGATGGCGAACCGTTCCTGTTTGGTGTCAGCAGTGAGATAGTCGCGGGTGATCAGACCCTCGGCGATTTCCCGAAGCGCTACCACGGTCGCTTTATCGTTTTCCCACGGCACTTTGGCAGCGTCGGGGTGACGGGACAGTTCGCGGGCTCTCTTGGTCGCCAGCAAAACGAGTTGAAAGCGGTTGTCGACATGCTCTAGACAGTCTTCGACGGTTACTCTTGCCATATGTGATGTATCCTCGATTTACAATCGATTGAATAAAAAGTTAATAAAAACAATTGCCTTATAGGATATTCTACCTAAAAAGAGAGGTCTTGACGCAGAGCATCCACACTGCGAAGCGGAACGTACTCCGCCTCCAGCAGTCCCCCTCCAGTTTTGGTCGAAGCTTCATAATCCAGACCGTCAACGCGCTTGCAAGGTTCAGACCGCCGAGAAAACAAAGCGCGAAGGACAGCGCCGGGTGCTCTCCCTCGCGCTGCGGAGTCGAAGAAAAGACTACTTGGCCCGTTCTTCCAGCATGGCGACCGCCGGGAGCGTTTTTCCCTCCAGGAATTCCAGAAAAGCGCCGCCCCCCGTCGAGGTATAAGACACCCGATCGCCGATTCCATACTTTTCGATCGCGGCTAGCGTGTCGCCGCCGCCGGCGATGGAGTATGCGCTACTTTCCGCGATTGCCATAGCCAGGGTGCGGGTGCCTTCACCGAATTGATCGATTTCGAAAACGCCGACCGGACCGTTCCAAACGATAGTGCCCGCCGACTTGGCCAGTTCAGCATAACGGGCCGCGGTTTCCGGTCCGATGTCGAGGATCAGATCGTCGTCGGCTACATCGCCCACCTTCTTGACCGTTGCTTGTGCCGATTCCGAGAACTCTTTCGCGCAAACCACGTCGGTTGGAATCGGAATTTCTGCGCCTCTTGTTTTCGCCTGTTCCATCAAACGCTTGGCCTCGGGAATCAAATCGGCCTCGTACAAGGATTTGCCCACCGAGTGACCTGCCGCGGCGATAAAGGTATTGGCGATGCCGCCACCGACGATGAGCTGGTCGACCTTGGAAGCCAGTGAGTCGAGCACCGTCAGCTTGGTGGATACTTTGGACCCGCCGACGATCGCGAGAAAGGGGCGCTCCGGGTTTTCCAGCGCCTTGCTAAGAGCGTCGAGCTCGGCCGCCAGCAGGAGACCGGCGCAGGCCTCGGGCGCGAAACGGCCGACACCGTGGGTCGAAGCTTCGGCCCGGTGAGCGGTGCCGAAGGCGTCCATCACGTAGATGTCGCAAAGAGCGGCCAGTTTTCTGGCCAAGGCTTCGTCGTCCTTCTTTTCACCTTTATTGAAGCGGACATTCTCGAATAGGACGATCTCGCGTGGATGTAAATCGACACCGTTCAGCCAGTCCTTGATCAGGGGTACCTTGCGGCCAAGCAGCCAGGTCATACGGTCGGCCACGGGTTTCAACGAAAACTCGTCGGAATATTCGCCTTCGGTCGGCCGCCCGAGATGGGACATCACCATCACTTTGGCGCCGGCTCTGAGACAGTGCTCGATCGTGGGCAAGCTAGCGCGTATGCGGGTATCGCTGGTGACTTTGCCATCTTTTATCGGGACATTCAGGTCCGCGCGGATCAGAACGCGTTTTCCGGCGAGATCGAAATCGGTGATGCGCTTGAAAGAAAGGGATTTTTTGTTTTCGACTTCTTTTTTCTCGGCTTTTTCAGGGGCTGGCGGTTCCCGCCATTTGATCGAGCAGCCCATGCTCGGGATTTGTTCCTCCGGTCCCTTACCGGTTTCCGCGATCTGCTTCATGGCCTCGAACAGCTCGCGCCTTGCGTCCGGCGGGGCGGCTTCCTTACGGCTCGCGTCGAGTCGTCCGCGGTATTGCAGTTCCAAGTCCTTGTTATAGCCGAAGAAGTCCGGCGTGCAGACAGCTCCGTAGGCTTTGGCGACTTCCTGAGTTTCGTCGTACAGGTACGGGAACGGATAGCCGAGCTGCTCCGCGACGATTTTCATGTTTTCGAAGGAGTCTTCGGGGTAGTCCGTCGGGTCGTTGGACATGATAGCTACGGCGTTGATGCCGTATTCCTTGAGTTCTTTGACGTCCCGAATGATGCGATCTTGCACGGCCTTTACATAGGGGCAGTGATTGCAGATGAACATCACCAGGAGCCCGTTGGGACCCTTGCATTTTTCCAGAGTCCAGATCTGGCCATCCACGCCAGGCAGAGCAAAATCAGGTGCTTTCTTGCCGAATTCACAAACCGGGGTTTCTGTGCGCGCCATGGGGACCGTCCTTTCTTATACGTTTGTGACCGAGGAAATCTATGAAAATGACCCGAAATCATAACAAAGAAATCGATTCGAGTCGTCGGGATGAGCTACGGTCTCATGTCTGTCATTCGTACGTAACGGTTGCAGTTTAGAGCGTTTTCATCCCTGTTGTGCCCTCGAATAAGGAAGCTGCCTTCGGCAGCAAGCTATTTTTGAGCGGGTCTCGCCCCGCCGGCGAGTTTCGCTGCAAACTCCGTCCCTGGAGTTTGCCCTTCGGGCCAGCCTTCGGCTGTCCGAATTCGCTCCCGGCGAATTGGTCTTTTGCTTGCCCAAAAGACAAGTTTGTCAGGAACAAACTTGGACGCGCGAAGCGCGCCCGAAGGGTTCGCACCAAGGAGGGTGTGAATCAGCGAAACCAAAGAAAAGGGCACCCGGATGGCGCGCTGATCCTGCGCGTCGCCGGCTTGCGCCAGGGGCGACAGAAGGCACGTCCGTGTACCTCTGTCGCCGCACGCGCTCCCTCGCGTGCCCCTTCGGGCAATTCCGGCTCCAACCGGCGATGCTCGGGCGCGCCATACGGGAAAATTTTTTTATTCCATCTATTGGATTAGTAAAAGCTCTAAAGACAGGATGGCTGATAGGGGAAGCTCTTAGGAGCGAATGCCATCCCCATCGAATGTTTTGAAATTGCGAGGATCAGAGCCAGGCTCCTACGAGCAGGAGCACGCCTAGAGTGCCAGCTACGCCGGCGATGGCGAGCGGCGCGGAGCCTGATAGGACTGCCGCGCTGATGAGCAGGGCTCCGCCGGTGATTCCGATAAGCAGACGTCGCCGGCTCCGCACGATTTCCTGACGGATCTGCTCGAGCTCGCGCGATTCGAAATTCACCGTCAGCTTTCCGGTTGCCGCATTTTCCAGCGTGCGGTGGATCAGCATCGGCATCTCGGGCCAGCTTTCCGCCCATCCCGGAAATTGCGCCTGGATTTTCTTCAGGCTGGCCTTGGGTCCCATTTCGTCCTTGAACCAGCGTTCCAGAAACGGTTTCGCGGTCTGCCAGAGATCGAGGTCGGGATAGAGCTCGCGGCCAAGTCCTTCGATGTTCAGCAGAGTCTTTTGTAGCAGCACCAGTTGCGGCTGCACTTCCATGTCGAAGCGGCGGGCCACTTGGAACAGCCGCAATAACAGATGGCCGTAAGAGATATCTTTCAACGGCTTCTCGAATATCGGTTCACTCACGGCGCGTATAGCGGACTCGAATTCCTCGACGCGGGTGGTTTTGGGAATCCAACCCGATTCGATATGCATTTCCGCGACGCGGCGGTAGTCGCGGTTGAAAAACGCCAGGAGGTTTTCCGCGACGTAGCGCTTGTCTTCCCGCGATATGCTGCCGACGATGCCGAAATCGACGGCGATGTACCGGGCGGGCGGCGTGACAAAAATATTGCCGGGATGCATGTCGGCGTGGAAGAAACTATCCCGCAGCACCTGGGTGAAAAAGATTTCCACGCCTCGTTCCGCCAGGAGTTTAAAATCGACGCCTTCGCGCCTGAGAGTTTCCACCTCGCCGACCGGAATGCCGGAAATGCGCTCCATGACCAGGACCTGGCGTCGCGTATACGGCCAATAGATCTTAGGGATGTAAAGGATTTCGGAATCCTGAAAGCGACGCCGCATCTCCGCGGCATTGGCGGCCTCGCGCACCAGATCGAGTTCATCCAATATGGTTTTTTCGAACTCGGCGACGACCTCGACTGGCCGAAGGCGCCGGCCGTCGGACCAGAAGCGTTGAGCGAGCCTGGCCAATTCGTACAAAAGGGCGATGTCGGACCGGATCTGCTTCTCGATGCCGGGTCGAAGCACTTTGACCACTACGGCCTGTCCGTCGTGCAGCTTTGCCGCGTGTACTTGCGCGACGGAGGCGGAGGCCAGCGGCGTTTCGTCGAACTCGGCGAAAATTTGGGCGACCGACTGTCCCAAGGCCTGCTCGACGATGGCTTTGGCTTCGCTGCCGGGGAAAGCCGGCACGCGGTCTTGAAGCTTGACCAGTTCCTCTGCGATGTCGTCCGGCAGTAGATCCCGGCGGGTAGACAGGGTTTGGCCGAACTTGACGAAGATCGGACCCAAGTCTTCCAACGTTTTTCGGATTCGGACGCCGCGCGGTTGGTCTTTGGAGCCCAGCCAGTAATTCGGGGATAGGGCAGCGACGAAGCGGACTGGCCGGAACAAATGAGTGGCCAGTACCAATTCGTCCAGGCCGTGGCGCACCAGCACGCGTTGAATGTGTAGCAAGCGCCTGATTAGCTTCGGTCGGACCACGAGAGGGAGTTCCCTAGACAGCGGACTCGGGATCCGAGGGGGTAGCCTGCAACGAGCGGCGAATCCGTTCTATTCGGACTTCGAGGCGGTCGCAATCGGCACGCAGCCGATCGACTTCGGCGTAGAAGGCGTCGGCCTCGGTCTGTGCCGGCAGTTCCCGGCTTTCTTCCTGCCAATATTCAGCGAGATCGAGTCTCAAGGTGTTGAGGGTGTCCCTGGACCAGGCGAGTCCTGAGCGAAAGAGCTCGAAGCAGGTCGAGGCAAACGCTTGACCAGTATATTGGGCAAGTTGAGCCTCGAAGTCGACGTTCAGTTTCTCGAACAGTGCCTGGAAGCGGCGCGCCGTCTCCATGTCGCCGTCGATTTCGATGTCGCCCGAAGAGAGGAGTTGCCTCGGGGATTCGCCGAGTCTGAGCCTGGTGAAGGCCAGAATCGAACCAGCCAGCGTCACGTCTGGTCGACTTCCGAAATCGCCGAGTACTTGCACGCTCGTATCGGTAGGGCAGAAGTAGATCGAGAAATCGAACGGGCGCGGTTTGAGTTCGATCACTTTGCCCGCGATCGGCGCCAGCAACTCGCGGCTTCGGGGATCCAGGCTCACATAGTGCGCGACCGCACGTTCCAGCGCTTCCGCGAGAAAACCGGCCAACACCGGATGGCGAACCGTCACGGTCAGACCTTATAGCCCCGATGAACGGCGACCACGCCGTGAGTGAGATTGAAATACTCGCAGCGCTCGAAGCCCGCTTCGAGCATCATCTGCTTGAGCTTTTCCTGGTTGGGGTGCATCCGAATGGATTCGGCCAGGTACTGATAGCTCTCGGCATCGTTGGCAACAAGCTTGCCGAGCATGGGCAAGACCTTGAACGAGTAGAGATCGTAGACCTTCTTGAACACCTTACCCTGCGCTTCCGAGAATTCCAGGATGATCGCCCGCCCACCCGGCTTCAGGACCCGATAAATCGAGCGCAGGGCCTCATCTTTGTGAGTTACATTGCGGAGGCCAAAGGCGATACAGACGCAATCGAACTGGTTGTCACGAAACGGCAGTTTTTCGGCGTCGATCTGCGCATAGCTCACGTTGTCGACCACGCCCTCGTCTATCAGACGGTCGCGGCCACGTTTCAGCATCTCGGCATTGATATCGGAAAGAATAACGCGCCCGTTCGGTCCGACCCGCTTCTGGAAGAGAGATGTCATGTCGCCTGTGCCGCCTGCCAGATCCAGAACCTTCTCCCCGGCACGCACGTGGCTCAGCTGCAAGGCGATCCGTTTCCAAATCCGATGAATGCCCAGGGACATGAGGTCGTTCATGATGTCGTACTTGTCCGCGACCGAGTCGAACACGGCTTTTACCAATTTGGCCTTCTCGCTCGCGGGGACCTCACGGAAGCCGAAGTGGGTGGTTTTTTGATCGTTCATTCGTTAGAGGCCGGATGGTTTCTTGATGATCGCTCGGGCGAGCGGTTGTTTGATTTCAGGGAGTTTGGTTTCGACGCTGATATCCTGCTTGCTCCAGTTTCTTCAGATACTCGTTCCAGAGTTCCGTCTGATGCCGGCCCAGATTGTACAGCAACTCCCAGGTGTAAATGCCGGAATCGTGGCCGTCGCTGAAGCGGGGAGCGATAGCATAATGGCCCACCGGCCGGATCTCCGTGATGGTGACATCCTCTTTTCCGACCTGGAGAACGCCTTGATCCGGTCCGTGGCCGCGGACCTCGGCGGAAGGCGAGTAAACCCTAAGGTATTCGCAGGGCAGCTTGAAGACAGAGCCGTCCTCGAACGCAATTTCGAGAATCCGCGACTTTTGATGGAGCTTGATTTCTGTGGGTAGCGGCGTAGCCATGGTGTGACAGCCGATCAAAGGATGTAGCGGCTCAAGTCTTCATCCTGCGCGAGTTCGGACAGATAACGATTCACGTACTCGGCATCGATGACCACGGTCTTTCCGGCATGATCCGGCGCTTCGTAGGAAATCGTTTCGAGGAGGCGTTCCAGCACGGTATGCAGCCGGCGGGCGCCGATATTTTCGGTACGCTCGTTCACTTCCCAACTGATCTCGGCGATGCGGGCGATGCCGTCCTGGGTGAATTTCAATTCCACGCCTTCGGTAGCCAGCAGCGCAGTGTATTGCTCGGTCAGCGAGCTGGCCGGTTCGGTCAGGATGCGGATGAAATCCTCCACCGTCAGCGCGTTCAGTTCTACTCGAATGGGCAACCGGCCTTGAAGCTCCGGAATGAGATCGGACGGCTTGGACAGATGGAACGCGCCGGAGGCGATGAACAGGATGTGATCGGTCCTAACCATGCCGTATTTCGTACTCACGGTTGAACCTTCCACCAAAGGCAACAGATCGCGCTGCACGCCTTCGCGAGAAACGTCAGGGCCGCCGTATTCGCCGCGCTTGCAGATCTTGTCGATTTCGTCGATGAACACGATACCGTTTTGTTCCACCGCTTCCACGGCGCGCAGCTTGATGTCCTCTTCGTTGATCATCTTGGCCGACTCTTCCTCGCGAAGGAGTTTGAGCGCGTCCTTGACTCTTAGCCTGCGCGTGCGAGTACGTCCGGAATGGAGGTTCTGAAACAGACTCTGGAGCTGATGGCTCATCTCTTCCATGCCGGGCGGCGCCATGATTTCCACGCCTATTGGGGAGGCGCTGACCTCGATCTCAATTTCTTTGTCGTCGAGTTCGCCGTTACGAAGTTTTTGCCGGAACTTCTGGCGTGTCGCCGATTCAGAGGACTGCGTCTCTCCGCTCCAGCCTGAAGTGCCTGGCAACAAAGCGTTCAAGATTCGCTCTTCGGCCGCCTCTTCGGCACGGGTGCGCACCTTCGCCATTTCGCTTTGCCGCGTCATTTTCACGGCGGCGTCGACCAGATCGCGAATGATCGATTCTACGTCGCGTCCGACATAGCCGACTTCGGTGAACTTGGTCGCCTCTACTTTAATAAACGGTGCGTTGGCGAGTCGCGCGAGACGGCGCGCGATCTCGGTCTTGCCGACGCCGGTCGGGCCGATCATGAGGATGTTCTTGGGCGTAATCTCTTCGCGCAGTCCGGGTTCGATCTGCATGCGCCGCCAGCGGTTGCGCAAGGCGATAGCGACCGCGCGTTTGGCTGCGGCCTGCCCGACGATGTGTTTGTCCAGCTCGTGGACGATTTCTCGGGGAGTCATGTGCGTCATGGGTGTTCGTGCAGTTCCCGTTGCATCTCCAGTTCTTCGATGACCAGATTGCGATTGGTATAAATGCAGATATCGGCGGCAATTTGCAGCGACTTCTCGACGATTTCGGCGGCGCTGAGTTGGGTGTTCTCCAACAGCGCGCGGGCGGCCGCCTGTGCGAACGGCCCGCCGGAACCGATGGCGATGAGTCCGTTTTCCGGCTCGATGACGTCGCCGTTGCCTGAAATGATCAAAGAAACTTTCGAATCAGCCACCGCGAGCAAGGCCTCCAGCCGGCGCAGCATTCGGTCGGTGCGCCAGTCTTTCACCAGTTCGACCGCTGCCTTGGTCAGGTTGCCGCGCTGCTTTTCCAATTGACCTTCAAAGCGTTCAAATAGGGTGAACGCATCGGCCGTCGCGCCGGCAAAGCCAGCGAGCACGCGCCCATGATAAAGCCGGCGGACCTTTCGGGCGTTGCCTTTCATGACGGTGTTGCCCATGGTTACCTGTCCGTCGCCACCGATGACGACTTTATCGTCGCGGCGGACGGATACGATGGTAGTGCCGTGAAACTGTTCCACAGAGTTACCTGTTTGGCTAAAACCGCAATTGTACACTATCCGGTACGCATGGGTTGCCGATGGCGCCGGCATTCGATTCTTAGAGTCGGCAACGTTCGCGATGGTGCGAGATAATGTACGACTATTTTGATTTCAGCGACGGTCATGAGCCAGTTACCTTCGATACGCCTCAAGAAAAATGAAGAGCGGCGCCTGCGTGGTGGTCATTTATGGATATTCAGCAACGAAGTCGATATCGAAGCGATGCCGCTTAAGTCGTTCGGGGCGGGGGATTTGGCGATTGTGGAGAGCTCGCGCGGACAAGTCCTGGGCATCGCGTACGTCAATCCCGCATCGCTGATTTGCGGCCGCCTGCTGACGCGAGATGCGCACGCCGCAATCGATCGAGCCTTCTTCGAACGACGTTTGACGCGTGCGCTGCGTTTACGCGAGCGTTTGTTTTCCCGCCCCTTTTATCGTCTCACCTATGGTGAAAGTGACGGGTTGCCGGGAGTCGTCATCGACCGCTTCGACGATGTGTTCGTGGTACAGACCAATACGGCCGGCATGGAACGGCTGCAGGAGCCTTTGGTGGCAGCGATCGAGGCGCTATTTGCTCCCAGGGCCATTGTTGCGAAAAACACATCCAGCCTTAGAGCCTTGGAGGGACTGGACACTTACACGTCCATCCTCCGGGGCACCTTAGACGGCCCAATCCAAATCGAGGAAAACGGCGCCCGATTCTTGGTCGATCCCATAAGCGGACAAAAAACCGGCTGGTTTTTCGATCATCGCGAGAGTCGGGCCGTAGTCGCGAAGCTCTCGCGGGGCCTACGCGTACTCGATCTCTTCTCGTACACCGGGGCATGGGGCGTGCAAGCGGCGCTGGCAGGCGCCGCGTCGGTTGAGTGCGTGGACGGGTCCGAGGCCGCTTTGGCGTTGGCGGCGGAGAACGGCCGGCTCAACGGCGTCCTAGAGAAAATGCGCTTGATCAAAGACGATGCGTTCGAGTTTTTGAAGCGCGCCAGGGAAGAGCGGCAGCGTTATGACCTCGTCGTGCTCGACCCGCCGGCGCTGATCAAGCGTAAGAAAGACGTCGGCCAGGGAATTGAAGCGTACCGGCGGCTGAATCAAGCCGCGATACAGGTTCTAGCGCCCGGCGGTATTCTGGTATCCGCATCCTGCTCGTTTCATTTGCGCTGGGAAACGTTGCACGATCTGTTGCGGGCTGTAGCTAGGGCATTGGATCGCCATGTGGTTTTCTTCGGTCGCGGCGGACAGGCTGCCGATCACCCGGTACATCCCGCCATTCCGGAGACCGATTATCTGAAGACTTTCTTTTGCTATATAGGCGAGAGCTTATAAGCCTTGCGTCGGCTTGGACAGCATCGCTTTCGCTGGCGGCTGCTCCAGGGATGCTCCGGTGTCTAGCGCCAGCAAACGGCTGACCACCTTTCGGCCGGATGTGGTACCGAACAGTCCGCCGAGGATGAGAGCCGTTAGGAACAGCGTTGTCGCGAGGGTCACCGGAAACCAGATGGCAAATTCGAAGCACGGCTTTTTCCTTTGATCTTGGTCTCCCGCTTTAGCGGCGGATTCCAACACAGCTAGCCGGGCCCGGGCCAATTGAAGGTCCTCTCGAAGCCGGTTTCCGTCCTGCTCCATTTCCCGGAGTCTAGCTTGCATTCCCGCCAGCTCGTCGGCGTGCTGGCGGTGCAGAGCCTCCAGCTCGCGGCGCAGCGCTTCCGTATCGGTGGCGCTGCCAGTGGACCGCTCCATTGCGGTTTGAAGTTCCGCGACCTGGCGAGCTAAATCCGCTACCTGCCGTTCTGCGGAAGCTTTGTCTCTTATTGCCAATCGGTTGATAGTTTTCAGCCGTTCGATTTCTTCTTTCAACGCCGATAGAGCTTTTTCGCCCTTACTGTTTTCTTCGCTGGCCTTCTTGGCTTGGCGGGCTACGAGTTGCTCGTAATTCTCCCGCAAGGATCGCAGCGCGACATCTCGGTCGTTCGCTAGCTCGCGCACCTTTTCCAGCTCGGCCTTCAAAGAGGCGACATCCTCCTTGGCTTTCCGCAATTCGTTTTCCACCTGCTCGCGCTGTTCCGTGAGGGCCGCGGTGGTCGCAATGATTTCATTGGCCTTCGCCAATTGCGTTTCCAGCGCCTGCGCCCGGGCAGTGGCCTCGGCAGCCCTGTTTTCAGCGTCCGCTAGGCGCCGGGCGAGATCCTGCTCCCGCAAGGCGCGTTCCTGTATCGACGCTTCTAGTTCCTGCAGCCGGCTCTTCAGTGTTGCCAGGTCGTCGTCCGGACCTGGGTTTCCGCTTCGCTCGGTGGCCAACAGGGCGTCCAAGGTTGGGGTGTGTTCCGTGGGAGGGGGTGAATCGGTCCATGCGATCTCTCGATCGGACGGCTCTTCCGGCCCGCGAGCGTGGAAGGTGTATCCGGCATCTTCCGAGGATTCCTCCCGGTCAATTTCGCCATCCGGCGTTTCATGCACCTCGAGCGACAGTCCTTCATGTTCCTCCGGGTTCTTGCCGATGTCGACTTCTTCGTTGGCCGGGTCCGGTTGCTCGCGGTGCGGCGCTCGGTAAGCGGTAGCCGCCAAAGAGCGGGAGGGTGTCCATTTGGTCGCCTCGATTACCAGGTGATCGCGCGGCGCGTTGACGATCCCGCCGGCCAGGACCTGCGCTTCGAATCCGTAGCGAATCAGCAGAAAGGCGGCGGCCTCGCTGAGTCGTCCGTCGTCGCAAACCAAAAGGTATTTGCTCTGCCGGTTCAGGGTCGGGAGCGTCACCCGCAACGAAAAGAATGGAATATTGAGGCTTCCCGGCAGGCGCCCCTGCTCGTAGGCATCCGGCGTTCGGACATCCAGCCAGACCGCATCCCGGCTAGCCATCCGTTGGGCGGTTTCAAAATCGACGTGAGAGATCACCGGCTCCTTGAGCAACTTGATAAAACTCGCCTTGTCGAGCCTGAGCAGGACACCGTCGGTGAGCATAGTAACCGTTACGTTACGAGGTTCGCCGGAAATCAGGGCATCTTCGCCGAAGGTTTCGCTGACTTTCAGCGTGGCCAACTTGATTTCTTTCGCGAGCCGAGACGGCTTGCGCGTCAAGGCGCAACGCCCCTTTTTAATGATGTAGTAATAGTCACCGGGATCGCCTTGACGACAGATGACATCGCCTTTCTTGACTTCTATTTCTTCGAGACCGCGAAGGATCGCTTGAATATTGGCCGGAGATAGGCGTTGGAAGAGTGGCGATTTGAGCAAAGCCGTCATCCAGTCGCGCGTGGGTTCTTCCGGAATATCGCTGACCTTGTAGGTAGGCACGTCCCGGTTGAGGTCCTCCTGCTGGTTTATGAGGTACGGGGCGATTCGGACGTACCGGACGGCATCGTTCGCAACCGCCGACACTTTTCGTGGAATCTGGTGAGCGAGAGCAAATCGGGCGGTTTCCGTTCCGCCGCTGACTGAATCCATTTCTACGCCTCCCGCCTGCAGCGATATCGTACCGCTCAGCAGATACACGAATTCGTTATTCGTGTCTCCCTGTCGAAAGAGGACGGAACCTTTCGGCGCCTCTTCGATTTGGATTTGCGAGCAGATCTGCTCGAATCGGGTGTCGGAGAGGGTGTTGAGTGGAATCAAACGGCGCAATTCCTGTGCGTCAGAGGCGCTCACGGCAGAAGGCATGTTCGTGTAATTGGATCTTTCGAAATTTCGGATGTTGAGGACAGATCGTTTCCGAGATCCGAGTCTATGGCGTTGTTCGGTTTTCCTACGCTTCCATATAATAGACCATCCCTCCGCAAGCACTGTGTGACCCATATCAATTATCGGTGGCTTGCATCCAGGCCATCCAATCGTCTTGAAATCACCGAGGTTTAACAAATGACCAATATTCGTGGATTGCTTCCGCTTCTTTTGGGCGGTCTGCTGTTCTTGTCGAACGCAGCCTATGCCGCCTGGCCGACCAGCGTGGACGGCCAGCCTTTGCCCAGCCTTGCTCCCATGCTGAAGAGAGCGACGCCGGCCGTGGTGAATATCTCGACGAGAACGCAGATTCAGGAAGCTGAGCATCCTTTGTTGCGCGATCCTTTTTTTCGCTATTTCTTCGACATTCCGAATCAACCCCGCCGCCGTGAAACCTCCAGTTTGGGTTCGGGTGTGATCGTCGATGCGAGGCGCGGCTACATCCTGACTAATAATCACGTGATCGACAAAGCCGACGAAATTATGGTGACGCTCAGTGACGGCCGCCACCTCAGTGCGAAATTGGTCGGGGCCGATCCGGAATCTGATATCGCGGTGATCAAGGTCGAAGCAGACAATTTGACCGAACTGCCGGTCGCGGACTCTAGCCAACTGCAGGTAGGCGATTTCGTGGTGGCTATAGGCAATCCGTTCGGACTGGGGCAAACCGTGACCTCCGGGATCATTAGCGCACTCGGGCGTTCCGGGTTGGGGATCGAAGGCTACGAGGATTTCATTCAGACCGACGCCTCGATCAACCCCGGCAACTCTGGCGGTGCCCTGGTCAATCTAAGAGGTGAGCTGATCGGAATCAACACCGCCATCTTGGCGCCTAGCGGAGGTAACGTGGGCATCGGCTTCGCCATTCCCTCCAATATGGCGACCAGCATCATGACCGCGTTGATCGAGCACGGTGAAATACGCCGCGGTCTGCTCGGCGTAACGATTCAGGACTTGACTCCCGAACTTGCTCAAGCCTTCGGTCTCACCCGCAGCCATGGTGCCGTAATCACCGGTGTGCAGCCGGATTCGCCGGCCGCCAAGGCCAAGCTCGAACCCGGCGACGTCGTGCTTGCGATCAACGACCGTCCCGTAAGGAACAGCATGGATGTCCGCAATGCGATCGGCATGCAGCAGATCGGCGACAAAGTCGAAATCGAAGTGCTGCACAAAGGAGAGACCGTGGTTCGCGTGGCGAGAATCGCGGAGCCCAAGATCAGCCGGGAGGATGGCAAGAAGGTTCATCCCAAGCTTTCCGGCACTATGCTGAGCGATACCGAGCCGAACGCGCGGGTACAAGGAGTGCGTGTGGAGAAAATCCACACGGCTTCCTATGCTTACCGAGCCGGTCTTCGGCCCGGCGACGTCATCGTCATGGCCAATCGCGAACGAGTGGGTAATCTGAGAGAACTCAAGGCCGTGGTCAGCGGCAGCGCCGAACTGCTGCTCAATGTGCAGCGAGAAAACGGTTCGTTCTTCTTGTTGCTGCGTTAATACCGAGGACGACTCTCGACTCGTTGATGTTGGGAGCGGTGCCGGTAAGACGCTGCTTATCGGCACCGCTCACGCTAAGTTCGTACCAGCCCTGAGACTGCGAGGAGTATCGATTGACCGAAGGGCTGTGTTACACAGCCCCTTTTTGTTACGAGAGGAATCCATGGATTATTGGCGGGCGATTTTCCAGCCCGATTTTTGGCTGTCATCGCTGGTCGTCGCGTTTCTGCATTTGCCCCTGTTCGTTTTGCTCGATAGGCTGCAACAGAGGCTAGGGGACGTTCCGCTGAGCCGTGAAATCGTAGCCCGGGTTGGTCCTCCGTTTGTTCATGCCGCGCTTGCTTTCGCTTTTGTCCTCACGGTTTTCCCTCATCAGTTCGGACACGCCGCCAGTGCGGTCGTCTTGCGAAGCACGCAGGCCGGCATCCGACCGCTTTCGGACCTGTTCAACCTGGCTTTTCTGTTAGCGGTCCTATTGCCTTGTCTCCCGGTCCTCGGCAAATACAGAGGCATGGTGACCTCGCTTCAGATAGCCGTGCTCGGCGCTGTGTTGTTGCACTGGCGGCTTCCTGGCATCGCGATGACGTACATTCCACCAGTTTCCACGGTAGCCGAACTGATTGCCTTATCGATCGGCCTGCACATCCTCGCCAGAGAGTGCGGTGAGCGGCTGGGGCGTCGTCTTGACGACGTATTGGCGACGGAGGGATGGGCGAATCTCGTCGAGGCGCCGCTCGATTTCCTGTTACAAGGCGCTGTCGTACTGCGGTATGGGGTTTATTTGGGTGGGCAATTATCGGGTTGAACGAAGCGGCGTCACCCGCGAACGATGCCTGTCCTGAGCCTAGACGAAGGGCGGTTCGCTTCGCTCACCACATCCTACGACTGACAACTGCGGCCTTAATCGGGGTGAGCAGTTGCTTAGTTGGCGAATGGGTTAGGGCGGGAAAATCCCGCCCTGTAATGCGGCCGAGGTTTGGTCAGCTCACATAGCTGAGCCATTCCGGATGGTCGCTGCGGCGGCCGTGGACATAATCGAAATACAACGACTGCAGCTTTTCCGTGATCGGCCCGCGTCCGCCTTCGCCGATGGTCCGTCCGTCCACTTCCCGAATCGGGGTCACCTCGGCGGCGGTGCCGGTGAAGAAGGCTTCGTCCGCGATATAGACTTCGTCGCGGGTGATCCGTTTTTCGATGACTTCGAGCCCATTTTCACGGGCAATCGTAAAAATAGTGTCACGGGTAATGCCTTCGAGCGCCGAGGTCAGATCCGGCGTATACAGCTTGCCACGACGCACGATGAAAATATTCTCGCCGCTGCCCTCGGCGACATAGCCTTCGTGGTCGAGCAGCAGGGCTTCGTCACAGCCCGCTTCCACGGCTTCCTGAACGGCTAGGATGGAATTGACGTAATTGCCGTTTGCCTTGGCCTTGGTCATGAGGCTGTTGACGTGATTGCGGGTGTAAGAAGATGTGCGAACCTTGATGCCGCGCGCCATGTTTTCCGCACCGAGATAGCTGCCCCATTCCCAGGCGGCGATCATGACATGTACTTTGAGACCTTTGGCGTGCAGGCCCATACCTTCGGAGCCATAGAAACACATCGGCCGGATATAGGCGCTGGCCAGATTATTCCGGCTCACGGCTTCGCATTGCGCCCGATCGAGAGCGTCCTTATCAAATGGAATCTTCATGCTCATGATGTGGGCCGAACGGAACAGCCGGTCGGTATGGTCGCGCAGGCGGAAGATCGCCGTGCCCCGGTCGGTCTTGTAAGCCCGAAGACCTTCGAATACGCCGCAACCGTAGTGCAGGGTATGGGTCAGCAGGTGAACTTTTGCGTCTCGCCAGGGCAGCCATTCGCCGTCGAGCCAGATGACGCCGTCTCTGTCATCCATCGCCATCAATCGTTCTCCGAATTATCAGTCAAAAATAAAACTTAGCGTTCCATCACGTCCCGCCAGATCCGCTGCACGCGGGAACGCAGTTCGAAATATTCATCGGCTGGCACCAGCGCAGGCACTTCCAGCAGCGCCAGCCGGTGGATGCGCTCACGGAAAAGGCAATAGGCCTGCCTTAATAGTCCGGCGTCGTCCGCATTCAAGAAACCGGCTTCGATGAGGGAATCCAACAGGCGGACCACATCGGTCCATTGAGTCAGTTTCTTGTCGTGGTGAGCGCGCGAAAGGACCCCGAATTGTACTATAAACTCGATATCGACAATACCGCCGGAACCTTGTTTCAAATCGAACACTGTAGTGTCTTTGGCCGCTAGATTCGCGCGCATTTTCTCGCGCATTTCGAGGATTTCGGTCCGTAAGGCCTCGACGTCTCGTTTCCGGCAAAGGGATTTCTCGCGGACCGCGGCGAATCGCTTGCCGATCTCGGGATCTCCGGCAATGAACCGGGCTTTTACCAGCGCTTGGTGTTCCCAGGTCCAGGCACTCTCCGTCTGATAGGTATCGTAAGCATCGACGCTGCTGACCAAGAGACCGGAGCTTCCGGAAGGGCGCAGCCGCAAATCCACTTCGTAAAGAACTCCGGCCGGAGTGTTTGCGGTCAGAAGGTGAATGATCCGCCTGCCCATGCGTGCGAAAAACTCGGCGGTACTAACTGGCCGTTCCCCATTGGTGAGTGCGGTGTCGTCTCCATCGTAGAGGAACACCAAGTCGAGATCCGATCCGTAGCCGAGTTCAATGCCGCCTAGCTTGCCATAGGCGATCACCCCGAACCCGCTGACTTCGTCGATGCTCGCGCCAGGCGGAACGCCGTGGCGCGCCGCCGTCAGTCGCCATGCTTGCCGCATGACTTCGTTCACGAGGACTTCGGCGGTGTAGGTGAGGTAATCGCTGACCACCATGATCGGGATGGCACCAACGAAATCGGCCGCCGCGACCCGCAGAACATTAGTTTGCTTGAACTGGCGGAGGCCGATCAAAATCTGCTCCAGATCATCGGGGTCGATCGAATCGAGTTTTCGTTTCAACTCCCGCTCCAGTTCCGCTTTCGAAAGAGGGGCGTAAAGCGCTCGCGGATCCAGGAGTTCGTCAAGGAGCAGAGGATGCTGGGCGATATAGTTGGTGATCCAGGGGCTGCCCGCCGCTAGTTTGACGAGTTGTGACAAAGCCTGGGGATTCTCGGCGAGAAGCGTCAAGTAGACGTTGCGGCTGGCGATGGCCTCTAGCAGCGCGAAAATCCGTTCGAGGGTGTCGTCCGGCTGCTCGGTTGAGGCCGTGGCCCGGAGCAGCATGGGCATCAGGCGGGCGAGTTCCGAAGCGCCTCTGGGTGTGAGATTCCGGACCGCGTGGGATGCCTGAAAGGTCTCGATGAGCTTTGCCCCCGATTCGGGTGTGGGCCACCCGAGGTTCCGCAGTGTAGCGCAGATGTGCTCGTGGTCTCCGTTCAACGCGAAGGTTTCTTGCGCTCCGGCTTTGGTCGGGGCAACGATCTGTTCGAACACGTCATGCACGTCCCGGCGCACCTTATCGAGATGCGCCTTGAAGCTCTCCCACTCGGGAAAGCCCATGGCGTAAGCGAGGCTCAGCCTCTGTATCGGATCGGTGGGGAGGTCATGGGTTTGCCTGTCGGCGTATTGTTGCAGCCGGTTTTCAACCGTGCGCAGAAAGCGATAGGCGTCCAGAAGCGTTTCGACCGTGGATTCGGGCAATAGACGCAGATCGGCGAGCGCTTCAAGGACGACTTGGATGCGACGTTCCCGCAGCCGTTTCTCGCGGCCACCGCGGATCAGCTGAAAAGCCTGGCCTACGAATTCGATTTCGCGGATACCGCCTGGGCCCAGCTTGATGTTTTCCTGGCGGTCTTTGCGCTGCAGTTCCAGCGAGATTTTCTGCTTCAATTCGCGCAACTCGACCAGCGTCCGATAATCCAGATAGCGCCGGTAGACGAAAGGTCTTAAGAATTCCTGGAGCTCGTGCCCTGCCTCCATGTCGCCCGCCATGGGGCGAACTTTGACCATGGCGTAGCGTTCCCATTCGCGCGCTTGGCTCTGGTAGTAGGCGTCCAAGGCATAAAAATTCTGCACTAGCGGGCCGGAATCGCCGAACGGGCGCAAGCGCAGGTCGACGCGGAAAGCGAAGCCATCCTCGGTCTGGGTGTCCAACACCTTGACCAGATTTTGCGCCAGTTTGGTGTAGAACTCGCAGTAGCTGGTTTCGCGCTTGTCCGCCAGAACACCCTCGTCGCGGTAGGCAAAAATTAGATCGATGTCGGACGAGAAATTGAGCTCGAAAGCACCGAGCTTGCCCATGGCCAGCACGACCAGGGATTGCGGCTGACCCTGCTTGTTGAGCGGCGTGCCTCGTCTGGCGCAGGCGGCACGAAAAAGGAAATTCAGGCTTTCCTGCACACAGACGTCGGCGAGAGCGGACAGATCCCGTAGCGTTTCATCCAGATCCGCCCAACCGGCGATATCGCGCCAGGCGATGCGCACCATTTCAAGGTTGCGGAAACGCCGTAGGACGGCCATCAAATCCGTTTCAGTGTCGACTCCATCCAGAAGTCTTCGTAAGTCGGTGCGATAGTTTTCCTCGTCGGTCGACTTTAGCAGCCTTCCGGATTCAACCAGTTCTTTCAGAAGCTCGGGCCGGCCGGCGCACTGGTCAGCCACGAAAGGGCTCGCGGCCCAAACCAGGCCCAAGGTTTCTTCGACCGCGTCCGGCCACCCGCTGATTTCGATTCCGAGGCGTGCCGAGTGCGCCGAAAACGTTGACCAAGCCAGGGAAACCGGCTGTTTGAGCGGTTCGGGCAAACGCTGTAGGGATTCAGGGGCATCGGACATAAATCAGCCTCGGAGATGAGGATGCGAAAGCCTTGGTTCAGGGTTTTTCGCTGTCGTCGCCGAATAATGACGTCAAAAAGTTCGAGAAGAAATCTCCATATCCGTCTCGCTTTTCGCGGGCGGCTTTCAAAGCCTCGCGGATTTCTTCCTTCAGTTTGGTGTCGGAAAGCCGCATGTAGGGTCGGATCGGCGCCTTCTCGGCTTTTTCCAAATAAATCAAAGCCTTGTCATACTCGCCCTCCTGCAACAGGAAATCACCGTAAAAATAATTGGTGTCGATCGCGTTTGGATAAAGCTTTAAAGCCGATTCAAGGTATTGGCGGGCCGAGTTGGTGTCTCCGAAGGAAATCGGCCAGCCGGGAAGGCGATAGTAAAGATTGCCGAGTGTGATATAAGCCGAGGCTTCCATGGCGCGAGGATTGATGTCGATCGCCTTGATGAGCAGTTTACGGGCCTTCTCGACTCGGCTCAAAGAGCTCAAGCCGATATCCGCTCCGGCATAGGTACAGAGGACGATGGCTTCCAGGATCAGCGGATCGGCTTCGTTGGGATACTGCTCGGAAAGCGCATGTACCCTAGCTAGAAGATTCTCGAATTTCTCCGCTTGCTCGGATCGTGGCAGGAGGTAAAAAATCTCCGCCCACTCGTCTTCCAAGCGGCGAACGGCTTCATGAAGGTCCGACCCGGTTTTCGTGTGGCCGGTGTTGGCCAAAAGAAACGTCAGCAGAACGAGTGCAAGGTGTAAGGGTCTCAAGTGCGTTTTTCTTCGTGTTGACGATACCGGCATTCTAACAACCCCAGAATGGGCGGTTAATGAGGATTTTCCCCGGGCGCCGGATCGGCCGTGAGGTGTTCCCGTGGAATGGTCGTCGACGATCCGTTCGGCCGGTTACGATTGCTCGGATTTCTTCTTTTCGAAATCCCTTCTTATCTTCTCGATTTCCCGCCGGTATGTTTCGGTGTCGCCGTAGTCAAGAAACCGGTTGTACCAAGCATGGGGTGATTTGATGCGGCGGGCGTGCTTGATGGGACACCAGTGCTGTTCGGTACGAGCGGCGATCTCACGGACATATGCGAGAAGGCCGTTGCCGTAGGAACAGTACGTGCAATTGATTTTTTCGATCAAATTCAAATAAGCCAATCGCCCTCGGTCGAAGACCAGGTAGTCCTTACGCTTGACTTTGGGAATGCCGTAAATCGGGAAGCAAATCGCCTGGTATAGCGTGACGGCCAGATCCAGAAGGACGAAAGGGACGATCAGCGAATAGATGATCGGAGCGGTGAGCACCTTGAGTGGTTTGGCTTTTACGATGTATTGGGGCAGACTGGCCTTGAGTCGGCGATGTTCCTGCAACAGCTCGTGGGCGTAATCGATCTTGCCGTTGCGGAGTCTGATCCGGAATTCGTCCCTACGTTTGGCCAGTTCGGCTTCGAGTTCCTCTTCGAGCGCTTGGATGTTTCGGATCAGGGCGTCTATACGTGGATTCATTGTATGCTCGAAAAGGCGGCGGAAACAGAATGTGTACGATAACACGAAAGTTCGTGGAGAGTCGCGGAGTCGGTCGGCTGGAATATTTCCAGTTTGGGGCGGTGTTTTCGTAGCCCCGAATAAGCCGGCCATTTAGGGCGAGGGGCTAAACTCCATTCTCCCTCTGGGAAGGGGCGTCCTGGTGCTCCCAGGACGACCGTTTGCGATTGGAAGGGTCGTTTCGGTGCTCCCGGAACGACCGTTTGCGATTGGAGAAGGGCTGGGGATGTGGGCGTAGCGCTTTTGAGGCTGTACCCTATTGCCGGATTTAGGATTTAAGAGCCTATCCTAGGGGGCGCTCTGATCTCTTCTTCCATTCGGCATTCGGATGATCATGAATCGTAGGATGGGTAGAGCGAAGCGAAACCCATCGATGGTGGGTTAGCCCGGATATTTCATCATGAGGAGGGTCGGCACAGCGTTGAAACCCGCATAAAATCAGGTTGCGAAACAGATTGTGTGGGGAGCTGTGCCGATGCCAAATTGTAGCGCTGATGAGATGACATTTGGACGCCTGGGACGGCGGGTCATCGAAGCCAATTTCCGGGGTGGAGCGATCAGTTCCGATGGCGGACTCGTGCTCTTGCGGCAGCTGGATCGACGCCTTGGCTTATCGAAGGCGGTAGCGCAGGCGTTGAACGATCCGAGGGCTCCGAACCGCATCACACATGCCCTGCAAGACCTGGTCGCCCAACGGCTTTAGGGTCTGTGTTGCGGCTATGAGGACCTCAATGATCATGACCGGCTGCGGCACGATCCGCTGCTGCAAACGGCGGTGGGCAAGGTGACGGCTCTGGCCAGCAGCCCGACGTTCTCACGCCTGGAAACCCGTGCCAGCCGTGCCGATGTGGTGGCCTTGAATCGGGTGCTGGTTGAGCAGTTCATCGCGTCCCAGCCTCAAACACCGCGCGAGCTGATCCTCGACATCGACGCCTCCGATGTGCCGCTGCACGGGCATCAGGAACTCGCCCCATTTCACGGCGACTACGATCAGTATTGCTATCTGCCGCTGTATGTCTTTTGTGGTCAAGCGCTCCTGATCTGTCTTTTGCGGCCCAGCCGGATCGATGGGGCGAAGCATTCGGCGGCGGTGATCAAACTGTTGGTGACACGCTTACGGCAGGCGTGGCCGAAGGTTCGCATCATCGTCCGGGGCGATTCCGGCTTCTGCCGGCAGAGGCTCTTGCGTTGGTGCGAACGCCATGCTGTTGGCTATGTGATCGGTGTGGTGCGCAATGCGCGCTTGCACAAGGCCGTCGCGGCTTGGGAAGACGAGCTCAAAGCCGCCTTTGCCGAAACCGGTCTCAAGCAGCGCCGCATTCACGAATTCCGCTACGCGGCCGACTCCTGGAATATCGAACGGCGCATCATCACCTGCTTGGAGTTTGGCAGCCAAGGCGCCAATCCAAGGTTCGTGGTGACGAATCTTGAAGGGAACGCCGACGCCCTCTACGATCCGCTCTACTGTCAGCGCGGAGAAGCCGACCCATTCGATAGGATCGAATGGGAGCGGAAGCCCCGAAGGGGTGAGCCGTAGGGAGGCGGCGAACAAAATCGGATCAAGGAAACACAACTGGACCTCTTCGGCACCCGCGCCAGTGGCCATAATTTTCTCGCCAACGCGCTGCGCCTGCTGTGGGCTGCCCTCGCGTATACGCTGATGCAGCGGCTGCGCGAGATCGCGCTCGCCGGTACCGAGCTGGCGCGGGCAACCGCCGCGACGATTCGGGTGAACCTCCTTAAGATCGGCGCTTCGGTGGTGCGCAATACGCGCCGCATTCCTATCCTCTTCGCCTCGCATCATCCCCAGCGTGAGACCTTTCTCGTCGCCGCCCGTATCCTCGCCACCTGACCCGGTCCGAGTGCGGTCCCCGGCACGATGACAAACAATGGGGTAAGGGGGACTTGCGTCGATTGTTCAGAAATCCCTTCGTTTTTGCCCGATCGCCTTCCCTAGTCGCATGCCGTTGACCCAACCGCCCCATTACTCCTGCCCGCGAAAAGAGCTGATGAAATATCCGGGTTAGCCCTTCGACGATGCTCAGGACAGACCCCTTGGCTCCGCTTGCGACAGGCCCTTCGACAGGACTGTCCTGAGCACTGTCGAAGGGCTCAGGACAGATCCGAGGTCACTCGGTGGGTTACGGCCTCACGGCCTAACCCACCCTACAAAAATGAATGCCTAATTGGAAGCGATTTGGAATTCGACCGCGCTCAGGACACGCCCATCAAAGGGTTCCTCGAGCCTGCTTGAATAGGCTCCCAACCAAAGCTTCATCTAATAAAAATCCCGGCAGGGCACACTCAAGTCGCCCAGCCACCGGCTTAAGTCTGCCAGTCTCTTGGCTACGAGGTGCAACACGCCGTCTTCTTCCTGCACCGTACCGTGCACGGCGAGCAATCCCGCTTGCAGAGCGATGTGGCGCTGGCGCTGGACCAGGCTGGGCCAGACGATGACGTTGGTTTGGCCGGTTTCGTCTTCGAGGGTGAGAAAGACGACGCCGGAGGCAGTCATTGGGCGTTGCCGGCAGACCACGAGACCGGCGGTGCGCGCGAAGCTTCCGTTGCCCAGTGTCCGGAGTTCCTGAGCGCTGAGCAGGCGCCGGGCGGCGAGCCGGGAACGGAGCAGGGTCAAGGGATGACGACGCAGGGTGAGTCCGGTGGATGCGTAATCGGCGACGATGTTTTCGCCCTCGCGGGGCGGACGCAGCAGAGGCTCGCCTTCTTCGAAGACCGGCTGGCCGAACAGCGGGGTAGGGCGCTGTTGCGCGCTCACGTCCCAGAACGCGCGATGCCTGTGGCCGGCGAGCCCGTGCAAGGCGTCGGCGGCCGCCAGTGCTTGGGCGTCTCGGCGGTCGAGCTTTGCGCGGGCGATCAGATCGGCGGCATCGACAAAGGGCTTCTCCCGCCGTGCGGCGACAACGGCTTCCGCACCCTGTCGCGACAACCCTTTCACCAGCCGCAGGCCAAGCCGTAGGGCGGGCGGTTCCGAGGGCGGTCCTTCGAGAGTGCAATCGTAATCGCTGTACCGGACGTCGACTGGGCGGACGTCGACCCCGTGTCGGCGCGCATCCTGAACCAGTTGGGCAGGGGGGTAAAAGCCCATGGGCTGGCTGTTGAGCAGCGCGCAGGTGAATGCTGCAGGATGATGGCATTTCAGCCAGGCCGAAACATACACCAGCAAAGCGAAGCTGGCGGAATGCGATTCCGGAAAGCCGTATTCGCCGAATCCCTTGATTTGCCGGTAGATCTGTTCCGCGAACTCGGCGCTGTAGCCGCGTTCGCGCATACCTTCGATCAGGCGCCTTTCGAATTTCTCCAAGCCGCCGCGCCGGTGCCAGGCCGCCATAGCGCGGCGGAGCTGATCCGCTTCGCCGGCGCTGAAACCGGCGGCCACCATGGCGATTTGCATCACCTGTTCCTGGAAAATGGGGACGCCGAGGGTGCGCTTGAGCACTTTTTCCACCTCGGGGCCTGGATAGGTAACCGGTTCCCGTCCGCTTCGACGCGCGAGATAAGGATGAACCATGTCGCCCTGAATGGGACCGGGGCGCACGATCGCCACCTGGATGACCAGGTCGTAGTAGTTCTCGGGTTTCAGGCGGGGCAGCATGGCCATTTGGGCGCGGGATTCCACCTGGAACACACCGATGCTGTCGGCCCGTTGCAGCATGGCATAGACCGCCGGATCTTCCGCCGGAATACGATCCAGGGTCAGCACTTCGCTGCGCCGATCGCTCACATAGGTGAGCGCCTTGCGGATGGCGGTCAGCATGCCTAAGGCGAGGACATCTACCTTGAGCAGGCCGAGCGCTTCCAGATCGTCCTTGTCCCATTGAATCACGGTGCGCTCAGGCATTGCCGTGTTTTCGACCGGCACCAGGCGCGGCAAGGCGTCCGCCGCGATGACGAAGCCGCCGGTGTGTTGCGACAGATGACGCGGAAAACCGCGCAATTGGCCGACTAGTCCGGCGAGCAGGCGGAGTTTCGGATTCTTGGGATCGAAACCGGCGGCTTGTAGGCGTTCGGTGTCCAAATCGTCGCCGCTTAGGAAATGGGCGGCTCCGGCCAGATGGTCGACTTGCTCGCGACTGAAGCCCAGCGCCTTGGCCACGTCGCGCACGGCGCTGCGGCCGCGGTAGGTGATGACGCTGGCGGCTAGAGCCGCGCGTTGCCGGCCGTATTTACGGTAGATGTACTGGATGACTTCCTCGCGCCGCTCGTGCTCGAAATCCACGTCAATGTCGGGCGGTTCGTTCCGCTCGCGGGAGATGAAGCGCTCGAACAAAAGATCGAGGCGCCCCGGATCAACTTCGGTAATGCCTAAGCAATAGCACACCGCCGAGTTGGCGGCCGAACCTCGACCCTGGCACAGAATACCCCGCTCGCGGGCGAAGCGGACGATGTCGTGTATGGTGAGGAAATAGGGCTCGTAGGCGAGATCGGCGATTAAAACCAGTTCATGCTCGATTTGCCGTCGTACCTTGTCGGGAGCGCCGTCCGGCCAACGGCGCCGAAGACCTTCCTCGGTTAAATGACGCAGCCAGCTCGTCGGCGTATGGCCTTCCGGCACCAGTTCGGCAGGATATTCATAGCGGAGTTCGTCGAGCGAGAACCGGCAGCGTTCGGCGATGCGCACGGTTTCCGCCAGAAGTTCCGGGGGATAGAGCCGGGCCAGGCGGGACAGAGGGCGGAGATAGCGCTCGCCGTTCGGGAATAGCGCGTATCCAAGTTCGGAAAGCGGCCTGTTTAGGCGAATCGCAGTCAGTGTGTCTTGCAGAGGCCGCCGTTCCGGATCGTGCATGTGGACATCGTTGCAGGCGACCAGGGGTAGCCCGAGTTCGCTGCCGAGCCGGCAAAGACGATTCAGCCGTTTCCGGTCGGCTCCGCTCATAAACAGCTCCACTCCGATCCAGAGCCGGTCGTAAAAACGCTCCTTGAGCCAGAGTCCTGGCTCCGACTCTGGCGTTTCGTCCGGCAGCCACAACGCCAGACAATGGTCCAGGGAGTGCCGTTCGAGTGAGCTGCGATCCAGCCGGTAACGGCCTTTGGGCGCGTCCATCCGGGCTGCGGTGATGAGGCCGGAAAGCTGAGCGTAGCCTTCCCGGTCGGTGGCCAGCAGTACCAGCTTGAGTCCGTCTTCTAGCCGGAATTCGCTGCCGATGATCAGCTTCAAGTCATGACGGCGCGCCTCCAAATGAGCTTTCACCACCCCGGCTAGGGAACATTCGTCGGTTAGGGCCAGCGCGGCATAGCCGAGGCGGGCTGCCGTTTCGACTAGTTCTTCCGGGTGTGAGGCGCCGCGCAGGAAACTGTAATTGCTGAGGCAATGGAGTTCGGCGAATCGAAGAGCATGATCGAAAGCGGTGTTCCGATTCATGGTCCGACATTGGGTAGGTTAGGCGAGAGGAGAGTCTTGTATGCGTGGATTGCCTCGTGGCAGCGCCGACGATGGGATTCGCTACGCTCTTCCCATCCTACAGCTTTAGGCGAAAAGGCCATGGAGATACCATTCGCCATCTCCATCGAGGTCTTGGTATATCCAGGCACGGGCACCCTCCGGGCTCACCGCTACGCAATAATCCCGCCGGATCGGAGCGCCGTCCCACCAGCCGCTTTCGATGCGCTCCCGCTCCGGCAACAACCGATAACGGCTCGGATCGCAGGGTTGCGGTTCGGGCAGCAGCCATAAGGGCCTACGGCCTTTGCCCAAAGCGAAGCCGATGGGCGATTCGTTCCATTCCCAGGCGTATTCAGGGCGGTGATCGGCCGCGGTACCCAAGAAGCGCAAGGCATTGCGCCCTAGGCGCTGCTGCAATTGTTCCAGCAAGGGTTCCCAATCCAGGGCGCCCGGCGTATCGGCGGCGAATAAGTCGGTTTCGTGCGCCCGATAGGGTTGCAGCGAGTCGCAGCGGAGGCTAAGGGCGGTGACGGCGGCGGGCAGTGGCGTTCGTTCCAGCCGCTCGTTCAGCAACATCGAAATCCGCTCGGGATCGCGGCTGGCATAGCGAAGCTTAAGCTCCAGGCGCGTGGCTGGCCGGCGGAAGTGGGACAGCTTCAGTTCTAGCCGATCGGTGGCAGCGTCATGCCGGCGCAGAAAGGTAGCCAAGTCTTCCAGCAGAACCGCGCACACGGGCCGCAGGTGAGCCAGGTTCTCGGTTTCCGTTACAAGTTCCTGATGGGCTTCAAAAACAGGCGACGACTTGAAGAGCCGAGGGATTTCCTTTTCCCGCCCCGCGGCCCGGTCGAGTTGGCGCAACACGGCCAGGCCATAACGCCGGGCCAGGCCGTCCCGCGGCAAGCGCCAGAGATCGCGCAGGGTATGAAGACCGGCTTTGGCAAGCCGATTCACGGTATCCTGCTCCAAAGGTAAACGAGCGATGGCCAGATCGCCGAGTCTGGAACGCAACGCTGTCGACTCCTCCAGCGCCCGCTCCAGACCGGAGGATGCCATGAGCCAGGCGGGGAAGGGCGCCGGTGCTGCCGCGAGAACGGCGCGATGACCTAGAGCTTCGAGTTTGGCCCGCAGCCGCTGTATCAAGGATTCCAGCCCACCGAACAGGGTTAGGCTGCCGCGGATTTCGAGGAGCAGGGCAGCCGGATAGTCGAGGCTTACCCAGGGCGTAAAGCCGAGCCCGATTTCCGCCAGCTTTTCCAGCGTCTCACGCTCCATCCGTTCGTCGCGGCGATACAAGCGCAAATCGGCGCATAAAGCCAAGGCTGCATTCGTAGGCAAACCAGGACGGACGCAGAACTTTTCAGCCGCGGTGGTGGCAGCGTAAATCAAGGAACGCCCGCCGCTGTCTACCCATACGGCAGCAGGGCGGTCATCCTCGAGTCTGAAGATCTCCAGCGGTAAATGCGGCAGATAACAGCACAGCCAAAGCGCCGTGGGTGCTGAATGCGCGGTGCCCGAGGTTTGTGCCGTCGGTGGCGTAGGCGGAATCGCCGGAAAAGCGTGCAAAGCCATGGGTCGTTCCAGTGTTTATGGGAGTTTCTGCAGCGCGGTGGCATCGGACTATCCGGAAAGACGCAATCCAAGGCATAGCCGTGGGGATCCATTTAGAGCCTATCCCAATAGGCCGTTCGCCCTGAGCCCTTCGACCTAGCTCAGGACAGGCCCTTCGACCTAGCTCAAGACAGGCTTGTCGAAGGGTTTCTTAAGCCCATTGGGATAGGCTCCTAGCGTCTATCCTGACAGACCTAGAACGAGGTCCTACTGGCGCTCTAGTCCTGCTGAAATTTTGGCTCGTTTTGCGGGACGGATCAAAGGGCAAAAAACGGCCGACGAGTCAAATGATCGGGTAGTCTAGCGGTCGCCACAGAGACATCACTGAATATGAAGTCTAGGCGAAAGGGTATTTGGTGTCTCGGGAGATTTGGAAAGGATGCGCCTCACGAAGTGAGGCGCATCAAGTATAACCATGCTTCGCTTTCGCTCAGCACACGCACCGCGACTGGCCATAAATCGTCGCGTAGTACCTCGGATCCTTAGTAGAGGCAATTACTGAGCAAAGCGCTTAGCGGATTTCAAGTTCCGCGCAACACCGATGCCGGCAAGACCAATACCCATCAGCGTCAAGGTAGCAGGTTCGGGAACTTGTTGAATAATTTTTTGCCCGCGTATCTCGAACAGCTGGTCCGGTAGGCTTTGCGGTCCAGGAGCGCAATCTGTTTTGGTGGTCCAAGTGGTACAGCCTGTGAGAAAACCATTTCCTGGATTCTGCCAGACGGCTGCAAAACCGGTTTGTACCGTTCGGGATCCCCAATACCACTGCCCGCCATCGTAATCTAAAACTACAACCACGCTCAACCACCACGTGCCCGAATCAAGTTCAACCGGAATGCTTAGCGTGATAGTCAACTCACCTGGGTCTCCTTCGGTAAACTGCTGGTTCAGAAAACTGGCGTAGAGCGCTCCCGGCTTTCCGGAATCATCCTGATAAAAGGTCACGTTGACTGCAGCTCCGGCTGCCAATAAGGAAGAATGGGGAGATCCACTTAGGCTGCCCGGTATATACAGCTCTTCGATCTTCCATGTTTCACCGGTAATGACGAAATCATCTGCCGCCATGGTATTTAAGTTTGAACGGGGTATCTCGAATTCCTGCGAGGTAATGCCAGATGAGGAGGGATTATCAAGTTGACTGTAAAGGACTGCCGCATGACTTGGAGCTGTACTCGCCGCCAATAATATAAAAGCAAGGAAGATATCAATAAAACTACTTTTGTTCATTGTAATTACCCTGTAGATATTTATATTATTAGCTAATTGTTATGTCCCGAATGATTGTAAACCTTCTTGTGAAAAAGATGAGGATGGGACAGTTGCCAGTTTTTGAGAGCCTGGATCGGGGTGAGATGGCCTAAGGCCTTTTGGGGAATGTGATGATTGTACAGCTCGACATAGCGGTGCAGGGTGGTGTCCAGATCGGCGGTTGAATCGAAGTGATGGGTTTGCAACACCTCCTCGATGCGGCCATTGAAGCGTTCCACCAGGCCATTCGTTTGGGGCCGGCCCGGCGGAATCAGGCGATGTTCGATGCCTTGTTCAGTACAGAGGCGGTCAAACTCATGCGTCCCCGAGGGCTGCCGAGTTCGGGTCAGGAAACGGTCGGTAAACTCCGAGCCGTTGTCGGTCAGGCATTTCTGGATGCGGAAAGGCGCGGCCTGAATCACCGCTTTGAGGAAGTCCTTTGCGCTTAAGGCGGTGCGGTTGGGCTTGAGGGCGACATAGACCCAGCGGGTGGCGCGGTCGATGGCGACGAACAGGTATCGGCGGGGTTCGCCGTCGATGGCGGGCAAGTACTTAACATCCAGGTGAAGGAAGCCGGGCTCATAGGCCTTGAAGGGTTTGACCTTCGCCTTCTCTGTAGGCGGAAGCAGGGTCTTGAGGGACGCCACCCCGTGGCGGCGCAGGCAGCGGTCTAGCCCGGAACGGGACACGGCGGGATTGAGAAATTCCCGGGTCACGGCCAGGAGATCATCCAAGGGGAGGAGCAGAGCTTGGCGGAGGTAGACCACGATGGCTTCCTGGGCGGGCGTGAGCGTGGTTCTGAGGGTGTGGGGCCGGTGTGAGGCATCTTCGACCGAGGATCGGTGTTTCCACTTGCGGACGGTCGTTCGGCTAATGCCATGCTTTTGGGCCAAGGCGCGCTCGCTCAACGTGGACGCTTGAATGGCCTGCCGAACGGCCGGGGTGGTACGGGCGTTCTTATGAAGACGAATCTGCATGGAGAGAAACCTCACTTGGACGAACCGAATATCTCCTGGAGAAGGCTCCGGGCTTCGAACAGAGCATAACTCCTTCTGGGTAAATAATCATACGGGACGTGACAGCTAATCAACAGGAGCTACCCGCTGGTTTGCCCCCATGCATTATTGAGATAAAGCAATATATGTGCCAAATAAGAAGATATATTTAAAACAAAAAGATATGATTGAATCCTCTTGCGATTCAACACGGATTGTAAAATTTTCTGACATCAGCTTTCGGAAATATTTCGGATTGTACGATACAGCGATGAATGCCCGTTCTTCGCCTGTTGAAGGCGGTTCGATACTCGCGAAAAATTAAGTCAGCCTTTCAGAAAGATGGGAAAGGGAGAAGGAATTTTCAAAAGCCGTTCTCGCAATGTGGAGCGCCGTGAGTGGCAAATAAAATCGCTTTTAGAGAGATTTCATCCACGACCAAAAGGTTTTACATGGTTATGTCGATTACGTTTACGAGATTCCGGTAAATCACGGATATATTCGGGCGGCTTTAAGCCAGCTTCACAGGTTGTTCCATCGAGATATTCGAAAGTTTTTTTACTCGAGCGACTTCCAGATTCAGTAGAGAAGTTATGTTGAGGTTATTTTATCGAGGGTGAAGACTTATTCAGAGTTTCCTGAACGGTAATGTAGGCGGAACAGAATAATGAAGATTCATGTAGCGATTGTGTCCGATCAAACCCTGGCCAATCTCATCCCGGCGTTCATGGAACGACCGGATTTGGTTTATCTGGTCACTTCCCGCCAAATGGCCGAGCGAGGGCTCGATCAACGGCTCGCACGACTGCTGACACAAGACGCTATCGCCGTCGATATCCGGCCCGATGCGCCGGAAGTCGGCTTGGCCGCCATTCACGAATACGCCTACGCACTCGCCGAGGCCATCGAAGAAAAGCACCCCGGTGCGAAAATCGTTCTAAACGCCACTGGAGGCACCAAGTTAATGGCGTTCGGCTTCGTCGATGCTTTTCGGGACATCGGTGCGCGGATCATCTATACCGACACGGCCCACCGCCGTATCGAATGCTTGCCCGCTTCCAAGGACTCGCTGCTGCAGCCGGTGCCGATGGTGGATGTCTTGAACGTCCCGCGTTATCTCGCCGCTCAAGGCTTCCGCGTTTCCGGCGCAACCTCGGACGATCCGGAATGGTGCAAACGGGCTGCGGCACGGAAGCCGGCCTGTAAATACCTGGGGCAGAACGCCGCGGCGATTCAGGATTTCATCGGCGCGCTCAACGCTCTGGCCGACCGGGCGCTAGGAGGATGCGAAACGCTGATGGAACCGAGACAAGCCTTTTCGCGCGTACCGTGGGGAAGCTGGGCCGCCGCCTTGCACCAATTGGCCTCGGCTTCGCTGCTGCGCTGGCAAGAAGGTACCGCCGAAATCGAATTCCTGGACGACGAATCGGCTCGCTTTCTGCACGGCGGGTGGCTGGAAGAATTCGCTTGGCATGTGCTCAAGGACAACGGCGCTTATGACGTCCGTTTGGGCGTGACCGGCACCTGGGAATCCGGGCAAAACAGCAAGAACGAATTCGATGTACTGGCTACACAAGGAAACCAGCTGCTCTTTATAGAATGCAAGACGCTCCGCCATCGCAAGGAAAGCGACACCAACCTAGCCTACAAAGTGGACAGCCTGGGGCAGGATGCCCGCGGCCTGTTCGGCGCGACCTGGCTGATCACTGCGCGCGAACCTAGCCCGGTGCTGCACGAGCGCGCCAAACAGGCCCGCATCCGTATATTCGGCCCTAACGACTTGCCAAAACTGCGGGATCCTGTGCGCCGCTGGCTGGAGGGATGAAAAACGGCACGCCCGCGCGGCAAGCTTGTCGGATGAGCCGGCATGTTAGAAAACCGATAAAAACCGATATAAGAGATGTTCCGAACCCAAAGGGCGATCGATGAAAAAACTCGAATACACCGTCCGTTTCACCACTCCCGACTGTCTCGGCAACGTCACTCGGAGCGGACAACGGCGCAGGCCACCGTTCGAGGCTTTGCTTCGCCGATAGTGGCGGTGGTGCGTGTGAGTGGGACTTTAATCCCCGAAACGGCCGTTGGACGCGCAAGGGTGTGTAGCGACCGGATACAAAGAGATGCGGCAGAAGCGGTCGCCTCATGCCACTGGGGAAGTCCGGCCGAATCTCGAGACGCCGGTAACGATTCGTTACAAAGAAGACGGAGGATGAGAATGCTCGAAGTTGAGTCTATTGCCGGAGCGAACGCGGGGACCAATCGGGAGGCGCTGTGACCATCTACTTCATCACCCGGCATGAAGGCGCTCGGCGCTGGGCCGAGGAAGAAGGCTTTGCCGTCGAGCGGATGGTGGACCATCTCGATCCCGGCGACATCTGCGCCGGCGACATGGTGCTCGGCACCCTGCCGGTCAATCTCGCCGCCGAAGTGTGCGCAAGAGGCGGGCGATATTTCCACCTCAGCCTAAACCTGCCACCTGAATGGCGGGGTAGGGAATTGACGCCGGAAGACATGCGCCGTTTCGGGGCTAAGCTCGAGGAGTTCCGGGTAATTGGCCCCCTGGCTGCGGACGGCCAACTGAATAGCGGGAACCAGTCGTGACATCCAATCTCTTCGGCTGGAGCGACGCCGTCTGGGGCGTCATCGACCAGGTCAGCATACTCTTTGGGATAGCTACGGGGGTGACCTGGTTCATCGGGCTTGTGTTGGCGTTTATCAAGCGGGATGTCCTGAAACGGTGGCTTTTTCGCAATCATTTCCCTCATGTCGGCGACAGTCTGACGACCGACGATCACTGGGACGGGCTGATTTTCACTGTCAGCAAAGCCGAACTGCCGATAATCGTGCTGCAGCGGTTGAGACCTAGCCACATAGGCCTCATCGCCTCCGAGCAGTCGCGAAGCCAGGCCGAAATCATCCGCCAAAAGGCCGAAACCATGGGCATTCAATGCCACGGCATCGAATGCGTGAACAATCCCGACGATCCGGCTGAAACTCGCGAGCGCACCCATGCGCTGATCAACTGCATGCGGACATCCGGCGCCACTCGCTGCGCTGTCGATGTCACCGGTGGCAAGACACCCATGAGCCTTGGCGCGTTCATGGCCGCCGAAGAAACAGGCTCCAGCACGCTTTATCTAGCATCCCGTTACGACGACGAACTGAAACGCCCCGACCCTCTCAGCTCCCGCATCCACTGCATCTCCAGACCGGAATAGCCATGTCGAGCATTGCTTTGATCATTGTGGACCATCCCCCAACGGCTCCAAACACCGAGCGAGCAACCGGAAACTTCGTGCCGGCAAACCGGTTGAATCGACCACGCTTGAATGCTAACTTTTCGGCGCTTCAATTTTTCTGCAACCCCCTTTCTAACTCATTGAATATGGAGGCATTTTAGACGCGAGCCGGTTTGAAACGAGACCTGATTAAGAAGGGATTAAGACCCAGGTCGACGGCCAGAATTAATTCGCCAGAAATGTTTGAAACGAGACCTGATTAAGAAGGGATTAAGACCTTCAGGCAGTGACAAGGTGAACTGTCCGCGTTGGTTTGAAACGAGACCTGATTAAGAAGGGATTAAGACCTTCGATCAATTCCGCGATTTCTTCCCATCTGTTCGTTTGAAACGAGACCTGATTAAGAAGGGATTAAGACTTGTGGCGTTTGAGAAAGCCGTTAAAACTCTTTCCGTTTGAAACGAGACCTGATTAAGAAGGGATTAAGACTTCTTTCCTGATACCATCTAAGACGGATTTAAACGTTTGAAACGAGACCTGATTAAGAAGGGATTAAGACCCATAGAGCCTGCGAGCACTATACAGGTCATCCCGTTTGAAACGAGACCTGATTAAGAAGGGATTAAGACGGTATCCGCTATGGTGAGTACTACTAGGTCTTCTGTTTGAAACGAGACCTGATTAAGAAGGGATTAAGACTTACGTGTTTAATTTTCATTTTGTATTGCTCCCTGTTTGAAACGAGACCTGATTAAGAAGGGATTAAGACCGTCCTTGGCGCGGATTGTAATGGAGTGAGGGGTGTTTGAAACGAGACCTGATTAAGAAGGGATTAAGACAACCAACAGTTACCCAATTTGTAAAGTTGATCGGGTTTGAAACGAGACCTGATTAAGAAGGGATTAAGACCAGGCATTCTCAGCCTGTTTAGGGTCCTTGGTAAGTTTGAAACGAGACCTGATTAAGAAGGGATTAAGACTGCGAGTGATTCGGTAATTGCCAGCGCCAAAAGCGTTTGAAACGAGACCTGATTAAGAAGGGATTAAGACACATTCGGCATCTTCCGGTCCTCAGGTTGGTAGTATGTTTGAAACGAGACCTGATTAAGAAGGGATTAAGACAGTCAATAACGGCGAACCGTTGAAACCTAACCTCGTTTGAAACGAGACCTGATTAAGAAGGGATTAAGACTTGTCGTTCCAATTGGGCATCTTTCCGGTACGAGTTTGAAACGAGACCTGATTAAGAAGGGATTAAGACGAAGGGATTAAGACCGGTTTTCATGGTTTCACCTCGGTTTGAAACGAGACCTGATTAAGAAGGGATTAAGACCACATTCGTCAACCCTCTTAAAAGTCACTAACGGGTTTGAAACGAGACCTGATTAAGAAGGGATTAAGACGCTTTCTCCGGGCAATTCCCACTCATCTGTTATGTTTGAAACGAGACCTGATTAAGAAGGGATTAAGACGCGCAGGACGTTGATAATGTCCTCGCGACTATTGAGGTTTGAAACGAGACCTGATTAAGAAGGGATTAAGACACCCCAGCCCCGCGTGGCTTAGACCGCCTCTTGAGGTTTGAAACGAGACCTGATTAAGAAGGGATTAAGACACGCACCAATCCGCACAGTCGCGACCTCCTTTGCGTTTGAAACGAGACCTGATTAAGAAGGGATTAAGACTTCGGACGAAGTCCCCTTCTACCCAATACCCCTTCGGTTTGAAACGAGACCTGATTAAGAAGGGATTAAGACGGCCAGGTCCAGCGTATTGGTCCCTTCCTTCGGTTTGAAACGAGACCTGATTAAGAAGGGATTAAGACCGCTCCCGGATGTACTCAGTTCGGACGAGGGGTTCGGTTTGAAACGAGACCTGATTAAGAAGGGATTAAGACGGGTCGTCCCAGCGGCGGCCCTCGTTTTCCGGCAGTTTGAAACGAGACCTGATTAAGAAGGGATTAAGACTATAAGCTAAGAACACCTTTTTAATTGCCATTGTGTTTGAAACGAGACCTGATTAAGAAGGGATTAAGACCGGCTGGAACCCCGGCGAACGGGCCTTCGCCCTGAGGTTTGAAACGAGACCTGATTAAGAAGGGATTAAGACTCGGTCGATTGACCACACCAGCGGTGGGCCTCGGTTTGAAACGAGACCTGATTAAGAAGGGATTAAGACGCCCCGGTGATTGGGCACGTGCCGACCACCTCATGTTTGAAACGAGACCTGATTAAGAAGGGATTAAGACTTAAGAATTTCTTGTTTTTTAGCCATTTTTTTCAGTTTGAAACGAGACCTGATTAAGAAGGGATTAAGACGCATTGACCCAGATACATTTCCACCTCATCCAGCGTTTGAAACGAGACCTGATTAAGAAGGGATTAAGACCGATCCTCCCATTGAAGAGGATGCACCCAAAGTGAGTTTGAAACGAGACCTGATTAAGAAGGGATTAAGACTCCGCCTGCCTTCCTAGATCCTCGATGTGCGCTATGTTTGAAACGAGACCTGATTAAGAAGGGATTAAGACGCCCCGGTGATTGGGCACGTGCCGACCACCTCATGTTTGAAACGAGACCTGATTAAGAAGGGATTAAGACAAGGCGTCCCGGTCACCGATACGGACCAATTCGGTTTGAAACGAGACCTGATTAAGAAGGGATTAAGACTTATTCTTGAGCCCATACCCACACCGGACGATATGTTTGAAACGAGACCTGATTAAGAAGGGATTAAGACTTGGACACCCGGTTCGAACCGCCGTTGCTGCGGGCGTTTGAAACGAGACCTGATTAAGAAGGGATTAAGACGGAATGGGCACGTCCTTGTGCCAAGTGGCGTCATGTTTGAAACGAGACCTGATTAAGAAGGGATTAAGACGCCTTTGCGGTCCTGTATTTGAAAGCCAGTTCGCTGAAAAACACGGAAAATATCGATGCCAAAGCCGTGATCGCGGCTTGGGATCTGTTTCACGAGCGCTATCCGCACGCGCTCAGGTTCCGTCGCCCGTTCACGAAGATTAGGCCCGCCAATATCACGGAGGCTTGGGTACTCGCGCAAGCCTTGCGTTGTGGCATGGCTGAACTTCGGCATTGTTCGGATTGCCACGGTGAGTATCTGGTGATAGAGGACTGCAAGATCCCTCCGGTATGCCAATACTGCGCCTTAGGATTTTCAAGGAGGCGAGGCGAGAGTGCTCCGGCTGGTGAGGATGTGATGGACCTGTTGACACTCGATCGAGAACACCAACCTGAAGAGATCGCAGCTTAACACTACGCATTCCCCAGCTTTGCGCACGTAGCTTTGCCATCCAAGCAGCTTGCTTGGATGGCAGGAAAAGTTTTACGCTGATAAAAGCAAAGTTGGAGAATACGTAAATGGATAGCTCTGACCATTGTTCGTTAACCCCCATTCCAAGCAAGGGGGTTATTAAACATCTATCCAAGAAAGGCTACGGATTTATCACCGGCGAAGACGGTGTGGATCGATTTTTCCACATCGTCGACGCCGCGGCCGACTTCACGCCGAAAACCGGCGCTTTCGTTCTGTTCGATCCACAGGATCACCAGAAAGGGCCGCGTGCGGTCAACGTCAGACTGGATCCGGCGTCCTTGGTTGAAGTCGACCGGACGAACGGGAAGATTTCAGCACTGCAATCGCCGCAGCTAAAAAAGAAGGAAGAAGGGGCTATCAGTTCGGCTTTTTGGCGGGTGGTTCTGTGCTCGGTGGTATTGGCCTGGATGGTATACAAACACGATACAGGTAAAGGGATTGTCGTGGGCATCGTCGTCCTGCTCTGGCTCGCCTTCGTCGCTGACCTCCTATTCAAAATCCTCCGCGCTGTGTGCCAGGCAGTCATCAACCGTGTATGTCGATTGCTGGGTATCGAAAGAAAAGCGAAACCTGCCAAACCTACGGTTGCATGGGAAAAACCGGAACCTCGAAAACACTGGAGCATCAAAGGTCCCGAAGCACCAATTGAGATTGACGACACCACCACAGACCCGTGGTACTACCTTTATCCCGGGAACATTTACCACGACTAGTGGAGTGTTCGCGAAGTAATTCAACCTAGTCAATGCCCCTGACTATTGACCCAATCCCGCATTTTGCGGCGTGTCCAGGACCAGTGAAACGGATGGGCGAGCAACTCGTTGTATTCGCGCCAGGCCGCCTGCAGGTGGTCGGTCAAGTCGGCTCGGCTGGTCCAGTCGCCCCGCTTCAGATAGCGCTCGGAGAACGCCCTGAGCAGCAACTCGGCTTGGTTGAGCCAGGAGGCGTGCGCCGGCGTCAGCAGCACGCGTACCTTCTGGCGATGCCGGCGCAGGCACTGCGCGGTCAGCCCGCTGGTATGACTCGGCCCGCCGTCCCAGATCAGGTGAATGCGCTGCATTTCCCGCAGATCCTCGAACAGTTCGTCGAGGGTGGGGATCAGGTGAGCGCTGTCGTTGCGCTCCAGACACCAGCCTCGCATCGTCCCGTCGTGCACGAACAGCGCCCCGAGGAAGTTCACCGTCCCGTGCCGGATATACTCGAACTCCTGCCGCTCGATCCGCCCGGCGCGCATTGCCACCGTAGGCCGGCGGCGCTCCAGGGCCTGCAGCTGTGGCTTCTCGTCCAGGCAGACGACCACCTCGTCGGACTCGCGCAACCGATCGACCCGTTCATAGCACCACAGGATTTTCCGCGCCCGCTCGACGAAGTCCCCGTCCAAACACGGCGTCTTCCAGTAGCGCGAGCGGTGCGGCTGCAGGTCAGCGGCGCGCAGGATGAGCGCGACCGTCGAGTGCGCGATCCGAGGAACAAGGCCCTGGCGTACCGCGGCCTGGGCCAGGGTCCGGGTCGACCAGTGGGTCATTTGCAAGCCAATCCCGCTCGGTTCACAGCAGGCCAGTTGCTCGATGCGTACGCGGACCAAGGGGGGAAAGGCGACGCGGGCGGCCTGAACGGGGAGCGTCATCGAGGGCCGCCAGGCCGCGCTGCTCAAAGCGCCGACACAGGTGCCAGATACTGGAACGGTCCATTTCCACGTGGGCGGCTAACGTCTCGACGACCGTGCCCGCCTCTGCCATGGCGAGCGAGACACGGGCGCGCCGGGCACGGCGTTGCTCCACCCGATCGTCTCTCACGATGGCTCGCAGGGCTTGGCGATCGGCTTCGGACAAGTGAACGCCACGGGGCTGACGGCGCCTCATCGCTCTCACCTCACGTTTCGAACTGCCGTGAGAGCGAGTGTAGAAGGCACAGTCCAGCACTGCGACTATGTTGAATTACTTATCAAACAGTCCACTAGTGCGGTATTAACTGCGTTTTGACGCCAATTGATCCCCCAACACCCGCCGCACGTAGTCCTGTGTTTCCGGGAACGGGGGGATGCCGTTGTATTGCTCGACAGCGCCTTCGCCCGCATTGTACGCAGCAACGGTTCGCACAAGGTCGCCCTGGAAATGATCCAACAGCCACCGAACGTACTTGGCGCCACCCTCGATGGATTGGCGCGGATCGGTCCGATCGGTCACGCCGAAGCGTTCGGCGGTGGCGGGCATCAGCTGCATTACACCGACTGCGCCCTTCGGAGACGTGGCGAGCGGGTTGAAGGACGATTCCACGCTCGCCATCCGTTCCAGCAATCCGGACGGCAAACGGTACCGGCTTTCCATTTCCTGAAAGATCGGTATCAAATCGGCCGGTGTCGGCTTCGTTTTCGTGAACACGGGATAACTGTCGCCGGTCAGGGGGTTGTCTGTGGCGCCCTGTGCGGGTTCGTTGGCGCGATTGTAGTTGCCGATCAGATCGATGAGGTCGGGGCGATATTGCGTGGCGGTCTGCCGCAAGAGTTTTGCGATATTCGGCCCCATGTCGCCTGACTCCTCTAGGAGTTGCTGTTCCGCCTCGCTTAGCGTCGGGTGACCGGTATCAGTACCAAGAGAGAGTAGTTGACTGATCTGGTTTGCCATCCAACCAGGACCGCTGAGTTCCGACCATGGAAGACCGGCGAACGTTTCGTATAACGAGGCCCGATAATAATCCTGTTGAGCGGGTGTCAACCGATCCGCAACCTCCGCGACTCGTTCGTCAACCCATCGGTCGATACCGGCCTTGAATCGATCTGCCGAGATTTCGGGTAAATTTTCCAGTGCTTCGATACCAGCTTCCGCTGGATTCTTACCATCCCGCAATGCACGTTCATACGTTTCTTTGAAGTCATTTCTGACACCTTCGAGATTTGTTACGCCGGTACTAACTGCCGAGAGACTCTGGCCGATGCTGTACAAGGCGCCGCCGACATAATCGTAGGCGAACTCCGCCGGCGAGGAATCGTTGGCCGAGCGGGTGATCTGCTCCCTGAAATGATCAGCTCTTTTACTACGAATGTCGCGGCGAGCTTGATCGGACTCGTGGCGCAACGTGGTCTGGCTGTCGTGGTATGCGCTATTGACCGACGCCTCGCCGCTTGCGACTCTTCCGTGTTCCTGACGGATTCGGCTTAGAACACGATCCTCTATGCCGGCCGTATCGCCGCGGGGATCGTAAAGATTCACTTGCTCGACCTGGCTTTGAACCTCGCCGAAGGCAGGCGCGGCCTCGCGGATGTGCGTGTTACGGCTGTAGTTCAGATCGTTGCCAGGTGCAAGTGTTTGCCAGGTGTCACCTAGCAATTGATAACCGGCAATCTTTGCTTTGCTGGCTTCTTCGGCATCGAGCGACCGATAGTGCGTCGGCGAAAATCCGGTCAGCAACGACACGCCAGCGGCAGCGTAGGCCTGATCGCGATCGGAGATCAGACCGATCGCGCGCCATTCGGCTGCCAGGCGCTGAGTATCCCCAATCAGGCCATAACGGTCGAGCGTCTGGGTGAGCCGTTCGAACAGACCCGGGTCGCTGGCGATTCGAAGCCCGGTTTCCGCCGCGCCGAATGTCGCCTGTGCGCCGAATCGTTGCTGCATAGCCACCGTCTCGTTGTAGGTTTCCGAGGCCGACAGCGCGTCGGTCGCGCTGCGCTGAAGCGTCGAAAGTTCCTGGCTTTGCAGACCGAAAGCCGCGACGTCGCGCGTGCTCTGCTGCGCGTCGGTGACCAGGCTGCGCTCGAGGCCAGTTTGAAAACTATTGTCTTCTCCCCACTTAGAGAGTATGTCGGCAGCAAGTTCATTTGCGGTTTGGTCACCAACCTTGAATTGGTTTTGAATTTGGCCGGAAAGACTGGCTAGCCGAATATTGCCTCCGATTGAGGCCGACAGAGCCGCGGCGAACTGGTCGCCGGAAATGCCGGAATGACTGTAACGCTGCGCGAAGTCCTCGCCGACCGACCGCAGGAATTTGTCGGTGTAGCTCGTGCTGTTCGCAATTTTGGTCACCAGCGAATTCAGATCCGAACCCTCTGTGCTGAGGCTGTGGCTTCTGGACGCTGCCGCCTGGAGATTGCTCATGAAATTGGAGGTTGCCTGTTCCATTGCTCCGTAGGCCGAGGATACCGAGGCGCTTAGGTCGGTCCCAGCATTGAAAGTGGGCAGCACGCGTTCCGCGCCATGCAGCGTGACGCCGGAGAGCGGCGCGTGTTGATGCATCGGTTGAAGGTTCAACACCGGCGCGGGGCCGATCACGTCCGGCGTTGTAATTCGCTCGTTCACGTGGTCACCGCTGTCCATCCGGCTCAGGAAATGGGTCGCCGTGACGGCGCCACGATAAATCAGCATTAGGGTGATCGCCGGCGTCGAGGCTGCGAGCATGCCGCCGATGGCAATCCAGTTCTGAAGCTCCTGGTCCAATTTATAAATGCCGTATATCGAGGGCAGATTGAACGTCGCGCCGGTCAGAGCGGCCATCTTCGCCGAGGCGGCCATCTGTATGAAGAGGTTGACCACGGCCAGAATCGGCATCCACAGCTGGATCCAGAGCAACATGGAGAAGTAGGCGATATTCATGCGGATGCCCAGGGCGCCCAGCATGATCACGAAGGCCATCATAGGCGCGAGAGCGTAACTGAGCCCTTCGATGAACGCCATCATCGGCCGAACGATGCGGTTGAACAGCGTTTCCTCGGCAGCCCATTGGGTGTTCCGTTGCTGGATCGCCTGTTCGACCATAGCGGCCTTGTTCCAGTGCATGGCATCCTCGTGACGGCCGACAATACCTTTCTCGAACATCGGCAGGATCGCGGCCATCTTCATGTAGTGAAGTGCGTCGACCGCACCGGAACCGGCGAGCGCGTCGAAGGCATCCTGAACCTTCGGCAGGACCTCAGCGGGAGACGATACGCCGACAGCGTCGGCAAGTAGCTCTTCGAGCCGCGGGACGAACCGGTCGTCGATGTAGGCCGCCAATTGAGCCCAGGCGTCGGTGCACGTCAGGATACGCGCCCCCCCGCCGATATAGATCTCCGTGGTGTAAATCGCCGTGTCGAACCGGATAGCGTTCAGGGGATCGGGGTCGCGCAGGATCTCGTCAATGGATTTCCGGTTCAGATCCACGCCGGTGAGCGTGCACTCCTTGACATAGTTGATCACGCTGTTTTCGACGTCAGCCCCGGCGGTAGGCGCGTTGGCTCCGCCAAGCTGCGTGCGGGAAAGGAGGTTTTTCCGAATGGCGGTGATCGTGGTCAGAGTGTCCGCGAACCCGCGTTCGGTCATCGTCGGCAGTGAGAAAGCCTGCTCGAATAGGCGAGTCGTGCGGTATCCCATGTTCGACAAAAGGCTGCCGACCGCGGCCGGACCGAGCGGTACGTTATCCACCACCCGGACATCGCCAGTATAGGCATCCTCTATGGAGACCCGAACCCCTGGGCTGTACAGGATCATCCACAGTACCACGGCCATGAACATATCCTGGTAGCGGATGCCACGACCGTCCCAATTCACCAGGGACCGGATCATGACCAGAATCACGCCCACGACAGCGCCGACGGAGGCGGCCGTCCGGTAATCGCCGGTCTGGGCGAGCATGGCAACCGCATTCAGTACCGTTTGAAACGAGACCTGGTTAAGAAGGGATTAAGACACTATCTTGGTCACGTAGCGCGGCAGGGACGATTAGAGCGTTTTCATTTTGTTTATACAGTAGATCTACGTTGCGGAAATCATTTAGCTGTAGTGGAAGTAGGGTGTGGTGAGCGAAGCGAACCGCACCGCACCGTTCGCGGATGGCTTCCAGTATGGAGTCCAGTTAGTCCTGCCTGACTTCCATTCCCCTCGGTTGCCTTTCAATGAAGATGAAAACGCTTTAGTTTGAAACGAGACCTGATTAAGAAGGGGTTAAAACCGTGTGGGGTAAGGGAAAACTTCGCCGAAGATTATGTCGGCGATAGGCCATGATGCCTCAGACGGACATCATCAGGCGGACGGATGAATTGTTCCGGTTTGAGAATGCCCACCATGCTGGCTTATGAAAGCCCGCGCGATCTGAGGATTCATTCATAATGGATATTCTGTCGGCCGGACGCGGTTTTCTGGAGTAGGTTGAAGTGGGATTCTGGGGGATGGAGATGTTGGGTTTTAGTGCGGTTTATCGGCTCGCGACTGACTTGCTGGGTTTCTTTCAATCGCTGGCCGAGCAGGGCTGTCCGGCGCCATTTCGGTTGGGGCCTTACCGGGCGTTTCTGGTCACTCGCCCGGAGCACGTGCGGCACGTCTATCAGCGCGAGCAGGCTGGCGTTTACATCAACAATCGATTTGCCAGCGTAACCAAGCGTGTTTTTGGGGACAGCCTGTTGAACAACGATGGTCCACAGTGGGCGAGTCAGCGGCGAATGTTGAAGCCGTACTTTACGAATGCGGGGGTCAAGCAATGGGCTAGTCTCATCGATCGGAAACTCGGCGATCTGGCGGACGCCTGGGAGCGGAAAGCCGGTGAGTGGCTAACGGTCGATGCCGAGTGCGCGGCGCTCACGCAGGCGGTCATGACGTCGGTCTTGTTTGGAGAGGAAGTGGGGCAAACCGCTGTGGCGCAGGAGGCTATCGAGGCCATCCACGTGGTGCACCAGGAGTTTGTCACGCAGACGCTCGGTTTGGCGCTCCTCGGCCCTGTGTTTTCCTGGCTTCCTGTGCCGTCCAATCGGCGCTTCAATCGAGCGATCCGAACGATCGACCGGATAGTTGGCCGTCTTATCGACTGTGCAAGTCGCACGCGGCAGGGTCTGATAGCCTTTCTGCGGGAAACGGTCGACCCCGACACGGGGCGCTCTATGGATGCGAAACTGTTGCGCGACGAACTCATTGCCTTGTACGTCGCCGGTCAAGAGACAACGGGAATTGCACTGACCTGGTTGTTGTACGAGCTGGCCAAGCATCCCGAGATTGCGGAGAAAGCCCGGAAGGACGTGCTGGATCGGCGAGAGGGTGAGGTCAATGCTGAGGCATTTCCGTACTTGTGGGCTATCGTACAGGAGACCTTGCGACTCCACCCGTCGACAACCACTCTGCTTCGATATGCGGTCCGCGGCGACAGGATTGGCGAGGTTGAGATTCCCAGAGGCTCGCTGGTGTTGATGAGCCCTTATGTAACGCATCGACTACCCGATATCTGGCCGGACCCGGAGCGTTTCGATCCGACACGCTTTAAGCCAGGATCAGGCGCGCCGGGTGTTTGTTCTTTTATAACTTTCGGCGGCGGGCGTCATATATGTCTCGGCTTGAATTTAGCCAACCGAATTCTTCTCCAAAGCGCGGTTACTCTGCTACGGCGCTTCGAGTTTTATGTCCCCAACGACTATCGGGTCAATCCACGTCCGGGGTTGTTTCTACGACCGGAAGGCGGGTGCCGGATTCAGATCGTGTCACGGCCGCTATCGGATCGGCTCGCCGCGGCAGCCGGACGGTGAGGATCGATCCCAGTCCTGCCGTACTTGGTTCTATCAGAGCTTGTAGCGTGTAGCCCGGATGAAACGACGAAATCTTTACACACCATGTCGTATGTACGTGGAGTTTTTCACCAGCCTGTTATGGCGCACTGAGTACTAGGATTTGCCAATAGCTATCGGTGGCGTAGCAATGCCACATGACAGATTCTTCTTGCAGCTTGGCAAGAATCTCTTCATCGGCATACATGACCCCATCGGCACATGAAATACAAGCAAACGGTCCAAACGACTCCGACCGTTCGCCTGTGGTATTTTCGAAAGAAATCGTGGCCGGAGCTTCACAAACATACCGGGTAAAGTGCCGATCTCGGGTTTCCCAGAAATGATTGCGATAAGCCGCCACGCTGTTTCCTTGCGGTCCTTGGTGAAGGACGTTACCGCTGATACGGAACCACGGCGCGGGTCCAATGTATTCGGGGCGGCCTCCTGCGCCACTTTCAAATTTCAATCGAATCATAGTTCTTTTCCCTTTCCGACGTTTATATAGGCATCGGAAGCGGGTTAAAGTTTTCTTCGAAAACTCATAGTTCGAGATGTTTCACCCCGTGCACTGTGATGGATCTCGTCTTTGAGGTTTCGATAGATTTTCGGTGCACGTCGCCCAGGGCGTTGGTATACAGTTGCGATCCGGTTGCTGCTCAAGCCAACCGCACGAGAAAGTCAAGGCATAAGACCTGCATGTGACGGGTGATGCCGAGTGACACATCATGACTCAGGCAGTTCCCGGCTGTGAGCCTGAAATTCGGAATCGCAAACACCCTTTATTGTGATCTTCTATTTCTGTATTTTTATGAGATAGGAGCTTCATCTTCAGCCCAATCGGCGCCGGGTAGACGCGATTTCTGATGAACTCCTGTTACTTGGAGTGATCTCATAAATTGACAGTGAACTGATTAGGGATTACCCATATGAAACCAGGTGCCATAGTTAATGCTACATTCAATAACCGTCACTGTATTGCCAGGATTACTGGTGTCGGCAAAAAGTATGGAGAAACCTTCTTTCATATTATATTGATCTCGCCATGTGTAATGGATACCGGAACTATACCAGCTGGAACAAAGACTTGGGTATGGCCGGAGATGGTTACACTCAGTGTTAACGACGCTAGTTAGGTTCACGCGCTTTGATCATCAGGGATAAAAAAGGCGGCGCGACCATCGAGCCATTTATCGATCGTCGGTCGCGCCGCCTGCGTCCTTCATATTCCACCTAGGGATGTAAGAACGCAATCGATCAGGCGTTCTTCGCGACCAGTTAGGATTCCAAAGTTCAATTCTTCCTGCACAGGCCCCTACTCGAGCTTATAGAAACGCTCATAACCATGGTTCCTAAAAGGCCGGAGCAATAACAACAGATCACGTATCGGTCTTATGGCGGCCTTTCCTTCTCCGGCGCGGCTCTCTAAGGTATGATCCGCCGTTCCGTTGTTTGCTTCTTTAGGCGCGACTGAGAATCTGCAGTTAAAGGCCCGCCAGCCCCGCGATATTGAGCGAAGGTCCCATGGAATTCAAAAAGCGGGGCTTTTGGAAGTAAACCGGCCGGCTCGAGTCCAGGATGGTCTATCGCGAAAGAAGAAGACGGATGATGAGTGCCGTGAGGTTGTTATGCTGCGTGACTTTTGGGACTTCTGCACAAGACCCAAGCGGCGAGCAAAAGACCTTTTGTCGGTATCCGTCGGTTTTACCCTACGAACCGACATCGTCAGCCTCGCAAGCCTTCGTCATATGGATGTTCCGATTAAGTCCTTCGACTTAGCTCGGAACACGCCCGTCGACTGAGCTCAGGACAGGTTTGTTGAAGGGTATGAACGGAATCCAGTTTTTCAGAGCTTCCGTAATACTGAAACACTTATCAAGAGAAAACAGTCATGTCCGCCTTTAAGAAATATCATTGTTTGGAATGTGAGCATATTTATGATGAAGCCAAAGGCGACCCGGATAGCGGTATTGCCCCTGGTACTCGCTGGGAAGACATTCCCGAAGACTGGGTTTGCCCGATCTGTGGGGCGCCGAAAAGTTTTTTTAAACTGATGGAGTGAGCTTCGGTAAAGGATTTGCCGAACTTTGCCAGCTGATTCGGGGGAAAGGTAACTTTGGCTTCGATTGTTGCGGATTTTCCGTGCCGGCGTTCCGAGTCGTGCAATCTTGAGCAGCGTTGTAAGGTGCGCGGTAAGTCTTTCGCAATGGAAGGATCGGACGCATCAAAATATATTCTCTACGCGTCCAGGATACTGAAAGACGGCCGATAGGTGTCATGTCCCGCATGATTGTAAACCTTCTTGCGAAAGAGATGCGGGTGGGACAGTTGCCAGTTTTTGAGAGCCTGGATCGGGGTGAGATGGCCTAAGGCCTTTTGGGGAATGTGATGATTGTACAGCTCGACATAGCGGTGCAGGGTGGTGTCCAGATCGGCGGTTGAATCGAAGTGATGGGTTTGCAACACCTCCTCGATGCGGCCATTGAAGCGTTCCACCAGGCCATTCGTTTGGGGCCGGCCCGGCGGAATCAGGCGATGTTCGATGCCTTGTTCAGTACAGAGGCGGTCAAACTCATGCGTCCCCGAGGGCTGCCGAGTTCGGGTCAGGAAACGGTCGGTAAACTCCGAGCCGTTGTCGGTCAGGCATTTCTGGATGCGGAAAGGCGCGGCCTGAATCACCGCTTTGAGGAAGTCCTTTGCGCTTAAGGCGGTGCGGTTGGGCTTGAGGGCGACATAGACCCAGCGGGTGGCGCGGTCGATGGCGACGAACAGGTATCGGCGGGGTTCGCCGTCGATGGCGGGCAAGTACTTAACATCCAGGTGAAGGAAGCCGGGCTCATAGGCCTTGAAGGGTTTGACCTTCGCCTTCTCTGTAGGCGGAAGCAGGGTCTTGAGGGACGCCACCCCGTGGCGGCGCAGGCAGCGGTCTAGCCCGGAACGGGACACGGCGGGATTGAGAAATTCCCGGGTCACGGCCAGGAGATCATCCAAGGGGAGGAGCAGAGCTTGGCGGAGGTAGACCACGATGGCTTCCTGGGCGGGCGTGAGCGTGGTTCTGAGGGTGTGGGGCCGGTGTGAGGCATCTTCGACCGAGGATCGGTGTTTCCACTTGCGGACGGTCGTTCGGCTAATGCCATGCTTTTGGGCCAAGGCGCGCTCGCTCAACGTGGACGCTTGAATGGCCTGCCGAACGGCCGGGGTGGTACGGGCGTTCTTATGAAGACGAATCTGCATGGAGAGAAACCTCACTTGGACGAACCGAATATCTCCTGGAGAAGGCTCCGGGCTTCGAACAGAGCATAACTCCTTCTGGGTAAATAATCATACGGGACGTGACAGATAGGGCACATGGATAGTGCTCTTGACTCTTGGAGCCAAACAATGGCACCTCATGACAGAAATAGGTATAGAGACGAAGCACGAAACGAAGAATCGATCAGCCGCCAAAAACACCGTAACCTGGTAAGTCGCTACGGTCCAAGGCTCGCGCTTATCATGTTGCCGGTCCTAGCCTATCACTCAAGTCAGAGTTTTCAATTCGAAATTGACGCTTTGTGGACGGAATTGAAGACAAAGTATTTCTCGGGTCAGGCAGAAAGCGACCGAGGATCGGCACGCCCCGCTTACAAACCAGAGCAATCCGTGCCTGCCCCGATGCCCGCTAAACCCGAGGCGGAGCCGCGACATCATCAATCGCCTCGGTATGATCGACAGCCCGATAACGATCCACCGTTTGATGAGGAATTTAGAAACTATACGGCCGACAACCCGCGACAATTGGCAGAACTCGAAGATGGTGTTGGTTTGGTCGCGCGGTAGGAAGACACCGGTTATACCGACCTCCGAAATAACGGACGTATCCCTGAAGTACTTAGAAAATGTTGAGCATTGGCACTCTCGGGATTTTCCTATGCAATAAATCCTCGCAATAACGAGTCTCCGAGCTTATTTGTGTTTGTGAAAATCGGGGAGAAAACGCCGTTAGATGTTCGGATAACCGCGAATATAGCTGAAAAACCTCTGATTTCTGGATTCGTGATCGCGGCATGCGTGCCGTAGTTTATCTTTTGTTCGGTTGCGTTTAGAAACTCGGTCACAACGCTCTTACTATTCTTATTGCGCTGTGTCTCGCAGGGTTTTGGATGGCTATATGGTTTACGCGCCTGGTCGCCTTTCTGATGTACCTGTCCTTGGGCAAAAAGCAACAGATGAGCCGTAGGTTTTCGGTGGTTGATCGGGAAATCGAGTCAACGGTACTGGTCCTCTCGGCATTGCTATCGGCGTTTGGTGTCTTTTCCGGCGTGCGATTTGCGCTCAGTCTGCGTCGCTGGAGAGTTATATCGAGCGCGTGAGTTCCGGGCAGGTCGATTCGGTATTCGAATTCCAGAACCTTCCTCGCTATTTCCATAACCGCCACAAAGCACACCCTGTCCGAAGTGGGACTCGGTAGCAGAGTTATTCCAATCCGAATCGGATGATTTGGGCAAAATCCCAGGCTCTTAGGCTCGCGCCGCCGACCAACGCGCCGTCTACACCCGCGATGCTCATGATTTCGGCGATATTGTCGGCTTTGACGTTGCCGCCATAAAGAATCCTGATGGTCGATGCAATTTGCTCGCCGTAAAGGTCCATGATTAGGTTTCTGATAAAGTCGTGTACTTCGCTGATCTGTTCCAGTTTTGCGGGTTTTGCACCTTCGCCGACTGCCCAAACCGGTTCGTACGCAATGATGACTTCACTTGCGGTTCTTGGCGAAACCACTTCGAACGCCGATCTCAACTGGCGATCCAGCAACTTGAATGTGTCGTGGGTTTCTCTAGCCTCCTTGTTTTCGCCGACGCAGAGGATGACCTGAAGTCCGTGGGCCAGGGCGGCTTGAACCTTTTTCTGTATAACCTCGTCGCTTTCACCGGCCCGCTCGATCAATTCTTCTTCCAAGAAACGCTGGATTCCGATCAGAACGTCTTGATTCGCTTCCGAAACGAGGTGTTCGAGTGCCGCGAGGACTTGCTGGTCCGCATCGTCTTTGGTCCTGAGCAGTTCCAGTTCCTGCAACAGAAAACTCTTGGAAAGCCGCTTCGCGATACTGGGTCCGAACCCGAAATACTTGCCTAGATTGGTCCGGCGGTCCGAATGTCCGACGATGACGCGGTCGACGCCAAGGGACGCAAGCATCTCGGCTGAAATTTCTCCGGTGAACGCACCTTTGGACTCGAAAAAAGTGTCCTGTGCCAAAAGGAAGACATTCCGCCCGAGCCCGTATTCGGTGCGGAGGAAGTCTGGCTTGATGTAATCGGCGAGGGTGGATAATCCGGTAAAAGGAGGAGCCAGTCCGATGTCGACGTCCTTTATGCCCTTGCAAAGGTCAAAGATTCTCGCGGCGAGCGCGACGCCCGATCTCGGAAGCACGTTCATTTTCCAGTTACCGGCGAGGAACGGTCTGATCGCCCCGGGATCTCCGCTCTCAGCTTCGATTTTCATCCACTGATTCGCCGTTCTCTGACGGTAATAGTTTCGATAGACGCTTGCCGCAGTCATGGTTTGCTTATCCTGATATTCAGGTTTCATTCGACATCCGCCTGTTGTTCCGCTGCTTCGATCTATCATGGGGGCTGAGGGAAGGTAATACAACTCGACCTTGCCTGCTCGTCGGTTCGTTGATGATCGCTAGGCGCGTCTTAAAACAGTTCTGACCCGAAACCATTAAGGATAATTCTGCTGCCGATAATCTCGGCTTCGAGCATCGCTCTTGAAGTTGTTTAGGAGTTATCCACTGTCAAGACTTGACAGCAGCGTGCACGAGTATCCCGTGTCTGGGGGATCCGATGTAAGTCTTTGATTTGATTTTATCGCTCCAGAAAATTGAGCATTATCAATAAGATACATCAATAAACGCGCATACCGGCCTGGGTTGCAAAGAACTTGGCCAGGTTAACGCGAAGGCTGAATCGGTCGGCATCGGCAGGTATTATCCACGGACTTATCCACAGGGTTTTCCACGGAAATTGTGGATGAGTGGCAAGTCATTCCAATCGACATCGGGCCGGTTTGCCGCAAGAAAGACGACTCGAAAACTGCTTGTCCGTTATTCGGAAACAATAAGCGAGGTTCGCCGTCTCGAATTCTACTTTGCTGTCAATCGAAGCCAAGGCTAAGAGCGGAAACGCAAGCGCCCATTGGTATGCCTCACGTGCCCGACATTAAGCACGATGTGTGTTCTCGCCGCGCGACACACCGCCGGCAACGATGTGGGCGGTGCGCAACGGCTCTGGTAAGCCGCTGTGGAGAGTATGCGCCTGGATCAATGCTTTTGTTTGTGGCATCGACAAACCGGCACGCTGCACGTAAACCCGGTCGATCGGTTCCATCGGTCCTGCCCGCTCGATGAGTCGCCACTTCCGGCGTCCTCCCGGAACATGACCGAGCAGAGCGTCGCGGATTTTTTCGAGATTCGGAAGACGCCGGGTGACCACGACTACCGGGCGGTCCAGCGCCTGATGCAGTCCATGTATATCGATGACGTTGAATCCGGCAAACGCGATACCTTGAAGCAGAATCGCCTGAATTTGCGGATAAAAGCGCGAACCGGCGATCAACCGCGTCAGTGTCGAGGTCGAGTTCGCGCCATCTCGCCGCACTTTTCCCGATAGGATCCCATCTAGACGATTGCCGGCATAGTATGCACCGATAATCATCACGTCGCCCCGATGATGGCGCTCGAAGGGCGCGTCATCGAACCCGATCACGTGGGAAAACTTGGAGGAAGCCATCGGACTTCGGAAGCGAGTGATGAGAGCCGACGACTGGGGCGGGCGTTACTCGTGCGGCGATCGGACTGCTCGTCAGCTTGTGGGTATGCCGGTTGTATTCTAAGCTCAGGCGAGATCCATTTCGTTGATCACCAGATTCCGTCCGCTGTCTTTCGCCTTACGGAGACAACGCTCCGCCCGCTGAATCAAATCTGACAGAGTGTCGCTAGGGTGCATCTCCGCTATGCCTACGCTAATCGTAACCGGGATGGCTTTGCCCTGGTATCGCAGCGGAATGCGCTCCAGCACGCTGCGCAGACGGTCAAGCGCGAATGTCGCCCCCGGCGCATTGCTCTCAGGGAACACCACGATGAACTCCTCTTCGCCGGAGCGAGAGATGATGTCCTGTGACCTAAGCAGCCCGCGCGCCGCCGCCACCACATGCAAAAGAGCCTGGTCGCCAGCGTCGCGATCATGGTTTTCATTGATCCGACTAAGTAGGTCGATGTCGATCAGACCAATGGACATCTGATCTTTCCGGCGTCGGCTTCCGCTGCGAGACATGGAGCGAGTGAGCGAGCGAGTCGAGTAGCCCCCGGAAGCCCGAGCGCCGGGTGTGAGACCGAAGGTCGACGCGATAGCGGCGGTCGTAGGTCTTACACAAGGCATCGCGACCGGGCGTCGAGTTATCTGCGAGCGGTGTCCGGACCCCTCGTTGGGTCCGGACCAGACGAGCGGGGACGGCCGGGGCGCCGAAGGCAATCACTCGTCGCCAATTTTTTGCTCCTTTTGGTGACTCGGAAGTCCCAAAAGGTTTTGCAAAAAATGGCGACGCAATCGGCGTGAACTCGCGCGTCAGCACGATGTCAAGCCCGCGCCGATTCGGTATTCCCGTAAGTGGATCGATCCGGCTCAAACTTCGGCTCTCCTTCAATTCATCCTGCATGCGTTGGAGCAACTGCTGGGCTTCCTGTAATTCGACCTGGGTATCCGCGACCCTTTGCCTCAGTTGGGCGAGCGTTTTCATGATCTCGCTAAACGCCTGTTCCACAGAGAGTTCTTGGGCGCCATAGCTTTTTTCGCTGATAAACCTCTGAAACTGGCCGTCGAATGTCCCCAACTCGGCGGCAAGACTGAAGGTCGTGTCGGTAAGAATCTGTAGGACGGAGTCGACAGCAGTGGTGACTTCCGCCTCGGGCTTGGCTTCGCACATGAAGGACTCGGGCTTTCGTCCGGTCAGTTCACCAGCGATCAGATAGTAGTGCTCGGCGTAATGATCCGGGGTTGGCGGCAGACCGGATTCCGTCAGGCGTCGCAGAGCTTGTCGCGCGACCGCGCCGGGTCGGGGGGCATCGATTTCGGCGGTCATTTCGTACTTGGTTCAGAAAAGCGTGATGTTTGTAGCAAAAAGTAGACTAAACTCCTCGGATTACCAGGTTTCATACGGCTTGTACTCGATACAAGACGCCTCGATTTGTACCGAAAATTCGGGGCATCAGGCACTCACCATCTGGGTTGTCTCGCGGTAATGTCGGCTTATGGCGGCGAACGCGACGGCAGTCGCCAGCATCAGTATCGAGAAGAACCAAAAATAATCGGCCCCTGCCAGTTTTGAAGTGCCATCGGGGTTTTGTATGAAAAAATTGACCGCACTGGTGAAGAGGTTTCCGGCGGCAATGGAAACCATGTAGAACGACATGACGAAAGATTTCATGACCGGTGGTGCCTGGGTATAGGCGAACTCCAGGCAGGTGATCGACACCATGACTTCGGATGCGGTCAGAACGACATAATTGAGTAATTGCCAGCCGATGGACACCGATGCTCCGGCATCCAAGGCACGCTGAATCCATGCGGCGAAGGCGAATGAAAGAGCCGCCAGCATCATTCCCGCCCCTATCTTCCTCAATGGCGTGATGCGTACGAGGCGCTCCAGCCTCGGATAAATTCCGTAGTAGAAGAGCGGCGTCAGAATCATGATGAGCAAAGGATTGGCCGCCTGTATCTGCGAGGGCAAAATCCGGTAGCCCAGGAAGGTCTGATCCATCTTTTGGGCCTGCAGCACCCAGGACGAACCGGTTTGATCGAACAGCGCCCAGAACATCGCGACGAACAGGTAGATGACGCCGAGCCGGGCAAGAATTCGCAAGCCTTCAGGGCTGAAAACCTCGCGCAAAAAAGCGGCACCGCCGGGCGGGACATGAGTGAACTGGTAACGGCCCGACCAAAAAACGACCGTGGCAACGAACATCAGTATCCCAGGTACGCCGAACGCCGCTGAGGCTCCGTAGTGTTCCAGCAGCCAAGGCGTCAAGAGCATGGACGTGAACGCGCCGAAATTAAGCGCGAAATAAAACCAACTATAGACTCGGCTGAGCAGATGCCGATTAGTTTCCGCGAACTGGTCGCCGACATGGGCGGAAACACAGGGCTTGATGCCGCCTGCACCGAGCGCGATCAAGCTCTGCCCGACCAGCAGGCCGGTGCGGGTGTCGTCCAGCGCAAGTGCTAAATGTCCGAGGCAATAGACCAGCGACAACAGGATGATGGTTCGGTACTTGCCCAGCCAGCCGTCGGCGAGCAAGGCCCCCAGGATCGGTGTGACATACGTGGCGGAAACGAATAGATGAAAATAGCCCTTGGCTTCGTCTTCACTCATCGGATCGGGATAGCCGGCAGGGCTCATCAGGTATTGGCTCATAAATACCACCAGCACCGCACGCATGCCGTAATAGCTGAATCGTTCGGCTGCTTCGTTGCCGATGATGTAAGGAATGCCAGGTGGGAGTCCGGTGATGGGCAGCGGTTTGGAGCGATACTGCGTCATGGCTGCATCACCACTCCTTGCTCCTGGAGGAATCCTCTCGTACCCGAAACGGGCACACGAGGAGGGCAGGAAAGACGACGGGTTCGTCGAATCTCCGCCTTTTTTGATTTAGGTCAAAAAACGTCGAATTTCCTTTGGTTAGTTTATTGCCGCGTGCCGATTGCGGCGTAGCTACACAAACAATCATCTGCGAAACAATCTGAGGAAATCGTGATGGAAAAAGAGAAAGATTACTTTTGGTACTACGTAGGCGGAATCATCGTCGCGGTTGCGATCACCGTATTTATGGTCAAGAGCAGCGAGCATGGCAAATACGAAACCGCTGCCAGGGCTATCGCCGAAGATGCTACCAATTCCTCCTATCGATAAGGTATGGGACGGGTTGCTTAACGGGTTTCGACCGTACACCAATAGTGTCTAAGCAGCCTAATGCAATGCAGGACGGGCGTTTGACAATCGCACGTCCTGCATTGCAGATTTTTGAGCCCTCCAAAAATAAGCTCCTGGGTTGTCCCTACTTCCGTAGCCTAGCACATGAGGTCGTGAGGCGCCGCCGAGAGCGACGCGCTTTATAAGGATGTTGCAAATGCAGACCCGATGATGAAGGAATCCAGTCAGCCAGCTGAAAATGCTGGGTTTTGATCCATCACGCCAGCCTGTCTTTTCGGAAGTTACAACACTCTCTTGGTGTCGACGCTTTTATCTCCGGCGATCCGGCCAGGCTTTCACGACAGACTCTTCATCGCCACTTCGTAGACGTCCTTGGAAACGTTCTCGACTCCGGCGATACGCTGAAGTTGCTCGCGCATGAGTCGTTGCCGATGCTTGTCGTACCGCCGCCACGGTGTCAAGGCAGTCAGCATCCGGGCGGCCACCTGAGGATTCAAGGCATTCAGCGTGATGACGTGGTCGGCGAGTAGTGCGTAGCCGGCACCGTCGCGAGCGTGGAAATTGACCGGATTGGATTGGGAAAAGGCGCCAATCAATGAACGGACCCGGTTTGGGACTTTCAAGTCGAAAGCGGGGTGCGACAGCAGCTCCCTGACCCGATCCAGAGTTCCGGGAAGATGACAAGTCGCCTGCAAGGCGAACCACTTGTCGATCACCAAGTCATCATCCCGCCAACGTTCGTAGAATTCAGCCAGACAATCCGATTTTTCCGGATTATGGCTGTTCACGATCGTCGACAAGGCCGCGATCTGATCGGTCATGGTACGTGCTTCCCGGAACTGCCGGACGCTGAGCCGATAGACGTCCTCGGTTTCCAATTCGCTCAGATAAGAGAGGCAGACGTTCTTTAGCCGGCGTCGGCCCACGGCTTCTGCGTCGAAGCGGCCCGCCTCGTCGACGTGATGCGTCTGGTACAAGCGGCGGAAATCCTGTTCCAGGGTAGCGGCGAGCTCGCGTTTTACGGTTTGTCGGGCCTGGTGAACGGCATCGGGATCGACGATCGCCATTGATGCACTGATGTATTCTTCCGACGGCAAGGTCAAGAGCAAGGCGAAATAGGAGAGATCCGCCCAATCCTGGCCAATGATGCGCCGATAAGCCTCGATGAGACGGCTGTCCACCCTTGTTGGCGTTTCTCCCTTGGACAACCGGCCCGCCAGATCGAGGATGACCTGGGTGGCCAACTGCTGTCCGGCGTCCCAGCGGTTGAATGGGTCGGGATCGTGGGAGAAAAGAAAAGCCAATTCCTGATCGCTGCGGTTCATGTGCAGCCGGACTGGAGCCGAGAATCCACGCAAGGCGGAAACCACGGGCTTCTCCGGCAGACCGACGAAGCGGAATTGCTGGTCCGGTTCTTTTAAGTCCAACACGCGGGTTGTTTGCCCATGGGGTTCGGTTTCACCCTCGAGCTGCAAGGGCAATTCCGTGCCGTCCGGCGCCAACAGTCCTATCGCCAGGGGAATGTGAAACGGGGCCTTCACCGGTTGACCGGGTGTGGGTGGACAACTCTGTCTGACGGTGAGGTTCAGAACGCGGTTTGCCGCATCGTAATCGGCGGCGATATGCACTTCCGGCGTCCCGGCCTGGCTGTACCAGCGGCGGAATTGGGTGAGATCGACGCCGTTGGCGTCCTCCATGCATTTGACGAAATCGTCGCAGGTCACCGCTTGTCCGTCGTGGCGCTGGAAATACAGATCGGTGCCCCTGCGGAACCCGTCCTTGCCGAGCAGGGTTTGCATCATGCGGACCACTTCGGCGCCTTTTTCGTAGACGGTCAGGGTATAGAAGTTGTTAATCTCGATATACGATTCCGGCCGAACGGGATGGGCGAGGGGACCCGCGTCTTCGGCGAACTGCTTGGTGCGCAGCATGTTGACTTCGTCGATGCGCTTGACGGCGCGGGACGTCCGGTCGGCGCTGAATTCCTGATCGCGGAATACGGTCAGGCCTTCCTTGAGGCTGAGCTGGAACCAATCGCGGCAGGTAATGCGGTTGCCGGTCCAGTTATGGAAATACTCGTGGCCGATGACGCCCTCGATGTGCTCGTAGTCGCTGTCCGTGGCGGTATCGGGCCGAGCCAGCACGCATTTGGTGTTGAAGACGTTGAGCCCCTTGTTTTCCATGGCGCCCATGTTGAAATGGCTTATCGCCACGATCATGTACAGGTTCAGGTCGTATTCCCGCCCATAGTTCTCCTCGTCCCAGCGCATGGCATTCTTTAGAGACTGCATAGCGTGATCGCATTTGTCGAGGTCGTGCTTTTCGACGAAGATCTGGAGCGTGACCTCCTTGCCCGAGCGCGTCACGTAGCGATCCTCGACACACTCCAACCGTCCCGCGACCAGAGCGAACAAATAGGACGGCTTCTTGAATGGGTCCTCCCATTTCACCCAGTGGCGACCGTTCTTGAGCTCGCCGCTCGCGATCCGGTTGCCGTTGGATAGCAGCACGGGGTAACGCGACTTGTCTGCGACCAGGGTCGTCGTGTATTTGGCCATGACGTCCGGACGGTCGATGAAATACGTGATCTTTCGGAACCCTTGCGCTTCGCATTGGGTGCACAGCATGTCCTTGGAGAGGTAAAGTCCTTCCAGGGCGGTGTTCGCTTTGGGGTTGATGCGGGTGACAATCTCGAGGTCGAACGGGCGGTCGGGAACGCTAGGCAAAACCAGGGACTCCTCGCTCAGGCGGTATTCGGAGGCGTTCAAACCGCGGCCGTTCAGCTTGATCGATTCGAGCAGGAGCTCTTCGCCATTCAGCTCGAGCTCCGGATTTTCGCGCGGCGACTCCGGATTTCGACGAACCCTAAGCTTCGCGGTGACGCGTGTATTCTCTTCGTCCAGCTCGAAAAAAAGATCGACGGTATCGATGAGATAATCCGGCGGCGTGTAATCCTTGAGATAAATGGTTTTGGGGGTGTGTTCACGCATCGTGGTCTAGCCTTGTGTCGAAAATGTCGGAATGATACGGCTTAGACCACTGAAACGGGAGAGCTGTCGCTTCCCGCACGTTTTCCGATCCGGCTCGATGGTCGCATTCCGGCCAAAACGGTTAACATGACGGGATGACGCATTCCCTGTACAAGGTTTCGATCGTTGCGGTGATCCTGCTGTTTCCGGCTTGCGGGCAGGACGAAACGAATCATCGCGTCGTGGGCACCTTGGAGTGGGATCGTGTCGAGCTGATTGCGGAAGCTTCCGAGCCTATCGTCGAAATCACGGCCCAGGAAGGCGATTGGGTCGAACCGGGGCAGGTTCTGGTGCGGCTCGATCCGGCGCGGCAACAAGCCAGGCTGGAGGCGGCGAAGGCGGAGCGCGATCGCGCCGCTGCCCGGCTCGAGGAACTGGAACGGGGACCTCGGGCCGAGCGCATTCGAGAGGCTAGAGCCCGTTTCCAAGGGGCAGATGAGGTTTATGCGGTGAGGCGCCGCGACTTCGAGCGGTTGAGTGAATTGCTGCCGCGCAAACTCATCGCCCCGGATGAGGTGGACAGGGCGCGGAGGGAGCTCAAGGCGGCGCTAGCTGACCGCGATGCGGCTTTGGCAGTTCTGCAGGAGCTCGAAGCCGGCACGCGCCTGGAGGAAATCGAACAGGCGCGCCAGGCGCTTGCCTCCGCAGAGGATGCCGTGCATGTCGCCGCGACCGATTTGCAACGACTGACGGTGAGGGCGCCAGTGGCGGGGCGCCTCGACAGCCTGCCGCTCAAACTCGGAAATCAGCCCCAAATTGGCACTGTCGTAGCCGTGTTGCTCTCCGGCCCGGCTCCCTACGCGCGGGTCTATATACCCGAACCGATCCGTGCTTCCGTGATGCCCGGGGATACCGCCCGGATCTGGCTGGACGGGGTCGATAAACCGTACGAGGGTACCGTCCGCGTGGTGAGTTCGGATCCGGTCTTTACGCCGTTCTTCGCCTTGACCGAGCGCGACCGGCGTCATCTCAGCTACATCGCGAAAATCTATTTGAGTGAGACGGTCCGGGACGTGCCGGCCGGTCTTCCGGTCGAAGCCGAGCTGTCGGGACCCTCGAGGCCCCGGCGGCAATGACCGGCGACTATGCGGTTACGGCCTCCGGCCTGACCCGGCGATTCGGCGCATTGACCGCCGTCGATCATGTCGATCTCGCGATTTCCCGCGCTACCATTCACGGCTTTCTCGGCCCCAACGGTTCCGGCAAGTCGACCACGATTCGGATGCTCTGCGGCTTGCTGAGTCCCACGGAAGGAGAGGCGACAGTCCTGGGACACCGGATTCCCGGCGAAAGCGAGGCCATCAAGCGCAAGATCGGTTACATGACCCAGCGCTTTTCCCTATATGAAGATCTCACGGTCCGCGAAAATCTGGAGTTCATGGCCGACATCTACAGCTTGCCGCGGAAGCATGCCCGACAGCGGATCGACGAGTTGCTGGAAAAATACGAGCTTTCGGACCGGCAGCGGCAATGGGCCGGGACGCTGAGCGGAGGCCAGAAACAACGCCTGGCGCTTGCGGCGGTGACCGTGCACGAGCCTGAGTTGCTGTTTCTGGACGAACCGACCAGCGCAGTGGACCCGCAGAGCCGGCGCGAATTCTGGGAAACGCTGTTCGAACTTTGCGAAAAGGGGACGACCATCCTGGTATCCACCCATTACATGGATGAAGCAGAGCGCTGTCATCGCCTCGCCATCCTAGACCGCGGACGTGTGGCGGCGGATGGCGCGCCGCAGGGATTGGAACGGCGCATCGACGCCAGCATCGTAGAGATGGAAACTGACGACCCGAGGGCCGCCCGTCTTCTGTTGGCGGATTTGCCCGGTGTGCTCAGCGTAACCCAGCTCGGGGTACGGCTGCGCGTCCTACTCGACCGATCTATCGCCGATCCGCTGGCGGAGGTCCAGGCACGCCTATTCGGTCGGGGATTGAGATTCGAAGCCCGATTGACGCATGCGAATCTCGAGGACGTTTTCGTCGCCGCTACCCGCGGCCGTTATCTCAAGGCACGGGCGTGAACAGTCTGCTGCGTCTTTTCGCCATTTTACGGAAAGAAATCCGCCAACTCAGGCGCGATCGGCTGACCTTCGGGATGATCGTCGGCATTCCACTGCTGCAGATCACCCTGTTCGGTTATGCCATCAATACTGATGTCCGCTACCTAAGCGCAGGAGTGGCCGATCAGGCGAATACGCAGCTCTCGCGCATTTTGGTGCTTGATGCGCAAGCGTCTCAAGTTGTCGACATTATCCGGTGGGTCGAAACGCCGGAGGAATTGGAAACTCTGCTTTGGCGCGGCGAAATCTCGGTCGGGATTTTTATTCCCTCGGATTTCGCGCAGCGTCTCGCGATGCGAGACCGGCCGGCGGCACAGCTCATGATCGACGGGGCCGATCCTCTGATACTCGCCGCTGCACGCCAGCTCACCGGGATGTCGCTGCGCTACGACACGGCGCCGAGGCCTTCCGCCGATGCGGCCTTATTTGAAATCCGCAATTATTACAATCCTGAGCGGCGTTCGGCCGTCTATATCGTGCCCGGATTGATGGGGGTCATTCTGACGATGACGATGGTGCTGTTCACATCGGTGGCCGTCGTGCGCGAACGCGAGCGCGGCAACCTCGAATTGCTCATCACGACACCGGTGAAAAACCTGGAATTAATGGTAGGGAAGATCATCCCTTACATCGTCATCGGCTTGATCCAGGTGAGCCTCATTTTGCTGCTCGGCGTTCTGCTGTTCCACGTTCCGATTCATGGCCGGATCAGGGACGTTTATATCGCCTCGCTGGTGTTCATCGCCGCCAATCTGACAATGGGCCTGGTGATCTCGACACTGGCAAAGACGCAGTTTCAGGCGATGCAAACGACCTTCTTTTTCTTTCTCCCGTCCATACTTCTCTCAGGTTTCATGTTTCCTTTCGACGGTATGCCCAGGGCGGCGCAATACATCGCCGAACTGCTTCCGCTGACTCACTTCGTGCGCCTGATTCGCGGGATCATGTTGCGCGGCGCGGGCCTGTGGGAAATGGCGCCGGAAATCCGAGCTTTGCTGGCGTTTACGCTCGTCACGTTGAGCGCTGCGATGTTGCGGTTCAAGAAGCGGCTGGATTGATCGACCGCGTGCGGGAATAGGCGGTAGTTCCGAAAAGCACGGCTTTGGCGCGCGCTTTGCTGGATTTTTCGAAAGCGACGTGTGTCTTATTGAAATCCGTTTGAGAATTTCCGCTGCCGGGAGTTTTGATCGATCATGCCTGCTCGTGATTTGAGTTTTTCGGATCGGGTTATCCTCGACACGATCCTGTTAATGACTCTCTGATTAGGTCCTTCGGCAGGACTGTCCTAAGCCCTTCGGCTTCGCTTAGGACAAGGCCCTTCGACCGGACTCAGGACAAGCTTGTCGAAGGGCAGGAACGAAATCCACCTATTCAGAGCTTCCTTAACGGGTGCTTGTCATGCTGCTTTACCATCCACTGACAGGTGTATGTCCCGCTTATGAACACTGCGTCGACAAACGGTGATTTCTGGGGCTGGACGACCCCATCGAAATCCAGCCTAGGCCAGGCGCTGGTCCGCTCAACAATCCTGTGCGGATATCGAATATGAGATTTCCTAGTCGCTCCGGATGCGATGGTAAGGAATCAAATTCCCGCCATACGCAGGAAATACGAGCAGCGCAGATCAAACTCCTGTATCAGCAAGTTCCGTCAGGTTTGATCGCGACCGCGATCAACGCCGCGATTGTCGTTTTGATTTTATGGCAGGAGGCTTCCAGACCGCTGTTATCCGCCTGGCTGTTAGCGATAGGTGCTTCGGTGTATGCTCGTTATCGGCTGCTTCGTGCCTACGCGCGAGCGAATCCGACCAGCGCCGACGCAACGCCCTGGGCGCGGTCTTTCTTGCTCGGCGTCGCCGCCAACGGAGTGCTTTGGGGTTTTGCCGGGTACTTCCTTTTTGTCGAGCACAGCTACGTCCATCAACTTTTCCTAGGATTCGTGCTGGGTGGAATGGTTGCGGGGGCGATGTCGACCTTGTCTCCGTTTCCCAAGGCTTTTTCGCTATTTTTGCTGCCGACACTGCTTCCGTATACGGTAAGGGTTCTCAGCCATGGCGGAGATGTCCATCTTGCGATGGGGGTCATGCTACTGCTCTTCGCAAGCCTGATGTGGATGATTTCCGAGCGCTTGCATGCAACTGTAGCGGAATCCCTGCGGCTTCGATTCGACAACCTTGATCTTGTGAGCGATCTCACTTCGGCGAGGGATCGTCAAAAGGCTGTCAATGAGGCGCTGGCTGTCGAGATTGCGGAAAAGCAAAGGGCACAGTGCGAATTGCAGGAATCGTGCGAAAAACTGGAGCAACGGGTAAGGGAGCGTACCGAGAAGCTCGCCCGTTCCGAACAGGCTTTGCGGGAAGCCAATCGCCGTAAGGATGAGTTTCTCGCGTTGCTGGGCCATGAGCTCAGGAATCCGCTAGCCCCGATTCGCAATGCCGTTCAGGTCATGCGAAAACTGGAGCCGAAAGAGCCGAAGCTTCGCTGGGCGCGCGATATCATCGATCGCCAGGCGGATCATCTCGCCCGCCTGGTAGACGACTTACTCGACGTATCCCGCATCGTTCAGGGCAAGATCAGCCTTCGTCCAAGCACTCTGGATCTTGCAACAGTCATTGATCAGGCCGTCGAAGCGTCCCGGCCGCTGATCGACGAGCGGGACCATGATCTGCTGGTGACCATGCCCGAGCGCCACTTCCTGGTTAGAGGCGACCGGGTACGATTGGCGCAAGTCGTTTCGAATCTGCTCAATAACGCGGCGAAATACACCGACGCCGGCGGGAAGATATGGCTGGCGGTGGAAGCGTCCGAAACGCGCGTAAGCATCCACGTGCGGGATAACGGCGTCGGCATACCGAAGGACCTCTTGCCCCATATCTTCGATTTATTCAGCCAGGCTGACCAAAGTCCCGTCCGCGCCCAAGGAGGATTAGGCATCGGGCTGACTTTGGTCAAGCGACTGGTGGAAATGCATGGCGGAGAAGTCGAGGCCAGAAGCGCAGGCCCCGGTCAAGGATCGGAGTTTTCGATACACCTGCCGCGCGTCTTCGGACAAATGGACGAAATGGATGCTATCCGTTCGAATGCGGGCTAGCCCAGATATCCGTCAGCTTCCAGCCAGGGGGGCAGCAGCAGGGCCGTAGGTCTAAAGGCGAGCGATCGGGAAGGCGATGATAGTTAAGGCGAACGGATTTTTGAGCATATAGACGCACCTCTCTTACCCCCGTTGTTTGTAGCTGTGCCGGCGACAGCACTCGGGTCCGCTTAGGTGGCCGAGAAGCGGGTGCCGGTGAGGAAGGTCTCGCGCAGACGTTTAAACGAGCAACACCAGTCGCGGCACATTCGGGGCAGTCGTTCCCATGACTTCGGCGCTACGGCCAATCGGGAAACCACCCTGCGCTGCTAGGTCACTCTACACAACCGCCATTTTCCTCACAGGGCTTTACTCATCCCGCTTGGGGGCAAGCCTTGAAAGAGTGGCAGCACCTCATGCCCATCTCTATCGCAAGAACATTTACAAACACTCGCGAAACTTAAATGTTTAAAAAGCAGTGATGTTATTCCCAATTCCAATGGTGAATTGATCACAGCAATTGTCGCCTTAGATACTTACTATATAAATCAATTCCAGATCGAATAAATATTTCCAATAAACTAGCCGTAATAATACTAAATAGGTATCTAAGATACCTATTTATGGTGTGTTTTTTATGCTTTATGGAAGAGTTATTAGTCTGGAATAGGTGTCATGTCCCGCATGATTGTAAACCTTCTTGTGAAGAAGATGAGGATGGGACAGTTGCCAGTTTTTGAGAGCCTGGATCGGGGTGAGATGGCCTAAGGCCTTTTGGGGAATGTGATGATTGTACAGCTCGACATAGCGGTGCAAGGTGGTGTCCAGATCGGCGGTTGAATCGAAGTGATGGGTTTGCAACACCTCCTCGATGCGGCCATTGAAGCGTTCCACCAGGCCATTCGTTTGGGGCCGGCCCGGCGGAATCAGGCGATGTTCGATGCCTTGTTCAGTACAGAGGCGGTCAAACTCATGCGTCCCCGAGGGCTGCCGAGTTCGGGTCAGGAAACGGTCGGTAAACTCCGAGCCGTTGTCGGTCAGGCATTTCTGGATGCGGAAAGGCGCGGCCTGAATCACCGCTTTGAGGAAGTCCTTTGCGCTTAAGGCGGTGCGGTTGGGCTTGAGGGCGACATAGACCCAGCGGGTGGCGCGGTCGATGGCGACGAACAGGTATCGGCGGGGTTCGCCGTCGATGGCGGGCAAGTACTTAACATCCAGGTGAAGGAAGCCGGGCTCATAGGCCTTGAAGGGTTTGACCTTCGCCTTCTCTGTAGGCGGAAGCAGGGTCTTGAGGGACGCCACCCCGTGGCGGCGCAGGCAGCGGTCTAGCCCGGAACGGGACACGGCGGGATTGAGAAATTCCCGGGTCACGGCCAGGAGATCATCCAAGGGGAGGAGCAGAGCTTGGCGGAGGTAGACCACGATGGCTTCCTGGGCGGGCGTGAGCGTGGTTCTGAGGGTGTGGGGCCGGTGTGAGGCATCTTCGACCGAGGAGCGGTGTTTCCACTTGCGGACGGTCGTTCGGCTAATGCCATGCTTTTGGGCCAAGGCGCGCTCGCTCAACGTGGACGCTTGAATGGCCTGCCGAACGGCCGGGGTGGTACGGGCGTTCTTATGAAGACGAATCTGCATGGAGAGAAACCTCACTTGGACGAACCGAATATCTCCTGGAGAAGGCTCCGGGCTTCAAACAGAGCATAACTCCTTCTCGGTAAATAATCATACGGGACGTGACAGCTGGACGATACCGACACCAAGGTTTTCTATTACAACCTACATGGTGCCAAATGGTGGTGGGAAACCGGCGGCGACCAACTCACTCTGGACAATGTCAATCTTTTCTACGCCAGCACCCACGGTGGTGGGTGGTCGACCCGGTCGGTGTGGGCCATGTGGGACAAGGATTCCCTCGCCGACTCCACTCAGATGCGGTTGGGCGATGAATCCTATGGGCTCAGTATCCTGGCCACTTATGCCTGCGAAACGCTCAAGTTCAACGATAACAAGATGTGGACGCGGATGGGGCCCATCTTCCGCGGTGGGCTGCGCATCGCCTTGGGCAGCCATGACAAGCTGTACGATTCCATCACTACCGACGAGACCGGCGAGGATTTCGCCGACAACCTGCAGAAAAAACAAAAGATCCAGTACGCCTGGAAGGACGCCAACTCGGATTGGGCAACGAGTCAGGACGTCACGGTCATGGCCACCGGCACCAACTCCTCCAATTGTGCTAGCAGGCGAGACAACATGACCTGGCAGAACTACACGAGCTACGGCCGACTGCGCGATGGTGCCATTGGGTATTACTGCTACCGCTACTGGAACGATCTCTGATCGACCGTATGACTTTTCCCTACCGAATTCAGGTGACTAAGACCATGAAAACTCTGCATGACTTCAAACGTAAGACCATCGCCCCCGTGATCGCCGCAATGGGAATTTCCCTGATCTCCGGCGCTTCGTACGCCGCCGACTACCCGGAGCGGATCGCTTCCGAAGAACGCTCCCGACGTGTCGGCGTGGGTTTGGACGAGGTGCCCTTGTTGAGCCGTGCCCAAGGGCCGGGTGCCGAGAAAGTGGCGTCGCAACTACTGAGCCGGTTCCACTCCCTGCCGGGAGCGGTGCATACCTCGGACCGCTATCAAAAGGAGGTGACGAAGAATCAGATCGCCTTGGTGAGTGACGAAGGCTGGCATTTGCAGGTGTTCGCCGATGGGAGCAGCGTGCGCTATCGCAACTACCGCTACTTGAACGAGGCCGGCGCTAAGCTGGCGCGTCCCGTGGCAGAGCGCTTCTCGCAAGAAGAACTGGAGAAACTGGGGCGGAATTTTATAGAGGAGAACCTCCGCGATTGGGTGACCCTAGGCGACGGTGAGCAGCTGGTGCCCTTCTTCAGCGAGTTCGAAGTGACCGGCGGCGGTTCCACTAAAGCGGGTGCCCGAATGGATCCGGAAATGGTTCACGCCAGCACCGTAGTGTTCACCCGCACCGTGGGAGAGTTGCCCGTGGTCGGCGGCGGTTCCAAGATTGCCGTTATCTTCGCCAATGACGGCCAGCCGGTGGGATTCGATTTCGATTGGCCGCGCTATGAGAAAACCGGCCGGTCCCAGAAGGTCCTCTCGCTCAACGAGATCAAAAAGCGCGGGGAGGCGTATTCTCCTTTCAAGGTCGACGATGCCGCCGTGAAAGACCTTCACTTCGATTGCGGCTACGTGGACTTCGGTGCCCGCAAGCGCGATTTCAATGCGCCGGTTCAGGCCGGTTGTCTGCGCCAGGCGGCGAAGAAGTCGATCATCGACCGCGAAGCTTATGCGAAGGACAAGAACTCCGGCCACGTGATCAGCGCCAGTTTGGATTACTTCCCTGCGGGCGCGACGGTGGAACCCGATGCGGTGTGGGAAAGCGCTCTGAAGCCGGGAGGTGCGGAGCCGCCGCCAGCTGGCACACGTTGAGCATCTCATGACAGCAAGGGCCTCAGGCTGCGGCAAGCCGCAGCCTGAGGCCCGTTTCTCGTGAGCCGCGAGTTGAAAACAATGTGTGAGGACGCGTCTTCTTCCATGAACAAATGTCTTGTGTTTTTTGCCGTGCTGGCTGTGATGGGAACGGTTTCTCGCTTGGGTTTGCTGAATGCCCGCGAATATACCCATTCTCTACAGTCGTCTGAGTCGTTTCAGGCTGACAGCGGAAAACCGGAAGCCTCTGCGGCACGGGTCGGAGGCGCGATACCTGCCCCGAAAGACGGATTCGCTATGCCGATGACGCAACCCCGTGAGATTCCCGGTCCTGACTTCTCCACTGCGGCGGTCGCGCCTTCTTTCAGGGAGCCGCGCCCTGTAGAGATTCCGGGCGCTTTCGTTCCGGAGGAGGTTGAGTGGCAGGCGGTTGCAGTGGAAAGCGAGATGTCCAGTGCGTCGTCTGAGGCGGAGGCGAACCTCTGGGAAGACCCGTATGGCGGACGATGGCACGATCAGAGCGGTGGCTGAGCGATCGCGCCGAGTGGACAGGCGACGGAAATCCAGGCGCCGATCGAGATTATGTCAGCGATGAAAACGCTCTGACGTCCTCCGATCGAGAAATGAAATCACTGGGATATACCAGGCTTATTAACGGGAACCCGATGAGTTTCTCAGCCTATCGAGCTGGGCACGGAAGCAACGAAGCACCTCGTAGCTGTATTTTCCCTCCAACGCCTGGTACAGCGGCTTGAGCGCACGCCTCTGGTCTTCCGGCAGGGTTTGCCAAACCGTTTCGATTTCTCCGATCTCCGAATCGCCGAGGCCCACCACTTCGCCGAGTTCCGCGGCTCCGGTTTCGATCGCCTTGGCCAGATGGCCGTAAACCGTTGAGATTGCCAGTCCGCGCTGATAAGCGATCTGTTCGGCGGTCATGCCGAGCCGGAACAGCGCCAGGCTTTCGTCCGCCGTCGTGCCGGCGGTCGAGGCCGAGCCGCCGCCCGTGTGTTCCAGAATGGCCGACAGAAAGTCGTCTCCGTAAAGCTCCAGCTTGCGCTCGCCGATCCCCGGCAGACGGCTCAGTTCGGTTCGGGTGGTCGGTCGCGATTGGACCATTTCCATCAGGACGGCATCTTGAAAAATGACATAGGCGGGAACGTTTTGCTCCTCGGCTAGCTTACGGCGCAAGGCGCGCAAGGCCTGCCACAGGTGCTCGTCGTCCGGGTTGGTAAATCGGGCGACGGTCTGGCGGCGGCCCGCCGAAACTTCCGTGTAACGGTCCCGCCTGAGCCGGATGGCGACCTCGCCACGCAGCACCGGCCGACAGGCTTCGCTCAGACGCAGTGCGCCGTGAGCCTCCCAATCGACCGTCAAATAGCCTTGGGCGATCATCTGGCGGAATACCGAGAGCCACTGCTTCTCGTCCATGCCTTGACCGATGCCGAAGGTGCTGAGCCGGTCGTGGCCCAGGCGCCGTATTTTCTCGTTGGACTTGCCGCGCAGTACGTCGATCACATGATGGGCGCCGAAGCGCTGGCCGGTGCGGTAGACGCAGGACAGCGCCTTGCGGGCGGCGTCGGTGCCGTCCCAGGTGTCCGGCGGATTCAGACAATTGTCGCAGTTGCCGCAGGGCTTTTCGGAGATTTCGCCGAAGTAGCGGAGCAAGGCCTGTCTGCGGCAAGTGGTCAGTTCGCAGAAGCCGAGCATCGAATCCAGTTTGTGGCGCTCGACCCTTTTGTGCAATTCATCGGCTTCGGAGGCTTCCACGATCTGCCGCAGGGTAATGACGTCCTGCAGGCCGTAAACCATCCAGGCATCGGCCGACAAGCCGTCGCGGCCCGCCCGTCCGGTCTCCTGATAATAAGCTTCCACGCTCTTGGGCAGGTCGAGGTGAGCGACGAAGCGGACGTTGGGTTTGTCGATGCCCATGCCGAAGGCAATGGTCGCGACGACGATAACGCCTTCCTCCATCAGGAACCGGCGCTGGTTTCGTTGGCGTTCCTCGGCGGACAATCCGGCATGATAGGGCAGGGCGGAAAACCCTTGCGAGCAGAGCCAGTCCGCGACCGATTCTACCTTTTTTCGTGATAGGCAATAAACGATTCCGGCGTCTTCGGGGTGTTCGTTTCGGAGAAACTGAACCAATTGCCGCCTCGCGTCCTGTTTGGGCGATATCCGGTAGCGGATGTTGGGCCGGTCGAAGCCGCTGCAGAAGATTTTGGCATCCTGCAGCCCCAGACGCTCGATGATTTCGTGCCGGGTCCTCTCGTCGGCGGTAGCGGTCAAGGCGATCCGGGGAATGTCGGGAAAACGCTCGTGCAGCATGGAAAGCTGCCAATAATCTTCCCGGAAATCATGCCCCCATTGCGATACGCAGTGCGCTTCGTCTATGGCGAAAAGGCTGAGCCTGGCTTGTCCTAGGAGCGCCTGCATGCGCTCGGTCAGCAGACGTTCCGGCGCGATGTAGAGCAGATCCAGCTGCCCGTCCAGAAGTTTCTGTTCGACCTGGCGCTGTGTGTCGTAGGTCAGGGTGGAATTCAGAAAGGCGGCTTGAACGCCCAGTTGCAGCAAGGTTTCGACCTGATCCTGCATGAGTGCGATCAGGGGCGACACGACGACGCCCGTGCCGGGACGGACCAAGGCCGGAATCTGATAGCAAAGGGACTTGCCGCCTCCGGTGGGCATCAACACCAGCGCATCGCCCCCGGCCGTCAGATGATCGATGACGGGGCGCTGCTGGCCGCGAAACCGCTCATAGCCGAAAACGCTGCGCAAGACCTGAAGGGGGTCTTTCGGCATGATCCGTCGGTTTGCCTAAGACGCCGCCGCTTCGGTCAAGCGTGAAGCATCTGTTTCAATTCCAGCGCCTGCGACAGCGCGTTTTCGACATCTTCCGCCAGCACGTTGAAATGTCCCATTTTGCGGCCGATGCGGGCGGTCTTTTTGCCGTAGAGATGGAGCTTGACGTTGGGCTGGCTCAAGAGTTTGTCCCAGGCCGGTTCGTCGTCGCGCCAGATGTCGCCCAGAAGATTGACCATCACCACCGGACTCAGCAAGCGGGTATCGGCGGGCGGCAATCCGCACAAGGTGCGCACCTGTTGTTCGAATTGGCTCGTGGCGCAGGCATCGAGGGTATAGTGGCCGCTGTTGTGGGGGCGGGGAGCGATTTCGTTGATGACCAAATCGTCGTTTTCCAGCACGAAAAATTCCACCGCCAGAACGCCGACGTAGTCCATGGCTTGAGCTAACGCAAGCGCCATGTCCTGAGCGCGTGCCGCGACCTCCGGCGTTACCCTGGCCGGTACGATGCTGATATCGAGAATCCCTGATTCGTGCTGGTTTTCAGCGACCGGAAAACAGGCGATTTCGGTCGGCGAAGTACGGGCGATGATGACCGAAATCTCGGTTTTCAGGTTCAGTTGCCGCTCCAGCACACAAGGCTTTCCGCCCAGTTCGGCGAAAGCGGCTCGCGCTTCTTCCGGCGTTTTGACCCGGATCTGGCCCTTGCCGTCATAGCCTAGCCGCGCCAGCTTCAGAATTCCGGGCAAGTGGCCGGCGAGATTCTGATCGAGGTCGGCGCCGCTTTCGATCGCTAGGAACGGCGCCACCTGCAGTCCTGCACCGGAAATGTAACGCTTTTCCGCGATCCGGTCCTGAGCGATCGAGACGCATGCGGCTGAAGGACTTACCCGCACGCGCCCAGCCAAGTAGCTGAGGCTGTCGGCCGGAACGTTTTCGAATTCGGTGGTGACCGCGGCGCAGGTGTCCGCCAGCCGATCGAGAGCCGCCGAGTCGTCGTAGGCCCCCCGGATGTGCACGTCGGCCAGCGCACCGGCCGGGCTGTCGGGGTCGGGGTCCAGTACGGTAACGCGATAGCCCATGGCCCGAGCGGCCATGGTGAACATGCGGCCCAATTGGCCGCCACCCAAGATGCCGAGCATGGCATTCGGTAAGATGTGTCTCATCGTCGATCAGTTGAGTGTGGAACTACAGGGTCGATAGCGGAAAGTCGTTCTTATGCTAGCCGACTGGAGCGGTCTTTTTTGGAAGACCGGTGGCTGGCTCTCGACCTCACTCGATTTCTGGCAGCATCTGCGCCAGAACGGTTTCCGTCTGGCGGAGACGATAGGCCTGGAGCTGGACGGCCAGGTCCGCATCGTGGACAGCGAGCAGCGCGACAGCGAACAAGCCGGCATTGACCGCGCCCGCTTCGCCAATGGCGAAGGTCGCGACCGGCACGCCCTTAGGCATTTGCACGATGGAATAAAGAGAGTCCTGGCCTTTCAGATATTTTGTGGGTACCGGAACGCCGAGCACGGGCAAGTGAGTTTTCGCCGCCATCATTCCGGGCAGATGCGCCGCGCCGCCGGCGCCGGCAATGATGCACTTGAGGCCGCGTTCAGCTGCGGTTTCGGCGTATCGAAACAATAAATCCGGGGTCCGGTGGGCGGAAACCACTTTCGTTTCGAACGGGACATTGAATTCTTTCAACAGGCGGGCGGCGTGCTGCATGACCTCCCAGTCGCTGTTGCTGCCCATGACGATGCCGACGTGAACCATTGAAAATCCGGTTTCTCAAATAAAGAAGCGATTTTATCCCGATTCTTCGCGGCACGCTAAGATGATGGCCCATGCCTCGTCGTTCCACCTTTCTAAAACCGAGCCTTGAGTACGAGAAGCACTATCGATCCAGCTGAAGCGGCATATTTCGACCGGCTGGCCCACACCTGGTGGGATCCCGAAGGCCCGTTTTGGCCTTTGCATCGCCTAAATCAGCTACGAGTGGGCTATATCTCCGAGCACTTAATTGCCCGTTTCGGCCGCGATCCGAAGGCGGCAGCGCCGCTTCACGGGATTCGAATTTTGGACATCGGGTGCGGCGGCGGATTGCTGAGCGAAGCGATGGCTCAGCTCGGCGCGGTAGTGCACGGTGTCGACATGGTGGAAAAGAACATCCGCGTCGCGCAACGGCATGCCGAAGCAAGCGGCCTAACGATTCGCTATACCTGCGGCACCGCGGAGGACTTGGCCGAGCGGGGCGAATCATACGATGCCGTGTTGAATCTCGAAGTCGTCGAACACGTGGCCGACTTACCGCTTTTCATGAGTGTCTGCAGCCGATTGGTGCGGCCGGGAGGCCTCACCGTCATCGGTACGATCAACCGCACTGTCATCTCTTTCCTCGCCGCGATCGTCGGCGCCGAATACCTGCTTCGTTGGCTTCCTGTGGGGACCCATCGCTGGCACAAGTTTCCGACGCCGGACGAATTGGAAGCGTTGCTCCGGGACGGCGGCATGTATGTTTCCGACCGGACCGGAGTCAAGGTCAATCCGTTTACCCGCCAATTTCGGTTGAGTCCGGGTATGAGCGTCAACTACATGCTAGTCGCCGAAAAACCCGGCTGATCAGCTGAGGGAACAAGGCTTTCCGTTCCAGAGCGCCAGAGGCGGCCCAGATAACCACTGCGAAAATCGAAGATCGTCGCGAGGCGCGCGCGGATGAGCAAGGCATGCACGACTTGCCCGATGCAGTCGAGAGGTATGGTGTAGTAGGCCGCGTCCTCCCTCGATGCCGTGATCCGTTTCCCGGAAGCGGTGTTCGTGCTGCTCATGGGAATGCCGGTGACTGCGGCGATGCAAAAGATGATGCTCAAACCGGAATAAATGTCCCCGGGGAGGTCCGATGTAATCCTGAAATTGGGAAAGGCCGGTTTGATGCTGTCGAGATTTCGGGGCTCGAAAAGAAAGGTCAAGCTTCCCCTAAGCCTATCGGAAGTGCTTGCTTGCGGTTCACGCAGTGCACGTCCATGGCGGTCGTGAGTGCGTGACCGGCCGACTTCGAAATCGCGGCAATCTGCAATCAATGGCGTTGAAAATGGATAAGAGGTCGCCGCTTCGATTTTGTCGATTAATGGGTAGCCGCGATGTACGCCGGCTCGGGCTTTTTCGCGGTGCTCATTAAGCCTTAGCGAACGTTTACTTCGGCTTTCATGCCCGACTCGTAATGGCCGGGGATATGGCAGCCGATCTCGAACCGGCCGGGTTGATCGAACCGCCAAATCAATTCCCTTGTTTCGCCGGGAGCCACGGTAACGGAATTCGGGCTGTCGTGGTGCATGTGCGGGTCAGCTTTCATTTCTTGGTTATGAATTTTCTGTTCCTCGCTCGTGCCGATAGTCGCCTCGTGAATCAAGTGTCCGGGATTGGCCACGATCAGACGCACGGTTTCTCCGCGGCCAACCGTAAGTGACGAAGGCTCGAACTTCATGCTGTCGAGCGTTTTTATCTCGACGGTTTTCGTCACTTCCTCGGGTTTGCCTGGCACGCCCGCGGCGAATTGGTCGTGACCGGCATGTACCTCGGGATGATGTTGATCCCCTGTGCCCGACTCCTCTGGGTTCTGCGCCTGTGCGGCGGTGGCAGACATGATTGACGCGAGAATGAGAGCGGGATAGATCGAGTGTGACTTCACAGTACCCTCCATATTGTTATGGCAAAAGCATTTGGGACCGGCCTCGAAATCATGGTCAATGAGCTCGGGCGAGGCCGGGAACGATTCGAAGACTGCATCGTGTCCGACCCACAGATACGATCGTTCCGCATTCCTAGCCGGTTTCAGCCGACGGTCGAAGCGGCAGCCGCTCCCCGGGCCTTGCAACCTCGTACCAAGCTACGACCCGCTCGGCATCCGGATCACCTTCTTCTGGAGCCCAGGCGGCGAAATCTTTGTCTTCCACGGGGCTATACGGGCCCGGTTTGACCTCGAACATGACCGTTTCCGGCGCCAGCACCACGATGGCATGCCAAGTGTACGGCGGAATTTCAGCCGCAATGTCGCCCCCGGCGGCGCTCAGGTCGACTCGTTCCAGAACGGTTCCTTGGTCGTCGAAGGAAATGATCGAGAACGCACCGCGCACCGCCAGCATCAGCTCCCATCCGTTCGGGCGGGCGTGGCGATGAGGCCGGACGTAAGTGCCCGGTTCCATGGCATTGAACAGTCGCTGTATCGGGTCGTCGTAATCGGAATGAATGTTCAGGTTCTTCCGTAGCCTGGGCGAAGCCGAGGCTTCCCCCATCAAGCGGATGAGTTGTTTATCGCTGATCGTTTTCAAAACGTCCATGGTCGTCTCCAGATATATTGTCGGCCGGCGCTTCGCGAACTGGGTGATGACGGACCTGCGGGCTTTCTTGAGTCGGTCGTCCTTTCCCGCCATGAAACGGATCGGCTGTCGACGACGAATCCAATCTCGCCGCCGGGTCTTGTCGGTAGAACTGCGCAAGAAGACCGTAGACCGCCGGATATTCCGCACGCACCAGGTCCGGTAGTTCAAAAAAGTATTCGCTGAGCACCGCGAAAAACTCACCGGGCTCTTCGGCGGCATAAGGATCTATGGGGGTATCCTCCTCACGGTCCACACGAGCATTGAAATCCTCGAACGCGGCGGTGAAAACCTCGGTCCAAGCGCGCCGGCTCATCCCTGGATGCAGGTTAGGAAAACCGTCGGCGGTGCCATTGAGCATATCCAGCTTGTGAGCCATTTCGTGGATGACGACGTTATAGCCTTCACAATGACCGGAGCCCTGCACATCCGCCCACGACAATATGACCGGCCCGCGCTCCCAGGATTCACCGGTCAGCACATCTTCCCATTCGTGCATGACGCCGATATCGTCGAATTCCGACCGAGGGCGTATGAATCCGCCCGGATAAACCACCACCGTTTGCCAGCCTCGGTACCAGTCGAAATCGAGGTTAAGAATCGGAAGACATGCCAACGCGGCGATTCGAACGCGCACGCGGTCGTCCAATACCATCCCGCCGGCCGGCTCGAAGATTTTTTCGTGCACGAACAGCGTAGCGAGTTGACGCAGACGCTCCCGTTCGTCCGCGTTTAAGAATCGGAAAATCGGGAGCCCGCCGAGCGCAGAAAACCAGGTCGACTCGGATATTAGCCGATGCTCGAGAAGCTTGCGGCGACGTTGCTGCCGAAAAAGGCGAAGAGGCGAGATCATGGATCTTCCCCGAGCACGGGGCTCTGACGATCCGCGCTGATCGCGGCGCAGAGCATGGCCTCGGTGGTCCAGCACATGCTCCACGCACCCTTATGGTCTACGGCAATCCAGCCGTATTCACGGTGCCGCGCGACGGCTTCGCGGTAGGTCGTCTCGGAGGCTTCCACGATGCCGCAGCCGTCACGGACGCGGGTTTCCAGACGAACGGCGACGCCGTCATCGACGATTTGTTCGCCGATGCCGGTGCAGCTTATGGCCGCATAAGCGGAGGCATAAGTGCCGGCAACGGTCGCCGAGTCCGAGACCCGTTCAGGGAAGTTGAACCGGCCGCCGCCAGTGGACGTGGCGGCAGCGAGGTGGCCGTGATGGTCCAGGACCACGGCGCCAACGGTACCTGCGCCGTTCATCGTCCCGTTCGGTCGTTCGAGATGATCGGCCCAGCAGCGCGCCCGCTCCGGGAGGGCCGGGTTTTGCGGCGCCATGCCCAGTTCTCGGGCCAGGAGCTGGGCTCCTAATGGGCCGAGCACCGATTCGGTACGGTTCTGAAGTACGCGGGCGAGTTCGATGGGATGGATCAGGTGAGTCGCGAGCATGACGCCTGAGAATTTGAGGCGTTCGCCGTCCATCAGCGATGCCGAAAGGCGCGCAAGTCCGTCACTCTGTAACGCCGAGCCATAGCCGGCATTGAACAGGCCGGATTTTTCCAAACGCTTGACGACTTCCGTCACGGTATCGACCGCGGTTTTGCCGCGGTGAAGCTCGGGCCAAGCCGACGCTGCTAAGTTTTTGATAAACGTCCGTCGCTTCTCCCGGAGTTCGGGATCGGATTCCAAGGATCCTGCACCACCGTGAATCAGCGGGACCGGGGGGCGGGCGGTATCAGAGCAGCGCATTTCCATGAATCGAGTGTCTATCGGCATTCGAGTTGGTTGGGTATCGCCGGCAGTTTCCGCTGCCATCCCGCACGTGAATGACCCGAGGGCCAAGCTGTCCGAACAATGCGGGTGCGGGCCGGCGCGGCTGCCTAAACGCTAATCGCTCCTCTGCGTAACTGAATCGAGTAAAGCGCGGGCAAAAGTCGGGCTTTTGGATCATTCCGCCGTTAAAATTCGGATACCTACCGCTGACCTCTGTTAAGAACCGTTTGCGTTTCATTCGTTCGGCAAGGAGCGTTCAATGTATCATTATTTTGTTCTTTGTTTGGTAGCCACGGCCGGCATCGTCGTTTTTGACGACGATCCGACCGGTGTTTCGCTGCAAGAGTGGATACTCTATGCGGTATTGCTGTACGCCGCGAGCCAGTTCTTTCGCCGTTATTTCGAATATCTACGGCAGCAGACGCGGCGCGGCAAGTAGCCACCGCTCCGGTCGCGGCCGGGAAGGTTTAAGGCGCACCCGCGGTGAACAGCTCGAGGTTTTGTGGATCCCGGTCGTAGATCAGTCTTGAACCGACGATTCGCGCAGCAGCCTGGATGTCATGCCGGTAACTCTGGTTCGGTCCGATCAAATGCTCGACGACGTGACCGCGGACCGTTAGATAATCGGAAATCAAAAAGCGGTGGCAGCGCGACGGTTCTTTCTCTGCGCACATGAACGCCGTTCTGCAAATGCGCGCTTGTTTCAGAATTTGTTCAACACCCTCACGGAAATCGGACGTTTCCATATAGGCGGCATATGATCTGAATCCCGGATCAAGGGTTCTGTGCCTTGCATCGCCCGGCACCGCCGCCCGTCGCCCGCCTAAACTGCCGCCTTCCCATCGATACAGAATGCCGGACTCGGCGAGTGCCCGCTCCAATGCGGGTCGGTTGAATTGTTTGAAACGCGCCGAGCCGGGACTGCTGCGAATGTCGACCAAACATCCGATACCATGCTTCCGGAGCAGATCGATCAGTTCTTCGGAGCTTCTGTTGCTATGGCCGATGGAATAGATTTTCATGGTTTCCCGTCCCTTTTGCTGCTTGTTTTTCCATTTCTCGCGCATCGCAACGCATCGACGGCGCCCGTCTAGTCGCCCGGTTGCCGTCTAACGTACAAATTTGCCTCAAGAACAATCCGAACCATCCCGAGTTTGGGCGAAACCACGGCATTCTGCCACTCCGGATCAGTCGGATCGCAAGTTCCCGGCGATTCTCAATTAAGTCCGGGATCAATCGTTCCAGATCAAACAATCGATTAAGACGGTCTGCCGCGTGAACCAACTGCCAAATGACACGCAGTCTTTGCGGATGTCGATGCCGGATATTCCCACATACGGGTACCGATTTCTATCGGTTGGGCGACTCGCCGGTTGTGGGTCCGGACCTATCCTTCGACACGGTATCCAGTCAACGTCCGGAAAGTCCGCCGGTGACTGAGTCTCAGAATTTCTGGCGATATGGCGGCGACTCGCTTCCCGCTTGCCTGTATCGATAATTTCACGAAATCCATCAAAATCGAATGAATATTGGAAACTAGTTCATATGAAGCATGTTTTATGCCTAATTCTCAAGAATGGGGGAACTTTACCGGGATACGTGAATCTACAGATGTAACGCTTATGTAGCACTATGTAAGCCATTAAGTTACCTCCAATTCTTGTAGACCCGCCGAAAAGGCGGGTCTTTTTTTGTCGACGGAACAGATGAAAAGGGCTCATTCAGAACATCCTTAAGGAGACGGCTTCGGGCGTGTTTAGAGCGCCTTATTCCAAATCGCTTTCAATAAGGCATGAATTCTTGTAGGGTGGGTTAGGCCGCGAGGCCGTAACCCACCGCGCGACCTCGAATCGGTGGGTTACGCTGCGCTAACCCACCCTACGATTCATGTTCATTCGAATGTCGAATGGAATGAAATCGCCCGGAATAGCCAAAGAGAAAAACGAGGCGGGACGTTTTGCATCCCACCCCGATCCATGATCAACGCTTGCCGGATTTCTTCGTTTGCTTCTCTTTTGGTCCGTCTTTCTTATCGGCAACCGGATTCAAAACGTCGTCCAGGGATTTATCCATATTGGCGTACTTGTATTCCGGAATGACGAAGCTCCAGCGGGCAAAGCGGCGATTGAGGGTTTCGACCTCGCGGTTCAGTGCTTCCAGTCGCTGCTCGCGATCCTTGGCGGGGTCGGTGACGGCTAGAGGTGCGGGGTCGGGCGTGTTCGCGCTTTGCTCGGTATTTTCCTCAGTCGACTTCGCGGCTTCCTTGTTCTTGGCCTCATAATCCGCCTTCGCCTTGGCCTGTTCAGCCTGGATGTGCGCGTCGGCCACGGCGTTATCCAGCATCGCCGAGAAACGCGCGAGGCGTTTGTCGTCCTGTTTCCACGCTTGAACATCCACCGTGAGCCCGTCGAAAGTTCGGTACCGGGCTTTGACGATTTGGTCTTGAGCGGGCGGTGAAGAAGATCCGTCCGGTAAAGCGTCCACCAAGTTCAACCCGCTCAGGGTCGAGGCCAGCGCGCTGACGGCGGAAGCGTCCTTGAGTTCCCGTCCGGACGGGATATCGGCGACCTTGTAGTCCTTGTCGTCCGGTGCCGTCTTGTATAGGCGCAGGGGCTTGCCGCTAGGACGGGTTAGGACGACCTCGGCGATGCGGTCTGAAGGAATGTCGGCTAACGCCTTGTCGAGCCACTGTTCCGGCTCACGCTCAACCTGTAGGGCTCCTTTCGCCAGCCAGCTTTGCTTGTCCCCGGGACGGCGAACGAACGTTCCGTCAGCCTGACGGCTGATCTTGCCGACGATGAGTTGCACGGGCTTTCCAAGACCGTCAAAGCTCAGCAAAACTCCGCTGGCGTCCTGACGTTCGACATCCTCGACGCCCAGTTCGGGATAGCGTTCGGCATTTTCGGTCTTGGGTTCGAGCAGGCTGGCGCCGGCTATTTTCAGCAGCAGTTCCCGCAGTTTGCCGGTGTTCGCGGGATAATCTCCTTTTTCCTTGATTGTCCATCCTTGGTCTCCGCGCACCAGCGTCACTACCGGTTTCTTCTCAGCGGCAATCACGGTAACGCCCGTCACATCGTTGATGCGGTCGCGCAGTTCAGGCAGGGCGACGCTTGGGCCTGGGGGCGATTCGCTCGCCGGTTCACGATTGGAAGTGACGATGATAGCCGCAATCACGGCGACTACCGCCAGAGCGGCAAGTACCAACAGGCTGTTGGTATTAACACGATTCATGATGAAACCTCCTCAAACCGCTTTATGTCTGGCTTTTCTGGCCTTCCAGCCCAGGAAGGCAAGCGTTGCCAGCGTCAGCAACACGGGCACGAGGCCGATGTTGATGAACTTCAAGCGCGCGCCCAATGCGTCGATATCGGCATCCAGTTGGCGTCGCACCTCACGCAGTTCTTTGCGGATCTCCAACTTGCGCTTTAGGAAGTTTTCCAGTTCCTTCTGCTGTTCCGGACTGAGCACGAACTTTTCGTCCGTGGACTTGCTGCTCTGCAACTCGGTCAGCTTGCGCTCGGTCTCGGTTAGCTCGCGCTGGAGTTCTTGTTCCTTGACGCGGAATCGGGCATCCGCGGCGCGCTTGAGTTCCTCCACTTTGGTGAAGGGTCGGCTCGAAACGCCGCGGCCCCGGATTGAGATCAGGTCGGAGGAACCAGCCATGTTATCCACGGCGTTGGCGAACAGGTCGCCGTTGTCGGCGAAAGCGTTCAGCAATTTCTGGCCGAAGAAGTTTTGGCTTCGAACCCAGAGACGGTCGCTTAGGATGTCCGTATCCGCCACCAGCAGGATTTCACCGGGTTCTTTGGCTTCGGCGAGATGTCCGGAATCCTTTCTGTCGGGAAAAGCGGTTTTGAACTTACCTTCGAGACGGCAGACCAGGCAGTAGCGCTCGCCACTCGGCTTGTAACCGGCGAAGAGACTCGAGGGATCGTTCGAGAACTTAACCTGCTCCGCCGTGACGGTCATGGCCTGATCGGAGGTCTCGATCAAAGGCGTCAACTTGGCCGAGCTGTCCTTGGCTAGCTTGAAATAACCGGCCGTGGCAACGTGCAAGGTTTCGAGATTGGCAGTGATGACGTCGTCTTGCTTCAGATCGGATCGGGTGAAGCGCAGCATGGCAGGGTGCCGTACCGGCGCGGTGCCCGGGGCGACGGCGACAGCAAGAGCGTGGGCCCGATCCAACACGACCTTGTCGGGGGAATACTCGACGCCCCAAGCCTTGAACAGGGCCGGCAAATCGGAGAACTTGGGCGCCAGAATGCCCGCCATGGGGTTGCTGGGATCGGCGCCACCGTCGTCCATCTCGGCGTTGGGGTCGACGAAGACCAGCAAATGCCCGCCGCGCAGCACGAACTGGTCGAGGGCGTATTGGGCGTCCTCGCTGAGCTGCTTCGGATGGACCACGACCAGAACGTTCACGTCCGGATCGACCGATTTCAGATCCGTTGGCTGCAGTGGCTTGACGTCGAACAATTGGGAAAGCTGCTGGTAAACGACCCAGGGTTCGCGCCGTTCCCGCGTGTACGGATCGAGGCCTCCGGTCATGGGAAGTCCCGACAGGAAACCGATCGTCGGTTTCTTCGCCGTGGCCAGACCGTGAATCAGCTTGGCCAACTCGTATTCGAGAAACGATTCCTTGCTGGGATCGAAGAACGGAATTGCCGCCCGGCCGTCGGTGGAATTGGTGCCGACCAGTCCGAGGAAGATTTTTTCGCCCGAGGGACCGAGAGGAATCCCCTGAAGCCCCGAGGCCGCCGCGCGGTCTTCGGCTTCGGAATAGGGCAGGGGGTCGACCACATCCAGCCGCAGTTTCCCGGAAGCCCGCGATGCCATTTCCTCGAGCAACTCACGAACCCGTTCGTAGTACACCCGGAGGTTGCGGACATCAGCACGGCCGCTTTCCGCCGTCGCCTTGTCAGAAAAATAAAGCGTCAGATGGATAGGCTCGTCGAGCTTGGCGAGTATGTTGCGGGTGCCTTGCGACAAGGTGTAGAGCGAATTCTCGGTCAAATCGAGTCGGGCGCCGCGGAATAGGGTGTTGGAAAGCAGCGCCAGTGCCACGAAGAGCACCGCCAGAAGGCCTAAGGTGCCGTGAGTTACGGTTTTGCGATTCAAAATCATCTTCCGGAACTCCTCCTTAATCCGCCTTCTTGAGATCGATGACGACGGCATTGGCGTAGAGCCAAAAACCGATGACGAGCAGGAAATAGAACAGGTCTCGCAAATCGATCACGCCCCGCGAAATGGCATTGAAATGGGTCAGGAAGCTGAGCCCGGCGATGGCGTCGACCAAGCCCTGCGGTGCAACTGCGCGGAACACGTCCAAGACCAGCGGAAATCCGGCCAAGAGAAACAGAAAGCACACGACCACGCTGAGGATGAACGCGATTACCTGGCTGCGTGTCGTTGCCGACAGGCAAGCGCCTATAGCCAGAAACGCGCCCGCCATTAGCAGGCTGCCGAGATAGCCAGTGAGGATGACGCCGTTATCCGGGTCGCCGAGATAATTGACGGTGATCCAGATCGGGAAGGTCAGCAACAGGGCGAGGCCGATAAAGGACCAGGCGGCGAGAAACTTGGCGACCACCGCCTGCCACATGGTAACGGGCAGGGTCAACAGCAGCTCGATGGTGCCGCTCTTGCGCTCATCGGCCCACAGCCGCATCGCCACTGCCGGGACCAAGAACAGGTAGAGCCAAGGATGATATTGGAAGAAAGGTTCCAGATCCGCTTGGCCGCGTTCATAAAACCCGCCGAGATAAAACGTGAAGGAGCCGGAGAGCAATAGGAAAATCACGATAAAGACGTAAGCCACCGGCGTTGCGAAATAGCTGCTCAGCTCGCGTTTGTATAGCGTCAGGATCGGGTTCATGCGCTGGCCTCCCGTGTGTGCGGCAGGGTGATGCTGCGGAAAACCTCGTCCAGACGGCCGGTTTCGAGCTGCAATTCGCGTATGGCGACGCCCTTGGCCTTGAGCGCGTCGCTGACCGCCGCGAGAATCTGCTTGCCCTTGCGTGGGAAAGCGGTAATCCGCTGGTCGAGTGGATCGATCTCGACGCTCTCGATGTCGGGAATCGCGCCCAGGGCTTCCTTCGCTTTCTCGGTTTCGGTCGTGGTCAGCGACACCGCCATGTGATAACGGGAGCGCGCCTCGAGTTCGGCGGGAGTGGCGTCGGCGAGGAGCTTTCCGCCGGCGATGATGATCGCCCGATTACACACGGCATTGACCTCTTCCAGAATATGGGTGGAAATCACGATGACCTTGTCCTTCGCCATGGCATTGATGAGCATGCGGACTTCGTGCTTCTGGTTCGGGTCGAGGCCATCGGTCGGTTCGTCCAGAATCAGGACGGGCGGATCGTGGAGAATGGCTTGAGCCAGGCCGACACGACGCTTGAAGCCCTTGGATAGCGTTTCGATGGGCTGTTCCAATACGCCTTCCAGTTGCAGCCGGCCGATGACATCGTCCAGGCGCCGCTTGCGTTCCTCCCCTTTCAAACCGCGCACATCGGCTAGGAACCCGAGGAATGCGCGCGGCGTCATTTCTCCGTAGGCGGGAGCGCCTTCCGGCAAATAGCCGAGCGCCCGCTTGGCTTCTATAGGCTGACTTTCGACGTCGAAGCCGCACACTTTGGCACTGCCCGAACTCGGCGCGAGGAAACCCGCGATCATCTTCATGGTGGTGGATTTGCCGGCGCCGTTCGGTCCCAGGAATCCCAGCACCTGGCCGGGATCGACGCGGAACGAGATGTTGTCTACGGCGGTAAAGTGGCCGTAATGTTTGGTCAATGCAGACGTTTCGATCATCACCGAATCCTCCCCGGAAGGATACGGAATCGTTTCAGATCAAAATACATACGTTTTACTACCTCCTTTCGGTCGTGATTTGCTAGATATCCGAGCACGAGTCATTGTGATGCCCCCGTCGTATTCAAGCCGTACCGGATCGAGATCGGTACGCTTGACGACACGCTCCATCGGCCGGTTGGTGCGGATTCCGATTCTTTTAGCTCGAAGGCCGCGTCGCTGGCGGTTGTTCCATGCATTCAACTTTGGCCCGCGTGGAGGCGGCGGATCGGCGTATCGGTTGTTCAAAGCAAGCGCCGGCGTTACCCCTTCGCCGATTTCGTTGAGAGGTTTGTCCATCCACAGCCGGTATCCGGGCCAGTGTTCCACGCGCAGCAGGCGACGCAACGGAGTCTTGATCACCGAGACGCACAAGCCGATAGAGAGCAGACACCACACCGCGGCATGTTCGTTCGGGTGGCGGGTCAGGATGTCGGCCAGCAGCGGTCCCGCGACGAGATGAAGCGCGACGAATCGCCATGAGCCGTAAAGGAAAGGCAAGAAAAAACTGGCCGCGAAGTAGGCAAATCCGTGCAAGCCGAACCGGAATGGGATGAGATGGTTGGGATAATCCGAGAGCAGTCCGTTAAGCGGAAGCTGCCAGGCGATATGCCAGTCTCCGGATGTGGAACACACGAGCCGTCCGCAGAACCCTTCGTATCCCGGGATGCAGGTTCTCGCCCAGGAAAAGGGATACAGCTTGAGCAGCATCGCCAAGCTGGCCAATCCGCACAATGAGTACACGATCCCGCTGATTCGCCGCTTTACCTGCTCGGGAATGAAGTACAGCGCGACCATGTTGACGAAGAAAGGCTGAAACGTGATATGGAGATACCCCAGCCAGGTTAACAGTTGGTTCTGCGGGGTATCGCACTGGTCGATGTAGATATAGGTCGCGGCCTGCAATAATTCCATGCAGGCGAAATAGGTCAGGGGCACCCAAAGCTCCCGAGTTTCCCCTTTGTAGGCCAAGTAGCTTGCTGTCGCAAAACCGCTCGTCGCTAGCATGGCCGAAGCTTCACCGCTCCAACACATGAGGCGATCCCAAAACTCGATTAAAAGCTTGAATTAAAAAGTCGAAAACTTAGCCGAACTTCCGGGTTTCTGTCGACCGATCCATCCAAAATTCGGCTAAGGGCAGCGAATTTACGGTTCTTTTCAACCATGTCAATAGGACGACGTCCCGCCGTTGGACGACAGTGTTTCGAGAATGGTTCCCGTGAAAGCCGAGTGTTCCCGATTGCCACTGGGGTGGCCAACAACGCGGCGAAACCGCGGTCCTAATGGTAAGAGTAGAGCTGGCCATACGGCCGCATGACGGCGGCATGGTCATGACGCTGGTGGAGTACCGATTGGGGAACCGAAGTGGCGGTGATCAATAGCCTTCCTTGTTGGTCCCGAAAAACCTTCGACAGGGCCCCCGAAGGGCACTAGGTGAAGGGCCCATTGAGACGCGCTTAAGTGGAATCAGGAGACGACTCATGAAAGCTTATGAATTGGGTGGCTTCGGTATCGATTCGTTGGTTCTTGCCGAAAAGCCAATACCTCAGCCAGGACCAGGCCAGGTGCTCGTGAAGATGCGGGCGTGGTCGCTCAACTATCGAGATCTGATGGTGATCAAGGGCAGCTATCGACCGAATCTTCCGCTGCCGATGACGCCGCTTTCGGACGTCGTCGGGGAGGTGGTCGGTGTCGGACCGGGCGTGTCGCGGGTAAGCGTAGGCCAGAGGGTGGCGGGCATTTTCATGCCCAAGTGGTTGGAGGGCGAATTAACCGAAGAGAAGGCTAAGAGCGCGCTGGGCGGAGGGGAGGCCGGCATGGCGGCGGAGTACGTCGTGCTGGACGCGGACGGGGTGGTCTCGGTTCCGGACTATCTCAGCGACGAAGAGGCCGCGACCCTGCCGTGTGCGGCCGTGACGGCCTGGCACGCGATCGTTGCGTCGGGCAAGGTGAAGGCAGGCGACACGGTGTTGACCCTAGGCACGGGCGGCGTCTCGCTGTTCGCACTGCAGTTCGCCAAATTGTACGGAGCGCGGGTGATCATCACCTCCAGCAGTGACGAAAAGCTGGCGCGAGCGCTTGCTCTAGGCGCATCCGACGGCATCAATTACAAGACCACGCCCGAATGGGGCCGGCGTGTGCGGGAACTCACCGACGGGGTCGGCGTCGACCATGTGGTCGAGCTCGGCGGTGCGGGCACGCTGGAACAGTCGCTGAAAGCCGTGCGCATGGGCGGTCGTATCAGCCTGATCGGCGTTCTATCCGGTAAGGGTCGGATCGACCCCACGCCTATCCTGATGAAGAACGTGTGCGTACAAGGCATTTTCGTTGGCAGTCGCGCGATGTTCGAAGCGATGAACGATGCGATTGTGCGGCACCAGTTGCGGCCCGTGGTGGACCGCGTGTTTCCGTTTGCGGAACTGCCGGACGCCCTTCGCTATATGGAGCGGGGTGCCCATTTCGGCAAGATCGCCCTGAGTTTACGCGAAGAGGAGAAGTGACGATGAGAATCCTGATGGTTTTGACCTCGCACGATCGGCTCGGCGACACGGGCCAGAAGACTGGCTTGTGGTTGGAAGAATTCGCCGCGCCGTACTTCGCATTCATCGATGCCGGAGCCGACGTTACCTTGGCCTCGCCCAAGGGTGGACTGCCTCCAATTGACCCGAAAAGTCGTCAGCCGGAGGTGCGAACGGAGGCGCTCATCCGTTTCGACAACGAACCCGCCGCCAAGGTCGCGCTCGCCAATACCGTGGAGCTGTCTGCGATTTCGCCTTCCGATTACGATGCCGTGTTTTACCCAGGCGGCCATGGGCCTTTATGGGACCTCGCCGAAGATCCGAATTCCATTGCACTGATCGAAGCGCTGTATGCCGCAGGCAAGCCCGTGGCTGCGGTGTGCCACGGGCCGGCCGCATTCCGTCATGCCAAGGCGCCGGATGGCTCGCCGCTGGTGCAAGGAAAGTCGGTCACCGGTTTCGCCAACTCCGAGGAGGAAGAAGTGGGTCTTACGCAGGTGGTCCCGTTTCTGGTTGAAGACATGCTGCGCGAGAACGGCGGCAAGTATTCGAAAGCCGAGAATTGGATGCCCCATGTGGTGACCGACGGGAATTTGATCACTGGACAGAATCCGGCCTCTTCGGAAACCGCGGCGATGGCGCTCCTGAGACAATTCAAAGCGGCGACGCACGGATAAGAGCCGCTGAGTCCCAAGACTCTTCGACGGCAGAGACGAACGGATTTGATGAGCCCAAAGTACCGAGGCTTTACTCCCAAAATGCCCGGGGCGGCTTTTCCGTCGGTAAACCCGGCGACAAATACTTTTCGCATTCGGAGCAGATAGGTTCGAGCCTAACAATGATCTCCGGCTCGAACCGACGTACCCAAAGACGAGAGTGCACGCCGCTTAGCGGCGCGCACTCTCAAGAGAACGATTCAGTGGTAGAACTTACGCAGAAGCGCTTTCGGTTCCCTCTCCCTCAGGGAGAGGGTTAGGGTGAGGGGGATGAAATGAAGGAACTTCCTTTCCGATCCCCTCATCCCGAACCTTTCCCAGAGGGAGAAGGGGCGAGATGCGTAAGTCCTTAATGGCTTTGCCTTTGCTCGGCATCATCCTCGCTTTCCTGCCGAGCCTTCTCTTCCTCGATCTTCTTCACAATCTTGCGTATCTCTTCCTCGTCAAGTCCGCTCAGCCCCGCGAGTTCGTTCAGCAAAAAGTCCTCGTAGTTCATAATCCGTTCCTCGATGATTGAAGGCTTCGAATGCCTTTTCGTAAGGCTTGTCCTTTTGACTCGTGCAGCTTCGAAAAGAGCCCTGTCCGCCACGAATTTTTGATGTTTGCGGTCGGTTCGGCCGAGCGGGCCTAAGAGCGACGTATAAGATAAGGAAAGATCGCGAACATCCGTTCGCATCGAGCCCTTCGACGGCCCTGTCGAAGGACTTGACCAGAGCTCCCGTTACTTCTTCGAGGGCGTCTCAGGAGTCTTTCCGATTACGATGTCGAAGTGCGCCGTGAGCCCGCCGATACCGGGATCGTCGGCCGGCGCGAAATCAACCAGGATGGCTTCGCGGGCAGCTTTGTCCCAAATCTGGCGAAGAATGAAATCCTGTTCGTTCAAAGGATGGCCTTTGATGTAGAGCTGCGTGGTTAACATCCGCTGCCCGTCTTTCTTAACCACGACATGAATGTGCGGCGTGCGCTGCGCTCCGGCAACATAAGGAACCGGCTTGATGGTGCGGAAGTAATACTCGCCGTTGGGGCCGGTCAAACATCGCCCGAATCCCTGGAAATTCTCGTCGCGTCGCTCGCGATGGGGACTCGCCGAGTGCAAATAAATGCCGTTGTGGTCCACCTGCCAAATCTCGACGACCGCATTTGGGACAGGCTCCCCAGCGGTGCCGAGGACTCGTCCCATAAGGTGTGTGACTTCCCCGGCTGCCGGCGTGACCGAGTCGTTGACCAACAGCAGATCGTTGTCAGTGTCCGGCGGGAGTCGGTCAGGATAAAACGGTCCCTCGGGTTGCCGCGGGGTGCGCGTTAGTTCAGCAGCTGATGTCCCGCTCGCAGCGATCATTGCAGCGGCCAGGGCAAAATATCGAAATAGAAACCTCCGGACCGGGGATGAATGTTCGGATGTCATGAGTCGCCGCCCGAAAACAATGGAAGGAATAACTTCGACAGGACTGGGGAGCGTGGCGTTCACAGGAAAGCACTTCCGCCATTTCGGGCAAAAGGCCGGTTCGGCGTTTAACTCACGCCACGAGGAATCCGATTGCAGCGTCTCCTGCCATGCGTTGCGCATCGCGTTTCAGCCGCGCTGCCACGAGGATTTTGCAGAGCCAGGAATTCTTTTGAACAAAACGGATTCAAGTGCGTCATTAATCTTTAAATGGCTTCGATATAAGGACATTGGTTATGCGTCTCTCATTACTTTGGCCTTCTGGGACGAACGCTCAGGTGGGAATGGACGATGTGCGGGAACATCGGCTGGGATTTCTCGCGCTGGGCATCGTGTTAATCCTTCTCGGCGTGGCAGCGATGTTCTTTCCGTTCGTCGCCACTCTCGCGACCGAGCTCACCATCGGTTGGATCCTGGTTTTCGCCGGCATCGCGCAGAGCCTCCATGCCATTCGACTCCGCGATCGGATCGGCTTTTGGCCGTCGCTCCTGAGCGGTCTACTGACCCTCGCGGTCGGGCTGTTACTGCTCGTATTTCCCATGACCGGCATTCTGTCGATCACGCTTCTGGTCGCGGTACTGTTCCTGGTCAACGGCATTTTTCGTCTTACCCAGGGATTACGGCTACGCCCCGCTGGATATTGGGGGTGGCTGGTGGCGGGCGGCATCCTCTCGATACTGCTCGGGATCATGGTCATTGCCCAATGGCCTGCCGCCGCCATCTGGTTGGTAGGGCTCTTGGTCGGCATCGACCTGATGTTTTCCGGCTGGACGCTACTTTGGCTGACGTTACTCGCCCGTCAGATCGGCACCGTCTGAACCGGTAAAGCCGAGTCAGCCGGTTAGGGGACCGGTGCGTGTTTGCACGCATCCAAGGCGTTCATGCCAGAAAGCAAGTGAAAGCCGAGATCCCGACTGTAGCATGTGGCGATGGCATGCTGCGTCCTAATGGAGGCAGTACATGAAGATCGACGAAGACATCGTTCAGGCGATCTGGGAGAAAGGTCGCGCCATGACGGATCAGGATCCGACTCAATGGCGAATGGATGAGTGCGGGGCATGGATATACCGGGAGCATTACGGCCTCACGGATACCGATTTTGGCTGGAAAATCGAGAAGGTAACGCCCGGCGTGTCGGACGGTCCAGATGGCTTTCGTCCATTCCATCACCGCAACGGTTACAACATTGCCAATGGCGCGCCGCATTGTCGTGTCACCGCCGATCGGACTGACCTGGCACCGACCGGGTATGTAGACAAGCCGCGAAACCGGGAGCTTTGAATCCCGATACATCCGGAATTCGCGGTCACAGTCAAATGACGGTTTTCGGGGAACTATCGCCGCGCCTCCCCGACAACTGTATCATCTCGACCGACTCCGGATCCGGCACTAACTGGTACGCCCGCGACGTGAAGATCCGCCGTGGCAGGATGGCCTCCCTCTCCGGTGGACTCGCCACCATGGGCTGCGGCGTGCCGTACGCCATTGCTGCCGAGTTCGCCTATCCCGAGCGGGCAGCGATTGCCCTGGCAGGCGACGGCGCGATGCAGATGAACGGCAACATCGCTGGGTTTCCTGGGGATCAAGGCGGGCAAGCCGGAGGACATCGTCCCGACCCGCGAAAGGGCGTTCGCCGCGGACCGGCCGGTGCTCTTGGAAGCCTACACCGATCCCGCTGTGCCGCCTTTGCCGCCGCACATCACTTTCGAGCAGGCCAAGGCTTACCCTATCCGCCTTGTTCAGCGGCGATCCGGATGCCTGGGGTACATCAAGTCCTCGGCGAAGGAGATCGCTTCGTTAGTGTTGCCGGAAACGGATTGAGCTTGGCCGCGATGTCTCGGTGTTTGATCGTTGTCATCGGGAGACGGCGTGCAATATTCAGTCATCCGTGGAAGACCTCACCGATTGGGAGTAGGGACCGCAAATCGGCGATAAGACTCAACGATAAATCGAAGCAAAACGGGAAGGCCGGAATAAGTCTATCCTGAACTCACCGGGAGCGAACGGGAACGTGCGAGGCATAGCCCAAAAGGCCGACCTCAAGGAAGAAGCGAGTAAATCGTTCTTGTCACGCTTCCCGCTTTCGTTCGCGAAGCCGTGACAGCCTAGGTCAGCGGCTGCCCGCCCGTCGCGGTAGTCTCGCCCAGCCGATTTTGTCAGGCGCGGATACAGATCTCGATCGTCGAAAACGGCCACTCTCCACTCGCCTCGCCTAAGGTATCGGCCGCTCGCCGGGATCGCTGGGCTAGAGACCTCGACCGAGGGGTATTATCGCTTTCGCCCGGCAGGGGAAGACGGCAAATAGGCCGGTCTGATGGCGCTCAGGGACAATGGCTACCATTATCGTCGGCTCGTCTTGGAACGTTTTCAGACGCAGGCTCGGGAGAGAAGGTTGTGGGAGGTTGCCAATGCGGTCTGCCTTGACGCCAGAATCCCTGGCGTGATCCATATCTAAAAAGCGGAGTTGATTGTTCGTGAATAAGTTTTGGAGTCCTACCATCCGGGACTTAACGCCTTATACGCCCGGCGAGCAGCCCAATCTGAGCAATTTGATCAAGCTCAATACCAACGAAAACCCGTACCCGCCTTCACCCAAGGTCTTGGCGGCCTTGCGCGGCGAGATCGGCGGTCGACTGCGGCTTTACCCAGATCCGGATGCCGATCGCTTGAAAGAGGCCATCGGACGATTCTATGGCGTCGACAAGAAGTGGGTTTTTGTGGGCAACGGTTCGGACGAAGACTGGCCCATACATTGCAGGCGCTGCTGAAACACGATCTACCCATCTTGTTCCCGGATATCACTTACAGCTTTTATCCGGTCTACTGTGCTCTTTACGGTATAGGCCGCATTTGTATTCCGCTGACCTAAAGTTTCACGATCCGGATCGAGGACTACCGTCGACCGAACGGTGGAATCATTTTCCCGAATCCAAACGCGCCGACAGGTTGTTTGTTGCCGCTCGCCGCTATCGAAGCGCTACTCCGGAACAATACGGAGTCGGTCGTGGTGATCGACGAGTCCTACATCGATTTCGGCGGAGAATCGGCTGTGACATTGGTCGAACGTTTTCCCAATTTGCTGGTGATCCAAACCCTATCCAAATCGCGCTCGCTGGCCGGCCTGCGGGTCGGTTTTGCGATCGGGGATCCCGGTTTGATCGAGGCGTTGGAGCGCGTGAAAGGCAGCTTCAATTCCTATCCGCTGGATCGCTTGGCGATTGCAGCTGCGGTCGCGGCTTTCGAGGATCGGGATAATTTTGAGAGCATGCGCCTGGCCGTCATCCGGAGTCGGAATTGGTTAGCCGAGGTTTTGTCACGATTGGGATTCGAGGTGTTGCCGTCGGCCGCGAATTTCGTATTCGTTCGCCATCCTTCAATCGCCGCGCCTGCGTTGGCGGCTGCACTGCGCGAGCGTCATATCGTCGTGCGGCACTTCGTGCAGCCGCGCATAGAGCAATTCCTGCGCATTACCGTCGGTATGGATGCCCAGTGCCGGACTCTCGTAGAGGCTCTGGAAAACATCCTGGCGTTTCGGCGGTAAGTCGGCCTTAGCCGATATGCGGGGCGAGTATTGGGAGGCGCTGCTCGATTCGAGCGCTAAAGGAGGAAAAGAGTAGGGGCCTGCCTGCGTCAGCATTGCCGGCCACGGCTTGGTGTTCATTCGTCGCTGCCGAGAGATGCTATCGGAATAAGAACGAGCTCTCGGCAGCGCGGAGTGATTCTAAGGTTCGTGTACTGTCTCCCGATCGTCCTTCTAGGCATTTTGCAGTGCCGGTCGTTCCTCACGATCCAGACGTGGGTTCGGCCTTGTTGAGGACGGTGCCGAGGAGTGGTGTGGTATTGAGGTGGCCAAGGGCCTCGACGAGTTGGCTTTGGGTGGTGCGGCCGGCCTCGAGCACCAGTAGGGCGGCATCGACATAGGGTGCAAAGGCGAGGGCGTCGGCCGTGGTGAGATGAGGCAGATCGAATACCACGATGCGCGAGGGGTAGCGGTGTTTGAGCTCGTCCACCAGCCGCGCCATTTTGGGGGACGCGAGGAGTTCCGCCGAGTCTGGCAGGGGCCGGCTGCCGGGTAGGATGACGAAGCGGTTTATACCCTTAGGATTGATCAGAAGGCGCTCGATTGGCACGTCGTCCAGGAGGTAGTCGGCGAGTCCTTCGCGCGGGGTGAGGCCGAATGCGGTATGAACGCTCGGGTGACGGAGGTTGGCATCGACCAGGAGGACGGTCTGACTGATGTCGAGGGCAAGACTCAAGGAGAGATTGATGGCGGCGACGGTCTTGCCGGCGTGGGGATTCGGACTGGTGACGGCAAAGGCGTTCCAGCCGTGCTCGCGCAAGATTTGCAGGATCTTGGTGCGGAGCACCTTGTATGCGTCCACATATGGGCCGGGCACTTGGCCCGCGATCACCCGGTGGCGGCGCAGCACCTCGGGGTTGACCTCAACGGAGCGGGTGATGGTGTATTGGATCGGCGCACTGGGCTCGGCTTGGGCTTTGCCATGAGGGCGTGCGACGAAGGGGGTAGCGATCGATTCCATAAGGGCAACTCCAGACGAGAAGAGGACAAAGGTTAGCCGAGAACGGTGTTGAGCTTGCGGAGGCTCCGGAACCAGAGCACATCCAGCGGGGTCCAGAACCAATGGATCAAGCCCAGTGCAAGGAGCAAAGCGCCGAAGCTGATGCCAACAAGAATCAGGCGCTGGCGGCTCTGGTCGAAAGTCTCGTCATCAGTTTCGAGATAAGGGATGACCGCGAGAGGAGGGGCGCCGGCGAGCAGGGCGACCGTTTGGACGGTTCGGACGGTCTGATCGAGCGCGGTGCGCAATGCGATATAGCCGACCGCGGCGGCTAGGCCCAAGAGCAGGCCGAGAACAGCGATGGCAGGGCGGTTCGGCTTGATTGGCTTTTCCGGCAGCAGCGGCGGTTCGATGACCGACAATCGCTCGCCCTTGCTCTTCCGCTCCAGCTGCTCGCCGATCTGAGCCTCCATCTGTTTCGCTTTCAAATCCCGATAGCGGACGGAGGCATTTTCGTAATCACGCATCAGGGCTAGATACTGGCGCTCGGTATCGGGGGTACGCTGCAGCCGGTCCTGATACTCGGCGAGCTTTGTCTGCAACTCCAGCCGACGTTTCTTGAGCGCCTCGATCTCCTGTAGTGTACCGGCTTTCTGAGCGGAAAGGCTCAGATAGGCCGGGTTGTCCGGCTGGCGAGCGGCGATCTCGCGCGCGGTGGTCTCGGCTGACGGCTGGTTCAATACCGCTTCATAGGCAGCGATTTGAGCCGACAGCGCGACGACATCGGGATGGTCGGCGGCGTGAGTATCCTTCAGTTGGGCTAGCTCCGCACGGAGGTGTTTGAGAGTCTTGGCGGTGTCAACCGAGGTATCGACGACGCCGAGTTCCCGTTGCAAGGCTGCGATTTCCCGCTGTGCCTTGACCACGTCCGGATGCTTTTCGGAATAACGGCTAGTCAGGGCGACGAGCTCGGTCTGGAGATGTTTCAGCCGGTCTTGCTTGCTTAGGATGCGTTGCCCGGTGTCCGAGACGATCGGCGTGTCTGGGGAGATCTTTGTCAGTTCCGCGTCCAGATAGATGACACGCTCCTGAAGAGTGCGCAGTTGTAGGTCGAGCGACTGCAATTCCTGCTCAGTCTGATGCAGGAACTGTAGATTGAGCGTCTTTTGCTCCGGGAGGGCATACATATTGGCTTGCTTGAACTGAGCCAGTTTCTGCTCCAGTTCGGTGACGTAAGCGCCCATCTGCTCGACTTCCTCGGTGAGGAAATCGGAGGCTTCGGCTGTTTTCTGGGTGCGCGTCTTGAGGTTCTCTTCGAGGTAGAGCGAGGTAATCTCGTTGGCTACGTGCTGCACGGTGTCGGGATTGCGCCCATCATACGAGAGGCTAAAGGCAATAGTGGCCTTGGTCGGGTGGCCCGAGCGGGGATCGATGACCTCTGCGCTGATCGGCTGGAAATCGATATCTTCACGCATACGCTCGACGATCTCATCGGTGGTTTCCTTCTGACGCTCCTTCGCGTAGAGATCGAATTTTTGGACGATCGCGAGGAGATTCGAGCGGGTCATGACGCGCTGGCTGATCATCTGCAGGCGTTCGGCAGCATAGCTCGTGATGGTGGACCGTACCAGATCGGGCGGGATTTCCTGCTCCTCAATCAGGATGGTCGCGGTCGAGCGATAAGTCGGAGGCAATAACAACGCGGTCGCGAGGCTGAGCGCGAACAGACCGCCGAAGATCGTGGCGACGGCGGTCTTGTGACGCCTGAAGGTACCGAGATAGTCGCTGAGGCTTTTTTCTTCCATTGATCGCGTTCTCAAGTGCTCAAAAGTAGAAAGGGTCGAAACTGTACCGGAGCGTCACGAAGACGGCATGATCGTCCTGGTTCCCTGCGAATGTGCCGGCGTTTTTGCTAAGGTCGCGGAGGACATACTGGTATGACGCGCTGAGGTGCCACTGCTCAGTCAACGCATAGGACAGCTCGCCGTTGAGCAGGTAATAGCTTTGCTGAATGGTCTCGCCGTTCAGATGGGGCCGAGTGTACTCCGAGTAGGACAGCTTCAGGTTCGCGCTTAAACGCTCAGTGAGCCGCTGGCGGCCGCTGAGTGTGACCCGGTCCGACTCGAACAATGCACCGTTAATCGCCGGACTGATCTGATGCCTGTACACGAGCTCCCAATCGGACGTTTCGAAGCGCTTGCGCGCGCTGGCCGTGACCAGGGGGCCGAACTGCTGGTCCTTGAAGGTGACCTTCTCCGGAACCACCACCGGCGCGATCTGGAGCGGGTCCAGGCTCACGATCTGAAATCCCGCAAGACGCAACGTTTGCAAATTGGTCTCCGAATCGCTGTACTGGCCGCCGCCAGAGACGTTGAGATCGAGCGTTTCCGTCAGGGCATACTGGAATCCGGCCATAACGTTCACATAATCGATCGTTCGCTGCGAGGCCCTGTACGCGTTGTAGGCGAGGTGGCCGGTCAACGCCAGGCGTTCAGTAAGCTGATGCTCCAGACCGATGGAGGCGGTATGGACGGTGGCGTCGACGTAGCCGACGTTTTGGCGAGCCTCATAATCCGAGGTTTGATAAGCGTAGCCCAGGGTCAGGCGGGTACGTTCGTCCAAAACGTAGGCCCAGGACGGGGCCAGCGTGGTTTCGGACCGCTGCACCCGGGTCACTACGATTCCTACCACTCCCTCCGATTGCGACGACAGCAAGGCATCGTCGGTATGGTGCACGCTGAGCGCGAAGCGCGAACGCTCGGTCGCATAATAGGCATCGAGGTCAAGGTACTGATTCTGGGTGTCGATGTGGTCAATCGGCGTATAAAAGAGATTCTGTAGGCGCACCCTGCTTTTCACCTGCCAGTTCGGCTCCTGTGCGACAAGCTGGGCAGTCAGGCCGAGATCGGTGCCAAACACGGCTTCCGGATTGAATCGGTCCGGTAACAGCTGGATATTGGAATGGAACTGCTGGCTCACATTAGCATTGGCTTCCAGATACCAATCCACGGCAAAGCCTGGCGAGGCAAACGCCACGCCGAGCCCGGCGCCGACATACGCCAGGCGCGTAGCGAATCGTTTCACTCTCAACGCACGACCACGACGTCGCCGTTCATCAGTAGGATGTTCTGCTCCAGATCCTTGCCAGCGGCTACGGCATCGTAGTCGAACGGCAGCGGGGTCGTGCGGTCGCCGACCTGGCGCAGGATGGTGATATCGTCACGGTCGGCGAAAGGATTGAGACCTCCGGCGAGGGCGAGGGCGTGCATCACCGTGACCCGGCCGGGCGTGACGAACTCGCCGGGTTTATTGACCTTGCCGACCACATAGATCCTTTGGCTGGTGGTTATGACCGAGACCGAGACGACGGGGTCGGCGAGGTACTCGGCAAGGCGTTCGGTGACTGCGGCACGAACGTCCTCGACGGTGAGGCCACCGGCCTGGAGGTCGCCGACCAGAGGAAAGGAAATGCCGCCGTCGGCACGGACCAGGACCTGCTTGGTCAACCCTTCCTCGCGCCAGACCGAGATTTCCAGCACATCTCCCGGCACCAGTCGATAATTCTGCGGCATTTGCAGCAACGGTGTGGGATTTGCCTCATCGGTCAATGCGCTGTTAGCAAAGATGAAAAGCAATAAAAGCGTGAAAACCTTTTGAAACATGCTTGCGTTATGGGCTTAAGGATCGCCCATAGCGTGCAAATTGAGGGCCAAAGCAACGTGAGTGAGGATGTATTGATGAAAGCACATCCTGTGGACCGGCGCCTCGGCGGGACTATCAACCGATTCGATTTGCATTCCGCTTTCTTTATCTTGCGGGGCGCATGCCCTGGCTTCCCGGCACGCAGTGCCGCGGTTCAGGGCTTGTGCAAGGCGCTCGGCATGCTACGTCAGTTGCCTCAGGAAAAGGCGGCTCTGGAAGCGGGAAGGAGCGTTTGGCTGGAGCGGGCGGAAAACCTGAGATCGGGTCAGTCAGCTCGAAGCCGTGGAAAACCGATCCGGTAGCAGAAGCTGAGCCTATTGATTCAGCATAGGCCGAAAACCAAGCTCAGGAATTTCCGTTCAAGCTCGAGGAGCTTCAGATCGTGCCGTGATAAGAAACTGACACAGCGTGCCGGAAGCCCGGTCGTGCCCGGAGCGGCGATGCTGTTCCGCTGAGCGAAGAAAATGTAAGCAGATGCCCTTTCTGCCGGACTGGGGTCTAGCCAGTCACTCGTGTTACGCGCTCGGGCCGTTTTATACCTACGGTACGGGCACTGCCAAAAAGGTCAGGAGCCCCCTGCGTTAGCAAACCGACTCTTCGAGAACTCCGAATTCGCTCTTCCCGACACGACGTCCCGGTCAAGCAGTTTCGTCGACAAAGTATTGCCGGCCTAGGAATGTGTGAATCCATTCGCTTGAAGCGAAGGCGCGGTGAATCGGAGACCCGGGAGCACTTCTTGAAGGCGATGCGGCATTTGAAGCAGCGGTGCGGGATTTGCCTCATCGACCGGCATGCGATCAACCTGGCTAAAGAGAAGGAAGACCTCAAAAAAAACTGGTCGAAACGGCTTGTTTTATGAGCTTGGAGAAAAACCAGCGCCGTGTACGTCGAGGACCAGTAGGGCTGGGCACCAAATTTGTAAGCAAAGCGAGACGTAACCTTCGGGTGAGCTATACGCCTGAACGCGCAGTCCGGCAGCGGATCGGGAATTGCCGGAGACGGCGGTTCCTTGATTAACAGTGCCATTAACAGCGCCGCGGAATACAGGTTTCCATCTTTGCACGCTTTGATCCGGACCCGGGCTACCGCAAGGCCCGTCGCGATTGAAGCCTTACACTCGTTGTTGAATTCACGGAGTTCAGTATGAAGTTCAGACTTACTCGGCCGGTCGCGGCCTCGGTTGTCATGGCCGCGGTATTGGCGGCGTGTGGTGGAGCGGAGGAACGCAAGGCCGAGCACCTGGCACGGGGCCTTCGGTATTTCGAGGCGCAGAACTTCGACAAGGCCAAGGTCGAATTCAAGAACGTGCTCCAGATCGACCCCAAGACGGCGAGCCCCTATTTCTATTTGGGCCAGATCGAAGAAGAGCAGAAGAACTGGCGGCAAGCCTTTGCCTATTACCAGAAGGCAGTGGAGCTCGATCCCAATCAGCGCGACGCTCAGCTCAAGTTGGCGAAGTTCTACCTGATGGTCAAGGATGCGGCCAAGGTGGCGGAACTTCTAGGACCGGTAGCAGAGGAAAGGCCCCAGGATCTCGAGGTTCGGCTGCTCAAGGCCGCGCTCTCGAATCTTCAAGGCGATGAAGCCTCGATGCTGGCTCAGCTCGAGGCCATCGTGGCGGAAGCCCCGGCGCGGCCCGATCCTTATCTGGTTCTGGCGCTTTACCGGGTGCAGAAGGGGCAGCCGACGGAGGCCCTGGCGGTGCTTGAGGCGGGACTCAAGACGCAGCCGAACCAGCCAGCGCTGCTGGCGGCCCTGGCTCGGCTGCAGCAGCAACAGGGCCAAGCGGAGGCAGCTGAGAAGACGATTGCCGCCTTGATCGCAGCCGAACCCGATAAGCTCCAACATCGGGTCATGCTGACTGAGCTGTATGTGAAAGAACGCCTTTGGGATAAGGCGGAGCAGGCGCTTCGTACGGCTATACGCGATTTCCCAGAAGACCCAAAGCCCGTCGTGTTGCTGGCGCAATATTTCGTGGGGCGGGGCGAAGGAAAGCGGGCCGTGAATGAGCTGACGGCGGCAATCAAATCGAGCGCAACAGAAAAGGCGACGGCCTTGCGCTTCAGCTTGGCGTCCATTCACGAGCGGCTCGGCGAGAACGATCGGGCGGAAGGCGTTTACCGAGGTCTCATCGACGATGGTGAAAGCAAACCGGACCGCCTCAAGGCGACGACCTTGCTGGCAGAACTCCTGGCGAAGCAGGGTCGCATGGATGAAGCTCAGGACCTCGTTGCCGAGGTACTAGCTGAGAATCCACAGGATCATCCGGCACTGTCGTTGCAAGGCCGGCTGGCACTGGCGCGGAAGGATGCGCAGGCTGCGATTGCGGCCTTCCGGGCCTTGCTCAAGGACCAGCCCGAAGCGGCGGACGTTCTGACCCGATTGGCTCAGGCCTATCTCCTCGACGGGAAGCCAGCGCTTGCACAGGAACAACTGGAGAAAGCGGTTGCCGCGCATCCCGATGAGTTTCGCTTGCACAAGCAGTTGGTCGAATTTCTGGTCGGACAGAAAAACCTCAGTCTCGCGCTAGACAAGATCAACGCCTTTCTCAAGGCGCAGCCGAAGCACCTCGACGGGCTCAATCTGAAGGCGGATCTGCTTCTCGCGAGCGAGCAGACTGAGGCTTTGGAGGGTCTTCTCAAGCAGATCTCGGCCGACTTCCCGGACAAGGCCGTCGGTCCGTACCGGCTGGGGCAGCTCTATCAGCGTCAGAAGCAGCCGGCGGCAGCGCTGGCACAATACGAAGAGGCGCTGGCGCGTGCGGCGAACGATTACGAGCCGTTGAAGGCTATCGTTTCGTTGCACTTGGCGGAAAAACAGCCCGACAAGGCCTTGGCTCGGATTCGGAAGCTCTTGAAGGACAATCCGAACCATCCGACAGCCTATCACGTACTGGCGCTTTACCATTTCGCACAGAAGCAGGAGGCGGAAGCCGTCAAGGCGCTCAACCGGGCGATCGAGATTAGTCCGAAATGGCCGCCGCCCTATCATACCCTCGCGTCTTATCATGAGGGTAAGAAAGAGCTGAAAGAGGCGGCGGCGGTATACCGGCGGGTCTTGGCGGTAGTGCCGGGGCAGGTAGCGGCAAGGATGGGGTTGGCGCGGGTTCTCGAGCAGGAAAAGGACTGGAAGGGCGCCATAGCCGAATATGAAGCGGTGCTAAAGCAACAGCCGAACCATGCTCTGGCCGCCAACAACCTTGCGGCGCTGCTGAGCATGGATGTGGACGACCGGTCCCGACTTGAGCGTGCGCTGAAGCTGGCGGCGCGGTTCGAGAATGCGGCGGAGCCGGCGTTTCTGGACACTCTAGGCTGGATTCACTATCAGTTGGGCGACTTGACGAAGGCAAGGCCGCTCCTCGAGAAAGCGGTGGAGCGGGCGCCGGACGCGCCGATCTTCCAATACCACCTTGGTATGGTGCATCTCAAGGAGGGCGATAGGGCAAAGGCAAAGGAACGGCTGGAGAAAGCCATGGTCGAGAAAGGCGACTACCCGGGTCTGGATGAAGCTAAACAGGCACTTGCCAGCCTCTCCGAATGATGACGTTTTTACAGAGGGGCCAGGCCGCCGTTCAATCCCGAAATCTGGTTGAAGCCGCCGGCTGGTTCGAAAAAGCCGTGGCGGAAAACCCGAAAGACGGCCAGGCCAAGGCTTGCCTTGGGCAGACCTTGTGCTGGCTGGGCCGGCGCGAGCAGGGCATCGCCCATCTGCGCCAATCGGGCCAGTTGTTGCTGAAAAAAGCCCGGAAGAGCCGGGATATCAGCTTGCTGCTGGGACTGGCCGAGCAGCTGCAATTTTGGAACGACTACCGTGGATCGTTGGAGCTGCTCAAGCAAGCGGTGCAAATCGACGGCTCCAAGGTTCGTGGTTTTCAACTGCTGGCGCTTGCCCATTCGAGGCTGAACGAGAACAAACCCGCCTTATCCGCCGCGCGTAAAGCGGTGAGGTTGGCGCCGCACAGCGGCGTGCTGCAAATCTTGCTGGCGACTCTGGAAACGGACGACCGCCAATACGAGGAGGCCAAGCGGCGCCTCGAAAAAGTCCTAACGGGCTTTCCGACGCCTGAAGAGAAATTCAGGGCGCATAAGGAGCTGGCGCGGGTTCTTGACAAGCTCGAGACGTACGAACAGGTGTTCGGCCATTTGCGCGCCGCCGGGGATGTGGCTGGTTTATTGCCCGAGGTTAAGAAGCAGGACGCTGCTCTTGTTCCGACCCTGATTAAGACCAACACCTTAGGTTTTACCCGCGAGTTGCTGGAGCGTTGGTCGTGCGCCGGGCTTCCTCGGGATGAGTCGAGGAAGCTCGTGTTTATCGTGGGCTTCATGCGCTCCGGGACGACGCTTACCCAGGAAGTGCTCGATTCCCACCCGGATGTTTTCGTCGCCGATGAAACCGATCTGATCGTCACTTTGAGGAACGAATTGCATCGAATGGCCGGAACGGCCGGAACGACCCCTGAACTGCTCGAAAATATCGATATCCCGGGCGTCACCCATCTGCGCCGGTTCTATTGGGAGCGGGCTCGAGGACGGTTTGGAGAAAAGATCGACCGCCGCCCGGTATTCGTGGACAAGACGACCATGAATACGATCGATCTCGGTCTCATTAATTGCCTTTTTCCCGACGCCAAGGTCGTTTTCGTTATGCGCGACCCGCGCGACGTGTGTTTGAGCTGTTTTATGCAGACCATGGCGCCGACGCCCTCCACCGTTCACGTTCTGCAGTGGGAGAGGACGGCGGCCTTTTACGCCGAAGTCATGGAGTGGTGGATGTGCATAAGGTCGCGAATGACAATGGACTTCTACGAACTTCGCTACGAGGATGCAGTATTCCGATTCGAGGAGAGTTTCCGGAAAGTGTTCGATTTCGTCGGCCTCGACTGGGATCCATCGGTCGCCGAGTTCCACAAACGGGTAGCAGGGAAATACGTCAACAGCCCGAGCCACGGCCAAGTGGCTCAACCGCTTTACACGTCTTCAGTGGGACGCTGGAAACACTACGAAGCGGAGTTTGCGCCGATCTCGAAGATGCTGGAGCCTTTCGTCACCGCTTTCGGATATGAACGGTGAGAGCCAGAAATCGTGTGGGGAAGCCGATTGCCGAACCCGGGCCGGCCCTACGAGATAGGGGAACGGGTTTATTCCGGACCGTTTTCAATAAGACATTAATTTTTGTAGGGTGGGTTAGGCCGTAAGGCCGTAACCCACCGAGCGACCTCGGACCTTTCCTGAGCCCTTCAACAATGCTCAGCACAGGCTCTTCGACTGAGCTCAGGACAGGCTAACCCACCCTCTCATAGCCCAGTCAAGTCCCCAATTTCTGGTTCTCGAGCAATCCTCTTTGCCAGCACGAAACCGGGGCGCCTACGATTAATGTTCACTCGAATGCCGAATGGAATTAGGTAGAGGTAGTAGCGCCGAACGGTTCCGACATTCGCCGGAAGCGATTCGCCCATTGGACAAGCTTATTTCAGCCTCAGGAACCACAGGAGTGGCTTCGGTCTGTGACCGATCTCGACTTGCGTCCAGGTATTCGCCTGGGCGCAAGGATACGAGAATCAAGGAGGGAGCATTCCCCTAGCGGTTCCCGAGGGGAAACTCCCGAATCCGCCGCGAACGTTGGGTCCAACCGAAGCCCGTTATCGGCAGGGAATCAGAAGAAGCGATGCGGCATCATGGAGACAATCACGTCCATGTTCCCCGTTTCCGCAGTCCCGTTAATGTCAGAAGCCCCGTGAGGAAGAACCACACCGCAGCAGGAAGGGGGACGGGCGACGCCTGTAAGTAGCCGTCAATACTCACGTCGACGTACAAACCTCCCGAGTCATTCGGGCCTAGGACGAACAGCACTGGATCGGATTGAAATGACGTTGCCTGATGATTCGGGCCGACTGCCGAGGCGGTGGCGAACGCGAAGCCCAAATAGGGAGAAACATCCATCCAGCCCGGCAAGGAAAAGTCGTAATCATAGGTCCGGTAGTAATCGAGAAAAATACTGGTGTCCGCAAACTGGCCGCTAGCAGTAGCACTCAGATCGAAGTCCAACGTGACTTCGATGGAATAGCTGTCGCTGCTCAGATTGTTGAACTCGAGACTGAACCATCCGAGGTAGTGAGAGGCGACCGTTCCATCGCTCGCGTTGCCGCTTACTGCAAATGTCCGACTGAAACTGCTTCCGACGCTAATCGGGCCGACGGTTGGATTGTTAGCCGTAACTGCCCCGTCACCTGTGGTCGATACATAGGAATCGGGAGCGCCCGGCTGTTCGAAAGAACCGAGAATCTCAAGTCCTAAGAGGTCGCCAGGATTGCTGAGGTTGGTGATGCTGTTAACGGTATAGGTGACCGTCGCGTAGCTGCTGAAGGCGCTGGCTGCCCAAGCCGTGTGGCCGGAAGACAAACTCGCCAGCGCCAAGATGGCAAATAGCTTTGGGGTCCTGATCTTGATCAGTGACGTCATGGTGGTTTCCTACATTTTAGCGGTCGATGTGGACGGTGAGCCGAGCGTTCAATGAAGGCCCGGCTTACCTCGGTGTAACCCCGGTCGGTATCGGCCCGATTAGGGATCTAGATAATCCTCGAATGGACGAATCGGATCCGGCCGACCGTTTGCGCCGACCGCCGGTATCGTCAAAGTATCGTCCGCGGCCAAACTCGGATGCACGGGATTACCCGCGGCCACCGATTGGTGATCCCCTGTGTGTCCATTGGGAATGAAGATTTCCGGGTGATCGAACGGCGCCCTTTCGTAGCGTACGCGGTCGTCGGTAAAGGTTTTCAAGAAGGCAACCAAGTTGGCGCGATGGGTAGGACTGGGAGCCAAGTTTATGGCGTTCACGAAGGATTGCTTATCCGGATTGTCAACATTGCCGTGACGCGCGTAAAACTCGATTACTTCCTCCAAGGTCGCCATGCTGCCGTTATGCATATAAGGTCCCGTCAGTTCGACGTTACGTAAGCCTGGTATCTTGAAAACCGCTTTCTTGGCCACGGCCAGCTTGGCGGGGGCCGAAACGAGAGCGGCGTTCGCGGCTGCAATGGTAGGAATATAGCTACGGGTTGGGTTGAGGCAGTTTTGATTGCGCAAAACGCCTTCTCTGCTGCCGTCAAGCTCAATTCCGTCGGGTGCGGTAAAGACCGTGGGAACGACGGTATTGACGTTGCCTGCCAATGGCGACAGAAAATCGCAGCTGCGGACGGTATCGATACCGGGGTCGACGATTTCAGAGTAATTGCCCAGTAGGTACTGCACGTACTGATCGGCATACGACAAAGGATTGCCGAAATCGTCGACGCCGCCGACGCCGGGATCCTCATCCGGGTCGCGCACTCCGGTATTGGCGAATCCCATGTCGATCAGGCGTTGACCGCCCGCCATGGTATCGCGGGTTACGAGATTGACATACCGGTTGATACCGGCAGCTGCAGCTCCTCCCATAAAACCCAGAGCATCCGGGCCGTACGGGATCAGGTGATGATCCGGACCGAAAAACTTGCCGGGTGTTGGCGTCACCAACATGCTATTCGTGACTAGCGCGGCGGTCGTCATGGTCGGTCCTCCATGACACAGGTTGCAGTGGTTGCTGAGAAAGGCATTGAATCCATCTTTTAACGCAGCGATTTCCTCCGGCGTTTTGCCCATGCCTTCCCAGGTAGGCTCATGTGTCACTGGGTCACGAGGGGTTAGATCGATCGGCGCCTGATCCGATATCAGCGTGGATTCATAAAGCTGAATCGCTATGCCGAAAAACATGGCAAAGTTGGCTTCCATCTGGTTGTACGGCATTTGCCCAGGCGGTCCGCCGAATGGACCGATGCCGGTGTAAGACCAGAATTTCGGGTTGAACGCCTGCATGATCATGTTCTTGTAAGTGGTGTTCAGACCCGGCTTAAGATTTCCCTCCGAACTGAGGCTGAAGGGCCCCAGAACGCTGTCTTCGTGATGCACTTTCTGATACTGCAAAGGCTGGCGCAGCAATAGTTTTCTTCCGATGTCGGGCCAAGACCGCTCCCTGCAACCCATTTCGGAATCGCTTAAAGGCGGCGCCACCGCCTGCGAGGCGAGTGAGGAGTTTTCCAGGCGCAAGCGTTGCTTGACCACGGTCCGGGCGTTGACTTTTATCCAGACGCCGGCGTCGGGGTCGCGATCGCCCCATGGGCTGCTGCCGTTGAAGATGTTATTAGCGCGACCATCCCAGAAATTCCGGTGGTTGAATACGGCGTTGATGACGGTGGGCGTGTTCCGCGGCTCGACCCGTCTCGTCCGAACGTGGTTGACGTGAAAAGCGGGGTCGTCGCTTGGGATGCACTGGTCGTTGGTTCCGCTGAATGTCGAAGCGCCGGTAAATTTGCCGCTGAACGTGCCGGATGAAGAAACCACATCGTCGGTCGAGAACGCGACTCCGCTTTCCTGATTCAAGGGATCGTTGAACCGGAAAGTCGGGAAGTCCCGGCGAGTCAAAGTGTAATTGGGCCCCCCGGAGCCTGACGGCAGCGCTTCGAACGTCTGACCGGTCGGCTTGCTACTCTTGTCCCCGGGATTGAGCTGGTTCTTGACGCGCCGGTCCGCTCCGGCATGGAAATGACACGAGGCACAGGCCATGCCGTCGCTGCCGACGTTCATATCCCAGAAAAGCGCCTTGCCAAGGGCGATCGCCATGTTTTTATCGACGACTATGGGATCGGGACCGTCCAAAAGACCCGGTACAGGGGGAATGGGTACCTTTTGCAATGGTAAGGGCTCGGGTCCGTGGGCCAAGGCTGAGTGCGCCGCAAACAGGAATCCTCCCAATACGATGTAATCGCTAATTCGCATTTTTCACCTCGAAGAAACCAGCGCCCGGGACCCCCCTCCAAGTTCCGTCGCTCGAAAGGCCTAGCGATGTTCAAAAAAAGCGGGGTAGGGAAGACAATCCCTAACCCCGGCTCGGGTAGCTCGGATGTAGCGAAACGGGATCTGGCGGTGTTTCCTCGGATCCCATTCAATCGCCCTTATTCGGGCTACCCGCTCTTTGTCAAATCAGGCGTTTGCTGCGCCCGCTTTCCGTCTGCCGAGCGATACCAGACCCATTAGCCCGGTACCGAACAGCCAAACCGCGGCGGGAATGGGGACGGCGCTGACGGGAGCGCCCAACACGATGTTGTCGAGCTCCATGGCAAATCGTTTCCCGTCCGCCGGGGTCAGCGGATAGCCCTTGTAATGGATCCAGAAGGCGTTGATATTGTTAAACGCCTCGTCCAGCTCCAACGTGCCGTCGAAGCCGTTGGCGACCGTTTGATAAGCAACCCGGGTGGGATAATTGGTGCCGTCGCCGGATGCGAGGTCCGGATTCAATGCGGTGTTGAAACCGAGGATTTCCCAAACGTCATCGGGACCATTGTCGCGATTCCCAGCCCTGAGGGGGGCGTGGAAATCTAAGGACTGGAGGCTGAACGCGCTGCCGTCGATAGCGCGGATGTAAATGCCCGACGAATCGGCATGGTAGCCGAGCAGGAAACTAAAGTCCTCGGCTTCGTTTTGATGCACATGAGCGATCGGATTGGTCGGATCGGCTACGATGCCGATGGCAAAGCCGTCTTCGTAATAGCATCCATTACCGCCGGCTCCGGGGCAGTTGCCGCCGGCGACGGGCTCGATGTTGGCATGACCGGCATAGGACCCGAAGGCCATGCCTTCGAAATCTATGGTTACGGGATCAACTATAGCGGCGCTAGCGCTGCCGGTAGTCAAGGCCAGCGCCGAAAACGCCAACCCTAAGATTGTTTTTGACGTCGTCATTTAAATCTCCTGTAAACCTGTGGTTGTGAATCCGGTATCTCCGTTCGGCAGAGGCGCACGACTCTCCAGGAACCACGGAATTTCCGGGCGACAAATGCCAAACGGACATTCGGTCCATGGAAGCGCCGATACAGCCGGCTTTAGGCTGAATCAGGCGAGAGTGCCGCCGTGTTTGCTCCTTCTACAGCTACAGCGGTCGACCTCCGGCGCAGTAACGAGCAAATTACATACCACGCACCAGTGCTGCTCGTCGTCTTAGCATCCATTTCACCCAAACACCGTAAACCTCATGATTTGTACGACATTCTCCCGAGCATCGGTCTTGGCCGCACGGTCAGGCGTGGGTGTGGCATTTCAAGCGTTTTGATGCGTGATAAGCCTCAGACAGAAGCATCGGCAGTTCACCCGCGCCGAACAAGCCGACGACGCGTGAAGCCTCCGGTAGGTACGCTGGAGTGTGAATTTGAAAGCAAAAACCGTCCGGTATCGGTGTCGAGGATATGTGCGCGGAACCGATGGCACGGTCCGTGCTGAAACGGGCGACGGTGAACAGTCCGTTACCGGGGATTTACGCACAGAACAATGAAAAGACACCTCTTATCGATTCTTCTGCTGCTCGGGAGCAGCGCATCGGTTCATGCCGTTCAACAAGGAATGTCCGTGCCCGAATGCCCCGCGGTATTACCTGGGAATAGCGAAAAGCTGAATCTCGGAGCTTACCAAGGAAAAGTTTTGCTGATCGATTTCTGGGCCACCTGGTGCCCTCCCTGCAAGAAGTCCATGCCCTTTTTTAACGGATTGCGCAACCAACATCTGAAAGACGGATTCGAAGTCGTCGCCATCAATGTCGACGAGAACACCGAGGACGCTCTGCGATACCTCGAAGCCCACCCCGTGAATTACGTCACGGCGTTCGATTCCTCGGGCGAATGCCCGCGCATATTCGATGTCAAGGCCATGCCGTCCTCGTACCTCGTCGATCGGCAAGGCAAGGTCCGCGTGGTTCATCTTGGCTACCGCGACGAGGATCAGGATTTCCTCCGCAAGCAAGTGAACACGCTCTTGGGAGAGTGAGATGAAGGTCTTCCGGACGCTTCGGTGTTCGCATCTTGGAACACCGATCCTTTTTCTTGTCTTCGGTTTCTGCCAAGGCTGCACCAGCGTGGCTCCGTGGGAAAGGGGTACCTTGGCCAAGGAGCAGATGTCCATTACCCCGGATCCAAATCTGACTCGACTGCGAGACCATATTTTCAGCAGCAAGGAAGCGTCCCAAGGTGGTCACGGCGGCACCGGGGGCGGCTGTGGCTGTAACTGAACCGTTTTCGCCGTCGCTCCGCCGGTTTGTTCGCCGCGCTGCGCCAGCGGGACAGTCCTTCTGCGGGAAAAGGAGGTATCCATCTCGCCTGTCGTATCAGCCTGGTTCAAGCGGTGTCTGCAAGGGAAGGCCGGCCTTCTTGCAGTTCGTCCGACGTCGGCTCGCTCTAGCTCGGCGATTCTTTGTTGGCGACCTTATTCTCACCGTCCTACCGACGAAAAGGACGTGAGCAATGCGTGTCAAAACGGAAAAGCCGAAAGCGTTGCTCGCCCTGACGACTGCCGCTCTCGCTCTACCAGGCATGGATGCTTCCGCTGCGGTCCCGGTCTCCCAAGCGCAGGCAAACGTCCATTTCGGATATTACGAAGAAAGCGATAATCGGATGCAGGTGGAAGTCACTCATGGCGACTTTGTCATTCCGATTTCCGACCGCCTCGAGTTCACCTTCAGCATCGATCGCGATACCTACAGTGGGGCAACGCCGGCGTTCAGCATGCCGGCGACCATGGCGGATCAGCCCAAGTACAAACAAAACGCGGACGGAACCCCTGCTAGCACGCCGACGCCGGCCGATGTTGTTTCGGCTGCCTCAGAAGGCGTTACCGCAGGTGGGTTGACGATCCTCGGAGGACTCAACGCCTTCAAGAAATTCGTGGATACGGGACAAGCCCTAGCGCCGGAAATGGACGCGGCGTTAGAGCGTTGGAAGGTAGAAAACCCGGAGCCTCTCTCTCCGCCATCGCCGCCTACGATTCCCGGAACGGTGACGATCGATTTCGAAGACATGATGTTCGGGTCCTATGCCGGTCATGCCAACATCAAGCCCGTCGCCGACGGCAACGAGCCCGTCGCCGGCGGCAACTGCCCCGGAACCGCCGGTAATGGATGCTATTACGAAGACCGCTTTGCCATCGGCATCGTAGCCGATCCGACCAATCCGATCGCTCATCTGCATCAAAACGAAGCCGAGGACCCTGAGGACCCTGAGAAACCTGATTTCAGGCTTGGCTACCATGCCGATTCGTCGGGCATTTACATCCGCGCTATCGACGGCAGCGCGTTCAGTCTCGATTCCATGGATTTCCTGGCTCCTCTCAGGGCTGGGAATCGCGACAATGGTCCCGATGACGTTTGGGAAATCCTTGGCTTCAACACCGCACTGAATCCGGACCTCGCCTCCGGCGACGGCACCAATTATCCCACCCGGGTCGCCTATCAAACGGTCGCTAACGGCTTCGACGGCCGATTGGAGCTGGACGAGGCGTTTAAGAATATCAACGCCTTCTGGATCCATTTCAAAGGCTATCCGCTGACCCCGACGGACGGGAAACGATTTGCCATGGAGCTCGACAACATCAAGCTCTCCGGGGTCACCCTGCCGACCGAACGAACTCCGGAGCAACAGGCTTGGGATGCTGCGTTAGCAAAGGAAATCCAGCGACTCTTCCGACTCGTCGCCATAGAGCAGTTCCGCTCCGTACTCAACACCATGGTTCCTAAGGGCACTAAAACGGTTCAAAGATTCCAGAGGCAGCCCCGAGAAACTCGGACCATGCCGGTGTTCGGTGCCAAGTATTATTTCGACGATGCAACCCTTGCGGTCTCAGGAGGCTATTCGCACGAACCTGATTTCAAGTCGACCTTCGGCACGATCAATCTAAGCCACGAGTTCAATCAGAAACATACCACCGTGTCCGTCGGTTACAGCTTGACCAGCAATGAGATTACCCGAGGCGTCGTTCATTCGGCGGAGGATGGTCACTCACATAGCGGTGATGATTCGCCCAACTACCCTGATTTGCGCGAGGAGAGCGTTTTCCACGGTTTCAGCGCCAGCATCGCGCAGATCCTGGACAAGAACACCTTGTTTCAGTTTTCCGCTAACTATACCAACCAGAGCGGTTATCTGACCAATCCATATAAGTTCGTATATATACGTGGGGAAATCACGCCCGAGGAATACTATGACCTGTGGCAGGCTAAGGGCAAGATCGACTGGAAATCGATAACCGATCTCGAAGTAGTGGGAATTGAGCTGTTTCGCGAGAGACGTCCGGACGAACGCAATCAATGGTCGTTTTCAGGCCGTTTGAACCGCCATATACCGGCACTGGATGCGTCCTTGCATTTCGATTACCGATACTATTTCGACGACTGGGGCATCGATTCCCATACCTTCGAGTTGAAGTGGTATCAGCCGCTGCCGTTCGGGATCATGGCGATGCCGAGCATCCGTTATTACTCGCAATCACAGGCCGACTTCTTCGCCCCCTATTTCCTTGCGCCGCGAGCCGACGGCTATTATTCGAGCGATTTTCGCCTGTCCGGGTTCGGCGCCTTGAGCGGCGGGATCACGTTCAGCAAGCAGTTCACCAAGGGCATCCGGCTCGAAGCGGGATTCGAGTATTACAGCCACGCAGGGGATTTGAAACTCGGAGGCGGCGGTGCGGGCGACTATGCCGACTTCAATTACTTCCTGGCTCATGCCGGCCTCAATGTCAATCTCTCCGCGCCCGGTTCGTTCGCGAGCGGACATCACGATCACGGCTCGCACCATCACGGGAGTCACATGCCCGCCGGTATCATGGTCGGCCACATGATGGATCAGGCCGACAGTCTCATGGTCGGGTATCGCTATATGTACAGCAATCAGTCAAGAAACATGTTGAACGGTAACGGGACGGTCGGAAACGAGACGCTCATCAGCCGGGCCTGCGGCGATCTCGGATGCCTTTCCCGGCCGAAAGACATGACCATGCACATGCACATGCTGGACGTCATGTACGCGCCGACCGACTGGTTGACTTTAATGGTCATGCCCCAGATCGTCGACATGGATATGGAACTGAAGCAACTGCCGGGGGCTCGGGAAGACGACGGGCACGGCGGCGGGCACAGTAGCGACGGCTTCGGCGATACTTTGATGGTGGCGTTGATCAAACTGTTCGGTACGTCAGGCCATCGCCTCAACCTAGGCTTGGGGCTGAGCGCGCCAACGGGCGACGTCGCCATGACCGTGGACGGCGGGGCGACGGAGGACGGCGAGTTGCTGGATTACGGCATGCAGCTCGGCAGCGGCACCTGGGATTTCAAGCCCAGCTTGACCTATCTCGGACAGGCGGACAAATGGTTCTGGGGCGCGCAGGTGAGCGGCATCAAGCGGCTCGAAGGCAGGAATGAACTAGGTTATGCCTTGGGCGATATGTTCCAGACTACCGCTTGGGGCGGCTATAGCTTTTCGGATTGGCTGTCCGCTTCTGTGCGCGGCGTCTACACCGTTCAGGGCTCGATCCGTGGCCAGTTCAACCGCAAGCATGCGACCAGCGCGTCGGTCGACTTCCCCACCAATTACGGTGGACATTATTGGGATATAGGGTTCGGTCTCAACCTTTCTGTGCCCCACGGCGATTTCGCTGGTCACAGTCTCAGCGTTGAATGGCTGCAGCCGCTGTCGGACGATGTCAATGGTTTCCAGTTGGAGCGTACTGGGACCTTGGCGGTTACCTGGAACTACACATTTTGATGGGCCGGATGGGTTGTCGTCTTGTCGGGGCTGCCAAAGCTCATAGGCCATGCCCATCGTTCGAGACCGAAGTGAGCCCGTTTAGCTTGGTACGTCCTAGGTGGTGCTGGGTATAGGACGTGCCGACGAAGCAAGCGCAGGACTGGGCAAGCCCTTCTGGAAAAGCCTTGAATTCCGACGAAAAGTATTTTCGCTTTCCCTTCAAAGCGATGGGTAGCCCATGCGAAATCCAGCTTTTCGCTGAAACCTTCGCCGAGGCGAAGCGGATTTCAGATTTGGCGATTACCGATGTGCGTCGCTTGGAAGCGCGCTATTCGCGCTATCGGAGCGATAGCCTGTTGTCCGCCATCAATAGGGTTGCCGCCGAAGGCGGTCGGATTACAGTGGATGAGGAAACGGCAGGCTTGCTGAATTATGCAGCGACCTGTTACGAGCAGAGCGACGGACTTTTCGACATCACCTCCGGCATTTTGCGCCGGGCGTGGCGCTTCGAACAGGGTAGTTTGCCGGACGATACCCAGGTGCGCGGCTTGCTTGAGCGGATCGGCTGGCACAAGCTGCGCTGGGAGCCGCCGGTGCTCGAATTTCCGGTACCCGGCATGGAGCTCGATTTCGGCGGGATCGTCAAGGAATACGCGGTCGATCGGGCGGCGGCCTTGTGCCGGAGCGCCGGTGTTCGCCACGGCGTCATCAACTTGGGCGGCGACATCAAGCTGATCGGCGCGCGAGCGGACGGTCATCCATGGCGCGTCGGAATCTCTCATCCGCGAAAAAAAGGTTCGATGATCAGGACGCTGGCCTTGCGCGATGGCGCGGTCGCGAGCAGCGGCGACTATGAGCGCTGCATCGTCGTGGAAGGCGTCCGATTCGGGCATGTGCTGAACCCCAAAACCGGCTGGCCGGTGCGACATCTCGCTGCCGTCAGCGTCGTGGGCGATTTCTGTGTGGTGGCGGGCAGCGCGTCGACCATCGCCATGCTCAAGGAAAAGGACGGTCCCGCCTGGCTCGAAGCCATGGGCTTGCCGCACCTTTGGGTGGATGTCGACGGCAACGTGGGTGGGCCGTTGGCGGCTTCAACTGAGGACTCAAAGTAGAGCGACCATCTCCTGCCGATAAACCTCGGTCAAAGGCCGGTTGGCGTCGGAAAAAGGAATTCCTAACTATCAAGACCGCATTTCTGCAACCGGCCCCTCCTCGCGCGACTTTCACTCCATGAGTGTTATGCCGCTAAACGCTGGGGCAAATACCTCATTTTCCGTGTCGGCGCAGCTTGCAGACGCGTGAAAGCTTTGTGTCATCTCGATAGGCACACTGGCATGACACTTGTTAACTGTCCCTTGCATTCGACCACCATGTCTCTTTTGTGCCGCGGCTGAGAGCGTCCGGGCAGTGAGGCGTGAAGGTTGGCAGCAACCTATCCCAAATTTCAACGTGCGGGAATCCTTATGAAAAAAACCAGACTAGCCAAAGCGATCGCGACGGCCGTTGCCGGCTCGGTGCTCTCCTTAGCAGCTGTTGACGCGGCATCGGCACACACCATGTACAACACTTACAACGCGGGAACCGCTCCTGACGAAGGAGGTACCGACGGCTGGGTCTATGGCGGCCCGAATAACCCGACTTATCCGGTTGCAACGCCCGGGTGGGTCGGAACGGCCAGCCCAACGACGCTGCCGTTCGGTTATTCAGGGCGGGCGGCACTGAATTGGGCGGCGGAACTCCATGCTGCAGGCGACTCGCTGGAAATTTCGAGAGCGGACGCGCTAGCGAGGTACGGCGTTGCTGCGGACATCGATACCGGCAAAGGGGCCTGGCAGGACGCGTCCGCGACCCCGCAAGGTTGGTCGCATAACACCGATATCGGACTATTCAGATCGCATGTCGATGCATACGTCACCCTGAATCTCTCGGGCGTCAACTCGGTCATCGCTAATTTCGGCATCACCATTTTCGAGGGCATGGACCTCGGATTGGACAACGGTACGGAAGACCCGTACTACAGCCATCACGCCGTGTGGAATAAACCGAGCGACCTTCTGGATTTCACCGCCGACAATCCATTCGGAACCACGGGCCTAACTTACCTGACTCATAGTGCAAACGTCGATGCGGTCAATGGTCTGACGTTCTTCGCGGAGGCAGGCAAGATTTATTCGATTTTCCTAGGCGGAAGCGGCGGAAGATCGTGGATGTTGGACAGGGACGAATACGTGCTGACCATAACATCTTCCCCGGTACCCATACCCGCCGCGTTCTGGTTGTTCGGCAGCGCATTGCTCTCACTGAGATTTTTCGGAAAGCGGTTTAAGGACGTTGGCGCCTAACTCGTCAAGAGACGAACACGATACGCTTCGTCGAATGCCCCTGGTTCCGGCTCAGCATCTGCGGGAATACCCGGAGCCGAACTAAGGGAAATAACACAGTGTTTGAGTTCAAATCATAGAAATACTTGCAAATCAAAAACATAGATATGGCACTGTCATTGCTGCCGATTTAGGGTCTTTTCGAATTCCAATTCAGATTCGGATGGACTGCGTGCTACGGGAAACCCGGATATCGATGCCGGAGGAGTGGATGTCGGACCGTAGCGGGACGGAGTGCCTTTTTGCGCCTGCCACCCCCGCCGTGAGGCGGGTTCGGAAAGCCACGGGTCTCGGTGCCCTGAAGTATTCGAGACGGCCGGGCCGCCTCCCTGGGTGATGGGGAGACCGCAATGGCTTCCGCTTTCGTCGGAAGCATTGTGGACATCGCTGCCTATGTGAAACAGAGACAAAACTCCATAGAACAGCATGAGGGAATTGCAATGTCCTATAACAAAAACAAATTAGCAAAGGCGGTAACTACAGCTCTCGCCGGTACCATCCTATCCGTGGGCGCCGTTTCTGCCGAGGCGCATACCATGTACAACACCTTCACCACTACCGATCCTTCGGAGACGGATGGCTGGGTGTATGGCGGCGTAGGAAACCCGTCTTATCCGGTCGCGTCACCCGGATGGGTGGGAACCGAAAGCCCGACCACGTTGCCTTTCGGTTATGCCGGCAAAGCTCATCTCAACTGGGCGGCCGAGCTTCATAACGCGGGCGACTCGCTGGAAATCTCGAGCGCGGACGCGCTAGCGAGGTATGGCGTTACTGTGGAAATCGATACCGGCGCAGGGGCTTGGCAGGATGCCAGCGCAACGCCGACCGGCTGGAAACATCAGACCGATATCGGTTTGATCATGGCGCACGAAACCATGTGGGTGACCCTGAACCCCTCGGTCGTGACGGGGACCGGTTACGACATTCAAAATTTCGGCATCACCGTTTTCACCGGCATGGATACCAATACCGGTAGTTATTCCCACCATGGCGCCTGGAATTGTCCTGAATGTGCGACGCCGAGACCTTACGAAGCCGATAATCCGTTCGGCACAGTTGGTTTGACCTATCTGACGCACGATGGCACCGTCGACGCTGTAAACGGTTTGACCTTTCTGGCCGAGGCGGGTCAGGTTTACTCGATCTACTTGGGTGGGGCCGGCGTCGGGCATTGGGGATCGAATATCGCCGAATACAGGCTGCTGATCAGCACCGCTCCGGTTCCTATTCCCGCCGCCGTTTGGTTGTTCGGCAGCGCGCTGGCCGGCATAGTCACGATCGGATATCGCCGCAAGAACGGCACGCCTAGCCTCGCCTGAGTAAACGCGGCAATGACGGACGCGTCCATCATCTCCTCTAGCATCTAAAACAACCGGGCGAATTGTGTGGAATCACCTATCGCTTTGTGTGTTTTGCCCTGGTCGTGGCGTTTGAATGAGGTTTATATGGCTGATTTAACGTCACTTTTTCGTGGCATGTTTGTTGTTTTGGATGTCAGTGCGAAGTTCGCTGCATGGCGGGCTCGAGTCTGAGCGTGATAGCAAGGATCGGTAAGGATAAGGAGTCGACCGGCACGGAGTGCCCGAAGGACCGTTGTCGGACGGACCGTTATGGGTCCGTTCCAATCGCCACACCCGCCGCGAGGCGGGGTCGGAAAGCTTCGGGTCTCGACGCCGAGAAGCGTTCGAGATGGCCGGGCCGCCTCCCGTGTGATGGGGAGGACTGCGGCGCAGCTCCATTGGCACGGTGAGGCGCCGCGGACATCACTGTTAACGAGTGTTTCGGACGAGACCACTAACAGTGACGGGGACGAATCATAATATGAAAACCACCGTAACAGTACTGGCCTTGATAGGCGCAGTAGGTGGCGCAGTGTCGACTACTTCGGCGCACGCTCACGCCACGTTCAATATCGCGGGTTACGGCGACGGCGCAGCCGGCAGCATCAACGGCAACGATGGTACGCCCGGTACTGATGCCGGCGGGGTCTGGACGAACGGAGGCGTCGGTTATACCGGAGCGCTGCCGGTCATGTGGTACGCCGGAATGCACAGTGCGACCAGCACTCGCACCATCGAAACCGGTACACCGACGTCAGCCAACGGCAACAGCCTACAGCGGCAGATCGCCGATTTTAACGCGAGTAACGATTCGGACCTCCCTACGGACCGAATGCTCCGGGTCGGGGGTTCGTCCTGGTCCGATCCGGCCAACGGCGGACAAGGTTGGGGACATGGTTTGGATTTCGGGCTGATCCATTGGTCCTGCGGCGGAAGTGTGCAGGGCTGTCTCGATGCCGGCATCTCAGGCTTTAAGCTCACTTTGGCAGACGACCTCGCTGATGGCGGCGCTAATCTCAAGCTTGGCTACGCGCTTTACGGCGGTTGGGATAGAGGATCCGAGGCGTTCAGGCATGACACCTTTGTCACCTCGCCGGTCCCGGTAAGCAATCCACTCGGCTCCAACGATCTCACCCTCATTGGTTGGGGGGTGGCATCTGCGGTCGGGGAAACCCTGTCGCAGACATTCGACCTCAATACCCACCACGGCGGCGAGTACACCGTCATCATCGGCGCTTTGGGGGGCGTAGACGGCAACTATCAGCTGACCATAGAACCAGTGGTTCAGCCGGTTCCGATTCCGGCCGCCGTTTGGCTCTTCGGTAGCGCCTTGGTAGGCGTAGTCACTATCGGGTGGCGCGCGCCACGACCGACCGCGACATAGTTGGACGCGCGGAGCTTGAACTCGCCCAGGCGGAACGGCTCCCCGGGCGTACCTGAGCAATTTCTCCGAGGACCAGTCGAAATGCCCCGTTTCATCAGACCACGAGCTGCACTAGTCCAGGGCGGCACAGGCGGCATTTTCGGGCGTTGGCGTTTTTGCCGGGTGTTGCAGCCGTACTTGAACGAAAAACACGAGCGTAACGACAGGATCGTCGAATGCCGGTGGAGTCGGATACCGATACGTCCTTGCGACAGACGCAGCATTACCACCGCATGGGGCCTGGCGGTTGGTGTATCCACCGCCGCGTGGTCGGCATAGCCGTCCGGCAGCTACGCTCGCCCTTAAGATCCGATCCTGGTACAAGTCCGTGAAGAACAAAAAAATTCTTTTCCCGATTGTTTTGGCGCTTCTCGTTGGAAGTGCGATTCCCTATCTCCCGATTACTGGTAGCGACGATTCGGAACCGGCGTGGGCGACCGGCCACGGTGATATCGAAACCCTGAAGCGGATATATGACCGCTGGAAAGCGAACTATGAGGCTAGCGGTGGCGACCGAATCCTGACGATCCCACTGGCCTATTCGAAGGCTCTTTCCGGTGAATTCAGCCGGGCAAGAGGTCGGATGCGGCTAGACCTTTTCGATGGCTGGCTGACCGTCGAAGTCAAAGGGCTCGACGCCGGAGACTACGCGGTCTGGTTGATCGACAACAAGACCGGATGGCCCCGAGCGACGGCAAAAGACAAAGGGAACAACCAGCTGAACCTGGGACAACTTGAGCTAGCCGCCGACGGAAAGCGAGTCTTAAAGACTCGACTCGATGGTCTCGGCATGAGCGGATTCACCCTCGACCTGGTTGCAATTACAAGAGGGGATCGCGAACCCGAAAAAGGCGGTGTGCTGTACGGCACCCCCAGCTTCATGCAACGGCTTTATTACGGGGACAAACCGTGGACTGTGACCCGTGTGGGTAACGTGTCGGAGATTCAGCTGGCTAACGCGGCGAAACCATTCGAATTCCTGCTGCCTAAGATCGCTCATGCCCGCGTAAACGGAATCGATCAAGCCCTCGGAAATAAGACCAAAAAGAAGAAAGAGAGCGATCTGGATGCGGTCCTCGGCGCGCAGATAGCCCGCGGTCGAGAGATTTTCGTGAACGAAACCTTCCGCGGTAACGGACGCACCTGTGCCACCTGTCACCGCCCGGACAACAATCACACGATCGATCCCAAATACATTCTCAAGCTTCCGAAGACGGACCCTCTGTTCGTGGCCGAATACAACCCGGCACTAAGGAACTTGGAGAAACCGGAACTGCTCCGCCAGTTCGGTCTGGTGCTGAGCAATGTGGATGGCTTCGACCGGCCCGGCGTGATGCGCGGTGTGCCTCACACATTGGCGCTGGCGACCTCCATCGGAACCGAGCTTCTGGAAGACGGCGGCGAATTCGCGGAGGACGCGCAATTTGCCAACGCAGTTGGCTGGTCTGGAGACGGCGCACCGGGAGACGGTTCGCTGCGGCTATTTACACAGGGTGCCATCGCCCAGCACATGACCCGGACGCTGAAGCGGGTTCCAGGGGTGGATTTCCGGCTCGCAACCGACGAGGAATTGGACGCGTTGGAGGCCTACCTGTTGTCCCTGGGCCGTAGCGAGGACCTTGTGTTGGCCGATCTGAAGTTTACGTCCCCGCTGGTGGAGCGAGGAAAGCAGTTGTTCGACACCAAGGAGAATCCTGTCGACGCCAACGGCAAACCCATTTTCGGTCAGACCGCCAACTGCAATGGCTGCCATGAAAACGCCGGTGCTAACAGTTCGACGACCAAGAAAAATCCCACCCGTGACACCGGCGTGGAGAATATGCGCGATCAGCCTGCGCGTCTGGTTGACGCGAGCGTTCCCTACGATGGCGGATTTGGCAAGGAGGCGCACCACGCGAGAACAGATTGCGGCCCGGATTATGACCAGCCTTGCTACGGAGACGGGAGGTTCAACACGCCGTCGTTGATCGAAGCGGCCGATACGGCGCCGTTTTTCCACAACAACAGCGTCAGCACCATCGAGGAAGCGGTGGCTTATTACACCACCGATGCTTTCAATCTCTCGCCGGGGTCGTTGACTTCGTCTGGCAAGAACCGGCAGGTCAAGCTCGATTCTTCGCAGGTCGTGGCCGTAGCGATGTTCCTTCGCACTCTCAACGCGCTGGAAAACATACGGAGTTCCAATCGACTGGATCAGCAAGCGCTGGCATTGGGGGATAAAAACGCGACAGAGGTCATTCGGCTGGCCGCAGCCGATACCAAGGATGCCATCGAAGTTCTGACGGAGGGCGTTCTGATCGTATATCCCGAAGCCGTGAATTACCTCCGTCAGGCATTGAAGCTTGAGAGGAAGGCCGCCTCCGGACGTGCCTGGGGTCAACGCAACGAACTGTTAGCTAGAGCGATCCAGCTAAAGGAAAAAGCGCGCGACTCGATGGTTACCCGGCCAGAGGAAGGCATCTCTGTGGCAGCGGCGGGCCACGCGCCCTCTCGGGAGCGGAAGAAGTAGGGTACGAGCACGTGTGTTCGGCACACCGTTCCAATATTAGCAAGGAGTAGGGCGCGATGGTTGTAGGCCGGTGCGTTCTGCATCCTGCATGTGAGGGATCCTGGCACGAGACGGACACAGTTCTTTGTCTGTGGCCGTCATCCCTGGATTTTGTTTGGGGCTGTGCGTTGCTCACCCCATCCCTGGGGTTCGCCCCATGGGCCCGCCTGTGGCGGTCCAAAACCGTTCCCGACGGTTTTGTGCTCACCCCATCCCTGGGGTTCGCCCTACGGGCCCGCCTATGGCGGTCCAAAACTGCGCTCGACCGGTTTTACCTATCCAAGGTTCTGCCCGTGTGGCGGCTTGGCGACAGAGTTTGGAGCAGGTGGGCCGAATGTTCTTTCTTGAGATAGGCAGGTAAGGAAAACGTTTAATCACAGCCTCTAAGCGGCGAAGGAAAGGTTGATCGTGAAAAAAGTAGCGTTAATCACTGGCACAACCGGGCAGGACGGGGCGTATTTGGCGGAGTTTCTGCTGGAGAAGGGCTATGAGGTGCACGGCCTCAAGCGCCGGGCCTCGCTGTTCAACACGGACCGTATCGACCACCTATACCAGGACCCGCATGTCGAAGGCCGTTCCTTCATACTCCACTACGGCGATCTGACCGATGCGACCAACCTGATCCGCGTGGTACAGCAGGTCCAGCCTGACGAGATCTACAACCTCGGCGCGCAGAGCCATGTGCAAGTCTCGTTCGAAACCCCGCTGTATACCGCAGATACGGATGCACTCGGCACGCTGCGGTTATTAGAAGCGATCCGCATTCTCGGATTGGCGGAGAAGACTCGGTTTTACCAAGCTTCCACTTCGGAACTGTACGGCAAAGTCCAGGAAATCCCGCAGACTGAAACCACACCGTTCTACCCGCGCTCACCGTACGCTGCGGCGAAACTCTACGCCTACTGGATCACCGTCAACTATCGCGAGGCTTATGGCCTGTATGCGTGCAACGGAATCCTGTTCAACCACGAGTCGCCTCTGCGCGGAGAGACTTTCGTCAGCCGAAAGATCACCCGGGGATTGTGCCGAATCAAGCTCGGCCTGCAGGACCGCCTGTATCTTGGCAACCTGGACGCGAAACGCGACTGGGGCCATGCCAGGGACTATGTCGAAATGCAATGGCTTATGCTGCAACAGGAGGCTCCGGACGACTATGTCATCGCGACAGGCGTTCAGTACAGCGTGCGCGACTTCGTGACGCTCGCCGCAGCAGAACTCGGAATTGATTTGGTATGGAAGGGAAGCGGGTTAGGCGAACGAGGCATCGACGCCGCGACCGGCCGAACCCTGGTGGCAGTCGATCCGCGGTATTTCCGGCCGACGGAAGTCGACACCCTGCTCGGTGATCCGAGCAAGGCACGGGAGAAGCTTGGCTGGAAACCTCGTATCAGCTTCGAGAATCTGGTCAAGGAAATGGTCCGAGAAGATCTGAAGGAAGCGGAACGCGATGCCTTGTGTCATAAAGCCGGTTACCGGGTGTTGGGGTACCATGAATAAACACGCCAAGATCTATGTTGCGGGGCACCGCGGGTTAGTCGGCTCGGCCTTGGTTCGGGCCTTAACCACCAAGGGCTATTCCAGGCTTGTCACCCGCACTCGGCAGGAACTCGATCTCACCGAGCAAGCCGCCGTTGAGCACTTCTTCAAAACGGAACGGCCGGACGTCGTGATCGACGCAGCCGCCAGAGTGGGCGGTATTCACGCGAACAGTGCTTATCCGGCGGAATTCATTCGCGACAACCTGTCGATGCAAACCCATCTCGTCGACAGTGCTTACCGAAGCGGTGTCAAGAAGTTCGTTTTTCTCGGCTCGTCCTGCATTTACCCCAAACACGCGCCGCAGCCCCTAAAGGAAGACTATCTGCTCACCGGCCCTTTGGAGCCGACCAACGAATGGTATGCGGTGGCCAAGATCGCAGGTATCAAGCTGTGTCAGGCCTACCGGCGGCAATACGGATTCGACGCTATTTCCCTGATGCCGACCAATCTCTACGGATCGGGCGACAACTTCAGCCTGGAAAACTCACACGTGCTGCCGGCACTCATCCGAAAATTCCACGAGGCCAAGTGGGCGGGAGCGAAATCGGTGACCGTTTGGGGCACAGGCACTCCGCGCCGGGAATTTCTGCACGTGGACGACCTCGCGGAGGCGGTGGTGTTTCTGATGGAAAACTACTCGGCGGAGGACATCATCAATGTCGGAGTCGGGGAGGACATCAGTATTCGCGAACTGGCGGAGACCATTCGGGAAATCGTGGGTTTCGAAGGCGACTTGGTATTTGACCCGGAAAAACCGGACGGAACACCTCGGAAGCTGTTAGACGTTTCGAAGCTCCACTCGCTAGGCTGGCGGGCGCGTATACCGTTGAGACAGGGAATCGAAGAAACGTATCGCTGGTTCTTGGCACATCAAAACGAGTTTCGGAGATAGAAGCGCAAGGTAAGTCGAATCTGCTTGACGCGAAGGCACACCGCCGGACCGGGCGTAAAGGAGACAACCGCGGTTTTGTGTACTTACCGATGCATACTTAGGAAGCAACTGACGACATGACTTCGAATTTTCCGCGCGCTGAACATTCTTCGCGTCCGAGTCTATCCGGGGATTCCCGAGGAATCAGGGACCGTATCTCCACCTGCGGGAATGCCGGATGATCAAGAAGATATTTTCACTGGCGCGCTATTCGTTTCTCACGGGTGTCGGCATATTGCTGGGCTTCGTGCGGGAATTGGTGGTCTCGTCCCATTTCGGTCTCAGCAAGGAACTCGACGTCTACATCGCGATGGGAGGCTTCTTTCTGTTTTTAGGGCCGCAGGTCGGAAATGCCCTGGAAATGGTGTTTATCTCGAAGACGGCTCAGCTCGACACTGCTGCAAAACTCACGCAACGCTTGATGCAGGGTCTGAGGGTGATGCTCGTGGTGGACGTGGCTGTGGTGGGCATCCTCCTCAGCACAGCGAGCTATCTGGTTGCCTGGATTTTTCCTGGTTTCTCGGAAGAGCAACGCGAACTGGGAGTGGCATTTGTGGCCCATTTATGTTTGGCCATCGTGTTCGCAAACCTAGCAGGGCTGATTCGGGCTAGCCTGAACATCATGCGTCGTTTTAGCCCTGGTTTGATTGCCGGTTCCATCGTTTCTGTATTCAGCATTGCGACAGTGGTTGTTTACGGTGATCGCTATGGTGTACGAGCACTGTTGTACGGGTTCATATGCGGCCATGCCGCGGTGCTCGTTTTGAACACGGTGATGTTCTTACGCTTTGCTGATTTCAGCTACCGGGGTAATAAGGAACAGCGTTCGAGATTACCTTCGTTTTGGGGACCTGTTTTTCTGGTGCTACTGCTCGAGGCGTTTTTCCAGGCACGTAGCATGACTGAGCGAGGGTTTGCTTCCACTCTTGAAACCGGCACCGTATCGGCTTTTTTCTATGCCTCGACGCTGATTACTCTTCCTGTGTCCTTGGTTGTCACGCCGTTATCGACGGTGCTGTATCCGCGTTTGGCGGAAGCGTTCGCTGAGGATCGTCGACGTGGTTACAGTATGCTCAAGCGTTACGGCGGAGGACTGTTCGTCTTCGCCGTCATTATCGCGCTGATTATTTCAGTAGCGTCCGAAGAAATCGTCAAAGTGGTTTTTCTGCGCGGTCGTTTTACTCCGGATGATGCTTCTAGGACCGCACATATTCTTTCAATTGTCAGCCTTAATTTGCCTTTGCTGAGCGTAACGCGATTAATTCGCTACTCGCTGTACTCAATGTCGAACTATACGGCTCCCTGTGTTGCCCAGGTTATCGGCTGGTTGATGATGGCGTCGGCCGGAATGGTGCTGCTACCGAGATACGGTATAGACGGACTGGCGTACTCGTCTGTATTGGCTTGTGGGTCAGTCGGTTTGGCCTTGTTCGCGTCCTTACATTTGAGTTTCCTGAAGTATGACGGTCGTCAACGCGTTGTCGAAACAGCCTGATAGGCCACGGTCGTGGGTCAGCATCATTTTCGGGCTATGGTGCGGCACACTGTATTCCGTAGTGATCGGGAGCAAGCTGTTGCTTCCCGGTGAGGGTGAGAGCACATCTCAGATTGCCGCGCTGGTCGCCGCTATTGTTTGGCCTCTAGGTTACTTCTTATTCAGTCGTAATCGTTCAGTGGCGGCGAGAATTCGTGGTGACTTTCTGGCGGCGCTCTATGTGTTCTCATTATTTTGTTTATTGTCATGTTTCAATAGCCCGATTGCCTTGAAATCAATTGCGTATACCGGACTCACGCTCGTCGGTGTTTGGATCGCCGTTCAATTCATTTTCCGCATGGAGGCGAGACAGTTTGAAACGGGCCTGAAAATCTATGCCCTAATCAATATTCCGGTCCTAGTAAGTTTTGCCGCCTACGACTACGTACCAGGCGTTCGACTGGGCCTGGGCAAAGACATTCTCAATCCGAACGCCATTGCTATGGTTTCCTTTTCCGCTGCGCTGTCCACAATGGCTTTTCGCAACTGGTTGACACGTTATGCATTAATGGCACCTGTGTTCGTAATACTCTACCTAACAGGTTCACGTGCTTCTACAGTTGCTACGTTGATCGGCTTGTCGATCATTGCTTACGAGCGCACGCGATTGAGTACTTGGAAGACAAAGGTTTTCATGTTTTTAACTCTATCGGTGGCACTATCCGCCATTTTGTTTAATTGGGAGACGGTATGGTCGTCGGTAAAGGATTTCTTACAACTGGAAAGCCGCGATCGAGGGTTCGAGTCGGGCGCTTCAGGACGGACGGTAGTGTGGAACGCAACTTGGGAGCTTTTTTGGGATAACCCTGTTCTAGGAATTGGCTTTCGTGCCCACGAAGTTTTGCTGGGCATTTCTTCTCACAACGGCTATCTCGCGATGCTGGCAGAAATAGGTCTTATAGGTTTCGTCGCCGTGATCTATATCATTTTGATTGGCGTTTTTCTACTCTGGCGGAAAGTACGTCACACGGAGTTAACTTTCAGTCATAGCATATTGTTCGGACTAAGCTGTGGCTACCTATTTCTCGCGATGTTCGAAAGGTTCTTGATCAATGTAGGTAATCCAACCTCTCTGTTATTCCTCATTGCTACACTGATGTCTGCAAAGGTAACGTCCAGACAACGTATCTCTCTGGTGAGGCATGCGAATGTTTCTATTAGGCAACCTGGATTAAAAGGGTTGAAATATACGAGCATGTAATGAATCAAGACCGAAGCCATTATTGCGATCGATAAAACTGCGCGATTAACCTGAATAAGATAACGAGCGAATCTGCTTATCTAAAAATCGTATCGCCTTCCGGAATTTACGTCTAATACCTTTGTATCCTCTACCGTCACAGCACTTACTTCGTTTTCTCGTTCATTTGTGAATTGGGCAACTAGTTGCGTGTATACGACAAGGAGAATGTGTTGAAATAAGGCGATAAAAATTTCATTATTTAAAGAAGGAGTCAATATCGTCTAGGGCAGTTTTCCGGAGATATTTTTCTTATTTCTTTTCTAGGCGGATTGAAGTGAAAAATTTAACTTTCAGAAGTGTTCTTGTTTCACTACTTTCGCGCAACTACCCAAGGACATATATGACGATTAGTTATATTTATAATAGAAGAAGGGTGCCAAGCTTCACTCGCCCGAAAGACCTTAGCGAAAAAATCATCGCGCGCATGTTGAGCCGGGAGATGGAGCAATATTCTCATCTTGCAGACAAATATAAGGTTCGAAAGTTCGTCGAGGAAAAGGGATTAGGACACCTTTTGCCTAAGTTATTTGGAGTTTGGACTGATCCAAGTGAAATAGACTTTAATATGTTGCCAGATAAATTTGTTCTAAAAACCAATAATGGCTGCGGATACAATATCTTTTGCTTGGATAAAAATAAACTAGATGTAACGGCAGCCTGCTCGCAATTGAGAAAATGGCTTCGCTCAGATTACAATCACGTCGAAACACATTATAAACTTATCGAGCCGCGTATCATATGCGAGGAGTTTATTCCGGGTGATCGGGCGGTTTTCCCCGTCGATTATAAATTTATGTGTTTTCATGGCGAGCCCCATTGTATTTTGGTGTGTACAAATAGGGCGGAGAATGTGAAGCTAACAACAATGGATCTTGAATGGACGAGGCTTGATTATCTGACGTCAGCCTATACGCATGATACGGTGATTGAAAAGCCTCGTAATCTCGAATCTATGATAGCGTATGCATCAAGGTTATCCGAGGGCCTAGACTTCGTTAGAGTCGACCTATACGACGTTGGTGAAAAAGTATATTTCGGTGAATTAACATTTACCCCACAAAAAGGGATTATGAGTTATTTTTCAAATCGAGCAATAAGAATTATGGGTGGGCTTATGTAATTAGGTATGGCGAAAAGAATTGTTATGGGGAGGACTGTCAAGAGCTATGTCGTATTTCTTTTGCTTGTTATATATGGCATTTTAAATTCGAAAACGTCCTGCGCGGAGTTCGAAGTATTTGATGCTACTCTTTATTTAGGTAAACCGAAATATCTTGCTCCCGGGATTAAGCCAATTCGAGTGGTTTATAGAAGTGAGATATGGGAGCAGCGGGATCCAGGGGAGCTTCCAGATCCTGCGATGATAAAAAAAATCATGGAGCGGATGAGCGATAAGGATGTGCCTATTGTAATTGATATTGAACACTGGCCGTTAACGGGAAAGAATGATAGGGGGGTTCAGGAGAATCTTGGTAAGTATAAAAAAATAGTTTCTTGGTTCAGAGAGTTTGCGCCGCAGGCGAAAATCGGCTTTTATGGACGTGTTCCGATTGGGGATTACTGGCGCGCTATAGATGGAAGAAGAAAGGGCGAGTTTGAACAATGGAAGGCGGAGAATACACGTGCCCAATCTCTCGCAGACGCCGTCGACGCTCTTTATCCATCACTCTATACGTTCTATAGGGATCGAGAAGGGTGGGTGAGGTATGCAAAGGCACAAATTGCTGAGGCCCGCAGGCTCGCAAAAGGAAAGCCAGTTTATGTGTTTCTTTGGCCGCAATATCACGAATCGAATCGTATTTTAGGATTGAAGTATATTGCTCCAGACTATTGGAAACTCCAACTAGAAACAGCAAGACAGTATGCAGATGGGGTAGTGATTTGGGGAGGGTATAAGCAGAAGTGGGATTGGAACGCGAAGTGGTATGTCGTAACAAAACAGTTTGTGGAGAATTTGCGGGCCACGGAGAAATCTCGATAAGGGATGGTTGGGTGGGCTGGATGCTGAGCTTAGGTTGAGGGAATCGGCAGTGGTTTTGATTTGCGAGGGGGAACGTGAGAGGTCGGTTTCGATTCGTCCAGATGGCGAGCGTCCGAGTTTGCTACGAGTGCAGTGTAAAAGACGGGGCAAGCTGGGAGAACGTCTGTGTCGCCCGGGGAGGTCGGTGATGCGTGTCGCGATTTGTCAGCCTCGCGTTGCGAAGTATCGAGTTCCCGTTTTTGAGCGCCTGGGTGGAATCCCTGGCATCGAGCTTAGTGTGTTCGCCGGGAAAAGTTCAAATGTACTTGAAGGCGTCGAGTCGGGAGCGAATTTTCGCTTCGTGCCGGCGCCTGTCATCAACCGAAGGATGGGCCCGGTTGAATACCGATACCAGGCCGCTCAAATACAAGTCGTGAAATCCGGTCGTTTTGACGCCGTGATACTGCCCTGGGATTCTCATTATTTGTCGCTGGGGCCGGCGATCTTTGCGGGTCGATTATGCGGGGTTCCGGTTTTGCTCTGGGGACACGGTTATTCCAAGAAGGGAATGGGGTTTCGTGACAGCCTGCGCAATTTTTATGGCAAGCGCGCCAACGCGGTACTGCTTTATTCTCAGACGGTTGCCCAGCGACTGGTACGAGAGAGTCGATTTCAAGGGGAGCGTGTTTTCGTGGCTCAGAATGCCATTGACCAAGCTCCAATTCAGGCAGCAAGGGATACATGGAGTAGGGAAACGGCACGCTTAGCATCGTTTCGTCGGGAACACGAATTAGACCCACAGTTTACCGTGGCATTCGTGTCACGCTTGCTTCCGGACAATCGAATTGAACTCTTGGTCGAGGCTTTTGCGTTGGTTCGCCGGGAACAGCCGAACGCCAAGCTGGTGATTATAGGAGACGGACCCTGTCGTCGTGACCTCGAGTCATTGGCACTTCGGCTTCATCTCGGCAATTCCGTTATCTTTGCCGGAGCAATCTTCGATGAAAACAATATTGCACCCTGGCTCCTGAGCTCGACGGTATTTGTCTATCCCAGGAATATCGGCCTGAGCTTAATGCATGCTTTCGGTTACGGTCTACCCGTAATCACCAGCGATAATCTCGCTTCCCACAACCCAGAAATAGAGGCGCTTGTAGCTGGCGAAAATGGCCTTTTATACGAGGACGGCAATGTCGAAGATATGGCTCGAAAAATTTTGACCGTCTTCAGAAATCCCAATCTAAGAGCCTCTATGGCTGAGAAAGCTCTGCGCCAAGTGCATGAGGTTTATACAGTGGAACGCATGGTCGACGGTTTTCTGGAAATTCTCGATTTCGCAAAGCATTGTCGAAAAAAAAAGAATGAAATATGAGGACTCGGTCGAGACGTCTGAGGTTTTCTGCACGCTTTTCAAAAAATCGCGGCAGCCACATAAGACCGGAGCTAAGAAACGACTCGGTGACGGTGGATTTATGGAATTGGCCGAGTAAAGAGTGGAGAAACGCGGCCCAAAATTAAACGAATATTTCAATATGAAAATAATTCAAGTTGTATCCGGAATCGATAATCTGGCTGCGGGCCCTTCGTATACCGTACCGCGACTATGCGAGATTTTGGGTGAAAAGAATTGCCATGTAGAGCTTCATACCCTCGAACCGTTACCTAAATCGCTCGGTACAGCCGGTTACGAGATTCAGGCGTATCGAAGAACGAGGTTACCAATCATGGGTCGATTCGGCTTATCGCCTGCGATGGTATCAGGTTTGACGCGGGCGGCAGGATCGGCAGATATCGTTCACAACCATGGCTTGTGGCTTTTGCCCAATCTGTACGCTTACCAGGTGGCCCGCAATAAGCGGATCCGTTTTGTGGTTTCTCCTCGCGGGATGCTGTCGTCATGGGCACTAGCGCACTCGAAATGGAAAAAGCGCTTGGTATGGCACTGGAAGCAACAACGGGCGCTGGGAGCAGCGGCATGTTTTCACGCTACGGCGGAAAGCGAGCTGGAGGATATTCGTCGCTTGGGTTTTTCAGCTCCCGTAGCGGTAATACCTAACGGCGTAGACGTGCCCAAAGCTCAGCGGAAGCCTTCGCAAGGCTTGCGAAGATTACTGTTCCTCGCCCGAATCCATAAGAAAAAAGGCGTGGACATTTTGCTCAACGCGTGGCGCCGCCTGGAAGAGCGTCATCCACACTGGGAATTGACCATAGCCGGTCCTGACGACGGGGGCTACTTAGACGGCATGAAACAATTGGCGGCTGCTCTTCAGCTCAGGAGAGTCGAATTCACCGGACCGGTGTACGGTGAGCAGAAGAGCAGCTTGCTACAGTCGTCGGATCTCTATGTGTTACCGACGCACTCCGAAAATTTCGGAATGACCGTTGCGGAGGCATTGGCCCACGGGGTTCCTGCGGTCGTTACTAAGGGCGCGCCCTGGCAGGGACTCGAAGACCACCGGTGCGGCTGGTGGATCGATTTGAGCGTGGATTCTCTTGCCGCCTGCCTCGACCAGGCGATGAGGAAAGGCGATCGGGAGCTTCGCGCTATGGGTGAGCGCGGGCGAACTTGGATGCTGCGGCAATATTCGTGGTCGTCCGTTGCCGAGAAAATGGAGCGTACCTATGCGTGGCTAGTCTACGGAGGGGACCGACCCGCGTGGGTAAGTTGTACATAAAAGCATGGCGCTCAGACTCGGTTAACTCGAACCTTCCGTGTATTCGTACTCATTGCAACCAGTCACTTTCCAGCGGCACCGTTCATTATGTCGAGCTCTGTTGTTTTTGTTCGCCGTTCTAGCCCCCACTCGCTGAAAAATCGCGCGTTACGAGCGCTATGGGGTTGGGTGTGGCTGCTATTGTTCCGTCCGAGCCCCAGAACGTTCCATGCATGGCGGCGGGTCTTGCTGAGGCTGTTTGGGGCTCGTATCGGCAGAGGGGTTTACGTGTATCCCTCCGCCAAAATTTGGGCGCCGTGGAATCTCGAGATGGAGGACTACAGTTGCCTGGGAGATCACGTGGATTGCTATTGCGTGGACAAGATTCGGCTCGGTGCGTATTCCACTGTCAGTCAATATAGCTATCTATGCAGTGCCAGCCACGATTACACGCGGGTCGACTTGCCTTTGATAACCGCGCCAATATCGGTCGGAGCGGGGGCTTGGATAACCGCGGACGCCTTTGTAGGGCCGGGCGTGGTCATCGGCGAAGGTGCGATTGTCGGGGTCCGGTCTACCGTGCTGAAGGATGTCGAACCGTGGACGGTCGTTGCGGGGACCCCGGCTCGGAAAATCAAGGATCGACTGGTGCAAAAGTGATGTGTTTTACAGTCGTTGGAAGCCGGCGTTTCGGCCGCCGCGAGCGAGTTTTGCAACCGTGGCACACGCGAGTGTTTCAACCTCACGGAACCGCATTTCGCCCGTGCCGTGCAACAACAAAAGGAAAAGCGCGCGATTAGGAATGCGAAATGGCTAACCATAAGATTATTTTCGTCAATCGATACTTTTATCCCGATCATTCTGCCACCAGCCAGATGCTGAGCGATCTTGCATTCGACCTCGCGCGCGCGGGCTATTCGGTCAGTGTCGTTACGGGTCGTCAGCTTTACGACCGTCCCGATGCAGCGTTATCGGAAAACGAAAGCGTAGGTGGCGTCAAGATTTTGCGAATCTGGACCACGCGCTTCGGTCGAGGGGGATTGCTTGGGCGCGCTGTGGATTACGCGAGTTTTTATCTGTCAGCGTTTTCGATGCTGTTGCGGTTGACAGCCAGCGGCGATGTGATCGTAGCCAAGACCGACCCGCCGCTGATCTCGGTGGTCTGCGGGTTGGTCGCGCTCATACGCGGCGCCGTATCGGTGAACTGGATTCAGGATCTGTTCCCGGAAGTGGCGGCGGAACTCGATGTGAAAGCGATAGGACCGATTATTCCCTTAGCGCGCTGGCTGCGGAACTGGTCTCTGCGGAGGGCTGCATGCAATGTGGTGCTTGGGGACTTGATGGCGGAAAGACTAGCGAAAGAGAAGATCGGGATGGAAGGTATACGAGTCATTCCGAATTGGGCCGACGGCGATCAGATCAAACCCGTGGCGCCGGAAGGTAACAAACTGCGCCGCGAATGGGGGCTCGAAAATAAGTTTGTTGTCGGTTACTCCGGGAATCTCGGGCGGGCACATGAGTTCTACACCATTCTTCGGGCAGCGGAGATTCTTCGTGACCGTGACGACTGCGTCGCGTTTCTCTTTATCGGCGGCGGTGCCCAACGCGCTGCCTTGGAGCAATGGATCGACACCCATGGCCTGACGAACGTACTGTTCCGGCCGTATCAGCCGAAAGAAATGCTCGGATTGAGTTTGAGCGTTCCGGATGCGCATCTCGTTTGCCTCAAGCCTGGCCTCGAGGGACTGATCGTTCCGAGCAAGTTTTACGGCATCGCGGCAGTTGGCCGGCCCACGTTGTTCGTGGGCGATCCCCATGGCGAGATTCCGAGAGTGCTGAATACAGTGAATTGCGGGTACACCGTTTCCGCCGGAGATTCGGAGGGGTTGGTTCGGTATATAGAGGTCTTGAAGTCCAATCCGGATATTTGTCGAGCGATGGGACAGAGGGCGAGAGCTGAATTCGAGCGGCGCTTCAGTCGTGTCGGGGCCGTTGCGGCCTGGAAAGATCTACTGGAGTCTCTCGGATTTGCGGCCCCGCCCGAACATATCGGTTCAGATTTTTCGACGACTTTTTGACTCTGGGGCGATCAATTCTAAGGTATTTCGATAAACGGTTCGGCGGCCACGCTAACAGTTTTTGTTGCCGAGTGTCTCGGCTCGCTTGGTAGGGTATCGATTTTTCTCATCGGGTCGATTTTCGCCGCGAGGGATGTAACTTTCTTCTTAGCTTAAAGAGATCAAGAACTTTTTTATTACTCGTTAAATATGTTTGAGTTGCTTTCGTTCCCGCTTTTCGTTCGGGAGCCTTTATTGAAGCTCACGCCTATCGATTCACCTGCGGTTTCGGGAAGGCAAAGCTTTTCGGCGCCAACGGAAGGAGCCGTTTGCGATTGGGGAAGAAGCAAAGGCGTAATAAGCCCTCAATAGATAAGGCCGGATCTAATGATTGCAACAGACTCGAAAACTGAATTGTGGGATATTGGGCTTAAGTTTTGGGGATGGTTCGGCTTATTAATCGGGATATCGGTATTTATATTTTTTGACGGGCTTAAACTCGTCTTTGGAAATTGGACGACAAGCGAGGAGTACAGTCACGGTCTTCTGATTCCCTTCATCACCGCTTTCCTAATCTGGCAGAAAAAAAACGAGATTGCCCGGCTGCCGTTCGAGGGATCGTGGGCGGGCGTCGGTGTCGTTGCCTTGGGGGTGGGGCTTTATTTTCTGGGCGAATTGGCGACGCTCTACATCATTGTTCAGTATGCCTTCTTGGTGGTTTTGTTCGGTCTGGTGCTCGCGGTGACAGGGACCAAGATATTCAGGCAGATTTGGATACCGCTGTTCTTTTTGTTTTTCGCGATTCCTTTGCCGAATTTTCTCTATCAGGGGCTATCGAGCAAACTTCAGCTCCTTTCCTCGGCACTCGGCGTCTCGTTCATCCGCGCCTGCGATATCAGTGTTTATCTCGAAGGCAATGTTATCGACCTTGGTTCGTACAAGCTTCAGGTGGTGGAGGCCTGCAACGGACTGCGTTACCTCTTTCCCCTGATGAGTCTCGCGTTCATGTGCGCCTATTTCTTCAAGGGGGCGTTGTGGAAAAGGGCGGTGATCTTTTTATCGAGTATTCCGATCACGATTCTGATGAACAGTTTTCGCATCGGTATCATCGGCGTCATGGTCGAGTACTGGGGACAGTCGATGGCGGAAGGGTTTCTGCACGATTTCGAGGGCTGGGTGATCTTCATGGCTTGCACGGGGTTGTTGGTAGGGGAAATGTGGCTGCTGGCTCGTATCGGGCGGGAGCCGCGTCCCCTTTTGGAAGTGTTCGGTTTGGTGTTTCCGGCGCCGTCCCCCAAGGATGCACTGTTCCGGGAGCGCAGCCTTCCGCGTCAATATTGGCCGGTGCTTGGATTGTTGGTAGCGGCCTTGGCGGGTGCCCAACTCCTGCAGCATCGGGAAGAAATCGTCCCGTCCCGTGCCGAGTTCGTTGATTTCCCCATGCATCTAGCCGATTGGACAGGTCGGCGCGAGACCTTGGAGCAGCACTATATCGATGCACTCAAATTCGACGACTACATTCTGGCCAACTACGTCCGCGATGGGGGGATCCCGGTCAATTTTTACTCGGCTTACTACGCGTCCCAGCGCAAAGGCGAGTCGATACATTCTCCTCGCTCCTGCATCCCGGGCGGCGGCTGGGAGATTAAATCACTGGAGACAGTGGACGCAGACGTTCCTGGCGAGGGCGGACACCCGCTCCGAATCAACCGCCTAGTCATTCAGAAAGGCGAGGATCGTCAGTTGGTTTATTACTGGTTTCAACAGCGAGGGCGCAATTTGACCAATGAATATGCCGTGAAATGGTACCTATTCTGGGATGCACTGACGCGCAATCGTACCGACGGTGCCCTGATCAGGCTCACGACCTATCTTCCCCAAGGTGCGGATATCGCAACTGGCATCGAGCGGCTCGACGCCTTCCTGAGAGTCCTCAAGCCGCAATTGGACCGCTATATCGCGGACTAAGCGCATGGGCTCGATTTCGCCGAAAGGATATCGATAGGCTCTTATGCAACTTTTCGTGCTGTTTTTGACCACGTTGTTTTTGGCCATGGTGCTTGTGGCCGGGCTGATCAAGCTGTCGGCGCCGCTAGGCCTAGTCGACGTGCCTGATGCGCGGAAGGTTCATGCATCCACGATTCCGCGGGTGGGCGGGATCGGCATGGTGGTTGCGACGATCGTCGCGCTGCTTTTGGAGTTCGAACTCGATGCCCAGTTCCGGGAGTGTCTCCTCGGAGTGGGCATCCTTACCGTTTTCGGGCTGCTGGACGATCGTTACGACTTGAATTACAAAATCAAGTTTCTCGGACAGTTCCTGGCGGTGTTGGTGGTGGTCGTCTTCGGCGATATCGTGATCCGCCGGCTATGTTTCCAAGATTGCGGAACTTTGCCCGACGCCGTGGCTTATCCGCTGACGGTATTCTTTCTTCTCGGCGTGACAAATGCGATGAATCTAGCCGACGGTTTGGATGGACTCGCGGCAGGAATCAGCATTCTGAGTCTTGCATGTATCGCGTTTCTTGCCGACTTGGCGGAAGGCTATCAGATGGTCGGCGCGGCCGTAGCCATCGTGGGGGCAATCCTGGGCTTTCTGCGCTACAACACCCATCCCGCCATCGTGTTCATGGGAGACACGGGCAGCCAGTTTCTCGGTTTCTCGGCAGGCGTTCTCGCCGTTTTGCTCACACAGAAGGTCAACACGGCCCTGAGCGGTTCTTTGCCATTGCTGATCTTAGGATTGCCGATCATCGACACCCTGCTTGTGATGGGCCACCGGATACTTCGGGGTGTATCGCCGTTCAAGCCGGACCGCAATCACGTCCATCACAAGCTGCTGTCGTTGGGGTTCGACCATTACGAAGCGGTGTTGGCGACCTATGTGTTCCAGGCGTTGTGCATTCTGCTGGCCTATTTTCTGCGATACGAATCGGATCTCCTGATTATGGCGGTCTATCTGGCGCTGTTTGCGCTGATTGCAGTGTTTTTTCCATTGGCAAACGCATTCCATTGGCGTCTACGCAACGCCGACCTCGACCGAGTTTCATTCCTTACCCGAAAATTGAATTTGGTTTTGGAGAGAGCATGGCTCGATAAGGGAGCCTATCAGATCGTCCGCTTCGCTGTGCCTTTATTCCTGGTAATAACAGCCATGACGACGAGGATGGAGGATCCGGACGAGATTGCTGTGTTTGCGGCAGGAGTTCTCGTGTCTTGGGTAGTTTGGGTTGGCGCCCGCCTTCCCGGAGCCGGCTTCGTCGAGCGAGTGGCCGTTTATTCGAGTGTGATCATGGTGGTTTATCTTGCACAGACAGCAGGTTTTGAGCATTCGGAGGCGGCTCGCTGGTTCAATTACCTTATCATCGTGCTGGCAGTCGTCGTGGGGGTAGGCGTTCGATTCTCCGGCCGTTACTTCAGTCTGACACCCTCAGACTTCCTGGTCATGTTCGTATTGCTGGCAGCGGCTAACTTGCCGGTCTTCAATCAGATCAATTACGCTAAGATCGCGGCCCAATCTGCGATTCTTATGTACGGTATCGAATACATCCTTCGACGTGGCAACGGAACCGTATGGGCGGTACGGAGCGGAGGAATTCTCGCTCTAATTGCGCTCGCCCGTTGGGTGGTTGTGTGAGCTTGGTTTCTTCCAACGCATGACGAACGCGGTTCGATCGTGCAAACCACCAACAGGCCTTTGACTGAGCTCAGCACAGGTCCCTCACCAGCCTCACCACACACCCTGCGCAACCCATCGATGCGAGGTTGCTCGCTGGGCCACGGTTTGACGCTCTAACTCGCCCTAGGAAAATCAATTCCTTGTTGAAAGCGATCTGGAATTGTTCGTCAGCGTTGCTAAAGCAATTTGGGCCAGGTTGTTCCATTGGTCGCGTGCCCAGTAGTCGAGATAACGCCTGAACTGGCGCTGGGTCGAAAGAACCGGGAACGCATCGGCGTCGAGCAGGCGGAGCATTTCTTCGCAGTATTTCCGGATGTCCCTTTCCGCCTGGGCGGTCCGGAATCGCTGCCCCCCGTAGGCAACCCCCAGCAGCGAAAGTTCCGCGAGCGTGGCCAGTATGTAGGCGCGCTGTTCACCGGTCGCATTGCAGAGCTGCCATTCGGAGAACAGGCGGGCGGTTTCCCACCACAGGCCGTAGTCCTTCGCAAGCGAATTCCAGGTTTCAGGGGTGTCAGCGAGAATCGGCGTAGCCAACATCGAGAGATATTGAGTGATCAACCAGGGATTGTATGGTTCGACTTCCAGCGCTTCGCGATAGAGATCGCGAGAAGACTCATACGCTTTCCTGCCTTCCATCCGTTTCTCGTGAGCCGCTTCGTCATCTCCGGTATCGCTATTGGCGATGAGGAAATAGGCGATGCCGATGCGCTTTTCGCTGGCCGCAGCCATTCCGAGACGTTCTGCCTTCGTCCTGGGCAATTTCTCAGTGATGGGTTCCGCGCACCAAGCCTTAAGTTCGGTGCGGATCGAAGCGCACAAATCTTTCAATTCTTCGTCGCGCCGAACGGGATTGCGCATTGCGGAAGACTTCCGGCCATCCGCGTTGACACCGACCAGTTCGTCGATGCGGTCGAATTTTACGTCTAGCCGTCTGCGGATGCGTTCGTCGCGGAAAGCCTCCACCTGCTGCTCGAAATTCCAAGGCACAGTGGCGTAGCAGACGATGCTGGCCCAATCATGGGTGCCGGGCGAATCGGTGCGCAGCCGCTGGCGCAGATCGTAGAGCACCCAGCGCGGATCATCGCCCCTTAGGAGTCCGCTGTATATGATTTCCGCGGCGATAGAGGAGGCCCGCATCCAAAGCGGGAATTGCGAAGCGAAGACCCAGGGAATACCGGCCGCATGCAGCTCGTGGGCAATGCTACCACCGGGTGTCAGTACAGAATTGATATTGCCAGAGTCGCAGGTCGCAAGGGTGACGACACTGGGGCGAGACTTGGTATTGCCGGAGGCGTCCCGCGCCGTGAGCACGATTGCCAGGCGTTCGCCGTCGACCACATCGATTAGGTCGGGATCGGCATCGCTGCACAGCAGGACGCCGTAGCGGCGGTCTACGGCTTCGAAGAGCGGTGCACCATGGGCCAGGATGTGTACGTGCGTGTACGGAGTGGTGCTGCAAGCCTCGCGAATCTGCTCCAGACTGGCATTGGGCAGCACTGTCAGGATTTTTTTGACTTCAGCAATGCGCTCTTCGTCGGTGTCCTTGATTTTGACCCAGGGCTCGATCGCGCGCCGCAGAGCTTCCAAATGGTCTTGCGCAGGTACTTCCGGAATGTCGCCAGGCGAAGCGAATGCAAACAGGATGCGCGGCGGGCGATTCCACTCGACCGGCAGCGGCCGGCCACGCCTGACCTCACGGGTTATCACGATCGGGGTGCGCGACTGCAGAAACAAGGGTGAGCCAGAGCCAGGGAACCCATCGGGCGCGATGGCCGTTTCGAAAGGCACCATGCCCAGTTCGAATGCAGATAGCGAAAGCCGTAGGTGCACCAGTTTTCCGCCATCGCCTCGCGGATCGGAAAGTTCCGACAGTAGCGACGGAATCTGCCCGAGTACTTTGCCGATCGCCTCGCCCATTTCCCGCACTTCGGCTTCCCGCTGCGTTGGGGAAACGGTCGTTCCGTCGATTTCGTAGCGCAAGCGCTCCAGCCGATTGAGCAGTTGTCGCTGCTCGAATGGCATGTACACGGTTGTCGGACCGTCGGCCCCGCATAGCGCGAGGTACGGGGTCAGTGGTGATAGTAATTGATTGTGGGCAGGGCCTGGCCGTAGCAGCTCGAGCTTGACGTTGTGGATATCCTTCATATCACGGCCTCGCGAACTGTTTGATAACCTTGGGCGCGTCGCTGCCGTCGCCCTCGACGTGGGTCAGGCGGCCTACGGTTTTGCCATCTTCCAGCGTGATCGACACCGCGCTGGTCTGATCCAGCACGAATGGTTCGCCACCGAACATCGCATTATCAATGGCCGCCATCGTGCCGTCCGTAAGCACTTCATAGACCGGCTTGAAGGACGCCGTGTCCTTGAGCATAGCCTCAGTGAACCGCATCAGGCGGATCCAGGTTCCACAGTTGAAGTAATAGCGCGAACCGCCCATGTCGATAGCGCGTTCGAGATGGGTGTGGCCGTTGACGATAAAATCGGTGGAAGCACCTACCGAAGCCGTGACCTGCTTGTAGGTGTCGTCCTGGTTGGTGATATCGAAGGTCTTGTCCTCGGCCAGCCAATCCTTCAGCGCCCGCCGCAGTGCTTCATCCTTGCCGACCCCGTTGATCCAGCCGGTGAGGCGGTCCCAGATCAGTCCGCCGGTGCCGAGAGTCTGGTTCGGCGGTGTCACGGGAGCACCGCGATGTCGGAAATTTTTCTCGGCGGCTAGCAGCATGTCGTCGGCATTCCGGGTGCCAGGAGAAGCACCAAACCTTAGGCCAGCGGCAACATTGGGTCCCAGCAACTGATCGACCGTGACGGCGGGTGCGCCGGTCTCCTCGCGGGGCCGGAATCCTTCCGCCGACAAGCGTTGGTCGACTTGTTTGCTACCTTTTTGCCGCTCGCCCAGGATGGACAGCAAATTGTTGATTTTGACCACCTGGGATGGATCGAGTACCACCAGCGTGCCGACGGCGGCAGAAGTTTCGGGTTTCAGCAGATCGATCCACGCGTAACGGCGCTTCACGTCGTTCATGACCTCCTTGACCATGCGGGTGCCGGCGTTCGGATACCATTCCTTTGGATCGAGCGTAAGGCCCGCATTCAAGCGGCGCGCGACGCGCGCCAGGTCCTCGTAACGGTTGTAGTTCCAGGCGTCGACCTCATTGCCGTGGGTGCAGAACACGCGGGTGTTGCCAACCAAGCAAGTGTAGCCGGCACCGGTGGTGGAAAACTCGATTCGCGCCCGGGCGTCGAGATCTTCACCCGCGAGCCGGGACTGAATCAGCCGTTGCACAGGAGGAAAGGACACTTCGATATCGTGGTTGCCGATGACGATCACCAGCGTGCGGCCTTTCGTCTTTACGAAATCCGCAAGAGCGTCCCAAATGCCGGAAAAAGATGGGTCGTTCATGATCCGCGTCAGGGTGGCGGTCGCCTCGTCGACCGCGACGTAGCCCCGGATGTCTTCAGCCAGGGTGTCGAACACGTCGCCGTTCAGGACCAGCGCGACGCGCCCGCCGGGGCGCTGGGCCGCCACCCATCGAATATAGTTGGCGAGACGGGCCGTTTTGCCCAGAATCTGGAAACCGGGCTTTCCGCCCATGTGGATATCGGAGATGACATGCACCTCGTCGTAAGCCGGGAACTCGCTCATGTTCCTTTCCCCCCACAAGAGTCCGAAGTGTTGGTAGGACTGCCGTCGCCGATGATAAGCCCAAAGCGACGGTTTCATAAAGGTACCCCATGGCATCGTAGCGGGACGCTGGCTGGACAGTTATCGGGCGCCTATTCGGGGACAATCGCCGATCGCTTCGGATCCAAAGAAAAGCGGGGTGTTAACGGACTCTGTAACAAAAATAGCCATAAACCCCGTTGCTCGGCGCCAAAGCGGTTGGTGCAACACCGCTTCGCTCTTCGTTGTAAGAATTGATGACCTCGAAAACCCTCCAGAATAGGCCGCCTACCTTAATCTCTCATCCAGAACTTTCGAGCATGACTCGCAAGCTCGCGAAGGCAGGTCAGGATGGAAGGCCGAACGATAAGGTGCGAGTGGATAAACAGACCAAATCGCTGTGAGCGGTTTTGAGCAGCCGGAGGCTGGTCCACAGGGCGGACACCAAGGCTGGAGTCCGCAATAGCAATTGGCGTCTGTCGAGGACGCTGACGACCCAAACCGAGATGACCAACCGAGCGCTGATCTCGTTGCGTGATCAGTGGATGGATGCCCATGGTTGTGCGTATATCGTTATATACTCCCTTCTCGTGAACCGCCCGGTGTGTACCCGCATGCCGTGGTTGTGCGGGGACTGGGGGTAAGACTCCCGGTTACCAGATTATGCCGACTGCCACAGCCTATCATTGGACCACTCCTTGGGTATTTGCTCAGCCACGAAATCTTTGGTTTGGAGCGTTTTAACTGCGAATGTATTTGCCAGGTAGAAATCGTGTTACTGCATCTGTGAAGATTGGAAGCAAACGCTCAATTTCCGAGAGCCCATCACATCACCCGAACAAGATCGGGAAGGCCGGATTTCAATTCTCTTTTTTTATCAGCTGGTCGCGCTCTCCAACTCGTCGGCTATTCCTATGCCTCGTCAAGGTGCATTACCGTCCAAGGATATGCGTTTCCGCAGTTGAAACAGTTTGAAGGGGCGTAATCGTTGGAAAAGCCGATAACGACGGAGACATGGTAGTAACCGCGTAGGCTGGTCCGCCTTGCCGGACAGTGTCCTCTTGACGGAAGGGTTAGGCATCGTTTCTGCGGACAGAACTTCCCGCCGAACGAACGTATTGAAGTCTTAGGACCAACTGCTGCATTCGGCCTCCCAAAGGGAACGTAGATAGGGATATTGACTGAACTGTTTGCACATTGAGTTTTTGATGGATGCCCAAAACGACTTCGGTAATACATGCCAAAAGATGAGCACTCGTGAATTCCGGTAGTGGTAAGCCTCTTCAAACAGGTTGAGGTAAGCAACTGCTAGGCAATGGCCTATCGGAGGTGATTTGGCTGCATCGTATGTTGAGCCGGAAAGGGTTTGGTGAGCTCCCGCAGTGTCTCCGAACTCGAAGAGGAGTGATTGCCACCTCGAATAAATTTGATTCAAACGGAGGCTCGCATCGAGACTAGCGTAGCGACCAAACCCAATAGACTCAAAAGGCCAAGAATGCTGATGAAAAGTTGCACTGACTGAAGAGGACACTCAAGCAGTTCTTTGTGAAGCCGGTGTAAGAACTCGTCCAAGAAGGAACTGTTTATATGAGTCTCCCTTCGATTTGCGATGCAGAACGTGAAGTCGACGCCTAAAAGGCACCGAACATTACGCTATGTGCGGGGTATAAACTGATTTCGCTTTTAAGAACCGCCCAAATCTCAAGGCTTTATCGTCTGTCTTTAACGGGTCGGTCGTCGTTGGTTTTATACACCGACCCATCTGGTCGAACAAGCCGATTCGAGCGTACAGTAGAGACGTAAACGCTCTAGCCGGCGGTGTTAGGAATCGAACGGTCCTGGCTGGAGAATGTGACGCGGGACAAGAAGCCCCCCTGCGTTTCCCACCTTTCTCATCGAGTGTGAACTCCCAGACCGCATGCTGCTCGAGATCAGCTACGGTAAGCTCGCAGTCGTGCTTGCGAATACGCGAATAGCTCATGGCCGACGCCTAACCGCGCCGTTAACCCGGAGCGCGCGAATGAATTGTTAGGCTATGGACTTCTAGCTACGAACTGCCGCTTCGATTTCGGCAATGTCGATCTTCTTTTGCTTCATCATCGCCGAGATCGCCTTGGTCGACACACTCTTGTCGGCACTCAAGGTCAACTCTGTCAGCCGCCTCGGGAAAACCTGCCAGGACACCCCATAGCGGTCCTTGAGCCAGCCACAGCGGCCTTCCTCGCCGCCATTTGCGGTTAACGCTGTCCAAAGCCTATCGGTCTCCGCCTGATCATCCGTCTCAACCGAAATCGACACGGCCTCGGTTAGGGTGAACATCGGGCCTGCATCGAGGATCTGATACGGCACCCCGCCTAGCGTGAAGTTGATTAGCCAAGAAGTGCCATCTCCGGAGATGTCGAAGACCTCCTCCACCCGACTTCCCGGAATCAGAGAACAGTAAAACTCTGCGGCCTCACGACCGCGACCGTCATGGAACCAGAGGCAGGTACGTATAGAACTGCTCATCGCGTTGCTCCCGGTGTAAGTAGGTTGAAATAGCGACTTTGTGCGGGCTAAGGTCGTCGTTAACCCGGAACACGTGTTTCGGCGCGATCGGTCAAACGGCTTGTTATGCTCGGCCACCTCGGTTGAAGGACAGATTTTGTTGTTTCATAGCAGCCGAAGCAAACGAATACATAGATCATCAAATAGTCGGCGAGATCGACCTCGTCATCGACCGAATCGAACTGACCATAAAACGTCATCGCCTTCCGGCAGCGACATCGTGGCGTCGCATTACCCCGAATCCAGGCGGGCTCGCCGCTGAGCTGGCTAGCCGTATCGATGTGCTCGTCAGTGTAATGGAAACCGATTGCGGCCGATGCTTTTTCTAACAGAGATTTCAATTCGGAGCGAAGTCGGGAAGTTACATTGATCCATCCTCTCGCAGCGTAACGCCCGTGCTTAGGCGCGGCTTAAAGTGGCTGAGCGAGGACCATCACTTGGAGCGAACGGTTGGACGATACTGTTTGGGCTCCACAACCAGCCATAGAATCGCGTCGTACGGCAACTGTGGACCATTTGTGGAAGAGTGAAGGAGTCAGACATTTATTATTTGATTTCCGCTTCTTTGGTTTCAGTACGGAGTTGCGTCTGAGAAATAAATCTAAGGCAAATAACGAAAGCCTGACCCCTTTACACACAAGCTTTCACTCCACCACCAAGGACGATGGCCACAAGAAATATGGGCCGAACCGCTTGCTCATTCTGAACTCTCCGCCCACGGCCTTGCCCGACTCAGTGAGGTAGTACTTTCCCTCTTTCAGTTCGAGGTGACCAACGGCAATCAGCCTATCGAGGAGATCTTGCGTTCCAAGCCCCAGCTTCTTGGCCAGTTTTGAGGACGTAAGTTTGTCCGAATCCGACCCTTCCTCCCCTTCCGATCCCGCAGAAGGATTTTCTTCCTTGGTGACTTTTTCCAAGGACATTCGGACTTCGTCGCTGATACGGATAATACGTTGAGCCTCTTCGTAGGCTTCTCGGTACAGCTCCACATCTTCAGAACGACTAAGCGCAACCCCCATCTCGTTGTTATTGACCTGGCTAAATTCGTAAAGATTGAGGCTGGTGATGATGCAGCTTTCTTCGTTCAGATAACACTTAGCATGGAGGTTCTTGCAAAAGCTTGTGCGAACATAGGTTAGCTCACGAAGCCAATTAATTTCTTCCGGCTGCAGCTCGTTCTTGCCGTAAACGATCCGAACATCGATTTTCAGCCGATTCTTGTCTTGCAGCAGTTCCTTGATCCGGTCGTTCAGTTTCAAAAATGGACTGATAAGAATGAGGCGATCCGATGCATTCTTTATCAATTCTTCAAGGAAATAGTTCGTGGCGCTGGTATTCAGAAATTTGGCCAAGGGTGAAGCCTCCGATTCTTGGTGGAACGTAGGGTAAAGGTACGAATCCTTCTCTTACAAGCTAACGACTTGCGTAACCGGCCGCCGGAGCGCGAAGCGCGCAGGGAACCCGCCAGCCCCGCTGGCGGGTGGTCCGGTTCACGCAATGGTTATGCATCTACTCCCCACCGAAGGTAAATGTGAACCTCCGACCGCCCAAGTCACCGTAACCGGTTCCTCGCGTTCCAGTCGAAACGAATTGAAATGGTCCTGACCGCCCGTCATCGCACTTAAAGACCCCTTCACCGTTTCGGCGCGTGACATAAACGAAGTTTCCAGTACATTTGACCCCGGCAGTCGAAACTATTGTGAGATCGCCGCCGCCATCCATATATCCAGTTGCCACGCCAGTGAATGACTCATTTGTTCCTTGAACTTGACCTCTAACGGGAAGCGTCATACTGCAACCCGAAGCAAGAAAGGTGGCTCCTACCGTAACGTACAAAACAGCTTTTTTCACAATCACCATCTCCACCGATTATCAGATGCATAACGCCGCAGTTCAGCGGCGGCGCGCTGCCGCGTGGCGTCGCCGCGATGCTGTATGACCGTCCGCTGCAACTGCTTGTTAGGCGCCGTCGTATTTTTCATTCCATTCGATGAATTCTGAGAGTGTCCGCGCTCTTAACAGTCGCGCTCCATGATTGATAAACGCCCTGACATCCAATGCCGCTCGCCAGTGTTTACGAGCCTGGACTCCATAGAGGTATAAGTATGGCCGATACCAATCATGCCGCCCATCTCTTGGCGTTCTCTGCTCCGACGAACATTTGTCATAGTTCATGCGTCGGGCGTGAAGAATCTTATTGCAGGCTTCTCGGAGTCCAAGCGGTTCCGAACCGCCGTCTAGTTCCAGCGTTCCGCAGATAAATGGATTTCGCTCATCGCGATCCGCTTCTGACTCGTCATCCAGAATGCGTAACACGATCGCAGACTGCAGTAGCACACGGCTTACTTCGTCTTTGAAAAATTCCTTCGGGAGATCCGGAATATATTCGTCTTCAGACGCGTTCCCGTTTGTCTCCCGGCCCACGAGATGACGACTCGCCTCGAAGTAGCACGCCAGCCGATAGAGATCGAGCCGGATCTGCTTAAGATCCAGCGCATGGCCCTTCAAGAAGTGCGGGTTATCTTCCTCGGACATGTCCGCTCACGCTGTCGCTGGAAAAGGCGCCTAACGCCTGAGTTAAGCCGCGCCACGAAGTGGCGTCGGCTTGAATGAATTGTTAGCTGGCACTCCGCGGCTGCCGTCGAGCAGAAGTGCCTGTCCTTGCAATCCAACCTCAGGCATAGAGAATTCTCGAAGGCACGACGGTTCTAGCCGCCTGCGAAGTAGCGTTAGTAAGTACGCCTCTTAATTTCGGCATCAACGCAAGTTGATGCGACGTATGACTCCATGGCCCTGCGCAGCCGCGACTGAGCATCCTCAATAGCTTGATTGGCTGCGGCCTCATCTCCAACGCGTTGATATTCTTGCGCGGCCGAGATGGCCGTCAAGGTGTCTTTAGCGTGCACGTAAGCTTCTGACCTAAAACTCACTCTATCAAGCCAAAGCCCAATCCGTGTCGAGCCATAGATCCCTCGAATTCGATAGTTCGGACTGCTTCTGCAAAACTGAGCATCGTACATGGCTGAGGAGAACTTCCCACCGGGCAGTTCGATGTCTTCAATTCTGCTTGATCTATAAAACTCCAGCGCAAAAAGCCATGCGTACACGAGCAATACGATTACCCCGAATAATTTAAACAAGGCGCCAATACCGGAGATCCACTCTTTCGGTGTAAGGCTGTTTGTATCTCGCTCGCTCATGTCTTCCTCGCGATCATCGAAAGTGCCAGCTAACGCCTGAATTAAGCCGCGCCGCGAAGCGGTGTCGGCTTGAATGAATTGTTAGGCAGCGACTGGCCGAGACGCCATGCTGCCACAACCCGATTGAACTGGCCGGAGTGTGCCACAAACCTGGCCGATGTGTTGACGCTTGACCCGCGATGCTTCTGGCGTGAACTGTCCCACAGACGGAGTGCAGCCCGCTCTGAGGCTGCACGGAGTCTGTGGCCGAGGCTTTGAATGCAACTGCGATCAATCTCCAGTTTCCCGAACCCGAACAGCAAAAACTTTGGTCCAGCGCTGCCTAACGCCTGAGTTAAGCCGGGCCGATTTGCGGCCTTGGGCAAGTGAAACTTGCAAGAACTTGCACGAGGCCGCGAAGCGGGCTCGGCTTGAACGAATTGTTATGCGCGTGGGGCTAAGGGCTTTTCTGTAAAAGGTGATCAAATGAAGTTGTCAGCTCTGCGACTTTCGGCTCCAGCTTGCCAGTCGAGACATTGTATTCATTGATGATTTTGCAATGAGCAACACCCAGAAGTGTGCGGTTTGAGAAGTTGGGTCCAGGGCCATCATATAGACCTGCCCAATGCTCCCAACCATAGTCCCTCTTGCCGCCAGATACATACCGTGAACTGACGCGGCCATCAAGGCGTTTGCTAATTTCCGCATAGCAGGCTGACGAAGCCTCATACGGTACCTTGAAGTATCGGTCATACCACATCAGCGAAACTATGGCGCCCGTAAGAGCGCCTAGCATTAGCAACACAATGCTGAAAATCACTGAACGCTTATTGACGGTCATAGGTGCCCCCGAAAGTGTGATCACGAAATATTGCTGGTGAGCGCATAACGCCCAAGCTCAGCCGAGGAAGGCCGCATAGCGGCCTGATGTCGGCTGGAGCGTCGTGTTAGATGCTTTCGCTGAGCTTCTCTTGTGCATAATGAAGCATTTCCTCTTGCCTTCTCTGCTCAGCAAGGCGACCGTATTCTTCTGCTCGCTTCTGATGTTCTTCAGTGAATGGCCTGGAGTAAAGATCTGCAAAAAACCCTTCAAGCCAGCGTCCTACGGCATCAAATGACAGGTCATTCTGATAGGCGCGTTTGAACACATGATTCATTAAGCGTGCTGAGCGGTAGCCAAGCGGCTTCTCCTCTATCACCCTCTTAAAGAGCCACAGAACGGCGTCAATCGCTTGAATTCCCGCGCTTTCGTGGGCGCTACTTACTCTAAACTCACTTCCTTCTACGCGCCGAAGAGTATATTTTTCACCCATGGTCCAAGTTATGACGTCCGGCGCAGCATTCTTGTAGAGTTCATGCCAATCCCGAAGTGTTCCTTGAAACTGGCTTTGACGATCATGGACGATTTCAACGACCTTTCTCTTCCATAGCTTTGAGCGCTGTTCGATTCCGTCCAACAAGTTCGGAAACACTGCCAAGTTTGGCAAATGCCCAAGCCTAGCAGCTTTAGAGTTTGTGTGGATGTATATGGCTTCAGGGTTTTGCGTGGCCCAATCAATGGCCTCTGTTATTAGCTGACGTGATCTCTGATCGGGTAAGTCAATGACGTTTTCTCTCAGCTCCTGAAGCGACTCAATAAATATCTCATACGCTCTTTGCTCGCGCTTCTCCAAGATAGATTCCCAAAATTTCTTCGCGGTATCTTCGGTTAGTATTGAAGCAACCTTAAATACTAACAACAGGCGCATAGGCCGCATGTTATAGACGTGCCACGGGACAGCCTTGTTTTCGAATGAGTCAAATAGAGTATCGACAAACTTTGTCGCAGCCAAATACCTTTTTTCTATGCGAGACACAAAAAATCTGGCATCACTTCGTTTGAAGAGAGCGAGAAGTTCCCCGGCGACCTGTTCTATGCGATCAATGCCTATGACATTGGCGTGCAACTCGGTTTCACCGACGATCCGTGCGATTCGAGCAACCTCCTTCTTATGCACCAAGTCAAAATTTGTTTTTGTTATTAGGGCCGCTGTCATAAAAACGGGCTGCTCTGGATCGAAGATGTTCGGCCCCGTATTTCCTGTTTCGTCAACGTATGCGTACATGGCTCGTTTTCCGACATCTAACATGAAGTAGATCCCCTAAAAGGCGCCTTATCTTACGCCACTTGTGGGGTATAAACCGATTTTGCTGTCAGGAACCGCCCAGATTTCAAGGCTTTGCTATCTTTAGCAGGGTCGGTCGCCGTTGGTTTTATACACCTGTCCATTATGCCGAGCAAGCCGAAATTATTGGATCAAGTGCGGGACAAAATCCGCGTCAAACATTACAGCCTGCGCACGGAAGACGCTTACGTCCAGTGGATCAAACGATTCATACTATTCCATGGCAAACGCCACCCGAAGGATATGTCCGCACCGGAAGTCGAAGCCTTTCTTTCTCATCTGGCGACGCAGCGAAATGTGGCAGCATCCACTCAGTCGCAGGCGCTTTCGGCGATTTTATTCCTTTACCGAGAGGTGTTAGGGATCGAACTGCCCTGGTTGGAGAACGTGACACGGGCCAAAAAGCCCCAGCGTTTACCCGTGGTGCTGACGGTACAGGAAGTCAAAAGCGTGCTCGCCCATTTGGATGGGCGCAATTGGGTTATGGCCAGTTTGTTGTATGGCTCTGGCCTCCGTCTGATGGAGTGTGTGCGGCTGCGGGTCAAGGATGTGGATTTCGCGATGCGCCAGATCGTCGTGCGCGACGGCAAAGGCGCGAAGGATCGGGTTACGATGCTGCCGGATTCACCGGTAGAACCACTCAAGCACTATTTGGAGAAGGTGAAGGCCGTACATGAAAAGGACTTGCACGAGGGGTTTGGCGAGGTGTATCTACCGTTTGCCCTGGAACGCAAATATCCCAACGCGGGGCGCGAATGGGGGTGGCAGTACGTCTTCCCCGCCAGCCAACGCTCGATCGACCCGCTTTCCGGCAAGGAGCGGCGGCATCATCTCGATGAGAAAGTCTTGCAGCGCGCCGTCAGGACCGCAGTTCGCGAAGCGGGGCTGACGAAGCCGGCTTCTTGCCATACGCTGCGTCACTCGTTCGCGACACATCTGCTGCAGTCCGGCTACGACATCAGGACAGTTCAGGAACTCTTGGGCCATAAGGATGTGCAGACCACGATGATCTACACCCATGTGCTGAACCGGGGTGGGCGAGGGGTGGTCAGTCCCTTGGATCGGATCTGAGGGCAAGACGGCTTCCGCTTTTTTGATTTGCCGACACGGCAGTTCGATGTATCGGAGCGGGGCAAAGGAGCCGAATTTTAGGACGCTATGGAACTGTGCGTAAAGAGAAAAGCCCTATTCGAAACGCCCTCACCCCAATCGTCTCCCAGCGAGATGGGGATTCTCAGAGCTTTCTTAACGCCTCAATGCGCCTCATCCCAATTCGACCCGATCCCCACATCCACCACTAAAGGCACCGCAAGCTGAGCCGCGCGGCACATGCGGTTGCCGATCTCGCGGGCAGCCTCGTCCACATAATCCTCTGCCACTTCGAACACGAGTTCATCGTGTACTTGCATGATCATGCACACCGGGGCGCGGGATTCCTGAATCCAGGCGTCGACCGCGATCATGGCGCGCTTGATGATATCGGCCGCGGTGCCTTGCATCGGGGCATTGATGGCGGTGCGCTCCGCATACTGGCGGCGCTGGGCGTTGCGGGAGTTGATTTCCGGAATGTAGAGGCGGCGGCCGAACAAGGTCTCCACATAGCCTTTTTCTCGCGCCATATCGCGGGTTCTTTCCATGTAACCTTTGACGTCGGGATAACGGGCGAAATAAAGATCGATGTAGCGTTGCGCGACACTAGTGGGAATGCCGAGCTGTTTTCCGAGGCCGAAGGCGGACATGCCGTAGATGAGGCCGAAATTGATCGCCTTGGCGGAACGGCGCTGGTCGGGTGTGACCTGGGCCTGCGGCACGCCGAACACTTCGGCGGCGGTGAAGCGGTGGACGTCGGTGTTGTCGTGGAAGGCGGCGCGGAGGCTGGCGTCGCCCGAAATATGCGCCATGATCCTGAGCTCGATCTGTGAATAATCGGCGGCGAGGATCTTGCGTCCGGGGGGGGCGATGAAGGCTTGGCGGATGCGGCGGCCTTCCTCGGTGCGCACCGGGATGTTCTGTAGGTTGGGATCGGAGGACGAAAGCCGTCCGGTGGCGGCCACGGCTTGATGATACGAGGTATGGACGCGCCCGGTGCGGGGGTTGATCTGCTCCGCGAGCTTATCGGTGTAGGTGGACTTGAGTTTGGCAACGGAGCGGTAATCTAGGATCAGCCGTGGCAATTCGAAGCTTTCGGCCAGTTCCTGCAGCACCGATTCGTCGGTGGATGGCTGACCAGTCGGTGTTTTCTTGACGACCGGCAGGTTCAGCTTGTCATAAAGGATGGTCTGGATCTGCTTGGGCGATCCTAGGTTGAACTGGCAGCCGGCTGCTTTGCAGGCTTCCTGTTCGATCTCCAGCATGCGCTTTTCGAGTTCCCGGCTGTGTTGAGCCAGCTTGACCGCGTCCACCAGAACGCCGGTGCATTCCATGCGGGACAGGACCGGAAGCAGGGGAATCTCGATACTTTCGTAGAGGGTTTTGAGCGAAGCTTCCGCCTCAAGCTTAGGCCAAAGGTGATGGTGCAGACGCAGGGTGATGTCGGCGTCTTCCGCCGCGTATTCGGTAGCGCTTTCGATGCTGACCTGCTGGAAAGGAATCTGTTTCGCGCCTTTTCCGGTTACGTCTTCGTAATGGATGGTGCGGTGATTGAGATAGAGTTCGGCCAGGGAGTCCATGTCGTGCCGGGTGGCGGTGCTGTTGAGCACATAGGATTCCAGCATGGTGTCGTGGCGGATGCCGGTCAGCGAGACGCCGTGATTGGCGAGAACGTTGGCGTCGTATTTGAGATTCTGTCCGATCTTAGGGCGCTTCGGATCTTCCAGCAAAGGCCGAAGCTTTTCCAAAACATAGTCGCGGCTGAGCTGCGCGGGCGCGCCGGGATAGTCGTGAGCCACCGGGACGTAGACTGCTTCGCCCGGTTCCACCGCGAAAGAGAGCCCCACGATTTCGGCTCGGCTGTAATCTAGGTTGGTGGTTTCGGTGTCGAAAGCGAAGTAGTCCGCGGCTTCCAGTTTCTTGAGCCAGCGCTCCAGCTCGTCCTCGCTCAAGATCGTTTGATAATTGCCTTTCGTTACCCCTTGAGGAGCGGCAGCGGCCGGTTTCTCAACGGTATTCGCACCATCCATCTGCCGGAGCCAAGAGTTGAATTCGAGACGGACCAGGATTTCCCGAAGGGTGGCGTGATCAGGTTCGGCTCGCTTCAAATCGTCCGGACCGATCGATAGTTCCACGTCGCATTTAATGGTGGCCAACTGGCGCGACAGGGGAATTTGATCGAGATGGGCACGGAGGTGCTCACCGACCTTGCCGCCGATCTCGTCGGCATGCGCGACGATAGCGTCGAGCGAGCCGTATTGGGTCAGCCATTTTGCCGCGGTTTTCGGTCCTACCTTGGGAATGCCGGGAATGTTGTCCGAGGTATCGCCCACCAAGGCCAGATAGTCGACGATGCGTTCGGGCGGCACGCCGAACTTGGTTTTCACGCCCTCGACGTCGAGGCGGGTGTCGAACATGGTGTTTTCCAGTATCACCCGGTCGTTGACCAGTTGCGCCATGTCCTTGTCGCCGGTGGAAATGACGACCGAATACCCTTGCTCGACCGCTTTCATCGTAAGAGTTCCGATGACGTCGTCGGCCTCTACGCCCGGCTCGATCAGCAAGGGCAGCCCCAGCGCCCGAATGATGTCGTGCAGAGGCTGAATCTGCGCCCGAAGTTCATCCGGCATCGGCGGTCTATGTGCTTTGTAATGTTCGAAAAGGTCGTCGCGGAACGTTTTTCCGGGCGCGTCGAATACGACCGCGATATGGCAAGTCTCATACTCTCCGATCAGCTTGCGCAGCATATTGGCGACGCCTAGTACCGCGCCGGTCGGTTCACCTCGCGAGTTATTGAGAGGCGGTAGGGCGTGAAACGCGCGGTAGAGGAACGAGGAACCGTCGACGAGGACGAGTCTTTTTTCGTTTGGCTCGGGCATGAGGATTATTGGCTAGGGCGGAATGAAAGCGCCATTTTAGCAGTACGCCGGCGTTTACCGAGTCCCGCGATAGACAATGGTTCGGTTTCTGCCTGCTTTCTTGGCTTCGTATAGCGCGCTGTCCGCGCGCTCTATCAAATCCCGCCAGGAACGTATTGGCGACCCGGCGGGTTCTAGGGACGCGGCTCCGAGGCTGATGGTCACTCGAATTTCGTCTTCGTCGCGGATGACGGCCGTGGCCTCGACGGCGCGCCGTAATTTTTCGGCTGTCATCCCGGCTTGTTCGGCGTCGCTATCCGGCAGAGCGACCGCAAATTCTTCCCCCCCGTACCGGCTGAAAATATCGCTGTTTCGCAGGCGGCTCTTTACGATATTGGCGACGTGCAGCAAGACCTGGTCTCCGGTTTGGTGACCATAGGTGTCGTTGATACGCTTGAAGTGATCGATATCGAACAGAATGATGGCCAATTTGGTCGGCAAGAGCAGACTGCGATGGCACTTTTGTTCGAGGTATTCCAGGAAGAATCGCTTGTTGTGGATTTGCAGCACGGGGTCGAGGCTGGCCTGCTTATGTAACTCCTCGTGGTAGTGGAGTTCCGGGCTGTTTTTGGCGATGAACTTGAAGATCGTGTTTCCGATCGTGATCAGATCCTGGTCGCGCAGGACACAGGTCACGCGCCTCTCGGAATTGACGAAAGTTCCGTTGGTACTGTTCTGGTCGATGATGATGAAGGTCGACGCCTCTCTTTTGATGACTGCGTGCTGCCGTGAAACGCAACTTTCCTCAATTTGGACATCCGCATTCTTAGAACGGCCGAGGACTATCTCGTCCTTATCAAGTACGACCCGCCTTCCGACCTGAGGGCCGCGTATCATAATCAAGCAAGCCTCCAAACCGTTCTCGCCGTACTTCCAGTGAAACCATGGCGTGCCGGGCGGTATGGTGGTTTCTTCCTTCGGCGTCTTCTTTACCATATTCCTCTCAAACAATATGGCTTTTCTTCGCTCGACTGGACCTCAATTCAAGAAATGAGTCAATAGATTTTCATTCAAGCCATTTCGACAGATTCAGGAGAGCCTGCGACAGCCCCGTCGATGATCGGAACTTCCTTTTAAAAGAATAGAGATCTTTCGGTGCATCGGACGGGCAATGTCGAGAAGGCTTCAGCTTGCCCCTCCGGAAGCCAAATGTGAAAATACCCCATCCACTCGGACCGGACTCGGAAAAAACCGGGAAATGTAAAAATAAGTTGAGACTATCCAACTCGATTTTAGTCGGAACGTTTCAAGCGTTCCGTTTTTTGCTTAAAGAGAGCCATCGCCTATGAATGAAAGCTGGATTGCGCCTTCGATTTTGTCTGCCGATTTTGCCCGCCTCGGTGAAGAAGTCGTAAACGTTTTGAACGCCGGTGCGGACATTGTCCATTTCGATGTCATGGACAACCATTATGTCCCCAATCTCACTATCGGTCCTTTGGTGTGCGAGGCGCTTCGGAAGTACGGAGTTACCGCGCCCATCGACGTGCACCTGATGGTCAAGCCGGTGGATCGGATTATCCCGGATTTCGCGAAGGCCGGTGCTACTTATATCACGTTTCACCCGGAAGCGTCCGAGCATGTGGATCGCACGCTTCAGCTCATCAAGGACTCGGGCTGCAAGACGGGGCTGGTGTTCAATCCAGCGACGCCGCTCAATTACTTGGATCATGTGATGGAGAAATTAGACATGATCCTGCTCATGTCCGTGAACCCCGGTTTCGGCGGTCAATCCTTCATTCCGTACGTGCTGGACAAGTTGCGTGAGACCAAGCGGCGTATCGAGGCCAGCGGGCGCAACATCCGCCTGGAGATCGACGGCGGGGTGAAAGTGGACAACATCCGCGAGATCGCCGCGGCGGGGGCGGACACGTTCGTCGCAGGGTCGGCCATTTTCGGTGCGGGCAAGGAGAGTGACCCGAACCGTTACGACTCGATTGTGCGTGCCTTGCGGGAAGAGATAGCTAAGGCTCGCGCCGTTTGATGCTGGTACACACGCCGGATCTCGTCGCTTTCGACCTGGACGGTACGCTCGTCGACAGCTTACCGGATCTGGCCGATGCCATTGATGCCGTGCTGGGGCGTCTGGGGTTGCCCTCGGCAGGCGAGCCGCGGGTGAGACGTTGGATCGGCAACGGCGTGAATATGTTGGTGAAGCGTGCGCTGACCGGCGAACTTTGGCCGCAGGACAACCCGCCGCCATTCGACGAGGCTTTGACGATGTTCATGGATTTGTACGAGGCGAACGTTTGCAATCGAAGCCGCTTGTTTCCTGGCGTCGCTGAAGCGTTGAAGCAGCTCAAGGCGGTGGGTTTTCGCCTGGCGTGTGTTACCAATAAGCATTCGAGGTTTACCCGTCCCCTGCTAGACCGTCTGGGCGTGCTGCAGGACATGGACTTCGTCGGCTGTGGCGATGAGTTCGAGAAGCTCAAGCCCGATCCGTATCCTTTGCTGAAAACCGCCGAGTTTTTCGGAATCGAACCTTCCCGCGGTCTGATGGTCGGAGACTCCGTCAACGATGTGAAAGCCGCGCGGGCGGCAGGATTTATGGTCGTCTGCGTGCCTTACGGCTATCACGGCGGCAATGGCGTCGAATGTCTCAAGCCGGATGCCGTTGTTTCCTCTCTGACCGAGTTGCCCGCTTTGTTCAAGAAAGCTGCGTGAGCACCATGGATCGATCCGTTCTGAAAGAGCGATGGCGTCGCTGAACCCGCCTCGAACATAGAGGGTCGAGCCCGAAGGCTTTGACCCGATCAACCGCCTGTTGGGTTATGCTTCGCTAACCCGCTCTACCTGAATGGATGAAGCATCATGACGCCCGAACGATTTCAGCAGTACGCCGATCAAGGCTACAACCGCATTCCACTCGCCCGCGAGGTGCTAGCGGACCTCGATACGCCCTTGAGCGCGTATCTCAAACTGGCCGACGCGCCTTATTCCTATCTGTTCGAGTCCGTACACGGGGGCGAACAGTGGGGGCGTTATTCCATCATCGGTCTGCCGTGCCGCACCGTGATCCGGGTGTGCGGTAACGACATCATGGTCGAGAAGGACGGACACATCGTCGAAGCCGACCGCGTCGACAACCCACTCGACTGGATCCGGCGCTACGGTGCGGGTTTCAAAGTCCCGCAGATCGAAGGGTTGCCTCGCTTTACCGGCGGGCTGGTCGGCTATTTCGGGTATGAGACAATTCACTACATCGAGCCCCAGTTGCATTGCGAGAAGCCCGATCCGATAGGAGTTCCGGACATCCTGCTGATGGTGTCCGAGGAAGTGCTGGTTTTCGACAATCTTTCGGGCAAGCTGCTGGTTCTGACGCATGTCGACCCGGCCGAACCGAACGCCTACTATCAGGCGCAGGATCGGCTGGACATGCTGATCCAAGGCCTTCGGCAGAACCGTTTGCCGGGCAACCGAGGGCAGGGAACTCAAAAACAGGTCGATGAAAGCGACTTTGTTTCCGGCTTCACCCAAGAGGGTTTCGAAAACGCAGTGCGGAGGGTGAAGGAATACATCGTCGAAGGCGACGTGATGCAGGTGGTTCTTTCCCAGCGTCTCTCGATTCCGTATTCCGCTTCGCCCATGGATTTATACCGCGCCTTGCGCTGTCTGAATCCCTCGCCTTACATGTTTCACCTGAATCTCGGGGATTTTTACGTGGTCGGTTCTTCGCCTGAAATCCTGGTGCGCGTCGAGGACGAGACCATCACAGTCCGACCGATCGCCGGCACGCGGCGGCGGGGCAAGACTCCCGAAGAGGACCTGGCACTAGAGCGTGAACTTTTGGCCGATCCAAAGGAAATCGCCGAACACCTGATGCTGATCGATCTCGGCCGAAACGATACCGGGCGGGTGGCGGAGACCGGCAGCGTCCGCGTCACCGACAAAATGATCATCGAGCGCTATTCCCACGTCATGCATATCGTGTCCAACGTCACCGGCCGCCTGGCCAAGGGTAAGGACGCTTACGACGTACTTGCCGCGACGTTCCCGGCAGGAACCGTCAGCGGCGCGCCCAAGATCAGAGCCATGGAAATCATCGCCGAGCTGGAACCGGTCAAACGCGGGATTTATTCCGGTGCCGTCGGTTACATCGGCTGGTCCGGAAACCTGGATACGGCCATCGCGATTCGCACCGCCGTTATCCGAGACGGGATCCTGCATATCCAGGCGGGAGCGGGTGTGGTGTACGATTCCGTTCCCCGCAACGAATGGGAAGAGACTCTCAATAAAGGGCGCGCGGTGTTTCGAGCGGTCGCCATGGCCGAAGCCGGGCTCGAGGGAGGGCGCAGCTTATGAGATCCCGCGTCTTGATGATCGACAACTACGACTCGTTTACTTACAACCTAGTCCAGTATCTGGCGGAATTGGGCGCCGAGGTGGAAGTGGTGCGCAACGACCAGATCGACGTCGAAGAGATCGAAGACTTCGCTCCGGACAAGATCGTCATTTCGCCGGGACCTTGTACGCCGAAAGAGGCGGGCATCTCGGTGGATACGATTCGCCGTTATGCGGGCAAGTATCCCATCTTGGGCGTTTGTCTCGGGCATCAGAGCATCGGTTACGCGTTCGGCGGCAAGATCGTTCACGCCAAGAGCATCATGCACGGCAAGTGCTCCATGGTGCACCATAGGAATCAGGGGGTGTTTCGCGGTCTCAACAATCCGTTCCAGGCAACTCGTTACCATTCCCTAGTGATCGAGCAGGAAACCCTTCCGGATTGCCTAGAAGTTACCGCCTGGACCGAGGATCGGGACGGCAAGATCGAGGAAATCATGGGCGTAAGGCACAAGCAGCTCGCCATCGAAGGCGTGCAGTTCCATCCGGAATCCATCCTCACGGAGCAGGGCCACGACCTGCTGCGAAATTTTTTGAACCAGTGAGGGCTCTCGATGGAAATGCCAGGCGTCCTGCAGACTTTGCTAGATAGAAAGGATCTAGATGCATCACAGATGCGCAAGGTCATGCGGACCATCATGAGCGGCGGTGCCACGCCGGCGCAAATCGGAGCCTTTCTGGTCGCGCTTCGCGCCAAGGGCGAGAGCGTGGAAGAAGTGGTGGTGGCAGCCCAGGTGCTGCGGGAAATGGCCACCAAGGTGCCGGTCAAGGGCGATCATCTGATCGATACCTGCGGAACCGGCGGCGATGCCAACCACACATTCAATATCAGTACCACGGCAGCATTCGTGGTCGCGGCGGCCGGCGGCCAGGTGGCTAAGCACGGCAACCGCTCGGTTTCCAGCCGTTCCGGAAGCGCCGACGTATTGGAGGCGGCAGGCATCAATCTCGATCTCACGCCGGATCAGGTCAAGGATTGTATCGAACGGATCGGGTTGGGATTCCTCTTCGCCCAGCGCCATCATGGCGCTATGAAGTATGCCATCGGCCCGCGCCGGGAAATCGGCGTGCGGACCCTGTTCAATCTGCTCGGCCCGCTAACCAATCCCGCCGGCGCGCCTAATCAATTGGTGGGCGTCTTCTCCGAAACCTGGGTGGAACCTCTCGCCGAAGTGCTTAAACAGTTGGGCAGCCAGCATGTACTCGTGGTGCACGCCGAGGACGGCCTCGACGAAATCAGCATCGGCGCTCCCACTCGGGTCGCGGAACTCAAGGAGGGTCGCATTACCAGCTATACACTTACGCCGGAACAATTCGGCATCGAGCGGGCTCCTTTAAAAGAACTGAAGGTCGATACCGCCGCCGCGAGTCTAAAGATGATGCTGAGCGTACTTAACCGGGAACCGGGGCCGGCCCGGGACATTACCGTTCTCAACGCAGGAGCCGCGATTTACGCGGCCAATCTGGTGGACAGCCTGGAAGCGGGCGTCGAGCGTGCCAAGGCGGCTATCGACGACGGTTCCGCCCGGCGAAAGTTGGACGCCTTGATCGAATTCAGCCAATCTATTGCCACTCATGAATAATCCCCCCGATATCCTGCAAAAGATTCTAGCCCGCAAAGCGGAGGAGGTCGCCGAACGGCGGTCGCGCACACCGCTGGAGGAACTCCGGCGATTGGTGGAGGAGGCCGATGCTCCCCGCGGTTTCGTCCGAGCTTTACGTAACAAGGTCGAAAGCGGTTCGGCCGCGGTGATTGCCGAAATCAAGAAGGCTTCGCCCAGCAAAGGCGTGATGCGGCCGGATTTCCATCCGGCGGACATTGCCCGCAGCTATGCCGACCACGGAGCAGCTTGTCTGTCGGTGTTGACCGACCGGGATTTCTTCCAGGGCTCCGAAGCAAATTTGCAAGAGGCGCGTAGTGCGTGTTCGCTGCCCGTATTGCGGAAAGATTTCCTAATCGATCCGTACCAGGTGTTCGAGGCCCGCGCGATCGGTGCGGATTGTATCCTGCTGATCGCCGCCGCCCTGAGCGACGGAGCCATGCGGGAACTCTCTGATATCGCTATCGGTCTCGGTATGGATGTGCTCGTGGAGGTACACGATGCGTCCGAGCTGGAACGTGCTTTGCGCCTCGATTTACCGCTAGTCGGTATCAACAACCGGAATCTTCGCACCTTCGAGACCCGCCTTAGCACGACGCTCGATCTACTGGAACGGATTCCTGGCGATCGACTGGTCGTGACTGAGAGCGGGATTCATACGCCGGAAGACGTAGCCCTCATGCGCGGCTATGGCGTCCATACGTTTTTGGTCGGTGAAGCGTTCATGACCGCCGAGGATCCTGGCCTTCGTCTGCAAGCCTTGTTTGCTTCGAACTGAGGTGGACTCGAAACCTCGGAAGACGGTGAGTTTGACAAGCGTGCGATGGGCGAAGGTCGATCGGCCGCGCCCACCATTTCCGGGCTGCGAGATTCGTTGCGCTTGGGCCAATCGATATGCATTGAGCCCGCCGAGAGGATAACATCATGCTCCCCCACCTAGACGATCTCGCGACACTCGTTAAAGCGGCGGCTAGGGAGGAACTATTGCCCAGGTTCGCCGGAACCGAGCGTCTATTCAAAGCCGACGGCAGTGTCGTCACCGAAGCGGATTTCGCCGTACAAAAGAGGCTAACAGCACGATTGCAAGAGCGTTATCCGGAGTTCGCTCTGTTGAGCGAGGAAATGGACGCACTGCGGCAGCAAGAACTACTGGAACAGGATAATGCCGGGCTCTGGTGTCTGGATCCTTTGGACGGAACCAGCAACTTCACTGCAGGCTTGCCATTTTTCACCATCTCGCTGGCGCTGCTCATCGAACATAAGCCGGTTTTGGGCATCGTCTACGATCCAATCCGCGACGAATGCTTCACTGCCCAGCGCGACCTTGGAGCCTGGTTGAACGGCGTCCGGCTCAGGGTTCCCTCCGTCGATTTGCCGTTGCGGCGCTGCTTGGCGGTTGTGGATTTCAAACGCCTGGGGCCGTTGGCGGCGAAGCTGGCGGTACGCCCGCCTTACAGCTCGCAGCGCAATCTGGGTTCGGTGGCCTTGGAGTGGTGCTGGCTGGCGGCCGGCCGATTCCACGTTTATCTGCACGGCAAGCAAAAGCTCTGGGACTATGCTGCGGGCGCACTGATCCTGTCCGAAGCTGGGGGACGAGCCGAGACCCTGCGAGGCGAACCCATCTTCAGTATCGAGCTACAGCCCCGTTCAGTAGTCGCCGCCGGCGATAGGCGCCTGTTCGACGAATGGAAGACCTGGTTGACCGAATGTTCGGACGGCATCGGTTCTCCATGAGGTTCTCGGCATAGCCGATCTGAAGGAAACGAGTGAGAGAGGCAAGTAGGGTATCGGTAGACCAATTGGAGGTTTCTCAGTTCGTGGGGTCCGGACGTTTGCGGTGCGGTTGGAAGCGGCCTTTTGAAAAGACAGGAACGGACTGGTCGGCAAAGGCTGTCGGATGGATGAGACCTATGGCGAGAATGGGATCAATACCGCCGGGATCAAAACCTTAGCATTCATTGGACGATCAAATGGTATGTCCGATCGACGCTGATCTTGCAACCGTTTTGTGGACACCCGTTCTTATTAAGCAGCCATTCGAGACCGGCATCCGCTTCGCGACCCGAGAATGGCCTACGCCCTAACCCTCAGTATCCGTCAGTCTCGGCGCACCGTAGTGCCCTTATGCGCGTCGAAATGTCTGCGGATGGCTCGTCTAGACGTTTGGTTTCGGCCTTCCTTTCACTCGCTCGCGGCCGCTTCCAGGCGTCATAACTTCGGCGTCGCACCTGCAGCACCCGGCACACATGGCTTTAACCGAAAAGCGTCCTTCTTGCGACTTGATCCACGCGTACCTCACCGCGACTCCTCTTGGCAAAGCCTGTCCTGAGCGAGCCGAAGGGTACGCTGCGGCCTTTTTTAAGATCGCTATTTCCTCTTCACGCTGAGCTAGCAACCTCCGCCGCTTGCTCGGCCTGCACCTTATCCGCTCCAGCGTACTGGCGATGACGGGCCAGTCAGTTGTGAATCAGCTATCACCTGCGCCAACTCCCGTGCTACCGCTGTCACGCTATGCCCAATAAGCACTCGCTTGACCGCGTGTTCCTTAAATTCCGCCATATACCGCCGACGGCTCTGTTCTTCTTTCGAACTCACTGAACACCTCAAAGGGCTTAGCCCTCATTAACGGGGTGTCCATCGAAGCGTAGCAAGATCAACATGCCCTGGTCGGTCAGCCGATGCCCGATTTAGCTCAGCAGAAGAACTGGCAAACTCCGGCGCATGATAAATGTCCAACACGCGTGCCCGCTCCTGGATACTTAGCTTGTTCGAAGGCTCGTATCCAGATTTTCCTGGTTCTGGGTCAGTAATGGGTCTACGTGAGTTAACCGGTATGCTACTGATTGGAGCTCAGCCAGGATAGCATCACGGTAATTTACCTGCCGGCTTATTCGTCGGAATTGAGTCCGGATGGGCTTTTGAACAGTGGGCTGAAGGGGTTCTGCATTTGGGCTTGGCCGCGATGAATAAAACCAACTTAAAGGCAAGGCCTGGTCCCCGTTAGTTGGTTACAAAACCAACTGGATCACATTCGCCGACATTTCAGATACCGCAAAGATCGTTTATGCAACTGGCACAACATTCTGCATTAGCTGTCGAGCAAATAGCTGCCTTGGAACGGCTAAAAAGCCGATTGCGAAATCGCATTGTTTCGGTGTTGCTGGATATGGTGCGATCATTGCCATGAAAAGGGGGGCAACCGGATGGCGATTGATGACGATGATGTCGTGTCGCGCTTTTCGGAATTCCTGAGAAGACACGAGGAGCGGAATGGAAACCGTGTGAATGTAGGCGGCGACACGCAGCGCAATCGTCAGCCAAAGAAGATCTTTCGAGGGCATGGACTTTGCATAATCGGCTGTTTTTCGGCCAAACGAGAAGGGGGTTGAATACGTGAGTGAAGGTATTCCTATGTGCCGAGCCACGTGGTATTCGGACCGTTCGTTACTTGCCAGCGATGCTGGCCGCGACCAGAGTTCGGGATGGCCTGAGTCAATTGGGAGGAGTCTTGCTTCGCTCCGCCTGCTTTTAGTTCTTGGTTGGATTGGCTTTCTTCCTGCTTGCGCGTGGTCGCCTTTCCGGTACGAGGCGCCGAAAGCTCCGGTCGAGCCTTTGGTCGAAGATATCGAGCGCAACCGGTTTGTGTTGGGAAAAGACGACAGCATTGTCGGCCAACTGGCGACAGTAAAGATTAAAGAGGGAGATTCTCTTCCAGATGTAGCCCGACACTTTAGTCTCGGGCTGGAAAGCATCGGTGACGCCAATCCCGACCTTGATCTCTGGGCACCGCAGCCGGGCAGTCGGGTCTTACTGCCGATGCAGTTCGTTCTTCCGGACGCTCCGCGCAAGGGCATTGTCGTCAATCTCGCTGCGATGCGCCTGTTTTATTTCCCGCCGAAGAAAAAGGGAGAAGTGCTCACTTATCCGGTCGGCATCGGGCGTGAAGGCCGATCGACGCCGATCGGCGACATGGTGGTCGAGCGAAAGGCGAAACATCCGACCTGGTACGTTCCGGCTTCCATCCGTAAGGACCATGAGCGGAAGGGCGATCCGCTTCCGGCGGTCGTGCCGCCCGGCCCCGATAATCCCTTGGGCGACTATGCCATGTATCTCAGTCGTCCAAGTTATTTGATTCACGGCACCAACAAGCCGTACGGCATTGGACTTCGCGCAAGCAACGGCTGCGTCCGTCTCTACCCAGAAAATATCGAGACGCTCTACAAGGAAGTGCCGGTCAAGACGCCGGTACGCATCGTCAATCAGCCTTATTTGCTAGGATGGCGCGATGGCGAGCTTTTTCTGGAAGCGCATCGGCCTCACGAAGAACTCAATGCGAAGCAGCTCAGGAAGAATCTGATTGCCGCGCTCCAGAAGATCGAAAAGAAACAGGGGCGAAAACTGGACTGGCCCAAGATCGAGCGGGTCCTGAGCGAGGCCCGCGGTGTTCCGATACCGGTTTTTGAGAACAGCGAGACTTTCGATGATCTTGTTAGAAAGGCCGTGGCTCTAAAATACCCAGACGAGTGGTACGGTCAGCCGAAACCGCCGCCGATGACCGAGAGCGGCTGGTACATCACGGCCTTGGAGTCCGGCGACGAGTTGAGCGCGAAGCGTCTGGCGGCGGTGCTGAATCATCAGGGGCCCCAGATTCCCGCGCGAGTAGTGGCTTTGCAAAACGGCCGCTTCAAGGTCATCGCGGGTCCCTTCAAGGACAGTAAGTCAACCAAGGCCGCAGCGAAGCGGATGAAGATCGACTTGGACATCACGGGCGATATCGTTTCGCCGAAAGAGCGGTTGAGTCTCAAATAGGACTCTTCCGCGCAGCACCGTATGAGGCCGAGGTCATGATGGTTCATAAGCGCAACGCTTGGGGTTCATCTGCGTCCACGGGTTCGCGTAGGTCGACCGTAGGTGTGGTTTGAGTTCGTTTTTAACATGCGCCGGACCGTTTCGTACAACTCCGTCTGGGGCATTTCCAACTTGACCTGAGACTCGGCCAAGAGCCGCAAGGTCGAGTGGGGCTTGCCCTCCGGCGGCGAACAGGCCAGTGCGGCCTACCGGGCTTCCTGAGCGCCAGCCAGCCGCCAGAGATACACGCGTTCGCTTGGCTTGGGTACCAGGACCGGCAGACCTTGTTCCACGAACCGCTGCCGTAGCCGTTCCACCGTGCGAACGTGGACATTCAAGGCCTGGGCAATATCGTCGGTGCGGCGAGGCCCGCTCTCGGCTTCATCGGCCTGCAAAAGGATGCGGGCACGGGCGAGTTTTCGCGCTTCGTTCTTGCCCTTGCTGACCAACTCTTCCAATTCGCGCCGCTCCTTAGCGGTCAGCGTCACGCGATATGACTTCGCCATCTTCGCCTCCTGACGCAAGAGCCCCGCGGTGATTCGGGATTTCGGCGGAAAGCCTATCCGCGTTGGTTCGAGAAATCCTTCGACAGTCCTGCCCAGAGCTGTAGTCGAAGGATCTGTCTTTGAGCCCAGTCGCCCAGCTTAGGGAAGAAACGCTGATCGGGCGGGACTCTTATTGGGGATTGGCCATCTGTTCGTCTCCGGTCTGCTCCTCAGAGCGGACGTCTTCGTTATCTTGCACGATGAAACTGCCGGGAATCATGCCCATCCAGCAGCTCCAGGGAATCACACCGGTTTGCTGTGGTGTGAATTCGATGGTTTGGCGACCTTTGACCACGTCGAATTCGAGTCCCAGGGAGGGAACGATGATGCGATGGTTGCAATAGTTCAGTTCCTTGCCTTCGATGATCCATTTCACCGGAACGCCTTTTTTCAGTACGAACGTGTCCGGCTTGAAGCCCCGCTTGTTCACATCCATGCGGATGGTTTGATGCCCGGATTCGGTGACATCGCCGCTTTTGGCCAAGTCTTCCAGGTACGCCGTCGCGCGCGCGGCCAGGGTACGGAAATCGTAGCCGGATCCGCTCATGATCAGTCCCCGGTTCAGCATGATGAGGCCCAAGGCCATCACCAGAAAGGCGGACGCCTTCAAGAGCCCTCGGGTTGCCTGGGCGGAAATCAGGCTGGTCAGCACGCCGAAGCCGAGCAGGATCGGTAAGGTGCCCAGCCCGAAGATGAAAAGGAGCTTGGCGCCTTCGACGAAGCTGCCGGTACCGGCGGCCATGATGTACATGGCCTGGAGCGGACCGCAGGCGATCATCAGCCCGTTGAGCAGCCCGATCAGGAAAGGGCTCTTGCTGTGTTGCGTCTTGCCATAGACGAAGCGGTTCAAGAAAGCCGGTACACGGATGCGGATGCGGCGGAGGCTCTTGAACCAGTCCAGCATGTTGAGCCCAAACAGGATTAGGAAGATGCCGGCGGCGATGGCGGCGTAGCCGCGCATTTCCGGAGTAAAGGCGATGAATGACCCGAGCAGCCCGAACAGCCCCCCGATCAAGGCGTACGACAGAGTTTTGCCAACCCCGTAAAGGACGTGAGAGAACACCAGGGAGCGTTTGCCGGATACGGCGGCGCTCGCGGTATAGCCGACCACGAAAGCGCCGCACATGCCGACACAATGGAATCCGGTTACGAAGCCGATCAGAAACAAAAGACCGTAGCTCATGCTTCGGTCGAATTGGGGTAGGTGCATGCGTTCAGCGAGCTGATCGCCAAGAGTCAGGATTGCGACAATGGCGGCAAGCGCGAGCAGGGCGATCAGCAGTCGTCCGAACGCGCGAAGCTTCGAACGACCACCTATAGGCGATGGCGAGCACTGATAGCCTTGGCTGTCGATGGCTCCGACGATTTGCTTTGGGTCGGTTCGTGCGGGATCGAAGGTGATGGTAGCGGTTCCGGCTACAAAGTCGGCTTTGACGCTGCGAACACCGGAGATTTGTGCCACCGCTTGTTCGATCGTCGTTTCGCATCCCTGGCAGTGCATGCCGCCGACGCGGAATTTCTGGGTTATTATCGCCATCCAATCGTTACCTGTCGGGGAAATTCAGCCCATCGCCCGCGGAGACGGGTATGTGAGTATATTAGCGGATTTTGATGGTCAGGCTATATGTCGCGTCTCGTGTGATTATTTACCGAGAAAGAGTTATGCTCTGTTTGAAGCCCGGAGCCTTCTCCAGGAGATATTCGGTCCGTCCAAGTGAGGTTCCTCTCCATGCAGATTCGTCTTCATAAAAATGCCCGTACCACCCCGGCGGTTCGGCAGGCCATTCAAGCGTCCACGTTGAGCGAGCGCGCCTTGGCCCAAAAGTACGGCGTCAGCCGGACGACCGTCCGCAAGTGGAAACGCCGCTCCTCGGTCGAAGATGCCTCACACCGGCCCCACACCCTCAGGACCACGCTCACGCCCGCCCAGGAAGCCATCGTGGTCTATCTCCGTCAATCCCTGCTCCTCCCCTTGGATGATCTCCTGGCCGTAACCCGAGAGTTTCTCAATCCCGACGTGTCCCGTTCCGGACTGGACCGCTGCCTGCGCCGCCACGGGGTGGCCTCCCTCAAGGCCCTGCTCCCCCCTGCGGAGAAGACCACGTTCAAGCCTTTCAAGGTCTACGAGCCCGGCTTCCTTCACGTGGATGTCAAGTACTTGCCGGCTATTGACGGCGAACCTCGCCGATACCTGTTCGTCGCGATCGACCGCGCCACCCGCTGGGTGTATGTCGCCCTCAAGCCCAACCGCACCGCCTTAAGCGCAAAGGCCTTCCTCAAAGCGGTGATTCAAGCCGCGCCTTTCCGCATCCAGAAATGTCTGACCGACAACGGCTCGGAGTTCACCGACCGTTTCTTGACCCGAACTCGCCAGCCCTCCGGGACGCATGAGTTTGACCGCCTCTGTACTGAACAAGGCATCGAACATCGCCTGATTCCGCCGGGCCGGCCCCAAACGAATGGCCTGGTGGAACGCTTCAATGGCCGCATCGAGGAGGTGTTGCAAACCCATCACTTCGATTCAACCGCCGATCTGGAAACGACCTTGCACCGCTATGTCGACCTGTACAATCATCACATTCCTCAACGGGCCTTAGGCCATCTCACCCCGATTCAGGCGCTCAAAAACTGGCAAACGTCCCATCCCCATCTCTTTCGCAAGAGGGTTCACAATCTTGCGGAACTTGACAGCTATACCGGTGTTTCGATTAGATGCCGTCGTCGAACCGAGTACGCTGGTTAGAGTCTATCTCAACGGATTATTGGCCTTAAGCCCTTGGACTTCTCTAGGACAGCCTCTTCGAGGCGGGGCGCAGGGCCAGCGAGGATAGGCCCTTACGATGGACGCGGTAAGCTAGAAACTCTTTGTTTTCGGCGACGGCGGATCAAGCAAAAAAAGGCCATCCGGCAATCTGTGTTCAAAATGCGTCTGGGAACGCCTGTTGATCGTCAATCTTCACGCCTGAATTCGCCCTCTATCGTGTGCCGGGTTCGGTGTGTCGTTTTTTGGGCTGGGTAAGAAACACCGGTTTCGAGAATGCGTTGCGCGAGCCTTTTTCGGGTGGCCGGCAGCAGGCAGAACAAGGCGAGCATGTCACTGACGAAGCCGGGTATCAGGAGCAGCAGCCCTCCAGCGGCAATCAAGCTCGCCTCGATCATCTCGCGGGCTGGCAACTCACCTCGCGCTAGAGCTTGTTGGACGCGGAACCAAGTGCTCCAACCCTGTATCCTTAACAGATACGTACCCAGCGCCGCGGCACCCAGCAGCAAGATGAAGGTGAGCAGGAAACCGAGCGAACCGACGAGTTTAATCAACACATAAATCTCTAGAATCGGTAAGCTCAATAGGACGAGCAATAACCATTGACCAATGTTCATTAAGTCCTCATACGTTTAGAATTCCGATTGATTCTGTGCTTTTTGCCATGTCTACCGAGTACTGTCTAGTTTTGTGCACTTGTCCGGACGCGAAAACCGCTGAGACGCTGGCTGCAGATGTGGTTGCGGAACGCCTGGCGACCTGCGTCAACATCGTTCCCGGACTGACATCCGTTTATCCCTGGGAAGGCAAGATAGAAACCGCCCAGGAACATCTTCTCTTAATGAAGACCGAAACGGCTGCTTTCGAAGCCTTGGAAGTTTTCGTGCGCGAAAAACACCCGTACGAACTTCCCGAGGTTATTGCGGTCCCTGTACTGCGAGGTTCGACCGCATACCTTGATTGGATCAGCGAATGGTTGCACCGAAAATCCTAATCGATCATCCGGGCGATCCATCCCGGATAGGCGTTCATATACTGAACTTCCTTTTACAGAGTACGTTTGCTATGCCGCAGTTCCGCCAATTTGTTCTTCGGCTGTCATTTATCTTTTTTTCAGTGTGGACGGGCATGGTTTGGGCCATCAGCGGTGACGAGCTGCTGCCGCCCGAACAAGCGTTCCGGGTATCCGCAAGAGGCGAAGGTAATGAGGTCCTGATCGGATTCGATGTCGCCGACGGCTATTATCTGTACCGGCAGAAATTCAAGTTCGCCTCCAAGACTCCCGGCATCGATCTGGGCGAGCCGGTTTTTCCACCGGGTGAAATTAAGCATGATGAATTTTTCGGCGAAATGGAAATCTACCGTCGGCACGTCGATATCCGGCTTCCGGTGGAGCGGCGCGACGGCGCCGGCGAGGTCCTAGCTCTCGAGGTGACATCCCAGGGCTGTGCCGATGCCGGGGTGTGCTATCCGCCGCACAGGCAGACAGTGAACGTGGCTTGGCCTACGGGTGGCGCGAACGGAGGCAAGAACGACTCGCTCGCAAAATTGGCGGAGGCGTTCAAATCGCTGGGGATCAAGACTCAGCCCGTTGATTTGCTGCCGCCGGACGAAGCTTTCCGTTTTTTTGCCGAGGTAAAGGATCCCCAAACGCTGTGGGTCAGTTGGCAAATTGCCGATGGGTATTATCTCTACCGCGAGAAATTCAATCTGGCCGTGATCGAGCCAGCCGGCGTAAAGCTCGGCCGCTATGAGATTCCCCGCGGCGAACCCAAGCACGATGAGGAGTTCGGTGCGGTAGAAGTGTTCCACGAGGAAGTCGGTTTCCCCGTACCCTTGTCGCGGGCCGACGGCCAACCGGTCAGTATTCAATTGCAGGCGAACTACCAGGGCTGTGCCGAGAAAGGCGTATGCTACCCGCCCATGCAGAAAACGGTGAGCCTTGATTTGCCGGCCGGAGGGGTGGGAACGTCGACGTCGGCAGCGAGTCCTCCCGAGCCGGTGTCGGAGCAGGACCGAATCGCTTTCGAGCTACAAAACGGTTCGGTATGGGGCACGGTTCTCAGCTTTCTGGGATTCGGACTGTTGCTGGCGTTCACCCCTTGTGTTTTTCCGATGATCCCGATTCTGTCTGGGATCATCGTCGGCAACGGTCACACGATCACGACGGGTCGAGCTTTCATGCTGTCGCTCAGTTACGTGCTGGCGTCGGCCCTGGCCTATACCGTCTTCGGCGTTTTGGCCGGCCTTTTTGGCAGCAATCTCCAGATGCTGTTCCAAAAACCCGAGGTCATCGTCGCGTTCAGCGCCGTGTTCGTGCTGTTGGCCTTGTCCATGTTCGGCGTCTACACGCTGCAGATGCCAGCGTTCATCCAATCCCGCGTGGTTGCCCTCAGCAACCGCCAGCGTGGCGGTACCCTGACGGGGGCGGCGATCATGGGAGCGCTTTCGGCCTTGATCGTAGGACCTTGCGTGGCAGCGCCCCTGGCCGGCGCTCTGATCTACATCGGCCAGACCGGCGATGCCGTGCTCGGCGGCGTGGCTCTGTTCGCGTTGGGATTGGGGATGGGGATTCCCTTGCTGATCATCGGTGCATCCGCCGGGAAACTGCTGCCCAAGGCCGGAACCTGGATGAATGCAGTCAAGGCCGCTTTCGGCGTGGGACTTCTGGCGATCGCCGTTTGGTTGCTCGAACGCATTCTCCCTGCCGCCGTATCTATGTTCCTGTGGGCGCTATTGCTGATCATTCCGGCGATCTACCTAGGAGCCCTGGATGCTCTGCCTCATCCAGCTTCGGGCTGGCGCAGACTGTGGAAGGGCGTAGGTATCGTGATGCTCACTTACGGTGTGTTGCTGTTGATCGGAGTCGCTTCGAACAGCACCGACCCGCTACAGCCGTTGCGAGACATATATCCGACGACCGCCACGGCGTCGCCGCAGTCGACTGAGTTCAGGAAGGTCAGGACGCTTGATGAGCTGAACGCGCAAGTAGCCGCGGCGGAGATGGCCGGAAAGTGGGTGATGCTGGATTTCTATGCCGATTGGTGCATCTCGTGTAAGGAAATGGAGCGTTATACCTTCGCCGACCCCAAGGTTCAGAATGCGCTCGCTGATGTCATTTTGCTGCAGGCGGATGTCACACAAAATTCCGCGGATGATCAAGCGCTTCTCAATCATTTCGGCCTTATCGGACCACCGGCGACTTTGTTCTTCGGGCCGGACCGGGAGGAGCGGAAAGCGTTCCGTGTGGTCGGTTACATGAACGCAGACGAATTTGTGGGACATGTGCAAAGGGTGTTGCAGTGAATTCGTCGAAGCTCCTATATGGATTGCTCGCGTTAGCCGCGTTGCTTCTGGGCATTCTTGCCCAGCGCTGGATGAGCGGAGAACCGAGCGCACCACCGAATGGCGCTTCTGTAGACTCCGTTTCGCTCAGGGATCTGGACGGCAATCCGCGCGATATCGCCGAGTGGAAAGGGAAGGTTCTCGTACTCAATTTCTGGGCGACCTGGTGCGCGCCGTGCCGAGAAGAGATGCCGGAGTTTACCCGCTTGCAAACCGAATTGGGCGGCAAAGGCGTTCAATTTGTCGGTATCGCCATTGACGAGTCCGAAGCCGTTCAAGACTTTTTAAAAGAGACGCCGGTTAATTATCCGATCTTGCTCGGTGACGAACGCGCCGTTGCCTGGGCGGAGAGGCTTGGAAACCGGCTCGGCGTCTTGCCGTTTTCCGTCGTTTTCAATCGCGACGGCCAGTTGGTGGACGCCCATATCGGACCGTTCTCGCGAGAGCAGCTCACCGAGGTTCTCAAACCGCTCGTTCATTGACCTTCTCGTCAAAATGCGCTAACTGCGTCGAACGTAAGCGAAATTCCTCATTTGTGGACAGATTTTGTGGGTTTCGGCAAAATAGCCGCGGCTTTTCGGCTTCTGCGTCATCGGAAACAAGTCCGTCCTCTTAATATGGCAAACATTCTTGTGCTTAACGGCCCGAATCTCAACTTGCTTGGGGTTCGCGAGCCTGGGCTTTATGGCAGTCAGTCGCTCGGCGATATCGAGTCTGCTTTAGACGCGAAGGCCCGAGCGCTGGGCTGTCATCTGGATTTCTTCCAGAGTAATGCCGAGCACGAGCTCATCGGGCGTATCCATCAGGCGTTCAGGGAATCTGTAGACTTCATACTCATCAATCCGGGTGCGTTCACGCATACCAGCATTGCGCTACGCGATGCGTTTCTCGCGACCCGTATTCCTTTTATCGAAGTCCATTTATCGAACATCCATGCACGCGAGCCGTTCCGTAAACATTCCTATTTGTCCGATATCGCCAAAGGCGTCATCTGCGGATTCGGCGGACTCGGTTATGAACTCGCCTTGAATGCCGCCTTAAAAATCCTAGAAGCGGGCTAAACCATGGATATTAGAAAAATAAAGAAGCTCATCGAAATGATTGAAGAGTCGGGTATTGCCGAGATTGAGATTCGTGAAGGGGAGGAGTCGGTACGTATCAGCCGGTACAGCAGCGTTGCAGCGCAACCGGTGCAAGTCGTACCGGCAGCTGCGCCGGCCCCGGCAGTGTCACAGCCCACGGCACCCGAGTCGGTCGATTCGACCGCTGATAAATTGACGGGGCATATCGTGCGATCGCCCATGGTCGGCACGTTTTACCGTTCGCCATCGCCGGGAGCGAAACCGTTCGTGGAGGTCGGACAGCGGGTGGAAGTAGGCGATACGCTCTGCATTATCGAGGCGATGAAAATCTTAAATCAAATTGAGGCCGACAAGGCCGGTGTGATTGCCAAGGTGCTGGTGGAAAACGCCCAACCGGTGGAATACAACCAACCCTTGTTCATCATCGAGTAAGGGCCTAACGGCGTTGTCTGTTATTCGCCCGACCCACCAGGTGTTTGTTCATGCTCGGTAAAGTTCTTATCGCCAATCGGGGCGAGATTGCCCTGCGTATTCTTCGTGCTTGCCGCGAACTCGGCATCAAAGTTGTGGCTGTACATTCCGAGGCCGATAGGGATCTCAAGCACGTGCGGCTGGCCGACGAGTCCGTATGTATCGGTCCGGCTCCCTCGAAAGAAAGCTATCTGAATGTTCCGGCTATCATTAGCGCGGCCGAAGTCACCGACTCGGTGGCCATCCATCCAGGCTATGGTTTTCTGTCCGAAAACGCCGATTTCGCCGAGAAGGTGATTCAAAGCGGTTTCGTTTTCATAGGCCCTCGTCCGGAAACCATACGCCTCATGGGAGACAAGGTGTCGGCCATCGAGGCGATGAAAAAAGCCGGCATCCCATGCTTGCCGGGTTCGGATGGTCCTTTGAGCGAAAATCACGACGAGAATCTAAAGATCGCCCGCCGCATCGGATTTCCGGTCATTATCAAAGCCGCAGGCGGCGGCGGCGGACGCGGCATGCGGGTGGTCCACAGCGAGGCTAATCTGCCGAGCGCTATCACGCTGACCCGCGGGGAGGCTGCGGCAGCCTTCGGTAACGATACGGTTTATATGGAGAAATACCTGGAAAATCCTCGGCATATCGAATTCCAGGTGATTGCCGACAGTCATGGGAACGTGATTCATCTGGGCGAACGCGATTGCTCCACTCAGCGCCGGCATCAGAAAGTCATCGAAGAAGCGCCCGCGCCCGGCATTACCGAGGAACAGCGCCGCGAGATGGGAGAGCGCTGCGTCAAGGCCTGTCAGGAAATTGGCTATCTCGGAGCCGGGACTTTCGAGTTTCTTTACCAGGACGGCCAGTTCTATTTCATCGAGATGAATACCCGCGTTCAAGTGGAGCATCCGGTGACGGAAATGGTGACGGGCTTCGATATCGTGAAGGAGCAGCTTCGCATCGCTGCTGGCGAGACCTTGTCGATCCGGCAGGAGGATGTTCAACTGCGGGGCCACGCCATCGAGTGTCGGATCAATGCCGAAGATCCTCAGAGTTTCATCCCTAGTCCCGGCGTAATCGAGCAGTTCCATATGCCCGGAGGCCCGGGGATCCGGGTCGAGACGCATATCTATAACGGCTATCGGGTGCCGCCCTATTACGACTCCATGATCGGCAAGCTCATCGCCCATGGCGAGACGCGCAGCGGGGCTATTGCGCGTGCCCGCATGGCGCTTCAGGAAATGGTCATCGGCGGCATCAAATGCAATATTCCGTTGTTGCTCGACATCATCAACGACACAGCCTTTAATGCCGGCGGACAGAACATCCATTATTTGGAGCGTAAGCTCGGATTGAAACATTGATGTGGCGTCAGCTGGCGATTACGGTGGACGAATCCTGGGCGGAGCCGGTTTCCGATTTTCTGGCGAACCTCGGTGCCGTTGCCGTCAGCTTCGAAGATGCCGGCGACCAACCTCTGTTCGAGCCCAAACCGGGAGAAACGCCAGTTTGGCGGCAGACTAGAGTCATCGGATTGTTCGATGCGGACGCCGATACCGATCAAGTTCGGGATGCGATTGCGAACGAATTCGGCGAGCGGGTGTTGCAGTGTCAGCTCGAGAATTTGGAAGATCGCGCATGGGAACGTGCCTGGCTTGACCATTTTCGACCGATGCGCTTTGGTCGGAGACTCTGGATCTGCCCGACCGGTTTCGAGCCTCCAGAACCGCAAGCCGTCAACGTGGTGCTTGATCCGGGCCTTGCTTTCGGAACCGGCACGCATCCCACGACCGCACTTTGCCTCGAATGGTTGGACGGTCAGGATTTGCAGGGTAAGACCGTGATCGACTACGGCTGCGGTTCAGGAATTCTTGCGGTGGCTGCATTGAAGCTGGGCGCGGTGAAAGCCTACGGAGTGGACATCGATCCTCAGGCGCTCACGGCGTCGGAGGAAAACGCGCGCAAGAACGGGGTGCAGGCCGACTTGGTGCTCGCCTACCCGGGCGAGATGGGGGCTGTTCGGGCCGGGGTTCTGGTAGCTAATATCCTGGCTAACCCATTGATCGAATTGGCAGCGGAGATTAGCGAAAAGGTCCTTCCGGGCGGGCGTTTGGCGTTATCTGGGATCTTGGCGGCGCAAGTCGAAAGCGTTCGCGCGGCCTACGTTTCGCAGTTCGATTTCTCTTCCCCTGAGCTCCGCGAGGAATGGGCGCTGCTCACGGGCATAAAGCGTCGAGGTTGAAGCGTGTTTACCCGCTGCCCCGAGTGTAAAACCGCATATCGCATCAGCGTTGGTCAATTGCGTGCCGGACGTGGCGAAGCGCTATGTGAGCGTTGCAATATCGTTTTCAACGCCTTGGTGTCCCTGGGACATGCGGTGAAAGACACGATTCCTGAAGATGCACCTCAGATAAGGCCGCCACCTTTAGGAGATCGGGACGCAGTACTCCTGCCGAAGTTCGAGCCAAAGCTGCCCGAGAAATCGGGAAGTGAAGGCGAGGAATTGGCCTTTGGCGCACAGGCGTTCGAGCAGGAAGGGAAGGGGAGCGATGCGAAAGGAAGCGAGGGGCTGTCTTCGGTAGCGCCGGAGACCTGGTGGGGGTTAGGCGTCTTCGGATTGACGACTCTTTTGATCGTCCAACTAATCGTATTCGAAGGCGACAGAATGGTGCAGAGTGCCCGAATGCGTCCCTGGCTGGATATGGTCTGCAAGACCGTTGATTGTCAGTTGCCGCCTTATAAAGATTTGCGCCGAATCCAGATTTTCGATCGGGCTTTACGGCCGGACTCGACGCGCGACGATGCTTTAGAGTTCCAACTCGTATTCGCGAACCAGTCCGACCTGCCGCAGATGCTCCCCAATTTGAAGCTGGTGCTCACCGAACTTAACGGAACCCCGGTCGCGGAGAGGATATTCGCGCCTGCAGAATATCTCCCCGAAGGGGAAACCGTTTCGCTGATGCCGGTCGGCAAACCGTTCGAAATCCGCCTGCTTTTGTCTAAACCGAGTCGTGACGTAGGCGGCTTCACATTCGAGTTACAGTGATTCGGTCTTTCAAACCCTGGCTACGGTTGCCGACTCATGTCGGATTTGTTTACAGCTTTACAGCATCCGGTCAGCCTTCGTTAACGGTAACAGGATAAGCCAGTTGACGGGTTCAGGAAGGGCAAACACCTATTGATTCCGTTTGTGGTGAGCCCTTCGCCCTTTGGGCCCCTCGACAAGCTCAGGCTTGTGGGACGCTCTCCTGGGCTTATCGAAGGGCGTGAATAGAAATCATTCGATCAAAACCGAAGCGTAATGCTTACCCAAAGGTCTCGCAGCGGCGATGAGCCGAGGAAGGGCATGGCAAGCGGACCCCGTTCATTGCAGGGTCACCGCGCCGCAAGCGAGATCAACCAATCGTCGTTCGACTAAGCCTGCCGAAAGTCGGCTCAGAGACATCGCAAGGGCAAACCGGAATCACGAGCCTTTTCCTAAAGATTTCGCGATCGTCTCGAGACCAGTCCTAAGCCGGCGATGGCCGAGCCGAACAGCCAGACCGCGCCGGGAACCGGAACGGGGGTCGGCGCTACTTCTGGGCCGTCGCCGCCGCCGAAATAACCGCTTGTGATCGTTTTGCCATTGGTCTTCCCGGCACCCGAGAAATCCGCTACGTGAGCCGCATACCAGGCATTTCCTTCCCCAGCGGTTCCACTGGAGGGTCCATGATAGGAGTCGGGCGTATCTCCGTTAATGCCGGTGATGCTGAAGGTCAGCGGGTCCTGGCGATCGTTTCCTGGTCCGCTCACGACCACATCGAATCTGCCGAAACCGTTTAACCGTCGATTGAAATCGACCGTCCAGCCGTTAGGCAGATTGCTGATGTTGCTGGACGAAAGGTTGGATACGCCATTGTCGACTACATTGAATCCGAATGCCTGGATGCCGAAGTTGGACAGCTCATGACCAGCGAAAGGCCCGCCCGAATCGTTCAGCGCGTCGACAGTAAAGGTAATATCATCGCCCGATGCCTGGGTTGTCACGGTCAGATAGTTCTTACCGTCGGTAAAGGGCGGTTGATTGATATTCGTTTGATCCAGGAAAAAGGAAGCTGCCTCGGATTGGCTCGTCACAACCAATGCCGCTCCCAAATAAAGCGGTGCGAGTCTCATGATTCCCTCCTTGAAAGTCAGTTCTGCGAATTCGGTCAGATACAGACCGGATCTATCCGCACTACCCCTAATCCCGGTTCCGAGCGGGATCCCGTAAAAATGTTGACGCGGATGGATTGTAAGAGTTCCGAACTGTGAGCAAAGGCTTACGTTCCGTCTCACAGTTGCAACGGATTTCTTCGAAGCATTGAGAGAGCGGGAAGTCGGCTTTAACGGCTGTGGTTCACATTCTGCGGGAAAAGGTGACTGAACGAAGGCGAAGCGATTGAGCGTTGCATGCGGTTCGAAACCACAGCCGATTCGCGTTTGAGGCGGGCAAATCTTCCTTGGAGCGTCTAAAGTTCTTGGCTTATTCTATCCGGCGAGCACACGACATTCCTTTGTGTCGGGGTTCCAAACCCGGATTACTTAATATAAGTAAGCCTTATAACGTTAATCATAACAACTGAATTTTTTTTATGAATGGAACAGCTTATAGTTCCGAGTTGTGAAAGGACAACACGATTCCGCGGTCCAAGTAGGACCAGAGAATATTCCTGAGAATAATCCACAGATGTGGTAGGAGGTAGATATGGCTGTAAAGACCTATAACGCGGGCGTAAAAGAATACCGCGAGACCTATTGGATGCCGGATTACACCCCCAAGGACACCGATATCCTGGCTGTCTTTAAGGTTACGCCCCAGCCTGGCGTGCCTCGCGAGGAAGCGGCAGCGGCGGTCGCTGCGGAATCGTCCACCGGCACCTGGACTACGGTTTGGACCGATCTCTTGACCGACCTTGACTATTACAAGGGACGCGCCTACCGCATCGAAGACGTTCCGGGCAGCGATGAACAGTTCTACGCTTTCGTTGCCTATCCGATTGACCTGTTCGAGGAAGGATCGGTCGTCAATGTTTTCACGTCTCTGGTCGGCAACGTGTTCGGCTTTAAGGCGATCCGTGGACTGCGTCTGGAGGACGTGCGCTTCCCGATCGCTTATGTGATGACCTGCGGCGGTCCGCCTCACGGTATCCAGGTCGAGCGTGACATCCTGAACAAGTACGGCCGTCCGCTCTTGGGCTGCACCATCAAGCCGAAGCTGGGCCTGTCCGCGAAAAATTACGGCCGCGCGGTTTACGAGTGCTTGCGCGGCGGTCTGGATTTCACTAAGGACGACGAGAATGTGAACAGCCAGCCGTTCATGCGCTGGAAGCAACGCTTCGACTTCGTCATGGAGGCTGTTCATAAGGCGGAACGTGAAACCGGCGAACGAAAGGGGCATTACCTGAACGTGACCGCTCCGACTCCGGAAGAGATGTATAAGCGCGCGGAGTATGCCAAGGAGATCGGGGCGCCGATCATCATGCACGATTACATTACGGGAGGATTCTGCGCCAATACCGGCCTTGCCAACTGGTGCCGCGAAAACGGCGTTCTCCTGCATATCCACCGTGCGATGCACGCCGTGATCGACCGCAACCCGAACCACGGTATTCATTTCCGAGTGCTCGCTAAGATCCTGAGACTGTCAGGCGGCGATCATCTGCACACCGGTACCGTTGTCGGCAAGCTGGAGGGCGATCGGGCCGCCACCTTAGGTTGGATCGATTTGCTCCGCGAGCGTTACATCAAGGAGGACCGCAGCCGCGGTATTTTCTTCGATCAGGATTGGGGCGCCATGCCGGGCGTTTTCGCGGTCGCTTCGGGCGGTATCCATGTTTGGCATATGCCGGCGCTGTTGTCGATTTTCGGTGATGATGCCGTGTTCCAATTCGGCGGTGGCACCCTTGGCCATCCGTGGGGCAACGCAGCGGGCGCAGCAGCCAATCGCGTCGCGCTAGAAGCTTGCGTCGAAGCCCGTAACGAAGGCCGCCAACTCGAAAGAGAAGGAAAAGAGATTTTGATGTCTGCCGCGAAGAACAGCCCGGAGCTCAAGGCCGCGTTGGAAACCTGGAAGGAAATCAAGTTCGAGTTCGACACGGTCGATAAGCTCGATGTGGCGCACAAGTGATCGCCCGCATCCGTTGGAAGCGATACTGTCGACGAGCTGAACGGCGCTAGAAAGCGGTCCCCTCCAAGCGGGAGGGGATCTCACAAGTGGTCAATAAACGAGGATTGAAACAACCATGAGCGAGATCCAAGATTACAAATCCAGCCTGGGTGATGTTTCGAGCCGGAAATTCGAAACGTTTTCCTATTTGCCGCCGATGGATGCCGCCAAGATTAGGAAGCAGGTGGAATATATCGTCAGTAACGGTTGGAATCCGGCTATCGAGCACACGGAACCGGAAAACGCCTTCGATCACTACTGGTACATGTGGAAACTGCCGATGTTCGGCGAAACCGATGTGGACCGCATACTGGCTGAAGCAGAAGCTTGCCATAAGGCGCATCCCAACCATCATGTGCGACTGATCGGTTACGACAACTACAAGCAGTCGCAAGGTACCGCCATGGTGATTTATCGGGGCCCGATCAAAGCCTAGGCTCCACCGGCCTGGCTTTGAAAGCCCCGCTCTGTGCACCAGGCCGGGGCTTTTTTGTGGACGAGCGATCGCCGGGATTCAAGGGTCGAGACGTGGACTCAAACACGCGACTCGTTCAACCAGACGTCCCACCCCGGGAAGAGAGTTAAGCAATGACGAGTGCGGATCAATATTTGATCAAAGAACAACCATATTACCGCCCGGTCGGCAATGAAATCGAGTTGTTCGAAGCCGCCTACGCTGCGCGGATGCCGGTCATGCTGAAAGGTCCGACCGGCTGCGGCAAGACCCGCTTTATCGAGTTCATGGCCTGGAAGCTGAAGCGTCCGTTGATTACGGTCGCTTGCAACGAAGATATGACGGCCTCGGACCTGGTCGGGCGGTTCCTACTCGACGTCACTGGCACGCGCTGGCAGGATGGGCCTTTGACCACAGCGGCCCGGATCGGCGCGATTTGTTACCTCGACGAGGTGGTCGAAGCGCGTCAAGACACGACAGTAGTCATACATCCCCTGACCGATCATCGCAGGACCTTGCCCCTCGACAAGAAAGGCGAGTTGGTGCATGCCCATCCCGATTTTCAGTTGGTGATTTCCTACAATCCGGGTTACCAGAATCTTCTCAAGGATTTGAAGCAATCTACCAAGCAACGCTTCGGCGCCTTGGATTTCAATTACCCGAACACTGAAGTGGAAACCGAGGTGATCATCCATGAAACCGGCGTCGATGCGAAAGTCGCCGAAAAGCTGGTACAGATCGCCCACCGCGCACGCAATCTCAAGGGGCATGGTTTGGACGAGGGAATTTCGACGCGTCTCCTGGTGTACGCAGGACAGCTCATTGCCAAGGGTGTCGAACCGAGGGCGGCATGCCAGATGACCTTGGTGCGTCCTCTGACCGACGATCCGGACATGCGGGATACCTTAGACGCAGCGGTCGCGACCTTTTTCTAACGAAGGCGGAGTTGCGTTGGTCGATACGGTTTGACGCCATGAATCCTACCGATGCAGGGTCGACTACCTTTGTCGAGGTAGGGCCCGCGCCAAACCGGGAACATGCGCCCACCGCCGTGCACTACCTGAATAACGAGCCATGAGTGTCAATTTGGAGGACTATCGCGAGCACCTGGAGCGGATCGAGCCACATATCAAAGACACGCTGGAAGCCAGCTTCCATGAAGCGGCTAGGGTCATGTCGCCGAGCGGTTTGCGTCAGTATATCGAGGGCGCTCGCGCGCTTTCTGAACTCGGGCGCGGGTCGGAACTAGTCCTTTCCTATATTCAAGAAATGCCTCTGGTTGCCAAGGAGGTGGGCGACGAAATCATTCCTGATGTGGTCACCTCGGTGATGAAGCTCGCCTCCATGGTCAGCGGAGGCGTGATCGCTGCACTGTTCGACAGCCTGCCCACGGCAGCCCGGAGGCTGGGCGACGCCGACTTGGTACGCCAATATCTGGCCTTGGTGCATCAGCTTTCGGCGAAAGCGCCGCGCGGCTTGCGCCCCATGCTTCAGCACGTGGACCAACTCTTCGACAAGTTGACCCTGGGCGGACTACGCCGCTGGGCGCTCTGGGGGGCTCAGGCGCACGGGCGCGATTTCGAAAGCCAGGTCAAATATTTCGGACTCGAAACGCCGGACAGTCTAGCGGTGCTGCAGAAGGAGCGCCGCGGCACGCTGTTCGTCGATACCCAACGCAAGCTGAATTTCTATTTGCGTGCCTTGTGGGGCCGCGATTTCCGTTTGCGTCCGACGGCCGGCGATTATGAAACACGCCAAGGACTCAAGCCGTTCATCGAGTTTCCGGTCATCTACTTGCCAGATGCTTACGACGATCACCGAGGTGTTTCGGGGAAGGAGATGTATCGTGCGGCCAGTGCCCATGCCGCGGCGCATCTGGTCTATAGCCGCAACGCGATCTCGGCCGAAGGGCTGAATCCGGTGCACATGTTCCTGATCGGTCTGATCGAGGATGCCCGTGTCGAACAGCAGGCCATCCGGGAGTTTCCCGGGTTGAAACAGCTCTGGCTTCCGTTGCACGCGGCCGGCGTGGACAGCTTGGAACCTCGAGATCCGGTCGTATCGTTCCTGGAGCGACTCGCCCGCGCATTGCTCGATAAGGAGTTCGAAACGGGCGATCCGCTGATCCGAGAGACCGTGTCGGCCTTCTCGGAGGCGTTTTCGGTTCGTCCCCACGACACCCAGCTCAGTTGGGATTTGGGCGTCACGCTGTACAACCAAATCAAGGATCGAATGGCTATCCCGTCGCTGAGAGTCCTGGAGGAAATCGATATCCCATATCGGGATGACAACCGTTTTATCTGGTCATTCGCCGAGCGCTTGTGGGAACAGGCGGACTACGTACCGGCCAGCGAGCGTCAGGTGCGTAGGAAGGTTTCGGTGATGGAAATGGTCAACGAGGTCGACTGCGAGTTGGTGGGGGACGACGCCCAAGAGATCTGGACCTTGGAGACGCCGTTCTATCTGGATCAGGAAGGCTGCACCATCAACGAACTGGAAGGCAAGGAGCCGGTCAGTGACCCCTATCATTACCCCGAATGGGATTACCAAGCGCAATTGCACCGGCCTAATTGGGCGACTGTGCTGGAAAAGCGGCAACCGAAGGGCGAGCGAGAGCTAATCGACCGAATCCTGGTCGAATACAAACCGGTCGCGAGTCGCCTCAAGCATATCATCGACGCTTTGCAGCCGCGTGGTTTACTGCGCCAAAGGCGGCAGGAAGAGGGCGATGATATCGACCTCGACGCCGCCATTCGTGCCATGATCGATATTCGCATGGGCGAGATGCCGGACCCGCGTATCAACATCCGGTATCTTCGTAAGACGCGGGATTTGGCAGTGCTAGTGTTGCTCGATCTTTCGGAGTCGACCAACGAGATTCTGCCGGGATCGGATCGGCCCGTCATTCAGCTCGCGCGGGAGGCGACGACCTTGCTGGCTTGGGCTATCGACGGCATCGGGGATCCCTTTGCCATACACGGGTTCGCTTCGGACGGACGGCACGATGTGCAGTATTTCCGCTTCAAGGACTTCGACCAGCCTTTCGACGATCAGGCGAAGGCACGATTGGCGGGCATGCAGGGAGCGCTTTCGACGCGGATGGGAGCGGCGTTACGCCACGCGGGACGGTTTCTGTTACGTCAGCCACAGCAAAAAAAGCTGCTGTTGTTGGTATCGGACGGCGAGCCGGCGGACATCGACGAGCGCGATCCGCAGTATCTTAGATTCGATACCAAGAAAGCGGTGGAGGAACTCTCGACCGTTGGCGTAATCAGCTATTGCCTCACGCTGGATCCCGAAGCGGATGAGTATGTGTCTAGAATCTTCGGACCCAACCGCTATACCGTATTGGATCACGTGCAGCGGTTACCGGAGCGTTTGCCAATGCTATTTGCCAGTTTGACCGGTCAGCCTCGGTAAGAGAACACTGATTCCAGATGCGGGATCGATGCGGAGGAAGAGGGCAGAGATCCGAGCAGAGACATCGTGGGAGTCGGCCGATAAGCCGGGTTCAGTCGTGGACAGTCATTCATCTAGGACGCGCGTCACCGCGCGTCTCGAGCGACCTACCCGGGAGCCGTGCGGGCCACACGTTAGGGGTTACCCCCAATGCTCCCCTATTTGGTCTTGCTCCAGGCGGGGTTTACCCTGCCACTTCCGTTACCGGAAGCGCGGTGCGCTCTTACCGCACCTTTTCACCCTTACCGCAGTCCGGAGACCACGGCGGTATATTTTCTGTGGCACTTTCCGTAGGCTTGCGCCTCCCAGGCGTTACCTGGCGCCTTGCCCTATGGAGCCCGGACTTTCCTCTCCCCGCGTCCAAAACGCGGGCAGCGACTGTCTAGCCAACTCCCGATCATATTGTATTAAAAGCACGGTCCGCTAGCCAGTGAGCGAAAGGTTACACCTTCACTTTTTGAGTGGCAAAAAACGGGTGTTTATTGATTTAAGTCAAAACGATAAGGATGGGCTGCGCTAGTATTTCGATCACCTGAGAACGCTAAGTTGATTTACCTCCAACTCCTCTTTGGTCGACCAACTGATGCAGCTTTCTCCGGGTTAGCAACATTGCGTTTTAAGACCTCTTTATCCTCTGGGATGTTGTTCGGGGCCGAAGCTTTGCAAAGGCCCCTCTTTTTTATGCAGTTTTTTTGAAACACACCTGTAACCAAAATTACGCCATTCGACGCTGTTTTTCCTTCCCGTTCAAAAACTCTGTGCGTTGAGCCACTCAGGTATTTGTGTTCTAATACGAACGATTTACCTACGTCTTAGGGAAACGCCGAGCATATATCTCGCTGCGCATAGCTTTCGATTTGAGGCGCGAAGTTACAAACTCGTGAACTCTCTCGGCGCGCCTTAAGCCGAAACGAAACATCTTAGCACTCCCTCTCCGAATTTTCTTCGAGCCCATTGCAGGAATGCGAGAGGGATTGGTTTGGCCGTTAATTTGTGCGATCCACAGGCGTATATCCATATGCTAATCAGAATAAAGAAAGGCTTGAATCTGCCGATCACTGGGGAGCCCGAGCAAACGATACACAACGACGGCAACGTCGTTAAATCCGTAGCGCTACTGGGGTTGGATTATGTCGGGTTGAAGCCCTCGATGCACGTTTCGGAGGGCGATCGGGTCAGGCTGGGTGACACGCTGTTTTCGGATAAGCAGTATCCCAAAGTGTTGTTCACTTCGCCCGGCTGCGGAGTGGTCAAGGCGATCAATCGCGGCGCCAAACGTGTACTTCAATCCGTGGTCATCGAATTGGACGGCGATGACAGTGTTCAATTTCAGTCCTATGAACAATCGGAACTCGCCAATCTGACCACGGAGCAGGTCAAAGAGAACCTGCTGGCTTCTGGCTTGTGGACATCGCTCAGAACCCGCCCCTATAGCAAGGTTCCGAATCCCGACACGACGCCGCACTCGATTTTTGTGACGGCGATCGACACCAATCCTCTGGCGGCACGGCCGGAGGTCATCATCCAAGAGCGGGTTCAGGATTTCAAGAACGGCTTGACTGTCATTTCCAAGCTCACCGAAGGAAAGATCTATGTCTGCACCAGCCCGAATTCATCCTTGCCTTCCGGTGAAGGCGGCAGGTTCGAGATTTCCGAGTTCGAGGGACCGCATCCCGCTGGTCTTGTAGGCACCCATATTCATTTTCTCGATCCGGTAAGCGCCACGAAAACGGTGTGGCATCTGGATTATCAATCTGTGATCGCGATTGGTAGCCTGTTCACCACCGGCCAACTGAACGTAGAGCGTGTGATCTCTCTCGCCGGACCCATGGTCAAGCGTCCGCGGCTGATTCGCACCCGGCTCGGAGCTAACCTGAGCGATCTGGTACAGGACGAACTCGTACCGGACAAGGAAGTAAGGGTCATCTCGGGTTCCGTGCTCAGTGGCCAAAAAGCCGAAGGCTGGTCGGATTATCTCGGGCGCTATCACAATCAAGTCAGCGTCATCGAGGAAGGGCGGCAAAGAGATTTCATGGGCTGGGTCGTTCCGGACCGAGGCAAGTACTCCTTCTTGAACGTGCTCTTGTCGAGCCTCCCCAAAGAACGGGGGCGCAAGTTCCCCTTCACGAGCGCCAAATACGGCAGTGCCAGAGCGATCGTGCCGGTCGGCGTTTACGAAGATGTCGTGCCGCTGGACATTTTGCCGACACAGTTGCTGCGCTCGCTGGTAGTAGGTGATACCGACATGGCGCAGGCTCTAGGGTGTCTTGAGCTGGACGAAGAAGACCTGTCGCTGTGCACCTTCGTCGATCCCGGCAAGCACGACTTCGGTCCGGTGCTTCGCAAGAATCTTACCCAAATTGAGAAGGAAGGCTAATGTCTCGTACTAGGCAATTCTTAGACAAGATACATCCGTACTTCGCGCCCGGCGGTCGGCTGGAGAAGCTCTATCCCATCTACGAGATGGTCGATACGTTTCTCTACAGTCCATCGGACGTAACCAGCGGGGCAGTTCATGTCCGCGACGCGGTCGATCTGAAGCGGGTCATGACATACGTTTGGATCGCGGCTCTGCCATGTTTGCTGATGGCACTGGTAAACACCGGTTATCAGGCCAACGCGGCCATGGAGAGCATGGGGTTGACGTCAATCCCCGGTTGGCGCGGCGCGATCATGGACATATTCGGGTACAACCCGTACAACCCGATTTCCGTTTTGATCCACGGGGCCTTGTACTTCTTTCCAATCTACATCGTGACGATCGTCGTCGGCGGCTTGTGGGAAGTCTTGTTCGCCGTCGTCCGTAAGCACGATGTCAACGAAGGCTTCTTCGTAACGTCCATTCTCTATGCCTTGACACTTCCACCCAATACGCCTTTGTGGCAGGTGGCGATCGGGATTTCGTTCGGTGTCGTGATCGGTAAGGAAATTTTCGGCGGTACCGGCAAGAATTTCTTGAACCCGGCTCTCACCGGGCGCGCATTCTTGTACTTTGCCTATCCGGCATCGATGTCGGGCGACGCGGTATGGACCGCGGTGGATGGATTCACCGGCGCTACGGCTCTAGGCCTGGGTGCGATAGGAGGGCTCGAGGAGATCAAGGCGGCGGGTATTTCCTGGTGGCAGACTTTCATCGGTTTCGAACAGGGCTCGCTGGGTGAAACTTCGACCTTGGCCTGTTTAATCGGTGCCGCCTTCTTGATCTACACCCGCATCGCCTCATGGCGGATCATGGCCGGCGTTCTGGTCGGGATGATCGCGACATCCACCCTGCTCAACATCATCGGCAGCGATTCCAATGCCATGTTCGGACTGCCTTGGTACTGGCATTTAACTCTGGGCGGTTTCGCCTTCGGAACCGTGTACATGGCTACCGATCCAGTCAGTGCGGCGCAAACCAACGTCGGGCGGTGGATTTTCGGCATTTTGATCGGCTTCATGACCGTGCTGATCCGTGTCGTCAACCCGGCTTTCCCGGAAGGCATCATGTTGGCCATCTTGTTCGCCAATGTGTTCGCGCCGCTGATCGACTACGCCGTAATTAAAGCGAATATCACTAGAAGGGTTAGACGCCATGCCTAATTCAGCAAATCCCAACACGGCGGGGACGCAGGTGTCCGATAAAATCGCCGTCTACATAGAGAAAGCGAACGAGTACGCGCAGAAAGTCCTGGCGCTGCCGAACGACAGTTTCCAGAAAACGGTTGCGATCGCGTTGGCCTTGTGCCTGGTCGGAGCGGTCCTCGTATCGGGTTCTGCCGTTGCGCTCAAGCCGCTGCAGGAAACCAATAAGTCCAAGGACGAAAGAGTCAATATTCTCGAGGTCGCCGGTCTGTTGGAAGAAGGAACCAACGTCGAGGAGGCTTTCAAGAATATCGAGCCGAAGATTGTCGATCTGGCGACCGGCGAGTACGTCGATTCGATCGACCCGAAAACCTTCGATCAGCGCAAGGCGGCCAAGGATCCGGCCATGAGCGAAGCCATTCCTCCGGAGAAGGATATCGCCAATATCAAGCGCAAGCCCAAGTACGCCAAGGTTTACTTGGTTAAGGAAGACGGCCAATTGAAGTCCATTATCTTGCCGGTGAGCGGCTACGGACTCTGGTCGACCATGTATGGTTTCATCGCGCTCGAAGCCGACGCGCAGACGGTGATCGGCCTCAATTTGTACGACCAGGCGGAAACGCCCGGCCTGGGTGGCGAGGTGGTTAATCCGAAATGGAAGGCGCTCTGGAAGGGCAAGAAGGTTTACAACTTTACGGGTAAGGAATTGCTCGAAGAGAACGGAAAAAAGATCGAAGTCGGTGAAGTCGCATTAGGCCTGGTCAAGGGCACCGTCGATCCGTCCAAGCCAGGTTCGGAATACCAAGTGGACGCACTGGCAGGCGCGACGCTCACGAGCCGCGGCGTCAGCAACTTGATCAGCTATTGGATGGGCAAGGATGGCTTCGGACTTTACCTGGCAAAGCTTAGGTCTCAGAGGGGTTAAGCCGATGAACTTTAATGAAGAGCACAAAAAGGTTCTTGTCGAACCGTTAGTCGATAACAACCCCATCACCCTTCAGGTGTTAGGGATTTGTTCCGCTTTGGCGGTGACATCGCAGCTGTCGACCGCGCTGATCATGAGCCTCGCGTTGACCTCGGTCACCGCCTGCTCGAGTGCCGGCATCGCATTCATCCGCAATCATATTCCGAGCAGCATTCGCATCATCGTGCAGATGGTGATCATCGCCTCGTTGGTGATCGTGGTGGATCAGATCCTCAAGGCGTTCGCTTACGAGATCAGCAAGAAGCTGTCGGTGTTCGTGGGCCTGATCATCACCAACTGCATCGTCATGGGCCGCGCGGAAGCCTATGCGATGAAAAACCCGCCGTGGGAAAGTTTTCTCGACGGGGTAGGAAACGGTCTCGGCTACAGCCTGATCCTGATTACCGTCGCTACCGTCCGCGAGTTGTTCGGTTCCGGCAAACTGCTGGGGATCGAGGTGCTGCCGCTTCTCAAAGACGGCGGCTGGTACGTCCCGAACGGCTTGCTGCTGCTCCCGCCGAGTGCCTTCTTCCTGATCGGACTGCTGATCTGGGCGGTGCGCACCTGGAAACCGCAACAGGTTGAAAAGGCTGATTTCGCCATTATGCCGGCTCACGGGGAGGCACACTGATGGAAGCCTACATCAATCTGTTCATCAAGTCGGTTTTCATCGAGAACATGGCGCTCGCCTTTTTCTTGGGGATGTGCACGTTTATCGCCGTCTCCAAGAAAATCGAAACCGCAGTCGGTCTCGGCATCGCCGTTACCATCGTTCAGACGCTCACGGTTCCGGCCAACAATCTCATCTATTCCTATCTGCTGAAAGAGGGCGCACTCTCCTGGGCGGGTCTGGAAAACGTCGACTTAAGCTTCATCGCTTTGATGGCGTGTATCGGCGTGATCGCGGCGATCGTGCAGATCCTCGAAATGGTGCTCGATCGCTTTTTTCCGGCGCTTTATAACGCGCTCGGTATTTTCCTGCCGCTCATCACGGTGAACTGCGCCATCCTCGCCGGCAGTCTGTTCATGATCGAACGCGACTACAACTTCACCGAGAGCGTGGTTTACGGCGTTGGCAGCGGCTTCGGCTGGGCCCTTGCAATCACCGCCATGGCGGGCGTGCGCGAAAAGCTGAAATACAGCGACGTGCCGCCGGGGCTCCGTGGTCTGGGTATTACTTTCATCACGGCCGGTTTGATGGCGATGGGTTTTATGGCCTTTTCGGGCATTCAACTGTGAGGGGCAGGGTATAAGACAATGTTGGAAATCATCCTAGGCGTATTGTTTTTTACCCTGATCGTCATCGCCCTGGTCTTCGTGATCCTCGGCGCGAAATCGAAACTGGTCGCGTCCGGCAACGTCGATATCGTCATCAACGGTGAGAGGACCGTCAGTGTTCCCATCGGCGGCAAGCTGCTGACTGCGTTGGCCGACAACAATCTGTTCGTGTCGTCGGCTTGCGGCGGTGGCGGGACCTGTGCCCAGTGCCGGGTGAAAGTGTTCGAAGGTGGCGGTGACATTCTGCCGACCGAGCTTTCGCACATCACCAAGCGTGAGGCTGCGGAGGGAGACCGTCTGGCTTGCCAGGTCACGGTCAAGCAGAACATGAAGATCCAGGTTCCGGACGAAGTCTTTGGTGTGAAGAAGTGGGTGGCCACTGTCCGTTCGAACCGCAACGTGGCAAGCTTCATCAAGGAATTGGTGCTGGAATTGCCAAAAGGCGAGCACATCGATTTCCGCGCCGGCGGCTACATTCAGATCGAGTGTCCGCCGTACCATGTCAAATTCACGGACTTCGATATCGACGAGCGTTTCCGTGACGAATGGGACCGGTACAACCTGTGGCAGTACGAGTCTATCGTCAAGACACCGGCTGTTCGTGCCTATTCCATGGCGAATTACCCGGAAGAGAACGAGATCATCATGCTCAACGTGCGTATCGCTACGCCGCCGCCGGGAACCAAGGGTATTCCGCCGGGTGTGATGTCGTCCTATATCTTCAGCCTGAAACCAGGCGACAAGGTGACCGTTTCCGGGCCGTTCGGCGAGTTCTTCGCCCGTGACACCGACAACGAAATGGTCTTTGTCGGCGGCGGTGCCGGTATGGCCCCGATGCGCTCACACATTTTCGACCAGCTTCTAAGGTTGAAGACCAAACGGAAGATGACCTTCTGGTACGGTGCTCGCAGCTTGCGGGAAGCGTTCTATGTGGACGAGTTCAACAAGCTTCAGGAAGAGTATCCGAACTTCAAATGGTATCTCGCTCTTTCCGAACCGAAACCGGAGGACAATTGGACCGGGTACGTCGGCTTCATCCACAGCGTTCTGTACGAGAACTACCTGAAGAACCACCCGGCACCCGAAGATTGTGAATACTATCTTTGCGGACCGCCTATGATGAACACCGCCGTAATCAAGATGCTGGAAGATATTGGCGTCGAGAGGGAAAACATCATGCTGGACGATTTCGGCGGTTAATTCATTCGCTGTTCTCGGAAAGAGAGGGCGGGAGGCGTTCCATGACGCCCCCGCTTTTCTTTTTCCGAAAACGTAGTAAAGTCGACGAACATAGTTTGAGGTAAAGTTCTCCGACGCAATCGTCGGCGGGCTCTTGCCCCTAGATCATCTTTACCGAATTAGGCGAGGCGAACGATGACATTGTTTCTGATTACTTTTGCGGTGATGGCTGCCGTTGTTTTCTTTATGGCGATCGGCGTCATGTTCGGGCGGGGCTCCATCAAGGGCACCTGCGGAGGCGTGAACAACGGCGAATGCATCTGCGCGCAGAAATGCGAAAAACGGCGAAAGCTGGAAGCCATGGCGGAAAACTCTTGACCGATCGGCACCTCAATCCCCCCAATCTGGTAGCGATAAACTGCCGACCATCTTTTCTCGCAGATAGCGATGTGTCGGATGGCGATCAATACTTTGGCGATCGACGTTCTCCTGTCGGACGGATAGATCGCCAAGGACCATTCGGCACATGTCGTCTTGTTGTTCCCTCTATTGGTACGATTACGAAACCTTCGGGACCGATCCCCGGCGGGACCGACCGGCGCAATTCGCGGGAATTCGAACCGATCTGGAACTGAATCCGATCGGCGAACCTGTAACTCTTTTCTGCAAGCCGGCGCGTGACGTACTGCCCGTACCCGAAGCCTGCCTGATTACGGGCATAACGCCGCAAATGGCCGCCGAACGGGGTCTCAAGGAGGCGGAATTCATAACCAGGATTCACGAGCAGTTCTCAGTGCCGGGGACCTGCGTCGCTGGCTATAACAACATTCGCTTCGACGACGAAGTGACCCGGCACTGTCTTTACCGCAACTTGTTCGACCCTTACGAGCGAGAATGGCGCAACGGTAATTCCCGCTGGGATATCATCGATATGTTGCGCTTGACTCGAGCACTCCGGCCGGAGGGCATCGAATGGCCGGTTGACGGATCGGGCAAACCCAGTCTGCGATTGGAGGCGCTTACAGTCGCCAACGGCATTCAACACGAGAACGCGCACGATGCCTTGGCCGATGTTCGCGCTACCATTGCGGTAGCGCGCTTAGTGCGCGAGCGCCAGCCCAAACTTTTCAACTTCGTTTTTGCCAACCGGGGCAAGCGAGAGGCTTTCGAATTGCTGCGCTTCGGCGCTATGCAGCCGGTTCTGCATGTTTCGGAGAAATATGCTTCCGACCGATATTGTCTCGCGGTCGTGGTCGCGCTCGCGAGACATCCTCGAAATCCGAATGGGGTAGTCGTTTACGACCTTTCCGTCGATCCCACGCCGCTCATCGATTTGAATGCAGAAGATCTCCGGGAGCGGCTGTTTACCCCAGCCTCGAAACTCCCGCCCGGCGTCGAACGCATCGCGCTGAAAACGGTGCATCTGAACAAATGCCCGGTTATCGCGCCGCTAACGGCCCTGCGGTCTCAGGATACGGAGCGGCTGCAAATCGACCTAGACCGCTGCAACCGCCACCTCGACCGACTGAAACGGGAATGGACCTTGCCGAAAAAGATTCGAGAAGCCATGACCTACAATGGCCCGGAGACGGATACCGATGATCCCGATCTCATGTTGTACGACGGCTTCCTGGGAGATGCGGACCGCGCCGTCTTGAAATGGCTGCGTGGTCTCACCCCAGACGAATTGGCTCGGGCGCAGCCGAGCTTCGAGGATGCGCGTCTTCCGGAACTGCTTTTTCGTTACCGGGCCAGAAACTTTCCGGAGACCCTGACACCAGAAGAAACTGCACGCTGGGAAGCGTATCGTATCCGGCGGCTGACGGTCGAGGGATGTGGGGGGAGCATCGTGCTGAACGAGTATCTAGCGCGAATCGAAGCGCTGGAAGCGTCTCCAGACCTATCCGCCAAGGATCGGGAAATCCTCAAGAACCTCAGGGAGTACGCGCGGGAAATTATCTCCTAGCCGACGAGCGATTTGCCTTATACTTCTGGCTTTGTTCATTTGCACCAGGAGAAATTGATGAAAAAACTCTTGTCATTTGTCGCCGCTCTGCCGTTGCTGTGGGCCGGACTGGCAGACGCTCACGGTCCGACCCGTCAGAAAGTTACCGAAACCATCGAAATTAACGCCACGCCGGATGCGGTTTGGGCGCTGGTCGGCGACTGGGGGAATCTTCAGAATTGGTTGCCGGTGGTCGAAAGCACCTCGGCACAAGGCGGAACCGAGAAAGGGGCGACCCGTGAGCTGAAGTTGAAAAGCGGCGGCGTGATCAAGGAGGAACTGAAAAGCTATGATGCTGACAAGATGACCATGCAATACAAAATCACGGAAGTTGACCCGAAGGATCTGCCGGTGGCCAATTACTCATCCACCATCAAAGTCGAACCAAATCCCGCCGGAGGTTCGAAGGTGGAATGGAGCGGCGCGTTTTATCGGAGTTTCATGAACAATAATCCGCCGCCGGATCAAAATGACGAAGCCGCTGTCAACGCAGTTACGAAGATTTACAAGGAAGGGCTTGCGAATCTCAAAGCCGTTGCCGAGAAGAAATAAGATGGCGAGCCTTCTTGATTGGGTAAGTCGGGCGAAAGCGGTGACCTGTGTCACCGCTCTTCTATTTGTCTTTATAGGCGATGTTTTCGCCGAACCCTACGCCTATATCACTAACCAGAAGGACAACAGCGTATCGGTGATCGATACAGCTACCGGAACTGTCGTCAAAGCCGTCAAAGTCGGATCAGAACCCGCCGGTGTCGCCGTCAGCCGGAACGGCGCCAAGATTTGCGTCACCAACCCTGGCAGTAAGGACGTGACCGTTCTGGATGGCCGCACGCAAAATGTGATCGCCACCGTGTCATTGGGTGAAGGGCCTGTGGGTATCGCGGTCGATCCCACCGGGACGCGGGCTTATGTGGCCGATTGGTACGGACACTACCTTTCGGTACTAGACCTCGAAAGCTTGAAGGTTCTGAAGCAAGTTCCGGTAGGGCGTTCTCCTTCCGGTGTCGTGGTGAGTCCGGACGGGACAAAGATCTATGTCGCGAACCGGGACGACGATTCGGTTTCGTTGATCGACGCGGCTGATCTTGAAGTCAAGAAAACCGTCGCCGTCGGCAAGCATCCCTTCGGTATCACCCTGGATGCCAAGGCTGAGCGTCTTTATACCGCCAACGTCGAGAGCAACGATGTCTCCGTGGTCGATGCAGAGGCGATGACGTTGTTGAAGACCATCCGGGTCGGGGATAGGCCGTATGCGGTAGCGATAGGGGCTGGAGGAACCCGCCTGTTCGTGACCAATCAATACGACAACACGGTCTCGGTCATCGCTGTCGACCGCGGCGAAGTCACTGCCACTATCGAGGTCGGCGAGTATCCGGAAGGCATATCCGCCCACCCCGATGGCAAGCATGTCTATGTCGCGAATTGGTTCAGTAACTCCGTTTCCGTCATCGATGCCGAAACCTTGCAGCTGGAGGCCACGATTCCCACCGGTGACGGCAGTCGGGCGTTCGGCGAATTCGTGGCGCAGGCCGTGGAAACCAGCTCGAAGTAGTCATGCTGATCGCCTAGAGCGTGTTATGCACTTTGGAACGATGGGCGGGGCGGCCCGACGGGCGCGAGGATGGCAAAGACGACAAAGTGCAAGCATGCCAAGAGATTTCGCCAGCCGTGCATCGTCGTGGTTCGAGCGCTGGGACCAGGCACTACAGCCGAAGCTGTGCTCCACCACCCACGGTCGGGTAGCACAAATCCTCTTTTGACCTCTGGAGTTGGCCGAGTCCCGCCAAATGCTCTCGTTCAGGCCCGGTAAGAGGCCACGGACGTCCATTCGACGTCCAACAGGTCGCTGATAAGGTTGCTGTGTGCGTCCGGGCCTGCCGAAGCGAGCGGTACAGCCCAGCACATTGTCGACGCGCGACATCGCTCGCTCCGAAAGGATGGCGGGGTACTTCACCTCCTTGCTGCGTTGCTTCCTGCAACTTGTTAATATCAGCCAGCTTCGCGGGTTCGGTTACGGCGTTTCATGGCTGGTGCTCGATGCCCCGTTTGGTTTCCGATTTCTCCATTGACTACCGAGACAGATAGGAAGGTGCATTCATGTCCGACATCGAAATCGCTCAAAAAGCCAAGATGCGGCCGATCATCGATCTTGCCAGAGACCGGTTAGGCATCGCGCCCGAACATCTCGACCCGTATGGCCATTACAAAGCCAAGCTTTCCTTGGACTATATCGACAGCCTCAAAGATCGGCCTAACGGCAAGTTGATCTTGGTCACAGCTATCAGCCCGACACCCGCAGGGGAGGGTAAGACGACCACAACCGTCGGTTTGGGGGATGCGCTGAACCGGCTGGGTAAGAAAACCATGATCTGTCTCAGAGAGCCCGCTTTAGGGCCGTGTTTCGGCGTCAAAGGAGGCGCAGCCGGCGGCGGCTATGCTCAGGTTGTGCCCATGGAGGACATTAATCTCCATTTCACGGGCGATTTTCACGCCATCGGCGTCGCCCACAACCTGCTGTCAGCGATGATCGACAACCACATCCACCACGACAACCGGTTGAACCTCGATCCACGCCGGATTGCCTGGAAGCGTGTTATCGACATGAATGACCGCGCCTTGCGCGACATCGTAATCGGCCTCGGCGGGACGGCGAACGGCTTTGCCCGCGAGGATGGCTTCGACATCATCGCCGCATCGGAAGTGATGGCTATCCTGTGCTTGTCGAACTCGCTTAAAGAGCTGAAGGAGCGGCTCGGGAACATCCTGGTGGGGTACACCCGTTTCGACGACAAGCCGGTTTTCGCGCGCGATCTCAATGCCCACGGTGCTATGGCGGCGCTGTTGAAGGATGCCCTGCGGCCGAATTTGGTCCAGACTCTGGAAAACAACCCAGTTTTCGTCCACGGCGGACCCTTTGCCAATATCGCCCACGGCTGCAACTCGGTGGTCGCCACTAAGGCGGCTTTGAAACTGGCGGATTATGTTGTGACCGAAGCCGGCTTCGGTGCCGATCTGGGCGCGGAGAAATTCATCGACATCAAATGCCGCAAGGCTGGCCTAAAACCGGACGGCGTGGTGCTGGTCGCGACCGTGCGGGCGCTCAAGTCGCATGGCGGCGTGCCGGTGAAGGAACTGCAAAAAGAAAACCTGGAGGCTCTTGATGCTGGCTTCGTCAATCTGGCGCGGCATCTCGACAACGTGCAGCAGCGGTTCGGCCTGCCTTGTGTCGTCGCCATTAATCATTTCACCTCGGACACCGATGCGGAAATTGCGTTGCTCAAGCGCAAGGTTGAGGAAAAAGGATCCAAGGTTATCGTCTGCCGGCATTGGGCCGAGGGTGGGAAAGGCGCGGAAGAGTTGGCGCGGGAGGTTGTCCAAATGGTGGACTCCGGGCAGTCGAACTTCAAATTCCTTTACGAAGAACGTGCGCCGCTCTGGGACAAGATCAAAACCATCGCCACCCAGCTATACGGGGCGTCGGACATCACCGCGGACAGCAAGGTCCGTCAGCAGCTCGATCGGCTGAGCGAGGAATACAGCCACTTCCCGGTATGCATCGCCAAGACGCAGTACTCGTTCTCCAACGATCCGAATCTTAAAGGTGCGCCGTCCGGCCATGTACTCTCCATTCGCGAAGTGCGGCCTTCTCACGGCGCCGAGTTTGTTGTGGCGGTCTGCGGCAGCATGATGACTATGCCGGGACTGCCCAAGGTGCCTGCGGCAGAGGCGATCGACGTGGACGAGAATGGCCGCATCACAGGTTTGTTCTAGGGAAGCTGAGAGCACGTGGATTCTGTTCATGCCCGTCGACATGCCGCATGCCGGAAAAGGCTTTGCTCCTTCGACTTCGCTCAGGACAGGCCCTTCGACAAACTCAGGACAAGCTTATCCCGGCCTACCATTAGCGATAACTTCGGATTGTGTAAGAGATGGAATAAGTCTTGATGAAACCGGCCGAAGACGGGAGGCGGGGGCCTCTCGTCTCGCTTTCGTACGTGTATGTGCGTGGGTTAAGCGCTCATACGTATAAACTTCTTAGAACGTCCCCGCATAAACTCGTTACATCGCCCGGCGATTGGGGAGTTTCCGAAGCACGTGGCGTGAATCGGTTTTGATGCGAGCGGCCGTTCGATGCAGGGCTAACCTGAAAAACCGAGGAGGCACCACGCTTTGAAAACCATCGCCCAGTTTCACAAATTTTTGATCGTTGCTGGCGCGCGCCCGAATTTCATGAAAATCGCGCCCATCATCCGGGAACTTCAGCGAGGTTCGTATCCGCTCGAATACCAGCTCGTCCACACCGGTCAGCATTACGACAAGGAAATGAGCGACGTATTCTTCGAGGAACTGGAGATACCACCCCCGGATTATCATCTGGACGTGGGCAGCGGTTCGCATGCCGAGCAGACGGCGAAAGTGATGGTGCGTTTCGAAGAGATCTGCATGAAGGACCGGCCCGATTTGGTAATGGTCGTGGGCGACGTAAATTCCACGCTGGCTTGCTCGATCGTGGCGAAGAAGCTCGGGATCAAGGTCGCTCACGTCGAGGCGGGGCTACGGAGCCGCGACATGACGATGCCGGAAGAGGTGAACCGCATCGTGACCGACGCAATATCCGACTATTTCTTCGTAACCGAGAAAAGCGGCATAGATAACTTGTTGGCCGAGGGTAAGCCGAACGGCGCCATATTTTTCGTCGGCCACGTGATGATCGACAACCTATTCCACCAGGTGGAGAAGCTGCAACGCCTGCCGGAGAACAGTTTCGAGACCGCGGACTTCAAGCGGCGGCATCCGTCCTACGGCGTGGTTACGCTACATCGCCCGTCCAATGTGGACGATCCGAAAACTCTGGCCGGTATTATCGAAGCGCTGGCGGAGGTGAGTTCCGAGCTGCCGCTGATATTTCCCATCCATCCGCGGACTCAAGCGAACATCCGAAAATTCGGGCTCGAGATTCCCGAGTCCATTGTCACCACCAAGCCTCTGTCCTATATGGAATTTCTGAACCTTTTCAAGGATGCCCGACTGGTTCTGACCGACAGCGGCGGCATTCAGGAAGAGACGACGGCGCTCGGCATTCCTTGCATCACTCTGCGCGAAAACACGGAACGCCCGATTACGGTAGAAGAGGGTACGAATATTCTTGTCGGGTCGGACCCCGTGCGCATCGTCGCGGAAGCTAGGAAAGCGTTGAAGGGCTTGGCTGCGACGGGCAGGAAGCCGGAGCTATGGGACGGAAAGGCGTCGGCTAGGATTCTCGCGACCTTGGCGGATGTTCTGAATAGGGAAGGCACATATTCTTCCTAGGGGTGGGTTTGTTTTCGATAGAGCATCGGACCATCGATAGGAGGCGTTAACGCACAAGTAAACCCTGCGTGGGCCGAACGCGGGTGTCACATTCCGTGTTGCCGGGCGGCGATGCACTTAATGATTGAAGTGCCTACGCCAGTTGACGCAGATCGGCCCGAAATTACGTACGCCAGCAAGGGAAATACGGAGATTTTCTGTGGTACGTAAAGGTTTGAGACTTTTTTCGGCCAGGACGGCATTGTCGATATTCGGCCTTCTCGGCGCTCTCCTTGCGGCTTTTTGTATATCCGCGAAACCGAAGGATGAGGCGCTAGTTTCCTTCGAGGGGTTTTCGGAGACGAGATCCCCTGTCCTCAAGCCCGTTTCCGGCGCGGCGATTGAGCATATCGACGAAGTCGGTTCCGTACTTCGTATCCCGAAGCGGGGGCGCGCCGAGTTAGCCTTGCCCCAATCGTTCTCGTTGCGCAGCGGAACCATTTCTTTTTGGCTGAAACCATCCTGGCAAGACTCAACCGCCTCCCACACCTTGGCCTCCATGGAGTGGGACAAGGGTAGCTATTTGGTCATTTCACAAGGGTGGTGGGAACCAAAGGGCGCCAACCGCTTCTATTTTGTGGTCAGCAACAGGGACAGTTTCCATTGTTCGGCCCCATACCGATTGCAGACGAACACGTGGACCTTGATCACCGCTGTTTGGAAAACCGGAAAGGACGGATTCTGCCGTCTCTATGCCGACGATGAATTAGTAGCGAAGTCGGCGTTTTCCGGTAATCCCGACCGGTTGCCGAAGTCGCCGCTCGTGTTTGGCAGCGATGCCCCGACCCGCCAAGCCGACGGCCGTGAAATGGAAGGTTCGATAAAGGGAATCGTCATTTCTCAATCCGCGCTCACTCACGAACAGATTCACGCCCGATATATCGATGCGATAAGGGAGAAACCCGTGCTTGCAGCCGGAAAATCATACTGGACGGGGAGTGACGATCTTGCATCCCGAAAAGAAAAACATCGTTCCAGTATGGAAACGGGCAGGGAAAATCGAATTATTTTCGATGAAGATATCGGTTGGGCCTTGTCCAGAGACAATACCGATACTGTGCTTCGGCGTATTAAGGATGCCGGGTTCAACGTATACGTGCCTTGCGTATGGCATGGTCGAGGCGCCTATTTTCCTTCGACCAACGCCCACGTCGATACACGGGTGAAGCAGCGGATCGATAAAGGCGATGATCCCTTGCGATATCTGATTACTAAAGCACATTCCATGGGAATCGAAGTCCACCCGTGGTTTACGGTGGCGAAACGAGAGGACGGACGTTATCCGAAGTTCTTCGACGAAGGCACTCCGGAAGGTGCCTATAACGTGCATATTCCGGAGTTTAGAACGTTTATCGTCGATGTGATAACCGACATGGCCAAACGATACACGGTCGATGGCGTCAATCTGGATTATATCCGAACCTTGGGGGTATGTGTTTCCAAGTTTTGTCAGCAGGATTACCAAGAAAAACATCGAAAATCTCTCTTATCGGATACCGGCAAGCAATCCATCGATCCGGATGCGTATGATCGAATACAACGTTGGCAGGATGAGGCAGTATCGGATATCGTCCAGCGTGTATCCGATGGCGTTAGAAGAGCACGTCCTCATACCATCGTCAGTGTAGATGCATACGATGACCCGGACGCTAAGCGACGTCCTCTGGAGGGAAGAAATCCATTTCTTTGGGCAAACCGAGGGTGGGTCGACGTCATATTTCAAATGAATTACACAAAACGCCTGAATGTAGAAAAAACGGAGAAACTGCGACAAAGACTAGACAACAAAAACAAACTCTTCATTCTGTTCGCAAACTATCAAGCCATGGGCCGGAAACAAGTTCCGAAACCTTATGACATCATGGAAGATTACATTCAGGTGATCAGAACGAGATGGCCCGAAACCGGTATCGCGGTTTACCTTTATAAGCATTTGACGGATCAGCAAATACGAAGCCTCCGTCAAGGCGCATTCCGCCGCCAGGCGGTACCGACATGGAAGGCGCAAAGAGGATAAAGGGATGCTTTTTTATGTCGCGGGATTCCTTACAGGTTCGGTTGTTCTATTCTTATTAGCTTTCCCGCCGATCGGTGTTCTGTTGGCACTGATGGCTCGCCCTGTTGTCGATGCGACTTGGAATCATCCGATCGTCGGCAACCTGAGATGGACCGAAGTCATCAGTGTCGTCGTACCTGTTGAAATTCTCCTTTTCATGGCATTAGGCGCTAAATTACGTCAATCCGTTAAAAGATTGCCTCTGTTGAATATCTGGTGTCTGAATCTTTCGGCTACGTTCATTTCATTTTGCCTCATTACGATCGCGCAGGGACCGACAGCCGCCTTTTCTGTGTTCTTCAGACAAATCAATGGGTTCGTCGGATACTATATGGGGCAGGCTTTTTTTCTGGAGGATAAGGGCTTACGTAAATTCCTATTGGCGTTGGTTATGGCAGGCCTGTTTCCATTGGCGATCGGGCTATATCAATTGGTGACCGGAACGCAATGGATTCAAGCCGAAGCAGAAGGATTAACGCGGTATGTCGGGCTTTATCACGACGCTTTTACCATACGCTACTACATGGAGCAATTAATCTTAGCCACCATTTTATATTCGGCCATTTTCGGAAATCGGCGGGTGGTTCTGAATTTTGCCCTTGCGGTACTCGGCATCTGCGCGGTTATCGTGATGTTCAAAGCCTATAGTAAATCGGGAATGCTCACTTTGGCTGCCTGGGTTGCCGTTTGGGCGATTCTTGGAAGGAAATTCCTATTCTTAGGATTTGTTACGATAGGATTGCTGGCGATCGGTATTTATTATCTGCCCGAGATTTCGCGCCAATTGCAACAATTGTTTCATAAGGAAATCGGGGCCATCGAAGGGAATATCGAATTGGAGCGTACGCTGGCAGGCCGTTGGTACGGATGGAAGGAAGTATGGACGTCTTGGAACGAGATCGGAGTATTCGGAAAAACATTCGGGAGTGGCTTGGTAGCCACGGGAGTCCACAACGATTATTTGATGCTTCTGTTGCACGGCGGCCTATTCGCAGTGATGAGTTATTTGGCGTTGCTTTTTACCGTCGGGTACAAACTTATGGGATATGCGCGTAAAAACAGAACGCCGCTGGCCCTTGGAGGGGTGATGGCTTTTTGTATGTGGATGATCGATTCCATTGGTCTTGTCCCTAGCGCGTATCCGGGATATCAATGGTTTGTTTGGGGCATCATTGGGATTTGCTTGAGACGAGCTCAGGAAGAGAGCGTGAGACAAAAGGAGGGTATAGCGAAAGAAGCGGTTCGGGAGCAGCCTTTGGTCGATCTGAAAGGAGCGACCTGAAGCAGGCGATCGAGGGACCGATCATGAAGGAAAAGGCTAGGGCATATTTGAGGGCGATATTTAGGGGGCCGTTAATCACCGTAAGCTGCCAGGGAATCTCCTCTTTATCGAATTTTCTGACAGGCGTTTTTGTGGCGAAGAGCGTTGCCGCCGCCGATTATGGCGTGTATTCGCTTTTTTATGCCGGGCTGATGGTGCTTGCGGGACTTCAGAACTCCGTGATTCTGGAGCCGCTCAGAATATACGGCGTCAAAACCGATAGAAAGGAGACAAGCGCTTATTTTTACAGCCAGTTTCTTCTGCAGTTGATCTTCGGTCTTGTGATGGCCGGCGCCGCAATGGGCGTACTTTCTGTGATGGCGGTGGCCAGCAAGACTTTGGGCGCATTTGCTTTGTGCCTTTTCTTTTTGCAATTGTCCGATTATTTTCGCGTTGTTGCCTTGACGGAATTAGCACTGCGAAGGCTGCTCGTCATCGAGACGACAGGACATGCCGTGCGAATCGTCGGCCTGATACGACTGAGCTTCGACGCATCGCTTACCGTGGAATCAGCCTTGTATTGCATGGCGCTAGGCGGCGCTGCAAGCAGTCTCTTGGCAATCGTCCTCGGCGGTCATCGCAGATCCGGGAGCGGAATAAAAAACATATTAGCGACTGGTGTCCAAAACTGGCGATTCGGGCGGTGGTTCGTGCTCGAAACGCTTGCCTATTCGTCATCGACCTACCTGTATTTCTTCCTCGTCGCGGCGATTATCGATCGAGAATCGGTAGGCGCGTTCAACGCATCGCAAACGTTGGTCAATGCTCTGAATGTCATCCTAATGGGAGGGATCGGGTTTGTGATTCCCATCGCTAGACGCAAATTGGCGGTCGAAGGTTACGAAGCGTGGCGAAAATGGCTATGGCAGAGCGGCTTGACTATTGTGGGCATCGTCTCCGTGATTGCAGTATCTCTTTCCTTGTTTGCGGAACCGGCCTTGGAAACTCTTTTCAAGCCATTTTTCGCCGAGTATGGATATTTGGTTTGGATACTGTCGTTCGGATATGTGCTTCGATCGATCAATAGCGTGCTTCGAGTGGCGTTTCAAACTGCCGAAAAGCCTCAAATCGGATTTTTGTCGAGATTGCTGTCGACGATTGTTACGATCGCAATATCGTATCCGCTGTTGCAGTATTACGGCGTAGCCGGCGCAGCAGTTGGAATAGTGGTGACACAGCTCATTTGGGTTACGGTCTATCTCGTATTCATTTGGCGGGGAGAACTCGGATTCAACAAATTGGGTATGGAGATATGCCAGTCGGGATAAGGCATGACATGGAAAACAGGGGTTCCGTAAATCGTTGGAAAGAAACGACGTCCCTGATCGTGATTGTCACGAATCTTCCAGCCCCTTATCGAATTCCGTTGTTCAACGTCTTGAATGGGGCATTGAGTCGTATCGGATTGTCGTTGCACGTCATTTTCGGCGCAAAATCCGAAGCTAGGCGGCAATGGCATGTCCCGCTGGAAGAGTGCGAGTTTTCCTACACGATTTTGGAGCCACGGGGCGTCAAAGTACCGGGAGCCGAAAGTGTCTCTTTCTTTTACCCAGGATTGGTCAGGACCCTTTATCAGAAACGACCAGTCGCAGTAATCACGGATGGGTTTTCCGTCGCGACGACAAAGCTTTGGTTATTCAAGACCCTATTGCAAACGAAACATTTGATCTGGTCCGGAATTACTGGAATGGAACCGAATGCGAGTCATTTAGCGAGAAGAATCCAGAGGCGGATTTTGACCCGTTCCGCCGATGGCTTTGTGGCTTATGGCAGTAGGGCAAAACGTTTTTTTTTGAAACTGGGAGCGCCCGAAAGCCGGATTTCGATCGCGACGAACACCGTCGATACCCGGTTTTTCGAGATCGAATCGGAACGTTGGAAAAAGAAGATAGGATCTTCGGATGAAAAAGTCTTGTTGTGCGTGTCGAATGTGACGCGCGGAAAAAACATCTCAGGCTTACTGGAGGTAACCCGGCACTTGGCCAACCTGAGACAGGATTTCGTGTTGAAGATCATTGGCGATGGGCCTGAGATGAAACGCTGCCGTCAACTCGTTTCAAGCTTGGGTTTGGAAAGATTCGTTTCCTTCGAAGGTTTTAAACAGAGGGCCGAACTGCCCAAAAATCTGGCCGAAAGTCGATGTCTCGTCTTCCCGACCCACCATGATGTGTGGGGTTTGGTAGTCGTCGAGGCCATGGCGGCCGGTGTTCCCTGCTTTGTGTCGCTCAACGCGGGCGTTGCTGACGATTTGATAAGGCATGGCGAAAATGGCTTCGTGGTGGATTTTTCGGATGCCGAGCGGGTGGCGCGACAAGTCAGTGAATTCCTAGATAACCCCGCCTTGGGGGCGGATATGGCGATCAGAGCGAGGGAGTGCGTGCGGAAGAACGCAAATCTCGATATTTGTGCACAAGGATTCGTTCGGGCTCTGAACCTGGCGGGTGCCGTCAAATACCCACTCATGTCGGGAAATATCTGATTTGGATTTACGACGTAGAGGCGACCGAATTCACCATTACACGTAAAGGAACGTACTCTAGGGATCGTCTCGACCCGCTCCAAGGAATAGGGAGCCACGGATGGAGAATAGGAAAAAAGTCCTAGTAATTGGTCCGTTGCCGCCACCGTTTGCGGGGCCGGAGATGGTCACTCGCGCCATCGTTGAATCGGACGAGCTTAGGCGACGCTTCGAGATCGCGTACCTCAACACGACCGTACGCGCCTCGAACCAGGAGAAGGGGCAACTGGACGTAAGGATGGTGTTCGCGTATGCGTCGTATCTGGTTCGGTTGGGTCGGCGCCTAACCCTGCAAAAGCCCGATTGCATCCTGTATCTGCCGACCTCGGCCACTTTGAAAGGTTGGGTTCGCGATGGCTCAACGCTGCTGCTTGCTTCGCTGCGCGGCTGTAAGACCGTGATCTTGTTTCAGGGCGGGCATTTCCGCTTTTTCTACGAGCGTCTTCCCAAACCGGTGCGAACGATAATCCGGCGACTACTGCAGGGCTGCGATAGGGTGTTAGTGCAAGGCGCGGGTTTGCGGAAGCAGTTCGACGGGATCGTTTCTGCCGAACGAATCGGGGTTCAGCACAACCTGGTTCCGTGGGCGTTCTACCGCCACTTCGAGAATTGTCGGTTCGATAAAGGAACCGATCCTTTGAACGTCTTGTTCGTGGGCCATCTATCGACCGCGAAAGGCTATTGCGACCTGATCCGGGTGATTCCGGATATCGTCCGCAAAACGAACGCTCGGTTTCGGTTCATGGGTACTCGGAAAACAGCGGAACGCAACGTGTTTTTCGATCAAGTGACGGGCAGACGCATTGAACACCTGGACCCGGATGCCCTATACCGAACCTACATCGCCGAAAGAGGATTGGACACGGTGGTCGAATACTTGGGGGACCGCGTTTTCGGCACGCGGAAACTCGAGGTCTTTGCAGAGGCGGACGTGTTCGTGCTTCCCAGCTATTCAGAAGGATTTTCCACCGCGATACTGGAAGCGATGGCGGCGGGCCTTCCCATGGTCGTCACGCGGGTGGGCGTTGTGCCGGAAATCCTGCGGGATGGCGAGCACGCTTTCCTGATCGATCCCGGTGATCTCGACGGCCTTCGCGATCGCCTGCTTCGGCTACTCCGGGACGCCGATTTGCGGAGGCGCATGGGCGAGCGAAACAGAAGTCTTTGCGGAAAAGAATTTGTCGAAGGGATCGTCATCGATCGGCTCGGGTCTCATTTGAGTAAGGTGCTGTCGGAATAATCGCGGCAAGCGCCGCCGATTCCAAGGCGAGCGGAAAGGGAATGAAGCAACTGACGCAAAAACTCAAGGACGGGGTCGTGAGCGTCATCGAGGTGCCGCCGCCGCGCCTAACGCCGGGCATGGTACTGGTCCGCAACCATTTCTCGCTGATCAGCGCCGGTACCGAAGGCAGCACGGTGAGCGCCGCACGCAAAAGCCTCATAGGGAAGGCCAGGGAACGGCCCCAGCAAGTGCGGCAAGTTCTCGAAATCTTCAAACAGCAGGGGCCGACGCAGACCTACCGGGCGGTGATGAAGAAGCTCGATACCTATTCACCCCTGGGCTACAGCAGCGCCGGAGAGGTCATAGAAGTGGGCTCGAACGTCCGCGGGTTCTCCGCGGGCGACCTCGTCGCCTGCGCCGGCGCCGGCTACGCCAATCATGCTGAGATCGTATCGGTTCCCGCCCATCTATGCGTGAAGCTGCCGGCGGGGGCTGATCTGAGTCTTGCTGCCTATAACACGCTCGGAGCGATCGCGCTTCAGGGCATACGTCAGGCCGATCTTCGCCTCGGCGAAACCTGCGTCGTCATCGGATTGGGCCTTTTGGGCCAACTCACCGGGCTCATGCTAAAGGCGTCCGGAATCAAAGTGATAGGCCTGGATATCAACCCCCGGGTCGTGGACATCGCGGCTGGGCATTGCGCGGACCTGGCATTCGACAGCGAGGCGCCGGGGCTTTCGGAAATCGTTGCCGAGCTCACGGATGGCATCGGTGCCGATGCCGTCATCATCACCGCAGCGACGCACAGTCTTCAGCCGATCAATCTTGCGGGACAATTGCTGAGACCGCGCGGTACTGTGGTAGTCGTCGGGGCAGTGCCGACCGGATTCGATCGGGAACCGCACTTCTACCGAAAGGAACTCTCACTCAAGATGTCCTGCTCCTATGGTCCCGGACGTTACGATCCGAATTACGAGGAGAAAGGGCTGGATTACCCAGTGGGCTACGTGAGATGGACCGAAAACCGCAACATGCGGGCTTTTCAATCGCTCGTCCATTCCGGTCGTATCGATCTGTCCTATCTGACCACCCATCGCTTTAAATTGGACGAAGCGCCAGCCGCTTACGATCTGATCCTGAACCGAAACGAAGAGTTTCTCGGCATTCTGCTGGAATACGACGCGGCCGGCGCCCACCCAGAACGGCGCATCGACATGGCGCCACCCAAGCCTCGAAGGGACGAGCCGGCGGGCAGGGGTATTTCCTTCATTGGCGCGGGGAGTTATGCGATGAGTCATCTCCTGCCGAACGTCGCGGCTTGCGACGGCGTGTCACTGGCGGGTGTGGTGACGTCTACCGGAACCAGTTCTCGGACCGTGGCGGAAAAGTTCGGTTTTCGTTTCTGCTCGGCGGACGAAAGGGATGTTCTGGAGGATGAAGCGACGGATACGGTGTTCATCGCCACCCGCCACGATAGCCATGCCGAGTTCGTGCTTAAGGCGCTGGAAAAAGGCAAGCACGTGTTCGTCGAAAAGCCGCTCTGCTTGACGCCGGACGAGCGTGATGCGATTCGGGAGGTCTACGAACGGGCGCAGCTGCAGCCGTCGGCGCCTTTGCTCATGGTGGGATTCAACCGGCGTTACGCGCCGCTCGCGGTTAGGTTGAAAGAGGCGCTGGGGGCAGGGCCTATGTGTCTGATGTACCGGGTCAACGCCGGACCGATTCCACCCGATAGTTGGATCCAGGATGTCGAATTGGGCGGCGGACGGATCGTCGGGGAGATCTGCCATTTCGTGGACCTGATGATCTATCTGACCGAATCCTCGCCGGAAAGCGTTTATGCGGCTGCGATGGCGGACCCCGAGAGGACCGAGGATACGCTCGCCATCACGTTGTCTTTCGTGGACGGCTCGGTAGGCACGATTCTCTATTGCGCCAACGGAGCCAAGAGCCTCGCCAAGGAATATCTGGAGGTTTATCGCGCCGGGATTACCGGAATCCTGCGCGACTTCAGGGAGCTGGAAATCCATGGCTGCGGTAGGCCGAAACGCGAACGGCTGTTCAATCAGGACAAGGGTCAGAAAGAGATGGTCCGGCAGTTCGTCTCCGCGACCCAGGGCCGGGGCGGCCGGGTGATCCCGTTCGCGGACATTCTGGCGAGTACCGATACGACCTTTGCCGTGAAGGAGTCGCTTAGGACACGGAGCGCGGTGCAGATCGATGGTCTTCGCGTTTTTGCTCCAGAGCGTGAGTCCCGGTTTCCCGATTCGCTCCTACCCGCGGAAAGGAGGTCCGACTCCGCATGAGCGTTACGGCTTACGACAAGGTCCGTTGGTACGTCAAACGCTTGAGCGTCATGAGCGGAGCGGAGCTCGGCCATCGTCTGAAAGAATGGCGCCGGGTCCGAAACATGGCCCGAGCATACCGGCGGGGCATTTCTCACTCGCTTCCGCTGCAACCGGCGGAGGTCGGTTTTTGTCGTTCACCGACGCGTCTGTTGCCGGATCTTGATTGGGTGTTCGATCCGGACGAAACCGCCAAGGAAGCGCTGCTCGCCGGCCACTGGCCTGCGCTCGGTTTCGCTTGGTGCTGGAACGGCGATGCCGCTTGGCATCGCGCGCCGGACACCGGAAAGATGTGGCCCAAAATTTTTTTTGGCAACATCGCCTATCGGCAAGGGAATCCCTACGGCGATGCCCGCGTGGTTTGGGAGCCCGCTCGCTTGCAGCAGCTCGTGAGCCTCGCGTTGCTGGCGCTACGGGATGAAGCCCGTGCCGAAAGGGCGCTGGTTTTGCTGGAGACGATGCTGGATTCCTGGGTGCGGGCCAATCCACCCTTGACGGGAATCCACTATGTCTCGGCTATGGAATGCGCGCTGCGCCTGATCGCCGTGTGTCATGCGTTGGATCTGGTGAGACATCGCTTGCGCGCTCCGGAATCGACCTGGCGAGACCTTCTGAAACTCGTTTTCTCCCACGCTTTCCTGATCGCCCAAAGGCCGTCGCTCCACTCCTCAGCCGGGAATCACACCGTCGCGGAAGCCGTGGGGTTGGTGTACGCCGGAATCTTGTTCCCGGAACATGCCGATGCAGCCCGATGGCTGGCGCAGGGACTCGGAATCCTGCAAGAGGAGGCGGAGCGGCAAGTGCTGCCGGACGGGGGCGGAATCGAGCAGTCCTTCTGGTACCAGCTTTTTGTCGTCGATTTGCTCGGTCTGGCGCAAGCACTGCTCGAACACCATCGGCGTTCGGTGCCACGCGTTCTGTCCGATGCCGTGCGCCGAGGCCGCCGTTTCCTGAGCGCTATGGCGGACGGTCCCGAGAGTTTGCCCCGCGTGGGGGACAGCGACGACGGCTACGCTCTATCTCCTCATCTACGCATCAGCTGGAATGGGCCAGCGCCCGCGGAAAACCCGGCAGTTTTTCCGGATGCGGGATATACGCTCGTCAGGACACACGGCCGAAAGCCGGTCCGGCTGGTCTTCGACCATGGCCCGCTCGGCATGCCGCCGGCCTGCGGGCACGGCCATGCCGATGCCTTGTCGCTGCATGTGACGGTCTGCGGGCGCGAGCTTCTGATCGATCCTAACACGTATACCTACACCGGCGATCCCGCCTGGCGGCACTGGTTTCGGAGCACGGCCGCCCACAACACAGTGCGCGTCGACGGCCGGGATCAGGCTCGGCAGGAAACGGCCTTCCAATGGTCGCATGCCCCCAAAGCCTCGCTGGTCACCTTTCGTCGCGACGACAGCGGGAGAATTTTCTTGTTGGCGCGGCATGATGGTTACCGCAGCAGAGACGTTATCCATTGGCGCGCGGTGGCTTTCGACGGGTCGGACCATCTGTTGGTCCTGGATTATCTTGCGGGGCAGGGACATCACCTCGCCGAATTGTTCTGGCATCTCGGTGTGGATGCCGAGCCCGTCGAAGCGGGATTCGTCCTGCGCGATGGCGATATGGTCGGTAGTCTGGAGGTTGCAGGAGGAGCCGTAACTCTGCACTACGGAGAAACGGCGCCTATGCTCGGCTGGCGTTCTCCGCGCTACGGCGTCCGGGTACCGGCGAACGCCATCCGGGTCCGTTATGCCGACCGGTTTCCCCACCAATTTCGGACGGCGTTCTCGTTCAGCAGTGCCGAACGCGAAGCCATCACCGCTTTGGAAGCGTTTCTGGATCGCGAGTTGGCTTGTTATCCCATTTTTCGAACAAACAGGAAATATCTTCGATGGTAGGCCGGGATAAGGCGAAGCCGTTCCCGGCATGCGGGATATGTATGAGCGCCGGAAACGCTAACGCCCTTCGTCTTCGCTCAGGACATGCTTATTCCGGCCTACATGTGCTGGATCGCGAGTTGGCTCATTACAGGGAAGGAAGGTTATGGATAACCAGAGAATCGATATTTTCGGCGTACCCGTAGATGCAGTCGATTTCCCCCGGGCGCTCGAGACCGTAGGCAAGCTTCTTGAAGGAGACCACGCCGGGTTCATCGCTGCCGTCAATCCGGAAAAGATCATGCGCGCGCGCGACGATGTCCGGCTACTCGAGGCCTTAAACAGCGCGAAGCTGCTTATTCCGGACGGTATCGGCGTGGTCTGGGCGGCACGCTGGCTCGGCCTGGGGCGTCTCAGCCGTGTGGCGGGCGCAGACCTGATGCCCGCGATCTGCGAGATCGGTGCGGCCCAGGGTAGAAAGGTCTTTTTGTACGGGGCTAGCCCGGACGTGAACGGAAAAGTGGCTCGCATTCTTCCCGAGCGGTATCCGGGGCTTCGTGTTGTCGGACATCAGCACGGCTATGTGCGCGAACCCGATATGCCCAAACTCGTGGCCGACATCAATGCCTCGCAGGCCGAAATCCTGTTCGTCGCCTTGGGAAGTCCCCGGCAGGAACTCTGGATGAGGCGGTACGTGCCGGAGCTCGCAGTGAAAGTCTGCCAGGGGGTGGGCGGCAGTTTCGATGTGATCGCCGGAAAGGTTCGGCGCGCGCCGCCGTTGTTCCAGCGCATGCACCTCGAATGGTTTTACCGCCTGGCACAGGAGCCTCGAAGACTTTCCCGCCAAGCCGAGTTGCCTAAATTCGCATGGCGCGTGGTGCGCATGAAATGGTCGAATCGGGTCGGCACGGCGCTGCGCTGACGCGGCGGCGTAGAGGACCGAACATGGTTCGAAATGTGGCGAGAGAAGCCCGGTCTGCGTCGAACCCGCACGCGTCAGGCCGGTTTTGGCTGAAAATCGCCGTGCTCGGCATCTTGATCCTGGTGATCTTTTTCGATGCCTTGGCCTATACCGTGAACATTTGGCTGAGCAGCGAAGAATACAGCCACGGCATCCTTGTTCCTTTCGTTACGGCTTTCCTGATTTGGCAAAGAAAGAACGATATCGCGGCTGCGAACTGGGTTGGCTACCCGCCCGGTTTGGGGTTGGTCGCTTTAGGGTTGGCGTTTTTCTTTCTGGGCGAATTCAGCGCGCTGTTCATCATCGAGCAGTACGCCTTTCTGATCGTGCTGTTCGGTACGGTTCTCGCGATTTTCGGGCCCGAGGTATTCAACTTGATCCGGGTTCCGCTGTTCTTTCTGTTCTTTGCGATTCCGCTGCCGAACTTCATTTATCAGGGCCTGTCCTCGAAGCTGCAGCTCCTGTCATCACAACTCGGAGTCGGCTTGATTCGACTCTGTGACATCAGCGTGTACCTGGAAGGAAACGTGATCGACCTCGGGGCTTACAAGCTGCAGGTCGTGGAAGCGTGTAGCGGGCTTCGATACCTGTTTCCGCTCATGGGTCTCTCGTTCATTTGCGCTTATTTGTTCAAGGCGGCGTTCTGGAAGCGTGCGGTCGTTTTTTTATCGAGCGTTCCTATCGCGGTGCTGATGAACGGCCTGCGCGTGGGGCTCATCGGGGTGCTCGTCGAGTATCAGGGGCGATCGATGGCGGAGGGCTTTCTGCACGATTTCGAAGGCTGGGCTGTTTTCATGGCTTGCACCGCCATTCTGATCGCGGAGATCGGCTTGCTGGCGCGGATCGGCGGGGACCGGCGGCCGCTTCGTGAGGTGTTCGGCATCGTCCTTCCGGGACCGCCGACCGGAGCGCCGTACCGGACAGCGAGAACGCCACGGGAATTCTGGGCGGTCGGGGGCATGCTGGCGCTCGCGGCCGGTTTGTCGCTGTCCTTGCAGCAGCGGGAGGAATCGATTCCGCCTCGAGCGCCTTTCGCCGAGTTCCCGATGGTAATGGACGCTTGGCAGGGGCATCGCCTGATCATGGATCCGCACTACGTCGACGCATTGAAATTCGACGATTACATCCTGGCCGATTTCCGCAGAGGCGACGCGCCTCCGGTCAATCTCTACACGGCCTACTACGCTTCCCAGCGCAAGGGGGAATCGGTGCACTCGCCGCGCTCCTGCATACCGGGTGGCGGATGGGAGATCAAATCCCTGGAAACGGTATCGGTGCCAGGTATCCAGCTGTACGGCGATGAGCTCAGGGTCAACCGAGTTCTGATCCAGAAGGGCGATGACAGGCAATTGGTTTACTACTGGTTTCAACAACGCGGCAGAACCATGACCAACGAGTATCTCGTCAAGTGGTATCTGTTCTGGGACGCGCTGACGCGGAATCGTAGCGACGGCGCCCTAGTGCGTCTTACCACCCGGGCGCCGGAGGGAGAGAGCCAGGCGGAGACGGAAGCACGTCTGGTCGGTTTTCTCGGCTCGCTGGTGCCGCGATTGGACCGGCATATCGCCAAATAGGACTCGGGGGCGATGCGGATCGCAGGTTTATGGTTCATTTTGTCGTCTTCCTCACCGCTCTATTCGTCACGATGGTACTGGTCGCGATGTTCATGCGGCTGGCGCCCCGCTTGGGGTTCGTGGACCTGCCGGACGGGCGCAAGATTCACCGCGCGGCGATTCCCCGGATCGGCGGCATCGGCATGGTCATCGGCGCGGTCGTTTCGGTGCTGGTTTGGCTCGATTTGAGCCGAAGCTGCGAGATGTTTCTGTACGGCGTCGGCGTGATCGCCGCTTTCGGCCTGTGGGACGACCGCGTCGATCTCGATTACCGCATCAAATTCGCCGGGCAACTCTTGGCGATTGCCGTGGTGGTCGGGCTCGGCGGGCTGGCAGTCGAGCGTTTGCCCGGGTTCGAAAACAGCGAGATACCCTGGCTGGTTTCCTATCCTTTGACCGTTTTTTTTCTGCTCGGAGCGACCAACGCCACCAATCTGGCGGACGGGCTGGACGGCCTCGCCGCCGGTCTTAGCCTTCTCAGCCTCGCCTGCATCGCGTTTCTGGCCGATCTCGCGGAAGGCGATGAACTGGTTTTCATCAGTCTCGCGATCATCGGCGCGACGCTCGGCTTTCTCCGCTACAACACCCACCCGGCCATGGTGTTCATGGGCGACACCGGCAGCCAGTTTCTCGGTTTCAGCCTGGGCGTGCTGGCGCTGATGCTGACCGAGCATGTGAACACGGCAGTCACGCCGGGACTCGCCCTGCCGATCCTGGGACTGCCCATCATCGACACTCTGATGGTGATGGGGCAACGGATCGCCGAAGGCCGCTCACCGTTCAAGCCCGACAAGAATCATTTTCATCATAAGCTGCTGGCCTTGGGATTCGATCAATACGAAGCGGTACTGGCCATATACGCCATTCAGTCCCTCTTCGTGATCTCCGCTTATCTGCTGAGGTACGAGTCGCTTTGGCTGATCGCCGCGCTCTATCTCGGTCTGAGCGCGGCGATCGTCCTGTTTTATCCGCTCGCGCGAATCACGGGCTGGCGCTTGCGTCGCGGCGTGTCACCGTTAACCGGCTTTCTGAAACGTCTTCGCGACCGAGTGAGGCTCGACGAAATCCCAGGTCGGATATTGAGCCTGCTCATTACCGGATTCTTGATCACCGGCAGCGTGACGGCCAAGGAGTTGGCGCCCGACATCAGGTATTTCGTCGCCGTGAGTCTCTCGACGTGGCTGGCCGCCCGCCTCTTGCGGCTGTCGATCGCCCGATGGATCGAGCGCTTCGTGATTTATGCCTGCGTCATCCTGGTAATTTATTCGATCGAGCTTTCCGCCATCATGGAACGACACGCTTGGCACCAGGGGCTGAAATATTTCTTCCTGGTCTTGGCGGGCGTCACCGCCGTGGGCGTGCGTTTCGCGAGACCCGATTACTTTTCCGTCACACCGTCCGATTTTCTGGTCCTAGCGATCTTGCTGGCAGCGGCCAACCTGCCGGTCTTCGACGAGGTGAACTTCGCCAAACTGGCGATTCAATCGGCGGTGGTGCTTTACGGTGCGGAATTCGTCCTTAGGAAGCGCAGCGCCGCTGCCCTTGCGATATCCGTGGGGGCGATGGCGGCCTTCGTGATCGTCGGGATCAAGACGTTTTAGGGAAGCTCTGAACAAGTGGATTCCGTTTCCGCCAAGCCTGGTTTGCCGTAGGAGCGTGACGAAAAGACTCCGGCCTTGAGTGCTCTTACCCTCCACGGCTCGAAATTACGCCTCGATTTTATGGACCCGGTTCCAAATGCCGTCCACCCAGGACTTGTCGACCCTGAGGTCACCTTGCATCAACCAGTCGACGATGGCTCGACCCACGTCGGGATAAGAGACCTGTGTGGCTCGACTTTGTTGCAACCAGACCTCGATCGTGTGGCCGTCCAAGCTTTGCATCACTTGTCCGAGTTGCAGGACCTCCAGGGCGAGCGCGTTGGAGAGTTGTTCCATCTGACCGCGCAGCGGCTTCACCAGAAGCTTCTTGCCGAGATGGAGCGCCTCGCTGGTCAATTCGAATCCGGAGTTGCAAATGACCCCGGCAGCCTCGGCGAAGTCGCGCTGAAATCCCTTGCGGGAAAGCGGCTTGATCTGGATGTGTCCGGGCCGTGGATGGCGTTCATCCGCCATAGTCGAGCTGTAGATGTGGAACTGGTGGTGGCGGAACGGTTTCAACAACCGTACGACCTGGTTCACGTCTTCGAAGGGTAGGTAAACGACGATCTTGTCCGGCTGGACCTCGGCCGGTTCGAACTCGGTCTCGATGATGGGCGGGAGAATGGGATGGTGGAAATGATGCCAGTGCACGCCCAAAGCGACCGTGACCGGGGCGAAATACCGAAGTACCAGGCGTCCCAGAATATCCGCCCCCGCTTTGGGGATGTCGTAGGCGAACGCATACTGATGGCCGATGCCGACGGTCTTGATGCCTTGGAGGCGTGCGGCCCAGGCGGTGACCGGCTCGAAATCGCTGATGACGACGTCGTATGGGCTCAAGTCCAGTGTCTTGACGTCGCGGACGAAGGTCGCGAGATTGTTGCGGAAGGCGGTTTTGAGGTAACGCATACCGCCGGCCTTGGTTTCGAAGGTGAGTCCGGCACGCCATTGGTAGTCGCCGAAGATATCCATTTCGAACAGCTTTTCCCAAGGGCGGCCGGTAAACAAGTAAGTGACCTCGGCTCCGGCCTCCTTGAGCTTGGGCGCGAGCACTCGTGCTCGGGTGATGTGGCCATTGCCGGTAGCCTGAACGCCATAGAACACTTTCACGTAAGCTGGATCTCTAAACTCAAGAAAGACAATAGGATTCCCATCGGCGCGCCGACCAGCGTGCCGGTGGGGGATTGGACGCCGAGCACGACTCGCGCCATGTCCATTGGCACCGGTGAGGTGATCGCGAGAGGCGCGAGGGCCTCGCAAAAAACTCAGCAAGATTGCCGCGAAGAACGCCGCCGAGGTGTGGTCGGACGGAATGACGAAGCTCGGGATGTTTGGGCTCGGTCTGAGGCGGATTGCGGCGGCACAGATTTTTGAGGAAGAAATAAAGTGGCCGTTCGATCGCGAAAACCGCTAGCGGACAGGCTAGCAAAGCCAATTCGGCGGGCTTTCCGTTTAAGGTCAGGGCTAATCCGGGGATCAGGTACAAGTGACAGTCGCTGTTGTAGGACACGCGTTGCGCGCCGCTTACCAGGATGCGTTGGGATCTCCGTCGTGTAACCCAGAGGAACAGATCGACGTCGTAGGTTTTTGTCGCCTGCATTAGCTTCATGGCACGCTGATCTCCTGTGCTTGTTGCAACACGTTAGCTGGGATGGATGACGGTTCCGTGACGAAAAAATGAAGAAATGATGACGATGCTCGGAAATCAGGAAGATCGCTGCCACCATGCCGCCGAACGCGGTCCATTCTTGGGAATGCGGGCGAGATAACGCTCGAACTGTAGGGCGCAGTCGCGCCAGGAATATTGGAGAGCGTATCGGCGGCAGTCTTCGGGGTCGAGTTGCAGTGCCTCGGTAATCGCTTTCTTGAGGTATTCGTCCAGACAGCCGACCCGCCGGCTCAAGATCACGTCCTTGGGACCTTCCACCGGAAATGCCGCCACCGGAACACCGGATGCCAGTGCCTCCAGCATGACCAGACCGAAGGTGTCGGTCCGGCTAGGAAAAACGAAGACGTCGGCGGCCGCGAGATAGCGTGCCAGTTCCTCTCCGTACTTGTAACCGACGAAGTGTACCTCGGGGTACTTGCGTTCCAGTTCCTGCCGTTGCGGCCCGTCGCCGACGACGTACTTGGTACCGGGTATATCCAGTTCGAGGAACGCCTCAATGTTCTTTTCGATGGCCACCCGCCCGACGTAGAGCATCACCGGGTGGGCATCCGGGAGAAAGTCTTTGCTTCGGGGACGGAATAATTCCGTGTCCACGCCGCGCGACCACAAGACCGGATTCTTGAAGCCCCGTGCCTTCAGTTCTTCCAGCAAGGCAGGGGTCGCCGCCATCACGCGTACGCTCTCGCTGTGAAACCAGCGTAAATAGGCATAGCCGACCGAGAGCGGCAGACCGGTGCGAAGGTGAATGTACTCGGCGAAGCGGGTATGGAAAGAACTCGTGAAAGGAAGCCCGCGCTGCTTGCAATAACGCCGGGCGGTCAGTCCGAGCGGGCCTTCCGTGGCGATGTGAATGGCGTCGGGTTCGAAGCGGTCGAGCCGGGTGCGGAGTTTCGGTCCGCAGCCCAGCGCCAGCCGGATTTCGGGATAACCTGGACAGGGCCAGTTTCGAAACAGGTCCGGCGTAAAGGTTTCGACTGAGTGTCCGATGGCGTTCAATTCATTGCAGACCGCGCGGAGCGTGGTGACGACGCCGTTAGTTTGTGGTAGCCAGGCGTCCGTTATCAGCGCGAGTTTCAAGCGCGGAGTCCTCCAGGAGTTGGGTGCTTTCTTCCAGCCAGCGGATGACGGACAGTGCTCCGGCATGGCTTTCCACCAGAGCCGTGCAACTTTCCACCCAATCGCCGCAGTTTCCGTACAGTGTGCCGTGCTCGGTCGTTCGAATGGTGGCGTGATGGATATGGCCGCAAATCACGCCGTCCAGATTCTGTTCATGGGCCTCGTGGATCAGTACCCGTTCGAAATCGAAGATGAAGTTCACCGCATTCTTCACTTTGTGCTTGACGTAGGCCGACATCGACCAGTACGGAAAACCGAGAATGCGGCGGACATGATTGAACCAGCGGTTAACCTCGATCAGAAAGTCGTAGGCACCGCTGCCCAAAACCGCCAGCCAGCGGCTGGAGCAGACCACGCCGTCGAACTCGTCGCCATGCAGCACCAGAAGCCGGCGTCCGGTCGCCGTCTCGTGGACCGCGCTGGCGTGGATCTCGATGCCGTTGAACACCGTGCCGATATAGCCGCGGAAGATTTCGTCGTGGTTGCCCGGAATGTAAATCACCCGTGTGCCCCGAGCCGCCATCGCCATGACGGTGCGGACGATCTCGTTGTGCAGGCGGGGCCAGTAAACACCGCTCTTGAGCTTCCAGAAATCGATGATATCGCCCACCAGATAAAGGCGTTCGCATTCGATGTGCCGCAGAAAATCGAGGAGATATTCATCCTTGCAGCCCCTCGTCCCTAGATGTACGTCGGAAATCCAAACGGTACGGTATTTAAGCTTCATGGATTGCCCTTGCAGCGGTTGAAACGAGCGAAGACCTAAATTCGCGCTTCTTAAAAGCGCCGTGACGAAGCGGTTACGAAGTCATGATGCCCAGCCAGCGTGACGGAGCCTCGGCACCCAGCGCGGTAGCGATCTGGCGACGAGTGGTCTGCGCCAACTCGTTCGGTCCTGGTCCAGGAGGAACGGTAGGGCAATAGCGCAAATCAAGATCGATCCGATCGAGCTTGAGGATGCCGAGGAGGTGCGGTAGAAACGCGTCATCCCCGACAAACGGAGCGCACCGCGCCGCTTCGCCCTCATAACGTAGAGCGACCGCCTGGACGCGGACTCTCGCCCGCTGCGCAGGGAGGAACAGCTTGCCGTGGAAGCGCAGCACCCGGTTGCCCGTGGAAGTTGTGCCTTCCGGGAACAACACGAGCCGTTTGCCCTGACGTAACTGCCATACCATCCGCTCGGCCACGACTGCGCTCTGCGCGGCATCGCCTCGTTGAACGAAGAGCGTGCCGATTCGTTTCGCGAGATAGCCGAGAACGGGCCAGTCGGCGACTTCACGTTTGGCGATGAACAAACAGGGGCCTTGCGCGCCGATAGCGATGATGTCCAGCCAAGAAACGTGGTTGGCGACGATCAACCCGGCGAGCGGATCGGGCCGACCGTGGATGTGGAGACGCAGATTGAGAATCCGGCAAACGGCGCGATTCCAGGTCACCATGATGGCATCGTTCCATTGGGTTGCCCGCCTCCCCGCCAGAAAGATCCGCGCTGCCGGCATGAGCACGCTGACGGCTACGATGCCTGCCGCGAACATGGCGGCGACCGCCAGAACCCTAAACCACTGCCGCCAGCGCTGCACACGCATTTTCCTGCTTGCTGGCGATGAAGCGCTTCTCGTAGCGGGTCTGCATACGGGAAAGGTCCAGCAGGATGAATACATCCATGACGCCGAAGTCCTCGTCCCAGAAAGGCTCGCCCAGGACCCAGCAGCCCAGCCTCAGATAGGCCCGCAACAGAGGAGGAATGCCGCTTTCGTCCTGAACGCAGCGCTTATGTTCGGGCACCGGATTTCTTGCTTTTACCATCAGTTCGGCCGGGCCGAACTGGCTCGGCTCGATCCGGCGGTAAACCGCGTCGACCGCGAAGCCGCGAGGTCCCGGCGGGATGCTGGCGCAGCCCATCAAATAATTGAAACGACCGTTGTAGACATAGTCCGCCAGTCCATTCCACAAGGTCCCTAGAACCACGCTGCCGCGATGGGACGGATCGACGCAGGTGCGGCCGATTTCGAGAAAACGTCCGGGCAGAGCCAGAACCCTGTCGAGATGGAATTCACTCTCGGAATAAAACCGCCCCAGCCGCGCTGCCTGAAGATCGCTCAGCAGACGGGTACAGGCGACGATCTTTCCGGTTTGGCTATCGCGTACCAACAAGTGGTCGCAGTAGTCGTCGATCTCGTCATCATCGAGACCCTCGATCCTGGAGTGCAGGCGAGCTCCCATCTCTTCGACGAACACGTGGTAGCGCAGGGCTTGGGTCGCGCGGATGGTCGCCGTATCGTGGGCAATTTCGGAGACGTAGCGGCGAGGGCGGGACGAGAGAGAAATGGCGTCTTGTACTGACATGCAAGCCTTCCGTCTGTGCTTCGATGGAGCGGCACTTTACGGAAGCGGTATGACACCAATATTGCGGTTGGGTGACGAATGGATGACAGCAGTTGGGGATGGAGGGCGTTATGGCGGGGTGTCGAAGTTCGCGTTTTATCCCAGTCTCGGATGAATCCTAGGGAAACCTGTTCATGACGGCCCCGGAGGTGCGAGCGAAAAGCTTCCTGCGGTATTTCATGCTGTCCCAAAGGACGTGAAACCGCCCGCAGACGTTCATTACCGATTTGTAACCAAACCTTAACGGCTTTGACATCCTGCCTCGGCATCATGTGACCGGGTTAAAGGCTCAGCGAGCGTTAACCCCTGAAAACTCAATGGAAAAAACCCGTTCCTATTACAAATTTAAGAGGGAGACACTCATGAACAAATCACAAACGGCCACGTTAGCGGACCGAGTTCCTTTCGATCAGCTATCCATTCAACCCGTCATTAGCCGACGGGATTTTGTAAAAGGCAGCGCGGCTGTTGCCGCGTCGACTGCTTTCGCGGCACTGTCGAATCGCGTCAGCGCGGCGCCGTTACCTTTTTCGGATGACTATGGGCCGCTACAAGTGACCAACTGCAAAGCGACCGGGTTGCCGCTGTTGGCGTTGCCGGAAGGTTTCGAATATATCTCGTTTGGCTGGACAGGACAGCCGCAGAGCGACGGAACGATTACGAACTCGCTCCATGACGGCATGGCGGTAGTCGCCGCGCGCGGAAACACGATCGCATTGGTAAGAAATCATGAAGTCGGCAGCACCTCGGGCCGCAAAACCCATCCTGTCGGCAATCGCGGGGTTTATAACCCGGCGCAAGGCGGCGGCACGAGCACTTTGCTGTTCGATATCATCAAAGGCGAGTTCGTATCGTCCTATAACAGCCTCGGCGGCACGATCCGCAATTGTGCCGGCGGCCCCACGCCATGGGGTACTTGGCTGTCATGCGAAGAGACTTTTCACAACTGGGGGGTCGGCAATCAAGGCTTCAATCACGGCTATGTGTTCGAAGTGCCCGGCTTCGGCATTTCGGACGGCAAGCCGATCCGGGAAATGGGCCGTTTTTCGCACGAAGCGGCGGCGGTCGATCCGGCAACCGGCTTCGTCTACCTAACCGAAGACACTGGCACATCCGGTTTCTACAAGTTCGAGCCTGAAGGTAGCTGGGGCGATCTGAAAGCCGGCGGCACCTTGTATGCGATGGTATTGAACAACACGCCCCGCTTGGACACCCGATTCGCCACCCAGGGTACCGTTTGGGACGTAACCTGGCAGGAAATTCCCGATCCCGATGCCAAGAGCGAACAATGCTTCGCACAAGCGAACCATGCCGCGATCATATCCCGTGGAGAAGGCTGCTGGTACGACCACGGCAAGATTTATTTCTGCGCGACTGACGGCGGCCCGGCCCGCCTGGGACAGATTTTTTGCTACGACCCGCGTGCGGAAACCTGCACATTGATCTTCAATTCGCCCGACGGCAGCGCCGTCAACGGTCCCGACAATATCGCGGTAAGCCCCAGGGGCTCGATCCTGATGTGCGAGGACGGCAGCTCAAACCCCAAACGCTTGGTCGGGTTAACCCAAACCGGCCAGACATTCACCTTCGCGGAAAACCGGATGGCCTTTCAGTCCGGTTGGATCGACGCGATCGATGCGGCTTATCCCGGAACCAAGGCAGGCTTCCTTTCCAGTCCTACCGGCGATTTCCGAGGCAACGAATGGGCCGGCGCAACATTTCACGGACGCTGGCTGTTCGTCAATATCCAGACGCCGGGCGTTACGTTCGCCATTACCGGTCCTTGGGAAAACGGCGCTCTGTAAGCGAAGTTAGGGGAATCGCCAGCAATGCGATTCCCTTCTCGATAGCGTTCCACTTGAGAGGAGTTTAATGATGAATCCGTTTCTTGGCGTAGCGAGTCTTGTCGCGTTACTGGCGGGTGCCTCGGTGTCCAGTGCAAGCATTATCGGCGACGTCACCGGCGGCGGCGTGTTTTCGGATGACGTCTCGACTGCGGACGGTTGGGTTCTGAACAGTTCCGCGGGCAACGGTGTGGATTTCTGGACGCTGACAATCGACACACCCAGCTATCTGAGCGTGACGGTCGACGCCGAAATCGATTTCGGCATCAGCGTGTATCGAGGCGCGGTTTCCGATTCAATCGGCTTTGCCTTCGACAATGCCGCCAGCTTCGAAGACCCCGTGACTTTCGAATTCGGTACTTTCATTGCCGGTACCCCGAATCTCGGTTTCGCCGGCAGCAGCCTGGAAGACATATTCTTATCGACCTCCGGTATCTATACGATCGCGGTCGGTGGTTCCGATTTCGGGTTTGCCGCACCTTATCCATATGACTTGGCGGTCAATGTTTCGGCCGTCCCGCTTCCTTCTACAGCATGGCTGTTTTTTTCCGGACTGGCAGGTTTCCGAGGTTGGGCCAAGAGGCGCACTACAGCCTAGACAGGGGGTATTTGGCAGCCATCGACCGGGTGCCCGATCGTCCGCTCATTGCGGCAAATGCTCCCGGTCATGATGCTGCAACAATTGGCTGCTTTTATGTATGCACGTTCACAATGCACCGGAGGATTGCGCGATGGGTTTAAGTATCTGGCAACTGTTGTTGGTCGCGGTTTTATTCCTGCTGATGTTCGGCCGGGGCAAGATACCCGCTCTGATGTCGGATCTGGCAGCAGGTATCAAGAGCTTTAAGGCCGGTCTAAGGGAGGACGAACCTGAAAGAACCGCGGCATCGAATCAGTTCGATCATCCCAAAACCGTATCAAAGTCGGCCACATCGACAAACGATTAACCAGGTTTGGCATATGTTCGATTTAGGATGGACGGAACTGGTTTTTTGCGGTGTATTGGCTTTGATCTTGGTCGGACCGAAGGACTTGCCCAAGCTGATGCGTTTAATCGGGGGTATCGTTAGACGCATAAAATCGTTATACCGCGACGTGCAAATGGGCCTCGGAACCCTGGAAAAGGAGATTGATCTCGCCAGCGGAGCCGATACTACGGAATCGTGGGTCGGCTACGTACCGGAGGAAATACGCAAGCTGCCGGAATATCTTCCCGAAAACTATGTTCCCGGTACTATGAGCGCCGAGGAGCATGCCAAACGACGCGAGAAATACGAACTTAAATTGCAAGAATTAAAGCAATTGGCCGCGGAGCGAAGAGCCGCCTCGGAAGCGCCCAAATAATATTTTGTATGTCCGCGCTCACCGCGTTTCCCATCCAGCCGTTCAGTAGATCCCTGACCAATGAGCGAAGAATTAGATCTGTCGAAAGCCCCTTTACTCACGCATTTGATCGAACTCCGCAGAAGGCTGATTTACTGTCTGTTATTTTTTGCCGCCGCATTTGCGGTCAGCTACAACTTCGCTGACAAAATCTACTCGTTTCTCTTGCAACCGCTGGAACAGGCGTTCGGAATCGTTGAAAACCGCCGAATGATTTATACCGGTCTGCACGAGGCATTCTTTACTTATTTGAAATTGTCTTGCTTTACGGCGTTTTTTTTCACGATTCCGTTGATCTTGATTCAGGTCTGGCGCTTCTTGGCGCCTGGTCTCTATTCCCATGAGCGGAGGTCGCTCTTTCCGCTGTTCTTGATGACGCCGATTCAATTCGTGGCCGGTGCGACATTGGCTTTTTATGTCGTAATGCCACTGGCCTGGTCGTTTTTTATCAGTTTCGAATCGATCGGCGGCGAATCCTCGCTTGCCGTCGCGCTGGAAGCGCGCTTAAGCGAGTATCTGAACATCGTCATTCAGCTGATCATTGGTTTCGGGCTTTGTTTTGAGTTGCCTATCCTGTTGATGATCTTGGCCAAAGTCGGCCTGATTTCGGCAAGTTCGCTGATTGAACACCGCCGCCACGCAGTAGTCTGCATATTTCTAGTCGCCGCGTTCATTACCCCGCCCGATTTGATATCGCAAATCGCACTCGGCACACCTATCGTGTTGCTCTACGAATTGTCGATAGTACTGATCAAACTGACCCAAGCCGATGCGACCCGCCAGATGCGGAAGCGAGCGATGCAGTAACGACAACGCAAGCGGCCATTTAAGCGGCACCTTTCCTGGCTTGAATGTCGCTCTAGTGCTCTGTCACCCGTCATAAGTGGGGTAGAGTTTGCGAAGTTTGATTCGGGCCTCTTTGGTGGTGAACTGCCATTGGGCTTTCACTTGGGTCTGGTTGCGGCGCTCGGTCCAGGCCTTGAGGTGTTGCTCCAGATCGGCCCGCTCACCCACCCGCTCGGGCAGATCGCGCGCCAGGGCACTTAAACCGATTTCGGCCCTGTCCAGCCAACTGCCGTGCTTGGGCGTGTGATGGATCTCCAGCCGTTCGGCGATCCGGCGGGCTTCCTCGGGCGCAAAGGCCTCGTACAGGCTGGCGGTCGAGTGGGTATTGAGCTGATCCATCACCAGTACGACTTTGTCGGCCTCCCGATACCGGCCATCGACCAGGTCGCGGACGACCTGGGCAAAGTCCTTCCGGGTCCGGCCCTCGGTGATCTGGACTTCGCGCCACCCCGCCAAAGGCTCGAAGGCCAGGAACAGGCTCGCCACGCCATTGCGGACATAGACGCTGTCGTAGCGTTCCACCTGACCCGGTGCGGGCGGAAGCGGCTCCCGGACTTCACCCATCAATTGAGTGAAGGTCTCGTCCAAACAGACCACCGGCCGCTCGGGTTGATAGGGCCGTTGATAGACCTCCAGCACCTCTTCCATGTGGGCGACGAATTCGGCCGAGGCTTCGGGCGGAATCACCCACATCTTGCGCCGATGCGGTTGGAGTTCGTTTTTTTGAGTACGCGCCGGACCGTTTCATGCGAACAGGTTTCCGCGATTTCCAATTCGACCACTCGCTCCGCCAGCAGGCGCAGGGTCCAATGGGTCTTGCCTAAAGGCGGCGCGGAACAGGCCAGCGCGATTAACCGGGCTTCCTGGGCGCCATCCACAAGACGGGGGTACACCCGTTCGCTGGGCTTGGGCGCCAAGGCCGCTTCAAACCCCTGTTCGACGAAGCGTTCCCGGACCCGTTCGACTGTCCGGACGCTCACATTCAGCACCGATGCGACTTCGGCATCCGTGCGCTTGGGGCCGCCTTCGGCTTCGTCCGCCTGCAGTAGAATCCGGGCATGGGCCAGCTTCCGGGCCTCACCCTTGCCTTTGCCAATCAGTCCTTCCAACTCTTGCCGTTCCTCTGGGGTTAGCGTCACACGGTACTTCTTGGCCATCGTCGTCTCCCTGCCGTGGCTCAGCCACCCTGGCTGGCCTCCTTTCCATTTGACTCGTCAATCGAGAAGTGATGCAGCACTAGCCCGAATATTTCATCAACTCCCTCTAGCGGGCTGCAGTAGCAGGGTGGTGGGCTCAAAGGCGTGCGATTAGGAAGACAATAGGGCAAAAAGGAGCGGGTTTCTGAACAATAGACACAATTCCCCCTTACCCCCTGGTTTGTCATCGTGCCGAGGACCGCACTCGGGCCAGGTCAGGTCGCGAGGATACGGGCGGCGGTGAGGAAGGTCTCGCGCAGAGGATGGTGCGAGGCGAAGAGGATAGGAATGCGGCGCGTATTGCGCACCACCGAGGCGCCGATTTTGAGCAGGTTCACCCGAATCGTCGCGGCAGTTGCCCGCGCCAGCTCGGTGCCGGCGAGGGCGATCTCGCGCAGGCGCTGCATCAGCGTATATGCGAGGGCGGCCCACAGCAGGCGCAGCGCGTTCGCGAGAAAGGTGTGGCAACTAGCGCGGTGCCGAAGAGGTCCAGTTGTGTTTCCTTGATCCGATTTTGTTCGCCGCCTCCCTGCGGCTCACCCCTTCGGGGCTTTCGCTCTCGTTCGATCCGATCGAATGGGTCCGCTTCGCCGCGGAGGCAGTAGTGGTGGTCACAGAGGGCATCTGCCGGAAGGTCAAGGTGGGTCACCACGAAGCGGGGATTGGGGGCTTGGCTGCCAAACTCCAGGCGGGTGACGAGGCGCCGTTCGCGGTTCCACGAGTCGGCGGCGTAGCGGAATTCATGAATACGGCGCGGCTTGAGGCCGGTTTCGGTAAAAGCGGCTTTAGTGCCAGTGGCACCTTATTTAGCTCTTCGCATACCACCACTCCAATCCCTGCCGCCGCAACCGTTCTCGCTCGGCTTCGTCGAGTTTGGTCCAGGGTTCCGGTGAGCGGACAGCGCGGTGGAAGAGATCGAACAGGAGGAGATGGCGTCTTAGCGTCCGCCGCACTCGGTGGGGGAGGTGGGGGTTGAAGAAACCATGGGCGGAGAAAGCTTGTGACCAGTTCTTCTTCACCCAAAGCCACGAACCCAGTTCCAGCGTGAACGGAATGTAGTGCCCCTCCGGTTGGACGGCTCGGTATTCCTCGTAGAGATAGTCCCACAAGTCCCCGTGGGCGAGATAATGGCGGGATTGCGGCTCGATGCAGTAGACGTGGTTGGGATGGGTCGTGTCGATCAGACGTTCGCTGCGAGACATGGAGCGAGTGAGCGAGCGAGTCGAGTAGCCCCCGGAAGCCCGAGCGCCGGGTGTGAGACCGAAGGTCGACGCGATAGCGGCGGTCGTAGGTCTTACACAAGGCATCGCGACCGGGCGTCGAGTCATCTGCGAGCGGTGTCCGGACCCCTCGTTGGGTCCGGACCAGACGAGCGGGGACGGCCGGGGCGCCGAAGGCAATCACTCGTCGCCAATTTTTTGCTCCTTTTGGTGACTCGGAAGTCCCAAAAGGTTTTGCAAAAAATGGCGACGCAATCGTCAAAGCGACGGTTTGCGCCAAGGCCGGAAATGGTTCACGGCTTTTCGCGAAGGGAAACCACAGGCGGTCGACCTTGCCGTAGCCGGAGTGTACATCGATGCTGAGGGCGGTGCGTGAGGGAAAGATTTCGCGGCGCACCCAATCGCATAGGGTTTGCGCCTCGACCTCCATGGGCGCGTTTTCCTCACCCTGATACCAAGGCAGACGCGGCGAAATGCGGTGGCCGGCGAATAGATGCCACCGGGAAACGCCTTCAGCGCGCACCGGTGCGTTTCGCATGAGATCGACTCGGTTGCCGTTTGACCGCCGTTTGAGATACATGCCTACCGGGTTGACCAAGGGCATGATGAGGAGCCGGGTGGTGGAGAGCATGTCGCGTGTCACGCGGTCCCAGCGCGCCATTTCCACCAGGGTGTGGAGGTACGAGGTCACGACCTGCGTGCCGATGCGCTCGAGTCCGTGCACCCCGCCGAACAGCGCCAGTGTCGGCAAGACGGGGTGAGGCGGGCCGAAGCGAAAGGCCAGCAGCGGAAACGATTCGCCGTCACGATGGAGTTCTGCCAAGACCTCCACCCGAGCCCAGTCCCAGCCGGCGTTCTCAACGTGCTCCGCCAGGATCGAGAGCTCCCGGAGTTCGGGGAGGGCGCGCATGACGGGCGGGTTTGAAGGGCGTCGGTTTGCTTTCGGAAGAGTCGGGCATGGATATGCTCGGCAAAGTGGCTCGGCCGGCGCCGGTCGAATTCGAATAAGGTTTGGCCGCACTCTCCCGGATCCCGCGGACCGACCTTCAGGTGCCCGCCTGCAACTGCACGGCAACATCCACCGTCGTGTCCCCGCGCCGTACCGAAAGGCGCACCGTCTGGCCGATCCGATAGTCGTCCAGAAGGGCGGAAAGCCTGCCCACACTGTCAACCGGCTTGCCTTCCACGGCGGTGATGATGTCTCCCGGTATCATGCGGCCGTCGGGTAGTATGGTGGCGCCCTTGAGTCCGGCCGCTTGGGCGGCGGAACCCGGGTTCACCTTCAACACGAAAACGCCCTTGATTCCCAAACGGCGACTCGCCATTTGGTTGAGGCTTTCGTCCACGGCGATACCCAGCACCGGCCGTGTGTAATGGCCGCTCGTGATGAGTTGGGGCACGACGCGGTTGACGGTATCGACCGGGACCGCGAAGCCGACCCCGGAAAACGCCCCTGAAGGACTGTAAATCGTGGTATTGATGCCGATCAGCCGGCCGGCGGAATCCAATAGCGGGCCGCCGGAATTGCCGGGATTGATGGCGGCATCGGTCTGGATCAGATGCTCGATGGTAACGCCAGACTCCCCGCTCAGGGAGCGATCCAGCGCCGAGACGATGCCGGTGGTGAGCGTCCAGTCCAAACCGAAAGGATTGCCGATGGCGAACACCTTCTGGCCCACGCGCAGATCGTGATTGGTGCCCACCGGCAACGGCGCCGGCGCATCGGTGCCGGTCGGGATCTTCAATACGGCCAGATCATGGGCTTTACTGGTGCCGACCAGGGCAGCGCTGTATTCGCGCCCGTCGGCCAGTTTCACGGTAGCCCCGCTGGCGCCCTCCACCACGTGAAAATTGGTGACGACATGGCCTCTATGGTCCCAAATGAAGCCGGAACCGGTTCCCCGCGGGATGTTGAACACGTTTCGTGTCCACGGGTCCATGACCCTTTGCTGGGTGGAGATATAGACCACCGAGTTCTTGGTGCGCTCGAACAGGTCGATAGTGGCCTGTTCGTCGAGCGAAAGCGGGCCGCGCGGGGTCACCGGCCTGACGCCGCTTCCTTTGTCCCACGTGCCGGGGCCTTCGGCACGAACGCAGGACAAGAACAGCAAGATGACGAGTAAGCCGGCGCCCTGGGCCGAAATCCGGATCAAGTCGCTGGAGCGGATAATACCCATATACGTCACTCCTTAAAGTGTTGCTCTGATCGCAGCCCTTGAAGCGCCTTTCCAGGGCTGCAGGTCCTTAGTCAGCTCGCGAATCGTGCCTTCGTCCAGGGTTTCTTGTTGCAATAGTTGCTGGGCGCAGCGTTCCAGCACATCGCGGTTGCTTTGAAGTAGACCGTAGGCGCGTTCGAAGCATTCGGCGATGATGTTGCGCACGGTCTGGTCGATCTGTTGAGCGGTGACTTCGCTGATCCGAAAGCCGCCTTGCGGTGCGGCGCCCGGTACGTTCAGGAAGGGCGACTGCGGCGGTTCGTAGGCCACGTTACCCAGGTTTTCGTCCATACCGTAGCGGGTGATCATGTCACGGGCAATATCGGTCGCCTTGGCCAAGTCATCGGCCGCTCCGGTGGAAATTTGCTGAAAGACCAGTTTTTCCGCGGCGCGTCCGCCGAGCAGTACGGCGATTTTGTTCTCCAGCTCGAGGCGGGTCATGAGATAGCGGTCTTCCGTCGGACGCTGGATGGTGTAACCGAGTGCGCCGATGCCGCGAGGAATGATGGACACCTTATGAACCGGGTCGGCGCCCGGCAGAGCCAGGGCGACGAGTGCGTGACCCATCTCGTGGTACGCGACTACCCGGCGTTCCTCGGGATTGAGAATGCGATTCTTCTTTTCGAGGCCGGCGACGATGCGTTCGATCGCACGGGTGAAGTCCTCCTGGTTGATGGCGGTGGCGCGGCGCCGGGTAGCCAGAAGGGCGGCTTCGTTGACCAAATTCGCGAGATCGGCGCCCGAAAAACCGGTGGTGAGCGAAGCGATCTGCTCGAGGTCGACATCCTGCGCCAGCTTCACCTTTTTCACGTGTACCTTGAGTATGGCGGCGCGCCCTGTTTTGTCAGGACGGTCCACCAGGACCTGCCGGTCGAAACGTCCGGCCCTGAGCAAGGCGGGATCGAGGATTTCAGGCCGGTTGGTGGCCGCAAGCAGCACTAGGCCGGTGGAAGGATCGAAGCCGTCCAATTCGGCCAGGAGCTGATTGAGCGTTTGTTCGCGTTCGTCATGTCCGCCCACGCCCGGAAACGCGCCGCGGGCACGACCCAAGGCGTCGATCTCGTCGATGAAGATGATCGCGGGCGCCTTGGCGCGTGCCTGTTCGAACAAGTCTCGAACCCGCGCCGCGCCGACGCCGACGAACATCTCCACGAACTCAGCGCCCGAAATCGAGAAGAAGGCGACGCCCGCTTGTCCGGCAACCGCCTTGGCCAGCAGCGTCTTGCCGGTGCCCGGCGGTCCCACTAAGAGCACGCCTTTCGGCACGCGCGCGCCGAGCCGGCTGTATTCCGCAGGATTCTTCAGGAACTCGACGATTTCCTTCAGTTCTTCCTTGGCCTCGTCGACGCCCGCCACATCGTCGAAGGTAACGCCGGTTTTGGCTTCCACGTAAACCTTGGCGCGGCTCTTGCCGATGGTCATGAAACCACCCATACCCTGCCTCTCGGCCAACTTGCGGAATAACAAGAACCAAACGCCAAAGAAGATCAGCGCAGGAATGACCCAGGACAGGATGTCCTTGAACCAGGTGCTTTCCACGACTCGGGTGTAAGGCACGCCGAAGCGCCCAAGACGTTCGGCCAGATCGGGCTCGACCCGCGATGCAGCGATCGTGTTCTTACCGCTGGAATCACCTTCCTTCAGCTTGCCGGTGATGACTTTGTCGCCGATCATGACCTCCGTGATACGCCCTTGTTCCAACGCTTGTTCGAACTCGCTGTAGGGCACCACCTCCACCTGCGCGGCGACCCACCAGTCGTGAATCATCAGCACGAGCAGGAAGGCGATGATCCAATAGCCGATGTTCCAGTTTGGTTTGCTCAAATCGGGTTTCGTCACGTTTTTGAGATCGATCTTTTTATTTTTCATGGTGTTCTCTCATGGGTTGAATTCATGGAGAAAAGCGCTCGATTGACCCCGACCCTGTTTATCGCAACCGGGGTAAAAAGCCCGGCTACGGCGCTCGGTTCCGGGCCTTGCCCCATTCTATCAGCGGATGCTTGGGTGGAAAGGCGATCGAACTCTTCGGCGAGACCTCTGTCCGCGTGGCAGGCAGCGAGGCGATGGCCTCGCCAGAGGGGAAGCCGCGAGCGATGGTCCCGATGCTCGGGCGGTCGCCTGAATTACCTGCCGACCTGGCTCAGGGTCCAGTGCACGATGTCGCGCGTGCCCATGGCTCCGGTCTGGCGGGCCACTTCCCGGCCGTGGTCGAGCAAGATCAACGTGGGAATGCTGCGAATGCCGAAGCGCGAAGCGAGAACCGGTTCTTCCTCGGTGTTGGCTTTGGCGAGGCGGAAGCGCGGTTCCAATTGGCCCGCCGCTTCTTCGAACGCCGGCGCCATCATGCGGCAGGGACCGCACCAGGGTGCCCAGAAATCAACCAGCAGCGGAATATCGCTGCGTGCGGCAAAGAGGTCGAAATCGGTTGTCGTGAGAGCGACGGGGTGGCCTTCGAACAAGCGCTTTCGACAGCGTCCGCAATTGGGCGCATCGGCGAGGCGCGCCGTCGGCAGGCGGTTGACGGTCCGGCAATGGGGGCAAACAACATGCGTGGTTTCGCTCATGATCTTCTAACGGGTCTCAAAAGCAGAACCCGCTCCAGCGATAGCGGGGGTCTGTAGCAGATGGACCGAATGCGAATACTGTCTCCTAATCCGCCAGAAGCCCGGCCCGCCGAAGTTGTGCGCGTAGCCGCTCGGTTTCTTCCAGCAGATCAAGGATGACGGCCGCTGTTTCCAGGTTGGTCTCGAAATCTCGCATCAGGCGGACGAGCGTGCGGACGCGCCTGACATCGCCTGCGCCGAAACGCCAGGTGGCTTTTTCGGACCCTTTCGGTGAAAGTACGGCCATGTCCACGAGTTCCTGGATCCAATTAGCCTCCACGCCGCAGGCGGCGGCCAGTTCCTCCACGGATAGGATTCCCTCATCCCCGATCCAGACAGTGACACTCGACGTGAGCATGCCTCCGCTCATGACTCAGACTCCCATGGCTCGGCGCGGGTTGAAGGCCAACTCCCGCGCCATGTTCCGATAAAATTCCCGCGCGCGTTCGGTCTCCGCCGGGGGCAGCACGATGTCTAGCACTAGATAAAGGTCTCCAGGTGGATCGGCAGGGATGCCCTTTCCTCTAAGACGCAGTTTGCGTCCGCTCTGGGAGCCCGCGGGAATCCGGACTTCGACCGCGCCGGCCGGGGTCGGTGCTTTGACCGTCGCGCCCAATGCCGCTTCCCACGGCGCCACCGGAAAGGTCAGATAAAGATCGCGACCATCGACACGATAGAGCGGATGTGGTTTGAAGTGTACCTCTAGGTAAAGGTCACCCGCGGGACCGCCGCCCAAACCGGCTGTCCCTTGGCCCGCAAGCCGGATGAGTTGGCCTTCGCGGATGCCCTTGGGAATTTGTACCTGGAGAGTACGTCCGCGTGTCATCAATCGGCCCCGCTCGTCGATCTGGGGCACTTGTAGACTGACGGTGCGGGTGGCGCCGCGAAAGGCGTCCTCCAGGTCGATGAAGATCTTGGCATGATGATCTTCGCCGCGAGTGCGAAAACCGGACGCACGTCGGCCGAAGCCGCCGAAAAGGGTATTGAAGAAATCGCTGAACGCCGATTCGCGGCCGAACGGTCCGTAAGAGAACTCGAAGCCGGCGTCCCAATCGGGCGGAGGCCGAAATTCCTGGCCGCTGCGATATCCGGAACCCAATCGGTCGTAGGCCGCCCGTTTTTGGGGATCGCGCAGGACTTCGTAAGCCTCGTTGATTTCCTGCATTCTGGCTTCCGCGTCTTTGGCCTTGCTGACGTCGGGATGATACTTACGGGCCAGCTTGCGGTACGCCTTCTTGATCTCTTCGTCCGTCGCCGAACGATCGACGCCGAGTATCTGATAATAATCTTTGAATTCCATGGTGTTAGCCTATTTCTTGACGGAAATTGCGGCTGCCAAAAGCTCATTCCAAACTCACGCTTAGCGCCATCATCAGCAGGAATCCCAGCATGATGCCCATGGTAGCGGCGACGGGATGTCCACTGGCCTGAGTTTCCGGAATCACTTCCCGTACTACGACGTACAGCATGGCGCTGGCGGCGAATCCCATGGCGTAGGGCAGTACTGCCCGGGTCGTCAGCGCCGCTGCGGCGCCTATGACAGCGGCCACCGGCTCAACCGCCGCAGAGAGCTGTCCAAACACAAAGCTGCGCAACGACGACCAACCCTCGCGGCGTAGCGGCAGGGCGACGGCCATGCCTTCCGGTAGATTATGGAAGGCGATCCCCCCCATCAAGCCGATGGCTGCGGCAAGGCTGACGGGACTGTGGTCGTTGCCACCGGCGCCGAACACGATGCCCAAGGCGAGCCCCTCCGGAATATTGTGAATCGTGATGGCCAGAATCAGCAGGGTGGTTCGCCGCAAATGGCTGGGCGGTCCTAAGGCCTCTTTCCCCGGCGCCGGAAGCTGCAGGCGGGGCAATACCTCGTCGACGATGTGGAGAAATAGGGTTCCGATCAGAATGCCGGCACTGGCGGGAAACCAGCGCCAAGAACCGTAGTCCGTCGATAGCTCGATAGCCGGGTGTAACAGCGACCAGAAGCTGGCCGCCAGCATGACGCCGCCGGCGAACCCCAGAACCACATCGAGGAATCTTTGGTAGACCCTGGCGGTGAAGAACACGACCGAAGCGCCCAGCGCCGAGCCGCTCCAGGATACCAGCCCCGCGGCGAACGCCCGCTCGATTGGCGTCCAATCGACGAAATAGGAGAGGACCGGGGCCATGTCTGTCATCGGGCTTACGCCTGCCGGGTCCGGTATCGCGCCGGACGCTCACATGCCAGCCGAAGAGCGAGCAGTAGCAGGGGAACATCTTCCGGGTAGCCTATCACGGGAACGAATTTAGGGATCGGTGCGATGGGATCGATAGAATACGACAAGGCGATTCTCTCTTGTTTGATCGGTTGTAATCCGACAGTTCCACGGAGGACCTTGTACGGAGGCGATTCTGAAAGGGTTGAGCCTCCGGCCGCAACGTGTCGAGAAAAAATAGACCATGCCAAGCCGAGTCGGAATAGTCGCGATGAAAAAGCGGTTGTTTACGGTTGGGAGCGGGCTTCGAACCACTTCGTGATCCTCTTGTGCGATCGAATCATCCTAATGAAGTAATCCCCGGTTGGACCGTTCACTCGACGTTTCTCTTTGTCTCTGGTCATCTCTTAGCCTCCTGTCTCCCGATTATAAAGACCAGTCACACGGTTCTTTTTACGGTCTCGATGCGCGAATGGCATCCGTGTGACCAAGGCAGCGGTCCGGTATCGCCCGTTTCACCGGTCCGCGTTCGAGCTCAGGCGAAAGCCGGCGTCGATCCGGCGGAGTATCCATCGTCGTCACGCCCGTGATGAAACCCGCGTCGTGATTCATCCGCGCGTCCGTCTTATTCCAAATCGCTTTCAAGAAGGCATTAATTTTTGTAGGGTGGATTAGGCCGCAAGGCCGTAACCCACCGACCAACCTCGAATTGGTGGGTTACGCGGAGCCTGTCCCGAGCGGAGTCGAGGGGCTAACCCACCCTACGATTAATGTTCACTCGAATGCCGAATGGAATTACGTCTGCGCGGACACCCGATGCGTCCGGTCACGCCGGTGCCTCGCGAGTTTCTAATCCTCGGAAACGGTATCCACCGTACGCATACACTTCAGGCGTGGCGACCTATCTTGGCGTTTTCGTAGACCGATATTCGATCAATGGGATTTCGACCACCACCCCCTCCGAATGCGGCGAACATACGAGGCGCGGGTTAGCGACTGTCGGCTGTCAGGAGGAAGCCTGTTCCTCCGTTTGGGCCGGAATCATCGTCCACTGTTCGCATCACTGTGCTGGGCCGCGAGCTGGACGATCTTGGGGTAGGAAAGGTGATTCCTTCGTTGAGTGTCGGTAACCGGATGCTGAAGGTGGAACCTAGGCCAGTACCCGGGCTCGATGCCGTAATTTCTCCGCCGTGCATTTCCACCAACCGTTTGACCACGGTAAGCCCAATGCCTAGTCCGCCCTGAGACCGATCCAGGGTGCGCGTGCCTTGTTGGAATAGGTCGAAAATTGTCGGCAAGAGCTCCGCTGATATGCCCGTGCCGTTGTCGCGCACCTGGATCTCGCTCTCGGCGCCGACCTGCTGGGCAACGATCTCGATACGACCGCCTTCTGGAGAGTATTTGCTGGCATTGTCGAGCAGGTTGAGCACCACTTGGGCGAGACGTACGGCATCACCTTCCATCCAAATCGGCTGTTCAGGCAGACGGACATCAAGCTGTTGTTGTTTAGCCAGGATGAAGCCGTGCGCCATTTCCGAGACGGATTTAATCACGTCTACGAGGTCGAGCCGTTCTTTCTTCAGGGAGATCTTGCCACGCGCAATCCGAGAAACATCCAGCAAGTCGTCGACCAGGCGGGCGAGATGCTTCACTTGTCGTTTGATGATGTCCTTGGCCCAGTTGAGCCGCGTATCTTCCAGCTTCAACATGTCGAGAATATGGGTTGCATTGCTGATGGGAGCCAAGGGGTTTCGGAGTTCGTGAGCCAGCATGGCTAGGAATTCGTCCTTGTGTTGATCGGCTTTGCGAAGGGCCGCCTCTGCCTCTTTGTGCGAGGAGATGTCACGGCTCACGATGGCGATGCCCACCGGTTCGCCGGTGCTGTCCTTAATGAAGAAGACGTTGTACATCATCCAGATAGCAGCGCCGGTCCTGAAATGACGGAACCGAATCTCCACATCGGCGTGTCCCTCGCGCATGACGCGCGGGAAAAATTCTTCTAGGATGAAGCGCTGGTCTTCTGGGAAGAAGAACTCTTGAATCGGAGTGCGCGCGCACTGATCCAGGTTGTCTAGGCCGATCAGCCGCATGCCGGCTTCGTTGATGTAAAACGGCCTGAGATTCATATCGCATATGCCGATAAAGTCCAGGCTGTTTTCGGCGAGAGAAACGAATTTTTGCCGTTCCAGCTCCATGTGCTTGCGTTCGGTAATATCGCGCAGCGCGATGACATAACCGGGTTGTCCATCCCATTCGATCGGTGCGGAACGCATCTCCGCCCAGGCAAGTCCGTTCGGGCGGATCAGATTGATGTCCTGGTGGCTGCTCTTGTCGGGATTGACCGGGATCGCCAGCGACTGCCCGATCAGCGGGTTACGAGCTAGCAGGGTTTCGGCCGCTTGGTTGGCGTAGAGTACAACGCCCTGGCTATCAACAACCAAAACGCCGTCCGTGATCGTGTCGAGGATCAAGTCGAGTTTGCGAAGCCGGGTGGTCATGGTTGATTAAACTCGCTTAAACGATGATGGTTTGTACGCCGACTCCTTTCGCATGGGTGGTAATGGCTGCCATGATGGAAGGGACCCGCGACAAATCGCCGAGCAGTTTCAGCACCGGCTCCGGCACATCGCGAACCAGCATCGGTGTTGCAAACACGTCTTTTTCCAAGGCTTTTTCCGGCATGCCCAAGACTTCGACCACGTCCAAAACCCATTGTCCCGGATCGTAGAGGCGGGAAAGCGCAGCGGTCATTTCTTCGACCAAACGGCGGGTTTCGCTGTTCAAGGACACCACGTATAGCGTCAGCACCAGTTTGTGCTCTTTTCCGCGCCGTTCATTCTGAGGGGTGATGACCCGAGCGACCTGGGCGAGATCGCGGATCTGCTGAGCGGACAGCGGCTTGGTCGCCAGTTCGAACTGAATACCCTCCTCACTTACATCTCTCAGTTCCTCCATGTATTCAGTGGCAAAAGCGGTGACGATATAGATGTTCAGCGTTTCATCGATGGCTTTCAGGCGGCGCAAGGTTTCAACGCCATCGATGCCGGGCATCCGTAGGTCGAGAAAAATCAGATCGGGACGTTCGGCACGGACCAGCTCGATGCCTTGAAAACCGTTTTCCGCCTCGCGTACCGAGAAATTGTCGGCCTCCAAAATCAGCTTGAAGGCGCTGCGCACGGCGGGATCGTCGTCGATTACGAGGATATTGTTGGACATGTCTTATATCGTGTCTCTCATGTATTCGATCGCTCAAACATGGGGAAATCGCAGCCGCATGCAACAGCCGTTTCCCACTGAACTCTCCACTTGGATATGGCCTCCTACATCCTGGACTAGACGGCGGATGACCGATAAGCCGAGGCCGGTGCCTTTCCCGGGCGGCTTGGTCGTGAAAAACGGATCGAAAATCTTAGTTTGCACTTCTGGCGGGATACCGTGACCGTTGTCCGCCACGCTCATTTCCAGCATGCCGTCGATGGGCTTGACTACGATTTCGATTCGTGGCTGTTGGCTATCGGCTAGCGCGTCACGGGCATTGATGATCAGATTGATCAGGATCTGCTGCAGACTGTCGGCGGCACAGCGAATGGCCGGCAGATCGTCGGCGGCCAGGGCATCGACCTTGATGCCGCTTTTGCTCAACTCTCCTTCCAGCAGCAACAGGCTTTGTCGGATCACCTCCGACATCTGACAGGTGTCGCTTGGAGTCGACCGGGTATGGACGAACACCAGCATGTTGCTGACGATTTTTTTGATGCGATGGATTTGCTGTAGTGCCTGATTGAGGATTTCTTTCGATTTTTCATCCTTGCTTCGTTCCGCGGCGAATTCGACGAAATTCATCACGCCCATCAATGGGTTGTTGATCTCATGCGCCACACCCCCGACCAGCGTTCCCAGGGCGGAGAGTTTTTCCATTTGCAGCATATGTTCCTGGCTTTCTTGTAGCTTGGTGTAGGCTTTGCGGGTTTGTTCGAGGAGGCGAGCGTTTTCCAGCGAGATCGCCGCTTGGGCGGTCAACAACTCGGTCATATCGGTCTTTTCGGCGGTAAAAACCCCGGCCGACAGTCGATTTTCCAAATAGAGCAGGCCGATGAGTTCGGTCTGTTTGATGATCGGTAGGCACAGCACCGAACGCAGTTTCAGCGCCTGCACTTCCGGAGTGTTCTGGAATTCGCCTTCGGCCATGGCATCGTGCAGCAACACTTTCTTGCGTGTGCGCAGCACGTAGTTGACGATGGCTCGGCTGACGCTACCGCGGATCTGATCAAGGCGGAGGTATTGGGGATTAACGATATGTTTTTCGCCGATATGACTTTCCGCGGCAACCAACAGCTCATCCGCCTCCTTGATCAGCAGATAGCCGTGCTGTGCCCCCGAGCTTTCCAGCACGACGCTCATGATCTTTTGCATGAGCCGATTCAGATCGACTTCCGCCGACAAAGCCAGCGCAGATTTGATCAGATAATTGAAGTCGAGATTCGGCAGCGTAGCCGTCGTGTCGAGGGCGACCGTCTTTTCGGCGCGAACGGGGTAGTCCGGTTCGGTATAAGGGACACGTTGCTGCAATAGTGCGTGTTTACGATCCGCCCCGCATGCCCGGTAGATGCGCCGTGCTGCATCGTAATAAAGCTCGGCATCGCCGAGATCGCCGGCGACGACCACATCGGCCAATGCTTCATATAAATGGCCGGTGAGCAGCCCGTAGTTCTGTGCCTGTGCGATCGCGATGGCATCCAAATACAGGTTGCGGGCTTCGCGCAGCTGGTTTTTGGCGCGGGCGATTTCAGCGTGAACAAAGGCCAAGAAAGGCTTTAGCAGCGGGCCGAGGCGGGCCCAGGTTTCGAGCTTGCTCAGCAACGGGGCGATTTCCGCTTCGAGCGTGGGCCAGTCGGTACCTTCGGGCCAGCGCAAGCGATTGACGATGCGGAAGGCATACCAGAGACGCTTCAGCACGTTATCGGTCAAGCCGTGCAGATAACGTTCCACCGTTTGCAAGGAAACGGCGGCAGCGGCGTAATCGCCCAAATAGTGCTGGGCAAATCCCAAGAGCGCGAAATAACTGCCGGAAGCCGCGACATAATTGTTGGTTTCCCAGCGCGCCAGCGTTTCGGTCATGTCGACCGGCTGGTAGTCGGATTTCATCGGTGCTACCCAGCCGGCTAGCACAGCTTCGGCGAGACCGACCGAGAACGACAGCTGGTTCTTGCGGGAAAATTGCAGGCATTCTTCGGCGGCTTCTTCGACCAGATGAAGGTTCTTGCCCTGCACCTGCAAATTCCACATCAAAGGGCCGTAGGACAGACCGGCGTTATACAAGTCCCCGCAATTCTTGCCGCACTGAATGGCTTTGTGACAGTAATTGACGATCTCGGCCGGATGACTGCGCGAATGCATGTTGCACCAGACGATGCCGTTCATGCCGCGGGTCGCGCCGAAGGTATTGGGGTGTCTCTCGCATAGATCGTGGGCCAGATCCTGATAACGGAAGGCCAGTTCGAATTTGCCCTGTTCGCCGAGATTGAGGCCCATGATCGAAAACGAATAAATCACCGATTCGTCCATGCCGCCTTGCAGGCAATGGAGAGTCGATTGCGCCGCCGAAAGATACAGCTGAGGTACCAGGCCGGACATATAGAGATCGGGGATCAGCTCGCTGTAGAACGCCAGCTCGATCTTGCTTTTGCGGTCCTGGGTAAAAGGCATGTGCAAGATAGTCGTCCAGACGTCGCCTTGCCGTTCGATTTCCGCCATCAGGGCTTCCATCCGCTGGTGGGCGATCTCGGCCTCCTCCGGAATCGATTTGTCGAAATAAGCTAGGCCCCGGTTGGCGGTCGCGATCGCCTCGTTGAAATTGCCGAACGAGGACAATGACGTGGTCTGTTCCGCCAGGGCCTCGGCTTTGTCCAAGTCGGAGGCGGCGTATTCGATCAAGTGATTGAGTAGCGCTTCCGATCGTTCATAACGGCCGCACATCAGCTCGGTCTTGGCCAAACGCTGGTAGATGCGAAACGTCAGATCATAAGCCTCGCGCCAGCAATCCTCCGGCAGATAGTCGTGGGCTTTCTGGAAAAAATCGTTGGCGGCATCCCCGGCCAGCGCGTCCAGCGCCTTGTTGCCGGCATGGAAGTTGATATCGACCAGCCGGTATGCCAGAGCGCGGTCTATCTCCGCAGGGCGGCCCAGGTTGAGGTGAGCGGCGATGGTAAACAGGTTATCGATGGTTTCGAGGTCGGTTCCCGCCGGTACTGCTTGCAACAGACGGTTACCGATACGCCAGTGGATCGCGGGCCTGGTCTCGGGGTCGACCTGGCGCAGCACCGCTTCCTGTACCCGGTCGTGGACGAACTGCAAATCGGATTTGTTCTCCAGCAGCATGCCCAGATTCAAGACCGGCTTCAAATCTTCAAACAGCCTTTCGATGGGCATGTCCAATACCAGCGACACGTCTTCGATACTGAAACGGTTGCCCATACAGGCGCAGTGATCGAGGATGTGCAGGGTTTCAGCGGGTAGTTTGCGCACCTTGGAGCTGAACAACTCCACGACCGAAGTCGGCATCTGTGTGTCGCGAATGCGATTGATGTCCCAATGCCAGTGCTGTTCGGCATCGGTTATCAGCAAATTTTCGTTGTAGAGCCAAGCCAAGCTTTCGCTGACGAAGAGAGGGTTGCCTTCGGTGAGGTGGGCGATGAATTCCGCTAGGTTGGCCGTGGCTTCCAGCGAAGAGTCCAGGATATAGGCCACCATCTCATGGCAGTCGGCATCGGTGAGCGGTTCCAGGCGAATTTCGGCGAACGGCTGTTGGTATTCCTGGATATTGCGGATCAGCTTGCTGAGCGGGTGGCTGCCGTCGACTTCGTTGTGCCGATAGGCGCCCATGAAAAACAAATAGGGATGTTCATCATGGTTGTTGAACAGATTCTGCAGAAAATCGAAGGTTGCGCTGTCGCACCATTGCAGATCGTCGATGAACAGCACCAAAGGGTTCTCCTCGCTGGCTAGACAAGCGAGAAATTGGCCGAACAAATTGTTGAAACGGTTGCGGGCTTCGACCGGAGGCAGATGGGGCACTTCCGGCTGCGGGCCGATGATGAATTCCAGTTCGGGCAACACGTCGATGATGACGCTGCCGCTGTTTCCCACGGCGTCGAGTATCTTCTTCCGCCACTCCCGGACTTGTGCGTCGCTTTCCGTCAAGAAGATACGCATTAGGTTGCGTAGGGCTTGAATCAGCGAGCTGTAGGGGATGTTTTTCTGATACTGGTCGAACTTACCGGAAGTAAAGTAACCGCGATTTTGAACCAACGGTTTTTGCAACTCCTGAATCAACCGGGTCTTGCCGATGCCGGACAGACCGGAGATGAAAACCGAGCGAAAATTGCCGCGTACGACTTCGTCGTATTGCCGCCTGATCAGCTCGCTTTCGGCCTGACGGCCGACCATCTTGGAAATAAAGATGACCCGGCGGGTACGATCGTACTGGCCGATGACAAACGCCGATACGCGGCCAGTGGCGGCATATTCCGTCTTGCATCGCATCAGGTCGGCCAATAGCCCCGCTGTGCTCTGATAGCGCTTCTCCGGCTGCTTGACGGTGAGCTTGGCGATGATATCGGCCAAAGCCTCGGGAAGCTCCGGTTTGACTTCATTGACCCTAGGCGTTTCCTCGGCCAGATGCGAATGGATCAGCTCCAAAGGGTCACTGGAAAAAAATGGCAGTCGACCGGTCAGCAACTCAAAGAACACTATTCCCAACGAGTACAAATCGGTCGAGAAATCGACGCGATAGTTGATACGGCCGGTCTGTTCCGGCGAGGTGTAGGCTAAGGTATGGCGCACGAATTCCGGGTCGTAGATGAAATGGCTGACGTCCCGAATGTCGAGCGGTGTGATGAAATCGGTCAGCCGCAGAGTCAATGTTCCCGGTTGAATCAGAATGTTGTGGGGCTTGATGCCGCCGTGGGTGATACCAGCATCATGTACCGCGTGCAGCGTATCGGCCAGGGTACAAGCCAGTGTAAAAAAGTCGTTGAGATCGAGCTTATTTTGGTGTGCCGCCCAACGATTCAGCGTTTGCCCCGCAAACCAGGGCTGAACGATAAACTGAAGGTCACCATACGATTCCAAGGAGAGCGGCGTAAAAACACGGGGATCGTGCAGCACTTTCAAGCGTTCGATTTTCTGGCGCAGATGACGTGACTGGTCGTCCCAGCTCGACAGCTGTTTCAGCAGCTTGATGACCAGCGGCTGATCCGGGACGTGTATGTGGTAGCCCTTGAATACCGAGGCCTGCAAGCTTTCGCCAAGTCTCTCGGTCGCAACGTAATTGCCCAGCTTCGGGAGACTTTGCGGCTGTTGTTTCCTTGCTACATTGTTCGCTTGAGGCGAGTTTTCTGGGATGTGGGATATACCAGGCATGACAGATAGTCTCGGGCTAACGCCAACGGCTTCGTGACCACAAGGCCGTAAGGCTTGACAAGAACGAGGCTGTTATGAGTCTTGATATCACTATGTGGTTATAGACGTGCTCGTTGCCTCGTGGTCCATGTATCACAACATCGATAAACCTTTGCGCATGGAGCTCAGTGAAGCTCAACATCAGGAAATAGCCCGTTATTTGCCGCGCCAGAGCGGCGTTGTACGTCTCCTGAACCTCCAGGCGCTCAGCACGATTCTGTATGTCGTCGAACACGGCTGCGCTTGACGCCGCCACTTGCCGAAACGCTTTGGTCCTTGGCAAGCGGTGTATACCCGGATGATGCGGTAGCCGAAAAACAGGGCGCTCGATGCCCTGTTCAAGCAACTGCAACACCAGCAGATCATTCAGACCAAAGTCCAAGTTTTCAGGCGGAACAACATGGTCGTTGATGTCCAAGTGAAAGGCACCGGTGCAATGAGAAAAACGATCGCCAAAGCGTCGACAAACCGCGTAACGGATGGACCACGAAAATTCATTTGCTTGCCGCGCATGAGTGGCATGTCGTAAATCGCTGCCTCGCTTACCAAGCTCGTTATGCTTGTGGGTTTACTAATTGCTGCAGAGTTTTTGGAGCTTTCGTTGCCTGTATCGCGCATTTGATGTTGATGAGGTCGGTAAGTTCCGATTGGTCCCGGGCGAAAGGGATTGTTTAATCGGATCGGGCGTGATTTCCAGGAACCACAACTTTCACTGTGCCGCCATGACACTGAGACGGAAAGCTGCACGTCGCCTCTAAAGTGTCGCGTCAAACATCCCATATTCTTGCTTTGGTCACGGGAATGTGTGTTGGTAGCATTGGTCGGCTTTGCCGTGAAATTTGGTTCACTCAGATTGTGTAAACAATGAGAGTGTGTTCACGCTGTCGACATGCCGGCATCCAATCAGGGGGAGGAGGACGTAAATCGGTGGGTACCAGCAATTTCGTGAGACCAGCCCAGGCTTTTTGTTGCTTTTTTAGGTAGGCCAGATCCGTCAGCGAGGCGGTGGCGCAGGATATCGGAATGGACCAGGCCACAGGATAACGTCAATAACCGGACCCGGTTTCCGGCGCTGACCAGTATTCCTTCGCGGAGACTAGCGGCGATCCGGAGGCGTTCATAGGGCACAAAGTCATCCTGGGAGGGGAGGTGGCTTGCGCCGAGTTTCGGCCGGCGGTTGCGGAAATCGAAATCTGGCAAAAGCGGTTGGATTCCGGCGATCGTCCCGAAGCGAGTTTCGAGACTTCCCGGACCGCTTTCTGATCCGGTGCACGGGTGCAACCGATACCGCGGAAGACTTCCACGCCCGTCCGATCACCGTTGCCGGGGAGATTCAGGAAGAGGTGGTCCGTGAAGGGGAAGTCCGGCCTCTAGGTCGCTTCCTCTACCTCTGTCCCGCTACCCAATGGTCGACTGCGCCAAATCCACGTGTAGCTCATGCGCTGGAAGATTCCCAACGCCTACGCCCCGACTTGTGATGCCGGTCTTCGCGGGGGGCGAGTGCACGGCTACGGCTATCCCTATCACCATCAACCTTATTAGCTTGGTCTGCCGCCGCAGTAATCGACAACTGGCGGGGATCGGGAGCATGGTTTGGTCGAAGCTATCGCCCTTGCCACTCACACTTGGATCGCGTTCCTATAACGCAACTCGCCGCCCTTTGGTACCCGATTTCAATGTCGCTGAGCTGAGACAGGTTCCACTCTTTTGTCAGCTTTTGATGACATCAAAATCCGCTTTTTCCGACTTGAAGCGGGCGTGCGCTTCGGTGTCCACTACCAGCCCAACAGCGAGGCTCCGTTCGCCTCGACGTCGTCGTTCTCTCAAAAGCCGAAGTCACCATGCGTTTGCCTCGGATTCGACCCTCCACGCTGCGAACCACGCTCGTCCTGAGGCTGTTTGGCCTGGTCCTAAGTGCGCTACTCCTGCCCCGTCTGGGCGAAGCGGCGGAACCGATTGCGTCCGCTCAGTCTCTCTTTCAACGGGCCTTGCCCGAAGCCCTCGTTCCCGTGGGCCGTGCACCGACGGCGGATGAGACGCAGGCGCTCGAATCGGCACTCCGACATTACCAGCACCGCAGCCATCGGGAGGATGTCACTGTCCTCACCGACTATCTCGAGCGCCATCCCGACAGTCCCTGGACCATCGCCTTGCTCACCAACCTGGGCCTTATTTATTACGACACGGCCCAGTTTTCCAAGGCCCTGGCCGCGTTCGACCACGCCTGGCAAGCGGGCAAACGGGTCGACGCCGAAGGCCCGGCGAAGGCATTGATCGATCGGGCTTTGGGCGAACTGGTGCGCATGCATGCCCGGCTCGGTCATAAAGCGGCACTCCGCCGGCTATTGGACGACATCAAGGATCGTCCATTGACCGGGTCCGCGACCGAACGTATTGCCGGTGCCAAAGAAGGGTTGTGGATGATGGAGCACAATCCGGGCGTAGCGTATCTCTGCGGTCCTAAGGCGCTGGAGAGCATCATCGAATCTATACAGCCCTCGGGCATCGACCGCACGGCGGTGGCGCGGGCGCGTTCCGGGCCGAACGGCTATTCGCTCGCGGAGGTCGAGGCACTCGCCCAAAAGGCGCGGTTGCCTTATCGCATGGCCAAACGGCAGCCCGGCGCGGACTGGATCCTGCCGGCGGTGGTGCACTGGAAATCCAACCACTATGCCGCTCTCCTCGAGGAACGGGATGGTCTCCTGCATATCAAGGATCCCACGTTCGGCGGCGACCTCTGGGTCAGCCGGCAAGCTCTGGAGGAGGAAGCGTCTGGTTACGTGCTGGTCCCGGAAGGCCGATTAGCCAAGGGCTATCAGCCGGTGACGCTGGCTGAAGCAGGGCGGGTCTACGGTCGCGGGTACACCAGCAGTTCCGACGAAAACGCCACCCGGCCGGATGATGATCAGGCCAAACCTTGTCCCGACGACAAGGGCCTGTGCCGATACAATTTCCACACGATGCTGGTCAGCCTCCATCTCACCGACACCCCGGTCGGCTATACCCCGCCCAAAGGTCCGGCGGTTAAATTCACCGTCACCTACAACCAACGTGAAGCCAACCAGCCGGCCAATTTTTCACCGGCTGAGTCCGTCAAGGTGGTGTAAATCCGGAGTCGAACTCTGGTTAGGTTGTCGGTTGTTTTAAGCGGGAATGAATGCCACATCGGTGACTCCCGTGTTGCTGTCAGCGAGGGTGTGCTGGGGCAAATAGCGGTGCTGTAGCAGCCAGTCCTCGTTCTGCTCCATCAGCACCGCTCCGATGAGGCGGCGAATACTAGCCTCGTTCGGGAAGATGCCTACCACGTTGGCTGGGGGTGTCAACTTAACTGTGTAACTGGGATTAGTTCATAGGGTGACGCGATCGCCCAGCAGGATCACGAAGTGGTTCAGAGCCCGCTTCCAGTCCTGGATCGGCATGGTCCATTTCTTCTCGATCCGCTGCAGACCAAGGTACAAGACTTTCAGGATCGCCTCATCGTTTGGAAGGGCGGCTTCGGCGCTCCCGGAGACGCCGTTTGCGATTGGAAACGCACCGCGGGTTTTAAGCAACTTACGCAGGCTGAAGTTAAGCGATTCGATCGCGTTGGTGGTGTACAGCACTTTGCGGATCTCCGGTGGATCATCGAAGAACACGGTCAAGCGCGTCCAATCCGCCCGCCAGCTTTGGCTAATAGCCGGGTATTTGGCGTCCCAGGTTTCTCCAAACCGCGCCAGGGCGGCTTCGGCCTCGGTCAAAGTCGCCGCCCCATAGATGGCCCTAAGGTCTTTGGCCACCGCCTTGCGCTCTTTCCAGGTCACATACTGCAGGCTGTGGCGCACTTTATGGACGATACACCGTTGAACCTGGGTTTTTGGAAACACGACTTCCACCGCTTCCGGCAGCCCTTTGAGCCCGTCCACGCAGGCGATGAAACAATCCTGAACGCCCCGGTTCTTCAGCTCGGTAAAGACGGCTAGCCAGAACTTGGCGCCTTCCGTGTCCGCGATCCAAAGGCCCAGCAGTTCCTTCTCGCCCTGCAGGCGTGACCCCCAAAGCGAGATACACCGCCTTGTTCTTGACCGGCCCCGTCTCGCGCGATTTGACGATCAGGGCATCGAAATAGAGGATCGGATAGACCGATGCCAAGGGCCGGCTCTGCCACGCCTTGACCTCCTCTAACACGGATTCGGTCACATTGGAGATCAGCGTGGGCGAGACCTCCACCCCATACAGCTCTTCCAGGTGGCCTTGAATGTCACGCGTGGATAAGCCCCGCGCATAGAGGGCCAGAACCTTGTCATCGAATCCCTCCAGCCGACGCTGGCGCTTGGGCACGAGTTGGGGCTCGAAGGCGCCGTTGCGGTCGCGCGGGACTTCAATCTCGAAGGCCCCCGTTTCGGTTTGAATCGTCTTGGTGTGCTTGCCGTTGCGGGAATTGCCGCTGCCGCGCCCTTCCGGGGCATGCGGCGCATAGCCCACATGGGCCGTCATCTCGGCTTCCAACGCCCGTTCCACCAGGCGTTTGGTCAGCTGCTTGAGCAAGCCGTGCTCACCCAAAATGTCTTTGGGATCCGAATAGCCTTTGAGCAACTCGTCTAACAGGGCGTCTTGTTTGGCTGTGTCACTGGTCATGTTTGAGTCTCTTCTTCTCGCAGATTTTACCGACCAGTTACACAGTTCTTTTTACACCCTCAGCTTTGCGCCATATTAGGATTGAACTGTCTTGAACTATTTGAATTGCCCTGCATTTACTGTAAGGAAGGACAAATTGGGATTGATGATCAATTACCTCGCAACGAGTTGATCAGAAAGAGAAGGGAAGAACTCGGATTCACAGCCAATGAGCTTGCGGACCAAGTGGGATATTACGGGATGTCCATTGAAGCTATCGATGTCAACGCCGACTGAAAAGTGACCCCTTTTGAGGGTTTATCGCCGAAGTAAAATTGACCCCTTGAGGCCCAAAAGTTATTCGACGGCCGCTGTCTGCGGCGGGGTTGTGCCTGCCTTGCGCTTGTCCTTCAATCGGTAACTGTCGCCGGTGATTTGCACGATGTGGGCGTGATGCAGGAGCCGATCCAGCATCGCGGCCGTCAGGGTCTGATCATCGGCAAAGGTGCCCGCCCACTGGGTGAACGGCAGGTTGCTGGTGAGAATCAGGCTGCCGCGCTCGTAGCGCTTGGCGACGACGTTGAAGAAGAGATTCGCTTCGTCACGTCCGAGCGGCAGATAGCCGATCTCATCGATGACCAACAGCCTGGGCGCCATCACGACCCGGTTGAAGTACTCCTTGAGACGCTCCTGGCGGTGTGCGGCGGTGAGTTGCAACATCAGATTGGCGGCGGTGACGAAGCGTGTCTTGAGGCCGGCCATCACCGCGCGGTAGGCCAAGGCGATCGCCAGATGGGTTTTACCAACCCCGCTGGGGCCGAGCAGGACGATGTTCTCGGTGCGCTCGATAAAGCTCAAACCCGCCAGTTCCTGGAGCTGGGCCCGGGGCGCTCCCAAGGAGAAAGCAAAGTCGTACTGCTCCAAAGTCTTCACGACCGGCAAGGTGGCCATCTTGAGCAAGGTCTGCCGGGTGCGTTCGGCGCGGGCCTTGGCCTCGGCGATGAGCAGTTTCTCGAGGAAGTCGGCAAAGCTCTCCTCGCGATCGGCGGCCTGCTGGGCCAGGTGGGGCCAGTCCGACCCGATCCGCTCGAGCTTCAGGCTTTGGCTGAGTTCGGTAATCCGGGCGTGCTGCAGATTCATGCCGTCACCTCCAGCAACTGGTCGTACACCGACAGGGGATGTTGCAGGCTGTCATGGGGCAAGACGCGGCCAACGTGCCGCTGGGGTGCCGGCAAGCCTTGGGGTGCCTGAACCGGCAACGGCCGCAGGGCGAGGCGCTCTTCGGCCAATCGCACCGCGGGCTGTACGCCGGTGGTGCCGTGCACCCGTTGATGCGCCACCTGATCGAGCCAGGGGCCGATCTGGGCATTGGCGGTCTCGACATCGAGTGTCAAGCCGGCGCTCTTGAGCGTGGCCGCCAGTGGCGTGATGAAGCTGGCTTTCAGGTATCCGTTGAAGCGCTCCACCTTGCCCTTGGTTTGGGCCCGGTACGGCCGGCAGACCTTGGGCCGGAAGCCATACGCCCCGGCCAGCGCGTACAGGGCCGGGTGCCAGCGGTGCCGGCCTTCACCGTAGGCGTCCCGTTCGGTGATGATGGCGCCGGCATTGTCGAACAGCACCTCTTCGGGCACCCCGCCGAAGTAGTGGAGGGCCTCGCGCAGCCCCGTCAACCAGGCCGCGCTGTCCTCGCGGTCGGAAAAGCGCACGAACGTGGCGCGACTGAACCCCAGCGTGGCCACGAAGGCTTTGAGCGGATCGCGCCCCCGCCGGATCGTCGTGAAATCGGCCTGCATCTGGCGGCCCGGTGGGGTTTCAAAGCGGACCACCGGTTCTTCCGGTCGCCGTTTGAAGGGGGCGAGATACGCCTTGAGCTGGCTGATGCCGCCTGCATAGCCCCGTTCACGAAGCTCTCGCAGCAGCACCGTGGCCGGAATCCAATGCGGACGTGCCGCCTCGATGCGTTGCTGCAGATAGGCTTTGAAGGGATCCAACTTGCAGGGGCGGGGCGCCCGCAGCCGGTACCGGGGCAACGCGCTTTCGCTGCGCAGGTACTTGCGTACCGTGTTGCGCGAGACGCCCAGCTCCCGCGCGATGGCTTTGATGCCATGGCCCTGTCGGGCCAATACTTTGATCTCCACTGACTGCTCCTGAGTCAACATTTCCGCGGCTCAAAAAAGCCGCCATTTTCCCCCAAGGGGTCAAATTTACTTCGGTGTCAGGGGTCATTTTTACATCGGCGGTGACACGCAGATAAGATCGCGCGAGAAGCCAAAGTCGGCAGGGTATCGCTCACATCCCGCATTTAACAGCAGGTCTTAAAAGATGCAGAATTGCTGAAATTGAGGGTAATCGATGGAATTGAATGGCATTTCTTTCCCGGCAAGAGCGGCGTGGGGCCAACAAAGCCGCTGGAACAATTGCTCAACGAATGCGGGATCACATGCGTGTTTCACAAGCAATGAGTCAAATCGGAATACGCGAATATCCTTTGTTTAAAGTGGCGGATCATTTGGGTGGACGCTCTCGGAAGGAATGGAAACCGAAGGAAGCTGAGCAGTTCTGCGAATGGATTAAGACTGTGGGGATGCAGGAACGGGTTGCTGGCTTTTTAGAGTTTTTCGGTGAGTCTATGGAAGGTACCCCTGAAGAGGTTCTTGAGCGGCTTGGTCGCAAGGCCGCAGAAACGTTAAAGGAGCCTTTATATTGGGAAGAAGGCAGCGATACGTGGAAGGTGTCGCGTCTCGTGTGATTATTTACCGAGAAGGAGTTATGCTCTGTTCGAAGCCCGGAGCCTTCTCCAGGAGATATTCGGTTCGTCCAAGTGAGGTTTCTCTCCATGCAGATTCGTCTTCATAAGAACGCCCGTACCACCCCGGCCGTTCGGCAGGCCATTCAAGCGTCCACGTTGAGCGAGCGCGCCTTGGCCCAAAAGCATGGCATTAGCCGAACGACCGTCCGCAAGTGGAAACACCGATCCTCGGTCGAAGATGCCTCACACCGGCCCCACACCCTCAGAACCACGCTCACGCCCGCCCAGGAAGCCATCGTGGTCTACCTCCGCCAAGCTCTGCTCCTCCCCTTGGATGATCTCCTGGCCGTGACCCGGGAATTTCTCAATCCCGCCGTGTCCCGTTCCGGGCTAGACCGCTGCCTGCGCCGCCACGGGGTGGCGTCCCTCAAGACCCTGCTTCCGCCTACAGAGAAGGCGAAGGTCAAACCCTTCAAGGCCTATGAGCCCGGCTTCCTTCACCTGGATGTTAAGTACTTGCCCGCCATCGACGGCGAACCCCGCCGATACCTGTTCGTCGCCATCGACCGCGCCACCCGCTGGGTCTATGTCGCCCTCAAGCCCAACCGCTCCGCCTTAAGCGCCAAGGACTTCCTCAAAGCGGTGATTCAGGCCGCTCCTTTCCGCATCCAGAAATGCCTGACCGACAACGGCTCGGAGTTTACCGACCGTTTCCTGACCCGAACTCGGCAGCCCTCGGGGACGCATGAGTTTGACCGCCTCTGTACTGAACAAGGCATCGAACATCGCCTGATTCCGCCGGGCCGGCCCCAAACGAATGGCCTGGTGGAACGCTTCAATGGCCGCATCGAGGAGGTGTTGCAAACCCATCACTTCGATTCAACCGCCGATCTGGACACCACCTTGCACCGCTATGTCGAGCTGTACAATCATCACATTCCCCAAAAGGCCTTAGGCCATCTCACCCCGATCCAGGCTCTCAAAAACTGGCAACTGTCCCATCCTCATCTTTTTCGAAAGAAGGTTTACGATCTTGCGGGACTTGACACTTAGGACGTGACATGGGGTTGTTGATTGCCAAATTTTTGCTTGATTTATATCCGCACGTGCATTGGGCCTGGGTGCGTAAGCCCAAAAGTGATGTGGACTATCACCAACCTAAACTGGCGGGCTACGACCCGATACATGGATTTGCCTCAATGCAGATGGGAATGGGATGTGCGGGTGCGATTGTGAACTGCAAGGATGATTTTCTATGTTGCCGTCGCATCTTTGAAAAAATGAACCAGCTTATGGCCAGACATGTATAAACGCGGGTAACCCTCTGTTTGGGTTGCTTGGTATACGGCGGATTACGGCGTGCGTCGATTCCTCGCGTGCCTGGCAAGATGAATGGGGCAGGCTTTTTGTTGTTTTGATTCAGATCTTCTCTGGGAAGTAATAATAGCTACTGAAACCGAAGACGGCGAAGGCCGACAATAATTGTAGCGTGACCTCGTCACTGGTTTTTATATGGCTTCGCTATACCTAAAAGGGGGCACCGGCAATGAAAGCGATTAACAAATTTCAGTAAATCAATATTAGTTTCGCTTTTGTTCCCGTCTCAGCCATAGAGGGTGGGGGAAATGGATATGTCGAGATTGAACAGTCGGCGGCTACGGAAACGGAAGGCTCGTATATTTTTATACGGCCAACCATCTAAATCCGCCGGCATGTTTCACGTTACCCCCGGAACTTCTCGAAATCTCCGCTAAGTGATTGATTCTATGGTGGGCGGTGTAGGGTTCGAACCTACGACCCCTGCCGTGTGAAGGCAGTGCTCTCCCGCTGAGCTAACCGCCCATCGGTGTCTGAAAAAGATCACAGTTTTTGCGGCGTCTGTCAATGCCCGGTTGGATGTGTCTAGAGCGTTTTCATTTTGCTTATACGGCATAACCAGCGTTGCGGAAATCATTGACGCACTCTCCTGGCGTGAACTGGCTCAAGAGCGTTCCCATCGTGGTCTCAACCGCGTCGAGGGTGCGTTGACTCGCCTGGCGAAGCCGTGCTTTGAACTTCGCGAAGACTTGTTCGATGGGATTGAAGTCGGGGCTATGAGACGGCAAAGGCATCACTTTGGCTCCACAGGCTTCAATCGCTTCGCGAACCCCCTTCACCTGATGGGAGGACAGATTGTCCCAGATGACCACATTCCCCGGAACCAACGTCGGACAGATAAATTCCGGCACATACGCCAAGAATAACTCGCCGTTCATAGGCCCTTCGGTGATCATGGGGGCCGTCACCCCCTCCTGGCGTAAAGCCGCCACGAAGGTGATCGTCTGCCGCTGTCCCTGCGGAACCGTTCCAATGACCCGTTCGCCTCGAGGCCCCCAGCCATACCGCCGAGTCATCGCCGTGGTGACAAAGGTTTCATCGATGAACACGAGCTGAGCCGCGTTCAGAGTCCCTTGTTCGGCTTGCCAGTGAGCACGGGCGAGGCGGACATCCTCTCGGTCTTGTTCGCCCGCCCGGAGCGTTTTTTTGAAGGTCAGGCCCAAGCGGTCAAGGTGGTACCAAAGGGTTGAGAGTTGAACCTTCACCTCCAAGACCTCACGCAGTTCCGCTAAGGTGGTGTCGGGTTTAGCGTTCAGGTAGGCGCGTATCGCCTCGTCGTATTCGGCCAAAAGCGGCCGACCGCCGCCCGCATGAGGCTTGGGTGCCAGCGTCCCGCGTTCGCGCCGCTGGCGTTTGAGTTTCTCGATGAACGACACACTCACCGAAAACCGTGCAGCGACGGCTGACGCACTCTGTCCCTCATTACAAGCGCTGATCACGCGCTGGCGAAGGTCGATGGAATAGGCCTGGCTCATCACGGATCTTTCTACCGGGAAAATTTGTAATCAGACGATTTCCCGTTTCCTCAGTTCCTTTCGGTAGAGATGAAAACGCTCTAGATGTGTCTAAATGGACGATGCCTTCTTGAAAGGGTTCAACCGACCCGTTCGGTTTTGATAGACTTCGCGCCTTTTCGTTTCTCTCTATGCGACGTCTTGGCTTACTACCTCTAATCTTTTCCGCGGCGCTTACCGCCTGCACCAGTGTTCCACGTAGCGATATCCCGGCATACTCGGCGCCGCCTACTGCTCGAACGGTTCTCCCGCCGACCGAAACTCAGCCCGAAGGAAACCTTCTCCGTCTGGGATATGAAGGCTTCACGGTGTGGATCGACTGCGAGAAGCGGGGAGCGGTGAAATGGCGTTATAACGCCCAACACGATAACGGCAACGAGCCTCGTTCCAACACCTTCAGACTCGATCCTTACGTCCCCGAAGAGTGCCAGCAAACCAGCACAAAAGGCTACGGCCACGGGTATGATCGAGGTCACCAAGTGCCGGCGAATCACCTCGATCATTCGCCGGCGGCGATTCAGCAAAGCAATTACATGACGAATATCCTGCCGCAGGTTTCGCAGATGAATCGTGGGGCGTGGAAGTTGACCGAGGAGATCATTGAGTGCTATCGAGACATCGATGAGCTGCTCGTGATCGGGGGCGTGATCTGGGGCGACAATCCCGAGGACGATTATTTCGTGGAGAGTCATGGCGTGAGAACCCCGGATGCGTTCTGGAAAGTGATCATGCGCGGGGATGGGCGGGCGATTGCCTGGATCGTGCCGAACTCGAAGGAAGCGACGGCAAGGATGCTCGACCATTATCTCGTGACCGTCACCGATATTGAGCGCCTAACCCAAGAGACATTGCCGGTTACCGGCGATGCCCGGACTACCAAGCCGACGTCTTCCTGGGGCGTGCCGATAGGGTGCGACAAAGGATAGGCTCTCGCTGACAGTTCGGATGCATGCGACCGATTGACGCTCGCCGCTCCATCGATTAAGCTGCGCGCCGCTTCAGGTGTCCTGGTGAGCCATGCGACCGGGATTAAACGGGAAGCCGGTGCGTTCCCCTCTCCGCACGCTTGAGATGAGGAGAGTAGGAACAATGCCGGCGCTGCCCCCGCAACGGTAAGCGAGTCAAGGAGCAGCACGATGCCACTGCGTTTTGTAACGTGGGAAGGCGCTGTTCCAGGGTCAACCCCGCTCGCGAGCCCGGAGACCGGCCTGAAGCCAAGTCGGCATCGCGGAGGGCGAGGTCCGGACAGACGTCAGGCATTAACCATTCTCGGTTTTCACCCCTGCAGACTCTTCCGGCCGTTCGAACAGCGTTTGGACCATAGATCCTGCGGTTCTCCTCCGCGTGCTTTGCGTAACCCTATCCCGCGCGGGTGTGCACGGGGGAGTCATGAACATGAGAACCGAAACACGCTGTCTTCAAACGGCTTTACTGTACCTTTATCTACCGTTGGCTCATGGCGATGAAGCCAACGTGTCCCGACTCGATACCATTACGGTCACCGCTACTCGAACCGAGCGTAGCGTCGAAGAGTCCCTGGCTTCGGTTACGGTTATCGACCGCGACGAGATCGAGCGTCGACAGGCGCAGTCCGTCCAGGATGTCCTACGCGGCGTGCCGGGGCTGTCCGTCACCAATAACGGCGGCCTAGGAAAGAACACATCGGTACACCTGCGCGGAACCGAATCCGGGCATGTGCTGGTCTTGATTGACGGTGTACGCGCCGGTTCGGCTACCAGCGGAGCGATGGCCTTCCAGGACATTCCGATCGATCAGATCGAGCGCATCGAGATCGTTCGAGGACCGCGTTCGAGCTTGTACGGTTCGGAAACAATTGGCGGCGTGATCCAGATCTTTACTCGCAAGGGTGGTAAAGGCCTAAGGCCCTATGTGAGCTTCGGCGCCGGCAGTCATTCGATGTACAAAGCGACCGGCGGCATATCCGGCGGCGATGACCGGGTGTGGTACAGCCTGAACGGTTCCCGTTTGGAAACGCGGGGCTTCAATGCCTGCGCCGGGCGGCCTTTCAACTTGGGCGGCGGGGGTTGCTTCACCCGTCAGCCCGACGACGACGGCTATCGCAACACCTCCGGCAGCGCTCGCGCCGGCTACCGCTTCGACAATGGCCTGGAAATCGAGGGCAATCTGTTGCACGCGGAAGGCGACAACGAGTTCGACGGCACCACGCAGAACCGTTCGACCTTCGTGCAGCAAATGGTGGGAGGCAGCCTGAGATACTCGCCGCTCGAATTCTGGACCACGAGCCTACGGGCCGGCCGAACCTTGGACGAATCGGACAATTTTTTTGATCGGCAATTCAGCAGTTCCTTCAACACGCAGCGGGTCAACGTCACCTGGCAGAACGATTTCGCTCTCGCGGAGGGGCATCTTTTTACCTTGGGGCTGGATTACTACAACGATCAGGTCAGCGGCACGACCGATTATGCCGTGGACTCGCGCGACGACAAGGCGGGTTTCGCCCAGTACCAGCTGACCATGGGCGGATTCGATGCAGTTGCGGGGGTGCGTGTGGACGATAATGAACAGTTCGGTGTTCAGCCGACCGGGAACGTCGCCTTGGGCTATGGCTTCGAAAACGGCATCCGGCTGACCGGGTCCTGGGGCAGCGCCTTCAAAGCGCCGTCTTTCAACGAACTCTACTTCCCGGGATTCGGCAATCCCGAGCTCGCCCCGGAAAATTCGGAGAGCTGGGAAATCGGAGCGAGCGGTGAGATCTGGAACGTCGCCTGGGCGCTCAACGGCTACCATACCGAGATCGAAGACTTGATTGCCACCATATGCGGGCCGGCAAGGTGTTTCCCCGAAAACCTGAACCGGGCGCGCATACTCGGTCTCGAAGCACAGGCCTCTACCCGTATCTGGGGATTCGACATCGCGGCCAACGTCAGCCTGATCGATCCGGAAAATCTATCGGAAGGTCCGGACAAAGGGAACCGGCTGCCGCGCAGGGCACAGACTATGTTTCGGTTCGATCTCGACCGCGCGATCGGTCCGGTTCGGGTTGGAACCACCGTGTACGGCGAGGGCCGGCGTTTCGACGATGCCGCCAACACTCAGCGGCTGGCCGGCTACGTGACGGTCGATCTCCGCGCCAGCGTCGATCTTTATCGGGGCTTGTCTGTGGAGGGGCGGGTAGCTAATCTGTTGAACAAGCATTATCAGACCGCCCGTTTTTACAATCAGGACGACTTGAATTTCTTTGTAACTGTGCGCTATGCGCCGGAGTTTCTGTGAGTCCGGCCAGACCGCGGACGAATCTGCGTTTCGCTTGCCGATCGGCACGGCTAGCCGAAATCGATTCCTCGATTCCACTCTGAACCAACCATAGGAAGACTTAACATGAATGACACGACATCGAAGAACTTTTGGCCTATCGCTCTGGGCTTGGCTGTGCTCATGGCGGCCACCCGCAGCCACCATTTCGCGAGCGTCACTCATTTGCCCGACGCGTCGTGGACGGTCTTCTTCCTGGCCGGCTTTTATCTCCGCCCGATCTGGGCTTTTCCGGCACTGCTCGGGTTGGCCGCGGTCAGCGATTACGTGGGCATCGCCTGGTTCGGCGTGAGCGATTTCTGCGTCAGCCCGGCCTATGTCTTTCTCTTGCCGGCATATGGTGCATTGTGGCTGGCCGGGCGCTGGTACGCGCGGCATTATCAGTTCCGTGCGTCCACCCTGCCGATACTCGCCCTGGCTCTGCTTGCCGGCGCCACGGTGTGCGAACTCCTGACGAGCGGCGGCTTTTATTTCTTTTCCGGGCGTTTCGAGGAAACCAGCTTCGCCGAGTTCGGCGCGCGGCTCGTGAAATATTTCCCGCATGCACTCGAAGGGATCGCGTTGTACATTGTGGCCGCTATCCTAGTTCATGTGGTCTTCGGCCTGGCAAAATCCGGTCGGTCCGTCGAAGATCACGGGCGTCAGGCGCACTGACCTAGGCTCGTGTCGGATTTATCGCGAGCAGAACGTCACCGCCGGCGCATGGTGCGCAAGAAGGCGGTAGTGGACAGCGCCATTGCCCACGCCACGCAGGACAAGGGTCTGCTACTGGTCCTCACCGGCAACGGCAAGGGCAAGTCCTCTTCCGCCTTCGGCATGGTCGCTCGCGCGCTGGGGCACGGCATGAAAGTGGGCGTGTGTCAGTTCATCAAGGGCCGTTCGGATACCGGGGAAGAGGCTTTTTTCCGCCGGCATTCGGGCGTCGATTGGCGAGTGCTGGGCGAGGGCTTCACCTGGGAGACGCAGGACCTCGAACGGGACACCGCCGTCGCCCGCGAGGGCTGGGAAACGGCCCGTGCGATGCTGACCGATCCGGCTTATGGACTCGTGATCCTGGACGAACTCACCTATCCCCTGAAATTCGGTTATCTCGACGCCGGAACGGTGCTCGCGGACATTGCCGCGCGCCCGTCCATGCAGCACGTGGTGGTCACCGGACGCGGCGCGCCGCAAAGCCTGATCGATGCGGCCGATACCGTGACCGAGATGCGTGACGTGAAGCATGCTTACGCCGCCGGCGTGCGGGCGCAGCCGGGCATCGATCTCTAATGACCCAACACCGCTATCCTGACGGCGACCGTGCCGCGGTCTACCGGGTGATCCGGGAACGCCGCGACATGCGCCATTTTCGGCGCGGAGCGATCGATCCCGCGGTCTTGCGGCGCTTGCTCGACGCCGCGCATTGGGCTCCCTCTGTAGGTTATATGCAGCCCTGGCGTTTCATACGCATCACCGACCCGGCGCTTCGCCGCGCCATCCATGCGCAGGTCAGGGCGGAATGCGAAGCGACCGCCGAGGCCTGCGGTTCGCGAGCGGACGAAGTCCGGCGCTTGAAGCTCGAAGGCATTCTCGAATGCGGCGAGCTGCTCGTTGCGGCGCTGGCCGACGGCCGCGAAAACTATGTCCTGGGCCGGCGCACGCTGCCGGAGATGGACCTGTGTTCGGTCGCCTGCGCTATCCAGAACCTGTGGCTCGCGGCCCGTGCCGAAGGATTGGGCATGGGCTGGGTATCGCTGTTCGAGCCCGACGAGTTGTCCCGATTGCTGAATCTGCCGGAAGGCGCCCGCCCGGTCGCGGTTCTTTGCCTCGGACATGTCGACACGTTCTATCCCGAGCCTATGCTCGAAACCGTAGGCTGGGACACGCGCCGCGCAATGGATGAGACCGTGTTCGAGAACGTCTGGGGTCAGCCGCTCGATCTGCCGACCCCATGAACCACTGTCCGGCTCTGCTGATCGCCGCGCCCGCTTCGGGCCAGGGCAAGACCACCGTCACCGCCGGCCTCGCTCGCCTGCACGCGCGGCGAGGACGAAGGGTGCGGGTATTCAAGACCGGACCCGATTTTCTCGACCCTATGGTGTTGGAGAAGGCGAGCGGCGCCCCGGTTTATAACCTGGATCTCTGGATGGGCGGTGAGTCGCATTGCCGCCGCTTGCTGCACGCTGCCGCCGGCGAAGCCGATCTGATCCTAGTCGAAGGCGTGATGGGGCTCTACGACGGCGAGCCGTCCAGCGCCGATCTCGCGGTTCTGTATGGCATTCCTGTCCTAGCGGTTGTCGACGCTTCCGCCATGGCCCAGACCTTCGCTGCTGTCGCGCACGGCCTTGCCACGTTTCGTGACGAGCTGCGCTTCTTTGGCGTGCTGGCCAACCGGGTCGGCAGCGCTGGACATGCCGAGATGCTTCGTACCGCTTTGCCGGATCGGGGTATCTGGCGCGGGGCCTTGCCGCGCGAAGCGGATTTCGAGCTCCCGGAACGCCATCTGGGCCTCTACCCCGCGGAAGAGATCGCCGATCTCGACGCCCGAATCGAAGCCGTGGCGGACGCCTTGGAACGAACGCCCTTAGCCGAGTCGCCGCCACCGGTGGATTTTCCATCAATCGGACTGGAGGAAACCGCGACTTTGCCGCTGTCAGGCGTGACCATTGCCGTGGCACGCGATTCGGCTTTCTGCTTTCTCTATCGGGCCAACCTCGATACTCTGCGGGCCTTGGGTGCGGAGCTGGTGTTCTTTTCTCCTCTAGCGGACAAAGGGTTGCCTCAGGCAGATGCCGTGTGGCTGCCGGGTGGCTATCCGGAACTGCACCTTGACCAGCTAGCCGCCAATCACGCCTTGAAAGACGCGCTGCGCCGCCATCAGGCCGCCGGCAAGCCGATACTCGCCGAATGCGGAGGATTCTTGTATCTCCTGGAAACGCTCGCGGATACCCGAGGCCACCATGCGGAAATGGTTGGTCTGCTGCCCGGCCGCGCCGTCGTGCAGGCGCGGCTCGCCAATTTGGGGCTGCAGAGCGTGGAGCTGCCCGAAGGCAGGTTGCGAGGGCATACTTTCCACCATGCCCGAGCCGAGACGCACCTCGCACCGGTAACCCATACCTGCACGGAGAAGAGCAGCGGCCGGCCGGAGGCGGTTTACCGCGACAGGCGTTTGCTGGCTTCGTTCTTGCATCTTTATTTTTCGTCGAACCCCGCCGCCACGGCGGCTCTCTTTGCTCCATGAACCGAAGACTCTTGCCGGACCGTATCGTTTGTCTCACCGAAGAGACCACGGAAACGCTTTATTTACTGGGCGAGGAAGAGCGCATCGTCGGCATTTCCGGGTTCACCGTACGGCCACCGCGGGCGCGCAAGGAAAAACCGAAGGTCTCCGCGTTCACCAGCGCCAAAATCGACAAAATCCTGGACTTACGGCCCGATTTGGTGCTGGGTTTTTCGAATCTCCAGGCGGACATCGCGCGCGATCTGATCAAGGCAGGCATAGCGGTGTACGTGTTCAACCAGCGCTCGGTGGACGGTATTCTCGCGATGATCCGTACCTTGGGCGCTCTTGTCGGAGCGGAAGACAAGGCTCGAAGCCTGATCGACCGTCTCCGTGAACACATGGAGACGGTACGCCGTAGCGCCGAAGCGCTGCCTCGCCGTCCGCGCGTCTATTTCGAGGAATGGGACCAACCCCTGATCTCGGGAATTTTTTGGGTGTCCGAACTCATCGAACTGGCCGGCGGAGAAAACGTGTTCGCCGATGTTGCCGGTGAGCCGCTTGCCGGCAATCGCATCATTCACGATTCACACGAGGTCGTCCGGCGCGCGCCCGACATCATTATCGGTTCCTGGTGCGGAAAGAAATTCCGGCCCGAACAGCTCGCGGCCCGGCCGGGTTGGGAGACGATTCCAGCGGTACGTGACGGCGAGCTTCACGAAATCAAATCCTGCGACATCCTTCAGCCCGGTCCCGCGGCATTGACCGACGGGCTGGATCAGCTGGCCGCTATTATCCACCGCTGGTCGGAGCGCCGGGCATGAGCGCGATCCTAGCCATGACCGCCGTGGTGCTGGACAACCTTTTCGGTGAGCCCCGCCGTTTTCATCCACTGGTCGGGTTCGGTCGATTGGCTAACGCGCTGGAAACCCGCTGGAATTCCTCACAAACGCGGCAAGGCACGGGGGCGCGATTCCAGGGCGCCTTGGCGGTTTTGCTGTTGACGGTCCCGCCAACGGCGTTGGCCGCTTGCTTGGCGTCCATTCCAACACTCGGTCCCGCGTTCGCGGTTTTGGCGCTGTACGCCGCCTTGGGACTCAGGAGCCTAGGTGAACACGCACAAGCGGTGCAGGATGCGCTCGCGGCCGGCGATCTCGTAGAGGCGCGGCGTAGGGTAGGGTACATGGTGAGCCGCGATACTGGTGACATGAATGCGGGGGATGTCGCGCGCGCAGCCGTCGAGTCGGTGCTGGAGAACGGTAACGACGCCGTGTTTGGCACGCTGTTCTGGTTCATGGTGGCGGGCGCCCCCGGCGCGGTCCTGTACCGGCTGGCAAATACCTTGGACGCGATGTGGGGTTATAAGAGCGAACGATTTTTTCATTTCGGCTGGGCGGCAGCCCGGCTGGACGACGTGCTGAATTACGTTCCCGCGCGACTCACCGCGCTCACTTACGTGGTCCTGGGCAATGCCAGGACCGCTTGGTCGTGCTGGTGCAGCCAGGCGGGAGGCTGGGAAAGCCCGAACGCCGGGCCGGTCATGGCCGCAGGTGCCGGTGCCTTGCGGCTTTCGCTCGGCGGCCCGGCGCGCTACCGAGGCGAGTGGCACGCGCGTCCGGCCTTGGGATTGGGGCCACGGCCTGGTGACGAAGATATTGCGCGCGCGGTAGCCCTGGTGCGGCGGGGGGGCTGGCTATGGCTGGCGTTATGGTTTGCGGGAGGGGTGCTCGATGCTTGAACACGGTGGCCGTTTGCGGATCGCGGCGAAACGCTACGAAATTCCTCTGACCGACTGGTTGGATCTATCAACCGGCATCAATCCTGGCGGATGGCCCGTGCCCGCCCTACCAGCGGAAGTCTGGGCGCGCCTTCCGGAAGACGGAGACGGTCTCGAAAACGCCGCTGCCTCGTATTACGGTTGCGACAGGCTTCTGCCGGTTGCGGGCTCTCAGGCGGCGATACAAGCGTTGCCGACGCTGCTGCCTGCGCGACAGGTAGGCATCATCCGGCCGGGTTACGCCGAGCATGCCCACGCCTGGCGGCGTGCCGGCCACAAAGTGATCGGGGTCGCGCCTGAAGTTCTGGCTCGCGGTCCCGGTCCCGTGCCATGGGACGTTCTAGTGGCGATCAACCCCAATAATCCCACCGGACATCGTTTCGCTCCAGAGGTGTTGCTCGCATGGCATGAACGCTTGGCCGAGCGCGGCGGCTGGCTGGTGGTGGACGAAGCCTACATGGACCCCACGCCGGAATTCAGTCTCGCCCCCTACTGTCCGCGTCCCGGGCTGATCGTGCTGCGTTCGCTCGGGAAATTTTTCGGACTGGCCGGCGCGCGGGTCGGCTTCCTTCTGGCGGAACCGGATCTGCTCGAACGCTTGGCGGCACTGCTCGGGCCTTGGACCGTACCTGGACCATCGCGTTGGGTGGCGCGGGAAGCGCTGAGCGATCTCCGCTGGCAAGAAGCTGCCCGGGAGTCACTGCCCGAGGCGAGCCGCCGCTTGGCGGAACTGCTGGCGGACGCTGGCCTCCAGCCGGCCGGCGGCTGCGCCTTGTTTCAGTGGTGTTCCGGCGCGAAGGCGGCGCAAAGACACGAAGCACTGGCTCGACAAGGCATTCTAACCCGGCGTTTCGCCGATCCTCCCGGCCTGCGTTTGGGGCTGCCGGGGAGCGACGCGGCCTGGGAGCGATTGGCAACCGCCTTGCGAGCGTGATGGGCGAAATGCACGGGGAAACAAGCCGACGGGGAGCTTTCGTCGACAGGGCCGTACCTCCCACGCTGGGGCGACATGGTTACGATGGTCGCTCTTGGCCGTGTTTGATTTGGCGCATGGACGGCGGACGCTTGGCGATTTCCTCGGCGGTGTCCGGAGGGGGGCTCGGGATCGTGGAGTGGATACTGAATGCGCAGGTGCCGTCGGATTACCGCCGTACCGATCCCGCCGCCCATGTCGCCGAGATCGCCGCTGCCTGTGGGCTAGCCCGAACCGGTGCGGGACTCCTCACCGCCTGCGATGTGCGCGGCTATCGGCGAGCGAGCGATGGCGGGGTCGTCGCCGATGCTACGGTGGGCATCGGCCAGCCGATCTGGGCCGCAGACGATGCGCCATCGCGTGACTACCGGCCGGGCACCATCAATCTAGTGGTTCAAATACCGGTTCGCTTGAGCGAAGCGGCCTTGGTCAATGCGGTCGCCACGGCGACGGAAGCGAAGACCCAGGCACTGTGGCGGGCCGGCGTGTCCGGGACCGGAACGGCCACCGACGCGGTCTGCGTGCTCTGTCCACAGGACGGCCGAGCCGAACCTTTCGCAGGACCACGCTCGGTGTGGGGTGCCAGGCTGGCGCGCGCGGTATACGCGGCCGTGTCGGAGGGGCTCGGAGCGGGCGAATGACCGCACGCACGCTGATGGTGCAAGGCACGACATCCGACGCCGGCAAGAGCACGCTGGTGACGGCACTATGCCGTTTATTGGCGAGGAGAGGCGTAAAAGTGGCGCCGTTCAAGCCTCAGAACATGGCGTTGAACAGTGCGGTGACCGAAGACGGCGGGGAGATCGGCCGGGCTCAGGCGGTACAAGCCCGCGCGGCGGGACTGCCACCCCACACCGATATGAACCCGGTACTGCTGAAACCGAATACCGACACGGGCGCCCAAGTCATCGTCCAAGGCAAGGCCATCGGTAATCTGAACGCCCGTGAGTACCATGACTACAAGCGCATCGTGCGCCGCGCCGTGCTGGAGTCCTATGAGCGCCTCGCCGCCCGTTTCGATGCCATCGTCGTAGAAGGCGCGGGGTCGCCGGCGGAAATCAATTTGCGCGAAGGCGACATCGCTAACATGGGCTTCGCCGAAGCGGTGGACTGCCCGGTCGTCCTGATCGCCGACATCGACCGAGGCGGTGTGTTCGCCCATTTGGTCGGCACCCTCGCCCTGTTGTCCGAAAGCGAGCGGGCGCGGGTGATAGGCTTCGTCATCAACCGTTTCCGCGGCGACATCGCCCTGCTGCAGTCAGGGTTAGATTGGCTGGAAAGGGAAACCGGTAAGCCGGTTTTGGGCGTGTTGCCTTATCTTCACGGCTTGCACCTGGAGGCGGAGGACGCCTTGCCCTCATCCGGAGGGAGAGGGTTTACTTCCGGTGAAATAAGGAACGAGAACGAAAAGTTGCGGGTCGTGGTGCCGGTCACGCCGCGTATCAGCAATCACACCGATTTCGATCCCTTGCGTCTCCATCCGCAGGTCGAGTTCCACTTCGTGTATCCCGGCGAGACGCCGCCTCCCGCGGACCTCGTCATTCTCCCCGGTTCCAAAAGCGTGCGTGCCGATCTTGCTTTTTTGCGGGCGAACGGCTGGGAAGCTTATCTTCTGCGTCATCTCCGCTATGGCGGTAAACTGATCGGCATTTGCGGAGGTTTTCAGATGTTGGGACGAGAGATTCACGATTCTGCTGGTCTAGAAGGCAAAGCAGGCACGTCTTCGGGTTTCGGTTGGCTGGACATGGTCACGGTGTTGGAACCTGAAAAACAGCTCCGTAATGTTCGTGGGCGGCTGGTATTGGACGACGCGCCGGTCACGGGTTACGAAATTCACTCGGGTTTGACGGAAGGACCTGCGCTGGTCCGTCCTTTTGTTCGGCTCGAGGACCGCAACGACGGTGCGTGCTCGGCAGACGGGCAAATCATGGGGACCTATCTGCACGGACTCTTCGAGTCGAGCGCGGCGACCGATGCCATTCTTCGCTGGGCTGGGCTGACCGAACCGGAAACGCCGGATTACGTGGCGACCCGTGAAGCCGAAATCGACCGTCTGGCGGATGCCGTGGCCGCCCATCTGGACATGCCGGCCATCGAACGCTTGTTAGGGATCGCCCCTCGAGAAGCCTGCGCATGAAAGAACTGATTTTAGGCGGAGTCCGCTCGGGCAAGAGCCGATTGGCGGAACGAAGAGCCTTGGATAGTGATCTCGCCGTGACCTATATCGCGACGGCGCGAGTCAGGGATGAGGGTATGCGCAGGCGGGTGGAAGAACATCGGCGGCGGCGACCGTCCGATTGGGACCTGGTGGAGGAGCCGCTGGAACTCGCTGCAGCTTTGCGCGCTCGCGCGGATGAAAAGCGCTGCCTGATTGTCGATTGTCTCACCCTCTGGCTGACCCAGCTCTTGTGCGAGACCGACTCGACAAGGCTCGCGCGTGAGCGGGAGGCATTGATCGAAGCGCTGCCCCACCTTCCCGGCCACATCATTCTGATCGGCAACGAAACCAACATGGGCGTGCTGCCAGCAGGGGAACTCAGCCGCCGCTATTGCGACGAAGCCGGGCTTTTGCATCAAGCCTTGGCCGAGGTCTGCGACCGGGTGATTCTGACCGTGGCCGGGCTTCCGTGGGTGTTGAAAGGGGAAAAACTGTGAACTCTGATCTTGCGTGGCTGAAGGAGCCGGTAGCGCGTCCGGATGAAAACGCGGCGCGCCTTGCGGCGGAACGGCAGGCGATGCTGATCAAACCGCCGGGCGCGCTGGGACGGCTGGAAGCGCTGGCGATCCGGCTCGCCGCCTGGCAAAGAACGCCGAAACCTACCGCCGACCGGGTGCGAATCGTTGTGTTCGCCGGCGATCATGGCGTGACAGAGGAGGGCGTATCCGCTTTTCCCCAGTCGGTCACGGCGGCCATGGTGAACCAGTTCGCCCGAGGCGGTGCAGCGATCAGCGTGCTCGCTCGGACGCTGGGTGCGGAGCTGGAAGTGATCAACTTAGGTACGGTCGAGGAGACCGGTTCCGTACCCGGCGTGCTCGATCTCAGACTCGGACTCGGCACGGCCAATTTCCTGCGCGGGCCGGCCATGACCGAACGCCAATTGGCAGAGGCTCTCCGCGCGGGGCGTGACGCCGCAGCGCGGGCCAGTTCAGCCGGGATCCGAATCTTTATCGGCGGCGAGATGGGGATAGGCAATACCACGGCCGCCGCGGCGCTAGGCGCGGCTCTGTTGGGCGAGACGCCGGAAGCCCTGGCGGGACCCGGAGCCGGTTTGGACACGGAAGGCGTCCGGCGCAAGGCCGAGATCATTCGCCGGGCGCTAGATCGGCATGGCTCGTACTTGGCCGATCCACTCGAAGTCTTGCGTCGGCTCGGCGGTTTCGAAATCGCCGCTCTCGCCGGGGCTTTCGTCACCTGTGCGCAACGAGGTCTGCCGGTCCTTGTGGACGGGTTCATCTGCACGGCGGCGGCTCTAGCGGCGGAACGGCTATGTCCGCGAGTCTCCGGCTGGTTCCTTTACGCCCACGCCTCGGCGGAACCGGGGCATGCACGCATGCTGGCGGCGCTCGACGGGAAGCCTTTGCTCGATTTGGGCATGCGCCTTGGCGAAGGCAGCGGAGCCGCTGTTGCGCTGCCTTTGCTGAGATTGGTCTGTACCCTGCACGCCGGCATGGCGACTTTCGAAGAGGCGGGGATTGCAGGCAAGTCATCATGAGCGAAAAGCGTGTCCGTATCGATCTGCTGCGTCATGGCGAAACCGTAGGCGGTACCCGGTTTCGCGGCAGCCTGGACGATCCGCTTACGGAAGAGGGGTTCCGGCAGATGGAGCACGCCGTGGCTGAACGCGGGCCTTGGGATACGATCGTCACCTCGCCTTTGTCGCGCTGCGCCGTATTTGCCGAAAGCCTGGCCCAGCGACTGAGCATCCCCCTGCAAGTCGACGAACGGCTAAAGGAAATCCATTTCGGTGACTGGGAGGGGCTCACCTATGCCGAGGTGATGGCCACGGCGCCGCTCGCGCTGACCCGTTTCATGGACGATCCCCTGCGGTATCCGCCGCCTGGTGGAGAGTCATTGGAAGCGTTTCGCGGGCGTATCCTAGCTGCGCTGCAGGACCACTTGGAGTCGATCAATCTGGGGCGTCGGCTGTTGTTCGTCACTCACGGCGGCGTGATCCGAGTGTTGCTCTGCCGTGCCCGGAACTGGCCGTTTTCTCGATTGTTCGAGTTCGACGTGCCGCATGCTTCGTTCTTTCGCCTCTGCGGGAACGGACAGCATTGCGAGGAGCTGCCTCCGTGAGCGGGCTCAGGCCCTTTTTGATTGCTCTACAGTTCCTGACCCGACTGCCGGTTCGTCTGGAATCGCCGCCGGATGGGGCGGCGTTGGGCCGGTCGCTGCTGTTTTATCCCCTTGTCGGCTTGGGGTTGGGGCTGACGCTTGCGATGCTGGCCGAGCTTTTGGCCGAGACCGGGGGCTGGCTGCCGGCGGCCATCGTGCTGACAGTCTGGGTGGTTTTGACCGGAGCCCTGCATCTGGACGGACTCGCGGATAGCGCCGACGCCTGGGTAGGGGGATTGGGTGACCAGGAGCGCACCCTCGCCATCATGAAAGATCCACGCAGCGGCCCAGTCGCCGTCGTCGTGGTAGTGCTGGTGCTGCTTCTCAAAATCGCCGCGCTGGAACAGGTGATTGCCCGGCAGGACTGGACCGCGCTCGTACTCGCGCCGGTGCTGGGCCGTGCCGCGCCGCTGCTGCTGTTCCTAACCATGCCCTATGTACGTCCCGGCGGTCTCGGCTCCGAGCTGGCCCGGCATTTGCCGTGCCGAGGTGGTATAGCCGTTCTGTCCGCAACCTTTGCCGGCACTCTGGCCGCTGCGGGTATACGTGGCTTTTGGCCTCTCCTCGCGACCGCTGCTCTGTTTTTCTGGCTACGGTTGTCCATGATCCGGCGTATCGGCGGAACCACGGGGGACACCGCGGGCGCAACGATCGAGCTTATCGAGTGCGCGGTTCTGGTCGGGTTTGCCTTGGCCGGCGCTTAGGGGCTCTAATTCGAGCGTACCTCAGCGGTGAAGACGCTCAATTCGGTCACCGTACTTTGACCCTGACGATGGTGGAGAGTCCGGGCCTTAACAGGCTCACGTCGGTACCGGGTCGGAATCGGATTTTTACCGGCACGCGCCGTACGATCTTGGTGAAATTGCCGGTGGCGTTCTCCGGCGGCAGCAGGCTGAACTCGGAACCGGAAGCCGGCGCGAAACTGTCCACGATCCCTTCGAACCGGAGATCGGGGTAGGCGTCGACCCGAATGTCCGCGGGTTGTCCGGGCCGCATCCGTCCGATCTGGGTTTCCTTGAAATTGGCTTCGACGAAGAGCCCATCAAGCGGAACCAGATAGGCGAGCACGCTGCCGGGCTTCACGAGTTGTCCGACCTGCACGCTGCGATTGCCGATGATTCCGGCGAAAGGCGCTGTGATGCGGGTGTTGGAAAGATCGATGCGGGCCAAGTCCAGAGCGGCCCGGGCCGCTTGCAATCTGGCCCGGCTTTCGTCGATCTGGGCTTCCAGGGCGGTCAGGCGAGTTTCCGCTTCCTGTCGCGACGAGCGATACTTTTCCCGTTGAGCTACGGCTTGCTTGTAGGCGGCCGCGGCGACATCGCGGGTTTGGGCCGAGACCGCGCCGTCCGCCGCCAAGTGATCGAAGCGCTTCAGGTCCTTCGCCGTCCGTTCCAGGTCGGCCTGGGCGACCGCGATATTGGCGTCTTCCTGATGGATTTTCGCCTCTTGGGCACGTTTTTCGGTTTCCAGGGTCTGGATACGTGCGGTTTCCATCCTGACTTGCGCTTCCGCCTGCGCGACCCTGGCGCGGAAATCGTGGTCGTCGATGACGACGAGAAGATCACCCGGCATGACCTTTTGGTTGTCCTCGAACAGGACTTCCTTGACGTAGCCCGTCTCTTTGGAACTGATCAAGCTAATGTGCGCTTTCAGGTAGGTATTGTCGGTCGTCTCGAAAGGGCGGATCGCCTTGTACCAGTACGCGATACCGGCTCCCGCGACGATTGTCAGCGCGAGAAGGACCAGGAGGGTTCTCGGAGAAACAGAGAGATGCATGATCTGTGGTTTTCTTACTAAACGGTTTAGTTTAGTCTAATCACCAACCCCACTGGAAAGCAACGAACACCATACGGACGGTCCCATGACTAAAGTCCCCACATCCAAACGGCAGGCCATACTTGATGCGGCGAAGCGCGTCTTTCTTGCGAACGGCTACACAGGAGCCAGCATGGACGCGATCGCCGAAGCCGCTCCGGTGTCCAAGCCGACGCTTTACAGCCATTTCCACAGCAAGCCGGAGTTGTTCGCCGCCGTGATCGCGGAGCAATGCGAGGTCTTGCTGGTTACGCTTTCGCGTGTGCAGACCGAGCAACCGAACCCGGTTGCGGGCCTGAAGGCCATCGCCCGCGCCTTCGTCGACCTCATCTACGCAAAAGAGTCCTTGGACCTATATCGTCTGATCATCGCCGAGCAGCAGAACTTTCCAGACTTGGGCGAGCTGGTCTACCGCTCGGGGCCGGAGCCAGTGCTAAACCGGCTGTCGGCCTATCTCGGCGAACTGGATCGTTGCGGCGCTTTGCGAACATCCGATGTCGATACGTCGAGCCGCTTGCTCTTAGGCATGCTGCAGGGCGCTCAACACTTCCGTTGTCTTCTGGGCTTGCAGCCGGGTTTGAGCGAGGCGGAAAAGGACCACCTGGTCGACGCCGCGGTTTCGCTGTTTCTCAAAGGACACGCCTATGTGGGCTAAGGTCGGTTGCCTGGCCGTGGTGATCGGCTTGGTCGGGTGCACCGTGGGACCGGATTACCGGAAGCCCGTGCCGGTGACTCCGGCTCGGTGGCAGGCCGGAAAAGATCAGGACGCTGATCTCACGCCTATCGATCCGGAAGGACTGAAGACCTGGTGGAAAAGTTTCGGTGATTCCGTGCTGGACCGCTTGATGGACCAGGCTTTGACAGGCAACCTGGATCTCAAGCTGGCGCTGGCCCGCATCGATCAGGCACGCGCCCAGCGCCGGGGCACCCGCGCCGAGTTGTTCCCGAGCGTCGACGCAATGGCGGGCGCGCAGCGCACTGAGAATCCGTTTCCGGGACTCGCACCCGGCATCCGCTACAATCTGTTCGAACTCGGATTCGACGCGCTATGGGAAATCGATCTGTTCGGACGTCAACGGCGGCGATTGGAAGCGGCGACCGCCGATCTGGAAGCGGCGAAGGAGGAATACGCTCAATCGCTGGTGACGCTGACCTCGGACCTCGCGCGCGCCTACATCGAATATCGCAGTCTTCAGAACCAGTTGCGTATCACGCGCTGGAACCTGGAGACGCAAAGACACACGCTGAAACTGACCGAGCGGCTGTTCGAGGAAGGGGTCGGCACCCGCCACGATCTGGTGCGGGCGCGCGCTCAAACCGAGACCACGGCGGCCCAGATTCCCGCGCTGGAGGCGGAACTGACGGCCGTTTTGCGTCAATTGGAAGTTCTGACGGGCAAGCGCCCCGGCGCTCTGAAATACGAGCTTGAGACACCTCGCGCTGTGCCCATGGCGCCTGGGCAGGCGATCCTGGCCTCGCCGGCGGCAGTCATTCGCCATCGCCCGGATCTTCGCGCCGCCGAACGCCGGCTCGCCTCTGCCACCGCCATGCAGGGTGCCGCGATCGCCGAGCTGTTCCCGAGGATATCCTTGTCCGCTTTTTTAGGCTTGCGCAATACCGATGTCGAGAATCTGTTCAAATCGGCTGCTTTTTCCTACAGCGCGGGCGCCAGTCTGTTGCAGCCGCTGGTGAATTTTGGCCGTATCCGCGCCGGTATCGATCTGGCCGATGCCCAGCAGAGGGAAGCCTACGTGGCTTTCGAAAGGGCCGTGCTGGAAGCGCTTCGGGAAATGGAAACCGCGTTGACCCGCTACTTCAAAGAAGAGGCACGGAGGCAGACCCTGGCCCGTGCGGTGGAGGATCAGCGGGAATCCGTTCGGCTCTCCCAGCTACGCTATCAGGAAGGCGTCATTTCCTTTCTGGACGTCTTGGAAGCCCAGCGCGCGCTGTATCTCGCCGATATGGAGCTGGCCCGATCCGAGGCGAAAGCGTCCACGGAGCTGATTGCCGTGTACAAGGCCTTAGGTGGCGGCGCGAACGCGCAGCTGGCGCAGCTCGAGACGGCAAAGGGGAAACTATGAGCGGACGGGGCAAATGGGGTTTGAGTTTGATCGGCGTCGCCATTGTCGCCGTCGCGTTATGGTGGAGTTTGCGTCCTTCCGGGCTGCCCAAGGGCATCGCGGCCGGCAATGGGCGCATTGAAGCCACCGAAATCGATATCGCCACCAAGATGCCGGGTCGCGTCGTCGAAATCCTGAAGCGCGAGGGTGATTTCGTGGAAGCCGGCGAAGTGCTCGCGCGGATGGACACCGAGGTGTTGCGTGCACAATTGGCGGAAGCTCAGGCTCAGGTTCGCCAGGCCGAGAACGCCTACCGGACGGCGCAATCGGTCGTGGTTCAGCGCAGCAACGAATTGTCCGCCGCCGAAGCCGTCGTCGCTCAACGCCGTGCCGAACTCGACGCTGCCGAGAAGCGTCTGCGGCGCTCGCTGGCACTGGTAGGGGAGGGCGCTGCTTCACGCCAGCAGCTTGACGACGAACGCGCCCAAATGCTGAGCGCCAGGGCGGCGGTCAGCGCGGCACAGGCGCAGGTCGCGGCAGCACGGGCCGCGATCGAGGCGGCCAAATCGCAGGTGGTGGAGGCGCAATCGGTGATCGCCGCGGCCGAGGCGACGGTTGCTCGCTTGCAAGCCGATATCGACGATGCAGAACTCCGGGCACCGCGAGCCGGCAGGGTACAGTACCGGGTGGCGGAACCCGGCGAAGTCCTTAGCGCCGGCGGGCGCGTGCTCAACATGGTGGATCTTTCCGATGTCTATATGACGTTCTTCCTGCCGACCGAGGCGGCCGGCCGGGTCGCCATCGGGAGCGAAGTCCGTCTGGTACTCGACGCGGTGCCGAACTATGTGATCCCGGCCAGAGCCACTTTTGTCTCCAGCGTCGCCCAATTCACCCCGAAAACGGTGGAAACCGAGAGCGAGCGTCTGAAACTGATGTTTCGGGTGCGCGCGCATATCGATCAGGACCTTTTGAAGCGGCATCTGGAACAGGTTAAGACCGGTTTGCCCGGCATGGCTTACGTCAAGATCGACCCCAATGCCGAATGGCCCTCGGAACTCGAGATCAGAGTACCGCCATGAGCACTGCTGCCCTTGGGGAGCCCGTCGCCCGAATCGAGCATGTCACCCTGCGCTACGGCGACAGAATCGCCCTCGATGATTTGAGTCTGGAGATTCCGGGCAACCGGATGGTCGGTCTGATCGGCCCGGACGGCGTTGGGAAATCCAGCCTGATCTCGCTAATAACCGGGGCGCGAGCGATACGGCAGGGCCGGATCCAAGTGCTAGGCGGCGATATTGCGGACAAGCGGCATCGGCGCGCGCTGTATCCGCGCATCGCCTATATGCCGCAAGGATTGGGCAAGAATCTTTACCCAACCTTGTCGGTATTCGAGAACGTCGATTTCTTCGGCCGGCTGTTCGGGCAGGGGGAAGCGGAACGTCGGGAGCGTATAGCCGAATTGTTGGAAAGCACCGGTCTCGCACCGTTCCGAGATCGCCCCGCGGGAAAGCTTTCGGGCGGCATGAAACAGAAACTCGGGCTTTGTTGCGCGCTGATTCACGACCCCGACCTTTTGGTGCTGGACGAGCCGACCACCGGGGTCGATCCCTTGTCGAGGGCGCAGTTCTGGGAACTGATCGACCGGTTACGCGCACGCCACACAGGCATGAGCATCCTGGTTTCGACCGCTTACATGGAAGAGGCGGAGCGTTTCGACTGGCTGGTGGCCATGGATGCGGGCCGGGTTCTCGCAACCGGCAATGCGGCCGAGCTCCGCGCCCGCACCGGTGCGGACACGCTAGAGGCGGCGTTCATACGGCTGATGCCGGAGGAAAAGCGCAAGCGCCATCGGCCCGTGGTGATTCCGCCGCGCGAAACCGGCGGCGCAAGAGAAATCGCGATCGAGGCTCAGGGGCTGACCATGCGCTTCGGCGATTTCGTCGCGGTCGATCAGGTCGACCTCAGCATCGAGCGTGGTGAGATTTTCGGGTTTCTGGGCTCGAACGGCTGCGGTAAGACGACCACGATGAAAATGCTCACCGGACTTCTGCCGCCCAGCGAAGGCGAGGCGCGACTGTTCGGCCGGGTGGTCGACGCCCGCAATCTGGAAACCCGCAAGCGCGTCGGCTACATGTCCCAGGCCTTTTCCCTGTATTCCGAGCTGACCGTGCGGCAGAACCTGGAATTGCACGCCAAGCTGTTCCACTTGCCTGATGCCGAAATTCCCGCTCGCGTCGCCGAAGTGGCCGAGCGTTTCCTGCTGACGACGGTCATGGACGCCCTACCGGACGCACTGCCGCTGGGGCTACGCCAGCGTTTGTCCTTGGCGGTGGCGGTCATCCATAAGCCGGACCTCCTGATCCTGGACGAGCCGACCTCGGGCGTCGATCCGATCGCGCGTGACATGTTTTGGCAGCTGATGATCGATCTCGCACGCCGTGACCGCGTCACCATTTTCATCTCAACCCACTTTATGAACGAGGCCGAGCGCTGCGACCGCGTATCGCTGATGCACGCGGGCAAAGTGCTGGCCAGCGACGCACCTGCCGTGCTCGTCGAACGCAGCGGGCGCGCCACGCTGGAGGAGGCGTTCATCGATTATCTGAAACGAGCGAGCGGGGATGACGACCCGCCGGCCGCGCCGCTGCCGCCTCCCGCACCCCGGAACGCCGCTCCGGCACACACGGCTGCCGCCCGTTTCAGCCCGTTGCGCTTATTCAGCTATAGCTGGCGCGAAATGCTGGAATTGCGCCGCGATCCGCTGCGCGGGGCGATTTCGCTGTTCGGCACCGTGCTCCTGATGTTCATCATGGGCTACGGTATCAGCATGGACGTGGAGGACCTGAACTTTGCCGTGCTGGATCGCGATCAGACGACGCTCAGTAGCAATTACATACTCAACCTCGCCGGCTCGCGTTATTTCATCGAGCGGCCGCCGATCGCCGATTATGACGAACTCGACCGGCGCATGCGCAGCGGCGAACTGAGCCTGGCCCTGGAAATTCCGCCCAATTTCGCCCGCGACGTGGCGCGCGGCGATACCGTCAGAATCGGTACCTGGATCGACGGTGCCATGCCCTCACGTGCCGAAAACGTGCACGGCTATGTACAGGCCATGCACCAGGGCTGGCTGATGGAGCAGGCACGCCTCCGCGATACGGGTCGACTGCCGCCCGGTTTGATCTCGATCGAAGCGCGCTATCGCTATAACCCGGACGTCAAGAGTCTGCCGGCCATGGTTCCGGCAGTGATTCCGATCTTGCTGATGCTGATCCCGGCCATGCTTACCGCCCTCAGCGTGGTGCGCGAAAAAGAACTCGGCTCCATACTCAATTTGTACGTCACGCCGGTGACCAAGTTGGAGTTTTTGGTCGGCAAGCAACTGCCGTACATCGCCATGGCCATGGTCAACTTTCTTTTACTGTGCGTCTTGGCCGTTTACGTTTTCGATGTACCGCTCAAAGGCGACTTTCTGCTCCTTACCGTGGGCGCGCTGTTCTACGTGACGGCGGCCACCGGGCTCGGTCTTCTGATCTCGGCTTTTACCCGCACTCAGATCGCTGCCATTTTCGCCACCACCATCGCTACGATCATTCCGGCCTCGCAATTTTCCGGCATGCTCGATCCCGTGTCGTCGCTGACAGGCGGGGCTCGCCTGATCGGTGAGGTCTATCCCACCACCTATTTCCTAATCATCAGCCGCGGCACGTTTTCCAAGGCCTTGGGTTTTGCCGATCTTGGTTTCTCTCTGCTGCCGCTCGCCTTGGCCATTCCGGTGATCCTGATCTTGAGCATCGCACTGCTGAAAAAACAGGAACGTTAGCCATGCGCACTCTGCTCAACATCTTTCATCTCGGAATCAAGGAGCTGCGGGGGCTCGGACGAGACACCCTGATGCTGGTGCTGATCGTGTATTCCTTCTCGTTCCAGGTGTATGTCGCCGCGACGGGACTTCCCGAGGCGATGCACAAGGCGCCCATCGCGATCGTCGACGAAGACCATTCGCAATTGTCGACCCGTATCATCAACGCCTTTTACCCGCCTCATTTTCTGCCGCCCGCGATCATCGACTACCAGGCCATGGATCCGGGCATGGACGCGGGCCTCTACACCTTCGTCCTCGACATTCCACCCAATTTCCAGCGCGACGTGCTGGCGGGGCGCCAGCCGGCGATCCAGCTCAACATCGACGCCACGCGGATGTCACAGGCCTTCATCGGCAATAGTTATATCCAGAACATCATCAACGGCGAGGTTGCCGATTTCGTCGAAGGCCAGCGTACTGTCGCCACGCTGCCGGTCGAACTCGAAGTGCGCATGCGTTTCAATCCAAATCTGACCTCCACCTGGTTCGGCTCGGTGATGCAGGTCATCAACAGCGTCACCATGCTGTCCATCATCCTGACCGGCGCGGCCCTGATCCGAGAGCGCGAACACGGTACCCTCGAACATCTCCTGGTGATGCCGCTGACGCCTTTCGAAATCATGATGAGCAAGGTGTGGTCCATGGGGCTGGTCGTGGTCGTGGTGGCGACGGCTTCGGTCATTTTCGTGGTGCAGAGGGCGCTGGGCGTGCCGATCGAGGGTTCGATCGTGTTGTTCGTCTTGGGGACCGCGCTGCACTTGTTCGCTACGACCTCCATGGGCATTTTTCTCGGTACGGTGGCACGCTCAATGCCGCAGATGGGCTTGTTGATGATCATCGTCCTGCTGCCCTTGCAGATGCTCTCGGGCAGCACCACCCCTCGGGAAAGCATGCCGCAACTGGTGCAGACCATCATGCTGGCGGCGCCGACCACTCATTTCGTCGCGCTCGCCCAAGCCATTCTCTATCGCGGGGCAGGTTTCGGCATCGTCTGGCCGCAATTCCTTGCCTTGCTCGGGATCGGGGGTGTTTTCTTCGCCCTGGCTCTAGCTCGGTTCCGCCGAGCGATCGGCTCGATGGCGTGAGCGGTTCCTCACGCATGCGGAGGTATCCTCGGCGCAGCTTTCGGATGTACCATGTGAAACGGGCCCTGATCCTGGTCTTGTCCATGTTGTGTGGTTGCGCTCATCAACAGTTCGTCACCCAGCCCTATCCCCGATGGGGACAGGAGATCTGGTTATCCCGAGGCGACCGCGAACCCTTGTTGCCGATGCGCGTCCAGATGCCGCCGCAACCTGCCGCCGCCCCGGCCTGCCTCATGATCGTCCATGGCATGAACGAATATATCGGCCGCTATGGCGAAATCGCAGCTCATTTCGCGAAACGTTTCATCGTCGCGGGTTTCGATTTGTACGCGCACGGCCTATCCAATCCCACCCTGCTGGCAGCCGATCGCGCCATCGCTGCCGGCGAGACCTCGTTCGATGTCGGCAACGCCTATCTAGCACAGACCGGTTTGCGCAACTTGGGGCCGATGCGGCGGGATTTGGATCAGGCGCTACGGCAAACGATCGAGATCTGCGACCGGAACGCAAAACCCGACCTTCCGATATTCATCGTTTCGCACAGCCTGGGCTCCTTGATTTCCGCATCTTATCTGCTCGAAAAAACTTCAACACCCGACCCACGGGACCGAATACGGGGTATCGTGTTCTTGGGCCCGGCATTCGCAGTGACCGAGGTTCCGGGTTGGCGCGGCTATTTCCAAACGCCCGTCGTGAAACTGTCGTTTTATGCCGAGGAACATTTTCTTCGCTCCCATGGGGAGCCGCTTCCGCTGCTGATCGCCAATCAAGCGCTGTCGCTGGTGACGGTTCCCGTGCTCGACGGACTGTTCGAGGTGCTGTCCTGGCCGGGATTACGGCGCGTTTTTTCGCCCACGACGCCGAGCTGGGTGCCGGAGTACCTGAGCGACTCGGAGGAGGAGAGGGCACGTCACCGGGCCGACGGTTATATCATCCGCCGCAGCATCCTGCGCTACGTCAAGGGCGTCGAGGCCGAGATCGTTCGCTTCAGGAGGGACATGGCGGAATTTGCGACGCCGTATTTCCTCGTTTACTCCGTCGGGGATCCGATCACCCCGGCCTGGGGCAACCACGATTTTGCCGCCAAAACCCTCGACAAGCATCGGGACAATCAAGTCCTGCCGCTCGTCGACAAGGTTCACCACGAGCATCTGTTCTCCGCCCCGCCTTTGCGTGACGAACTGCTCGGAAAGATCGAGCGATGGCTGGACCGCCGTCTGAGATCTTTGCACGAAGTCGCGGCGGAGCGAGCAAAGGAGCGATGATCGAATAAGCTCATCTCAGCAGGCGGTTCGTCATGCGCTCTTCGACTTCGCTCGGGACGGGTCTACCGAAGGGTTTTGGGAACTTATTCCATTTCTCAACAACGGATGGAATTATGCCGCCCCATCTGCATCAGACCTGAAAACGCCGGTCCGCCGCGCAGCGATTTGTTCCCGGAGTGCGCGCTGCCGAACGCGATCGATCGGAAAATTCCACATGAGCGGGAGCCCCGATGCGATGATGAGGCAGGGCAGCCAGCCGTAGATGATCAACAGCCATTTTTTCGCGTCCGGGTCCTGAGCCGGGGCGGACGGCTCGAAACCGAAGGCGGCGGGCAGGGCGGTGCCCAAGAGAACGCCCAGGGCGACGGCCAGTTTGATGGCGATGCCCCACACCGCGAAGAAGAGTCCCGTGCGCTGCCGGCCGGATGCGACGATGTCGTGATCCACCACGTCGGCCGCGATCGAATTCGCCAGCATGAACAGCGAAGCGAGGCTCGAACCCCGCAAGACGATCAGTGTCGCGTAGAAGCCGGTGTCGCCCCGATCCACCCAGGGAAATCCCAGGCTGGACACGCCGATCCAGAGCGCCGCCAGACAAATCGCCCGATGCTTGCCGATGCGATTCGCGATATTCATCCACACCGGCACCATGGCGAGGGAAATGAGATTCTCGGCGAGAATCATCGTGGCGAAGATCTCGGGGCGTCCGACCACATGAGTCAGTACCAGTCTGTGGAGCGTGGCTTGAATCAGTACGGCCGTGCCCAGAAGCAGCAAAGTGACCAGGGTCCGCACGAAAGCCCAATTGTGCAGTACCAGCCGGAGCCCGGCCCAGCCCTCGTGGCGCTCGCCCGCCAGTTCCTCGGAGGGAAATTCCGGCACCTTGACCAGGGCCAAGGTCACCAGCGGCGGCAAGCTGAAAACGATGATCAGGGCGATAACCCGGAGTTGTTCCCGGTTATCCACATAGCCAAGAAAATCCATGGCTGAAAGCACGACCAGGAACAGGATCTGCCCCAGGGCGCCCGATCCCTCGCGCCAAGCGGCCACGTGCGTACGCTCGGTGTAGTCCGTGGAAAGTTCGGCTCCCCAGGCTTTGTGCGGCAAATCCACCAGGGTGAAGCCGAGAAAGAGCAGGCTCGCCCAGACGAACAGGTAGAGCAACGAAACCTGTCCGGCCGGTGCGAAGACCATCCAGGCGGACAGCATCAGGAGCGGTGTTCCGAGAGCGATCCAGGGCTTGCGGCGGCCCCAGGATGTCTTGAAGCGGTCGCTCAGAATGCCGACCAGCGGATCGGTCACCATGTCCGTCGCCCGCGACGCGGCGATCGCCAAGCCTACACCAGCGAGCGGCAAGCCTAGGTCGTCGGCATAGAAAGCCGGGACGAACAAGGCTACCGGCAAGGTCGCTACCGCATGTGTGAGGTGCGGCGCCGCGTAGTACAGCATGAGCTTTTGAGAAAGCGGCGGTCTATCCATGGTCTTGCGGAAAGACAATAATCCTGGAGTGTACGCGCCTTGCCGGCCATTGCAACGCCTGTATCCGGCCTGGGTTTCGGACGCGTTCCGGAATCGAACAGCGGCGTCTTGTTTTCCGGTAGTCACAGCCGAAGCGGTGAACGATGCGGTCCATGGGGCGAGGACAGGAGGAAAGCTTTGCGGATTCTCGTGATTAGCGATGCCTGGCATCCTCAGATCAACGGTGTCGTCACGACCTTGACCAACACCCGGCGCGCTCTGGAAAACTCGGGACACACGGTCGAGATCATCACGCCCGACCGGTTTCGAACCTGGCCGTGTCCGGGCTACCCGGCGGTGCGCCTGGCCTTCTTGTGCGGACCTTGCCTAAGACCTCTGATCGAAGCCTTTCGGCCGGATGCGATTCACATCGTGACCGAAGGGCCGGTCGGCTTCGCCGCCCGACGTTACTGCCGCGAGAAAGGCTACGCGTATACGACCTCATACCACAGCCATTTCCACGAATACTTGAAGCTCCGCGCCGGCATTCCCTTGAGCGTGAGCTGGACCTATCTGCGCTGGTTCCACTGCCGCAGCCACAGGATCATGGTCGCAACGGACTCGCTCGAGCAAGAACTGGCGTCCAAGGGTTTTCGCAGGCTGGTGCGCTGGTCGCGGGGTGTCGATACCGAACTTTTCCGGCCGTGGGGTAAAACGTTTCTCGATGATCAACGTCCGATTTTCTTGTACGCCGGGCGCGTCGCCGTCGAGAAGAACGTAGAGGACTTTCTCCGGCTCGATTTGCCTGGAACGCGATATGTCGTCGGCGACGGACCGCAACGAAGGGAGTTGGAAACCAAGTATCCAAACGTGCGTTTCGTGGGTTATCAAACGGGCGAGGCTCTGGCGCGCCACATGGCGGCGGCGGGCGTGATGGTGTTTCCGAGCCGCACCGATACCTTTGGTTTGGTGATGTTGGAAGCTCTGGCCTGCGGCGTACCGGTCGCTGCCTATCCGGTGAGGGCGACACGAGACGTGATCATTGACGGGCGCGTGGGGATTCTGGACAACGATCTCCGCCAAGCCGCCCTAAAGGCCTTGTCGCTTGATCCCCAGGAGTGCCGGCAGTATGCACAGCAATTTTCCTGGGAAGCGTGTTCCAGGCAGTTCGTGGAAAATTTGGTTCCAATGAGAATGAGAACCGACTGATGCTGCTCCTGAAGTGAACGATCCAGGCTGGTGCAACCGTGCGATTTTCGACGGCCACATCTACCGGCTACCGTCGGGCAGCAGAAAAATGACGGTTCCTCGATAGGCTGGGTGTTTTTGGACCATAGCGAGGGCATCCCGATCGTAATTCCCGTGTTCGACCAAGCCGAGCTTGAAGGGTACGGACAGTGTTCTGGTCGACAAGCGCTCGAAGTAGCGCCGGTGCTCCTTTATCGGCTGCCTTCCCTGGTAGGCTTGGAACACGATTTCGTCCACCACGCCTTCCAAAGCGTTCAGATCCTCGAGCTTTCCCTGGCTCGCCCAATCCATCAGGCCGGTGACGCTCAGGCGATAGCGGGTCGGCAGGGCGGCTCTGATTCGTCTAAGCAGTTCGCCATAACGATCCAGATGTCGGGTGCGGGCATCGAAGTCGATTTGGATTCCCCATACCGGATTACGTTTCGCCTCAAACGCCTGAAGATCCCGTCCCGCCTGGCGTTGTAGCGAGGTCGGCCAATCCATGGTTTCGAGCCGGTAAACCAGAATGAGGGGATTAGCCGAAGCGGTTGGAGGAGGGAAGCCGCGACGCTGAAAAACGGCATTACCACCACGTATCAGAAGTTCCCCTTGGAGTAGATAAAGCGTGCCGGCTTCACCCGATACCCGACCGGGGTGAACCTTGGGGTGCCAGGCCCAATAATCGTAACCTGCCCGGGCGTCGCCAAGCCATGTACACCCGGCGAGGAAAAGTGCGATTACGGCGTATAAAGACAACGAAGCCCCGTTAGAATCGTTCAAACCTTCAACGTTTTCGAAAGGAACGGGTCGCAGTCTCGAAACGAAGGTTAGCGACGAAAGAGAAATCGGACGTGTAACGGCCCGCCATAGTGGGATCGGATCGCCACCGGACTCGCTCGGCGCAGCACTTCGTTGTCGTTCCAGCGGGTGCGGCGATCCGTTTGACCGTGGGTCATCCGGCGGCATTCCGGGCTATGCCGAGTCGTACGCCGAACATGACAGCGCCTGTGGTGATAACAGCGGAGAAGACGTTCATCAAAACGGAGAGTTGGACGTTTTCCATCCATAGACCGACTGCGATAGATATCGCCGCCACCACGCCGCCGAGCTTGTATTCGGCGTGTTTTGCGACTCGAGCGCAAACGAACCCGCCAAGTACGGAAAACAAGATGCAGACTGCGGCGCCGGCGACGGACGGCCACGAGTTCGGAGAAACATTCTGTAGGGTAACGGCGACGTAATCCTCGCTTGTGCCGGACGAGATGAGACTGATCGCATAGATCATGCCTATCAACACGGCAGATAACAAAGTACCCCCGAAGTCGACGGCCAAGGCGAGAAGTATCGCTTTGAGGGGCGATCCGCGTTCGACCGTGAAGTCGTCGAAGTAAATTGTTGGAGGCGCGAAAGAATTGGACATCGAATACTCCCACGAAGGTGTCAAACTTGAAATCGACGAAAAATGCCGCCTTTTACAACGTCAAAACGAGCCCGGCCGATTGCTCTGAATGGCAGGTGACGTGCCGAGATCGAACCGATACGGAATGAAGTCTAGTGCATTTTCGTCTCGCGCTGACGGCTCGGTTTCTTCGGGTTCGTGCTTAGTTTGTACGCCCGAATTGGAGCCTGGCCGTCGGCGCTTTGTCGGTGTCGCGGGTTTGCAGGAACTGCTTCAGCCCTGTATGCCACCTTTCGCCAGCTTCGCGGGATCTAAAAGGACTTCCAGTTCCGCGCGCGGAATCCCTGTCATTTCGGTGGCGACGTCGATGATCGGCCGTTGCTGCCGGTATGCCACCTTGGCGATCTCGGCCGCCTTGAGGTAGCCGATGACGGGATTCAACGCAGTAACCAGGATGGGGTTGAGTGCCAAGGCCTTTTTCAGATTGTCTTCGCGAACGACAAAGTCTGCGATGGCTTTGTCCGCCAGTTGATGAGAGACGTTTGCCAGCAAGTCGATGCTTTGCAGCAAGTTATAAGCGATTACCGGCAGCATGACGTTCAATTGGAATGATCCGGACTGGCCGGCAACCGTAATGGTAGCGTCGTTGCCGATGACCTGCGCCGCGACCATGCATGCGGCCTCGGGAATCACCGGGTTGACCTTGCCCGGCATGATGGAACTGCCGGGCTGCAGCGCAGGCAGTTCGATTTCCCCAAGTCCTGCGAGAGGGCCGGAGTTCATCCAGCGGAGATCGTTGGCGATTTTCATGAGGCTGACTGCGATAGTTTTCAGTTGGCCCGACAATTCGACGGCTGCGTCCTGGCAACTCAGGCTCTCGAAGAACGAGTCGTTCGGCGCGAATGGCAGACCTGTGGCATCGGCGAGGGCTTCCGCTATCCTCGCCGCAAATTCCGGATGGGCGTTGATACCCGTACCGACAGCGGTGCCGCCCAACGCGAGTTTGTAGATGCGCGGCAAGGCGGCGCGTAGACGCTCCACGCCGTTTTGGACTTGCAAGGCCCAGGCAGAAAGTTCTTGGCCCAGGGTGATGGGCATGGCGTCCATAAGATGGGTGCGCCCGGTCTTGACGACGTCCTTGAGCGACTGCGCCTTGTACGCGATGGCCGCTTGCAAATGCTCCAGCGCGGGAATGAGCCGGACGTTGACGGCCAGCGCAGCACTGACGTGGATCGCCGCGGGAATGACGTCATTGCTGCTTTGCCCCATGTTGACATGATCGTTGGCGCTCACGCTCCGCCCGCAACTACGCGAGGCGAGCGTTGCGATCACTTCGTTGACGTTCATGTTTGTGCTCGTCCCGGAGCCCGTCTGAAACACATCAACCGGAAATTGATCGGCGTGGCGTCCATCGATGATGTCCTGCGCAGCTTGCTCGATTGCTTCGGCCATGCTGGCGTCCAAAAGACCTAGATTTTTGTTTACGCGAGCGGCGCAACGCTTGATCAGCGCTACCGCGGCGATGAACGCCGGTGGCATTTTCAGCCCGCTGATCGGGAAGTTTTCGACCGCGCGTTGGGTCTGGGCGGCGTAAAGGGCAGCGGCTGGTACCTGCAATTCGCCCATGCTGTCTTTTTCGATGCGGAAAGCGTTTTCGTTCATGGCGTTGAGAGTCGATTGAGCGTGTTGATGGATGACGTAGCGGGGTATCTGTCTGGTCGGGTTTTAGGACAAGCTGTGAAGAAATTCCATGAGCCGTTCTTCGTCGAAAGGCCAGTCGAGTTCGGCGCCCGAAGTGGCATCGTGCAGGACCGGAATCCTTATCCCGTAGCGGTCTTCCAATTTGTGCTGTCCGGCGATGTCCACGATCTCGAAGGAAACGTTGTCACGCCGCGCTTGAATTACCTTAGACAGCATAATTTCGGCGTCCTCGCACAAATGGCAACCGGAGGTACCGTAGAGAATCAGTTGCATCGATCGTGTTCGTCCTCGCTCGATTAGGCTGGCAACGGGGGTTATGTGATCTCGTTCAAGGGCGCGGCACCAGGCTCGGAGGGCGGAGAAATCCACCCTGGGGATCGGCGGGAAACCTTTCGCAAAACGACCCGATTCGTCCGAATATGGACTCGACTAAACGCCGCGCGGGCGGCAAAGCTTACCAGATTCGACGGGTATGATGCACAACGGGGATCATGCGATCGGCGGTCGAGCGGGTGATTCTATCGGGTGGGCGGACGCAAACCGACGGCAAATCGGTTTTCAGCGGTGGAGAAAAACAGGAAAATGCCGATTTTGCGTTACAAATGATCATATGTGCGCCCCGTGGAGTGAACGCACGTTTTGACGGGCTTGATGGAATGCCCGAGGGGGTTTCTGAGATGACGTCTTTGTTCCGGGTCGCGCGTCGTATCGGCGCATTTCTGTTATCGCGCCCTAATCGTCACATACCGAGATTCGAATGTCGTCAGAAAACGGTCGGGTTTAGGTCGACATTGGTTTACTCGACCGGCCGAGCATGACGGAGCCCACGACCATGGATACTCACAAGCAATTGATATTTGGCCCCTTTCGGCTAGACGCGGCGAATGCGGTCTTGTGGCGAGGGGCAGAGACGGTGAGCTTGCCGCCCAAGGTCTTCGCGCTATTGCACTATCTGGCATCGAATCCAGGGCGATTATTGACTAAGGATCATTTGCTCGATGCCGTTTGGCGTCGCCGCTTCGTGAGCGAATCGGTCCTCAAAGGGTGCGTCAACGAACTACGCAAAGCCTTAGCGGATGATCCTAAATCGCCGATTTACATCGAAACGGTTGCGAAGCACGGCTATCGTTTTATCGCAGAGGTGAAGCAGGTAGACGGCGCGGAGACGTTCGTTTCGGGGCCGCTGTTACCGGCTACCGGTACGATCAGCCACGGCGCGTGCCCGATGCCCTGGGTAGGTCGGCGAAGCGAACTCGCCTGGCTGGAAGCTCGGTTTGAACGGGCCTGCCAAGGCGAGCGCCAGATCGTGTTTTTTACCGGCGAAGCGGGAATCGGCAAGACAACCTTGATCGATATGTTTCTGAGCACGGTCAAGCACCCGCATCTCGGACTCTTGCGCGCCCGCTGTGTTGAACAGTGCGGTGCGGGCGAGGCGTTCATGCCCTTGCTGGAAGCTTTGGAGGCAAGGTGCCGTGAGTCCGGCGGAAAGCGGCTAATCGACCATTTGCGTCGCTGTGCACCGACTTGGCTGATGCAGATGACATCGGTTTTGGCAGCCGAGGAGAGGGAAAAGCTCGGCGACGAGGTCCTCGGTGCGACGAGCGGTAGAATGCTCAGGGAAGCGGCGGAGTTGATCGAGAGCCTCAGCGCCGAAAATCCCTTGATCCTGGTGATCGACGATTTGCACTGGAGCGATCATGCCACGGTCGACTTGATTTCGTTGTTGGGACGCAGGAACACACCTGCCCAGCTTTTCGTGATCGCGACCTATCGACCAGTCGATGTCGACCTGACACGACACCCGATCAAGCGAATCAGGCAGGAGCTTCAGGCGCGCAGTTTGTGCGCGGAGCTGAGGCTGTCCGGCTTGGCCGAGGACGAAATCAAGGAATATTTGGCGGTACGCTATCCCGAAGAGGCCGGACACGAGGCTTTATCGTCCTCGCTCTACCGGTGGACCGAAGGTCATCCCTTTTTTATGGTCAACCTGGCTGCCCATCTGGTTGATTTGGGGCGATTGTCGGCGGATGCCGGCCATTTCGGTTCGAATCTGACGATTCCCGACAATCTTCTGGAAATGCTGGATGCGCAGATCGATCGGTTGAGCGATGCCGAGCGGCACCGGCTGGAAGTGGCAAGCGTGTTCGGCGAAGAGTGGTCTGCAGCACTGTTGGCGGCCGTAGCCGGCGAAGATCTGGCGACGGTCGAAGGGTGCTGTGACGAACTCAGCCGGCGCGGTCAGATGTTGAAATCGTGCGGCGTCGACGAATGGGAGGAAGGGGTGGTGGCGGGGCGCTACGGCTTCCGGCATTCGCTTTATCGCGAAGTCCTTTATCGCAGGCTCTCGCCCGGACGTCGAATGCAGTTGCATCGGGCTACCGGGGAGAGGCTTGAACGCGGTTACGGCGAAAAGTCACGATTCATCGCGGCGGAACTGGCGATGCACTTCGAACGAGGCCGACTGTTGTCGAAGGCCATCGCCTACCTGCGTTCAGCGGCGGAAAATGCCGTCCGCCGGTATGCCAATCGCGAAGCCATCGGCTACCTCACTCATGCGCTAGAACTGTCGGACTCGCTTCCGGAGACGGAACGGCACACCTTAGCCATCGAATTGTTAATCGAGCGGGGCGCTGTCAAGCGTTCGATGAACGATTCCGATGCTGCCGTCGCCGATTTTTCCGCTGCCCGGGAGCGCGCCTCTGGCGCGGGACTTCAGTTCTTGGAGCTTAAGGCCATCGTCGAAGAGAGCCGGGTTCATTACTGGAAGGACCGGCCACGCTGCCTGGCCTTGATGAGCGAGGCGGTGGAACGCGCCAAGGCGCTGAACGACGAGATGATCGAGATTCGAGTAAGAGGCTCCTATGCCGGATGGCATTTGTCTCTGCAGGACTGGAGCGAGCACCACATCCGGGATTTTCAGCGAGCTCTCGACTTGGCTCAGACAACGCGGAACCCAGAACTGTTACACGCCTCTTTGACCCTCCATTCCAGTTTCGAATACGCCAGGGCGGGCTACCGGTCGACGATCGCCGTCGCCGAGGAAGGAATGGCGGTCGCGCAAACTGTGGGAGACGCACTACGATACATGATTTGCAAGGCCTTATGCATCCGGTCGCTAATATACCTGGGCGAGTGGGGAGAGGCTCGGCGCCACATCGACAGTGGGTTGCAAATGGCGGAGAAGAACGACAATGTCTTTGCGATCATCCATTTCACTTTGCTCCTGAGCTGGCTACATGAGCAGGCGTTCGATTACCGGGGAGCGCTAAACCTTTGTCAAGCCGCCATGGAAAGGATGCGCGACCAGCGAGACTTGTCGAACGCATTCCTGGGCGTGATCCGCTTAGGCTGGGCCCACCTGGGTTTGAGGCAAAACTCAGAGGCCTTCGACTCCTTTCGTAAGGGTTACCACATTTTGGAAGCCTGCCAGGGCTTGATGGATCAGTACTTGATGCCGCTCTTTCATTTGGGGCTCGGCGAATACTGGTTTACCCAGAGTGAATGGAAAAAGGCGGAAGAGCATGCCGAGAAGGTTTGCGCTCTCTCCGCTCTCCCTCCCGATCCGACGCACCGGGCGTTGGGGCATCGTCTGTTGGCCGAAACGGCAATAGCGCGAAAGGAGATGGACAGGGCTCGTACGGAAATTGGACACGCATTGTCCTGGCTCGGCAAAACCGAGGCCCCGGTCGCCGCATGGCGCGTCTATGCGACTGCAGCGCAAGTAGAGAGTGTCTGCGGGAACTCTCAGGTGGCGGCAACGTACCGCCATCGAAGTGCGGAGATACTCGGACGCGTCGTGCAGTCCATGGATAAGACTGATCGCTTACGCCAGTCGCTGTTGGAACACCCGCTGTTGGCCGATCTTGCTGCGTGAGCCGCCACACCTCCGTTCCGCCACGCGGCTCGCCTCAGAATGCCAAGTGAATTCCTCCGAATACCGTGATGCCTGGGGTGTAGCGCGCGTAAAAACCGCCGGTTCGATTGTTGGTGATATTTTCGCCGCGCACATAAAGATCCAATTTCGGTAACGCGCGATAAGTGGCGATGGCATCGACGCGAACGGTGTCGTCGGTTGCCAAGGTCGCGGCGCTGTTGTTCCACTGCGAGCCTTGATAAATGCCATTAACGCGCAGGGTCAACGGCAGGGAGTTCAAAGTCCATTGCGTCCAGAGGCGGCCAGCTTTTTCGGGGTGCACCGGCAAAGGCCGGTCAGTATCTAGATTGCGACTGTATTGATATGTGAAATCCAAACCGCTTTGGATTCGTTCCGACCAAAGGACTTCGATCGAAGCCTCCGCTCCGGCGATGCGCGCCCGCGGTGTGTTGCTGAGCCCGACAAAACGCCCCACGGCGACTTGTGAAGTCAACAGGGGAACGCGAATACTGGCGTCTGGCGATCCTCGAAACACCGACAAAACGCCCCACGGCGACTTGTGAAGTCAACAGGTCGTTATAACGACCGTAATAGCCGGTCAGGGAGAAGCGCAAGTCGCGAGTAGGTGTCCAATCGAACCCGATATCGGCCGTTAGTCCTTTCTCCGGTTCGAGCGCGGGATTGCTCAAGAGTGGTATTAGCAGTTCGCCGTAGCTCGGGGCGCGAAATCCGGTTCCCGCCTTCGCTCTTAGACTTAAAGCCGGTGAAGGATCCCAACGCGATCCGAAGTGCAGCAATGTGTGCGAGCCGTAGTCGTCGTGGTGTTCAAACCGGATGCCGGCTTCGTGATGCCATCTTCCGAGATCGGCTTGCAATTCGGCGAATCCGGTAACGGTCTTTCGCTCATCGAGAGAAGGCGACGGCAGTAGGATGTGATTGTTTTCGCCGCGCTCATAACGCGCCTGTCCGCCCCACACCAGTCGCCAGTACTGCTGGCGCAACGGATCGTCGGACAGGATTTGCACATTGCGCCAGTCGGCGAACATCAATTGGCTGCGAAAGCTGACTGACAGACGGCCTGCTCGAGCGGCGATGTCGTTCTCGGTATAGGCCAACTGCAGTTGGGTGGTCCAGTTCTCGGTCAGGCGCGCGGAAGCGGTGTGCTGCGTCAGCCACAGTCGTTCATGAAACTCCGTCGTCGCACTGTCGACAAACGTAGGAAGGCCGGTTGGGGTCACGCTCGGGAGGTCCGCGTCCTGCCAGGAATCTTTGTAGAGCAGACTGCCGTTCACGGACAGATCCGGCGTAAGCCGCGCACCGTACCGTGCAATCCCCAGGGTGCTGCCGAACGGATCCCGCTCCGGATTCCCCCGGTTCGGTATGGCGTCATAGGCTCCGTCGAACTGATTCACCCGGCTTCCCGTAACGGAAAGATCGGCGCGCGTAGTCTTCAAGCCTCCGCTCAGCGTCGTGCGGAAGGTTCCGAAGCTGCCTCCTTCGACGTGCGCCAAGCCGTAATTTTCCAAGGCCCGTTTTGAGTTCAAGTGGATGCTGCCAGCAATGCCTTGGCCGCTATAGTAGGCGTGACCGGAACCGAGAACCACGCTGACGCTGCCCAACGCTTCGGCGGGAATGGTATCCAGCCAACTCAGACCTGGAAGCGCCGTCAACAAGGGCACGCCGTCAAAAGTCACCACGCCTTGCGCGGCAGACACGCCCCTCACCCTCAATCCCACACCGCGGCCCTCGCTGCCGCGGAAAACCGAAATGCCCGGTGTCCCACGCAGGAAATTGTTGATGTTGCTGTATTGTGAGCTTTCCAATTCGCTCCGAGTTCGGAAGGTGACGTTGTTCGCGAGCGCTTGCGAGAACTCATCGGTGGTCTGACGTTGTTCCGACCCGGCGATTATGGTTAGTTGAGGGAGTTCTATTACGTCCGTCTGCGGCGACGTGAACGGTGTTCGGAAGACCAGCAAGGCCGCCAGGGGGCCGATCAGTTTCCACGCACTGGCCTGAATCCTGAGTTCCGTCATTGGAATTCAGTTGAGCCCGAATAGGCGAGGGCGCGGAAATTGGAAGGGGAGACCGATCCGACCGCGTTCGAGCCGGCCGGGAACGGGATCGAGGTGACGAAAGTCAGTTGTAGCAACGGATACTCAAGTCATAATGGGGTTGGAGACCCGTTAAACGTCGAGCGAAAGTATAGGTAGCAGATCGAGACGGATCATTTCGCCCTCGGAAAGTGCGAGGCGTGTTTTCAGCCGTCTCGGACTTCGATTCTCTGATTTTCTGAATCGGTACTTCAATCTGGTTCGTAGGCCAACAGCGATGCCAGCCACCGTTCGGTTTCCCGAACCATCATGCCTTTCCGCTCCGCATAGTCTTCTACCTGATCGCGGCCGATCTTGCCGATATTGAAATACCGCGCCGCCGGATGGGCGAAATACCAGCCGCTGACGGAAGAGGCAGGATACATCGCAAAGGAATCCGTCAAGCGGATACCAGCGTTCTTTTCCGCCTCCAACAACCGGAATAGCGTGGCTTTCTCGGTGTGATCGGGACAAGCGGGATAGCCTGGAGCTGGGCGGATACCCCGATAGGCTTCGGCAATCAGCTGCTCATTGCTGAAGCGCTCGTCCGGTGCATAGCCCCAGAACTCACGTCGGACCCGAAGGTGCATCAGTTCAGCAAAGGCTTCGGCCAAACGATCGGCCAGGGCTTTGAGCATGATGGCGCTGTAGTCGTCGTGACGCGCGGCGAAACGGTCGAGATGTTCTTCGATACCGTGGCCCGCCGTCACGGCGAAGGCGCCGATATAATCCGGCACGCCGCTTTCGATCGGTGCCACGAAATCGGCTAGACAATAATTGGGCTGGCCAGGCGGTTTCGCTGCCTGCTGGCGCAAGTGGTGTAGAACCGCAAGAGTTTCCTTCCGCGTATCATCGGTATAGAGCAGGATGTCGTCGCCCGATGCATTCGCCGGGAAGAATCCGATGACCGCCCGGGCGGTCAGCCATTCTTCCTCGACTAGGGTCGCGAGCATGCTCTTGGCATCCCTGAGCAGCGTGCGCGCATGTTCCCCGACCACGTCGTCATCAAGAATCTTCGGGTAGCTGCCGGACAACTCCCAGGTGTGGAAAAACGGCGACCAATCGATATAGTCGACGAGCTTCCGCAAAGGATAGCGGTCGAATACCCGAATACCCAAGAACGTCGGGTGCGGCGGCACGTAATGCTGCCAATCGCCGTGAAAGGCGTTGGCGCGCGCGTTGGCGATCCCGTGCATTGGCTGCTGTGTCTTACGCCCCGCGTGACGTTGGCGCACCTCTTCGTATTCGCGCCGGGTCTGCGCGATGAAATTATCCCGCAAGTCCTCGCTCAGAAGGCTTCCGGCGACCCCAACGCTGCGCGATGCGTCCGAGACGTAAACCGTGGGACCGCTGTAATTCGGTTCGATCTTAACCGCGGTATGGGCGCGCGAGGTGGTCGCGCCTCCGATCAGAAGAGGCAGGGTGAATCCCTGCCGCTCCATTTCTTTGGCCACATGGACCATTTCATCTAGGGAAGGAGTGATCAGGCCGGACAGCCCGATGATATCAACCTCGTTCTCACGTGCGGCTTCCAGGATCTTCTCGCAAGGCACCATGACCCCCAGATCGATCACCTCGAAGCCGTTGCATTGCAGCACGACACCGACGATATTCTTGCCGATGTCGTGCACGTCGCCCTTGACCGTGGCCAAGAGAATCCTGCCGTTCGATTGAGCCGCGCCGGAGACTTTTTCCGCTTCCATGAACGGCGTTAGATAAGCCACCGACTTCTTCATGACCCTGGCGGATTTGACCACCTGCGGCAGAAACATCTTGCCGGCGCCGAAAAGTTCGCCGACCACATTCATGCCCTGCATGAGCGGACCTTCGATGACGTGCAACGGTCGCCCATATTGACGACGGGCCTCCTCGGTATCCACTTCGATGAATTCGTCGATACCCTTGACCAGAGCGTGTTCCAGGCGTTTCTCGACAGGCCACTCTCGCCAGGCGAGATCCTCTTTCTTTTCCTGGTTTCCTCCTTCATCCCGGTATTTCTCGGCGATGGCAAGCAGCCTTTCCGTCGCTTCCGGATGGCGCGCCAGAATCACGTCCTCGATCGCGTCCCGAAGTTCCGTCGGAATCTCCTCGTAGATGGCAAGTTGGCCGGCATTAACGATGCCCATATCCATGCCGGCGCGGATCGCGTGATAAAGAAACACGGCATGGATGGCTTCCCGCACCACATTGTTCCCCCGAAAGGAGAATGACACGTTGGAAACACCACCCGACACCAAGGCATGGGGCAGGGTCTCCTTGATCCGGCGCACGGCTTCGATGTAGTCGAGGCCATACCGGTTATGCTCCTCAATGCCGGTAGCGACGGCAAAGATATTGGGATCGAAGATGATGTCCTCGGCCGGGAATCCGACTTGTTCGGTGAGAATCTTGTAGGCGCGGGTACAGATCGCCACCTTACGCTCGCAAGTGTCCGCCTGGCCCTGCTCGTCGAAGGCCATGACGATGATGGCGGCGCCGTAGCGCCGTGCCAGCTTGGCCTGACGGATGAAGGCCTCTTCGCCTTCCTTGAGCGAAATCGAGTTGACGATGCCTTTTCCTTGCAGGCATTTGAGACCCGCTTCCAGGATTTCCCATTTGGACGAATCCAGCATCACCGGCACGCGGGCGATATCGGGTTCGGCGGCGATCAGGTTCAGGAAACGGACCATGGCGCTCTTTGAGTCGAGCATGCCTTCGTCCATGTTGACGTCGATGATTTGCGCGCCGTTCTCGACTTGTTGGCGGGCGATGTCGATGGCTTGCTCGTATTTCTCCTCACGGATCAGGCGCCGAAAGAGCGCGGAGCCGGTGACATTGGTGCGCTCGCCCACGTTGACGAACAGGGATTCCGGCCCAATGTTCAGAGGCTCGAGCCCAGACAAGCGGCACTTCGGCTCGATGGTCGGGATACGCCGCGGCGGGAAATGCTCTACGGCGTCGTGGATAGCCTTGATGTGAGGCGGCCGGGTGCCGCAGCAGCCGCCCACGATGTTCAAGAATCCCTGTTCGGCCCACTCGGCGATCTCCTTCGCCATGGCTTCGGGCGATTCGTCGTATTCGCCGAATTCATTGGGCAGCCCGGCGTTGGGGTGGGCCGAAACATGGCTGTCGGCGATGTGCGAAAGCTCTTCGATGTACTGCCTGAGTTGTTTGGCGCCCAGCGCGCAGTTGAAGCCTATGGAAATGGGCTGGGCGTGGCGCAGCGAATTCCAGAACGCTTCTACGGTCTGTCCGGACAGGGTGCGCCCCGAGGCGTCGGTGATCGTGCCGGAGATCATCACCGGCAGACGCAGCCCGTGGTCGTCGCAGTACTGTTCCACGGCAAACACGGCGGCTTTCGCGTTCAAGGTATCGAAGATTGTTTCGATAAGGATGATGTCCGCTCCGCCGTCGACCAAACCTTTGGTGGCCTCGTAGTAAGCGGCAACCAGATCGTCGAAGCTGACGGCGCGAAAGCCGGGATCGTTGACGTTCGGAGAGATCGATGCGGTGCGGTTCGTCGGCCCCAAGACACCCGCGACAAAGCGCGGGCGATCGGGCGTTTTCCGGGCCATGTCATCGGCCGACTCGCGAGCGAGTCGGGTCGCCGCTACGTTGAGCTCGTAGACGAGTTCCTCCATGCCGTAATCAGCCAGGCTGACACGGTTGGCATTGAAGGTGTTGGTCTCGATGATGTCCGCACCGGCTTCCAGATAAGCATCGTGGATCGACCGGATGATCTGCGGCTGAGTGAGGCAGAGCAGATCGTTGTTGCCTTTGAGATCTTTAGGCCAGTCGGCGAATCGGTCGCCTCGATAATCGCTCTCGGCAAGCTGATAGCTTTGGATCATGGTGCCCATCGCACCGTCCAAAAACAGAATCCTTTCCGAAAGGAGTTGTCTGAGTAGTGCGGTGCGGGCTTTCAAATCGCTCATCGTGGATTAATCTGAGGTCGGGAAAAGTCGGGCCGATGTATCGACGGAAAATGATTTCTATTGTAGTGGCAGACGACCGGACGATAAACCGGTCGATGGCCGATAAACCGGCGAATTCCTTGCTTTAGGGAAATGAAAGATGTCAAAATTCCGCTCGTTTTCAAGAATAGCAAGCTGTTCCGCCCACGGCTGCCTCCGTTATTATGCGGGGACGGCAACCGCTATTTTTACTCTTTCCGGGGAGAGATCTATGAATTTTCGAACTTTTGGCGCAGCCGGCCTGATCTGGCTTGTTGGGGCCATGGGAACCACTGCTTTCGGGGAAATCCAGTTGAAAGACAACAGCGAGATCGTGGGTACGTGGCGCCTCGAGTCGGTAGCTCCTGCACTCGATAAACCCAAGATCGAGGAGAACAGAATCTGGGAATTCAAACCTGACGGTACTATCGTCACTTCGGGCTACAACCGGCATTTCAAAACGCATGACCGGCACGAATGGTCATATAGGATCGTGGACGGCAAGATTGTCGCGGACGATCCCGGGCGGCCGGGAAAAACCATTGATTATGTTGTCTATGAAAAGACACCCGATCAAATGATCCTGAAAGGCGGTATCGAAGGGTTTTATTTCTTCAAAAAACAATAATGGGGAAACCGGATATGAATAACTTCATTCAGTTCAGCAAAGTCGATCGAACCATGTGGCTGGGTATTCTCGGATTCAGCGCTATTTTCATCGTGCTGATGTCCGTGTTCACCACCACATCGCCTTTTTACTATGCAAAGCGTGTTATCATCTCGATTTTGATCATGTTTATCCCGGGGTACTCGATCACCAAGCTGTTTTTCGACCACTTGGAGTTCACCGAGTACAAGGCTCTGGATAAGTTCCTGGTCTCTTTCTTCTTTTCCATAGCCACGGTACAGACCTTGTACTTCATTGCGACCTATATTCGAACTTACGCCATGAACGTGGACGAAGACGTCATCAGCAGCAATTCAATCGCGATTACCATCGCCACTTTGGTTACCGCGGCGGCCTTCGGGGTCAAGTTTTATCTGAACAAGAAGAAAGCGGCCACGTCTTGAACATTTGTCCAGCACCTTGTCGACAGCAGCTATGAGTTCCGGTGAACCAGATCCCAATAAACCTAGTGTGTTCCAAGTGATCGCCAGTGTGATCGCGGCCGCTTTTGGCGTCCAAAGCTCGGCCAATCGGGAGCGCGATTTCGCAGCCGGTTCGGCCAAGTCTTACATCATTGGTGGCGTCATTTTTACAGTACTGTTCGTGGCGGCCATCATTTTCATAGTCAACATGGTAATCAAGTCCGCCGGGACCTAGCAACGCGGTAGGCACACACCGTCATGAACCCCGTGTGATGAATCGGTCCACGGGGTTTTTTATGGTTTACGCCGGGAAGAGGTCTACTCGTAAAGAGGACTATCCGCAAAACAGACCAGCACCACAAACGCCCCCTGCGTAAGTCCAATCGTTTACGGACGGCGGAATGGTCTGCTCGTCGAAGCAATCGGTTGACGGACCCAGTAGCCCATGATTATTCTTTTCTGATACGCTCTGCCGCTTTTGTTTGTCCGCTCAACCCGCGTTCGGTGAAGCGGCCCGGCAGGCATTCCGAAGGACCGGACGGAGGCAAGGATGGCCGATATTCCCACTCAGCATGTTTCGTACTGGATCGATTCCACGCCGGAAACCGGCTATTCGGCGCTTCTGGGCGATCTTGAGGTCGATGTCGCCGTTGTCGGTGCCGGCATCGTCGGCCTCACAACCGCGTTACTGCTCAAGCGGGCCGGGCGCAGCGTGGCGGTGCTTGAATCGCGGAAAATCGTCGACCAAGTCACCGGTCGAACCACCGCTAAACTCACTTCGCTCCACGGCCTCATCTATACGCATCTGATCAAATATTTCGGTGAAGCCGGTGCTCGCGCTTACGCGGAGTCGAATCAGGCCGCGATCGAGATCGTCGACACGATACGGACGCAGCTTCACTGCGAATGCGATTTCGAACGCCTTCCGGCGTACACAGTTACGGAATCCAAGGAGTGGGTGCCAGCACTGGAGACCGAGGCGGAAACGGCTGCAAAGCTAGGGTTGCCGGTCGATTTCGTCACCGAAACCAGCTTGCCGTTTCCTGTCGTCGGCGCGGTACGCTTCGACCATCAGGCGCGCTTCCACCCGCGCAAGTATCTGCTGTCGGTTGCGGAGGCCGTAAACGGCGACGGCTGTGGGGTTTACGAGAACACCCGGGTACTGGACGTCGAAGAGGGCACCCCTTGTCGCGTTCTGACCGATAGAGGGAAAGTCACCGCGCGCGACGTGGTCATCGCAACCAACATCCCGATCTTGGACAAAGGCGCGTTTTTCGCCAAGGTGTTTCCAAGACAGCATGTCGTCCTCGGCATTCGGGTCGCTCCGGAACAAGTCCCCGACGGCATGTTTCTGTCGGTAGGGGAGCCGCGATATTCGGTTCGCGTTCATCCGACCGCTGAAGGACCGCTGTTGATCGTTTCGGGGCAGGGCTACCGGACCGGTCACGCGGATACCGCACAGAAGTCGAGGGAGCTTCGGTGGTTCGTCCAAAACCGGTTTCGAGTCACGTCCGTCAACTACGAATGGATCAATCAAGACTACGATTCGGCCGACCGTGTTCCTTATATCGGCCGGCTCACACCCGGCTCGAGCCATCTTTACACGGCGACAGGGTTCAATGCCTGGGGCTTGTCGAATGGCACTGTGGCCGCAACGATCATTTCCGACCAGATCATCGGCAACCACAATCGCTGGGCAGATCTATACCGGGCCGCGCGCGTGAACGTCAAAGCGTCAGGCAGAAGGTTGCTCAAGGAAAACGCCCAAGTCGCCGAAATGTGGCTGAAGGACAAGTTGACGTCCGACTACAGAAAAACCGTGGAGACCATACCCCCGGGAGAGGGCGAGACCGTCGATCTCCATGGCAAGAAAAGCGCCGTATATCGGGACGAAGATGGCCGAGTGCACGCCGTATCTGCCGTCTGTACGCATCTGGGTTGTACCCTCCGCTGGAACAGGGTGGATAAGTCCTGGGATTGCCCCTGCCATGGCTCGCGTTTCGATACCGAAGGAGTGGTGATATCTGGCCCCGCGAGAAAGAATCTGGAACCCGAATCATGGTGATCGATTAATTGCGCTCGAATTCAGCCGCGGTGGCAGACTCTAGTTTGGGTCCCGCCAGAAGAGTGCGCTTGACGAACAGGATAGCCCCCATCGGCATCGCCAGCCCGACGATAGTGACAGTGATGAACAGCGCGCCGAGTTGGGTGTAATCGGCGGGAACCTGAACTGCTCCGGTGCTCGGATCGATAACTTCGCGTGTAACGGTGAACACTTGATTGAGGTACTTGGTGCCCAATTGCGAGAGAGATAGCGCGAGGTTGGTAAAAGCGGCCATGACGGCGAAATAGGTAGCCTTGAGTCTTTCCGGTGCCGAGTTGGCGATCCATGCCAACATTGGGATCATAGCAATCTGGCCCAGGGGTGACTCGAGCGCGGTGTCGATAAGCGCGATGAACCGGGCATCGACGACTCCGCCGGTATGAGCGGCGGTCCAATGGTGGAACCCGTAGAACATCGCGATGTTCGGCAAAAACAGGACGGCGCCGGCGATAGTCAGGACAGCGATGATATAGGTGATCGAGCGTTCCGCCATGAACCGACGGAAGATGAACATGCCGGCCAGCGTCAAGATGCTAGCGATCAGCGAGAGTTCCGAAAGGAATTGCTGATCGAAGCCCAGTTCATCGATCATCCACCAGGTCGAGCCGGCACCCGTCGTCGGGATCGCGCGGAAGGCGAAGATCACGATTGCCGTGGCGTAGAGCTCGCGTCGGGCGCGATCCGGTAGATCTTTGGTCAATTGCCACATCAGGAATACCACGATCGCGAGCGAGCCAGCGAACACGATTTCCTCGTTCATCGGCACCGCGGCGAGCCCCATGCTGGCTGAGAACAGGACGAAAGCCAGGCTGCCGCCCAGAATCCACCAATTAGGCGACGGCAATTCGTCCATAGATCGCCCCAAGAAACGTTCAATCTGGTCCATCTCGAAGCCTTGGGCGGCGAGCCGCTGCGCGTCGCGCCAACGCAATACGGCTGCAAGGGCCACACCGAGAACGGAAACGGCCGGAATGATCAGGGCAAGTCGGTAGATCTGAAGATAGACCGCGGCTTTCTCCGGTTCGGCGAGCTTCTCGACGCCGCTGAAAAGATACACATTAACTGCCGCTACCAACACGCTGCCGCCGATGATTGCGACGCGGCCCAGGGTCTGCATCGTGGTGTGAGCTAGGCGAAGCTGTTCCTCTCCGACCGGGCGGCCGTTCTCGTCCACGCGCGGAACGGCCTCGACGGTCATGGCGTCCGCCACCGTATCCTGCAACACATAACCGATCGGCGCCAGCAAGGAGGAAAGGACATACCAGGTTTCGATCGGCAGCAACTCGCGCATCGCTTCCGGGTTGGCGAGCAGGCCAATCATGATCAAGAGGCTGGCGGCAATCAGTCCGGCACCGAGCATGATGAGACCGGACTTGTGGCGCCAGATCAGGTCGACCAGATGCCCGAGCGGCATCTTCAAGGTCCACGGGAGCATCATCCAAAAGCTCAAGGAAGCCAGAAACTCCGCCGAGAGACCCAGATATTCCTTGACGAAAAAAGTGCCGACGATACCGGTCAGTCCCGAGATACCGGCCGCCATGTATACCATGAGAGGCGGAAGATAGCTCAGCCGCATCTGGCGGCCGAGATCGAAAACATTGCGATCGAGCCACTCTCTCCAATGCATGGGAATCTCTCTGTAGTCGAATTTATAGCGCGATTGTAGAACAAGCGATGAAGCGCTCGGAGTTTTTCCGCGCGATTGTGTCCGTCAGGGATATCGAAAATGTTCGACATGCCCGTGAATCATGTCCTAGGCACTCTCTTTTCAGCCGCCGCGGTTTACCTGCCCTCGCGATTTTGGTAGAACCGGCGGGTCCGGCTCGGACTCGGCGCGTTTGGCTTCGCGCCGACGGAAAGTAAAGTATCAAAGAATCGCTGACAAACGGAGACCAGCATGAAATTGCATTCTTTGCTGCAGGTATTCACGATGATTTTGTTGGGTGTGCTGATCAGCGGACTCGTCCCGAAGCCAGCCGTCGCCGGGAACACCACACTTGATCAAGCGCTGGACCTGGCCCTTCAAGGCGATCATCGTGATCCCGGAAATCGTGAGCGGGACAAATACCGGCACCCCAAGGAAACCCTGCAATTTTTCGGACTGCGGCCGGATATGACGGTTGTCGAAATCTCGCCAGGCCGCGGCTGGTATACGGAGATTCTGGCCCCCGTCCTCCGCGCCCAGGGAAAACTCTATGCGGTCGGCTTCGGTCCTGCCCGGCCGGGTATGCCCGACTATGCCATCAAAATTCAGGAAGCCTTCGAATCCAAACTCAAGGCACGCCCCGACATCTATGACCAGGTCGTGCTGACGTCCATGCAGAATCCGAAAGAGGCCGATTTTGCACCGCCTGGCACGGCAGACCTGGTGTTGACTTTCCGGAACGTGCACAACTGGATCGCGGACGGGACGGCGGACGATATGTTCAAAGCTATGTACCGAGCCTTGAAACCGGGCGGCACGCTAGGAGTGGTCGAACATCGGGCGAAACCGGGCACGTCGCTCGAGGAGATGAAGAAAACCGGCTACGTGACCGAGGATTACGTCATCGCTTTGGCGGAAAAAGCAGGGTTTAAGCTGGTCGACAAGTCCGAAAGCAACGCTAATCCAAAAGACACCAAGGACCATCCAGAAGGCGTGTGGACGCTGCCCCCAAGCTTGCGCCTTGGCGAAAAGGATCGGCAACGCTATCTCGACATCGGGGAAAGCGACCGGATGACCCTGAAGTTCAGCAAATAAGCGCCGGCGTGACACCTCCGAACCTGGCGCTAACCTCGCCGGGCGTGGTTATTCCCCTGCTTGAGTTGAAGCCAGCGTGCGATGAGCAACGCGGTCAATATCAGCCAACCGTAAGGGTAGGGAATGGCCCCGATGAAAAACGCCACGAGAACAGCTACGAGGATTGCTCCGAGCGTCAGAAGGTACATATCCATAGCGGCAATCTCCGAGTGTCGGGAAATGGTCTATTTTAGACCGCGCCGAATATAGCCGAGTCAGCCGCTCGATGAAAACGACGAAGACGGGAGCAATTGGGCGTCGACCCGAGCTACATGGAGAAATCGGAAATCCTTTCCCGACCGTAATGTGCAAATGCGTCAGTCAGCGATGGCCGAGCGATAGCACCTCGTCCTTTCGGCGGAAAACGGAAATCAAAAGGACTCCTTGAAGGGACGCAGGTCCAGTTCGTAGGTCCAGGCGCTTCGGTGCTGGTTGTGCAAGGCCCAATACGTGTCGGCGATGGCGTCGAGATCAAGTAGCCCATCGTCGCCTTTCTGAGCAACGAATTCTGGAAAGGCATTGCGAGCGCGGTCGCCATCGATGACGCCGTCGATGACGACATGTACGACGTGGATGCCCAGCGGCCCGAACTCCCGAGCCATGCCTTGAGCCAATGCGCGCAGCGCACTCTTCGCGGCCGCGAAAGCCGTGAACGGCGGGCGGGCGCGCAAGGAAGCGCTGGCGCCCGTGAAGAACAAAGTCCCGTGCCCTTGATTCACCATTAACCGCGCAGCCTCGCGGCCAACCAAGAAGCCGGCGTAAGCGTTCTGCAACCAAAGTTCCCTGAACATATCGCCGCTGGTTTCGAGCAGCGGTGCCCGTCGATTGCTGTCCACGGTGCAGGCGACGATATCCAGCTCGCCGGGATCGCGCGAAACCGTTTCGAACAACGATATGACCTCGCTTTCGACGGTCGCGTCGGCCGCAAAAGGAATCGCCCGGCCGCCAGCCGCTCGGATTTCCGAAGCGACGCGCTCCAATTTCTCGGCGGTACGGCCAGCAACGTAGACCGTGAGTCCCTCGCGCGCGAAGCGGCGGGCGAGGGCGGCCCCCAACCCTTTGCTGGGTCCAACCCCGATGACGACAGCTTTACGCTCGTTCATGTCACGGTGCTCGCCACATCGGTCAAGCGCGGGTGAAAATTAGGCCGAAATTGTTGGCCGGCATGTTGATCTTTTCGCTCAAACCGAGCGCATTGGACCGTGCCGCTTTTTCCAGGTCGGCGATATCCTTCAGGCCCCACTCGGGAACCCCGGCCGATTGGATCATCCGGTCGAACTCCTGGTTCGATTCGGTGGTGTATCGGCCGTGGTCTTTGAACGGACCGTAGATGAACAGAAAACCGTCCTTATTCAGCAATTGCGAGGCGCATTTCATCATGCCGTCGGCGACCGAAATCGGGGCCACTTGGAAGATATTGATTACGAAAATCACGTCGTAGCGTCTGTCTTCCGGATTAGGCCAGGTCTCGTCGCGCGTCAAATCGAGCTGACTCGGCCGTGCGACGTTCTGTACACGGTTTTCCCAAGTAATGCGCATGATGTTTTCCAAGGCATGCTCGTTCAAGTCCGTGGGATGAAAGGTCAAATGCGGGAAATGAGGCGCGAAATAATTGATGTGCATGCCACTCCCGCTGGCAAATTCCAGGACGTTGCCCGGCATCCCCGGAAATTTTTGCTTGAAGACCTCCAGGATCGGATCTCGGTTGCGATGCCCTGCCCAGGAGACATACGGACTTAGGGGATGCGGATCGAGCGGCGGCCGTTCTTCAAACTCAAACATCTGCAGATCCTCTGGAATAGTTGTTTTTGTAATGTGCGAATCGGGGTAATCGGTATCCGAAAGCTGGACGCATATCATTATGCAGTTTATGTGCCAGCTTTTGTTCTGAAAAAAATTAAAAACATTCAGTCATTTAGAGATAATTTGCCGGTTCTTTCTGAAATGTCCTCTGAAATCCGGCTTCAAGTAGTGAAATTTTATTTCTTTACTCAAGAATTCGGGTTAGGCTAATGAGCCCATGACGTAGCAGATGTGCCGCTTATGAATCAGGTAAGGTTTTCTCAGCTGACCCCGGTCGGGTTTCTTCAAACCTTCGTCATCGAATTGATGAATCTGTGCGAGGAAGCGGGCACCGCCCAGGCAGAGCAGATCATCGAGCGGATCGCCCACAGCGCCGGCCGCTTTTTCGAGGAGACATTCCGCGCCGAGTACGGCCTCGACCAAGCGCTCGACCGCGAACGCTACGCCGATTTGATCATCGGGCTCAAAAACAGGATCGGAGGCCGTTTTTCTTTGGTTTCGAGCGATGCGGAGTGCATTCGGGTGGCGAGCACGTGCTGTCCGTTCGGCGAGGGCGTGACGAACTCCCCGGAGTTGTGTCGGATGACGTCTAGCGTGTTCGGTGCCATCGCGGCACGCAACTTCGGCTACGCCAAGGTGGTTCTGGAACGCCGTATCGCGCTCGGCGATGCCGGCTGTCAGGTCGGGATTTATCTGAGTCCCGAGACGGCCGCCGGATTGCCGGGGGTCGAATATCGCAGGCGACAGGAGTCTACGTCCGATCCAAAACGCGACAACGACCTGCAAGCACGCATCGAAGAACGCCTGCACCGCATCTGGCGCCAAATGAGCGCCCGTTGTAAAACGTTCGACGCCAGCGAGCGACCGGCCATCGTGGCGCAGTCGCCGGCCATGCAGAACGTGTTGCGGGCGATCGAAACCGTGGCGCCGACGCCGGCCACGGTGTTGATCCGGGGTGAGACCGGGGTCGGCAAAGAATTGGTCGCACGAGCCATTCATGCCATGAGCGAGCGCAGTGAAAAGCCGTTTATCGCTGTGAACTGCGGGGCGATTCCCGAGGGGCTGGTGGAAAGCGTGCTGTTCGGTCACGAGAAGGGGGCATTTACCGGCGCCATCGAGGTTCATCGCGGCTACTTCGAGCGGGCCGATGGCGGGACCTTGTTCCTGGACGAGATCGACTCGCTTACGCCGAACATTCAGACCAAACTGCTCCGGGTCTTGCAGGAAGGGGAGCTGGAGCGGGTGGGAGGCCATCGTACTTTACACGTCGACACCCGGATCGTCGCCGCCACCAACTGCGATCTGGAAAAGGCGGTGGCCGACGGACATTTCCGCAAAGACCTGTACTATCGTATCAACGTCGTGAAATTGGCAATCCCGCCTCTGTCCGAACGGCCGGATGACATTCCTCATCTGGTCGACCTGATCTTGAAGCGGCTGGCCGCGCGCTATCGGAAGCCGATTCACGGGGTAACGGCGGACCTCATGGCGAGGCTGCGGGCGTACTCCTGGCCCGGCAACGTTCGGGAGCTGGAAAACGTCCTGGAGCGTGCGGTACTGTTCACAAAAGGTCCGGTCATCGAGGATGCCGAACTCGGCGCGCATCGCGGCTGCGTCCTGGACAGCGGTTGGAAGGCGGTCCGCAAGCAGGTGTTGGACCGCGCGGAACGAGAGTACCTGGAGCAGGCTCTAACCCGGTCTCAGGGAGACGTTAACCGTGTCGCGGAATGGATGGAGCTGACACCGAGGGCGGTATATCTGAAGCTAAGCGAACTCGGCATCGATCCCGCGACGTTTCGCCAGCAAAAGTCCAAGTCTGCAAGAACAGCTAAGTAGCGAGTTTCTCGCTGAATCCGGTCGATAACGCGAATCCCATAACCCTATCCGAGGGAGTCCGATCATGAGCGTATCCTATCCCTGGCATCTCGAAGGCAGTTACTTCGAGGCGTGCAACTGTGAAACGGCCTGTCCATGCGTGTGGTTCAATCCGCCTAGCGAAGGAAACTGTAAGCTGCTCGTCGCCTGGCACATCGAGCGCGGACATTCGGAAGGCCTGACGCTCGACGGACTCAACGCCGTTCTGGCGTGTTACGCGCCGGGACACATGCAGGAGGGCAACTGGCAAGCGGCGCTTTACCTCGACGAGCGGGCGAACGCCGAGCAGTCGGATGCTTTGGTCCGCATTTTTTCCGGGCAGGCCGGCGGACATCCCGCGGTACTCGCCGGATTCGTCGGCCAGATGCTGGGCGTGAAGCACGCCCCGATAACTTATGAGGCGAACGGTAAGGAGCGGCGTCTGTTGATAGCCGATCTTGCGGAAATGAAGGTCCACGCCATTGACGGTATCGCAGGCGGCGAGGCCACGATCAACAACCCGCCGTTGTGCGTGGTGCCCTCCCATCCGTCCGTAGTGGCGAAATCGGAGGTTTACCGCTTCCGGGACTATGGTTTCGAGTGGGAATTTTCCGGACGGAACGCCTATTTCTCGCCCTTCGTCTATCATCCCTGATTGATGGGTCTTCCGGCGAGACTCTCGAGGAGCGCGATCCAGGGGCTGTTGATTGCCGCAGGACTCGGCGCCGCTACGATCGCCGCTTGGTGGGCACTGTATCGCCAGCAATCGGTAATGGACGCTCTACCCATGGACCGCATGTGGATGCCCCCGACCGGCACTTGGCGTTGGTCTCTAACCGATTTCGCACTGACCGCGTCGATGTGGTGGATCATGATGCTGGCCATGATGCTTCCGGTAGTGACGCCGATGGCTTTGCTGATCGCAAGGACCGACCGTGGACGAAGCTCCGAAGCGCGCATCAGGCTGCCGGCGTTTCTGCTGGGCTACCTCGTGCTGTGGTTGGGATTCGGGCTTGTCGCCACCTTGCTCCAGTGGCAGTTTCACCGGTTCGAGTGGCTGACGCCGATGATGAATAGCCGGGTTTCCGCAGTGTCCGCAGCGATTTTGATAGCAGCCGGCTGTTATCAGTTCACGCCTTGGAAAATCGCTTGCCTGAATCACTGCCGTGCACCTTTGGGCTTTCTGCTTGCCCACGGAAGGCCGGGCTGGGTCGGCGGGTTGCACTTGGGGTTGCATCACGGATTTTATTGCATCGGCTGCTGCTGGGCCGAAATGCTAGTGATGTTCGCTGTCGGGGTGATGAACGTGTTATGGATGGCGCTGATTACGCTCGCGATTTTGTCCGAGCGTTATCTTCCCGGAGCGCACGCAAAAATCCGGAAAGCGATAGGGGTCGGGCTAATCGCATGGGGCGGAACCATAGCCCTGATCTGAGCCAGCAGGTGAAGTTTCAGATTGTTTCACGTTACGCCGCCATGTTTCATATCCGTTTCAACTGAAACGCCAATTACGTAGCGGGACAGGGTTTGTGCCACTGTGCCGGGCTTTGACGGGACTGGCCGGCGTGGCATGGATATTGCTTGTACGCCGACGGAGTATGTCGCAGGGTCTGTTTCCTCGGCAACGGCAGTGAGCCGCATCTCCCACCCCGATTGATCGACAGGGGATCAGTCCCTAGGACACCACCTCGGCAGACCGTTCACCCCGAGTTGAATCGAAGGGCTTGTCTTTTGCCTGTCAAAGCGTCCCGGAACGTGTCGGGATGGGCTCTGAGCACCAGCGTTTTCCCCCGAGGCCAGGGATGGCTTTTTTCACGAGACCGGATCACGTATGGGAAGTGTCGCACCGTGGCCGGCGATTCAAGAACATTCGGAAATTCGATAAGACGGAAAAGACTCATTTTGTGGCCAAGGTGCCTTACGTTCTCGGGCTCATTGCTACCCGTTCTATCGATGAGCAGGCAGGTAAAAGGTCTCAACGATCTCCGTGCGGAAAGCGTGGAGCGCATCCGAAGCGGCAAGATCGATTACGCCGGTTGCAGAAGATACGGGCAGGGGATAGGAGTTCTGCATGTCGCCGAGTTTGGCTATGGCCTTTACTGAAGAAATATACCGACGATCCGGCGCGCTCCCCAGACGAATTAACTCAATAGGCGGGTGAGGGGATATTAAGGTTCCATGACGGTTCCTGCGGATAAATTAACCCGGAGACGCCAATTGGGTCAGCTTCCGGTAATCGATGGCCAGTTTCAATCCTACGAAGCGGCTGGACATTCTGATCAAGTCATCCGTAACCGGATTGAAATAAAGCTTGGCCACGGCGACCCGTCTTTTCTCGTAGTCTTGGCCAACCTCAACCGGAGCGGCTTCGGCTTCGAAACGATAGGTGTAAACCTTCATGCCGTCCTTCGTCGATTCTTCGGCGGGAGGCCCCAAGACCTCCAAGATTCTTTTCCGGTTCGGAGGGGCCGCCGCTAACTTGGGTAAGTCACCCGCGGCGACTTTTAATTGGCGACGGCCCTCGTCTACCTTCCCTTTGCCGAGGGATCTTATCGAGGCCTCGAGAAATGTTGCGGGCGCTAGTTCCAAGAAAACCGGAGAAAAGTCCCAACCGGACAGCTTGTTTTCCTGGTTGAATGTCATTCGAAAAATGATTGTTCGACCCGGGCGGTCACCGGTATCCATTTGCCGGAAGTCGACGGACCATCTGTACCCCGCAGGCAATTTTTCGATCCGGCTAGGATGAAGTTTGGTCAGATAGCGGAAGTCCTCGCTCAGCAATACTGGATTCAGAAAATCAAGATGAAAGTATCCCTCATCAATGCTGACGCGTACGTTCCGATCGAAGTCGGCCAGCTGGTTCTTCGCCTCCAGTAGCCGTAACCAGACACATCCGCTAAGGGCAAAAAGAAGAACGGCCAAAATTGGCACATTGAAAAGAATTTTCGTAAATCTCATGGGTGGGCGCATTTTGGTTACCGCTGTCATCGCCGATCACCGCGCTCGTTAGCGCCGCGACCGGAAAAGACCCTCTGCACTTTATTAGTTTGGCAGACCTAGGAATTATCGGGTGGGTTAGGATAACCGATTGTTGCGCCCATATGGATCGCAGGCCGCCGCTCGTGTTCCGATGCGGGCCATAGCTCCGGGTAGCCTAGCGGCGAAAATCACGCTGCGGGCACGCCCGTCCGAAAAGGAGCGGGGATATTCCATGGACGGCTTTCGGGGTTCTACTTTCGATTCTACCGTCGATCGTTCGCGTCCTTTGCCTGCTGGATGTGGTCTGCCCTCAGTCCGTCGAAGGGCTTTGGGACGTCCTTGTGGTTAATTTTTGTGTGAGAAAGGAAGTATTAATGGGCTTGAAGACCGTGGAAGCAATCTTTATAATTTCGACTTCTTTGGGCCGTTAGCTCAGTCGGTAGAGCATTGCACTTTTAATGCAGTGGTCGCTGGTTCGAATCCAGCACGGCCCATCAGTCTTTTCAATTATCCAGGCCGGTTTTTACGGCTTTTCTTTTGTGGTCAATTTACCTAGCTGGGTAAATTATATGACCACTCGTAGTATCGCCACATTCAAAATCTTTCCATCGCGTTCACCAATTCCTTGATTTCGGTGTAAATTGCGAGCCGGATCAAGGTCTCCTCAAGATTGTCGTATCCATGCCGATACGAGCCGGCCCGGACTCGACGGGTGTTTGTTTTCGAAATCCCGGATGCTTGAATCCCGGCGCGAACGGGACAGCCGGGTAAAGTGGAAAGTTCCAGTAAGCTGGATAAACCGGTTCGGGCGCCGAGGTATAGGTGACGACAGGGCGCTGTGATCTCGCTTGTCGGGCCGCGGCGCGCAACTCGATGTCGCGGAGGTAATGTTCGCGCCATTGAGCCATGCTTTGCTCATAGGCTTCCCGGTTGCGCCGCGCCCGGAGCAAGGCTTCAGGATCGGCAGGCTCGTCGCGAATAGCTACGGAGGCGCAACCTTTGGATGGTTGATCCGTGTACGTTGTTCGGCCGCCGATTTCGCATCGGAAAACGTCCGCCTGAGCCGTAAACGACAAGGCCATGAGAACTGCACTGAGCTTAAGCATGGCATGCTTGCATTTCATCTGTTGTTCCTTGTACCAACCACCTCCGGTTCGTAGTCGCTAATTTACCACCAACAGCTTGTCCGCGGCGATTGCCAATGGACTTGTCGCGTTTCACCAGAGAATTTTGGTCGATGGATCGGTGTCCGTTCAGTCGTTTCGTTACTCGGTTGAGCTACACCGCAGCGCTAGATCTGGAGTTGCTGGCTGCCTCAACATCGGGAGGCGTTCGTTGACGGCAAGCCAGAGGGATTTTTCGGGCGCATTACCACTTACCGGTTTTCGCGGATCTTTCTAGGCGCCACCGCTTCTGTTTCCGCTGCTATCTCGGCGGTTGCGCTTCCCGATACTGATGCTCCCTATTCACCGCTCAGGTTTGGCTGTGTTTAGCCGCGGGCAGAAACCTTGCTTCCTCACGACTTCAATGTCGATATTGGGCATCGTGGACTGTCTCGATCCGATGGATCAAGTTTCAACCTGCGATCTATATCGATTTGCGTTCGGTGGCGTCATATGGCGCACCGCGAGCGGTGGATTTATCCGCCGAGACCGCTTAATGTCGCGTCAAGATATCCGACCGACTCTTTTGCTCGTGCGGTTGCCTTCTCGACATCACCTGCTTGGCCTTGGCTGATAGCGTCTTCCAAGCTTTGGGCTGCCTTGTCCAGATCCGGAAGAGACTTCCTCTTCTGAGCCGCTCTGATGTGGTCCAAGCCCGTCTGAGCATGTTGTACGAGCGCCGTCGCATCGCTCTTTTCGCCTTCCGCAACAGCCATTGTTACGTGGTGACGTGCTTCTTGGATGTGTTTGACGTACTCCGCCTCGATTTGAGCAAAGCCTAAGCCGGCCCAAGCCAAGATGATCGTAAGGAATACAGCAATAGCAATTCGGTTCATCCTTCACCTCATCATCTCAAATTTCCAACTTGATATTAATTTCGACATACGAAAGACAATCTAGCTTCACTGTTTCCCGCGGAATCTTTACAGATATGACGAAAGACCGGGCCGCCACGGCCGACTGAGTAAAAACCGCCCGTCAACGCGAAGGGGAGTTATGCTTTCCTGGCACCAAGGTCTTTAAGGTATTCGGTTTCTAAGGTTTTGTTTCGCCGTTCATTTCGGTGTCAATGAGCTGTTTTTCTGGATGATACCCCGAGGGACAACCTGGCCACGGTCACTATGCGCCATCGCGTGTAAGCTAACGCGTTTCGAGGTATCGAGGGACTGGTATTCAAGGACAAGGTACGGGACTAAACGCGATAAAATCGCCATTTCGATTCATCCCTGATACGTAACATTTGCGCATTACTTTCCAGCCCGTTGTGGGTAGACTGGATATTCGCTAATCTCATAGCGCCGTTACCGTGACGGAGATTTACATTATGGCCTCGACAAAATGTCCTCACTGCAGTGCTGAGATTCTCGATCAAGCCGATACCTGTTCCAACTGCGGCCAGCCTGCGAAAACAACCCCAATACACACCTTGAGCGGCAAGCTCCAAGCAATAGGTATCGTTATCATTGCGATCAGCGTGGTTGCAATGACCGCTGGTACCTGGTGGGGGGCTGCCTTACTGTTTCCAGGCGCGGCATTTTTTGTCGTCGGACGGGTCACGTAAGTCACCAAATTTCGACGCTCCCCCGCCCCACGGCCATCGCGACGGCGTCAACGAATCGCCTCGACGAATTGAACTAAGCGTTGCGGCTTACATCGCTTGGTAATTACGAAGGCTGGGTGTTGGTATGACTATCGTCTACAGGACGAGAGGAGCGTTTTGGGCTGAAGGACTGTAGAACGCCGATGCGGCTCCCGCTAGTGAACATTGAAAAACGTTGACGGCGACATGTATCTTGACAAGCGCCGGCCGGGTTCGGTCGCACGTTACGCTATATTAAGAAGATTCAAGCCCATCACTCGACACCGGCTTCTTCCGCTATAGCCTGACAGGCATCGGCGCAGCTTCGGCAGGTTTGCGCACATGCCTGCATATGCGGATCGTTTTCGAATTGCTCACAGCTATCGCCGCATTGCTCGCACGTTTCCGTGCAGACTTCACAGGTCAAGGTGTAAAGATCCGAGCCGCGGAGCATGAAATTCGCACTGGTTTGACAAATTTCGGCGCAATCCAGGAGAAGCCGAATATGGTCGGGCTCAGCGTGCGGCCCTCCTTTTTCCAGACAGTGCATGACCGTCTCCAAGCATATCGAATGGCAATCTAGGCATTGCTCGATACACGACTGCAACTGGCCTGTTGAAGAGGTTTGTTGGTTCAACATATTGGCACCTCCCAAACTTCAAGTTGACGGCATAGTTAAAAATAGCATGATGCTGAGAGATTGACTTTTGAATAGGTAGGAGTACGCAAGCCGCTACGTTTTTTCGTGGCTCGAAGTCGATCTCAGACACGGTATATGATATGAAGAGTTTTCGTAAAGCCTGAACTAGCGATTTTTTGCGAACTCTAAATGACAACAACGCCTTTCTGCCATTTGCGGCATGAAATACAGGAATATGTCGCTTAGCCTCTCAAAAGCGACATTTTCATAGCCGGAAAATCAATAAGGTAGGAGGTGTTTAATCCGAATATGATAGGAGATGTGTCATGGTTCAGACGTTCGCGAAAGTATTCGGCATTGTATATCTGATAATTGGCATTCTCGGGTTCATTCCGGGCCTAGTGCAGCCTATGGCCGGTGGTCCTGGGTTAGCTGTAGAAGCTGGCTACGGTAGATTACTCGGAATGTTTCCCGTTAATTTGATTCATAACTTGATCCATATCGCTGTCGGCGTTTGGGGTATTTTCGCTGCTCGGAGTATCCCGAGAGCCGTGACTTTTGCCCGGGCCAATGCAGTGTTGTTCGCGGTGTTGTTCCTGCTAGGGATCATTCCGGCGACAAACACACTGTTCGGATTGGCTCCGTTGTTCGGGCTTGATATTTGGTTGCATCTATTGAGCGCAGCAGTCGCCGGGTATTTTGGGTTTGCCGCGGCAGCACGCGTGCACGCCTGGCATACCTGAGCATATCGCGATTTTTAGGTAAGTCGTCATCGATCGAATGGCCGCGAATTTCGCGGCCATTCACTTTGTGGAAAAGGGCTCGGCTCAGTCCTTTGGACTGGGTTGCTCAAACCAAGACCACAGGGCAGGGGACAGTCTCCGAGATCGCTTTGTTGAACCCACCATTTTGGCGCTTTACCACCAGCAAGCGGCAACCCGTATGCCGCATCGAACGTAATAAGTTCGATGCGTCGAAAGGGTAAACAGAAACGAAACGCACGGCTCCGCTAGGAGCGCAACATTCCAATGCCTGCCGTCTCAATGCTTCGGCCTCGCGATCGGTCGCCGCCGGAAGGGCAACACATAGGCCAGTGGATTCCAGAAGGGCCAGATCGACCGCCATTCGCAAGGCTCGCTCGCTTTCCGCCGAACCGTCGAATACGACCCAAAGGGGGTAGTGAGCGGCTCTCTTGGCGGCGTGGCTCTTATGAGGCTCAGTTCGCCTGGAGAGGAAAACGACATCGACTTGCTCTATCTCCGACATCACCGCCGAAACAAAATGTCCACGTAGGGTTCGGAAGCTGGTGTCGATATGCAGACGTTCATTCAGCTGGTAAAGCGTTTTCTGGATTTGTTCGGTACTGGTACGGAGCGTCCGCATCATGCGTGGCAAATCGATTTTGCGCTCTGCCGCGCTAAATCGATCGATCTCCATGGCAAAGGGAAGTCCAGCAAGATGGATGAGGTTCGTCTCCTCCACATAATACGCGACCAGCCGAGCGCGCTTTCGCGCTGCTAGATGCGCCGCCAGTTCGAGGACGTCGATGTCGTGGCGAAGCACGTTCAAAGCAACGACGACACGCTCGCTCATAGGGGTATCCTCAGTCATGATTTCGATTATCTCCGGCTTTTTCTTGGCTCCTGAACTCCCTTTGGAGGTCGGTCCACTCCTGGAGGCGTCTCTCGATACGGCCATTGATGCTGTCAATCGGGAACTTGCCTGTCTCGTCGCGTTCCCCGGCCGGCATACCCATGAGCAGTTCCAGGGCTTGATCTACCGTGTCGACGGCGTAGATATGAAACTTACCGGCTTTCGCGGCTTCGACCACATCCTGACGAAGCATGAGGTGTTTGACATTCGCTGACGGTATGATAACCCCATGCTGCCCGTTTAGACCGATCGCGGCGCAGACATCGAAAAAGCCTTCTATCTTTTCGTTGACCCCGCCGATAGGCTGGACCTGTCCGTGCTGATTGACTGAACCGGTTATCGCGAGAGATTGACGGATAGGCAGGTCGGCCAGTGACGATAAAATTGCGCTGAGCTCCGCTACTGATGCGCTGTCACCTTCGATCGGCCCGTACGACTGCTCGAACACCAGGCTGGCGCTCACTGAAAACGGCCGGGTCTTGGCATACCGCTGCGCCAGGAAACCCGACAAAATCATGACGCCCTTACTGTGAATGGCTCCTCCAAGTTCGCTTTCGCGCTCGATATCCAAAATTTTACCGTTACCCAGCCGAGTCGTGGCGGTGATGCGGGAAGGCTGACCGAACGTGAAATCACCCAAACCGATAACAGATAGGCCGTTGATCTGGCCGACTACCGCTCCGTCAGTATCGATGAAAATCGTTCCCCGCCGGATGTTTTCATACACGCGCTCGCGGATCCGATCCACTCTGCGAATCTGATGGTCGATGGCTGCCTGGATATCGTCCCGTGTGATGATATTGCGCGGCACTTGCGCCGCCCAGTGATCCGCCTCCTTGAGAAGGTCGTCCAGGCTGCGCAGATGGGTCGATAATTTCTCCGAATCGCCCACCAAACGCGCGGCATGTTCCACCACTCGGATAACGGCTTCCTTGTCGAGCGGGCGTAACTGGTTCTTGCGAGCCAAGCTGGCAATGAGCCGAGCGTACATCGCATAACCATCCGCATCTCGGTCGATCATTTCTTCGAAATCCGCCGACACTTTGAAGAGCTCGCGAAATTCCGGATCATAAATACTAAGCAGGTAATAGAGGAGGCGATCCCCGATCAAAATAACCTTGATGTCCAGAGGAATCGGTTCCGGCTCGAGGCTCGCAGTGCTGATTACGCTCAGCGCACGCTCCAAGGATTCGATACGGATTTCGCCCGCTTCGAGGACGCGTTTCAGACTGTCCCAGGCAAAAGGCTGCATGAGTACTTTGCGAGCATCCAGGATCAAATACCCGCCGTTGGCAATATGCAGAGCACCGGGCTTGATCATCGTGAAATCGGTGACCAGAGCCCCCATATAGGCTTGGTATTCGACGCGACCGACCAGGTTGTTGTGGCTCGGCAAGCTTTCGAAGATGACCGGAGCGCATTTGCGTTCGCCATTGTCGACCAGCAGATTGACCTTGTAGCGCATGAAAGGACTTGGCCTCGGTGCGATTTGCCCCATCAACGATGCAATGCCACCGTCCTGTTTGGGGAAAAAATCTTCCGCGTGATCGATGATTTCTCTTCGTGCCTCATCCAAATACTGAACGACTCCCGGAATCGCGGCATAACGGGTTTTTAGCTCGTCGACCAAATGGTTGACGGCAAACTCGGCAATCTCCCGATTCAACGTTTTCAGCTTTTCTTTGGCCTCCTTGCGCCATACGGGAAATTGCTTCAACACCTTTTGCAACTGTTGGCGTAAAGCCGTTACGGCCTCCTGAATCTGTTCCTGCTGACGCTCGGAAAGCTTTTGAAATTGCTCCGGACCGAGCACCTCGCCTTTCTCGTCCACCGGAGCAAAGGCAAAACCAGTAGGTGTTTCTATGAGCGCGATGCCTTGCTGCAGGGATTTCCGGCGTAACTCATTGATCGCGTTGATCTCGCGTTCCTTCGCTTCTTCCTCGATCTCTTCCGCGCGACTACGGTATTCTTCCCCCTCGAATGCCGCCGGAATAACGGTGCTTAGTTCCTCGATGAGCTGTTCTATGTCTCGGGCGAAACGACGTCCGTAGCCCGCAGGCAATCTCAAGGCTCTCGGCTTTGAGCTCTCGGCGAAATTATTCACGTAGCACCAATCGTCAGGTACCGGCCGATTTTCAGCTTCACGACCGACGATTTCCTTGACCGCCGCCAGCTTTCCGATCCCGCTTGGACCTAGAGCAAATATGTTGTATCCCTTTCGACCGATGGAAATGCCGAACTGAATAGCATCCAGCGCTCGTTCCTGGCCTATTACGACCCCGATATCGGCCAACTCGTCGGTAGTCGAGAAATCGAATTCCCGTGGATCGCAGGCTTTGTAGAGAACACTCGCTGGAAGAGGCTGTCGGTGGTTGCCCATAGAATTACTCAACTCTTCAAAAAGGTGGTTAAAACAGGTTGGATCTTTCCCACAACGGCAGCGGATCTCTTCTCGCGGGTCCGCGGACGTTGAAATTTCGTGATGAGCTGTCTTGTCAGCTCATCTCCGAAAGCCAAAGTTCTCGAACGAAGGTCAGCATCAGCATAGGACTCGAAAATAATTAAGACCGAGTAACGTCGATGAATTCTCGTTTCTCGGCAAGCTAAGAAAAGCTCTGCAAGTTGATTCTGCCGCTCACCACAAATCCTATTCATATGCTGGCGCTCGACTGAGCCTGTCGAGCGATTCGCTCAGAGCGCCACTATATGCCGTGGAATGCCTGCAGACCACGGCGCGTCACTCGTTAGAGGTGGCCTACGCGTAGGACCATCGCATCAAATCGGCCGTTGCATCCTTATGCTCCAGTTATGACGAATATACTCCATTCACGCTTTTTGTTTGGGTTGAAAAGCAGTTAAGCGGTATTGATGACAACGAGCGCGCCAATCGCCATAATTCGCCCCTTTTGGTCATCGTTTCCGAATTATGTGGTTTAAAAACCTCTCTCTATTACGTTTTACCGAGCCCTTTGATCTGGATCCAGTAGAATTCGCACAGAAGCTCGACGCGCGCCGCTTTCGTCCATGTGGTAGTCTCGAACCCATTAGTTACGGCTGGTGTGCGCCTCTCGGCAAGGACACGTTTCCGTTAGCGCACGTCGCGAACGGGTTTGTCATGGTATGTGCTCAAAAAGAAGAAAAGATCGTTCCCGCCTCAGTAGTGAACGAGATTTTGTCGGAGCAGGTGGCAGAGATCGAAGACCGACAAGGCCGCCCTGTACGGCGGAAAGAGAGGGAGGCTCTGCGCGATGAAGTATTGCAGGATTTACTGCCGCGAGCGTTTAGTCACAGCCGGCGCACATATGCTTATATCGATCCTAAAGGCGGGTGGCTCGTCGCGGATTGTGCCAGCGCGAAGAAAACCGAGGAAATCGCTTCGCTATTGCGGCAGTGCCTCGAGTCTTTACCGGTGGTTCCTCCAACGACCCGTGAACGGCCCAGTGCTATCATGACCCGGTGGGTCATGGGCAACGACTTGCCGCCCGATATCACTCTGGAAAGCGAATGCGAACTACGATCTCCGGAAGAGGACGGGGGCATCGTCCGCTGCCGTCGCCATGACCTTAACGCGCCGGAGATTCAAAATCACATCGAAGCCGGTAAGGAGGTCATTAAATTGGCGGTCACGTGGAATGATCGTCTAAGCTTCGTGATCGACGAAACGTTGAGCATCAAGAAACTCCGTTTTCTGGATTTGGTTCAGGACGAGGCCGCACAGGTCGAGACGTCCGACCCGGTCGAGCGCTTCGACGCGGATTTTGCCGTTATGAGTCTCGAGATTGCGGCATTCTTGCCGCGTTTGATCGAACTCTTCGGCGGCGAAGATCTTCAAACGAAACAACCTGTGGTGTAGGAATTACGCGATGTTGCAAAAAACAACAAAATTGCCGTGCATCAAGAAACGGATACCGCTTTGGTTGGGGGTTGTCTTCATGCTTGCCGCTCCGCTCGGGGTTAAGGCGGAAGCATTCGCGTTACCTGACGATGGAAGCGACTTGGTCGGCGAAATTCAATATACCAAGGCGAAGCATGAAGACACGCTCATCGATATCGCCCGTGATTTCAGCATCGGCCAGGACGAGATCGTCATGGCCAACCCGACGGTCGATCGCTGGTTGCCCGGAGAAGGCACGGAGGTCTTGATTCCCCGGCAATTTATTCTTCCCGACGCGCCGCGCTCCGGTATCGTCGTCAATATCCCAGAAATGCGCCTTTACTATTATCCGACGCAGCCGAAAGCCAAGGCGACACAAGTGATAACCTATCCGGTCAGCATAGGTCGTATGGATTGGCGTACGCCTCTGGGTACCACCAAGGTTGCCCAGAAAGTGAAGGATCCGGCGTGGAGGCCACCGGAATCCATCAAACAAGAGCATGCGCGAGAAGGGGATATCCTGCCGGATGTGGTTCCGCCCGGGCCTTTGAATCCGCTCGGCCGCTTCGCCTTGCGGTTAGGCGTTCCGGGCTATCTGATCCACGGCACGGGCATCGATAAAGCATATGGTATCGGCATGCGAGTGACCCACGGGTGCATTCGGATGTATCCGGAGGATATCGAGCGTCTTTATCCTCTTGTCAATGTCGGCACCCCGGTCCATTTGGTCAATCAGCCGGTCAAGCTGGGCTGGTCGGCGGGGACTTTATACATGGAAGTGCATCAGCCCCTGGATGAAGACCGCATGAGCTATGAGCAGTTGCTCAACCTGGCCATGGATTTGCTCGAAAAGAAGACAAAAGGCAAGGAAATCACCATCGACGGCGCAGCGATGAGGCAAGCGCTGCAGAAACCGACCGGCATTCCGGTGGCGATTTCTAAGCCTTCCGAGCCCCTCCCAGAAACGATTCAGTCCTTGGGGGGGACGTAGCCCTCCGGCATTTCCGCTCCGCCACCGAAAAGAAATTTCTCGCGCTCTTTCGCGAGAAATTTTCGCGCTTCCGGCTCAAAAGGCGTGAGCCGGTGTTCGTTGATGAGCATGGTCTGGAGTTTGAGCCAATCCTGCCATGCCTGAGCGGAAATATGTTCGAAAATCCGCTGCCCTTCCGGGCCGGGGAAGGGCGGTTTCTCCAATCCTTCGGCTTCAATGCCTAAACGTGCACATTTGACTCGTCGCGTCATTCGTTACCTCTTGTCGACTAACCCTTGAGTAACCGTTTCGCCCCATCCGTCGCATCTTTTCGGTAAATCCGCCGCTATCGGACTTCGAGGTTAATCCCGGAAGTTCGAGAACCCCGTTCGACGGGCCTGTCATGAGCCTTCGGCTTCGCTCGGGATAGGTCCGCCGAAAGGCTCAGATTGAACGGCCTCCGAAATACGTCTTTTAGTCAGCGATCTCCGTCAGCAGTTTCAGAATCGGCGCTGGCAGTCCGATCGTTTCGTTCGGTATTAACCATGAACCCAGCGACGGTTCGCCGATCTGACAGTGATCTGAGCCGGTGCGGACCACCAAGGGAACAAAATCCAGGTGATAGTGAGAAAAAGTATGCCGTCGCTGAGGGAGGCGCTCAAGGTTGGAACAATCGATATGTTGTTTCCCACACCACGCATAGACATCCTCTTCGCAATCGAATTCCGGCAAACTCCAAAGCCCCCCCCAAACTCCGACGTTCTGGCGTTTTTCCAAGTAGAACGCGCCATGGCCGTTTGTCAGTGCCAGCATGAAACATCGCTTGACAGGCAAGGTTCGTCTCGGTTTCGTTGCCGGGATGGCATCGATTCGTCCCGACCGGAATGCTTCGCAATCTCGGCCGACAGGGCAGGTAGAACAGCCCGGATTTCGCTTGGTGCACACGGTCGCACCAAGATCCATCATGGCCTGGTTATAATCCGCGACACGAATGGAAGGCGTCAACGCCTCGCTGAGCTCCCATAACTTTTCCAGAATTCGAGGATTCCCGGGCCAGCCTTCGATTCCTCGGTGACGACACAAGACCCGCTTGACGTTGCCGTCCAGGATCGGTGCCCGAATCCCCGATCCAAGGCTCAGGATCGCCCCGGCCGTGGAACGCCCGATGCCGGGCAACGCGCTCAATTCTTCGAGAGAGGTGGGCAATTGTCCTCGATGTCGCTCTACGATGATTCGCGCCGCTCTGTGCAGATTGCGAGCACGGGCGTAATAGCCAAGCCCGGCCCACAATGCAATAACCTCATCGAAGGAAGATTCCGCTAGAGATTCAACATCCGGAAACCGGGCCAGAAAGCGTTCGAAATATGGGATTACTGTCCCGACTTGGGTCTGCTGAAGCATGATTTCCGAAATCCAAACCCGATACGGTGTTCGCTCTTTCTGCCAGGGTAGATGCGTGCGCCCGTACTGATCGAACCAGCCGAGAACAGCCCTTTGGAAATTTTCATGTTGCATATGAAACAGAAGAAGAGACTGAAGTCACGGATTTGGCCGACCCGGTTTTTCCTTTAGAATAAGCTCATTTATCGCCGACACGACACCGCAAACCGAAAAATCATGTCGCTTCCACGTCGAAATCTCGTCTCGCTCATTTTACTCACTCTTGTCCTCTCGGGATGCGGCCAAAAAGGGCCGCTTTATCTTCCCAGTGAAGAACCAGCGTCAAACGAAGAGCCCGCATCGAAAGAACGCTGATGGATTATTTCAATTATCAGGGCGGCGTACTGTGCGCCGAGGACGTGCCCCTATCTGCCATCGCGGAACGTTACGGCACGCCGTGCTATGTCTATTCGCGTGCCACGATCGAACGCCATTGGCGAGCGTTCGACGACGCTTTCGCCGGTAGGCCCCACCTCGTTTGCTACGCGGTCAAGGCCAATTCCAACCTGGCGCTGCTAAATCTCTTGGCACGCATGGGCTCGGGTTTCGATATCGTGTCCGTAGGCGAGTTGGAACGCGTTTTGGCGGCAGGCGGCGATCCTGCAAAGGTCGTTTTTTCCGGCGTAGGAAAGCGTGAAGACGAATTGCGGCGTGCGCTCGAAGTCGGTATCCGCTGCTTCAACGTCGAAGTTCCGTCCGAGCTGGACCGGTTGAACCGAATCGCTGGCGAACTTGGTGTCACAGCACCGGTGTCGCTGCGCGTGAATCCGGACGTGGATGCACTCACCCATCCGTACATATCCACGGGACTCCGGGAGAATAAATTCGGAATCGATGTTTCCGAGGCCTTGCAGCAGTACCGGCGTGCCGCCGATATGCCGTATCTTCAGGTAACCGGCATCGACTGCCACATCGGCTCCCAACTGACAGCGATCCAGCCTTTCCTGGACGCTCTCGATCGTATCCTGGTGCTTGTCGAAACCTTGAAAGCACAAGGAATCAAGCTCCATCATCTGGATTTGGGAGGGGGGCTCGGCATACGCTATAAAGATGAGCAGCCGCCGGAACCTTGGGAATACGCAACGGCGCTGTTGGATAGGCTTGAGCACACGGATTATGAGATTCTCATCGAACCCGGCCGCGCCATCGTGGGCAATGCCGGCGTTCTACTGACCCGCGTGGAATACCTGAAATCGAATCAGGACAAGAATTTTGCAATCGTCGACGCGGCCATGAACGACCTCGTTCGGCCCGCTCTCTACGATTCTTGGCAGGAGATTCTGCCGGTCCAAGCCGCAGCCAGCGCGGCACATCGCGTTTACGATATCGTCGGGCCTGTCTGTGAAACCGGTGATTTTCTCGGCAAAGGACGCGAGCTTGCGATCGCGCCAGGGGATCTGCTGGCGATTCGGTCCGCGGGTGCTTACGGCTTCAGCATGAGTTCCAATTACAACTCACGTCCCCGTTGCGCCGAGGTTATGGTCGACGGATCGCGCGCTCACTTGATTCGAAAGCGCGAAACGATCGCGCAACTTTTCCAAGGCGAACGGATAATCGACTGATGGCGCTGAAGTTCACCAAAATGCATGGACTCGGCAACGACTTCGTTGTGTTCGACGGTGTACGTCAGAACGTTTCTTTAACACCCGAGAACGTTCGCCGTATTGCAGACCGGCACTTTGGCATCGGCTGTGACCAAGTTCTGATCGTCGAACCGCCTATCAGCTGGAACGCCGACTTTCGCTATCGTATTTTCAATGCAGATGGCGGAGAAGTTGCGCAATGCGGAAACGGTGCTCGTTGCTTCGCGCGTTTCGTTCGCGATCAAGGCTTATGCGACAAAGACGAAATCGTGGTCGATACCGATGCCGGCCAATTGCGTTTAGTCCATAGAAGCGACGGTCTGGTTACGGTTAATATGGGGATTCCTAAGCATGCGCCTGCGGAAATCCCGCTGGATATAGCCGACGAGGCGGTGTCTTATGAGGTTGTCCTGGACGGAAACGCTTGGTCTTTCGGCGCGGTTTCGATGGGCAACCCGCACGCCGTGCTCAGGGTCGATGACATCGACCATGCGCCGGTCGAACGATTGGGTCCGCTTTTGGAACGGCATCCGATCTTCCCAGAGAGGGCGAACATCGGTTTTGCCCAGGTCGTGGACCGACACCGTATCAAGCTTCGCGTTTTCGAGCGGGGTTCAGGCGAGACCCTAGCCTGCGGTAGCGGAGCCTGTGCCGCGACCGTCGTCGGCATAGAACAGGATGAGATCGAGAGTCCGGTACAAGTGGACCTTCCCGGCGGTTCTCTTTACATAGCCTGGGAAGGGAGGGGGAGGCCGGTGTTTATGACCGGGCCGGCCGTTTGCGTGTTCGAGGGCGAAATCGAATTATGAGCCTGATTAATCCAAAAACACCCAAGCATCGTGAAGAAACGACAGTGTCCGCTGCCGAAGTAGAGCGTTACTTGCGTCAGCACCCCGATTTCTTCGAAAACCAGCTGGATTTGCTGAAAATCCTGAAGATTCCGCATCCCTGCGGAGAGGCCGTGTCCCTCGTAACACGGCAAATTTCCCTTTTGCGGGATAGTAACCGCCAGCTTGAATCGCAGTTGAACGATATTCTGCAGATCGCGCGCGACAACGATGCTTTACATCAGCGCATCCACCAATTGACACTGACCTTGCTAGACGCGACGACACTGGAGGACGCGCTCGGTGGCTTAACGTGGAGTCTCCACGAATATTTTCAAGCCGATTTCGTTACGATTAAGATTATCCAACCCGCCATTGAGAGTCCGATCGCTGGACTTTGTGTAACACCAAGCGACGCAGAGCTTGCGCTCTTCGCCTCGACTCTCGATAGCGGTTCTCCTTATTGCGGGAAACCGGACCACAGCCAAGCCAAGTACTTGTTCGGCGGCAGTGCTTCGAACGTCCTTTCACATGCGCTGATACCTCTGCAACATGCGGGATTCAAGGGATTGCTCGCGATCGGTAGCCGCGATGGAAATCGATTCCGAGCGGGCATGGGATTGCACTTCTTGGGACAATTGGGGGAAGTCGTTGCCGCCCGGTTTGCGTCCTTGCTCGCTGGTCGCACCTGAGTCATGCACCAAACCGCGGAACAACAGGTCGCCGAGTTTCTCGATGTACTGCGGTTTCAACAGAGGGTTTCTCCGCATACCTTAGCCAGTTATTCTCGTGATCTCGCGCAACTGAAACGATACTGCGAGCTTCACGGCATTTCGTCCTGGGAAGAGCTAGTGCCGGCTCACATTCGAGACCATATCGCGTCCCGTCATCGCGATGGAGTCGGCAGCCGTAGCCTGCAACGAGAACTATCTGCCATACGCAGCTTTCTTAATTTTCTGGTCAATCGGCGCCGGATTGCAGATAACGTGGCGCGCGGGGTACGTTCGCCCAAGACGTCTCGAAAATTGCCCTCACTCTTGGACGCCGACCAAATGAACGGGCTTTTGGAAGGGCTACCGGAAGACGAACTCGAGATTCGCGATGTCGCCATGTGGGAGCTGTTCTATTCCTCGGGTCTGCGACTGAGCGAATTGGTTTCGCTTGACACGCAGGATCTCGACTTGGATTCCGGGACCGTACTCGTACGGCATGGTAAAGGACAAAAGTCCCGCGTTGTGCCGGTAGGGCGTTGCGCCCGCCAAGCCATCCAACGTTGGTTGGAACTTCGTCCTGGCTATGCGTGCTCCAGCGAAAAGGCGCTATTTGTGAGCCGCAGAGGAAAGCGTATCGCCTGCAGAACGGTACAACTGCGATTGGAACGATGGCAGGTCAAACTGGGATTGCCGCAGCATGTGCATCCTCACATGCTCAGACATTCCTTCGCCAGTCACATATTGGAATCTAGCGGGGATTTGCGTGCCGTCCAGGAATTGCTCGGCCATGCCAATCTGAGCACCACGCAGATTTATACCCATCTTGACTTCCAACATTTGGCGACCGTATACGATCAATCCCATCCGCGTGCCAAGAAGCGGGGGCCGGGCTCGCCTGTGACCTAGATAGACCCTTTACGCTATAATGACCTATTCGGGGAACCGTCAATAAGGCTTAATTCATGTCAGCGCCAGAACAAACCGAACGTCCGTCGGCATCGCTCGGCTCGCGGATAAAAAGCGCACTCGCCCCTAAAACGAAGACGGAAAAAAGACTCGTTTGGGTAATCGGTGCTTCAGTGGCTATGATCGCTCTGATTACCTTTGCCATTTCTTGGTACTGGGGTAGAGAACCTGAAAAGTTCGACGTTCTAGAAGTCGCCGCACGCGCGGGAAATGTCAAGAATCCTAAGGAGTTACCACTTGGATACACGTATACAACGGCTCTGATCGAGATCGGGAATACGCTGCTGAATAAGCCGGGCGGGCTTCTCGTCAACGACGTTTTCCCTCCCGGGGTTCTGATGGACAATATTCCGTCTTGGGAATACGGCGCCCTTATCGCCTTGCGCGACGCGACCACGGCATTGCGCAACCATATTTCGCGAGCACAAACCCAGTCCCAAGAAGATCCGGATTTGGCAAGGGCCGAGCCGTTTTTCTATTTCGATCACAAGTCGTGGCAATTGCCTTCGTCCGAGTCCGAATATCAAAAGGGAATCGAGGCTCTCGAGCGTTATCGAGCGCGTTTGCTGAAACGTGAAGCCAATTTTTATTCTCGTGCCGACAATCTACGCCAATATCTGGAAGTGTTGGAAAAGCGCTTGGGTGATCTGTCCAACCGCTTGAGCGCGAGCGCCGGGGACACCCAACAAATGGGCACGGAAACCCGCCGTGCTGGGATATCGAAGACACCGTGGCTGCTGATCGATGACGTCTTTTTCGAAGCGCGCGGCTATACCTGGGCCGCCATGCATGTTCTGAAAGCGATCGAGTTTGATTTCAGGGATATTCTCGGCAACAAGACCGCATTGGTCTCGCTGGAGCAAGTGATCCATGAACTGGAGGACGGTCAGGCTCCGTTCTTGAGCCCGGTGATCCTGAACGGAGGCGGTTTTGGCTTATTTGCCAACTATTCGCTGACCTTAGCGAACTATATCGCCAGAGCGAATGCCGCTACGATCGACTTGCGCAGCCTCCTGCAGCAAGGATGACCGGATTTGAGGCGTCCCAGTGCCGTGGCCGTCAGGCTCTTTGGGTTAGGGAAGCGCTGAACAAAGGGAGTCGGTTTCATGCCCTTCGACAGGCCAGAAAAGCGTTCGACAAGCTCAGGACGGGCCTGTCGAAGGGCTTTATGAGACCTTTCTTTAATAGGTTCTTTGCGAGGGCGGGAGCTTCTCGATCAGTTTTAAATAGCGCTGATAGCGGGCGTAGGGCAGGGCACCGGTTTCCGCGGCTTCGCGTACGGCACAACCTTTATCGTTGATGTGCTTACAATCGCCGAAACGGCACCGGGGAATCCAGGGTTGAAACTCGCGAAAGCCGGCTGCCAAGTCACGAGTGCTCATTTCGGCCAAACCAAAAATCGAAACGCCGGGACTATCGATGAGATCGCCTCCGTCAGGCAGATGGTAAAGCGTGGCCGTAGTCGTAGTATGCCGTCCCAAGCCCGTTTTTTCGGAAAGGGTTTGTGTGAGCAGCTGTTTATCTGGCAATAGGGCATTCGTGAGCGACGATTTTCCGACACCCGACTGTCCGGCTAGCATACTGCATTGCCCGATCAGTTCTTTTCGCAACGCGGACAACCCTTCACCGGTTCTCACGCTGATGAGAAAGCACGCATAACCGATTCGGCGATAGTCGGCCAGCAAGTGTTCCGCTATGTCTCGGCTCGCGAGCAGATCCACTTTGTTGAAAATGATATCCGCCCCAAGCTGGCGGTGCTCACACGCCGCTAAGTATTGATCGACCAATAACCAATCGGGTTCCGGTTCGGGAGCCACGACCACGAAAACTCGATCCAAGTTGGCCGCCACGAGACGCACGGCCTCGTTATGGCCCGGACGAGTCAATACACTGCGGCGGGGTAAAATCTCTACAACCCGCCCCATATTCCCGTCACATCGCTCCCACAATACACGATCACCCACCGTCACCAAACCCACGCGCCGTTTAGTCTGACAAAGGATTGTTTCGCCCGATGTATCTTCTACGGCTAGCCCTTGGCCGAGATGAGCAATCACGAGACCTTCGCGCAGATGAGATGCTGATGAGCCGGATTTTGACCTCGCGACGGGCGATTCTCTCCCTCTCTTCACCATCTGTCTTATGCAGATTTAGCCGAGAGATTGGCGATACGAATCGACGCGGGGGGGTGACTGTAATGGAAGGCAGAATAAAGCGGATCTGGCGTCAATGTGCTGGCATTATCGCGATAGAGCTTAACGAGTGCGCTGATGAGATGGCCCGGATTGGTGTAAGCCGCCGCAAAATCGTCCGCTTCAAATTCGTGCCGGCGTTGGAAATACGCGATGATCGGCTGGAGAAACGTAGCAAACACCGGCGCGACCAACATGAATAAAAGAAGCGCAAGAGCATCCGATTGGCTGCTCACCCCAAGACCACTGTAAAACCATTCTTGTCCACTTAGCCAGCCGAGCAAGGCAAAGCCAATCAGCGTTATCACTGCGCTTGCCACAAGCATCTTTAAAACATGCCTGCGTCGAAAATGACCGAGTTCGTGCGCCAAGACCGCTTCCAATTCATCGTGATTTAAGGAATTCATCAGGGTATCGAAAAAAACGATACGCTTGCTGTCCCCGATTCCAGTGAAATAAGCATTTCCATGTCCGGATCGACGCGAGCCGTCCATTACAAATATGCCTTTGCTCTGAAAGCCGCAGCGATCTAGCAGTGTCTCTATGCGTTTCTTCAGGGTCTCGTCTTGCAACGGCGTGAATTTATTGAACAACGGCGCGATAAAAGTGGGAAAAGCCCAACTCATGAGAATAGAGAACACCATCACGATAGACCATGCCACCAACCACCAATAGGTTCCGACGCTTTGCATGATCCACAGTATCAAGGCGAGCAAAGGCCCGCCGATAAGTAGGCTGAGACCGGTTTGAAGAAGCAGATCGATTGCAAATTGCTTAGGCGTGTTGCGGTTAAACCCGTAACGCTCTTCTATGACAAATGTCTGGTAAATGCTGATGGGAAGTTCGAGCAGGTTGATCAAAAGCATTGTCGAGAGAATTACCGCGACTCCCGTGATCAAGGGCGAGAGTTCAAATTCGGTCCAAAAACGATTCACAACATCGATACCGCCGCCAAATGTAAACAGCAATAGGATCAATACGCTGACGATACGGTCGATATTGCCCAAGTGCACTTTATCCGTCGTATAATCCGCTGCTTTCTGATGTGCCTCTAGCGAGATGGTTTCTTTGAATGCGTCGGGAACCGCATTCCTATGCGCACGAACATAAGCCACCTGCCGATGGGACAACCACAACTCGACCGCAAAAGAAACGGCTAGGGCTGCGAGAAATAGGAAACTAAACATACTCATCGGATTAAAGGCTTAGTTTTGCTGGGTTTTACAGCTTAGCCTTTGGTAAAATCCCTGACAAGATTTCTTGGATATTTGGGACAATAGTTCTCTTGCAGGCTTGGCACTTCGATAGACCATCAGTGCGCTGAGTCCTTCACTTTCACTCCTTCCCCGCAAAGGAACCTCCATGGCGCTAGATTCACAGAACCTCATCTGGATAGACTTGGAGATGACCGGTCTCGACACGCAGACCGACCATATTATCGAAATCGCTACTATAGTGACCGACAAAGACTTGAATATCCTGGCTGAAGGACCTGTGTTGGCAATTTATCAAAGCGATGAAACGCTCGCCCGCATGGACGACTGGAATAAGAAGCATCACGGGGAATCCGGATTGATCGATCGAGTCCGGGAAAGTCACATCGTCGAGTCGGAGGCCGAAAAGCTTACGCTCTCATTTCTTCAGCAGTGGGTACCGGCCGGAGCTTCGCCAATGTGCGGCAACAGCATTTGCCAGGATAGGAGGTTCTTGGCGCGATGGATGCCGACGTTGGAGGCCTATTTTCATTATCGCAACCTCGACGTGTCTACACTCAAGGAGTTAGCAGGACGTTGGGCACCACACCTCAAAGAAGGCTTTAAGAAAAAGAACTCCCATCGAGCGCTAGACGACATTCGGGAATCCATCGCCGAACTTCGATACTATCGCGAGTGCCTCTTCAAAATTTGAAGACGGAGTGCTGTCCTCAATTCATAGGGATCGGGAAAGCGTGGGTTCTATCTTCTGACGCCTGTAGTGGGCAAAGCTCATTCTGAGCGATCCAACACCGCAACGAAAGCGTTCGCTTTAGAAAGAAACGCTTGGATCTCGCTTGCTATCGCTTGAAATCGATCCCGCAAAGTGTCTTTTGGCGACTCTCTCATTAGAGCGGTTTCCAACTCGTTCGCGGCTTTTCTAACTCCTGACAGACCGCAGAAGCTTGCCGACCCGTTGATCTTGTGCGTGATTTCTCTCGCTACCTGATAGTCGTCCCTTTCCAGAGCCTTTTCCACATTGGATAACGCCTCCGGCAGTTCCAAAGCCATTTTCGCCACGAGCATTCCGGCGACTTTTCGATTACCGCCAGTTTGCTCGAGAATTGACTGGAGACTACTAAGTTCAACCGCATCGGAAGTGCAGGGCAGGGAAGCACAAGATGAGTAGTGCCTCTTGGGACACAGCCAGGTTTCGAGCACTCTCAATAGTTGGTCTTCCAGAATCGGTTTAATCAGGCAATCGTGAAATCCCGCGTCGAGGATCTGCTTCCGCTGCTGAGGCAGTGCGTGAGCGGTGACGGCAATCACCGGGGTCTCGCCGTTCGCAGCATGCCCGCCTCGGTGAAAGGCCCGAATCACGTCGAAGCCGGATACAACGGGCATACGGAGGTCCAGAAAAATCAAATCGAAAGAACCTTTTCGGGCCAGTTCGACAGCCTCGACGCCATTCGCGGCTTCGGTCACTTGTGCGCCTAACTCGGAAAGCTGTGTCTTTAAGAGAATTCGGTTAATGTCATTGTCATCGACAACCAGGAAGTTCTTATTGCGGAACATCCCAAGGTCCTTATACGTGAATTTCTTACGAAACCGTCAATGCAGCGTTTGAAAACAGTTTAGGATGCTTCCAGAAGGCTATCCCGCCAGGCATAAAACTCGTGTGGTTCAACTGCTCGCGGCGGCCCTGCAGGTCATAACGAACGCCGGTCCAAGAAATGAAAAAGGGATGAAGGAATCGGCCGGTGACGCTTGAAACAAGAGCTGGGGGATCAGTTCTGCGTCGATTACAAGCCAAGGATGATCGCTGCCATAAGGAGGCTCATGAGCACCCCTAGCGTCGTGAGAACCGCTCCCTGAACCTTTTTTGCTTCATCTCTAAGGCCAAAGATTCCAGCGACAAGCCCGACCGGGGGCACGAACAAGGTGATAGCTACCAATCCAGCCATCACTAACAAGCTCCAGGGATCTCCTGCTAGAGCCTTACCCTCCGTATTTTCGACGGGCTGGCCACACCCGGTACAAACAACGGCTTTATCGTTAATTTCTTTTCCGCAAAATCGACAATACATAACCGCCCCGAGAATGTATCGCTGTTTTCTATTTTCGTCGTTTCTATGCCAAACTGTCGGCGACAGGACTGAGCCGAACTCTCTTACATGTATCGAGAGCATAGCGCAATGGCCAAAGACTGACTACATCGTTCCCGCCGCTTTATTTCGGAGAGTACTCCGAGCCTTACGGAACAAAGAGCCACGGACTGCCTGCTGGAGTGCACAATTTTCGGTGATTGTGTGAAAATAATATATTTAACAGTGCGTATCGTGGAAATAACTTCCCGGTATTTGTAATCCTGGCTAACGACCTGCAGCTTTGTTGAATCCTTAGGTCTCTGGGTCCGCGCGCGTAGCGCATACAATTTGCAATCGCTTGAATAGGAAAAACAGCCAATGAAGAAAAAAGTACTGAAATCCGTTGTAGGGGCCGCCGTTGTAACGTCTCTTTCCGCTGCTGCCAATGCGTCTGAAAATCCTTTCAAACTTAATGACTTGGCAAGTGGCTATCTGCAAGTGGCGGAAGCCGGCAAAGAACAGAAAGAAATGGTCTGTGGTGAAGGGAAGTGCGGTGCACAAATGATGAAGTCGCCAGAAATGAACTGCGGTGCTATGCAAAAACAAAGCGAGGAACAGATGAAAAAAGCCATGGAAGGAAAATGCGCGGGCATGAAAACCGATCAAACGCAACAACCCAGCACGGAGCAGCAAGCACAATAAGCGGGTTCGCGTGCTCGGCGACATGAAGCAGTACGCCGTTCAAGGGGCGGGACTTGGTCTCAGGCGGGCCTTTATCGGCTCGCTCACCGATCAAGTCCCGGATTCCGTCAATTTTTTCGAAATCGCACCGGAAAACTGGATAAGAATCGGCGGGAAGCTCGGAAAACAGCTGCGCAGCTTGACCGAGCGATTCCCGTTCGTCTGCCATGGACTGTCTCTGTCGCTGGGTAGCCCCGCACCGCTTGACGAAGCGTTTCTCGTCGAGCTCAAAGCTTTTCTTGATCGACATTGCATCCGCCTGTACAGCGAACACTTGAGTTATTGTGGCGATGACGGCCATCTGTACGATCTCATGCCGATTCCGTTTACGACGGACGCGGTCAAGTATGTTGCTCAGCGTATCATCAGGACGCAGGAAATTCTCGAACGGCGGATCGCGATAGAAAACATTTCCTATTACGCCGCACCGGGCAAGGAAATCGAAGAGATCGACTTTCTCAATGCAGTTCTGGAAGAAGCCGATTGCGACCTGTTGCTCGATATCAACAATATTTACGTCAACAGCGTCAATCATGGCTACGATGCGCAAGCTTTCCTGAACTCAATTCCCGCGCATCGGATCGCGTATGCCCATGTAGCAGGCCATTACGTCGAGTCAGCCGATTTTCTTGTCGACACGCACGGGGCAACAGTAGTCGACCCGGTTTGGAACCTGCTGGAGCTTGCTTACGAGAAATTCGGCGTTTTTCCGACGCTTCTAGAGAGAGATTTCAACATTCCGCCGCTATCCGAACTTCTAACCGAAGTTCAACGGATTCGGGCACTCCAGCTGCGGGTAGCGCAGCCCGCCCGCCGTTATGCCTGAAAAGACCGTATCTTTCCAACAGATACAGTATGCGTTTGCCGCATACATCCGCGACCCGAATCGCAATCCGCCCCCGCACGGAACCGCGTTAGCGCGAATGAGGGTGTATCGCGAACTTTTCTTCAACAACATCGAAAACTTTTTGGCGAACGGCTTTCCGGTAATCAAGAGTATCTTGAGCAAATCCGACTGGTTCGCTCTGGTTCAGGATTTCTACGCCAAGCATCGAAGCAAGACACCGTACTTCGCGGAAATAGCCGAGGAATTCCTCGATTATTTGCAAAACGAGCGCGACCCTTGTTTCAATGACCCGCCGTATTTGCTGGAGCTTGCGCATTACGAATGGACAGAACTGGCTTTGGCCATCGCTGAGGGTGAAGCGCCGCAGGAAAGCGCGGCGTTGATGAGTGCTCCCCTCGAGCAAACGATCTACATCTCCGAAGTCGCCTGGCCTATGGCCTATCGGTTTCCGGTACACAAAATCGGTCCGGGACACGAACCGACCGATCCCTCGGAACAACCCACCTGTTTGGTCGTATATCGCAACCGTGAAGATACGGTGAAGTTCTTGGAAATTAGTCCGGTGACTTACCGGCTTCTGCAGATTCTGGAGGAGGAGGGCTCAATATCCGCAAAGGATTGTATGTTGAGGGTGGCAAAGGAACTCGGGTATTCGGACCCCGAGGGGCTGGCGAGCCATGGCGCCGAAACCCTACGGGCGCTAGGAAAACGCGGCATCATCGGCGCTATCGATCCGCCGGCCTGCTCAGTGTAGCTTGCGGGTTCATCTTCACGGCTGTCTCCATTTTCTCGTTTTGGTACTTCGGAAACCGCCCCGCGCGAACGTGAAGAAACGGCTGCTATGTTATTAACCTACGCCCAAAAAAGTTTGAACGAGACGTTTGCAGGATGACCAGCGGATCAAGGAACGAATCACGCGGCAATCACCGAAGCATTTCAGCAAGTTTTACCAAGGAATGTCACCCTACAGGAAAATTGCCTTACGCGGCGATCGCCTGTTTGTCGAATCGGAATCTCGGGCGGCATGCTGTCCAGGCGCTGGCCGAATTAGATAATAGCGCATAATGTATATTATGTTAAATAAGAAATTGACTCAGCCCATCCCTCATCCCTTACGATAACGACCGCTACATACCGTCGTTTCAAGCAAAATCCGGGAGAACCCGCACTCCAGTTGACAGTTGATACCGATGCCCGCTTGGTGAGTGCAATTCGACTTCGACCAGATAGGCAAGATATTTGTCGGCGGGCGCGTGCACAAGTGTTGCCACGCCGTCGCGCTCTGGGTTCAACTCCAAATTTCGACTCGACCACGCATCGTCACGAAAATCACGGTCAGACGATTCGGCGCTCCAAAGGCGTATCGCTATTGGCTTCGCATCAGTCTCGACACGTATCGTCGCGCTGGTGTCGGTCTGTTGTATGTGCGTCCATGCGAACTTCGGCAGCGGATGATTTGCTGCAACCATTTCGAAAAAGCTTGCAAGGGTTTGCTTTGCTTCGAGCGTACTGCCTGCGCCATGACCAGCGTTAGGCGCCTGAAATAAGAGCTTCGGTTCCGGTAAGTCATGCCAGTAATGGCGCAGCGAATCCACGGTCCAATAAGGGTCGTTGGTCCCCAGCACGAGTAACTTCGGCATTCCGTAACGTTCTCGGTAAGCGTAAGGGTCCACCCAAACCCGCAATCGCTGCAGTGGGCCATCGTTCAGTTCGCGATGCAGCCCTAGATCGGTGTAATCATGGATATATTCGCTCTGCCGCCCGTAAACCTTCTCGCTCCATTGCAGCTGCGTCTTGATGTTGAGCATGTCGAAAACCATTGGGGCGATGGCTTTGACCCTACTATCGACGGCCGCCGTCAGCCATGCCGTCCAGCCGCGCTTGGATGCGCCAGCGACCACGAAATTTTCGATGCGAAGCTCCATTGTACGGCTGAAAAACTCCTGTACCGCGTCCATACCGCGCACTGCGCTTTTAACCATTGGGAAAAGTAATGGCCAAGTCTTGTCCCTGGTCGCTGCATAACGATCGAACGTATATGCGACAAGCGCATCTTCGCTCCGTCCATACAGTGGTTGATTCGGAACACCGGTTATCGCGACCGCTACAGCACCGGCACGCTCCGCTACCGTTCTCAAGAGTTCGACGCTGCTTGGGCCATCGTGAGTGATCAAAAAGAAAGCGGTCTCAGAATTGCGAAGTTTGCTCGGCCTAACAATCACAAGACTATGGTTCCATGTCTCACCCCGCCACTTTTGTGATACCAGTTCCAAGCGGACCAATGTTCCCCAGGATTCCCTGGACTCCGAGTGGTACCGCCAACGGTAGGCCGCATCCGACGCATACACGTAGTCCTCAAGCGCTCCGGTCATTCCCCTTCCACTCCACAAAGACACAAACCACATTACGCCAAGAACAACATCGTTCCCGCTAACCTTGGTATTTGACGAGGCGACAATTTGTCACTCGTCAGGCTCGATCCAGAGCCGTTCGGATGATGACCTATAGACTGATAAGCGAAGCAAAAATGCTTTACACCGTCGTGAGAGTGGCACCGGATCCAAACACGGAGAGGCACGAGGTTACCCGCACAAATCGCGGCAACTCTTTGTATTTGCGAAATTTTTGTTTGATATTCAGGGAACTTTCGCAGCCAATTTTTGTTTAATAGTCTACACAGAATTAATTGTTACAGTGTCTTTTGTAGTATCGGAACCGCGTTGCCGTATTCCGCGCCCACATAGTGGGACACCAACACTATGAATTGTGGGGGGCTATCCCAGGCAGCAAAATGACCTTTCTTCGCCCGGATATTCCGGTTTCTTTTGCTTTCTAACCCATTCCCAGACGAGCAGTACAAACCCATCTGGCAAGCAAACGCCTGCCAAAAAAGTCAAGGTTTATTTGTACGGCAGGAGCAAACAAGATATGAATCACACCAACGAGCACGAAAACACAGTCGAAGGCGCAACGGCTACGGTGACGCCAACGGCTTATCTCGAACATGATGCGACGGCCACCACGGGTGACGATAAACGCGCACCGGCAACCGTGCGGCAGGCGCGAAAAGGCGCACGAAAAACGGCGAAGGGCGAAATCCGTAGTGTTTCTCCCCTGGATTTGCCGAGCGATGTATTCGAAGCCGGACTGGAGCGGCGTAAACAAAATCGTGCAGCCATACTCAATTGGATACGTGAAGCACTGGTGGAAGGCACGGACTACGGACGGATTCATATTTTCAACCGGGAAAAGTGCGCGTTTGCAAAACGCGGGGAAGCGGAACGGTGCCCAATCAATAGTCACTGGAGCAAACCCAGTCTGTTCAAGCCCGGTGCTGAAAAAATTTGCGGCATGCTCGGGGTCACGGTGCATTACCCGAATCTGACCGCCTATGAACAGGCGGCTCTGTCTGGGCAACCTCTCGACACAATCATTTTGCGCTGTGAACTACGCGACAGCCATGAACGGACGGTAGCCGAAGGCATAGGTGCGCGCAGCGTGCAGCAGGACAGCGGGGACTTGAACAAAGCTCTCAAGATGGCTGGAAAATCTGCGCATATCGATGCCACGCTACGTATGGCAGGCTTAAGCGAAGTATTCACGCAGGATTTGGAGGACATGCAGCTAGGACCGACTTCTAAGCTGCAATCCCCTACTCCGTCAGTCGAATCCAACCGAGCGCAAAGTGAGGAGCTCGGGTCGGAGCCGGCCCCTTCTCCGGAAACCTCCAGCCGAGGTTACAGGTTCAGCAGCGTATCGCTCACTCAGATCAAGCAATTGGAAGCACGCATCGAGGAGCTTGGCCTAGATCGCGAGCGCGTGCTGCGTTGGATTAAAGCCGCGAGTAAGAACAAGCTGAGTGCTTTCGAGGATCTGACGCCGGAAGTCTATGACAGGCTTGTGAAAAAATTGGCAGAGTGGGCGAAGCCGAGCGCGAGTGAAAGGAGGTAAACCGCGTGGAAACAAAACTGTATGAGATTGCCGCGCAATACCAGGAAGCATTGAACGACCTCACGAATCTGGATTTGCCGCCAGACGTGGTCAATGACACTTTGGAAGCGCTGAGGGGTGAGCTTTCGCTGAAAGCCTGGAACGTCGCCGCTGCGATCCTCCACATGGAAGGCGAAGCGGAATTGATCCGTCAGGCCGAAGAGCGGATGAGCCGGCGGCGAAGAGCATTAGAAATGCGTGCGGCCAGATTGAGAGACTATCTCAGGATTCAGATGGAACGCAGCGATATGCGCGAAATTCGAAGTCCTCAATTCGTCATTAAAATCAAGCAAAACCCGCCAAAAGTCATCCTCGATGACGCATCCGCCATTCCGGAGGCCTTTAAACGTGAGGAAATCGTCGTTCATATCGACAAGAACGGAATCAAGCAGGCGCTCTTGTCCGGACAGGCGATCCGAGGCGCTCACCTAGAACAGGAAACCCGGCTCGATATCGGCTAACGATCAACATGGTTTTACGACAGAGTTGAACCCGGAACATTCGATCGAAGTCGACCTCGAAGAACAGCGTTCCGAGTGGTTTTTTCTTCACACGTCCAAGCGTTATTTTGGGTTTTCTTTACGCTTTCGACCAATTACGGCAGTTGATTGCCTGAGGCCTGTAAAAGCGCTACGAGGATCCCGACTGTTGTCCATTTTTTCCGCCGATTTCGCGGCTTAGAGTCGGCTAGACTGAGTTTGGATGGCAGGTGGTACCCGTGCCCCTTCCGCCACATTCCCCGGCCGCCCGCAACCCGCCCCTGGAACTCTCCGTTTCGGCTCAACGGCAGCTGGAAACCTTCGTTTTCTGCTTCGATCTTTGGGCGGGTTCGGTCGGCTGGTGGCGTCGAGAGTTGCTCGGCAAAGCCGGGATAATCACAAGTAAATTACATACTTGCACAGGCTTTCGTACGACGCGCCGTCCCCGTCACGGTGGCAAGCCTACCTGGAGACGGTATCGGTGCGCCTACCGAAGACCACATTGGCGCACCTAAATTCGAACCATGTCTCAAGATCAGGATACTCCTGATCCGGATTGTCATAAGCGGTCAGGTCGATCAAAGCAGTTAGAGCAGTCACCAAGAGGCTGTTGAGGCTCGAACCTCTCCTGCCCCCTCGTTATCAGTATTCGTTGGGCCTGTCAGCAGGGCGAAGCGATGTTGGTTGTGAATCGCTGCGTGGAGCAGACTACTAGTCCGGTACAGTAGTGAAGCACTCGTCTTCAATCGCTCAGGCCACTGACCCATCCGATTCCGCATCGATTCTTCGTCACGAATTTGTCGTCCGGACATTGATACACCACATAGTTGTCAACGCCGACTGAAAAGTGACCCCTTTTGAGGGTTTATCGCCGAAGTAAAATTGACCCCTTGAGGCCCAAAAGTTATTCGACGGCCGCTGTCTGCGGCGGGGTTGTTCCTGCCTTGCGCTTGTCCTTCAATCGGTAACTGTCGCCGGTGATTTGCACGATGTGGGCGTGATGCAGGAGCCGATCCAGCATCGCGGCCGTCAGGGTCTGATCATCGGCAAAGGTGCCCGCCCACTGGGTGAACGGCAGGTTGCTGGTGAGAATCAGGCTGCCGCGCTCGTAGCGCTTGGCGACGACGTTGAAGAAGAGATTCGCTTCGTCACGTCCGAGCGGCAGATAGCCGATCTCATCGATGACCAACAGCCTGGGCGCCATCACGACCCGGTTGAAGTACTCCTTGAGACGCTCCTGGCGGTGTGCGGCGGTGAGTTGCAACATCAGATCGGCGGCGGTGACGAAGCGTGTCTTGAGGCCGGCCATCACCGCGCGGTAGGCCAAGGCGATCGCCAGATGGGTTTTACCAACCCCGCTGGGGCCGAGCAGGACGATGTTCTCGGTGCGCTCGATAAAGCTCAAACCCGCCAGTTCCTGGAGCTGGGCCCGGGGCGCTCCCAAGGAGAAAGCAAAGTCGTACTGCTCCAAAGTCTTCACGACCGGCAAGGTGGCCATCTTGAGCAAGGTCTGCCGGGTGCGTTCGGCGCGGGCCTTGGCCTCGGCGATGAGCAGTTTCTCGAGGAAGTCGGCAAAGCTCTCCTCGCGATCGGCGGCCTGCTGGGCCAGGTGGGGCCAGTCCGACCCGATCCGCTCGAGCTTCAGGCTTTGGCTGAGTTCGGTAATCCGGGCGTGCTGCAGATTCATGCCGTCACCTCCAGCAACTGGTCGTACACCGACAGGGGATGTTGCAGGCTGTCATGGGGCAAGACGCGGCCAACGTGCCGCTGGGGTGCCGGCAAGCCTTGGGGTGCCTGAACCGGCAACGGCCGCAGGGCGAGGCGCTCTTCGGCCAATCGCACCGCGGGCTGTACGCCGGTGGTGCCGTGCACCCGTTGATGCGCCACCTGATCGAGCCAGGGGCCGATCTGGGCATTGGCGGTCTCGACATCGAGTGTCAAGCCGGCGCTCTTGAGCGTGGCCGCCAGTGGCGTGATGAAGCTGGCTTTCAGGTATCCGTTGAAGCGCTCCACCTTGCCCTTGGTTTGGGCCCGGTACGGCCGGCAGACCTTGGGCCGGAAGCCATACGCCCCGGCCAGCGCGTACAGGGCCGGGTGCCAGCGGTGCCGGCCTTCACCGTAGGCGTCCCGTTCGGTGATGATGGCGCCGGCATTGTCGAACAGCACCTCTTCGGGCACCCCGCCGAAGTAGTGGAGGGCCTCGCGCAGCCCCGTCAACCAGGCCGCGCTGTCCTCGCGGTCGGAAAAGCGCACGAACGTGGCGCGACTGAACCCCAGCGTGGCCACGAAGGCTTTGAGCGGATCGCGCCCCCGCCGGATCGTCGTGAAATCGGCCTGCATCTGGCGGCCCGGTGGGGTTTCAAAGCGGACCACCGGTTCTTCCGGTCGCCGTTTGAAGGGGGCGAGATACGCCTTGAGCTGGCTGATGCCGCCTGCATAGCCCCGTTCACGAAGCTCTCGCAGCAGCACCGTGGCCGGAATCCAATGCGGACGTGCCGCCTCGATGCGTTGCTGCAGATAGGCTTTGAAGGGATCCAACTTGCAGGGGCGGGGCGCCCGCAGCCGGTACCGGGGCAACGCGCTTTCGCTGCGCAGGTACTTGCGTACCGTGTTGCGCGAGACGCCCAGCTCCCGCGCGATGGCTTTGATGCCATGGCCCTGTCGGGCCAATACTTTGATCTCCACTGACTGCTCCTGAGTCAACATTTCCGCGGCTCAAAAAAGCCGCCATTTTCCCCCAAGGGGTCAAATTTACTTCGGTGTCAGGGGTCATTTTTACATCGGCGGTGACACATAGTTTGTATAGCAGCCTATCTTTGGACTTTTGAGTGATCTATTTTACCCCCTTACTTAAAGCACGCCTCGAACTTGGTTGGCTTTTGGATTAAGCGGCGACGTACCCGATTGCACAGCAGGCCACCACGCGGCGCTGTTCCTTTCTTGCAAGAAACTTTCTTCCGGCAGCGTCACCATTGCTTACTTGACAGTGGATCCGGGCAGCCAACCTGCCCGCTGTACACTCGAGTACGGTCAACTAGCTCTTCTTGGTTCTCCCGCCTACGTGTCAAGTCCCGCAAGATCGTAAACCTTCTTTCGAAAAAGATGAGGATGGGACAGTTGCCAGTTTTTGAGAGCCTGGATCGGGGTGAGATGGCCTAAGGCCTTTTGGGGAATGTGATGATTGTACAGCTCGACATAGCGGTGCAGGGTGGTGTCCAGATCGGCGGTTGAATCGAAGTGATGGGTTTGCAACACCTCCTCGATGCGGCCATTGAAGCGTTCCACCAGGCCATTCGTTTGGGGCCGGCCCGGCGGAATCAGGCGATGTTCGATGCCTTGTTCAGTACAGAGGCGGTCAAACTCATGCGTCCCCGAGGGCTGCCGAGTTCGGGTCAGGAAACGGTCGGTAAACTCCGAGCCGTTGTCGGTCAGGCATTTCTGGATGCGGAAAGGCGCGGCCTGAATCACCGCTTTGAGGAAGTCCTTTGCGCTTAAGGCGGTGCGGTTGGGCTTGAGGGCGACATAGACCCAGCGGGTGGCGCGGTCGATGGCGACGAACAGGTATCGGCGGGGTTCGCCGTCGATGGCGGGCAAGTACTTAACATCCAGGTGAAGGAAGCCGGGCTCATAGGCCTTGAAGGGTTTGACCTTCGCCTTCTCTGTAGGCGGAAGCAGGGTCTTGAGGGACGCCACCCCGTGGCGGCGCAGGCAGCGGTCTAGCCCGGAACGGGACACGGCGGGATTGAGAAATTCCCGGGTCACGGCCAGGAGATCATCCAAGGGGAGGAGCAGAGCTTGGCGGAGGTAGACCACGATGGCTTCCTGGGCGGGCGTGAGCGTGGTTCTGAGGGTGTGGGGCCGGTGTGAGGCATCTTCGACCGAGGAGCGGTGTTTCCACTTGCGGACGGTCGTTCGGCTAATGCCATGCTTTTGGGCCAAGGCGCGCTCGCTCAACGTGGACGCTTGAATGGCCTGCCGAACGGCCGGGGTGGTACGGGCGTTCTTATGAAGGCGAATCGGCATGGAGAGAAACCTCACTTGGACGAACCGAATATCTCCTGGAGAAGGCTCCGGGCTTCGAACAGAGCATAACTCCTTCTCGGTAAATAATCACACGAGACGCGACACCTACGCAGCTGGAAACCAGGGGCGCCCCGTCCCAAAAAAGAAGATTTCCGAAGTGCGCCAAATATCAAATATATTTCGTTTTCTTTACAGAATCGTGCGACATGTTCCGAACGTGATATACCCTAACGGGAATGATTTTCGTTACCTCATTTTGGAATATCGTTCGCTACGCGCGATTACTTATGGAAATAACGGCGCAAAAATAGTTTTATTGGTTTCTCCATGGAGTGGAATATGGCCTTTTTTGATGGATATCCGTTTAGCCTCGGTGACACGTGTCACTCGAGTGGGTATTGAGGAGTTATCTAGTGAACAGGAAATTGTATGTAGGAAATCTGAATTACAGTCTTGGGAACGAAGACCTGCACCAGCTTTTCGCGCCGCATGGAACGGTATACTCGGCCCACGTGATCCTGGATCGGGAAACAGGGCGCTCCAAGGGTTTCGGATTCGTGGAAATGGGCAGCGCTCAGGAAGCCCAAGCGGCAATTGCTGCCTTGAACGGCAAGGAGGTCAGCGGCCGTAGCCTTACGGTAAACGAAGCCCGTCCTCCGCAAGATAGAGGCGAACGCAACGGCAATGCCAACCCTTTCGTTACGGCATCAAGGCGTAATGGAGGCTATAGCGACCGTCGCAATTGAGAAGCTCATTCAACACATTCGACTTCGAGCGCCGACCGGTTCGCGGTGACCGGTCGGCAGCCTTATAGGTCTCCTCCTTTCTCAGATTCTTCGCGCCAGCAAAGGACTGCTTTTTGGCTCAGGTGAAGGACCTATTGAATCGAGCTCAAGTCAGCTGTTTCGTTCCATCCAATCGCTCCCTAAACCCGCCATTGTGCTCGACCTAAAGCGCCTTCAACGCTGCAGCGATATCTCGCGCCAACGCGTCTAACGCGCGGCCCTGGGCGGTCGCTAAACTGGCATAGTCGTCGTCGGCCGAAGGGACCTCCAAATTGGTGCGCCCGCGACGCCCCTCCTTTGCACTGTCACTCGGTTTGATCATCCATAGCGCGTCTAGAACAACCCCCTTTTTCGGCCGTAGTTCGAATCGAGAGACGTCCACTAAAACCCGCACATTCGGATTCAGGGCTGCCGACTGGCCGTAGGCAGTCACCGTTGCATTGCTGACCAGACCTGAAAGGCGAGCGGCCAGTGCGCTCGTGATTTCATCCTTCAAAGGCGCTGCCCAACGGTGTTCTTCCAAAACCTCGACTTCATGTCCACCGACTGAGACGACCAGTTGAGGTTGATCCAAGGCCGCCGGAATCGTCACCGGTCCCACCGCGATAACCTTGGCGCTCTCACCTAGAGGGGCCTGTGTCGCAACCGGCTTGTTCGTCGGCATCAGAGTGTAAAAACGTGCTGGCGCCGAGGCTATGCACCCGGCAAAAAAAGCGGTCGATATCGCTATCCACAGAAAGCGAGTCATCACTGTCTCTCTTTGCCCATGATGAGCGATTCCGGGTGGCGCTCCAGATAATCCAACAACACGCGGAGAGACCGCGCGGCACGGGAAACCTCGTTCAACGCGTCGCGCGCATCGTGCTGCAGTGGACTATCGGCGGCCAGCGTGTTCTGGGCTTCGTTTAGAGTGCGTCTCGCGTCAACTATCGTGGTCTTCATTTCCGGTATCAGTTCGTGATCCAGGTTCGACGCCAAGCGCTCCACGCTATTCAGCGCCTGGTTCAGCGAGCCCAATGCTTGCCTCAAATCCGCGGCGATCTGATCGAGTGGGAGGTTTTCCAGTTTTTTCACGATATTTTCGGCTCGCTCGGAAAGCGACTGTAAAGTACCCGGTACAGTCGGAAACTCGGGCGGATCTTGTGACCAATCCAAATGTGCCGGCGCTGCCTTAGGGAAGAAATCGAGCGCGACGTAGAGTTGTCCGGCGAGGAGATTACCGGTTCGTAATTGCGCCCTTAGCCCCCTCTCCACCATACGGCTCAACTGCGCTTCCACCGCTTCGGGTGTGGTGGCGATAAGCTCGCCTTTTCGATCTCGTATCACCCCGGCCCAGCGAAGGTTCACATCAACGGCGATGCGAAAGCGGCGGTTGTCAGCATCCCATTCGCCCCGAATTCCAGTGACTTCCCCGGCGGGCAGCCCTCTGAACTCCAGCGGGGCTCCAACCGATAGGCCGCGTACTGTTTCGTCAAAATAAAGAACCATGGCCCGCTGCTCGGTCTTTGGTGGCGCAAACGCGGCGGACCGATTGGCATAAAGGGTAAACGTCGTGTTCTCCGGCACAGGTTCGGAACTTCCCTTGCCAGGAGGCAAGGAAAACGCGATTCCACCGAGCATGATGGTCATCAACGATTCGGTGTCGAGTTTAATGCCATTGGCATCCAGCGTCAGATCGAGGCCGCTGGCGTGCCAAAATCGGGTGTCGGCCGTGACGAACCGATCATATGGCGCCTCTACGAAGATCTCGATGGTCACCCCGGTCCCGCCCGGATCCATTTCGAACCCCAACACCCTGCCCACGGCAATATGTCGGAAATAAATGGGAGACCCCACGTCCAACGATCCCAAATCTTCGCCTTTGAGAGTGAACTGTCGGCCTTGCAAATCAGACGTCAGAATGGGCGGCACGTCCAAACCATTAAATTTGTATCTCCGCTCGGTGGAACTGCCCACGTCCATTCCGATGTAAGAACCGGACAGCAAGGTACTCAATCCGGAAATATTGCCGGCGACGACACGCGGGCGCACAATCCAAAAACGGGTATCGTCCACCAGCCAATCGTCCGTTCCGTCCCTCATCTGCACAGTGACAATTACGCTGGCGCGGTCCTCGCTGAGCGCAACATCCACCACCGAGCCGACTTCCACGTCGCGGTATTTGACGGGGGTTTTGCCGGGTTCCAGCCCTTCCGCGCTCTTGAATACCAACGTGATCACCGGGCCCCTTTCCGATATCGCTTTCCAGGCCAACCAGATGCCGATCAACGCTGCAACTAGCGGTATGACCCAAACGATGGAAAAAGCAAAACGGCTTGGCGGCGTCACGTTCGCCGTGGGCAATGAGTCGCCGTTTTCAGTGTCCGAAGCGGGTTTTGAACCGTTATCTTGTATGTACATTATCTTGTAAGGAATCCCAGATCAGTCGTGGGTCGAAGCTCATGGCAGCGACCATGGTGAGCACCACCACGGCACCGAACGCGATGGCGCCCGGCCCAGCCTGGACCGCCGCGAGTGGGCGCACATCCACCAGAGCCACCAGCATAGTAACGACGAAAATATCCACCATCGACCAACGCCCCACCATTTCCGTCAGGCGATACAACCGAGCACGATCCAACGGACGCCAGCGGGATCTCTTCTGGACTGTGACCAGAAGCAAGGTAAGAGCCATCAGCTTCAGCAGCGGCACCATGACGCTGGCGAAGAAAACCAGGAGTGCCAAAGGCCACGAGCCGGAAACCCACAGATAAACAACGCCGCTCATGATGGTATCGACTTGGGCCCCGACGATCGACGAAGTGGACATGACGGGTAGAACATTGGCCGGGATATACAGGATGAACGCGGCAATCAAGAGGGACCAGCAGCGCCCGATACTATTCGGTTTGCGGATGTGCAGGTGGCTTCCGCATCGGGGGCAGTGCTGCACGGCCTTGTTGGTCAGCTCATAGGACAGCAGACCACAGACATGGCACGTCAAATACCGGGCCGCCGAATTCGGCTGTAGGGCGGATGGATAGTGTCGTCCGAGCCTCGTCCAAATTTCTTCGCTATCGAGCGAGGCTGCGGTCGCTGCCATGACGAAAATAAAAGCGCCGAAGAGCCACAGCGACCAGCCCGGATGAACATTGGCCATATGCGCAAGCTTGACCAGGGAAACGAGAATCCCCAGCATCAGGACTTCGATCATGCCCCAAGGGCGCAGACTGTGAATCAACCTGAAAACCGCGGTCTGTCCGGGCAGGAGTTTGCCCAACCTCAGCGGTAGCAACACGTACAGCAAGCCCGAAAGCTCCATCGCCGGTACGACGATGGTGGTGAATAGAACCAGACCGGCCATCATGCCCATACCTTGCTTTTGCAGTTCGAGTACGGCACCTAAAAGCGTCGCCTCCGCGTGCTTACCCTGGAGGCTAAGCGTCAGGATGGGAAACAGATTGGCAACCGCAAACAGAATGGACGCAGCCAGTGCAAGAGCCAAGGTCCTATCCAGCGTATCCCGCGGTGCACGATACAGTCGAGCACCGCAACGTCTGCAGCGGGCGGACTGTCCCGGTTCAAGCGGGACTTTTCGTTGCAGAAGATCACACTCGAGGCAAGCGCAGAGATGTTCTAAACCGCCTGAGGCAGGCATACCCCGGGTGGCGGGGCCGAGAGACGAACACACGGGAGGATGGTCGCGGAATGCGTGGCTTGTTCAAAATCAGGATTAACGCTCTTACCTCCTCAAGACTTTCTCACGCTCGGAGGAATATCGCAATGCCTTGGGTATCCCAGGCACAGATGAATTTTACACGTTTGCCACTGCCGGTTGTGGCGGCCGACCCTATCAGCCACCGATGAGAACAGTGGGGCAACCGACAACGATGACGCCACCATGGGCCGTCATGTCGCCCATCCGCGCCGCGGGCTGACCACCAATCAGCACCGTGACTGAACCTTGAGCAATGGTATCGGGAGGCCCCACACAGGTTACCATATCGCCGACCCTCGCGGCAGGCAATGAACCTATCAGGACGGTTGGTGCCCCGGGAGCGGTGATTGGCCCGCCTACATGGGGTTTCGGGCCGTCTGACATAGGACAGGTGTGCATATCGGTGAGGCGGGCTGCGGGCTTGCTCATGTCGGTGTCATTGTATCAATCATTTGGTTGTCCTACGGCCGGTTTGTTGCGTCCGGTTTGGATACCAAGCGACCGTTGCCGCCGCAGGCGATGTCGATGCCCTGAGCTAAGAAACGCCGATATTTTTCGGGCGCTTTCTCCGGTTCACGGTGTACCGCCGCCAACATGACCGCTCCGGCAACGGCTTTCCCGGTGAGATTGTCGGCCGGAGGAATTGGCGGTGCATCCGGCGGAGCCATGCTGCCACCGCTCCAAAAAGCCGCCATCGCGGCCCAGCTCCAAGGCCCCTGGAACTGATGCGCTTCTGCCGCGGCAAAAGCCGCCCGCCGGTGCTCCTCCGTGGGCTTGTAAACCCAACGCTCAGCCTGTTCGAGCGGCTTGAGCGCCTCTGGTCCCAGATCGTCCGACAAAGCGCTGCGCGCGCACAGACAGGCCCACCAGGTCGATTCGCGTTTAGGGAGTGCGCGTGCTAGAAACTTGACGGCATCGGGGTACAAAGCATTTTCCATCAGGATACGCAGAAAATCGGCCGGACTCGTTTCAGGGCCGAGCAGCCGGCGTGCCGTCTCCTCCAGATCGATATCCTTGCAGACGGTTGCCGCATGGACGGCGGCGATCTTCGTGAAAACAGGTTGAGTCATTGTAAGGTTAGGTCCTGCGCGGGAACAATTAATTAATCATGACGATACCGCCCTTGGCGGTCAGCATTCCATCACCCTTGATGGTAGTCATGGGCGATTTGACTTCTGCCATAGCCGTTCCCTCTATCTTAATCATCATGCCTTTGATCGTAATGCCGCTTTGGTCGATCTTAATACTGTTCTGGCCGACCTTGAGTTCGATCGACTGCATGGCTTCCAGCGTACTCTTGCCCAGATCGACCTTGGTCTCTTGATTCCCCTGTTTGATGGACAGGGTATGGTTACCCATATCCAGCACCACTTCCCGATTGCCCTGCTTGAGCTGCAGCTTATCGTTGCCCTGCTCTAGTGTTGTGGTCCGATCATTGTAGATATCGATCGTCTGATTTCCTTTATCCTTTTTGTCGAAGCCGATCTTAAGGGTGGCGTTGTTCTCGACAACCACGTTCATATCCTTCTCGGCGTGAATATAGATCTCCTCCTGACCTTTTTTGTCTTCCATGCGGATTTCATTGAAGTTGTCCTGCCCGCCCGCCTTGGTGCTACGCGATTTGATGCCGGTCTGCGTCGCGTTATCCGGCAAAGCATACGGAACGGTCTGGTCCGCGTTGTAAACGCGACCGGTGATGATGGGCTGGTCGGGATTGCCTTCGAGAAAATCCACGATCACTTCTTGGCCGATACGGGGTATCGTAATCGCTCCCCATCCCTTACCGGCCCAGGGCTGAGACACCCGAATCCAACATGAACTGGTCTCGTCCTTGTTTTCGGCTCGATCCCAGTGAAATTTGACCTTCACCCGCCCGTATTGGTCGGTATAAATCTCCTCACCCGCCGGGCCGACGACGATGGCTGTCTGTGGCCCTCGAACAACAGGCTTAGGCGTACGATGGGCCGCGCGGAATTGCTGGGTCTTGGCAATGGCGGAAATGGCGACGCTTTCGGTGAAATCCCCGGCCGAGTCGCTCACCGAGGTATACTGGTCAGATTGCAGCCGGTATTCCATTCCGGTGACCACGTATTCGACGTTTTGGTCCTGACGAGGATGGTCGACCAGCTTGAACAGAGCCCCGACCTCCAACCCGACAACATTGCCTTCACCGCTGAAACGCTCGTAATCTGACTGAAGCGCCTCTAAGCGCACTTTCGAGTAATGCAAGCCGTCGGCATTTTCAACGTATCCGCCTGGATAATCGTAGTGCTCATAGGTGCTGTAATCGTCACCCGTCGGCCGGCTGGTCTTTTCAAGTAAGACAGCTTTCGGTTTTTCGAAATCGAAATCGTTGACCGTGTACGTTCCCGGCTGAATCACTCGGTTGAAGGACCAGGAATAGATATGATCCCGCTTGCGCCTTTCCGGATTTCCCAGCGGAAAGAACGGAATTTCGGCGTAGTTCGGCACGGCTGAATGGGCATTGGAGGAATCCACGAGATAAAGCGTGTGTTTGTCGTTCTCGTGCTTGAAAAAATAATAGATGCCCTCCTCTTCCATGAGCCGATTAACGAAATCGAAGTCGCTTTCCCGATACTGCACACAATACACTCGCTGCCGATAGGTCCCACTGAGCGATTCCTTTATGTCGCCGCTGAAGCCATGCTCTTTAAAGATCGCTTTAACGATTTCCGGCGCGGTCTTATCTTGAAAAATGCGGCAGTTCGTGGTGCGCGTCAGAAACCATAACCAAGGCCGTAAAACCACCCGGTAATGCGCGAACTCGCCGATATCGGGTTCCTGGCTGAATTGAACGGCATATCCGTTGAAATAACGCGTGCTGCCTGTGGAAAGTTCGAAAGCGACCGTTAGTTTTTTTCCCAGGATATCCTTAGCGGCGATATTTGGATTCGTGCTGAGCAAGTCCAATTCAAACTCGAACGAGCGGCTGAACTCTTCTCGGCCTTGCATTCGAAGGAACAGCAAAACGTCTTTGCCCAGAGGGCTCGTGACGGATATTGAGCGAAAATCCTGGGTAAACGACATAGAACTCACTCGTTAACTTATGGAACGACTAATTGTGGAACCACAGCGATACAGACTGCACCGTCAGCGGATAAGACGATCCTTTTAAAAGTGACTCAGGCGGTTTCTTAACTCACGGGCGGTTGGCGACCACTAGAAATCCGTCTACCGGCAAACCGGCTTCGTACCGCAACATTTCCCGCTCGATTCGGATTGGAACGAGCCCTACTGCTTCGAGTCCGCGCCTTAGATAATCTTCCGTGTGGCTGTAGCGCCCGTGGTAATTGATCTTGTAGCCGGCGGAGAGCTGCTCTTCGGTGCGCTCGACGGTAAAAACGAAATGTCCCCCACGGCGCAGCGCGCGTATCACGCTGTCGAATACCTGACTTAAATCACCGAAATAAACCAAGGTATCGGCAGAGACGATCAGGTCGAATTGCTCCACATGGCGACCGATGAACTCGGTCAACTCGGCCTCGAACAGCTCGTCGTAATGTCCTCTGGCTCGGGCCTTTTCCAGCATCTTAGCGGACAAATCCACGCCGCTCAGCCGCTGCGCGTATGGGCGCAAGAACTCTCCGCACAGCCCCGTTCCGCACCCGGCATCGAGCACGTCGAGCTCGGCGCAAGCTGAATCATACAAAGCGCTCAGCGATTGCTCGACCAGCCCCGGTGCCCGATACTCCAAGCCCTTCAAGACAATATCGAAACTGTCGGCGAAGTCGTCGAAGGTCATGCGTATGTAATCGTTCGAAGCGCGCGCTGGGATGTCGGTCCCGGTGTAGGAATGCAACCGGTGCAGTGCCAGAGGGTTGGTCGGATCGTGTTCGAGCCATTGGCGGATGGTCGGCAATGCTTCCTCGACCAACCCTTGCATGTAGAGCACGTGGCAGAGGCTTTCGTAATCTTCCGAACGGTACGGCCTGAGACTGATCGCATTGCGGTACGCTCGGGCCGCTTCCGCGAACTTGCCCTGCTTTCGGAACACGTTTCCGAAATTGCGATAGAGCTCGGCATTGCCCGGCATCAATTCGATTGCCTTGGAGAAGGCTTCCACTGCTTCCTCGAAACGCTCCAAATCCTTGAGTACCGTTCCGAGATTGTTGTACGCCGCGACATTCGCGGGATTCAGCTCGATGGCTCGGCGATAGGCCTCTACTGCCTTTTCGGGTTTGCCCGCTTTGTTATAGATGTTGCCGAGGTTGTTGTACGCATCGGCATAATCGGGTGCGATCGCGATGGCCTTTTCGATCGACTCAATGGCTAGCTCGTCATTGCCTTGTTGATGTGCCAGGATACCGTAGAAATGGAGGACTTCCGGCACGTCGGGATAATTTTCCAGCAAGACTCGAAGAATCCGCTCGGCATCGTCGAGGCGATTTGCTTGCAGCAAGCGAATCGCCCCGCTCAAAGCCAAATCGGGGCTCACTTCCTCGATACGGAAATCCGGCTGTTCGTCGTTCGACATGATCATGTACTAATTAAGGTTGGGAAGATCGGGAGCCGCTTAGCCCCGCTCATCTCAAGCCGGCAAACCACATTCAGGGTGCCGGCGTCGAGGTACGTTTTTGGAGGTCGACTAAATAGCGCCCTCCCACCTCGTTTTCGATCAGCAGTTCGTCCCGCTCTGGAATCAGAGTCATGCTCTTGAAGTAAATCCACTGTGCATCCGGCTCCAGACCCGGCACGGTCTCGACTTCGTAAACCTTGACGGCCCAGAGTTGCGCGTTCGTCTTTGCGTCATAAGCCACCAAGTAGCCCGTGGCTTGGTCGAAGCCGTGATCGAGCCCTTGCATTTCCTGGGCGTATCGAATGCCTTTGTGCTCCACCGGGGGTACCTCCGGCGGGGGTACGCGGCTGGCGTCCGGAAGTCCGTTCATAGGTGATTCCTCCGTCGAAAAAGATTGGGAAAGCAGTTTTGCGGAAAGTCGCGATGACGATTCGATGCGCTGAGATACATCTGCCTTTGCTCCTTCCGCGACCAGAAGAATTAAGCCGATAACGACGAAACCGCGTTTGTTCATTTAACTGTCAAGGCTCTGTTGCGTTCGCTATCGGACAGCGCGCCTGCGCAGTCCGCAGCAAAGAAGGCCCAATTCTCCGCATTCGTGATGGCTTTGGCACCCGGGAAATTAGCGGCATTGGGTGCGATCCCGTACCAAGCATAGCGCGGCCCCGGCTTTACATCAGTGGTGCCGCAAACGAGATGTGACAATTCGTGGATCAGTATGCGTGTCCAGTTCGTCAAACCGGTCAGGACGTTCTTGGAACCGAAGAATTCTTCTTCGATATAAACGACGTCGAGAGGTTCGCGGTTTGCAAGAGCCCAAACGAATGCCTCCGACATCTTCAGACCGACTTCCGACGGGTTCGAGGCGTTACGAAGCGTGGGAAAATCGGTCAGGATAATCTGGCCCCGGTTGAGAGTGCCCAGAATAGATTTGAATCCCCTGGATAGCTCTGAGATGTAATTGTTTAACTCCTCGTCGGTTGTATTTTCATCCGCAAACCACCGCTTCACGAGTTCGAGAGCCTTGGTCTTGGTTCTTCCGTTCGATTTGGCGGCGGCGTTGGCTATGACGATCAAGGTCTTCTGACACCATTTGATAGCTTCTTGCGTACTATGGGAAAGGTTTTTTTTCTGCTCTTCAGAAAATTTTTCCGAATTGGAACGCAGCAGTGTCTTAACGTTGACATCGGTTCCGCTGTCGAACGCCCAGTGCGGCCAATCGGAAAAATCCGTGGGCAAGGAATGAATCCAGACCTTATGGCTACCCCACTTTTTCAATAGATAAACATGCCGGAGAAATTTCAGGGCGGCCGCTTTTTTGCGCGTCTTGCCATTGATCGCGGTCTTGGTCGGATCGCCTGTTGCCGCCAATAATCCTTCGTCCTCTCCGATCTTTTCATACCCTTTGAACCAGCCTTTATCCGCTCCACGCGAGGACTTCTTACGCAACTCGTCGAGATTCCCAGCGTCGCCGGCATTGAAACCGGTATCTCCCATGAGCTTTACGAGAGATTGCACCAGTTTTTTCCAGCTATCGGCGAACGTCTCGTTTTTTAGGACTTTCTTGGCTTCTTCGTATTGGTTCGAAAATTTGTGGTCATACCAGGCCATCGGCCGATCTCTCCCCCCAATGAGTGAATAAATAACGGTCCGCATCGGAACGCACTGACTCCTTGCGAACCCGTTCTAATCATTAAGAAAGCTCTGATTAAGTCTCGAGTGGCAAAAGCGACCTTTGCTGTTTGACCTAAAGGCCCTCACCCCGCCCAATCACCCCACACTTTCCCTGTACGGAGCCGCAAGCGGCGCTTACATGTGCAAATCGGCCTTGCCACTCGACGCCGTCCCGCCTTCGCTCGCGAGTCCGACGCAGCCCGTCCCTGGCCTGCCCGTTCGTCGCGTTGCGCTTCGACCTGCCGATTTGTCCCAGTGGGAGAGGACTTATTCAAAGCTTCGTTAACTGAAACTGCCGAACGGCACGGTACTTCATGAGTATCGCATCGTTCCGGTTATCTGGAGCGCTCCGCTCCCGGTCAGCGGCTTTCGGTGACCGTACGATCCTTGAGATCGACGACGAAAGTTCGGCCGCCCTCATCACGCGCGACCAAGGTATCGGACTTCACATCGATGCTCATTTCTTCGATGTAGACCTCCTGTACGTCCGTCTCTTCATGAGGCGGATACCGCGTTGTATACAGCTGTAAGGTCCAGAGTTCCCGCCCGTTCGCGACATCGATCGCCGCGATAACGCCGCCACTCTGTCCGAACCCTCGTGATCTCGGGCCACGCAGCTGTTCGTAACGTATGCCTTTGTGAGTGACCAGCTTCGCCGCCGGGGCACGTCTCTTGGACGATCCATACCTGAGTCCTTAACTCGGAGCGGGCTGTAACAACTTTTGCGCAGTCCGGATTCGATATCGTTTCAGTGATCTAACACACACGATACTTTTTCCGTAAACCTCGGCGAACACCTCCCCCTTTATCTCGGTTGAATGACTCATTTAGCGACGTCCTGAAGGCGAACGGGCATCGGCTTTTTGAGCTTCATTCAAATTGATACGCGAATTCGCCATCCTGCACCGATACATGCACCCTTTCGATGGGTTTGCCTTCCATCATCCGAGTCAAAAATTCCTGACTAATCCTCGGCAGGACTGTATTGGTCAGAATTGCGTCGATCATGCGCCCGCCGCTCTCGAGTTCGGTGCAACGGCTGGTGATGAGTTTGATCACATCGTCGTCGTAGTTGAACGGCACTTTGTGGTTTTCGCGAATGCGTTTTTCGATGCGGCCGAGTTGCAAGCGCGCAATGGCGCCGATCATTTCGTCGCTCAAGGGGTAGTAGGGGATGACGACCAGACGGCCCAACAAGGCAGGCGGGAAAACCTTGAGCAAAGGCTCGCGCAGCGCTTTCGCTATCGCTTCGGGTTCGGGCATGAGCTCCGGATCTTTGCACAAGTTCATGATCAGATCCGTTCCCACATTGGTGGTCAGCAGAATGAGGGTGTTCTTGAAGTCGATCACCCTGCCCTCGCCGTCCTCCATCCAGCCTTTATCGAAGACTTGGAAGAAAATCTCGTGAACGTCCGGGTGGGCTTTCTCGACTTCGTCCAGCAATACGACGCTGTAAGGGCGGCGCCGTACCGCTTCGGTCAGCACGCCACCTTCTCCATAGCCGACGTAACCAGGCGGCGCTCCCTTCAGGGTCGATACCGTATGCGCCTCCTGATATTCGCTCATGTTGATGGTGATGACGTTTTGCTCGCCGCCGTAGAGTGCTTCGGCCAAAGCCAGGGCGGTTTCGGTTTTACCGACGCCCGAGGTACCGGCCAGCATGAAAACGCCGATCGGCTTGTTGGGATTGTCGAGGCCGGCACGGGAGGTCTGAATCCGTTTGGCGATCATTTCCAGCGCGTGGCGCTGGCCGATGATGCGTTGCTCAAGTATGTCCGCCAGTTTGAGTACGGTTTCGATTTCGTTCTTGACCATGCGCCCGACGGGAATACCGGTCCAATCCTGCACCACGGACGCCACGGCCTGTCCATCAACGGTGGGTAGGATCAACGGATGCTCTCCTTGCAACTCGCGCAGCCGATCTTGCAGGTTTCTTAACTCGGACAGCAGAGCATCTCGATCAACTGTCTCTCCTGTGGGCGCTGGCTCCGTCTGTTCCACCGCCTGCTCCAGCGCGCTGCCAGTGCCTTCGACTTTTCCCGTCTGTTCCCGGAGCTGCTGACGCAAGGCGAGAATCTTTTCCACAATTTCCCTTTCCGAACTCCAGCGGCTTTCCAAAGTCGCCAAGCGCTCCCGCTCGGTTTGCAGTTCCGCCTTCGCACGTTCTTCGCGGGCTGAAGTGTTAATCCCGACCGAACGCTCCCGACCGATGATCTCGAGCTCGGTCTCAAGCGCTTGTATGCGCTTTCGGCAATCGTCCACTTCCGGCGGTACGGCATGTTGGCTAATAGCAACACGGGCACAGGCGGTGTCGAGCAAGCTCACGGCTTTGTCCGGAAGCTGACGCGCAGGAATGTAGCGGTGGGAGAGCTTGACGGCTGCTTCCAGCGCCTCGTCCAAGATCTGTACCCGATGATGTTTTTCCATCACGGAAACCACGCCGCGCATCATGCGAATCGCCTTGTCTTCGGTCGGCTCGTGGACCTGAACGACCTGAAAACGCCGCGTCAGCGCTGGATCTTTCTCGATGTATTTTTTGTACTCTGCCCAGGTCGTTGCCGCTACCGTCCGCAGGGTGCCGCGCGCGAGAGCAGGCTTTAAGAGGTTCGCAGCATCGCCGGTGCCGGCAGCTCCCCCCGCTCCGACCAGGGTATGAGCTTCATCGATGAACAGGATGATCGGTTTGGGCGAAGACTGAACTTCCTCGATGACTTGCCGCAGCCGGTTCTCGAACTCGCCTTTCATGCTTGCGCCGGCCTGTAGGAGTCCGACGTCAAGGGTAAGCAGTCTCACATCCCGCAAAGGCGGCGGCACATCGCCGGCGACAATTTTTTGCGCGAATCCTTCAACGACCGCGGTCTTGCCGACACCGGCCTCGCCGGTCAGGATGGGATTGTTTTGCCGCCGGCGCATCAAGATGTCGATGACCTGACGGATTTCCTCGTCGCGTCCGACGATCGGGTCCATCTTTCCCTGCCTCGCCAGTTCGGTCAGGTCGATCGTGAATTGCTTGAGCGCTTCCTGTTTGCCCATGGCAGCCGGCGCCAAAGCACCACTTGCTTCACCAGGCGCCGGGCCGCCCGCGTTGAAGCCATCCGTCGCGGTAAGACCGTCCTCCGGCGAACCGGAGACGAACTCGGAGAAGCGGTCGGTCAATGTTTCGAGACCGATTTTTTCGAATTCTTTGGAAATGCCGATCAGCTCTCCACGCAACCCTCTCGTTTTCAGAATGCCGACAATCAGGTGGCCCGAGCGAACCTGGTTTTCGCCGAACATCAGAGTACCGTAGACCCAGCCGCGCTCGACCGCTTCCTCAACATGGGATGACAGGTCGGATATGGAGGTAGCCCCTCTTGGCAAACGGTCGAGCGCTTCGGTGAAGTCTTTCGCAAGGCGCGCGGGATCAATGCCGAACTGTTTGATAAGACGATGAAGATCCGAATCCTGTAGCTGAAGCAGCTGATGCAGCCAGTGCACCAATTCAACGTAAGGATTGCCGCGTAATTTGCAGAATACGGTCGCGCTTTCGATAGCCTTGTAGCAAATCTGGTTGAGCTTGCCGAAAAGCTTGACCCGGCTGATTTCTCCCATGATTGATTCCCCCGATCAGATGTCTTTTTATTTCTGAGAAAAACTCGACAATACTCCGGCTTACCGATCAGAGCCGAGCGCTCTGGAAATACGGGTTCAGCCTCAGATCGTCGGCGTCCTTTTCGCCTTGCCTTGTCCCCAGCCAACTGGTCCAGCCTAGCTGCGCACTGCCGTCCAGTTGCAGAGACGGAACCTCCTGATTGCGAAGCACCAGGTTCAAATCCCAGACCAGTTCGTCACCGACGTAATTGCGCACGATGGCGATCAGCTCGACCAGACTCTTTCCGCCCGGCAGCATCGCCCGATACTGCTCAAGTCCCATCGGCCCGAGAACGATTCGAAACTTGTGCTGGCAACCCCATACGCGGGCACCGACGACCACGGACATTCCTAAAGACGCGCTATGCGGTGAGATACCCAAGCGGGACTGTTCGTGCAAAGCGACCTCCATCCATTCGCCTACGAACTCCCTAATCGTTACCGGAATGCGGAAAAAATCTCCGATGAGCGCCTGCAGCCCTTCCGGGTGCTTGGTTTGCACCGACAAGTGGCCGGTAAAGTAGAGCTTGGCCGAGTCCGGCATGGCATCGCGATTTCGAACAGACGGTACGCCGATGCCGAACAAGGAGCCTAAATAGGCCGCAAAACGATCCGATTCCGGCCGGTCGTGGCAAACCGTGGGCTGAGCGTCGGCCCAAGCCCGGTAAAACAGGCATAGCATCCGATGATGAAAGACATCGGCAAAACGAGAAAACGTGCGATCGCCATGGTGTCGAACACGCTCGCGTGCGTATTCGGTCAAGTGCAGCGGCAAAGGCCCATTCGGTCCGAACAGTCCGAGAAACCTGACCGACAGGCGCGGCGGCAGTCCGTCCGCGCCGTACTCGAACCCGGCCACGGTGGACGGGGCAAAGTCCAGTCCCGGCTGCTGAGCCAAGCGGACGGGATCGTCCGAAGCTTTGACCGATTTGCCTAGTCTCGGTTTGTCGCGGTGATGACATTCGATTACCCGCAGTGCTTCGAAAAAATCGAAGCGATACGGCTCCCGCGTGAGGTGTTCGATCAGATCGTGTGTCGCTGTCCGATCCGTATCGGCCATCTCATAATCTCCCCTCGGGTTACGGTCCTGATGGACGTTTCAGTGAACGAATTCAGAGACACGTAACGGGTAAAAAACTGTTCGAGCACGGCTCCTAACAGAAAGCAGCCGGAACCCTCGAAGGCGGATTCATCCATCTCGACCGTAATCTCCAGCCCACGGCCGAACACGATCGGGCCGGCCGTGTCGACCCGCCGGACCACGTTCTTCGAAGCGACCGACAGAACGCCTTCGATTTGCTTCCGCACTGTGGCGTCGTTGGGATCGGCATAAAGGGTGAGCAATTCGCGCAGCGCCGCGGCACCCTCGGTCTGGTTGCTGTCCATCAGCGTCAGATAGTTAAGCGACAGGTGATTGATCAGGCGCCACGCCATTTCGCCGTCGGCGGGCGAAGGCTTCGGCTTGGTTGGCCCCGCTAAGCACCGAATCGCCTGGACCGGAGCACCGATCTGCAAGGTAAAGTCAGTAGCCCCCACGCCAACTGGCATGAGCAGGGGAAGATCGCGATTGGTGCAGAGCGTTTCCATGCCCAACTGTTTGAGATCGCCTCGATAAGGGGCTTCCGACGCATCGACCAGCGAGATAAAAACTTCGCTGCCGACATAACTCGAGCGCATCCCCAACCTACGCTGTTTCGGCGATAACACGCGCTTCTCGCGGTGCAGCGTGTAATAGGCGTTCTCCTCGTGGCGTCGGTATCCACTCCTTGATCCGTAGAACGGCAAGAATTCGCGTTCGTCGGACGGCGTCGCACCGTAGCCGATCACTTCACTAACGCCATAGACTTCGTAATCCATGGGCCGTGTTCGATCCGGCACGACGTGATAATAGGGGACGAAGTGGCTTAGAGGGATGCGGTCGGTGCGCTTCGGAAACAAATTGACCGCTGGCGTGCAGAACAGCGAAAAGTTGCTGGCATCGGCGGCATTGATAAGATGCGGCTCGCTACGCTTGAACAGGACGATCACTTCCAGTTCGGTTCCGCTGCAACGTCTCACCGCGTTCTGCAGACCGTTTAATTCGACAAACAGAAATCGTTCGGGAAATGCAAAATACTCCTGAAGCAATCGGTAGCCCTGAAACGAGCGCGGTCCGAACGGCAATAAAGCCTCGTCGTCTCGAAACCCCAGCCGCGATACCGGTGCCTTGTCGACGACCTCGGTCCATGCGGCCGGGCGGGTTGCAGGTTGCACCGCCAGCGCCAGTGTGTCGGCCAGGAACTGCTCGTACAGACGGTAGGGAAGTTCGCCTGTGCCGCGGAGAAATAGAGGAAGCTTCGCGAGCTTGAGCTGCTCGAAACGTAGTCCTGCTGTAGTTCGAAAAACGAAACGGAGTCCCGCCCTCATGCCCGGTATGCTCGGCACGCCGAGATTCGCGACCGCGCTGGGGGTTGCGAGGTATTGAGCTTCCACGAGTTGCAGCGGCCACAGCGTAACGTTGTGCGCGGTTCGGTATTCGCAGGCGGTTTGTTCGCCTTTAGCAATCTGGCTTCTCAGCGCGGTAGCGCGAGGCACCGAGAATCCTTCCGCCAGTGAGCCTTCGGACAAATCCGGCTGCAGCTGCACTACGGCCATGGACGGCAGCGGCGAAAGATAATGGGGGTAAACGACCTCTAGCAGGTGCTCGGTAAAGCGCGGAAACTCGGCATCGATCTTGAGCTGCACCCGAGCTGCAAGAAATGCGAACCCTTCGAGCAGGCGTTCGACATAAGGATCAGAACATTCGAACTCGTCCAGGCCGAGACGTCCGGCAATCTTCGGAAATTCTTTCGCGAACTCGGCACCCATTTCTCGAATGTGCTGTAATTCGCGGTTGTAATACTGGAGGAAGCGAGGATCCATGCGCTACCCATTCAAATCGACAACCTGCGCGTAGCCGGTATCGAGGTCGATTTCGGTGCGAATGTAAAGATGCAGGGGCAACGGCTGTGCCCACAACTCTCCTTCGATTGTGAAGGTCATTGCTTTGAGATTCATGTTGTCCGATGCAGCGACTCGGACCTTCACCGTATCCGGCAGGATACGTGGTTCGAAATCGAGAATAGCTTGTTTAACCTTGCGCTCGATCACGGGCAGGTCCGCGCCCGAGAGCGATGTCCCGGCCAGAGCGGGAATACCGAAATTCAGTACCGAGCGCTCGACGAAGGGATACCTTTCAAGCTTCGCTAGCGAGGTCATGGCAGTAGTATTCAGCAACCACGCCAGGTCACGCAGAACGCTCTGCCGTAAATTCCTGATATTCATCACCCGTTGCTCACGGGATTCTTGTTGTTTTTCCGGCTCGTCGTCGGTAAGACGGTCCAGCAGGGAAGGCTGTAGGCGCTCCTTGGGCGTAAGATCAGCCATCGTTTTCGGTTGCGTCAGCGTTCAAAGCGATTTCTCGAATATCGAAGAGCGAGAAATCACCCTCGTTGGTAACCAGCACCCGTTGCCCAGAACCTAAGGCATAGCCTTCGACCGGCTCCTCCCATTCGGTTCTTCTCGCCATGCAAATGGCTGCCCCGGCTGCACTCTCCGATCCTGGATAGCGGGAAGGAATCAGACCTACGGTTGAACCACCGTTGCTCCAGGTGAAATGAGCGGGAAGCCAAACCAAATCGCGAAGATCGCTGGGCGGTTCGAGCTCGATGCGGGCGATTCGGCAAAACGGTATCCAGTAATAACGCCCGTTCACGATGGCTTCCAAAACCGGTCCCAAACGGCTGTCGCTGTCGGCGAGCCAATCAAACGCTTTGCCGTCGATGGTACCGGAAGTCGTAGGGGCCGCTTCGAAAGCCTGATCCCGAAGCCGAACGGCGCTCGAGTAATCGTTTTGCGCCGCAAGCTTGGATGCCTCTATCAGAAGCGCGATCCATTGTTCTGGCTGACCGAAAACCAGCGGTGAAATCTCCCCGCGGAACACTTTTTCCCGGAGCAGTTCGCATCGAATAGCCTCGCGATAGGTCTGCACCATCGCGAGATTGGCCGCATCCAGATCGCCACACACATTCAGTTGCGTGAGAGCCCGTTCCCAGCGCCCCATGAGCGCCAATAACTGAAATAGAAATATGCGGTATTTGACCTCGGCAGGACTGCGGCGCACCTGGTCTTGAAGCTGAGCTAACGCATCGTCCAGGCGACCTTCTTTAAGACTTTCTTCGGCAGCGATGATGGACATGGGCGGAAGGAAAAATAAGGAGAATGAATGGTGCCCGCTCGAAAGCGGGCACCGCCGAAAAATATCGGATGAAACTTATTGTTTTACGTTCCCCGCGATATCCCAGCCGGCCTCCGGTTTCGCGCCTGCTGCTCCTTTTTCGGTTTGTTCTATGTATTTCACCTTGAACTTAGCGAAATTGAGCGTGACGTTCTCGGTCAGGCGATCTTCGCCACCGGAACCGCCGGTGGAAATCGAGCTGATCAGGACTTGCTCCATGGTAATGGTCAGGTATTCCAAGGGGGTTTCGCCCGCTTTACGGACCACTAGAACGGCTTGGTCGAAGTGCTTGCCGTTGCAGCAGCTCTGAATCAGATCCGGGGTGGATTTATCGACGTACTTGGTAAAGCTCAAATCCTGCACGGCGACCTTACCCGATCCGCCACCACCTCCCATGTGAGTGGTGCCGCTATTGGCCATACCCCAGCTCCAAGCTAGGACATCGATCTCTTCCTTATGTGTGGCGTCTTTCGATTCGCCTTTAATCGGACCGATTTTGATGAACATATCAACAGCCATGATGCTCTCCTTTTTGAGTTGTTGTGTGAGTAAGCTTGGAAAATTCGATAGATGTGCACGCCTAGTTCAAGCGCCGCGATGTGGCGTCACTTCATAACTAAACCTCCACCCGCTTTGTTGGTTGATATTCCGGCCCCTAGCCTCCTTTGACTGAGGGTAGCTTGGATACCAGCCGTAACGACACCGTAAGCCCTTCGAGCTGGTAATGTGGTCTAAGAAAGAACTTCGCGGAGTAATAGCCTGGATTGCCCTCGACCTCATCCACAACAACCTCGGCCGCCGCCAGGGGCTTTCGAGCCTTGTCGATCTCGTCGGACATCGCCGGATTCGGATCGACATAGTTGTAAATCCAGCTTTGCAGCCATCTCTGCATGTCCTCCCGTTCCTTGAACGAACCGATCTTGTCCCTCACGATGCACTTCAGGTAATGGGCGAACCGGCAGGTGGCGAACAAGTAAGGAAGCCGCGCCGCCAGATTGGCGTTGGCCGTCGCGTCGGGATCATCGTATTCGGCCGGCTTTTGCAAAGACTGCGCTCCGATGAACGCCGCGAAATCAGAATTCTTCTTGTGGATCAGTGGCATAAAGCCGTTCTTGGCCAGTTCCGCTTCACGCCGGTCGCTGATTGCGATTTCTGTGGGACATTTCATGTCCACGCCACCGTCGTCGGTTGGGAAGGTATGCACCGGCAGCCCCTCCACGGCCCCGCCCGATTCCACGCCGCGAATTCTGGAGCACCAGCCGTAGAGCTTGAATGATCGATTAATGTTGACAGCCATGGCATACGCCGAATTGGCCCAAACATATTTCCGACTGTCGGCTCCTTCCGTATCTTCCTCGAAGTCGAACTCCTCGACCGGAGAGGTTTTCGCTCCGTAGGGCAAACGAGCCAGGAATCTCGGCATGGTGAGTCCGATATAACGCGAATCCTCCGATTCCCGCAGCGAACGCCATGCCGCATATTCGGGCGTTTGGAAAATCTTTGTGAGGTCTCGAGGGTTGGCCAGTTCGGCCCACGAGTCCATTTGCATTACAGTCGGTGCCGCCGCCGCGATGAACGGCGCGTGCGCCGCAGCGCAAATCTTCGCCATTTCACCCAGGAGTTCGACATCCGGCGGAGAGTGGTCGAAATAATAGTCGCCTACGATGCAGCCGATCGGCTTGCCGCCGAACTGCCCGTATTCTTCCTCGTAGAACTTCTTGAAAATCGGGCTTTGATCCCAAGATGTGCCTTTGAATTTTTTCAGGGTCTTTCCGAGCTCTTTTTTCGAGATGTTCAGGACACGAATCTTGAGCATCTCATCGGTCTCGGTATTGTTGACCAGGTAATGCAATCCTCGCCACGCGCTCTCCAACTGCTGGAAGTCCTCGTGATGAATGATGGCATTCACCTGCTCCGTGAGCTTGCGGTCTATTTCCGCGATGATGGACTGAATCGTTTTGATCGCATCGTCGGAAACCTTAGAAACATCCTTGAGCACGAACTCTGCCAAGGTGCTCACGGCTGACTCGACCGCCTCTCGAGCACGGTCGGTTTTCGGCTTGAATTCTTTGTTCAGGAGGCTCTTGAAGTCCGCAAACTCGCCGACTTGTTCAGCAACCTCAGTTGCGGCTTGGGTCTCTAATTCGGCCATGGCTTACTCCTCACTGCTCGAAGCATTTGCACCCGCTTCGTCCGCCGGCTTCGGAGCCGAAGCCAGTGCCTGCAGTAACGCGGGATCGTTGATAACTTTGGCGATCAATTCTTCGGCGCCGGTTTTCCCATCCATGTAGGTAATCAAATTGGCCAATTGGTTGCGCGCTTCGAGCAGCTTGTTGAGTCCTTCCACCTTCTTCGCAACCGCAGCGGGCGAGAAATCGTCCATGCTCTCAAACGTGATGTCGACGCTGAGATTACCTTCGCCGGTCAAGGTATTGGGCACTTGAAACGCCACACGGGGCTTCATGGCCTTGAGCCGCTCGTTGAAATTGTCGACGTCAATTTCCAGCAGTTTCCTATCCGCCACCGGCGGCAGTGGATCCGTGGGTTTCCCCGATAAATCTGCCATGACGGCCATAACGAACGGGAGCTGGACCTTTTTCTCGGCACCATAAACTTCCACGTCATACTCGATTTGAACGCGCGGAGCGCGGTTTCGAGCGATAAATTTCTGGCTACTTTCTGCCACGACACATCTCCTCTTGAGCTATAGAAATTAGTACGAGCTGTCTTCGGACGAAGACTCTTGCCCTCTGATCAACTCCACCTGGGAAAGTCCGTCCGGAGCCAGATCCTTGATGATTTCGATGAAGTCCATGAATACGAGCCGCTTCGCGCGCTTCAGTAACAAAGGAACCGGACTGGAAGGCTCGCATCGAGCGTAGTAATCGCAAATCAGGTCCAGCATCTTGGCCACGTCCTGCCGGCTCGCGATTTCCCCCGGCCGACCGGCACTAGGTTTCGCGACCGTGGCGCTGGTGGACTCCGATTCGTTTTCTACCTCGGGTTGGGCGGCATCGTCCCCACTAACTCCGGCGTATTCCGTTAGCGCCTGTTGCACTTCCTTGAGCAAAGTCCTCAACGGAGCGAAGTTCGGCGCCGCTCCAACGCCGACCTGATCCGTGACGAACGTCTCGATTGCGCTGAGGCTACCCAGACTCGAAGCGATCGCTTGACGGGTGGATTCCAGGGTGTCGGGATCGGCATCCATGAACGCCGCCTTGATCGTAGCTAAGTCGGGTGCGGTGCTCTCGTCGCTGCTGGGCGGAGGCAGCTTTCCACTTGCGATTTGCACATCGCGCAGACTAAAACGTCCGAGCGCGCGCGATTCGACCAAAGGCACCAGAGCGACGGGGCGCAGAATCGTCTCGAAATCACACAACCCCATGAGAATGTTGACGCGCTGGGTGGGGTCATTGTCGTCGTCCGGATCGAGCAAGGGGTAAACGTGGGGCCAGAACTTGGTGACTACGCCTTCCAAAAGCGCCAGACCGTCACGCAATCCATTCGGTCCGTCGGTATGGATCAAAGCCTGGATGAGATAGAGGATGACCTGGAGGTCGCGGGTACGCTCAAGCAGCTCCAACGCGTCTTGACGAACTTCCTTCCAGTTGGGCGGCTGCGCGGGCTCGATTCGGTCTCCGATCTGTTGTTCCGGAGTACCTTTGGCCTTATTTTCTAGCGCAATAAACGCATTATCGTATTGAAGATCTTCCCCGCACGGCGCGTCCGGAGATATTTCCGTCAGAAAAGCTTCTATGTCTAGCTCGCCCATAATCCCCCAGTCGTTGCAACCACTATCCGAGCCGTCTTGACTAACCGGTTTTTTTACGCCGGGGTCAAGCGTTCTTGATTTGTTATGTTTTTGTTTTTTTAACGTCAGAACTCGATGCGAGTACCCACCCTGAATTTAATGGCTTTCGATATCGCGATCGCCGCGCAACAAAGCATAGGCTAAAAACGCGAAAATGGCGTGAAAAAATCCCCCCGAAATATTGGCATCCACTACATCATGATCGTGCCCGATTCCAAGTCACCGCGGCACACCGCTGAGCGCCCGGATCGGCGAAGTATTCGCCCACGCTTGTCCTCCGATCATCCCTGAGATGGTGCTATTCGCCGCGCAGCTAAGTGATGAGCAAGCCCCGGGTAAGCCTAAGGTGTACGAAATCCAGCTCCTCACCATGGAAAGTAGGCGGTGGTAGGTGTTCTTCGTCGAATCTTATCGCCCAAATGCTGCCTAGACATTCGCGATCGGCGCGCCATAAAACGCCGGAGAGAAATCGGAACGGCCCACCCGCTTATTCCTTATAATTTAATTCTTAACTTTCTTGCCTTTTAGTTCGCGCAATCCCCACTTGTCAAGATGACTGCACGACGATGACGGTCACATTGTCTCGCGCGCCACGTTCCATGGCCAGCTCGATCAAGGATTCCGCTCGTTCCCTGCAATCGCCAGCTCGTAGAATTTCTTCGATTTCGGCGGGGCGGGCTTCCTTGTCCAAGCCGTCGCTGCACAGCAAGAAAACATCCCCTTCCATGATGTCGAACCTGAGGATGTCAACCACCAGTACCGGGTCTGCCCCGACGGCACGGGTAATGATATTGCAGTGTTCCTGTGGCCCAGGTTGCTCGTCCCCCAGGATGTCTAAGAACGACAGCTCGCCCGCAAGAGAATGATCCCGCGTCAGTTGTTCCAAATGTCCCAAGCGATAGCGATAAAGCCGGCTGTCCCCCGCCCACACACAGGCACCCTGATGACCTGCCACCAACAACACGACGACAGTACTGCCGATGATCTGACCACTTGGACTCTGCGCGGCCAAGTGCACTAGCTCCGCGTTCACGCGTTGAAGGGCCGACTCCACATCGGTCACGGCCTCTTCGAGGTCCATGTTAGCGGGCAAAGCTGCCAAGGCGTCGACGATGGCTCGGCTGGCGACGTCGCCAGCCTGGTGCCCGCCCATCCCGTCGGCTACTGCCCACAGGCCGATGTCCGGACGCTCGATAAACGCGTCTTCGTTGATTTTTCTCCGCTTGCCGACCACGCTGATGCCGTGCGAACGCCAGTGCCTAGGTCTCGCCTGAGACTCACCCGTTTCCGTCGGCGAGGCGAAAACCTGCGAGGAAGTATCGGGCGAGCGACGGGTGGTAACGGTCCAGCCACGCCGTTCCCAATTTCCGGTCATTAGAGCGGTGAAAGCGTCGATAGGCGGCAGATTTTCGCAGACCAGAAGTGAGGCTTCGATGTGCTCAGAGCCGGACGTACTCCAAAGGCTATAGGCTGGGAGAAATTGGCGGAGCAAACACGCGCTGAGCTCTGCGAAAGCGTCATCTACCTGATCCGGATTTTCCACTTTTAAATAAAGTGCGAACCGGCCGGCGCCTGAATTTCGAGCGGGTACCACGCCCGAAGGGTCATCCATGAAAGCTGGCAAGCTCAGCCGCTCAAGCTCGCCATCGAATTCGTCCAAATCAAAATCGTCTTCCAGCCCTGACAAAGCCAATGTTTCAAGTGTTTCGAACCAGGCACCCCCCTGGCGAAATAGGAACGGCAAACTCTGCGCTTCGGGCACAGGTACCGCTAGTGTCAGTGGATAATAACGTCCGACCTTGTCCACGCTTGGCATCAACACGCCCGCCCAAGCTCCTGTGCCGCAGACGCCAGCCCCCAGCCCGAAACGCCATATCGGACTGGTCAGATAGACGTCCAGCCAATCGCTTCCCAATTGCTCCCGACTTGCGGCAATGGCACTTTGCAGCCACTGGTCCCAGGGTTCGATGAATTGTCTAGGTAGACGCCGGGAGACGAAATCTCCGAGGGCCGGCAATTTTCCGTAGAAACCGGGGCGAGCAGATCGTTTCGTCATAGCGCTTCCGGACAGCTGAAGGTCTTCAACGCGGTGAGGCCGAACGGGTTGGTCACGCTGCCGGCGCGGAGTTCGTAGCGAGCACTGTATCCCTCTACGCGAAACGTGACCAGGAAGCGTTCGGGGAGATCGGTTTTTTCCAGAACGGCCTCATCCAACAGGCGAAAAAAAGCCCAACTGCCTTCCTTAGAGCGGCTGACCTGCCTTCCATCCACGGCCTCGAACACCACTCGAACGCCGGCTCCGCTGGAAGGTCCCGGCCATTGCAGCCGTGTGACCTGTTCCGGTCCGTGCCTATAGACAACTTCCTGCCCTTCCAGATTGAAGCGAAAGGTTGCCACGTTTTCGTCCAAAGCGATCGGCTTGAGCTCAAACGAAACAGAGGGCAGTTGACCTCCCGCCGAAAAAAAAGCGGAGCGGATCGCGGAAGCGTTCTGAAATTGCCGGATCGTCGCAGGCGAAAGTCCCAAGGATTGTTTATCCATAGCGACCTCCGTCCAGACTGGACGATTGACGTCGACGAAGGTTTTCAGATTGGTCTGAAAAAACTGGTCCAGGACACCGTTAGGAGCGAAGAACTTGGCAAAGTCCATCAATGTCGCATCCTTGGAACTGCCGGCCAGAAACGGGTAACGGCCGCTGAATGCAGCCTTACATGGGGTGGCCACCGCCGTTTTCAGCATGTCGTTCAATTCCTTCTTGGCGCCGGCCAGAGTTTGACCCCAGCCTACGGTCAGGAACGAAAGAAACCAGCCCTTCAAAGGCTCAGGCAGACGCCCGAACTCGGTCTTGGCTTGCAGCAGCACATCCCCGCCGCCGCCTCCAATCCGACCCGAGGCGCTCTTTAGCGCTTGTTCCCCGCTGAGGGCGGCGCTGCCGATTTGCAGCATGTAATCGCGCAAGGAAGCAAGGGTTGCCAAAGTCGAGTTCAGGGGCGCGGGTGTCTCTCCGCTGCTCCGCACCAGATAACTGAGTTCTTCGAACGCCGCCTCGACGCTTTGAACCGGATCCGCTTGCGAGCTGCTGCCGGCTTCCGCTTGGCGGGCAGCGTCCAGCAGCTTCTGGGTACGATCGTCGATCTTCGCCTCGGCAACCGCCGGAACCTTGTTCAAGAGCTGAGCGGTCAGCGAGGCGATCTTGGTCAGCGAGGTATTTTTTTCCACGGCTTCCAACAACCGCCGTACCGGCGTGGTGGGGCGGGAAAGGATGTCCAGCCATTCGATGGTCTGGTTGATGTCCTTGGGTCGCCTGAGCTTGATGTTGCTCAATAGATCGCTCCACGTCTTTTGGTATTCGCTTAGATAAAGCGTCCGAAAATCGCCGTGCAGGCGTTGAATTTCCGCCAAATCGACGTTTGCTTGCTTGCCCAGCACCCAGTTTTCGGTCACCGCATCCTTGATGTAATCCAAACTTTGCTTGAGAAATAGCTCGGAATAACCGTAGGCGGTGAACAAACCCGGCACCATCAGGGTCCCGATGTCCCGTCCGTCCGCCGCTACGAAAACCCGCCCGGCGTCGGGACCGAGCGCGGGTCCGAGCTTGAAGTCGTGGGACCGGTCGAGCAACGCTTCGTTCTTGAAACGGCTGTAGAGCTGAATCGTTTGCGGCACCTGGGACAGCTTCGCCCGGACCGAGGCGATCAATGCCTCGTCCATCGGCTGAGGATCGAGCCGCAACTTGAGAAGATTGTCGAGGTGAAGATTGAGTCGGGCGAGCAGGTCCGGCTCGGTGTTGAACCGACTCTCCCAGTCGCTTCGAATCCACGGGCCTGCGATCTTGGCGTCCATGCGATCCGGCTGCCCCAGCATTAGGTAGACCCGGAGAAGCTCATAGAGAACGTCCGGATTGGACGCTTCCGGGCCGCTCATGCGCTGGGCCAGGCGTTGAAGATTCACCGGGAGGAAGTACTCCCTGAGCCAGTGCTCGTAGGCATGGTTCGCAGCGAGTTGAATTTTTTCACCCTGGTAAAGACCGAAATGGGACAGCGCGCCCGAATTCTCGTAGATATCGTTGATCGCAAGCAGCGGATCGACCTTGGGAACGAAAGTCCGGAGACTTGACGGCCAATCGTTGACATTGATCTTGGCGGCCCGGTAACGTTCGATTTCTTGCTCGACCCGCTCGATCGCAGAGGTATTTCGCTGATAGCTCACCAGCCAGGCGATGATGCATCCCAGCGCCAGGATCAGAACAGATCCGTAAGCTGCCGCCTGTACCAGGCGCCGGCGCCGCTCGATCTTTGGATCCAGCCCTGCGAGTTCTGCTTCCTGGAAGATGACGTCTTTAAGTAGCCGGGTGAGAAAAAAGCTTTTTCCCCGACCGCTGAAAATCGGCACAGCCTGCCGGTTGAGCCGGAAGGTCGCGGCGAGTATGCCCATCACTCGGTCGATCGGGGTTCCTTCCTGGGTACCGCAGGTCAAATAGATGCCGCGCAGCAGTGGCCGTTCTTCGTAGCGGTTGGCGCCGAAGGCATCCTCGAGAAATCGTTCCATCAATGGCTTCAAAAGCGCCATCTGCTGCGGATAATCGAGAATCAGACTGCGCCGCTGTATGTCACGTTCCTCCTGGATGCGGCGCTGCATACGCCGGTTCAGGCGTTGAAGCAGTTCGTCATAGCCGGACGAGAATAGACTCAAAACGTCCAGTGGTTGCTTCGGGTTCTCCGCCGGAAACGTTTCTCCCCAAACCTGGGCGCGTTCTTCTTGTGTGAGGTCCGCAAAGAAATCGTTGAATCCGGCCACCAGATCGCATTTCGTGAACAGCATGTAGATGGGGAATCGAATCCCCAGTGTCGAATAGAGCTCCTGCACGCGCCGGCGGATGGCCTTGGCGTGCAAAGTCCGCTCTTCCTCCGTCTGCTGGAGCAAATCCGACAAACTCATCGTCACCAGGACGCCGTTGATGGGCCGGCGCGGACGGTGCTGCTTCAGTAGCTTAAGGAAACCGGCCCACTCCGCCGCGTCCACCGCCTGATAGCTCTCCTGGGTGGTGTAGCGGCCGGCGGTATCGATCAGCACCGCATCGTTGGTGAACAGCCACTCGCAATTCCGTGTACCGCTCACGCCGCGTATCGGCTGAGAGCCGAGGCGGTCAGCCAGGGGGAACTTGAGTCCGGAGTTTAATAAGGCTGTGGTCTTGCCCGAGCCCGGCGGGCCGATAATGATGTACCAGGGCAGTTCGTACAGGTGCTGTTTGCCGCCGCGAGTTTCCTGCAGCAGTTTCAATGCCTTCGTGAAATTCTCCGTCAGAATCTCGATATTTTCGTCGACCGCCGCGGCCTCGGCAGACTTAGTCTCGCCGCCCTCGCCCGGCGCGGCGAGGTCCTGCGCCAGTTGCCGATCCTTGCGTCCCGCGCGAATTTCCGCCACCAGGCGCCAAATGATCCAGAACACAACTACCACGGCCATCGTCAAGCCCCGTGCCCATTCGGAGGCCAAAGGCTCGGAACCGGCAATCCCAATCAAGGGACCTATAAACCAAATCAAGGCACACAGGGCGATTATTCCGACCGCCTGAACAACCCATTTATTTTTCAAGAAATTGATGACACCTTTCACGAGTTGCCTCACTGGATCAGGATGTCCACGCGCCGATTAACCGCCCGGTTCTCGGCAGAGTTGTTCGGGACCAGCGGTTCGTAGTCGGCCCGACCTTCGAAGCGAATCTTGCCCTTCAAGGCGGCGGAAGCCTCCAGGAGTTCCGCGACGTGTTTGGCGCGGGAGGTCGACAATTCGAAGTTGGACGGAAACCGGGCGGAAAAGATGGGCTTGTCGTCCGTATGGCCGGTAACCAGAGCACTGTCGCCGCTGACCTCCAACTCTTTGGCGATCTTGGCCAGCATCGGAACGAATTCCGGCTTGACCTTGTCACTCCCCGAGGCGAAGGAATTTCGAATCCGCAAAATGCGATCGTCCACCACTTCCACCATGTTTCGGGATATCTCGGCAGCCAGGATGGGTTTGAATCGCTCGGTCTTCGACATCGGCTTCGGCGGCGGCACGGGTGTTGGTGTCGGCACCGCTGCGGTTTGAACGGGAAGGTTTACCTCGTCTTTCGCGAGCGCGAACAAATCGCGGGCAACCGGATCCGATGCGGAATTGATCGCAAAAACGAACCCCAGATAGACGAGGACGAGCAAAGCCGCAGCGCCGACTGCAATCACCCAAATGGGCACGTAGCGCACGATCGGATTACGCACGTCCTTAAGTCCCTGCCAGCGAATCGACAGATCCCGCTCGAAATCTCCCTTGAGGCGCTGAATCAGCTGATAAACCTCGTTGCGCACGCGTTCCAATTGGTTGGCGCCGTTCTGCATGATGCGATACTTGCCTTCGAGGCCGAGGTTCAGGCATAGCCAGAACAGTTCGATCAGGTACAGGTTCTGCGCCGGCTGGCGTAGCAGATGCTCCAGAATCTGAAAGAACTTTTCGCCGCCCCAGGCTTCCTTGTGGAAAATCACCAGAAGGCTTTGATGCCCCCAATGGCTTTGTGCACCCCACGGCGTGTTCAGAACGGTCTCGTCCAGCAAGGTGCAGAGCGCGTAACTGGCAATGCGGGTATGTTCCTGGGAGACGCCTTGCTGCAGGACCCGGTTTTCGAACTGGCGCAACTCGTTGACCAATTGCTGCTGAAGCTCGGTCACTGCCTGATGGACTGCTGTGTTGCGCAGACGAGAAACGAGGGAGAGCAACGAGAGTGCCGCCATCACCAGCGGATTCTCACCATATGCGGCTTGCCTCCGCGCATCGAGTTGCAACTCGGGTATCCGTATTGGAGGCGGCTCGGGCGGCGGTGCCGGAGGCTGCATGGAACGGCGCTTTCCGCCGGGAGTCGGTCGCAATACGGTTTTGTCTTCGTCGTCGAAGGGGGCGAAAGGATCGTCTGAGTTCACGTTGACTTTTCCTAGGCGGCTAGACAAGTCGGGTTAAGGAATGCACGTAGCGTGACGGAGAACGCGGAGATCAGGTCTTTCTGATTGCCCACAATTCCAGTTCGAGTCCCGGAAAATTGCCGCCGATATGAATCGCGAATCCGCCGGAAGTCGCCATTTTTTTCCACAGCTCGCTTTGCTTGTCGAGTTCGAAATATGAGAAACCGGCATGATAGGGAATCTGGCGAGGAGCTACCGGCAAAGGGTGCACGGCAATTCCGGGCAGCACCGAACGCACCAGTTGCTGGATTTCCTCCACCGGACCGATCTTGACCTGGGGCGGAAAATGGATGCGCAGAAACTCCGGCGGCACCTGCGCGTTGGCAGCGAGAACGAAAACGGCACTTTCCAGAAGTTTGAGATCCGGCCTTTTGGCGCCATACACGCCGAACTTCGGCTTGCTGAGCGGAATCTGGATAGCGTTTTGTTCCAACACCATGCTGAGGAGCTGCCGCAGTTCCTCCATCACCGGCGTGAAGCATTTCTGCAGATCGTCGTGCTGGTAAACCGGAAAACTAATCGGCCGTTTGGACGGGCGGTAGAAGGTCGCCAGCTCACCAGCCATCTGCACGGCCAGGCGGTAGAAATCCTCCGGGTGAAGCGCCGAGGTGTTGGCCAGATGTTCCAGCAGCGGCTCGTAACGGTTGATGAGTTGAAGCAGCATGAAATCGGCGATTTCCGCCACCCCACCTCTTCCGGCCTCGGCCACCCGGCCGGCGAGCGCTTCCCCACGGGTATGCAGCAAGCCCTGGAGTTCCCGTAGGAATCCTCCGAGCAGCCCGGTGCCGAAGCAGTTGAGTCCAGGCGCAATGTACTTTTCGTCCAGGACGACTGTTTTGTCGGCTCGCACTTCGATGATGCGGGCAACGCCCAGGCAAACGTAGCCGGACCGCTCCTGGCGCTCGAGCATCAGACGGGTGCGCAGTTTGCCGATCTGCACCGGATACCGGCCGTCAGCACCGCTATTATGGTCCCGCACTTCCCGCTCGCCGAGACGATACCGGGCCAGGCTGTCCTCGAAAGCTTCGCTGTCGATTTCGGCGGAGTCCTGACGCCGGACGGGAAGCGACAGGAATACGACACTGTCTTTCACGTCCTCGGGTACGTCCAAAGGCAGAGGAAGCTCATCGTTCTCGGGTAGGTTGAAGGGCGTGCCGTCCGGAAATATGCCGCGCGCCTCGACCAGCGCTAACTTGCCTACGGCCAACTGGCGTTGATCGAGCTTCAGCGTGCCGAACCCCCAATCAAACGGCCGCAAACCGCTGCACCGACCGTCTATTAGCGCCTCCAGATAGCGGTCGTGCTGCTGAAAATGCTGCGGCCGGAGAAACATTCCCTCCGACCACACCACTCTGCTGTATTCGGACATATCGGTTCCTGTTGTTATTTCTTTTTTTGTTATCGGGTTTGAGCCGATTGCAGTATTCGCATCTGGCGCTCGTAGACTTCCCCGAATTCCTCCCCGAAGAAGTTCTCCAAAATATCGTTGACCGACTCAGGATACGCCTTGCTGTAGGCCTCCCAGCATTTCGCCTTCCTTTGAAAGACGATGCCCTCCTCATACAGCTTCTCGAACCGTTGAGGATCGAACCGCTTCAGAGCCGCCGCCAGCGCCGCCTGTATGCCCGCCGTCATCGCCATCTGATGATTCATGAGGTCGGCAAACCCTCCCCGCACGGCTTCCACGGGATCCATGAATCCCGGATGGTTTTGCGCCAGCATGATCTTGAGCGCGTCATCCACGTTCGGGGTAAATTTTAGCGGGTTATTCTCAACCGGCCGCATAGTGGTCACCGAGACACGGAACTGGCTTTTCAACTCGGCTCGTGCCCGCATGACGGTCATCATGCCTTCAACAAAGGAGCGGAGCAGGACCCCGACGGTTTTCATAACTGCCGGCATGTCCTCATCTTTGATCCATCCGGTATTGGAGGCAATTCCGGCCCCTTCCAGGAAAGCAGCAAACAGACCCCGGTCAGCCGTGTGCGTTGCTGCTGGGCCGGAAGGAACGGAAGGAACGGGCGGACTGGCGGAAACCGATTCCGCAGCGGCGAGCGATGAACCGCCGACAGGCGAATCTACCCAGGCATCGATCGCCGGAACGGTCGCGCGAGATGGAGCTGGCTCCTCGGACGGCACTACAGCCGCTTGCTCGTGGGAAACGAGGTTCTCGGCACTCGGCGGATGTGCGGCTTCCACGGATTCGGCTGCCGGTCCGAAATCCGGCGCTGGTTCCGTCATGGCTTGCGGCTCGACGGTTGCGTCCGGTTCCGGGCCAAGACCGCTCAAATCGATCCCTTTGAAGAAATCGTCCTCTGGCTCCCAGCTTTCGGCGACGGGCGCAGGCATTTCCGGCCCCTGTCCGCCCGAATCCAGATCGCGCAGGAGGTCTTCGAAATTAAAATCGAGCTCCGGCGATTCCTGCGGCTTTTCGACATCGGGCGGAATGAAACTTTCGTGGAACGGCGATACATCCGGCTGGCCGATGAAACTCGGCCCCGACGACTGCGGTTTATCGGTTTCCGCTGGTGGAAGGTCGAACGGGGAAGACCACGCCGGCGTTTCAGCCCATGCCTCAGGTTCCGGCACGGGGGCTGCGGGCGGCACCGGCGGCTCTCCGAACGGGTCGAAATCGAACGAAGGCTCCTCCGGAGGTGCCGGCGGCTTTCCGAACGGACCGAAACTGAACAGTGGTTCATTCGGCGATTCCGGTGGCTCCCCAAACGGGTCAAAACCGAACGACGGCTCGTCCTGCGGTCCCGGCGGCATAGGGACTTCGACAACGGCGATTTCATATTCGCCGATCCTCAGCACATCGCCATTCGACAGTGGCGCAGTGTCATGCTGAAGGAGCATATCCTTATTGACGAAATAGGTCCCGGCGGTACTCGAGTCGGTGAACGAGTAGACACCGTTCCGAAATTCGATCGAACCGTGTTTGCGGGAAATGAACTTGTCTGGATCGGGCAAGACGAAGCGGTTGTCCGGCGAGCGTCCTATGGAGCCGCCTTCCTGGTCGAAGGTACAGGACGTCGCCTCCGCGACGGGTGAGCCCTTATAACTGAGAACTTTGAGGATCAGTGCCATGATGCGTGCTTCGGTCGAGCCCCTGATTGCCAAGCAATAAGCATAGACAATCGTAATCACGGAAAACCGAGGTCCTGGAAACAACCGGCAACATAATGAGGCGATTCAGGATCTCAGTCCCTTCTGCCTTCCCTGATCCATTTTTTCCATCGAACCGGCAATAGCTTACACGCGAACGTCGGATAGACAAAACGCGCATAGGCCGCAAAATCGGCCACTTGCCGCCGCGGAGTTCGGCAGCTAAGCTCAAAGTCGTTGTATCACTTCAGAATCAGAGTCTTCGTCATGCGCGTAGCCATACTTTTCCTCGGCTTTTTGACTTTCCTAGTTCTCGCGGGCTGTGCGTCGGACGAACCGAAACCGACGCCGCTACCGCCGACCATTGTACAGTTGCGAATTGAGGCATCGCCCGGCATCAACCTCGACGGGGAAGGCCGTCCCTCGCCCTTGTTGCTTCGCGTCTATCAACTGCGGCAGACAGCCGCCTTCAACGGTGCCGATTTTTTCGCGCTTTATCAGAACGAACAGAGCGTTCTCGGCGGTGATGTCGCAGGCAAAGAGGAATTCATCCTGCGTCCCGGCGAAAAACGCGAGCTTTCGTTCGAAGCGAAACCCGAGGTAGCGGCGATCGGAGTATTTGGCGCTTACCGCAATCTCGATTCGGCTCAATGGCGGGCCTCGACTGCAATTCCCCCGAACACGACCAGCATAGTCAAACTCCGCGTCAGCGGCGACCGGCTCGATTTGCGACCTCCCGAAGCGACCGATGAGGCGCCTGTCGAATAGTTCCGGCGCCACGCTTCCCGTGCGTCAGGTCATTATTACGGCGGTTTTCTCGTTCGCGGTACTGCTGGCGGGCGGCTGTGCTTCACCCACGCAGCGCATCGCCGAAGCGGCGGCGGGTTTCGGCTATCAGCCGCTCGAACTGGAGGGAAAGGGCTTCAAGCTCACGGCTTTCTTCAAACCCGGCGCGGAAAAGACCGGCAAGCCCTTACACCTTTATTTGGAGGGCGACGGCACGCCTTGGCTGTCGCGCCTTAAGATTTCGGACGATCCTACTCCCCGCGATCCCGTCATGCTGAGATTAATGGCTTTGGATGAAGGTCCTGCCCTTTATCTAGGCCGTCCTTGTTATTACGGCCATGCCACTGACCCGGGTTGTTCACCAGCCCTGTGGACGAACAGACGTTATGGCCCCGAAGTTGTCGATAGCCTGGCACACGCCTTGCGGGTATTCCTCTCCGGAAACGGCGCCCGACGGCTCGTTTTTTTTGGCCACAGCGGCGGCGGCGCGCTGGCTGTTTTGCTGGCATCCCGCTTCCCGGAAACCGACGCGGTTGTGACCTTGGCCGGGAATCTCGATATCGACGCCTGGACCGGATATCACGGCTACAGCCCGCTTGCGGGCTCGCTCAACCCGGCCGAGGCCAAGACCGACGGCGTGCTCGAATATCATTTTCTAGGCGAGGGCGACCGCATCATACCACCTTCCGTCTTCGAACCCATCGCGAAACGACGGCCCCACGCACGGGTTTTCGTGCTTCCGGATTTCGACCACCGATGCTGCTGGCAAGAGGTGTGGAAAGAGATTCTGCAACGGACCGCCGACATCGATTCGAACGCCACAAGAGCCTCGAAGTAATCAATCCTACAGTTTTAAGCCATTCGACCAAATCCGTTTTCTAGAGAAGCCACCGACATGAAGCCGCTGCGAAAGAAATGCCTCGCCCTTGCCGTATCCACCACCCTGCTGATCGGCTGCGCCTCGCAGCCTGGGGACCGGGAGGAAATGGCCCGCGCCGTCGAGGGCTATATTGAGGATGTGGACAAATTATTCGTCGTCGACTGCCTGCTTCCTGGCCAGGTCCGAAAACTCGGATCGCAGATGACGTATCTCAGCGCCCGCCGACCGATTAGGACTACGGCCGCCGATTGCGAAGTCCGCGGCGGCGAATACGTTGCCTACGATCGCGCGAACTATTCCACGGCCCTGAATGTCTGGCTGCCCAAGGCCCAGGAAGGCGATGCCACGGCCCAACTCTACGTCGGACAAATTTACGAGAAAGGACTGGGGCAGGCTCCCGACTACCGCAAGGCGGCCGAGTGGTATCGAAAAGCGGCTGAACAAGGCAACGCACAGGCCCAAATCAATCTTGGACACCTTTACGAAAAAGGCGCGGGCGTCCCCAAGGACAGCGTCACCGCGGCCCGCTGGTATCAAAAGGCGGCGGGACTCGAGGGTAGCGAATTGAGCTTCGTTCCCGCGATCGCGGCCTCTGAAGCGCAACGCCTGGAATTGGAAACGCTGCGCCAGGCTGCCGAACGCAGCCGTCTCGAAGTGGAGGAACTCCGCAGCGAACTGAACGCTACACGGCGACAATTGCAGGCACAGCAGGATGCGCTACGTAAATCACAGGAGGAAATCGACACCCTTCGGGAAAGGTTGGCTCGGCAAAAGGCGGTCTCGACGACCGGCGACGATCCGAAGGTTCGAGAGCTCGAGGAAGAGCTGAGACAGAAGACCGCACTCCTTAAGGCACAGCAGGCCAAGGTTAGCCAAATGACGGCCGCGTTCGGCCGTGAGCGCCAGAAACTTAAGCAGGAATTAGCCGCCGCCCAGGCACAGGCAGCTTCCGTAAAGGCTACTTCGGAGACCGGGCCGGCAACGAACGGCAAAGCATCGAATACCACGCGCAAACGCCTCGACGAAGCTGAAAACGCGCTCCAGGCGAAAATGGAGGAGTATCAAAGGAAATCGGCTGAACTGACCGCATGGCTGACACAGGTGGACAAACCCAACGGGGGCGTCTCGCGCGCGCAGATCGATCGGCGAAAGTCCGAGCTCCAAAACCAAGCCAGAGAGATCGCCGCGCTCAAGGAAACGGTGGAACAGCTAGCCGCAAAAGTTCAGGAGCAGCCGTCGCCCGAAATGCTCGCTCAGGCGGGTCCCCTGGTGGAAATTATCGACCCACCGGTCACCATGACCCGCGGTGCCCGGATGATTCAGATCGGACCCGAGGCTAAAGAAATCGTTGGAAAAGTCGAATCGTCGACCGAGCTTTTGTCGCTGATCGTCAACGACAAGCCTTTGGTGCCAGATGCTTCCGGCATTTTCCGATATCCGTTGAACCTCGGAGACCCGTCGGGTTCGGTCAAGATTACCGCCACCGACAAGAAGAACAAGGTCACGAGCCTGGATTTCACCCTCGTCGGGCCCTCCGCGAAGTCAGTCGAAACGACGGCAACGGCGCCGGTCGAAACCAAACGCACGGGACGACCGACTGACATCGATTTCGGCAAGTTTTACGCACTCATCATCGGCAACAACAGCTATGTCGCCTACCCTGGACTGCAAACGCCGATCAACGACGCGAAGAGCCTGGATGTCATCCTGCGGGAGCGCTACGGGTTCCATACCAAGCTCCTTCTCAACGCCAACCGCCATCAAATCATGACGGCGCTGAACGAAATCCACAAAAAGTTGACGGCGAACGACAATCTATTGATCTACTATGCAGGACACGGCGAAATCGATCCCGCCACGAATCTCGCCTACTGGCTGCCCACCGACGCCGAAGTCGGCAATCCGGCCAACTGGATCTCCAGCCAGAGTATCACCGAACTCCTGAGCATCATGCCGGCGCGCCACGTTCTGGTCGTGGCTGATTCCTGCTACTCCGGCGCCATGACCGGATCGGCCGTGGCCAAGCTGCCGGATACGATGGACGAAAGCAAGCGCACAAAATGGTTAAAGATTATGGCCACGCGCAAAGCGCGAATGGTTCTCACCTCTGGCGGTGTAAAACCGGTGCTCGACCAGGGCGGCGGCGGCCATTCCGTATTCGCCAACGCTTTCCTCGGCGTATTGCGCGCCAACAAGGGCATTCTGGAAGACTACGACGTGTTCCGCGCAGTAGCTGGCCAAGTCAAGGCATCGGCCGCGAAAGCCGGTTTCGAACAAGTGCCTCAATATGCGCCACTCCAACACGCCGGCCACGAAGGTAGCCCGTTCTTTTTCGTGCCGAGCGCCTGAGGAGGAAATACATTTAGGAACCCCTGAACAAGCGGATTCCGTTCCTGGTTCGACAATCTCACCTTAAATGGAATCAATAGGTTACCGTGCGTCCTGAGCCCTTGGACTCGGCTCAGGACAGGGCTGTCGGAGGGCTTGATCAGAGCTTCCTTGACCGAACGGCGCCGAGGCTGCTGTTCCTGGACGAGATCGGCTGTTTGCCGCACGCACACAACAACGCGAATCTCTTTTTTCAACGTCATCGCCAAGCGCCACGAGCGAACGCCGACCGTCGAACGACACCGGCGTTGGTAAAAGGGCATTGAAAACCGGCTCACTCGGCGTACATTGTGCAGATCGACTATGTCGATCTGGAACAATCCGGAGCCTACGTGTTAGGGCCCTGGAACACCACGCTTAGTCTCTCGCACGAATATTTCCAGGCGGCTTTCAGCAATACCTCCGAAGGAACGTGGAGGGTTCCGCTCGATCTGATATGATGAAGCCATCGTTGACATGGATAGTCCGCTTATGTTCGTTACTTTGGTCAAATCTGCGATCAGGCGCGTTCTGCTCCTGGTCGTGTGCTGGTGGGCCTTGACCGAGGGGGATTCTTCGGCTTGGGCTTTCGGCATCCCCGTTATCCTCATCGCGCTCGCGTCATCCATCCTCATCAACCCGTCCACGCGCGGGCGCATTCACAGCCTGCCCGGTTTTGCCGGTTTTTTCCTATGGCATTCGCTGCTCGGCGGCATCGATGTTGCCCGCCGCGCCTTGCATCCGAAAATGCCGTTGGCGCCCGCTTTGATCGACTTTCCGTTACGTCTCGACGATCAAGCAGCCATTACCCTCTTAATTTACACGATCAACTTGTTGCCCGGGACGATCGTTGTGGAATTCGAGGAGCGGCGGCTTGGGATCCATGTTCTCGACCGCAGGCTCCCGGTTTTCGAATCCCTGCGGACGGTGGAGACGCGCGTGGCGGTTCTGTTCGGTTTCCAGTTGACTGACATGGAGGATTTGTCAAATGCCTGATCTGGACCTGGAGCTCGCCTTCTTTTTGCTCCTCAATATTGCTGCCGGACTGCTGCGCATTGTGCGCGGTCCCACCCGGGTCGACCGTATGCTGGCGTCGCAATTGTTCGGCACTACGGGCGTGGCCGTCTTGCTGCTGTTGGCTGAAGCGCAGGGCATGCCGGCGCTGCGGGATGTCGCCCTGAGCTTTGTCCTGCTCGCAGTGCTGGCGACGGTAGCGTTCGTAGAGCGGTTCCCAAGCCATGCTGGCCGGAGTGACGGGCCATGAGTGATATCGCGCTTCAATGGCTTTCCGCCTTCTCGCTTATTTTCGGCATTTTCTTCTTTTTTGCCGGAACCGTAGGTCTTTTGCGCTTTCCGGACACCTACACCCGAATCCATGCGTTGACTAAGGCCGATAACTTAGGTCTGGGCCTGACCATCTTTGGTCTCATGCTGCAGACCGAATCCTGGGTGGTGGTGTTGAAACTTCTGCTGATCTGGCTGCTCGCGCTGCCGGCTAGTGCTACGGTTAGTCATCTGCTTGCCCGCCACGTCCGTCGTTCTCAACCCAGAACCGACGGCGTAGTAAACCGGACCCTGCGGTGATGGTCGGCACATCGCTGGATCTCGCATTGGCGGCGGTCCTGATTTGGATCGCCTGGCGCGCCGGAGCAACCGCCGAGCTGTTCAATGCCGTGATTCTGTTCATCGTTTTTGGCCTCCTGATGACCCTGGCCTGGGTAAGGCTGAACGCACCCGACATCGCCCTCGCGGAAATCGCGATTGGAACTGGCCTCACCGGGGCCTTGATGTTGGACGCCGTGGCGCACATCGGCGGCAAACGTCGACGACGGCGTGTACGTAGGAACTCGTCATGAACGGCGTATCAAGTCCGGCCCGGTGGATCGCGGGCGCCCTCGCTTGGGTCCTAGGTCTCGGTCTTGCCGGCACGATGACCGCCCTGCCCCTCCCTGGCGAAGGATTGGCCCCGCTCGTCCAAGCGTATCTCGCAGAAAGCGGCGTCAAGCATCCGGTAACCGCTGTGCTGTTGAATTATCGCGGTTATGACACTCTGCTGGAAATCGCGGTATTGCAGGCGGCCGTTCTGGGCGTTCTGGCGTTTCGGCCAACTCGGCCGGTTTCCCTGCGCAGAACCCGGCCTGATCCGAGCCCGGTGCTGCGGACACTGACTCATTGGATAGCTCCGCTCATCGCTCTGACGGGAGGATACCTCCTGTGGGCGGGGGCATATCGCCCGGGTGGGGCGTTTCAGGCCGGAGCGGTGCTTGCGGGCGGCGGGGTCCTACTCCGGCTGGTCGGCGCGATTCCGGGCTTCCGTTGGCCGAGCGCTAGATTGCGTATTGGCCTCGTGCTGGGTTTCACTGTATTCCTTGCGGCTGCCGCCGTGCCGCTGTCGGAGGGATCCAGCTTAATGACATACCGCGAAGCACGGGCAGCCGTATCGATCCTGCTGATCGAATCGGCTTTGACCTTATCCATCGCGGTAGTCCTGGTAACGCTGTTCATCGGCGCGGCACCTCCCCGGATCGGATGTTCACCACGGCTTCATGCGGCACGCCGATGGCGGATACAAGAGCAGGACGCTCATCATGGGTAACGGACTAATTTATGCCTTGACCGGTGCTGTGTTATTCGCGCTCGGCCTTTACGGACTCATCGTCCATACGCATCTGGTACGCAAGCTGATCGCCTTTAACATCATGGGCAGCGGGGTATTTCTGGTTCTCGTAGGACTGCCACAGCGCGTCGCCGGCACACCTCCCGACCGGGTATCCGAGGCCCTGGTGCTCACCGGGATCGTCGTCGCAGTGAGCGCCACGGCCTTCGGGCTGGCGCTGGTGCGACGCCTTTATGACCTGACCGGTGAAACCCGATTACCGAACGATCTCCGGCCCAAGCCATGACCGGTCTCTCATCCGCCGTACCCTGGATGCCGCTACTGATTCTCATACCCTTGTTCGCCGGCACCCTGTCTTTTTTATTCGGCGAACGCTTCCGGCGCACTGTGCTCGCGGCCGCGATCGGCGGAACCTGGTTTTCTCTGATACGGCTCACGATCGACTTCGAGGATGCGGGCCGGTGGCATTATCCGGTCGGCGGCTGGGGAGCACTGCTCGGCATCGAGCTTCGCATCGACGGGTTCAGTCTCGTGATGCTGGGAACGACCGCTACGGTGGGGAGTTTCATCAGCCTCTACGCGCTCGGCTTTTTTGCCGACGACAGACACCGCGGACTCCGATTCTGGCCGCTCTGGTGGTTCTTGTGGGGGGCCCACAACGCCGTCTTTCTCTCGGCCGATCTTTTCAATCTCTACGTGAGCCTCGAGCTCTTGAGCCTCTGTGCGGTCGGTCTCGTCGTGCTCACGGTCGATCCGGGCTCGCTGGCGGCGGGGCTGCGCTATCTTCTCGCCGCACTGACGGGCTCGTTGACCTATCTCATGGGCGTAGCGCTGCTGTACGGCGCCTATGGCACTTTGTCTTTGGAGCAACTCGCGGGCTTGTTCCACCCGGAACCCGCGAACGCCTTGGCGGCGAGTCTCGTTACCGTAGGATTGATACTCAAGACTGCCCTCTTTCCGCTCCATTTCTGGTTGCCGCCAGCACACGGAGGAGCTCTGGCTCCGGTCAGTGCGCTCTTGTCGGGACTGGTGATCAAGGCATCCTTTTACGTATTGCTGCGCCTTTGGTTCGAGGTCTTTCCGTCCGCGCTGAACGAGTCCTTCACACAAGGCATCGGCGCTCTTGGTGCGATTGCCATCTTTACCGGCGCTTGGCTCGCATTCCATCAGGAAAAGCTGAAAATGCTCATCGCCTGGTCGACCGTGACTCAGGTCGGCTATTTGTTTCTGACCTTTCCGTTGGCCGCTGCGTCGCCTTCGAGTACTCTGGCTGCGTTCAGCGGCGGTGTCTTCCTAGCCGTCTCCCATGCTGTGGCCAAGGCTGCAGTATTCTTGGCGGCCGGCGCCATGCTGAAGGTGACGGACGAGGACGGCGTCGACCGAATGGCGGGCGTCGGCCGGCATTTGCCCATCAGCCTGTTCGCCTTCGCCATAGCGGGTGTCAGTCTGATGGGTTTGCCTCCGAGCGGGGGGTTCATCGGCAAATGGCTGCTGCTCACGGCCGCCTTGTCCTCCGGTCAATGGTGGTGGGCCGCCGTTCTGGTGTTAGGCGGGTTCACATCCGCCGCTTATATCTTTCGAGTGCTGCGGCGCTGTTTTCTGCCGCCCAAGGCCCATGCGGTGTTCCATCCGATACCCTTGATCATGCCTCTGGCCGCGCTGTCTTTGGCCAGCATCGCCTTGGCCCTAGGATTGGGGGCGGTTTATCCGCTTCATCTCTTGCAGACAGGCATGCCGCTCTTGCTTGGAGCCTCCGCACCGTCAACGGTGATCCCATGACCTTCGATGATTGGTTGCCCCTCCTGGTCGTGTTGAGTTCGCTCATAACCGGCCTGATCATTTTTTTTGTAGGTGAGGAACAGCATCGCACCCGCTCCTGGCTCAATCTGATTGGTGCCGTGGGGAAGCTCGCTCTAGTGGGCATCATGGTAGGGGGCGTGTTCCACAGGCGTCGTTACGAGACCCGGTTGCCGTTGCTGCCCGATCAGGATTTCGTATTGCGCGCTGACGCGATGGGCATGCTGTTCGTGGGGCTTTCTTCGGTGCTGTGGCTGTTGACGACAGTCTATGCCATCGGCTATCTCGAAGGATCGCCTCATCGCAGCCGCTTTTTCGGCTTTTTCAGCCTATGCGTGACCGCCACGATGGGCATCGCGCTGGCCGGCGATCTCGTAACCTTCGTCATCTTCTACGAGCTCCTGACGCTGTCCACCTATCCCTTGATTGTGCATCGCGGCACGCCGGAAGCTCTACGCGCGGGAAAAGTCTATCTGCAATACACGATATCGGGTGGCGCCTTGCTCCTGGTGGGCGTCGTCTGGTTGCACGCATTGACCGGGTCCGTTGAATTCACCGAGCGCGGCGTTCTTGCCGGGGTGACTGAACGAGATCATCCTGCCTTGCTCGCCATCTTCGCGATCCTGGTTGCCGGGCTCGGCGTCAAGGCCGCACTGGTGCCGTTACATGGATGGCTGCCCATCGCCATGGTGGCACCGGCACCGGTAAGCGCTTTGTTGCATGCCGTGGCGGTAGTAAAAGCCGGAGCCTTCGGTATCGTTCGAGTCACCTATGACGTCTACGGGGTGGAGTTCGCCGCCCAGTTGGGCGTGCTGAACCCCCTGGCCTGGGTGGCAGGCCTTACCATCGTCTACGGTTCCCTGCGAGCGCTGGCTCAGGACGACCTAAAGCGGCGGCTCGCCTATTCGACGGTCAGCCAGGTGTCGTACATCGTGCTCGGGATCAGCATTCTCGGCCCGCTCGCGACCATAGGCGGGGTCGTACATCTCGTACACCAGGGTCTGATGAAAATCACCTTGTTCTTCTGTGCCGGCGATCTGGCGGAGACCCTAGGCATCCATAAGATCAGCGAAATGAACGGCGTCGGCCGGCGCATGCCCTGGTCTATGGCCGCATTTACCGTGGCGGCGCTAGGCATGATAGGCATGCCACCCGTCGCCGGCTTCATCAGCAAGTGGTATCTGGGATTGGGGGCGATCGCCGCGAAAGACTACTGGGCGCTCCTCGTGCTTGCCGCCAGCACCATACTCAATGCCGCCTATTTCCTGCCGATTCTTCGGCGTATCTGGTTTCTGCCTGCAAGCGGCGCATGGCCGAAACCAGAGAAAGATCAGCTTGAAACCCGGCCTACATTGCTGGTGCCTACATTGACCACTGCCCTTCTCTCGCTGGCCGCCGGGCTGTTCGCGGGCTCGTGGATCAGCCCTTTAGGCTGGGCCAAGTTGATCGCCGCCAGGGAGTATGCCTCATGAGTCCGGGGTGGCTGGCCGCCAGCGCCCTGCTAACGCCCCTGGTTCTGGCGACCGCGCTGTTCGTAGCTCCGAGGCGCTTCCGGTTGTGGGCGGCGACGCCCTGGGCCGCGTTGCCCGGGGTGGGACTGGCCTTTGCACCGGAATTCAAGGTTGAGTTGCCTTCGTTATTGCTTGGCATGAGTCTCGGGCTGGACGCCACGGGCCGAGTCTTTCTGATTTTCACCGCTCTGCTGTGGCTGATTTCCGGGCTTTACGCCGGCATTTATCTGGCCGCGGATTCGAAACGCAGCCGCTTCGCTGGTTTTTTTCTTGGCGCCATGGCAGGCAATCTGGGTGTGTTGCTGGCGCAGGATGTCACAAGCTTTTACTTGTTCTTCGCGCTGATGACGCTATCTGTTTACGGCCTGGTCGTGCACGAGGGCGGTAAAGCGCCGGACCGAGCGGGGCGAATCTACCTGATTCTGGCGGTCCTCGGGGAGGCCATACTGCTCATCGCTTTTCTGCTGAGCGCGAGTGCGGCGGAAAGCCTGTCTCTTGACCGGATTCCGCAAGCAGTTGCCGCGTCGCCTTTACGAAACCTCATTCTGACATTATTCCTTGGTGGTTTCGGGGTCAAGGTCGGCCTCCTCGGACTCCATGTCTGGCTGCCTCTAGCTCACCCGGTCGCTCCGACTCCCGCCAGCGCGGTGTTGAGCGGCGTCATCATCAAGGCCGGACTAATGGGGTGGCTCCGTTTTTTGCCGCTCGGGCAGGAGGCGATTCCGGGATGGGGCTACGGTGTCATGGCCGGCGGACTTGCCGCTGCGTTCTACGGTGCAGCCGTGGGCCTGGTGCAAAAGGATTCGAAGACCGTGCTGGCCTACTCGAGCATCAGCCAGATGGGGATCATTACTGTGCCGATAGGAATCGCACTGGCGGTGCCGACAGACTGGCCTGCCGCTTTGACGGCGGTTTCCGTATACGCGGTCCACCACGCATTCGCCAAAGGGGCTTTGTTTCTCGGGGCGGGCGTTGCACGTACGGTCGCCAGGGATAAAAAGCGCCTCGCCTGGATCATGGCTGGGCTGCTCATACCGGCGTTGAGTCTGGCGGGAGCGCCGTTTACCACCGGGGCGCTGGCCAAGGATGCTCTCAAGAGAGCTATGAAGGCGGTGCCGGAACCGTGGCAGGATATGCTGGCTTGGATGTTGTCCCTGGCGGCCATAGGTACCACAGTGTTGTTGATGCGCTTTCTATACCTCGTCCGAAACGAGGCGCTGGCAGGACGCCCTGGCGGCAGTGAATTCCGTAGCTTGGGCTACACCTGGGGGCTGGCCGTGCTCGGCGTTCTGACATTGAGCTGGATCATGTTCACCGACCCGGCGCGTGCTTTTCTCGAACATGCGCTGGAGCCCGCGGTGCTTTGGAGCGAATCGTGGCCGGTAGGCAGCGGCATCCTGCTGGCTTGGCTATTCGGGCTAACGTTCATTGGTATCGCTCCTCGCATCCCAGCAGGAGATCTTCTGGTGCCGATTGAACGGCTGGTGCTCGCTGTGTGGAAATCCATAACCCTTCTCTGGAGCAAGGCACGTCAACGACGACCAGCCCACGTGCCTTGGAAACGCCTAAGCGTATGGCTTGGCCAAAGCTTAACTGAAGGCCAGGCCTGGTTGGAAAGCACGGCCGTTTCCGGAACTCTGCTAATCTTGCTAGTTCTGTTTTTTGCCCTGGCACTGCTCTCTACGCACTGAGGTATCGATAACCTGTGAGTCATTTCACTTAGCGTGATGAGTTATTTGCCTCACTTTTGAGATATAAGCGGCCGGTAATTTGGCCTGAAGCGCAGCGATTCAAAGGTTTGGTGAGTGTGGCACCAATTCTGCTTGAATTTGGCATTGTCTGGATGCTTTTAAGGGAAATCACCACAATGACATCGCTCGACAGTACCGATCTATCCCATCTGGTCGATTATGGCGTGATCGGCTTATTGCTGTTGGCCAGCGTCTGGGCGGTCGCCATCGCTTTCGAACGTTGGCTTTATTACCGCCGCGTCGACATCGGCCAGTTTCCCACTAGCCAAGCGCTCGAGACCGATCTAACCCGCCGTCTTACGGTGATTGGCACGGTCGCGGCCAATGCCCCTTATATCGGGCTCCTGGGTACGGTCATGGGGATCATGCTCACGTTCCACAAAATGGGAACGGACAAGAGTATGGACGTACACACGATCATGATCGGCCTCAGCATGGCTTTGAAGGCAACCGCGATGGGACTTGTGGTGGCGATCCCCTGCGTTGTGCTGAACAACGTGCTCAGGCGGCGCATCAAGGAATTGGTTACGGCTTATGAGGTGCGCCTTGGATCGTGACATCGACCAAATCAACGTGATTCCGCTGGTCGATGTGATGCTGGTGTTGCTGGTGATCATTCTGACCACGGCAACCTTCATCGTCACCGGCCAGGTGCCGGTGGATCTAGCGGAAGCCAAGGCGGCGAACGAGCCCTCGCATGAAGATCCGATTCTCATGACACTGACCGGAGATGGTCGACTATACCTAGGCGAGACGCCGATCGCGCTGGAGAGTCTGGGCGAGACGTTGAGCTCCTATCCGAAGGAACGCCTGATCGTGCTGCGCGCCGATCGAGCTTTGGTTCTGGAGACCTTCGTCAAAGTGGTGGACGAGCTCAAGAGTCAGGGCTTTCCCCATGTCAGCCTAGAAGTCGAACGGGCAGAGTCCGCGTCATGACACCCCGCCAGCGGCATCTCAGTGGCCTTGGGTTGTCCTTGCTGGCACACGGATCGCTGGCAGGCACGGCATGGTGGATGTGGCAGCAGGAGCCTGCGAAGCCGGCGCCCGAACCCATTCGCTGGGAAATCAGCCTTTACACCCCGGCCCCGCCCGCTCCGACCGAGGCAGCGGTCGCCCCGACGCCCGAAACACCACCGCCGCCGAAACCCAAAGTTGAGCCGAAGCCGAAACCGAAGCCAAAACCCAAGTTGAAGCCGGTGAAACGACCCACACCCAAGCCGGTCACCCGCTATTTGGCCCAGGAGACCCCGCCGGACGCAACCCCGGATCCGCCTACCCAGGCGCCGACCACCGTCGCCACCACCGGTCCCTTGACGGGGATCGCGAATCCGGCCCCGGCGGTAAAACCCGACCCCAAGCCAGATTTCGACTGGCTGCGCCGCTACCTGATCGAGCAGATTCGGCGCCACAAACAGTACCCCGGCGATGCGCGGCGCAGGGGCTGGGAAGGGCAAGTCCTGGTTCGGGCGGTAATAGGTGGCAATGGTCAACTGGTCGAAGCCGAGATCGTCAAGAGTTCCGGTCATGCGGTGCTCGATGACGAGGCGCTTGCCACCTTGCGCAGGGCGATGCCGGTACCGGTATCAAAGGCTCACGGCTGGAGTCAGGTGGCGGTAACCATTCCCTTCGATTACCGGCTGAAACGGTGACTCAGGTGAAATGTCGGACTGCACTCAGCCGTTTCCCGCACCGTGCGGCCGGCGGGCGCGACGAGCGCGCATGGATGCCGGGTTAAGGGCTGGCACCCTCCTTGCAATAACGGGTATAGCGCCGGGTGGGCTCCGTGGCGCGGAGCCCCCCTCTTCCTCCTCGCTCGCTGTCCGCCCGCGCTTACATTCGCCTCACTGGGTTGCTGGCGCCGCCCACGAGCGGCGCTTTTTTTCAGGATGGAACACGCATGATGGATGCTGCACCGCTGCCCGAGGCCACCGGCCAGTCGTTCGAGGAAACCGATTGGACGCCTCCGATCATCTGGGTCCGATCAATTCAACGTGCCCAGCATCGTGTTCCCTGCTACCGTAGCGACGAGCGCTTCCGGTGTACTGTGCAGGATTGCGAATGGCGCAACTCCTGCCTCAAGCTCGTCGCTGCCTGGCGTAGGTGAACGACGCAGAGCGATTTCAGCGCAACCCATCGAGGTGCCCATTGAGTCGCATCGAACGGACAGGCGGGCAGTCCGAACACACGCCGATCCGCAGCACGCGGAATTCGTGTCGGACAAAGGTTCGCGTTTCGGTCTTCGTTCGCGAGCAAGCGCTACACAAGGCTGTCGGCTTTCGCTGGGGCAAATTTCGCAGCGCCTGTGTGAGCTGCCACAGCAGGCACCGATAGAAGCGACCCATTATCAGCCGAGCTTAAGTCTCGTCGAAGGCTTTGGAGGGAGGTGCGGACGTTGCTTTCATGGACAGAAGCAGCTGCGCTGGTCAGCCGCCGTAACGGACGCGTGTCACACCCGAGTGATCTCACTGTATGCCGGAATTCCCTTCGTAGTGAGCGTTCTTCCGGATCGGGACATCTCTCCATCGGCCATTTGCGACGTCTTCTGTTTCTTAGCGGGAAGGAGTTATAACGCGAAGGATGCGGTCTTGTAGGTTTGTTCCGTCCAAACGCCTTGCGGCAAAAACGTAGGCACCGGCCGCTGCCAACGGCGCCGCCCAGGCGGTTTTTTACCGATGCTAGTTGATACCCGATACGAGAGGAGGAAAAGATGACGCCGAAAGTCAGGCACCGGGAACGTGATCCTGCCGCACCGCCGGAGACGGAGGTAGCGCCGACATTTCCATCAGCGCGCTATTTTCAGATCCATTTCGAACACCTTTATCGCTTGATTGATGAGCTCAGTGAAAAGCTTGATGCCGCAATCCGGGATTTGGCTTCGCTAAGGGCACGACCGGAGCCCGACGTCGTGCGAGACCCGCCTCCGTCCACGAGCGTCCGGCTACCTACCCTAAGCGATGCCTCGCCGAGACGGCGGTCGCGGATAGAGACGAAAACAGAAACCGATAATCGCCAATCGAAGCGGCATCTCGCAAACCGGGCAAATCGGTGATTCGATAAGTCGGCCCATATCCTCGATCCGCCTCTCGGTGCAAGGCCCAGGCGGCGCTCTGAATGGAGCGGACGGTGCCCATGCTCAGCAGTGTGAACACTCGCCGACAAGCTCCACGGAATACCTGCCCGACGTGTAGGACCAATCGAGATTGCCGCGCATCCACGAACACAGAACGGAAACAAAACGCTGAACGTCGGCATCGATTTCGGCGCCGAATGTGGGCAGTCGCTCTTTTAATGCTATGAAATCGCGGACTTCTTTGTTCGTCAAATCCGCAGCCTCCCGGATGGCTTCCTGAAGAGACAAATGATAGTGGTGTTGAAACGTCACGACGAGGTTATGAACGTCGTTGTGCCGGACTTCCTTGGCGAACGAGATGACATCGTTGGACCAACACACCACATTGTTCGCCATCCGTATCAATCCCTGTAGCGTTTCGTGTTTCCGGACGTGCAGCGGCAAGCTGATGTTCTCGACGACATCGATAAGCTCGATATCGGTATAAAGCCCTCCTGTGTAGGGGCGCATGGTCACGTAGGTTAACGGGTCCGGCGTGATGGCTGCTGCACGATTCTGAGCCTCCCACACGGAGGACTCAAAATACTCGACCACGCTCATAATGAACCGGCACATCCAGTCGTTGCTCGCCGCTCGGCGCAGCCTGACACAAAGGTCATGCAGTGCGTAGGCGAGAGGGCGGTCGGACTCATCGGGTTCTCGGCCGTTGAGAATTTCAGTCAGCCGCTCATGAAAGTGCGTGAGTTGGTCCGGATTACGTCCGAAACCGGACTCGTCGCATTGATCGTCCCGAATAAACAGCCAGGTATTCCAATCCGACACGATCTTAAGGCCTTCGGACGGCGCATCGGGATACGCGCGGGCCGCGAGCCAGCTGAACTTAGAAGCCTGGAGGCGCCGCCACTCGCGGTCGTTGGAGACTAAGTTAAAGCGCTTCACCCACGCCAAGGTGTGACGGTTGGCCGCCTCGGCATTTGGATTGAGGCGGGAGGGAAACGGACAATAAAATTTGGGGGACGTACTTGTTTTCATAACCTGTTTAAAAGTAGTAAGCAGATGACCCTTACGATCCGATCAAGGGTAGAGTGGCCAACGACACTTTCGCCGGCTTAAAGTGCCGATCAGGACGCCCAATATAAAAGCCCTGCACCAGATCGACTTCCAGTTCCTGAAGTTGAATTAGTGTCTGTGCATTTTCAACTCCTTCCGCGACAATTTTTTGTCGGTAGCCATGTGCGAGTGTCGTCAAAGCGCTGACGAACACCTTGTCATCCTCGTCGCTCGCCAGGCGGCTGATAAACGAACGGTCAATTTTCACGTGCTTTATCGGCAAGTGTTTAAGGTAGTGGAACGACGCGAACCCCGCTCCGAAATCGTCCATAGCAAACCCGAAGCCTATGTCGGTCAATTCGTTCATGGTCCGTTGCGCTGCTTCCAAGTCGGCGATCGCGGCCGTCTCGGTAATTTCCAGCAATAAACGTTCCGGAGACAAGCGGCCGTCGTTGACCGCTTGCTTGAGCGGTTCCGCCCAAGTCGGGTCGGTCAGCGCAGCGGCAGATAGATTGATCGAAAGCCGTGCCGCTCGGTCCTTGCTCAAAATATTGATCGCCTCTCGGGTGACGTAAGAATCGATAGCACTCATCAAATCCGAACGTAGAATGACGTCCATATATTCACCCGGAAGCACGATACGCCCATCTTCTAACGTTAACCTAAGCAGTGCCTCGTAATAGGCGATCCGCCCCGTTGCCAAGTCGACTACCGGCTGATAATGAAAAAATAGACTCTTTTGATCTAAAGATTGGGCGATGACGCTACGCCAATATGCCTGATGACTGATCCGAGCCCGCTCTTCTCCAGAATGCGAGAACAAGTGCCAGCGTCCGCGCCCAGCCTTTTTCGCCTGGTACATGGCCGCGTCGGCGTTGGCCAGAAGCTCTTCTACATCCTTGCCGTGCTCCGGAATCAAAGCGATGCCGATGCTTGCGGAAATGCGATAGCTCCGATTGCCGAAGCGAAAAGGCTTTTCCATCAAGCGTTGATTGAGATCCTGAGCAAAATGCTCTGCTCCGGATCGGTCGGTACCTGTCATCAAGACGGCGAACTCGTCCCCTCCCAAGCGCGCCAGTACATCCGACTTGCGCGCTCGTGCCCGCAATTCATTGGCCAAAAGGCAAAGCAGCGCGTCTCCGGCGGCATGACCGCTGCTGTCATTGATGTCTTTGAAGTGATCCAGGTCGAATAAGAGCAAGGCGGCCGGCACGCCGTTTCGCTCTGCTTCGGCAAAGCTCCGCTCCAACTCGTCCTTGAACCAGAGCCGATTGTGGAGACCGGTCAGCGAATCATGATTAGCCAGCCAGCGTATGCGCGATTCGGCTTCGATTCTTTCGGTCGCGTCCAAGCCGATGGAAAGCACGGCAATGCCGTTTTCGTGCTCCAATCGCAAGCGTGTATGCACCCAAACAATGTGCCGCTTGCTGCCGTCGCCGCAAGTCAGAACCGACTCGTGTTCCAGTCGTTGCATGAGATTCGAGAAGAGCTTTTCAAGGTTGCGAGCGACCTCGCTGGTCTCGCTATCAATTTCGATCAGCTCGATAAAACGAGAGTTTCTGAGCGTCTCGCTCGGACGGCCCAAGATTTGGGTGGTCAGTTCGTTGACTGTTCGAATTCGGCCATCGCGCGATTGAGTCAGGATCAATACCTGCGCGTTGTCCAGCAAACCTTGAATGAAATCTCGTTCGGCGGCGAGCGTGTTCTGATGTTCTTCGATCTGATGCGCCAGCCGGATGGACGTGGCGTAGAGAATGTCGATTTCGTCTTTCCATTCAACCAGGCGGGAGAGCGTTTTCAGACGCTCGTTGACCCTGTCATAGTTGCCGTGAGCTAGTAACGGCAATGTCGCCGCAAGATGCTGAATGCGCCGGAGCGGTGCATGCAGCAACACCAGCAAAAGTACTTCTGCGATGCAGAGAGATATTGCAACAATGAGCAAGGCGTCGCGATTCGCCTGGTCCAGAGCTGCCGCAGAAGCGCTTGCGTCGACGATAAACAGAAGATGACCGGTTTCTCCGCTTTCCAGAATATCGTCCAGCGGCGAGCTGTAAACTGTGAATCGTTTTTCCTTCCATTCCAGCCAGCTATCGGCCGGAAGCGCTTCCGGGCCAGGATAGCGCTTCGAGAGATGGCGCAAGAAAGGCTCCAGCTCTTGCTGATTGGATAGCGCCGCAATGCGTAACCCCCAGTCTTCCAAGACCTTTTCACCGTTTTCCTGAGAGGTCACGAGGATCGCGACCGCGGTCCCGGCGCCGGCCGAGAAATCGAGCACCAGATCGGTAATCATCTGGCTCAGGGATAGGACGCCAACATTCCGTCCCTTGGAAAGCAACGGAACGAACGCGTGAAGGCTACACCCCGGCTGACAAGTCAGGATCGTCAACGGCTGCTCCGTCTCGATAACCTGATTCAAGACCTTGTGCAGACGCTCTTGCGGGACTGGAGTCGCCATTGACGAGGACCACGTCAAGACCGAATTGCTTCCGGCGTCGAGCAGCTCGATCCGCTCGACGTCCAGTTCGTACCTTACCGTGGAAAAAAATCCGTGCAAACGAGCAGCGCTTTGATTCTCGCGCGGTGCGGTAATAAACAGGTCCAATTTACCGAGGGACGCGAGCACGACACCTAGGCGTTGCAAGCGGTCGGCGGAGCGTTTTATAAGGTCTCTGAATTCAACCCGAAGCGCAGCGTTCCGAACGGCTTGTTGGTCCTTGAACTGCGTTCGCAGATTCCAGTGATTCAGCGCCCCGAAAGTGACACCGAGTGTCAGTAAGAGCAGGCTTAAGAATACAAACCCTTTTCGGCGCAGTGTCCAAAAACGGCTTGCGTCATTCCTCATTGACCATAAATCCAAAAATGGCTTTAGAAACGGAACGAGACCATCACTGAAAAAAGATCCCAGTGCGGATCGCCGCCGCCTGTCAGCAATTCGGAATTGTCGTGCGGAGAAAGCCAGGCCGTGCCGTCGACGTTGTGATATTCCGCTGCAATCAGCCAGTTCGGCAGGAACTCCCAGCGGAGTCCCACGGCAAGATCGCGCGCGTAAAAGCGGTGACGTGCCTGACCGGTCTGCCTGGCCAAGGAACGTCCGCTACGGTCGTCGCGATCGGCATGAAAAACGTCGTAACGAAGCACGGCCGACCAATCCTCGCTCAATCTGTACTCTCCTTGGACATAAAACCCCTCCGAAGTGCCTTCCATAGGCACGGGTAGGAAACCGCTACGCCGTTGGTGCACCCAGCCGTATTCAGCAGTCAGCGACCAGTCTTCTGCATTATATTGTAGAGAAAACAATGGATATAAAGCCTGGATTTTGCCAGACGGAACCGCACTCGACCTTGACCTGAAATCCCGGTCCAAGTCAACCACACTGAACATGGCACGCGCTCGGCCGCCCATCCATTCGTAAACCGCCCGTCCGAGAAACAACGGGCGCCCTGTCATTCTACCCGGCGCGTCCAGCATGCCCGTCAGGAAATCCGCGGCATCGCCGGTATCGTCCTGTGGTTCCGCCACTAGGAACTCCAGATTGAATCGGTGTTTACCCCAATTATAGCGGCTGTACAAAAGCCCTCCGTCGGCCGCGATCATTGCCTGTCGCAGCCCAAGTGTATCGAAATAAATCGACTGGGGAAGAATTACCGAAGGCCGGGTCCAGACCACGTCCCGCGTGTCGTTGTAAAGTCCGAAAGGTATCTTGACTCGCCCGGCCCGCACACCCACTGTCAAGGCTGACTCGAGAAACGTGCCATTGTAGTCCACTTGGGCAAAATCAAGTCGAAGGTCTTCGCGGTCTGACCCCCCAGTATTTCGATAAAGCCCCTGTGCGGAGAGCAATAGATTTGGTAGCGGCCGCACCGAGCCGTTGATTCCCACCTCAGTAAAATCCAGACTGCCGCCGCGGCTCGCGCCGAATACCTGATTGCTGGTCGTGTAGGTAAACCCTTGGCTGGCGAAACCGTGCAACTGCCAATCGACGCCCCCGAGGTCCAGTGCCTTTGCTTCGAAAGATACAACCAAGCACGCGGCGACTGCCGCCCAATGCGGGATCGTTCGGCGGCCCATATTCCCCTTGGCCGGCATCATCCTCAGACTCAGAAACCCCCTATTTATCAACATATCCAATACCTCCAGGCGTCGCCCGAACCCGCTCGCGCATTTCTCCGACAGTCTCGACCACATGAGGGACTAAACCGGTTCCCGAGAAAATCAACCGGTCCCAGGCGGCGCGGAGTTGAAAGGGGTAAACCCCCAAAACCTCTTTTGCAAAACGAACGTGCAACGGATGTTTATCCGGAAGCACGAAAACACGAATTGGCGTGCCATCGGGCCAGCTTGTCAGCCGCATGAAGAAAATTTCGCGTAAAGTGTCAGCGGAGAGTGAATCGGCTCGCCCATCCCCTGCGTAGGTATAAACTCTAGGAACGGGTTCGTCCGCCATGACCGATTTGGTGGGACACGCGACGGTAAGCGCAAGGAATACTAGAAAGCCGGCCCACCAGCACCAGGCTAATCTGTGCGAACCATTGGTGGATTCCGACGTCATCCTCGAGCAAGCCCCTATTGTTTTTTAGTTCTATTTCTGAAAAAAACCCGGAGATGTTCCGGGCTGTTTAAATTTAGCAGAGCGCTGCCGTTCTGTTTTGTATCAGGCGGGCCTGAACAACCGGCGCACGGCATACCGCGCGTCCAAATCCGGACATGAAGAACCCTTAACGGCGGGTCAAACGACCAAAAGAGCATTTATGCGCCGAACAACACACCCGCCGCCCAAAAAACCGATAATCCGTGGAACGACGGATTATCGGTTTGATCATCCATGGCTTTTGTCAGAATACGTCGAGACCAGAAAAGATCGAGCCATGGCCGGCCGTTTGAAGAACCGGGGTTTCAGGGTGCTTCTTGGTACATACCTGCTCGTTTCGATTTGGCTCCATACACTACTCGATGTGATCCCCCGATCAACTTGCGAACTGTCCGTGAAGCATCACCTCTTCACCCGCGCGCAAGCGCTCGAATGTGGCCTTTTTTATCGGGATCGATGTGCAGTGTCAAACATGTGGTTCGTTTTTCACGGATAACCGTACCGAAATATCATGTCAAGAATTTTAGGAAGTTCTGATTAAGTTCTTCGCTATTCAGGACCAATGGTAAAACATTGATTCCATTTGTAGTGATCCTTTCAACTCAGCTCAGGGCGGGCCCGTCGACGGGCTCACGCCGGGCTTGTCGAATGCTGAACGGAACCCATTTGCTCATCGCTTCATTAATTAATTAACGTTCAACCAAATAAATACCCGGGTGCCGCACATACCATGGACGCAAACAGGACCACTCGATTCCGCGCTTGCAGATCACTCGAGGAGGATCTGAAGGGTAAAAGGACCGAGCTCGCGCCATCTGGAAAGTGGCTTTGAAGCAAGCGTATTAGGCGCGGTCGATCTCGAGTGGGTGATTGTCGTCGGTTGCGCGGTTTGCGGCAGCAAAGTGACTGTGTCTTGCGTCTGTCGCGCCCCGTTCTCGAACGTGATTCCGATGGGCCTCTCCATTACTCGATGTCCATTGGCTTCCCTAGATTTGCTCTGCGGCTTGCTATCCTAAGTTTCCGGAACCGAAATCGAACCAGCTCTACGTCTGGTCGCTCGAACAGTTAAGCAAATCCACGCGACGGTAATCATGAGCTTACTCGGTAATATCCTTTGGCTGATCTTCGGTGGCCTGGTCACCGGTCTGGGCTATATTGTGGGCGGCATCGGCCTGTGCCTTACCGTGATCGGGATACCCTTCGGCCTACAATCTATCAAACTCGGGCTTGCCATTTTTACTCCGTTCGGAAAAGAGGTGGTGGAACTCGGCGAAGCGAACAGCCCTTTGCGAATCATCTTCAACGTGATTTGGCTGCTGCTTTTCGGCTGGGAGATCGCTCTGGCTCATCTGACCAGTGCGGCTCTGTTGGCAATCACGATCATCGGCATTCCCTTCGCCTTGCAGCATATCAAGCTCATTCCCTTGTCGCTGTTCCCGTTCGGCCGTGCGTTTCGGCCGATTCGATCCTAAGCCGCGTGACAACCCCCGAATCTAAGAGGGCTTTCCGAAGCGTGGGTTCGTCGAAAGCAGCGCCGGGGGATATCGGGTTGGTGGCGGCGATTATCGGCAAGGGTGGATTTATCCTCTTGATTTCCGCCTTGCCGACGGCACGCGCTGTGGACCTTCGTATAAAAAGCACCGTATCTCGATAAGACGACGCCGTCGAAGCGAACGACCGCTTTAGGTTGGAAAGGCTAATTCGGTATTTACATGTACGCAGCGAGCCTCCGGATCACGCGGCATTGACGGCGGGCATCGTCGGACGAGTTGCCCTAGGAACGCAATCCGAGCGTGAGTGACGATTCGATAAGACTCGGCCGAACGATGCTGCCGCCCCAACTGGCTATCGATTACCGAGGTGGCAGATATGGCCAATAGGGCTGATGGTAATAGGGGTAACCGTAGCCGTACCCTCGCCACCCGCGAAGATTCGGACTATAAGGTGGGACGTAGACGTCGGGGGTCTTCCAGCGCATCGGCCAGACGTGGATTTGGGCACAGTCGACCACCGGGTAGCGGACCGCAGGATAGACGTAGTGGAAGCGACCCAGAGGCCGGAGTTCCGCTTCACGGACAACCTCCCCCTGAATCTCTCCGGCAACGGTGATCGGACGGCCACGGAAATAATCCGCGGGATCGAGTACGCTCGTGCACCGGACCAGAAAACGGCTTTGCGACCGTTCGAAACTCGCCTCGGGACGGTCGTCGGAATCCAACGGTTTTTGCCAAATTTCGATTTCCGCGACCTCCGGCTGAAACGTGGCGCGAGCCACCTCCCCTCCTAAAATGACCTTCTGCCCTGTGAATGCCCCGGGGTCGGCAGCGATCTCCGCAAAGGACGGCTGGTCAGCAGCGCCCTGGCGCCAGGATTCGCCGACGGGACTGTGAGCACAACTGGCCAACACGAGAAGCATTCCAAGCCATCCGCAATACTCCACGTAGCGACACCACGACGTCCAAGAGTTCAACATCCCTCGCCCCGTCGGAAAAATCGAACGAATACTCATGGCAGTGCCTCGCAGTCCGCGTCCCTTATCGGCTTAGATGTGCGGACCGAACTTGTGGTTCGCGCCGGTTGCCGAAATGGACTTTCTGCCGCCGGAAAGGGGCGATGGGTGGCAATGTACCGAAATCCAAGGGGTGGAGATTTACCGGGACTTCGATCCATGCTCGAATGAGAGTGGCCGAAGGCGATCCTAAGAACGGGACTGCCTACCACACTAAATGTTTCGTTGAGAATGAACGAGTCATGCGATACGCGGCGCTAGCCACGCCAGTCAGCGCTGTAAATGAGGGCGTTTTGGAAAGTCACCGCCTTATCTCCGTCGATCTGGTTCGGGGTTGGGTTATGATCCTCATGGCCCTGGACCACGTGCGCTGGTTCTTCAGCGACGCGACTTTTAGCCCGACTGACCTGGAGCACACCAGCGCCGCCCTGTTTTTTACGCGTTGGGTGACCCATTTTTGTGCCCCGGCTTTTATTTTCCTGGCCGGCGCGAGCGCCTTCCTTTCCACCGCACGCGGCACGAGCCGCCCGGTACTGGCGCGGTATTTGCTCACGCGCGGTTTGTGGCTGGTTCTGCTCGAGATAACCGCGGTGCACCTGGCCTGGTCATTCAGTTTCGACATCAAAGAAATCTATCTGGGCGTGCTCTGGGCTATCGGCTGGTCCATGGTCGCTTTATCCGGGCTGATCTACCTGCCTCGCCCTGTCCTCGCGGCACTGGGCCTTGCGATGATCGCGACACACAATCTTGCCGACGGCATCGGCCTGGATCGCTTCACCAACGGTGACGGCTCCTTGAGCACAATCGGCTGGCTGGTGAGCGTTTTGCACATCCCCCACCGGCCGATCTCCTATCCTCTAATTCCCTGGGTAGGGGTGATGATGGTGGGCTACGCGTTCGGACCGATCTTGCAGATGCAGAGAAAATCGGCATTTCGGGTAATGACGGCCACGGGCTTCGCCTTGCTCGGTGCTTTCCTCGTCTTGCGAGCGAGCAATGTCTACGGTGATCCAGTGCCCTGGTCGGCGCAGCCGAGCCCCCTGTTCTCGGTGCTATCTTTTCTCAATACCCGGAAATACCCGCCCTCGCTGCTCTATCTGCTGATGACCCTTGGACCCACCCTGCTCCTCCTGGCCTGGTGCCCTCGAAACCCCGGCCCGATCTCCCGATGTCTAGTGACGTTCGGGCGGGTTCCACTGTTCTTCTATCTTGTCCACCTCTATCTCATCCACGGACTGGTTCTCGCCGTGGCCTATGTGCAAGGCCAAGACGTCACTGCCTACCTAACTTCATTCAGCGACTTTCCAGAGGGCTGGGGTTTCAGTCTTCCCGTCGTCTACGGCTGTTGGTTAGGGGTCGTGCTGTTGCTGTATCCGCTATGCCGTGCCTTTGCCCGATTCAAGGCCCGGCATCATGGCCGCTGGTGGACGGGATATATCTGAGCTCCGTGGAGCGCCCGCCCCACGGATCGCGCTCACCACGGCCTACGCAAGTCATTTGCCCGAGAGGAGTAAATCACGGTCGATTCGGGATATCTCTCTAGAGAACTCCTCCGGTTGCTTGCGTCGAGTGGAGCGGCCTATCTGATTCCAAGGCGCTTCGCGAGACGGTACAGATTGCTGCGGTCAAGCCCGAGGCGTCGCGCGGCTTCCGACCAGTTATGAGAGGAGCGATCCAAAGCGGCACGTATCTCCTGCCGCTGAAGATCCGCCACGGCTTCCGCCAGCGTTCGCGGCTTGCTGTCGTTCGGTTCGTCCTCGAACGCCCGCTTCGACGCCGAAACGCCCCCGATCGCTAAGTCTTCAACCTGGAGCATCACCGAACTCCCCCGGCTCGAGGCGCGCAATGCCGCCCGGAGGATCACATGCTCGAGCTCGCGTACGTTTCCAGGCCAGCTATAGCGTTTCAGTGCCTCGACAGCCGAAGACGCCAACTGCGCTCGAACGAGGCCTAGGCGCACCCGCGCCTGATCCAGAAAATGACCGGCCAACAGCGGAATATCCTCGATCCGTTCCCGCAGCGGCGGTATATGCAAGGGATAGATACTCAGCCTATGGTAAAGATCGGCTCGGAATCGGCCGGCTTTCACTTCTTCGGCGAGCTGACGATTGGTCGCCGCAATGACGCGGACATCGGCCCGATGATTCTTGTCCGATCCCAGGCGCTGGATCTCCCCGAACTGTAACGCCCGCAGCAATTTCGCCTGTACCGAGAGGGGCAGTTCGCCGATTTCATCCAAGAACAAAGTACCGCCGTCCGCAAGTTCGAATTTGCCGGACCGATCGGTGTTCGCGCCGCTGAAAGCGCCGCGCACATGTCCGAACAGCTCGCTTTCGGCCAGCGTCTCCGGAAGAGCGGCGCAATTGACGTGGACCAACGGCTGATCGGCACGCCGGGAGCGCGCGTGGATCGTGCGGGCGACCACCTCTTTGCCGACGCCGGTTTCACCGGTCACAAGAACGGTCAAGTCGGACGGTGCGACGATATCGATCTCTCGACACAGGTTCTGCATGGCGGGGCTTTCGCCCAACATGCTACCGCCGCGCAGCAGGGCTTCCCGCACGAGTTCCCGGGCCACCAGCCCGCGATGATTCGCTAGGGCTTCCAGAGCGTCGATGAAAGTTTCGTAGCGCATCGCCACTGCGGCGATAGAAGCGAAGATTGCGAAGACCCGGTCTTCGATCCCGTCGAAGGCACCGGGTGCCAGGGAGTCGACGGTCAGGACACCGAATAAATCGTCTTCCGAATAAAGGGTGCAGCCAATGCAGGAGTGGACCCGTAAACGGCCTCTGGAATCATTGAGCAGCAGGCCGTCAAAAGGGTCCGGTCTGGGATCGTCGGCCGAAAAGCGGACCGGCTTCCGGGAGGCCAGCGCCGCAGCCAGGCGCGGATGTTCGTCCGGTCTAAACTGCTGGCCCATGACTTCGGCTTTGAGGCCTTGCGATGCGATCGGCACCAGAACATCTCCTCGACAGCGCAACAAGGCACAGGCATCGTTTCCGACCACCCGGCTAAGCGAGGCGAGCAACCGCGTGTACCTTTCTCGTGACGGTAGGCACGCCGTCAAATCCAGGACAGTATCCAGCAGAACGTTTTGTGAATCGGCAAACGTATCGTTCAACATGATGCTGTTGTCAATTGCATCACCCTCTGTAGCGAGCTGACAACACTAGGTCAGTGAGCACAGTGTGTCAATTAGGCTTTCTATTTTCCGATCTTAGCTCACGTATACCGAAACAATGTTGTCAAAATGCCTCACCTCGGTATTCGACGCTCATCATGCACCCAAAAATTTCCCACCGATTTTCAATAGTTTATGAATCGGCATCGATCCTGCGATAGGAAGTCTGACAGGACCGGCCGAAATGACGCCTAAGGATTTGCGCCCGTTGTCGAAAGCCGGCGTTCCTGAGAGCCCCCATCATCTGGAACGCCTCGCCATCGGCAGTGACCGGTGTGAATCTGTTAGACGCTCACGGCCGGTCTCGTCCAAACGGTCATTGCCGACTTTTTCCGAGCGTGTGTAAAACTGCCCGACGCAGAAGCCGGCGTCAGGTGACCGACAAACAGGCCCCCATGCCGCGAGCCATAGCCGCAAACTGGGGCGCCGATAAATGTTCACCGCGAGGTCAACGGATGCAAGTGGTTTCCCCAAGGCGCCGACGTGCACGGCGCTTCATGCTGTTCTGTCTCGCTTTTGTAAGCGGTCGAAGCCTTCGGGCCGGGTTCACCGTTGGATGCGTCATTCTCGCTGCGGGTTGTGCCTGGATTCCGCCTGGTGGGAAACGGGCCGAGTTCATCTCCGCCCCGGATATGACACATGGGCTCTCCGAAGCCCGTGAGAAGGAACCATTGACACCAAGGAGAGCATGGCCTGAAGAACAGTGGTGGCGGCAGTTCGGCAGCTCCGAACTGAATCGTTTGATGGCGGTGGCTCTCAAGGACAATCCCGGCCTCAAGGCGGCCGCGGCGAGGCTGCGCCAGGCGCAAGCCCTGGCCCGGGTGGAAGGCGCGAGGCTGCTGCCGTTCCTGGACGCAGACATAGAGTTCGCCAACGAAAGAATTTCGGAGCACGGTGTATACGCCGCGCTCAATCGCGAGGAGGCGGCAGGCGCACATATCGTCTTCGCCAGCATCAACCCCGTCAGTCTCCGATACGAATTTGATTTCTGGGGCAAGAATCGGGCGGCACTGGAAGCGGCGCTGGGCGAGGCGGAAGCGAGCGCTGCCGAGCAAGCGGAAGTCCGTCTGCAGTTGACCACTGCTATCGCCCGAGCCTACTTCCGCGGCGTGGCGCTTAGGCAGCAGCTCGATCTGGCGCGGGAAATGGTGGAACTAAGCCATGAGCTGTTCGAGCTCGCCGATTCTCGCTTCGAGAACGGAATTACCTCTGCCCACTCCGTGAAACAGGCAATCATTGCCCTAGAATCCGACGAAAAACGCGAAGCCGCTACCGAGGACCTGCTGGACGTGCAGCGGAATCTACTGGCCCGGTTGATGGGCACCAGCCCCGACCAGACCCGTTATCTATTCGCCAATCCGGTGACCATCCCGGAAAGAATTCCGCTGCCCTCCCAGCTTCCCATAGGTCTGCTCGCGCATCGGCCTGACCTCGCGGCCGCACTGCACCGGGCCGAAGCCGCCGCGTACCGGATCAAAGAAGCCAAGGCGCGCTTTCTGCCCACGATCGATCTCACCGCTTTCGCCGGCGTGAACGCCCTGAGGCTCACCAAAGGAGCGAGCTCTCTGGCCAACGTTCTTTTCTCCGGGTCTAGTTTCGCTTACGGGGTCGCCCCGGGGCTCAGATTACCCTGGTTCGAGGGCGGACGGCTGCGCGGAGAACTGTCTGCGCAGCGGGCAGAGTACGACGCTGCGGTCGAGCTTTACAACGACACCTTGGTACAGGCCATACAAGAGGTCGCGGACAGCCTGAGCAGCTGGCGCGAGACTCGCAAAATATTGGAGGCTCACCGACGTCTCCTGGCTTCGCAGCAAGAAGATCTCGATCTTGCGTTGACGCGCTTGGAGGCCGGACTGGATGACCGTCGCATGGTTGTCCGGAGCCGGCACGCGGTTCTGGCCCAGGAGTATATGCTGAAAAACCTGGAGACCAACCAGCTCATAGCGATGACTGATCTGATCGAAGCCTTGGGTGGCGGCTATACGAATGACGCCGACATTACGCGGTCCCAATCGATCGCAGATTGAGCATGAGCCGGTCGAGATAAGATAACTGAAGAACCCACGGCGGTCTGTCGAGCGATGGAACGGCCTTGCCGACGGAATTCGAACAAGCACGTATGAAGATTCATCCCAAGGCGATTCGCGCCCGCCGTAATCGTCGTTTGTTGCTGGTGGCTCTAGCCGTGGTCGCGAGTGCGCTGAGCTATGCCGTGTATTGGTGGATTCACGGCCGGTTCTGGGTCGTAACCGACAATGCCTTCGTCGCCGGCAATCTGATCCCGGTCGAAGCGGATACCACCGGCATCGTCACCCAGGTCCTGGTCGAAGAAACCCAATTCGTGAACAAGGGCGACCTCCTGGTTCAGCTCGACGAACACCGCGCTTACGCCGCCCTGGGACAAAGCGAAGGCGACTTGGGGCGGACCGTGCGCAGCATCGGCGCCCTGTTTGCGACACGCCAGCAACTCTGCCGGAAACGGGATGCACGCTCGGCCCTGCTCGCCCGAGTACGCCATGACGTGATTCGCTTCCGCCAGGCGTATCCGAGCGGTTCAGTTTCGGAGCAAGTCTTGCAAAACGCCGAGGATCAGATGACCGCGCTCGGGGCGGAACTACGTGAGGTCGGGGCGGAACTCCAGGCCATTGAGGCACGCGTGGGGGGCACCAGCCGCACGGAACACCCCGAGATCGAAGCCGCCAAACACCGGTTTATCGAGGCTTATCTGGATTTCGTGAGGCAGCGTATTCGGGCGCCTGTGTCGGGTTATGTGGCGAAGCGCAAGGTCCAGGTGGGCGACCGGGTCCACCCCGGAGACCTGTTGCTCATGGTAGTGCCCCTGGATCATTTGTGGGTGGAGGCGAACCTGCGCGAGACTGAGTTGCGTAAGGTTCGGCCGGGCCAGTCGGCCGAAGTGATCGTCGATCTCTACGGTCGGCGTCGGCTTTATCACGGCACGGTCGAAGGGCTGGTGCCCGGCACTGGCAGTGTGTTCGCCCTGCTGCCGCCGGACAATGCCACTGGCAATTTCATTCATATCGTCCAGCGGGTGCCGGTGCGCATTGCTTTGCGGAAAGACGAGATTCTGAAGCGACCGATCCGTCCGGGTCTATCCACGGTGACCTCCATCCATATCGGCGAGCCCGGCCGGCCGGTGAATACCTCTCTGGTGGAGGCCGTCACCCAGGAATATGCGACCGATATCTTTGCCGAAGAGTTAACCGAAGCGGAATCCAGAGCGCAGTCCATCATTGCAGACAATCAGATTCCAAGCCACGATTCATTAGACGAGACCTGCACCGTTCCGGCACCCCTGGCCACCGAGCGGCTCGATCCTAAGCGGCTTGGGAGAACCACGCCGAACGGTGACGGCAAGCTGCAGACCAGCGCCCCGGAAGGACAGCGTATACCGCCGATGCCGTCTCCTGAAAAAACCGTCGATCGTTTAGGCATCTCGACGCGCCACCATCGCTCGAAAATGGGCGGCGGAAATTTCGAAGGAAGCTTTATTCAACCAGGCTGAGGCGAGCATGAGACACGAAATTCGGATCAGAAGCCTGATCACGCTGGTTCTGTTGGTCCTCGCGTTCCAGGGCAACGCTGTTTTTTCGTTCCTGGTGGAAGGGCTTCAGATTTTCGTCGAAGTCGTGGAGCGTGTGTCCGGGCACCTGTTGGAAACACGCTTCGGGCTTTCCACTCGTGCCGCTCGCGCGGTCATCGCAGGGTTTGGCTTGACGGTGTGCCTAGCCTTGACGCCGTTCATTGTCAGAAAAATACGGGCTGTTCTAGGTGGAAACATCACGCTTGCCATGCAGCGGCGGCGGGAGAGACGGGTGCTGCCTCTAGATGGGCACAAAAGGTCGGCCCGAGACATTGGGTAAGTGCCGGCGTTGTTCTACTAGCGACCTATTCATTGCACTTCTGACCCCGGCTAACCGTTCATCGGCAAGACTGTCGGTAACCGCGTTGCCGCAGGATGGGCTCCGATTTCAATGAAGAGGCGGCGTCCCATCTTTTCTTCGGCCCAGTCGATCACACCTCAGGGATGTTTGTCGTATTTAGTATCAGCGATGGGATTTAGGAGGATTCATGCGTGAGATAAAAACACGCTGTAGCGAAAAGAAGCCATGCCATGAAATGAAATTTTCCGACCGGCCGAGCGCGGTCAACCTCCCATGTGTTCGCTGCGGTTTAGACCACGGACTATTCATTGAAGCGGGGTCGACATGGATGCCCTGATTCTCGCGCGGATACAGTTCGCATTCACGGTGAGTTTTCACATCCTTTTTCCGGCGTTCACGATTGGACTCGCAAGCTATCTCGCCGTGCTCGAGGGCCTTTGGCTCGCGACCAAACGTGAAGTCTTCCTGCAGCTCTACAAATACTGGTTGATCGTCTTCGCCGTCGCCTTCGCCATGGGGGTCGTCTCCGGCATCGTGATGAGCTATCAGTTCGGCACTAACTGGGGGCCGTTTTCGGAAAAGACCGGCCCTATCCTGGGGCCCTTGCTCGCCTACGAGGTGTTGACGGCATTCTTCCTGGAGGCCGGCTTTCTCGGCGTGATGCTGTTCGGCCTCGAGCGCGTCGGCCCTAAGCTCCATTTCGCGGCGACGCTCCTAGTCGCCTTCGGCACTCTCCTCTCGGCGTTCTGGATCTTGTCCGCGAACAGCTGGATGCACACGCCGGCAGCGTTTCACTTCGAAGCAGGCCGCTATGTGCCCGACAGTTGGATCGGCGTGATTTTCAATCCGTCCTTTCCTTATCGCTTCACACACATGGTGCTGGCAGCCTATCTCGCGACTGCGTTCGTGGTCGGCGCGACCGGAGCCTGGCATCTTCTGAAGGACAAGACGAGCGCGCCGGCCCGCGTTATGTTCGTCATGGCGGTCGGAATGGCGGCGGTGGTCGCGCCGACGCAGCTGATTGTGGGCGATCTCCATGGCCTCAACACCAAGGAACACCAACCTGCCAAGGTTGCGGCGATGGAGGGACACTTCGAAAGCCGAGTCGGCGCGCCGCTAATTCTATTCGGCATCCCGGATGTCGACGAAGCTCAGACGAAATACGCCCTCGAAATCCCCAAGCTCGGCAGCCTAATCCTCGAACACGACCTCGATGCCAAAGTGACCGGCTTGGATGCTTTTCCACGAGACCGCTGGCCCCCCGTGCCGATCATCTTTTGGGCATTCCGGGTCATGGTCGGGATCGGGATGCTGATGATTCTGTTCGGACTGGTCGGTGCCGTGCAATTCTTCCGAAAGCGTTTGTTCGATGACACCTGGTTCCAGCGCTGGGGGGTCGCCATGGGGCCGCTGGGGTTCGTGGCGATCCTGGCCGGCTGGTTCGTGACTGAGGTGGGCCGCCAACCTTTTGCGGTGTACGGGCTCCTCGGAACGCAGGATGCGGTCTCGCCCATCGGTACGCCAGGCGTCGCCGGGTCGCTGCTGGGGTTCATCGTGGTCTACACGATCATTTTCGGGGCCGGCTTTTTTTATCTGATCCGGCTCCTGAGACGCTCGCCGGCGACCGGGCTCGAGAAACCGACGGAAAAAGGCCCTCTCAGGACGACCGGCGTCCTGCCGGGGCCGGCACTCGAGAAAGGCCCGCATTAGGAGGCACCGATCATGTTCGATTTAGCGACAATTTGGTTCGGACTGATCGGCGTGGCCCTGCTCGCCTACGCCATGCTGGACGGCTTCGATCTCGGAATCGGCATCCTGTTCCTCTTGGGCCGCGACGAAGAGGAGCGCGACCGCATGATGAACAGCGTGGCGCCGGTCTGGGATGGCAACGAGACCTGGCTTGTCCTGGGCGGCGGCGGTCTGTTCGCCGCCTTTCCTCTCGCCTATTCGCTGGTGCTGACGGCGTTGTACGCGCCGGTGATCGGGATGCTTCTCGCCCTGATCCTGAGGGGCGTCGCCTTCGAATTCCGGTTCCGGACAGTGCGCGCCAAGACCTATTGGGACTGGGCGTTCATCGGCGGTTCCACGGCTGCAGCCTTCTTCCAGGGCGTAATGGTCGGCGCCTTGGTTCAGGGCATCCGGATCGAGGACCGCGTCTACGCCGGCGGCTGGTTCGACTGGCTCAGCCCGTTTAGCGTCCTCTGCGGCGTAGCGCTGGTCACGGGCTATGCCTTGCTCGGCGCTTCCTGGCTGGTCATCAAGCTAGATGGTGAGCTCCAGGCGCGGATGCGGCAGCTTCAGGAGCCGCTTGGCCTCGCGACCATTCTCGCCATCGCGTTCGTCAGTTTCGGGACCATGGTCGTCAACGACACTATCCGGGATCGCTGGTTCGGACCCGAAGCGATTCAACCTTTGTGGCTCATCCCGCTCGCTACCGCCGGGCTCGCGCTCGCGTTCTACCGTGCGGTACGCGCCCAGCGCACCGTCGCCCCTTTCCTGCTAGCGCTAGGCTTGTTCGCCATGGCTTTCCTGGGGCTCGCCGGCAGCCTTTTCCCTTATCTGGTGCCGCCGAGCATCACTTACCGCGACGCCGTAAACCCCGATACCAGCCTAGCGTTCCTGCTGGTCGGCGCTGTCATCCTCCTGCCGCTCATTCTCGGCTATACGGCTTACGCCTATTGGATTTTTCGCGGCAAGGTGCATGCCAGCGAGGGCTATCACTGATGAAACCAGTAGGCGGAAAGCCGCTCCGCAAGAAACTCGCCTGGTTCGTTCTACTGTGGGCCGTGGCCGGGCATGGCGTCAAGAGCCCTATGGTGATGCGGTTCTGACCGGGATAGCCGGAAGTACCCTCTTAACCGATATCCGCCAACCGCAGAACGAACTTCGAAGATGCCGCTGAACTAAAAGAGGAGAAAAAATATGTCCGTCCCAAAAGCTAAACAAACACGGGAGAGACTGATAAGGCTTTTTACGCCATATATCTTGGTTCTTGCGTTATACGGTCTACGCCTATTGGATCTATGGCGCCAAGGTGCGCGCCGGCGTAGGTTATCATTGACGGAACCGGCTGACGAACAACCGCTCCGGAAGAAACTCGCTTGGTTCGTTCTGCTCTGGGCCGGCGGAATCGTCGCGGCTGTCGCGGTCGGATATGGCGTAAAGAGGGCCATGGTTACGGCAATGACGAAGCAATTTTGAAGGCAGTGACGGAAAATACGCTACCCGTGTTATGCCGACACAGATTGAACGTCCAGAATCTGCCAAATTCGAGAGGGTAAAAAAGTATGTCCGTTCCGAAACCCAAGCAGACGCGGAACGTACTGAAACGGCATTTCATGCCATATGTCTTGCTTATGGCGCTATGCGGCACTTCCGTGTCTGCCGAAGAAACCCGGATCATGCTACGGGTGAAGGGTGTCGATTCCAAGTTCATCGGCAGCGGCGTCGGTGGAATACGGACCGTTGTCGAGGACGCCGAGACTGGGGAAATCCTGGATCAGGGCTGGATCACCGGCGGCACCGGCGACACCAAACGCCTCATGGAAACCCCTCTTCAACGCGGTCAGCAACTCGCTGACGACAACACGGCGGGTTATTTGGCCCGGCTCGAACTCGCCGAACCACGACTTTTGCGCTTCAAGATATTCGGTCCGTACGGACAGCGCCAATCCCTGCAGGAAGCGAGCGTGACCAGTTGGATTGTCCCGGGCAAGCATATCACCGGCGACGGCATCATCATCCATTTACCCGGTTTCATCGTACGCGGGGGCATCTCTGGGCCAGAAAAAGGCAAGGCCAGACTGGAGGCGGAGGTGACAATGATGTGCGGCTGCCCCATCAGCAAAGGCGGCTTATGGGACGCCGACAAATACGAAGTCAGGGCCTTGCTGAAACGGGACGGCAAGGCGGCAGGCGAATATCCTTTGGCGTTCACCGGCAAGGTCAATCATTTCGCAGTTCAGGTACCGGCGGCGGACAACGGCGACTATGAAGCGGTGATTTACGCGTACGATCCGCGTACCGGCAATACTGGGGTCGACCGGGTGGTTTTCACGGTTAGATGACTTTTTTTGGGCTTCGCCGTCGCCAAGGCCACGCGGCTCTACGCCGACATCGATACCGTCGCCGATCTGGTGGACCGTGCGGTGACAGGCTTATAGCAATAGCAAGGACAGACGAGCCGATTCTTGACGCAAGGAAGCTAGGAGGCATTCTTTAGGCGAGTACCAATCCCCGCCCATCCTTGTCCCGCTGCCGAAAAGCCGGCGTAGAGCCGTCTTAATTAGCGGGGGCTCTGAAACCACTCCGGTCCTTCGGGCGAGCGTATGACGGGATTCACCGGAATCACGGTTTGGACACCTTCCGCCAACCGGCAGCAAAGTCTTTACCTCTATTGCACTTCTGCACGTCCGTTTAGGTCTAATGCATCATCTTTGCTATCGCGCAAGCATGGGAGGAGCGGCAGTGTTTATGTTTGCCACAAAAGTCGACCCGCATGCCTGCTCCACTCATGGCCACTCGTCCGACTCCTTCAGTCTGACCCCAGCATGAGACAGGGAGCACACTGGTATACCTTCGTGGCGGTTTTGCAGTCCTGGACCTTGTATCAGCCACGGCGCCGCAAGCGGCAACTGATACTCATCCTCGGCTTCTGCTGCGGATTATCGGCATGCGCCTATCGTCCGATGCCAGAGATATTAGCTCATCGACAGAGCGACTGGGGTTGGTTACCGCCTCCGATCGAAGAACCGTTAGTAGAACCCGAAAAAGAATCAGCGCCTGTTGCGAGCCCGCCGATCGCGTCTCTGGAGACGCACCGATTCCGGATCGCCAAAGACGAAGGGGTACTCGGATCACTCGGGGTGATCGAACTTCAACGGGGCGACGTGCTCCCCGATATCGCACGGCACTTCGGATTAGGCTACGACGAGATTGCCGCGGCAAACCCCGAACTCGATCCATGGCTCCCGGACTCAAACAGCAGGGCGTTAATCCCGGCACAGTTCGTACTACCGCGGGCTCCGCGGCGGGGACTGGTCATCAATCTTGCTGCCATGCGGCTGTTTTACTTTCCGGCCAAAGGAAACGGCACCGAGGTTGTCACCTACCCCATAGGCATCGGGCGGGAAGGACGAGCGACTCCCACCGGGGCGATGCGGATCGTGCGAAAGGCCAGGAACCCGACTTGGTATCCGACGAAAAATATCCGAAACGAGCACCTCCGGCGGGGGGATCCCCTGCCTGCCGCAGTACCGCCGGGACCCGACAATCCTTTGGGCAAGTATGCTTTGTACCTGAGCCGGCAGATGTATCTCGTTCACGGCACGAACAAGCCCTACAGCGTCGGCCTTCGAGCCAGCAATGGCTGTATCCGCCTATATCCTGAGGACGTCAGTAAACTGTACCCGCAGATTCCGTTGAACGAGCCGGTCTATATCGTCAATCAGCCTTATCTGATTGGCCAACGAGGCGGAGTCGTCTACCTGCAGGCCTACCGTGTCCCCGAGGAATTAAACGAAAAATCGCTCACGAAAACCCTTCGTGCCGACCTGAAAAAGTGGGAACAGGATCAGAGTCAGCCGTTGGATTGGGATAAGATCGAACGCATTCTCAAAGAAAGCCGGGGCATTCCACTGCCGATTAGTGCTGGAACATCTCCTGTCGATGTTGTGATTGCGACAGCGCAGCCTATCGTGCGCCCCGCAAAGTGGTTCGGACAACCCGAACCGGCACCGAAAGGGGCCGGCAGCTGGTACGTGTTCGCCACTGAGACGGCCAGCGAAACGACCGCCTTGCGCCTCGCCGCCATGCTTAATCATCAGGGACCTCCAATACCGGCACGAACCGTGCAGAAGGGCGAACGCTATCAAGTGATCGCGGGACCTTTCGCCGACGCCAAGGCTGCCAAAGCCGCCGTAAGGCGTCTCAAGGCCGATCTCGAACTAGAGGGTCGCATTTTGCCGCCCGAAGCAATCAGGCAGCAAAGTCATCCGCCAAAATCCGCCGCAAACCCTTAGGAATTTCCTCAAAAAATAAACCTAAATCCGGCAGTCGATTACAACCAAGAAGTGCCAGACCCTCAGCCCCAGCCCTTCACCCAGAGGAAGGAAGGAGTCTAGCCCCTCCCCTCGCCCTCTGTCAGAGAGATTGGGCGAGGGAATGGGGCGGCAGCTGGGGAATTGCCGTCATTCGCTGCGAGACATGGAGCGAGTGAGCGAGCGAGTCGAGTAGCCCCCGGAAGCCCGAGCGCCGGGTGTGAGACCGAAGGTCGACGCGATAGCGGCGGTCGTAGGTCTTACACAAGGCATCGCGACCGGGCGTCGAGTCATCTGCGAGCGGTGTCCGGACCCCTCGTTGGGTCCGGACCAGACGAGCGGGGACGGCCGGGGCGCCGAAGGCAATCACTCGTCGCCAATTTTTTGCTCCTTTTGGTGACTCGGAAGTCCCAAAAGGTTTTGCAAAAAATGGCGACGCAATCGAATCAGAAATTCAACTGCGGTTCTTAGGATAAACAGTCCCGGAGTAGTTCCAGGATCGATCAAGCCGAAGTAGCCTTACTGCAGCGCAGTGGAAATCCGGGACGGCGGCGATTCCGGTCTCACTCGATGCCGTGATGGCGTGGCCTTGCAAACAACTCGTCCAGCACATCGTCCGCGAACACATGGAAGAGGGCCGAAACGCCGACGTTTCGCCCGCTACGGTCGTTGATCGGAATCCGCGCCTCGATTCCGAGCTGAATATATCGACCGAACCATACTAAGCCGGGATTGACGGTGCCGGTAGTTCGTCCTTGGCAACCGGCGTCGAGGCAGGTTTCCATCGCCAGCTCAACCAAAGGTGTCATCGGATCGAATGGCGCTTCGAACCCGATATCCCGTACGAAAGACTATAAATACGGGAGGCTGTACTGAAGCGCAATGCCCCAGTGCAACATCGTCGGATTGCGCACGGATTCCCTCTCGATCACACCGGTTTTCCGTGGACGTAGAACAGAGGTCCGGGCATCGATTGGAAAGGCCGCGCCAAAAACGCCTGTCATGGCCAGCGGACGGAGATATTTGGCCGATTCCGGCAGGTCACCCATGCCCTTACCGAAAAACAGCATGGGGGTGAGCGTCGAGAAGGTCGTCGCTCCGACGTGCCGGTCACCCGTTCCGCCCACGTCGGCCGAAAGACCGACCGATGCGATTGCTTCGTGCTTTGTACTGGTAAAGAACTGGTATTTCGCACCCACCTCCAGATTACCGAAGCCGTCTAAGGTATCCTTTCCATTGCGCTCTAAATGCCGCCATTCTCCCCCAAGGAGAATGCCCAGCCGCGGGGCGATGCGCGCCGTATATTCCGCAGATATGGCCGTCGCCAGGGTTGCCGGAAGTTCTTCACTCGCGGACTCCTTAGATATAGCTCGTCAGCACCGAGAACTCGTCCATGACGAAGGGATCTTCGATCGCGAGGGTGGTCGGGAAAATGCGCTTACCGGCATATCCACGGGGCCACGCGCCCGGCGATATGACGAATAATAAGGCTGCCGCTATTCCCACCAGCAAATAGCTCTTACTCCGATTGAGAATCATGGAGGCCTCAATTCCGTTCAGCCTAACGCCACGTCCAGAATCATCATGACGATGAAGCCCAGGATGGCACCCAGCGTAGCGAGGTCGGTGTTGCCGCGTTCCCTCGACTCCGGGATGATCGCTTCGATCACCACGTAGATCATGGCACCGGCGGCGAAGGCAAGCGCATACGGCATGAGAGGCAGCCATTGGGTCACGGCTGCGGCACCGGTCACAGCCGCGATCGGTTCGACCACGGCCGAAAGTTGCCCGTACCAGAAACTGCGCAGCCGTGACCACCCTACCCGGCGCAACGGCATGGCCACGGCGACGCCTTCCGGAAAATTCTGAAGACCGATGCCGATCGCCAAGGCGACCGCTCCACCGAGGCTGCCGCTCTCCAAACCGGCCGCCAAGGCACCGAACGCGACTCCGATCGCCAATCCCTCGGGAATGTTATGTAAGGTGATGGCCAGCACGAGCAGCAGCGTTCGGCGCCAGGTTGTAACTACGCCTTGCTCCGCCCGCACCTCCGCGCCGAGTTGAAAATGGGGCAGAATCTTGTCGGACAGCGTCAGCGTGAAAGCACCAAGTCCAAAGCCGGCCGCAGCAGGGAACCAGGCAAAGCGGCCATAGCCATCCGACAATTCGACGGCCGGCGCGAGCAGGGACCAGTAACTGGCAGCCAGCATCACGCCCGCCGCGAATCCCAGCATGGCATCGAGCAGTTTTTGATTCATCCGCTTCACGAAAAACACCAGCGAGGCGCCCAGTGCGGTTACTCCCCAGGTGAACAGCGAGGCGAGGAGGGCTTGAAGGATATACGTCCGCTCAGCAAACCAGCGAGCGCCGGACGAAATGCCGGCGTCGAGATAGCCGGTGAGGGGGGATAAATCCGCACCGACGACCGAAAACCCCGGATAGGCCGTCAGCTCAGTCATCGCCGAACAATTTCTCGAGCGCTTCCTGATACTCGTCGCGCGCTTTCCGCCAGGCAGCGTACTTTTCGAGTTCCGCCTTCACGAGCTTCAGGACCACAGCCATGACTGCAATGTCGTCCAGGTAGCCGATCATAGGGATCACGTCCGGAATCAACTCGACCGGGTTGACCAAGTACAACAGGCCGAAGGCCACGGCCGCGAGCGCCCAGGGCGCAATGTCGCGGTACGTTCCCGATGTCGCGTCTCGTGTGATTATTTACCGAGAAGGAGTTATGCTCTGTTCGAAGCCCGGAGCCTTCTCCAGGAGATATTCGGTTCGTCCAAGTGAGGTTTCTCTCCGTGCAGATTCGTCTTCATAAGAACGCCCGTACCACCCCGGCCGTTCGGCAGGCCATTCAAGCGTCCACGTTGAGCGAGCGCGCCTTGGCCCAAAAGCATGGCATTAGCCGAACGACCGTCCGCAAGTGGAAACACCGCTCCTCGGTCGAAGATGCCTCACACCGGCCCCACACCCTCAGAACCACGCTCACGCCCGCCCAGGAAGCCATCGTGGTCTACCTCCGCCAAGCTCTGCTCCTCCCCTTGGATGATCTCCTGGCCGTGACCCGGGAATTTCTCAATCCCGCCGTGTCCCGTTCCGGGCTAGACCGCTGCCTGCGCCGCCACGGGGTGGCGTCCCTCAAGACCCTGCTTCCGCCTACAGAGAAGGCGAAGGTCAAACCCTTCAAGGCCTATGAGCCCGGCTTCCTTCACCTGGATGTTAAGTACTTGCCCGCCATCGACGGCGAACCCCGCCGATACCTGTTCGTCGCCATCGACCGCGCCACCCGCTGGGTCTATGTCGCCCTCAAGCCCAACCGCTCCGCCTTAAGCGCAAAGGACTTCCTCAAAGCGGTGATTCAGGCCGCGCCTTTCCGCATCCAGAAATGCCTGACCGACAACGGCTCGGAGTTTACCGACCGTTTCCTGACCCGAACTCGGCAGCCCTCGGGGACGCATGAGTTTGACCGCCTCTGTACTGAACAAGGCATCGAACATCGCCTGATTCCGCCGGGCCGGCCCCAAACGAATGGCCTGGTGGAACGCTTCAATGGCCGCATCGAGGAGGTGTTGCAAACCCATCACTTCGATTCAACCGCCGATCTGGACACCACCCTGCACCGCTATGTCGAGCTGTACAATCATCACATTCCCCAAAAGGCCTTACGCCATCTCACCCCGATCCAGGCTCTCAAAAACTGGCAACTGTCCCATCCTCATCTTTTTCGAAAGAAGGTTTACGATCTTGCGGGACTTGACACTTAACGCCCATTTTTCCGAGTTCCGCTTGAATAGCACCTTTTCTCAGACGCCGGTAATCCTCCGTTCTGTCCAACGGCCTATACCGAGAAAACGAGCCATTCGGGCTTGAACAGCAACAGCAACCCGATGACGATCAGCACAAGGCCACCGATCGCATGAGCGTGCCGAACGTATTTCCCGGTCAGTCCGGTCACCCGCAAGGTCTGCATGGCGACAAAAAACACAAAGAGGTCGTCCAGCATAAATACCAGGATGTATAGGCCGAGATAAGCATGGTATTGCCATGTCGGCAGGCTGCTCAGCGTAAGCACCTGAGTGTAGACGGCCGGTATTCCCGCGGAACAGATCAGTTCCACCAGGTTCACCGCAACGGCCAGCAGGATAATGCCCGCCAGCGCGAGCAAAAAGCGCCGCTCGCTGGCGAGGAGCCGTAGCCGGTCGAACACCCGCTTCCGGGATTCCGGCGCGGTCACCTTGCAGATCGCCTCGGGATTCACGAAATATTCGCGAAGATAATAGGTACCGCCCCCCACGGCCAGCATCCCGACCAGGATGCGAATCCAGAGCAGCATGCCGAAAAACAGCAGCAGATTCAGCCAGGCCGCCATGAACAGGTAGTAAACGGCCGCCGAAGCGACGATGAACGCGCTGCCGAGCACCCACATCCGAAACCGATTACGCAATCCTACCAACAGACCGATCAGAAACAGCAAAGTCCACATCGCGCACGGATTGAAGCCATCCACCGCCGCGAGCATGATGGTCAGCAACGGCAGAGACACCTTCGCTATGCTCACTTCGCCGAATATCGGCAGTTCCAGGATGTCCGGCAAATTTGCGACCGGCTTGGCCGAGTCCTCGGCCGGGGGGCTCGCCTGCCCCGTCAACAAAGGCCACACGAGATCCCTGCAAAAAACCTCCAAGCAGGCCGTTGCGGCGGATTTGATCACCGCTCCGGTTGTAGAGTCATCGTTGTAGCCGTCGAAGAAGGTCTCGCCCACCACAGTCAAAGGTACACCCGGTCGCTCGATGCCAAACTGCCTGACCAATGCGGCAAAGACCTCGTAATTGTCGATCTCGCGGCTGATTTCGAGATAGCGGACGCGCACTCTCGTTTCCTCCCTTTGCCATCGCGTGAGGAAGTCCTTCTCGCGCTCGCAGTGTGGACAGCCGTCCTTCCAAAAGAAATAGACGTGCGCCACCCGCTCGTCCGAGCCCGCGGCATTGGCAAACGAAACGACGCTGACCAGCCATGAAAGGATAAGAAAAAACGGATACATTGGTTTTTTGCAGCATCGCATCGCTGAATCCATCTCCTGTAACGGGTCCCCAACGAACAGGTATTTCAGTGAACTGTTCCCAACGAACGAGTCATTCGGTGAACTATTATTGAATCCGCTGGCGGCGGCAAACGACTCGGACCTTCGAAGGCAGCAGATGACCCGAGGGATAATGAAAACGCCGGGCGCCGGCCAACCCTGAGGCTGAAGAATTCAAATCTAGGGGTCCACGCGCTTTGGGCCCGGCAGCGTTTCGCTTGAAATCTTGCGTGCCGAGACCGATCCAGGCATGATTCTGATCCGGCTGCCGGGACTCTGGTTTAAGAATAAGAAGAACGGAGGGGAATGTGAGTTCGCAAAATCCATTACTTGAAGCAGTCGTCATCGGCAGCGGCTTCGGCGGTGCCATCGCTTGCTGTCGACTCGCACAAAAGTGGAAAGACCGAGTGCTGCTCCTTGAACGCGGCAAGCGCTATCCAATGGGATCGTTTCCCCGCTCGCCCCATCAAATGGCGGCCAATTTCTGGAACCTGCCGGACGAAAAGGCTAATCGCCCAAAGCACATCCGCAAACGCACTCTGCGCGGTATGTTTGATGTCCGCAACTACACCCGCATGGACGCCGTGGTCTGTGCCGGGCTGGGCGGAGGCTCCCTGATCTACGCCAACGTTTTCCTGGAGCCGCCCGAGCAGGTTTTCGAGCGCGGCTGGCCCAAAGGTCTCAATAAAACCGTTCTCCAACCTTATTATCAGGTTGCCAGATCCGTGCTCGGCGCGCGCCCTATTCCGGCCTGGAACGATGATCCCCGCCGCCGCATTATCAGAACCGAGCTGTTCCGGGATTTCGCCGAGAGTCAGCAGCGGGAATCCAAGCTGGCGGATATCTGCGTGTTTTTCGGCAACGACTTCGCCAAGCCAACCCCAATCGGCATCCAAGAAAGGAATCGTTACGGCGCCGTCCAAACCTCCTGCGTCTATTGCGGGGAGTGTGATGTAGGCTGCAACACACACTCAAAGAACACGCTCGACCTCAATTATCTCTATGTCGCCGAGCACGTACACAATGCCCAGATTCAAACCGATTGCCTGGCGGAGAAAATCGTTCCCTTGAACGAACATGGCGAGGAAGACACTAGCGCCGATGGGATCCACGGCTATCGCGTGTACTACCGCCATCTCGACAACGGACCCGCCCATGTCGACACCCGCCGCGTGGTGGTGTCCGCCGGCACCCTGGGCACGAACGAGCTGCTGCTGCGCTGCCGCGACGTCTACGGCACCTTGCCGCGTCTCAGCCAGCGTCTCGGACATCGGTTTTCCGGCAACGGCGACTTCCTGTCCTTCGTAGTGGAAGGAAAAAAACCCGCCGACCCCAATTACGGGCCGGTGATTACCCAGTACACCGACTTCAATCTGTTCCAGCAGCACGATCCGGACCGCGCGTTCATCCTGGAAGACGCCAGCTATCCGGCCTTCGTCGCCTGGTTTGTGGAAGGCTTGCAGCCGAGCTTGAATCCGCTCGGGATGCTGAAAAAGGCTTGGCGGGTTCTCAAAACCGTGTGGAATTACCTTTTGCGAAATCTGTTCAGCGGCAAATGGAGCGGGTCCGTGGGCGAAGTGTTCTATCAACTGCTCAGGGGCGACGTGTCGAATCGCAGCAGCGTGCTGCTCTGCATGGGACTGGACAAAGGCGACGGCGTACTGACCCTCAAGGACGGAAGCCTGGATCTCGATTGGCCGCAGGAAACCAGCATGCCTCTCTATCACGCCATCCTGAACTGCGGGGAAAAATTCAAGAACTTTGTCCGCTCCTGGCTGTTCATCCCGCTACCAACCTGGAATTGGCCGCTACGCAACAATATCACCGTTCATCCCTTGGGCGGCTGTATCCTCGCGGACAGTCCCGAAGAGGGCGTCGTCAGCGCGGACGAACGGACCCGTGGCCAAGTGTTCGGCTATCAGGGCCTGTATATCGCGGACGGCTCGGTCTTACCGAGTGCCGTCGGCGCCAATCCGGTCGCAACCATCTCCGCCGTCTCGGAGTGGATAGCCCAGGGGATTACCGACAACCCCGAGCTTCCTACCGACGATCTCAGCCAGACCATACCCTAAACCAGCGAGGAGTCCGCTATGAGTACCAATCCCCAAAATGCGATCGGTTTTCAATTCACCGAAGAAATGAAGGGCTATCTCGCCGCTGGCGAGACCTCGTTCGAAGACGGCTATCAAAGAGGCGAATCGGACGGCAGCCGATTCATGTTCCACCTGACCATCAAAACCGAGGACCTGGATAATTTTCTCACCTCGCCGGAACATCGGGCCCAGGCCATTGGTTACGTCCAGAGCACTCTGGTCGGAGGAAGGCGCCCGGTCCTGAAGGGGACTTTCAATCTTTTCGTCCAGACTGGCGACCTGAATCGGAAGGAGATGCGCTACCGCCTGTTTTTCGAAGACGCGGAGGGCCAGCCACTCACCCTGAGCGGATTCAAGAGTATCCAGGACAATACCGGCCCGGATGTCTGGAAGGACACCACGACTTTATTCACCAACCTCTATCGAGGTCATATCGAGGCGGACCAGGAAGCCAACGCCGACTTATACGCGACCGGCATCCTGCGTATCGAGCTTCCGGATTTCATGCACCAGTTAACCACCCTGCGTGCCGACGCGCCAAGCTTCGCACAGCGAATGGGCGCCATGGAACGCTTCGGCAAATTCTTTTTCGGCGCGCTGTGGGAAACCTATGCGCCGTCGCTGATGCCGAAAATTGGTGAGTTCGAGCGTGAAATCCCACTTTATACCACAGAAGGCGTACACGACGCCGAAATCACCACCCATCCCTTTACCACCGGTGACCGCCTAGGATTGAGCCTGCTGCGGTTCCTGCGCGCACCCTGCGATGACGTGGTCGTCATCATTCATGGTCTGACCACGTCCAGCGACATGTTCATCATGCCGGAACACTACAACCTGGTGCAGTACCTCCTGGACCACGGTTTCACGGACGTCTGGACCTTGGACTTCCGCATGAGCAACCGCTATTCCTACAACCTGCACCGGAACCGCTACAACATGGACGATATTGCCCTTTTCGATCATCCCGCCGCCATTGCGACGGTGCGCCGCGCGGTCGGCGAGGGCAAGCGCATCCATGTGATCTGCCATTGCCTAGGCTCGGTGTCGTTCATGATGAGCCTTTTCGGCAAAGCCGTGTCAGGCATACGCAGCGTCATCGCCAACAGCGTTTCCCTGACCCCCAGAGTACCGAATTGGTCGAAAGTCAAGCTGGCTATCGGCCCCTTCCTTTGCGACTACGTACTCAGCGTCGAATACATCAATCCTTACTGGCGGCGCGAGCCGGGTTGGTCACTGGGAAAACTTCTCGGCTGGCTAATTTCGTCCTTCCACCGCGAGTGCGATTCACCGGAATGCCATATGCTGAGCTTCATGTGGGGTACGGGCTTCCCGGCGTTATACAGCCACGACAACCTGCTCGATGTCACCCATAAGCGCGGCGGAGATCTGTATGGCGGTGTCAGCGTGCATTACTACAGACACGTGCGCAAGATGGTTCGGGCCAACAATACGGCGGTGAAATTCGAACCCGAAAATCCCAAGTACAAGTCTCTGCCGAACGACTATTTCCAGTATGCGGCCGAGATCGAAACACCGGTATTGTTCATCACCGGGCAACAAAATCGCGTGTTCACCGACTCTAACATCGTCTGCCATCAAAGGCTGGAAAAAATCGTGCCGGGGCGGCACCAGCTGCACGTGTTTCCCGGATACGGCCATCAGGACGTGTTCATGGGGAAAAACGTCCACGTCGATATCTTCCCGCGGCTCCTGCAATTCCTCGAAAGCCAGAGGAATTAATTCGGCAAACTCGGCAAGGGATTGCCCCGACCAGCGGCCTAACCCTACTCGCCGCTAAAAGGCCAGAGCAGGCTATGAACTTTTTTCCGGAAGGGTTAGGCGGCTATCACGGTGATAAGCGCAAGAAAACAAGAAAAAAGTAGCAAGGTCCATAGGACCGTCCATTAGTATTGTTGGGCCATCTATCGGGCAAAGCACCCTTCTGTCCCCAACTCCCGGGTAGTACACCGCGACGCATTGGATGGCGTTCATCGGCATCTCAGGGAAAACGGCTTCTTGTGGGTCCTGGACTATCGCTATTCCGCCGGCCTGCTTGATGGATTTTAGTCCGAAACGGCGGTCCCGAGCACGCCTGATAAATTAAGGCGCCGAGCGGAAAAGCGGATCGATCGCAGGACGAAAGCGGTTCTCCTTGGGTCCGCTCGAAAGATGAGTTTTCCCGTCTCTGAGCATCAAATGCCGGTTAGGCGGGCGATGTAGGTGTATCCCCTCGGAATCTTCTTGCCGTCATCCGGGTGGGTGGCCGGCAGTGGTTCGTTTCAACGGAGAATTTGTGGCAAAAAGTTCGTGTTATGACTTGGGACATGAAGGACCACGAGGAACGTTGCCTCGAGTTCGGCATGCCAATCGCCGACCAGCCTTTTCAACGCTTCCACGCATCCCGCCGAGGCGCCGATAACGATCATATCGCGGGTAGGCATCGTTCGGGTTTTCGTTCCAAATAATTATTTGGACCCGAAAGACGCCGAATGGTTAAAAGGGGGAAATTAAAACCACGCTCGGATGGCCGATACAAATGCCTCACATTGCCCTTCCAATGTGAGGGCGGGAGAAAAGCCTTATTCCGGATCGCTTTTAATCAGGCATTCATTTTCTCGAGTAAGTGTCGCGTCTCGTGTGATTATTTACCGAGAAGGAGTTATGCTCTGTTCGAAGCCCGGAGCCTTCTCCAGGAGATATTCGGTTCGTCCAAGTGAGGTTCCTCTCCATGCAGATTCGTCTTCATAAGAACGCCCGTACCACCCCGGCCGTTCGGCAGGCCATTCAAGCGTCCACGTTGAGCGAGCGCGCCTTGGCCCAAAAGCATGGCATTAGCCGAACGACCGTCCGCAAGTGGAAACACCGCTCCTCGGTCGAAGATGCCTCACACCGGCCCCACACCCTCAGAACCACGCTCACGCCCGCCCAGGAAGCCATCGTGGTCTACCTCCGCCAAGCTCTGCTCCTCCCCTTGGATGATCTCCTGGCCGTGACCCGGGAATTTCTCAATCCCGCCGTGTCCCGTTCCGGGCTAGACCGCTGCCTGCGCCGCCACGGGGTGGCGTCCCTCAAGACCCTGCTTCCGCCTACAGAGAAGGCGAAGGTCAAACCCTTCAAGGCCTATGAGCCCGGCTTCCTTCACCTGGATGTTAAGTACTTGCCCGCCATCGACGGCGAACCCCGCCGATACCTGTTCGTCGCCATCGACCGCGCCACCCGCTGGGTCTATGTCGCCCTCAAGCCCAACCGCACCGCCTTAAGCGCAAAGGACTTCCTCAAAGCGGTGATTCAGGCCGCGCCTTTCCGCATCCAGAAATGCCTGACCGACAACGGCTCGGAGTTTACCGACCGTTTCCTGACCCGAACTCGGCAGTCCTCGGGGACGCATGAGTTTGACCGCCTCTGTACTGAACAAGGCATCGAACATCGCCTGATTCCGCCGGGCCGGCCCCAAACGAATGGCCTGGTGGAACGCTTCAATGGCCGCATCGAGGAGGTGTTGCAAACCCATCACTTCGATTCAACCGCCGATCTGGACACCACCCTGCACCGCTATGTCGAGCTGTACAATCATCACATTCCCCAAAAGGCCTTAGGCCATCTCACCCCGATCCAGGCTCTCAAAAACTGGCAACTGTCCCATCCTCATCTTTTTCGAAAGAAGGTTTACGATCTTGCGGGACTTGACAAGTAAGCTCTAGGCGGAATCCGTTCATGCGCTTCGACGGCTCTGGAGAGCGCTCGATAAGCCTGTCCTGAGCATCGTCGAAGGGCTAACCCGTCCTACCGAACGTCCGGTCGAATGCCGAATGGAATTAAAGCGTAGCGTATTCTTCCCGCGAATAGCGAGCGGTTCCAAATCGATAGTCGTTTTGCAGGCAGTGGTCCAGCCAGCGCGTAAGGAAATAATTGAGCGACCATTTGTAATCCAGCACGCTTTTGGCACTGTACCGGTCTCTGACGGCATCCAGAACGTACGGTCGCCAATGGTCACTGAGCGCTTCGGCGGTCTTCGCGTCTAGGCAGACGCGGATTTTCACGGCTGGTTCGCCCCCCCGAACGAAATCGTGAGTAAGCTCCAACACCAGGGTATAAGGCGACCTTTCGAGCAATCTCAGGTGCAAGGACGGCTTGCCGTTTACTTGGGCGACAGCGGTCTCGTCAACGCCGGCCAAATCGGGAATCAGGCTCGCCAGTTTCTCGTAGTTCCACTCACAGACTTTTTGTAGCCAGAAAGATTTTTCTGCAGGTTGAAAAATACGCATTTCCGGTAAAAACAATCTCTCAAAATTCACTGTAAGTCGCACAGGCGTTGGAAGTCTCCCATAAAGTCACGCTTTTGACCTTGTAGCCCCGGCCCGCAATATGTCCGAATATCAGCTTGGCCAGATATTCGGCCGTCGGATGTTCATCGAGGGCCAGGAACCGCTCTCCGGCTGACGCGAGTGCCGGCAAAAGCGGGTCGTCTTTGTGTAGAAGCAGGTTGTGATCGAGCTGCTCGTCGATGTATTCGGACGCGGCAGCTTCGATTTCCGCGAAATCGCAGACCATACCCTGCTCGTTTAAAGTCTCGGCCATAACGGTAATCGCTGCTTTGACACTATGTCCATGAAGATGGCGGCACTTGCCCTGATGTTTCATTAGACGGTGTCCGTAGCAAAAATACACTTCTTTGGTAATCGTAAACATGGAAAGCAACGAGGATGAGGAGGAAATCGAGGAATGCGTTCACTCGCTCTTAATGCCTTTGATGGCACCGGCGATACGGTAGCGGTTTGTTTCGTCCGTCGTGCACCGCAGCGTTTCGATATAAGCGGTCAACGGCGGTGTGATCTTGTTCCGCGGACTGATGTGGACCTCTACAGCCTTGCCGACCTCTAGCGGGACATCGGCTTCGAACAAAATGCCCGAACCGCTGATATTCACGCAGGTTCCCTCATATACAATATCAGTGTCGGCGAGCCGGAAAGTCATTTTGCAATCTGCTCGCATGCGGATGAAATCCCGTTTTTCGTCATACTTCAGCATTGCTGTCCGCCTCCTCGTCGCTCGTTACATATCCAGGTATTCTAACCGATAGATCGTCATCGCAATCGTTCGCACAGTTTTCCGGTTTGGCAACCACGCACATTTATGCCATAGTGCCGCGCCTGAATTGACACAACTCGAATGCTAGACAATTGGAACGCAGCCATCTGACGCCTGAACTATGAGTAAGAAATCGATCGTCCTGACCGGGATCACTACGACTGGCACCCCCCATCTCGGAAATTACGTCGGTGCTATACGCCCTGCCATTGCAGCCAGCCGCGATCATAACGTTCTGCCGTTCTATTTTCTCGCGGACTACCATGCCCTGATCAAATGCCAGGAGCCGGAACGCGTTCGCCAGTCGACGCTAGAAATCGCCGCCACCTGGTTGGCTCTGGGATTGGATACGGAAAACGCCGTGTTCTACCGCCAGTCGGACGTACCGGAAATCACGGAACTCGCCTGGATACTGAGTTGCGTCACGGCAAAGGGATTGATGAATCGCGCCCATGCCTACAAGGCTGCCGTTCAAGCCAACGAAGAGAGCGGCGAAACCGACCCCGACAAGGGCGTTACGATGGGGCTGTTCAATTATCCGATCCTGATGGCGGCGGATATCCTGGCCTTCAATGCCAATAAAGTTCCGGTGGGCAAGGATCAGATTCAGCACATCGAGATGGCGCGAGACATCGCCGGACGGTTCAACCACATTTACGGCGAGCATTTCGTGCTCCCGGAGGCGGTGGTCAGCGAGGAAACGGCTGTGCTGTGCGGGCTGGACGGGCGAAAGATGAGCAAGAGCTACGACAATACGATCCCGCTGTTCGCCCCGGAAAATCAGCTCCGCAAGCTCATCATGAAGATTAAGACCAACTCGCTGCTGCCGGGTGAGCCTAAGGATCCCGACACCTGCACGCTATTCGGCATTTACAGAGCTTTCGCGACAAAAGAGGAGACAGCAGCGATACGCCGCCGTTACGCAGAAGGCATCGCCTGGGGTGAAATGAAAAACATCCTGTTCGAATATCTGAATGATCACCTGAAGGCTGCAAGGGAACGCTATGAAGCATTGCTACAGGCACCCGACAAAATCGAAGAAACCTTGCAGGAAGGTGCTCGCAAGGCCAGGAGCTATAGTGCGCCGATGATACGGAAAGTGCGCCACAGCGTCGGCATTCGGAGCCTCAGTCTTTGATTTCCGCGCGCGGTTCGACTGCGAGCACAGCAATCCCGAGCCGCGCCGCAGATAGCGGCATGTTGGACAATTCCGGGCAAAGCCGGAAAAAGCATCGCAAAACGGCCACTCCGCCAGCGACACTGTGGTGGCTGTTGGCAGCGCTGATACTGTTCGCCGGTTGTGCGACAAATCAGGTACATCAGGCGCTGCCTTTCACCTATCCCGACCGCACGATTTATTTGGTCGATCTGGGTTGGCACACCGGGCTGGCCGTCAAGCGGGCCGATATCCCGCCAGGACTATGGCCGGAGGCCCAGGATTTTCCGAAGGCGGAATATCTCGAAGTTGGCTGGGGGGACCATGATTTCTACCAATCCGCCGGATTTAATCTCTGGTATGGGATCAAGGCCCTCCTGGTCCCGACCCGCAGCGTTTTGCACGTGGTGGGCGTGCCCGTCCATCCGACCGCTTATTTTTCCGCCGCGGACATCGTTGAAATCCAATTGTCTGAGCGCCAACTCAGGCAAGTCATCGTATCGATTCACAATACCTACAGCCGCACGAATACCGACAGAGTTCAAGCGATCGCGCCGGGGTTGTATCCGGACAGCCGCTTTTACCCGGCCGAGGGCAAGTTCCACATGTTCAATACCTGCAATGTCTGGGTGGCGCGCATTCTGCGCGATGCAGGGTTGCCTGTTGTGCCGTTTTTCGCGGTTTCATCGAGGGGCCTCTTGTCCCAGGCGCTAGAGTTCGGCAAGATCGTCCGGCCGGAGGCGGAAGATCATTGAACGCCGGCAAAGAATCGCTTAATTCCATTCGGCATTCGAGTGAATATTAGCCGTCCGGTGGATTAGCCTCGCAGCCTAACCGGCCCTACAAAGTACTGCCTCATAGAAAGCGATTTGACTAAGACCCACTTCGCCATTTCAGCCATGTCCGATCAATCACGAGGAGATCCCATGCACGTCGTCGTTATCGGTTCAGGCGTCGCCGGCATCACTTTTGCCGAGGAATTCCGCAAACTGGCGCCGGAAGCCCGTATATCAGTTGTAACTCAGGAGGGCCACGGCTATTATTCGCGGCCGATGCTGTCCCATGGTTTTTCGCGGGACGACATCGAGACCAAGATCATTCTGAAGCCCTTCGATGCTCTTCAGGATGCCGGCATTGCGGTCTATCGTGAAACCAGCGTATTGACACTCAAACGCGACGACAAAACCGTTGTCTGCCGGAACAGTTCGGGCGAATTCACCCTGAATTACGACAAGCTTGTGCTCGCGCCCGGCTCTGACGCGCTGATTCCGCCCCCGTTTCAGGCGAGCCGCGATTTGTTCTTCGTTGTCAACAGCTTCGATGACCTGCTCCAACTCCGGCGCCACCGCAAGAAAATCATCGAGACTTCGGCGACGCCGGTATGGGCCGTAGTCGGCGGTGGGTTGATCGGTTGCGAGGTCGCCTCCGATTTAGCCAAGGTCGGCGATCGCGTCGTGTTGTTTCATGCCTTGCCGAGGCTCATGGAGCGCCAACTGGTCGAGGAGGATTCGGCCACGCTGCTGACAGTGTTGCAAAATCATGGCATAGAGGTTCGCTTGAATGCCGTTGTCCAAGGCTTCGAAAAGATCGACGATCTTTACGCGGTGAAATTGCAGGACGAGGTCGTGCCTGGTTTCCATGGCCTCATCGTCGCCTGCGGCTTCAAGCCTAGAACCGAGCTGGCGCGAAGCATGGGACTCGCTGTCAACCGAGGTATAAAGGTCGACGAGTTCCTGCGTACCGACGATCCTGACATCCATGCCATCGGTGACGCCGCCGAATGCGCGGATGGACGGCTGTATGCCTATATCATGCCGATCAGGCACCAGGCCTTATGGCTCGCCCGCTTTCTCGCTGGGCAAACCACGGAGCCTTGGCAGCCACCCGACTTCAAGCCGCGCGCCAAGGTACACGGCTTCAACGCGGCACACCCTTACATTTTTTGACGTGACGGGGTTTTGGGGAAGAGTTCGTTACCTCCCCCAAACCGGCGGGGTCGTGGCGTGACTGTTCGGCAAGATTAAGGTGCTATCGTGTTCGGCGCCCGACCCTTCTACCGTCTTGCTGATGAAGAGCGAGCCCGGTTTTATTTCTGCCCGAGCCTTACGCCACAAACGAGGTATGGGTCCCGCTGAATGCAACACCGCTCTCGCGAAGCCGAAGAATGACCAAAGCGACGGCGCTTTGGCTCGCCACGGCTCTGATCCAAACTAGCAAGCGTTCGATCACGCGCGTCGTGGCTAATCTCCGGATCAACGGTTTTTCGTTTGTGCTGCCGAGGTCGTGCCCATAATCGATTCTCTTTGCAGCGGGTGTTGCGCCGATACTTCGATTCCGGAACCGCCGGTAGCGATCTCGTCGGCGGTGTGCTTGTTCATCACGATGATGGAAATACGCCGGTTCATGGCGGCGAAAGGATCGTCCTTCACGAGAGGCACGCTCGACGAAAGCCCCACGACCCGCATCACCTTTTCTTCCTTCAGTCCACCCTTGACCAGTTCCTTGCGAGCCGAATTAGCTCGATCCGCAGACAACTCCCAGTTCGTATAACCCTGCCCGCGGCCAGGAAACGGTTTGGCATCGGTGTGACCTGCGATGCTGATCTTGTTCGGCAACTCGTTGATGACCGGCGCGATCTGATGGAGTATTTCCGATGCGTAGCTCTCCATTTTCGCGCTAGCCAGATTAAACATCGGGCGGCCTTCCGAATCAATGATCTGAATGCGCAGCCCTTCGTGAGTGATATCGATCCTAAGCTGATTCTTGAACTGTTGCAGCAATGGATGGGTCTCGATCATCCCTTCGATCCTTTCCTTCAATGCCTCCAGTTGAGCGATCTCTTTTTCCGACTCGGATGAATCTCCGACGATCTCTTCCAACCCCGCGTTGGTCAGCTTGACTTGTCCTTCGGACTGAGTGATGTCCTCCCCACCTCCTTGGATCACGCTTGTCGCATCTCCCGTATTCGGGCCTCCTTGGATGGATGGTTTCCAAGGATCTTTGAAGTAGTCGGCGATGCCCTGTCGAATCGCTGGCTCCGTCGTGCCTATCAGCCACATCAACAGAAAAAACGCCATCATCGCGGTGACGAAATCGGCATAAGCGAGCTTCCAAGCGCCGCCGTGACTGCCGTGGCCGCTCTTCTTAATCTTCTTGATGACGATTTGAGTCGAATTATCGGCCATACGCGGGTTCCGCTGCCCTCATCAACGGTTTTCTTTGAGATGTTTCTCTAACTCTGAGAATTCCGGGCGGTCCGAGGAAAACATCGCCTTGCGGGCGAACTCCACCGCTGTCGAGGGAGCATAGCCGTTCATTGAAGCGATGAGCCCGGCCTTAATGCTCTGGAGATACTTGGTCGATTCGGCCAGACGCTGTTCCAAAAGGCCAACCAAGGGATTAACGAACCCATAAGCCACCAAGATACCCAGGAACGTGCCTACCAGCGCAGCGGCGATAAGCTTACCGAGCTCCGCTGGCGGGAGACCGAGCCCATGGTATGCACCACCCCCATAACGGCAGCGACAATGCCGAACGCCGGCATTCCGTCCGCGAGGCGTTGCAACGCCTGTATGGGCAGATGTCCCTCTTCATGATGGGCTTCGATGTCGATGTCCATCAGATTGTCGATTTGATGGACGTCTAGACTTCCGCTCGTCATCAGGCGCAAATAATCGGTAATAAACTCCACCGCTTGACGATCGCCCAGTACCTTCGGGGCGGACTTGAACAACTCGCTCTGATCCGGCGCATCGATATCTCCTTCAATGGACAACAGTCCGTTCTGACGGATTTTGTTGAAGATTCGATACATGAGCGTCAGCGTCTCAAGATACAGCGCCTGGTTGTACCTGGACCCTTTCAAAGCTCCGAGCAACGCGCTCGCCACCGCTTTCAAGACCTTGGGGTTGTTCGAAACGACAAACGCGCCCAAGGCGCCGCCGAAAATGATGACCGCTTCATTCGGTTGAATTAATACGCCGATATGGCCTCCGGCCATCAAGAAACCGCCCAAGATGGCGCTTACGACGATGATGTAACCGATAATGACGAACATGTAGCGACTCGATCGGGGATACTTGGCTGAAGAACGGCACAAAGGCGGTTGAAGTGTTCGGTTGTCCGAACCGAAGCAGGCACCAAGAAAGTCTAGACGAAAAAATGTGGTCCTCGTCTCAAACCTGGAAACAGACTTGAAAACGGTAACAACCGTCCCAAATTGTCATTCCCATCACAAAAACTTCACTTAACCTCCGGAGGACAAACACCGTCATGACCGTAGCAGAGAGTAAGGCAACTTTTGGGTTCGAAGCGGAAGTGAAACAGCTTCTGCATCTGATGATTCACTCGCTGTACAGCAATAAGGAGATTTTTTTGCGCGAGCTTATCTCCAACGCTTCCGACGCGGCGGACAAGCTCCGTTTCCTGGCGCTTGGTAACGATGCCTTGTACGAGGGCGACAGCGAGTTGAAGATTCGGGTCGAATTCGACAAGACCAAGCGCACCCTGAGCGTTATCGACAACGGTATCGGTATGACGCGCGACGAGGTGCGCGAAAACATCGGGACCATTGCCCGCTCAGGCACGCGCCAGTTCTTCGAGTCCTTGACCGGAGACGAAGCGAAGGACAGTCAGCTCATCGGTCAATTCGGCGTCGGGTTTTATTCCGCATTTATCGTAGCCGACAAAGTCACCCTGGAAACCCGTAAGGCGGGCGTGGATGCGGCTCAGGGCGTACGCTGGGAGTCCACCGGAGAAGGCGATTACACGCTGGAAACCATCGAGAAACCCACGCACGGAACGACGGTTACCCTGCATCTCCGCGAAAGCGAGGACGAGTTTCTGGACGGCTGGAGGCTTCGGGCGATCATCCGCAAGTTCTCCGATCATATTTCGATTCCGATCCAGATGAAGAAGGAAGCGTCCGGAGACGAAAAGCCGGCCGAGGAATGGGAAACCGTCAATAGCGCATCCGCCTTGTGGGCTAAAAACCGGGACGAGATTTCCGACGAACAATACAACGAGTTCTACAAGCACGTTTCTCACGACTTCCAAGATCCCTTGGCACGCCTCCACAGCCGGGTCGAGGGCACCAATGAATACACCCTCCTTCTTTATATTCCGTCCCATGCACCGTTCGATTTGTGGGACCGCGAAGCGAAGCACGGCGTCAAGCTTTATGTCCGAAAAGTTTTCATCATGGAAGGATCGGACAAACTCATGCCGCGCTATCTGCGCTTCGTTCGCGGCGTGATCGATTCCGACTCACTGCCTTTGAATGTGTCTCGAGAAATCCTTCAGGAAAACGCACTGCTCGACAAAATCCGTTCCGGCGCTGTCAAGAAAGTACTCGGCTTATTGGAGGACATGGCCAAGAACGAGCCCGAAAAATACAAGACGTTCTGGAAGGAGTTCGGCCAAGTCCTCAAGGAAGGTCCGATCGAGGACTTCAAGAATCGAGACCGCATCGCGAAACTGTTGCGGTTCTCCTCTACTCATAGCGATTCCGAGGTTCAGGATGTATCTCTCGAGGATTATGTCAGCCGCATGAAGGAAGGGCAGGACAAGATTTATTACATCACTGCCGAAAGCTTCGCCGCGGCCAAGAACAGCCCGCATCTCGAAGTGTTCCGCCGCAAAGGACTGGAAGTACTGCTTCTGCATGATCGGATCGACGACTGGCTGGTCAGCTATCTGACTGAGTTCGAGGGTAAACATCTGCAATCGGTCGCCAAGGGCGATCTTGACCTCGGCTCGCTCACTGACGAAGCAGATAAAAAGCACGCCGAGGAGGCCAGCAAGGCGTTCCAGCCCGTTATCGACAAGATCAAACAGACGCTGGGCGACAAAGTGAGCGATGTGAAGATCAGCTCCCGCCTGACCGATTCGCCGGCCTGCCTGGTCAGCGAGGCCTATGGCATCAGCCGGACGATGGAGCGCATCATGAAATCAGTCGGCCAGAACATACCGGCTAGCAAACCGATTTTTGAGATCAATCCTGATCACCCGCTTGTCGTAAGACTCAAAGATGAAACGGACGAGTCGCGCTTCACTGATGTGGTTCACATCCTTTACGATCAAGCGGTGCTGAGCGAAGGCGGCCAGTTGGACGATGCTGCCGCGTTTGTTCGCCGCCTGAACGGCTTACTGCAGAACGTCCTGCATTAAACCTTAGGGTCTTGTTTAGCCAGATCCGCCGGGAAGCGGTTGTAAGTCGACGTTTCTTTGCCGATGAAAATTCTCTCGAAACCCGTATCGGAGTGAATGTGCACAGAACCTTCCTGCTTCTCGGCGCCACTGCCGGCTTCCTAGGCGTCGCCATGGGCGCATTCGGCGCGCATGGTCTGCGCGCGACTTTGGACGACTATCACCTCGCGATTTTTCGCACTGGCGTGGACTATCAAATGTGGCACGCGTTGGCGCTTACCTTGGTCGGGATGATGGTCAAGCAGTTCCCCGGCACGCGACTCCTTGTAGCGGCCGGATGGCTCCTATTTGCCGGCATCGTGCTTTTTTCCGGAAGCCTTTATATCTTGAGCATCGGCGGAATTCGCTGGCTGGGCTGGATCACGCCCTTTGGAGGTATGGCATTCCTAGTGGGCTGGCTCCTGCTAGGTCTGTCTGCCTGGCGGCTTGAAAACTGATCACCGCCTCAGATCTCCTCCTCGGCGCTAACGGCCGACTTGGTTCCCTCATCGTACAAGCGATTGGTGACCTCGAGAAACCACCGAGGACGCTTGATGATGACGTAAAGTCCGATCAGCCCGACAATCGGTATCGGCAAGATATCCAAGATCATCAACCCGATCAGCACAATCAGGCATTTCGCTCTCGTACTCATAAGATCAATTCCGGACGCTTGCGATAGGGCGGCCGCCTGGATCGATACCTTATTAATTAGATTTGCTGATAACCAAAATGAAAAGTGAAAACGCGAGGCATGGATGGTGTCAATACCCCGAACATTATCGGCAGCCCCCGCATACGCGGTTTCGCGATTAGTGGATTTTCGGCGGTTCGCTTTCTTGAACCAATACCCACGGGGCAACGACCACGGCCCACAAGCGAGACCGCGAATGCACCCAGCGCCTGGCATGCTCATCGGTAGCCCGCACGACTTGCCCTCTTTGGATCCAACCCTGCACGGAGACCGCATCGTCCTCGGCAATTCTCGCGGCGGTTTCGACCAGGTTCAGCTCCGGTCCGATCACGATCAAGGCACCTCGTGCGAAATGGCGCTCAAGTTCCTGCCACGTGATTTGTCCCGTTTCCTCTGCAAGTTTTCGACGAAGTTCAGTGCCGTGCATTCTGGCCGTATCGACAAAATTGAATCGAGTAGTTACAAGATCAGACAAACGCTAGGTATCGGAGATCATTCGTCAAATAGACGAAAACCGATTATGACCGTGGGAACCTGAAGATGAAAGACGGCGACACGTCGAACGCATCAAGCGCGGTTAAAAAAAGGAAGGCAGAAACAGAAGAGGTGAGGGTGGGGGGAGTGAAGTTTCTGCCTTCTGGGGAAATCGAATCTAGCGCATTCTCGTATCGCTTGTAGGGGCGAACTCAAATCAAAAATGCGCGATATATCAAAAAACCCGGTTAATCGAGGGCGGCAGATCTGATTTCCTTCTCGGCCTCCAGCCAATCTTCTACTTCATAACCCGGAACGAAACCTCGCTTTTCGGCACGATAATAAGCCGCCTCGGCGATTCTTTGGTTGATCGTGTCTTCGGAGGGAGGAGTGGTGCCTCCCGAGAAATCCTGCGTCGACTCTCCCACGATATCGTCCACGGCTTTCGGCGCTTTCCTAGCCATATGTCAGGAACCTCCTGGCTCAATTTTCTGTTTGTCTTTTCTTCCCTTAAGGGAGCTCTGAACAAGTGAATTCCGCTCATGCCTTTTCCAAAAGGCTCATGGGAGAATTCGACACTCTCTCCATGAACGGAATCGATACATTACCGTTTGTCCTAAGCCTATCCTGAGTCAAACCGAGGTACTCAGGGCGAGCGGTAACGCATCGCTGCATTGCATCCTTTCGTGGGTAGATTGTTGCGCCCCGATTGGAAGCAACTCGGTCAAAACCTCCTCAATAAACCACCACAAAGAGAGAACTTCCTTGTTCCACATTGGCATCCCAGCCGAACTTGCACAAACCCGGTCTCCTGTCGAGCAATCCGGATTCATAACGACCATGCCGGTTGAATCAAGAAAGTCCTAATCCCGCGGGACATCCAGGGTCCGTCAAGCACATCCGGTCCTTCGGCATTTCCGTATGGTTCTTTACCGCATGCCGACCCGTTTGGAACGTTTCAGTTCCGAACTGGATATCGTTCTTCGGAAGTTTTGTCAGCCCTTACGGCTGTCGAGCGAGTGGTTTTATTTAAACTCCCTACTTTCTACAGGGAGAATACGTAAGAGTTCGTATCGCGCCGAACGAATTTCCATGGTCGCGTAGTTCTCGACCTTCCCGACAACAAGGCAAGGCACATAGCCCGGGGAGCGGGCCGATATTGTTACTGTTCGCTTGAAGCGCGCAGCGTTTCAAGATCCCAGATCTTGGCTGCATCCCAACTGGTGGTAACCACCTTGCCCTGTTTGGAACATGCGATATGTTCGATCGGTCCATCATGCGCTAGCACGCTTCCCAATCGCTTCGCCTCCGCCAGATCCCACAGGTACAGTGTGCCACCTTTCGTACCCGCGGCGATCCAGCCCTTGCGACTCTCCCGGCAGAAGGCGGTAATCTCGCTCTCGTGATTTCCCAAGCTGGCGATGAGCGTGCCCAATCGCGTATCCCACAGTTCGAGAACAGACCCTTGGCGAAAAGCCACCAGGAGGCCGTCCTGGCTCAATCCCAAGAGCGATCGTTCGGTGTCGAGCTCCGACCGCTTGAGGACTTCCATGGATGCGACATCCCAAAACCAAACGTTCCGCCCTGAAGCGGTTACCAAGAGTGCTTTGCCGTCGTCTCTGCGGACGAATGCCAAGGCGCTCGCCCCTTCATGCGTGGCCCGTAGGAATTTTCCGCTGCTTGGTTCCCAAATTCCGATCGGCCCATGGGTGCTCCAGCCGATGGAATTCCCGTCCGGAGAGAATGCAACGGTCTTGACGTCATACCAGTCCACGGCGTGGTCGGCTAGAAGCTCCCCCGTTTTTTGGTCCCATAAAATGAGATATCCCGCCTCTTTTCCTGACATGCCGGCTGCAATGCGGCTCCCGTCCGGAGAATAGGCCAAGCTTTCCAGATAGCGCCCGCCCCTGGTCTGAAAGCCGTCCCTGCTGCGGATCAAACGCCTTCCCGTGAAAGCATCCCAGAAATACAGATTCCGTCCGCCTACCGCCAGAATCTCTTTTCCATCGGGAGAAAACACTGGGAGGGTAATTCCCACGCGGGGCGGTAAATGCCCTTGTTCTAGCCGAGCGACCAATCCGCGTCGGCTTTGAAGTCGGTCCAGCGCATCTAGGGCATCCCGTTCATGTGGGCAGGATTGGCAATTCCGCAAATACTTCAAGTATCCTTCGATGGTGTCTTCGGCCACGGTTTGCTTCCAGGTATCCCCCTCTGCGCCCCGCTCGCTGCGGTAGCGAAAAAGACCGACCGTGATCAGCACGGAGAGACCGAGGATGAACAAGACGATGAGCGTTTTTCGGATGAGGGACAGAAGCATTTTCATGATTAGGAGCGGAATTTATCCGTGTTTCAATGCAATAGAAACACAAGCTTATTTCTTCTAGGATCTTTTATCGCTACCGGACTACCGGCGTTCGCGGAAGGAATGCTAGCCAACGGATTACGTCCCTCGCAAGCTGATTTGTTCGGGCACCGCCTTCGGCAAGACGGCGAACCAGAGGCTCGATCGCCCCCTTTCACTATTTTTCCCATTCGAAAAGAATATCCGCGCCGCTCTGGTCATCACCGGTTTCCGACTGAAGCCGCCAATGTTCGTTGAGTTTGTAGCGCAGCCTAAAGACATTGCTCGACTGGAACAAGCCTAAACCGTATTGCAAATAAAGCCGCGGCGTCAGATATTTCCCCAGGAAGAGCGAAGTGGTGTCAGTTCCGTTCGGTGCGTCGATGCCGATTTCGTCCAACAGCCCACCCAGCCCGAAACGGCTGCTGATTTCTTTGGCGAGCATGCCTCCGGCCGCTCCGCCCAGGGAAATAGCTGCGCTTCTCAGCCTATCGCCTTCCTCGCGCGGAGCAAAATCCAGCGGCTTTCCGGCGACCAGGTAGGCGAGAATATCCGCTTCGGGCAACGGCGGGACGGAATACAAGGAGATGTTGGGCTTTTTGAGAGTTCCTAGTACCCGTACACCGGCCACCACCTGATTCAGCTTCCGCGTAACGGTAACGTCCAGTCCGGGATTGTCCACTGGCGTGTCCGTAAAGATCAGACGCCCGTCGTCTATGCTCAGGTCCACACCGTAGAAGGAATAAATGCCTTCCTTGATCGCGATTTCCCCGATTCCGTGAGCATCCTCGCCCGGCTCTTGCACGATCCTCACGCTGCCGTCGACCTTGCCTTTAAAGCCGGCCGCTTTTACTTGTATCTTGTTACCCAGGACGACCTGTACGTTGCCGTGAAGCTGAAATCCGGTTTCCGCCTCGGGCGAATCGCCGTTGACCACCACGACATCATCGGAAGGGGTCACGGCTTGTTCCTTATCGGGTATAGCGATGGATGCTTCCGGCACATCCACCCTACCCTGCACATCGATACGCTGTCCTTTGCTCCTGATCTCGATACTCGGCGACAGATAAATCTTGGCCTCGGGCGTATCGACGCCGAGGAACCGGGTTCCGTCAAAACTCAGGCTTAGCGGCCAGCCCGCGGCCGCCTCGAGCCGCCAGAGGCCACTCATCCGTAAGCGTCCTCCGCCCGAGATTGCGCTTCCTTCGAGCCGGAGTTGCCGTTGCTCCACAGAATTCGCCCGCAGTGTCAAATGTTCGACATCGATACCCAACTCGGGCACGCGAAAACCGGCATCCGGGATGTCGGCCACGAGACCCACGATAGGCGCACGCGCCGTACCGGCGATCTCCAGATCTCCCCTGAACGATCCACTCAGTCCTTCGACACGCTCCAGCCAAGGCTCGAACACCGCCAGGCTTTCCAAATTCGCCGTCAGGCGTCCCTCTATCGGAAGGTCTTGAAGCTCGGATAGTCGGAAAGCTCCCCGACTTTCCAGCGAACCCCGAATATCTGCGAGCCCGGCCTGACTGATTGTGAGTTGCATCGTCAACCTACGGCCGACGAGATCGGCGTGTACCGATGCCGTTTCCGGCTTTATGCGAACCTTTTTCGATTCGCTGACGGCGAGGTCCAGCGCGATGCCCTCCGGCTGGATATCGAGAACGCCCCGGTCCAACAGGTCGTCTTTTCCACGGAACACAGCATTCCCGTTTAGGACGCCGGTCATCGCAACTGACTGCGGCAATTCTTTTTGCAATATATTTAACGGAAGCCCGGACACACGGGTCGTGCCCCACCACGCGCCCGCCTCGTCGATCCCTCCTCCGACACACCAGAATGCGTCGTGGTTGGTCAGACAGATTTCCTCGATCCTGCTTTCCGCTTTCGCGAGTTTCAGGCCGGCTGGCCGGCGCAGGGTCCAGGAACCCGCCCGAGGCTCCGCTATATCGAACCGACTCAGCACACCGCTCCACGCATCGTCTTTCAGTCCGCCTTCCGCTTCGAAAGCGAACGTATAGGGTGGGCCGTCTATCCGACCGGTCAAGCGGTGCCGCTCCCGGCTGCCCCGGCCGGAAAGCGATACCGTCATGATGTAGTCCTTGAAACGAACCCCATTCCCGCGCAGATCGAAAACCACCGGCGCATTAGGCTCGACGCCTGCGTCAAGGGTCAGTCTCAAGTCCCGCGCGCCGTAATCCGGGAATCGCAAACCGGCGACATGAAGCTCCGCTTTGACGGCGGGCGCCGACCGCGGCCCTTCAAGTTTTCCGCTGCTCGTCATCCGACTGCCGGCCCCCGGCAGCCAGAGCCCCAGATCGTCGCACCTCAGCGTCCAACGGAGATCTGTTTGCGGCCCCCAGGTACCATCCACCCTCAAAGCTGTGGACGCGCTGTCCACTCGCAAATCTCGGAAAACGACTGCGTCTGCCGGAAAACCCAGGCTTCCTTTCGCTCGCACCCGCTGTTCACGGATACGACCGTCGAGCTCGACCCGAAGGTCTGAACGGGTTCCTGTTACGCTCAAACGTCCTTCCGGACTACGCCACTCGCTATCCGCTCGTAGCGGCCAGTACAGATTCTTCCAGCGGGCTTCCAAGCCGATTTCAGGGGTATCTTGAAGATTCCGGACCCGCCCTGCAACAATGAACTCCGTCCCGGTCTCCGGGAGACGCAGGACCAACGTTTCCAGACCTAGTTCGCCAGGTCCGCGGTAGCGCAGGTCCAGGCGTCCTTGAGCTTGGCCCACGTCGGGTACGACCAAGGTGAAATCTCCGAAAACCGCGGCCTCGCTGCCGGTGCCCTCGCCCTTGAGATGCGCGAAAAAAGGCCAAGCCTTCCAGTCCGGATCGATCCGATCCAGTGGAGATTCGGGAAGATCGATCTCTGCGCTCCAGGTAACCGCGTCCTCTCGGATCGAGACGTTCGCCGTCACGCTCATCGCCGTCGGGGCCGTAATCTGCTGAACCGTCGAAATCCGATCCAGGTTTCCTGTTATCTTTCCGCTTCCGGCGATTCTCGGCCTCTCTGACAAGGTTACGTTCCACGCCGTATCAAGGTCGATAGGTTGCGTTTCGCCGGGAGCAATGCTCCCATTGAGCGATACATCGCCTTCAGGCGCTGTCACCACTAGCCGAACCACTGTCATCCGACCTTCCCGGATGTTCAGGCCGGCATCGATCCGATCCAGCCGGATCGGTTCCTCCGCTTCCGAGGACCGCCAACTCGCATGGCGAATTTCGAAATCGTCGATCGCCACATCCAGCGGCAAACGTAAATCGGGCAATCTTGGAGTACTTGGCTCCGGCGCCGTATCGGCAGTCTGTACAACACGGACGTCATCCACGTGAACGGCGTTAAGCTGTAAGGTTCTTCGCAGCAGGGATCCAGGCCGCCACTCGACGGCAAAATCCCCAACCTCTACGCTCCATCGCTCATCTCGGTAACGTACATCCCGTAGCGAAAATCCGCCCAGTACCGAACCCACCGTTCGCCCGACGCTCAACTGATCGAAGCCGAGTTCCATTCCGCGAACCAACCAATTCAAGCCGGTTTCCGTCATTAGCAACACATGGCCCAAGACAATGAGGACCAGAAAGCCGACAAGTGCGGCCACCAAAACACGCCTCATAGATCGGGCCCAAGAATCAGATGGACCTGAAACGAGTCTTCCGCTTTGGACAGCGGCACGGCGAAATCGAGCCGAACCGGCCCTACGGGCGAGCGCCAGCGCGCGCCGAGGCCGACGCCGTGACTGAACGGCTCGTCTAAACGGTTGGCGGCCCGTCCCACATCGTAGAACACAGCCACCCCCCAAGGGCCGAACAGCGTTCGCTCGTATTCGAGGCTGCCGATGGTCAGATAGCGCCCGCCGATACGGTCCCCATCCGCGTTCCTAGCGCTGATCTCGTTCAGTCGGTAACCGCGCACCGATTTGTCTCCGCCGGCGTAAAAGCGTTGGGTCAGCGGCAGTTCGCGGAATCGGTCTGTGCCGATGTAGCCGAGTTGGGTGCGCGCGATCACCCGGTTGCGCTCCCCAAGGCTATAGATGCCCTTGGCATTGAGCCGCAGACTGAAGAACGAAACATCCGACAGCAGGTCTTTCCAGGCTCCGGTCCCGATCAGATCCACACGCGCCCCGCGTTCCGGATTCATCACGTTTTCCGTGCTCAACCAGGTGTACGTGACGCTTGGAAGCAGCAAAACCGAGGTCTGAGGCCCCTCCCCCACATTGAAGCGCTCGCGCTGTAAATCCAGCGACAATATTTCCCGCAACCACCAGCGTCCGGTAGAATGCCTGACGCCGATTCGAGAGATTTCGGCCGTTCCGGCCAAGGTATCCTGGGTGCCGATTTGCGCAGCGAAGCCCAGCTCGTCTTTATCCGGCCGCCTCAAGGGAATGGCGTATAGCGCGTCCAGTCTGGTCTGGATCAGCGATAACCGCAGATCGACGTAGACACTGTGGCCATGGCGGTTCAAGTACCGATTGCGATAGCCCAAGGTTGCACGCGGCCCGGTGTCGGTGCCGTATCCCACACCTGCCTGATACCGGTTTTTCGGTTGCATCGCCAACTTCACTGAAATCGGAACTTCTCTTGCTTTGGCTTGTTCGGGATGAGGAACGACATCGGCCTTGGAGAAATAACTGCTGTCGAGCAGGCTTTTCTGAAACCTCACCAGGGTTGCGGCACGAAATGGCTCGCCCGGCCGGAAATTTACGAATCGTTCGAGTAGAGACGGCTCGAGCGGCGTTTCTGAGAACGATACTTCGCCGAAGCGGTAGCGCGGACCGGTATCGAAATGCAGATGGATCTCGGCTCGATAATCCCGGAGATACACCTCAATCTCGGCACGGGTAAACCGGGCGTCAAAAAACCCGAACTCGTCGGCCGTTTCCGAGAATGCATCCTTTCCCCTTTCATAACGGGTCTGATCGAGCACATCGCCCGCTTTGAGCGGAAAACGCGTGATCAAGGTCTTGAACTCGGGCAGTTCGAGACCTTCACCGGTCAAACGCACATCCACTGCGCTCAGCTTGATCGGATCGCCAGGGTCGATTCGATAGACAGCAAGCCAGCCCGATCCTTCGCGTTTCAGCGCCGCATCGATTTTCGGGCGGTAGTAGCCGAACGGCTCCAAGGCTTTTCGAATTTCGTCCGGCGCGCGCTCGTGAGCAATGTGAACCCTGTGAGCGTCGCTCATGTTCTCCGCTTGGGCAATGGTCAACAGTGCGCGGATATTCCTTTCTAATTTCTCGTCTGGCCCCTCGATTCTGACCGTAACCTGCTCGGCACTCCACGCAGTCATCAGCCAAATCGAACAGCCCAACAAAAACATCCACCGCACTCGCGCTCCCCCTACCCCTGCGACGAATTACATGCAATGCAAATTGTCCAATAATCGCAAAGGCTATTGATAAGGAAAAGGAAAGGAGAAGCAAACATGGGACTTTTCGATTTTGCTAGGGACATTGGACATCGGCTTTTCACCGAAGAAGGCCACGCCGCTCGAAAAATAGAAGAGCACATCAACCAAAACAATCCCGGTATCAAGAACCTAAAAGTGGATTTCCGGGATTCCGTCGCCTATCTCTCAGGCGAGGCCGAATCAGCGGAGGCCGTGCAGAAAGCAGCCCTAATGGCCGGCAACATCAAAGGCGTTGAAGCTGTGAAAGTCGAAGGTGTCAAGCTGCCGGCCGGAGTATCGAGTCCCGAGACTGTGGAGACATTCGGCGAGACGCAGTATTACGTCATTCAGCCCGGTGATACGCTGTCGAAAATCGCACAGCGGTTCTACAAGGATGCCAATAAATACTCAAAGATCTTCGAAGCAAACCGGGAGGTCATCAAGGATCCCGACTTGATATTTCCGGGGCAGAAGATACGGATTCCAATCGAGCACTGAACTGACAAAGTCTCTACTCCCGACCTATTTGGCGAGCCTTGAACAAAGGGGCTCGTCTTCGGCTCTGGTGGCGTCGTCGGGGAAACGGCTGCGTCAAGGCAAGGTCACTGGGCTGCCGCTTATCGCCAATCTGGCATTTGCGATACTGCTAACGCAAAAACGATGACTTGCACCGTTCTGTCTGAAACTTGGGAGGCATCGGCGAAGCGCCGTCGCTGGTAAGTGGACTGTTGGCATCGAAGGCATATATTGGTCGGATTGCCGATCCGGGTGCCGACGACCGCCTGGGGATCGTGGTTAGCCGGTAGCCCAGAAAATGTGCAATATAGAAATGCGAGGTACCACCCTTCCGCACCTGACCACGCCAGCTTCCCTTTCATTCCGTCCGGGATCCGCTCACTTCCATGACGGTATCGACGGCGCGGCCGATTGAACGTAGCGTAGCCCGCTCTTTGAGATTCACCGGCAACTGCCGGCTCAATTGGCGTGGCCGATTCCAATTCAAAGAGCCATTCATCAAAGCGGGACCCTTCGCGATTGGCTCCGGTAGATGAACAGTTTATAGAACCGGCTCGCCCGTGGGTGGCATCGGAAACGAATTCCACTAGGACGTACGTGCTCCCGTGCAGAACTCCACCGATGCGCTACCTTCGGCATCGCAACCTACGCGGACCCCAGGCAAAGCGCATTAATCGCTAATCTCTTCGTTGATAGGACGATACCGCTTTTTTTCATAAGTACCGATGGTAATGGCCGATATCGGCCGAGAGGCAGACAACGGAGTCGAAACCGGTGACCATTCAGTGACCACATTTCGGGCATTTAAATCCTAATAAAAGCTGTAGGGGTAGATTTAGCACAGAGGCGAGATGAAGTACTTCATCAACGACCCAGGAATCAAGATGAGCCAAATCACCGCTCTCGATATGTCACCGCCGATGTAAAAATGACCCCTGACACCGAAGTAAATTTGACCCCTTGGGGGAAAATGGCGGCTTTTTTGAGCCGCGGAAATGTTGACTCAGGAGCAGTCAGTGGAGATCAAAGTATTGGCCCGACAGGGCCATGGCATCAAAGCCATCGCGCGGGAGCTGGGCGTCTCGCGCAACACGGTACGCAAGTACCTGCGCAGCGAAAGCGCGTTGCCCCGGTACCGGCTGCGGGCGCCCCGCCCCTGCAAGTTGGATCCCTTCAAAGCCTATCTGCAGCAACGCATCGAGGCGGCACGTCCGCATTGGATTCCGGCCACGGTGCTGCTGCGAGAGCTTCGTGAACGGGGCTATGCAGGCGGCATCAGCCAGCTCAAGGCGTATCTCGCCCCCTTCAAACGGCGACCGGAAGAACCGGTGGTCCGCTTTGAAACCCCACCGGGCCGCCAGATGCAGGCCGATTTCACGACGATCCGGCGGGGGCGCGATCCGCTCAAAGCCTTCGTGGCCACGCTGGGGTTCAGTCGCGCCACGTTCGTGCGCTTTTCCGACCGCGAGGACAGCGCGGCCTGGTTGACGGGGCTGCGCGAGGCCCTCCACTACTTCGGCGGGGTGCCCGAAGAGGTGCTGTTCGACAATGCCGGCGCCATCATCACCGAACGGGACGCCTACGGTGAAGGCCGGCACCGCTGGCACCCGGCCCTGTACGCGCTGGCCGGGGCGTATGGCTTCCGGCCCAAGGTCTGCCGGCCGTACCGGGCCCAAACCAAGGGCAAGGTGGAGCGCTTCAACGGATACCTGAAAGCCAGCTTCATCACGCCACTGGCGGCCACGCTCAAGAGCGCCGGCTTGACACTCGATGTCGAGACCGCCAATGCCCAGATCGGCCCCTGGCTCGATCAGGTGGCGCATCAACGGGTGCACGGCACCACCGGCGTACAGCCCGCGGTGCGATTGGCCGAAGAGCGCCTCGCCCTGCGGCCGTTGCCGGTTCAGGCACCCCAAGGCTTGCCGGCACCCCAGCGGCACGTTGGCCGCGTCTTGCCCCATGACAGCCTGCAACATCCCCTGTCGGTGTACGACCAGTTGCTGGAGGTGACGGCATGAATCTGCAGCACGCCCGGATTACCGAACTCAGCCAAAGCCTGAAGCTCGAGCGGATCGGGTCGGACTGGCCCCACCTGGCCCAGCAGGCCGCCGATCGCGAGGAGAGCTTTGCCGACTTCCTCGAGAAACTGCTCATCGCCGAGGCCAAGGCCCGCGCCGAACGCACCCGGCAGACCTTGCTCAAGATGGCCACCTTGCCGGTCGTGAAGACTTTGGAGCAGTACGACTTTGCTTTCTCCTTGGGAGCGCCCCGGGCCCAGCTCCAGGAACTGGCGGGTTTGAGCTTTATCGAGCGCACCGAGAACATCGTCCTGCTCGGCCCCAGCGGGGTTGGTAAAACCCATCTGGCGATCGCCTTGGCCTACCGCGCGGTGATGGCCGGCCTCAAGACACGCTTCGTCACCGCCGCCGATCTGATGTTGCAACTCACCGCCGCACACCGCCAGGAGCGTCTCAAGGAGTACTTCAACCGGGTCGTGATGGCGCCCAGGCTGTTGGTCATCGATGAGATCGGCTATCTGCCGCTCGGACGTGACGAAGCGAATCTCTTCTTCAACGTCGTCGCCAAGCGCTACGAGCGCGGCAGCCTGATTCTCACCAGCAACCTGCCGTTCACCCAGTGGGCGGGCACCTTTGCCGATGATCAGACCCTGACGGCCGCGATGCTGGATCGGCTCCTGCATCACGCCCACATCGTGCAAATCACCGGCGACAGTTACCGATTGAAGGACAAGCGCAAGGCAGGAACAACCCCGCCGCAGACAGCGGCCGTCGAATAACTTTTGGGCCTCAAGGGGTCAATTTTACTTCGGCGATAAACCCTCAAAAGGGGTCACTTTTCAGTCGGCGTTGACACTTCCGAGCCGCAACCGGATATTTCGATCGTAAAGGCGCAAAAGGATCGGTATGCCTCCGCCCATCCTGGTCCCGAGGACATCCTACTCCTGATCGAAGTCGCCGATGCATCTCTCGAATACGACCGCCCGGTCAAAATTCCTCTGTACGGCCGCCACGGTATTCCGGAAGTCTGGCTGGTTGATCTCGAAAGCCGAACAGTTGAGGTGTTTCGTGAACCGTCAGCGGAGGGCTATCGCTCACTGCAACGGCACGGCGCAGGCGAACACCTGAAACCTCTGGCGCTTCCAGAAATCGATGTGGATCTTACGGAGGTGTTGGGTTGACCGCCGCCGTCCAACTCTAGAATTGAGTTATCCGGTAGTTGCCAGTGATGTCGCTCGGGAAACTCTCCGCAAGGCGATGAGCATCCGTCTGCGCCCTTGTCAAAACTTAACCGGCGGCGGCGATGTCAAGATCGATGGCAGACCGGTAGCTATGCCTCTGGCGTCATGACAACGCAGTTCCCGCCTCAGCGATTACAGCATGCGAGCCATCACCAGGGCGTCTTCCCTTCCGTTTCGAGCGGGATAATAGCCTTTTCGGGTACCGATCTCGTTGAATCCCAGCCGATGATAAAGCTTGATGGCCGCCGTGTTGGACGGACGCACTTCTAGGAAGATCGTTTCGGCTTTGTGCTCCTTGGCGACCGCCATGAGTTTTTCCAGCATGAGTCTCCCGTAACCCCGCCCCTGATTCTCTGGCGACACGCAGAGATTGAGCACGTGCGATTCGCCCGCCCCAACCGACGCGATGCCGTAGCTCACGACCTGCCCGGCCTTTTCGCCGACCCAGCAGCAATACCCTACCGAGTAACAGTCGCGAAAGGTGCTGGGCTCCCAGGGAAATTCATAAGCGCTTTGCTCGATGGCGGCCACCACTTTGAGGTCGGACCGCCGCATTGGGCGGATGATCAACTCGGCATTTTTCACGAGACTGGGAAAGTGTCGGTAATAAAACTCGGTTTCGGCATCATAACCGATGAATTTCCTGATGCGCTCGAACAAGTCGAACAAATCGAACATGGCGGACGTCTTTATCTATTTTGTTGTCGAAAAGCCCGCATGGCTAGTTTGAGATCTTCCCACGCCCGGCGCTTTTCCGTTTGCGAACGCAGCAGATAAGCGGGGTGGTAAGTCACAACCAGCGGAATCTGGTCATAGTAATGCACTCGACCGCGCAGTTTACCGATAGGCGTCCCAGTTTTTAATAGATTCTGAGCGGCGATACGACCTACGGCCAGAATGATCTTGGGTTTTATCAACGCGACCTGTTGTTTCAAAAAATGTTCGCAGGCCGCCGTTTCCTCGGGGGCCGGATCGCGGTTCCCGGGAGGGCGACACTTGATCACGTTGGCGATATAAACCGCCTCCCGCTGAAGACCGATGGCCCAAATCATTTCGTTGAGCAGTTGGCCCGCTCGACCCACGAACGGCTCGCCCTGCAGATCTTCCTGCTCTCCCGGCGCCTCCCCGATGACCATCCAATCGGCTGCGCGATTTCCGACGCCGAAAACGGTTTGGGTACGGCCCTGATGCAAAGGGCAGGCGGTACATCCTGCCACACGAGCTTCCAATTCTTCCCAGTCTAGGGAGGGACACGAAACACCCGTGTCGGCCGTAGCCGTGTCCGCTTCGCTGAGTTCTGGGCCTGGATCATCCACCACTACCGCGTCCGAGTGGTCTGTCGCTTCAACTTGATCGAACGCAGTCTGCCGCCTCGGAACCCAAACCCGGATGCCCATTGCGTCGAGATAACTCAGCCGTCGTTTGTCGCAAGGCATAGTGATCTCGGTTCGGATCTTTTAAGGACGCTTTGAACACGCCCCATCCCTTTGGGAGAGGAAACAATAAGGGGCCGCTAGATCAGTCAGTGACACAGCTTGATCCTCCGCCGGAGACCAAACCGGAGCTTCACTTATCGACGCTTCCCGGAGTGCCCTGCACAATCACACATCTCCCGCTACCTGCGGGTGCATGCGTTGCTGTGGCGCCAGCAGCTTATTGACGGCATTAACGTACGCCTTGGCCGAAGCGATCACGATATCGGTATCCGCTCCCTGTCCATTGACAATGCGCCCGCCTTTTTCCAGGCGAACCGTCACCTCGCCCTGTGCATCGGTGCCGGTCGTGATGTTGTTGACCGAATACAACAGCAAGGTGGAACCGGTATGGACCAAAGACTCGATGGCCTTGAAGCTCGCGTCGACGGCGCCGCTGCCCTGAGCCGTACCGCTCACCTCCTGATTTTCGAGCTTGAGCGTCACGCGCGCGCAGGGTACTTCGCCGGTTTCCGAACACACTTTCAACGCGACCAGCTTAACCCGCTCGTCCTCCGCCTCGACACCTGCTTCTGTAATCAAGGCCTGTAGGTCTTCATCGAAAATGTCGTGTTTCTTATCGGCCAGCTCCTTGAATCGCTGGAACGCCTCGTTCAATTCCTCCTCGGACCCGAATTCGATCCCCAGCTCCTGCATGCGCGTGCGGAACGCGTTGCGTCCGGAATGTTTGCCGAGCACCATTCGGTTGGCGGTCCAGCCGACATCTTCCGCCCTCATGATTTCGTAGGTCTCGCGGCTTTTCAGGACGCCGTCTTGATGAATGCCGGACTCGTGCGCGAACGCATTGGCGCCGACGATGGCCTTATTGGGCTGCACCGGAAAACCGGTGATATTCGAGACCAGTTTGGAGCACGCCACGATCTCGCGGGTGTCGATGTCGACCCGGCAGGGGAACACATCCCTACGGGTCTTGACCGCCATCACGATCTCTTCCAGCGCCGCATTGCCGGCCCGCTCGCCCAGGCCGTTGATGGTGCATTCGACCTGGCGGGCGCCGTTCAACACGGCGGACAAGGAATTGGCGACCGCCAACCCCAAATCGTTGTGACAATGTACGGAAAATATCGCCTTGTCGGAATTGGGAATACGCTCTCTCAGGCGGCGGATCGTGGCGCCGAATTGCTCCGGCACGCTGTATCCGACCGTATCCGGGATGTTCACGGTCGTCGCGCCCGCCTCGATCACGGCTTCGAGTATCCGGCACAGAAAATCTTCTTCCGAGCGGCCCGCGTCTTCCGGCGAAAATTCGACGTCATCCGTGTACTGTCTCGCCCGCTTCACGGCCCTTACCGCGTACTCGATCACCTGGTCCGGCTCCATGCGCAGCTTTCTTTGCATATGAATCGGCGAGGTGGCGATAAAGGTATGGATACGTGCCCGATTGGCCTCTCCGAGCGCCTCTCCCGCACTGTCGATGTCTTTGTCCAGAGCCCTGGCCAAACCACATACGATGCTTTCCTTGATCGCCCGAGCCACAGCTCGCACCGATTCGAAATCTCCCGGACTCGCCGCGGGAAAACCAGCCTCGATGACATCTACCCGCAAACGTTCAAGAGCCTTGGCAATCCGCACTTTCTCGTCCCGCGTCATGGACGCGCCGGGACTTTGCTCGCCGTCCCGCAAGGTCGTGTCGAAAATGATAAGTTTGTCGCTCATGATAAATTCCCGTTGATCTCTCGTGGCCTCTCCGCGAGAGGGTCCGCGTGATATTCGTGCTTAGGATTTCGAAATGGCTCTGATCTCCTGCCCTGCCCCTCAGGGCAGCAGGAGAAGGCGCAGAAGGCGAAGGAGTTCGGAGCGGCAAACAATGCCGGCGCAGCCGAGACTTCGGCTGGATTTAAAACATTGCGGAGAAGCGCTTCGGTACATGGAGTTCGGAACTACCTTTTAGGCAACTATATTACTCACGCGGACATCGTACAAGCGCCATGAACGACAAACCTTTCCTCCGTCTAACATGGGCCGGGACACCAGTGGAGTCCCCTTTTTCAGGTTCGGCGCTCGCTCCGCATTTTCCGCAGCCAGAGCAAAGTCAGCACCGGCCCCGAAATCGCGTAAGTCGTAAAGATGACGAACAGCATCAAGGGCGGATTGGTGAAGATGAAGGCGAAGACCAGCATCACCAGAATGGCCCACACGAACGGCACCCGTCCACGAAGATCCACGTCTTTGAAGCTGTAGTAACGGAAGTTGCTGACCATCAGGAGCCCAGTCATTAAGGCCAATCCGAGCGAAACATAGCGCATGGATTCGCCGCTCAGGCCGTAGGTTTCGCTGAACCAGATAAATCCGGCCAGGATAGCGGCGGCGGACGGACTGGGTAGACCCTGAAAATAACGCTTGTCCGCAGTCGAGATCTGGGTATTGAAACGGGCGAGACGAAGCGCCGCGCCGGCGGCGTGAACGAACGCGGCGACCCATCCGATCTTGCCTAGCAGCGTCAGCGACCAGATGTAGGCGACCAAGGCAGGCGCGGCGCCGAACGAAATCATGTCTGCCATGCTGTCGTATTCAGCCCCAAAGGCGCTCTGCGTGTTGGTCAAGCGCGCCACCCGTCCATCAAGTCCATCCAGGATCATGGCGACGAAGATAGCCACGGCAGCTACTTCGAAGTGGCCGTTGAACGCGGCCGTAATGGCGTAGAAACCCGCGAAAAGTGCCGCCGTCGTGAACAGGTTGGGTAAGAGATAAATGCCGCGCCGCCGCCTTGCTGGAGGGATTTGTTCTTCCATAGCCCCGCTTGGAGTTGAATCAACCGAATAATTCCGGCTAGCTTAACACAAGCCCCGTTCGGAGGGCCGCGCGCGAACCGCGCGGCTTGCTCCCGGCCGAAAGCAAGATTTAGTTCTTGCTCTTGTCGACGATTTTGTTGGCTTTGATCCAGGGCATCATGTCGCGCAGCTTGGCGCCAACCTGTTCGATCAGGTGTTCGCGCCCGAGGCGCCGCTTGGCCTTCAACGTCGGGCAGCCGGCCTGATTCTCGAGTATGAACTCGCGGGCAAACTCGCCGCGCTGAATCTCGCCAAGGATCTTCTTCATTTCCTTCTTCGTTTCCTCGGTGATGATGCGTGGACCGCGGGTGAGATCGCCGTATTCGGCGGTATTGGAAATCGAATAGCGCATATTGGCGATGCCGCCTTCATACATGAGATCGACGATCAGCTTAAGCTCGTGCAAGCACTCGAAATAGGCCATTTCCGGCGCGTAGCCCGCTTCCACCAGAGTTTCGAACCCTGCCTGCACGAGCGCGGTTGCGCCACCGCAAAGCACGGCCTGCTCACCGAACAGGTCGGTCTCGGTTTCTTCGCGGAAGGTGGTCTCGATGATGCCGGCACGTCCGCCGCCGTTGGCCGCAGCATAGGATAGGGCGATTTCCTTAGCGAGTCCCGAAGCGTTCTGATAAACCGCGATCAGCGTTGGTACGCCGGCGCCCTGGGTGTAGGTCGAGCGCACCAAATGGCCGGGGCCTTTAGGCGCGATCATGATTACGTCCAAGTCGGCGCGCGGTTGGATCTGCTCGAAGTGGATGTTGAACCCATGGGCGAATGCCAATGCCGCGCCTTGCTTGATATTCGGCTCGATCTGCTCGGAATACAGCTTAGCCTGATGTTCGTCCGGAGCCAGCACCATGACGACGTCCGCTTGTTTCGTCGCGTCTTCCACCGACATGACGGTCAATCCGGCGTTCTCGGCCTTCACGGCCGACGCCGAACCGGGACGCAAAGCAACGATGACCGAAACACCCGAATCTTTCAGATTGTTGGCATGAGCGTGGCCCTGCGAGCCGTAGCCGATAATGGCGACCTTCTTGCTCCTGATAATCGAAAGGTCGGCATCTTTATCGTAATAAACCTGCATGGATAGTCCTCGTGATTTATCGTTTTAGCGGATTACTAACAGTCAATAAGCAAAGCCGCAGACGTCCCTCTCCCCTTTGGGACAGACCGGCAGGGCGAGGCGCAACGCGACGAGCGGGCTGGCCAGGGATGGGCTGCCCACGACTCGCGAGCGAAGCCGGACCGCGTAGCGTGGCGAGGCCACTACTCGCCTCATCCCTGAGGCTCGCCCTTTGGGCCGTGCTTCGCACGTTCCCGTTCGCTCCCGGCGACCGGGTGAACACGTGAGCGCCGCTCGCGGATTGTGCGGCGTAATTGGGATGCGGTGAGAACGATTCGAATCGACTTCTTCACACACCGAGAAATTCATCCATCGATTGCAGCTAGACATGAAGCCCGCGGTCGCCACGCAGAATGCCCGTGGTGCCGGAGCGAACGACCTCAATGATGGACTCCCGATCTAGCGTCTGCAGAAACGCGTCCAGCTTGGACTTTTCGCCGGTGACCTCGATGACATAGCTTACAGGCGTGACATCGATGATTTTTCCGCGAAAGATATCGGTCAGGCGTATGATTTCTTCCCGCGCCCGATCGACGGCGCGCACTTTGACCATCATCAATTCACGCTCGATGTGGGAGGATTCGGAAATATCGATGACCTTGACCACGTCGATCAGCTTGTTGAGCTGCTTGGTGATCTGCTCGATGATTTCATCGCTGCCCGACGTAACCAGCGTCATCCGCGACAAGGTGGGATCCTCCGTGGGCGCGACGGTCAACGACTCGATGTTGTATCCGCGCGCGGAGAAAAGCCCCGCCACTCGCGACAAGGCCCCGGATTCGTTCTCCATCAGGATCGAAATGATATGACGCATCAGGCGAGCTCCCTTTCCACGGTCATACCGGGAGCGAGGCGCATTTCATGGTGGGCCTTGCCGGCCTCGATCATGGGATAGACGTTCTCGGTAGGATCGGTCATGAAATTCAAGAATACCGTGCGGTCTTTCAGCTTAAAGGCTTCTTCCAGCGCCGGACGCACATCCGCCGGGTTCTCGATTCTCATGCCGACATGGCCGTACGCCTCGGCCAGCTTGACGAAGTCAGGGATGGTTTCCAGGTAGGAATGGGAATACCGGCTTTCGTAGCTGAATTCCTGCCACTGGCGAACCATGCCCATGTAACCGTTGTTGAGATTGACGATCTTGATGGGCGTCCGATATTGCAGAGCCGTCGCCAGTTCCTGAATGCACATCTGAATGCTCGCTTCCCCGGTCACGCACACCACATCCGCATCGGGGTGAGCCAGCTTCACGCCGATGGCCGCCGGCAAACCGAATCCCATGGTGCCGAGACCACCCGAGTTGATCCAGCGGCGCGGCTTGTCAAACTTGTAGAACTGCGCCGTCCACATCTGATGCTGTCCGACGTCAGACGTCACGAAGGCGTCACCCTTGGTGACTTCGTACAACTGCTCGATGACGTACTGCGGCTTGATCACCGAGCTGTTCCGGTCGTAGCGCAAGCAATCCAACGATTGCCAGCGCGCGATCTGTTCCCACCAGGCACGGAGGGCAGCCTCGTCGGGCCGTTTATCGGTGTTCCGTAGCATCTCGATCATGTCGTCGAGCACATGGGCGACTTCACCGACGATGGGGATATCGACGCGCACCGTCTTGGAGATGGACGCCGGATCGATGTCGATGTGAACGATTTTCGCGTGTGGGCAAAATTGAGCGAGCTTGCCGGTCACCCGGTCGTCGAAGCGAGCGCCGACGGCGAACAGCACATCACATTCATGCATCGCCATGTTCGCCTCGTACGTTCCGTGCATGCCCAGCATACCCAGAAACTGCCTATCGGTGCCTGGATAGGCGCCGAGGCCCATCAAGGTATTCGTGATAGGAAAACCGAGCATGCGGGTGATTTCCGTCAGCTGCTTTGAGGCATTGCCCAAAATAACGCCGCCCCCTGAGTAAATCATCGGCCGCTTCGCCGAAAGCAAAAGATCGACCGCCTTCTTAATCTGCCAGCGGTGTCCCTTAACATTCGGGTTATAGGAGCGGATCGAAACCGAGCTCGGGTACTCGTAAGGAATCTTGATATTCGGGTCGGTCACATCCTTCGGAACGTCGATCACGACAGGACCGGGCCGGCCGGTGGTGGCGATGTAGAACGCTTTCTTGATCGTTTCAGCCAGCTTGTGTACGTCCTTTACCAGGAAGTTGTGCTTCACGCAGGGCCGAGTGATGCCTATGGTATCGCACTCCTGGAAAGCGTCGCTGCCGATAACCGGCAAGGGCACTTGGCCGGTGATGACGACCAGCGGGATCGAATCCATATAGGCCGTCGCGATCCCAGTGACCGCATTGGTGGCACCTGGGCCGGAGGTCACCAGCACCACGCCCGGCTTGCCGGTCGAGCGAGCGTACCCGTCCGCGGCATGGGTCGCGCCTTGTTCGTGGCGTACTAGAATGTGCTTGACGTCTTCCTGTTTGAACAGGGCATCGTAAATATGCAATACGGCCCCGCCGGGGTAACCGAAAATATATTCAACCCCTTCGTCCTTAAGACTTTGGACTAGGATTTCCGCGCCGCTGAGCTCCACGGTTTCAACACCCCTAAAAAAGAATCAGGCGTTTCGAAAACGCCCGTTCCGATCGAGACTTAAAAAATCGATAAATAGCTAATAACGGTACTCGGATTCATACATCCCGTCAAGCCGCGGCGGACGGGACACCGTTGATCGCGGTATAAAACCCCTAACGTTCTCTGAGGCTTTCATTTTCATACTGCAACAACGGGCTGAGGAAATACTCGATCAAGCGCCGCTTACCCGTCTTGATCTCTACGGTGACCGCCATGCCCGGGGTCAGGTTCACCGTCTTTTCCTCCACCACCATCGTGGCCCGAGACAAAGCCACCCGAGCCGCGTAGACCAAGCCTCGTTTCTCATCCTGAATGGCATCGTTCGACACCTGGATGATCGTTGCGGGGATTGTACCGTACTTAGTGAACGGAAAGGTCTCTATTTTGACTTCGGCTTCTTGCCCGGCGTTGACGAAGCCGATGTCCTTGTTTTGGATGAACGCTTCCACTACCAGTGGATTGTCGCGGGGTACGATAACGAGAAGCGGCTGGGCCGGCGTGACGACACCCCCTACCGTGTGCACCGACAGCTGCTGCACCACACCATCGACGGGCGCCGTAAGAGTCATGAAGCGCCCGCGGGTTTCGGCCTTGATGAGTTCCTGTATCAGATCGGTCACTCGCTGCTCCGCCTCGTGGAGCCGATCCAGAGCCACACGGCGCGTTTCGGCGATGAGCGCATCCCGCTGCTGTCGACTTTCCGCTAGAGCGGCCTGAATTTCCGCCAGTTTGGCTTGTTGCGCGGCCAAGTCCCGCTCTTGCTCGATACGGGCTTGTTCCAGTTCGAGATAGGCATGCTTGGAGACGAAATTCCGCTCCCGTAGTCCCCGGTAATCTTCCGCCCGCTCCCGCGTGATCGGCAGGATTTGTTCCAACTTCCGCACCAGTTCCCGGGTAGCACGTTCCTCCGCCGTACGTCGGACAATCTCGGCATCCAATTGTTTGAGCTTCGCACGGTATTCAAGGTACTGCCCTTCCAGAAGACGCCGCTCGGCCGCCAGCCGGGTCTCGTCGAGACCTTCGATCTCGATCGGTGCCAGCCGTTCGCTTTCGATGGCCTCCAGCAGGGCCTTGGCGCGAGCAGCGTCCAGCCGCGCCGTCAACAGGTCGTTGGCGATGCGGTCGGCGTCTGCTTGCGCCATGGTGGGATCCAGTTCGATCAACACTTCGCCGGCCTTAACGCTCTGCCCGTCCCGGACATGAATGGCCGTCACCTTCGCCGTCTCCATCGGTTGAACGACCTTAGTTCGGTCATTCGGGATGATCTTGCCCTGCGCGCTCGCCACGACATCGACCTGTCCGACGATGGACCACGACAGCGCAATCGCCGCAAAGGCCATGATCAGCCACATGAAAACACGAGGCGCCGGAGACACGGGCGTTTCTTGCAAGGCGAGGGCTGCAGGCAAGAATTCCGCCTCATGGGGGAGCCGCGATGGCGGATCGAGCTTTTTGCGCTCCGCCCAGACCTGGCTGAACACCTGTCCGTAGCGCCGGATCAGATCCGCCATGCCGCGTAGCCACATTGCCGGTCACGCCTGTTGCAGACGATACAACCGGGCGTAGTGCCCCGCTTGGCGGGCCAGGAGCTCGTCATGCGTGCCCTCTTCCACGAGCTGACCGCGGTCGAGCACCAGAATCCGGTGGGCTTGGCGCACGGCGGACAACCGATGAGCGATGATGATGACGGTCCGTCCCTGGCATATCGCCTTCATGTTGTTCTGAATGACCCGCTCCGATTCGTAATCCAGCGCACTGGTCGCCTCGTCGAAAATGAGGATACGGGGATTCGCGATCAGGGCGCGGGCGATGGCGATCCGCTGACGCTGGCCGCCCGACAGTGTCGCCCCGTGCTCGCCCACGACCGTGTCATAGCCTTCGGGTAATTCCAGGATGAAGTCATGAGCGCCGGCCAGTTTCGCCGCTCCGATCACCGCCTCAACGGGCAGGCCCGGATCGGCCAGGGCGATATTCTCCCGAATCGTGGCGTTGAAGAGGACGTTCTCCTGTAACACCACGCCGATCTGACGGCGCAAGGATGACGGATCGGCGAGCGCCAAGTCCATGCCGTCGACAAGGATACGACCGCGTTCGGGTACGTAAAGGCGCTGAATGAGTTTGGTCAAGGTGCTCTTGCCGGATCCGGAGCGGCCGACGATGCCGATCACTTGTCCCGGCGCAATCGAGAGACTCACTTCCCGCAGCACTTCCGGACCGTCGGGCCGATAGCGGAAGCTCACCCGATCGAATTCGATCCGACCCTGCAACGGTGGCAAGGTCGAGCGGTTGGCGGAGGACAATTCGCTACGGCTATTGAGAATATCGCCCAGTCGTTGGACCGAAATGCCGGTTTGTTGGAAGTCCGTCCACAATTGAGCCAGCCGCATGATGGGCTGCGACACCCGCCCGGCCAGCATGTTGAACGCGACGAGTTGGCCGACGGTCAACTCGCCTTCGATGACCAGCCGGGCGCCCAGCCACAGGGTAGCGGCCGTCACCAGCTTGCCGATCAGCGCAACCCCCTCGTGGGCAATCGTGGCTAAGGTCGCGGTCCTGAAACTGGCGGAGACGTACGCCGCGAGTTGGCGGTCCCAGCGGCGGATCATCTGCGGTTCCACCGCCATAGCCTTCACCGTGTCGATCCCGGCGATCGCTTCCACCAGCAGCGCCTGATTTTCCGCACCGCGATTGAACTTCTCGTGAAGCCGCGCTCGAAGCAGCGGCGTGACCGACAGTGAAAGAAGGCCATAGAGCGGCAAGGAAGCCACCACGACCAGGGTCAGCCAGCCGCTGTAGTACAGCATGACCGCGATGAACACCACCGCGAAAAATAGGTCCAGTACGAGGGTCACGGCGTTGCCGGTCAGGAAGGAGCGGATATGTTCGAGCTCCCGTACCCTCGCGACCGAATCCCCGACCCGCCGGGCCTGAAAATAACTAAGCGGCAGGCTCAAAAGGTGCCGGAAAAGCCGAGCTCCGAGTTCCACGTCGATGCGGCTCGTGGTGTGTGCGAACACATAGCTGCGCAGCCCGCTTAGGACCACCTCGAAGATCGAGACGATCAGAAGACCAACAACGATTACGTCTAGGGTCGTCAGACCCCGGTGTACCAGCACCTTGTCCATGACAACCTGAAAAAAAAGCGGCGTCACCAAGGCGAACAGTTGCAGGACGAACGACGCCAGTAAAACTTCACCGAGCAGCTTCCGGTATTTGACGATCGCTGGAATGAACCAGGTGAAGTCGAATTTGGCGAATTCGCCGGCCAGGAAAGCTCTTGAGGCAAATAGGATCAAATCTCCCGTCCAGCGCGATTCCAGGTCGTCTCGGGCAACGACCTCCGGCCGTTCCCGCGAGGGATCGTGGATCAGGACTTTCTCGTTGTCGCTCCTTGCGAGAATGAAGAAGTCGTCCCCCCGCCCGATCGCAAGCGCTGGCAGCGGCGTATTGGCGAGGCGCGAAAAGTCGGTCTTGACGGTCTTGGCTTTGAGCCCCAATTGTTTGGCGGCGAGCAGGATCTCGGTGACGCCAAATGGTCGGCTTCCCTCCCCGAACCTATGCCGCAATTGCCCCGGATCAGCCGCGACGCCGTGAAAACGGGCCAGCATCACGAGACAAGCGAGCCCCGTGTCCGGCGCCTGTCGCGTGGATTTGTCTTCCATTTTTGCATGTTTGGGTTCAAACAGAACCATACGACTTGCTTGTTGCCTTGGCAGAAATCACCAAAGTTCAGAAACGACGGATGACCCCTTTGTGTTTGTCGAAGCTGGGAAAACGCTGGCATGAACTTCATCCCTTGCTCACCCAACCACTCGAGCCCTTGGCCTTCATTAACGTACGGCGAAGGCCAAGGACTCCTTTTCACTATTGCCAGTTGGCAGCAATCACTGCGTTGAGGGCGTCTTGGTAGCTTGGCGGCAGCGTGGTTTGTCCCGCTGGCGGCGGGGCAAAGGCCGCCATCGCTGTGACGAGGTTCTCCACCTGGCTGTCCAGCAGCGTCCGGCCATCCCAGGTGACGAATTGCTCGACCCGGCACGCATCGCTCACATACCAGTCCTTGACGATCAAGGTGTCGTTCGTGCCGAGAATAGAGATTTCAAGGTCGTTGCTCGCGCCCGGGCGCGAGAACCAGAGCTGATCGGCCGATACCTCCGGCAGAAACCGGACGGTATCCGTGCCGCCGGCTGTGGTGTCGTGTTCGACCACCGTATCGGTGCCGTAACCGCGACCGAAACGGTAGGTGTCGCTGCCGACGCCCCCGATCAGCGTGTCCGCGCCACCCAAACCGTCCAGCGTGTCGTTACCGGCGCCACCTTGCAGGCGGTTGTCACTGTCGTTGCCCGTCAAGACGTTGTCGAGCCGATTGCCGGTACCATCGATGGACGCGGTACCGATAAGCGTGAGATTTTCGAGATTGGCCCCCAAGGTGTAGTCGATCGAGGTCTCGATGGTGTCGATACCGTCATGGCCGCCTTCCAATACGGTATCAAGCCGATGATCGACCACGTAGACATCGTTCCCGCTGCCGCCCAGCATGAGGTCTGCCCCGCTCCCGCCGTCGAGGAGGTCGTCGCCTGCATCACCGAACAAACTGTCGATGCCTTCACCGCCGAACAGCCGATCAGCCCCCTGCCCGCCATCCAGTCTATCGGAGCCGGCACCCCCCAGCAGGGTGTCGTTACCGCCGTTGCCGAGCAGCCAATCCAAGCCGCCGAGACCGTCGATCACGTCATCGAATGCGCCGCCTCGCAGACAATCCGCCCCGGCAGTGCCAGTCAGGCTGAGGCCCGGCTCACTACCGGCCTCTATGGTCAAGGCGAACAGGCCGGAGGCCGATGCTCCGCTCGCATCGGTCGCCGTCACCTGAATCGCGTAGCGCCCTGTCGTTCCCAGGGTCGGACTGCCTTCGAAGACGCCGGTCTCCGGGTCGAACGTCAACCAGTCGGGCAGCGCGTTGCCGTTCTCCAGCGCCGCCGAAAGGGTGAGTGCGTCGCCCTGATCGATGTCGACGAACGTGGATACCGGCAGTTCAAACATGAAGCGCTGACCTTCGACACCGCTCCGATCGGGGATCGGTTGCGCCAGAATGGGCGCATCGTTAGCGCCGTGGATGGTCACCTCCAGCTCAGCGGAGGCGGCAAGCGGGTCCGCGGCATCATCGACCACGGTGTAGACAAACCGATCAGTGACCGTCTGGCCGGCGGCGAGCCCTTGCACCGCCTGGGCGTCATTGTCGAGCAGGTAGCGATACGCGCCGTCCTCGCTCAGACTCAAGGTGCCGTAGGCTCCCGCGAGACTACCAGTAGTGACAACCCTCAGCACGGTGTTCGAGTCCGGATCGCGATCGTTGGCCAACACGTTACCAGTCGCCTCGCTTATGCCGTCCTCGACAACCTCGGCGCGGTCGTCGAGCGCGCCGGGCGCATCGTTAGCGCCTTCGATACTGACGGTGAGGGTAGCTCCGCCCTGACGCGGATTCAGCGGGTCGTTGTCCGTGACCGTATAGCCGAATGTGTCGATCACCGTTTGCCCCTGGGCCAGGGCCTGTACCGGGTCGGCCTCCAGGTCCAGCTCGTAAGCGTAAGAGCCGTCCGCTGCCAAGCTCAGCCGGCCGTAGCGGCCCTGGTGGACACCGGGGTTCGCTACCGCCAGAACCGCACCGTCGTCCTCTCCGTCATTGCTTAGGACGTTGCCGACAACGGCAAGCTCGTCATCCTCGCCGATCCGCGCGTTATCGTCGCGGGCCGTTAGGGATGCCCGGTTGACGGCCCGATCGATCGCGGTCGCATCCAGCGTGCTCCCGTCGGCGAATTCGATAGTTTCCACCCGGTTATCGTCCACATACCAGTTCTTCAGCGTCAGCCGGTCGGTGCTTCCTTTCAATTCAAGGATGACGTCGTCACCGTCCCGAGCGAGGGTGATATCCGCCGGGGTCAGAGCACCGTTCATCACGACGGCGTCGGCGGCGCCGCCTTCGTCGAAGATTACATCCCAGCCGGAACCCCGACCAAAGGCATAGCGGTCGTCGTCCAGACCGCCTGCGAGCCAATCGTCGCCCTCGCCGCCGTCGAGAAAGTCACTGCCGGCTCCACCCTCCAGGCGGTCCGCCCCAGCGCCAGCAAAAACCGTATCGTCCCCTTCCAGGGCGAGTAGGCGGTCCACCGTCGCTGTGCCCTGCAACCGGTCGTCCTCGGAGGTGCCAACGATATCGAAACCGCGTTCGATGAGTTGGTGGTAAGAAAGGGTTGTGCCGTCGGCGAACTCGAACGTGTCGATTACCGGATTCGCCCCTGGGTCGTTGGCATTGAAGCCCTCGATATGGATCGCGCCGCCGTCCGGCAAATGGATCGCCAACGAGCCCAAACCCAGACGGAGGTCGGATGGCCCGATCCCGGCGCCAAAGCTCAGAATGTTGCCGATCGGCCCGCCGGCAGCCCCCGGCTCGGCGAAGTCGTCGATTCGGTCGATGCCGTCGCCTAGGTTGTAGACATAGGTATCGCGCCCAGCCCCGCCAGCCAAGGTATCGTTGCCAGACCCACCGAACAATAAGTCGTTCCCCTCACCACCATCGAGATAGTCGCTGCCGTCTCCTCCTTGAAGTTCGTCATTTCCCGTACCTCCAACCAGCACATCGTTGCCGCTTTGACCGAAGATCAGATCATCGCCGGCATCGCCATAGAGAGCATCATTCCCGTGGATGGATACGTCGACATCGGTGTTATCACCATATAAGGTGTCGTTTCCATCGCCTCCATGGATCACGTCGCTGCCGCCGTCGCCGGCGATTTGATCGTCACCTCTACCGCCTTCGATACTGTCATCACCCTGATAGGCCGCGCCAATCTGGGCACTGCTTGAATCGCCGCGGATAGTGTCGTCGCCATCGCCGCCGTAGATCACATCGGCGTTTCCTTCCCCAAAAATCGTATCGTTACCGCCTTTGCCGTCGATATAGTCGGCACCGTGGTAATCGGCGTTATACCCCTGGCGAATTTCATCGCCTTCTATCAGGTCGTCGCCCTCGCTGCCGATTAACATATCGTTGCCGCCATTGCCCATCAGGAAACTGGGGCCGGTCCCACCGCCGGCATCGATATAGTCATCGCCGTGGTCGGCAGGATTGGCGTTGATATCACCGGTAATCGAATCGTCATCGTCGCCGCCGTAAAGGATGTCGTTTCCTGCGCCTCCGTCGATGGAATCCATTCCGCTTTCGCCGAAGACGATGTCGTCACCCCGGCCAGCTAGAATCCAGTCGCCGCCGGTGCCGCCGTAAATCCGGTCATTCCCGCCGCCGGGATCGAACAGACCGATAACCGGGGCAAGCCCCACGCTGCTGCCCCAGAAAGGGGCATCTGGGTCCGCTGCCGGATAGGCTTGCGGCAAGCCGTGCAAGGTCCAGTCGAAGCTCTGTGCCTGATAGGTGGCGTCGCCGAACAGAACGTCATGCCCTGCACCGCCGATGAGAAGATCGTCGCCTTCGCCGCCCATGAGAGCGTCCGCTTGTTCGCTACCCACTAGCGAGTCGTTGCCCGCACCCGCTGACAGAAAGTCGCCGTAAACACCGTCAGCGGTTTCGCCGCCGAAATCGCGAAAATCGGTCCACCCGCTCAAATCCACCGCGTCGGCGGCATATAAGACGTCGTTGCCTGAACCGCCGATAAGGAGGTCGCGGTCACCGCCGCCTTCGAGAACATCATCGCCCGCCTTGCCGTCCAATCGGTCCTGACCCAGCAATCCCGATAGCCGGTCACGACCAGCGCTCCCGTACAACGTATCCGCTCGCCCCGGTTCAGCGTTGCCGGAATCGGTAACGACGTTGCCCAAATCGTCGTACTGGATCTGTATTCCGTCCGCGTCTGGGTCGAAATCTACCGGAGCCCGATCACCGATAATTTCCAATAAGGGCGTAGGATTGGACGGAGTCGAACTGTTCTGAGGCAAATCAAAGCCCAGATCGCCGTCGTGGAAATCCTTTACAATCAGGTTCACGGAAACACCGGTATCGGCGGCATTGCGGATATACAGGTTGCGCTTGCCGTCGGGATCCGGCACGTCAAGGATAAATTGGTATTGTTTATCCGCGGAAAGCCAGGTATCCGGGCCGGTCTTTTCGCCGCCGGCCAGGGTCAGTGTTACACCGCCGACGGTGATGCGGCCGAGACCGTCGGCATCGTCGATGATGTCCAGACCGTCACCGCTGTTATAAACATAGGTGTCATTACCCCTCCCGCCGACCAGCGTATCGTTACCGCCATGCCCATTTAAGATATCGTTATCGTCACCGCCATAGAGTTTGTCGTTTTTATCTCCGCCATTGAGATCATCGTTGCCTGAGCCGCCAACTAAAACAACACCATTTGAAACATAATCATGAACCGGAGAGAGTACATTCACAGAGGCGGTAAGCTCATCATCCCCTAACGTTCCGTAAACAATGGGCTTGCCGCCATCTAGAAATCGTGTGACGCCCTCATTCCATAATTGCTCCCATACCGCTTGAACCGCGCTATACACTTGGTCAAAAATCAGTGGAAGTGGACCTTTATACCAAGCGGATTCTTTGGCCAAATCAGCTTGGTAATCGGACCAGTAATAGGAGGTTCTGGGAATCTTGTCTGAGTTGATAAAGTCAAATATAACTTTGCGCCCAATTCCAAAAGTGTCAATTTTTTCCTCGAGATACAGATTAGCTATAGCTGTTGCACCATCTCCTGTTTCAAAATCGAAATTTTCCTTTCTACTTTCATCTTTCTCGCTAATATCATACCTTGGCACCACAGCAAAATTTTCAATATGGCGTGTACCATCGGCATCGACGATGAAAGCTGCGTCACCGCTTATTTTGAAAGCAGTTGAATTCCAGATATAGATACGCTCTCCGTAGTCATCTTGTTCATCATCATAACTATATTGCTGAACATAAATACCATAGTCGGTCCCCGTCAAACCGAGGAAGTTTGCCATCTCCTCTTTCGTATAGGATTGGCCCGCCACTACCCCAGGTATATCACCGACGTGAGAAAAAAATTTCTTGACTAAATCCGACATCGATCCTAATGCAAATCGTCCAGGACCTGCCATGTACTCCACTGCATCAACTTTCTCATGTACCAGATCGTCATCAGGAATTTGATCGGAATCAGGACGAATCAGTGCGTCATCCACTAAGTTATGTGGCGTTAATTTCACGCCGTAGAGGTATAACTGGGTAATCTCTTTCGCAGTCGGTAGGCTCATGAATATGCTCCGTTACAGGTTCAAGAATCTGAATATCTCATGAACAATCCCATATATCGTTATTATGGAAAAATCGTTCTCATCCCCGCCACAAAACTGTCCGCAATTCCCAGCTGTGTATAAATGATCCCGAATAAGCCGCTCATGCTTTTCTCCTTTGATTTCGTTCAGTGTACGTTCGCGTTTTTCAGCACCACCTTTAACGTTTTCGTCGATAGGTTCCTTGAGGGTCTTTTTGATATATCTGTAGGTGTAGGTCATTCTGACACCGTAATTACACGTCCCGAAGATTTTCTCAAAGAAGCCAGGGGGACGGTCATCAGCAAAACCTTTATAAATCACCCTGCAACAGTTTGGGTTCTCACGCAAAAATTCATCTACGTCAGCATAAGGTATGACAACTTCGTACTCACTTACTCGACCTAACTTATCATAACTGGATCGACGCCACTTTTGATTACCTTTAATCGTGTGATTGGCAGCGATTGCTCCGCGGATCTTTTCCTCATCGGAAAGATACCGCATTTCCTTAAAGCAAAAGCCAGAATAGTTTAACGACCCAAAAACCATAAGTAGCAACATCGGCCATTTAAGAATTCTTAGAAAAGCTAGTTTTCTAACGAGTATTACAAGCGGATGTTTCTCTTTAAAAATGCTCATGCTGTGCCCACTCCATCTTTGCCAGACATCGTGTTACTGATGTAACCGATAAGGCTTTCCTGGTCCGCCAATAATTTCTGCATGAAACTAATCCATGGCACCTTGGATAATGTCACGTCCCGTATGATTATTTACCGAGAAGGAGTTATGCTCTGTTCGAAGCCCGGAGCCTTCTCCAGGAGATCTTCGGTCCGTCCAAGTGAGGTTCCTTTCCATGCAGATTCGCCTTCACAAGAAGGCCCGTACCACACCGGCTGTGCGACAGGCCATTCAAGAGTCCACGTTGAGCGAGCGCGCCTTGGCCCAAAAGCATGGCATTAGCCGAACGACCGTCCGCAAGTGGAAACACCGCTCCTCGGTCGAAGATGCCTCGCATCGGCCCCACACCCTCAGAACCACGCTCACGCCCGCCCAGGAAGCCATCGTGGTCTACCTCCGCCAAGCTCTGCTCCTCTCCTTGGATGATCTCCTGGCCGTGACCCGGGAATTTCTCAATCCTGCCGTGTCCCGTTCCGGGCTAGACCGCTGCCTGCGCCGCCACGGGGTGGCGTCCCTCAAGACCCTGCTTCCGCCTACAGAGAAGGCGAAGGTCAAACCCTTCAAGGCCTATGAGCCCGGCTTCCTTCACCTGGATGTTAAGTACTTGCCCGCCATCGACGGCGAACCCCGCCGATACCTGTTCGTCGCCATCGACCGCGCCACCCGCTGGGTCTATGTCGCCCTCAAGCCCAACCGCACCGCCTTAAGCGCAAAGGACTTCCTCAAAGCGGTGATTCAGGCCGCGCCTTTCCGCATCCAGAAATGCCTGACCGACAACGGCTCGGAGTTTACCGACCGTTTCCTGACCCGAACTCGGCAGCCCTCGGGGACGCATGAGTTTGACCGCCTCTGTACTGAACAAGGCATCGAACATCGCCTGATTCCGCCGGGCCGGCCCCAAACGAATGGCCTGGTGGAACGCTTCAATGGCCGCATCGAGGAGGTGTTGCAAACCCATCACTTCGATTCAACCGCCGATCTGGACACCACCCTGCACCGCTATGTCGAGCTGTACAATCATCACATTCCCCAAAAGGCCTTAGGCCATCTCACCCCGATTCAGGCTCTCAAAAACTGGCAAACGTCCCATCCCCATCTCCTTCGCAAGAGGGTTTATCTTCACGCGGGACCTGACACCAGAACGGTACCGAATGATTCTGTCGATTCGCTTGCGCAAGTCTGCTAGCAAGGTACTGTCTCTACAATGAGACATTGACTGATTTTTCTGTCAGCCATAGCGGATTTTTTTGTCCGTTTTGGCTTACAGCGACGATGACAATATTGTGCGCCAATGCCGTGGCTTTTTATCGGCCTTCTCGCGCAACTGAGGATGCTGAACTGTGCCGACGATATCGAAACCGCGTTCGATGAGTTGGTGGTAAGAAAGGGTTGTGCCGTCGGCGAACTCGAACGTGTCGATCACCGGATTCGCCCCTGGGTCGTCGGCGTTGAAGCCCTCGATATGGATCGCGCCGCCGTCCGGCAAATGGATCGCCAACGAGCCCAAACCCAGACGGAGGTCGGATGGCCCGATCCCGGCGCCGAAGCTCAGAACGTTGCCGATCGGCCCGCCGGCAGCCCCCGGCTCGGCGAAGTCGTCGATCCGGTCGATGCCGTCGCCTAGGTTGTAGACATAGGTATCGCGCCCAGCCCCGCCCTCGAGCGTGTCGTCGCCGATACCGCCGACCAGGACGTCGGCGCCGTCGTCGGCATGCAAAACATCCTGTTCCGCGCCACCGTCGAGATAATCCACCCCGGTTCCGCCTGCCAGGACGTCCGAGCCCGCACCGGCGAACAGCGTGTCGTTGTCTGCACCGCCCAGCAGGGTGTCGTTGCCTTCCCCGCTTTCGACATAGTCGTCACCCGCGCCGCCATCGACGTAATCGTCGCCGTCCGCTCCGGCGAGCGCGGATAGCGGACCCGCCCAAATATCGTCGTTTCCGCCGCCACCGAAGATGATGTCACCCCCGGCTTCACCGAACAACTGATCGTTCTCGGAACCGCCGTCCAGCACATCGATTCCGGATCCCCCTATCAGGATATCCTCACCCTCGCCTCCCTTGAGGTCGTCGTCTCCGCCATTGCCCAGCAATATGTCGTTATCCTTGCCGCCGGCCAGGTTGTCTTTCGCACCATGGCCGATCAGCAGGTCATTGCCGTCCCCGCCCCACAGGGCCACCCCCTGGACATGGGCGGGCATACTCGCCATGCCATGCTCCCAAGACCTTGCCGGTGCGATACCGGTCGGTGCAAGGGTAGGATGCATGTATTTGACGTTGAAGACGTTGCTCGAGGTGATCGTGAACTCGTAGGTCCAGCCTCCGCCGAGTACCGACTCGCCGCGGTAGGTTTCGCCGGGACGAATCCCGCCGTAGTAGTCCACGGTAACGCTACCGCTTGCATGCAAATAGGGGGCACTGTGCCCACTGTTCCAGTGCTGGCTGACATCGGTCCAAAAAGCGTCCGCGGTGATTGGCGAGTTGGGCCGGTCGATGACCATAAATTCGGCACCGACCGCGGAGATGATGTCGTGCCCGCCGCCGGCGTCGACGAAGCTCCCGTCGCCCACACCGGTGATGTAGTCATCACCTGGCCCGCCGTCGATATGATCTGCCCCGCCGTCACCCACGATCCAGTCGTTCCCGTCGCCCCCGTTCAGAACGTCGGCTTCGGCCGAACCCCAGATCATGTCTTTGCCGTCCAGGCCATCCACCCGTACTGAGCCGATCGATGTGCTGCTGAGATAGTTGCCGGTTTCGTCGCCGTTAAGCTGAGTGTGCGTCGTAGGCGGCGCGGCGGCCAAGCGGATGCCCAGATCGCCCGATTGGAAATCCGCTCCCAGGTCGATGGACGCGCCGTCCGGCGTTTGCAACTGCCAGGTGGCACCGCGGATCAGGATCAGGCCGTCTGCCGAGGTGTACGTGTCCGGCTGATCGTCAACCGGTTTGAAGTAACCGGTGGCGAGCTGATCAGAAACCGTGCTTTCGATGCGGATCAAGCCATGGAACGTGCCATCTGCCTCACGTGTTTCGACAATTCGGTCGCTGCCGTCACCGCTTCGATGGACGTAGGTATCGAAACCCGCGCCGCCAACCAGGATGTCGTCGCCCTTGCCGCCTTCTAGCGTGTCGTTGCCGGCGTTTCCTTCCAGACGGTTTACCGCATCGTTACCAATCAGGCGGTCGTCACTCGTTCCGCCTATGGCGTTTTCAATCCAATTGTGCTCGTAGCCGGCAATCTGATAAGCAATCGCAATTTGCTGCACGCTGTGCCGCTCGTCTTTGCCGACAAAGCTGAAATGCCCAGGACGTAAGTCAATCGTGACCGGCTTGGTCAATGCCGATGCGTCGATGACGTCGTCGCTCCCATCCGCATCCCAAATCGCCTGGATTGCATTGGCGCCAGTTTGAAAGGTATAGCGGTCGCCATCTCCGGCCCCGGTGTTCGGATTGGCCCCGTACAGCGTTTGAATGGCCAGGATGTCGTAAAGCATAGGCGCAGACGCCCACCACTCGGCATAACCCGGTATGCCTTTCACCGGTTGATAGGACATCACGGTATAGCGCTGACCGGGATCGGACGGCAGGGGATTTGGATTGGCGGTTTCGTCTTTGTAGTTCACCGGATGATTCAAGCCCAGCGCATGGCCCAATTCATGTACGAAGGTGTTAAAGCCGGTTTGCCCGGGCTCAAGCTGACTGTTCTGAATTGCGGCCGGCCCGGTATTCGCAATCACGATATCGCCGACCGAGTTTACCGAGCGGGATGCGGAGGGGAAAGTTGTGCTTCCAAGAATGTCTCGCTCTTCCATTGCACCACCCACAACAACAATATCCCCAAAAGAATATGAAGCCGCTGATCCCTCGACCGTGAAGGTATACGGAGCCTCCTCTTTTAAGTGAATATTGGCGACGCTTTCCCAACGTTCGACAGCCGCACGAAAGGCTTCTTTCTGTGGTCCTGTAATGGAATTAATAGTGCCCTTTACTACTTTGCTCAATCCAAAGTCAAAGTTTTCCCAATAAGGCAAGAGATCAGCAAAACTGTAGGTCAGGTTCAGTTCCTGGCCAAGATCGTAGCCATTCCAAGCGTAGGTTCTCACCAATGAATTCTTAATTTCTTCCTTCGTATACGCTGTCATTTTATCTCCATCTCATAGAAATATTTTTCTGCCAATACTATGCAGAGATAGCTCAATATTCAAAATCATCTGGAAGATCGTGAATGAGGCAAAAATCGTGTTCCGGGTCCCCTTTCGGAAAGCAGATCCATTGATCGATGTTGATTAACTTATTCAAGCGCGTCGCAATCGCCAGAAAGAAAATACGATTATTGATGCGCATATTGACATAATTATCTTTATATTTAACTATATCCGCTGTAGGCAAAGCTCGCATTATCTTTTCATACTTTAACAGCTCCTTGAAAGGTAATGACAAAAATGCCAAGCGCAGCTCTTCAACCTGTTCCCGGGTCAATTGAGCATACCGGTCGCCAAGCACGGCTACACGCTGGCGCCACACATCCCTGATCTTGACTTTGTTCCCCTGGTAATGAACCTTACCATCAACATAAACCTTGATAACAAAATCAGACTGCCCAAAAATGAAGTATGTGAGCTCAAATATCGGCTCAGACTCGGTCATCGCCGATGCGATCTGGCAGAACCACAGACCCATTATGAACAGAACCCCAACAAGGCTTTTTATCACACCTTTCGTGATTCCTGGCTTATCAAAGGCAGTCATTTCTTACTCCGGAATAGATAGGTTCACTTCGCGGCAGTATCTCGAAATCTCTAATATTCAAAATCATCGGGCAGATCACTAGAGTTGTTTCTGATGCTAAACAATTGTAAATCAAGATATTTTGTAGTTCCAAAGCCCGGCGGAAAGTGAGAAAAAATAATCCACGAAGTGACCCAGATGATTTCTAATCCGATGCATCAAGCAGTGGAAGAACTTCATGCCACCGATGGCATGCTCAACGATGACCCGGGTGGCGGCTTGTTTTCTGTTCTGTTTCTTCTGCTCAGGCGTCAATGTCGGATTAGGGTTTTTCTTGGATTTTCTAGGTTTCTTGTGGGGTAGATATATTTGGGTACTTTGATAATCTTTGTCAGCCCCCAGAAATCCTAAGTCAAGCCATAAACCGACCTTCTCGAACCACGCTGAACCCGGCGTGAAGACGTCTTTCATGAGTGTGTAGTCATGTACGCTGCCTGCCACAATGCAGCACAAAAACAATATCCTTCGATTAAAGTCGGAGATGACGAGGGATTTGAGCGTATGTCTTTTTTTTTCCGCTGTAACGCTTTTCCTGTTCAGTTTCATCTTGGGGTCGAACGCAAGCGACCTCCACGCCATCGATCGCTATGTTCTTATATTGATCAATGAGTTGAGAGAATTCTTCTGGGGTTGTTAGCGTTCGCTCCGGCATGACGTTGAGGCTTGTCAGCGCTCGTCCCAAAACCGGCAGCAACCGGTCGATGTGGGCATGGGCATGTCCGCCACTGAAACCGAAATGAAAGCCCAGAACGTCAAAAGTGGGATAGGTTTTCAGATAGTACAAAACGAAAAACAGCTTTTTCTCGTAAGAATCAAGATAACCTTTAGGACCGCCCTGTTTGACGTGTTTTATCTCGCCCTTTTCGACACGCTCTCGATCGATGGCGAGAGCGGCCGACTCGAATACTTTGACGAGGGCTGTGAACTTCGCCTTGGGCATTCCAATCAACGATGCCACGATGCGGTCATCGGTTATTTGGCTAAATTTGTCGTAGATCACGGAAGGTTTTTATATTCGGATTTGTTTGAGAAACAAGTGGGCTATCAATACCATGCATTGGCATCAGGTACAACTCTACTGATAAGGCAGGTATCATGCTCAGGATCATTTTCCGGAAAACAAATCCATTGATCGATGTCGATCCACCTGTTCAGCCGTGTCGTAATCGATTCGAAGAAAATAATATTATCAATGCGCATCTGAACGTAGGGGGCTTGGTACTGGATAACGGCGGCCCACGTCACAGCCGGCATTTTTTCTCGTACTTTAGCAACTCTTTAAAAGGCAGTGACAGAAACACCGTTCGCAGCTCTTCCACCTGCTCCCGGGTCAATTGAGCATACCGGTGACCTAGCACGGGCACATGTTGGCGCCACTCATCCCTGATCTTCACCTTACTCCCCTGGTAATCGACTTTGCCGTCATCGAAAACCTTAATGACAAAAATCGGTTGTCCAAAACTCTTATAGGTTAACTCGAATAGCGGTTCAGGTTCTTTCATTGCCGATGCGACTTGGCAAAATAGCAAACCCGTGATGAGTAAAATCCCTTCAAACGCTCCAAACAGCGCTTGTTTGATAGCTTTTCGGCGAGGTTTAGTTACCTTGTTTTCGAACATCTTTATTTCTCCTTGAACCGAATACACTAATCGGGCCTGATAACACCAGGCAGGTGCAGTATTTGGCGAGTTGCTCCACACTATCCGCTCGCAAAAAAGACCACCCTATGTGTCGCGTTCCGTGTGATTATTTACCGAGAAGGAGTTATGCTCTGTTCGAAGCCCGGAGCCTTCTCCAGGAGATATTCGGTTCGTCCAAGTGAGGTTTCTCTCCATGCAGATTCGTCTTCATAAGAACGCCCGTACCACCCCGGCCGTTCGGCAGGCCATTCAAGCGTCCACGTTGAGCGAGCGCGCCTTGGCCCAAAAGCATGGCATTAGCCGAACGACCGTCCGCAAGTGGAAACACCGCTCCTCGGTCGAAGATGCCTCACACCGGCCCCACACCCTCAGAACCACGCTCACGCCCGCCCAGGAAGCCATCGTGGTCTACCTCCGCCAAGCTCTGCTCCTCCCCTTGGATGATCTCCTGGCCGTGACCCGGGAATTTCTCAATCCCGCCGTGTCCCGTTCCGGGCTAGACCGCTGCCTGCGCCGCCACGGGGTGGCGTCCCTCAAGACCCTGCTTCCGCCTACAGAGAAGGCGAAGGTCAAACCCTTCAAGGCCTATGAGCCCGGCTTCCTTCACCTGGATGTTAAGTACTTGCCCGCCATCGACGGCGAACCCCGCCGATACCTGTTCGTCGCCATCGACCGCGCCACCCGCTGGGTCTATGTCGCCCTCAAGCCCAACCGCTCCGCCTTAAGCGCAAAGGACTTCCTCAAAGCGGTGATTCAGGCCGCGCCTTTCCGCATCCAGAAATGCCTGACCGACAACGGCTCGGAGTTTACCGACCGTTTCCTGACCCGAACTCGGCAGCCCTCGGGGACGCATGAGTTTGACCGCCTCTGTACTGAACAAGGCATCGAACATCGCCTGATTCCGCCGGGCCGGCCCCAAACGAATGGCCTGGTGGAACGCTTCAATGGCCGCATCGAGGAGGTGTTGCAAACCCATCACTTCGATTCAACCGCCGACCTGGAAACCACCTTGCACCGCTATGTCGACCTGTACAATCATCATATTCCTCAACGGGCCTTAGGCCATCTCACCCCGATTCAGGCTCTTAAAAACTGGCAAATGTCTCATCCCCATCTTTTTCGCAAGAAGGTTCATAATCTTGCGGAACTTGACATCTTAGCCAGTGCGCTCTTAATCTCATCCTGGGTAAATTTTGTCACCTTAATTACCCCTTGATCGAACGATTCACTTACCAGCAGTACCACAGACCCTTAATATTCGAAACCCTCAGGAAGTTCGCTGATCAGGCAGGTATCACGTTCCTGAAAACAGATCCCTTGATCGATGTCGATCCACTTCTTCAGCCGCGTCGTAACCGTTTTGAAAAAAATAATAGAGTTGTACCTGATGCCAATGCATGGTATTGATAGCCCACTTGTTTCTCAAACAAATCCGAATATAAAAACCTTCCGTGATCTACGACAAATTTAGCCAAATAACCGATGACCGCATCGTGGCATCGTTGATTGGAATGCCCAAGGCGAAGTTCACAGCCCTCGTCAAAGTATTCGAGTCGGCCGCTCTCGCCATCGATCGAGAGCGTGTCGAAAAGGGCGAGATAAAACACGTCAAACAGGGCGGTCCTAAAGGTTATCTTGATTCTTACGAGAAAAAGCTGTTTTTCGTTTTGTACTATCTGAAAACCTATCCCACTTTTGACGTTCTGGGCTTTCATTTCGGTTTCAGTGGCGGACATGCCCATGCCCACATCGACCGGTTGCTGCCGGTTTTGGGACGAGCGCTGACAAGCCTCAACGTCATGCCGGAGCGAACGCTAACAACCCCAGAAGAATTCTCTCAACTCATTGATCAATATAAGAACATAGCGATCGATGGCGTGGAGGTCGCTTGCGTTCGACCCCAAGATGAAACTGAACAGGAAAAGCGTTACAGCGGAAAAAAAAAGACATACGCTCAAATCCCTCGTCATCTCCGACTTTAATCGAAGGATATTGTTTTTGTGCTGCATTGTGGCAGGCAGCGTACATGACTACACACTCATGAAAGACGTCTTCACGCCGGGTTCAGCGTGGTTCGAGAAGGTCGGTTTATGGCTTGACTTAGGATTTCTGGGGGCTGACAAAGATTATCAAAGTACCCAAATATATCTACCCCACAAGAAACCTAGAAAATCCAAGAAAAACCCTAATCCGACATTGACGCCTGAGCAGAAGAAACAGAACAGAAAACAAGCCGCCACCCGGGTCATCGTTGAGCATGCCATCGGTGGCATGAAGTTCTTCCACTGCTTGATGCATCGGATTAGAAATCATCTGGGTCACTTCGTGGATTATTTTTTCTCACTTTCCGCCGGGCTTTGGAACTACAAAATATCTTGATTTACAATTGTTTAGCATCAGAAACAACTCTAATATTATCAATGCGCATCCGAACGTACGAGGCTTGATACTGGATAACGGCGGCCCAGGTCACTTCGGGCATCTTTTTCTCGTACTTTTGCAACTGTTTAAAAGGCAGTGATAAAAACACCATTCGCAGCTCTTCCACCTGCTCCCGGGTCAATTGCGCATACCGGTGGACTAGCATGGGCACATGTTGGCGCCACTCATCTCTGATCTTCACCTTGTTTCCCTGGTAATCGACCTTGCCGTCATCGAAAACCTTGATGACAAAAACCGGTTATCCAAAACTGTTATAAGCTAACTCGAATAGCGGCTCAGGTTCTTTCATTGCCGGGTGGTGGATCAATTTAGTTGAAAGCAGTAGCGATTAATGAAGAGGCCGATCACCCCATCGTGAAGCAACTCAGATTTTGAAAAGCAGAGCGTTTTGCGAGTCAAGCGCTTGATGCGAGTACGTAACAAAAGGTTTTTGTTTTCGATCTTTTGCGTATGTTTCTTACCAATGACGTGCTGGTTTGCCGGAATGAACGCCGCATAGCTTGGCCAATCATCGGTGTAATCGGTTCGAATATTGAAAACACGCAGGTTGGCGATCAATTGTGCGCAAACCTCCTCTTTGCGCCGCCCAAACACAAAGGACAAAATGCATCCGGTGGCGGCGTCGATGGCGTACCAGAGCCAACGTTGGTTCGTCTTGCGAGCCACATAGCTCCACTGTTCGTCCGCCTGAACATCCATCGGTGAATCAAAGAGATGCCTGATTTCCACGGCGATTTCCCGAGAGCCGATGTAAGGATTCACCGTGACCACTTCGGTAGACTTTTTTTGAATGTAGCCATGACCGTGTTTTTCCCAATCCCGAGAACACGAGCGGTATCTCGAATACCATTGCCATTCATCGCCATGTCAACAATCTGCTCTTTGATGCCGGACTCGTAGGCCCGGTAAATGTATTCGGTCTTGAAGGTGCGCCCACAGTGCTTGCAACGAAAGCGGGGATAACCACTCTGTGTACCATAGCGCACCACATCGGAACTTTTACAGTATTTGCACGGAATCGTTTGAGAGGCCATTGGTCCAGTCAATGCTTAAGCTAAGAAATAATTGTACATTGTAGTATATAAACTAATTAAACCCACCACCCATTGCCGGTACGGCCTGGTAAAATAGTAAACCCGTGATGAGTAAAATCCCTTCCAACCCCCGAAACAGCGTTTGCTTGATGGCTTCTCGTCGAGGTTCAGTTACTTTGTTCTCAAACATCTCTATCTCTCCTTGAACCGGATAAACTAATCGGGTTTGATAAAGCTAAGCGGGTGCAGTATTTGACGTGTTGCGCCACACTATCCGGTCGCGAATAAAGACTACCCGATGTTGCTCAGTTTTTTCCGCATGCCGAGGATGCATCGCCAATGGCTATCCAGGCCCTAAAACGCCGTGACGTCTTTGGTTGGCGCCATGTGCGCCCGAGCAGTCAACGTTTCCAGGAAACGATCGTCTCAACCAGAACGGTACCGAATGATTCTGTCGATTCGCTTACGCAAGTCTGCTAGCAAGTTTCCGTCTCGACAATGAGACATCTGCTGATTTTTCTGTCAGCCATAGCGGATTTTTTTGTCCGTTTTGGCTTACAGAAACGATGACAATATTGCGAGCCAATACCGTGACTTTTTATCGGCCTTCCCGTGCAAATGAGGATGCTGAACTGTGCCGACGATGTCGAAACCGCGTTCGATCAGTTGGTGGTAGGAAAGGGTCGTGCCGTCGACGAACTCGAGCATGCCGATCACCGAATTCACCTCAGGATCGTCGGCGTGAAACCCTCGATATGGATCGCTCCGCTTTCCGGCAAATGGATCGCCAACGAGCCCAAACCCAGGCGGAAGTCGGATAGCCCGATCCCGGTGCCGAAGCTCAAAGCATTGCCGATCGGCCGGCCGCTCCCTGCGGCTTAACGAAGTCGTCGATGCAGTCGATGCTTCTGCTCAGATCAATGGCAAAATATTGTCGCTACCGGCGCCGACCAGCTGGTCCCGCCAGGAATTCTGAAGATGGGACCATCACCGGCCTCGCAGCGCCTAAGGGCAGTTCAGCGTCTTCCGAAATGGAACAATGAGCGGAAATAGAGGCCTTCGATCAGCATCGGCCGGCACCGGCCAGGCGATCTCATCCGCCGCATGAGAGGCAATCTCGGTGGCGTTACTGAACGGTGATGTACCGAGGGGGATTAGTTAACGCCGGCAATGGCGTCGGCATCCAGCCCAGCAGGGTACGCATCAGCCCTCTATTCCGTCCGCGTATCTACACCAATCCCTGGATTTATCACCAAACACGAGAAAGTAAGGATTGAGCAACGACGGTTTGGCGTTATAGCGCAGCGGCTGCCCATGCAAGTCGGTGACTTCGCCGCCGGCCTCCTTGACGATGCAATGCGCAGCCGCCGTATCCCACTCCGAGGTGAGGCCGATACGGGGATAGAGATCCGCCGCCCCCTCCGCAACCCAGCAGAACTTTAGCGAACTGCCGATCGATACGAGTTCATGCTCGCCCAAGCGGCTCAGAAAGACCGCCAACTCTTCTGTCTGGTGAGAGCGGCTACCCACTACTCTTAGCGGATAGCGGGCATTTGCCGCGACTTCGATGGTCTGCGGCGACAAGTCGTCGATCTGTTTGTAAGCGCCGCACCCCTCGGCGGCGAAATAGCAAAGTTTTTTCGCCGGCGCGTATACGACGCCGAGCACCGGTTGATGGCGGTGAATCAAAGCCACGTTAACGGTGAACTCGCCGTTTCGCTTGATAAACTCCTTAGTGCCGTCCAGGGGATCGACCAGCCAAAAAGTCTCCCACTCTAACCGCTCTTCGAACGGCAAGCTCTTAGATTCTTCCGAAAGGATTGGATAGGCCGGACGCAAGGCCGTCAAACCTTCGACCAAGCAGTGATGGGAGGCAAGATCAGCCGCGGTGAGAGGCGAGCTGTCTTCTTTGACGCCCACACGGAAATCCGATACGTAGATTTCGAGAATGCGCCTCCCAGCCTCCTTGGCGAGAGCGACTACGGACTCGAGAAAGCGGGAGGGTTCTTTTCTAAGGGGCATGGCCTGAAATCCGCGGCTACTCACTGGATACGCTGAATGGAGAGAATCGAAGAAAATACCTGAAGCGACCGAATAAGATATTAAACCATGATCGACTGGCGAAACATCAGCAGCGTGTTTCTCGATATGGACGGCACGCTGTTGGACCTCAATTTCGATAACCATTTCTGGCTCGAATTCGTTCCTCAGCGTTATGCCGAACGGCACGGGCTTTCCCTGGCCGAAGCCAAGGCGGAATTGGCGCCAAAATTCAAGGAAACCGAGGGGAAGCTCGAGTGGTACTGCCTGGATTACTGGAGCGATCACTTGGGCTTGGACATCGCTGGCCTCAAAGCCGAAATTTCGGGATTGATCACGGTCTTGCCCCACGTCACGGAATTCCTCGAGGCGGTGCGCAAGGCCGGGAAACGTCTGGTTCTCGTGACCAACGCACATCCCAAGGCCTTGAATCTCAAGTTGGAGCGCACCTGCCTCCATACGTTTTTCGACGAAGTTTTCTCATCGCATGCCTTTGGCTTTCCAAAGGAAAGCCCCGGCTTCTGGCAAGCGCTCAGCGTCAAAGAATCGTTTTCCACGGATCGGACACTGCTGGTTGACGACAGTTTGCCTGTATTACGCGCCGCGCGGGAATTCGGCATCCGCCATGTGGTGGCCGTAAGGAAACCCGATAGTCGTCAGCCTCTAAAGAACATCGTCGAATTCGACGCTATCGACGACTTTCGGGAGCTCATGCCTCCAGGCTGACGTCGATGGCATTGCGGGATCCTCCGGAAGAACATGTTTCAGGAGGACTTCTCACCTCGCCCACCGGCTCGCCAAAATTCTCGTGTCCATGGACGGCGATTTACGTACGAATCCTGAGGACTTGAAATTGTTTTCCGTTTAAGCTGAAATGGGCGTATGCAAGGGAGCACTGCACCGTTCTCACGCGCCGGCCACTGGCGCCCCAATCCCGTTCGATCTTCCCCCGTCAAGACTGTGAGGAGTTCATTGTGAGCGAACGTATACTTCAGGTTACTGATGCCGAATTCGAGGACAAGGTCCTCAAAGCAAGCGGCCCTGTGCTAGTTGATTTTTGGGCCGAATGGTGCGGCCCCTGCAAAATGCTTGCTCCGATTCTCGAAGAGGTCGCCGGGGACTATGAGGGTAAGCTGACCGTCGCAAAACTCAATGTCGACGATAATCCGAATACCCCCCAGCGCTACGGTGTACGCGGAATTCCAACGCTGATTTTGTTCAAGAACGGTGAAGTGGAAGCCACTAAAGTGGGCGCCTTGGCCAAGTCTCAATTGACGGCCTTCCTTGACGCCAATCTCTGAGCGCTTGGCATGTGCGGGTCGCCACGACTAGACGGCCTCGCACGCCTGTGCTAACGTTTGTGAAAGTCTGTACGTCGTCCTCTTAACCGGGCCGCTTCTGGCCGTTCTCTCCGAGCTCGTTTCTCGTACGAGCGCAATCCTATTAGCCATTTAAATTCTGCTCTTCATTAACGTCTATGAATCTGACTGATCTTAAACGCAAACCTGTTTCCGAGCTCATCGAAATCGCCGAATCACTCGACATTGAGGGCGTCGCACGAACGCGCAAGCAGGATTTGATCTTCTCGATCCTGAAAAAACAGGCTAAGAGCGGCGAGGACATCTACGGTGACGGCGTACTGGAAATTCTAAGTGACGGATTCGGTTTTCTGCGGTCCGCCGACAGTTCCTTCTTGGCCGGTCCCGACGATATTTACGTGTCCCCTAGTCAGATTCGTAGATTTAGCTTGCGGACCGGAGACACGATTTCCGGAAAGATTCGTCCACCCAAGGACAACGAACGCTACTTCGCCATGCTCAAGGTGGAGCAGATCAATTACGAGCCGCCGGAAAACGCCAAGCACAAGATCTTGTTCTCGAACCTCACGCCGCTTTTTCCGGTCGAGCGCTTGCAACTGGAGCTCGGCAACGGGACCACGGAGGACTTGACTGCTCGCGTCATCGACCTCATCGCGCCAATCGGCAAAGGCCAGCGCGGCCTGATCGTATCGCCTCCGAAGGCGGGCAAGACCATGATCCTGCAGAACATCGCCCATTCGGTGGCTGAAAAGAACCCGGAATGCTACTTGATCGTCCTTCTGATCGACGAGCGCCCGGAAGAAGTCACCGAGATGCAGCGCAGCGTCAAGGGCGAAGTAGTATCCAGCACCTTCGACGAACCGCCAGCACGCCACGTGCAGGTCGCCGAAATGGTCTTGGAAAAGGCCAAGCGACTGGTCGAGCACAAGCGCGACGTCATCATTCTGCTCGACTCGATCACGCGCCTCGCCCGAGCGTACAATACCGTGATCCCGTCGTCCGGCAAGGTGTTGACCGGCGGTGTCGACGCCAACGCCCTGGAGCGGCCCAAGCGCTTCTTCGGCGCTGCCCGAAACATCGAGGAAGGCGGCAGCCTAACGATCATCGCAACCGCCCTCATCGATACTGGATCACGCATGGATGAAGTGATTTACGAAGAATTCAAGGGCACCGGCAATATGGAATTGCACCTCGAACGTAAAATCGCCGAAAAACGCATTTATCCAGCCATCAACATCAACCGGTCTGGTACTCGCCGCGAGGAATACATTGTCCCGCCGGACGAGCTGCAAAAATGCTGGATCCTGCGAAAAATTCTGCAACCCATGGACGAAATGGCAGCCAGCGAATTCCTGCTGGGCAAGCTGAAGGACACCAAGACGAACGCCGAGTTCTTCGAAATGATGAAGCGGTGACGGACTGCAAGCAGGCCTTCACTAATGATCCGGACCCGCTCGGTTCGCCAAAACGGCAATAACCACTCCAACAGACCCAAAACGTTTTTCAAGAGGACTGAGGCGACTTGAGTCGTCTCGACCACGGCTAACAAATGCTTTCTGCATAGAGTGTTGCAGATGAGCGCTGAAAAGCGCCGGAAGAGTCTGATGGGTCCCGACTGTCCATGACTTCCCGATCTCATCGGTCAGCTTTGGACATCGTACACTCGGTCAGGGCGGGTGGTCGGCGCCAGGGTCACCCTTTAGAAGAGTCGCGCGCTTCGCCGACTGTCTGAAGTTCCAGGCTGAGTGCCGTGTACGTGTCGTCTTCGGCTTCCAGGTCGATTCTTTCCAAAATGCTTTTTGGAAGCCGTTTATTCACCTTAGCTCCGAGCTCAACGAAACTTTCGGCTTGTCGGATCAAGTTACCGCGCCCGCGGGTCAATTTGTTCATCGCGTCTTCGTAGGCTTTGTGGGCATTGCCGAGTTGGGTGCCCAGCTTTTCCAAGTCTTCCACGAATCCACGCAATTTGTCGTAAATTGCGCCTGCTTTGTCGGCGATCAGTTTTGCGTTTTCGTTTCGGCGCTCGTAGCGCCAGATGTTTTCTATCGTGCGCAGCGTCGCGAGGAGTGTGGTCGGCGTCACCACGACGATATTGCTGGCAAACGCATCTGAAAACAGCTTGTCGTCGTGCTGGAATGCCAGCATGAACGCTGACTCGATCGGCATGAACAGCAGAATGAAATCGAGTGAGCGTAACCCGATCAAGCTGGAATAGTCTTTCTGCGCCAAGGTTTTGATATGGTTGCGTACCGCCTGAACATGCTCGCGTACCGCGAGTTCCCGCTCGGGTCCGTCGTCCAAGGCGCAGCAGCGTTCATACGCAACCAGGGAAACCTTGGAATCGATGATGATGTCCTTTCCCTCCGGCAAATGCACGATGACATCGGGCCTAAACAAACGATTGTCGCCGTCGCGGTACCCGCCTTGGGTCTCGTATTCGATACCTTTGCGCAACCCCGACTGCTCCAGAACGCGCTCCAAAATCAACTCGCCCCACGCGCCTTGCAGTTTCTTGTCCCCTTTCAGGGCGCGCGTCAAATTGACCGCTTCCTGATTGATGCGCTGAGTTTGCTGGCGCAGACTCTCAAGTTCCTGCCGCAGCGACGCCCTATCTTTGGCGTCGTGGAGGTGCATTTCATCCACCTTCTTGCGGAAGTCTTGAAGTTGTTCGCGAAACGGGCTCAATAGGCCATCCAGTTGATTCTTGTTCTGTTCGGTGAACTTCCGTGTCTTTTCTTCTAGGATTTTTTGCGCCAGAGTCTCGAATTGCGCAAACAGTTGAACTTCCGCGTTACGGAGCAGTGCCAGCTTTTCTTCCGTGTTCTGCCTTTCATTCTCCAAACGTGTCTTGAGTTCCGCGACTTCGGTACGCAAGGATTGGAGTTGCTCATTTCTTTCCGCTAATTCCGCCTCCAGTACAGGCACTCGCGCCGTCTGCTGTTCGAATGCGGTACGACGGGCGATCTGCTCCTGCAAGTCACGGTGCATTTCCGCGACAGTTTGCAAATGGGATTTGATCTCGCTTTCCAGCAGCGGGATTCGGGCAGCTTTTTCGTCGGCGACGGCCAGCTTGGCGTTCAGTGAAAAAACTTGAGCTTGCCCAGCAGCCAGTTCCTCGCTCAACTGAGCAATACGCTCCGCTTGCTGTTCAGCCGATCGCCGACACAACTCCGGATGATGTCCCCGGTGGCGCAGAGCGCTGACCAACCATCCTACAGCGAGACCGATAGCCAAGCCGGCGGCCAGCGCGATAGACGGCGAAAGCTTGTCAAAATCGGCTACCCAAATTGCTTTTTCCATCTGTTTGATGTCTCCGGAACGCTCGGCAACTACGGAGGAAGCAATACCACGGTCTGGCCGCTCTCATTGACCCGCAACACGAGCTGACGAAGTGGCCGAAGCTCCTCGCTAAGGATTTCGAGCGCCTCTGCACCGTTTGTGGCTTCTTCCGAGAATTTCAGAATGCCGAGGAAATTGCGCTCCTCCAGGAAGGCAACGCTTCCTAGCCAGATCGGAATGGCTCCCGGCTGTAACTGCTGTCCGCTAGGCCAGAAACGGACAATCAGCCAACGCCCTTCGCCATTGGATTTGATCATGCGCAAAGCATCCACATCGATTTGATTGAAATGAGGCAAGACCGGCAAATTCGAGATTTCCGTCTGCGGATTCAGAAAATGTAGTGCTTGGGTCGGCGTCAACGGCCGCGGCTCTTGCCAGCCGAGTTTGACCAACTCGGAACGGATCGTGTCGATCGACGAGGCCCATTGAATGCACAATGGCTGTTCGGGTCGCCCGACCGTTTTCACTCGATAGGCCGGCAAGAACCGCCAGCCTTGTTCCAGCCATTGTTCCTGGTCCACGCTCAACAGCGGCCGCCGGTAAGAAAATTCTTCGACCGAGTGGCTGTACCAAGCAAACACTCCTATCCCAAGCAAGCAAGCCATCGCTATCGAAGTTAAACCTGCTATCGGCGCATCGCCGTCCCGGTGGCGCCGGTAAGCTACGCCCAACAGGATCAGCCAGAACAGAACGAACGATAAGGTGAAACACACCGCGAGAAATTCGCCTGTATCCGCATAAACGCGAGCAAAAGCGATGACGATGACAAGCAGGGTCGCACCGGAATAGATCAGCCAGCGCCAACGTGGCGTCGCACTATCGGCGGTCAGTACGGCGGTAAAGCCGTATACCACGCCGCCGTTCAGCACATGGCTGTCGATCAGCGGATTGTCCGCGACATAGCGGCAGGCCGTTCCGACAGTCAAGGCGAAAACCAAAGCCCACAGAAAATGTGCCCCGGCGACGCTTTGCTTACGGAACAACAGCCAGCCGAGCACGGCCGTCGAAAAAACCATAACAGCCGTGGTCTCGCCTAATTCCTCGAAGACGATCAAGGCATAATCGGACCAGGGCGTCCGCCAGGCTTCCAGGGACACAGGGACCAGGTCGGCCGGGACGAAATAACAGACCAACAAGGCCGCCACGCCCAAGATGGCAGCCCACACGGCTAGACCGGCGTAATCGCGCTGCTCAGGGTCGATCAAAGGCGCGGTGAGGCGTCCGAGGAGCGGGTGCTCCCGGCTAAGATCAAACGTCGCAAGGATGAGCTGGTGAGCGCGTGGCTGGAAGTAAAGATAGAGATGCTTGCTCAGCCAGGCCCCGAACCATAGGACCACGAGCAAGGCGATCAACAGACCCGCCAAACGTCCGGTAACTTTCGTAGCGAGTTCGAGCGACGCGCCGAAGGCCATGCCCGGCAACAAGTACGCTGGCCCCCAAAGTATGGCGGACAATACGTTGATGTAAACGAATTTCCGCGCCGGCATGGCCAACATGCCCGCGACCAGCGGAATAACCGCGCGAATCGGGCCGACGAAGCGCCCGAACAATACGCTGCGCCCCCCATAGCGGTGAAAATAATCCACCCCGCGGGCTATCATCCCTGGGTACCGCGTGAACGGCCACAGCGATAACACCCGATCTCGGTAGCGCCAACCCAGCCAGAAGCTGATTCCGTCGCCCACTACCGCGCCGGCGATCGCGTAGGCGCAAATCGGGGCGAAGCTGAGCGCTCCCGCGCCAACCAGCGCGCCGGCCGCGAACATCATGGCGACGCCGGGTATCAACAGCCCCACGATCGCCAACGACTCCGCCATAGCGATCAGGAAGACAGCCAGGCCGGCATAGTGAGGATGCAGCGCGATCCACGCGTAAACGGTTTCAAAGCTCAAAGTCGGTTGAAAACGCGCTCCGCCGCCCGCAGCGTTTGATCCAAAACTTCGAAATCATGGGCAGCCGAAACAAATCCAGCCTCGAACGCGGAAGGCGCGAGATAAACGCCCTCGTCGAGCATGCCATGGAAAAAGCGCTTGAAGCGCTCCTGATCGCAGCCCATGACTTGTCCGAAGCTTTCGACGACAGGCTCGTTGGTGAAAAAGAGGCCGAACATGCCGCCGACTTGGTTGGTTGTAAACGGGATACCGGCTTTCGAAGCCCTTTCTCGAAGCCCAACTACGAGATAGCGCGTTTTTTCGCTCAGACTTTCGAAAAAGCCGGGAACGGAAATCAATTCCAGAGTCTTTAATCCCGCCGCCATGGCGACCGGATTACCGGACAAAGTCCCGGCCTGATAAACGGGACCGAGCGGAGCCAATTGTTCCATGATGTCACGCCGTCCGCCGAAAGCGCCAACCGGCATGCCGCCGCCGATAACTTTGCCGAGCGTGGTCAAATCGGGCGAGATGCCGTAATGTGCCTGGGCTCCCCCGAGCGCGACGCGGAATCCGGTCATCACTTCATCGAAGATCAGTAGCGATCCGTGAGCATCGCAAACCTCCCGAAGCGTCTCTAAGAACCCCGGTTTCGGAAGCACGCAGTTCATGTTGCCGGCTACCGGCTCCACGATAATGCAGGCGATCTCGTCACCCAAGCGCGCAAACACTTCGCGCACGCCGTCGCTGTCGTTGAAAGAAAGCGTAATCGTATGTTCGGCCAGAGAAGCCGGAACCCCGGGCGAACTCGGTACGCCCAGCGTCAACGCGCCGGAACCGGCTTTGACCAGTAGAGAGTCCGAATGGCCGTGATAGCAACCTTCGAACTTGACGATCTTGTCTCGGCCCGTATAACCGCGCGCCAGTCGGATGGCGCTCATGGTCGCCTCGGTGCCGGAATTCACCATGCGCACCATGTCCAAGGACGGCACCAGCTCGCACAATTTTTTCGCCATCGCGGTTTCGATGGGCGTGGGGGCGCCGTAGCTGAGACCGCGATCCACGGCTTCGTGTACGGCCTTCAAGACTTCCGGATGGGCGTGCCCGACCACCATGGGTCCCCAGGAGCCGACATAATCGATGTAGCGGCGTTCGTCCGCACCGAAAAGATAAGGTCCTTCCGCGCGTTCCACGAAAACCGGAGTTCCGCCGACGCCTTTGAAGGCACGAACCGGTGAATTTACGCCGCCCGGAATATAGGTTTGAGCTTCCGCTAACAAAGCGGACATATCGGCCATAGTCTTAACTCTCGATCAACTCAAGGAATCTCTGTATGGGAAACGATCGTCGTACCCGTTCGTTATTCGCTAGGTCTTAGGCAGGGTCACGCCCGTCTGTCCCTGATATTTCCCGCCACGATCTTTGTAGGACACTTCGCAGATCTCGTCGGCGCCGATGAATAACACCTGCGCCACCCCTTCGTTGGCGTAGATCTTGGCGGGCAGCGGCGTGGTATTGGAAAACTCGAGGGTCACATGCCCCTCCCACTCCGGTTCCAAAGGCGTTACGTTGACGATGATTCCGCAGCGGGCGTAAGTCGATTTCCCGAGACAGATGGTCAGCACATCGCGCGGAATCCGGAAATATTCGACGGTTCTCGCCAAAGCGAAGGAATTAGGCGGGATGATGCACACATCCGAGATGACATCGACGAAGCTGTTTTCGTCGAAGTTCTTCGGATCCACGATCGCGGAATTGATGTTGGTGAAAATCTTGAACTCGTTCGAGCACCGGATGTCGTAGCCGTAACTCGAGGTGCCATAGGAGATGACCCGGGTATTCTCCACTTCCCTCACTTGCCGGGGCTCGTAGGGCTCGATCATCCCATATTCTTCCGCCATACGGCGGATCCAGCGGTCTGACTTGATGCCCATGCTAGTCGTTGGCGATCGTGATCGTGGGGAAGCGCGCACTGTAATCCTTCGCTTTGAGTGCCAAGCGGGCCGCCATCTTGCGGGCCACGTCCTTGTAGATTTGCGCTAGCTTGCCATCTGGCTCGGCGACCACGGTGGGATGGCCGCTATCGGCGTTCTTTCGAATACTGATATCGAGCGGCAAGGAACCGAGTAGCTCCACGCCGTACTTCTTGGCCATCTTCTCGCCGCCTCCTTCGCCGAAAATCGGCTCGGCATGGCCGCAGTTCGAGCAGATGTGAACGCTCATGTTCTCCACGATACCGAGGACCGGCACGCCCACTTTTTCGAACATCTTGAGTCCTCTCTGGGCATCCAATAAGGCGATGTCCTGGGGCGTTGTCACGATGATCGCACCGGATACGGGAATCTGCTGGGCTAGCGTCAATTGGGTATCTCCGGTGCCGGGCGGCAAGTCGACGATCAAATAATCCAGGTTGTCCCATTTAGTATCCCTGAGCAATTGCTGCAAGGCGCCGGTTACCATAGGACCGCGCCAAATCATCGGCGCGTCCTCGTCCACTAGGTAGCCTATGGACATGGATTGCACGCCGTACGCGACCATCGGGATCAGCTTGTTTCCACCCTCGGTCTGCGGACGCCCCGAAATCCCTAGCATAAGCGGCTGGCTCGGTCCGTAGATATCGGCATCCAGAATACCGACCCGAGCGCCTTCCGCTGCCAAAGCCAAAGCCAGATTGACTGCAACCGTTGATTTGCCGACACCGCCCTTGCCGGAAGCGACGGCGATGATGTTCTTGACGCCCGGCATCGGCTTCAGGTTTTTCTGGACCGCGTGGGAAACGATGTCGGTAACGACTTCGACAGATACCTCGGTAGCGCCCGCTTCCGAACGAAGCTTCTCTTCGATCAGACGCTTTAGCTCGGCGTGGAAACTGGCCGCTGGATAACCGAGCGCCACTTTCACCCGAACCCTGGAATCCTCTATTTCGATTTTCTTGACCGCCTTGGCGGAGACCAAATCCCTATCGAGATTGGGGTCCACCAGGGTCCTAAGGGCATTCTCGATATCCGATTGAGCAAGTGGCATTCAAATCTCCGACATCTTCGGCCAAATAAGCCGTTATTCTACACAATTGCCTCCGAACCTTAATGGCTGCGGCTCGTCCGGTCGACGGCGCAGAGGCGTTCAGCCATTCTTGTCACCGCATCCCTCTGAATGCCTGGCCTAAATATGGGATAATCGCGCGATTCCTGAAAACATTGCATTTCGCCACATGACCAGTCATCGAACGATTCTCGTCACCAGCGCCCTGCCTTATGCCAACGGCCCGATTCACCTGGGCCACCTGGTCGAATACATTCAGACTGACATCTGGGTGCGATTCCAGAAAATGCGCGGCAATACGTGCTATTACGTTTGCGCCGACGACACCCACGGCACGCCGATCATGCTTCGGGCCGAAAAAGAAGGCATCACACCGGAGGAGCTGATTCGACGGGTTCATGGCGAGCATCTACGGGATTTCACCGGCTTTCACATCGAGTTCGACAATTATTACTCGACCCATTCGGAAGAAACCCGGCAACTGGCCGAGACCATCTATAGCCGGCTGAAAGAACGAGGCCTGATCGAAGCCCACTCGATCGAGCAGTATTACGATCCGGTCAAGGAAATGTTTCTCCCGGATCGCTTCATCAAGGGCGAATGTCCGCGTTGCCACGCCAAGGATCAATATGGCGATTCCTGCGAAGCCTGCGGCGCCACCTATTCGCCGACCGATCTGATCAACCCCTATTCCGCCGTTTCTGGCGCTGAGCCGGTACGGAAGGAATCGGTACATTATTTTTTCAAGCTCGGGAAATGCGAGGACTTCCTCAAGACCTGGACCCGCGCCGGCCATTTACAGGAGGAAGCCGCCAACAAAATGGCGGAATGGTTCGAGGCGGGACTAGCCGACTGGGACATTTCCCGCGACGCGCCCTATTTCGGCTTCGAAATACCCGATGCGCCCGGCAAGTTCTTCTACGTCTGGTTGGACGCGCCCATCGGCTACATGGGCAGCTTCAAGAATTTGTGCGAGCGGCTGAATCTCGATTTCGAGCAGTACTGGAACAAGGATTCCGATGCCGAGCTTTACCACTTCATTGGCAAGGACATCCTGTATTTCCACGCGCTGTTCTGGCCGGCGATGCTGGAACACTCGGATTTCCGCACTCCTACCAAAATCTTCGCCCACGGTTTCCTGACCGTAAACGGCGAGAAGATGTCCAAATCCCGCGGCACCTTCATCACCGCCGAAAGCTATCTCCAGCAGGGCTTGAACCCCGAGTGGCTGCGCTATTACTACGCCTGCAAGCTGAACGGGACGATGGAGGACATCGACCTGAATCTGGACGATTTCGTAGCGCGGGTGAATAGTGATTTGGTGGGGAAATACATCAATATCGCGAGTCGAGCGGCAGGATTCATTCATCGCCTGTTTAACGGGGTGATTCTTGACCAGAATCTTCTTCCAGAAATTGGCGAAGCTTCAAGTTCAAACTTAATTCCCCAGTTGCCATATAAAAACGTTTTAACCAGCAATGCCGTAAAAAAAGGACCTGCCCAACGGATCGCCGAAGCTTATGAGCAGCGTGACTTCGCGAGAGCGATTAGGGAAATCATGGTCGTTGCGGACGACATCAACAAGTTCTTCAACGATGCAAAACCCTGGGAATTGGCAAAGGCGCCTGAAAATCTTCCCGAAGTACACTGGGTATGCTCCGCGACAATCGAAGCGTTTCGAATTTTGACCCTATATCTGAAGCCTCTCTTACCTGAAACCGCGAAGAAAGTTGAAGATTTCCTTCAAATTGAACCGCTTTCTTGGTCGGATTTGGATAAGTCGCTGGCAGGCCACACGATAAAGCCTTACCAGCACCTGTTAACCCGCATCGATCCCAAACAAATCGAGTCCCTCGTGGAAGCCAACAAACAGAGCTTGCGAGCCGCTGTCGAGCCGGAACCTCATTCGCAGCAACGTCACGCCGAGCATCAGCAGCACACAACAACACACCCCTCTCCCTCTGGGAGAGGGGCTGGGGGTGAGGGCGCCCTGCGTCCCGCCAAGATTCCCGATGATTTACTGGCCTATGCGCGGCAATTGAGAAAAACCGCCACCGATGCGGAAACCCGGATGTGGAACCTGCTCAGGGACCGCCGCATCGCCAATGCCAAATTCCGTCGTCAGCACCCGGTAGAGTTAGGCGGAAAGCGTCACGTATTGGACTTTTTCTGTCCCGAAGCGAATTTGTGCATCGAAATCGACGGAAGCCAACATTTGGAGCAAGTACGCTACGACACGGAACGGACTCGGCTGTTGGCTGCCCAGGGCATTCGCGTGCTGCGCTTTTGGAACAATGAAGTTCTGGCACAAACCGAGACTGTGGCGGAAATGATATGGCTCGCACTGACCGCTGGCCAAACGCAGACCCAAAAACCGACTTCTCCTCCCTCACCCCCGGCCCCTCTCCCAGAGGGAGAGGGGGGATATATCGGCATCGACGACTTCGCCAAGATCGATCTGCGCATCGCCCATATTGCCAAAGCGGAACATGTAGAAGGCGCCGACAAGTTGCTGAAGCTGACTCTGGATCTCGGCAGCGAAACACGCACGGTATTCGCAGGTATCAAGTCAGCCTACGCTCCGGCGCAATTGGAAGGAAAATTGACGGTGATGGTCGCGAATCTCGCGCCGCGCAAGATGAAGTTCGGTCTGTCAGAGGGAATGGTACTCGCCGCGAGCGACGAGCGCGGGGGGCCTTTCGTACTGTTTCCGGACGAGGGCGCGCAGCCGGGGATGCGGGTCAAATAGCGTTGCGAGCGATGGGCCGGGTGCGCACGGAAACGATGCGCGCCCGCCCCATCTGGCAAAATTGCATCACTCGGCAGTTGTCGGATCTATCACCGTCTTGATCTCGGAAATCCGATCAGCCGGAAAACCGCCCTCCTCAGCGTGCTTCCGAATCATTTCCTCGCTCGGCGCAATGTAGACGCAATAGACCTTATCGTCCGTAACATAGCTCTCCACCCACTGGATTTGCGGCCCCAGATGGTTCAGCACACCACAGGATTTTTGCGAAATAGAACGCAACTCCTGCTCCGATAATTTTCCCGCCCCGGGAATATCGCGCTCGATTAGATACTTGGGCATATCATCCTCCACTCGTCAAAGAGAGTCGTCAAAAAACCGTCACTAGCCGGGGACACAGCCCCGGCATTCGTCATTCAGCGACGCTGGAACTCCGCGAAGAGCTCCACCGGGCGCGCTTCAGCCGCGCTCTTGTAAAGGGAGTAAGCACCGAATCGTACTTGGTGCGGACGTCCAAGCTTCTCTTTGTTGAAGTCAATGGCGAACTGCTCTTTCAGTTCCTTGCCATCCCAGTGATAAAGCTTAAGGAACTGTTCGTTGTCCTTGCCCTTCTTGTCCCAGTTGGCAAGCAGCGATGAGGTGTAATAAAGGCGTTTCCCATCCCAGCTCGACGAGACCATGTTGACTTGGGCGCCGATGTGTTTTTCGTAGACTTGCACCGGTTTGTGCGGATTCGAGATGTCGAATGCACGGGTGTTGCCGTCCATGAAGGTATTCACCCAAAGCCGTTTGTCGTCGTTGGAGATCGAAATATCCACGGGCAACGGCACCTTCGACGGATCACCGATATCCGCGACCGCCTTGGCTTGCCACTCGCCCTTGTCGTCCTCGTAGATCAGCCAGAGCTTGGACGTGAGTGCCGTCGTGGTGAAGCAGTAGTTGTGGGATTCTTCCCAGGCGCACCGGATTTCCAAGGGTGAGCCGGGCACGTCAAGCACCTTCTTCGGCTTCCGGCTGTGCAAATCCCAAACCACCACCGTATTGCCGAAGTGTTTCATCGCTTCCTTGTCGGACAGCAGTTTGCCGAAGTCCATCATGTAATTGTTCCAACCGGTGAAGGACGAGGAAATCAGTACGTTTCGTCTCGGCAATGCGCGCACGTCGTAGTTGTAGCCGTCGGCGTACTTGCCCGCTTTTACGGCACCACGCAAATCGCTGTCGGTGGGTATCCAATAGGTCGCAACGTAATCACCCTGGTTGGTATATTCGACTATCGCGCTCCGACCGCCGTGATCCTTGTTGTTCGAAAGCCCCGTGATCAGCATGCGCCCGGGCAAGGCATAGAACGTGTGAGGCCCGACCACCCCGCCGCTTTTCGCGACAAAATCCGTAATCGTTTTGTGCAGCTTGGGTTTCGCCGGATCGCTATGGACGTCGAAGATGAAAATCTTGCTGGTGTCCAATCCTCCAGCCCATAGATAATTCCGGTCGTCCGTGAAATCCGAGTGGTGCGCTTCGTTGCGGCCGCCCACCGAGAGACTGTCCACTACTTTCCCGTAATTAGGAGACTTTGGGTTGACGTCCACGGTCACCAGCTTGTCCTGCTCATCGCCGACACCGACGGCACCGAGCGTCCAAATGTAGGCGAAATCTTCCTGTCCGGTAATTTTGGCCATGTACGGCGATAAACAGGTCTCGTCCGCGTTGACGGAGACCATACCCGTCATCGTCAAACCCGATACCAGTCCCAACGCCAAAGCCCGAACTGCCCGAGTCCTTTTTTTCCGTATTTCCAACTTGCTCATTGCATAACCCCCTGGCTTTCAATCATTCTTCGGCTTGAAATAATCATCGAGCAAATGGCTCAAGCAACTCTCAAGCGGTCGTACCGATCGCTCGACTTTCATCCGCAATAAGGCTCCTTGCATACTGTCAGCGAGCAAATCCGCCATAGTCTCGGCAGACAAGTCGGCGCGTACCGTTCCTTCCGCCTGGGCGCGAGCCAAACCTTCCGTGTACTTGTCCCTGTAGCGGTGAAAAGCGTCTCGGAGAGCCGCCATGCAGATCTCGTTGGTGTCTCCGATCTCACCGATCAGGTTGCCCAACAAACAGCCTCCCTTGAACTGCCGCCGCTCCAGTTCCTCGATCAAATCACGGAAATAACGTTTCATCGCGGACAGCGCATCCAGCTCCGGTCGGCTCAAGTAATCGCCGAGTTGCCGAATGAACGGCTCTATGTAGTGCTGAACCACCTCCGCCCCGAACTCATCCTTGCTGGCAAAATAGTTATAAAACGATCCCTTCGGAACCTTGACGCTGGATAGCAAGTCCTGTAGACCCGTGCCATGATAGCCACGCTCCATTATCATGGCGACGCCCTGGTCTAATAGCTTTTCGCGAGTGATTTGTTTGTTGCCGATTCGAGCCATGCACAGAATATACGACCGGTCGTCTACTATTGCAAGAAAAATGTGATGGAGCGGATCGGTCGAAGACCAATGCCATGGTCGAGGGGCGCCGTAAAATCGGCGCGCACCATCCTCAAGATTAAGAAACAGGATTTGTCGACGCTAATTCGCACGTTTTCGGCAACGGTTGGGGACGACGGCGTACCGGAATGCCGACTCGATGCGGACTAAGGGCTTCTCTCAGGAGGGTGCGTGTCCTGGACCGAGTGAATGAGCGTTGCGATGTGCTGGATCGGCTTTAAGCCGAGAACGACCGGCGCGAGATATCACCGCGGCGCGTCATTCCATTTGGACCATAGGTTGCGTCCGCCGACGAGACGCCGTGGAGAAAATTCAAACTGGCATCGACATGGCGCAGTAAAAGGCCAATATAAGCGCCGTTAAGCTCATTCTGTTTTCTGCAAACTAAACCGAGACGCACGATTTCTTGCCAGTCGGCGCGAAGGGATTCTGCATCGGGCAGTTCGAAGTCAGGCCCCTGCAAGAAGGTATCGAGACCGCGTCCGTCGGGCGGCGAGCCATAGGCTTGGAGACAACCGTTCTGCCGGGCAACCAGATCGTTTAGGCGGGCAGCGAGCTTCTGCTTCTTTGACGCGGCTTGTTCCAGCGCCTCGGGATCGCGGCGTGCGAGGCACCGTGCCTCCTCTTCGAGCACCTTCGACATTTTGCCGAGCCCGTCCAGCATCTGCCGGAACAGTTCGCGCAACTCCCGGTGACGTGCCATCATGAAAATTCGGGAAGCATGAGTTCCATCGCGATCAGCTTTTCAGCGGCTCGCTGCGGATCGATTTGGTAGCTGCCGGATTGGACCAAGCCTGCGATACGGGCCACTTTTGCCTCGTCGATCGAAGGCTCGCTCAACAAGCGTTGTTTGATTTCAGAGAGCAAAAGTGACGTTTGAGACGATACACCGCCGATCGGTGTCGACAAGCTGCCGCCGGCAACGGGCTCCCTACTCTGTTTTTTCTGAAGTCCCCCCGCAGAAAGACTACCGACCGTGTTTTGAAGCTTGATTTCCATGACCGTATTCTCTTCGCAAAACCTCTTAGTGGTTATCGACCGCCACGCATTCGACTTTAGCGCCAAAGCCGGTTTTTTTCACCGCTCAAAGTTCAATCAATACGAGACCGGGACCGGCAACAGTGCCTTCAACAATTCTCGCTGACTGATCGTTACGAACACGTATACGCTGGCCGACCTCCCCGTCGCTCAGAGCTTCACCCGACATCTTCACTGCAAAGTGAGTGCTCTCGGCCTGGATGATGACCTTCTGTCCACGCCGGATCATTTTCGGCACAGTTATCCAGTCTGGACTCAATACCGCGCCGGCCGCCAAACTTCGTTTGACCGGTTTGTTCACCACCGGCTCGACAGACGTGAAAAAACGGCCGTGCAGCTCTCCGAGCTCTCGTCTTTGCAAGTCCAAATCGGCCTCGGTGAGTATGGCCCCATGCCTGACAGCTTTCTTGAGCACCACGACATCACGGTATACCTTGACGCGAACCTTGTTGTATACCGTCCAGGGACGGCTTCCTACGCAGCGCACGCCCACGGAAAGAAAACCGCTCTCGCGTTGTCCTGGCGGAAAGAACGCTTCCAATGGCTGCTCGCACAGCGGGAGACGCAAACGATCGTCAAGCTTCATCGGCTCCGCCTGAAAATCTTCGTTCCTCTGACGGAAATCCGACTCGATGAGCGACATCATTGCGGCCATGATCGACTCATGGGACTGCAGCCGTTCCACTGCCAAAGCGCCAGGCATGGCCAAGGCGAGCAGGAGCGCGAATTTTGGTTTGCCTCGCATGGATAACCTCCGGTAGTCCCGAAAATCTTGCACAGAATGTGCCGCACGACCCTCAAGCAGAGAAATCACTTGCCGCTACAATTGAGTCAGCGTCAATCTTTCTTTCCTGGAACGTCACAATGCCAAGCCTACTCGAAGGCGTAGATCAACGAACCAAGCTTGCGGGGCATAATCGCCTGGAGCTGCTGCTGTTCAAGCTCACGAGCAACCAACGCTTCGGAATCAACGTATTCAAGGTGCAAGAGGTCATCCAATGTCCACCTCTGGTTCAACTGCCGAAATGCCATCCGGTCATTTGCGGGGTGGCCCACTTGCGCGGCAAGACCATACCCGTGATGGATCTCTCTATGGCCATCGGCGCTCGCCCGCAGCCGCGCGACGGCAGCGGCTATGTCATCATTACCGAATACAACCGGTCCACCCAAGGATTCCTCGTTAACACTGTCGACCGCATCATCAACATGGGATGGCATCAGATTCAGCCTCCACCAAAAGGCACCGGCAAAGAGACTTATCTTACCGCCGTAACACAATTCGAGAAGGAGCTCATAGAAGTCATCGATGTTGAAAAAATCATGAAGGAAGTCATGGGGGGAAGCGATCGTGTCTCGAGCGGCGTGATTGACGAGAATGGCAAGACCCCTGGGCAGCATGTGCTAGTCGTGGATGATTCGTTCGTGGCCCGGAATCAGATTCTGCGCGTCCTGGAACAACTTGAAGTGGAGAGCACGGTCGCCAAGGACGGACAAGAGGCATTGGATATCCTCGAACGCTGGAAATCCGAAGGAAGGAAATTGAGCGAATTCCTGGCCATGATCATTTCCGATATCGAAATGCCGCGCATGGACGGCTATACACTCACAGCCAACATACGCAAAGATCCCGCCATGAAAGACCTCCACATACTGCTCCATACCTCCTTAAGCGGTGTGTTCAATCAGGCGATGGTGGAAAAAGTCGGTGCCGACGAGTTTCTGGCTAAGTACGATCCGGACGAGCTTGCGCGGGTCGTGCAGCAGCGGCTCAAGGAACATGCCGAGAAGGGCCACGGAACCTGAGGAATTCTGAACCAGCCGAGCCGACAACAGGCGAACGCCATTCTTAAAGCGCGTCTATCGGAGTATTCATGAATTCGGATTTAACTCCGGAACAGTTCGCGGTGTTTCAGAAATTTCTCGTGGACGCCTGCGGGATCTGGCTCGGCGAAAGCAAACAATACTTGGTCAAGAATCGTTTGACTGGCCTTCTGAAAGAGAGTGAATATTCGTCTGTCACGCAGTTGATCGGTGCACTGCGTAGCGATGCCGTTCCCGCCAGCCTCAAAGCCCGTATTATCGATGCCATGACCACGAATGAGACTTTTTGGTTCCGCGACAACGCCCATTTCGAAGAACTTCGAAAGGTCCTCCTTCCCGCATGGGCGGCCGATAAGACCCGCGGCACGCTGCGAATTTGGTCCGCGGCCTGCTCATCGGGGCAGGAACCTTATTCGATCGGCATCTGCGTCGAGGAGTTCTTTCGTTATGATTGGACCGGCATCAAAAGGAGCGTACAGATCATCGGGACCGATATCTCGGAATCGGTTTTGACTGAAGCGACTCAAGCCATTTACAGCGAATTGGCGCTCTCGCGCGGACTCGACGAAACACTGAGATCCCGCTATTTCGAGCGTTACCAGGACAAATGGAAACTAAAACCGGAAATCGTCGATCGTGTCCGCTTCCAGCAATTCAACCTGCTCAAGCCGTTTGCAGCACTGGGCCGCTTCGACATCGTCTTCTGCCGCAACGTGCTGATTTATTTCTCTGAGGAACTGAAGCGCGATATCTTGGTGCGCATCGCCAAAGTGCTCAATCCGGGAGGCTATCTCTTCTTGAGCAGCACGGAATCCCTACCGGCCGGACTCGATGCGTACGAAACCGTTCGCGGTGCCTCCTGCCGCTATTACCGTCTAAAGCCAACGTTCTGACACCGCCCGGCAAATTTGCCGCCGCAAGCGGCGAAAAATTGCCGCAGGCCGGTCCCGCTCCCGCGCCAAACTATGCAAGCCTTTGTTAATACAAAGGCTTTAGGCATGGCATACCTCGTGCTTAAGGTCCGGCAAGCAGCAACGAGGATATGCGTATGACGATCAACTTCGATAATGCCTTAGGCATTCATCCCCTGGCACTGAAACTCCGCGATCGGCGCACTGAGCTGCTGGCCTCCAACCTGGCCAATGCCGATACGCCGAATTACAAGGCTCGCGACCTGGACTTCCGTGCCGTGTTGCAGGGCGTGACTCCGCCCCCGCTCCGTCTCGCTGCCACGCACGCGAGGCATCTGGCGGCGACGGCGCCGGGTTCACAGGGAGAAGCGCTGTTTCGTCTGCCGTCGCAGCCCAGCCTGGACGGCAATACCGTGGAAACGGAACAGGAACAGATGCGTTTCGCCGAAAACGCGGTGCAATACCAGGCCACGCTCCGCTTTCTGAACGGCAAGATCTCTTCCTTGAAAACGGCGCTGACGGGAGAATGAGTATGTCCTCATTCAAGATCTTCGATATCGCAGGCTCCGCCATGGCCGCCCAATCGCTGCGGCTCAATCTGGTGGCCAGCAATCTGTCCAATGCCGACAGCATCAGCAGCAGCATCGAGCAGACTTACCGATCGCGCCAGCCGGTGTTTGCGGCACAGCTTCAGGAGGCCATCGACAAGCGCAGCGCGCCGGTCGGCGTGCAGGTGCTCGGCGTGGTCGAGAGCCAGGCGCCGCTACGCATGGAATACGCGCCGGACCACCCGATGGCCAACGCCGACGGCTATATCTTCAGGCCGAACGTCAATACGATCGAGGAATTGACGAATATGATGTCCGCGTCACGCTCCTACCAAGACAATGTCGAGGTGGCGAATACCGCGAAGCAATTGATGCTCCAGACTTTACGACTCGGCCAAACCTGAGGTAACGAATCATGAGCATCGACATCAACACGCTTCATTCCCTCGGCCTGGCCGAAACCTCGGCACCGGTTCGTAAGCGTAACGAATTGGGGCAAGACGATTTTCTCAAGCTGATGGTCACCCAGCTGACTAGCCAGAATCCTTTAAAGCCCCAGGACGGCGCCGAATTCGTCAACCAGTTGGCACAGTTCAGCACGGTAACGGGAATCCAGCAGCTGCAATCCTCGTTCGCCGACTTCGCCGCGGCCGCCAACAACGGACAAGCTCTGATGGCTGCAAACCTGGTTGGGCGATCCGCGCTGGTCGCGTCCGACAAAGCCATTCTGGCGACGAACGGTACCGTCCAGGGCGAGTTGAACATTCCGTCCGATGCCTCGAACGTTTACATCCGAATCATGGATAAGAACGGTACCTTGGTCCGCACATTGGAACTCGGGCAGCAAAGCGAAGGACCGTTGTCGTTTGAATGGGACGGCAAACTGGATGATGACCTGCACTTCGCAGACCCCGGACTATACAAAATCAAAGCCGACGCGGTCATCGCCGGCCAGACCCTGGCACTCGAAACGCACATCGCCGCTCCTGTGGAAAGCGTGACCATGGGCGCCGCCAAGGGTATGGAAATCCATCTCGACGGTCTCGGACGTTACACCCTGGGCGATATCCGGGCGGTCCTTTGATAACTCTAATCTCGAACGAGGTAAGACATGGCCTTTAACACTGCCCTGAGCGGCTTGAATGCCGCATCCAATATGCTCTCGGTGACCGGCAACAACATCGCCAACGCCAATACCACGGGATTCAAGAAATCACGTTCCGAGTTCGCCGATGTCTATGCCAGCAGTTTGGGCGGCACGCCCGGAGCCGGCGTCCGGGTCACCAACGTGGCGCAACAGTTCACCCAGGGCAACCTCGACTTTACCGAGAACAACCTCGACCTTGCGATCAGCGGCGAAGGCTTCTTCGTCCTCGGCGACAACATCAACAACATCAACGAACGGGTCTATACCCGCGCCGGTTCTTTTCACATGGACCGGGAAGGCTACGTGGTCAACCACCTCGGCCAGCCGCTGCTGGTCTATGCGCCGAACGGCGAGACCGTCGAGGAAGGCTTCAGTACCGGCGTATTCCAGACCTTGCGGCTCGATTCCACGCAAGGTCTGCCGAAAGCCACGAGCTCAATCGACATGAGCGTCAACCTGGACTCCCGACAAACCGTGCCCGCTACATCGCCGTTCAACCCGGACGACCCCACCAGCTACACCCACGCAACATCGGTCACGATCTACGACTCGCTGGGGAACACTCATGTTGCGACCAGCTATTACGTCAAAGGCGCGACGCCGAATACCTGGGACATGTACGTCTACGTAGACGGGCAAGATATGCTGGACGGCGGAGCCAACAACCCCACCGCCCTGGTTTTCGATCCGGACGGGAAACTCTTAACGGTAAACGGGGGCTCGGCGACGACCTTCACGACTCAGAGCAAACTCATCAATCCCAGCGCTCAGCCCATCGCGTTCACGATAGATCTCGCCGGGTCGACCCAATTGGGCAGCGCGTTCAGCGTCAATACTTTGAACCAAGACGGTCTAACTATCGGTCGGCTCACAGGCGTCGACATCGACGACACCGGTGTCGTTCTTGCCCGTTTCAGTAACGGCAGCTCCAAACCCTTAGGCCAGGTCGCCATGGTTCGATTCCAAAACCCGCAGGGACTATCCAAGCTCGGCGATACCACCTGGGCGGAAAGCGCCAACTCCGGCGTACCTATCAACGGTGTAGCTGGAACCAGCAGCTTCGGCACTATAAAAGCTGGCGCCCTCGAGGGATCAAACGTGGATTTGGCGCAGCAACTCGTCAATCTGATCATTGCCCAGCAGGCTTACCAAGCGAACGCGCAGACCATTTCCACGGAAAACACGATCACCCAGACGCTGCTCAACATTCGTTAACGCTCTATAGCCGGGACTTCCAATCATGGATCGCGCCCTTTATGTCGCCATGAGCGGCGCCAAGCAAATCCTGCTGGCGCAAGCTTCCAACGCCAACAATCTCGCGAATGCGAATACGCCGGGCTTTCGTGCCGACTTCGAACAGCTTCGCTCCATGCCGGTGTTCGGAAACGGCTACCCCAGCCGGGTTTACGCTATGACCGAACGGCCCGGCACCGATTTGTCTATGGGCTCCTTGCAAACCACCGGCCGCGACCTCGATGTCGCAATCAACGGCGAAGGGTGGATCGCAGTGCAGGCGAGGGATGGTAGCGAAGCCTATACCCGGGCCGGCAACCTGCAAATCACGCCCAGTGGACAGCTGGTCACCGGCAGCGGTTTGCCGGTGCTCGGCAACGCCGGTCCCATCGCCATTCCGCCCGCGCAAAAAGTCGAGATCGGTACGGACGGAACGATCAGCATCGTTCCTCAGAATGCCAACCCTGCCGCCCTGGCGATTCTCGACCGGATCAAACTGGTCAAACCTGACAAATCGCTCCTCGAAAAAGGCGAAGATGGGCTGATGCGAGTCCGAAACGGCGCTCCGGTGGCTGCTACCAACGAGGTTCAACTGGTCACCGGCTCGCTGGAGGGCAGCAATGTCAGCACGGTGGAGGAACTGGTGCAGATGATCGAGCTGGCGCGCCAATTCGAATACCAGATCAAGCTGATGAAAACCGTGGAAGACAACGGCAATGCAGGCACCACGCTCATGCGGATTGGATAAAGACACTCCAAGAGGTTCAAGACCATGACCACCCCTTCCCTTTGGATCGCCAAGACCGGCCTGGACGCGCAGCAAACCCAGATGTCGGTGATTTCGCATAATCTAGCCAACGTCAACACCACTGGTTTCAAGAAGGAACGGGCTCTGTTCGAGGACCTGCTTTACCAGAACATACGACAAGTCGGTGCTCAGGCCACGCAAAACACGACGCTGCCGTCCGGCCTGCAACTCGGCACCGGCGTCCGCACCGTTGCCACGGAAAAAATCCATACTCAGGGCAACATCCTCCAGACCGGGAACTCCCTGGACATCGCCATCAACGGCCGCGGCTTTTTTCAGATCCTGATGCCGAACGGTGATATCGCCTATACCCGGGACGGTTCTTTCAAGCTGGATTCCAACGGGCAAGTCGTCACCAACGGCGGCTACCCGCTGGAACCCGCGTTAACCGTGCCTCAGGACGCCTTGAGTATCACTATCGGCTCGGACGGAACGGTATCCGTCCTGCAACCGGGCACCGCCGCGCCCAACATCATCGGCGAGATTCAACTGGCGGATTTCATCAATCCGACGGGCTTGGAACCCGTCGGCGAGAACCTCTATCGCGAGTCGGTATCGAGCGGCCCACCCATCGTCGGGATTCCTGGAGAAGACGGCATCGGAAAGCTGGTCCAGGGCTCCTTGGAAACCTCGAACGTCAACGTAGTGGAGGAGTTGGTCAATATGATCGAAACCCAGCGCGCCTACGAAATGAACTCCAAGGCCATCGCGACTACGGACGAGATGCTCGGTTTCGCCACCAACACCCTGTAATCGACGCGATGAAATACACGGCACTCTGTCTTATCCTGTTGATCTTGAACGGCTGCGCCTCCATCCTCAATCCGCCACCGCGCCGGGATCCGGCCTACGCACCGGCCCGTCCCGAAGATATGACACCGCCTATGCAGAATCCCGGTGCCATTTTCCAGTCCGGTTACGACATACGGCTGTTCGAAGACCACAAAGCTCGGCGCGTCGGCGACATCCTCACCATCCGCCTGGTCGAAAGAACGAACGCACAGAAGGATGCCGACACCAAGGCCGACCGTTCGGCAGTCACCCAGATCAAAGCGCCCATGCTGATGGGACAGGAAGCCGCCGAGATTCTGGGCTATAACGTCGCGACCAGTTTGGAATCGACGCACAAGTTCGAAGGCAAGGGCGAAAGCAATCAGAGCAATCTCTTGACCGGAAACATCAGCGTGACCGTGGTCGAAGTTCTGCCCAACGGCAATCTACGCGTACAGGGCGAAAAGCGCGTGGGTCTGAACCAGGGCAATGAATACATCAAACTCTCGGGACTGGTGCGCCCGGTCGATATCGACACCACCAATAGCGTGGACTCCACCAAAGTCGCCGACGCGACGTTCATCTACAACGGCGAAGGCGTGGTGGCTGACATCAACCGCATGGGATGGCTGCAGCGGTTCTTCACCAGCATTTTGTTCCCGTTCTGAGCGATGGAGGTAAGGCCGTGAAAGCATTCTTCCCACGCACAGTCCTAACCGTGGGACTCCTGGGTCTCGCCCTGTTGCATTCTCAAGCAATGGCGGAACGCATCAAGGACATCGCTTCCATCGCCGGCGCTCGAAGCAACCAGCTGATCGGCTACGGTCTGGTGACGGGGCTAAACCGTACCGGCGACTTAACCCGGTTTACCAGCCAAACCCTACGCAACATGATGCTCCAACTCGGTATAACCGTGCCGCCCGGAATCGATCTCCGATCGAGAAACATCGCCGCCGTATCCGTGACAGCCGAACTCCCTCCCTTTGCCAAGCCCGGACAGACAATCGACGTCAACGTGTCATCCCTAGGAGACGCTAAGAGTCTCCGCGGCGGCAGCCTCTTGATGACGCCGCTCAAGGGTGCCGACGGCCAAGTCTATGCCGTCGCGCAAGGCAATCTCGTGGTCGGGGGACTCAGTGCGCAAGGACTGGATGGCTCCAAGATCACCGTCAACGTGCCCAGTTCCGGCAGAATTCCGAACGGGGCCACCGTCGAGCGCGAAGTTCCGACCGGATTCACGCAAGGCAGCCATCTGATGCTCAACTTGCATACGCCCGATTTCACGACCGCCAATCAAATCGCTGACATGATTAATCGAACCTACGGCGGAAGCGTAGCGCGCCCGGTGGATGCGGCTTCGGTGCAGGTGGCCGCGCCGCGCGATCCGGCTCAGCGCGTCTCGTTCACGTCCTTGATCGAGAATCTCGAAGTGAGTCCGGGTGAAGCCCCTGCCAAGGTCATCGTGAATTCAAGGACCGGCACCGTCGTCATCAGCAGCCATGTCCGGGTTCAGCCGGCGGCCGTGACGCATGGCAATCTTTCGGTAACCATCAGCGAAAACCCGATCGTCAGCCAGCCTCCTGCCCTATCTAGGGGTTCGACTGCGGTGGTGCCCCGCTCCGACATAACCGTGAACGAGGAAGCGAACCGCATGTTCGTCTTCAACCCCGGCGTATCACTGGATGAGATCGTGCAGGCTGTTAACCGCGTCGGCGCCGCGCCGAGCGACCTGGTTGCTATCCTGGAGGCCCTGAGAAGCGCCGGAGCACTCAGAGCCGAGCTGATCGTCATTTAGGAGAAACGGCATGATTAAGCAAACCGGCCTGGCCGATGTCTACACCGATTTCAACGGAACCGCCCGGCTCAGGAACCAGGCGAAACAGGATCCGAAAGCGGCGCTGAACGAAACCGCCCGGCAATTCGAGGCGCTGTTCATCCAGATGGCCGTGAAGAGTATGCGCCAAGCGGTACCGAACGGCGGACTCACGGACGGCAAACGATCGCAGATGTTCCGCGACATGTACGATCAACAACTAGCGGTGGAACTCGGCAAACGGACCAGTCTGGGTTTTGCCGATTTGCTGGTCCGGCAACTGGGTGGCGACCCATCCCCCGATAACGCGAAACCCGGCATGAGCTTGAACGATTACCGCAGCAGCGCACCGGTGAAACCCAGAACGGCATCTTTCGAACACGCGACAAACGAAAGTCCGAAATCAAGCGCTCAAAACACCGCTCGAGCGAACAACAGCGGTCGCACGCCTCACCGGACCGCCGATACCGCCTCGCAAGTCAAACCATTCGCCAATCCCGAAGAATTCGTAAACGCGCTTTGGCCTCACGCCCAGGAAGCGGCTGCGGAATTGGGCGTCGACCCCAAACTGCTGCTGGCGCAGGCGGCATTGGAAACGGGCTGGGGAAAATCCATGGCGGCGCGAGGAAATAACGACCACAGCCATAACCTCTTCGGCATCAAAGCCGACCGACAATGGGACGGACGCCGCATCGTCGCCCGCACGTTCGAATACGCCGACGGTCAAATCATACGGAACAGAGCGGCATTTCGCGCCTACGATGATTACGCCGAAAGTTTCCGCGACTACGTACAGTTCCTCAAAACCAACCCGCGTTATGCGGCGGCCCTGAAACACGCTGACGACCCAAGGCGGTTCATGGCTTCCCTACAAAAAGCCGGCTACGCAACCGATCCGAACTATGCCCGCAAAGTGCTCTCCATATACAAGGGACATCGTGCGTTCGAAAAACTGCCCGTTGCCTGATCCAGTCTTCAGTTAAGACGTTCGCTGCCGATAACAGGCGTAGAAACACAATGCAATGAGAGTGGTTGATTTATGGCTAGTGGACTTCTCGGCATAGCGACATCCGGACTGATGGCGGCTCAGCGCGGACTCGCGACCACCGGGCACAACATCGCCAATGTCAACACAGAGGGTTACAGCCGGCAAAGAACCGAACAAATCGAACGCTTGCCGTCGTTTACCGGCGCGGGTTTTATCGGTAACGGTGTCGACATCGCATCCATTACCCGCTCCTACGACAGTTTCCTCAGCACCCAACTCAGAAGCAGCCTTTCCGCGCATGGCGAACTGTCGGCGTATCACGCCATGGCCTCGCAGATCGACAATTTCATCGCCGATCCCGACGCCAGTTTGTCGCCTTCGCTCCAATCGTTCTTCAACGCGGTCCAAGACGTAGCCAACGATCCCACATCGATTGCCGCAAGACGCGTGATGCTGAGCGAGGGCGAAACCTTGGTTCACCGTTTCAACATCATGAACGGGCGCATGGACGAATTGCGCAGCCAGGTGAATCAAAGTCTGAGTACCAATATCGACGAGATCAACGGTCTGGCAAGAGGGATCGCCGGCTTGAACGAGCGCATCGTCGCCGCCTATAACCAGGCGGGCAAAGCACCAAACGATTTGCTCGATCAGCGCGACTTGTTGGTGGAGCGACTGTCAGAGAAAGTCGGCACGAGCGTGTACGAACAAAAGGACGGGTCTTTGAACGTCTTTATCGGGAACGGGCAGGCGCTGGTCATGGGCACGACGGCAGGCCAATTGAGTCTGCAAAGCTCGGCGTATGATCCCAATGAGAAAGACATCGCCATCACGACCGGCGGCTCCAGCACCGTAGTCATTACCGGCGCCATCAGTGGCGGAGAAATCGGTGGATTGCTGCGTTTCGTCAGCGAAGTGCTCGATCCGGCGCAAAACGCCATGGGCCGCATCGCCGCAGGGCTCGCCGCCACGTTCAACGCCCAGCATGCGGCCGGCTCCGACTTGAACGGAAATCCCGGCACCAACTTCTTTTCGGACGTTAGCGATACGGCGATAGGCCAGTACAGCTGGTTCAAAAAACAGACAAACACGGGAACAGCAGCACTAACCATTGCCTTCGACAACGCTGCCGGAAACGGCCCTGCCGATTTGACGGCCAGCGACTACCGGCTGGATTTCGACGGCACCGAGTACAGGCTCACCCGCTTGAGCGACAACTACTTGTTTCCTCCCAATACCACTGGAAACTTCACCGTAGACGGATTGAGCATCAGCGTCACCGGTTCCGCGGCCGCCGGCGACAGCTTTCTCATTCGCCCGTTCCGGCGAGTGGCCGGCGATCTGAGCGTGTCGCTGACCGACCCCCGTGAAGTCGCTGCAGCCGGGACACCCTTTGCCGGCCCCGGCGACAACACCAACGCCCGCGCCCTGGCTCAGCTGCAGGCGACGCCCGCGCTCTTGGGCGGTAAAGCCACTTATCAGGATGCCTACAATGAAATCGTGGGCGATGTGGGCACGCGAACCCACGCCGCCGAAATCGACCGCACCGCTCAGGAGCAGTTGCTCGACCACGCCCGGCAGGCTCGCGACTCAGTTTCGGGCGTCAATCTCGATGAGGAAGCGGCCAATCTGCTGAAGTATCAACAGGCTTATCACGCCGCGGCCCAATTGATTCCCGCTTTAAACAATATGTTCGACGCGCTGATCGGAGCCGTGAGGAGATAAGTATGCGCATTTCGACGCCTTTGATGGAACGACTCGGCATCGATGCCATCCTCCGACAGCAAGCCAAGTTATCCAAAACCCAATTGCAAATCTCGACCGGCCAACGCATTCTGACGCCCTCGGATGACCCCAGCGCAGCAGTACGTGCGCTAGACCTCAAGGAATCGCTGGAAAACTACCGGCAGTTTCAGTCCAATATTCAGGCGGTTCGTTCGAGACTCGAATTCGAAGATTCCGTCTTGGCGGGAGCTGATAACGTGTTGCAGCGGGCGCGCGAATTGACGATCCAAAGCCTCAATGACACGCTGAGCCCCAGCGACCGCCGCGCCATCGGACAAGAAATGCAGCAACTGCTGGACGAAATGCTCGGACTCGCGAATACGCGTGACGCCAACGGCGAATATATTTTCGCCGGCTTCCGCTCGGATACCGTACCGTTCGTATTCGATAGCAACCGAACGCCGCCGATTTACATTTACCAAGGCGACAAAAATCAGCGTCTACTCCAAATCGCCCCCCAGCGCCCCATGGCCGATGGCGATTCCGGATTTGCGGTCTTTGAAGATATTCCTTCGGATTCAGGCGCAAACGCAATCGCTGCTTTTGGCGGCAGGCAGAGCATACTCAATACTTTGCTTTCCCTGACCAAAGCGTTGAACGGACAATTCAGCGCGTCCCACGGCACCATCGTGGGAACGAAAGACCTATCAGCCGGCATCGATTACAGCAGTGTCCCTCCCAAGAGCTTCGATCTGACCGTGGACGGCACGTTGGCGACCATTGTCATCCCCGCGGCGAATTACGCTTCAGCCGACGAACTCGTCGTCGCCGTAAACAACGCCATCGACGGTACTGCTTTGGAAGGAACGGTGGTTGCGCAACACCGATCGGGGTTCATCGAGTTCGTCTCTAAAACCTCCGGAGCTACATCGTCGGTAATGATCAGCGACGACGCCGACGGCGTTTTAACCGATCTGGGCTTCACCGACTCCCAAATCGGCACAGGCGCCGACGTCACATTCCACGATGCCGCCAACGCCGCTCTGAAGGATATCGATGCGGCTCTGCAAAACATCCTGGACACCCGCGCGAGCGTCGGTGCACGGTTGAATGCGTTGGACCAACAAGAAGACGTTCACGACAAATTTATTCTCGATACTCAGGCCAATCTTTCCGAGCTGCAAGATCTCGACTACGCCGAAGCGATCAGTCGCTTCAACATACAGCTGGTTGCGCTACAGGCCGCGCAGCAGGCTTATGTTAAAGTTCAAGGTCTGTCCCTTTTCAATTATCTTTAAGCTTTAAACGCGCAGCTTCCCGATATAGGCACTTTCGGGCGCACTCGCACGCCCGAATTTATTTGCGGACGATTGGTCGCTGAACCAGGCGTTCCCGATCGGATGAGAACGGAGTGTGGTTAGAAACATCAAGCTTGCTCTGAAACTGGTCCTGCGCGATTGGCGCAGCGGTGAATTGACCATCCTGATGGCCGCCCTGCTGATCGCGGTAGCCAGTTCCACCGCAGTCAGCCTCTTAGGCGACAGATTGACCCGCACGATGAGCCTCCAGGCAGCCGAGTTCCTGGCGGCGGACCTCGTCGTCGCAGGCCATCAGGAACCACCGCCTGTCTGGCGGCAACAGGCCTCCGCACAAGGGCTACGGGTTTCCGGAACCGCCGAGTTTTCCAGCGTACTGATCGAGAACGACGAATTGCTGCTGGTGGGCGTCAAAGCGGTCGAAGAAGGATATCCGCTGCGCGGCGCCCTTCGCACCACCCTTGGCGAGGTCACAGCCGCGACCGAGACACACGACATCCCCAACCGCGGTGAGGCATGGGTAGAACAACGCGTGCTGACGGCCTTGGGTCTGAACTTGGGCAGCGAGATCACTGTAGGCGAAAAACCATTACGGATCACCCGCATCCTCACCCACGAACCCGACCGCCGCGGCGATCTTTACAGCCTCCAGCCGCGAGTGCTGATGAATCGTGCCGATGTCGCCGAAACACGTGTCATTCAGCCCGGCAGTCATGTCCACTATTATGAATTGTTTGCCGGGGACGAGCCCGCGCTACGTGCCTTCAAGCAATGGATCAAACCCCAATTGCATCCGGGCCAACGCATTCTGGACGTGCACGATGATCGCCCTGAGTTGGGCAACGCCCTGACTCGCGCGGAACGCTATCTGGGGTTGACGAGCATCGCCGTGGTGCTGATTTCAGGCGTCGCGATCGCTATGACCGCCCGCCGCTACACCGAGCGGCATTACGACATGACTGCTATGCTCAAATGTCTGGGAGCCCGAGAGCGGGATGTGCTCGGGATCTACACCGCTTTATTCCTCATCGTTGGCCTCATCGCCAGCACCCTCGGCTGCGCGTTGGGATATCTGGCGCAATACGGCGTGGTACAACTGTTACGCTCTCTTTTGCCCCAGACCTTGGCCAGCCCGGGATGGCTCGCGGTGACTTTCGGTGCGGCCACGGGACTCCTGATCCTGTTCGGCTTCGCCCTGCCCCCCATACTCAGGCTGAAACGCCTTGCTCCCCTACGCGTATTGCGCCGCGATCTTGAGCCGTTGCCGTCCAGCGCATGGTTGGTATTCGGGCTAGCCACACTTACCCTCAGTGCGCTTCTCTGGCGCTATACCAGCGATTGGATGATGACTATAAGCGTATTGGCAATTGCCGGCGCTGCGATCGCCTTATTCAGCGTAATCGGCTTGTCGATGCTAAGTCTAGGGCGCTTGCTGGTGCCTTACGTCTCGCTGTCGTGGCGGTTCGGTCTCCAACATCTGACCCGTAGGCCGCGACTCGGAGTCAGCCAGATACTCGCCTTCGCTGTGACCTTAGTGGCCATGCAGGTCAGCGTGTCGGTACGCACCGAATTACTGCAGGAATGGAAACGCCAACTGCCCGAAGATACTCCCAACCACTTCGCGCTCAACCTATTCGACACCGATTTGCCGCGATTCCGCGAGACCCTGAGCCAAGAAGGCATCGTCAGCAGCGATTACTATCCCATCGTGCGGGGACGGCTGACCGCCGTTAATGGCAAAGACGTTTTCGACATCGTGCACAAGGACTCACGGGCCGAAGCGTCCATCAATCGCGAACTTAGCCTCACTTGGGCTTCGAATTTGCCGCCGGGCAATCGAGTGGTTCGGGGCAGATGGGTAGACGGAAGCGCCCCAATGAGCGTTTCGGTGGAAGCAGAACTTGCCAAAAGCCTAGGTATTGAACCTGGTGACAAACTCACCTTCAACATCGCGGGAGAAGAGCTTATCGCCAACGTCGTCGGTACCCGCAGCGTACGCTGGGACACCATGACGCCCAACTTTTTTATGATCTTTTCGCCGGGGAGTCTTGACAGGTATCCACATACCTGGCTTACCAGTTTTTATGTGCCGCCGGAACGAAAAACGGCGCTCGGCCATCTGGCCAAAGCATTCCCAAGCATGACGGTCCTCGAAGTGGACGCCCTCTTGAAGCAGTTTCAGAACATCCTGCGGCAAGTAACCGGCGCTATCGAATACGTTCTGCTTTTGGCTTTGGCGGCCGGGTTTACGGTGTTATTCGCCGCAGTCCGAGCAACCCTGGATGAGCGCATTTACGAAGACGTCTTGCTTCGAACCATGGGTGCCAGCCGGCGCCTACTGCGGAATGCCCAATGGGTGGAATTCGCCTCGCTCGGATTTCTGGCCGGCATTCTAGCGTCCGCCATTAGTGAGGCGATCGCATGGACTTTGTTCAGCCGGGTTTTCGACTTAGCGTATCGCTTCCACTGGGAGGCGTGGCTGGCGACTCCCGCATTAGGGGCGCTGGTGGTCGGATTGGCGGGCTATTTGAATACGCGCTCAGTTGTAAAAAACAGCCCGATGCGCGTGCTGAGGGAACTTTGAATTCCGTACGGGCCTAACGCTTCAGTCTAGGAACAAGAAACGGCGATGGGCGAACACTCTTACGCACATCGCCGTTTCCATCAGCCGCCCTTGACGTTGACCTTAGAGGTCCAACCGCTCTTTCCCTGGCAATCGCCGTCCAGCACTTTCACTTTTACGAACGGCAATTGGCCAACGATCATCTCTTCCTCGACCGTCGCCCTAGTTCCGGCCTTAGTCAGACATACGTTTTGATCCTTATCTTCTTCCGCTTCCGAGGCGCTCATCAGTCCAGGCGTGCTCGTCAATTGCGATCCGCCGCCGTTCGGATTGTCCAAGATCACTTGCTGACCGACAGACAAGGCTGTCTTGACCTGTACCTCATGGCCGCCGCCACTTATCGCAAGCACGAGAACGATTACCACTAATGCGCCGATCGCCGCGTAAAGAACTTTCGGATTGCTCTTTAAGGTCTCTACAATGCCTTGAGCGGCTTTACTCGGGGTATTCTCTTCGGACATTACGCTGTACCTCCTCTTATAAGTTCTTATCGCCTCCCGGGTTCACGAACGAACGCTCTGGAGCAGGCGCAAATTACCATGTTGTAAACGGGTTGCAAACAGTTAATTTGCTCGTTCGGCACCACTCGAGAAACGAACAAGAAACAGTGCACTTTACCACGCTTCGTACTGGTACTTGCGTTCGAAGAGCTCCTCATCCGCACAGGGACAAGGAGTCACGCTCGTCAGCGGATGGTCTAAGCCTTCGCAACAGGCAAGCCTATCCGGTCGCGCTTTTTCCTGAACGGTTTTCTGCTGGATAGAATGTTTTACTATCGACCCCATAAAAGATCATGAGCGACTCGAAAAAACTTCCGTCACAATCCGAAAGCCGAGACATACAAGCATTTTTGGATAAACTCGCACGAACGCCTACGGTTAAGCCGGCTGGACGCAAGGGTCGTCTCATCTTTGCCCTGGACGCAACAGCAAGCCGCGAACCCACCTGGCGGGAAGCCTGCCGCATCCAGGCCGAGATGTTCGACACGGCTGCGGCTCTCGGCGGCTTGGAAATCCAACTCTGTTATTACCGCGGCATGACGGACTTCGAAGCCTTTCCCTGGTTTGTCCGCGCCGAAGATTTGCGGCGACGGATGGCCGATGTGGATTGCCTTGGAGGCTACACGCAGATCGCCAGGGTTCTACAGCATGCTTTGCAAGAAACGCGGAAAAGCAAGGTCGACGCGTTGGTGTTCGTTGGCGACTGCATGGAAGAAAATGTCGACGAACTTTGCAAGCTTGCTGGGGAGTTGGGGCTTCTGGGCGTTAAAGCCTTTGTGTTTCAAGAAGGTTTCGATCCCACTGCCGAATTTGCCTTCAAACAGATCGCCAGACTGACGCACGGCGCCCATTGTCGCTTCAACGCCGGAAGCGCACAGCAACTTCGCGATTTGCTGACTGCCGTTGCGACCTATGCTGCCGGTGGAATAAAAGCTCTTGAAAACCTTGGCCGCAACCGAGGCGGGATTGTTCTACAGTTGGCTCGACAAATAAGCAGATCTTGATTCAGCTCATTCTTCTCCTCTTCCTTATCTTTCTGGCTGTACTCACGGTGCGTCGTTTTCTTGGCTCGGCGCCACCGGAAGCAATCGCGAAAAAATTTCGCCGTGGGCTGATGTGGGCGGCGATTCTTGCCCTACTGGTTCTGGCCGCCAGTGGACGGCTGGGCTGGCTAGTCCCTCTGATCGGCGCGCTGATCGCCGCCGTGGTACGGCTCGCTCCAGTCGTTCTTCACCTTTTGATTCAATATGCGCCTCTCATACGGCACTGGTATCAGCAGAAAACGGCGACCCAGCGGCCGGCCTCCTACGGTAGCGGGAACACTTCATCTGTCGAGTCGCGTTTTCTGCGTATGCAGCTCGACCATTCCACCGGAGAAATCGCTGGCTTCGTGCTGAGAGGGCTCTATGCTGGGTCCAGCCTGGCCGATCTGGGGCTAGAACAATTGCGCGAGCTGTATGCCGCTTATGTCCGCGACGATCCTGAGTCCGCTTCCTTGCTGAAGGCTTATATCGAACGCGTCCACGGCGCTTCCTGGCAAGAGAGCGAAGAAAGACCCAAAAACCACGACGACGGCAAGATGACGGTTGAAGAAGCGTATCGCGTCTTGGGCATTCAACCCGGCTCTCCACGCGAAGTCGTCATCGACGCCCATCGCCGCCTCATGCAGAAGCTTCATCCTGACCGCGGTGGCTCTGACTATCTCGCCGCCAAAATCAATCAAGCCAAAGACGTTCTGCTCGGACGATAGAAGTCGCTAGGCTCGATAACGGAGCAAGCCTAACGCTCTTGAAGTGTTCTCGAAAACCGCCTTCCCGGCGGTTTTTACTCTCCGCTAGGTCCAGACCCGGTACCCGCCAGCTTTTTTCCCCGACGACCTTGATCGCCCCGGAGCATCCGCCGAGTCTCCCCAAAACTTGCAATTTCGAGAAATTTCATTCGCAAACTGTGACCTTACTCACGAAAAAGCCACTAAAGAAAACATTTAACGGGCCGATATTAGAGATAACCGTCAAAAACCCGTCACGGGGAGATCGTTTCAACGGCAAAACGCCATTTTTCCGATGCAGCCAGTGATTCGCCGGAACAAAGTAGTCGCGAACGATCCGCAGAATCACAGCAACTGCGAGCTTGTGTGAACGTTGGCACGATAAATGGTTTGACACTGATCGCGATAGCTCTCATCAGCGGAGTTCTCAATGACGGTAGGGTTTACCAAATAGGTTATCGATAACAGATCAATTGCGTGGGGGTATTGGTATGTCTGAACCAATTGCGGACGAATTGAAAACCTATGGAGAAGCCGGCTTATACGACGACGGGGCCGCATTTATCGACGATTTCGAAGTAGACCAGGAATTTGAAGACGAGACCCCGATCTGGAACGACACGGAGTTCGACGCTGTTGATTCCGAATATCAGTACGACGCCACACGCCTTTATCTCAAGGAATTGGGAAGTTCTCAGCTACTCACCGCGGACGAAGAAAAGTACTACGGTCGTTTGGCTAGAAAGGGTGACCCCGCCGCCCGTAAGAAAATGATCGAAAGCAATTTACGGTTGGTGGTAAAAATTTCCCGTCGTTACTTGAATCGTGGATTACCCCTACTCGACTTGATCGAAGAAGGAAACCTGGGATTGATCAGAGCCGTCGAGAAGTTCGAGCCGGACCGTGGCTTTCGTTTTTCGACTTACGCCACGTGGTGGATACGGCAAACGATTGAACGTGCTCTCATGAATCAAACACGTACGATTCGCCTTCCGATTCATGTCGTAAAAGAGATGAACGTTTATCTGAAGGCGTACCGTCATTTGGCCGTCACAATGCACCACGACCCGAGTCCGGAAGACGTAGCGAAATACCTGAACAAACCGGTAAAGACGGTCGAAAAAATGCTCAAACTAAACGAACGAGTCGTTTCGATCGATGTTCCTTTCAAGAAAGATTCGGAAAAGTCCCTGGTGGAATGCATTTCCGAAGAAGACAAACCTTCGCTTCCGGAAACTCTGCAAAGTGAAACTATTTCCAATAATTTATCCGTATGGCTTGATCAACTGACCGATAAGCAACGGGAAGTCATCTCCAGGCGATACGGTCTCGGTAGCTACGACCATTCAACCCTAGAGGAAGTCGCCACAGTAATGGGCGTTACTCGAGAAAGAGTACGGCAGATTCAAATGGAAGCACTAAATCGCCTCCGCGATATCTTGGAAACCGATGGCTATACCGCGGATACAATCTTTCATTGATTGGATCGTTTAGCTGTCGCGTCTCGTGTGATTATTTACCGAGAAGGAGTTATGCTCTGTTCGAAGCCCGGAGCCTTCTCCAGGAGATATTCGGTTCGTCCAAGTGAGGTTTCTCTCCATGCAGATTCGTCTTCATAAGAACGCCCGTACCACCCCGGCCGTTCGGCAGGCCATTCAAGCGTCCACGTTGAGCGAGCGCGCCTTGGCCCAAAAGCATGGCATTAGCCGAACGACCGTCCGCAAGTGGAAACACCGCTCCTCGGTCGAAGATGCCTCACACCGGCCCCACACCCTCAGAACCACGCTCACGCCCGCCCAGGAAGCCATCGTGGTCTACCTCCGCCAAGCTCTGCTCCTCCCCTTGGATGATCTCCTGGCCGTGACCCGGGAATTTCTCAATCCCGCCGTGTCCCGTTCCGGGCTAGACCGCTGCCTGCGCCGCCACGGGGTGGCGTCCCTCAAGACCCTGCTTCCGCCTACAGAGAAGGCGAAGGTCAAACCCTTCAAGGCCTATGAGCCCGGCTTCCTTCACCTGGATGTTAAGTACTTGCCCGCCATCGACGGCGAACCCCGCCGATACCTGTTCGTCGCCATCGACCGCGCCACCCGCTGGGTCTATGTCGCCCTCAAGCCCAACCGCTCCGCCTTAAGCGCAAAGGACTTCCTCAAAGCGGTGATTCAGGCCGCGCCTTTCCGCATCCAGAAATGCCTGACCGACAACGGCTCGGAGTTTACCGACCGTTTCCTGACCCGAACTCGGCAGCCCTCGGGGACGCATGAGTTTGACCGCCTCTGTACTGAACAAGGCATCGAACATCGCCTGATTCCGCCGGGCCGGCCCCAAACGAATGGCCTGGTGGAACGCTTCAATGGCCGCATCGAGGAGGTGTTGCAAACCCATCACTTCGATTCAACCGCCGATCTGGACACCACCCTGCACCGCTATGTCGAGCTGTACAATCATCACATTCCCCAAAAGGCCTTAGGCCATCTCACCCCGATCCAGGCTCTCAAAAACTGGCAACTGTCCCATCCTCATCTTTTTCGAAAGAAGGTTTACGATCTTGCGGGACTTGACATTTAGCTTCGGAACGCTTTGCTGGAAACTTTCGCCCAAGGGAGCGCCCAAAAACGACTGACATTCACGTCACATACTAATCAGGCTTTCGGGCCGGAAAATCTCAATCTGTCCGGCTCCGAAAGCGGCCGTTAATAGGGTTCTAGCGAGCCGGCACCGCATGATCTATACACACGAGAGCGGAAAACCGTTAGTGAAAAACGGACGAACGATGTCTTGAGTCTAATGAATGCTCTCTCCATCCTCTTCGACACCCCACTGCCCTGCCGCAGTCCCCGCTCACTGGGCGGACCGTTGAATACTCAACCCGTGTGCCGGAACAGAGTTTGTAAGCGACGGTGAGCTGCCGGCCGTTCCGGCGGGTGAAACCCCTCTGAAAACCTAGGCGCCAACGCCGGGCGATACGCAGGCATGTATTCGCCTTGCCCGTAACAACGGGATCTGTTCCTTTACCGCTGGCAAGGCATAACCAGCGAGCCCAAAAGTAAGAATTTGTCCCTACGAATCGGCCTCAGAAAGAAGACGGCTCAAAGCCGTCTTAAAATTCGGTAGAATCAATGGCCAGCAGGGCGCCCGGCCCCACTCGGACAGTCATCGGAAAAGAACCAATGCCCCGTGAAAAGATCTATGACGTACCGCCGGACATAGCGGCTCGAGCGCATATTGACGAAGCGCTTTACCAGAAGATGTACGAGCAATCCATAAAGGATTCAGATCGATTCTGGGCTGCGCAAGCCGAGCGCTTCGTGGATTGGTTCAAACCCTGGGACAAGGTGCAAGATTGCGACTTCAGCACTGCCCGTATCCGTTGGTACGAAGGCGGCAAGCTGAATGTCAGCTATAACTGCCTCGATCGCCACCTGCCGGAAAAAGGCGATCAGATCGCAATAATCTGGGAAGGAGACGATCCCGCGCTCGACAAGACGCTCACCTATCGTGAACTGCACGAGCAAGTCTGCCGGTTCGCCAATGTCTTGAAAAAGCATGGTGTTCAAAAAGGCGACCGGGTGTGCATTTATCTTCCAATGATCCCCGAGGCGGCGGTGGCTATGCTCGCCTGCACCCGAATTGGCGCCATGCACTCTATTGTGTTCGCCGGCTTCTCGGCTGAGGCTTTGCGCGATCGCATCCTGGATGCCGACTGCCGTTATGTCATTTGCGCGGATGAAGGGCGGCGTGGAGGAAAAACCGTACCGCTGAAAGCCAATGTCGACGCCGCATTACAGGCTTGCCCGAATGTAAAAACGGTGTTCGTTGTTCGAAATACTGGCGGGACGATCGAGTGGGATAACCGAAACGCATGGTATCACGATGAGATCGCGGCGGCGTCGCCCGATTGCCCGCCCGAACCCATGGACGCCGAAGATCCTTTGTTTATCCTCTACACGTCGGGATCCACCGGAAAACCGAAAGGTGTCCTTCACACGACCGGGGGCTATTTGGTCTACGCGGCGATGACCCACCTGTATGTGTTCGATTACCGCCCGGGCGAAATCTTCTGGTGTACCGCCGACATAGGCTGGATCACAGGACATTCCTATACGGTGTACGGTCCCCTGTGCAACGGTGCAACTACGCTCATGTTCGAGGGCGTTCCCACCTACCCGGCTCCCGATCGTTTTTGGAAGGTCGTCGATAAACATAGGGTCAATATTTTTTATACGGCCCCTACTGCCATCCGCGCCCTGATGGCCCAGGGAGATGATTGGCTCTCGAGCACGCGCCGAGACAGTCTGCGGATTCTCGGCTCGGTAGGCGAACCCATAAACCCGGAAGCCTGGGAGTGGTACTACCATCAGGTAGGGCGAAGCCGCTGCCCCATTGTCGATACGTGGTGGCAGACGGAAACCGGTGGAATACTGATCACTCCTCTGGTTGGCGCCACCCCTCTCAAAAAAGGATCCGCAACACGTCCGTTTTTTGGCGTCGTACCCGCCATAGTAGATACCCAGGGCAATGTACTGGAAGGCGTCTGCGAGGGCGTGTTGACGCTCACACGCTCCTGGCCCGGGCAGGCCCGCTCGGTATTCGGCGATCACCAGCGTTTTTTCGATACCTATTTCTCGACTTACCCAGGCAAATACTTCACTGGGGACGGGGCCAGACGCGACGCCGATGGCTATTACTGGATCACTGGACGCGTCGACGACGTTCTAAACGTCTCGGGGCACCGCCTGGGAACCGCGGAAATCGAAAGTGCTTTGGTTGAGCACGACAGCGTAGCTGAGGCCGCCGTCGTGGGTTATCCGCATGGCATCAAAGGACAGGGGATCTACGCTTACGTCACGTTAGTGACCGGTGTCACGCCAAGCCCCGAACTTGAACAGGAATTATTGCAGCTGGTCCGCAAAAAGATAGGCCCGATTGGAACACCCGATGTCATTCAATGGGCGCCGTCGCTTCCGAAAACCCGCTCCGGCAAAATCATGCGGCGTATACTACGGAAGATCGCAGCTAACGATATTGACGATCTCGGAGATATTTCCACCTTGGCCGATCCTACCGCGGTCGAGGACATCATACGAAACCGAGCCAACCAAAGTTAAGAACATTTCACACTATCGGAGATCATTTAATGAAACTCATCACCGCGATCATTAAACCGTTCAAGCTTGACGATGTGCGGGAGGCATTGTCCGAAATAGGGATCAGCGGCATTACGGTAACGGAAGTGAAAGGTTTTGGGCGGCAAAAAGGACACACCGAACTTTATCGCGGCGCCGAATATGTCGTCGATTTCTTGCCCAAGGTGAAAATCGAAGTAGCAGTGACCGATAGCATGGTCGATCAGGCCGTCGATTCCATCATCAAAGCCGCCAATACAGGCAAGATCGGCGACGGCAAAATATTTGTAACCAACTTGGAACAGGCCATTCGAATTCGAACCGGCGAAACCGGCGACCAAGCCATTTGATTTTGCCCTATGCGGCGGGGCCGCTATCCGTCATGGTCTTCGCCGCGACTACGCATCTTCAATGGCAGGTTGGTGTTCTCGGCATATTTTTTCAGCGTCGCTTTCCGTAAGCCACTCCTTAGTCAGTCCGCACTGACGCGTCCCATCGTCTTGGATCAAGTGATGCCGGCAGGTCTTGCAAGAACCGAAGGTCTTCAGATTGTTTGCCGTCTGCAACTCTCTCAAAACACGATTCAACGACGCCGTAATCTCACTGCGGGAGTTTTCGGACAATCCGTTGACGGCAAATCTGAAGACATTGGGCGGAATGGAATCCGAGACCACACGCAAGCCTTCATCTGTCAGGTTCAGATGAACCACCCGCCTGTCGTTACGATCAGCCTGCTTCTCGATCAGGCCACTGGACTCTAAGACGCCCAAAGTCTGAGATACCGTTCCCTTGGTCAGTCCCAAGTAATCGGCCACCGCAACCGGCGTGTTGCTGTATCGATTGCATCGGCTCAAATAGTGAAGTGCTTCTAACTGAACCGGCTGCAACCCTCTTGCGATGCCCATCCTCCGCACGTCCGTCCGGATGAGGTTGGCGATACGTTCCAAATAGTCGTAAATCAAATCGGTATTCATATACATCTAATAGTATCGGATCAACATTATATTGACAAAACCTTTGGCTTGTCGCTAGAGTTTGTATCGACACAACACCTATTGACATCCTATAGAAACGACAGGTCCTCTGGTCGTCGAGTGCGAACTGCCTATCACTTGGCGTTGTTCCAGCCGATAGCAGACGCACTCTTTTTTTCTCCGAAGGTATCGCCATCTCGATATGGATGTTTCATATGAACAACAACATCATCGTCGATCTGGCTACATCGCTGGCATCGGGGCGCTCCCCAGAAACGTTCCAGCCATTTCGGGTCTTGGGATCAAACATTCCCACCCTCATCAAGGCTCGAAAAAATGACTCCTCCCACTTAGTGAGTCTATGCAGAAGCCAGGTGACGCGTTATGCGCGACCTCCCGGAGAAAATTGAACGCGTCATTCTTCAAGGATTACGGCTAAGCAAAAGGGGTCGGCAAACAAGCGTCAACCGACTCCTCACGATCGCTGAGGCCAATCCGCATGGCGCAGACCGAGTCCCCATTTCCAATCTCATTACCGAAGAGGAAAAAATATGAGCCAAATCCACGTTTTTGACACCTACGCTCGCAGTGCGAGTGGGAAAATCATGCATTTCGATGTGGTACTTCCGGAAAACGATCCCGAAAAAGCCCTGGCATGCGCCCGCGAATGGCTTAAGTCCATCGGCGAAGAACATGCCGTGGTAAATGCCGAAAATTGTGCCTATTGCCACAGCGAACCACAGGCCCCTGCTGAAATGCAGAAAGATATTGAAACTAAAGGCTACGCCATCTATAAGATGGAAGGCTGCCCCCGATAACCCTATTTACTTTATGTGATTTAAGGCGCCATCTAGGCTCCAAATCGGTATCCCGGATGCGAGCACTTCGCATCCGGGTCTTTATTTTGAATACCGATTCAGTAGCCCGTTCAAATCGGCGCCTCGAGTCGTACCACTAACAGTCACCCCAAAGTGCGAGCTGCCTTTGTTTTTTACGGGTCATTTCTCGCAAAAAGACAATCTGCCCCGTCTCCCCGCGACGACCAAACGAGTGTCAGAGCCCCCAAATATTTGACACTCGTCGTGTAACCGAGAGAATCCCCTCGTTTACTTGCCCTCACCCTGCTCCTCGTCAGCCATCGCGATCACCTTGCCCATACACGTTATGACATAATCGGTGATACTCATGGCCGCATGGCGAGCCTCTTTAACCGAGCCGAATAACTCCTGGTAATCGGTAATCGCTTTCTCCGCGTCGGCCGGGGACGCCGCGCTCGCGAAATGCGTAAATGCTTCAAAGTACTGCTCGCGACGCGGGTCGACTCCGAAACCCGGCAGGTTGTCGCTGATCTCACCGACGACGCAATCCGCCATGGTCGCCGGATCGAGCTTATAATCTTTTAAATCAGCATCATCTTTAAATTTAGCGACCAATGCCTCTTTAAGGCTAGTCTTTTCCTTGCTCGTACACCCCACAAGCAAGAAAACGGCCAAAAAAGCAATCAACAAATTTCTCATAAGCAAACCCAATGGATGGTCTCTCTAGATAAAATGCAAAACGCGTTATTATGAGCAGGAACCGCGCCCGTTGCCAGACCATTCGACCAGTCAACGAACGGCGGCTAACAGCACCTGTCTTCGGCACCCGATATCTTAAAGAAAGCTGTGAATAAATGGATTCCGTTCCTGCCTTTCGACAGGCTCCGGAACGTTTTCTGCAATCCCTGCCCTAAGCTGAGTCGAAAGATAATAGAGCTTTCCTAAACTGCGCCGACGTCCTATCGTCTGACTAGTGCCTACGGAAACCGAGACGCTCCAAAGGATCGAAAGTGCCGTAATCCAAGGGATCGAGACTTATCTAGCCTCGCGAAAGGCGAAAGTACCCGAGTTCGTCGAGCGGCATTTCTCTTTCCGGGGAGCAGTGTCGCTGCACAAAAAAACCTTCGGCAAGGACTTCTACAAACATCCGCTGAATATGCTGTGGGGCTTGCCGAGCTTCATCATTCACAGCGCGGCGGCTCTGCTCCGAAAGACCGGGCTCCGTAGGGCAAGTGGAATTCTGGATAAGATGCCGACAGGTATGCCAACAGCCTTGCAAGCCGAATTGCAATGGTTGATCTATACCGAACTCCTGGAATTGCCGTTCGCTCAGGGTGAACGCGCATTCCAGCGCGACGCCCTCATGGAAGCCATTCTAAGCCGCCCCGAGATCTCCGCGTTGTGCGAACAATACCTCGAACAGATTCGAAACAAGTCAAACCTGCCCGAGTTTCGTCAGAAATTGGAAATCAGTCTGGCCGAGTATGGCAAGACTCGTATGGCCGTGACCGAATTGGCAGGTAGCGTGATCTCCCTCGCCACGAGCTATGCCGCTTTCCACAAAGCCATGCCGGGCACACTTTCGACCAGCATGGCTGCGGCAACCGCCATTGCCCAGCATATTGCGATCGCCAACTTTTGGTTGGGACCCACGGTTGGATCCTGGTATTACAGTCTTTTTCCAGCCTCCGCCTCGACCGGACTCGTCATTGCAACTACCGGCACGATGATGGCCGCAGTCAGCGCCGTAGCAGCTCTTGCCTGGGTTGTGGTCGACCCCCTGCTTGCCTGGACCGGTATACATGAGAAACGCCTCAATCGCCTTATCGATGCCATAGGGAACGAGCTTCGCGGTACGGAGCACGCCGACTATCGAGTTCGTGATCATTACGTCGCCCGCATTTTCGATCTACTCGACATTTTGCGAGTCGCTGCCAAGACGCTAAGCTAATCCGCCTTTTGAGTCCCCGCTCTGTCCGTCAATAACAATAACGTCATGAACCGCCCGACTTCTTGCGACGCTCCACTGTCCTATCTTGCGCGAAACCCCGTTCCCGCCTTCCCCGGATGGTGGGCCGCGCTAGGTCCGGGGATTGTGTGGATGGCCCTGGCGCAAGGTAGCGGTGAGCTTATCTGGTGGCCCTATTTAATCGCCAAATATGGGCTCACGTTTCTCTTTCTGTTGATTCCGGCTTGCCTGCTTCAGTATCCCATTAACATCGAGATCGGCCGCTACACCCTGTTGACCGGCGAGAGTATTTTTCACGGCTTTATCCGTCTCAGCCGGACATTTGGAATTCTTCTCTGGATACTGATGTCGGTATCGTTTTTCTGGTTCGGCGCCTTTGCCTCCGCAGGCGGAACAGCAATGGCTGCGCTGACCCACTTCCCCGATGGCTGGGACACGCGCAGCCAGTCGCTCTTTTGGGGCTATTGCTCGATCGCCGTGTTCTTCACGGCAATCGTGCTCAGCAAAGTCGTCTACGCGCTGGTCGAACGCTTCATGAAAGGGGTCGCGGTCATTACCGTAGCCGGTCTGCTTTGGGCTTGTCTCCAGCCCGACGTCATCGCCGCGATGCCGAGTTTTTTCCGGGGTCTAATGGGGCCCGTCGGCGCGCCGCCTCGTCCGTGGGAAGCTCAGGATGCCACCAAACTCCTCACCGCCATCGCATTCGCCGGATTAGGGGGATTTTGGATTTTGTTGTACTCGTACTGGCTGCGCGACAAGGGCGTCGGAATGGCAGCCCATATGGGCAAGATCACGGGGCCTATCGCCGGTAAACCCGAGGTCATTACCAGCGACGGCTTTCTGCCGAATTCCTCACCCGCGGACGAAGATCACTGGAAAAAATGGCAGCTATTCTTGCGCACCGACGTCTCGATCGGAATCCTCGGGAATCTGTCGACGACGCTCATGACCTGCCTGCTCGCATATGCCCTTCTCTTTCCCAAAGGATTGCTACCGCAGGATTACGAACTCGCCGTCGTCCAGAGCCGGTTTTTCGAGGTGGGATGGGGTACGATCGGGCGACTGCTGTTTTTGCTGGTGGCCGCGGCGTTCTTGGCCGATACTTGGCTCGCGACCGCCGATGCCGTCAGCCGCATGCAGGCCGACATCGTTCACATACTCTTTCCGAAGAGCCGAAGGATTGCGCTTCGGACCTGGTATTACATTTTCCTGGGGCTGCTGACCTTGATCACCTCGCTGACCATGGCGCTCGACGCACCCGGCACGCTAATCCTGCTCAGTGCCGTCATCGGTTTCGCAGGAACCGTGATGTTCCCGATCGCCTTGTATCTGCTCAATTATCAGCTTCTTGCGCCGCAACTGCCGAAATGGGCCAGACCGCCCCGTAACGGCCCATGGGTTTTAGGATTGAGCTTTCTCGTCTATCTCGGGCTGGCCTTGACTTACGGCTGGTCGATGCTGGCCGGCTGAAACGCGACTTGCCATGAATTCGAGTACCTTGGTAGCCAAGCTTCGAAGCGATGAACGGCCTCTGTTGGACCATATCCAGGAACTGCAGAACCGCTTCGCCGAACTCGAACCGACCGTTTTGGCATTCGTAGCCGAGGAGGATCGCTGGACACGAATCCAGCGCGAAGCAGAAAACTTGCTACGCCGTTATCCGAAACCCGCGGGTCGACCGCCGTTGTTCGGCGTACCGGTGGGCATCAAAGACATTTTTCGCGTCGAAGGGTTCGAAACGCGGGCGGGCAGCCGTCTGCCGCCCGAGGAAATTCGCGGGGCGGAAGCCAGCTCGGTAAAGCGCCTCAAAGAGGCGGGTGCCCTCATCATCGGCAAGACCGTCACGGCGGAATTCGCCTATCTCGCTCCCGGTCCGACACGCAACCCTCACGATCCCGAGCACACCCCCGGCGGGTCGAGCAGCGGCTCGGCGGCAGCCGTGGCAGCCCGCCTTTGTCTGCTTGCGCTCGGCACCCAGACCGTCGGATCGATCAATCGGCCCGCCGCTTTCTGCGGCATCTGCGGATTCAAGCCCAGTTATGGGCGATTGCCGGCGGATGGCGTCATTCCGCTCGCTCCCGGCGCCGATCATATCGGCTGGTTCGCGCCCGATGTCGATGGCATCGAGCTCGCCGCAAAGGTGCTGATTCCAGATTGGCGATCGTCTCTGACCGAAACACGACCGAAACTGGGCGTCCCCGCCGGGCCTTATCTCGACCGGGTGACACCGGATGCCCGGGACCACTTTCAGCAAACCTGCGCCCTCCTTCAAGCGGCCGGCTACATCCTCATCGATGTACCGGCGTTTCCCGATTTCGAAGAACTCTATCGCTGGCATCACTGCCTGGTCGCTGCCGAAGCCGCTCAGGTACACGCTAATTGGTATCGACATTACAAACCGCTTTACCGTCCGGAAACCGTGGAACTCATTGAACGCGGTCTCAAAGTTTCGGCCACCGATCTCGCGACCGCCCGAGCGGTTCGACAACGCCAACGTGAGCGCCTTACCGCGCTGATGCGCCAATACCAGGTCCATGCTTGGGTCTCGCCTTCCGCAACCGGTCCTGCTCCGCATGGCTTAAGCAGCACTGGCGATTCAGTCATGCAACTCCCTTGGACTCAGGCCGGCGTTCCGCTCCTTACGGTTCCCACCGGCTTTATTGGCGGGTTGCCCGTCGGAATCCAAATCGCTGGCTCATGGGGGGCGGACGAAACACTCGTCCGCTGGGGGCGCGGGATCGAGTCCTCGCTTGCCTGCCCGTCTACTTCCCACCTTGAAGGCGGCTTCCCCCCTGTGGCATGATTACTAGCTGTTTTTGGGCGGTTTTCGGCGGTCTACATCCGGTTTCTGCGCGTTTTCGTACCGTTCCAAGATAACCACGTTCCAAAGGGTGAAGTTAATGCCAGGTCGCACTCATCTCTACGTTCCCGGTCCCACGAACATACCCGACTCCATATTGAGCGCTATGCACGTGCCGATGGAAGACCACCGGCGCCCGGATTTTCCTGAATTGATCCAGCCGCTGTTGGAAGATCTGAAGAAAATCTTTCAGACCAAATCCGGCCAGTGCTTCATTTTTCCGGCCACCGGCACGGCCGGCTGGGAAATCGCCCTGACCAACACTCTGTCGCCCGGCGATAAGGTTCTCGCCTATCGCTTCGGTCAGTTCAGCCACCTGTGGATCGACATGGCGCGCCGCCTCGGCTTCGACGTGGAATACGAGGAAGTTCCGTGGGGTGAGGGCGTCCCCTTGGATCGTCTGGAGGCGCGGCTCAAAGCCGATACGAAGCACGAGATCAAGGCTCTCCTGATTTGCCACAACGAAACTGCCACCGGCGTCACCAGCGATTTGGCGGGCGTACGTAAAGCCTTGGATGCGGCCAATCATCCCGCGATGTTTTTCGTGGATGGGGTCAGTTCGATCGCCAGCATCGATTTCCGCATGGACGAATGGGGCATCGACATCGGCCTGGCCGGATCACAAAAAGGCTTCATGCTGCCCGCGGGGCTCGCATTGCTGTGCTTCAGCCAGAAAGCCTTGGAGGCGCGCCATACGGCCAAGAGCCGTCGCTGTTTCCTGGACATTCAGGATCATATAACCAACAACGCTAGCGGCTATTTTCCTTATACGCCGTCGATTCCCCTGCTCTACGGGCTGCGAAAAGCCATCGATTTGCTGCTCGAGGAAGGTCTCCAGAACGTCTTTGCCCGTCATCAACGGCTCGCCGAGGGCGTACGCCGCGCGGTCAAAGCCTGGGGACTGGAGTTGTGCGCCCGCGATCCGAAATGGTACTCGAACACCGTGTCGGCCATTGTCGTTCCGCAAGGCTATGACGCCCGTGACGTCATGCATTATGCATATCACCGCTACAATCTCTCTCTCGGCGCCGGCCTGAGCGAAGTCGCGGGCAAAGTATTCCGCATCGGACACTTGGGCGACCTCAACGAGCTCATGCTGTGCAGCGCGATTGCCGGCGCCGAGATGGCAATGCGCGACGTCGGCATTCAGGTAACGCCGGGCAGCGGGGTTGCGGCGGCTTGCGAGTACTGGCGCGAGACAGCCCCCGCCGTCAAGCCGCGCTGACCGGCGTTCGCCCAAACGCCCTCGCCTCGAAGAAACCGCGAGAGTGTCGCACAGACCGGAGCGGCCCTGCTTATGCCTCTCTCCGGTGGAAAAGCACGAAATCCGAGTTAAGGTGGGCACAGCCCACCTTACCTAGTTTGGAGCCTGCAACATGAGCAAACCGAAAGCCTTAGTGACACGGCGCTGGCCCGAGGCCTGCGAAGCCAAGCTTAAGGAGCTGTTCGACGTTACCTTCAACGAGGATAACCATCCAATGACCGCAGAGGAATTGAAAGACGCTCTGCGGAATTACGATGTCGTCATGCCCACGGTGACCGATCCCATCACCGCCGATGTGTTGAGTGCCGAACCGTTGCGTTGCAAGATCCTCGGCAACTTCGGCGTGGGCTTCAACCATATCGATATCGAAGCGGCCAAGGCGCGCGGCATCACGGTCACCAATACGCCGGACGTGCTCACCGACTGCACCGCCGACATCGCCATGTTGCTCATGCTGATGGTCGCCCGGCGTGGCGGCGAAGGCGAGCGCCACGTTCGCAGCGGCGAGTGGACCGGTTGGCACCCCACCCACATGATGGGCACCAAGGTTACCGGCAAAACTCTAGGTCTCATCGGTTTCGGCCGCATTGCTAGGGCCATGGCCAAAAAGGCGCACTTCGGCTTCGACATGCCGATCATCTTCTTCGACCCCTATCCACCACCACGGGAAGTCATCGAGTCGCTAGAAGCCGAACAATGCAGCAGCATCGAGGACGTGCTGCGCCGCGCAGATTTTGTCGCCCTACACTGTCCCGGCAGCAAAGAAAATCACCACCTCATCAACGCCGAACGCCTTGCCCTGATGAAGCCAACGGCTTTTCTCATCAACACTGCTCGCGGAGACGTGGTCGACAATGTGGCCCTACTCGAGGCTTTGAGGAACAAAACCATCAAGGGCGCCGGCCTGGACGTGTACGAAGGCGAACCCAATCTAAACAAAGGCTTCCTCGAACTGGACAATGTCGCGCTTTTGCCACACCTCGGCAGTGCTACCCTAGAAACCCGCGAAGCCATGGGCATGCGGGTCATCGAAAACGTTACGGCTTTCTTTGCCGGACAGACACCGCGGGACAAGGTGGTCTGACACCGTGTCCGCTATCGTTACCCGCTCGATCTGGCCTGCCGAGATACTGCCGCCGGCCGAATTCGACCAGCTCTGGGAGCGCATTCGGCCGGCTTTCATGGAGCGCCTGCGCACCCATCGGATCGACGAGAACTCAGCGACGACGCTCGCTGCGGTCTATCTTCCGCTTGCCGCCTGGGTGCGCCGACAGAAATCGGCCGACACGTTGGTGCTGGGCATCAACGGAGCGCAAGGGTCTGGAAAATCCACACTATGCGACTTTCTCCAACTGGTCCTTGGTACAGGATTTGGTTTCCACGTCGCCGGATTTTCCATCGACGACATTTATAAGACGCGGGCCGAACGGGAACGCTTGGCCCGCGAGGTTCATCCGCTCTTGCTGACCCGTGGCGTGCCCGGTACCCACGACACCGAACTCGGGCTCAACACCCTTCGTTCCTTGAAGACGGCCGACCCCGAAACACTGACGCCATTACCCGCTTTCGACAAGGCACGTGACGACCGCAAACCGTCTACAGAATGGCCCGTGGTACGTGGGCGCCCCGATATCATCATTTTCGAAGGCTGGTGCGTCGGCGCGCTACCACAGTCGGACGATGCACTCGCCCTGCCGATCAACGAATTGGAAAAAAACGAAGATCCCGATGGTAGCTGGCGCCGCTATGTCAACGATCAGCTGAAAGGTGATTACGCCACTCTGTTCGGGGAATTAAATCGGCTGATCATGCTCAAAGCCCCCGGAATGGACAGCGTCTTCGAATGGCGCAGTCTGCAGGAGCGGAAACTGGCGGAAAAAACCGCTTCCAATGAACCGCACCGTTTGATGGATGCCGCCGCCTTGCGGCGCTTCATCATGCACTACGAGCGCCTGACCCGACATACGCTCGCCGAAATGCCGAGTCGCGCAGACCTCACGCTTTACCTCGACGAACACCATCAGTTCACTCACGCACACATAAAATAAAACGACATAAAACCATGAGCATCCGATCCTTCCACCCGCCCGTCCGCACCTTGATGGGCCCCGGCCCTTCCGATGTCCATCCGAGAATTCTGGAGGCCATGGCGCGACCTACGATCGGCCATCTGGACCCCCGCTTCATCGACATGATGGATGAAATGAAGGCCTTGCTGCACTACGCCTTCCAGACCCAAAACGAACTGACCTTACCGGTTTCCGCCCCGGGTTCCGCCGGAATGGAAACCTGTTTCGCCAATCTCGTGGAACCGGGCGATACGGTGATCGTCTGTCAAAACGGCGTTTTCGGCGGACGTATGAAGGAGAACGTGGAACGTTGCGGCGGCAAAGTCGTCCTGGTGGAGGACGAATGGGGCATGCCCGTCGATCCGAACAAAGTCGCCGAAGCGCTCAAAGCCCATCCCGAAACCAAGATCGTCGCCTTCGTCCACGCCGAAACCTCCACCGGCGCCTGCTCGGATGTCGAAACGCTCGCCCGTCTTGCCCATGAGCACGGCTGCCTGGTGATCGTGGATGCCGTGACCTCGCTCGGCGGGTCTCCGCTGAAAGTCGACGAGTGGAACGTTGACGCCATCTACTCCGGCTCGCAGAAATGCCTTTCCTGCACGCCCGGTCTCTCGCCGGTCAGCTTTAACCAGCGCGCGGTCGAGACCATCCAGAAGCGAACGAGCAAGGTGCAAAGCTGGTTCCTCGATCTCAGCCTGGTGATGAATTATTGGGGCGGCGGCACGAAACGCGCGTATCACCACACCGCGCCGATCAATGCACTCTACGGCTTACATGAGGCTTTGGTGCTTCTGCAGGAGGAAGGGCTGGAAAATGCCTGGCGACGGCACCAAAACATGCATGCTGCGCTGAAGGCCGGCCTCGAGGCAATGGGACTTCACTTTATCGTGCCGGCAGCGGCTCGATTGCCCCAGCTCAACGCGATCGCGATTCCAGAAGGCGCGGACGACATCCAAGTCCGCTCAACCCTGCTGAAACGCTACGGCCTCGAGATTGGAGCGGGGCTGGGCGCTCTGGCGGGCAGAATCTGGCGCATCGGACTCATGGGATATAGCGCGTCCCCGAAGAACGTACTGCTTTGCTTGAGCGCGCTCGAGGCCGTGCTGACCGAAAGCAAAGCCTCTATCAATCCCGGTGTGGCCGTGGACGCCGCGCAAACGGTTTTGGCGGAACGCGGTTATTGATTTTCTCCATCCGGAGAACCGGCAGAACCCTAGCATGTCCATCTCGCAAAAACTCTTCGCGCTCGCCCAGCACGCGCTGCCCCAGCACCCGCTGTCCAGGCTGATGGGCGTGATCACCCGGTGTCGGTGCAGCGCGTTCAAGAATGCGTTGATTCGTTCATTCATCAAGGTGTACGGCGTCGACATGAGCCAGGCTCTCGAACCCAAGCCGACCGCCTATGGGTGCTTCAACGAGTTTTTCACCCGTGCCCTGAAGCCGGAAACCCGTCCGATCCCATCCGACCCCGATATCGTGGTCTGTCCCGCGGACGGCACCATCAGCCAAATCGGAACGATCAGCAAAGGGCGTGTCATCCAAGCGAAGGGAAAAGATTTCAGTGTGGTCGAGCTCTTCGGTGGGCGCGCGGAAAATGCCGAACCTTTCGTCGACGGCCGGTTTGCGACGATCTATCTTTCGCCGCGGGACTATCACCGACTCCACATGCCTCTGGACGGAACACTCAGGGAGATGATCCATGTTCCCGGCAAGCTATTCAGCGTCAACGGAGCGACTACCGCCAACGTACCGAATCTGTTCGCCCGCAATGAACGCGTCATTGCGCTGTTCGACACCGCGGCCGGCCCCATGGCATTGGTGCTCGTCGGAGCGATCTTCGTCGCTAGTATCGAAACAGTTTGGCACGGTGTCGTTACCCCGCCCACCGGCACGGCCGTACGAACCTGGCATTATCCGGACAATCCCCCGGTTCTTTCCCGCGGCCAGGAAATGGGACGCTTCAACATGGGCTCTACCGTGATCGTCCTGTTCGGGAATGACGTCGTCGAGTGGAACGAATCCTTGACGGCCGACACCATCGTCCGCATGGGACAATCCCTGGGTAGGCTTGTCCGTCAAGCGGAGCTGAAATCCGGCCAACTTCAGCGGAGAAGTTGAAAACCGGCGGTAAGCCGATCGGTTCATCGAAAAGCGGCGATTACGACCCTTCTCGGAACTTGGGACGCTGCGCCAGACACCTGTCGACCTCGAGTCGCTGTCGCGCCTTGTCCCATCCGAGAATGGAAGCGACATCGGCGGCGATGGCATTTATTTCCTCGACGGGAAAACGGTGCAGAACGAGCAACGGCAAGCGACGCCGCAGCAAATCGTCCAAATGGACGATCATTTCATTTGCGGCGCAATGATAGAGATCGGCGACAAGGAACGGCAAATCCGACAGAATGCGAGAGCCGCGCGTTTTGTCCCGTTCGATTCCTCTGAAAATCTCTTCGATCCGCCTGCCATGGCGGAACCTCAGCCAGCGGATCTCCTCCTCGCCGAGCCCTAAGTTTCGGCCTCGCTCTACGGTACCCGTAACCCATTCCGAATACGTCCGGTCCGGAGCCCAGGGGAAAGCCAAATCCGTCGTCGTGCAGGCGCGGCGGACACCCAGCTTTCGGCAAACCTTGTCGACGATCACCGCCGCGTCGTAACGCGCAGATGTGAACTTGCCACCTATCGAGACCAACATACCATTCTTCAGCTCGTGCAGGGTCCATTCGCGGCTCAGTGCCGAAGGCGAAAGTCGTTTGCTACCCCGCAACACGCGAAGGCCTGCGAATCCGCCCAGAATATCCTGTTCGCTCCATTGCACGCCTCCAAGCACCTCGTTCGCCGATCGCAGCAAATAAACGACATCTTCAGGCTCCACCGCGACATACGCAGGGTTTCCAACATAATCCGTGTCGGTCGTACCCAGCAGCGTGAGGCCATACCACGGCACGAGAAAAATCACCCGCCCATCCGTTTTCGAAAAAAACAGCATGGCATCCTTTCCGGGTAACCCGGGCAAGATGAGATGAACACCTTTGCACAACCGGAATGTCGTGGACGAGAAATCCGGTATGTCCTTCGCCCATGCGCCTGTGGCGTTGACCACGCAGCGGGCCCGGACTGGCGCCTGTTCTCCCGTTACTTGATCCTTGACGATGACATCCATCACTCGTCCGCGCCGCTGTTCATATGCAATGGCCCCGCAATAGTTGATTACGACCGCGCCTGCAGCTGCGGCGCCATCCACCAACTCCAGCACGAACCGGGCATCGTCGGTCTGTGCGTCCGTGTAAACCCATCCGCTGTCCAAATCCGTTGCGCGCAGCCACGGAAAACGCAGAGCGAAGGCCGACGCATCCAGGTGCTCATGACGCATTCCGGTCCCGGCGCTACTGCCCAACCGGTCGTAGATCCAGAGCCCCAAACGGAGCTGCCACGACCTGAAGCGGTCTCCCCGATAAACCGGGATGCCGAAACGGAGCGCTTTGACCCGATGCGGACAAAGACGCATCAGACGCTGCCTTTCGCTCAGCGTTTTTCGCACCAGGCCAAAATGCCCCTGCGCGAGGTAACGCAACCCGCCGTGGATCAGCTTGGTGGAGGCCGACGAAGTGGCTCCCGCCCAGTCCCCCTTGTCGATCAAAGCCGTCGCCAATCCACGCAAGGCCGCGTCGTAAGCGGTCCACGCGCCATAAATGCCACCACCGACGACCAATAAATCGAAGGTCTTGTTCTTGAGATCAGAAAACCGCCGCTGCATGATCATGATCGCGTTGCTCCCGGATTGACGAGGCCGGTAAAGGAAGGTCTGACATCAACGGATTCCATCCATGTCCTCTTCGACAAGCTCACCCTAGACCGAACCGGCCACCTTGATCTCTTCGACCACGCTGTGGACAGCCCTGACCAAAGACTCAACCAGAGCGTCCAAAACTCCCTTCCGGTATTTTTCTAGTCGCAGTCAGCCCCTGGCTCACGCGGCTTGCCACCGCGTTCGATCAACCCGGCCTATATTTTTAGGCGCAGGCTAGGATCGCCTTTCGATGGATTGCACATCACCATTGGGTGCTACCACTGGTGGAGATTACCGCCGCGCCTGACTGTGTACAAACAACCCGATTCCTTTCCGTAAGACGTACGGTTGCCGTTTAGCGCTACCTGTAATCGCTCTCCATGACGACATCACTTATGACTCGGCTGCGTATCGCGGTCTTTATCGTCGCTGCTTCAGTGGCGTTGTCCCCCCATCCAGCCAGAAGCAACGACGTTTTTCGCTGGAAAGACGACCAAGGTCGGATTCACTATTCGGATCACGGCCCTGAAGGCGCCGAGCCGACAAAATTAAAAGTAGCTACGGCGCCGGCGGTCCACACTGTAAAAGCGGTGTTCGACGGGGACACCATCCTGCTAGACAACGGCGAGAGGGTCCGGCTGCTCGGAATCAATACACCCGAGGCGGACGGTCCAAACAAGAAAGGCGAGCCCGGGGGCAACGAAGCCAAACATTGGCTTCGGCGACGCCTAATGGGGCGGGTAGTGCGCCTGGAACAGGATAAAGAACCACGGGATCACTACCAGCGCCTATTGGCCCATGTATTCGCAGACAACGGAGAACATATCAACCTCACCTTGGTCGAGTCGGGCCTGGCTTTTCTGAACCTTCATCCGCCTAATCTCAAGCATGCCCAGGTTTTGATTCAGGCACAGAACAGGGCGGAGCAGGCAAAGCGCGGTATTTGGGGAATGCCGGATTACCAACCACGACCGGTGGAAACGCTCAATGTCCGGCCGGTACTGCGCGGCTGGCAACGCCTCATGGGCTCACCGTTCGCCATCGTCGAGAAAAACCGTTATTTGAGTTTGCGGTTTTCCGATCGGTTCGAAGTTCGAGTCGCTAAAGAAAACCTTAAGCTGTTTCCTTCCTTGGAGACTTATCTGCACAGGCGCGTAGAAGCACGGGGGTGGCTATCCCAGCGGCGAGGCAGATACTCGATTTTTGTCAGGCACCCGAGCGCCCTCATCGTCCAAAAATGACCCGGAAGGTTTGAGCTGACCGCAGTTTCGCCACGGATAACACTGCCGCGCGGGTGATCAATACCGGTAGCGTTTTTCCTCCTCGTAATATTGAGGAAATCCGACGGCCGATTTCAGCTCCTCGAATTCCAGGATGTTCCCCGGCATCCGACCCTGCTTAAGACTGCTCAAAGCCTCGCGCATCGCGCGAATGCTCGCGTTCAGCAAAGTCAGCGGATAAACCGCTATCTTATAGCCAATCGCTTCCAGCTGGTCCGGCGGCAACACCGGCGTCTTGCCATACTCGATCATATTAGCCATTTTGGGTCCCTCGACCTCAGCGCAATAGTGCCGCATCTCTTCGACGCTTTCCGGCGCTTCCAAAAACGTGATATCGGCCCCTAATTCGCGGAATAATCGGCAGCGCGCGATGGCTTCCTCGAGCCCCAGGACCGCACGAGCGTCGGTGCGTGCCATGATGAGTATGTCGGCGCCGGCATCGCGCGCGTCGACTGCCGCACGGATTCGCATTGCGGCTTCTTCCCGGCTCACCACTGCTTTTCCCTGGGTGTGACCGCAACGCTTGGGAGCGAGTTGATCTTCGATCATGATGCAGGCGAATCCCGCACGAGCGTAACCCCACACGGTACGTTTCACGTTAAGTGCATTGCCGAAGCCAGTATCGCCATCGCCGAACATCGGAATAGAAACGGCACCACAAATATTCCGGCCCTGCTCGACCAATTCCCCGTAGGAAATCAAACCGGTATCGGGCAGGGCCAAGCGAGCCCCGGACACCGCGAAACCGCTCATAAACCCCATCTCGAAACCCGCTTCCTCAATCAGCCTGGCCGACATGGCGTCGTGGCACCCCGGCATGATACGAATGCCGGGTGCCGCAAGGAGCTCTTTCAGACGAGTGGTTACCGAGGCCATGTTTTGTTCTCCTCGAAATCAGTTGGTGAATGGAAAACCGAAAGGAGCGGAAACGGCAGCTACGAGGACACCTTCTCGGTAACCCGCTCGAGCTGCGTGGCTTCGTTCGGTCTCGGGAAATCGACGCCGAGACTGATCACGAAACTCGAGGCCTCCTCGATGCTCATCTCGGACGCCCGGACTCTCGACTCGTGAACGATGACCGTAAAACCCGAAGTTGGGTTCGGCGACGTAGGAACGTACAAGACCAAGTGTTGGTCGACGCGGTTGGTAATATAGGCCGGCACCCAAACGCCGTCCTTAGGATATTCGATGTAAACCACATCGCGCAGCTTCTCCTTTTCGTCGCCACGGAACAGATTCAGTATTTTCTTGGTAACTCGGTATATCGTGCCAAGCACAGGGATGCGGTTGAGCAATCTCTCCAGGTAGTACCAGACATGAGCCTTGTCCTGTTTGAGCAGATAGCCGAAATATGTCAGGAACAGAATAGCGATCGTAAATAACATTATGGGAATAAAGAAGTTTTCATAACGTCCGAAAATACTTAGAAAAAAATCCCGAAGCAGCCCTTCGACGGCAATTACGATCTGAAGGATGATGACAATGGGCAAAAAGCCCAAAACACCGATAAGAAAATAATCAAAGAATTTCTGGAACTTCTTCTTCATATTATTACCAATAACTCTAATGGCTTATCTGAATTCCGAAACAAACCGACCAGAGGAGTGAAATCCCCGCAGAGCTTCCTCGGATCCTACGTAAGTTCTTCGGAATAGAGTACATAAAGAATAATATCAGCCTGGCACGCAACGACAGCGGAACCTTTTTCTACGGCCGAATCAGCCTACTGCCGGGCACCTCAATAAATGTTGAGGCCCGCGATCATTGTTCAACGGAGCCCGCGGGTACCAGAACGGCTTCGGCGTCAACTAAGCTCGACCTTATCCCCTGACACCCGGTTTCCCGGGATTCTTGGAAAACGAAAGCATCAGATGTCAACCGTGTACACGTGACCGCTCTTGCCCGAACCCATTGCTCTGTTCTCATCGCGCTCGACGGGCAGGTTTTGATCGCCGCTCGGACCAGATGCTCTCTCGCTATGGCCGGGCATTCGTTGGATTCCATCTTCGAGGTTCCTTATCCGGGGATCCTTGGCTTGCTCCCAACGCCCCCATCATGACCGACCATCAGCATTGACCTAGTGTCCCCCCGATCCGACGGGATTTTCAACATTCAGGGCAATGTATACGAAGAAATCGTTCGCCTTTTATTACCATGCACACGAAGATGCTTCTTCAGTGTTGCAACAGGCCTCAGGAAACAGCGCACCCACATCCGGTGAATTTTTCCCCTTATCTTGACTGTCGAGTGCGCCGCATTGGGATCAGGATTGAACCCCGGTTATTCCAAGCCCATGGATCCCAATCTCTTCAGAATGGCGTACAACGGGCGAATGTCCGTTCGTCCGCTCTGATAAATTGGTCCCAAATACGGTAAACCCAAAGCCAGTTGTTGTTTACGAATATCGGACTCCCTTCTGTGCCGGCCGCCAACGACAGCAGGCCCAATGAAGGCGAAAATTCGCACTAAAAGTGTGTAATTTCTGTCTAGCTTATGTTAGTATTCGCTAATATATGAAGTCTGAAGCCGTGATGAGGCTCACGCTTGCTGATTGTCGCGTCTCGTATGATTATTTACCCAGAAGGAGTTATGCTCTGTTCGAAGCCCGGAGCCTTCTCCAGGAGATATTCGGTTCGTCCAAGTGAGGTTTCTCTCCATGCAGATTCGTCTTCATAAGAACGCCCGTACCACCCCGGCCGTTCGGCAGGCCATTCAAGCGTCCACGTTGAGCGAGCGCGCCTTGGCCCAAAAGCATGGCATTAGCCGAACGACCGTCCGCAAGTGGAAACACCGCTCCTCGGTCGAAGATGCCTCACACCGGCCCCACACCCTCAGAACCACGCTCACGCCCGCCCAGGAAGCCATCGTGGTCTACCTCCGCCAAGCTCTGCTCCTCCCCTTGGATGATCTCCTGGCCGTGACCCGGGAATTTCTCAATCCCGCCGTGTCCCGTTCCGGGCTAGACCGCTGCCTGCGCCGCCACGGGGTGGCGTCCCTCAAGACCCTGCTTCCGCCTACAGAGAAGGCGAAGGTCAAACCCTTCAAGGCCTATGAGCCCGGCTTCCTTCACCTGGATGTTAAGTACTTGCCCGCCATCGACGGCGAACCCCGCCGATACCTGTTCGTCGCCATCGACCGCGCCACCCGCTGGGTCTATGTCGCCCTCAAGCCCAACCGCACCGCCTTAAGCGCAAAGGACTTCCTCAAAGCGGTGATTCAGGCCGCGCCTTTCCGCATCCAGAAATGCCTGACCGACAACGGCTCGGAGTTTACCGACCGTTTCCTGACCCGAACTCGGCAGCCCTCGGGGACGCATGAGTTTGACCGCCTCTGTACTGAACAAGGCATCGAACATCGCCTGATTCCGCCGGGCCGGCCCCAAACGAATGGCCTGGTGGAACGCTTCAATGGCCGCATCGAGGAGGTGTTGCAAACCCATCACTTCGATTCAACCGCCGATCTGGACACCACCCTGCACCGCTATGTCGAGCTGTACAATCATCACATTCCCCAAAAGGCCTTACGCCATCTCACCCCGATCCAGGCTCTCAAAAACTGGCAACTGTCCCATCCTCATCTTTTTCGAAAGAAGGTTTACGATCTTGCGGGACTTGACAGCTGATGACCTTCAGGCCGTCCATAACGTATTCGATGTTGCACATGCGCCTGGAAGTAACGTCGAGAACTGACGTTTTCGGGACCGATTCGACGACCAATGTGGTCAATTTCTACCTATCAGCCCTGGAAGACACAGAATGGTCAGCGTCAAGGTGTGTTGGTGACACCCCGGAATTCCAATCAGTCGACCTGCGGAAAACGACAAATATGGCTCAGGTGATCATGTACAGCTCTACTTTCTGCCCCTACTGCGTCATGGCGGAGCGTTTGCTTTTAAAGAAGGGCGTCCAACGCATTCATAAGATAATGGTCGACCTGGAACCGGACCGCCGCGAGGAAATGATGGAAAAGACCCGGCGGCGAACGGTGCCTCAGATTTTCATCGGCGAGGTTTACGTGGGCGGTTACGACGAGCTCGCGGCACTAGACCGTCTCGGACAACTCGATCGCTTACTGACGAGCGATCAAGAGCAGGACCATGAATTGCAATGATGTCTCATGGGCTCGTTCGGCTTCCGATCGACATTCGTCCAAGGCGAAGAGCTAGCGGACAACTGTTCGAATCGGACTTACTTTTGATCTTTATCAAAACTAAATTCTGGAATATCGGTCTTTAATAAGGATTTGCTCTGCTCCCGGTCCGTGGTAATCCGAAAAACCTACAGCGGCATCGCGTCACGCTTTGACCGAAACATTGTATGGGACACCCTGCTTATGTATATTTACCTATTCCTTTCGCTCATTCGGAGGCGCGAGGAAGGCGACAAACCACGGGCTTTTTTTCGGGCTCGCATCAACGACTTTATTACAAAAATCTGATAACCCACCAAGTGAGGGAAGAGATATGCGTAAACTAATTTGCTTTAAGAATCATTTGCTCGCCTTGAGTTTGGTCATTTCGGCCGTGATCCCCGTCTCCGGCTGGGCGCACGGAGGCGCATCGGGCGTCGATGTGGACGCGTGCCGTATTCCAGTCGGCCCACACTGGGTACACTTCACCGCTTATCAACCGCAACTGACCGGTACCACGGAGTACTGCAATAGCATCCCGGAAATCGGTTCGACCACCTTGGTGTTTGACTACGAAGGCAAGGCACTGCGGAACATGACAGTTGAATTCGAAGTGACCAAGGAACCGGAAGGAACGCGCATCTTCTACAAAGAACCGTCGACCTACCCGACCGGATCCGCCAACACGACCATCAACTTCACCGAACCCGGCAGTTACCTCGCACACGTAACACTGGTCAACGAAGGGCAAAAAGTGGACGCCCACGTACCTTTCACCGTCGGAACGTCGGCAGGCGGGCCGTCGACCAGCACCTATATCATCGTGGCAGTCATTCTGATCGCAGGCGGCTACATCTTCTATCTTTCGAATGCCTCGTTCAAAGGCGCCGTGGATCGCATGCTCAAAAAACAGTCTTAAGGAACTTTCATGTGGGATCGCGTAACTAAGCGCCAAGTCGACCGGGCGCTTTAGCCGATTCTCCGAAATTTTGTTCCCAACGGTACTCAAAATGCAGACACGTCCCCTCGTATTCTTGATTGGGTCCGCCTTATTGATGTTGATGGCGTCAATGAGTGCCGGAGCCGTCACTTCTCCACCACCCAGCGCCAAAGTCCCGATGGGCAAAGCCGAACCCTTCTGCGACAACGGGGTTCCCAAAGAATGGCGCGAGGCACAGACTATTGAAGGCGTTACCATTCAAGAATCGAGGGTCTGCAACCCCGACAACCCAGCCGATATCGCGGCCTTCGTCAAAGGGACCAACAACATATCCATGGAGACTCTCATGGATACGTCTAACTTGGCCGCAGACGCGATCACGAAAACCAACGACATGGACGGAGACGGGGATCCGGACCATATCATCATCAAACTCGAGATCATGGAATTGAACGGGCGCTCGCCCGATTTCGCTGGCGTCGTGCCGACCTTCGATATCGCGCCAGGCATACAGCCTAGCTTCTGGGTCTTCACGCCGAAAACACGCGACATGTCGACAAGGAGTTTCGCTAGCGTGGAAGCGAACCCCATGTTGCGTATGCCTTCCCCGACTATCCGTGTCGAGCAGGGAGACGTGGTTTGGCTGGTTCTCGAAAACACCCATTACTTCCCTCACTCGATACACCTTCATGGCGTCGATCACCCCTTCATGGACCACGGCGGCGAAGGCAACGACGGCGTTGGCCAAACCAGTCAAATGGATGTCATGCCGGGCCAACGTAAGATTTACGTGATTCGGCCGCGTCAGCCCGGAACCATGTATTATCACTGCCATGTCCAGCCTCATACACACATTCCTATGGGGCTCGCGGGCATGCTCATCGTCGAAGAGAACCGTCCGAATAACTGGGTCCAGACTTTCAACGTCGGTAACGGTCAGGTCCGTCACCCTTCCGTGGCGGTATTGGAAAAATACACTCAGGAATACGACTTACACTACCAGTCAGTTGACAAAGAGCTGCATAGACTTCCGCAGTTAGCCAACGATCCGCGCCTGATCGCGCGAGCGATGAACCGCGAATACGACATCACCGATGCGACTGATGATTATTTTCTCTTGAACGGACGCTCCTTCCCGTACACGCTTCGAGAATCCCTGATCACGGTCAATCCGAACGAGAAGATCAAGCTGCGCATTCTCAATGGTCATACCGAAACGCTTGCTCTTCATACGCACGGACACAAGGGCACGGAAACGCACTATGACGGGGTCGAGCAGAATCCCAACGCTCAGATTACCCGCGATGTCTACATGATGGCTCCAGCTCAAAGACTGGATTTGTCGATCGACACGACCGATGACGGCTTGCATAGCTTCGGGCCTGGGATCTGGATGTTCCACGATCATGTCGAAAAGGCCTTCACTACCGACGGCGTGGGCGAGGGTGGCAGCATCAGCTTGATCGTGTACAAGTCCTACCTGGATGAAAACGGCATGCCCAAGACCCATGGCATGGACCTCGCGCCGTACTTCACCAAGGAATACTGGGAGAGAAAAATACCGATATGGCAAGACTGGGCAGATGACTGGGGCAGCTTAGGCGAACCTGCAGCCGTCCAAACCGTGGCTGCTACCAATACAAGCGAGGTAACCAGTGTTAACACCAGGGCGGATACGGTTACAACCGATACCGAAACATCGTCCAGCCCGCTCGGTAGCCTTTTCAATGGATTGCTGTTCGGTATCGCTGGTTATGTCCTCTACCTTTACCGAGAGCGCGTACTGGCTGTCATCGGCCAACTCACGTCCCAGCTCAAAGGCAAGCATTGAGGCACTCGATCGTCATGTCAAAGTTCACGCATTTAATCGTTCTTAGTGCTGTTCTGACCGCGTCTTCGGCTTATGCGGCAAAGGAGCAGGAAATCGTAGAACACAACTTATTGATGGATCACGGCGATGGCCATCTCATGGACATGGATGGCGGTATGGTGATGGGCCAGAACAAGGACAAACTGCCTGCAGGCTGCGATAAGATCAGCGAAGACGTGGAAATCACCGTACGGGCCGGCCATAAATATTCAAAGAAATTCCCCGGCACCATGTTCGCTTTCGACCAGCAGGAGTGGCGCGTCAAGCCCTGTACTCGTCTCACCGTACATTTCATCAACGAGGACAATATTCGCCATCAGTGGATGATGCATGGTCTGCCGAAGTTTATGTATGACAAGGGCATGTTCCACTTGGAAGTGACTGGCCCCGGCAAGATAAGCGGAACGCTGATACTGCCCAAGGAAGACAAGACCTATCTTGTGCACTGCGACATTGCTCAACATATGGAGAAAGGAATGAAAGGACAACTGGTCGTGGGTAAAGGTAGCGGTACGTTCCCCAGCATTCCCGGTCTAACCGATTTCGCCGTCCCCGATAATTACGCACCGATGGAGACGGTAGCGGCTACATCCGTACAACCGGTGGCGTCAGCTCAGCCAGCGGTCAACCAACCGTCAACTACACCTGAGCCCCAGTCAAACACCGGTATATTTCTTATCGGCCTAGCACTCGGCTTGTTCGGCACACCATTTGCCGTCAGCAATTTCAGACAGCGTTTCAAAGGAATGAGCTCGAAAGACGTTGTCCTCTACGGAGCCAATCTCGGCAAGAGCTTGTTTGATCAAGCGGTCCATTTCATCGTCTCCACCTACCGCAGCTTTAAAAAGTAAGAAGCGGACCGCAGTCCCCGTTGCGAGGTTCTCTTTCAGGTTAGAAGAGAACCTCGCAAACAGGTAGAGTTCTCTCGCCTTCTCCTTCCAAAGCGCAAAGCTATTGGTTTTAGCCCTTGGGCCGCATCGGCTTCGTTCATCGACAGCTGGCTTGCTTTAGCTTCTAATATCGCGGTTGCGATGGCGTAGCGCCTCCAGAAAATTTTTCAGACACGCCTAATTGATCACCCGCGGCAAGAAGCTGTGTTCGTCCGGTTCCACATCCGATAGTCCACGATCGTACCAGTGCTGGTCAGTTTCCCCGTCGATGCCATCAATTATCGGGGTGGACAAACGCCCTCCTCCGGCACACCCAACTAGCGCGCCCTATACACCCGTCGGCGATTTTCCGTATCCATCGCTCCCGAGCGGCATCGACATCACTAGTCTCGCCGATAGCATGCCGACTCGATAACGCTCCTACACGCTCGGCAACAAGCGATGCAGCACCACCGCCGTATATCGCCGAGGTGCCAGCGGAGACAGTCATTTGTTGGATATTTCCGTTAATTGAAGTGATTTTCATTGACACCTCTGATGTTTTAGTCCTGGAAGCCCTCCAGAACCTTAAGGGTTTTAGCCTTCACTGCGGCGGTGTGTCCCGTTTTTGCCAGCGTCACGCATGCACGGACGAAACCTGCTCCGATGAGCCTGGTGCCGCACGTGGCTGGCTGTTTTTGCAATAGTCCCACGAAGAGGTCAAGCGCTGACTCCGACACCTTCCAGTCATCACGGAGTCTTGCATGCGAGGCATTCAGCCACTCGCCGAAGTCCTCTGCCGATATGTCGGAACCGCTCCACTTGCGCAGCCGGGAGAGCAATGGTGAGGTCATTAATATCGAGCTGAAGCAAACCGCGTAATTTTCTCAAAACTGCAACGTCCAAGGACGCTCTACTCCGCGCCATCGGAAACTCCGAGCGGATCAGGAGATTCACCGGAGCTATGACGCCAACCGGGCGATAGCGAATTTCTTCGACAAGGCAGTCATCCATGCCGGCTTGCAGCCGCTCCCGAGTTCGGCCTTTCCGTGTGCGAAAAGCCGAACCCGAGACCGCCGCACGGCGCTGCTAGGTCACCGATACTCCGGCCTGCGCCAACGCGGACTGTTCGTGCCAGTACCGTACTTGCCTCAGATGATCGTCTTCCTCGGCTAATGCCGTCCGAAAATCGGTCGCCATTTCGTCGAGGCCCAACTCGCCCGCCAGCCGGATCAGCATTTCCCAGCCCGCGTGATCTACCAGTTCGGCGGTAAGCATCGCTTCCAACGACTGATCTACAGAGGTGCGCGGATCGCTCAAAACCTTGAGCACCCCACTTGACGCGACCGCGCTAACATCCGCCCCGGGCGTCTGAGTCGTCGGATCGGCGCCTAACGATTCCAGTGCCTTGGCCACCAGCTTGAAATGCTCGGCCTCTTCACGCCGAAAACGTTTGAGCGTGTCGATGGAAACCGGCGAACCGACCTCCGCAGCGGTTTCACACTTGTTAATGAGATAGTCATAAAGGCGTGTACCGGTACGCTCGAATGCCAAGCGTTCGCCCAGTTTATCGATCAGGACCTCCGGATGTTTGCCGGTCAGTTTCTGGAGAGTTGCCTGAGCCATTCCCTTCAGCGTACCCGGTGCCGGCACCGAACCGATGGGTTCCGATTCCCGAATGTAGGTGCTATCGAGCGCTGCAAGCGCCGATTCGTCGCCGGACGAACTCGGCGGGACCGATTGTGCTGCATCGATCATCCGCTGGCTGTCTGCCGGTGACATGGCGATGCCGGTACGATTCTTGGTGCTCATCTCCACTGATTTTTCCATAGTTCCACTCCTCCTGCGGTTTCTTGCGGTTCAGGCGACCCTTCGATTCAGCTCGGTGCCGGGAGACCACTGGTATCCCGCCGCCACCGTTTGTGAAGGCGACCCTTCCGAATTCATCTGGCGCCGGTATTCCAAGGACGCGGCGTCCTCCTGGGCCTTGTCGACGAATTGCGTACCCCGCGTGCGCAAATCGAGTTCTTGGTCGAGTACCTTGCGTACGAACTCGCGGTTGCTCTTGAATGGGATCGGATCCGGAAGCGTGTCTGAAATCACCTCGGCCGGATCCCGTCTTTCATACGTCTTGAACAGTTCCGACACATAGGCGAAGTGTCCAAGCTCATAATCCAGGAAACGCTCCCAGATCGCTTTGATACGCGGATTGGATTCCTGTTCCACGCAGCTGTAGTAGTTATAGGCTTCGGTCGCTTCGTGCAATAACCATTTTTCGAGCCAGGCTTCGGTCGGATCGATGATCGACTCATATTGGGTGACATGTTGCTCCTCGATCGAGGCGATTTCCGCGTACAGCTGCCGCGCGACCGGATCCGCATAGGTGGGTCCGATGTTGGCGTAGAAATCATGGGTTTGATATTCCGCAGCCATGATCGTAGTGGCGTGCAGCTTGCTGATCGCGGCGGCCTTGGTTCGATCGTAGTGCTCGCGCAAATCGTTCTCCGGCGCTCGATGCTCGTCCACGGTCGGCCTTCCCGGAATGATGTCCGTGTGGGACTGCAAAATGTTGTTCGCGTCCTTGCCCTCGAGCCTATCGAGCAGCGCCGCATAGCGGTAAAGGTGGTCGAAATCTTCCAGTAACCCGAAGCGGTAAACCTGAGCCAAATAGCTGTCGGGCTCGTTCTGCGCAACGGCTGCCGTTACTTCGACCGCGACTTGCTCGTAGGCGATCGTTGTCTCCAACGGCGAATGATCCGCGGAGATGAGCCAATTGACAGTTGTCTGCTGATGCTGTTCCGTGCGCCTGACCTTTGCCAAGGGTACCTGTAAGTCTTTGTTCATGCGTGCGCACATATGCTGAAAACGTAGCGCCTCGGTTTCTAATCCGTTCATAAGGATGATCCTGACCCGAGTGAATGCCTCGTCATCAAGCTTGCTGATGGGCTTCTGAACAATGTCTTTCCATGTGAACTTCTGCTTTTCAAGGGGAACTCCCCTCGAATCGAAAAGTTTTACGGCCATAACGCCTCCTGTCCAAATGTAGGTAGGTCCGTACTGAAGTATGGCGTTTCGTTTTCGAAACACTCTTGAGTATGACTGTGGTGAAATGAACGGATTCAGGCGTTTGTCCTACGTGTATTCACCTACCGGGAACGACCGACCGCTCGTTTTCGGCTGTTGAAAAGCTTATCTGTGTGGGCCGTCCGCTCTGCACCTGGCTGCTTCGGCTACCGATCCTCCGGCAGCCTGTTACCAAAGCTTCCCTCGGGTATAGGCCAACTCCTCGCCTGGCCACGTTGCACCCATCAAAAGTTCCACCACCCGCTACCTGACCGTAGCGAATTGGACCGGGTACCTGTAAACTGGCACGCCCGGGAGGAGGGGTGGCGCTTTCTTGCGCCTTAGGAGCAACGAGGAAGCTTGCTGGTGGATCCATAGGATCGACCAGACGATTAGGCAGACATTTTTGTGCGGCAGTTCGAGAACCGAGGCGCTAAAGATTTAGGGGATCAACTATGAAAAAAGCCGGGTTGATCGCTGTGGGATTGCTCGCAGCAATATTTTGGGGCGATGTACTGCTGGATGCTTTTGTTACGGCGGTCGAACTTTTGCTCGAGACCGTCGAATTGATTACCGAGCATGCCCTGGAGGCTCTCCTTGCCCTCACCCCGTACGAAGCCCAAGCGGTTACCGCATGGCTCGGGCTCGGAATCCTAATCGTCGTTCTTTTTTTCGCATTCAAGAAGCTGAATTTGGTCTATCAGCGCGCCAAGTCGTTTTTTCCCGTTTGGTGGCAAGCTCAAAGAGAGCGGGTCCGGTTCAGCTGGACCGGAATAACCTGGCAGCTCGCTCTGACAGGAATAACACTGATGCTCCTGCTCCTTTACTTTTAGGGCATTTTCATCCCGCTGTTCTGAGCAGCCAAGGCGATCACCCATCGGGTTCGACCGCCGCCGCGATACGTGATACTGCTCCAGCGGGATAATCGACTGGTGGGCTCAGAATTTTCGACCGTCTGCGCAGGTACGGGCAGCCGCGAATGGTGCCTCACGGCCACTTCAGGCTCCCGCTGCGCGGCTGGCCTTCCTGCGCTCGTGCTCCAGGAGCAGCTTTTTTCTAAGGCGGATCGATTTCGGCGTCACTTCCACCAGTTCATCGTCATCGATGAATTCCAGAGCCTGTTCCAGGGTCAGCTTGATGGGCGGAGTCAAGATAATGTTCTCGTCGCTGCCCGCGGCACGGATGTTGGTCAGCTGCTTGGCCTTGGTGGGGTTCACCACTAGATCGTTGTCGCGGGAATGGATGCCGATAATCATGCCCTCGTAGACTTCCGTGCCGTGTTCGATGAACAGCCGTCCGCGCTCCTGCAGGTTGAACAGCGCATAGCCCAAGGACTTGCCCGTCACCATGGAAATCATTACGCCATTGGTACGCTGTCCGATCTCGCCCTTCTTGACCGAACCATAATGGTCGAAGACATGATATAGAAGCCCAGTGCCCGAGGTGGCGGTCATGAACTCGGTCTGAAAACCGATGAGCCCGCGTGACGGGATCATGTATTCCAGCCTTACCCTGCCCTGCCCATCCGGCATCATGTTCAGAAGATCGCCTTTGCGCTCGCCCAGTTTCTCCATCACGGTGCCCTGATTCGCTTCCTCCACCTCGATGGTAACGAATTCATAAGGTTCGCAGAGTTCGCCGTCGATTTCCTTGATGATGACCTCGGGACGCGACACCCCAAGTTCATAGCCTTCGCGCCGCATGTTTTCGATCAGAATGGAGAGATGCAGTTCGCCGCGTCCTGAAACTTTAAATTTGTCCGGATCCGACGTCTCTTCCACACGCAAGGCGACGTTGTGCAGCGTCTCGCGCTGCAAGCGTTCACGAATTTGGCGCGACGTGACAAATTTGCCCTCCTTGCCCGCAAAAGGCGAGTTGTTGACCTGGAAGGTCATGCTGACCGTAGGCTCGTCCACGGCTAAAGGCGGCAGCGGCTCGACGCAGTCGACGGCACACACGGTATCGGAGATTTCCAGAGCATCGATGCCGGTGAAGGCGATGATGTCGCCGGCATTGGCCTCGGGCACCTCGATCCGCTCCAGCCCCTTGAACCCGAATACCTGCAGGATGCGCGCGTTGCGCTGCCGGCCATCGCGGCTGACGACGGTCACTGGGGTATTGGTCCTGATCGTACCGCGCTGAATACGGCCGATCCCGATCACGCCGACATAGGAATTGTAATCCAGCTGACTGATCTGCATCCGGAAGGCACCCTCCGTGTCGACCACGGGTGGCTGCACCTTGTCGATGATGGTTTGGAACAGGGGGTCCATATTGCCTTCCCGGATTTCCGGGCTGAAACCCGCGTAGCCGTGCAGAGCCGAGGTGTAAACCACCGGAAAATCCAGCTGTTCCTCAGTCGCTCCCAGCCGGTCGAACAGATCGAAAGTCTGGTCCAGCACCCAGTTGGGACGGGCACCGGGGCGGTCGATCTTGTTGATAACCACGATGGGCTTTAAGCCCAAAGCGAATGCCTTTTGCGTCACGAAACGGGTCTGCGGCATGGGTCCGTCGACCGCATCGACCAGCAGCAGCACCGAATCCACCATGGACAACACACGCTCCACTTCGCCACCGAAATCGGCGTGTCCCGGGGTGTCGACGATATTGATGTGATAACCCTTCCAATCGATAGCGGTATTCTTGGCCAGGATGGTAATCCCGCGCTCCCTTTCCAGGGCATTCGAGTCCATGACCCGTTCTTCCACTTTTTCGTGCGCGGCGAACGTGCCGGATTGCTGGAGTAGCTTATCGACCAGCGTGGTCTTGCCGTGGTCTACGTGGGCGACGATGGCGATATTGCGTAGTTTTTCGACCATAAATCTGGAAAGGCAGATAAACGCGGGGGAGCTAAGTAAAACTCGCTATTTTACCAGATTAGCGGCTTTCTCAGTTCCGAGCGACGTTTTTCCACATAATGCTGGAGTTGCGACCACTAGCCCCGTCCAGTTTGCGCTACGTGGGACATTACGTCGGATAAGGAAACAAACAAATACTAGATAGGGTGCTTTTCAGTTTGATAGCTTGAGTGAGCCCGGGAAGCCGGCGGCTTGCGACGATCTCCGCGGTTCCGTCGTCACCGGAGCCGACTAGGCCAAGACGGCGGTCATCGGGCGGGACGCAAAAAAATTCCCGATATCCCTTCTTCGTTCAGCGTCAACTGATCGCATGCCCAGCAGCGTTCGCGTCGGCGATGCGCCTCCCGGAAGCGGGCTTTCCCCAGCTCCGAGGGGCGTATCGTATGGAAAGTCGGGCTCCCTCCCCTCTCAGCTCTGCTCCCAGGGAAGGCCGTGATAACGCCATCCGCCCACGCTGCTCCGGTGCTTGTGCTCGTCCAGAGGACCCTCGAAGCCTTGTTCGATATTTGTCACATCCGAGTAACCGGCACTCGCTAGCACCTTCGCGGCTTCAAGCGAGCGCTGTCCGCTACGGCACAGAACGAACAGCGGCGTATCGGCATTCGGAACGGCTTGGCGGACGCGCTCGACGAAATCCGGGTCGGGTTTCCAGTCCGGAGCTCTTTTCCACGGAATATTGACCGCGCCACGAGGATGCCCCACGTAGGAAAACTCCAAGGGATCGCGGACATCCAAGAGCACAGCTTCAGTTCTTTTTTGGAGAACATCCCACGCTTCGGGCGGCGTGAGGCTTTTTACGGTTGACATCGATTCACTCCTTCTGGTTCAAACGGACCGGACACACGTCTCGAAATCCACTATGTCTTCCGGCCTACGAAAAAAGCCTGGTTGCGGGCGCCACGAGCGGGATCGCCGATTTGCCCCTCTTCTCGATAAAACACCAGCCTGAGACTTGAGAACAAGCGCAGCAATTCATTCGTATCGAGCAGGAAAGCCGGGTTTGTCGGCCCGACCTCCGCTACCTTTTCACGCGTGTAAGTCTGATAAAACAGTAAGCCGCCGGGCTTCAATGCCGCACTGATGGCAGGCGCCAAGGATCGTTCCAGAAAACGGCTGACGACGATGACATCGAACGATTCCTCCACCGGTGGGCATTCCATGACGTCCCGAATCTCGCTGCGAAGAGCCACACCAAGCCGCCGGGCATAAGCGTTCAAACGGCGGATCGCTTCCGGAGAAATATCCCAGGCATGGGTGTCCAGCCCTTGCTGCGCCAAGAATAGTGCGTTTCCACCCAGCCCACAGGCAAAATCCAAGGCAATCCCGGCAGCCGGAAGAAGATGGGCGTTGTCCGCCAGGACCGGCGCCGGTTCCGGAATTGCATCACCCGTTTCGCGGTAGATGCGGTCCCATTTATTGCGAATCGCTGCTCCGCCTTCGTTCATACAAGCGATTAAAACGGTGGTTCGGTCGCCTGAAAGATTTGTTCGACCGTGGGGATCAGTTTCTTGTCGAGCAGGAACATGATGACATGATCACCCTCCTCGATCACCGTGTCATGGTGAACCTGGATCACTTCGTCGCCCCGAACAAGCGCACCCATGACCACGCCTGGCGGAATCTTGATCTTATTGATGGGAATGCCAACCACCTTCGAACTGCCCCGCCTCCCGTGAGCGACCGCCTCAATCGCTTCCGACGCACCGTGCCGTAGCGAGTGGACCTGAACGATGTCACCACGCCGAACGTAACGCAGTAAAGCACTGATCGTCGCTTGCTGCGGGGACAGGACCAGATCTACGAGCGAAGAATCGACGAGGTCTGCATAGGCGCTCTTGTTCACCAGGCTGATCACCCGGCGGGCGCCTAGGCGTTTGGCCAGCATGGCCGACAAGATATTCGCCTCGTCGTCGTTGGTAATGGCGCAGAAAATGTCAGTGTTCTCGATATTCTCGCTGAGCAGAAGTTCCTTATCCGAAGCATCGCCGGCCAAGACCACGGTATTGCTCAGGTCGGCGGCGATCTTCTGGGCTCGCTTATAGTCTTTTTCGATCAGCTTGACCTGATAACGTCCTTCCAGCGCCTGAGCCACACGCTTGCCAATATGTCCACCGCCGGCGAACATCAATCGCTTGTAAGGTCGTTCGAGCTCCCTGAGTTCGCTCATAACCGCTTTGATTTCCTCGGACGAGGCGGCGAAGAAGACCTCGTCACCCGACTGAATGATCGTCTTCCCGTTGGGAATGACCGGCTGGCCGTTGCGAAAGATCGCCGTGATGCGCGCGTGCACATTGGGCATGTGCTGATGAAGTTCGCGAATCTCCCGGCCGACCAGAGGCCCTCCCTGATGAGCCTTGACCGACACCATCCGGACCCGCCCTTCGGCAAAATCCAGCACCTGGGAAGCTCCCGGATATTCGAGCAGCCTCTGGATGAACTGGGTGATGATCTGCTCCGGGCTGATGACCACATCGATCGGAATGGTTTCGGGCGAAAAAATGCCGGGATAGCTGAAATATTCGATGGCGCGGACGCGGGCGATTTTTCGCGGAACCTTGAACAGAATATCCGCCATCAAACAGGCCAGCATATTGGTTTCATCATCGCTGGTCACAGCAATGAGCATATCGGCCTCATCCGCCCCGGCGCGCTTCAACACCGTGGGATGCGCCGCATTGCCCTGAACCGTGCCGATGTCGAAGCGGTCCTGCAAGTCCTTCAATATGGCCGGCTGCGTGTCGACCATGACGATATCGTTCGCCTCGCTGGCCAGGCTGGCGAGCACGCTGCTTCCAACCTGCCCGGCGCCTAGGATGATGATTTTCATTATCGAGAGCAGGAACTGAGACGACGAAAACGGTTAGCGGCAAACGCGAGAACCACCGAGGCTACCGCTTTTCTCGAAATTTGATCCCCAAAGCATTGAGCTTCCGATACAGGTGGGTGCGTTCGAGACCGATCGCATGAGAAAGGCGGGCAACGCTTCCGCTGTATTTTTCCAGGTGATATTCGAGATATGCCTTTTCGAACCTTTCGCGCGCCTCCTTGAGCGGCAGGTCGTAAAAATCGGGTTGGCCGGCAACCGCGTCGGCTTCTCCCAAGGACTCGCCCAGAGCGGCTTTCACTTCGTCCAGCTCGACCTCGTCCCCGCTACCCAGGATCAACAGGCGTTGCACGAGGTTCTTGAGCTCGCGAATGTTGCCATGCCACGGATAGTGCCGCAAAAAATTCTGAACCGGCACGGGAAACTTTCGGAATGGAAGTTTCTCCCGGCTCACGAAATAATCCACATAGAACCGCAGCAGCTCCGGTATGTCCTCGCTATGTTCGCGCAAGGGTGGAACCTTGAGCGTGACGATGTTCAAAAGATAATAGAGCTCACGCCGAAAACGGCCGGCCCGAACTTCTTCCTCCAGCGACTTCCGGGTCGACGCGATGATGCGCACGTCCACGGTGATCAGCTCACTCCCGCCGACCCGCGAAAACGAGCTCGACTCCAAGGCGCTGAGAAGGCGCAACTGGGTTTCACCTTCCATGTCGGCCACTTCGTCCAGGAATAGCGTTCCGCCGTGCGCCTGCTCCAGCAATCCGTAGTGAATCCGGCCATCTTCCACCCGGCCGAAAAACTCCTCCGCGGAGTACTGCGGTGCGATCGTACCCACCCCCACGTCTATGAAAGGACCGTCGCGCCGCGGGCTGTTGGCATGTAGATAACGAGCTAGGGTTTCCTTTCCGGTGCCTGGTTCGCCCACGAACAGCACCCGCGCATCATGCTGAGCCAGACGCTTGATTTGGTCGCGCAAACGCTCCATGGCCGCGCTCTTGCCGACCGGTTCAATCGGGATGTCGACGCGCCGCTTTAGCCCGATGTTTTCCCGCTTGAGTCTGGCGTTTTCCAGTGCCCGGTCTACGGTAACCAGCAGCTTGGCCATCGACAGCGGTTTTTCGAGAAAATCGTAAGCCCCGAGCCGCGTGGCTTCGACCGCCGTCTCGACCGTCGCGTGGCCGGACATCATGATGACGGGGCACAACTGGTCTTCCTGAAGCCATTCTTTCAGTAAGGTGATGCCGTCCTCGTCCGGCATCCAGATATCCAGCAATATCAGGTCCGGCATGCGCTCCGCCCTGCACTTGCGCGCGGCGCTCGCGTTTTCGGCTACGGCAACCTGATACCCCTCGTCTTCCAGAATTTCCTGAAGCAGTTGGCGGATGTCCGGCTCGTCGTCCACCACCAGAATGTTCGCTTTGACCACCTCTCAAACCTCCACCGCCATCCCGTGCGCCGCCGTCGATTCGGTCGCTATGGGTAGTCGTATGAGGAAGCGCGCGCCTTCGCCGCGCTCCGAAATCAGCCGTATGGTTCCGCCATGTTCCTCGACGATCTTCTTCACAATTGCCAATCCCAATCCGGTACCTTTCGATTTGGTCGTCACATAAGGCTCGAAAATCCGGTCGGCTTGCTCGGGTGGAATACCGGGACCCGAGTCGTGCAGCTCGATTTCCACGTAGCAGTGGCGGTTTTCTTCGACCTTTCGCGTCTTGATGTTCATTTTACCCAACACACCAGGGGCAATGGCCTCCTGAGCGTTCTTGATCATATTGTGCAGAACCTGCCGGATTCTGACGGGGTCTACATAAATCGGAGGCAAGGCCGGCACCAGATCGAGCTCGAATTCCAAACCGGATTGAGGCGGATAAAGCGCCACTACCTCCTCGATGAGCATGTCGATATCGATACGCTGCAATTGAATGATCGACGGCTTGGCGTACTCCGAGAAAGCATTGACCATCGTTTTCATTGCCTCGACCTGTTGCACGATGGTCCGGGTGGCGCGGTCCAGCACCTCGGCTTCTGCCGTTTCCAAGCTCTTCGACAGCTTGTGCTTGAGACGTTCGGCCGAAAGTTGAATCGGCGTGAGTGGATTCTTGATCTCGTGCGCCAAACGTCGAGCCACTTCACTCCACGCGGCCTGACGCTGAGCCTGGATCAGCGCAGTCACATCGTCGAACACTACGACGGCGCCTTGTGATTCACCGTCCGGACCGAACAGCGGCGTTCCCCGGCACAATAATTCCTGGCGACCTTTTGGCCCAACAAAGGGAATTTCTTCGCGCCAGATGCTTTTCTCTTTTTCCAGCCTGTTTCCCACGATCTGCATCAAATCGGTTAGATGCGGCTGTGCTTTCGTCAACTCATCGATCGTCGCGCCGACGCTCTTGTCGAGCTCGGCGTGAAGAATGGCGTTTGCCGCTTGATTGGCGGTCAGTAATCTCATCGATCCGTCGAAGCTCAACACGCCGGAAGATAGATTAGCCAATACGGTTTCCAGATAAGCGCGCTGGCGTTCCACCTCCTGCCGGGAGTGCTGCGCCTCGTCCCGCGCCTGGGCGATTTTCTGCGTCATCGCGTTGAACGACTCCACCAAGAAGCCGAGTTCGTCCTTGCGTCTCACCGGCAAGCGCTTCTCGTAATTGCCTTGAGCCACGGCTCTCGTGCCTTGGGCGAGATAGCGGACTGGGGCGACGATGCGGCGAATGCTGAGAAAAGCCGACCACATGGCCGCCAAGAGACTCAAAAGCAGCACCAACGACAGAGTCAGCGAAAATGTCAGCTTCAAGGATCCGCGCAGAAAGGTAAGCTCTTTGTAATGAACATACGCGTCCTCCACGGTTTTCGCGAGATCCGCCACACGCAAAGGCACTGGGTAAATGCCTTGCAGGTATTGCGCATCGTCTCCGGCAACGGACACAACCGCCCTGATCTGCAAGCCGTTGCCAACGTCGGATTCGAGCCCCACGTAGGATTTACCCTGCTTGACTTGGAGTAGGACGGCGGTTTCCGGAAAATCCGGAATGATTCTTCCGGTTTGGCTCCCGATAAACGCGATGATGCGTCCTTGCTTGGAAAAAACCGTTAGCTCTCCCTCTTCCGCATGACTGCGCAGTTCCGCCAAACGTATCGGCACCAGCCCTTCCGGCGACCCTTCCAAGCGTTGGGCCATCTGTTCGGTCTGCTTCAAAACGGCGCGCATACGTTCGTCCAAAGCCGCCTGCCCCAATTGCAGAGCGTCCTCCATGGCCTGGTCGATGCGAACGTCGAACCAACTGTCGATACTCTGCTGAAGGAACTGCATGGAGTAATGAAACACGATGGTGGCCGGGGCCAAGCTCAGCAGCGTGAACAAAAAGACCATGCGCAGCGTGAGATTGTAACCGGCCGCTTTCCGCTTCAACTGCTTCAGCAGCCAATAGACATTGGCACCCACCAACCCCAAGAGCAGCACCGATCCCAGCGAGTTGATCAAGACCAGCCAGGAATACATTTTTCCGAGCTGGGAGGCGTCTTGGGTCGCGGTGCTCATAAGATGAAGCGACACCAGAAGTGCCGAAAACAGCACCAGGATCGTCAGACTCAGCGGCGGTCTCAGTCTGCGACGCGCCATCGGTACCAGGAACTCCCGAGATACCAACTTGGAGAAACGTAGGCGACCGGTCGCAAAGGAAGCGGCAAGGACTCTATATCCAGATTCACCGACAGGCTCGCGTCGTATCGATTGCCCTTGACGATGCGATCGCTTGACAAAGCGAACCAGCCCCTGACCGCCCCCATAGCTTCCAGCAGAGCCCTCAGGCTCGCAAAGCTCTCAGTGTTTCCGCCATCGTGGATGATCTGGAACGACCTGCCCAGGGGATGATACAGAATCCGGAACCTACGGCTTTCGCTTAGGATCGTCTCATCCAGCCAGTAATGGCGGTGACGTTTGATCTTCAGCCGCATGACGAGCGTTAAAGGCACTCCGTGCTTTAGGGCTTCGAGGGCGGACTCGCTGAAACGATAATCGATATCCGCATTCAACGTGTAAATTTGCCCGGACGGTACGAACTCGGCGCGTATGATGCGGAACCCGTAATCCGCGCAAACGGCATCGAAGGCCAACAACAGGCCGACAAGAAAGCCCCATTGACGCAAACGGTGGAGCACTATCAGATTTTCGCTATACGAGCATAATAAAAACCGTCCATCCCCTGGTCTCCGGTCAATATCTGACGGCCATGGCTGACGGCCTCCCCCCACGTCGCCTTGATCGGCACATCCAACGCATCAGAGTGGGTCTTAAGAAACTCGGCGATTCTCGCTTCATTTTCCTGACGTAAAACGGAACACGTCACGTAAAGCAGTCTTCCGCCGGGCGCCAACAGCGGCCAGACGGCATCCAAAATTCGCCGCTGCAGGTCTTGCAATCCGACAAGGTCGTCGGGCGTACGCAATACCTTGATATCCGGATGGCGGCGTATCACTCCGGTGGCGGAACAGGGCGCATCCAACAAAATCCGATCGAAGGCCCGACCGTCCCACCATGCGCTAGGATTTGTCGCATCGGCAGTTAGCACTTTGGCAGTCAGACCGGCGCGCGCGAGGTTGTCGTGAATCCTCACGACCCGCTCCGGAGAGACGTCGACCGCGACGACTTCTTTCAAATCGGGACAAGCTTCGAGAATATGCATCAATTTGCCGCCCGGAGCCGCACAAACGTCGAGCACACGCAAACCGGACTCCAGCTCCAGCAACGGTGCAGCTAATTGAGCGGCAGCATCCTGCACAGATACCCAACCTTTCGCGAAACCCGGCAGATTCTCGACCGGCACCGGGCTTTCCAAAACCACGGCCGTATCGCCTATCGGAGAAGCATAGGCCGAAATGCCTGCCCGGGCCAATTGATCCAGATAGGCAGCCCGCGTGATCGTCCGGCAGTTCACCCGCACAACCATGGGTGGTGCCAGATTGTTTTGCCGCAGAATCTCTGCATAACGGTCCGGCCAGTCCTGCTGTAACGCAGAAACCAACCATTCCGGATGAGCTTCCGCGATCGCCTCCCTTTCCGCTGACCGGGCTTCCAGCGTCGCTTGTTCCCGCAGATAACTACGCAAAATCCCGTTCAGAAACGGCTTCGCCCACGATTTTCGTCTTGCCGCCGATACCGTCTCGGTCACCGCAGCGTAGGGCTTCACCCGCATGTACTTCAGCTGATACAGACCGAGCATCGCCAGCATCCGGATGTCGAGATCCTTGACTGGCTTTCGAGTCAGCAGCGCGACCAGATAATCCAGCCGCCAGTACCAGCGCATGACGCCGTAGCATAGCGCTTGTACAAACGCACGGTCGTTTTCCCGAGGAATCTTGGGCAGGGTGGATTCGAGCGCCTGGTTAAGGGTTTTCCGTTCTCCGACAACCTGAACGAGCACATCGGCCGCGAGTGCACGTGAATTCAACTCCATCAGCCCAAGCGTTCCAATTTGACTGGATGAGCGTTCAAGAACGCCTGCGCCGACATCCGCTTCCCACCTGGAAGCTGCACTTCCAGTAGCCGTAGCACACCCTGGCCGGTCGCGACATCCAGCGTCCGATCGCGTTCCAGAAGCGTTCCAGGCTCGGCCGATGCTGGCTCATCCAGGCTTTCCGCCCGCCAAATTCGTAAGGTCTGCCCGCGGTAAGAGGTTTCGGCTACGGGCCAAGGATTGAACGCTCTGACGCGGCGTTCCAGCTCTACAGCCGGCATGTTCCAATCCAGACGCGCCTCATGCTTTTCGAGCTTCGCCGCATAGGTGACTTGGGTTTCATCCTGAACCTCCAGCCTCACCGTCCCGGCCTCGATCGCAGGCAATACCTCCGCCAGCGCTTCCGCACCGAGCCGAGCCAAGCGATCGTGCAGTTCTCCGGCCGTTTCCAAAGGCGCTATTCTGCAGATCTTCTTATGCAACATCGGACCCGCATCCAGCCGTGGTTCCACCTTCATAATGGTAATGCCCGTCGTCTCGTCGCCCGCCAGAATCGCCCGCTGTATGGGTGCGGCCCCTCGCCACCGCGGCAGCAAGGACGCATGGACATTGACGCAACCCAGCCGGGGAATCTCCAAAATCGGTTGGGGCAGGATAAGCCCGTAAGCCACCACCACCATCAAATCTGCTTTGAAAGATCGTAGCCGCTCCTGCTCCTCAGGGTCCTTCAGCGTCACGGGCTGATAAACGGAAACACCGCGCGACTGCGCCACCTCCTTGACCGGGCTCGGCTTGAGTTTCCACCCTCGACCTGCAGGGCGATCGGGTTGGGTATAGACCGCACAAACATCGTGCGGACTCTCCAAAAGCATTTCGAGGGTAGGAACAGCGAACTCCGGCGTACCGGCGAATACGATCTTCATAAGTGGAAACGGTGAATGGCTACGACGCAAGAGCGCGACCTACGCCGTCGCGCAGTTCATAGGCAGGACCCACTCTGCCTGGAGCGAATCCTTCTCCCGGCAAAATCGGGATATCCGGAATCAGACAGCCGCTCGTGCTTTTTTCTGCGGCTGTTGAGAAGCTCTCTGCCGCTGCTCCTTTTTCAGTTTCTTACGGATAAGCTGCCGTTTCAACGGCGAGAGATAATCGACGAACAACTTTCCATCCAGATGATCGATCTCGTGCTGGATGCACACGGCGAGAAGCCCATCGGCTTCCAGCTCAAAAGCGTCGCCATTTCGGTCCAATGCGCGAACCTTGACCGTTTCGGCTCGGGTTACCTTTTCAAAAACACCGGGGACCGATAGGCAGCCCTCGTCCATTTCCTCGCTTCCACTCTTCTCCACGATCTCGGGATTGATCAGGCAGACCGGGTTGTTCTTCTCCTCGGACACATCGATGACCACGATGCGTTTTTGGACATTAACCTGCGTTGCGGCAAGACCCACGCCGGGAGCCGCATACATCGTTTCGAACATGTCGTCCACCAGGCGCTTGATCGACTCGTCGACCTCTGCTACGGGAGCCGCCTTCTTGCGGAGCCGGTCATCGGGAAATTCGAGAATGGTTAAGATGGCCATAACAATAATTGTGGACGCAAAATGCGTAAGTCCAATTCAATGGAATTCTAACGAAATTCAACTAGACTTTGAACGCCGTCCATTAAGACTCGGTTCCTTTTTGAAAGTTGCACACACCCTATCGCAAACCGGGGCGTGCAGCGGGTCCGGCACTTCCCCACGCGAAAACGGTGGCGTACGCATGCGGCGAGCAGGAGAAAAGATGACGCTTCGAAGCTTTATGAGTATTGGTTTATCGTTCGTCGTCGGTACGGCGTTGGCCGATCATATTCAGCTCAATCCCGATCATCCCGACCGTTACACTGTAGTGCGGGGCGACACGCTCTGGGACATTTCTGGCAGATTCCTGAGCAAGCCGTGGCAATGGCCGGAGATTTGGCACAACAACCCGCACATCCAGAACCCCCATCTGATTTATCCTGGCGACGTGATTGCCCTGAGTTACGTGAACGGCGAGCCGCGCCTGCAAGTCGAGACGCCGTCCGAGGTTCGTCTGAGCCCGGAAGTCCGAGTCAGCCCTATCGAGCGAGCCATACCCGTCATCCCGATGGACGCGATTCGCCAATTCCTATCTCGACCTCGCGTGGTCAGTGAACGCGAATTGAGAGAAGCACCATACATCGTGGACTTCGTCGACGAGCATATCGTCGGCGGAAATGGAGACCGGGTATACGTGCGCGCCATCGAGGAAGGAACAACCCAGGCATTCACCGTGTTTCGACCGGGCACGCCATACAGGGACGCCGTCACCGGAGACATTCTCGGTTACGAAGCGGTTTACGTGGCCGACAGCCAACTGGAACGCGCCGGTGATCCAGCGACGCTACTGTTGACCCGCGGCGAGCGCGAAGCAATCATTGGCGACCGGCTCCTGCCGGTCGAGCAAGAAAAAATCCAGCTTCGGTTCGAGCCACATGCGCCCGATCGCCCCATGGAGGCTCACATCATCGGCGTCCTAGACGGCGTCTCGCAGATCGGTCAATACCAGGTCGTGGTGATCGATAAGGGGACTGCCGACGGCATAGAAACCGGCCATGTCCTCGACATCTATCAGAAAGGACGCCCAATACGGGACATCGTTAGCCAAAGACCCGGTGAAACCGTGATGTCACCTCCGGAACACGCCGGCACGCTGATGATCTTCCGGCCGTTTGAGCGCGTCAGCTATGCGCTGATCATGAAAGCAACGCGCGCGATTCACGTCTTGGACCTCGCTGCGAACCCTTGACACCGGGCTCTCCGCCAAACCGCGAAGAACTGCGTTACTGGTTGGCTCTGCACAGAGCGCCTCTTATCGGCAGCAGGCGGTTTTGTGCCATTCTTGCCCACGTTCACTCCCCCAGGGTGCTTTTCGAAACCAAGGCTGCCGATCTGGCCGCCTTGGGTCTCAAGGAACCAACGATCTCGTATCTCTGCCGGCCAGATTGGCAAGCCGTGGAAACTGATCTCCACTGGCTAAGCGCCTCCGGCCATGATTGCCTGATCCTGCACGATCCCCGATACCCACCACTGCTCCGCGAAATCCCCGACCCACCGCCGCTGGTGTTCGTCAGGGGCGATATCTCCGCTCTATCGACTCGTCAGATCGCGGTCGTTGGAAGCCGAAATCCTTCACCATCGGGCCGGCGAATCGCGCGAGACCTCGCCAGAGGTCTGGTTTCCGCCGGTTTCACCATCACCAGCGGACTCGCATTGGGAATCGATGCTGCCGCGCATTCCGGCGCGCTCGAAGCGGACGGTATCACCATAGCCGTAGCGGCCACCGGGCTGGATCGCGTCTATCCGCGTCGACACCAGGAATTGGCGGAGACAATCGTCGAGCGGAGCGGCGCTCTCATATCCGAGTTCCCGACCGGCACCGGTCCCAAAGCAGAACATTTTCCGCGCCGCAACCGCATTATCAGCGGTCTCTCCCTGGGTACCGTGGTCGTCGAGGCAACGTCTCGGTCGGGATCCTTGATCACGGCCCGCTTTGCGGCGGAGCAGGGGCGCGAAGTGTTTGCCGTTCCGGGCTCAATTTACAGCCCGCTCTCTCGAGGATGCAATGAGTTGATAAAAAACGGAGCAAAACTGGTCCAAACGGTCGAAGATATCGTCGAGGAATTCCAGACGCAATCAACCGTCCAAGCCTACGAACCTTCGTTTCAAACCGACTCGGAAACCGATCAGCCCTATATGGAACTCTTGAAATATATTGCGTATGACCCAACCTCTGTGGATACTCTAGTGGCAGCCACAGGAAAAACACCGGAAGTCATCATGTCGATGCTTTTGATGTTGGAACTGCAAGGCCACGTTGCCTCCACCGCCGGAGGACAGTACTTCCGGATCCAGTAAACGTCCTAGCCGCTGCTCCATCCCTTAGTTGAGACCGCTCAATGAAAGAAAACGTATTCGATGTTTTGATCTATCTGTTCGAAAACTACATGGATGATGATGTCGAACTGACACCCGACCCCGACATGATTCGTACAGAGCTCTTGGAAGCCGGATTTCCCCAGACCGAAATCAATAAAGCTTTCGACTGGCTCGAATCTTTAGCTGAGCAAAATTCGATCAAGCCTGCTTCCTCGCCCGCATTTCGCATCTTTTCTACGCAGGAGATGGCGAAACTCGATACTGAATGCCGTGGCCTCCTGCTATTTCTGGAACAAAACGGGATTCTCACGCCGACGAGCCGGGAACTGGTCATAGATCGTGTGATGGCATTCAAGGAAGAAACAATCTCCCTGGAAAACCTGAAGTGGATCGTGTTGATGGTCCTATTCAGCCAACCCAACGAGGAAGTCGCCTTCGCGCGCATGGAAAATCTCGTTTACGGAAACCTGCCTAATTATCTGCATTGATAAGCCATCCGTTTTCTTCGGCACGGAAGAAACCGAAGGATCCTTTTCTGTAAAAACGCAAGTAGTTCGCACGCTTAAGCTCCATGAGTCAAAACCTGGTCATTGTTGAATCACCAGCAAAAGCCAAGACCATTGAAAAATATCTCGGCCGAGATTTTCAGGTCTGCGCGTCCTATGGCCATGTCCGCGACCTTGTTCCCAAAGAAGGGGCTGTTGATCCCGATCACGATTTCGCGATGAAGTACGAGCTCATCGAGAAAAACGAGAAGCACGTACAAACCATCACCAAGGCCGCTCAGAAGGCTGACGCCTTGTTTCTCGCGACCGACCCCGACCGCGAAGGTGAAGCCATTTCCTGGCACATTTACGAGATCCTCAAAGACCGCAAAGTGCTCGATAACAAACCGGTGCATCGCGTGGTCTTCCATGAGATCACCAAGCGCGCCATTACCGAGGCGATTCAAAACCCCAAAACGCTCTCCACCGACCTGATCAACGCACAGCAGGCACGCCGCGCTCTCGATTACCTGGTCGGTTTCAAACTCTCGCCGTTGCTGTGGAAAAAGATTCGGCGCGGCTTGTCGGCCGGACGGGTGCAAAGCCCCGCACTCCGGATGATTGTCGAGCGCGAGATCGAAATCGAGAACTTCAAGAGCCAGGAATATTGGACCCTCGACGCTGAAGCCAATGCCGAAGGTCAGAACTTCCGCGCCCGGCTTATCAGCTTGAACGGCGCCAAGCTGGAACAATTCAGCATCGTTACCGAAGAGCAGGCGACCCATGCCCGAAACGAACTGCTTGCGGCAGCGAACGGCAAGCTCCGGGTGGAAAAAATCGAAGAAAAGGAGCGCAAAAGGAATCCCGCGGCACCGTTCATTACATCCACTCTTCAGCAGGAGGCGGCCCGCAAGCTGGGGTTCACGACCAAGCGCACCATGACGATCGCTCAGCAGCTGTATGAAGGCATCGATCTGGGCGGCGAATCCACGGGTCTCATCACCTATATGCGTACCGATTCGGTCAATCTTGCCAGCGAAGCGGTACAGGAAATTCGCGAACTGATCGCGTCCCGATTCGGCGAGGAAAATCTGCCCAAGCAGCCGCCCGTATACAAGACAAAGAGCAAGAACGCTCAGGAAGCCCACGAGGCGATTCGGCCGACCTCGGCTTTTCGGCTGCCGGAACAGGTCAAACCCTATCTCACTGCTGATCAGTACAAACTTTACAATCTGATCTGGAAACGGACCGTCGCCTGCCAAATGATCCATGCCACCATCAAGACCGTCTCGGTCGATCTGTCCTGCGGCACGAAGGGCGTTTTCAGGGCGACCGGTTCGACGGTCGTGAACCCGGGCTTCATGAGCGTCTATCTCGAGGGTAAGGACGATGTTCCGAGCGAAGACGATGAAAGTTTTCTCCCTGGGCTAAAAGAAGGCCAGTCGGTCGATTTGCTCGATATCGTCACCGATCAGCATTTCACCGAACCGCCGCCGCGGTACACCGAAGCGAGCCTGGTCAAGGCATTGGAGGAATACGGCATAGGCCGACCGTCGACCTATGCGACCATTATCTCGACTCTCCAGCAGCGACGTTACGTCGTCTTGGAAAACAAGCGTTTTCGCCCGACGGATGTAGGACGCATCGTCAACAAGTTTCTGACCGAACATTTCACCCAGTACGTCGATTACAACTTCACTGCCAATTTGGAAGACGACCTCGATGCCGTCTCGCGCGGCGAAAGGAGTTGGATTCCTCTGATGCGGGAGTTCTGGTATCCGTTCAAGTCGCTGATCGATGCCAAGGATGAAAGCCTGAAACGCGCGGACGTCACGCACGAATTGCTCGATGAGACCTGCCCCGAGTGCGGCGGACGACTTTCCATACGCCTGGGACGTAACGGTCGCTTCATAGGGTGCACCAACTACCCAGAGTGCAAATACACCCGCAACATCAACGGGGATGCTATGCCCGCCGCGTCGGAAGTCGTGGAAGGAAGGGTCTGCCCGGAATGTTCCTCGCCGCTGGTAATCAAGACCGGTCGGTTCGGGAAGTTCATAGGCTGCAGCAATTATCCTAAGTGTAAGCACATCGAGCCGCTCGAAAAGCCCGAGGAAACCGGGGTACATTGTCCGGAATGCAAGAAGGGCCAATTGATCAAACGCAAATCGCGCTTCGGGAAGTTGTTCTTCTCCTGCAATACTTACCCGAGTTGCAGCTACGCGGTCTGGAACCCGCCCATTGCCGAGCCTTGCCCAAATTGCGGCTGGCCTATCTTGACACTGAAAGTCACCAAGCGGCGCGGCACCGAGAAAGTCTGCCCCCGTAAGGAATGCGGTTATGTCTCGCCTTATGAAGGCGAGCCGCTGGCCGAAGCTGCAACCTAGCTTTTACCTGTTACCTGCGAGCCCGCAAAGCGATGCCTTCGCGATTTCGCCTGAGGCTCGCGGCGACCCATCTCCGTCGCGGCGGCATCGTCGCTTATCCTACCGAGGGTGTGTACGGGCTCGGGTGTAATCCTCTAGACCGAGAGGCGGTGTTGCGCCTGCTGGCGCTGAAAGAACGCCCCACGACAAAAGGACTGATCCTCATTGCCGCCGAATTCGACCAAATCGAGTCTTATCTCGACATCCCCAACGACGCGATGCAGAGCAGAATCTTGGCCACCTGGCCGGGCCCCGTCACCTGGATCGTCCCTGCGGCCGGATGGGTTCCGAAATGGCTGCGAGGCGAACACGCAAGCCTAGCGGTTCGCGTCACGGCACACCGGGATGCCGCCGCCCTGTGCCGCGCTTTCGGTGGGCCCATCGTATCGACCAGCGCTAACAAAAGCGGCCGCCCGCCTGCCCGCACCCCGACCGCGGTTCGGCGTTACTTTTCGACCGACCAGGTATTGGTCGTCCCCGGGCGACTCGGTGGACTGGGCGGTCCCACCATGATCTACGACGCATCCACCGGCGTTCGGATACGTTAAGAAACCTTTGGATGAGCCTTTTTCTTCTGGGCTTAGCTTTATCCACAAACCCTGGGTAGCGATGGATGATCCAGAGGGAGCGAAATGGGGTTTTAAATCCTTCGCCAGTCCTGTCCTGAGGCTTTCGACAAAGCTCAAGACATACACCCTTCGACGGCATGAGGACACGCTTGTCCAAGTCTCTTATGAACACAATCGAAGGGGCTTGACCCGAATCCTCTTGTTCAGAGCTTCCTTAACATCTAACCCCGAATCCGGATATATCGCTGTCGTCAACAATCGATTGGTCTCGTTTTTGGGGGTGCGCAGCCACTGTTGCCGCCGTGGATCGGAGTCCGGCCGCGGCCTTCAGGTCCGATTCAAGGCAATGGCCATTGCTACCATAGGTAACCGAACTGCGCGAGCCTCGCATTACCGCCAAGCCGCCGTCCACGTAACAGTAGACGCACACCTTGGGCTTTGACGTAGTGGCGACGGTGGCGGTCAACTGGAAGCCGCAAGACGGCCCCAAGAAACGGATATCGTTGTCTTTCCTACTGCGCGTTAACGCTGCTCGCGCAAAACCTGGTCTTGGAAACCACGCAGGAAGCGGACGAAGGCCGAACCGACTTACCGCGCCGTGTGGCCGATTTCCCGATCGAAGACCGTCCGATGGAACCCCTCCGGTCGCCGGGTTGCGTCATTCACGGCGGTGATATCCGTCAGCACCAGTACCTTCAGTAAGCGAGCCTAGGAGGTAGCCAAGGCACACTCGAAACGCCTCATGTTTCGGGCGAGTAGACCGCGGAATTATCTCGACGCGCAACCGCTTCGTTACCTTACGATCAAACCTCGTCCCACCAACTAACCGTTGGTCGTTCAATCCTTGGAGACCCACTTCCCCGTAGCAGTCGAGGTATCGGCGGAACGCCCGCTCACGGCCTTCCAAAGACCGCGTCGCCTCCCTTTTTCCGACATGTATACGTGTTTTCGAACCTCATCAGACTCTTCTGTAGTCGCCCCCTGTCTCTTTCAGCCGTCACCAAGCTTCGTTGAAACCGTACGGATCAGACGCTATAACCCTGGACAGGTATTGGCTTCCAACAATCCGGACGTTTTTAACTTGACACACCGAGTTCTCATCCATAGCATTCCACCATTTTGCAGGACACCGCCGCAGCGAGAGCGACTTCATACTTAATGACCATATCGACTTCGTCACAGATCACGCCGACAGCTTCACAAGATCCAAAAACAGCCTTCGCGAGTATCCGCTGTTTGGTAGAAGAGGAAACTGCGGCTGTAGATCGGCTCATTCTTCGCGAGCTCAGCTCCGATGTGCTACTCATCAATCAGATCGGCCGGTATATCGTAAACAGCGGCGGCAAACGCCTCAGGCCGATGCTGTTGCTGCTGGTCGCCAAAGCCCTGCAGTATCGAGGACAGCAACACATTACCCTCGCGGCGGTTATCGAGTTCATTCACACGGCGACCTTGCTCCACGACGATGTCGTCGACGAATCGACCCTCCGCCGAGGACGAAATACCGTTAACGCGCTCTGGGGAAACGCGGCCAGTGTCTTAGTGGGGGATTATCTATACTCGCGCTCGTTCGAACTCATGGTGAGTGTGCGGAACCTCCGCGTCATGGAGATTCTTTCCCGCACCACTACGGCGATCGCCGAAGGCGAGGTATTACAGCTACTCAATTGCAACAACCCCGCGACAACCGAACACAAGTATCTCGAAGTCATCTCCCGTAAAACCGCAATTCTGTTCAGCGCTGCGGCGCAACTCGCGACCGTATTGACAGGCGCTTCGGAACCGATCGAACTGGCGCTGAAGGACTACGGCCTTCACCTCGGAATTGCCTTTCAACTAATTGACGATGCCTTGGATTACATGGCCAATCCCGAAGAACTCGGGAAAAATCTGGGCGACGACTTAGCCGAAGGCAAGCCGACGTTGCCCCTGATCTATGCCATTGAGCACGGCAACGCGGCCCAAGCCGCAGTACTCCGCAACGCCATCGAGAACGGCGATCGTGATGCATTCCGCGAAGTTTACGAAATCGTTGAATCTACCGACGCAATCGCGTACACTGCACGGCGCGCTAGGGAAGAAGCAGACAAAGCGGTCGAACTGCTCAGCGTTCTTCCCGCATCGGAATATAAAGACGCCCTCGTTCGATTAGCCCACTTATCGGTCGAACGAAGCTATTAAAGTCCACTATTCGGGGTGTAGCTCAGCCTGGTAGAGCACTGCTTTCGGGAGGCAGGAGTCGGAGGTTCGAATCCTCTCACCCCGACCATTTAAATCAAAGTCTTATTCCGCACCCTCACACGGCATTCTCGGCAGCGTAAAACCGCGTTCGCATCCAGTACGGCTACTGCATCCCGCACTGAGCCCGGGAACAGGTGAGCATATAGCCAGTCCGTAATTCGAAGGTCTCGTTCGTGGCTTCGCTTTTCCACGCTAGGGCCGTCGAGGTACAGAACCATCAAACCGTCGAACGTCGGGCCCTTCTTTTTCGGCTTTGGCCCGCTGGGCTTCTCTCCCGCGATTTCTACAGCCCAGCTTGCTCGGATCGCCTTCACTCTCTCCTTTCACGGATCGTCTTCGCGTCGAACTTGAGTAGAGCACCGAACCGTTCGGCCGTTAGCGTCGGTGTAGGTGCACCGCCAGAACGGCGAGTCCGGACGCTCGAAGACGCCGTCTTGATCCCGTTTTCGTTGTTTGCGCTTTGGCATGTGTCATCGAGAATGACCGCGTGGTTTCCGCACTCGCCCGGTGCCGTCTCTACGGCGCCCACAGCACAGGCGCAAAGCGAGACCATAGTGTCGTCCTCGTACGTCACGAGGCCCATTTCTTCGACCGGAAAACCGTCCTCATCAGAGATAGCCAGCATGACATACCCATGGATCAAGAGCCGTGTCAGATAAGCTACTGTGGAAGCGTGTTTCAGCTTGCGCGTCTGTCCCGGCGCTCCGGCAAGAAAATCCCCACGCCCTTCCATACCCTGCAGCTGGCGTAACTTCGCCCCGACCCGAAATTCACGACCACCGAGCGGCTGTCGGCCTTGTCATGGATTTCCCCGATGATTCCGGCTTGCGGGATATCGCCCTGAGCCGCGGCGAGCCACTGGGCGAACGCCTCGGGCTTATCCGCTAGCCATACAAGGCCGTCAACGTCCAGTAGGCACGGCGCGAGCGATCGGCGGGTGGGGTCGAATCGTCCGCGTGTACGATAGGAGAGAAAGCGTTGGTTCCTTACTGTCGCCAGGCAGATCGGGTTTTTCGATCGGCTGCGAGTAGAGACGGAGTCAAAAAACGGCCGGGACTGCAATCCGGGCGATTTCAGGGCCGGATACTGGCCTCTTGGAGAGACCAACGTCGGATTAGCCCGGATATTTCATCAGCTCTTTTCGCGGGCAGGAGTAATGGGGCGGTTGGGTCAACGGCATGCGACTAGGGAAGGCGATCGGGCAAAAACGAAGGGATTTCTGAACAATCGACGCAAGTCCCCCTTACCCCATTGTTTGTCATCGTGCCGGGGACCGCACTCGGACCGGGTCAGGTGGCGAGGATACGGGCGGCGACGAGAAAGGTCTCACGCTGGGGATGATGCGAGGCGAAGAGGATAGGAATGCGGCGCGTATTGCGCACCACCGAAGCGCCGATCTTAAGGAGGTTCACCCGAATCGTCGCGGCGGTTGCCCGCGCCAGCTCGGTACCGGCGAGCGCGATCTCGCGCAGCCGCTGCATCAGCGTATACGCGAGGGCAGCCCACAGCAGGCGCAGCGCGTTGGCGAGAAAATTATGGCCACTGGCGCGGGTGCCGAAGAGGTCCAGTTGTGTTTCCTTGATCCGATTTTGTTCGCCGCCTCCCTACGGCTCACCCCTTCGGGGCTTCCGCTCCCATTCGATCCTATCGAATGGGTCGGCTTCTCCGCGCTGACAGTAGAGCGGATCGTAGAGGGCGTCGGCGTTCCCTTCAAGATTCGTCACCACGAACCTTGGATTGGCGCCTTGGCTGCCAAACTCCAAGCAGGTGATGATGCGCCGTTCGATATTCCAGGAGTCGGCCGCGTAGCGGAATTCGTGAATGCGGCGCTGCTTGAGACCGGTTTCGGCAAAGGCGGCTTTGAGCTCGTCTTCCCAAGCCGCGACGGCCTTGTGCAAGCGCGCATTGCGCACCACACCGATCACATAGCCAACAGCATGGCGTTCGCACCAACGCAAGAGCCTCTGCCGGCAGAAGCCGGAATCGCCCCGGACGATGATGCGAACCTTCGGCCACGCCTGCCGTAAGCGTGTCACCAACAGTTTGATCACCGCCGCCGAATGCTTCGCCCCATCGATCCGGCTGGGCCGCAAAAGACAGATCAGGAGCGCTTGACCACAAAAGACATACAGCGGCAGATAGCAATACTGATCGTAGTCGCCGTGAAATGGGGCGAGTTCCTGATGCCCGTGCAGCGGCACATCGGAGGCGTCGATGTCGAGGATCAGCTCGCGCGGTGTTTGAGGCTGGGACGCGATGAACTGCTCAACCAGCACCCGATTCAAGGCCACCACATCGGCACGGCTGGCACGGGTTTCCAGGCGTGAGAACGTCGGGCTGCTGGCCAGAGCCGTCACCTTGCCCACCGCCGTTTGCAGCAGCGGATCGTGCCGCAGCCGGTCATGATCATTGAGGTCCTCATAGCCGCAACACAGACCCTAAAGCCGTTGGGCGACCAGGTCTTGCAGGGCATGTGTGATGCGGTTCGGAGCCCTCGGATCGTTCAACGCCTGCGCTACCGCCTTCGATAAGCCAAGGCGTCGATCCAGCTGCCGCAAGAGCACGAGTCCGCCATCGGAACTGATCGCTCCACCCCGGAAATTGGCTTCGATGACCCGCCGTCCCAGGCGTCCAAATGTCATCTCATCAGCGCTACAATTTGGCATCGGCACAGCTCCCCACACAATCTGTTTCGCAACCTGATTTTATGCGGGTTTCAACGCTGTGCCGACCCTCCTCATGATGAAATATCCGGGCTAAGCGCAATATCGCTACGAGTGGCTGTGGGTCGTAGCTATCCACTTTGTCCGAAATCAGGTCGCTATTTCGACGACCGGAACCGGAAGTCCCTCGCGGCCGCGGAAGCGCGTGACGAGTTCGTCCGCCGGGGACCCGGGGTCCGGTGCAGGGTCAGATCGGCGACCAGCACGGAAAACTGTTAATGGTGCCGGTGGGGGTTTTCCCGCCAGCGCAGGAAATAGCGGTCCACGCCGTTCTTTACGCTCTAATCGGTGAGGTGCTCGACATAGGGATTCCCGATCGTGCACCCTTCCAGGTCCAGGACGGACAGATCGGTGAGGGGTTTTTCCGATGTCATGCGATAGCCCTGCGGGTCAGACCGCTAGCCGCCAGCGCGGTTCCTTCACCTTGTGCTCGCGCGGCGTCGCGTCCCGGGTGAGGTTGTGCTTCCAGTCTTGGAGGCGTACTGCGGCATGCTCTAAGCGAATCAGCAATTGGAAAACGCGCTATTCCGCCTGTCCAATTCCATCGTTCGCCTCAGCGGCGCTCCTGATAAAGGCGTCAATCCTGCCTGTTACTGCCGAAGCCTTCACTCGACATCCCCTCCCCTAATGCCGACGCTCTCTTCGATATCAGATAAAGCAGCCCGACCGCAGTGTGTTCGGAACGAATCTCGCCATTTCGAAGCATGCTAACGGCATCGTCGAGGGTGACTGTCGCCAGTTCGATGTCCTCATGCTCCTCCGGCACGCCGCCACGCCAACAACGCCCCTCATCCAGGTCCACGATGGCGATCAGATGGTGAATCATTTCCGTGCACGCTCCCGGCGAACTGTAAACCGTCAAGGCAAGCTCTAACGATTTTGCCTGGAGCCCGGTCTCCTCGAAGAGTTCCCGAGCGGCGGCTTGTAAGGGCAACTCGCCTTCGTCCATCAGCCCGGCCGGCGCCTCCCACAGAAAGGGCCGCTGGTCTCCCACCAAAAACGCCCCCGGCCGAAACTGACGCGCCAGCAGTACGAGCTGCTTTGCGGGGTCGAACGTATGCACGACAACGACAGGTCGCCGCTTGACCACCTCCCGGATTACGGTTTGGCGGCCGCCGTCGAAGCGGGGTTGCTCGATCGTCACCCGCGAGAGGCCGAGGAAGCCTTGGTGCAGGCATTCCTCGGAAATCACACGCGCACCTACGGGACATTCATTCGTCTTCATCCGTTATTCCTCACGATATCCGCTACGTTGGGCACAAAGCGTTGCGCCAGGGGCATGCGCCGGCCGAATCCAAAAGCCCTTCGGTGAACGCGAATGATGGGCGGGGCCTGCCAGCGCTTGAATTCGGCGTTCTTGACCATGCGTATGACTTTTTGTTGGACGTCCCGGCTGGCCTTATTGGCCAGAGCCAGGGCTTCGACTCGTTCGTCGGCAGACAGTAAATCGGGCTCCAGTATCAATTTGAGCAACGCATCGAGTACGGGATACGGCGGCAGGCTATCCTCGTCGCGCTGCCCGTCGGCGAGCTCCGCGCTGGGCGCCTTTTCGATGATGGCGCGCGGAATGATATCGCGGCCCGCCTCGGCGTTGATGTGTTCCGCGAGGGCGTAGACTTCCGTTTTCCACAAATCGCCGATGAGATTGAGGCCGCCCGACATATCGCCGTACAACGTGGCATAACCGACGCTCATTTCGGATTTGTTGCCCGTGGTCAGCAACAAATGTCCGAAGTGATTGGCGTATTCCATCAAGATACGGCCTCGAATTCGGGCCTGCATGTTTTCGCGGGTCAGCCCACTGGGCGGCGTTCCGAAAGCACGCTCGAATTCAGCGCAGGCGAGCGCATAGTCGGGTTCGATCGCACGGTAGAGAAGCGGCACTCCCAGTGCCTCACAGAGCGCTTCGGAATCCGTCACGCTGCCTTCGGAACTGTGCCGGCTAGGCATGGTAATGGCGACGACGTTTTGGGGGCCGAGCGCTTCGGCGGCGAGCGCCAGGGTAACCGCGGAATCGATTCCGCCGGAGCTGCCCACAACCACTTTGCCGAATCCACATTTCCGGGCGTAGTCGCGGAGTCCTTGGATGATTTGTGCCTTGAAGAAGCCGGAGCCGCAGGTTGGCGCGGGAGGCGGCACAGTCGAATCACGGCCAAGAACATCGAAACGTCCATCACCGACCGGCACGACATCTACATACCCCAGCCCTTCACCGAACGCCGGTAGGCGGCATACGACGCTAGCTTCGGCGTTCTGAGCGAAGCTGTTGCCGTCGTACTGGATTTCATCGTTTCCACCGACCTGGTTGACGTACACCAGAGGCAGCTTCCAATCGGCGAAGCGACGGAACACCGCCTCGCGTTCGAGCACTTTACCGACGTGACTCGGGGACGCGTTGATGCTGACCACGACGTGCGCACCGGCCGCGGCCAGTGCCTTCACGGGATCGACCGCGTATTCCACACGCCCCTCGACCCCGAGATCGTTCCACAGATCCTCGCAGATGGCGAACGCGAGATTGAGGCCACGGAAGGGGTAAATGCCGTCGCGGGTACCGGGTTCGAAATGCCGATCTTCGTCGAACACGGCATATGTCGGCAGAAGCTGCTTGTGATACTTGAAGACTTCCCGTCCGTCCTCGAACACCGCAAGGCTGTTGTGCAAGGCCTTACCGGTACGCAGCGGATTGCGGTCGACGAAACCGACGACCGCCGCCGCGCGCATTCCCTTGGTTGCAGCCGCGATACGCGCGAGATGAGCCTCTTGGGCGTCGACGAAATACGGCAAGTCCAGGAGGTCCATGGGGTAGTAGCCGGTCAGGCCGAGTTCGCTGAACACGATGAGATCGGCCTGATTCCCGGCGTTTTGGATCACCTCTATCATCTTGTCGGCGTTGCCGGCCAGGCCCCCGACCGTGAAATTGAGTTGCGCTAGGCAAAGCGTCAAGCGTGTCATGCGGCCTGCTCCTCGACACCGAAGACTTGCTTCAGATAAGCGACATAAGCGGCATCCTCGCAGACGGTCTTGCCCGGAGAATCGCTGATCTTCGCAACCGGCTGACCGTTCACCCGCACCACCTTGATGACGATATTGAGGGGGCTCGGTCCGAGGTCGTTGGTCAGGTTGGTACCGATTCCGAACCCCGTGCGCGCACGACAGCCGACGTAACGGAACAGATCGATGGCCTTGGGAACGGTCAGTCCGTCACTGAACACCAGCGTTTTCTGGCTGGGATCGACGCGGTGGCGCTTGAAGTGGCGGATGATTTCGTCCGCCCAGCGATAGGGATCGCCGGAATCGTGACGGACCCCATCGAAGAGCTTGCAGAACTTCAAGCCGAAATCGCGCTTGAAGGCCTCGAGATTGATGACGTCGGTGAGCGCGATGCCTAAATCCCCGTCGTACTCCTTGTTCCAGCACTCGAACGCCGCCTTCTGGCTGTCGACCAGACGATAGCCGAGTGCCTGGAAGGTTTGCAGATACTCGTGGGCCATGGTCCCGATCGGCGTCACACCGTAAGCCTTGGCGCAGGCGATGTTGCTGGTCCCGGCGAAGACCCGCGGGAGCCGCTCTTTCAGCGTCCGCACGACGATATGCTGCCATTGCCGACTGAAGCGTCGACGTGTCCCGAAATCGCTCAGTTGAAAACCGCTTCGAGTCCCGGTCTCCTTCCGAATGAGGTCGATCTTCTCGTTCAGGCGACGCAGTCCTTCGGCACGCGTTTCGGGCGTATCGAAGGCCAGGAAGTACAGTTCGTTGACGATCGACATCAGGAAAATCTCGAAACGCATGACGTGGACTTGCGGCCCCTGTATGCGGATCTCGAGCTGCTCGTCGCCCGCGCGCACCTCGACGAAAGGACGGTGCAGCTGGTAAAGGCGCAGGAAGTGGACAAAATCCGGCTTGATGTAGCGCAGGGTCCTAAGATAGTCGAGTTCCGCCTCGGTATAGCGCAAACGGCAAAGGTGTTCGAGCTCCAGCTCGATGTCCGGAATCAAGGGGCGCAGATCGACGTCTGGGGTCCTACAGACGAACCGATATTCCGCTTCCGCACCGGGGCAATGATGGAGCAGCGCCTGCTGCATAGTGATCTTGTAGAGATCATCCTCCAGAAGCGAGGTCACCACCGGCAGGCGTCCGTGCTCGGCATAGAACTCGTGGACGGAAGCGTGCATCTCCGCATCCGGGCTCTCGGGAACCATGCGAAGATATTGGTCGACACGCGCTTTCAATGACGGTGGGTTATTCGAGGCGGTTTTTTTCATAGTTTTCTTCTCAAACGCGAGACAATTCTGAGGCGCAATTGACGATGGCTATCCCTGCCTCAGCAAACGCATCGAGTGTTGCGGTACAACGGGCTTTGTCCACGGCTCGGCAAGCGGCGAGGTTCACGACGACATCGAAACCGCCCCGACGCAGCTGTAACGCTGTCGTCTTGACGCAGTAATCGAGCGCCAATCCGCCCACCCACACCGTGGTCACCCGTTTTTGCTTGAGAAACTCGATGACGCCGGTGGAGCGGGTTTCGGCTAGATCGTGGTAGCAGGCGCCGTAGGGATGCATGTCGGGTTCGACGCCCTTCCACACGAAGAAGTCGTACTCGACCGGTGAGGGTAGCCCGTCCAGAAGCTCGAAGCCACGAGTTCCGACAATGCAGTGCGGATTCCAGCGCACATCGACATTGGCACCCTCGATCGGGGACAGCATTGGGTGGTTTTCGTCGGCGGCCCAAATGGCCGTGGGCGGATGGGCGTCCTTGGACCCGATGCGCAGGTCCGCCATCGCGGCTTGGCGATTGAGTTCGTCAACGATTTCATGGCCGCCCGGCACCGGCAGTTCGTCCGGACAAAGCGGCGTGAAGCCTTTTTGGGGATCGACGTCGAAAGACGCGATGATATTTGTTCTGGGGAATTCCACGTTGGAGACCTCCGACTCCGGGTTGGCGTTACCGCTACGTGGAAGGATCATAGTTCATGTATAATCATTTTGCAAATTGATTTATAAAAGAGCTACACGCATACTGAGATCATGAAGACGCCACCTCGACGTATCGCCGCCTACGGCACCGCCGCCGATCCGCCGCATCTGGGCCATATGGACTGTCTCGCCCAGCTGCTGGCGCTTGATTATGACCTTGTCTACTTCTTGCTGTCAGCCGGCCATGCTTTCGGGAAAACTATGAAACCCTTCGCAAGCCGTCTCGCCATGGCGCAAATGCTCATTGCTGAGCGCTTTCCGGGCGAACAGCGTATCCGCGTCTCTGGCCTTGAGGGCGAGATCGCTCGCTCCACGCCGGACGAGCGGGTGTATTCCATTGATGTCCTCGAACATCTGCGCAGGCTTCACCCACAGGCCGAACTCCATCTTGCCCTTGGCCCCGACAATGCCGCGCCCGAGGTGCTGCGACGGTTCAAGGACTATCAACGTCTGGCGGAAGAATTCGGGTTAGTCACGCTAGAGGAGCGCGTGCACGTGCGGAGCACCTGGATTCGTGCCGAGCTCGGTCGAGCCTGTCCGGATCGGCAGGCTTTGGAAAGCGCGCTCGGAGTTGCACTGACCGATCACCTGCTGACCACGGGCTTGTACAAAAATAGTGGAATCACCGAATGAGTACCGTTCTTGTGACCGCCGACATGGTCGTCTTCGGCCTCATCAACGAACAATTGCATGTACTCTTGGTGCAGCGCGCGGCCGAACCGTTCAATGGCATGTGGGCCTTGCCGGGCGCTGAGCTACTGCCGGAAATCGATCCGAGTCTGGAGCATGCCGCGCATCGCCGACTCGAGGAAAAAACCGGGCTCGGTGACGTCTATCTCGAACAAGTGATCACCGTCAGCGGCCCCGATCGGGATCCCCGTGGCTATAGCATCTCCACGGTCTTCATGGCGCTGGTGCGTCCAGGCGAGTGCCGACTCAAGGCTGGAGATCGCGTTTCCGACGTGGCGTGGTATCCCATCGATCAAGACAAGGTCAGTGTTCCACTCGCCTTCGACCATGAGGAACTGCTCCGGATAGCCACCCGGCGCTTGCGCGCCAAGGCCGAATATTCGCTATTGCCGGCATTGCTGCTGCCGCCGTTGTTCACGGTACCCGAACTCGAGCGCCTATATCACCACCTTATCGGTGCCCCCTGCCCCAACTACACATTGAGGCGCCGATTGGCTACCGGACCATGGCTCAAAAACGCCGGCAAAACAAAGTTGGTGGGAAAAAAACAGACTCGGTTGTACCAGCTTGACCTTGCCCAACTCGGCACCTTTCTCGACGCCTTGTGATGGTAACCATCTGAACGCTGTTACCTCCCGGCGGGAATGTCTTTCCGAGCATGGTCGCCTTGATCTCGGCGTGCGCATTCACCTCTTCGATACTAGCGCGAAACGTCGCGATTTATGGATCAACCACCGAGCTGAATACGATTTTGCCCGGTCTCATTGGTTAACCGCCGCGAGTCGAATTTCAGCCTAGGGCGTGCCAGTTTATTGCCAATGTTGTAATCCTCTGGCTCGTCTTCGTAGCGAATGAAAGCACTTCGGCTATTTTGGGGAAGTTAACCTACTCCTCAGTGGTCTTCCACAGCTACATGTAAGCCAAGACTTACGAAAAAATCAGCTAATACGGACAAGCCTATTATCTGCGCTTTAGCGAGAATAAGTGTCACATCCCGTATGATTATTTACCGAGAAGGCGTGATGCTTGGTTCGAAGCCCGGAGCCTTCTCCAGGAGATATTCGGTTCGTCCAAGTGAGGTTTCTCTCCATGCAGATTCGTCTTCATAAGAACGCCCGTACCACCCCGGCCGTTCGGCAGGCCATTCAAGCGTCCACGTTGAGCGAGCGCGCCTTGGCCCAAAAGCATGGCATTAGCCGAACGACCGTCCGCAAGTGGAAACACCGCTCCTCGGTCGAAGATGCCTCACACCGGCCCCACACCCTCAGAACCACGCTCACGCCCGCCCAGGAAGCCATCGTGGTCTACCTCCGCCAAGCTCTGCTCCTCTCCTTGGATGATCTCCTGGCCGTGACCCGGGAATTTCTCAATCCTGCCGTGTCCCGTTCCGGGCTAGACCGCTGCCTGCGCCGCCACGGGGTGGCGTCCCTCAAGACCCTGCTTCCGCCTACAGAGAAGGCGAAGGTCAAACCCTTCAAGGCCTATGAGCCCGGCTTCCTTCACCTGGATGTTAAGTACTTGCCCGCCATCGACGGCGAACCCCGCCGATACCTGTTCGTCGCCATCGACCGCGCCACCCGCTGGGTCTATGTCGCCCTCAAGCCCAACCGCACCGCCTTAAGCGCAAAGGACTTCCTCAAAGCGGTGATTCAGGCCGCGCCTTTCCGCATCCAGAAATGCCTGACCGACAACGGCTCGGAGTTTACCGACCGTTTCCTGACCCGAACTCGGCAGCCCTCGGGGACGCATGAGTTTGACCGCCTCTGTACTGAACAAGGCATCGAACATCGCCTGATTCCGCCGGGCCGGCCCCAAACGAATGGCCTGGTGGAACGCTTCAATGGCCGCATCGAGGAGGTGTTGCAAACCCATCACTTCGATTCAACCGCCGATCTGGACACCACCCTGCACCGCTATGTCGACCTGTACAATCACCACATTCCCCAAAAGGCCTTAGGCCATCTCACCCCAATTCAGGCGCTCAAAAACTGGCAACTGTCCCATCCTCATCTTTTTCGAAAGAGGGTTTACAATCGTGCGGGACTTGACACCCCGTTTCGTCTTGAGAGATTCGTTTGGAGAAATCGATACCAATAACTAACCATTCATAGGCAAAGTCGCATGAAATCTTTATTTGCAGGTGTTGTTCTATCAACCTTGGCTTTCAGCGCTGGGGCGGAAGCTTTCGCCACTTTGAACGGTATTCCGGCCGACGCCATGAGCGCCGCCGAGATGCAATTGGTAGAAGGCAAAGGACTAATCGGTGGACTTCTTCTTCCCGCTGTCCTTGGACTGGACAATACGGTGGCTGCGACCCTAGAAGCGAAAAACCTGAACGTACTAGGTCTGATCACCCTCGGTGAACTGGGCCGAGTTTTCAAGGAGCCAGGTAAAATCGAATTTCCAAACATTAAGTTTTGACGTTCACGCCGTCGGCTCACCAAGAGCCGACTGTGTTTTTATCGCCAGAAATCTTCATAGGCGGCCTGACATACCGGCTCTTCTGCTGGCAACCCGACCTCGGTCTGACGATGGTCCGACAGCACGCGCCGATCGTCACAATGCACGATCTGGGACATACACTCGCACTCCGTCATTGGGACGGTAACAGGCCGCTTACGGTTTCGGAGATCTGTGCGCCGCCGGGATACACACCCATGTGCACTGCAATCACTATTAAGCTCGATCACCGCAATGGGCTCGGCCACGCCGTTCGATCTGATCGCCGAATACATCATCGATCCGTGGACACTCGCTGGGATCGGCTCTGCATTGTGATTGGCGGGCTTATTGGCACGCAGCCCGGTGATCCGATTCCCGAAGCCTTCATCAGTGGCATTCTGGAGGGAGTCCTACGCGCCTGTTCGGAGCGAGCTGGATGGATGCTCTCAAGCGCTTCGTCGATTACACCGAGGAGAAGTGGGAGAAACTTCAGCTCTAAATCGTGCACTTTGCCGCAGTGTGTTGTCGGTGTCGGGACCATCCCGCAGGCGCGATAATTCGCCAAAGCTCTCGTAAAAGGTCGCCTGCTCACTACAGGCACCACGCCGAACACGCCGGCAAACAGCAGAATGATCACATCCCGGTGAAGCGCGGTCGGCCTAGCGAGATAGAGAATCCAGGGCAAGGTGATCGTCCGGTGATGGCGCGCTTCGCAAAGCGAAACGAAATACTTGGCCGTTCTTGAGACCGGCGCGGAAACGCGGCCCGGATCATCCGTTTCAGGGTCAGAGCGTTAGTCATGGCGCCTCAGGTGCCGGACCCGTCGAATGCGCCCGCCTACGCGGCTAAGTGCAGGCACAGCAAGCCTCGGCACTTCAGCCAAGGGATTCATGACAGAGATCGTTGCCCGTTACTCCCTGTCACGGATGGATTTTGTGAGACTATCTTTTTAACAACGAAAAATCAGGAGCAAAGTTGGCATATGGCCGGATATTCGGGAAGCAATTACGTATTAGGCCGCTCGGATCAAGAAACGACTCGACTTCAAAACCAGGCTCAATTCTACAATTCCTTTACCCGTTGGATTTTCCAGCAGGCTGGAATTCGTGACGGGATGAAAGTTTTGGACATTGGAAGCGGGGCTGGCGACGTCTCTCTATTGGCTGCGGAACTCGTGGGTCCCGAGGGTTGTGTGGTCGGCGTGGACATCAATAGCGATGTGTTGGAAATAGCACGACGCCGAGCTAAGGCGACCGGTCTAAACAACGTTCGGTTTCAGGCCGGTGACATCCGGGATATTGATCTGGCTGATGACTTCGATGCGGTGGTCGGGCGCTTGGTTCTCATGTACCAAGACGATCCCGTCGCAGGGGTGCGAAAAGCAATCAACCATTTGAAGTCTGGCGGGATCGTCGTCTTCGAAGAGCTCGATGCCCGTATTCCCGTACTCGCTGATCCGCCCTCACCAATACTCGACGCGGCCATACGCTGGGTATGGGCCGTTTTTGAGAAGAGCGGAGCCCGGACTCGGATGGGGCTTAATCTCTACAAGACATTTCAAGCCGCCGGGTTGCCTGCTCCAACCATGCAACTCTTCACGCCGGTAGGCGGTGGTAGCGATTGGGCTGGTTACGATTTACTCGCGGATACACTGCGCAGCCTCCTCCCGAAAATCATGGAATACGGCATCGCCTCTGCCGACGAGGTCGACATCGACAGTTTTGCCGAACGCTTTCGTAACGAATTCGTGCGAACAGGCAGCGTTTCCAACTTGCCAGCGCATGTGGGAGCATGGGCAATAAAGCCTTAAAACGGGGTTATTCCCAATTCCCGCCAGAGAAACCCCAAGGAGACCGGTGAGCGCTGTTAGTCCTTGGCTTGCTGAAGCTCGCCATACTCATAGGTCTGCAGCGGGAACTTCATCGGCCCTAAGCTTTCCTGCGTCGTAATCGCTTCACGCGGCGTTGCGCCGTCCAGTGCGGGCAAAGGCAGGCTCATTGGATTAGACTCTAATGTCGGGGTTCGGCCTCATCGGCGAAGCTGAAAAATATTCATGCCTCCGTAACCCCCGGCTCGCAGAAGCAATGGTGTCGGAAAATAGTCGAGTTCAGCCCTTATCATCCGATCGGTACCATCCAAGACCCGTTGGGTTTCGTGGTGCGTCCATCACCTGTCACTGGAAGTTTCTCTCCCGTCTACCGCTACATAAAAGCCGAGCTGCTGGACCAACTGCCGCTCGGAGCGGATGGCGGGCAAGACTTGGATGAGACTGGCGCGCAGCAGGAGCTCTGGCAGAATCGATTCCGACCGGTCCAAGCATAGAAGGCATCAAATTCCGAACCCGGCGTGGTCAGCGGAATGTGGATTGCGACCCTGAACTTTTGAAGCGATTCGTCTTTCAGAATCTGCTCTTCTAAAGTTCGATCGCTGAAGAGCTCTTCCTGCGGGATGTTAACGCCGCGCATAGAGCCTACAAGAGAATGTCGTTAAGACCACCTGCTGAGCGGGTAGTTTTTTCGGTGGTCCCGTCTATTCTTTCTCACACGCTCTTGCAAGGAGTTCGATGTTCAACAGAAGACTCTCACTCGTAAGCAAATGAGTGACGTGACGAAAAACAATAAGCAGGAATAGGTTAAAGCTCTATGCAACTCGTCCCTATCATATTTGCCGTGACCTTGTCTCTTTTCCTGCCGATCCATGCCCAAGCCGACCGTGCTACCCCGGGCCCCATCGGCTGGGTCGGCGGCGCCGACGAAAACTGGTTCAACCCGGCCAACTGGAGCACCGGCCGCGTGCCCGGCCCTGAAGACGATGTATTGCTGGATGCCGACGACAAGGTCGTGATCGACCCCTCCCTGGGTCCAATGCCGGTTCAGATCCGCGACCTGACCATACGCGGCAGGGCGCGCCTGGAGACCCTGCCGGGCTCCCATCTCATCACCCGCGATGAGTTGGTGCAGGACCATGGCCAGGACATCGGCCGCAGCAACGCTACGGAAGGGGATACCCTCGTCATTTCGACGGCGGCCACGCCCATGTCTCGGCGTGCTGATAAGGGTTCCAGCAATCTAATTCTCAATCCAAAGTCAATATCCAGGCGCGATCTGATTCTCAAAACCGGTGCCACCGTGACGCTTGGCCTGGGCGGACGAGAGCCGGCGAGCCTGAGGCGGTCCGACGCAGGCGTAGAGATTCGAAGCGGCGAGGGACACTACGCCACCCTGACGGCGGATTTGGTGGTGCTGAACAGTGAGCCGGGCGCTGACCGCCCTGCCCCGGCCATCCGGAAGCTGCCGCCCGGCCTCCTCTTGACGCTGCACTACGGTTTCCGGCCCGTCGACGGCGACCGCTTCCAGATCATCACCGTCAATCGCCTGCTCGTGGACCACTTCCGCTATCTGCCCGAAGGCGCATTGGTGGGTTGCACGGACGATAATGTCGGCCTCTACATTTCCTATGTCGGCGGTGACGGCAACGACGTGGTGCTCTACGCGAGGAATACCCCGTACGCCCGATGCTTGTCGCTGCCTGCGATACAAAAGGTGCGCGACGTTGCCGACGCCAGCACGCACATCCGCCCTCCACCGCCTAAACTGCCGGTCGACGCCCCGAAGCCAGATAGCTGGCGATAAAAATAAATGGGGTCTCTGACCCCATTTATTTTTATCTGATTATCTGCGATCAATCTCCGCTCGACTTTATCCATTCAAGCCGTATAACCGCGAGCGAATCGATAAAGCGATTCAGTAAAGGGTTTGGAACTTTTTAACATGTCGGCCTCGTTCGGCGCGGTTGAAAGCTGAAAAACACTCGTGGCTCTATAACCGTCGGTGCGCAGACGCGACGGTGTCGGGAAAAGTCGAGATCAGCTCTTATCGCACCCAATTGACACGACCCAACTCCCTTACGGCTTTGGAACTCGGGCATCCCCGGTGACCGGTCGAACCTCCGCCGTTAGTTGCTCAATCTCTGCCACTATCACGAGATAGTCCTCCAGGCTTTTCACCGTGGCTTCCTTTGAATTCGGTACAATCCAGGCGATAGCTCGGTCATCCCCTCGCATAATCACCTTCCAAAAGGCATCCGAGTTTTTACACCGTCTTAAGTGATAAAAAATCCAGGATTCCGCCTGAAAAAAATCTCTCCGGGATGGATATTCGAATAAGGGGTAGTTTTACACTTAAAATGGCGGTTAGGATTCTCACAGTTCGGCTAGGCCGACAGTCTGACAAAGAATTTTAATGGCTGTTAAATATAGTCGGCACTGTTTCAATGTCTCAATTTAACTATTTTCTCTGGTAAACACCAGAAAAAGATACGTATAAACCGCCGCATTGGCGATTGTCTTCCGCAATGAGAAATCTTCCGACAAGCCGCATCGTAACTTTACATCCGTGTCCAGCGTCGTCGGGATCATCTATTTTGATAATGTTTCCATTCGGTTTTACTTCATAATCAAGTTCACCTTCGTGTGCGTTGTCGTCAGGGCCGTACCAGTTAGCATCACCCTTGATACTCAAAAATTCGTCGGTTTTTCCCGCGCCGATCCTGATCGTGTTTCTGATACGGCTTCTGTAGCCATCACCAGTCCGATCGACGAAATAAGTCCAATCGCCGAGCCAGTCATTTTTCGAGACATCGGTTTTCGTTTCGAGAAACTCCAGTTTATCAACCGCAATCCAACCGACCGTTTCGTAGCCTTTCTTAGGCTGATACAGGCTGCAAGCCCAGTTTCCAAAGGTACGTGATACGATTACTTCATCATCGGGAATAACGTAGCTTTTTTTTCGACAGTTTTCGTTTTCCGGACAATCAGCACGTTCACCGGCGTAAAAAAAGACTTTTTCGCCCTTTTTACCCTTGACTTTAGCAATTCGGTAATTGTCATTCTCGATCGAGAAAAGCTCACCGTTGCAAAGGTTATCCGAATTCCCTTCCAACTGTGCTAAAGCCGGAATTGTAAAAAACAAGATCGGTGTAAATAAACAGAGAATTCTCTTCATCTTACGCTCTCTTTTTCGATTCCCACACGATACTGTTGGGCGTCCCGATACAAATTGAAATTGATAAAAATTCCCTTTGGCTTGACATTCCGGCTTGCAAAATTTTTCCTCTTTCGGTCTCTATCCGTTCTCAATCTAATCGTCGCCGCTTATCTCGGAATCAGTTTCCTTTATAATTTTTTGAATAAATTCGCGAGTTTGATTTTGCGCTCCTTTTTTCGATGTCTGTTTTCGATGTTTTATTTTTATTCCTTTACAAGGACGAGCTCGTTTTTTCGGAATGAGCGCAGCATTACTTGGCCAAGCTTCAGTGTAATAGGTTCGAATATTGAAAACGCACAGCTTGGCGATCGCTTGTTCGCAAACCTCCGTTTTGCGCCCCCAAACACAAAGGACGAAATGCATCCAATGGCAGCGTCGACGGCGTACCAGAGCCAACGTGTTTTTTGCGTGTCCCTCAGCTCCACTGTTCGTGCCGCTGAACCGCTGACGCAGAGAGATGCCTGATGTCTACGGCGATTTCCTGAGACCCGGCATAACAATTCAGCGTGACCACTTCGGTAGGCTTTTTGAGTGTAGACATGACGGTGTTTTTCGCAATCTCGAGAACACGAGCCATATCTCGGATATCACTGCCATGATCAGCGCCAAAATTTCGAACAAATCCAAAGGCGGCTCTCCGCGAATCCGAAATTATGTTCCAGCGGCGTCAAAGGTAGCCCGGAGGCGATGGCGACCACTGCCCGCGAAGTCATGAAGATCAGGGATGCGGGCGGCTATCGATATGGGAATGCCAGTTCGTGACGGAGATGCAGGGTGACTTACTCGTGGTCGCCGCCGATGATTTTCTCCTCCACGCCCCTCTGCAGCAGGCGCGTCAGGGCTTAGCCCGCGTCGGGTTTAGGCGGATCGAAAAAGACGGCAAACCCGGCGAAGCCCAGCTGACTCTCGTCGCTCACGACAGCATGCCGATCGCCCTCTGCCGACGTCTCGAGAAGCGACGGCCAGCACGGGAAATCCTTGCTCGCTCAATCCGGCGAACCGCGCCGCGACCAGACTACGGGCGGCCTCGTCCAGAGGCTGGGCGGTTCCACGATTGTTGGATAGGAAGGAGGTGGACAGATTCGGTCGGAGTGCTGTCATACCGAACCCCTGCCAAGCCTGACACACGCCCCCAGGCTCATGCGGCGGGTCGCCGTGCCCGCCTATATTAGGCCGGTCTAATCAACTAGAGTGCCTTTTTTGATCCAACCAGAACATCGGCGCATAGTCCCGGAGCGCCCGATCAGTCGATCGTCACGGGATCGCCTATACACTCTTCCCGTCCGACACAAAGCCGTAGAGCGAGTTTAAAAACGCTCTATGCTCAAAACTCTGCAGCGCATTCCTGAACAAGCACCTCTGAATCAGCACCGGACCGTGGGGCAGCACAGCACCAGCCAAGGCTGAACTTTGAGACGAAACCCCAGTCATCCATGCAAAGGGAATTTCTTCGGAACGGCTTACGCCGCTTGAATACCGCCTTGCGGTCACTGAGGGAACAACCATGGGCTGGCATCTCGGCTTCGGTAGGCTGCCGACGGTTCTGCTGATTCTTTCTGCGTTTGCGACCGGATGCATCAAGGTCGGCCCGGATTACGCCCAACCTCCCGTGGACACGGCGGCGAACTGGCTGGACGCGCAGGACCCGAGGCTGAAGACGAACGCCATGGAGCAGAGGAACTGGTGGAAGGTCTTTAACGATCCCGTCCTCGACCGGCTGATCGACGCCGCTTATCGTCAGAATCTGCCCTTGCGCGTGGCCGGAATACGCGTCTTGGAAGCCCGAGCCCAACTCGGCATCGTGGTGGGCGAGTTGTATCCCCAAGTGCAGCAGGCATTCGGTGCCTTGCAATACAATCGGCTCAGCGAAAGGGCTGTACAGGGGGCCTTCTCCCGAATATTCAACTACACCCAATCGCAGATCGGCCTGACCGCCAGTTGGGAACTGGATTTCTGGGGCCGGTTCCGACGGGCGGTGGAATCCGCCGATTACACCCTACTCGCCAGCTTGGCGGATTACGACAATACGCTTGTCAGCCTGACCGCCGATGTGGCGCTCGCCTATATCCTGATCCGCACCGCCGAAAAGCGGCTGGAAATCGCCCGGCGCAACCTGGAAACGCAACGGGAAAGCCTACGCATCGCGGAAGCGAGGTTCCGGGGCGGCACGACCTCGCAACGGGACGTGGAGCAGGCCCGAACCGTATTGGCGAGTACCGAAGCCATGATTCCCGCTCTGGACATCACCTTGCGCCAGAGCACCAATGCCTTGAGTGTCTTGTTGGGAATGCCCCCTACGGATTTGACCGAATGGCTGGCGGGCGGTCCGTCGGGTATTCCGGTAGCACCGCCCGTGGTCGCCGTGGGCATTCCTGCCGAACTGTTACGGCGGCGCCCCGATATCCGATTGGCTGAACTCCAGGCCGCCGCCCAGTCGGCCCAGATCGGCGTGGCCAAGGCCGATCTTTATCCGGCCTTTTCCCTGACCGGCCAGTTCGGATTTTTGGCTGCCGACGTAGGTAAGGCATCTCTTTCGGACATGTTCGATTGGCGGAGCCGGTTCGGATCGATTGGGCCAACGGTGCGCTGGAATATCCTCAACTACGGGCAGATCACCAATCGCGTGCGGATGGAGGACGCCCGCCTACAGGAATTGCTGATCCAGTACCAGAACGCGGTCCTGACCGCGCAGCGGGAAGTGGAGGACAATCTCATCGCATTTCTGAAGTCCGGGGACCGAGCCCGGTTCTTGGCGGAGAGCACCGAGGCCGCGCTGCGCTCGCTGGACCTGGCAGTGCTGCAATACCGGCAGGGCATTACCGATTTCACCACCGTGCTGACGGCGCAGCAGGCCCTCTTGAACGAACAGGACAATCTCGCCAACACCTTGGGAGACATCGCGCGCAGCCTGGTCGGGGTGTATCGGGCGCTGGGCGGCGGCTGGGAGATCCGCGAGGGGCAAGACGTGGTGCCCGAATCGGTCAAGCGGGTCATGGCGGAGCGGACCGATTGGGGCAGAATGCTGTCCCCGGCGTTTTACCTGCCGCCCCCGGAACCGAAGCCGCTGGTACGGCCCCCGGATTGGTAGGCGTCAACCCTGAAGTCCACAGTTGTCGCGGCTGTAGGTACGAAGGCATTCCCACCCTCGAGGCGATCCCAGGGCGATGAAAAAACGAAAATCGATTCGCCAACCTAGAGATCTTGGCCTGGTCGTGGCCGGGGCGATGTTGTTGACGATTCTCACTTTTACCTTTGGATGCGGCGACCGGAACACATACGCCCCGCCTCCGCCGCCCGAAGTGACGGTCAGCCAGCCAATCCATCGGCCGGTCACCGGTTATCACGAGCTTACCGGCACCACCCAAGCCATCAACACGGTGCAGCTCACGGCCCGGGTCCAGGGTTACCTGGAAAAGGTCTTTTTCCAGGATGGCGATCTGGTCAAAAAGGGACAATTGCTGTTCCTCATCGAACCGGACATGTACGAAGCCAGACTGCGGCTGGCAGAAGCGCAAGTGCTGCAAGTCCAAGCCCAGCTCGACCACGCCGAGACCGAGCTCGCCCGTTTCAGCAACCTGGTGAAACAAAGGGCCGCGGCGCAGACCGATGTGGACAACTGCCGTTTCCAGAGGGACAACGCCAGGGCTTCGCTGCTGGCGGCACAGGCCAATCGCGATCTGGCCAAGCTCGACCTGAGCTACACGCGGGTCACCGCGCCTTTCGACGGCCGCATCGGCCGGCGGCTCCAGGATCCCGGCAACCTGGTCGGAGCTGGGGAAAATACGGTGTTGGCGGAAATCAACCAGATCGATCCCATCTACGTGTATTTCACGATCAGCGAGACGGAACTGCTGCGACGTATCCAGGCAACCGGCGTCTCGCCGACCGAGGCCGAAAAACTGAAGATACCGGTGTACTTAGGTCTCGCGAACGAGGAAGGCTATCCCCATGAAGGCTATCTCGATTTCACCGGCATTTCCGTCACGCCGACTACCGGCACGCTGTTACTGCGCGGGATCTTTCCCAATCCGGACGGCAAGATTCTGCCTGGGCTCTACGCGCGGGTGCGGGTGCAGAAGCTCGATTCGGAGCGGATTGCCGTACTGGTGCCGCAGACGGCCCTGGGCTACGACCAATTGGGCACCTACATCCTAGTAGTGAACAATCAAGACCTGGTCGAACGCCGAGGCGTCAAAACCGGCGACCAGGTCGGCGACCTCAGCGTGATCGAGGAAGGATTGCAGGGAGACGAATGGATCGTCGTTAGCGGATTATTGCGGGCTATCCCCGGCGCCAAGGTGACACCGCTACGGAAACCAGCCGAGGAGGCAACGGCTGTGGCCCAGCCAGGTAAGGGCTCGCCATGATGTCCGAGTATTTCATCGAGCGGCCCATCTTCGCCAACGTCATCGCCATCATCACAGTGATTATCGGGCTGGTGTGCTTCTATAACCTGCCGGTAGCGCAATATCCCGCCATCGTTCCCCCGACCATTCAAGTTTCCACCCGCTACCCCGGAGCCAGCGCCGAGGTAGTGGCGGCCACGGTCGGGATTCCCATCGAACAGGCGGTCAATGGGGTGGAAAACTCCTTGTACATCCAGTCCACCAGCACCAGCGACGGTTCCTATACCCTGACCATCACCTTCGAGGTGGGCACTGATCTCGATAAATCGATCTCCCTGGTACAGAACCTGGTGAACAGCGCCCAAGCGCAGTTGCCGGCCTCGGTCCAGCCCCAGGGCATCACGGTCCGCAAAGTCTCTACCGATATTCTGCTGGTGATCGGTCTTTACTCCGAGGACGACCGGTTCGACGACACCTATCTGTCCAACTATGCCGTCATCAATCTCCAGTATCCGCTGGCCCGGATACCGGGTGTCGGCCAGGTAACCGTGCGCGGCGCGGGTCCCTACAGCATGCGGATCTGGCTAGACCCCAACCGACTCCATTATTTCGGCTTGACCACCTTGGACGTGGTGAACGCCATCCAAGGGCAAAACGTGCAGGTGGTGGCGGGCCAACTGGGAGCACCTCCGGTACCGCCCGAGCAAGCCTTTCAGTTTACCGTCAACGCCCTCGGCCGATTGTCCGACGTCGAGCAGTTCGAAAACATCATTGTCAAGAGCGCCCGCGGCGAAACAGGGCAGATCGTGCGCATCCGCGACGTGGCCCGCGTGGAACTGAGCCAGCAGAGCTACGCCAACTTCTCCGCGACGCGCGGGCACCGATCGGCCAACATCCCGATTTTTTCATTGCCCGGCGCCAATGCTCTGGATGTTGCCGACAGGGTGCGCGCGGCTATCGCAGACATGAGCCGACAGTTCCCGCCCGGCCTGAAATACGAAATCCGCTACGACACTACGCAGTTCGTGCGGCAGGCCATACACGATGTCTACGTCACCTTGTTCGAAGCCGGCGTGCTGGTGCTCATCGTGATCATGGTGTTCCTGCAAGACTGGCGGGCAACGCTGGTCCCGGCGACCACCGTTCCGGTGACCATCATCGGGGCCTTCGCGGCGATGGCGCTGCTCGGGTTCGGCATCAACCTGATGACCCTGTTCGCCTTAATCCTGGCTATCGGCATCGTGGTCGATGACGCCATCATCATCGTGGAAAACGCGTCGCGTTACATCGAAGAAGGATTTCCGCCGAAAGAGGCGACCATCAAGGCGATGCAAGAGATGACCCGGCCTGTGATCGGGATCACCCTGGTGCTCACCGCGGTGTTCCTGCCGGCCGCGTTTCTGCCGGGCATCACCGGCCAGCTGTTCCGGCAGTTCGCCCTGGTAATCGCCTCCACCGCCATCATCAGCGCCATCAACGCCCTCACCCTCAAGCCTGCCCAGTGCGCGCTCTGGCTGCGTCCGCGGGAACGGCGCAAGCAACCCAACGCGTTCTATCGAGCGTTTAACGAGGCTTATGGGTATGTGGAAGGGATTTACGTTCGACTGATCACCCGGATGGTGTCCCGCCCGGTGCTCATGGCCTTACTGTTCCTGTTTGTGGTGGGCATCACCGGGGTGATCTACGCCTATCATCCGACGGGTTTTCTACCTACCGAGGACCAGGGCTACGCCATCGTGGTCGCCCGGCTGCCGGAAGGGGCATCCCAGCCCCGGGTCATCAGCGTAGTCAAGAAAGTCGACGACATCATCCGCAAAACCCACGGCATCCAAGCCTGGGTGACCATCGGCGGCTTCTCCCTAATCGACGGCGCCAATTTGCCGAATACCTTTACCACCTTCATCGTTTACGATGACTGGGACCAACGCGGTTCCGATTTGACCCAGGACAAGATACTCGGGGATCTCCGCAGCGCTCTGACGTCCTCTATCGAAGAAGCGCAAATCCTGGTGGTGGTGCCTCCGCCTATCCGAGGTTTGGGTCAGTCGGGCGGCTTCCAAATGATGGTCGAGGATCGCCAGAATCTCGGGCTTGAGGAACTGCAGAAAACCGTCATGGAAGTCACCCGCGCAGCCAACGCCCAATCGGGCCTCCGTAACGTCATCAGCACGTTCAGCGCCCGGAGCCCCCAGCTTTATCTCGAGATCGACCGGACCAAGGCGGAATCGCTGAATGTCCCGTTGCCCAATGTCTTTCAGACGCTGCAGTCCTATCTCGGATCGACGTTCGTGAATCTGTTCAACAAATTCAACCAGGTCTTTCAGGTTTACGTACAGGCGGATGCACCCTACCGCCTGACGCCGGAAGACATCAAAAACCTTTATGTGCGGAATGCGCAGGGCGAGATGGTGCCCCTGGGCACCTTGCTGGAAGTGCGTCGGACGCTCGGGGCGGAATTGATCACCCGCTACAACCTGTATCCGTCCGCCCAGATCATCGGGACCACCGCACCGGGCTTCAGTTCCGGCCAGGCCCTCGAGCTCATGGATCTGATCATGCAAAAGACGCTGCCGCGGGGCATGGGCTACGACTGGACGGCGACCTCCTATCAGGAAAAGCAGGTAGGCTATCAGGCTTATTTCATTTACACGCTGTCGATCAGTCTAGTCTTCCTGGTACTCGCCGCGCTCTATGAAAGCTGGGCCAATCCGGCTGCGGTCATCCTGGCGGTCCCCATGGCTTTGGTCGGCGTGCTCCTCGGGCTGGTGATCCGGGATTTCGACAATAATCTGTACACCCAGGTCGGGCTGGTTCTGATGATCGCGCTCGCCAGCAAGAACGCCATTCTGGTGGTGGAATTCGCGCGCCAGTTGCGAGCGGAGGGCATGTCCATCGTCGATGCCGCCGTCGAAGCGACCCGCCGCCGGTTCCGTCCCATCATCATGACCTCCTTCGCCTTCATCCTTGGCGTCGCACCTCTCCTGTTCGCCGCCGGCGCCGGAGCCGCCAGCCGGCAGTCCATCGGCACGGTCGTGTTCGGCGGAATGCTCGCTTCGACCTTGTTGGCCATCCCGTTCGTACCCGTGTTTTACGTACTGACGCAGCGGTGGAGTGAATGGTATGCAACCCGGCGGTTGGACAAAGGTCCGCAGTCAAACGGCTCGGATAGGTGATCGTCAAAGGTCTATTCGAGCAGGCCTTTCATAAGGATATCGATTGCGATCTTCGCACTGCCATCTAAGGAGAGAATCATCATGGCCGTACCAGAAGTCGGAGTGGTCCCCGGAACTTGCGCCGGCATCGGGCTGCCACCGCCGCAGAATTCGCCCGGCGAGGCGCAAGACTGGCCCTGCTGGCCCGGGGCATCGATGGGTTAGAGGCTGCACGGCGAGAGCTCGAACGGGCCGGGAGCCGCGTGCTCGTCGTACCTACGGACATACCCGATCCCGATCAGGTGGATCAGGCCACCGAGCGGGTCGAACGGGAGTTGGGGCCCATCGACATCTGGGTGAATTGCGCCATGGTGACGGTGTTCTCCCCGGTGAGCAGCATGACACCCGCGGAATTCAAGTGAGTCACCGATGTCACCTAATGACCCGGCACATGGGCGGTAGCACCGAGCCCGGATTCCCGAACCTCCCAGACAAGCCGTTCTTCCTTGGGATTATCGAACAGTTTCGTCGGTGGGGCGGCAGCATCCCGCCGGAGGACGTCCATGAGACGTCTAGCCTGTTCGTAGGCCTCCCCTTCGGAGTTTCCGCCGAACTCCACCAGCAGCCATCCGCGCCTTCCAGCAACAGGTCCAGCTCTTCGGGATGCAGACGCATCCTCTGCATGGCCTTAACCAAAAGGTCATCCATGCCTTCCCGGCCGATGGGCCGGTGCTCCAAAATTTCACGTACATGGTCGCCGGCCTGGTAGATGTCCGAGTATCCCAGAACCAGCAGAGAGCGGCAAGGCGGACTCGGCACCAGGCGCAGTTCCGCTTGCAGGACCACCACACAGGTGCCCTCGCTGCCGACCAGAGCACGGGCGACGTTGAAGCCGTTTTCGGGCAGCAGCTCTTCCAGCGCAAAGCCGGAGACGCGGCGGGGAATCTTGGAAAAGCGTGCTCGAATCAGGTCGGCGTACTAGTCGCGTATGGCCTTCAGGCCGGCATAGATTTCGCGGCGCCGGCCGCCGCCGCGAATAATCGCCTCCAGTTCGTCCTCGGAGGTTGGACCGACGGTCATGCGCAGCCCGTCGTAGGTGAGGATATCCAGCGTATGAACGTTGTCGGCGGTCCGTCCCCCCATGACCGAATGCACGCCGCAGGAATTGTTGCCGATCATCCCCCCGAGGGTATTGTGGTCGTGGGTCGACGGGTCGGGACCGAAGGTCAGATGATGTTCCTCGGCCTTGCCGCGCGGGAAGTCCAACACACAGCCCGGCTCCACCACAGCCCGCTGCCGTGCGGGGTCGAGGGATAGAACACCGCGGAGATACTTGGACATGTCGATGATCACGGCGGCATTGCAGCATTGCCCGGCCAGGCTGGTGCCGACGCCGCGGGAGGTAACGGGCGCGCCGTGATGGCGGCAGGCGGCTACGGTCTCGATCACATCATCGAGACTGCGGGGAATCACGACACCGATCGGCACCTGCCGGTAGTTGGACGCATCCGTCGCATACAGCGCCCGGCTACCGTGGTCGAAACGCACCTCACCGCGGACGCGCTTGCGAAGGTCGGCGGCAAGGGCACCTACGACCTCGGTGGGGAAGCTGGGGATTGAGTGGGACATCAAAACCTCCGTGTTGCGTCCCGTGCCCGCCCAGCTGTGCGGCTGTTAAACAGAATTCAGGCAACTCTACCAACTCGGCAGACGGAACTATTCTGCACATCGAGCGGATCGATATGCAGAACTTCAAACTGTTTGACCGGGGATCGTTCGAGTTTCATGCCTTGCGCAATCCGATTGCTGCAATCGATGGGAGCGGGAATACCTTGCTTTTTCGGACAATCGTGAAATCAGTATTCTCGAGCGCGCGGGTTTCGGGTTTTTGCCAGTACTTTTGTTAGGGAAAAGAGTATAAAAATACTCAATGGTGCGTCCATCTATGAAAGTGGTACTTCCGTTTCCTTGCAACTCCGGGAGATGGTCATGGAATCCCCGGCGCAACGGTTTGCGCGAGAGGTTTCGACATTCACCTGTCCATGATCCGGCACAAGAGGCCAACAGCGCCGAAGTTCAAGCTCAACCAGATGGGTCGTTGATACTCTATCTGCCTTGACAACCCCTGCCGCTCTCTTGGTCTGGACGCTTTGCACTATTTTGGCGCGTCCTGCCCCATTCCTGAGCACTCGTTCCGAAGTTTGGAGTCTCGATGCTTGGTATCGCGATTTTTCGCTAGTATCCAATTTACCATTCGGCAACCGACATTCCTGTATTCGCTTAGCCTGCATAGCCCTCCTGCGCAGCGGCCCGAATAATGCCATTAAATCGAAGTAGGCCAACGAACCCCCGCAAAGCTTGGCATGCAATCTGCCTGATAATCATTGAGAGCGGAGTGTCGGACAAAGAGCGTTAAGTCTTGTCTTCAAGTTCTGCGCAGCCTCAAGCGGTACTGTGATTTGGATAATCCGGCTAATCCGGAACGAGGTGACTTGAGTGCGGATGCACTCATTCTGAGCAATTCTCAAAAACCAGGTGAAACATATGAAAATCACGGCACTTGTTCCCGCATTACTAGTACTTACAGCATGCGCTTCCAGCCCTGACAAAGTGGCGATGCACGATGAAAATGACAGGTTATGCGAAAACCACAAGCATGATTTTCAGTATTTTCGAGCCGCCTTTGATAAAGAGCGCGCCGAAACGTGTTCGAATGGATGTATATATACCCCTTCGATGAACAAGAGCTCTGATATGATGGAGCGAATTGCCGGGTTATATTACTTGATGAATTGTGACTACAATCATGGCAGGCTGTGACAACAAGCCCGTATCGGCCTAGGAACGTCACTTTCCGAAGCGCAGGAAATGTCTCTTAAACTCTGCTCGGGTGGAAGTGACCTATGTGTCGCGTCTCGTGTGATTATTTACCGAGAAGGAGTTATGCTCTGTTCGAAGCCCGGAGCCTTCTCCAGGAGATATTCGGTTCGTCCAAGTGAGGTTTCTCTCCATGCAGATTCGTCTTCATAAGAACGCCCGTACCACCCCGGCCGTTCGGCAGGCCATTCAAGCGTCCACGTTGAGCGAGCGCGCCTTGGCCCAAAAGCATGGCATTAGCCGAACGACCGTCCGCAAGTGGAAACACCGCTCCTCGGTCGAAGATGCCTCACACCGGCCCCACACCCTCAGAACCACGCTCACGCCCGCCCAGGAAGCCATCGTGGTCTACCTCCGCCAAGCTCTGCTCCTCCCCTTGGATGATCTCCTGGCCGTGACCCGGGAATTTCTCAATCCCGCCGTGTCCCGTTCCGGGCTAGACCGCTGCCTGCGCCGCCACGGGGTGGCGTCCCTCAAGACCCTGCTTCCGCCTACAGAGAAGGCGAAGGTCAAACCCTTCAAGGCCTATGAGCCCGGCTTCCTTCACCTGGATGTTAAGTACTTGCCCGCCATCGACGGCGAACCCCGCCGATACCTGTTCGTCGCCATCGACCGCGCCACCCGCTGGGTCTATGTCGCCCTCAAGCCCAACCGCTCCGCCTTAAGCGCAAAGGACTTCCTCAAAGCGGTGATTCAGGCCGCGCCTTTCCGCATCCAGAAATGCCTGACCGACAACGGCTCGGAGTTTACCGACCGTTTCCTGACCCGAACTCGGCAGCCCTCGGGGACGCATGAGTTTGACCGCCTCTGTACTGAACAAGGCATCGAACATCGCCTGATTCCGCCGGGCCGGCCCCAAACGAATGGCCTGGTGGAACGCTTCAATGGCCGCATCGAGGAGGTGTTGCAAACCCATCACTTCGATTCAACCGCCGATCTGGACACCACCCTGCACCGCTATGTCGAGCTGTACAATCATCACATTCCCCAAAAGGCCTTAGGCCATCTCACCCCGATCCAGGCTCTCAAAAACTGGCAACTGTCCCATCCTCATCTTTTTCGAAAGAAGGTTTACGATCTTGCGGGACTTGACACCTATGGTGTTCCTGATTGCCAGCACCATTTTTGAAATCGGGTAAATCCTCGATTTTGAGAGGCCGTAAGCCTGTTCACCTGTTGCAGCTGTAGGCACGGGCAATGGCTACGCCATTGAAGGCACCAACGGGAATGAGCCGCTGCCAAACCACATGGGTGGCCCCCAGTTTTTCCGCCTTTCTCAGGGCGGAAGATTTGGCCAGTGGTTGCCAACCGAAATTCTTGCCGTAACCCGACGATCCCTCGACCTTGCCCAGGAAGCGGCAATCCTGTACCGCTGATTCCTGCACCTCAATGGGTTTGGCTATGCCTAGCGTGGTAAAACCGACCACGAGAACAATCGCCATCAAACCTTTCGTTACAACTTTGCGATTAGCTTTACGCGCGACAACCATAGACATGGAAATTACTCCCGTAAAAGATCTAAACATCAGTTCTGCATAGTTTTCGAATTCTGGAATTCCATTCCTTACAGGCTAAAGGCCCGGCCTAAGTAGGAAGTGGGGGGACCTGGAGAGGAATTCTTAGGTCGGGTTTCTAGGCACAGGGAACCCCGGCATCGCGTTTGTGCGGTTTTGCGTGTGCTACTACCGTGCCATACGTTAGAGCTTGGCGATTCAACGATTTATATCCAGAGGCGTGATCGAGATTTGCAGGATGTGGTGGAAATCCACCAAGCCAATGGTGCATCGGAACGTTGCGCTTTTCCCCCTGCCTACACTTTATAGCGCTCCGCCTCCCGCTCCTTCAGTTCCAATCCCATCCCAGGCCGGAACAGGTCGGGATGCAGCACGCCTCGGACCGGCCTCGCCACGCCTTCAAACAGCATTTCCTCGATCCACACATGGTCGTGGAAATATTCGCAATGGCAGACCTTCGGCGCGGCGCAGCACACGTGGAGATGCAAGGCCGGGGCGGTGTGGGCGGAGAGAGGAACATTGAACGCCCAGGCGAGATCGGCGGCGCGGAGGAATTCGGTGATGCCGCCGCAACGGCTGGCGTCAGCCTGGAGCACGTCCACCGCGCCCGCTTCCAGCATGCGGCGGAAATAGAAGGCGTCGTAGCCGTACTCGCCGGCGGCGATGTCCATCCCGGCATGGCCGCAGTCTCGGATCAGGCGGAGTCCTTCCAGATCGTCCGACGACACCGGCTCCTCGAACCAGGAGACGCCGCAGTCGGCGAAACATTCCGCCAGGGCTAACGCCTGTTTGCGGCTGTAGGCTCCGTTGGCGTCCACGAATAGGTCCGCTCCGGAGCCGATAGCATCGGCCGCGAGGCGAACCCGCTCCGGATCGTCCTCCGGGTGAGTGCCGACTTTCATCTTCACCCGGTGAATCCCTGCTTCAACCCAACCGTTGAGTTGCTCACACAGGCGCTCGATCGGGTACGACGTGAACCCGCCGCTGCCGTAGACCGCTATGCCCTCCCGTACCTGACCGAGCAGCACGACCAGCGGCACATCCAGGAGCCTTGCTTTAAGATCCCACAACGCCGCATCCACTGCGGCGATCGCCATGGAACACTGTCCCGGCCGCCCCTGGTTGCGGATCGACCGCACCATTGCGTCCCAACAAGCGGTCACCGCCATGGCATCTCGTCCAATGACGGCGTCCGCTAATGGGTTCTGGATCAACTCGCCAATGGCTCGGCTGCCATAGGTATAGCCCAGCCCGACTTTTTCCCCGCCATAAGCCTGGACGATTACGACCGTGGTCGATTCCCAGGCATACGTGCCGTCCGCTTCGGGATAATCGGTCGGGATGCGATAGGTCTGAACCTCCAGTCGTTCGACGGGAGTATCGATCGTTCTCGTGGCCATGCTTTAATCTCCCGGCACTCGATTTGAAGCCATCTGGCGCTTCGACCGATCCTCGTTTCTGTAGTTGGACATGGATACACGTCAAACCGACTACGGCTTTTCCGTCTCCGGCAAAACCGTCGAAGCGATCTCCTTGGCCGAGGACTTAACCATGCCCCAGGCGTCCGGATCGCCGCCGAACAAGGCGGATAAGTAAGCCTTGGCCTGCTCGAAAGTGATGTGTGGCGGCAAAGGCGGCACGTTGGGGTCGGTGTAAGCTTCCAAGAGCACCGGCCGGTCGGCGGCGAACGCCCGCTCCCAGGCCGGGGCAATGTCCTCCGGCTGGTCCACCTTGATCCCCAGGAAACCCAGTGATTCGGCATAGCGGGCATAGGGGAAGTCCGGCACCTTTTGTGACGCCTCGTACTTGGGATCGCCCGCCAGAGCCCGCTGCTCCCAGGTCACCTGGTTAAGGTCGCGATTGTTCAAGACCAGCACGATAAAGCGCGGATCGCGCCAGGTCTTCCAGTATTTCTCGACCGTCACCAGTTCGGCGTTGCCGTTCATCTGCATGGCGCCGTCGCCCACCAGGGCAATCACGACCCGCTCGGGATAGGCGAACTTGGCGGCAATGGCGTAGGGCACGCCGCAGCCCATCGTGGCGAGCCCTCCCGAGAGCGAGGCCATCATGCCGCGGCGGATCTTCACGTCACGGGCGTACCAGTTGGTGCCGGAGCCGGAGTCGGCGCAAATGATGCAGTTATCGGGGAGGCGCGGCGACAGTTCCCAGAAGACCCGCTGCGGATTGATGGGATCGGCCGTGTTCATGGCGCGGGACTCCAGCACTTGCCACCACTCCCGAATTTCCTGTTCGATGAAGTCTCGCCAGCTGCGGTCGGTCTTCCGTTGCAGCCGCGGGATCAAGGCCCTAAGCGTCTCGGCACTGTCGCCGACTAAATTCACCTCCATGGGATAGCGCATGCTTAGCATCCGCCCGTCGAGATCAATTTGCACGCCGCGGGCCTGACCTTCCTTGGGCAGGAACTCGGTATAGGGAAAACTCGAACCGATCATCAAAAGGGTATCGCAGTCCCGCATCATCTCGTAGCTGGGCAGGGTACCCAAGAAGCCGATGGACCCTGTGACGAAAGGCAAATCGTCCGGCAGCGCCGCCTTGCCCAAGAGAGCCTTGGCAACGCCGGCTCCGAGAATCTCCGCTACTTCGATGACTTCGTCGGTCGCCTGCAGCGCACCCGCGCCGACCAGTATCGCCACCCGCTGCCCCTGGTTCAGCACGTCCGCCGCCTTTTGTAGGTCCTCTTCTCTCGGCACCACACGCGGCGCGGAGTACCCGTATCCGGACAAGATATGACCGTGCTTTCGGGGCGGCGTGATGACCGCGTCCAGTTCCTGGAGGTCGTTGGGAACGACGAGACAGGTGACGGTCCGCTCGCACACGGCGATACGCACTGCCCGGTCCACGAGGTGGCGGATCTGGTCCGGGCTCGAGGCCAGATGAACGTATTCGTGGGCCGCGTCCTTGAATAGCGTCACCAGGTCCACTTCCTGTTGGTAATCACCGCCCAGTGCGCCTCGCGCCTGTTGTCCGACGATCGCCAGCACCGGCTGGTGGTCCAGCTTGGCGTCATAAAGCCCGTTCAGAAGGTGAATTGCACCGGGTCCCGAGGTGGCGAGGCACACGCCCACCTGCCCGGTAAACTTGGCATGGGCACAGGCCATCAAGGCAGCCATTTCTTCGTGGCGCGTCTGGATGAATTGAAACCGCTCCCCGGCCCGGCCGAGCGCGCCGAGAATGCCGTTGATGCCGTCTCCCGGATAGCCAAATATGCGCCGGATGACCCACGCGGAAAGCCGATCCAGCAGAAAATCACTCACCGTGTACGCCATGAGTCGCCTCCTTTCCCGAATGCGTTACCGCTAATTCGCCTGTCCGCCTATCGTTGCTGATCACCGATCGAGGCTGCGGCATGGACGTGAGGTACTTCAAATAAGACCCGTAAGCGTCGAAGAAATTGCCGAACCGGTCAAAATCAAGCGCCGGTTCCCGTACTGTGTCATCTGCCGCTTTTACGAAACCGCGACACAAACGACGAGGTCTTATTTCCGATGTTGGGCAACTATCCCAAGGCCTTGACCCATCTGTCGCTCATCTCCGCCATCGTCGCCCTGGCGGAAATGGAAGCCGGGGAAGAAAGCCCGGCCGGAAGAATCCGATATTGAGACAGAACACCCGCGTGAACGTCGAACAAAATCGCCGAAAAGAACCGACCGTTCGCAATCAACGGCCCGTTCCCGTTTTGTGGGCTGATCGAACCAGGGGCAATCGACGATGACCGATACTCAGCGCAATAACGACCAGTGGTACATCGCCGCAACTACCCCACGGACCCAGGAGGTCATTCGCACCCTCAAGCACGGCGACACCTTCGGCGTGTTCGATTGCCAAGGCGATATTGGCCAGACCGATACTGAAGAACAGGGGCTCTATCACCACGGAACCCGCTTTCTCTCTCAATGGGAGCTACTTATCGACGGCGGCCGGCCCATGCTGCTCGGTTCCATCGCCAGGGAAGACAACAGTCTCCTCATCGTCGATCTAACCACGCCCGACATTATCAGCCGCCTGATGGTCCGGCAGTACCGCTTCGTTCCCCGACCGGAGATGGGCTGGGTGTCAGGCGTGCGTGCTGTTCGAGCGGGGTGGCACGGAAGTGTTGGTGGAGATTTCCACCCAAAGGCGGAGAAATCGCGCTGCGCGCTCGTGGACCGGAGCGGAAAGAGCTGCTGAGCGTCATCGCGGCCGATTTGGATGCCTTGAACGACACCTTCCATGGGCTGCGGGAAAAGGTGAACATCTTGGTGCCCTGTGTGTGCACTCGCTGCCGCACTTTAGCCGAGCCGGAGTTCTTCGAGCAAAAGCGGCTGTTACAACGCAAACGGGACGGCAAGCTGAAGGTGGAATGCCCCGCCAGCTACGAGGACGTGGACGTCCTGGAAATGCTGGACGGCATACGGGTGGACCGGCTGCCGGGCTGGGCCAAGGAGGAATCCCGGCTGAAGGCACCACCGGAACCGGAAAAAGTGGAACGGACCATCAAGATTTTTCTCGCCTCGTCTTCCGAACTCCGGGCCGACCGTGACGAATTCGATCTTTATTTTCGCCAGCAGAACGACACACTCCGCAAACAGGGGATTTATCTGCAAATCGTCCGCTGGGAAAACTTTCTCGACGCCATGTCGGAAACCCGTCTACAGGACGAATACAACAAGGAGATCCGGGCCTGCGATCTTTTCGTCAGCCTGTTTTTTTACCAAGACTGGAAAATTTACCGAGGAAGAATTCGACACCGCCCACCGGCAGTTTCAGGAAACCGGCAAACCGCTCATCTATACCTTTTTCAAGAATGCTCCGGTGAATACTGGAAATATCGATAAGGAAGTTCTGTCTCTGCTGCAATTCAAAGACAAGCTCAAAGAGCTCGGCCACTTTTATACCGGCTACGACAATATCGAGCACCTGAAACGGCAGTTCAAAGATCAGTTGGAAAAGCTTATTGATAAAAAACTTATTTAATGAAAGCCCCTGAAGGTCTTTCCCAAAGAGGCGAATAAATCAGGTGAATCAAGAGCATTTTGGACAATCAGCCGGATATCTTCAGTATCCAGGTTGAACTCGCCGAGGCTCAGAAAGCCCCCGAATTGTGAAAGACCGGTGATGCAGTTGAAGGTAAATTCACAACCTTATTCCGTTTCCCAATCAAAAGGACAGATGTAGGCCGGAAAAAGCTTGTCTTGAGATTCTATGGTTCATGTCAAGCAGTCATTGCGAGCCGTGAAGGATCGAAGCTGGTGTTGTGGCGATACAGAGAAAACGCGATGCGCGCGATTTTGCGGGCGATCACGACAAGCGCAGCGGTGCTCAAAAGCCCTTTGCCTCGGTAGTACTCATACCAAGGTTTCCAGAGTTTGGATTTGCTGGCGGCGGAAGCGGCGTTGTAAAGCAATCGTCGGAGTTCTCCGGGGCCGCGCTTGGACAAACGCCGACGCCCGATCCGCTGGCCCGAGTCCTGAGGACGGGGATCGAGACCGAGGAAGGCGATGAAGGCATCGCCGTGAGTAAACGATACCCGCTCGAGGAGACTGAGCAAGCCTGCAGCGACCTAAGGGCCGACGCCGACGATGGTCTGCAAGCGCCGGTAAGCGGCTTGACGCTCGGGCTGCCGCGTCATCAAGCGTTTGAGTTCCGCATCGATGCGGGCGATCAGCTGATCCAGGTGTTGCAGAAGGGCGTTCAGGTCTGCCTGAAAATCGGCCACCCCCTGCAGGGTCTACCGGAGCGTTCCCTGAACGGTCACCCACTTGGCACGCCGCTGGATGAGCCGTGTCAGGCGACGCTGCTCGGCAGTTGGGGGGCGTGTAGGGGATCAAGTACGGGTGTTCATGTGCGACAAAACGGGCGATCAAACGGGCATCTACCCGATCGGTCTTACCCCGTTGCCCCATGGCCTTCGCATCATGGCGCATATCCTTGGGATTCAACAGAAACACGGTGAAGCCGTGGGCACGGGCCAGATCGGCGAGCCTTTCGTGATAGCTGCCCGTGGCTTCGAGGCCGAGGCGGCTGCCCGGAGGCAAGGTGTTGAGCCAAGCGAGGAGTGCGTTCTTCTCGTTGGGGAGGGACTTCACCGGCCAGGTGCCTTCAGCACAGGCGACAACGATCTCAGTTTTGGCGACATCGACACCGATGTTCAAAACGGTTGACAGGACAGGTCTCCGATCCGGTACCGTGATAGTGCTGGGTGGACGCGCACGGTCGTCAGCTTGCGTCCAAATCGGCGAGTGTGCAGGAAAAGCCGTTAAAACCATACAAGCAAAGTCGAAGTCGTGTCCTCGAATGATGCGGTTCGCTTCGCTCACCGCATCCTACGACCGGTATTTTGTAGGGTGCGGTGAGGAACGAACCGCACCGATCGTATCCGCGAATGATGCCCGTCCTGAGCTCCGCCGAAGTGCCTGTCCTGACCATAGTCCGAAGGGCGGTTCGGTTCGCTCACCGCCTCCCACGGCCTATTAGTAACCCCCGTAGCCTGGATGGAGCGAACGCGGAATCCGGGACACCCCCATTCCCCGCATTCCGCTACGCTCCATGCCGGCTACGAACTTTCTTAAATATCGGCCGGGTTAATCCGGGGAAGGGATTCCCCGGCGCGGCAACAGACCCCGTGAGCCCAGGCCGGGCGTGTACCGGCCTGGGCGGCAGCCCGTGAATACCAGGAGGGTATTTACGGGTCTGATTCATAACGAGCAGACGGGCAAGGGAATGAGCATGCAGGAGACACGAGTCCGCTGGATCATGGGATTAGCGGGTGCGGTAGTGATAGCCGCGCTGGGTGCATGGATTTGGCTTGCCTGGGATCGGGAATTCTTCCTGGCGTGGAAGCGGGAGGCAGGGTCTGGGCCGTTTTTCATCGCGCTGGCGATCATGCCCATGTTCGGGTTTCCGACAACGCCGTTTTTTTTGATGGCTGGAGCAACCTTTGGCGTCGTGGTCGGGTTGGCAGGATCGGCACTGAGCTTGGCGGTCAATCTGGCATTATGCTACTGGATCGCGCGGAGCGGACTGAGACGGGTGCTGGAGGCATGGCTGGCACGCACGCGCTATGAGCTACCCGAGGTGACGCCCGGGAGGGAGTTTCAGTTCACTCTGCTCGTGAAAATGACGCCCGGCATACCAACCTTCATAAAAAATTACCTGCTCGGTCTGAGCGGGGTGCCGTTTACGATCTACTTTGCGGTCTCGTTTACGGTGACTCTAGCCTATGCCGCGGCGTTCATCGTGTTGGGCGAGTCGATGTCTACGCATGATCTGGGCTGGGGCGCATGGGCATTGGCCGCGCTGGCGCTGCTGGGCCTGGCTTTATGGTGGTTTCGCCGCCGGCGGCACCGCTAACGTTATCTCATCCGGCATTCGAGTGAACAGTAATCGTAGGATGGGTAGAGCGAAGCGAAACCCATCGTGGGATAGCCCCTCGGCTCCGCTCAGGACAGGCCCTTCGACTACGCTCAGGGCAGGTCCGAGGTTGCGCGGTGGGTTACGGCCTCGCGGCCTAACCCACCCTACAAAATTAATGCCTTGTAGGGCCTACAGAGCATGTGCCCGACACCGCCCTGGGAGCGGCGAATCGTACCGATGCACCCAGCGTGGTTATCGGCCAAAGCCGTGGAGCCATCACAGCGTCGTGGGCTTATTCTCAAACAGATGAAACGCTACCGCCTCGAACGGCGGCGCCTGGATCGCCTGACCCGGCTCAAACCGGCCGATCGGGCGAAAACTGCCGGCGTCGAGGATCAGCGCTTCGAGCCAGGGCGCGTCCGGATCGATCAGCCAGACGAAAGGCACACTGTGACGGGCATACAGAGGAAGCTTTTCGTTCAGGTCGTAATCGCGGCTCGTAGGTGACAGCACCTCGCAAATCCAGTCGGGCACAACCCGAAACCGATGATCCTCCGGCATCGAGGGAAGCCGCTCGCGCCTCCAGCCCGCCAAATCCGGCACCGTGAACTCGTATTGAGGACGAAATGGACTTCCGGTTCGTCCAGAATCCACCAGCCGCCCGGACCTCCCACACCGTCCTCGAACGGGGCTCCCAAGCGTCGGCCAAGTACACTCGCGCTATGAATGTGTTCGCCCTCGGGGCGCGGCAGCGCGTGAAGACGACCGTTGACGAGTTCCGCCGTGTAGCCGGCCGGCACCGCTTCCAGGTCGGCGTAAGTTGCAGGGCCGGCGGAGACGAAATGGACTCGGGCGCTCATTTGGAGTCAACCATTTAAAGCGTTTTCATCATTCATTGAAAGGCAACCGAGGGGAAAGGAAGTCAGGCAGGACTAACTGGACTCCATACTGGAAGCCATCCGCGAACGGTGCGGTTCGCTTCGCTCACCACACCCTACTTCCACTACAGCTAAATGATTTCAGCAACGTAGATCTACTGTATAAACAAAATGAAAACGCTCTAAAACTTGGGCGTTAATTATTCCATTGAGGCCGGGGCTTTTTCATAGTTTTGCGGTGTCGGTCATCGCTGTTCTCCTTTGAAACACGCTCCAAACGCTAGCCCGCCGACGCATCGGGGTTCTTACCTATAGCTCGCGGAGTCTCCCTGACGCACTATTGCTCGGATGAGGATGCATCGGGCTTTGCGGCGCATCGAAGCGGTCGACCGCCGTTTCTAGGATTTTGGACCGCCGCCTGGATCATTCAGCCGTAAAAGGAGTTGCGCGCTGATGGGACAGATTTTCCGACCGAGAGCCAACAGTTTTGCACGAATCGCGCTCTTGGCGCTGTTTCTCATCATCCTGTTGCCTTTCGGCATTGGTTTCGCGCTGGTCCGCTCTCCTTATCTGACCGGCGTCGACGACGTCCCGCGTCAACCAGTACCCTTCAGCCATCAGCATCACGTCAGCGGTCTCGGCATAGACTGCCGCTACTGCCATGACTCGGTCGAACATGCGGCCTTCGCCGGCATCCCGCCGACCGAAACCTGCATGACCTGCCATTCCCAGATCTGGACCGACGCCGCCATGCTGGAACCGGTCAGGGAGAGCTGGCGGACGGGTAAACCGCTGCGCTGGACCAGGGTCTACGACCTACCCGACTTCGTCTATTTCAATCACGCTGTCCACGTCAGCCACGGCATCGGCTGCACCACCTGCCATGGCCCCGTGGGCCGGATGCCGCTCACCCGGCAAGCCACCCCCTTGTTCATGTCCTGGTGTCTCGACTGCCACCGCGCGCCCGAGAAATACGTCCGGCCGCGGGAACATGTCTTCGATCCCGACTGGATGCCGCCTCAAGATCAATTGGCTCAGGGCCGGCAATTGGTACATGAATACCGGATCCGGGTCGGACAACTGACCGATTGCTCCGTGTGCCACCGATGAAACGGAAAACGCCTGGTACCGATTTCGCCACGCTAAGCACTCTGCCGATACCGGATAACAGCCGTCCTCTGTGGCGCAGCCTGGAGGAATTGGCCGATACCGAGGCTTTCCGGGAATTCGCGAGCCGGGAGTTTCCCGAATGTACGGATCTTTGGCTGACGCCGGTGAAACGCCGCCGATGGCTTAAGCTGATGGCGGCTTCGCTGGCGTTCGGCGGACTAAGCGGTTGCGTCAGGCCGCCGAGAGAAGAAATCGTGCCTTATGTTAGGGCGCCGGAACATATGGTGCCGGGCAAACCGCTTTATTTCGCGACGGCACTGACCCACGGCGGATATGCCCAAGGCGTGATCGTAGAAAGCCATATGGGCCGCCCCACCAAAGTGGAAGGCAATCCGCTGTATCCGGCGAGCCTCGGCGCTACCGACATTTTCTCGCAAGCCGCGGTGCTGAGCCTTTACGACCCGGACCGCTCGCAAACCGTGACCAACGGCGGGCAGATCAGCCATTGGCAGGCTTTCGTCGAGCACTTATCGGCGCAGCGAGAGCAATGGGCGGCCAGGGGCGGGGCCGGGCTCCATATTCTTACCGAGACCTTCACGTCGCCGACGCTCAGCCAGCAGTTCCAAGATTTCCTCCGTGTGTACCCGAACGCGCGCTGGCACCGATACGATCCGGTCGACCGCACCAACGGCCTGGAAGGCGCGCGGCTCGCCTTCGGCCAGAAAGTGGACACGCTGTATCGTTTCGACCGGGCAGCGGTGATTCTGTCACTGGACTGCAATTTTCTGACCGATACCCCGGCCCGCACCCGCTATGGACGCGATTTCATCGAAGGGCGGCGCGTCCGGCACGGCAAGGCCACCATGAACCGCCTTTATGTGCTGGAATCCACGCCGACGCCAACCGGCGCCATGGCGGACCATCGCTTGCCGGTACAAGCAGGGCGCATGGAAGCCGTCGCGCGGTTACTGGCCGCCCGGTTGGGCCTTGCCGATGCTCCGGATAGCGAAGAGATGCCGATACCGGAACGCTGGCTGGACCTCGTGATGCGCGATCTTTCGAATCACCGCGGCGAAAGCATCGTGATCGCCGGGGATCACCTGTCGCCGCCGGTACACGCGGTGGTTCAGGCGATCAATCAGGAGCTCGGCAACTTCGGCCGAACCGTCATCCATATCGACCCCGTAGCCTCGGCGCCCCCAGATTCCGGGGGCTCTCTCCCGGCCTTGTTGGACGAGATTCTCACCGGCAGCGTGCAAACCCTCGTCATCCTCGGCGGCAATCCGGCATACGCCGCACCGGCCGATCTCGAGGTCGAACGAATCTTGCGCCGGGTGCCGCTGCGCATCCATTGGGGTTTGTACGCGGACGAAACCGCCGAGCTTTGCCATTGGCACATCCCCGCGCTGCACGAACTGGAAAGCTGGAGCGACGCCCGGGCTTATGACGGCACCGTCTCTCTGATGCAGCCGTTGATCGCGCCGCTCTACGGCGGCCGCTCGGTGCACGAACTGATGGCGCTGCTGATGGGACAGGCCGGACAGTCGGACCATAACCTGGTGCAGGCTTACTGGCGAAGCCGTTATGGCGGTCCCGATTTCGAGCGTTTCTGGAAAAAAGCGCTGCAAGACGGCATCGTCCCCGATACCGCCGCGACGCCGAAAACCGTCTCGGCCCGCGCCGATGTCGCCAAGACGCTGCCGCCGCGCAAGACTTCCGGCTCCTCGCTCGAAATACGGTTCCAGCCGGACCCGAGCATCGGCGACGGCCGCTACGCGAATAACGGCTGGCTTCAGGAGCTGCCGAAACCGCTCACCAAGCTCACCTGGGAAAATGCTGTGCTGCTCAGCCCGAATACCGCGAAGCGCCTGGATCTTGCGACCGGCGACCTGGCGGAACTCCATTACCGCGAGCGCCGCTTGACGGCCCCGGTCTGGGTCATGCCCGGACACGCCGACGATTCCGCCACGCTTTATCTCGGTTATGGCCGAAGACGAGCCGGACAAGTCGGCAATCATACGGGTTTCGATGCCTATCGGCTGCGGGCCTCCGACGCCCCCTGGTTCGATTACGGCCTAGATCTCCGCAAAGCCTCGCGGCCGCACGGCTGGCTGGGTTCGCTGCTTTCGACCGAAAACGTCGAGTTGGCCACGACCCAGCGTCATCATACGCTGGACGGGCGCGAGCTGGTGAAAGTACTCACGCCGAAGACGCTTGCGTCGGCCGGTACGGAACCCGCCGAGCCCAAGCCGTCGCTCTATCCCGAATACCGATACGAAGGCTACGCCTGGGCCATGGTGATCGACCTGAATGCCTGCATCGGCTGCAATGCCTGCGTCGTGGCCTGCCAGGCCGAGAACAACGTTCCCATCGTCGGCAAGGAGGAAGTGCGGCGCGGGCGGGAAATGCACTGGCTCAGGGTCGACCGGTATTACGCCGGAGAGCCCGAGAACCCCAAGACCTATTTCCAGCCGGTCCCCTGCATGCACTGCGAGAAAGCCCCGTGCGAACCGGTCTGCCCGGTGCAGGCCTCGATCCACGATTCGGAAGGGCTCAACAATCAGGTGTACAACCGCTGCGTCGGCACCCGGTTCTGCCAGTCCAACTGTCCCTACAAGGTCCGCCGCTTTAATTTCTTCGCCTACACGGAAGCGGCCGAAACGAATGAAGGCGCACTCAGTATCCGCGCGGTGCGGAATCCGGACGTGACCGTGCGGAGCCGCGGCGTGATGGAAAAATGCACGTATTGCGTGCAGCGCATCAGCGAGGCGCGTATCACCGCGGAACTGGAACACCGCCGGATTCGCGAAGGCGAAGTTCAAACGGCTTGCCAGGCGGCCTGCCCGACCCAAGCCATTATCTTCGGCGACCTGAATGCGCCCGACAGCCAGGTCGCCGCGCTCAGAGCCGAACCGCACCATTACGCACTGCTTGCGGAACTCAACACCCAGCCGCGCACCACTTATCTCGCGAGAGTGCGCAATCCCAATCCGGAGTTCGACGATGAGCCGGAACATTGACGAACACCCGGAAAATGAAACCGTTCTGCACGCGGACCAGGATTACGCCTCGATCAGCCGCGAAATCAGCGACATCGTGTTGCGGCCCGCGGGCCGAGGCTGGTGGCTGGGCTTTGGCCTGAGCGGCTTGGGCGTCCTGATCTTCTTCGCCGCCGCCGTCTATCTCTTTTACGCCGGGGTGGGCATCTGGGGCGTCAATACCACGGTCGTCTGGGGTTTCGCCATCATCAATTACGTCTGGTGGATCGGCATCGGCAACGCCGGCACCCTGATCTCCGCCATGCTTTACCTCGCCCGCCAGCCCTGGCGCACCTCGATCAACCGGTTCGCCGAGGCCATGACCATCTTCGCGGCCTCAATCGCCGGTTTGTTTCCCATTCTGCATCTGGGCCGACCCTACCTCTTCTACTGGCTGGCGCCCTACCCCAGCACCATGGGCGTATGGCCCCAGTTCCGCAGCCCTTTGGTCTGGGACATGTTCGCCATCCTCACCTATATCATCGTGTCGGTCTTGTTCTGGTATACGGGACTGATTCCGGACTTGGCCACCCTGCGCGACCGTGCCCGCAGCCGCGCCGCGCAACTGGTCTACGGCGCCTTGGCCTTGGGCTGGCGCGGGTCGGCGGCGCACTGGAGACATTACGAGAGAGCCTATCTCATTCTGGCGGCGCTCGCCGTGCCCCTGGTCGTTTCGGTGCACAGCGTGGTCGGCTACGATTTTGCGACCACACTCATGCCGGGCTGGCGCTCGACCATTTTCGCGCCCTACTTCGTGGTCGGCGCGATGTTCTCCGGCTTCGCCATGGTCATCGTCATCACCATCGCCCTGCGCGCCGCCTTCAAGCTGCACGCCTTCGTCACTCCGCGCCATCTGGACGCCATGGCGAAAATCCTACTCGCGGCATCGCTGATCATGGGTTACGCCTACGGCATGGAAGTGTTCATGGCCTGGTACGGCACAGACGCGGACGAATGGCGCCAAACCGTCACGACCGCCACTGGGCCGTATGCGCCCGCCTACTGGGGCATGCTGTTCTGCAACATCGTCGTGCCCCAGCTGTGCTGGTCGGCGCGCATCCGGCGCAACATCCCGGCGCTGCTCATCATCGCCATCCTGGTGAATGTCGGCATGTGGCTGGAGCGTTATGTCATCGTGGTCAACATCCTGAGCCACGGTTTCGTTCCCTCTCAATTCCGGCAGTATTTCCCGACCGTCTGGGACTGGGCCACGATGCTCGGCAGCTTCGCGCTGTTTCTTTGGTTCTTTTTTCTGTTCGTCCGCTTCGTGCCCATGGTGCCCATGCACGAAGTCCGGAGACTCGCCCATAGCCTGGGAGAGCGCTCATGACCCCGAATTCCTCATGGCTGGCCGAATTCGCGACTGCCGAACAGCTCCTTAATGCGATAACCCGAACCCGCATCGCGGGCTATCGCCGCATCGAGGCCTATGCACCGTTCGACGTACCGGGGCTAGCCGAAGAGTTGGATCTGCCCGCGTCCCGCCTGCCGCTATGGATACTGATATTCGGCATTCTTGGCGGCGTATCGGCCTTTTTGCTGCAGGCTTATCTCGCCGCAGTCGACTTTCCCCTCAACGCGGGCGGACGGCCTTATTTCAGCTGGCCGTCCTTTACCCTGGTGAGTTTCGAGTTCACGGTGCTCGGCGCTGCGCTAGCGGGCTTCTTTGGGATGTTGGCGCTCAAGGGTCTGCCCCGTCCCTACCACCCGATCTTCGATGCGGCAAATTGCGACCGGGCGAGTCAGGACCGGTTTTTCCTGATGATCGATTCCGACGACCCAGAATTCGATCCGGATTCCACTCGCCGATTCCTGGAATCGTTGAATCCGATCGCCGTTACCGAGGTGAACCGTGAGGTCAGTTAAGCGCGGCTTCCGCCGTCTCTCGATTCTTCCGGGAATGCTCGTCCCCTTGCTCCTGACCGGCTGCGAACAGGACATGGCCGATCAACCCAAATACGAACCGCTGGAAGCCGCCGCCATTTTTCCGAACGACCAGTCCGCCCGCCCGCTCGTCGAAGGCACCGTGGCGCGCGACACCGTGATCGAACCTCGCCCGGCACGTCCCCCTTTGCCGATGACCGAAGCGGTATTGAAGCGCGGCCGGGAGCGCTACGACATTTATTGCGCCCCTTGTCACGGCCGCGCGGGCGACGGCGAGGGCATGATTCCCGAACGGGGATTTCCGCGGCCGCCGTCCTATCATACCGATCGCTTGCGGAATGCCCCCGACAGCCATTACTACGATGTCATCACCAACGGCTTCGGGGTCATGTTTTCCTATGCCAACCGGGTTGCGCCGGAGGACCGCTGGGCTATCGTCGCCTACATCCGCGCCTTGCAGCTCAGCCAGCATGCGACGAGCGACGATGTTCGCGAGGCGGGATTGGAGGATAAACTCCGGGAGGCCAAGTGACGGAAACCGTGCGCCTACGGATTCGCCCTGTCCTGCTTCTGCTGATCGCAGGCCTTGCCTTGTGCGCTTGCCTTTTGAGACTGTGGTGGGCGCCGGATGCCTTTTTCCGCAGTTATCTTCCGGCCTGCCTGTTCTGGATCGGGCTGCCGTTGGGTTCGCTGGCGCTACTCATGATCCACCGCTTGACGGGAGGCGGATGGGGCGTCTTCATCCGCCCCGTTCTCGAGACCAGCGCGGGCACTCTGCCGGTCAATGCGGTCTTGTTCCTGCCTCTAGCCTTCGGCTTGGCACACCTTTACGCCTGGGCCAGGCCCGATTGGACGGTTCCGGCCACTCCGGGAGGACAGGCGGTCTATTTACAGCCGGGCTTCTTTTTGATCCGCGAAGGAATAGTTTTCGTGCTTTGGCTGGGACTTGCGTCCACGTTGGAGCTCTGGCGCAGCCGTTCCGCCGAGGTCAATCTCAACCGCCGCAGTGCGCTCGGCCTGATCATCCTCGGTCTGACCGTGACCCTATTCGGCATCGATTGGGTCATGTCGCTGGAACCCCGCTGGACCTCGGCCAACATCGGATTTCTCTCGGCCGTCACCCCGATGCTCGCCGCTCTCGCATTCGCCGTAATGGCCCGATGTCTTTTAATGCCAAACGGTCGTAATGCGGCTTTGCGGTTTCAGGATCTCGGCGGCTTGTTGCTGGCTTTCGTTCTGCTCTGGAGCTATCTGGCGTTTCAGGAGTATTTGACGATCTGGTCGGAAAACCTGCCCGACAAGACCATCTGGTATGTTCAACGGCTCAACGCCGGCTGGCGATGGTGGGCTTGGTCCACGGCCGTCATTTGCGGTGCACTGCCGTTTGTACTGCTGCTGTTCCGCACGCTCAAACGCAACCCGAGGCGTCTGATCTGGGCCGCGGGGCTAGTGCTTTCGGGCAATGCGCTCGAATTTTATTGGCTGGTGCTGCCGAGCTTTTACCGGAGCCCGGGCGAACTCAGCCCGCTCGATGCCCTGCCCTTTATCGCGGTCGGTGGATTCTGGCTTTCGGCCTTTCTCCGGGCCTTACCTCGCGCCCTGGCCCGGTCCGAACCGGAGAGAATATCCCATGGCTGAACAAGACCGCGGCATCCCGCCTATCCTGTCCCCCGAAGCGGGCGAAGCCGACATCAGCACCAAGGCGCTGATCGCCGCCGTGATCATCTTCCTGGTGGTGGTGATCGTCGCCAGTGCCGGAGCCTGGCTGTTGATCAAGCGCTGGGCGCATATCGAACCGAGTCCTGCCCTCCCGCCCTCGCCGCAGCCCACCGTCCAGACCGAGCCGCCGCTTCAGATCGCGCCGGCGCTGGACCTTCAGAGCTTACGGCAACGGGAGGATCGCCTGCTTCAGAGTACCGAGTGGATAGACCAGGGCGCCGGCATCGCCCGTATTCCGATCGAGGACGCCATGGCCTTGCTCGTCAAACGCACCGGGCGGAAAGACGAACCGCACACGGACCATCCGAGAGACTGACGCCATGGCCGGTACGGACGCCGTTTCCGATACCCCGCTGCTGCCGGCGGCCTCCACCCTGGCCGAACGGGTGGATACGCTGTTCTTTACCCTGACCGGGCTGGATGCGCTCATGGTCCTGGTCCTGAGCGGGCTCATCATCGGCTTCGCCGTTTACTACCGGCGCAACGCCCGCGTGAACCGCACCACTAACGTCCCGGAAACCAAGACCGAGATCGTCTGGAGCCTCGGGCTTTTGGCGGTCTTTCTCGCTATTTTCGTCTGGGCCGCTCACCTTTACGTCGAGGAGGCCAGTCCCCCCAACAATGCTTTGGAGATCCACGCCATCGGCAAGCAATGGATGTGGAAATTCCAGCACCAAAACGGACGGCGCGAAATCAACGAACTCCATGTTCCCTTGGGGGTGCCCGTGAAAATCGTCTTGGCGACCCAGGACGTCATCCACAGTTTTTTCGTGCCGGCCTTCCGGGTCAAGCAGGATCTCGTGCCGGGGCGCTACCGGACGGTCTGGTTCACCCCCAGCCGGATCGGCCGCTATCACCTGTTCTGTGCCGAATATTGCGGGCTGGATCATTCCCGCATGCGCGGCCAGGTCATCGTGATGGAACCGGCCGAGTACGAAACCTGGCTGGCGGGCGAGGACAGCGCGGAATCTTTGCCGGTCCAAGGCGAAAAGCTGTTTGCGAGCCTCGGCTGCATCAGCTGCCACGGCGCCGGCAGCAGGATCGCGGCGCCCTCGCTGGCCGGCATCTTCGGGAAACCGGTGCCGCTGAAGGGCGGTCAAACCGTGATTGCCGACGAAACCTATATCCGCGATTCGATCCTGACGCCGGAAAAACAGGTGGTCGCCGGTTACGAGCCGATCATGCCGAGTTTCGCCGGGCGCGTGACCGATTCCGATTTGACCCGGCTGATCGCCTACATCAAATCCCTTTCCGGGGAGGAAGGACGCCCATGACCACCGCCGCCGTCAGCCCGCCCAAAAATTACCTCAATCGCGACTACGGCATCGCGTCCTGGCTCACGACCATAGACCACAAGCGTATCGCCTGGCTTTATCTGGTCTCGATCACGGCTTTCTTTTTCTTCGGCGGCGCGGCGGCGACGCTGATCCGCCTGGAACTCGCGACGCCCGCGGCCGATGTGGTGGAAACGGAAACCTACAACCGGCTGTTCAGTCTCCACGGCATCGTGATGGTCTGGTTTTTCCTGGTTCCGTCGATTCCGGCGACGCTCGGCAATTTCTTGATTCCGCTGATGATCGGGGCGCGGGATGTGGCGTTTCCGCGGCTGAATCTCCTGAGCTGGTATTTGTACGTCGTCGGCGGAGTCTTCACCCTCGCCATGGCGGTCGCGGGCGGCGTGGATACCGGTTGGACCTTCTACACGCCTTACAGCAGCTTGTTCGCCAACGGCCAGGTGGTGCTGGCCGTGGTCGGCGTGATCATCACCGGTTTCTCATCCATCCTGACCGGGCTCAATTTCATCGTCACCGTACATAAGATGCGGGCGCCTGGACTCTATTGGACGCGCCTGCCCCTGTTCGTCTGGGCCAACTATGCCACCGCCATCATCATGGTCCTGGCAACGCCGGTCCTGGCCATCACCCTGCTCCTGATCGCTCTCGAGCGGATCTTCGGCATCGGCATCTTCGATCCGAAAGTCGGCGGCGATCCGGTGCTGTTCCAGCATCTGTTCTGGTTCTATTCGCACCCGGCGGTCTACATCATGATCTTGCCGGGCATGGGCGTGGTGAGCGAAATCATCACCTGCTTCGCTCGAAAACGCATCTTCGGCTACGACGGCATGGCCTTCGCGCTCCTCGCCATCGCGCTGATCGGCTTCCTGGTGTGGGGCCATCATTTGTTCGTGGCCGGCGAGTCGGTCTATTCGGGCGTGATTTTTTCGCTGCTCAGCTTCATGGTCGCCGTGCCTTCGGGAATCAAGGTGTTCAACTGGGCCGCAACGCTCTACAAAGGCTCGGTCTCGTTCGAAACGCCCATGCTGTACACCCTCGGGTTCGTCGGACTTTTCACCGTCGGCGGGCTGACCGGGATCACCGTGGCCGCCACGGCGGTGGACGTGCATGTCCACGACACCTATTTCGTCATCGCCCATTTTCACTACATCATGGTGGGCGGCATGGTGATGGCCTATTTCGGCGGATTGCATTTCTGGTGGCCGAAGATGACAGGCCGGATGTATCCCGACCTATGGGGGCGCGTCGCCGCGATCACCATCTTCGTCGGCTTCAATCTCACCTTTTTCCCGCAATTCATCCTGGGCTATCTGGGCATGCCCCGCCGCTACCACACCTACCCGGACGAATTCCAGTTGCTCAACGTGCTTTCGTCGGCAGGCGCGCCGGTTCTGGCGATCGGTTATCTGCTCCCCCTCATTTACCTTCTGTACTCCTTGAAATGGGGTCCCGTCGCCGGTTCCAACCCATGGGACGCCAAGGGTCTGGAATGGCAAACCCCGTCGCCGCCACCGGAACACAATTTCGACCGGCTGCCGGTCGTTACCGAGGAACCTTACGCCTATGGCTTACCGAAGCGCGATTCCGACGCCGCCCGAGGCTGAGGCTAGACCTGCCCCGCAGTTCGACAGCCTGCGCCAGCAGTACGAAGCGGATGCGCTGGGGATCTGGATTTTCCTCGCTTCGGAAATCCTCTTTTTCGGCGGCCTATTCATGACTTATGTCATCTATCGAGCCGCCTATCCGGAGGCTTTCGAAGCCGCCAGCGGCCGTCTCGATCTTTTGCTGGGCGGGATCAATACCGCGATTCTCCTGACCAGCAGCCTGACCATGACTTTGGCCGACGACGCGGTTCTGCCTCGCAACCAGAAAGCACTGGTCGGCTGGCTGGCCGTTACCGCGCTTCTGGGCGCCGTTTTTTTGGCCATCAAAGGCGTCGAGTATTCCCGGGAATTCGACGCGCATCTTGCGCCCATATTCGGCCGGCCTTTCGAATTCCCCGAGCCCCATACCGAGCAGGCACGGCTGTTCTTCAGTTTCTATTTCGCGCTGACCGGCCTACACGCCCTTCATCTTTTCATCGGCATCGTGGTGGTTCTTGTCATGCTGGTGCTGGCGATCCGCGGCGCTCCGCGGCTCGAAGCCAAGGTGACCATCGCCGGGCTGTATTGGCATCTGGTGGATCTGATCTGGGTGTTCGTGTTCCCGCTGCTGTATCTGGCCGCCCGCCATGGATGAGAGGACGCGCCGAAATCACCTCGGAATCTGGCTGCTCCTCCTGAGCCTCCTGGGATTGAACATCGCTTTGTCGTTTCTCGACTTGGGGATTTTCAACACTATCCTCACGATCGCCATCGCGGCCCTCCAGGCATTCATCATCGTCACGTTCTTCATGTACATGCGCTCGGCCGCTCCGGTGCCGAGGATTGCCGCCGCGACCGGATTTTTCTGGCTGCTGCTGATGATCGGCTTGACCCTGACCGATTATCAAACTCGCTTCGAGGACATCGCCCTCGGCCGCCTATTGCCGGAGCCCGGCTGGGAGTCCCCAGGTGTCGGCCAGGTGCCGAATCCCCTGTCCGAATCGGGGTATACGCCCGCGCCCCAACCATCGGCCCCTGGCACGGCTGTCCCCAATCCGGCTTCCGGCGAACAAGTCTATGCGTCGGTCTGCATCGTCTGCCACGGCGGAGGTCTCGGCGGCGCCCCGCGCACGGGAGACAAAGCCGCCTGGCTGAAACGCGCGGAGCAAGGCGTGGACACCCTGGTCGACCATGCGGTCAAGGGCTACAAAGGTATGCCGCCCAAAGGCGGACATCCGGAACTGAGCGAACAGGATGTCCGTAACGCCATCGGCTATATGCTCTACGCCTCCGGCATTGAATTGCAGAGGCGATGAAGCGATTGCGGGAATTGCGGCAAGCCTTCCGGAATCGAATCGGATAAGGAGCAACCGACGATGACGGATATTCAGCGAAGCGACGGGTCCTTCGATGGCGCTCAAGACAAGCCTGTCGAAGAACTCCATCAAAACGTCCCTAACGAACGCCATCCGGCCGGCGTGCCTGTCTGCGGCCGGAATTAAAGGAGCGGAAAGTGATTCGCCGCGAGCCCGTGCTACCGCCGGAATTCATCTATCCCGTCGAGGACTGGCGAATGGTGGAGCGGGAATTCGTCCCGGCGCTTTTGTCCCAAACCGAGAGCATCTTTGCCACTGCCAACGGCTACTTCGGCATGCGCGGCGGTTTCGAGGAGGGAACGCCCGCCTATGAGCACGGGACCTTCGTAAACGGGTTCCACGAGACTTGGCCTATTCCTTACGGGGAACGGGCGCACGGCTTTGCCACGACCGGACAGACGATCATCAACGTGCCGGACGGAAAAATCATCCGGCTGTATGTGGACGACGAGCTGGTAGACCTCGCACGTACGCCCGTGCTCCGCTACGAACGCGCGCTGGACTTCAGGACCGGAACCTTGGACCGCGAAGTGCTCTGGGAAACGCCGACAGGCAAGCAGGTCCTGGTCCGGTCGCGCCGTCTGGTGTCGTTTGCCGAACGCCACCTGGCAGCCATCTTCTACGAGGTGACCGTACTCAATGCCGAGGTTCCCATCGTCCTCTCCTCGGAACTGGTACAACACCCGCAACCCCGGATGCTCGGGGAAGATGATCCCCGCCTCGCCCGCCAGCTCGACAGGTCCGTGCTGATCCCAGAGGCGCGACAGGCGGACAAGTACCGGCTCCTGCTCGGCTTTACGACCCGCAGCAGTCGCATGACGCTCGCTTGCGGCTTCGACCACATTCTAGAGACGGCATGTGAATGCGCGGTCGAACAAGAGAAATCCGACGAGGCGAACCGCGTCGTCTTTTCGGTCCAGGCCACGCCGGGTAAACCGATCCGTTTGACCAAGTTCCTGACGTATCACACATCCCGGACGGTATCGGTCGGCGAGCAGCTGGACCGCGCCAGGCGCGTGCTCGACCGCGCTCTCCGTCAGGGATTCGAACGATTGCTGCTGACTCAACGGCAGTACCTGGACGACTTCTGGCACCGAGCTGACGTCGAGGTGAGCGGGATGCACTCGAGGGCGCAGCAATGCATGCGGTGGGACCTGTTCCAGTTACTCCAGGCCACCGCCCGGGCCGACGGGGCCGGCGTGCCGGCGAAAGGTCTGACCGGCCAGGCCTATGAGGGCCATTATTTCTGGGACATGGAGATGTTCATGATCCCATTCCTGGTCTACACCGATCCGCGCGCGGCCCGAAACCTGCTGCTATTCCGCTACCGCTTGCTCGACGCCGCCCGGCAACGGGCGCGGGAGGTGAGCCAGAAAGGCGCCTTGTTTCCGTGGCGGACGATCAACGGCCAGGAGGCATCGGCCTACTACGCCGCCGGGACCGCTCAATACCACATCAACGCAGCGGTCGCCTACGCCATCCGCAAGTATGTCGAGGCGACCGGGGACGAGGACTTTCTCAGGCGCTATGGGGTCGAGATTCTGATCGAGACCGCCCGGCTCTGGTACGATCTGGGGTTCTTTTCGGAGCGGCGCGGAAACCGGTTTTGCATCAACTCGGTCACCGGCCCGGACGAGTACACCACCGTCGTCGACAACAACACCTACACCAACCTGATGGCCCGGGAGAACCTGCGGTATGCGGCCGATTCGGTCGAGATACTACAGTCGACGGATCCGCTGACGTACAGCGAACTCGTCTACCGGACGGGCCTCTCGCCCGAGGAACCCAAAGACTGGCGGCGAGCGGCGGATGCCATGTACATCGCGTTCGACGAGGCGCTGGGCATCCACCCTCAGGACGATGGCTTCCTGAATCGCGAAGTCTGGGATTGCGCCGGAACGCCGGCGGACCACTATCCGCTGTTGCTGCACTACCACCCGCTGGTCATCTACCGCTATCAGGTCCTCAAGCAGACCGACGTCGTTTTCGCCCTGTTCCTGCTCGGCGAGGATTTCACCATGGAGCAGAAGCGGCGAGACTTCGACTACTACGATCCGATGACGACCGGCGACTCGTCGCTGTCGGCTTGCATCCAGAGCATCGTGGCCGCGGAACTGGGCTATCGGACCCACGCGCTGGAATACTGGAAGTATGCCCTGCTGATGGATTTGGCGGATGTCGGCGGGAACGTCAAGGACGGGTGCCACATCGCCGCGATGGGCGGAAGCTGGATGGCGGCGGTCTACGGGCTGGCGGGGATGCGCGACCGGGGTGGGAAACTATCGTTCAAGCCGCGGCCTTATGTCGAGCGACTGCGTTTCGCGCTGGCGGTCCGCGGTCAACGGCTGGAGGTCCATATCGAAAACGGCTCCGTCACCTATCGGCTCCGCGGGAAGGTCGAGCTGACGATCACCCATTGCGGCGAAACGCTGGTCCTCCGCGACGGGGAGGCGGTGACACGGAACCTTGCCGAGAGGGCCGAGGCGATGGACGGTTTCCACGATCGCGATTCGAGCGTAATGCCTCCCCGTATTCCTGCCGGCGATCGAGGCGATCCAACAGGCCCCGCGGCGAAAAGCCCCGCGAAACACCGCGGCCGGCCTCCCGGCGAAGGGACACGATGAACCGCCGGTAGTGCATGGAGACGGCCTATGTGAAGCCGGAATGCGGAGTTCTTTACTTAGAGCGCTTTCATCGCTGACGTACGCTGGAAAAGGAAGCTGCGTTTGGCAGCCGGTGAGTTTGAAGCAGGTCGCGCTCCACCGGCGAGGCACTTTTGCAAACCCCTTGTGGGGCTGCGCCCACAAGTCCCGGGAGTCCTTCCCTGGCGCCCACAAGTCCCGGGAGTCCTTCCCTGGCCCCCGCTTGCCTTGGGAGCGCCACGGCGAGCTCCCAGGATCTGCCCCTTGGGCTAGCCTTTGGCTGTCTACTGACAACGTCCTTTCCTCGACGTTGCCCTTCGGGCGAACGTTGTTCGTCTCATTCCGCTCTCGGGAGAATGGTCGCTTCCGGCGAATTTATTCAAAGCTTCCGAAACTTGATAACCTTGCTGCATGCCGGCAGCGACAGCTATGTACCCTACGATTTTCGGCAGTTGAGCTTAATGCCATTCCGCATTCGAATGAACATGAATCGTAGGGTAAGTTAGGTCGCTCGGTGGGTTACGGCCTCACGGCCTAACCCACCCTACAAAAATTAATGCTTTATTGAAAGCGATTTGGAAAAAGGCAGCTTTAATACCCTCTCCTCTCATGCGAATTCTGCTTGTCGAAGATGACCCCTCGCTCGGAGCCACACTCCAATCTTGGCTCCAACTCGACGGCTACGCTGTCGACTGGGTACGGCGTGGCGATCTCGCCGAAACCGCGCTGCGGACGCAGCCCTATCAGTGCGTCCTGCTCGATCGCGGCCTGCCCGGACTCAGCGGCGATGGGCTGCTGTCCGGCCTGCGCGCTCGCCGCAGCGACGTGCCGGTGCTGATGATCACCGCCCGCGACACTCTGCACGATCGCATCGAAGGACTCGATCTCGGCGCCGATGATTACCTCGTCAAACCGTTCGACCTGGAGGAACTATCGGCGCGTATTCGTGCCGCGATCCGGCGCGGTGCGCGACAGGCCACTGCCGTGCTGCGTCACGGCCGGATCGAACTCGATCCCGCCGCCAAACAGGTCCGCCGCGACGGCGAACCGGTCGTACTCACCGCGCGCGAGTTTGCGGTGCTGCACGCGTTGATGCTGCACGGGCAACAGACGCTCAGCCGGGCACAGCTCGAAGACGTGCTATACGGTTGGGGCGAGGAAGTGGAGAGCAATGCGGTCGAGGTACACGTCCATCACCTGCGCCGGAAACTCGGCCGGGGTCTGATTCGCACCGTGCGCGGCCTCGGCTACGCCTTGGCTCCGCCGCCATGATCCGTTTCGATCGGCTTCGGAGGTCCATAGGGAGGGCTCCCGGTCCTGGCCGCCCCTATTCGCTGCGCCGACGGCTGCTCGCCTCTCTGCTGGGCGCGAGCGCGCTGCTTTGGCTGGTCAGCCTGGGGATCATGGTCGGCATCGCCTGGGACGAAACCAACGAGGTCTTCGACGATGGTCTCGAAGACGCCGCCTATCTCATCCGGGCGGCCGCCGCCGGCCTACCGCAGCCGGGCGCGCCCATCGCCGATCCCATCGACCGGGACGGCCGCCATGCCGGGCTGTACTACCAGATTATCGCCGGCGACCGCGTCCTGCGCCGCGCCGGAACGGCGCCCGAGGAGCCGTTCGTGACCGGTTTCGACAAGCGCAAGGGCTTTCGCACGGTTCTGATCGGCGTCGTGCCGTGGCGGGTGTTCGTGTTGCGCAGCCGGGATAACAGCTTCGAAGTACAGGTCGGTCAGCCCTTGGAGGCGCGCACGGAAATCCTCGAGGAACTGGCCGAGAATCTGACCTGGCCGGCCCTGGGCCTTTTGGCGCTGCTCGGCGCGGTCATCTGGCTGGCGGTCGGCCGGCTGGTCCGTCCGATCGAGCAGACCGCATTCGCCATCGCCCAGAAGACGCCAGAGGACCTGACACCGGTGGCGGTTGCCGACCCGCCGCTGGAACTGTCGCCGATCATCGCTTCGCTCAACACCGTCTTCGCCCGCCTGGACAAGGCGCTGCAATCGGAGCGCCGTTTCACCGCCGACGCCGCTCACGAGTTGCGCACTCCGCTGGCGGCGCTACGCATGAAGATTCAGCTGCTGGAGCGCCAGCACCCCGAACACCAATCCTCGCTGCGGATGCTGCGCGACGACGCCGACCGCTGCACCGCCCTGGTCGAAAACCTGCTCGCGCTCGCTCGCCTCGATGCCGATCGCCCGGATCTTCTCGCCCGCGAGCCGGTTGCGCTGCCCACACTGCTCGACGAACTGCGCCGGTTCTATGCCGGGCAGGCCGAAACCCGGCAGATCGAGCTGCAGATCGACTGCCGGGCAGCCATGCTGTACGGCAATGCAGAGCTGCTGCGCGTGGCCTTGCGCAACCTGCTCGACAACGCGCTGCGCTACTGCCCGCCGCACAGCCGCGTGCGGATCGAGGCGCAATCCAGCGCTCAAGGGGTGCGCCTCGCCGTGCGCGACGACGGTCCCGGCGTGCCGGAAGCCCAGCGTGACCGACTGGCAGAACGGTTCTTCCGCGTGCTCGGCACCGACCAGACGGGCAGCGGACTGGGCCTGTCGATCGTCGAACGCATCGCCGCGCTGCACGGCGCTGCCTTGCGCTTCGAAGACGGGCTCGATCGTCGCGGGCTGGGCGTGATCCTGGATTTCCCGCAGATCTGAGACGAATCACCGCTTAAGAATTCCTTAAGCTCGGAGCGTTTGAATGACCCCATGCGCCGCCCCTCGCGGCGCATTTAACCCCTTCACTGTCATTCAAGAGGAGTACCGTCATGAAACGCTTACTGATTGCGGGCGTTCTCGGTCTCGCCGCCACCGCCGCGCTGGCGGAATACACCGGCCCGAGCGCCGTGCCCGCCATGACCGTCAAGCAGCTGCTGGAAACCGGCGTGGACGATCAATACGCCACGCTGCAGGGCCGGCTGGTGTCCCACGAGGGCGGCAAGCACTACACCTTCGCCGACGATACCGGCCAGTTGCGGGTGGAGATTTCCCCCAAGCGACTGCCGGCCGGCCAGCCGCTCGATGCCAAGACGCGGGTGGAGATCACCGGCGAGTTCGACAAGGACTTCGGCGAGCCGCCGGAACTGGAAGTCGAGCAGATCAAGATTCTGCCTTGATCCGCCGCGGGAAGGGCGGCCGCACCCCGCCGCCCGTCCCGGCCAGCCGTCTTGCAAAGTCTTGGGAAATCCAACGATGCGCAGAGTTCATTCGGACGCGCCAACCCACTCCGGGAAGCCCAGCCGCCGCCGTGTCCCGGCCTGGTTATTCCGGCTCGGCCTGGCCGCCGGCATGCTCCTGGCCACCGGGGCGCAGGCCGACTCGGTCGAAAGCATGGCGGGTAACTGGAGTTCGCTCACCCTGTCCGGAGATTTCGGCGATTTCTCGCCCAGGCTTCAGGAATTCCGCTGGTTTCTCATGAATCAGACCCGCCTGCGGGACGACAATCCCGATGCGTGGCGCCTCTCCGAGGACCTGCTTAGGTTTCAACTGGGCTACGACCTGAATTCATACGCCAGCGTCTGGCTGGGCTATGTTAACGAGTGGCACCATTCGCTGGGCAAGGCGGCGTTCCAGGAAAGCAGGCCCTACGCGGCTCTCCAGTTCGACTTTCCGATCGCGGGATTCAAAGCCCAGGTCCGCACCCGCATCGAACAGCGGATCAACCGCGTTACGGGCAATGTAGGCGTTCGCCTGAGGCAGGCGCTCAAGCTTCGGCTACCGCTCGAATTCATCGATCCCAAGCTGTCCCTCTACCTGGGAGACGAGGTGTTCGGCTATCTGAACACCAACACTTTCGGGCCAACCGGTTTCAGCGAAAACCGCGCCATGGCGGGATTCGGTCTGAAACTGACCCGGCGGCTCAGCGTTGACCTGGGATATCTGGGGCAAACCATTCAGAAAATCAGTGGCGACGTGACCCTCACGCACAATGTTTATGCCAACGTGAGTTATCGGTTTTGAGTCCGTTGCATGCGATCAATCCTGCATCGGCGCCGCCGGCCGATGAGCGGGCTTTGACGCCGTCCAATGCTCGTAGTAGGTGCTCTCATGAACGATGCCGTACAAAAAATCAGAAAAGCCCGATTGCCCTTGCGCATTCTGCATTGGCTAACCGCAATCGCCATCACTTTCGCGTGGATATTCGTTTACTCGAAGGGTCTGTTCGCGAAGGGATCCCCGGAACGCGTATTTCTTACCGGGGCACACGTCTTTGCGGGGCTGACGGTGCTGACATTATTGCCGCTGCGTGTCGCGGCAAGATGGCTCTGGGCATTGCCCGCGATCGAACCTAGTCCGCCATTGTGGCAGATGCGATTATCCAGCGTGGTACAGATTCTGCTTTATGCCGGCATGCTTTCGACCCCTGTGTTGGGTGTGCTGCTTATGCAAAGCAGTGGAAAGGAACTTGCTTTTCTCGGCTTGACGCTGCCAGCCCTGGTTGACGCAAACAAGACACTGTCGCACACGATTAGAGCGTTTTCATTTTGTTTATACGGCATGGCTGGCGTTGCGGAAGTCATTTACCCGTAGTGGATAGCTTCAGAATGATCGGGAAGGCCCAAGCGATCATGTGGTGTCCGAGTGTCGAGGGTCGAAGCTTCAATGGTACGCCGCCACAAAGGCTGTAATGTAGGGCCGATCAGTCAGCATGTACCGCCATTTCGCGGCATGCGGCGGGTTACGGCCTGACGGCCTAACCCGCCCTACCTCACTTATGTCAACCTGCAAGATCGTCATTCCGGCATGGATTGCCGGAATCCAGGGGCCAAGGACGGCGAAACGTTTGCATCCCTGCCATCTGGATCCCGGTAATCCTCGCCGGGGCAGCGGGTTTTGGTCCTTCACGGCTTGTAAGCGGCGTGACATAAAACCATAGAACGTCAGGCATGATCCGCGGTGTATTTGGTGCGGTTCGCCTCGCTCACCGGCACCCTACAACATTGGTTGTGGTGAGCGAAACGGGCTTTTCCGCCGCCTACGAACGGGCAAACGATCTTCACCCGTCAGACGGCCAGTCGTTCCTTCAGCGCTTTAAGGAAGCGCACGAGGCATTGGGCGTTGCGATGTTGTACCTGGTCATCGCACATGCCGCCGCGGCAGTATGGCATCATTTCATCCGCCGGGATAACGCTTTGCGGCGCGTCTTGTAATCGATTTTCACGACATCGATGCCACATGGCACCAGCCAACCGGTCGGATTCATGGTTAATCCCGCAAATTTATGGCATCACGATTCTCCCGCTTTCCATCGGCAGGAGAACCTTCCCGGTTCCGATGGCGAGGTTTTCCTTCTCAGACTCCGCCGGGTCAAAACGCCGTCAGCCAGCTGTGTCCGTCGACGGCGGTGAGAATGTTGGCCGCCTCCGGACCTCCGGAGCCGGCGGCATAGTTGGGAAAATCCGTCGGCTTCGTGTCGCTCCAGGTGTCCAATACCGGCATCAGCAAGCGCCAGGAGGCTTCCACCTGGTCGGCCCGCATGAATAAACTCGCGTCTCCGGCTATGACATCCCGCAGCAGGGTCTCGTAGGCGGTAGGCGTCGCGACCTTGAAGGCGTCCAGATAATTGAAATCCATCCGCACCCGCCTGAGACGCGCGCGGGACCCCGGCTCCTTGACAAAGAAGTGCAGGACGATGGATTCCTCGGGCTGGATGCGGAGCGTCAAGGCGACCGGGTGGGTATCCTCGCTGCCGGCGGCCGGGAAAGCCCGATGCGGAACCGGCCTGAAACGGATGGAAATCTCCGAGACATCCGCCGCCATACGCTTACCGGTGCGGAGATAGAACGGTACGTCCTGCCAACGCCAATTGTCCACATAGAGCTTGAGGGCGGCATAGGTCTCGGTGTCGGAATCCGGAGCGACACCCGGTTCCTCCCGATAGGCGGGCACCCGGCAGCCGTTGATCCACCCGGCGCCATACTGCCCCCGCACCGCGCGTTGCGCGACCTGCTCCGGCGGAATGGGGCGAAGCGCATGCATCACGTCCATCTTTCGGTTGCGGATATCGTCGGCGTCGTATACAGCCGGTGGTTCCATGGCCACCAGACAAAGCAGCTGCATAAGATGATTCTGCACCATGTCCCGCAGGGCTCCTGCGTGATCGTAGTAGCTGCCGCGGTGCTCTACGCCCAACGTCTCAGCCACGGTGATCGCCACGTGATCCACGTAACGCCGATCCCAGATCGGCTCGAAGATGGAATTGGCGAAGCGCAGAGCCAGAATGTTCTGCACCGTTTCCTTGCCCAGGAAATGATCGATGCGGTAGATCTGGTTCTCGTGAAAGTACTCGGTCAGCGCCCGATTGATCGCCTGAAAGGAGGCCAGGTCCCGTCCCAAAGGCTTCTCCACCACGATGCGCGCCCGCTTCCGGTCTCTGTGCAATTGTGCCCGTCCCAGGTTGGAGGCAATGTCGGCGAACAGAAACGGCGGCGTTGCCATGTAATAAACCTGCTGGCAAGACTCCCTCCACTCTTGTTCGCGCGCCTGCATCAGCGTGCGCAGCTGCCGGTACACCGCCGGGTCCTTGAGGTCGCCGCTGATGTAGCCCAAGCTTCGACAAAACCCGGCCCAGCGTTCGTCTTTTTCAATGTCCTCGCCGGATTCGGCCAGCTTTTCGGCGTAATGGCGGGCCAGTTCCTCGGGCCCGAGCGGCATCCGGTCAACGCCGATCAGGTGGAAGCGATCCGGCAGGTGCTTGTCGATATAAAGCCGGTACAACGCCGGAACGATCAACCGCCAGGACAGATCGCCGGCCGCGCCAAAGAGGACGAACAAAGTGCTTTGTGGATGGGTACGCCGTTCCATGAAATGTTCTCGTCGGATGGAGGATTTCAGTACTTGGACTTCGAGTCCGATGCATTAGTCGTCGGTCATTCTGAACCGGGCGGATAACGTCGCGCTGATTCGCATCGTGCATCATGGTTCGTGAACTACCATCAAGCTTGATGGTCTTGCCGAACTCACGCAGGGTCCGTTGGGGCACACCCCTGTGTTGGTGTTGCGGGCCGGTTTCCAGGCTCCGCCTGGAGCGGCTAGCTCGTAGGATGCGGTGACGAAGGAAGGGTTGCGATTAAAGCAACCGTTTGCGATTGAAACCGCATCGTTCGCGATTGATGCCTGTCCTGAGCTCAGTCGAAGGGCCTGTCCTGAGCCTGGTCGAAAGGCGGTTCGTACCTCACCGCATCCTACGATACTGTCGGCGCTTTCGTCGAAACCGATCCGCCGGACGGGCCTCATCGCCCGGTATCAGGCCTCCGGGCAGGCTACCAGATCACGGTCAGCTAGACGGACTGACTCCGTCGTCGGTCAGCGTTTCGGGATGATAGGCGCACCCCTGCCGTGCCTTGGGGACGGTTACTGCCATCCCCCGCCGAGCGATCGATAAAGATCCACAACGGCATTGAGCTGTTGCAGTTTCGTTTCAATGAGTTCCTTTTTTGCATCCAAGGCATCCCTTTGTGTTAACAATACCTCCAGATAGTCCGCACGCGCGGATTTGAACAGCTGGCCTGCCACATCGATCGATTGGGCGAGCGAATCAACCTGCTCCTTCTTGAGCCGATAAGCTTTATCCAGATTATCTATTTTCGAAAGCTGGTTGGCGACTTCGGTATAAGCATTCAGTATGGTTTGCTCGTATTCATATGCCGCCTGAATCTGCTTGGCGCTTGCGTTCTTGTATTCTGCAATAATGGCGTTCTTGTTAACTAACGGCGCCACCAATTCCCCGGCCACCATCGCCGCCAACGACTCCGGCGTATTGATCAAGTACTTGAGAGCAAAAGCCTCAAAACCTATTCCCGCCTTTATACCGAAGGATGGATAGAAATTAGCTCTGGCCACTTCTATATTTAGCTCTGCAGCCGCAAGTTCAAGCTCCGCTTTTCTGATATCAGGCCGATTTTGCAGCAATTGCGACGGAATGCCCGCGTTGAGTATTTTGGGTTTGATATCCATAAAACTGCGCGAGGCCCGCTGGATAGGCTGCGGCGCTCTCCCCAACAAAAAGTTGATGCGATTTTCGACCTCCGTGATCTGCTGCATTAACCCAGACTTTTTGCTTTGGTTTTTTGCCACTTCCGCTTGGTAACGCTTGACCGCAAGCGTAGTGGTTCTGGCATAAATCTGGAGCTGCTTCACCACCTCCAAACCGTTTTGCTGAATTGCGATATTTTGCTCCAGATTCTCAAGCTGATTGTCCAATGCCATGAGCTCATAGTACGCATGGGCAATCTCGCTGACCAAATTCGTTACCAAAAAGTTTTTCCCTTCCTGACTGGCCATGTATTCCAGCACGGCCACCTGCTTCGCGTTCCTCAGCTTTTTCCAAATGTCGATCTCCCAGGTCGAAAACAGCCCGAATTGATAATTACCTAGAAATGCTGGGAATGGCTGGCCATTAGCTAGCTTCAGATTCTCCTCGACAGCGCCATTACGCGTATACTTGCCGACTTTTTCTCCATCTGCGCCAATACCTATATTAACGGAAGGTAAATAGGCCCCTCGGCGTGCTTGAATCTCATTTTCCGCAGTGCTAATACGCTGCAGCATCATATTGACTTCCTTGTTATTGGCGATGGCGATATCGATCAGGCTCAATAAATTCGGGTCTTCGAAAAAGTCCTCCCATTTCACGGTGCCCGAGTTAGCCTTTTCCGCAAGGTTTAGCTTGAATCTATCAGGAAGTTGCGTATCTGCTTTCTTGATTGTTATTTCTGGAATTCCACAAGCATGTAACATTAATCCCATTACGCCCAATGTCATAAGGCGAAAAATTTTACTCCTCGACATCGTTCGTGCCGTACTGATAAGTTTCCGTTAGAGGGTTAATGTCTTCGTCTTTAATTAATCTCTTACCTTCCGTCATCTTGGCGAAAACGTAATAGAGCCCTGGAATAAGCAGAACGCCGAATAGGGTTCCGAAAAGCATCCCGCCCAAGGCCGAGGTGCCGATGGTTCGGTTGCCGACCGCTCCCGCCCCGGTGGCGACCGCTAACGGCACCAACCCGGCGATAAAGGCAAAAGACGTCATCAAAATCGGCCGGAAACGCGCTTTCGCGCCCTCAATCGCCGCTTCCCTGACGGACATACCCTGGGCTTGTTTTTGAACGGCGTATTCCACGATCAAAACGGCGTTCTTGCCGAGCAAGCCAATCAACATCACCAAACCCACTTGGGAATAAACATCGTTGGCGAGCCCTGTGGCTTTCAGCAGAAGGAAAGAACCGAATATACCGGCAGGCAGAGAGAACAACACCGCCAGCGGGAGAACGAAACTTTCGTACTGTGCCGCCAGCACCAAATAGACAAACGCGATCACGACCACGAAGATCACCAATGCCTCGTTACCGCGAGCGGCTTCGTCGAACGACAGTCCTTCCCAGGCAATGTCATAACCGCGGGGCAAGGTGGCGGCGGCGACTTCCTGGACGGCTTTGATGGCATCTCCGGTGGTATAGCCGGAGGCGGGCTCGGCACGGATAGCCGCCGAGTTGTAGAGGTTGTAGCGGGTAATTTCGTTCGGACCTTGCCGTTTTTTAAGGGTCATAAAGGCGGAGTAGGGCACCATTTCGCCGTTTTCGTTTTTCACGTAGTAATTCAATACGTCCGTGGGAAAACGCCGGAATTCGGGCAGCGCCTGGACATAGACCTTGAAAAAGTTATTGAAGCGGATAAAGCCTTGCTCGTAAGTACTGCCGATCATGATGTCCAAGTTCTCCATCGCTTTATCGATTGAGACGCCTTTTTGCATGGCGAGCTGGTTATCGATGATCAGTTCATACTGCGGATAGTTGGCTGCGTAAAAGGTAAATAAACCGGTTAGTTCTTTGCGCTTGCGTAAAGCTTCCATGAATTCCTGGTTGATTTTGTCAAACTCATAGTAATCCGTATCCGAAGTCTTATCCAATAACCGAAATGCCAATCCGGAAGCTGCGCCGTAGCCGGGGACTGCCGGCGGTTGGAAGAACTCGATGACGGCGCCGAAATCGCGGGTTTTTTCCTCCAATTCTCGGATCACATCTTGTACGGATACTTTACGCTCAGACCAATCTTTCAGATTGATAATACAAGTACCCGCATTGGAACCGCGTCCTTCGGTCAGTACCTCGTAGCCCGCCAAGGAAGAAACCGATTGCACGCCTTCAATTTGTCTGGCCACGCTTTCGAGCTTTCGCGCCACTTCGTAGGTGACTTCGAGCGTCGAACCCGGGGGTGTTTGAATAATCGCATAGATCATCCCTTGGTCTTCGCCGGGAATAAAGCCGGCGGGTAGGGTTTGATTCACTGCAAAAATACCGAAAGAAAACCCAGCCAACGCTAAAAACGTAACGATCCGCCGGGTGACGACGACATTCAGCAGCTTAATGTACCGTCCTGTTGCTTTCTCGAAGATATAGTTGAAGCCATCGATGAATAAGTTAATCGGAGTTTTACTCTTGGGCCTGCCGTGGGGATTTTTCAGAATCATCGCGCACAGAACCGGAGCGAGCGATAAGGCCACGATCGCCGAGATGATAATCGACGACGCCATGGCTATCGAAAACTGCCGATAAAACACGCCGACCGGGCCGGTCATAAAGGCGATGGGAACGAAAACCGAGGTCATGACCAGGGTAATCGCGATAATGGCGCCACCGATTTCCCCAAGAACTTTTTGCGCAGCAACATACGGGGAAATATGTTCGATCTCCATTTTGGCATGCACGGCTTCGACTACCACGATGGCGTCGTCGACCACGATACCGATCGCCAAAACCAAGGCAAACAGGGTAATCAGGTTGATGGAAAGTCCGAATGCCGACATCACGGCGAAGGAGCCGATTAACGAAACAGGGACCGCCAAAATGGGAATCAGGGTGGAGCGCCAATCCCCCAAGAAAACAAATACCACCAGCGTTACCAGCACGAATGCTTCCGCTAGGGTGTGCAGGACTTTTTCAATCGAGGCCTCGACGAATCTCGACACGTCGTAGTTGATTTCATAGTCCATACCCTCAGGGAACGACTCCTTCAATTCTTTCAATTTCTCCTTCACGTCCTCGATGACTTTGCTGGCGTTACTCCCATAGTTTTGTTTAAGCACGATCGAAGCCGAAGGAAAGGAGTCCTTATCGGAGTAGATATCGTAAAACTCGCTGCTTAGACTGACTTTGGCGATATCTTTAATGCGCAGCATCTTTCCTTCGGGCGTGGCGCGTATGATGATGTCTTCATACTGTTCCGGCTTGTTGTACCGCCCTTGGTAAACCAACACATACTCTTTGGATTGGGCGGTAATACCCGTACTTTGCCCGATTCGCCCCGGCCGACCGATAACACTTTGCCTGGCGATGGCATCCATCACTTCATCGATCGAGACGTTATAAGCCCTCATCCGGTCCGGATTCAGCCAAATCCGCATCGCATATTGGCGGCTGCCCAATATCTTGGCTTGCGCAATACCATACACGCGCTGGATTTCCGGGATTACATGGACGTTGGCATAGTTGTATAGAAATTTCTGGTCCGCGTTTTTGTCCGTGCTGTACAGGTTGATGTACATGAGCATACTGGGCTGTACCCGTTCGACCACCACCCCTTCCAGCTGAACCAGCTTCGGCAATCGGTTCATGACTTGGTCCAGGCGTGTCTTCACGTTGACCATCGCTACGTTAGGATCGACGCTCAGGTCGAACAGAACCTGAATGGTCGCTTCACCGGCGCTCGTTGCATCCGAGATGATGTATTTCATGCCGGGAACGCCGTTGATGGCGCGTTCGATCGTGATTAACGACGATTTCACCAGCACATCCGCGCTTGCACCGGGAAACGCCAAGGAAACGATCACGCGGGGCGGTGCAATATCCGGAAATTGGGAAATGGGCAAGGACCGGACTGCCAACCCGCCCATGAACAGAAAGAGCAGCGATAACACGATCGCCATGACAGGCCGCTTGATAAAAACATTGAACATGGCTAAATCAGTTCCGACACGATTACTCGGTATACAGATCCAGCTCTGCGACGACTTTCTCCGGTGACTTCAAGGCGATCTCTACGGCTTGCCCTGGATGTACCTTGCGCAAGCCTTCCAGTAAGACCTTGTCATCATCTTTCAGACCGTCCTTGACGATAAAAAGATGCGGCACGGTGGCTTCGATATTGATGAGCCGTTGCTCTAGTTTTCCTTCCGGGTTTATGACGTAAACATAGGTTTTGTCCAAAATCTCGAAAGTCGCTTTTTGCGGGATCAACATGGCGTTTGGATAGAGTTTCTCCATGAGGATCGTGCCGGTCTCGCCGTGTCGGAGTAGCTTGTCGGGATTGGGGAAGGTGGCTCGGAACTCGATGGTGCCCGTGGTATTGTCAAAATCCGCTTCTATGGTCTCGACCACTCCGATTTGGTTGAAAATCTGACCATTGGCCATCCTTAGCTTTACTTTGGTCGGTTCGTTGTCCTGCTTGTGGATTTTGTAATCCAGATATTCGGCTTCTGGCACATTGAAATACACCCACATCTTGCTAATGTCGGATAAAGTGGTTAACAAAGTGCCCTCTTCTACCAAGCTGCCGTTCCTCACTTCCAGGTGATCCATAATGCCGTCAAAAGGCGCGTTGATATCGGTAAAACTCAAGCGCGATTCCATCAATCTCACTTCTGCGTTGGCTTTGTCCAATTTGGCTTTCGCCAAAGCCAACTCATTGGGTGAAACGATATTTTTGTCGGCCAATGCTTTGGTATTGAGATATTCAACAGTCGCAGTATTGGCTTCGGCTTTTGCTTTTAACAGCTTTGCCTGGTAGACGTTAGGCAGGATTTTGAACATGGGATGGCCTTGATTTACCCATTGCCCCTCGTCGACAAAAATATTCTGTATATAGCCTCTTTCCAGTGCCCGGACTTCAATATGCCTTATTGCGTGAATCTGACAAACATATTCCCTGGTGACAGTAGTATCCTGGCGAAGTGGTGTAGTCGCCTCCAGCCTTGCGATTTCTTCCTGTTTGTCGGTTCCTTCGTGGTAACAACCAGTTAATAAAACGACACTTAATCCGATAGCCAAATATGTCTTGATATTCATTTCCGAGTTCGTTAAATCTGGATGGAACGAAATGTTCCGTATTAAGTACTCATTTGTGGGATTAACAGTGCGCCTAATCAGTTCCATTTACTCTTGGCGGGCACCTCGATATTCGTGAGCTTCAACAAGCTCAGTGCGAAAGTTCCAATCAGATCAATTGGTTTCGTTCTTGCTGAGCCTGTCGAAGCATGAACGTGACAGGTCGGTGAGTATGCCGGAGGAATCCTGCCTCCAGACTCTCTCAAAACAGTGACCGAACCTGTCGACTTACACCGCTCCCATCAAGCAAACGTACCAGCCATCCGCAATTTCCAGTGCATGAATAGCCATGGCTGCTTCCCGGCCATGCCTAATAGAAGTCGCTCCGTACATGCGCCATTCACCAGAAGCACCAGCTCCATGCCTGCGACGAAGAGACCGCGGCAGTGACCGAGCAGCCAAAGCGGGCGTTCGTTTTGCCGGTACCTGCGGACATAACCGGGACCGTAAGGACTCGCCGCGGCGATGCCGAGCCCAACGATTCCCCAAAAAATCCCGATAAGGAATCGAGCCGCACATGCCAGTGCAGCCAAGGCAGACCGAACGCCAGCTGGTCTACCGTGACACCTTGGCCAAGCAAGGCGGATAGCCCGCCAACCACCGCGGCTAGGCCGGACAAGGCGAGCAGACCGAACACGCCTTTTTGCAGCAACCGCGGATAAAAAGCCACGGTGAACAAGCGTTGGCGCTGTGCCGGCCATTGTTTCGAACCGGCGAGCGTAGCCAGCCCGTTCGCGGTGCGTTCCAATGTCGTCCGGTGCTCGGAAAACAATGCCAGGGCACTCGACAAAAGGGCGCACAGAACCGAGAGGTAGACCCAGAAAAAAGACATGTTTCGATCACTCGTAAGGGATATCAGCCGTGTTTGGCGGTCTTGAAGCCAAACCGCTGAGTGACATGATTTACTCCGGCCGTTTTCCGCCGGCGTGCGGCAAGTGGATGATGCGAATAGGGGCGGTGGTTTTCCAAACCGCGAATCTCGCAGCGGCCGCCCCGTTCGCTATAGTCGTGGCGGAAGTGGTCGATAAATTCCATGACCGTGTGGTCGATAAGGTAAGCGTCCGACAGATCGAAAATCACCGCCTGCCCGGCCGGCAAGGTCGACACTTCGCTCTTGAGCCCGATGAAATTGGAGAAAACCGCCGATCCGTCGACCCGGATGTGATAAACGCCGGGCGAGGTGTGCGTGAGCGTGTAGTTGATCTTGAACAGGTTCTTGAAATTCACGCCGCGAAGCGTGTGAATCATCAGCTTGACCAAAATACCGATGAATACGCCCACCAATAGATCGGTAGCCAGGATTCCCATGATCGTGATGCAGAACAGCGCCAACTGCTCTTTGCCGATATCCATGGTCTTGGCGAATTCCCGGGGCGAGGCTAGGCGGAACCCTGTGTAAACCAGCAGCGCCGCCAGCGAAGCCAACGGGATTTCGTGAATCAGTTTCGGAAAGAACACGACGAATAGCCCCAGGAACAGGCCATGGAACCAATTGGCCCAGCCGGTCTTGGCACCGTTGTGGACGTTGGCCGAGGAACGAACGATCTCCGCGATCATCGGCAACCCTCCGACGGCGCTCGACAAGAGATTCCCTACCCCGACCGCAGCGAGATCGCGGTTCAGATCCGAATAGCGTTTGTAAGGATCGAGCTTGTCCACCGCGGCGGCGCTGAGCAGCGATTCGAGACTCCCCACCAGACAGATCGAAACTACCGCGCCCCAGAACTCGACCGTCCCGATTTTGGAGAAGTCCGGAAAATAGAAGTTGGCTAGCACGTTTTCCGGAATCGACACCAGAAACTTCGGCCCTACCGTGTATTCGTGGCGCGGCAGAAATTCCTCCTGCGGCAGAAACAGATACACGTGCTTATGATCCAGATCGAAGTATTGGCCCAAGGCCATGCCGGCCACGACCACGACCAACGGCGCGGGGATCATCTTAAGGATCTGATGCTTAACCCAGGACCAGATCATCAGAATGACCAGGCCGAGCAAGCCGATCGCGGCGATTTCCGGATTGGCGTTCATGAGGCTGCGCGGAATCTCGGCGATGGCCGAAAGAATGTCGCCGCCTTCCGGCTTCACCCCGAGCACCACGTGGATTTGCTTGGCCATGATGATGATCCCGATGGCGGCCAGCATGCCGTGCACCACCGAGGCCGGGAAATAGGCGTTGAGCTTCCCGGCTTTGAAGATCCCCAAGAGGATTTGCAAGACGCTCGCCACTACGATGGCGGCTAGGGTATAGCGGTAACCCGCCATAGCGTCCCCCTGCCCCAGAGACTGCACCGCCGAGAGAATGACCACGATGAGTCCTGCGGCGGGGCCGTTGATGGTGACGTAGGAACCGTTGATCCTGGATACGATAACCCCGCCGATCACGGCACTGATGATGCCCGCCATGGGTGGAAACCCCGAGGCCATGGCGATACCGAGACATAGCGGCAAGGCGATCAGAAACACCAGAAAACCGGATACCAGATCCGATCGCCAATGGTCTCTAAGTCCAGGCAGACCGGTTCGAGGCGCCTGGCGCAGCGTTTGTCTTGAAGCCATAGTCGTCCTCGCAAAGTTGTACCGACTCTGCGGAGGCGACTTCCGTGCCAATTTTTTTGTTTTTCTATATCAATGATCTATAAAGAATTTTTTGACCGTGCGATTCCCCGTGACTCGGACCGGTTGAAGATCACCGGTGGAACCGGCTTATTCAAACCATCCCCAAAAGTTGTTTCCGTTCCGCGCTCTCCGGCGATATCCCTGATATACCAGGCCAAGATAACAGTGGTCATCCATAGTTGCTTGGGTTCCAAGATTACGAGAGAGAACATGCACGTCGCGCGCAATCCGACGCGTGTTCAGGCGTGCAGCAAGATGTACCTCCCGGCGGGGAAAACCCGATGCGCGCAAGGCGATTTCGGGTAGCCGTGACTGAGCTACGGGCTTTCTTGGGTGGTAAGAAGCGCAGGTCCCTTCAAACGACCCGCTATGCGAAACGAACGCTCGGTGTTCGCCGAATTCCGGGACATCTATCAGATGGAGACAGACTTCGTGAAGAAGATTGAAGCGGAGTTTGACGAAATGATTGAAGAGGCTTTGATCGAGTCCGAAAGCGCACCGCGATTGGCCGGACTTGGCGGAGCCGAAACCGCGACTCGAACCCATGTCACGTTGCCGTGGTGGAACCGAGCCGTAATTCCATACGGAAGAGTGATCTTTGCACGGCAAGCTCACGACGAAGGTACACTATGCTCGTGTACGCAGGCTTAGAAGGAGTCTGAACCATGAAAAATATTACCTTGAGTGCAGATGAAATTCTGATCGAAGCTGCCCGTGAACGTGCGCGCGCCGAGCACACGACCCTGAACGAACAATTCCGCCGCTGGCTGTCGGACTACGTGCGGCAGGAGGGACGAGCCGATGCGGCCGTGGCATTGATTGAGGAACTACGTGGCCGCGTGCGCACCGGTGGCCGTAAATTCACGCGGGACGAAATGAATGAGCGGTGAATTTATCGATACCAAGTCTTTGTTTATCCGTTCGACGAAACCGACGACCGCAAACGCAATATCGCCGAACGGCTGATCCGCACGGCCCTGGAAAAGCGCGGCGCCCGCATCAGCTACCAAGTCGTTCAGGAGACACTGAAAATCTCAACCCGCAAGTTGCCGTCACCCATGACAGCGGAAGAGGCTCAGCGTTTCCCGGACCTAGTATTGGCGCCATTATGGAAAATCATGCCGAGTCCGGCGCTCTACCAGCGGAGCCTCGACCTCCAGGCACGCTACGGCTTTAGTTTCTACGACGCCCTGATCGTTGCCTCGGCCCTCGAATTCGACTGTACCCGCCTCTACAGCGAAGATCTGCAGCATGGCCAGCGGATTGGAGGGCTGACCATCGAAAACCCGTTCAGGGATTAAGAAACCCCTCATGGCAAAAAAGCAAACCCAACTCACCGTCGAACCCATCACCCACGACGAAGCCACCCGCAAGAACACCCCCACGGCCGAATACCAGTCGGTCCTGCGTCAGGATGAGCAAAGTCCTATCCGCGTGGCCTATGAACGCCGCAACCGCGGCCCGGACCCGCAAGCGATCACGACAAGCTGTTCAAGATAACGACAGCCCGCAGAGCGGACAAAACCGTGCAGTTCGATGCACGCGACAAGGCCGAGTTCGAATACCTCTACGACAAACGCTACGAGGACAAGAAAAAAGTCCGCTTCGCCGGGCCGTTCACGGTGGAAAACCTTTCGCCCCACCGCGTGCTGACGGTAGACGAGAACGACGAACTGGTCGACGGCGTCGCTGATCCCGACGGTGCCTACAGCGAGGAGCGAGATTTCGTCCAGATGATCCTGGAAAACCTCAAAACCGCCGGCGTCCAGCAGGCGCACAAGGAGGACAAGATCAACTTCACCTCGTTTACACCCTGGCCCGGTGAGCTGATCTGCGCCGAAGGACGTTATTGGAAGGTAAATCCTCAGAACCTTCTCGATCTTGGCAGGGGCACAGTGAGGGCGAAATCGAAAAGCCCGCCACCATTTTCATAGGCCTCGAGTTTTGCACCGTTTCCCGCCCTGATCTAGTCACTGCTGCCCGTGAAACTACCGGTGCCGGGTTCGACGTGTTCATCGCCTGTACCTTCAATTACGACGCCGATTCCTCAGAATTCAACAGGTTCGGTCGTTTCCCCTTCCTCAAGGCCCGCGTGAACAAGGACCTCTACATGTTACTAGGACCGGAACTATCCGACGTTGACGGCAATGTCGAGGAACGGCGCGGTACGATTTCCGTATTCAACGGCCCCGCCCCTGCCATCTTGACGTTCGATACCCCAGAAGACGAAATCGAAGCGGTCGCGGAGTGGCTTTTGGCCCGAGTCAAGGAAGGTGTCAATCTCCACGAAATCGGCGTTTTCGTCCGGTCGGCGAACGAGTTGGATCGCGCCAAAGCTGCTATTGAGCACGCCCGACTTGCTTTCAAGATTCTGGACGAGCACGTGGAAACAACGAGCGGTCATGTCTCCGTCTGCTCCATGCATTTGGCGAAAGGACTGGAGTTTCGAGCCGTCGTTGTAATGGCCTGCGACGACGAAGTCATTCCGTCACAGGCAAGGATCGAATCCGTGGCCGAGGACGCCGATCTTGAGGAGGTCTACAGCACCGAACGGCATCTCTTGTATGTCGCCTGCACTCGCGCCCGGGATCATCTACTCGTAACCAGCGGCGGCGTTCCCTCAGAGTTTCTCGACGATTTGCGGGGCTGACTGCGGATCTAAAAAACTGGCCCTCAGGTCCTCTTGGCCAGTTCTCACGCAGGACTAAAGCGCCGGACACGCGTGTAAAGCGTGTTGCTTTGTCGATCGAGAATGCCACACCAATGGCGATGACTTCTTCATCCGCAAAGCGTAGATCGGCACGAGGCACGAATCGCTGTCACGGCTACAGCGGCCATCGTGGTAATGATCACACACCTTCAGATGCATCGTATTCAGTTGAGTCTGCCCGTCCTTGGTCGTCTGCCCAAAAGTGTTGCAGTACATTTCTCTACAGAGACACCAGTGGGCTGGCGTCGTCTCTCCGTTAGCCCTTATTTCGCATACAATCCGGAGTCCATGTTTAATACCCGCGACTCACGTACGCCCGGAGATCCACGCATATGTCTGGATGCCGGCGGGCTCGCGAGTTGCCGGAATCCAAGTAACGTTCCACCAATATCATGCAGGAGCACGCTATGAAGCTTTATTACCACCCCTTCTCGCCTTTTGCCCGCAAACCGCGGTTGGCGGCAGCGCTACTGGGAATCGAACTGGAAACCGAGAAGGTGGACTTGTTTGCAGGCGAGGGGCAAAGGCCGGAGTTTCTGAAATTGAATCCGCAAGGCAAGGTGCCGACGCTGACGGACGGCGACTTCTCGCTGTGGGAGTCAAACGCCATCGTCCTGTATCTGGCGTCAAAGGCGGCGAAAAGCCCTCTTTGGCCTGACGACGCCCGTAGCCGTGCGGACATCCTGCGCTGGCAGTTTTGGGAAACGAGCAGTTGGGCGCCCGCTTGCATGGTCTACCTCTACGAAAACATCTTGAAGTCGATGTTGGGCCGCGGCGATCCGGATGCCGAAGAACTGAAAAAGGCAGACGAAAAGTTTCACCGTTGCGCCAAGCTACTGAACGACCACTTGGCGAAGCAGGCCTGGCTAGTAGGCGATTCGATGACGCTCGCGGATATCTCCGTTGCGCCGACGCTGATGCACGCCGAGTCCGCTAAATATCCGCTGGCGGGTTACGACCATATCCGCGCTTGGTTCGACAAGATCCGTCAACTGCCCGCCTGGACGTCGACGGAACCCTCCGCCTGATCAAAGCGGCCGGAACTCTTTCCGGGCTTTGCTGCGGCGGAGAAAAATGAAACCGGCCATACACCCTGCCCGAGCACCCGAGCCAGAAAAAACGTCGGAGAGTCAGACGGCACATCCATGTGCCGTCCCCTTCGGGCGCTTCGCATGCACCCGTTCGCCGGGAGCGAACAGGAACGTGAGAAGAGTGAGCCTCAGGGATGAGGCGAACAGATCGGCCTCGCCACGTTGTGCCTCGCCCTGCTGATGCGTCTGGCGCCCATAGAATGCCGTCGCGCCCCGAAGCACCTTGACGGCATCGGTCACGGCAACAACCGGCGGGAACCGACGACAACGTCAGTCGGGCTGTTACCCGAAACGCTTCGTTATTCGGGCACGCATATCGCTATCGTTCAAGCTCTGGGGATATCGTTTTTTCGCGGCTGCTTTGCGGAGTGTTCGCCGAACGGAAAGGAAAAGCTTTACCGCCGTTCTTGCTGCTTTCGTTCTTTTTGCGGAATTTTCTCTTTGGATGTCGCCGCATCGACCAGCGCGTGGCACTCGCTGTCCTCCGCCAGGCCGAGCTCGATCCAGGGAATCAAGGCCGCGGCCGGGGTCAGCAGCGCACCCAGCGCGATGGATGCCGCACCGCGAGCGATCAACGGCGCAGGCTCGGGATAGGGCCTAGGCTTTTTCAGGCTTCCTTTAATCTTGATCGGATTTCTCGCGCTGAATGGACTCACATCCTTGGGATGGGCTGACAGGCGAAGGTCCAAGTCCTCGGTGGCCAGATTCACCTGGCCTTCCATCAAGACATTGGTATCGGTGGTATCCATCAGGAACAACTGTGTTTTCACCACGCCGTCGCTGACGATGAAATCGGCGATGGTGCAACGGACCGGGATGCTCGGATCCTTGCCGATAAGTTTCTGGAGACTCTCCGCGAAATCGATGCCGAAAATTTCCATCATCAGATTGCTGATGCGACCCTGCTCCATCAGGATCAGAATGCCGCCGTCGGAGTGGGCGGCCATCTCCGCGACCGAGTTCCCTATCGTCGTGAGATGAATCCGGCCGAAAAAGGTACCGGCCGCTTCCTCTTCGAACGGGGTTCCGGCAAGCAGGCGTTTGAACGGCACCTTGTCGATCTTGCCTTTGACTTCGGTTTGTAAGGTGTCGCCGCGCGCATTCAGGGTCACGTTGGAATCGATCGCCCCGAAACCCACGGTGAGCTTTACCGGCTGGATCGTCACCATGCCCCGGTCCATTTTGAGGTGGACGGAAATATCATCCACCGGCACCCATGGCGTCACGATATTATCGCTTCGGAACGTGATCTCCCCGTCGGCACCGCGCAGCCCCTCGACTGGATACGGTTTGTCCGGAAGCAGCCTGGGGCGTTCGGGTTCCTCGGGAGACGGCGTCGGATCGGCACCGAAGATGCCTACGAAATCCTTGAAGTCGAGCTTGCGCGCAACCAAGTCGCCCTGCACATAAGGCCGCTCGTCACGCATCGTGAACATCAGGTCGCCGGTGAGATCGCTGTCGCCGAGACGGCCTTCGAATCCTTTCAGCAACCAACGCTCGCCGTCGCGAGTGATTTTGCCGCTGAACCGATACGGCGGCGTTTCCGGTATCCACATAGGCGCTACGGCGGCCAGTGCCGCGAGATCCGGCCCTTTCGCCTCGAACCGCAAATCCGGACCTTGGAGTTCTAAAGGCTCGGCTACCGTGCCGGATACCTTGGCTTCCGTCTTGCCGTATTTGAGCTCGACGTTAACCGGGAAGGGCCGATCTTTCTGCCAAAGGTCCAGCACCGATCCGCCTCTGACCTTGAGGATGAAGCGTTCCTGCTGCAAACGACCCTCGCCGCTCAGTTCAACCGCCTGCTCGTCCGATGCGCCGACCACCGTCGAGACCTTCATGTCCAGCCGGGTATCCGTGCTCGGATCGAGGAACATCAAGCGGCCGTCCTCGATGGCCAGGCGGTTGATTTTCGGGATCCAGCGTTCGCTGATTTGACCTTCGGCCCGGTCCGGCTCTTTCTTTCGGTCGCCGAACTCCCAATTGGCCATACCCTTGGCATTCCTTTCCAACAGCACGCGGGGTTTTGAGACGCTGACTTCCGGAAGCACGATGCGTCCTTTGAAGAGTTCGGGAATCCGGACCGCAAACGCCAACCGATCCAGAACGAACATATTGGGTTCGCTTCCCCACCGTGCATTGGCCAGTTTGACGTCGTTGATCGTGAAGCGCGGCGTCCACGACCAGTCCGCGGTCAGATCGCCCCTGATAGCGAACTCGCGCCCCAAGGACTTGCTAACCGCCGCGGACAACGGTTCGCAGAGCCTATTAAGATCGAAGAAGGCCAGGACAAAGACGACGGTCAGCACCAGGATCCCGATCAGGGCTCCAAATGCAATAGCGATCCATTTCAAGAAGCGCAGCATGATCGTTCCCTAGAACTCGCGTGACAGGCCATTCAACCATCCGTGCGACCTTAAGTTTAGGACCGCCTTTCTGCAAAAAAGGTCTTGGAACCACGCTTTTCACACAACGATGAAGGCGATTGCTGTCCGACGCGTCACCTTCGAGATAAACATCCTGTAGGGAACTTTTCGTATAGTTTCGAGTCAATACTATTAGCCTCGGTCCACCACAACGGAACAGTTCACACGAGGCATTGCGAAACAAACAAGGAGATAAATCCCTGCTATTGAAAGACTTGGAGACGACTCATGTTTAAGCTTTTCAAGCCGAAAGGTGGTATCACGGCACCCGCCATCCTAGCATTGAGCGCCTTTACGTTGTCGGCAACGGCGGATGAGCTTCCCGTAGAGGCAACCGCCGATATGGTCGAATACTGCGAATCGCTCGGCATGGTGACCGGACACTCAGGCTACGGAAAGCACGGCGGCGTCCATTGGGAGCGAATCGCGAAAGGCCGGGCGCTTCGAAAAGCCGATAGTCTCGGAGCCACCCATATCATTTGGGAAAAGGCCAGACCCAACGGCGCGTTCAACGGTCATGTGACCGGCAGTATTTACGAATGTGAATAAGAGCTCGCCGATTGCGTCGCCATTTTTTGCAAAACCTTTTGGGACTTCCGAGTCACCAAAAGGAGCAAAAAATTGGCGACGCGTGATTGCCTTCGGCGCCCCGGCCGTCCCCGCTCGTCTGGTCCGGACCCAACGAGGGGTCCGGACACCGCTCGCAGATAACTCGACGCCCGGTCGCGATGCCTTGTGTAAGACCTACGACCGCCGCTATCGCGTCGACCTTCGGTCTCACACCCGGCGCTCGGGCTTCCGGGGGCTACTCGACTCGCTCGCTCACTCGCTCCATGTCTCGCAGCGTCCGTGGGCGGTCAAGCGCCGCTCGCGGGGCCCTGTTTTTCCTATCCCTCAAGCCCAAACATCAAACCCACCTCAATAATCTCGAAATACCGGGTTACACGCCAGACCGCCTGATCCGCGCGCCGCGCGAGACCCCGGCGGCTCGATAGAAGACGTGCACGAAAAGGCCAAGTCCGTCCGGCGTTCGCCCGAAATCGAAAAATCTAGGTCCTTATCCTCGACCCGGTTGGCGAGTTTGTCCCGGCTTTCGATAGTGCCGTACGTGTTGAATTTGGATGTCCACGGCAGCATCCTCTTACCCGGACTTCCTGAACAATCCGACCTCAGTAGCGGTAGATCGCGGCAACTCCTGTTCCAGTGGGCATGCGCGCCGAGGGCACGACGACGACCTGGCCGCCGGTCCTCATGACCCACTCCGCCAGATCGTCGAGCAGATCGTCGATCTCGGGGTGAGCCAAATCTTCAAACTCAACCCGGCCGGTCGTGGATTCGATTCGCCCCGGAATTTCGTAGTCGGCGTCGATCAGCAAGGTCATCACCCGACCGGCGACCGCCGCTTCGGCGACCCGGGCCGGATCGTCGCTTCCAAGTCCTTTGGCTTTCGCGGCACCGAACGCCTCCGTCATTTCGGCCAGTCGCGCCAAATAATAAGGTTCGATCGCCCGCCACGCGCGCTCGCGCAATTCCTCAGCCGGCACCGAGTCCGGATGGACGTCGATGCCTTGCTCGAGCAGGAACGGGTTATGGCTGACCCGGCGGAAGAGATGATGGTGTTCCGGCAGCGCCGCCAGCAGCAGGGGCAAGCCGGAAGGCCGCGAATGATGCTCGAGCACGGCACGGTCTACGACCCGAAAGAACCGTTCCGCGTCGAGGTCCACATCTTCCTTTCTCGAGCCCTGGCCGTGGTAAATCGCGGGGCCTGCAGCTCCGGAGCCGGAGGTGGAAGCCGTCAGATGCGGTTCGGTCACCTCCTCGCCGAGAGCCTCGGTAATGGTGCGCGGAACCTCGTCCGCCGGTTCGATTTCGTCCAAAGCGTCGCGGTTTCCCTCGAAAAGCTTGATTTCCTTGCGGTTCAGACCGAGGATCTGATAGCGATCGGCCGACTGAAGGATGCGCAAGAGAGGCTTGGTATGGAAGCTGTCGGCCACCACCGCCAGCTCCGGGACCGGTCGCTGAAGTCGATAGACCAAAAACAGGCCGGGCGAAGCCAGCACGGCGAGTCCGTCGAGGGAATGATTCCAGAACTCGCGGTCGGCGGCCAGATTGCGAAACGGCTCGATGAGCGGCTGAATCTTCTCTTCCGGATAGCCCCGCCGCAAGGAGTCTTCCAGCGTTTTCACCAGATTCCTGAATCGGATCCGGTCCTGCTGGTTATCCGGATGGGACCGGTGAGTGGGCTGGTATAAGGAAAGGCATGGGGGTTCTTGAACGTCGAGGAAGAGCCCGGCGGGGTAATCATGTGCCGTTGAATCCATAAAGCCTCCGAAAACACGCCGAAAATTCCTGGGAGACGCAAGCCGCGTAAGTAGCTAAAGACCAGGACTCGTCGTGATTCGTTCCCTTACCGGCGATTCTACGATACTCGTTCCTTACGGCTTTCCCGCCGCAGCTATAACGCCTGCCAGACGAACCAAAATCCCAAGCCGAGAGAGCCTAAGGCGAGGCCGGCGGCAACCAGCCTGCGGCCGTGCAGCCGGGTCCACAAAAGCACACCGGTCAGACTGAGCAGAATCAGTCCCCCGGCGAGCGTGTCCGCCAGTAGAATCCAGCCGACACCCAGCCCGGCGCCGCGGTGCAAGTTGGTGAGAAAGGCGAAGAAATTCGCTTCGGAGCGTTTTATCGTAACGAAGGCGTTGCCTTCCCAATATTCCGCTTGGACGAAGCGCTGCGGCGTGCGCATGGACACCTGCCAACGCGCCGGCTGGCGCACTTCCATGTCGTTCCAGATGACGGTTTTGCTTGGCTCCTGTCTGATCCTCACGTCCTCCGATGCGAAGTGCAGCGCTTCCGCCAGCCACTGCACCAAAGCCTCGGGGTCGGCAGGACGCGGCTCGGGCAAGCGCAACTGGACCTCGCTCTGCGCCATACGAGCGGCCGGAATCTTCATCTTCTCGTGGTGATTGAGCAGGATACCGGTAGTGCCGAACAACAACCCCAGCGCGGCGCCCCATAACCCTGTCCAAGCGTGCGTTCGGCGCAGCCACTTGATGAACGCCCCGCGCGCGAGGCGCCTCGGAAGGAACAAATAGCCGCCCGAGGGTTTGACGCGAGGCGAGTGAGGCGGAAGACCGAGTTCCGCAGGCTTCATTAAAATCTCACCCTCAGCACAGCATTGGCGGCAATGGGCGAGCCCGGCATGATGTTATTGTTGTTGTGCGCCGACGCATAGTACTCCTTGTCGAACAGGTTTTCGACGTTGACCTGAAGCTGGACGTTGTCGTTGAACGTGTAATAAACGGCGCCGTCGAAGCGGAGGAAGCCCGGTAGTCTGACCGTATTATCGGTGGAGGCATACATTTCGCTGCGATAGACCGCACCCAGACCGACGCCCCAATGCGGCGTGATGTCGTAGCGATTCCAGATCGAAAACGTATGTTCCGGAACCTGCGCCGCCTTGTTGCCTTTCGGAGCGTTGGCCGACAAGCTCTCTGTGATCTCGGCATCCTGGTAGGAATAGCCGCCGATCACACGCCACTGATCGGTGATTTCGCCGGCCAGTCCCAACTCAATGCCCCGGGTACGCTGACCATCGACCAAGAATGACACCGTGGGGTCGTTGGGATCGGTAACTGCGACATTGAGACGATCGAGCTGATAGAAAGCGAGGGTAGCCGACAGATTGGGAAGGATATCCCACTTCGCGCCTACCTCGTAGTTCTTGAACTCTTCCGGCTTCAACGACTGATTGCTCAGCGTGAGCGAAGCCAGCTGGTCGCCTGCGCGCGGCACATAGGCCATGCTGTAGCTCGCATAGATGGAGAGCGAATCCATCGGCTTGAAGATCAAACCGCCGCGCGGCGACCACAAATCGTCATTGGAATAAAAGCTTTGGCCGTTGCGCTTGTTGCGGAACTCGACCTCGAAGTTGTCATAGCGCAATCCCGCCACCAGCTGCCAGTGCTTGGTGATCTCGATCTGATCCTGGAAATAACCGGCGGCGATGGTCGCAAGACCGTGGTTGCTCGCGTCCGTCGCGCTCTGCCTGAAGGTCACGGGACCGGTATATCTCGGATCCGACACCGGAACCCTGACCGAGGTCGCATCGGGACCTACCGCCGTGAAATAGCCGGTCTGGCGGAAGTTGTCGGTTTCCTGATGCCCGAACTCGGCGCCGGTCAAGACCGTGTGCTTAAGCGGTCCGGTCTCGAACTCGAACGTCAGATCGGTCTGATTGAAGAAATTGTCGCGATGGGTCGCGTTGCTATAGGCCGAGATCGAGACCTGGTCGCCTGTAGCATTGACCGCTCCCGGAAAGATGTTCTGGTAGAACTTGTCGTAGATGGCGTAACGGGTGCGGTTGCGGAATTTGATCCCGTTCCCGAAGTCGTGATCGATCAGAGCGCTGAACGCGTCGACGTCCACCCAGGTCGGGCTGCGCCTGGGATCGCCGAAGAACGTGGATACGTCGGTGTCGATGGGACGGCCCCGGAACGAAGGAATGCCGCGGTCTGCGACACGGTCGTCCTCGAAGCGTTCATAACCCAAGACCACTTGGGTGTTATCGCCCAGGCGCAAGGCGATCGTCGGATTAACGCCCCAGCGTTCGGCATGGAAACCCTCGCGGTAACTGCGAGAACTCTCCCACATGCTGGTGAGGCGAACCGCGAAATTTTCGTTGATAGCCTGACCGAAATCGCCGGTCAGACGGAACTTATCCCAGGATCCGATCTGAAAACTCGCCTCGCGGGGATTCTCCCAATTCGCCTGCTTGGTGACCCGATTGATCAGACCGCCGGCGGCGCCACGGCCGAAGATCATCGCATTGGGACCTTTCAGTACCTCGACTCGATCGATGTTGTAAAGATCACGGAAATACTGGACATCGTCGCGTATGCCGTCGACGTACAAATCGCCGGTTGTCTGGTTGCCGCGAAAAATCACCGCATCCCGGTTCCCTTCGCCTTGCGACATCACGACGCCAGGCACATAGCGGACCGTATCGGCGATGCTCTGCATGTTCTGGTCCTTAATCAGCTCCTGCGTGACGACGGTGATCGACTGCGGAATATCAATCAACGGCGTTTCGGTCTTGGTCGCCGACCGGATACGCTTGGCCACATAACCTACCGTTTCGCCGTCTGGCTCTGGCGCTTTGCCGACCACTTTGATTTGGTCGAGCGTCGTAATGTCCTCCTCGGCTGCCAGGGCACTATCGGCCGCGCACGCCAGGGCGAGGGCGAGAGGCGTTCCCGCAAACGCCGTGTATCGAAGCCGGTATTTATTTTTTCTTGTCATGGATGTTTGCCCCCTGAGATATGGATTCGAATAGTTGAGTCATCGAGCTGTCCATTAATGCTCGGTTTCGTTCGGATCGGAGATGAAGCCGATACGTGTCACACCGGCGTTGGCCGAGGCGGCCAAAACTTCGGCGATGATCTGATATGCGGTCGTTTTATCAGCCCTGAGATGCACCTCGGGTTGAGGCTGCTGCTGCGCTGCCGCGGCAAAGCGATCCCGCATCCCTGCCCGGTCGATCGCTTCGTTGTTCCAGAAAATTTGTCCGGCCGCATCGATCGACAAATCGATGTGTTCGGCCCGGTCCGCACTCGGCTGGCTGGCCGCTTTCGGTAGGTCGATCTTGACCTGGTGGGTCAGCAAAGGCGTCGTGATCATAAAAATGACCAGCAAGACCAGCATGATGTCGATGAGCGGAATCATGTTAATCTCGGCCGAGGGGCGCACACCGCCCTGCCCCTGGTTGAAGCTTCCGAACGCCATCAGGCACCTCCTACGATCGCCTGGCCGACCTCGTCGCTTAGCGCATGGGGTTCGGTTCCGACACATTGCGCGCCGGTCGTCAGGAAAGCGAACAGATCGTGAGCGAACGCATCGAGCTTCGCCAGCAGCACCCGGTTGGAACGGGCGAAGGCGTTGTAAGCCAATACCGCCGGGATGGCCACGGCGAGCCCGGCACCGGTCATGATCAAGGCCTCCCCTACTGGACCCGCGATCTGATCGAGGCTCCCCTGCCCGCTCATGCCGATTTTCACCAGAGCGTGGTAAACACCCCAGACCGTACCGAACAGACCAACGAAGGGCGCAGTACTGCCGACAGACGCGAGTACGGTCAGGCCCCATTCGAGCGCCGCGGTTTCTTCATCGATGACCCGGCGCATGGAACGCGTCAGAAACTCCGCCGCCGTGCCCGCCTCGTTCAGCCGCCCCGCACCATGCCGAGCATATTGACGGGACGACGCTAGCGCGTGATGAGCGAGACGCGAAAACGGTTCGTCGGGACGACGCTTTTCCAGCTGCGATTCCACGGCATGGAGGGACGAGGCGTTCCAGAACGACTCCAGAAAACGCGCCGTCCGCCGGCGCGCGATCAACCCCTGCAGACTCTTCGCCACGATGAAATACCAGCTCGCGACCGACATGGCGACAAGAATCGCGAAGATCGCCTTGCCGACCGTGTCGCTCTGCGCGAGGAAATGGGTCAAACCCAAGGTTTCTGTCGTCTCCATAGGACTATCCTTCGAGTGTGAACGAAATCGGGACCAGCACCCACGCCGGCACCGGCCGATCGCCCTGGCGGGCAGGAACGAATTTCCATTGCTTGACGGCCTCGAGGGCAGCGGCATCGAGCCGGCCGAACCCGCTGGAGGTGTGGACGCTCACCGTCTCGGCGCTGCCGGCGGCGTTCACCAAAACACGGAGAACCACTTTGCCCTGTTCCCGCTGACGACGGGAAAGAGCCGGGTAGACCGGCGCCGGTTTGCGGAGATAGGCCACGTTGAAATGCGGTGGAGTGACGGGAGCCGGCGCCGGTTCGGATCTGGCCGATGCCGCTGCCCTCGAGGTCGGCGCTGTTTCGGTCGAAGCTTCAGGTGGAGGCGGCGTTTGTGCCGCGGTCGCGTGGTGCACGGCGGCTTCACTGGGCGCCGACAAAAGCGGTGAACGCTTGGCCGGCAGACGGATCGGTTTCGGTTTAGCTTGCGCTTTCGGTTTTACGGTCTTGGGCTTGACCGGTTGGGCAGGCGTCCGTACCGCCTGGCGCGCTTCGGTCTGCGGCTCCGCCATGGAAATCAAATCGATCACCACAGGTGTCGCCCGAGGGCCAGATGCCGCCGGCACCGCCTCGCCTTTTATCAAAATCGGAAGCACCGCGGCATGCACCACCACGGCCCCCAGTACCCCCACGGTGCGGATTCCGCGATACCGACCGGCTTTCAAAATACCGGGCGAGAATAGACCCGGTGCCAAAGCGGCTGCGCACATGGTGTTACCTCACAACAAACGCGTAACTGAACCGAATCCTCGGCTGGCTATGTACGCCATGAGGCTCGCTGGCTGGCGACGATGGTCTGCAATCGGTAGCTTAGAAGCATAAGTGTTCCCTCTTAGTGTCTTTCAGCGGCGGAACGGATATCCTCTGTTGCAAATGATAGACATTATCATTTGTATTGACAACACCGTTGCCTAAAACGGATTCCGGCTGGGAAAAGAATGGCCTTTGGACGTGTTGAAAGAAGTCGGGCCCGAACCAATGGGCCCAATGGGAATCTTTAGGCGATCTGTAGGGTCATAAGGAACAAAGAACCCAAAAATCCGCACTGGGGTAACCAAGATGATCAGCGAAGACCTCCCCCCGATCAGGACTGATGGATTCGAGTTCATCGAATACACCGCCCGGGACACCCAAGCCTTGGCGCGACTTTTCGAGCGGATGGGATTCGAGGCTGTGGCCCACCACCGCTCAAAGGATGTCGTGCTGTACCGTCAGGGCGAAATCAATTTCATCGTCAATCACGAACCGGGGAGTTTCGCGCAGCGCTTTGCCGAACGGCACGGACCTTCCATCTGTGCCTTCGCGATCCGAGTCGAAAATGCCGCCTGGGCGTTCCGGCGCGCGCTCGAACTGGGCGCGAGGCCGTCCGCAAGTGAGGCCGGGCCCATGGAGCTCAATATTCCGGCGATTCGCGGCATCGGCCGGAGTCTGATTTACCTCGTCGACCGCTACGGGGACCGCTCGATCTACGACGTGGATTTCGTCCCGATCAATGATAAGTTTGAGGCGCCGTTCGGCGTCGGTCTGACCCGCATCGACCACCTGACCCATAACGTGCGGAAAGGCCATATGGACGAGTGGGCCAAATTCTACGAGCGCATCTTCGGTTTCCGGGAAATCCGCTATTTCGACATCCACGGAAAAGCGACAGGGTTAAAATCGCGAGCCATGGCAAGCCCTTGCGGCAAGATTCGCATTCCCGTCAACGAACCCTCCGATCCTAAGTCGCAGATCCAGGAATACCTCGACCTCTATCACGGCGAAGGCATACAGCATGTCGCGCTGGCCACGGACGACATTTACACCACCGTCGAACGGCTTCGTGAAAACGGTGTCCGCTTCATGGACGTTCCCGACAGCTATTACGAACGCGTGGACGCCCGCGTCCCCGGTCACGGCGAGGATATCGAACGACTCCGGCGGAATCGGATTCTCATCGACGGTCTGCCGGGAGGGGGCATCGGGCTGCTTCTCCAAATCTTCACCGAAACCGTGATCGGGCCGATTTTCTTCGAAATCATCCAGCGCAAGGGCAACGAAGGATTCGGCGAAGGCAATTTCCAGGCGCTGTTCGAAGCGATCGAGGACGATCAGATCAAACGGGGGGTAATCTGATGTTCCGTTGGATTTCGTTGCCGAGAGTCGAGGGTGTCGCCGCCCGTCAGGCTCATACCGATCTGCCCGATGGCACGTTCGAGCGCGAATTGGGACGGGAAGGTTTTTACGGGCCTTCCACGCAAATGCTCCACCGCCATCCGCCGACCGGGTGGGTCAACATCGAAGGTCCGCTACGGCCGCGTGCATTCGACACCAACCAGCTCACCGAAACCAGCGTTTCGCCGTGGGACGCCACACCGATACTGGGCAATCTGCACGTCAAGATTCGGTGCTGGCACACCTATTCCGCCATGGACCATCTGGTTCGGAACGCCGACGGCGACGAGTTGCTATTCGTCCACGAAGGCTCCGGGCATCTCTATTGCGACTACGGCCATCTCGCCTTTTCCGAGGGTGATTATCTGCTGATTCCGCGAGGTACCCTGTGGCGCATCGAAACCTCCAGAATGGCGGTTTTTCTCGTGATCGAAGCGTCGAACAGTAGTTATCGGCTGCCCGAAAAAGGCATCGTCGGCGCCCACGCCGTGTTCGATCCGGCGATCCTGGACACGCCTAAGATTGACGAAGCATTTCGCGCCCAGCAATCCGAGCGGGCCTGGCGGGTGCTGGTCAAACGGAGGGATCGGCTCAGCGCCGTAACCTATCCTTTCAATCCGCTCGATGCAGTCGGCTGGCAAGGCACGCTGATGCCGGTCCGTCTCAATTGGCGAGATATTCGCCCGCTGATGAGTCATCGCTATCATCTTCCGCCTTCGGCCCATACCACGTTCGTCAGCGATCGCTTCGTCGTCTGCACGTTCTGTCCGCGCCCGCTGGAAAGCGATCCGGGCGCGCTGAGGGTGCCCTTCTACCACAACAACGACGACTATGACGAAGTCATCTTTTATCACCGAGGACAGTTCTTCTCCCGCGACAACATCCATCCGGGCATGATGACCCTCCACCCCGCGGGGATTACCCACGGCCCTCATCCCAAGGCGCTGGAAGCGGCGAAGACGCGCTCGCGCGCCGAAACCGACGAGGTCGCGGTAATGATCGATGCCCGAGATGCCCTCGAAGTGGCCGACCTGCCGCGGGGAGTCGAGTGGGAAGGCTACGTGGATTCCTGGAAATAGACATGAAACTCGCATCGCTGAAATCCCATGGTCGCGACGGAACCCTGGTGATCGTCGACCGCGACCTGAAAACGGCATTCCCCGCCTTGGAATCCGGTTTCGCCACTTTGCAATCGGTATTGGAGAACTGGGAGGATGCCGCTCCCGCTCTGGAAACCACATACCGTGCCCTCAATCAGCGCGACCTCGATGCGCTTCCCTTGAAACTGGACGAACTGGCGTCACCCCTGCCGCGAAGCTATCAATGGCTGGACGGCAGCGCTTATTTGTCCCATGTCGAACGGGTGCGAAAGGCGCGCGGAGCCCCCATGCCACCCAGCCTTTACACCGATCCTCTGATGTATCAAGGGGGCTCGGCGGCTTTCCTCGGGCCCCGAGACCCGATCCGACTGCGCGACGAAAGCTGGGGATTGGATTTCGAAGCGGAAATCGCCGTAATCACGGACGATGTGCCCATGGGCGTCACCGCAGAGGAAGCGGCTTCACACATCAAGCTGCTGATGCTGGTCAATGACATTTCGCTGCGCAACCTGATCCCGCAGGAACTCGCCAAAGGCTTCGGGTTCCTGCACGGTAAACCCGGCCCCGTCTTTTCTCCGGTCGCGGTGACGCCCGGCGAATTGGGAGACGCCTGGGACGGCGGCAAGATCAACCTTCCATTGCTGACCTACCGGAACGGAACGCTTGTCGGCCAACCGGAGGCCGGCCAAGGCATGCAATTCGACTTCCCTGCTCTGATCGCCCACGCCGCCAAAACCCGGCCGCTGCCCGCCGGCACGATCGTCGGCTCGGGTACCGTCAGCAATCAGGACGTCGGCCGAGGTTATTCTTGTATCGTCGAAAAGCGCGTCCTCGAACAAATCGAATTGGGCGAAGCCAGGACGCCTTATCTTCGGTACGGTGAGACCGTTAGGATTGAAATGCTGGACCGGAACGGCCGCTCCGTTTTCGGCGCCATTGAACAGCAAGTGCTGCCGTCGTGATGGGCGTGGAGCTATATACCTATTTCCGAAGCTCGGCCGCTTACCGGGTTCGCATCGCCTTGAACCTCAAGCGGCTGTCTTACGGGCCACGGTTCATACATCTCGCAAAGGGCGAACAGCATCGCCCCGACTATCGGGCGATCAATCCGCAGAAGCTGGTGCCAGCTCTGGTGGATAGAGGAACGGTATTGACCCAATCTCTGGCGATCATCGAGTATCTGAACGATACCTACCCCGAGCCGCCGCTGCTGCCACGCCGCCGGGACGAACGGGCTTATGTCCGCGCACTCGCCCAAATCATCGCCTGCGACATCCATCCCTTGAACAATCTTCGGGTACTCCGCTATCTCGAGCACACGATGGGCCAGGATGAAGCGGCCAGGATCGCCTGGATTCGGCACTGGATCAGGGAAGGTTTCGAAGCCTTCGAAGCCCAGCTCGAGCGCCATGAACTCAGTGGCCGCTTTTGTTTCGGCGATATGCCCACGCTCGCCGATATCTGCCTCGTACCGCAAGTCTTCAGCGCCCGGAGGTTCGGCTGCGATTTGAGCGATTTTCCGAAAATTCGGGCGATCGACGAAAACTGCCAAACGCTCGCCGCGTTTCGCGACGCGGCACCGGAACAGCAGCCGGACGCTGAGTAAGGCGTCCGCAGACTTGGCAGGTATCTGCAAGCGTTGTCGTTACAGCGCGGGCAGTACCGGATTGGCACGGCGACCGATCAACTCTGTATCCCACATGGAACGACGTCTTCAGAAATTTGGAGTGTTCTTCACGGTCAAATAAGTAATTCCCCTTCTTATCTCGTGCGGAGGTCCTATGATAGCCGTCGCCGACTCCAAGCTCGCGCGCTACGCCGAGGAGCATCATCTTGCGGGTCTCACCGCTCCGACGCTGGAAGCACTTGCGGCAAACCGGCCCGGGTACTCGGTCGACAAAGCTCATCGCTTTCTCGCGTTCCAGAGGCGCATCAATACCGAATTGCTACAACACCGCATCATCACCGAGAACCGCTACACCGCCTGGTTCCGGCGGGGCGAACAGAGTTTCGAGCAAGTCCGCGCGTTCATCGTCCAGTTCTCGGTATTCTCGAACCAGTTCCTGGTAGCCCAGTTGCACAAGATGATCAACGCCGACACCCTGGAAGGCATGCGGGCTTCCAAGGAAATTCTCGCCAACGAAATCGGTGTCGTCTTCAACGCTGGTCGGAAACCGTTCTCCGCGCGCGATCCCGACCAGGAGGTAGATCCCGAACTGGTGTCCACCGAGGGTACGGTGGAAGGCGGGGTGTTCCATTTCCGTGCGGCGCATTTCGAATGGCTGCTACGAATCGCCGAGAAAGTTGGGCTTGGATTCCAGGACCTGGGAAGCCGCAGGCATGGCACCCTATCCACTCTCCATTTCTGCGATGAACTGATCCGTCTCTACGGCAACGAGAGCTATGCTATCGCCCAGGCCGCGAGCTATGCCGTGGAAAACTGGGCTGCGGCCGGCTTCTGGCAGGAGCTGATCGATGGTTTGAATCGCTATAACGCCCGCACCGGTTCGAAACTGCCGCTCGCCTTCTTCACCTGGCACGACCGGCTTGAAGCCCAACACGCCCAGCATACCCAGGAAGAGCTGGAAGAACTCTATTTCACCCGAGATATCGACGAGGACGACTTCATCCGCTACGGCAACGAAATGCTCGACGGCGTGGCAATCTTCTGGGACGGACTGGACGAACAACGGCGGGAATTGGCGAACTTCGCGTAGTTCACACCCGACGGCGGCGGCAATGCACTCATCCGGAGCACCCTTTTTGGACCAAACGCTCTGGCAGCCGGACCGGAGGCGCATCGAGAGCACGAATCTCTTCCGATTCATGCACATGCTGCGCGAGCGGTGGGGTGTCGACGTGGAGGACTACGCCACGCTTCACCGCTTTTCGGTGGAGGACATGGAGAAATTCTGGCTGAGCCTGTGGGACTACGCCGGCGTCGTTGCGGAAACCCGTGGCGAACGGATCCTGGTCGATGGCGATCGAATGCCCGGCGGGAGGTTCTTTCCCGATGCGCGGCTCAATTTCGCCGAGAATTTGCTGAAACGGCGGGACGATGAGGACGCCATCGTTTTCTGGGGCGAAAACAGGGCTCGCCGACGGCTCAGTTGGCGCGAGCTTTACGAGCAGGTCAGCCGTCTCGCGCAGGCTCTGGAAGCGGATGGCGTCAAGCATGGCGACCGCGTTGCCGCCTTCATGCCGAACCTCCCGGAAACCGTGATCGCTATGCTCGCCGCCGCGTCGCTCGGAGCGGTCTTCACCTCCTGCTCGCCTGATTTCGGCGTACGGGGCGTGCTGGACCGGTTCGGGCAAGTAACTCCCAAGGTACTGATCGCCGCAGACGGATACTTTTACAACGGCAAGGCCCATTCCGCTCTCGACAAGCTCCGCGCGATTGCGGCCGAACTGCCCGGACTCGAACGTATCGTCGTCATTCCCTATGTTTCGGAGCGGGCCGAGATCGAAGCTCTGGGCGCATGGGCGATCCGCTTCGACGATTACCTCGCGTTCTACCATGCTCGAGAAATTCCATTCGTCCGCCTGCCCTTCAATGCGCCGCTCTATATCCTCTATTCCTCCGGCACGACCGGCGTTCCTAAGTGCATCGTGCATGGTGCCGGCGGTACCCTGCTCAAGCACCTGGAAGAGCACTTGCTTCAATGTGACGTGCGGCCGAACGATCGGGTGTTCTATTTCACCACCTGCGGCTGGATGATGTGGAACTGGCTGGCCTCCGCCCTCGCCTGCGGCGCCACGCTGCTGCTTTACGACGGTTCGCCTTTTTACCCCTCTGGCGAAGTACTGTTCGATCTCGCCGATGCCGAAGGTATGACCCATTTCGGCACCTCGGCCAAATACATCGATGCGCTCGTCAAGGCCGGGCTGGAACCAAAGCGCTCGCACCGACTGACGGCACTCAGGACGGTTCTTTCGACCGGTTCGCCCTTGGCCCCAAGTGGCTTCGATTACGTTTATGAAAAACTGAAATCCGAGGTCTGCCTGTCCTCGATCTCGGGCGGGGCCGATTTGATCGGTTGTTTCGTGGGCGGCAATCCGATAGGGCCGGTCCGACGCGGAGAGATCCAGGCCAAAGTCCTCGGCATGGCGGTCGACATCTTCGACGAAAACGGCCGATCTATCGTAGGCCACAAAGGCGAACTGGTCTCCACCCGGCCGTTCCCGTCTATGCCTTTGGGATTCTGGAACGATTCGGACGGAAGCAAGTACCGCGCGGCATATTTCTCGATATACCCGAATGTCTGGAGACACGGCGACTGGGCCGAGATCACGCCGCAAGGCGGCATCGTCATTTACGGCCGCTCCGATGCGGTATTGAATCCCGGAGGCGTCCGCATCGGCACGGCGGAAATCTACCGGCAGGTCGAACGACTCGACGAGATCGTCGAAAGCCTGGTGGTCGGGCAGGACTGGGAAAACGACGTTCGTATCGTGTTGTTCGTGCGCTTACGACAAGGTTTGACGTTGGACGATACGCTGACCGAGAAAATCCGGAAACAGATCCGAGACAACGCGAGCCCGCGCCATGTTCCGGCCAAGATCGTGCAGGTCGCCGACATTCCCCGCACGTTCTCCGGCAAGATCGTCGAACTCGCGGTACGCGAGATCATTCATGGCCGGCCGGTGAAGAACCGCGATGCGCTCGCCAATCCTGAAGCGCTCGAGCTCTTCCGGAACTTGCCGGAACTCGCAAGGTGAAGCTGGCCCGCCCGTTGCCCATTCTCGTGAGATCCGCCTGGAAACGGCGTACTCGGAAAAGTTTCACGCTATCGGGCCGTCAGGAATCGGCGAACCTTTACGCCACAACGGCGTTCAAGAGGAGACCAGACGATGAACGAGCGCTCTAAGACCCAAGAACTCTATTACGCCGATTATCTGCAGCTTCCCCGCCTCCTCGACTCGCAGCTGCCGGAAAGCCGGCGCCATGGGCGCGAAGCGCACGACGAGATGCTGTTCATCGTCACGCATCAGACCTACGAGCTCTGGTTCAAACAAATCCTGCACGAACTCAAGTCCGTGCTCGCGGCCTTCGCGGTCGCGCCCCTAGACGAACACAGCATAGGCGTCATCGTCGCCCGGCTCGAGCGCATCATCGCAATACAAAAGGTCTTGAACCAGCAAATCGATGTCCTCGAGACCATCACGCCGCTGGATTTCCTCGACTTTCGCGATTATTTGATTCCCGCTTCCGGGTTCCAGAGCGTACAGTTCCGCGAAATCGAATTGCGTCTCGGGCTGGGCGTCCACCTTCCACAGCCGGTAACCGGACGGCTAAGGTCCGAGGATGTCGCCTACCTCGGGAAGGTCGCTGGCGAGTCTAGTCTTTTCCAACAGGTGGACGCCTGGCTGGCTCGCATGCCGTTCCTCAAATTCGAAGACTACGACTTCTGGGAAAGCTACCGCGAGGCGGTCAAGGTAATGCTGGCCAGGGATAAGCGCTCGATCGAAGAAAATCCGCTATTCTCGGAGGCCGAACGTCGCGCGCAGCTCATCGAGCTCGACAACACCCGGCGAAAATTCGAATACCTGCTCGATCCGACAGGATTCGAGCGACTCAAGGCACAAGGCCTGTTTCATCTGCGCCAGACATCGGTGCTATCCGCTCTGTTCATTCAGCTTTACCGCGACGAACCGATCCTACACCTCCCGTTCCGGCTGCTCAGCCATTTGATGGATATCGACGAACTTTTCACCGCCTGGCGCAGCCGCCACGCCTTGATGGCGCAGCGCATGCTGGGCAGCAAAATCGGCACCGGGGGCAGCAGCGGCCACGATTACCTCCAGCAAACGGTGGACAAGAAACGCATCTTCAAGGACTTGTTCAACCTCTCCACCTTCCTGATCCCACGCTCGTCCCTTCCGGCCCTGCCCCGCCGGCTGAAGCAGAGCCTCGATTTCCATTTCACGGGAGAGCGGTGCGTTTGAACCAAGGCCGTTTTTGTAACGATATTTCGGCAGCATCAGGCCCAATTTGGCGCCCTCTACCCTACGGATTCGAGCGTTCGCCTAGGTGATTCATTCGGCAATAGGTCTGTAGAGCAGGTTATTCCATTCGGCATTCGAATGAACATGAATCGTAGAATCGTAGGATGGGTAGAGCGAAGCGAAACCCATCAATGGTGGGTTAGCCCTTCGACGATACTCAGGACAGGCCCTTCGTCTTGGCTCAGGACAGGTTCGAGGTCGCTCGGTGGGTTACGGCCTCGCGGCCTAACCCACCCTACAAAAATTAACTCCCTATTGAGCGCTATTTGGAATAAGGCGTCATAGCTCGGCTTCCAGCTTTAACGCCTGTTCCAGAATTCTGCGCTCCTCCTGATTGAGGTTCAGGAGGATACCGCGATCTTTGCCAGCGGCCTTGAGAAAATCGATGCCCGTCCGAAAGATGCGCAGAGGCACCCGAAATGCATCTATATCGCGACCCGCCTCTTCCCAAGCCGAGGCCCAAAATTCCAGGCTGTCCGAAGCGGGCAAGTCTTCCCCGGTGCGATAGAGCCTGCCCAAGTGGCTGGTCAGGGCTTCCCCCAACTGGAGGATAGCGTTATGGTCCTGGTAGACCTGTACCAATTCGGAAGTTCGCTCCCGGCGAATGCTCGGAGTCAGGGTGCTTTCGAAAAGGGCAGCGATGATATCCTCCGAATCGCCCACATAAGGCTGCTCCTCGGTGGTGCCCAGCGCCAGACCTCCCGCGAGCACGGAGACGCCAGAATCCCACCGCCCGGTAGCGATGCAGATCGTCGCGAGGGCGAAATGTGCAGCTACACGCAATGCAATCGGCGCTTCAGTGAGTCCGAGAACTTTCTCGAAGTCTTGCTCGGAGTGCTTCGTATCATTCACATGCCAATAGGTCCAGCCCCGGTTAACGAGCGCCATTGCAACTGGCTCGACGGGTGCGTTCGGCAAGGCGATGACAGCGCTGTAGTCGGCAAGGGCCTTCTCGGACTCGCCGAGCTCTCCGTAGACCACGCCCCGGTTAAAGAGCGCCATTGCGACTAGCTCGACGGGAGCATTCGGTAACACGATGACAGCGCTGTAGTCGGCAAGGGCCTTCTCGGACTCACCGAGCTGTCGGTAGGTCCCGCCCCGGTTAAAGAGCGCCATTGCGAGTAGCTCGACAGGCGCGTCCGACATTCCAAAGATCGGGTTCAACGCCTCGATCGCTCGTGCAAACTCCCCCTCTTTGAAGTAAATCTCGCCGGCAAGCAGACAGGCCCAAGCTCTCACGGACACGGACTGGCCGCTGCTTTCATCGGCAATCTCCGCAAGCAGGCTCAACGCCTGGTCCTTGTTGCCTTTTGCCAATTCCCCGCACGCCAGGGCCAATGCTTCGGATTCCTGGGCATAGGATTCAATGAGCGAAAGCCACCGCTCACCCTGTTCATCGCCAAGCTCAGCCCGAAATCCCTCTACCAAGAGTTGCGCCCGCAAATCGCCCAACTCCGAATTCTTCTCGATTGCCCCTTGCAAATAAGCGCGGGCTATACTGCCCGTGTTGCCCCCTTGCAGACGGGCCGTGATATCGCGAGCGTCATACCAGACCCTGAGAAAGTCCACCAGCAAGCGCATGGGCTCGCTGGTCTGGTTCTCCTTCACCTCCACGCAGATGCGCATCAAAGGTTCGGCGATCTCGTAGAGGGATTCGCGTCCTCGCTGGGCGGATTGGACATAGCCTTTATCGCGCAAATCCTTGAGTTGGCTGGAAATGGTCTGATGACTCGCGAAAAGCCGCTTGGCCAAATCTTTGACCGGGGTGGGCCGCTCGCAAGTGCAGAGGTACTCGACGATCTTCCGCTGCTGGGCGGGAAGCCAGCGGATGCGTTCCTGATAGTAAGGCGTCATTTCGTCAATCATCTTGAAGAAAGGCCCTACCAGGGTGTCGACATTGTCACGCGTGATGAACTGGGACAGGACGATGTAAATCCGGTGGTTACCCCCGGACAGATGATGCAATGCACGAATGCGGGCACGGCCGGTCGGACTGCACAGAAAAGCGGCCACTTCGGGCTGCCCGTTCAGCATTGCGATCTTGCTGAGTAATTCGGCGGCCTCTTCCACCGAGAGCGTTACGAGCTGCTCGGTCTGAAAGAATCCGAAGAAAACACTTTTGCGCTTGGTAATATCGTCTACAAGACGCTGCGCTGTGGCGACGATGGTCAGCACCGGGTGCTCCTGGATGAAAGCCCGCAGCCGCTGTTGGCCCGACTGGCCTAAACCTTCGAACAGGGCATCCAGGTTTTCCACGACTACCAACAGAGTCCGATCCTTCAATTGCTCCAGCAGCAAGTTTGCAAGCCAGTGTTCGGCAGCATCCGGTCCCATGTCGTAGACGAGTTCTAGAGACTCCTCGCTGTAGTCATCCGGATAGCGTTTGACGAGCGCCAGATAGATCCGGCGCAAGAATTCGAGCAGTGTGGTACTGGTCTCATCCTCATTGAGCCAGGCGATATGCAGGCGCTTTTTGAGTTCCTCATCCTGACCGAGGCGGTGGACCAACAGCGTGACCAAGTGAGTCTTGCCGGTACCGCGAGGCCCGACAAACAATAGATGGTGCTTGTTGCCGGTAGTAGCACTCTCGCGCACCCGCTCCACGGCATCGGCCAGCATCGCCTGGCGCTGCACGAAGATCGCTTCAAGATCTTCCGGCGCGGTGCGACTGGGGGTGAAGACGGAGAGAAATGCACGATCGTTCATGCCGGCTTATCTCAGAGTCCTCGGGAGAGCATCCACCAGCGCTTCAGCAGCGGAAAGCGGAATTGGTAGGAGCCATGGTCGTCGCGCGACAGATAATGATCTTGCTCGACGAGTTTGAGCAGGCCTATCAGTTGCTCGCGGTCGGAGAGAGTGCCCGTGCCTTTCAGTTCGGCCAGCAGTTCATTGACGGAAACCGGCTGCTGGCGAGCCGCGATACCGTCGAGGATACCCAGTACGGCTGATTCGTTGTCCTTGCCGTAGTAAACCGGGATGCGCTCGCGGAAGTGATTTAGCTCCCAAGGATCGTTGCTATCCCGCAGTTGCCGGGACACGATCGCTTCGACGGCATCCGGCGTTGCCTCCCGGCCGGCAAGCTTGAGCGCCTTGACGATGTGGTGGATGTAGAAAGGAAACCCATCCGAAATTCGGGCAATGGCTTCGACGACAGCCTTCGGAGTCTTGGTCGGAATAAGCTCGCCTGCGATCAGTTTCGCGGCCAACTCGGCGGCGGCTGCGGAATCCAAGGGCGGAACCTCGAGAGGGTAAAGGTCATTCAGTGGCGAATTGGCATAACTCTGGCGCTTGAGGCTATGAATGACATGATGGAATCCAATGGAACCGGTGAGAATCATCCGCAGTCCCTTGTCACCCAGACCTTGACGTAGCGCGCGCAGAGTATCGAGTACCTCCATGGCCACGGGCTCCCCCTCGCGATCGCTGATGCTTTTTAGCATGTAAGGGACTTCATCCCACAAAAAAAGCGGGCGTTCGTCGTGCTTCTCTCGTTCTTCGACCAAGTCTTCGATCGCCTTGGTAAGGATCTCCTTCCACGGCGCCTGAGCTCCAAACGTAGGCAGCTTGAACACGCCTTTGACCTCGGTCCCGCCCATAGCTTTGAGAAAGTCCCGGACGCGTCGGGCCGTCCTTTGACGAGCCGAGAGAAAGCCATCGACTTCTTGGTATACAGCGGTAGCGAATTCCTCGGCCGTATGGCACTTCTCCAGATCCTGGAAAATGGGAACCCAACCGCTAATCGGCTCTGCGCAAAGCTTCTTGATGATCGTTGTCTTGCCGATGCGCCGCTCGGCATTGATACGAATCGATTGTCGATCGATGGTGTCCCAAATTTGCTTGATGATCTCGTTACGACCAACAACCTCGTTTAGATCGATCTGCCCGCCCGGATTAGCTTTCATATCAGTCCTTTACGCGTTAATTTTTTCACTATTGTACGTCGTAATTAACGTACGTATATTCAAACGTACTCTTATGGACTCAAATCAACTCCACATTTCAGAGTTTCCTTCTGTGATATCGTCGACCTACGGCAAGCTAAACGAAAACTTCGGATAGTTGTCGATCCTACCCCCTCAGTCTGACTCACCTTCTTTGGATACACCCATACCGATATTTCCGGAAGCGGACCGGCATACTTCGAGCGCAGGTTGCTTGCCTGCCCCATCATACATACCCCGTCTGAACTGAGGGAGCTTCTGATACTGGCGGCGCATGTCGCGAAAGCGGGCTGGAAGTAGGCACGGCCTTCCACTCTGGAACAGGGTTCGTGGCTTTGGATGAAGATGAACTACCGACAAGCTTCCTACGCCTTTGCCGGAAACACTTCGCCCTTCCTGATTCCCCGCTCGGCCCTGCCGAGACGACTGAAGCAAAGTCTCGACTTTTATTTCACGGGGGGCCGGTGTGTTTGAGCCGGTGCCGGTGTTGGCAACGAGGTACCGGCGACACTGAGAGCCGAAGCCGTATTCACCCGCCGCTGCCCTCTGTTAGGGAACGAAACGCATTCCTTGTCGTTTACATGGAATTACGGAAATTTGTCATAGGCCGTCCATATCTCTTCGTTATATATTCCAGAGCGTGATCGTTTAGCCTGTCGCCAGTGTCCATGGCAGCAATTATCTGTAAGACAAGCCGTCACTATATTTCAAGCAGAAGGAGCTCTACATGACGGAAGAAATCTGTAACCATCGCCTCGCGGCAAAGGTCGAACGCCCGGTTGACGGAGACACCGTTCGCGTCACCGTTAACGGCCGCTCTGAATCAGTGCGCATTCAGGCTCTGGATACCGAGGAATCGAAAGCGGGCGGCGACAAACCGGTAACCCCTTGGGGCAAGAAAACGGCCGAATACTCCGCCACTCTGTTTACACCGGGTCGCGAGATCATACTCGACTTTGATGCGCCCAAAACCGATGCTCCGCCGGATACCGCTCTCTCCCGTTTCCGTGATAACTACGGCCGATTGCTGGCTCTCATATTCATCGATGACTTGGATTACCAGGAGCACCTGATCTCGCTCGGCTACAGTCCTTATTTCCCGAAGTATGGGAACGTCCGCACCGAGGCGCTGCACAGGCGGTATCTGGCGGCCGAACGCAAGGCGCAGGCCCAAGGTCTGGGCGTATGGAACCAGGTCGAGGTGAACGGCTCAGTAATGCGGGATTATCCGGCGCTAACGGCCTGGTGGGCACTCCGGGCGGCGATCATCGACGATTACCGGCGGGCACGCGCGGCGGGAACCGAGATCTTGAACCCGCGTATCGATTTCGAAACGATCACAAAATGGGCTGAAGAAGGCCGGCAAGCGACAGTCTTTACGGAATTTCAAGCCTACCGCCGTTTAGGTTCGCGTAAAGCTGTAATCGATATCGGTTCTCAGGCGCAACCGTTCAGCATCTTCATCCCGGACATCGAAACCGTCCAGGCGCAAGAGCTAATCGAGCTTCTCCAAACACGCTATATCGCCGGTGGCACCGAAGGCGGGCGCACGGTAACCGAGCCGCGGCGTGGCTACGGATACGTGCGCGGCCATCTGAAGCTCTTCAACGGACGCCCAGAAATCGTCGTCGACGGGCCGGACGACGTCTTCGACCATCCGCTCTAAACCTTGTTTGTTGGACGCAGCCTTTGGCCACAGAGACTCATTGAACCCCACTGTCCATTGCTGAAACCGGTGCTACGCCGGTTTAAATTGACTCGGCAAACCTGTACCGCTTTTGTCGGCTCCGAGCAGCATTTGTTGAACAATAGGAGGATATCTTATAAGGTAGCCTCAGATCGGGCGAAGCTGCTGCCGGCGCGAAGCGCTGGTTTTCGGTGCCCGACTATAGGCAGGAAGCCGGTCTGCGTGCCTCACACTTTCCAGTTCGCGCCGAACGTACGGGCGCGGGCACGGCGCCAGAAGGCGGACGGTCGTACCACGAGACCCGTTAATGCGTGTTTCGATCTACGAGACCGCTTCTTCGAAAGAGACATGGAGCAAGACCAAGCCCACTTTGCCCCTCCTTCGCCAAAATAAGTCGTCTCTCGCAGCCACACTGCGGAACGACTGTTCGCTTCTCGGTCTCAATATTCATGAGGAGCGCGCACTCGGCGAACCGTAAGTGAAGCCTAGGCTTCTACCGGATGAGCCCACGCTTAAACGACGCGCACGTTCGTGATGAAAAGCATCGCTTCGCGCGCAAACGACTTTACTCAGAACGAGGTGACGAGGATACATCAATGGCCAAGAAACCCAACATCATCGTGTCATCAACGGATTTGGAACGCCTGGAGGACCTGCTCGATTCCCTGCCTGCAGATGCTTTCCCGGGCAAAGCGGATTTGCAAGCGGAGCTGGAACGCGCCGAGGTGGTCGACCCGGATCAGGTGCCACCGTCCGTGGTCACGATGAACTCCACTGTCCGCTTCACCATCGAATCAACCGGTCAGGAATTTTCCCGCACGCTGGTCTATCCCAAAGACGTCGACAGCAAAGGAGATAAGATCTCTATTCTTGCCCCGGTAGGCAGCGCGCTCCTCGGGCTTTCCGAGGGAGACCAGATCGAGTGGCCCAGCCCCGGCGGCGGGATGCTCAGGGTGCGCATCATGGAGGTCTCCCATCAACCAGAACGAGCCGGCGAAACCCATTCTTGAGCAGGAGCACAAGCAGCTCCCTCCTGTGCCGGTACGAGTGCGTTTTCCTTCGACACACGCGAGCACGGTAAAGATGGCTTTTCAACTTGATCAGGTTGTCCCCTGGGGACGCTCTTTCGACGAGTATGTGGCCATGTTCGCATTGCAGCCGGACGACCTCGGAAAGCGCATCCTGGGCTGCGGAGACGGACCCGCCGACTTCAACGCCGAGCTGACCGCGCGCGGCGGTGCGGTGGTTTCTGTCGATCCGATTTACCGGTTTACGGACGAGCAGATTTGGTCCCGTATCGACGAAACCTACCCCATCGTCCTGGAGCAGACCCGAAGGAACGCCGACCAATTCGTCTGGTCGCATATCCGCTCCGTCGAAGACCTCGGTGAAATGCGGCTAGCCGCTATGCGGGCCTTCCTGGCCGATTACCCTGCGGGAAAACGCGAGGGGCGATATGTCGACGCCGAGCTACCGTGCTTGCCGTTCGCCGACCGTTCCTTCGATCTCGCCCTGTGCTCGCACTTTCTGTTTCTCTACAGCGCTCATTTCGACCAGGCGTTCCATTTGCATGCCTTGCGCGAGCTTTGCCGCGTGGCAGCGGAGGTCCGCGTGTTCCCCCTGTTGGAACTCGGCGGGGTCAAATCGCGACACCTCGACGGTGTCATGGCGCAACTGACCACCGAGGGTTACCGGGCCGCAACCGTCAAGGTGTCCTACGAGTTCCAGAGGGGCGGTAATGAAATGCTGACCGTTCGTCTTCCGCACCCGGAAACGAACTCCAACTACCGCTGAGGAAACTCTGATTCAGTCCTTCGAACAGCCCATCCCGGCCTGACCGACAGGGCATGAGCCAATGTCACGCCACTCGTTCCAGGTCCCTTTAGCAGACATCAGGGGAGCAATCCGGCAGCGCATTGGTCACGGCACTCATCGGGGTCCCTCTCGGACTTTTTGCCCTGCAATGTAGCGTTTCTCCGGCCTGGTATACGTCTTGCCGAATTTTCGATAATCCGAGGTCCAATAGCGATGCGGAAGTCTTGACCGTAGACATCACGGAGGTCTCATGAATACCCAAACGGCACAACACGTCCTCAGACGGAGCGATTACGACGCCGTTATTTTCGACCTCGACGGCGTCATCACGCAGACCGCGACGCTGCACAAGCTCGCGTGGAAAGCTCTGTTCGACGATTTCCTGGAAAGCTATGGGGCTCGCCATGGCGAAACCCAGCCTTCATTCGACGCTGATTCGGACTATCGGCGCTACATCGACGGCAAAGCCCGCTACGATGGTGTGGCGAGTTTTCTCGCCTCGCGTAGCATCGAGCTTCCGTACGGCGATCCCAGCGACGGACCAGAACTCGAAACCGTCTGTGGGCTGGGCAACAAAAAAAATGAGCTCTATCGAGAACTCCTCGCCCGCCTGGGCGTCGAGGTCTATCCTTCGACCGTCGACCTGATCCATGCACTGAGAGCAAAAACGTTCGCCACGGCGGTCGTGTCGGCGAGCCGGAACTGCGCGGAGGTATTGGAAGCGGCCGGCTTGACCAACCTCTTCGACACCCGGGTCGACGGCATCGACTTGGAGCGCATGCAATTGCGCGGCAAACCCGAGCCGGATTCGTTTCTCGAGGCGGCCCGCCGAATCGGCGTCGAACCGGCCCGTGCGGTGGTTGTGGAAGACGCGATCGCCGGCGTCGAAGCCGGCCGTAAAGGCGGATTCGGCTGCGTCATCGGCGTCGACCGCACAGGCCACGCGGAAGCCTTGAAAGCCGCGGGTGCGGACTTGGTGGTGACGGACCTCGTCGAACTCAGCGCGGATTAGGACCTCGTGTCGCCGAAGACAAACGACGTGGCCTGCTCATTCGTGACTCTCCGGTAAGACCAGAATCGGACAAGGCGCATGCTGCAACACGTACCGAAGCGTGAGCGCGCAACGAGGCGCCAGCTCACCACGCCAAGACAGGACGATCAGATCTGCTCGATGGCCACGGGCGAAACGCACGATCTCGGGGCCCGGCTCGCCGTGCGCCATACACATCTGGATGCCGCCTTTCACCGGATGTTCGCCGGACAAGCTTCTCACCCGATCAAGAAATTCACGGGCCCAGGCCGGCCACTCATGCTGGGGTTGATCCACGTATCGAGGCGCAGTCAAGCTGCCGGGCTCCTGCGGCGAGACGGCATGTGCGCCAGACACGTGCAAGACTAGCAGACCGGCACCAGCGCGGCCGGCAAGCGCAATCGCCGGCGCCGCCGCACGAGCAGTCACCGGCGTGCCGTCCTGGGGCAGCACTACCTGGCGAACGCGCCACGGCGCAGCCCCGCGCTCCGGGGGTACCAGAACGACCGGACACGGCATCTCACGGAGGACCTCTTCAGCTATGGCATCCAGCCCGGTGTCGGCCTTTTTCTGCCCTTCGTGCATCGCCATGACGATGCAGAGGCTATGGTTTTCCGTCGCCGCGCGGATGATGGCTTCTGCCGGATTCTCTCGCGGCGGAGCGATGATGGCGTGTTCGAGGAGGGTCTTCAGCCCGGGAAACTTATTTTTCAGTCCTGGGATCGGGGTTGGGGGCATTTCGGTTTGCACGACGCACGGTATCGCTTGCGCAAGCCGAATGACGGTCTCCGCCACGGGTAATACCGCAGCCGACCTGGCCGTGCTGTCCAGCGGCAATACGACTGTGTTCTTTTCCACTGGCACTTCGCTCATGATGAAACCTCCTTCCAGACTTCGACTCCTTCCCCTCGTTTCCAGCGTATGCGCCGGCCGGGTGTGAGTCGCGCGGGTTCCCCATTTCCTATTTGGACCGTTAAGGCCCCTCCTGACTCCGCGGCGACCTCCATAGTATCGGGCCGCAACTCTACCCGCAGTCGGATCCCGCGCCAGATCAGGGGAAAGCGAAGCGCACGCAATTGAGGTGGGCAATGGGGCGCGAAACCCAAGCCGTCCGGCAGGAGGCGGAGGCCAGCGAATCCGAAGATCACTGCCTGCCACAAGCCTCCAAGCGCCGCCGCGTGGACACCCCCTGCCGCATTGCCCATATTGTTGGCGAGATCGATTTCCGCCGCCTGCCGGAAATAGCGCAACGCAGTATCGGTATCGCGCAATCGAGCTGCCACGGCGGCGTGTATGGACGGACTCAGGGAGCTTCCGTGAGTGGTGCGCGTCTCGTAATAGCGGAAATTCGCTTCGCAGGTCTCGGGGGCAAAGCGATCCCAGAACAGATGGAGCAGCATCACCACATCGGCCTGCTTGACGATCTTGCTAAGCTGTGTCCGCTCCCGACCCAGGATAACGTCCAGCGGCATAGCGTGGGGACCGTATTCGGCGATGTCGATCTCCTCAAGGTCGAAATACCCCTTGAACTGCTCGAATAAGCCGGTCTCCGGGTTGAACCCGGTATACATGCGTTGCGCCAAGTCCCGCCAGATCTCGGGTTCGTCCGCGCCCAACTCCAGGCGGTGCATCAGTTCCTGCCATCGATCCGGCCATCGCTCGGCAAGAAGCCGTGCCGCTTCGGCGGCACACTCCAGATTCCATTGCGCCATCACATTGGTGAAGGCGTTATCGTCGACCCCTTCGTGATACTCGTCGGGTCCGATGACTTCCCGAATGTGATAACAGCCGTCATCCTCCAATAGGCCTCGACTCGCCCAGAACCGAGCAGTTTCGAACAAAATTTCGGCGCCGGCATGCTGAATAAATCCTTCATCTCCCGTGGCTTGCCAGTATTGCCACACGGCGTAAGCGATGTCCGCGCTGATATGGTGCTCCCAAACCCCGTTTAGGATGGGCTTGATATCGCCGTCGGGAGAAACGGCATAACCGGGCGTGACTTCTTCGCCGGTGTCGGTCGACTCCCAAGCGTACAAGGCTCCACTGTAGCCCAACCGCTGCGCCTTTCTCCGCGCCGCGGGCAGGGTGTGGTAGCGGTACATCAGGAGCGCCCGCGCCGAAGGTGGGTGGGTAAAAATGTAGAAAGGCAGCATGAAGAGTTCCGTATCCCAGAACACATGGCCTTTATAAGCAGACCCGGTCAGAGCGCGCGCCCCGACCGATACCCGCTCATCCTCCGGGTTAGCCGCGCTAATCAGGTGATAACACGCGAACCGTACGGCTTTCTGGAGCGATTCGTCCCCTTCGATTTCGATATCGCTTTCCCGCCAGCGCTCGTTCCAAGCCCGCGCGTGGGCGTCGATGACCTCGTCCGCATCGACCCGCAACAGTCTTCGTAGATGTTGAGCGGCCACGGTGGTCGGTTGCTCGGTGTCGCGCGAGGTGTAAATAACCACCAGCCGATCGAAACGGTAGGTCTTCCCCGCCTCGATATCAAATTCCCAGGACTCGATGCGTCTACCCGGTAACCTTTCTAAGTTGGGCGGTATGACTGTACCGTCTATCCGCAACCGACCCGCAGTGGCGATCGCGACTTTGATCCTCGTGGACCGCGTGCAGAACTCCAAAAGATTAGCCGCGTCGTCCCCTGTATCCAGCGGTGGACAGGATTCCGATATCAGCCGCGCCTGGTCGGGCTGCTCAATGCCAGACTCGGTAGAGGCGCGGAGATGAATTCCAGGAACCCGGCTTTCAGCTTTGATCTGTACGCATTGAAAAAGAACATGCCGATCCGCGAGCGAGGCCAAGCGGCAGGCACGGACCTGAATCAGTCCGCCGTTCGGCGCACTGTAATCAAACTCCCGCCATAAAATACCGTGGCGCAGGTCGATGGTGCGGCGATGCCAGAGATAACCACCATCCTCCAGCCGAAATTCCCTTTCACCGGCCAGCAAAGTGAGCCGCATCCAGTCTGGCGCGACGGCCAGTTCCGGAACGGGATCGCCCTGGGCCGATGAATTGGTATCGTAAACGCCTGCGATGAAAGTGGCAGGGTTGGACAAAGGACTCCCTTCGGCGAGCGATGCACGGGAGCCGACATAGCCATTTGAAACCGCGAACAGGGACTCGATTTCGTGCTCCCGAGCTAGATTGAATCCTTCTTCTTCGATTCGCCACAACGGATCGTCGATAGGACTAAAGCGGAAAGCGCCTGATTGTGTCGTGTTAACCGGATGAGCTTTCATGACCAGCAAAACCAGACATCGGCGAGAATACTTACACCGAATCGGCCGCGCGGCTCAACGGCAGCCGGGCTTCCGGACGGGTGCCTTTCCAACGTCGCCACCTGCCGGTGACAAACTCGGAGGCGCGGGCCCATAAACCGAGGAATGCGCCGACCGCGAATGGTCGGTGCTCCGAGTTACGACCGGAATCGAAGGCGATGAGCCGACAACTTCGAGCCGGTCGAAAACGATGTGCGACGGCGCTCCGCTCGTTCGGCGTCGACGTTCTAAGGCGTACCGGTACCGCCCACCCTGATGTCATTCTTCACATCCTTTACGCCTTCGATGCCGCTAGCGATTTCCGCCGCCCGCTCCTTTTCAGCCGCACTATCAACGAATCCGCTCAACTGCACGACACCGTCCTTGGTTTGGACCTGAATGGCGAAGCCACTGGTGGTCTGGTCCGCCAGCAGCGCCGACTTGACTTTGGCGGTAATCGCCGTGTCGCTCATGTATCCTCCGGTGGTCTCCGCCAGTACCGCTTCGAGCGGATCGTCAGGCGCGGCGATGAGCTCCGCTCCGAAATAACCACCAGTACAGATGGCGACGAGAGATGTCAAGACCGATTTTCGCGTGATCATGATCCTGGCCCCTCCTTGGGAATCGAAAAACAGCTTTCTATCTCCCGAGGCTTTGCTACCAATAGCGACCTGACCGTATCGTATCGTTTCCGATACCGCCTATTTCACGATCGGACGATTTTGCCTCATCAAAAACTACGACAAAAAATTCGTCCAAAAAATCGCGGGGCGCTCGGCTTACTTACCACGGTGCGGATGGCCGGCAAGATTCGGCCTATGTCGAAGCAGCGATCCGGAGCTTCGAACCGATGAAGGGTCTAAGAGCCGATCCCAAGCGGCTTAAGGCCCCTTCGTCAAGCTTGTCCCGAGCTCGGTTGAAGGGCTCAGGGTGGGCAGCCTATTGGGATGGTTCTAAGGGCGGAGCGATTTTAAAATGCGAAAATCATGCGCCAGACGGCCTGCCATTCCGTATGCTTTCCCTGCATGCGAGACGGTCCTACGCCGAGCTGAAGCGTGGCATGATCGGTAAGGTCCAGGTGTATTTGCGGTATCAGAAAATATCGCCAGCGCGAATCGATCTCGTTGTCCAGTTCAATACCGAACGTCAAATGGTCGGAAACATTGTAAAACCAACTGGTATTCACGATGCCGGCGAACTTGTCGCGCCGGTCGATACCTGACCACCTAACCCCGGCCATATTGAAGGTGCTTGACACGGCGTTCCAGCGATAACCCGCGAGATAAAGCGCGTCGGCGGAATAGTCCCGGTGTTCCCGGTCATAGCGTCCAATGACCTGCCAACCGTGAATGTAACGCTGTCCGAGCAACGTTCCCAGGGTTCCCTGCACCGCCAGCTTGTATTGGGCGATTGAGAGATTTTCAAACGGCAGTTCGAATTCAATCGCGAACCCGTCCCGGACCGCGTATTCCAGCTCTGGCGCCCACTCCGTTTCGCCGTTCTTCAACGAATGCCCCGCTAGGACATTCATTTCGAACTCACCCCGTTGCACCCCCAACGGCCTGACCAGGTCGAACACCATGGGTTCGGGAATATGAGGGAACTCGCTGCTCAGAGCCGCATCGCCATCCTCGCCGTCATCCAGGATGTTGCCTAAAGCTGAGTCCATAGTAGTCATCAGAAAAAATATCGAGGCCGCGACGAGGCTGGCCGAAAATCGCAGCTGCCGCGGTACAGCTCCGCTCGATTCCGTTCGTGTTCTCGACTTCCGACCAGAACGATTAGCGGTCGGCCTAGGCATGGCCGACCTGTGTTCTTCTACCGCTTCCCTCGCGGACGAAAGCATCCACCGAAACGACCGTTTTCGGCGGTATCAGCCCCGAATTGCCATTGAGGTTCTTTAGTTCCACGGTGATGTTGTCGTCTGAAGCGGCCGCCACGAAGTCATAGATGGTCTCAAGGATGTCCTGGTCGATGAACTGCGCCCGACTCGCATCAATGATGACATAACCGTTTTCCTCGACGCTGTCGAGATACCGCCGCAACAGCGCCTTGTTCAAGAAAGACACGTCCTTGTGCAGCCGCAAGAGATAGTTGTTGCCGTGCCGGGTCAAGGTGATCGCCGCATGGAAATTGCTGCGAATGACGTAATACAAACCGACCACCATGCCCACAGCAATGCCCTTCAGCAGGTCGGTCATCAGGATCGCCACGATGGTGACCACAAACGGCACGATCTGGCTGGCCCCTTTGGCGTACATCTCCTTGAACAGCTTCGGCTTGGCCAGCTTGTAGCCGGTCAAGAGCAGGATCGCCGCCAGGCAGGCCAAAGGAATCAGGTTCAAATACTCGGTAATGAACATCACGCTCAACAGCAAGAGAACGCCATGCGTGAAACACGCCACCTTGGTGCGCCCACCGGCATTCACGTTGGCGGAGGTGCGCACGATTACCGCCGTCATCGGCAACCCGCCGATAGCCCCAGAGATCAGATTGCCGAGCCCCTGCGCCTTCAATTCCCGATTAGTCGGGGCAACCCGTTTCAAGGGGTCGATCTTGTCCGCCGCTTCCAGGCTCAAAAGCGTCTCCAGACTCGCGATGATGGCGATGGTGACGGCGACCGTATACACCTCGGGGTTAGCCCACTGCGTGAAATCCGGGAAGGTGAACTGCTGAAAGAAGCCTTGCACACCTTGAATCTCCGGCAGCTTCACCAGATGTTCCTGCGCAATCGCGTAAGCCGGTGCGAACTTCATCGTGAGCAGGTTGTACGCCACCCCCCAGAGCACCGCGACCAACGGCCCCGGAATCAGGCCTAACACGGCATTGCGCTTGAACAGCGAGGTCTCCCACAGCAGCATGATCCCGATCGCTACCACACTCACAATCACCGCACCCGGCGAAATGGCTTCTAGCGAATAGGCGAGTTCCGAGAAAGTCGTATGGCCGTCCGGTTGAGAGTAAGCTTCGTTACCCTCGAAATCGGCGTCGTAGCCGACCGCGTGCGGAATTTGTTTGAGGATCAGGATCAAGCCGATGGCGGCGAGCATGCCTTTGATCACGGCCGATGGAAAGTAGGCGCCGATCACCCCGGCCTGGAGGAAGCCCAGGACCAATTGGAGTCCACCGGCGATGACGACGCTCAGCAAAAAGGACTGGAAGCTGCCGAGCTTGTCGATGGCGTTCAGCACGATGACAGTGAGCCCTGCCGCCGGACCGCTTACGCTCAGCTGTGAACCGCTGGCCCAAGCGACCACCACGCCGCCGACGATGCCGGTGATGATGCCGGCGAACAGTGGAGCACCGGAAGCGAGCGCGATCCCCAGGCACAGCGGCAGGGCAACCAGGAACACGACGATGCCTGCAGGAATATCATTCCGCAGGTGACTGAAATAATAGTAAAAATGCTTACGTATCATAGGCAGCACCTTATTGTCTGGTTCACTAAGCTCGCAGAGTCCTATGGATGCTGTGTCCCATACATCGGTACGGCATTTGCCGGACTTGGGGCTCGGCCGCCGTCGCGTTGGACGTAGCTGCCCGAGAGGCAATGAAGTGCCGATGCATCCTGCCCGTTCGTATCCCTATCGGAGGCATCGAGCCTAAATAAGAAACATCCAGGCGATTAACCACTAACCCGACTCGCAACCGTCACGGCTGGGATGCCGGCCCAAGTCGTAATGCACCGTTCTGCGGACTGCCACACTCAGGTGCGAGCACTGATGATTGCATTCTATCGTCCGAACCTTTCATTAACCTTTCAGCCGTCGATACGGCCCGTCCTAGGAGCAGAGTTCAGCCGTGGTTCGGCAAAGAGGACCGGGATCCAGAGTTGTTTCCTAGAAAACGGCGACTGGCTATCTGGAAGGCATGGATTAAGGCTTCATAGATTCCGACCGCCTTCCCTTCCGGCGAGTAACCGATTGAATGAAGCCGCTGCCTACCCGATTGCGGGCGTGCCATCCGGTGGCGTTGCGCTGCTGTTGCGGATCAAAAAGGTCCCGCGACGTACAGTGACGCCGACAGGGGCACCGATCGGGTCCCAGCGGCGAAACTCGCTCAACGCTAGCAGTTCGGCCGCTGCAGCGGCACCTGGAAGAACCTCGCCCGCTCGGAGAAAATCGGTCGAGAGCCGCCGCACCAGAATTACGAAACGCTGGCGGACCATGCGCTTCTGAACTTCACGGCCCCTCTTGGCTGATTCTGTTTCGGGGGGACGTAACGATTCTGAAGGATTTTCCCGAAATGGGAGTTGCCCCAATTTCGGGCACCGGGCGCAAGCCCTTGTGGCCGATAAGGACCGCCGCCGGAAGGGATCGATCTCCCTTCGTGGCGGCTCGAGATAGGAAATCTAGGCAGGCATTTCGATAAGCTCGAAGGTATTGTTGTCCGGGTCCCGGCAGAACAGCGCACGACGGCCGGACTTACTCACACTGTAGGGCACTCCTGCTTGTTCGAGGTCGCGCTTGATCACCTCGAGATCTGCGACATTCAAAGCCACGTGACGGTCGAGCCCGCCGTGTTCCGGCCGTTCCGCACCCTCATCGGGATTCGGTACCTGAAGCAAATGGATCTGCTGCTCGCCTATCTCGTACCAAACGCCGTCGAAAGGCATGCGGGGGCGTTTGTTGCTGGGCGTCAATCCGAGAATACCTTCGTAGAACCGTCGCGAAACGTCCAGATCCTTGACAATCAATGAGGCGTGATTGAAACCGACGACTTTCATATGTCCTCTCGAATTAGTTCGTGAAACCTTCACGACTTACGCACTTCGCCCCTTCTTCCTCTGGGAGAAGGTCAGGATGAGGGGATCGAGAAGGAAGTTCCTTCATTTCATCCCTTTCACCTTAACCCTCCTCCCTGAGGGAGCGGGAACCGAAAGCGCTTCTGCGTAAGTCCTGACCTTTATAGATGCGGTATTTTGTCGCCGCCATCCGGGCGGCGCAATCGGCTACCACGGTGATCGGTCCAATACTCGTTTCGGGATATAATCGACGACTTTAATCAACCATCCGAAACCGTTGTGGCCATTCAAACCATAGCTAAACGCGACGTTTCCACTTTTCAGGGATTGATCTTGGCGCTGCAGGAATACTGGGCAGCACAAGGCTGCGTCATCATGCAGCCTCTGGACATGGAAGTCGGGGCGGGGACGTTTCATCCCGCGACATTCCTCCGCTCCATAGGCCCGGAGCCTTGGAACACCGCCTACGTACAACCTTCCCGCCGGCCGACCGATGGCCGCTATGGCGAGAATCCCAATCGGCTCCAGCATTATTACCAGTTTCAGGTCATTCTCAAGCCGAGCCCGCTCAATATCCAAGATTTGTATCTGGACTCCCTGCGCTTCCTAGGGTTCGACTTGCTGGAACACGATGTTCGTTTCGTCGAGGACAATTGGGAATCGCCGACCCTGGGGGCCTGGGGCCTCGGCTGGGAAGTCTGGTTGAACGGGATGGAAGTCACCCAGTTCACCTATTTTCAGCAGGTCGGGGGACTCGACTGCCGGCCGGTCAGCGGCGAGATCACCTACGGGCTGGAACGCATCGCCATGTATCTCCAAGGTGTCGAAAGCGTGTTCGATCTGGTGTGGACCCAGGGGCCGAACGGCCCCGTGACTTATGGCGATGTTTATCACCAGAACGAGGTGGAAATGTCCGCCTTTAACTTCGAGCATGCCGATACCGACTTCCTGTTTAGCTGCTTCGACACTTACGAGCGCGAATGCCAAAAACTGATCGCCCAGGATCTACCCTTACCGGCTTATGAAATGGTTTTGAAAGCTTCGCACGCCTTCAACCTTCTCGACGCGCGCCGGGCGATTTCCGTCACCGAGCGCCAGCGCTACATCCTCCGTGTCCGCGACTTGGCCAAATCCGTCGCAGAAGCCTATTACCAGCGCCGTGAGAAGCTCGGTTTTCCGTTGCTGAATTCGAGGAGTGCCGGCGATGAGTGAGACCCGCGATCTATTATTCGAACTGGGTACCGAGGAATTGCCGCCCAAGTCGCTGCTCACGTTGAGCCGAGCCCTGAAAGACAACGTCGAGAGCGGTCTCACTAAGGCGTCGTTGAGATTCGATGCAATCGTACCGTATGCGGCGCCGCGGCGGTTGGCCGTGTGGGTGAAAGGCTTGGCGACTTCCCAACCCGACCAAACCATCGAAAGGCGAGGCCCCGCGCTCAACGCCGCCTATCAACCCGACGGCTCGCCGTCCAAGGCATTAGAGGGTTTCATGAGGAGCTGCGGCGCCACGCTCGAGCAGCTTACGACCATTGAAACCGACAAGGGTACTTGGGTCGGCTTTCGACAAGAGGTCAAGGGCGGACGGACCGAAGATTTGGTTCCGGACATCCTGCGGCAGGCGCTGGCCGCTCTTCCCATCGCCAAACGCATGCGCTGGGGAACCGGAACCGCCGAATTCGTGCGTCCGGTGCATTGGGTCGTGCTGCTGTTCGGCGGTGAGGTAATCGATACCGAGATCCTAGGCGTACGCTCAGGACGCATCACTTATGGCCACCGGTTCCACCACCCCGACGGACTGGTTCTGAACGAGCCCGGCGAATATGCCGCAAAACTCCTGAACGAAGGTTTCGTCGTCGCCGACTTCGAGACGCGCAAGGCGAGAATCCGCGAGTCGGCCGAATCTATCGCGTCAACAGTCAACGGTTACGCGCACATCGATGCCGAGCTGCTGGACGAAGTCGCGTCCCTGGTCGAATGGCCGGTACCGGTTCTGGGCCGGTTCGACGCCCGCTACCTGTCGCTTCCGCCGGAAGTGCTGATCACCACCATGCAGGCGAATCAGAAATATTTCCCGGTGAAGGACAAAGAAGGCGGCCTGCTGCCCTATTTCATCGCTTTCAGCAATCTGGATAGCCGCTCCCCGGACATCGTACGCGCCGGGAACGAAAGAGTCGTGCGCCCTCGCCTATCGGATGCCGAGTTCTTCTGGAACCAGGACCGCAAGCACACCCTCGAAAGCCGCGTTCCGGATCTGGCGCAGATCACCTTTCAAAAAACCCTGGGATCGCTGCTCGACAAGACCGAGAGGGTCAAGAAGCTGGCTGTCACCATCGCCGAGCGGCTCGATACGGAAAGCGCCTGGGTCGAGCGTGCGGCTCTTCTCGCCAAGGCCGATTTGCTGAGCCTGATGGTTGGTGAGTTTCCCGAGCTGCAAGGTACCATGGGCCGCTACTATGCCCTGGCCGAAGGTGAACCCGAAGAGATCGCGGCCGCCATTGAGGAACAGTACCTGCCCAAGGTATCGGGCGGTCCCTTGCCGAAAACGACGACCGGTCTGATGCTCGCGCTCGCCGACAAGATCGACACCTTGACCGGCATCTTCAGCGTCGGCCTGATCCCGACCGGCGACAAAGACCCTTACGCTTTACGCCGAGCCGCTCTGGGGGTGATCCGTATCCTCCTCGAAGCCCGGTTGGACTTGGATCTTCCGGCCCTGCTCGATGCGGCGCTGGCTCAATTCGCCCATGACTTCGACGCCGAACGCGTGCATGCGGAGGTTTACGACTTCATTCTTGAAAGGCTTCGCGGCTACTGTCTGGAGCGCGGCGTGCGTCATGACGAGTTCGAGGCGGTTCTGGCCGTGAGACCCAGCCGATTGCCGGATTTCGACAGCCGCCTGAAAGCCGTGCGCGAGTTCCGCCAGTTACCAGAAGCCGAAAGCCTTTCCGCGGCCAACAAGCGGATTCGCAATATTCTGCGCAAAGCGGAAGAAGAGATCGTCGCCAACGTGGACGATCACGTTTTGACAGAAGCGGAAGAAAAGCGCCTTTTGGAAACCGCTCGTCATGCGAAGGAAGACATTCTTCCGCTGTTGCACGAACGGGACTATACGGCGGCCCTATGTCGTCTCGCCCGACTCCGGGAGACGGTGGACGCCTTTTTCGACAGTGTCATGGTAATGACCGAGGATGCGAACCTTCGCCGCAATCGGCTGGGTCTCCTAGCCATCGTGGAGGGGCTGTTCCTCAACATCGCCGATATCTCGAAACTACAGGGGTAGGCGGTCCGTTACCATGTCGAAGTTCGTCATACTCGATCGTGACGGCGTCATCAACGAGGACTCCGACGCCTATATTAAGTCGCCGGACGAATGGCTGCCCATCCCCGGTAGCCTGGAAGCGATAGCCCTCCTGACCCAGCAGGGCTACCGCACCGTCGTGCTGACAAATCAATCGGGTATCGCCCGAGGCTTGTTCGATTTGAGCACGCTGGATCGAATCCACGACAAGATGCGCGCTGCCGTGGAAGCGACGGGCGGGCGAATCGACGACGTGTTCGTCTGTCCGCATGGCCCCGAAGACGGCTGTGCTTGCCGAAAGCCCAAGCCGGGTCTGTTCCATGCCTTTGCCGAGAAATACAAGGTCGATTTGAAAACCGTTCCGGCCATCGGCGATTCCTTCAGGGACATCCAGGCCGCACAAGCGGCCGGGGCACAACCCATCCTGGTCGAAACCGGTAAGGGTGCGCGGACCCTGGCCCGCTACCCCAACCTCGACATTCCCATCTTTCCGACTCTTTATGCAGCGGTCCAATACATCCTTTTTGAAGCTCGTTAGCGTCTTCCTGCGTTCGACCGTCTATTTTGCCGGTCAAGTCTTGTCGACCCTGGTGCTAGGGCCGGTGTTGTTGGCGGCCTATCCGCTAGGGTTCGAAACCCGCTATGCCATCGCCGGCTTGTGGGTGCGATTCAACCTGTGGATGCTGGAAACCGTCTGCGGCTTGAAGTACGAGGTACAAGGACTCGAAAACATTCCCGAACGAAACGGGATCATTCTCTGCAAACATCAGTCGGCCTGGGAAACCTTAGCCTTACAAGCCATGTTCCCGCCTTTGGTGTTCATCCTGAAGCGCGAATTGCTGCGCATCCCGGTATGGGGCTGGGCAATGGCGACCTTGCAACCGATCGCGATTAACCGGCAGGCGAAAACTGCTGCTTTGAAACAAATTCTGAGGGATGGCGAAGAACGGCTGAAAAACGGCCTCTGGGTGGTTATTTTCCCGGAAGGAACTCGAGTTGCGCCCGGACAGAAAGGACGTTACGGACCTAGCGGCGGACTGCTCGCCCAGCGCGTCGGCTGCCCGGTAGTGCCGGTCGCGCATAATGCCGGCGAATACTGGGCTCGGCGGGCCTTTCTCAAATTTCCGGGCATCATCCAGGTGCGTATCGGCCCGCCCATCGAACCGGCCACGCTGAGCGCCGCCGAAATTACTCATCAAGCGGAACAATGGATCGAAAGCCAAATGGCCAAAATCAGCGGCTTTGGCCCGTACGCGGGGAATCTTCCGGAGCGTGACGTGTCCACGATATCGCAATAATCGCCGGCCATCCTTCGCCGATCGGCCGGATGGCTCGATGGCACCGTCGGAAATCGAAGTCCAAGCTGAGCGTACCTGGGGTCTGTGAATCCCTAAGAACCACCGGTTTCGTAGCGCCAAAGACAAGCCTCGGCCCCGTCGAGATCCGCGTGGCAGCGGTGTACCCAATCTTCGCCCCAATAAAAATTGCAGCTCGTTTCCCCTCGCAGCAATCGCCAGAACGCTTCGTTCAGATCGCTTGTGTCCGCTTCGCTAAGTCCATTCGCCCTGGCGGCATTCCAGGCTCGATGCACCGCCTCGCTCACCGCTCGCACTCGAGCCAAGGCGTCCTTCTGTGCCTGCGAACCGGTCCATTGCGTGAAATCCCGCCCGTGATGCCAACCCGTATTCCAGGCTCCGGTTTTAACCGTGACCTCACCGTACACACCGAACCGATCCAGATAATCCTTGATGAAAATCGGTTGGATCAGACCTTTCTTGCGCGCTTCGCCCAGTAGTTCACGGTAGAACGCGCCCCAGAAATTCACCTCATTGGTCGTATTCCGGAACCAGCCGCCGTTTTCACCGTCGGTGCAGGTCGTAACCAGAGGCTCGAAATCGCACCACTGGGTACGCTGAACAAGTTCTTTCGTAAACCACACGTAGTCCATGCCCGATTCCTGGGCATCCGAAAGCTCCCGATCGCGGACGACAACGATGATTTCTTCGCCGTTGTGGCGAGCGATGTGGGGACGATAGCGCAGTTCGTGCCATCGCATGGGCGTCACCGGTTCCACGTGTTCGCTGTCGACGATCACATAGCGGTAACCGAATTGCTTGAGCAGCGGAATCAGTTCCATGGAAAACCCCATCTCCGGGGGCCAAAAGCCTTGGAACGTATTCCGCCAAAACAGGTGCCTCGCAATGCCCTGCCACCGTGCCAGATGCTCGCCGCGATCGGACTCGGGGATCAGAGGCAAAACCGGGTGGTAATAGCCTGTGCCGAGAATATCGATGATCCTTTCGTTCTGGTAGTGCCAAAGCATCGACCCGCAATCGACGATCCCATAGACGCGGCTTTGGAACTCCGGATTTGACAAGGTCTCGAGAAGCGTGCCGGAAAACGAGACGTGGACCCGCGCGATATCCTCGTACCCCCAAAGAAACCGCGGAATACGATCGTAAGCATAAAGAATCTCGTGCGCTTCCCACGGCTGCTCTGACAGCAGATGCTCGAGATTCCCGGACGGCTGGTGCAGGTTCAATACCAGGGCGTGATGAATGGCAGACATAATCCCTCAACGGTGTTCAACGCAGTCACGACGAACTTGTGACGCTTATTATGCCTTCCGGGAAATGCGATTGGGATTCGTGAGCAAAGGAGATTTTTGCCCGAACGAACCCAAACGGGAATCAACGTTCCGCTGTCAGGGATCAGGTCGTCTCTCCACCCCGTCCACGAAAAGCTTCTTGACGGAACCGTGAACGGTATATTTCACGACCGAATTTTTCCCTACCGTGCCATAGGACACACCGTTCACCGTCAGCTTGCCGTCTCTGACTTCCACGCGATCACCGTTGAGCGAGATCGTCCCGTGCGGTCCGCTGATCACAGCCTCCGCATGTGAACCGCCAACCGAAACGGACGATACCGATTGGATGACGGTCGAACTCGAGACTGTGGCTGCATGAGCCGATCCGCTCTGTTTCGTCGAGCACATAAGCGCAAACACCGCAACGAAAATCAAAAACTGTTCCCTGTTCATGACGCATCCTCCCTGTCGGACTTCACGGTCGTCATCATGCTACCGCTGCCGATCTCGGGAATCCATTGACTTTGGAGAAGTGGCCGTACTGATTTAGCCGTCCCGTAAGACAATGCCTTTTATCTAACGGGCTCATAGGTCTAGGTGCAAAACGGCAAAATGCGGCACTTCGCGCGGATAGCGTTCGGGACACCGCGACCGGCGTTGATTTTGTTAAGCCGTTGAACGGCGCCCGCCCGTATAATGGCCGAAATTCTCAAGGAAATGCCATGCGCGACATCGAGACACTGATTGCCACATTATCCGGCTGGGTATGGGGGCCGCCCATGCTCATCCTGCTGGTCGGAACCGGGCTGTACCTAACCATACTCCTGCGCGGCCTGCAGTTCCGTGCGCTGCCTCGAGCCTTGCGCATCATCTTTCAAAAGGATCACGGCCACGATGGCGACATCAGCCATTTCGCCGCATTGATGACGGCGCTGGCCGCGACCGTCGGCATAGGCAATATCGTCGGCGTGGCGACGGCTATTAGCCTGGGCGGCCCCGGGGCGGTGTTCTGGATGTGGATGACGGGCTTGGTCGGTATGGCCACCAAGTACTCGGAGGCAGTCCTGGCGGTCAAGTACCGCGAAAAAGGAGAGTACGGTATGCGCGGGGGGCCGATGTACTATCTAGCCAAGGGCGCCGGCTTGCCCTGGCTGGGAAAGCTGTTCGCCGTCTTTACCGCGCTCGCGACTTTCGGAATCGGCAACATGACGCAGGCCAATTCCACCGCCAAAATCCTCGAAGGCACCTTTCACATCGCCCCACTCACCACCGGACTGGTCCTGATGGTTCTGACGGCGCTGGTGATCCTGGGCGGCGTGCGCTCCATCGGCCGGTTCACCTCGCTGCTGGTGCCATTCATGATCGTCGGCTACTTTGCCGCCGCGTTGGTGGTGTTGTTCCTCAATGCCGCCGAAATTCCACACGCGCTGTACCTGATTGTCTACCATGCCTTCAATCCGATCGCCGCAACGGGCGGCTTCGCCGGCGCCACCATCGCCGCGGCCATGCGCTATGGTGTCGCACGCGGCGTATTCTCCAACGAATCCGGACTCGGTTCCGCGCCCATCGCAGCGGCGGCCGCGCGCACCGATGGACCGGTCAGGCAGGCGCTGGTCAGCATGACGCAAACATTCATTGACACTCTGGTGGTCTGCACCATGACCGCCCTGGTCATTCTCACCGCAACCCCATGGACGCAGGCCGTAGCCCCCGGAGAGCTGACCGCCGCCAGCATGGCGGAGACGTTGGGCGGTACCGGGACCATCATCGTCGCGCTCGCGACCGCCCTGTTCGCCTACTCCACCCTGATCGGCTGGAATTACTACGGCGAAAAGGCCGTGGAATACCTCTTCGGTCCACGCTCCATACGCATCTATCGCGTCTTCTTCGTCGCCGCCGTCATCGTAGGCGCCACCACCAGCCTGGAATTCGTCTGGAACTTCTCCGACCTCATGAACGGCATGATGGCCATTCCCAACCTCATCGGCCTCTTGGTGCTGTCGAAAGTTATCAAGGCGGAAACAGACCAGTATTTCAAAAACGAAAGACGCCGGATTCGCGGTCCAGAGACTGAGCCAGCTGTCAGGACGTCTTCAAAGGTACGACGGTCTGCTCGGGTGACATCGGGAGACTCCCACTCTTAAAGCGTTTTCACCTTTAGTAAAAGGCGACCGAAAAAAGGAAAGTGAGTAGGGCGGGTTAGGCCGCAAGGCCGTAACCCGCCGCATACCGCGAAACGTCGAGCGGTGCGCGCACCCTGCGCCATATAGACAGCATTGGTGAGAACATGCCGTGGAAGCTTCGACTTTCGACATTCGGGTTTCGCTCGATCGCTTGGGTCTGACCGTTAGCATTCCAGACTACCGAACGGTACGTAATGGTCGCCTCCGTTGGATATTCGAGCGTGGGATGTGGAGTGACGGGTACACCGCGGAAGGCGGGTTACGCTCTGCTAACCCGCCCTATGACTGTTACGGTAAATCTACCGTAAATTGCCGCTCGGTATTACCTGCGTTTACCAAGTGACGGTAGTCCTCCGGAGACTACCGGACTACCCTTTTTCACCTGAGGATCCTTACCGAACGGCTTCAATTTTTTCCATTTATTACGGGATATATTCGCAAGTGCTGACTCGAGAGATTTTGGCTGCTTGAACTTTTTTCGAGATGTGTTCGCAAGTACCTTTTCGAGTTCTTTATTAGTTGGATAATGATTATGACTTCTAAGAAAGTGTGACAAAATTACCTCTTTAACTGGAAGCAGATTCGATAAACATCTAGTGCACCACACCCCAGACGGAAGCTTTAAATTTTTCGCTTTTTTTTTGTTTTAATCCATGGGACCCTACATTTTCGGCATGGGATGAGTTAACGCCTCCTTTTTCACGATTCCTGACATGATTCTCGTTCAATCTAACCATCCGCTTAGGTTTCATGACCATCCTCGCGAGTTATGCTCGAAAGTCGTGGATGAGGAATAAAGTAAGCTGCGTATTCTGGACGATCTTCGAGATCATCCATTCCTACAAGAGGAGTGAACACGCCATGAAAGAAGACTAGCTTATTGTGCTTGAGAATCCAGGGGCGTTATATCGCGTGTGATTATTTGCCGAACTTGCTGCAGTAGATTGGCTATGGGTCGAAAAACTCACAACAACTTGAAGCCTCGCGAAACGAAACTTTTTTGATTTTCCCTCACCCTAACCCTCTCTCACAGAGAGGGTTAGGGAACTGACGGTCATTACTCAGAGAGGCGGGAATAAACTACTGACACGCCTCACATTCCGGATCATCGATCGAACACATCTTCACTCCCGAAGCTGCCGCTTCGGTATAGGCGGTAGCCGCCTGATGGTTCTTCATTCCGGGAATCGCGTCGTCGATCGGACCGGCCTTCACGGCGTTGAGTTTGCCGTCGAACGCGGTGCTTTTCTCCACGTGTGTGGCGCCCAAGGTGCGGAGGTAGTAGGTGGTCTTGAGTCCGCGGATCCAGGCCAGCTTGTAGAGGTTGTCGAGCTTTTTGCCGGAGGGCTCGGACATGTACAGGTTGAGGGATTGCGCCTGGTCGATCCATTTCTGCCGACGCGAGGCAGCTTCCACCAACCAGCGTGGATCGATTTCGAAAGCGGTAGCGTAGAGCTGCTTGAGATCGTCCGGTACGCGCTCGATCTTTTGGACGCTGCCGTCGTAGTACTTGAGGTCGTTGATCATGACCGGGTCCCACAGGTCGAGCTTCTTGAGGTCCTTAACCAGATACGGATTGACCACGGTGAACTCGCCGGAGAGATTGGATTTGACGAACAGGTTCTGGTAGGTCGGCTCGATCGACTGCGACACGCCGCAGATATTGGAGATGGTCGCGGTCGGTGCAATCGCCATGGTGTTGCTGTTGCGCATGCCGACGGTTTTCACCCGTTCGCGGAGCGCGTCCCAGTCCAGGGTGAAGCTGCGGTCTTGCTGTAAATAACCACCTCTGCCCTGCTCGAGCAGCGCCATGGAATCGTAAGGTAGGATACCCCTGCTCCACAATGATCCTTCGAAGGTGGAATAGCGGCCGCGTTCTTCAGCGAGATCGGTGGACGCCTTGATGGCGTAGTAGCTCACCAATTCCATGCTTTTATCGGCGAAATTGACCGCTTCGTCCGAGGCATAGGGAATACGCAGCTTGTACAGCGCGTCCTGAAAGCCCATGATGCCGAGTCCGACCGGGCGGTGGCGCAGATTCGAGCGGCGCGCCTGGGGCACGCTGTAGTAGTTGATATCGATGACGTTGTCCAGCATGCGCATAGCGGTGGAAATGGTCCTCTCCAGCTTGCGCGTATCGAGAGTGCCGTCCTCGGTAATGTGATTCGACAGGTTCACACTGCCCAGATTGCACACGGCGATTTCGTTGTCGTTGGTGTGCAGGGTGATCTCGGTGCAGAGATTGGAGCTGTGGACCACGCCCACGTGCTGATTGGTATAGCGCAGATTGCACGGATCCTTGAAGGTGATCCAGGGGTGGCCGGTCTCGAACAGCATGGACAGCATCTTGCGCCAGAGCTGCACCGCCGGAACGCGCTTGTACAGCGTGATTTCGCCGCGATCCACCTTGGCTTCATATTCCAGATAACGCTTTTCAAAGGCTTCGCCGGTGAGGTCGTGCAAATCCGGCACATCGCTAGGCGTGAACAGAGTCCACTCGCCCTCTTCTGCCACCCGTTTCATGAACAGGTCCGGCACCCAGTTGGCGGTGTTCATATCGTGAGTACGGCGGCGATCATCACCGGTGTTCTTGCGGAGTTCCAGGAACTCTTCGATATCGAGGTGCCAGGTTTCCAAATAAGCGCACATAGCGCCCTTGCGCTTACCGCCCTGATTGACGGCGACGGCCGTGTCGTTGGCGACCTTGAGGAAAGGAACGACGCCCTGCGATTTGCCGTTGGTGCCTTTGATATGGGAGCCCATGGCGCGAACCCGGGTCCAGTCGTTCCCCAGACCACCGGCATACTTCGATAAAAGGGCGTCGTCCTTGATGGCACTGAAAATGCCGTCCAAATCGTCGGGCACAGTCGTGAGATAGCACGAGGAGAGCTGCGGGCGCAGCGTGCCGGAGTTGAACAAGGTAGGCGTCGAACTCATGAAATCGAAGCTGGAAAGCAGGTCGTAGAACTCGATGGCTTTCGCTTCGCGATCGATCTCGTTGATGGCGAGCCCCATCGCGACACGCATAAAAAACGCCTGCGGTAGCTCGAAGCGGATACCTTTGCAGTGAATGAAATAGCGATCGTACAAGGTTTGCAGGCCCAGATACGTGAACTGGAGGTCGCGTTCGGGTTTGAGCGCTGCCCCGAGGCGCTGCAGATCGAATCGGGTCAACTCGGGCGACAGGAGTTCAAGTTCGGCGCCGCGCTTCACATAGTCCACGAAATATTCCGCGTAGCGTTCCGCCATTTCGTCCTGAGTGGCTTCGAGAAAGCCGTGGCCGAGAAAACTCAGCGCTTCGCTGCGCAGGCTGTCCAATAGCAACCGCGCGGCCACGTAAGAGTAATTCGGTTCCTGTTCGATCCGAGCTCGGGCCGCCATCATCAGCGCCGGAGCCACATCCTTCTCGGGCACGCCGTCGAACAGGTTGCGCTGGGTCTCTTCGAGAATCCAGCCGCCGTCCACGTCGGCGAGGCCACGGCAGGCTTCCTCGACGATCTTTTGCAAGCGCGCCATGTCCAGCGGTCTTTGGCTGCCGTCAGGCAGGGTCACATGAATGACCTGCGCCCGTTCTTCCTGCAGCTCGGCGGCTTTCTGGGCAGCACGAGCCCGCGCCCTCTCCTCGCGATACAGCACATAAGCACGGGCGACCTTGTGATGCCCGCCACGCATCAAGGCCAATTCGACCTGGTCCTGGATGTCTTCAATATGGATCGTTCCGCCGGAAGGATTGCGCCGGAATAAGGCACTGGTGACTTGGCGAGTCAGTTCCTCGACAGTCTCGTGAATACGCCGGCTAGCGGCGGCCGTATTACCTTCGACAGCCAAGAATGCCTTGGTGATGGCGACACTGATCTTACCGGCGTCGAAACCGGTCACTTTGCCGTTGCGCCGGATGACGCGCATCTCACCGGGAGCGGTCACGCGCAAATCGGCCGCAACAATCGACAAATCTGAAGGGATTACGGTAGGTCGGCTGGTAGAAACAGCGGATTCGGTTTCCATAGATGCGTGTCCTCAAGGATGAGTGATTTAATTAACAATAACACTATAGAATGTGGTTAGAGAGACCGTCAAGCACAATATACTGTGGTTTACTCTGTTGAGGACCTGTGGATAAGTTGTGCAAGAAAGGCTCGAAATTCCATTCGAATCAAGGTACTTGGCGAGTGTCCATTATTCGTTCAGCGGGTTTGTTGTACTATTTGTGCGGTTATGCACCATAACAATTAAAACAATTCAAAAAGGGGCGACTTCTCACCATGCAAAGCGTGCGCGAATGGTTGAGCGACTGGGTCAAGCGGGTGCTGCCCAACTCGCAGGCGGTGTCTTTCGCAATTTTGTTGATTGTCGGCTCCGTGCTGGTGGTCAGCTTGGGACATATGCTCATGCCGGTGTTCGCGGCGGGCATCATTGCTTATCTATTGGAAGGCATTGTCGATGTCGGCGTACGGCACAAATTGCCCCGTCTGGCAGCCGTCATCATCGTCTATGTGCTTTTTCTGGCCTTTCTGCTGTTTCTGTTCGTTGCACTCCTGCCGCTCTTGTATCAGCAAACCGTGCAACTGATCGAACAGTTGCCGGCTTGGATCAACCGCGTACAGATGCTGGTCATGCAGCTGCCGGAGCAATATCCAAACTTCATTACCGAAGAACAGATCTACGAGTTGACCGCCACTGTACGGCGGGAACTTCTCGCCTGGGGCCAGGCCATGCTGACGTATTCCTATGCATCGTTGGTCAGCGTGATCACTCTTATCGTCTATCTGATCCTGGTTCCGTTGCTGGTGTTTTTCTTCCTTAAAGACAAGGACAACATCCTCGCTTGGTTCGGCCAGTACATGCCCCGCGACCGCTATCTTTGGACGCGTGTCTGGCGCGAGGTGGACGTACAGATCGGGAATTATGTGCGAGGAAAATTTTTCGAGGTTACCGTGCTACTCGCCGCGAGTTACGCGACGTTCTCCTTTATGGGGCTCAATTATGCCTTGCTGCTCTCGGTTCTGATTGGACTTTCGGTGATCATTCCTTATGTCGGCGCAACCCTGGTTACGTTTCCGGTGATGATTGTGGCTTTTTTCCAATGGGGACTCACCGACGATTTTTGGTATCTACTGCTGGCTTACGGCATCATTCAAACCCTCGATGGCGTCGTGCTCGTGCCGCTCTTATTCTCCGAAGTGGTCAACCTGCACCCGATCGCCATTATCGTCGCCATTCTGTTCTTCGGCGGTTTTTGGGGATTCTGGGGCGTATTTTTCGCGATCCCGCTGGCGACGCTGGTCAAGGCGGTGTTGGCGGCCTGGCCGCGATTGGGAGAACAAGAGGTTCCGCTGAAGGAGGCGGTTCCAGCTGAGTTGGTGGAAACCTCCAAACCCATACCTTTGAGTCGCGAGCAAGTTTAGAGGCCGGCTCGGCCGGGCCGTTCGCGCCGAGCCTTCGCGGCTTACCGGGATAGACTCCTTAATCTACGGCCTTTCTCGATCTGCCGACCAGATAGACCTCGGGGCTTCGATCACGCGACGCTTTGGGTTTCCGCACCGAAACCTTGGCGAACATTTGGCGAGCTTTCCGCACAAAATCGTCAAAATCCGGGCCTTGAAAGAGCTTGGCGACGAAGCTCCCGCCGGGCTTCAGGAGTTGTTCGGCGGTATCCAACGCAAGTTCGGCGAGATACATCGCCCGCGCCTGATCCACGACGCGCGTACCGCTCATGTTGGGCGCCATATCGGACAGAATCAGATCGACCGGCCTACCCTCCAGCGCAATCTTCAGCTGCTCCAAAACGGATTCTTCCCGGAAATCGCCCTGAATGACGGTAACGCCCGGAATCGCTTCCATCGACAGTACATCGAGCGCTATAATTTTGCCACTTTTACCGACCCGTTCCGCTGCGTACTGAGACCAACCGCCCGGCGCGGCTCCCAGGTCCAACACGACCATGCCAGGCTTGAACAAGCGCTCCCGCTCGTCCAATTCTTTCAGCTTGAATACCGCCCGCGAGCGGTAGCCAAGTGCTTGAGCTTGTTTCACATACTCGTCGGAAAAGTGTTCGGCCAGCCACCGGCGGCTGCTTCGACTGCGTGGCATCTTGTAATGTGCGGTTAAATTGAACCCCGTTCTCGAGGAAACTCAAATTGAAATCTGATCTCAAGAAATTTTTGCGCGCCAAAGCGCACTCCCTGAAACCCGTGGTCATTACCGGTCAAGCAGGAATCACGCCCGCCGTCTTGAACGAGATCAGTCTAGCCTTGGACCATCATGAATTGATCAAAGTGCGTGTAAACGCCCCCGACCGCGAAGAAAGGCGCGAGATGACTGCCCAGATCTGTGCAGAACTGGGCGCCGAACTGATTCAGTCGATCGGCCATATCATCACGCTTTATCGGAAAAATCCGGAAAAGAAATAGGTTAAATATATTTAACCGAGCAAACTTCGAACTCTTTAACGCCACCCGGCGCCTGCACCGTCGCGACGTCGCCTTCTCGCTTGCCGATGAGTGCCCTCGCGATGGGCGAAGTGATGGAAATCAGTCCTTCCTTAATATTGGCCTCATCCTCGCCGACGATTTGATAAGTCACCGACTCGCCGCTCTCAATATCCTCGAGCTCCACCGTGGCGCCGAAAACGACCTTACCCCCCGGATTGAGGGTCGTCACATCGATGATCTCTGCGCGCGCCAGCTTCGCTTCCAGTTCTTTGATCCGGCCTTCGGTAAAGCCCTGTTGCTCGCGTGCCGCATGATATTCGGCGTTTTCTTTCAAATCACCGTGTGCCCGCGCCTCGGCAATGGCCGCGATGATCTTCGGGCGTACAACCGTTTTCAGGTGATTGAGTTCTTCGCGCAGCTTTGCTGCTCCACGGGCGGTAAGAGGTACCTTGTTCATACTCGTGTTTCCTCACAAGTCAGACTTTGCTGAGTTCCCGGTGTAAGTCCTGTAAACGATTGACGTCGCCTGCATCCAGTTCGTTCAGGGCAGCACAGGTTGCGCGGGCACCGGAAATGGTGGTCGTGTAGGTAACCTGCTGTTGCAGTGCCTGGCGCCGAATGGTGAACGAATCGGCAATGGCTTTCTTACCTTCGGTTGTGTTGATGATGAACTGCAGTTCGTCATTCTTGATCATGTCCACGATATGCGGTCTGCCTTCATATACCTTATTTACAGTAACACAGGGTATGCCGGCTTCTTCAAGCACCCTTGCCGATCCGCGCGTAGCCACCAATCGGAAGCCTTTGGCCAAAAGATCTCGAGCTATCGGAATGACCTTCGGTTTATCGCTCTCACGGACGCTGATCAGCACATTGCCGGAACGCGCCAGCTTGACGCTGGCGGCACGCTGGGCTTTGGCGTATGCTTCGCCGAACGTGGCCCCCACTCCCATCACTTCGCCCGTTGACTTCATCTCCGGACCGAGTAACGGATCGACTCCGGGGAACTTTATGAACGGGAACACCGCCTCTTTGACCGAGTAATATTTCGGAACGCGTTCCTCGAAGATACCCTGTTCGTCCAGACTTTTCCCTACCATGCAACGCGCCGCGATCTTGGCCAACGGATATCCGGTCGCCTTGGACACGAACGGAACGGTGCGCGAGGCGCGGGGATTGACTTCCAGAATAAAAATCTCTTCTCCCTTGATGGCAAATTGGGTATTCATGAGCCCTACCACGCCGAGCGCCTCAGCAAGCTGGCGGACCTGTTGCCGCACCCGCTCTTGAAGCTCGGCACTCAACTCATAGGGCGGAATCGAGCACGCCGAGTCGCCGGAGTGCACGCCTGCCTGCTCGATGTGTTGCATCAGCCCGCCGATCAGGACGCGCTTGCCGTCGCAGATGGCGTCGACATCCATCTCGATGGCGTCGTCCAAAAACCGGTCCAACAGCACCGGCGATTCGTTGGAAACGCTCACTGCCTCGCGCATGTAGCGAGCGAGCTCCTCGTCGTTGAACACGATTTCCATGGCCCTTCCGCCCAATACATAAGACGGCCGAACGACTAGTGGATAGCCGATTTCGTTCGCGCAGCGCATGGCTTCATCCAGCGAGCGGGCGGTTCGGTTGGGCGGCTGTTTGAGATTCAAGCGCTCGATAAGCTTCTGAAAACGCTCGCGGTCTTCCGCCAGGTCGATGGAATCGGGCGAGGTGCCGATAATGGGCGCGTCCGCCGCTTCCAGCGCCCTCGCAAGCTTCAGCGGCGTCTGCCCGCCGTACTGCACGATCACGCCATAGGGTTTTTCCAGATGAATGATCTCCAGCACGTCCTCCAGTGTGAGCGGTTCGAAATAGAGCCGGTCGGACGTGTCGAAATCGGTGGACACCGTTTCGGGGTTGCAGTTGATCATGATGGTCTCATAACCATCTTCCCGCAGCGCCATCGCGGCGTGCACGCAGCAATAGTCGAACTCGATACCTTGGCCGATGCGATTGGGTCCGCCGCCCAAAACAATGATTTTCTTCCGCTCGGTCGGATTCGCCTCGCATTCTTCCTCATAAGTGGAATAAAGGTAGGCCGTTGCCGTGGCAAACTCCGCCGCACAGGAATCGATGCGCTTATAAACCGGACGGATGCCATGCTTGTGACGGACCGCTCGTACTTCCGACTCGGCGCTGCCCAACAGCGTCGCGAGACGCGAGTCGGAAAATCCTTTGCGCTTCAAGGCAAACAGTTCTTCCGGAGACAGCGTGGCGAGGGTACGCTTTGCGAGCCCCATCTCCTCGCGCACCAGATCCTCGATCTGCGCCAGGAACCACGGATCGACCCGGCTATGAGTGTGTACCTCGTCTAACGTCCAGCCTGCCCGGAAAGCGTCGGCGATGTAGAAAATACGCTCGGGCCCCGGATGACGGAGCTCCCGAAGCAAAACATTGCCGGCTTCTTCGGCGGAAACGTCGAGCTTTTCGACCAGACCGTCCACACCGGTTTCCAGGCTGCGCAGGGCTTTTTGCAGGGATTCCTGGAAAGTGCGGCCTATAGCCATGGCCTCGCCGACCGATTTCATTTGAGTCGTCAGGCGATCGTCAGCCTGCGGAAACTTTTCGAACGCAAACCGGGGCACCTTGGTGACGACGTAGTCGATCGTCGGTTCGAAAGACGCCGGCGTCGCGCCTCCAGTGATCTCGTTCTTGAGTTCGTCCAGCGTGTAGCCGACGGCCAGCTTGGCGGCGACCTTGGCAATCGGAAATCCGGTCGCCTTGGATGCCAGGGCCGACGAGCGGCTCACGCGGGGATTCATCTCGATGACGATCATGCGCCCGTCCTTGGGGTTAATCGCGAACTGTACATTGGACCCGCCGGTGTCGACTCCGATCTCGCGCAACACCGCGATGGCGGCGTCGCGCATGATCTGGTATTCCTTGTCCGTCAGTGTCTGCGCCGGGGCGACGGTGATGGAGTCGCCGGTATGTACCCCCATGGGGTCCAGATTCTCGATGGAGCAGATGATGATGCAGTTGTCCTTGCGATCGCGCACCACTTCCATCTCGAACTCTTTCCAGCCCAGCACCGATTCTTCGATGAGAAGCTCGTGAGTGGGCGAAAGTTCCAAACCCCGTTCGCAAATCTCGACGAATTCCTGTCGGTTGTAGGCGATGCCTCCGCCCGACCCGCCCAGCGTGAACGAAGGACGGATGATGGCGGGAAAGCCGATCTCGTCGAGACACGCCAAGGCTTCTTCCAGACTATGCGCGACGCCGGAACGGGCCGAGCTAAGACCGATTCTGGTCATCGCCTCTTTGAACTTTTCCCGGTCCTCAGCTTTGTCGATTGCCTCCTTGGAGGCACCGATCATCTGCACGCCGAATTTTTCCAAGATCCCGTTACGGTCCAGGTCGAGTGCGCAGTTCAGCGCGGTCTGTCCGCCCATGGTAGGCAACAGTGCATCCGGACGTTCCTTCTCGATGATCTTGGCAACGGTCTGCCAGTCAATAGGCTCGATGTAGGTCGCATCGGCCATCTCCGGATCGGTCATGATGGTGGCGGGGTTGGAATTGACCAGGATCACCCGGTAGCCTTCTTCCTTTAATGCTTTGCACGCCTGTGCGCCGGAGTAATCGAACTCGCAGGCCTGCCCGATGACGATAGGGCCGGCACCGAGCAACAGGATGGACTGAATGTCGGTTCTCTTAGGCATGAAGCGTTGTATCGTTGATGTAAACCCCAGCGTCAGCTGGTTCGGGACCGCGAGATAAACTCAACCCGCGGGTGCCGTGCGCGCCCGCCCGCCAGCCTCGCGATAGGCCATGCTTTCCATGAAGCGGTCGAAAAGCGGCGTCAGATCGTGTGGCCCCGGACTTGCCTCGGGATGGCCCTGAAAACCGAAGGCGGGGCGATCGGTCAATTCAATGCCTTGCAGGCTGCCGTCGAAGAGCGAACGATGGGTCGGCCGCACATTTTGCGGAAGGCTGCTTTCGTCCACAGCGAAACCATGGTTCTGACTCGTGATCAACACCCGCCCGGTATCCAGTTCCTGAACGGGATGGTTGGCACCATGGTGACCGAATTTCATCTTCACCGTCCTCGCGCCGCTCGCCAACGCCAGCAATTGATGACCGAGGCAGATGCCGAATACTGGAATCTTGATTTCCAGAAACTCCCGGATGGCTCGAATCGCGTAATCGCAGGGTTCTGGGTCCCCCGGCCCGTTCGATAAGAAAATACCGTCGGGCTCCAACGCCAGTGCCTCCTGGGCCGGCGTCGTGGCAGGAACGACCGTCAAACGGCAGCCGCGATCGGCGAGAAGGCGAAGGATGTTGCGTTTGACGCCGTAATCGTAGGCGACGACGTGGAATCGACCTTGGTCGCGTTCGCCGTATCCCCTTCCGAGCCGCCAGGAAGTTTCCGCCCAGTCATAACGTTGCCGCACGGTGACCTCCCTGGCTAGGTCCATGCCTTGCAATCCTGGAAATTCTCTCGCCTTGGTCACGGCGTAATCCGCATCGACCTCCTTACCGGCCATAAGACAGCCGCGTTGGGCCCCTTTATCACGAAGAATGCGGGTCAGCTTTCGGGTATCGATTCCCGCGATGCCTACCACCCCGTTTTTTTTCAGATACTCCGGAAGAGTTTTCTCAGCCCGCCAATTGCTCGAATGTACGGGCACATCGCGAACGACCAGACCGCTGGCGAATACCCCCGCAGACTCCACATCCTCGCGGTTGATGCCGACATTGCCGATGTGCGGATACGTAAGCGTGACGATCTGACGGGCGTAGGATGGATCCGTCAGGATTTCCTGGTAACCGGTCATCGAGGTGTTGAAGACCACTTCACCGACGGAACAATCCTCTGCTCCGATGGAGATACCCCGAAAAACCGTGCCGTCTTCCAAGGCCAATAATGCGGGCGTGTTCAATTTGTGTCACCGTAGACATGCAAAACGGGAAGAACCGTATGGTCCGTCCCGTCGCCGTTATTCGTCGATATCGTTAAATTGACGGAAATTTTACGAAAAATCGTCATCCACTGTCTATGTGGGCCTGTCGTCCATATGGCCAACGTTGCGCCGCTCCGAAGCGTCACAAGCGGTTATGAGTTCCGTCGCACATAGGCTTTTTCTCACTGGACTTGCAGCCGCAAAGCCAAACTTTCTTTGTCTCACTGAGTTCGAAGGGTACCGGCGAAAATTCCGTTCCTTTATGTGATCCGTCGCAGAACGGCTGCTTGGCGGACCGTCCGCACGAACACCACCAGTATTTACCGGGTCGTAGCTCTAGGGCATAAGGCGCTTTTTGGGGGATCATTGGTTCGGGCATCGTCGTCTCCTTTCGTAGTTTATCGTTTTGTGTCGGAAATAAGGGGCCACTTTTTAGACCTAACCCGTTACTGACCGGCTATGCCACAATCGCCATTTCCACACCATCGGGATCACGGCACGAACGCCATAACTTTCGCCGGTTCCGCGATACGACTCGAACAGAACAGACCGAGTTCCGTTCGCCACTTTACGGATCATATCCGAAGACCGAGCGGATTGTCCGGATCGATATGGTCCATGAACGGCTTGCGCCGATCCTGGTCGGTCACCTGGTAGATACACCCCAGCCAATTGTTGAACACCGCCTTCGCGGTATCCCGCCAGGTATTGTCCAAATACCGGATCACCGCTTCCTCGGGAAAATCTGGAGGCGCTTCGCCCCGCCGCCTCGCACGCCGGAGATGCTGTCCGTACTCGTTGAGCAGTTCGCCTACCTCCTGATTGAAATAATGCTCCGGAAAGGGAGGATAGTCCTCGCGTTCACCGTAATAATGGCGCATCACTTCGCGCTTGTACTCTTTCAGCAGACTGATCGTGTCGTACTCGGGATGACCTTGAAAGTAAACGACGCGTAACAGGTCTGGGCTCACCGCCAAATGTACACCCGCCTCCGCACTCTCGACCAGAACCTTGAGTCCCGCTGTTTCCATGTCTTCCCTAAAAATTTCGTTGTACCGGGAATGAGGCACGTCGAAACGCGTATTGATATCGGCAACCAGGGGATGCCGCCGCTCGACCACCCGGTGCGAATACACTCCCCAACGCTTGAAGCCCAAATGAGTGCGTTCTACTCCATGGCAATACTGAAACAGCGCGTGGGTCGCGAGACATGAACACAAAATGGACGTAACGTTCTGTTTCGCCCAGTCGAACACTTCGGTCAAAGGTTTCCAGAATGCTTCCTCGGGAAGATGAGGATGGGTGACGTTCGCGCCACTCACGATCAATCCGTCGAGCCCGTCATGTTTGATCTGCTCGAAAGTCTCGTAGTAGCGGTCGATGTGGCTTTGTGCCTGATCGCTACGCTGTATGCCATCGATCGTAAACGGATGCATATGAAACTGAACGATCGGATTGGCCGCCCCCACGAGACGGAAAAACTGCCGTTCGGTCGCTTCCAGAGCCGAATCCGGCATCATGTTAAGGAGCCCGATATGCATTTCCCTGATGTCCTGGTGCCGAGCACGTTCGACCGAAAGGATCTCCTGCCCCTCTTCCCGCAAGCGTTTAAACGTGGGCAGGTCGGTATGGGCTACCAAAGGCATGTCTTTCAACTCCCCCAAGAACGGATCGACTGAATCAGCGCGCCAAAGCGTTCATAACCAGACGAATGAAATCGTCCTCATTCCGAACACCCGCGACTTCATCGGCGTCGACGGTATAGCCATACTCGTCGGCAATGGCTTCGTAATTGGGCAGGCGTGCGCGGAACAGCCGCGGAAACACCCACGATACGAAATCGTCCGGTGGAATCTCCTCAACGGCCGAATAGCCCCGCTCCGCCATGAATTCGGCGAGCTGCTGATCCAGGAATTCCTCTCGGTAATACAGCGGTTTGGGCTCGCGCTGTGCGCGTTCGATCAGAACGTGCTCCAATTCCGGTGTAGTCCTGATGTACAGGATAATGGTGTGCTCCGCGAGCGTCCTGATCGTTTCCGGATCATCCAATTCGGACACGCTACCGCCGGCGTCGTTGATGAAATGCTTATACCCGTAGATGGACTGAGCTTTCTCGATGAATGCGGGCACGTCGCGCATAGCGGCGATTTCGGCCTGTCGGTGCAAGGCTTGACGGCGCTTGAATTCCGCAAGGGTAAGGCCGCCTTTTGCCGGGTCGCCAATTTTTCCGAGAAAAGTCGAAACCGGAGCCAGGTTGTTCACGGTGATGTTGCTGCGGATATAAATCGAGTCGGACCGCAACAAATCGCGCAAAAACGGCACGTCCATGGCTTGCCGCTTGATGTTGTCGAGAATCGGTTCATCCAGATATCGAGTTCCGATCCGATAATCGCCGGAGTAATGGAACCAAGTGTCCTTGGGCAGACTGTTGGCCAGCGTTGTCTTGCCGACGCCGGACATACCCAGCAGCGTGATACGCTTGGTCTCCCACTCAAAGAACGCCTCGGGACTCATTCTCATGGTATTTTCCGTATCCGAATGTAATGGGCGCCTATTCGCCCTGATTGATCATGTGATTCGCGAGTTGCGCGAATGCCCGTGCTAGCCCTTCGCGCAGCGCGGGCTCTAAAGGCATATCGTCAAGAGCCTTGCACATGCAAAGCAGCCACTGGTCCCGTTCCTTTATGCCTATCGGAAACGGAAAATGCCTCATCCTGAGCCGCGGATGCCCGAATGCCTGCTGATAAAGCTGGGGTCCACCCAGCCAGCCGGACAAGAACATGAATAGCTTCTCTCGAGAACTGGTCAAGTCCACCGGATGCATCGCGCGAATATCGCGAGCCTCCGGCAATGTATCCATGTATTCGTAAAACCTGTCCACCAATTCTCGTACCGCCTTCTCTCCGCCGACCAGCCGGTAAGATGTCACTTCGTCGGGATCATTCGCCATCATTCCGAACCACCATAAGTTGCTCGAATTTTACCAGGTTCGGACCCCGAACAGTCCAGTTCGATCCGGGTGTTGACTCCCCAATCCGGGAAGTTATGTTTAATATAAAAAGACGGTGAGCCGCGCTTAGCCGCTCGACAACTTGACGCAAGGCCGCCGCCTCGCGATTGTGGGTACCAGTGCAGGGAAGTATGTGTCCTTAGCCTCTTGTATCCACCTCCGATTTTTACTAAGTCTTGAGAATTACAAACCGCTAATCTCCGCTGACCAGTTTCCTGACCGAACTCGTGACCACAACCAATCCACTCGACCTCAAAACCAAGCTGCAAGTTACCTGTCAGAATTGCAGTCTGACATCCCTATGCATTCCTCGGGGATTAGCCCGAGAGGACATCGAGCGCATCAGCCGCATTGTCGCCCGAAAGAAAACCTTGCAACGCGGCGAGCATATTTTTCGGGAAGGCGATAAATTCCGCGGTGTGATAGCGATAAAAGGGGGTACGGCCAAAACGGTCATTTACGATACCCAGGGGTATGAATATATAACGGGCTTCCTCTTACCGGGAGAATTGTTGGGGTTGGATGCATTAGCCACCAATCACCACAAATGCTCTGCGATTGCCCTCGAAACCCTGAGCTACTGCGAGCTTCCGGCAGACCAACTCGATCAGCTGTGCCACGAGGTGCCGAACCTGCTACGGGAGCTATTTCGCCACGCCAGCGCCAAACTCGATGAAGAAACTGACCAAATAATCGTCAACAAACGTGCGGCGGAAGACCGGGTTGCCATGTTCATTCTGAACCTTTCCGACCGTCTTAAGAAACGCGGTTTCTCTCCTGTGGATTTCAATCTCACCCTAACTCGACAAGAGATAGGCAATTTCCTGGGCTTGGCACTCGAAACCGTGAGCCGGACCTTGCGGAATTTGGAAGATGCAGGACTGATTAAAGTCCGGCAGAAACACATCCGTATTCTGGACCTGGAAACGTTGAGGGCAACCTATACCCACCGCTGATAGGGTATGAAGCGGGTTTCCATAGACCAGAAATTTTAGGAATCCGTATACGGAACGAGGCTATCGCGAACGATATCAGCCGTAACCGGATAACGGAAAGATTTTATGTGGGAATGTACAGAAACAAGGCGTGCCGCGTTAATCCCGGCACGCCTTTAAGAGAGTCAAAGAAATACTTACTTCTGAGACTCTTTGAATTTGTTCAGAAGACCTTTTGCGGGCTTCGCTTCTTTAACGGTATCGGCGACCTGAAGATATTTGTCTATCGTAGCGCTCAGGTCGGCCGGTTCGCCTACAACCATAATGCCGCCCATACGAGCTCCCCAGTGCGGCGGGCATTTAAAAACGTAAAGACCTTCTTTCTCGACGGTGTAATCGTAATCCGCGCCCATAGAGGACAACATCTTAGGCGCATCTTCCGGCCACATGCCTTCCACGCTCTCCACGAAGTGGGTCGCCATATTGCGGAACGAAATAACGTCGCCGACTTTCGCGTGAATAACATCGGGCACGAATTTGACGCCTTGGCCTTTTACTTCAATCGTTTCCGCATTGACGGCAGCCGATGCCAACATCGCCGCACCCGCTACAGCAAGCATCGCTTTTTTATAAAAAGTCATTACATAACCTCCAACACTACTGTTTTTACTTCTCACGGATGGCAGGCAAATCGGATAACAAACCCTGTCTTGCCTAACGCTTTTCCTAAACTTGATCCGATATTTCACCGTACACCGCAGTGTCAGATGATACACGAATTTAGCTTAATGGGCCATGAACGAAGTTTTCGCAGCGGACAGTGCTGCGATGTATCTAGGGTTCGTTAACCGAATTGTCCGGAACTTTTCTCAGATACTTCGCCGCCATTGCCGTTATACAGTTCTCTCATTTTATAAAAGCCGTGGATATGCCGAGCCAGCACCATGATCACCGAAGCAGCCGGTAAGGCCAGCAATACCCCCCTAGAAACCCGAACAATTGTCCGCCTGCCAAGTCGGCAAAAATGACAGCGACGGGAAGGAGCCCGATCTTGTTTCCAATCAACCATGACGTCAACCAGATTCCCACGAGCATCTCGCCCACACCGAACACGACCAAAACCGGAACGACCGACCACAGATCCCCGACTTGAGCCAGCGCAGCTAGAGAGGCCCCACGACACGGGAAATGGAGCCCGCGTAGGGTATGAAGCTGACCAACCCGGAAAACATCCCGATAAGAAGTACCAAATCCAGACGGCTGGCTAGCCAGCGGGAAATATGGGAACGTTAGCGATAAACCGGCTGATCTGCTCCTCCAGCAACGGGATGATCAGCAGCAGCACAATCCCAATCGCTAAAGCGATGACCGCGAAAAACGACGATGACGGCATTCTGACGTTTCAGCCAAAGTGCCTTCAAACGGTCAGCAAGGGAATCGCTGAGATAAGCCATCGGCGCGCTGGAAACGAAAGACATCAAAATCGGCGCTAATAAAAAATCAGCCAACTCGTACCCACAATGCCGGCTACCGCCATGCACTTGCTTAACTCAGCCCCGCCCACAATAGAAATCTTTCACGAACACATCAGGCAACCGTCCGCGCGAATCAGCTCGAAGACTTCCCTGAAATGCACTCTATGCGTTTACGCTTGAGCGCTTTGCAGGCCGCAACCGCATCCTCTTTCTTCATGCCGTTGAAGACGGCCAGATAGAGCTTCTTCCCGCCCTTCGTACGCGCGGCAACCATCGCCCGTGCATGGCGGAGAGGATAGGGAGCCGCCTTCAACGCCTGCGTCAACCGCTGTTCCGCCGATTTTTTGGCGGTAAACGAGCCTACGCGAACCTGCCAAGCGTCCTTCCTGCGCTCGTTTTCTCCCTTATTCGAGGGACTGGTATTGTCGGCCAGTTTAACTTTCTTTTTCGAACTCGGTTTCTGACCTGAGCGTTCCGGCAGTTTCGGACGAGAAAGCAAGGCAGGAGGTTCCGGTTCATCAAAGGAAACTGTGCGTATGGTGTACTCCCGCCCATCGAGTTGAGCAAAACCATAATCAAGTATGTCCCGCATATGGGCATCTCTAGCCGATGCGCTGGTTCCGCCGAAAACCACCCCGATCAACCGATACCCGCCGCGTCGCGCCGAAGCGACCAGATTAAAACCGGATGCATTAACGAAACCGGTCTTGATTCCATCCGCTCCCGGATAGGTTTTCAAAAGATGATTGTGGTTATGAAAGCTGCGGCCTTGGAATTGGAACTGGGTCGTGGAGAAATAGGGATAATACTGCGGGAAGTCTTTGTACAAGGACTTCCCGAGGCGAAATTGATCCCAGGCCGTCGTGACCTGATTAGGATCAGGCAAGCCGGAAGCATTCCGGTAGACGGTGCGGCTCATTCCCAGTTCGCGTGCCTTTTCGGTCATCAACTGTGCAAACGCGGACTCCGAACCGGCCATTCCCTCGGCTATCACCGCCGCCGCATCATTTGCGGACCGCGTGACCAACGCCAAAATACCCTGCTCGACCGTTATCGAATTGCCCGCTTGTAAGCCCAGCCGCGACGGGGGACGTAAAACGGCGTAACGCGATGCCCGAAAAACGGTATTCGACGTAATTTCCCCCTTGGCAAGAGACTCGAACACCAGATAAAGGGTCATCATCTTGGTAAGCGATGCCGGATACCTCAACTCATTGGCATTTCGCTCGAACAACGGGCGTTCACTCTCCAATTCCGCCACCAGAGCGGCATAGGGACCCGCCTGGGCTCGATGGCAGAAGAAAAAGCTGCCCGCCAAGATCAACACAGCGAGAACCAAGAGATGGTTGTGCTGAATCCAATGCATCGTCATCGTCAAGTCGTCAGAAAGGGTGCTTTCATCCTTGAGCCGAAGAGCGGCGTCCAACTCACCGATATTCCATCCTGCGCCGGCAAGCCGTGACCGGCCGGAAGAACTTCGGTTTCAACGTTGTTTCAGGATACGTTGTTTTTCGCGCTGCCAGTCCCTTTCCCTTTCAGCGGCGCGCTTATCATGCTGTTTCTTGCCCCGTGCCAAGCCGATTTCCAACTTGGCACGCCCGTTTTTCCAATACAATGCGAGCGGGATTAAAGTATAACCTTTGCGTTCCACATGACCGATGAGCTTGCTCAATTCTCGTCTGTGCAAAAGCAACTTTCGCGTCCGGATAGGATCCGGAGAAACGTGGGTAGATGCCGAACTCAAGGGAGAAATGTGCGCGCCCAGCAGCCAAGCTTCGCCGTTCTTCAGTGTGACATAGCTCTCCTTCAGCTGCGCCCTTCCCGCACGCAAACTCTTCACTTCCCATCCTTCGAGGACCAACCCGGCCTCAAAGCGCTCTTCGATAAAATAGTCGTGGGCGGCTTGCCGGTTGAGGACGATGATGCCCGTTCCGGCGGTATCCTTGTTTTTCTTTGCAGCCATGTACTTAGAACCGGGTTGCCTGACTCGATGGAAAAATCCTGCTATTTTACCCCATCCTCAGGCCACCAGGACCTTGTGATTGGTTCACCATAATAACTCGGAGAACACATGACCGATCAACGTTCTTTGCATAACCAGTGGTCATCGCGTTTAGCCTTCATTCTCGCGGCAAGCGGCTCGGCCATAGGACTCGGAAATATTTGGAAATTTCCCTATTTGGCGGGCGAAAACGGCGGGGGAGCGTTCGTCTTGGTTTATCTATTGTGCGTTGCCGCTGTCGGCGTTCCGATCATGATTGCAGAGACGATGCTGGGGCGCCGCGGCCGGCAAAATCCCATCAATACCATGCTATCGCTGGCACAAGAAGCGAAAGCCAACCCTGCTTGGCACTATACCGGATGGCTCGGAGTCATATCCGGTTTTTTGATTCTGTCCTACTACTCGGTCATCGCGGGCTGGTCGATGCTCTACATCTTCAAGATGAACAGCGGCTTGATGCACCATATCAGTCCGGAAAGTGCCAGCCGCATATTCGAAGAACTCAAATACTCGCCGGAAATCCAGTTTATTTGGCACACCATTTTCATGGCTGCCACCATGTTCATCGTTAGCCGCGGCGTCAGTGGCGGACTCGAACGTGCGACACGATTCATGATGCCGGGCTTGTTCGTCATGCTCATACTTTTAGATGGTTACGCACTGAGTTCTGAAGGATTTAGCCAAGGGATATCATTCCTGTTCAAACCGGATTTCAGCCGCATTAACGGCGAGAGCGTGCTGGTCGCGATGGGGCAGGCCTTCTTTTCGCTGGGATTGGGCATGGGTGCCATCATGATCTACGGCTCCTATCTCCCTGATCATGTATCGATTTCAAAATCCACGATTTTCGTTGCCTCCGCCGACACGCTGGTAGCTTTGTTGGCGGGCGTCGCCATTTTTCCGATCGTCTTCGCCAATCATCTGGAGCCGACCATGGGTCCTGGCCTGATCTTTCAAACACTGCCGATCGCATTCGGCCAGATGCCCGGCGGCTCAACGTTCGGTGCGTTGTTTTTCCTTCTCGTATTCCTCGCGGCCATCACGTCCGCGATTGCGCTGATCGAACCGGCGGTCGCTTGGCTATCGGAAAATCGGGCAATGCCCCGCGAGACCGCATGTCTTTGGTCCGGAGTGGCTTGTTGGCTATCGGGACTAGGGACCGTATTCTCGTTCAACGTCTGGTCGGATGTAACCTGGTTCGGAAAGAATTTCTTCGAACTTGTGGACTTTCTTACCGCCAATATCATGCTTCCCGTCGGAGGCATTCTGGTGGCGTTTTTCGCCGGCTGGATTATGCGGCGGGAAAATTCCGAGGAAGAACTCGAAATGGGATCGGCTTACGCTTATTGGCGTTTTGCCGTTCGTTACGTCTCACCTTTCGCCGTCGCCTTAGTCCTGCTTAGCGCTATCGACGTGATTTGATCGCCTCACACTCCACTCGAGAAGCAGCAGCCGCAATGAAAGTGGAAGTTGCCTACGCGAAACCGGACACGCAGGTGATCTTAACGGTGGATGTGCCGGAAAACGCCACCGCAGAAACGGCCATTGCCCTATCCGGTATCCTGAACCGTTTCCCGGAAATCGATCTCACGAGAAATAAAATCGGAATTTTCGGAAAGGTTTGCCCTTTCGATCGTGTGCTGAGACAAGGCGACCGAGTGGAGATTTATCGCCCGTTAATCGCGGACCCCAAAGAAGCGCGCCGCGCTCGCGCTGCGAAGAAATGAGGCCGGATCACACCGATTGTTGGCCCCTCAGTCGTTTTTTCCAAAGAGTCCCGTGATCTTTTCCCAAAGGCTTTTTTCGCGTTCGATCTTGGGGATATCGATGGTTACATCCTTACCTGGTTCTATCTCCGGAAGATTGCCCGGTCTAAAATCACCTTGAAGACCGATCAATTCGTCCTTGTCGAAAACCAAGGTGATCCGTTTCTGAATCCGCGGCTTGCCGCCGGGCTCGTTGGAATAGAGATAGTCCCAGCGATTGTCGTGAAACGGGTCGACGAGCAGCGGCGTGCCCATGATGAAGGCCACCTGGCGCTTGGTCATACCCGGGCGAAGTTGGTCAACCATTTGTTGGGAAACAATATTGCCTTGATGAATGTCGATCTCGTATACGCCGGGAAGATAATCTTTTAACTTATTGACGGAGCAACCGGCCAAAAACAGACTGAGGCAGTAGGTTATTACGGTTACGCGCTTCACCATGATATGATTGTTTCGATCGGACCCATCGTCCAATCATACCCGATCAACAGACTCAAAACACTGCGTAGGTTGCCGCTTTGGAAAGTCAAGACATACGAAACGCCGGGCTCAAAGTCACGCTCCCGCGCGTCAAGATTCTGGAAATGCTGGAAAGCCGTAGCGGGTCGGACCGACATTTGACAGCGGAAGAAGTCTATAGATCTCTACTTAACGAAGGGGAAGAAATCGGCTTGGCCACGGTTTACCGAGTTCTCACCCAATTCGAGGCAGCGGGCTTGGTCAAGCGCCATCATTTCGAGGGCGGAAATTCGATCTTCGAACTAAATCGCGGCGACCACCACGATCACATCGTATGCGTCAAGTGTGGTCGAGTCGAAGAATTCAGCGATGAGTTCATTGAGCGCCGCCAAAAAGAAATCGCGCAGGAAAAGCAGTTTAAACTGACCGATCATTCGCTTTGTCTATACGGCGTCTGTATCGATTGCCAAAAGGGTCAGGGGACGCTGTAGCTGTAAAAGAATTTCCAAGAATCCTCTTCTTTCCCTATGAAGCTCACTTTCCGCCGAGCGTGTTCGACATCGGCGCATGTTTAGACCACTGATTTTTTTCATCGGCCTGCGCTATACACGGGCCAAACGTCGCACGCGCTTCATTTCGTTCATTACTTTCACCTCCGTCTTGGGAATCGCTCTGGGCGTAACGGCCTTGATCACCGTACTCTCGGTGATGAACGGATTCGAAGCGGAGTTGCGTGAGCGCATTCTCGGCATGACGTCTCACGCTTCCATCTCCGGTCTGGACGGCCAGCTTCGAAACTGGCGCTCGCTTGAAAGTGCTCTGCAACAGGATCCCCGGATCCTCGGCTGGGCGCCTTACATCGAAGGACAGGCAATGCTCAACTCGGACCGCCGGGTAAGCGGAGTGATGCTACGCGGCATCATGACCGACTACGAGCCACGCGTTTCCGAAGTCGCCAACCGTATCGTAGAAGGACGCCTCGAAGCGCTTCAACCCGGTGAATTCGGCATCATCCTCGGCTCGGAACTGGCGGACTATCTAGGCGTCATCACCGGCGACAAGATTACGGTCATCACTCCTCAACTCACGGCGACGCCCGCCGGCATTCTACCGCGACTCAAGCGCTTCACGGTGGTCGGGGTTTTCCAGGTGGGCATGTACGAGTACGACCGGAACCTAGCATTGATCCAACTAGAGGATGCCGCCAGGCTGTTTCGTTTCGACGACGCCGTATCGGGACTCAGGCTCAAACTCGAGGACGTATTCTACGCGCAGCGCGTGGCACGAGATCTCGGCCCCAAACTCGACGGGCCGTATCAAATCGCCGACTGGACGCAGTCTCACAGCAACTTCTTCAAAGCCATACAAACCGAAAAACGGGTGATGTTCATCATCCTTCTGCTCATCGTCGCGGTCGCTGCCTTTAACATCGTCTCGACGCTGGTCATGGTGGTCACCGACAAGCGCGCGGATATCGCCATCCTCAGAACCCAGGGTATGACCCCTCGGGACGTGATGGGGATATTCATAGTACTCGGCACGATCATCGGCACGTTCGGTACATTGTTGGGCGGCGTCGGCGGGGTTTTGCTGGCGTGGAATGTGGAGACAATCGTACCGGTGATCGAGCGACTGTTCGGTATCCAGTTCCTCTCCGCCGACGTTTACTACATCAGCGAACTGCCGTCGAAATTGCTCTGGTCCGACGTGTACCGCATCACCGGCATGGCTTTCCTGCTTTCCGCTTTGGCCACGATTTATCCGGCCTGGCAAGCGTCTCGAATTAAACCGGCCGAGGAACTCCGTTATGAGTAAGCCGGTGCTCGAGTGCCGCGACCTGCACAAGCGCTATACCCAGGGCAACCTGAGCGTCGATGTACTGCAGGGTATTACGCTTTCCGTAGAAGCCGGACAGCAAGTCGCCATAATGGGGGCGTCCGGCTCGGGCAAGAGCACACTCTTGCATTTGCTCGGAGGGCTCGACGCACCGACCCGCGGGCAAGTTCGGTTGGACGGCGTGAACATCGAAACGCTGAATGAACGCAAGCTCGCGCAACTGCGTAACCGGGTATTGGGTTTCGTCTATCAATTCCACCACCTGTTGGGCGAATTTACGGTGCTGGAAAACGTTGCCATGCCGCTCTTGATCGCAGGACTGCCGATAGCCGAGGCGAGAAAACGCGCCGCCTCGATGTTGGAGCGGGTCGGGCTCGGCAAACGCCTGGAACACAAGCCTGGAGAATTATCGGGCGGCGAACGCCAGCGGGCAGCGGTGGCGAGGGCGCTAGTTACGAAACCGAAGTGCGTGCTGGCCGACGAACCGACCGGAAACCTGGATCGGAAAACCGCGGAACAGGTGTATCAGCTGATGCTGGAATTGAATCAAGAAAACGGCGTGAGTTTCGTCGTGGTCACTCACGATCCGTCCTTAGCCCAACGAATGGATACGATTCTACGCCTAGAAGACGGGCGCATCGTCACGCCTTGAGATGCCCCCATCCTGACCCGCATTGTAAGCGAACCATGGCCAGAAACTTTTGAGTTTCCATCCTCCGGTGTGGGGGCAAATTCATTCGTGCGTTTCGCGCGCCGAATGTGAATGAATTTGCCGCCCCCACACCCGATCTAGAAACACGCTAGGTCAATTTCTTTCTGGCGGACCTCGGCAAGCTAGCCACTCGACCTTTTTCGTGCTTCTGTCGGTGTTCCAGCAATTTCTTATAGGAGGAGTGGCTCTCCCGAACCAAAACCGCCGTGTTTAATTTCGAATTCCGAAATTTCCGCAATTCCCACTGATGCCGTACGGACCGACGCCATAGGAAATCGATGCCGAAATAACCTAAAACGGCGCCGACATGCATCAAAATGGCACAACCTACCAGAAGCGGAGCCCCCAACTCCAGCGCTTTTTCGACTGTGAACAGCTCCGAGAATTTATCAAAGCTGAAAGCCGTTTGCCCCATCACGATAGCGCCGATCTTATAGGCAAAATAATACATTGGCGCCCACGTCAGTGGATTGGTGATCCAAACCAAGGTCACAGCGATGGGTAAATTGGCGTTGAAGTAAATCGCGAGCACTGCGGCGATGATTTGTTGCCAGGGCAGTGGCGGTGTATACATGGCCCACAGCCCTATGGCGAAAGCCCGTGATACCGAGCGACGATTCAGATGCAATAGATTCGGCGAGTGAAGCTTATCCCCTAAAAACTCCAGCGCTTTAATCTCTTTTATTTTTTTTGAATCCGGTAAATAACGTCTAAGAAACTTTTTAGGCATGGCCCTTGATTGGGATGATTGTGAACTATTTTTATAATAAAAGGCGAGCTATTGTACGGACTTGAAATTCAAAGTTGAATGAAATTTTCCATCCACGAACCCGTAGCCCGTCCGTTCTTCCGCTCGCCATAGGTGTCGTCGGCGGAATCAGCGCGGTCCAGCTGCTTCAGGATTTACCCGGCCGCTGGGTTTATCTCGTCCTAAGCTTCGCACTCGGCCTGCTCGCATATTATAGGCTCCGCTTTCCGACGGCATTTGTGTTCGGTGTCGTTTGGGCGCTCGCCTTTGCCGACATCCGACTCAGCCAAAGTCTTCCCTCAACCACCGAAAGACAAGCAGCCATCGTCGAAGGCGTCATTCGAACCATTCCCCAGCCGATGGATCAAGGCTTCCGCTTCTATTTCGATATCGAACGAACGGTCGAGCCCGACAATCTCACCCTCCCGTCGCGCGTTCGGCTGAGCTGGTATGACCTCCGGATCTCGCCGAGAGCCGGCGAGCGATGGCAGCTCAGCGTCAAGCTCAAACCTCCGCACGGAATGTTGAATCCAGGTGGTCTCGACTACGAGCGATGGCTGTTTGCCCAAGGCATCCGCGCCGTCGGATATGTCACCGAGTCTTCGCACAATCGACGTCTCGATACGGCTGACAGTCGGTATTTCTTCGAAGTCTGGAGACAAGCCCTCTACGACCGTCTTTCAGTAACGCTGAACGGCGAACCATTAGCCGGAATTATCAAGGCCTTGATCATGGGGGTCGATGAAGACATTACATCTGATCAATGGGATGTGCTGAGGCGCACCGGCACGACTCATCTCGTCGCGATTTCCGGCTCGCATATCGGTTTGGTGGCCGGATTCGTCTTCTTTCTCGTGCGCCGAACTTGGTCCGGCTTAGGCTCTTTGCGCTGGTCGCCGCCGAACGTGGCGGCCGTTTCCGCTTCCATCGCCGCACTTTTTTACTCCGCATTAGCGGACTTCGCGATACCCACTCAGCGCGCCATGATCATGATCGGAATCGTCATGGGTGCCATCATCAGTCAGCGCCACCTCAACGGCTTTCATGTCCTCGCAACAGCCCTGCTGGCGGTCGTGCTCTACGATCCGTTGGCCGTTCTTTCGCCGGGATTCTGGCTTTCCTTCACGGCCGTCGCGCTGATTTTTTTCACTGTTTCTTACCGGAGAGGAAAACTCGCGGGTTGGCGGGCGATGCTGAAGGTGAATTGGGCCACTTCACTGGGACTTGCACCCCTGCTGATACTGTTTTTTCAACAGGTCTCCCTGATTTCACCGATCGCGAACTTTTTCGCCGTACCCGTGGTCGGCTTGCTGCTGATTCCAGTTTGCTTAATTGGAGCCATACTGTTGCCGGTCTTGCCGACGATAGGCGAAGCATTGCTTATCTTTGCATCACGCTTGCTCGAATGGACCTGGCCGTTTCTTCAATGGATGGCCGATTTGCCGGCGGCGCAATGGACTCACGCCGAACCGCCGTTTTGGACTATTCCGCTCGCGCTGCTCGGCTTCGTATTGTTGCTGTCTCCCAAAGGCATTCCGGCACGCTGGCTCGGCCTCGTCCTGGCCGTACCGGCAATCACCTTTCAGCCGAACCGGCCGCCACAGTCCGGTTTTTACCTTACGCTGCTCGATGTTGGCCAGGGGCTAGGCGCCGTCATCGAGACCCACGAACACATCCTGATTTTCGACACCGGAGCCCGGTTCGGAAGCGGATTCGATATCGGTTCCGCCGTCATCGAACCCTATCTTCGTCATCGCGGGATCGAACGCATCGATACCTTGATCGTTAGCCATGGCGACAACGACCACATCGGTGGCGCGAACGCTTTGCTCCAGCGATTTGCCGTGGGTCGCACTTATACCAGCGCGCCGGAGAAGTTGCCGAATTTTCCGACAGAAAGCTGTAAAGCAGGACAAGCTTGGGAATGGGATGGCGTCAAGTTCGAAATGCTGGCGCCCATCAAAAAAAGTGAGCGTGAGAACGATAACTCGTGCGTGTTGCGGGTGAGTGCCTCTGGGGGTAGCGCGCTCCTGACCGGCGATATCGAAAAAACCGCTGAACGACTCTTGATCAGCCGTTACGGGCAGGATCTGGCCAGCGACATCCTAATCGTACCTCACCACGGCAGCAATACGTCTTCCAGTTCCACCTTCCTCGAGGCCGTGAACCCACGCTACGCCCTCATTCCCGCCGGTTTTCTAAACCGATACGGGTTTCCTCATCGAGCGGTATTGAGGCGCTATCAAGCAAAAAGCATCCCCGTTCTGAATACGGCGGAAACCGGAGCACTCTCTGTGCTCGTCGGTAACCGACAGGGGGATTTGAAACTGGAAATTTACCGCACGGAAAACGGCCGGTATTGGAACGCCCATCCTACGGCCAAGGCAGAATGAACGAAAACGCAAACCCGCGGTGAACGATCAGAACTCGAGAATCCCGTTTTCCTTCAACAACGTAAGCACCTCGTCGGCGCTCATATCGTCGGCCGAAATCCGGAGCGCGGTCGGACCGTCGACATCCAGACTCGCTTCGCAAGGGCATAAGCAGATTAGCCCAGCGCGGTTGATTTGGTCGACGATAAGGCGGACCTGCTCGGCCGGCGCCTCGTCTTCCAGCACCGTACTAGCGTGTCCGACGTCGAAGAGCTTCCGTTCTAACTCGTAGGCTATATCGTGCCGGCGCTCACCCGTTATCCACAATGTCACGGCCTTTTGGCCGAAGCGTGCACTCCGCTCTTCCGCAGTCACGCGCCGCAAGCCGCCTTCGCCGTCCGCCTGACTGACGATCATGCCGGCACCGACGGTGACATTGGTCAGGCGATCGATAACGATGAACGAACCGGTGCTCTTACAGACTTTGTAAGGATCGAAAGCGATCGGCGCGCTCAGAGCGACTTCGCACAAGCCGATTTCGTTCAACTTGAGCTGATCCGCCGGAAGCTGTTCCAAGGTGTTGATATCGACCCGGTGATGGATCCTGGAGATCGAGCCGTTGACGACCTTGGTGGTCTGTTTTACGTAATACTGCCGGCCGGGAACCAAAGGCGCTTCGGTCATCCAAACGATATGGGCTTTGAACCGGGTGCCAAGCATCGGTAAATCGTCGGAACGCACCAGCATATCGCCACGACTCACGTCGACTTCATCCGTGAGCGTGATGGTGACGGCCTGCGGCGGGAACGCTTCTTCCAACTCGCCGTCGTAAGTCACGATGGATTTGATTCGGCTGGTCTTCCTCGACGGCAGTACGGTTACCGAATCTCCCTTGCGGAAAATACCGGCAGCCACGGTGCCGCTATAACCGCGAAAATCCAGATTCGGCCGGTTCACATACTGGACCGGGAAGCGCGGATTCGTGAAGTTTTGGTCCTTGGCGATCTCGATGGTATCCAAAAGCTCCATGAGCGCGGGACCTTGGTACCAAGGCATTTCTTCACTGCGGCTGACGACGTTGTCCCCTTTCAAGGCCGAAAGCGGAATAAAGCGAACGTCGTGGATGTCCAGCTTCTCGACGAATGCCAGATAATCGCTGCGTATGCGCTCGAATACGTCACGGCTGTAACCGACTAGATCCATTTTATTCACAGCGACCACGACATGCCTGATCCCGAGCAGGGATACGATGAAGCTGTGACGCTTGGTCTGCGTCATCACGCCGCGGCGCGCATCAACCAGAATGATGGCTAAATCGCAGGTGGACGCGCCGGTCGCCATGTTCCGGGTATACTGCTCGTGTCCCGGCGTGTCGGCGATGATGTATTTCCGCTTCGCCGTGGAAAAATATCGGTAGGCCACATCAATAGTGATGCCCTGCTCTCGCTCAGCCTGGAGCCCGTCGACGAGCAGCGCCAGGTCGATATCACCGCCTGTGGTGCCCGATTTGACACTGTCTTTCTTGATCGCGGCCAGCTGGTCTTCATAAATCATTTTTGAATCGTGCAGGAGACGCCCGATCAGGGTGCTCTTACCGTCGTCGACATTTCCGCAGGTCAAGAAACGCAGCAATTCTTTGCGTTCATGCTGGGCGAGATAGGCGTGGATATCGGAACTGATGAGCTCGGACTGATGTGACATAGACTAATTCACTGGATGAATGGGTCGGACGCAACCGCTAGCGTCGAACGGACGCTCGGCACCTTCCATAGAACGGATCAGAAATAGCCCTCCTTTTTCTTCTCCTCCATCGAACCCGCCTGGTCGTGGTCGATAACACGCCCCTGTCGCTCCGATGTCTTAGTCAGCAGCATCTCCTGAATAATTTCGGGCAAGGTGGTTGCACTCGATTCGACGGCTCCGGTCAAGGGATAGCACCCGAGGGTCCGGAAACGGACCATCTTGAGGATCGGTTTTTCACCGGGCTCTAGCGGCATGCGATCGTCGTCCACCATGATCCATATTCCGTCACGCTGAACCACCGGCCGCTCTTTCGCGAAATACAGCGGGACGATCGGAATGTTCTCCAAGTGAATGTACTGCCAGACATCCAACTCGGTCCAGTTCGACAGCGGAAACACGCGGATACTTTCGCCCTTGTTGATCTTGCCGTTATACAGATTCCATAGCTCCGGACGTTGGTTCTTCGGATCCCAGCGATGATTTCGGTCACGGAAGGAATAAACCCGCTCTTTCGCTCTCGACTTCTCTTCGTCCCGCCGTGCCCCGCCGAAAGCCGCATCGAATCGATATTTGTTCAAAGCCTGCTTGAGGCCCTCGGTTTTCATGACATCCGTGTGCTTCTTACTGCCATGGGTGAACGGGTTGATGCCCTGCTCCACGCCCTCCATATTGACATGGACCAAGAGGTCCAGTCCTAGTTCTTGGGCGCGGCGATCGCGAAACTCGATCATTTCCCGGAATTTCCAGGTCGTGTCGACATGCAGCAGCGGAAAAGGCGGCTTTCCGGGATAAAACGCCTTCATCGCAAGGTGGAGCATCACCGCGGAATCCTTGCCAATCGAATAGAGCATCACGGGACGCTCGAACTCGGCGGCCACTTCGCGGATGATGTGGACGCTTTCGGCTTCCAGTTGCTTGAGATGGGTAAGTGTGTGTTCGTTCATGGACAACGCGTGACGGGCCCGAGACCCGAAAAAGGGGTTAATCCCATATATAGCGCTCAAATACTACCACAAAAGCCAGCCGCCTCTTTGCGTCGGACAAACACTGGTGACTTTGAATGATAGTGATTATCATTACCTATTCGTCCATAGACATCCTGATTCAGATTTATGATCACTCCTCAAAGCCGTCGCCTACTCGCTCACTTAGCCGCGTTACTCCTGTTTTCCGGAACAGCTACGGCTGGCGAGACGCGGACCTATTACATCGCCGCTGAAGAAGTGTTGTGGGACTACGCCCCGTCCTATCCCATCAATCCCATGCACGGCGAAGAATTCAATGAGAATGAGAAAGTATTCGTCGAGGGGAATAAAACCGATCGAATCGGCCGACAGTATTACAAAGCGCGCTATTTCGAGTACACCGACGCCAACTTTACCAAAGTCAAGGAGCGTCCACGCGAGTGGCAACATTTAGGGATATTGGGCCCCGTCATTCGCGCCAACGTCGGCGACACTATCAAGGTGGTGTTGAAAAATAAGTTAGCCGATATGCCGATCTCACTCCATCCACATGGCGTGCTCTACCGAAAGGACAGCGAAGGCACCCATTACGCCGACGGCACATCCGGCGACGACCGCAAGGACGATTCGGTCGAACCGGGCGAAACTCACACCTATGTCTGGCAAGTGCCCGAACGCTCAGGTCCTGGGCCCAAGGACCCGAGTTCGGTCGTTTGGCTCTACCACTCCCATGTCAATGAGGTCGCCGATACGAATACCGGCTTGATAGGCCCCATCATCATATACCGCCCGGGCACTCTGCAAAGGAACGGTAAGGTGAAAGGCATCGACCGGGAATTCGTCGTCCTTTTCACGGTGTTCGACGAAAACAAAAGCTTCTTTCTCGACAAAAACATCGGCGCCTTCGCACCGGCCGCCGCCGATAATAAAGATGATGAAAATTTCATCGAAAGCAATTTGATGCATAGCATGAACGGCTACGTCTTTCACAACTTGCCGGGACTCACAGCGACAGAAGGCGAAACGGTACGCTGGTATCAACTCTCCCTCGGAACCGAGGTCGACCTTCATACTCCCCACTGGCATGGAAATACGCTCACCGAATCCGGGCACCGCGTCGATGTCGTCAATCTGCTTCCGGGTACCCATGTCACGCTCGATATGAAACCCGACAATCCCGGCATCTGGATGTATCACTGCCACGTCAACGATCATATCGACGCCGGCATGATGGCCAGCTATCAGGTCATTCCCCGACGACGGTAGATAAATCGCGGCGGTCTGCCGCAGGCGATTTCTTAGGAAAATCAGTACTGCCAAAATTTATTCGAACGTTGCAAGGTGGCCCGTCCGGCAGTCACGCGCCCCCGTATTTCCACTCTTGCCTTGTTTTCTCAAAAGAGCGATGCTTCGAAGCGCAAACCGCCGAATTTCGTTTTCGGAGTGTCCTATGGAACAACAAATGCACAACTTCGAGCAGGTTAAAGACGTGCTCGACTACGGTATTCACCTCCACAACCAGCTGACGGAACTCTACGACTCACTCAACCAGCAAAACGACCAGGCTCGGGTAAAAATGCTCTTGGATTACCTGAGCCGCCACGAAAAAAATCGCGAAGAAGCGATGCAGCGATTCGAAAATGGGTCTCGCAAGAGCATCCTAAACCTCTGGCTCCAATACTCTCCTGGCTCCAACGTTGAACAACTGCTGAAGAATTGCGCCGTTCGACCCAATATGTCCGTCGACGACGTCATAAAAATCGCTATGGCCTTCGACGATGCGTTAATCGAACTCTACAAAGATGCTGCGAGCATCGTCGACGACCCGCACGCCAAAGAAGTGTTCACGAACCTCGCGGAAATGGAAGAACAGGAGAAGCACCGCTTTATCCGCGATGCAGAATGGATGGACGATCTCTGAACCCCTGAAGACCACCCGCCTCTGGGATTGCATCTGCGCTAAAGGCCGGAACATTGTTCCGACCTTGCGCAAACCGAAGCTCCTCCGCGAGGAGCTATGGGGCTTATGCCTTGTTCGTCGTACACAAGCCTTTTGGGCAGGGGGCGGCAGCTATTCGGTTTGCTCCAACAGAAGCTGCCCTAAAAAACAATTGCCGTGCACTTAGAAGCCCGTTGCTCGAAACTTTTTTGCCGGTATACTGTCTACTCTCTTGACCTTGGGGGCGACCTGGCTTCGACGGGGATCGCAAAACCGGAGGTGCATGCCGAGGTGCAGATAACCTCGTAAATCAATCTGCAACCAATATAGTTGCCAACGACGACAACTACGCTCTGGCCGCTTAATCCGGCCAGCCTCTGATCCGAAGCCCGCTTACAGGCGTCGGCTTTCAGGGGTGACCCAATTGTAAGCTCGCGATGAGGTTTGTCCGGGACCGATTCGCTAAAACCCAACCGGAATCGCCGGCCGTTTTCCCTGCCGCTCGGGTAGCGACCGGTTAAATCAATAGAGTCGGATAAGCATGTAGAGCCGAAGGCGGAGGATTCGCGGACGCGGGTTCAATTCCCGCCGCCTCCACCAATTTCCTAACGTCCTCGATGCTACCGAGGCCATTCCAGACCGCGCTATACGCGGGGTTTCCCAGCATTTCCCCAATTCTTTTCAGAATCAGCATTTGGTCTAGATGGGTATAAATTGGGGCTCCGTTTGGTCACAGGATGGTCACAAAGTAGCTGTCTGATTTTGTGACCTGCCGCCGGATCGACCTCCGGAATCCAACGACCGTACACTTTACGGATCATGGCCCAATCTTTGTGGCCGATCTGCTGCGCCACTCACATCGGATTTTCGCCCGCTGACAGTAAAGTGCTCGCAAAGGTGTGTCGCGTCTGATAAGGATTGCGGTATCGCACTCCTGCCTGGCGCAAAATGTGCGTCCACGCCGTTTTTCGGATCTGGCCATCGGTTTCCCAAGGCTCGCCCGTTCTTGGGTTATGGAACACCCGTCCGTGGCGCAACTCGGTATACGGTCGTTGCGCATTGAGCGCTTCGAGCGCAGGGGACAGTAACAACACGTCCCGCTCTCCTGCGCGGATCTTCGCGCCTTTGATGCGCTTTCTGACGCTAGCACGCATCACCCGCACCACACCTCGCCGCCAGTCGATGTCCTTCCATTCCAAAGCGATCATTTCCGATGTTCGCAGCCCTGTCCAGAAGGCGAACTGGAACAGATTGCGGTGTTGCGGATCGGTGCAGGCGGCGAGGATGGCGTGTATTTCCTCGGGTGTGAATGGATCGGGCTCCTCTGTCGGCACCGCAAGGTTCCGAATCCGGTCCATGGGATTCCGCTCGATAATACCGTCGGCGTATGCTTCCGCCAGCATCCCGCGTAACGGGATGAGAATATTGTTGATACGCTTTGCCGAAATCACCAGTCCGGCGATCCATTTGCGAATCTGACGGGTGCTAAGCTCGCGTAACGGAATGTTGCCGAAAACCGGTTTGAGGTGATGCCGAATCGCGCTGTCGTAATCGCGGTAAGTGTCACGTCCCGTATGATTATTTACCCAGAAGGAGTTATGCTCTGTTCGAAGCCCGGAGCCTTCTCCAGGAGATCTTCGGTCCGTCCAAGTGAGGTTCCTCTCCATGCAGATTCGTCTTCATAAGAACGCCCGTACCACCCCGGCCGTTCGGCAGGCCATTCAAGCATCCACGTTGAGCGAGCGCGCCTTGACCCAAAAGCACGGCATTAGCCGAACGACCGTCCGCAAGTGGAAACACCGCTCCTCGGTCGAAGATGCCTCACACCGGCCCCACACCCTCAGAACCACGCTCACGCCCGCCCAGGAAGCCATCGTGGTCTACCTCCGCCAAGCTCTGCTCCTCCCCTTGGATGATCTCCTGGCCGTGACCCGGGAATTTCTCAATCCCGCCGTGTCCCGTTCCGGGCTAGACCGCTGCCTGCGCCGCCACGGGGTGGCATCCCTCAAGACCCTGCTTCCGCCTACGGAGAAGGCGAAGGTCAAACCCTTCAAGGCCTATGAGCCCGGCTTCCTTCACCTGGATGTTAAGTACTTGCCCGCCATCGACCGTGCCACCCGCTGGGTCTATGTCGCCCTCAAGCCCAACCGCACCGCCTTAAGCGCAAAGGACTTCCTCAAAGCGGTGATTCAGGCCGCGCCTTTCCGCATCCAGAAATGCCTGACCGACAACGGCTCGGAGTTTACCGACCGTTTCCTGACCCGAACTCGGCAGCCCTCGGGGACGCATGAGTTTGACCGCCTCTGTACTGAACAAGGCATCGAACATCGCCTGATTCCGCCGGGACGGCCCCAAACGAATGGCCTGGTGGAACGCTTCAATGGCCGCATCGAGGAGGTGTTGCAAACCCATCACTTCGATTCAACCGCCGATCTGGAAACCACCTTGCACCGCTATGTCGACCTGTACAATCACCACATTCCCCAAAAGGCCTTAGGCCATCTCACCCCGATTCAGGCTCTCAAAAACTGGCAACTGTCCCATCCTCATCTTTTTCGAAAGAGGGTTTACAATCATGCGGGACCTGACACGTAAGTTCGGCGGTTCTTATCAGTTAACAAGGCCAGGAAAGAGGCATGGGTTTATTGCCAAAGTTAATGAACGTTGCCGTTTGTATCGGTTGCGGGTGCGACGATCTCCACGCCTGTTGGGACGACAACACTCAGCAGCCCTGCCATTGGACCCGTGTGGACTATAACATCGGCCGAGGCGTGTGCTCGTGTTGTGAGGATCTCGTCTCGGAGTGGGATTCGGGTTGTCGGGAGTTCCAGGTACCGGTCGAAATCGCGGTTTCCGACGTTCCAGCTTGAATCTCGGGCACATGGATATACAATGGCGTTTGTATATCCTTTGCGTATGGAGACTGCGATGCAAGTTGCAAAATGGGGGAACAGCCTGGCGGTCCGCCTGCCCGCAGCCGTCGTCGAGGCGCTCGATCTCAAGGAAGGCGATGAAATTGAAATCCAGATCGCGGGCGATCGGACCTTCGAAATCAGCAAAAAACCCGATGCGCGGGAGTTGTTGAGCCGACTCAGGAAATATCGCGGCCGGCTTCCCCCTGATTTCAAGTTCGATCGACTCGAAGCCTATGCGCGGGACTAAGGCGTCGTTCTTCGATACGAACGTCCTTCTGTACTTGCTGTCAGGGGATGAGGTCAAAGCCGATCGTGCCGAGGCGGTTGTCAGCCAGGGCGGCGTGATCAGTATTCAGGTACTCAACGAATTTGTGTCCATCGGCGTCCGCAAGCTCGGCATGTCGTACGCCGAGATTCGCGATGTGCTCACTCCCATCCGGCTGATCTGCAGAATTGAGCCGCTGAGTCTGGAGACGCACGATCTTGGCGTTCAGGTCGCGGAACGCTACGGTTTCTCGATGTACGATGCTTTGACCGTCGCGTCTGCACTTCTCGCTGGATGTGATGTCTTGTACACCGAGGATCTGCAGAACGGTCAATTGATCGAAGAGCGACTCGAGGTGAGAAACCCGTTCGCTGCCAGTTAAAACGATAAAAACCGGACCCTGCCATTCGGCAGGCATCCGGTTTTTTGCTCTTTCGACTCATTATTCGTCGATGGAGGCATCCTCCTCCACTCGACTTCGTTCCAGCCGCCGGCATACCGCAGCGATGATGCCTACCATGGCTTCTCGCCAAGGGCCGACAACCCGGTACGGTCGTCCGTTACGGTGATAGAAAGCGACCATACCAAGCCACTGCCGCAACCATGGGGCCCGCTGAAAGCGTTCCCGCATCAACTGGACGTAGGCCTCGGCATCGCCCTCCCAACCAGCAGGCGGCGCGAACGGATTGCTCGGATAACCGCCCGGAGACGTGTTGACCAGTGTCGTGTCGACGATGAGCGTTGGATTGGTGCCCATACTCCGCACTTCCTAAGCAGCACACCGATCCACCAACCGCGAAAACGGGAATCCGGCCGGACCTTGTGTAACCAAGACGTCCAACCAATCGACGCCCTTCCCTTCCGCTGGTAGGAACCCGTCTGGCAAGAGGATCTCCGTCTCAAGTCCGCGATCGGACACACGCTTTCGCAACGCCTCCGCCGCATTGAGGCCGGCCTTCTTTCCGTTTCGGATCGGATCGTTGTCCGCCCAGATTAGGAGTCGTTCGACGCCTTGTGGCGGCTCGAACGACTGCATGAGCGACGCGCTGATCGTCGCCCAGCACCGAAGTCCCGTTGCCTGCTGAACGGCAAGAGCCGTCTCTATGCCTTCTGCGACCCCGAGCACGCGGCCCGGCGCGCCTAGCCGAATGGCAGCTCCGGGTAAGGATTTTCCTGCCGGGACAGACATCAGCTTTTTGGGGGCTTCGACCGGAGCCTTCTGACCTTCAGGCGTTAGAAAGGTCCGGTGAATCGTCACTGGCTTCCCATCGGGTGACACGACCAAAGCGAGCATGGCCGGGAACACACCGGCCAAGTAACCCTCCTCGCTCCAATACTGAAGCGAAGGATGGTACTTGATCACCCCGGATAGGCTGACCGTCAGCCCCCGATGCACCAAGTAGCGGCGCAGGGGTTCCGCATCCGGATGGTCGACCGGGCGTGCGGCTCTCCAGATGGCCCTGAGAACGCGCCGGGTTCTCGCATCATCCGTGCGAACGGTCGGACGTGCGGCCGGGCGTCGGCGGACCGGCGCGACCGGTTTCGTGCCGACCAGTCCCAAAACACCCGCCACGGCTTTAAGTGCGTCAGGGTACTGCTATCCCTTGAGCCACATCAGAAGCGAGAAGCCATCCGGATAGGCCCCGCAGGTATTGCAGATGCCACCACCGGTTTTTTCGGCATCCGGATATAACCGGAAGCCGTCCCGTCCTCCGTGGACTGGACACGGCACATGCCGTCCGGGTCTTGCTAAGGCGGCCTCCAGTTCTGGCGCGAGATCACCCAGGATAGCCACCCAGGCGCCGCGGGCCGCGTTCCGCACATCCCGCGATTCCAAAGATGATCTAGTCATGCTGTGTCTCCTCCTGAAAACGAAACCCCGCCATCGGGATTTCCCTCAACGTCCGCCGGGGGCGCTGAAGGAAACCCCGACGAACGGGGCGGATGGCAGGACATCCACCCGAAGGAGACAGATTTCCCCTGACGGGGAGCGCGTCTCCCCCCAGGGGGATCAGATTGGAAACGTGTGGTGTGTGACCACACAAAGCTCGTTTGGGAATCTGCCGGCAGGTCCGGCTTAGCAGGAGATTCCCATCTCTTTCAATTTTTTCCGAAGCTCTCGCCGAGCCTCGAAATAACCGTAGGCGTAACCATAATGCCTGAGCGTCAGTATTCGAATGACGGCCGCTTTTTCCAGCAGAGGCATCCGGTGCGAATAATCTCTCAACATCGCGACGAGACCCTCATTCGAGACTTCACGAACCTTCAGGAGATGCTGAAAAAACGCTCGCGCCGCTTAGAAAGCATGACATCCTCCTTTTAAAGAGTCCGAGGACGTCATGCCCCTTCCGGGAATGTACGGCCCCGGACGGGTGAAATAGAGTGACGATCGGTTCGGTTAGCCGGTCCTCTTGAAAAAGACGGCGGTACCCGGCTTGCCTCGACCGACGAACGTTTTTCCGTTTCGGCGGAAATAGATCCGGTTCCCCGTTCGAGTGGCCTCGGCGACACGGTCACCGATCCAGGTGGACACGATGAGCGTCCCATCCGGAGCCTCAACGGGGTAGAACACGGCGCCCTGACCGATCTCGCAGGTCTCATCAAGCCCCTGGATTTCAGCAGCACTGAGAGCGCGGTTGTGCAGTTCAGCCTCTTCAGGGGTCACATCGATCCGCCCGAAGTTAGGCTCGAAAACACCGTGACCGGCGACGACCAGGAGATAGCCGAGACAGCGCTCGGTTCCATGGTCGACAAACGTAATCAGGGACCCCAGATGATTCAGCTGGGCTCGTGTCGGAGCCCGGCATTTTCTTGATCTTTTCACAACGCTTCTCCATGAAAAACCGGAGAAGCGTTCCACCTGGGAAAGCGCTTCCCCGGTGGGGTGAATGACAATGGCCGTCGGTCACAACAAACGGTGTTCCGCGAAGGAATACACCTCGTCGGCGCCGACGATGAAATGGTCGAGAACGCGGATGTCCAGCAAGCTCAATGCGTTCTTGAGCCGCATAATTAAAGCCTTGTCCGCCTGGCTGGGTTCCGCAAAACCAGACGGATGGTTGTGACAGAAAATCACGGCTGCTGCCTGGCAGTCCAGGGCCTTTTTGATGACTTCACGCGGATATACGGCGGCGGCGTCTATCGTGCCCTCGGCCAACACTGAAAATTCAATGATTCGGTGTTGGTTGTCTAGAAAAAATCCGGCAAAGACCTCATGGTCGTACTCGGCCAGATGCAGTTGTACGGCATCTCGTGCCGCATTCGGCGAGGTCAAGGCGGCTCCCCGCCGGAATTTGGCGGCGATGCGGCGTTTGGCCTCGGCGATGATGAGATCGGAATCGGCAGGAATGTAGTCCCCTATCCGATCGCGGATATATAGCGTTGTGCTCATGGGATTCTTCCTCAAAAATCGGAGAAACCCCTGCCCCGTCGGGGAGTGGGTCTCCCCGATGGAGATTGAACATCCGTCCTGCTTACCAGAACGGAGGATAAGGACTTACCGGGTCAGGCCCAGTAGAGTTCCCAGCAGAGTAATCGCATCCTTGTTTACGATCAGAATGGCGAACAGGAGCACCAGAAAATAGATGGTGAACTTCTTGTCCAACTGGACCAGGTCCGCCTTGGTCGCCATGCGCGGCTCCCAGCCGTCGATTCGGGCATCGACCCGACCGATTACGGCAAGTAATTCCCTGCGCAAGGATTCAATGTCCTGATATAGACTTTCCTTTAGCAAGAGGAGATCCTCCTTGCTCGCCAGCTCCTTCCGCAGTTCCTCGATGATCTCCAGCTTTTTCTGCTGGGCAACCTCGATGCTGCGGGTTTCGATCAGCGTGAGGCTCGCCTCGATGGCTTGCGCCACTTTGCGGCTGTCCTCATGCCCAAAGTGGTGCTCCAAAATGTCGTAGATTTCGATCGGCAACGTCATAGTCGTGCTCATTGTTTGTGCTCCTGTCAAAAACGGGAGCACAGCTCACCTTCGGGAAACCGGCTCCCGAAGGGATGATGAAAAAAAGTTTACCAACGCTACATCTTGCACGCGAGCCCTAGGTCAGGCCGCACGTGCATTCCGGCGTTCCTGCCGCCGGAGATATGAAAACAACCGCTCCCGCAACGTGTCCGGGTCGCACCCGCAGACGCGGGCGCACATGACGAAGCTGAACGGCTGTTCGTCGTTCGATGCAATCCACTCGAATATGGATTGCCGGGTTTTCTGGCCCACGCGACCATCGTCTAGCGTACTCAACGTCCGCTGCAAAATGTCTTCGTGGAGCTTGAAGACCGCCTCCTCCGTAAGGTCCTTGAACAGCTCGGCGGGATCTCCACCATTGAGCCCGCCGACGAGCAGCTTGGCCAGCTCGGATTCGCCTTTTCCCGGCCAGCGGCGAAAGACGATTTCAAGCGGCGGCAGCGTAAGGCCATAGTAGCGGCAGATGGCCTCGTATTCGCTCTCCGTGACGCCGAAAAGGTCATCGGCGATCGCTTCGAGCTTCTTTTGAACTGTTTTAGGTCTCATGATCCCTCCGCGAACAAGCCGAAGGGATCAACCCCCGTCCGGGAGCGACCCCCCTTCGGCGGGTTGAGATCGATCGCTCCGGGGTATGCTGGTTAACCGAACAAACCACGGAACCCATAGCGAAAAAGACGTGATATCGCCCTCGGCGATTCGACCCTGTGGATTACCGGGCTTGACGCACCCGGCACGGAGAAGTCGCAGCTCCCCCGCCGTCTTGTGGCGGAACGCCTGCCAATGGCAGGATCAGCGCTCGTCGAAACGAGCGCATGAAAAATGCGCTTTTCCGCTGGCCTCGCTACTGGCAAGGACAGGGGAAAAGGCGCCGGCACAAGGCCGGCGCATGGGTTTCAAGCCGCGATCAGGAGATCGCTGGACAACTCGAACAATCGCTCTCGCAGCTCCTGGATCTCCAGAATCGAAATCGACCGTTCGAAAAGATGTCCGACCGTGATCCCGAGGCCGATTCCCACCACTTCGATACCGCTCGCGGTGCACCGGTCGAGAATGTCGCGCACCGCCGCCTCGCTGTCGGGTTTTCCGTCCGTCAACGCCAAAATGACCTTGCGCGGTTCCCGACAGGCCAGCACGCGGCTGGCGGCATACCAGAGACCTTGAGCCAACGGTGTGCCGCCGTCGGTTTCAAAACCGAGGTAGGGCGCCCGCTGCCGAACCCGTTGACCGTGGTCCATCACCCGGTAGACGCTGTCGGCACGGCCCTCGTGTCCTGGAAAGGCCGTGATTGCCGGATTCACACCGGGTATACCTTCCAGCGCCAGCGCCAACGCCACGCACGCCTCCCAGGCGATGTCGATGCGCCGCTGGTGAACCACCGTGTCCCTCATTGATGGCGACCGATCCAGCAGCACATGCACGGCGGTATTGGGCGCCGTTTGTGGCAAGCGCTGCTCGAAAACCCGCGGATCACCGGTTGCGAGCCGGTGGAGCCGGTTACCCGATATTTTGCGTCCCAAGGACTTCAGGGCCGGTCGTTTGAGACGACTCGCTTGCACCAGTCCCTGTAACTTGGAGCGGATGCGGGTCGATTCCAGTACCGTCTTGTCGAGGAGCGCGCGACCGTTCTCCGGGTTTTCCGGTGGCTCATCAGCCGCTGGAAGGACCAGATTCGAGGCTTGGGATGTCGTGAGACTCAAGGTCTTCCGAGCACACTCGAAGAGATCCTGACCGACATCCTCGGCTCGCGCTGACAGTACCGCCCGTAGGACACGGACCGAATCGTCAGCCTTGCCGTCTGATGGGACCGAGGCCGGAGAGACACCGTTTCCATCGGTTGCTGGATGCGGATCACCCGCTGGCGCTGCGTCGGCAGGTCCGTTCGGGACGTCCGCCGGAGCGTTCTGGTCCGAATCGCCCACCGGTGCATCGGCCTTTGGCTGGGCGATTTCGTCTGGATCTCCCGTAGGAGAATCGGTGTTGCCAGGGTCGGCTTGGGTGTTGTCGGAGGCGCCACCTGTTCCAGATTCACCGCGTGGCGGTTTTTCCACTTCCTCTTCGGCCTTCGCGAGTTCCTCCTCGATCATGCGGAGGATTCGATCCGTCAGGATCAGGCAGTCCCGTGTGCTTCCCAACCGTGGAACCTCCGAAAGGAGTCCGAACAACCGAGTCACCGCGCCGGTCGGAAACCGTTCCTCCAGCAGGCGTTCCGCCTCGTCCGCCAGATCGGACAGGGCCGTTTGTCCGAGTTCCCGTGTCCGAAGATGGAACAACAGAAAACTCTCCAATACGGCGGCCGGATGCGCGTTGGGTGGCTGCATCGCAAAATCCCCTTGGTCGATCATCTTGCGAATCGTCTTCTCGATCGTCAGCCGGGTACCCGGATACATCTCGGCAAGTTGCCTTTCGATTCGCACATCTTCCAAGACATTGAGGATGGCTTTCCGTATCGGCACCTGAGACGCCTGTCGAAAACATTCCATGTCTGTGAAACGGACATGGCCCGCCTCGTGGGCGAGGTAGCCCCAGGCGACGTCCCGGTAATCCGGATCGTCCCCGTCGTAGGCCGGTATCTGGATCGTGTCGCCGTTGGTTCTGGCATCCTCTCCGCCCACGATGACCTTGACGCCCAGATTGTTTCCCAACGCCGCGGCGACGATGGGGAATGCGTTGTTTAAAGTTCTATTCGTTTTCATGGTTAACCTCGAGACAGAGGAGGCCAACCGTACTCCCGAAGGGATCAGGTTGGCCCCTTCGGGGTTGTTGACCTAGAACCAGAAATCTTCTGCCATTGCCGGTTCGGGAACAGGCTTTGGCAGCCCGATCTCATGTACCATTGCCGGTACCGTCTCTTGTTCTGGAGACGGAGCCAGGTCGACCTCATCCAGAAGGTCGCCGAAAAGGTCAATCGGGGAAACGTTTTCTGGTTCTGGCGGATTGTCTTCTGGCACAGAGACCGAAGCGCTCTCGACGTTCTGATGAGGCGTCACAGCAAACTCCGCCTCATACAGTCCTTCCCCGTGACGCTTGGTCTTCTCGGGGTCGGACAGCAACAATGCGGTCGCTACCAGTTCACTGAGAAACTGCCCTTCGATCGGTCCGCTTTTCGGTGTCCGGGCCAGCAAGCCGTCGATCGTTTCAACCACCGGCTGAACTCGATGGTCGAGAAACGCCAACCCGTCCAGTTTGTCCCGAATCCGTTTGAGGGGACTCAAGGCCTTGCGGGTGACCTTCTCGCGTCCCAGAAGGGAACTCTCCACGAGTTCGTTAGCCTCTTGAGCGATTTCTCGGAACAGAGTTTCGCTTAGTGAGCCAACCTTGCGGTTGAGCGTTTCGTCAGCCTTGCCGCCGGCATCTGTCGATTCCGGGTGAGATACCCGGAACACGACGTACTCAAAGCTGATTCCAGCAGCGACCGCCTCGATCGGCTCCACCGCACGGCGGATTGCGGTCTCAAAACGGCGGTGCCGATCTATCCACTCCTCTACCGTTTGGTCGTAACGGGAGAGGAATGCATCCCGGGCCGCTTTGAACTCCGAAGCTATCGTATCCAGTTCGGAGCGGATCGCGTCGATCGATCCTTCCGGGACGGCAAAGCCACCAAGGAAGCGCGTGCCAGCCTTTAGGCACGTTCTTTCTGCTTCCTTTTTCAGGCGGTGGAAGACAGCCAGTTCCGCAGGGTCGACGATCTTCTTCGACCCCAATGAGGCTAGATCCTCGGGCGGCAACTCGCTGCCGGCAGCCAAGATCAGATCCTCCTTACGGAGTTTCTTTCGCCCGCCCCAAATGTGGGCATCGATTTTGACCACACGCAGGCGGTCGAGAATTTGAGTGGTTTCTTTCATGGTGGTGCGTCTCCAAAAGAGAAGGGACGCACCACGCCCCAGGGGCGAATTGATGCGCCCCTTCGGGGTCACTCAGGATGCTCCGATGTGGAATCACAACCGGAGCGTTAACTCATACATAGGTCAGAACCACCAGTCGTGATCTGACTGGATTGCCCGAGACAGGTTTATGCGGGGTTCAATTAGCCCCAGTGCCTCGGCCAATGGCCTGACGCCCTCGAGGTCTGTCCCGAACTGGGCTAGGAGCCTGGCTTCGGCTCTAAGATCAGTCCCGACCTCGATACCGTCTTCGGTCGCGACCGACATGGTCGTACCCTCTGGAGCGAGCCGTTTCATGGCCATCAGCACAAGCAAAGGGACGACGCTTTGTGTGATCGGAATCTGGCCCGCTCCAGAGGTCCGTGTTCCCGGAATCCGCCAGTTGCCGATGGCGCCCGGCTCGAAATCGGAACGTTCGCCACGTGCCCATCCGAGCACCTCGGCCAGGCGGTCAGCCGCGTCACTTACTGCCTTGGCCCAATCGGCCAATGCCGCATGAGGGACCGATACGCCAACCCGGATGCGCCAGTAGAGTGCGTCTTCGGGTTTCTGTTCGGGTTCTGACCTGGTTGCGGGCGTCGAATCCACGGCATGGACCCGGCCTTCCTTGTCGATCCGCACGGTGCCGACGGGGACGTAGCCTTTCCTCAGCTTGGCCTGAACCAGGTTACGTTTATCCCCTCGCCGCGTCTTGCTCTGCGGCAGGACCGGCCCAGTTGGCCCCCAGCGGGTGGTCACGGTGCCATTGGCGTTCTGCCGTACTGCCCAGTCTTTGGACGAGCCGTCCGCGTGCGTGAAGCGGTACAGGTCGTATGTGTCCATGTCAGGTACTCTGCCAATCCTGGCCAAAGACATCGGCCGCAATCCGGTGGATCGCCAGGCGTTCCTCGGGTTCGGCCCGCAAGGCCAAGGCCCGGTCCAGGGCGTACTCCAGGGCGTTCGGCGCGCCCTTGAACGCCACGGTCAACGAGGCCCAGCGAATGAGTCCACGCGTGGACATGGTGACGCTGAGCATCCCGGCGCCCGCATCGCCCCCGACAAAGAGTTTCCGGATCTCGTTCGCGACCCGGATCATCTTTTCCCGGATGACGGCCGGCATTGCCGGCACCGTTTTTGCGAGCACCGTGTCTTCGAGTTCCGGCTCCGGATAACCGATCTCCAAGATCCGGAAACGGTCCATAAAGGCGAGGTTCTGTCTAAGCACGCCCTGGTAGAGCCCATTCCTGTCGCCGCTACCGGCGCTGTTGCCCGTAGCGATCAGGCGGAACTTCGGATGGGGCCGAATCACTTCCCCACCGTTTTGAGGAATCACGAGGGGTTGTCCCTCGACGATGTCATTGAGCCCGGCCAGTTCGGACGGGTCCATTAGGTCAATCTCGTTCAGGATGAGCAGGTGACCGTCTCGGACCGCCTGGGCCAGGGGACCATGCACGAACTGCATGCTCCCGTTGACCAGCGTGAACTGGCCGAGCAAGTCGTTCAGCTCCAGTCGGCCGTGGCAGGTCACCGCATGCACCGGCCAGTTGAGCCGGGCCGCGACCTGGGTAATCAACGAGGTCTTGCCCGCCCCGGTTGGACCGGTGATGTACAGGCCATCACCGTTCGGAACGTTCAGGAATGCCAAAACATCCCGCAAAGGTTCCTTGCGGAATACGTAGTCCCGTTTGGCCGGGATCTTGGGATGGTTGGCGTCGGCGAAACCCTCGACCGTCATCTTGGGCGGAGCCTGGATCCCGAAGGTTTCCGCGATTGGAAAAGATTGATACATCTCTGTTCTCCTTTTCAGGGTTTCACCCGAAGAGGAGGCGCAGGATCCCCAAAGGGGATGTCACCTCCCCTTCGGGGTTGCATATCAAAATCAGCGCCGTCTTTGCGTTGTTCCACCGCTGCGGTACGATGGCACACAACGGTGGAATCGAATTTACGGAGACGACATGATCCGATCAGGCAATCGCCTCAAGCTGACTCAAGCCGAACTCAAGGCTTTTCGAACCATGACCGGCGTGATGAAGCCTCCCCGAACCGTCGACGAACACAATGCCGCACTGGAAAAGGCGGCATTGGCGTTGCGGGACGAGGACGGGGGTCCTGCGTCCCGCTTGCTTCAGGCCGTTCTACTCGCCGAGCGCATTCCGAAGGAGTAGCTCGGCAAGTAGGGCCGACTTGCGGCGGCCGATCGATTTGGTTGCCAGGAGTCGCCCCAGCGTACCGGCCTGGCCGCGGTCGATCAGCGACAAGACGATGGCCTTGGCCAGATCGTCGTCCAGTTCCCGGAACAGCTCCGGGTTCTGGACAAGTACACCCGCGACGGTCGCGGGTTTGAGGGCCGCCATCTCCAGGAGCTTATCCTGGGCGTCGATGCGGGCGGCGATTCTTGAAAAAATTACGTCTCCTCGTTTCATGGTGTGTCTCTCCTCTGAAAAAACAGGGGAGACACGTCCCGCCAGGGGATGAGTCTCCCCTAACGGGTTGTTGATGGAGGTAGTTGCTTGACCTTGACCGTTATCGCCGGACAACGAGAGTTATTGGAGCGGACAGCTATCGAAGCCTTTTATCGGAACGATATGCATCTTCTCGGACAAACACTCGCCGTCCTGGAACCGAAGGGACGCCTACGGCTCCTCCGAGGGGAGCGATATGCTGTGGATGGGGAGTCAAACAACACGTTGCACGCGCAGCCCGATGCATCCGCAGCAGGCCGGTGTCTCGAACAATCAGTTCGTCAAGAGGTTGATTCCCCTCTCGACGAGTGACCAGAACCGCTCCTCGATCTCCGGGATCAGTGACAGTCCCGTCGCGCAAAGGACCAGGAAACCGAAAAGAGCCCTGATGACTTCCTTAGCCATGGAGCCTCCTTTGAAAACACGAGGCGCCATGCCCCCACGGGGCATGACGCCCCAATGGGGTTGATGAAGGGCTGCGGATTGTCCGCAGCGGTTGCCTTACCGGGCTTGACGCACCCGGCGCGGAGAAGAGCCTCTTCCCCGCCGCCTTGCGGCGGAACGCCTGCCAAAAGCAGGATCAACGCTCGTCACGTCGGAACGAGCGCATGAAAAGTCCGCTTTTCCTTTGGCCTCTCCGAAGAAAGGACAAAGGACAAAGGAAAAGGGACCAACGTATTCGGATTGAATCCTGGGAAACGGTCAGGCTTTGACCTGGCCGCTCGGTCAGATCGGGATTGGCGAATGGCGGAACGCCGACTCGCGAGATGGAGGTCTTGGACGGTTACGTAGCCGTAAGGAACAATTCCCCTGCGGCTGGCATCGGGCTGTTTTATTAGAGACCCCAGCTAGGTCTGCCGCGACGGTGAAGCGTCGAGACGGTTCTAATTTTTGTCTCTAAATTGATCGGCTGTCAATCGCTCCAAACGCCGGGTTAAAGCTATATCCCCGATAAAAACAGAAGACCAATGGCTATCCGGATTTGGCTGTTGATGCGAACATCCCGAGCTTCAACCGAGCGAGCCAAGGTGCTCGAAGGGACACGGCTTAGGCGTCGATCCTTCAAAGTAACCTCGGTCCCTCAACAAGCGAAATAAGGCTAATTAATCCCTGGAGCAAACCGGAAACCTCCGCGCGTAACTTGTTCACAGCCGTCCAGAAATCCTCCCGCGGCGTGTAATCCAGTGACGTGTCGAGGTTCAGGACCGTTTCCGCCACATGCCGAACATCCCCATAGCCGTCAATCAGACCCAGTGTCCGGCCCTCCTCACCAGACCAAAACATCCCGGTGAAGAGGTTGGGGTCGTTTGCCAACCTCTCGCCTCGACCTTCCTTCACAACATCGATGAATTGCCTATGGATGGTCGCGAGCGTCGCATGAATCTGCGCCAGTGCCTCCGGTTCAGGTTCGGTGAACATATCCAGGATTCCTTTGTATTTCCCCGCCGTATACAGCCTTCGCTCGATGCCGAGCTTTTCCATCAGGCCGGTAAACCCGAACGAATCCATCCGTACGCCAATCGAGCCCACGACACTTGCCCGGCTGGCGTAGATTCGATCGGCCGCCGCAGCGATGTAGTAAGCGGCGGACGCGCCAACATCGTCGATAACTGCAGTAACTGTTTTTTCCGGATACTTGATCTTGAGAGCTTTAATCTCGTCGTAAACCATGCCGGCCTGGACAGGACTGCCGCCCGGGCTGTTAATCTCAAGAATGACCGCCTTCGCAAACTCGTTCGAAAACGCCCGGCGGACCCCCTGAATGATTCGATCGGCGTTGGCTCCTGATTCGGCAGAAATTTGCCCCATTATTTTGATTACGGCAGCGTGGGGACTGCGCTGCGCTTCGAACGTCCGCCACCCGGAATAGGCGGTCATTACCAACATCAACGCCACAAAGCTGTACGATAGCGCTTTGAAGACGAAACGCCATCGCCTGGACCGGCGCCACTCTGCCATATTTTCCTCGACGATCCTGAGCAGAGCCTCGCGCGCCCAGGTATCGTCAGATACCACCGGGTTCTTCGCATCGGAATAGGTCGTGTCGGTCATGATGCCTCCTTGTCTTTTTGGTTCTTGGATTCGTTCTCGGGCTCGATGAAATACAGCGTCTCGCCCCGGTGGAAGATGACGGGATACGGCCGTTCGTTCGTGGGCGCGCTGTAGATGTACACCCAGTCGGGCAATAGTGCGCTCATCTTTTGGAGATGTTCCGCTTCGCCGGCTAAAGGTAAGTCTCTAACGTTGATTGGATTTCCGGCGTCATCGTAGTCCGCGCAATAGGTCCGAATAGTTGCACCAGGGCAGTCGCCAGTGTGTCCCGGTAAACAGTTATGCCAGACATAGACCGGCCCAGGGCTCTGCCAGGATGGGCCACGATCTACTTCGTAGGGCTCGTGAACAGACGGCGTTAATGCGCATTTGGTTTTGCCTATATCGCACACGCCTCCCCGGACCAAGTAATGGGTCTCAATCTTGTCCTCGCCAAATAGGAATGGATACAGCACGGTTTCAGTGCCTTTTATGGTGTAGGGACTTGGAAGAGTGTCGAGATACGCTTTGAGCAAAAGCTCCTCCAGTTTGTGGATTGCGTCCTTCCGTGTAGCGGCCTCGCTTTTCGGCATCCACACCAGAAAATGATTCGACAACGCAGGGTGCTTCACTGAGGGGGGGGCCGTAAGCACGCCCAGAATCGACATGACGCCCGCGCCGGCCGGCGAAAACCCGGGCGGCGCGATTCCTGCCCCCGTCAGTTTGCGGACGCCGGTCGCAAGTCCCGCTGCATGAAGTAGCTCTCGGCCGGCGGCGCCGGACCCCGTGCCCTTCAACGCCGCGGCCAGCTGCGCCCGCGGCACATCGTTGATCGGCTCGGGTTTCCCGGTATAGACGTTCGGCCTTGTCAGTCCGGTGGCGAGCGCGATCTGAAGTGCCAGGCTGTATTTCGGATCGCGTTCGTAAAAGTCGACCGGGTCAAACCGGCCAAACATCGCGCATCCGGCGTGCGCCAAAGACAAACCGATCAAGATGGCTCCCCGTAGTAGCGACCTTTCCACAGTCGTTCTCCTTTTGTCGATTACAATTCACTTTCACTTTGCCCCCAGGGTTAGGAAACGCACGTCACTTCGGCCCCAAGGCCCAGCCTTCTTCCTCCGCTTCTCGGCGGATCGCTGGCACGTCAAGCCCGTCGAGTCTCACCCGGTTGCGGTCGAGCGTATTCAGGCGCGTACCGTCGACGTTGAGCCGGCTGCCGGCACCGGTCAGCCGCTCGAGATTCAGTTTCGCGGCGGCGCTCGATACGTCCGGCAGATGACCCGTCGAGGCCAGGATGGCCAGCCATTCGTCCAGGTTGACCCTGGACCAGTCGACATACTGCAACTTCTCGACCGGAATACCGCTGCAATCGGGGTTCTCCTTCTTACCGAAGCTCATGCCGAGTTGCGGGCGGATCTGTTCCTGCAGGATTCTCGCGAGCGGCGACGCGAAGCAGCAGTAGCTCTCCTTGTGCAGGAAACAGACGCCGAACTCGTTCTCCTCCTCGCAATAGGTGCCCAGGTTGGTACAGCTCTTTAGTGCCTTCCTTGCCACCAACTCATACTCCGATTGCTCGCACTCGAAGACGATCTGGACGACGATGACCACGATCATGTAGATGGTATAGGCCATCATGATCACGTTCAGCGCGGTGCCAATATAGGCACCGCCCCCGCCGAGTTGAACTCCGTTTTGGCCTGCGGCGGTTAGTTGGCCTGACGCATCGAAAGCCTCCATTCCGTTCGCGGCACTGAACAGCAAGTTCCCCGCTGCGCCCCCGAACGTCTGTCCCACCCAGGTCGCCACCTCCTTCATCAGCATCGTCTGGAACTGGCTGATCAGGCCCTCCTTCGCCACCGTGCTTGCCGCGGCCTGGGTCGATCCGGTGATCGCGTCCACCGCCCGATCGTAGAGCCCGGTAACCGTATCCCAAACGTTGACGACAGGTTGTCGAAGCTTTTCCCAGGCGGCAAACAGACCATCGGACTTGTGGAGCCGCATGATCGCGCTGTCCAACTGTCCGACGGCGAACAACAGATCGATATAGTCGCCCAGCCCGGTCGAGGTCGGCGCGTTGCAGCAATCGACCAGCGTGACCAGGCCGCCCGCGATTTTGCACGCACGCGCCTCGCCCTTGAAGACCTGGCAGGTCGTGAACTCGAAGCCCTGCCCTTCCTGTTCGTTGATCTCGGTCTCGCACACCGTGTCCATGGCCATCTGCTGGCTCGCATGGAGGGCGGCCACCGCACGCACGAAATCCTGGCTCTGGGTCCGATCCACGGTGACGCAGTCCTCGCCCATGCAGCGGACCGGACCGGCACAGGTCTGCTTGCTCGCGCCGCGGAGCGTCGGAATGGTCTGCGTCGTACCGCAGTCGTAGAGGTCGCTGGACCGCCAGCAGGTCCCGGACGTCTCCCCTTCCGTACCGTCCACACATTCGGACCGAATAAAGGCGCAGCCCTGGGCCTCGAGGTCCTCACAGGTCTGCCCTCCTCCACCCGGCGTCAGGCAGTGTACGCCCGCACTATCGGTCCAGCAGGTTCCGGCCCCGCCGGCGAAATCGCATTGCGCGTTGATCGAGACCGCGCCGCACGTCTTCGGAATCTGTGGCAGCAACGGCTCTGGCAGATCCGATTCGCAAATCCGGACACCATTGTATTCAAAGCACTTCTGATCGAGCTTCGCGTTGTAAACGCCGGGGTCGTTCGTGCAGCTTACGCTCGCGCTCGAACACAAGTTGTCCCGGACTGCGTTGACCAACTCGGGACATTTCGCGTTCGACCAGAGCCACTCGACCTTGTCGACGCGCTCGACGCTGAAATACAGCTTCGCGGCCATCACCCAGTTTTCGCCACCGACGTCGTGCTGCCAGAACGTGCCTACCAGCCCGTTCTCGCAGGACGGCATCTGCGCGATGCCCTGCGAGACCGAATCGTCGACCTGAAACCCGCCGTCGTTGCTCCAGAGACCGGAATCCAGCCATCCCACGGTCTTGACATGGCGAATTCGGTAAGGCGCCGAGGCGTCGCAGATTTTCGCGTAGTCGAGCTTGGGCACCTCGACGATGCCGCCCGCGCCGATATCGCTCCACCAGGTACCGGTGCCGTTCTTCAGATCGAAGCTGAAGGACACGTCGTGCTTGCCGATCGTGCCGAGCTTCACCTCGACCGTGTCCTGCGACACGGTGTAGTTCCGCGTCGCGGTGCAGGTGGACGGCGGGTTCGGTACGCGCAGGCAGGTCTTGTAGTCGGGGAGGCGCGCCTCGAACTCGTGCTCCGTGAAGACCGTGCTGGCCGTGCAATCGGCGAACGTTTTTGCAAAGAGGTCATGGTTGTCGAGCACCTCTTCGGTTTTCGTCCAGATCGGATCCTTCCGAAGATCGGGATGGGCGCGACGGGCCGAGTGGATGACGGTCCGGTACGCTTCGCCGGTATGAGTCGCTTCGGTCTTGAGCGCCGTTTGGGCGTCGAGGCCTGCAGCCACGGTCGCGGCGTTGTCCCCGTACAGTCCGGTCAGATCGTTCAGGTTCCCCTGATCCGAGTCGGGGAAGAGGTCCTTGAGTGGCAACGTGCTCTCCTGTCCGGTACCCGGATTCAGGGTCAGCGCCCCGGTCGGCTCGTTCAGGTCCGGAAACCGGAAGTCCTCGACCACGGCTCGGCCAGTCGCCTGGCCCTGACGCGCGGCCTCGCCGAACGCATCGCCGTAGGCGAGACCGAACGGCGTCCAGGCGACCGCGACGTTGAGCACGGCGACGAGCGGCCAGGCGAACACGGGATGGCGGCGGAACCAGGATGTGGACATCGGCTATATCCCCGCGCAGCAGTCCTGCCAGCGCCACAAGAGATAGACATGATCCTCCCCCGGCCCTGGAAAGGCTTTTGCGCCTCCCCAACGAAACGTGCTTTCGCCGATCGCATGCGCGCGGGTGGTTTCGGCCACCGGGTAAAAGAGGGTCATCCTGTACTGGTTTTTCGGAATAAAGGGGTAGATGTGGCAACCGCATAAGGCCGGATATTTCATCAGCTCCTTTTCGCGGGCAGGAGTAATGGGGCGGTTGGGTCAACGGCATGCGACTAGGGAAGGCGATCGGGCAAAAACGAAGGGATTTCTGAACAATCGACGCAAGTCCCCCTTACCCCATTGTTTGTCATCGTGCCGGGGACCGCACTCGGACCGGGTCAGGTGGCGAGGATACGGGCGGCGACGAGAAAGGTCTCACGCTGGGGATGATGCGAGGCGAAGAGGATAGGAATGCGGCGCGTATTGCGCACCACCGAAGCGCCGATCTTAAGGAGGTTCACCCGAATCGTCGCGGCGGTTGCCCGCGCCAGCTCGGTACCGGCGAGCGCGATCTCGCGCAGCCGCTGCATCAGCGTATACGCGAGGGCAGCCCACAGCAGGCGCAGCGCGTTGGCGAGAAAATTATGGCCACTGGCGCGGGTGCCGAAGAGGTCCAGTTGTGTTTCCTTGATCCGATTTTGTTCGCCGCCTCCCTACGGCTCACCCCTTCGGGGCTTCCGCTCCCATTCGATCCTATCGAATGGGTCGGCTTCTCCGCGCTGACAGTAGAGCGGATCGTAGAGGGCGTCGGCGTTCCCTTCAAGATTCGTCACCACGAACCTTGGATTGGCGCCTTGGCTGCCAAACTCCAAGCAGGTGATGATGCGCCGTTCGATATTCCAGGAGTCGGCCGCGTAGCGGAATTCGTGAATGCGGCGCTGCTTGAGACCGGTTTCGGCAAAGGCGGCTTTGAGCTCGTCTTCCCAAGCCGCGACGGCCTTGTGCAAGCGCGCATTGCGCACCACACCGATCACATAGCCAACAGCATGGCGTTCGCACCAACGCAAGAGCCTCTGCCGGCAGAAGCCGGAATCGCCCCGGACGATGATGCGAACCTTCGGCCACGCCTGCCGTAAGCGTGTCACCAACAGTTTGATCACCGCCGCCGAATGCTTCGCCCCATCGATCCGGCTGGGCCGCAAAAGACAGATCAGGAGCGCTTGACCACAAAAGACATACAGCGGCAGATAGCAATACTGATCGTAGTCGCCGTGAAATGGGGCGAGTTCCTGATGCCCGTGCAGCGGCACATCGGAGGCGTCGATGTCGAGGATCAGCTCGCGCGGTGTTTGAGGCTGGGACGCGATGAACTGCTCAACCAGCACCCGATTCAAGGCCACCACATCGGCACGGCTGGCACGGGTTTCCAGGCGTGAGAACGTCGGGCTGCTGGCCAGAGCCGTCACCTTGCCCACCGCCGTTTGCAGCAGCGGATCGTGCCGCAGCCGGTCATGATCATTGAGGTCCTCATAGCCGCAACACAGACCCTAAAGCCGTTGGGCGACCAGGTCTTGCAGGGCATGTGTGATGCGGTTCGGAGCCCTCGGATCGTTCAACGCCTGCGCTACCGCCTTCGATAAGCCAAGGCGTCGATCCAACTGCCGCAAGAGCACGAGTCCGCCATCGGAACTGATCGCTCCACCCCGGAAATTGGCTTCGATGACCCGCCGTCCCAGGCGTCCAAATGTCATCTCATCAGCGCTACAATTTGGCATCGGCACAGCTCCCCACACAATCTGTTTCGCAACCTGATTTTATGCGGGTTTCAACGCTGTGCCGACCCTCCTCATGATGAAATATCCGGGTTAAGAGGGATTCCAGGATGGATATCGGGAACTTGCCGAGATGGGAGTCATCAGAGCTTGATGACTCCCTATTCCATATATCCGATGCATCCCTACCCGGACTCTGTGCGTAGCCAGATCCCGCTACAACCGCTTCAGCCTAACGATTGTTGACCCACTCCCCATTTCGCCCCATGCCGGAGAAGGCCGGCGCGGAGAACACGCGGCGATGGATTCACAGCGGGAAGCATTTTTCAACTCGTGAGCTGGGCATCGCTTGCGCACAATTCCCTTTATACGCTACGCTGCTATCGCCGCGTTTTACTGTGCCTCCAACATCAGTGCATGCGGCAGGGGACCCGGCAGAAATGCCGGGTTTCCTTTAACCGAAATCCGTCACCGCCCTTCGGTTCGGCATGGAGATCTCACTTGGTCTTTTAGACAGAATTCCCGAGCCGGTTCCGTCGGGATTCGGAAAAATCCAGCGCAGTATCGGTCTCTTACCACCTCAGCCGGTGTTTACCGTGCGAAGCGATCGCCCTTATCTCCTCTTCAAACGCGCCGTGAGGTCCCTCAACACAGACTCGACTAACTGTTCGTCCTCACTGACATACCGCAAGGCGTCGTTCTCGCGCCTCAGCCAGGTGAGCTGACGTTTGGCGAATTGGCGGGTGGCGACGATGCCGCGCTCGATCAGCGTGTCGCGGTCGTATTCGCCTTCGAGATACGCCCAGACCTGCCGATAACCCACGGCACGGATGGAGGGAAGATCGGGATTGAGATCGCCCCTTTCGTACAGGGCGCGAACTTCCTCGATAAACCCGCCTTCAATCATGGCCAAGAAGCGCCGCCGAATCCGCTCGTGCAGGGCTTCGCGGCTCGCCGGTGCGACGATGATTCGGATGGCGTCGAACGGTAACGGTGGTGGCCGGGTCTCGGCGCAGAGTACGGTCAGCGGAACACCGGTCACGCGATAGACTTCCAGAGCCCGCTGGATACGCTGCGGGTCGTTGGGATGAATGCGCGCCGCCGCTACCGGGTCGACTCGCCCGAGTTCCGCATGCAGTTTCGCCCAGCCGAAACGCGCTGCTTCGTCATCGATTTGCCGCCGGACTTCGGGATCGGCGGCAGGCAGGCTTGAAAGCCCGTATAACAAGGCATTGAAATAGAGCATCGTGCCTCCCGCCAGAATCGGTAGCTTGCCGCGTGCGACGATGTCCTGCATTAGGGCGAGTGCGTCCTCTCGAAAACGACCGGTAGAATAAGACTCGGCCGGATCCAGAATATCGATCAGATGGTGCGGGACACCTCCCCTTTCCTCCCGGCTAGGTTTGGCGGTGCCGATGTCCATGCCGCGGTAAACAAGAGCCGAGTCGACGCTGATCACCTCACCGTCCAGCGCCTTGGCCAATTCGATCGCGAGCCGCGTCTTGCCCGAAGCGGTCGGCCCCATCAGGGCAACCGCTGGAAAGGATATATATTCGCTCACTGGCCTCGCATGAACAAACGGTTCAAGTCCTTAAGGCTCAGTTCGACCCAGGTCGGGCGGCCGTGGTTGCACTGGCCGCTGCGCTCCGTCGCTTCCATTTCGCGAAGCAGGGTATTCATTTCCGGCACGGTCAGCTTGCGGTTGGCTCTCACCGAACTATGACAGGCCATGATTGCCAGAACTTCGTTCAGCGACCGCTCGATTCGGAAGCTCTGTCCGTGCTGGTTGAGATCGGATAGCACGTCGCGCACCAAACGCTCGCCGTCGGCGTCCGCTAGCAGGGCGGGCAAGGCTCGCAACATGAGCGTTTCCGGGCCGGTTCGACGGAGTTCGATGCCCAAGGTTTCGAACAGAGCGGACGCCTCCTCCGCCAAATCGGCTTCGGCCGAACTGACCTGAATCCGTACCGGGAGCAGCAAGGGCTGGCTCGGAACCGATCCCGCGCGGACCTGCTCCTTCAGCTTTTCATAGGTGATGCGTTCATGGGCGGCGTGAGCATCCACCACGATCAGCCCGTCGCGGCTCTCGGCCAGGATGAACGCGCCATGCAGATGTGCGACCGCGAAGCCGAGCGGCGGCAGGTGTTCGTCGGGTTTAGGCTCTTGTGGCGGTTCCGGTTTGGCCGGAGGCGCGGAATAAAGATCGGCGTAATTTCGAATCGCGTCCGCCACTTGCAAGGGCAACGCCGACTGCCGGTAGGGTTTGGTGAACCTGGCTTCCGCCGCCGCACCCGCCACTCTCCGTTCCGAAAGAGGTGTTATCTCGGCTTCGGAGGCCTTTGGCTTGCTCTCGGCCAAGACCCGGTGTAAAGCACGAAACAGAAAATCGTGCACCATCCGGGAATCGCGAAAACGCACTTCCAATTTCGCCGGATGAGCATTCACGTCGACCAGCGCGGGGTCCAACTCGAGATACAACACGTACACCGGCTGGCGCCCGTGATAAAGGACGTCCTGATAAGCCTGCTTCACGGCATAGCTCACCAGCTTGTCCCGGACCAAACGCCCGTTCACATAGAAAAACTGCATGTCGGCCTGACTGCGGGAAAAGGTCGGAAGCCCTACCCAACCGGAAAGCTTTAATCCCGCGGCAGAAAACTCCACGGTCAGCGCGTTCTCCAAAAATGCGTCGCCGAGCACGAGGCCGAGCCGTCGCTCGATTTCGGCTTGGGTCTCCGCCGGCCGCAGGTTCAATACCGTCCGCGAATCGTGCTTTAAGGAAAACCCGACGTCAAACCGGCTCAGCGCCATGCGCTTGATCAGCGTCTCGGTATGGGAGAACTCGGTCTTTTCCGAACGCAAGAATTTACGCCGCGCCGGCGTGTTGTAGAAAAGATCACGAACCTCCACCGTCGTTCCCTCGGGGTGGGCCGTCGGCTGTACGTCAAAATCGGTTCCCGTGCCGTCCGCCGTGACGCGCCAGGCACAGCGCTCGCCGCGGGTCCGCGAGGTCACGGTCAAACGCGCTACGGAACTGATGCTGGGCAGGGCTTCGCCCCGGAAGCCCATGCTGGTTACCCGCTCCAGATCCTCCAGGCTCGCGATCTTACTGGTCGCATGCCGAGACAGAGCGAGCGGCAACTCCTCCCGAGCGATACCGCAGCCGTCGTCACGAATGCGTATCAGGCGCAAACCACCCTGCTCCACTTCGATATCCACCGAACGCGCGGCGGCGTCGAAGGCGTTTTCGACCAATTCCTTCACGACCGACGCAGGGCGCTCGACGACCTCGCCGGCGGCGATTTGGTTGATCAATTGGGGAGGGAGAACGCGAATAGGCATGGCGGACCGGGCTGACGAATCGAGAAAAGATTTTGCGCTTAGACCAAATCCGGAGGTCCGGATTCGGTAGGCCACTTATTCTCGGGAAAATGGAGGACCGATGAAAGCCCGCGTGCTCGAATCGGTACCTGGCGCAAGCGCTCTATTGCTCGCGAGAAAACCCCTAGCTCTGCCAGGGAACTCGCAAAGTTTGGCATTTCCGGGAGTCAGGTCTTTTACCAATTTCGCTGAGCCGTCGTTCCGGCAGGGATTGCCGGAATCCAGTTCACAGGGATTGTGAACGCTCGCAACCATCCGTAGTCACTGGACCCCGGCAATCCCAGCCGGGGTGACGGGATGGGCTTTATCGTAAGGCGATCCGGCCCATTTGAGGGAACCAGACTTCGAAAGCCACGGACTCTTCCGATAGAGCGTTACTTCTTGGCAACCGGCTTCTTGCCGTCTGATTCCGCGACACTTTCCTGGGCGTCGGCGACACGCAGGTCGACCGGCACCATCGGCCGAATCTCGGCGAAATAACTGCGGATGCCGTCGAAGATAGCGCGGGCCAGCCTGTCCTGATGCTTAGGGTTGCGCAAATTGCGCTCCTCATCGGGATTGGAAATGAATGCCGTCTCGATCAGTACCGAGGGTACGTCAGGCGACTTGAGCACCACAAATCCCGCTTTTTGCACATCGCGATGGTGAAGATGGAAATCCTTTTTCAGTTCTCCCAATATCTTTGCAGCCGCGCGATTGCTGGCTTCGAGCGTCGCCGATTGCGACAGATCCAGCAGCACCGAGGCTAGGATCTTGTCCTTACCCTTCAGCTGAACGCCGCCCACTAAGGCGGCGTTTTCCCGGTCCGCCAGCCAACGCGCGGCTTCACTGGATGCGCCATGTTCCGAAAGGGTGAACACGGAAGATCCCTTTACGTCGTTGCTGACATAAGCGTCCGCGTGCAAGGAAATGAACAGATCGGCCTTTGCTTTGCGCGCGCGTTCCGCCCGCTCGCGCAGATCGACGAACTGGTCACCGTTGCGCACCATGACCGCCCGCATGCCTGGCTCGGCCCGGATCAGCCGTTCAAGCTTGCGCGCGATCGCCAACACCACGTCTTTCTCATAAGTTCCGTTTGGACCTATGGCCCCGGTGTCCTTGCCGCCGTGACCGGCATCGATGACAACCACCCGCACCTTGTCCGGCGCTGGCTTCAACAAACGGACAGGCCTCGCTGGGCCCGCCGAGCTTGCGGACTTGACGGAAGACGGCTTTGCGACCGCTTTTGGTGGCGCCGAGGCGCCTTTCGGTTTTGCTGAATTTACCGGCACCGCGGAAGCCGCTTTTTTTCCTGTCTTGGCGGCCGCAGGGGTCAGTTCGAGTACCAAACGGACACTTCCCTTGACTGGGGTGACATAAGCCTTGTAGTCCGCCGGACGTTTGAGATCAAGCAAAATCCTCGGACTATCCTTGGCTTTGCCCTCGATGGGAATGAGCTTCACGATCAGGGAATGGGAAGCCGGCGGCTGCCCCAGCTTTCCAAACACGGAAATCTTTTCGAAATCGATTTGCAGCTGATTCGGCTTGCTTGTCCGGGAAATGCGATATTTCGGCGCCGCCGAGAAATCGAAAATCAGACGCGACTTCTGCGCGGCGGCTTCGAATTTCACGGCGTTCATCTGTACCGGCGCGCCCAGAAGCAAAGGCGCGTAGCCGCAGAATGTGAGTGCCAACCATGTGATCAACGTTTTTTTTTCCATGGTTCGTGTGCTCGTTTTGTTTCAATCCTCGCCGGCGTCCCTTCCTCCGAGCTTGTCTCCATGAAGGACGAGCGTTCAGCTCCGCCGCTTCGAGTCGGATCAGGGAAATGTTCTGATGAATAAAACTGCCCAGCGTGAAAGCTCTGGGCAAACATAGTCCGAGCTGCTGAAAACCGCAAGAAAAGGCTATTCGGCGTGCAGCCGGGCTAGCGCCGCTGCGCCGCGGTCGGTACCGGCCGATATCTCCGCGATGCGCCCAGTACCCGATATTTCCAGACGGATCTCAAGGTCGGCCCGGGGCAAAAGGCCCGCGCCACGCTCCGGCCATTCTACGAAACAAACGGCGTCCGCCCGAAGATAATCCCGGAAGCCCGTCCATTCCAGTTCTTCCGGGTCGTTCAGCCGGTACAGATCAAAGTGGTAAACGATCCGGTCCTCGAACGGGTACTCTTCGACCAGCGTGAAAGTCGGGCTCTTCACCGGCCCCGAAAAGCCTGCAGCCCGGAGCCAGCCTCGCACAAAGGTGGTCTTACCGGCACCGAGGTTTCCATGGAGAAAGACGAGAGCCCCCGATGGCAGGGCACTATGGACGCGCTCGGCCAATGCAAGCGTTTCCGCCTCGTCCTTAAGCATCACCCTCATAAATTGATCAACCGGCGCAACGGATCCATCAAATCGCAGGCCAGGAGTCCCCGCTCCCCGCCTTTTGCGGCCTCGTCCCCAGCCGCGGCATGCAATTGCACCCCCAGGGATGCGGCATCGAAAAGATCTAGTCTTTGTGCCAGGAGTCCCGCGATGACGCCGGTCAACACATCGCCCATGCCGCCGCTGGCCATGCCGGGGTTTCCAGCGGTGCAGACACGAGGCAATCGATCCGGGCCGCAGACCAAACTCCCGGCGCCTTTCAATACGATCACGCCGCCGAACTTCGTCTGAAGTTTCAGAACAGCATCGAACCGGTCTTTTTGTATTTCCTGAGATGTCGCGCCGAGCAGCCTCGCCGCCTCTCCAGGATGTGGCGTCAAAACCCAATTGTCCCGGGTTCGGGTACTTTCCGCCAGAAGATTCAGCGCGTCGGCATCCACCACGATCGGCAAATCGGTATTCAAAACCGCGTCGAGCAGCATCTTGGCCCATTCCGAACGTCCGAGCCCTGGGCCGATAGCGACGACTGTGGCGCGTTCTAAAGGCGCACGCAGGTCATCGATGGTTTCGACGCCGTGGCACATCAGCTCCGGACGGGTCAGGTTGAGCAAATCCGCATGAGATTTCCGCGTGGCGATGCTGACCAAACCCGCGCCGACCCGAGCCGCGGCCTCGGCAGCCATACGGGCGGCTCCGCTATAGCCGCTATCGCCCCCCACCACTAGCACGTGACCGAAATGGCCTTTGTGAGCATGGCGTGGACGCGCCGGCAAACCTCGCTCCCATGGAGGCAGCAGCATGGCCGAAGGCTTGACGGAATATCGCACTTCCGGCGGCGTATCGAGGTCGGAGAATACGATCTCGCCGGCGTATTCCGGACCTTCGCCGGTAAAGAGGCCCTGCTTGAGACCGATGAAAGTCACGGTCAAATCGGCTTTGACGGCGACACCCAGCGCGGAGCCGGTATCCGCATGGAGTCCGGAGGGAATGTCCAGTGCCACCACGTGACCGGAAAACCGGTTGATGGCCTTGATCACATCCGCGTAGTACCCGCCGACCTCCCGATCCAGGCCCGTTCCGAAAATCCCGTCGACCAGGACTTCCGCGCCCTCGAAATCGGCCGGAATAAAATCCAATGTCTCGCCGCCCGCTGCCCGATAATCCTGGTAAGCGGTCAGCGCATCGCCCTTCAAATTCGTTGGCGGCGCAACCGGATAGACCCGCACATCCATGCCTGCGTCGTGGGCCAAGCGGGCGACCACATAGGCATCTCCCCCGTTGTTGCCGCTGCCGCAAATGGCCGACAGCGTGCGCGCTTCCGGCCAGCGTTGGCGCAAAGCGGCAAAGGCTGACGCGCCGGCGCGGCGCATCAATTCGATGCCGGGGATGCCGACTGTCTCGATCGCATAACGATCCATCGCGCGCACGTCTTCGGCGCGATAAAGGTCTCTCGGGAAACTTCGGCTGTATCGTTCGCTCATAACCCAGTAAGCTGTATCTAAACTACGCTTGCTCCGTTTACATTCTGGCTTAAACGCCGTACCGTCTCCACACTTCTGTGACTTCGTCCGCTCCCGATTACTCCGCGCTCGCCGCGAAAATCAAGACCTGGGGCCGAGAGCTCGGTTTTCAGCAAGTCGGCATCACCGATACCGACCTGTCCGCAGCCGAAAAGCGGCTTGAGGACTGGCTGAAACACGGGTTTCACGGGGAAATGGATTACATGGAACGACACGGAACCAAGCGCAGCCGTCCGGACGAGCTCGTCCCAGGTACGCTAAGGGTCATCAGCGTGCGCATGGATTATCTGCCCGAGGAGAGGACCGCGGTCCGGGAACGGCTGGAAGAGCCCGGCGCCGCGTTCATCTCCCGCTACGCCCTCGGCCGCGATTATCACAAGGTGCTGCGCAAACGCTTGCAGCGACTGGCCGAGCGCGTGGCGGCCGAAGTCGGCCCTTTCGGTTACCGTGTCTTCGTGGACAGCGCGCCGGTGCTGGAAAAAGCCCTCGCCGCCAAAGCCGGCCTCGGCTGGATCGGCAAGCACACGAATCTCGTCAACCGCCACGCGGGCTCGATGTTTTTCCTGGGAGAGATCTATACCGATCTCCCCTTGCCTGTCGACTCCGAAACAAGCGACCACTGTGGAAGCTGCACGGCCTGCATCGACATCTGCCCAACCCGAGCCATCGTCGCGCCATATCGCCTGGATGCAAGGCGCTGCATTTCCTACCTGACCATCGAGCTGCGCGGGCCGATTCCCGAAGAATTCCGCGCCGCTATGGGTAACCGAATCTATGGCTGCGACGATTGCCAGCTCGTCTGTCCGTGGAACCGCTACGCGCGCCTGACGGAGGAAACGGATTTCCTGCCACGTCACGGCCTAGATACCGCCGGTCTGATCGAACTTTTCCGCTGGGACGAAGCGACGTTCCTGCAAAAAACCGAAGGTTCCGCCATACGCCGCATCGGTTACGAATGCTGGATCAGAAATATCGCGGTGGCTTTGGGCAACGCGCCCCCATCCATCGAAATCCTCGAAACCTTGGCATCCCGGATGGACGATCCGTCACCCCTGATTAGGGAACATGTTCGCTGGGCCCTTTTGAAACACGAAACCGTGCTCCACCGGAACTCTCCTGCGTGACGATTTTCCGGAGGGAAAGGACTCCCGCGCGCCGTTTTCCGTTCCGCCGATCCTCAACATCGCGTAGAATCGAACGGATAATGGTCATTCGACGAACACAGGAGTCACAGGTTATGAGACTTTTTCCCCGTGCGCTGATTGCCGGAATCCTTGTTTCGGCCTTGCCGCCGGCTCTCGCCGAGGACGAATGGCGTGGCACTACGCTTTCCGACCAGACCCTGGAGAAGGTCAACCTGGCTTTGGTCGCCTATCAAGGCTGCGTCAACACCGAGGCTCGGGCGCATATCGGCGAGCCGGTGGATTCGCGAGCGATCACCGACAGTGTCCTGAAAACCTGCGAAGACAAGCTCTCGCAAGTGAAAGCCGCGTTCGACAGCGAAAAGGTCCCGGCCGCGATCTCCGAACGCTACATGCGCGCTCGTCGTACCCAGGTCGCGCGTCAGATCTTGCGCACGTTCATGGCTACCCAGGCCGCCCAAACGGCGACCAGGCAGCCGTAACGCGACTATCTCGAGCTCGTATTCTCGGCCGGTCGGTTGCATCATCCACGCAGCCGCCCTTGCGTGTCGCGGCGACACGTGGTTTCAGAGAATATCATCCAACGAATAAAGAGGAACCGAATGCAATTCGACCCAACACTCATACCCACCACGTTTGACGCCGTCCACATCGGGCTTGCGGTTCTGGTGGTCATTCTGCTGATTCTTCAGATCCTGCTGCTGTCGGTAGCCGTCATCGCCCTGTTGCGACGCGGAAAACCCGCAGCCGAGCCGGCTCGCGTCGAGGTGGCTCCCACCCCCGTCCCGGAAGCACCCAAGCCACCGGAACCAAAAAAACTGGAACGTCCCGAGCCCGTCGTTGTCAAAGAAGCCACTCCCGACGCGGCCCTGCAGCTTCTCGGGCTCTTGCAGAAAGAAGCCCGTTTCGTCGATTTCGTACAGGAAAACATCGCAGCCTATTCCGACGCCGAGATCGGTGCGGCAGCCCGCGTCGTGCATGAAGGGTGTCGCAGGGTACTGAGCCAACATTTCGAGCTCGAACCGGTGCGCAAAGAGCAGGAGAACTCGCGCATCACCCTGCCGAAAGGCTTCGACGCCGCGAGCATCAGGCCTACCGGCAACATCGTCGGTGAGCCGCCCTTTACCGGCACCTTGATACACCGCGGCTGGCGCGCCACTGCCGTCAGACTGCCCAAGGTCGCCGAAGGACATGACGTACGTATCATCGCCCAAGCAGAGGTAGAATTGTGAGTGAGCCCCAGTATTCCGTAGGCATCGACCTCGGCACGACCAACAGCGTCGTATCCTATGTCGATCTCAGCCGGTGCGACGGCGAAAAAGCGCCGATCGAGGTCTTGGATATTCCGCAACTGACGTCCCCCGGCACGATCGGAGAAAAAAAACAACTGCCTTCTTTTCTTTATCAAGCCCACGAAGCCGAGCTTGCGCCCGGCGACATTGTCTTGCCCTGGGACGAACATCCGGAAGCCATCGTCGGCGAGCTGGCCAGGCAACTCGGCAGCAAGACCCCCATACGCCTGGTGTCGAGCGCCAAGAGCTGGCTATCTCACTCCGGCGTCGACTGCCGCGCGCCTATCCTGCCGATCCAGTCTCCCGAAGAGGTCAAGCGGGTCTCGCCGCTTCAGGCATCTATCGCATACCTCCGTCACATGCGCGACGCCTGGAACGCCCGCTATCCCGACGCGCCTTTGAGCGAGCAGGATCTGGTGATCACGGTGCCGGCGTCTTTCGATCCTGCCGCACGGGAGCTTACAGTGGAGGCCGCCCACGCCGTCGGCCTACGCCAGGCGATTCTGCTCGAAGAACCGCAGTCGGCGCTATATAGCTGGATCCAATCCAGCGACGGAAAATGGCGTGAGCAAGTAAAACCGGGCGACATCATTCTCGTCGTGGATGTGGGCGGTGGCACCACCGACCTGTCGTTGATCGCGGTGACCGAGGAGGAAGGCAATCTGGTCCTCAACCGCGTCGCCATCGGCGATCACATTCTCCTCGGCGGGGACAACATGGACCTGGCGCTGGCTTATGTCCTCAAAATGAAGCTCGAGGCCGAAGGCAAACGGCTTGAGCCGTGGCAGATCCAGGCGCTCATGCACAGTTGCCGGGACGCCAAGGAATCCTTGCTGTCCGATACGGAAACGGATGAAGTCGCAGTGGTCGTGCCCAGCCGCGGTTCGTCGCTCATCGGCGGTACCCTGCGCACCAGCTTGACGCGCAGCGAAGTCGAGCGGACCCTAGTCGAAGGCTTCTTTCCGCGGGTACAGATCAGCGACCGCCCGGCCGTTCAGGCTCGCACCGGCTTGACGACGCTCGGCCTTCCCTATGCCAAGGATGCGCGGATCACCTGCCATCTCGCCGCCTTCTTGAGCCGACAGATCGGCGCGACCGGCGAATTGCAGGGATTCGACCTTCCTGCTGATGCACGCTTCCTGCATCCCACTGCGCTGCTCCTCAACGGCGGCGTGTTCAAATCGCCCGCACTCGAAAATCGCCTGCTCGAGGTGCTGAACAGCTGGCTCGAGGCCGACGGCGCGCCCCATGCACGGCTGCTGCACGGCGCCGATTTGGATCTGGCCGTGTCGCGCGGCGCCGCGTATTACGGCTATGTCCGCAAGGGTCGCGGCGTCCGCATCCGTGGAGGCACTGCCGCCGCTTATTACGTGGGCGTCGAGAGCGCCATGCCTGCCGTACCGGGCTTCCCGCCGCCGATCGAGGCCTTGTGCATCGCACCGTTCGGCATGGAGGAAGGGACCGAGGCGGATCTGCCGCCCTACGAGTTCGGATTGGTCGTCGGCGAGCCGGTACGTTTCCGCTTCTTCGCATCCACCGTCCGCCGCGACGACGTGGTCGGGACGCGCCTCGACTACTGGTCGGAGGACGAGTTGGAAGAACTCGACGAAATCGAAGTCACTTTGCCGGCCGGGGAGCACCAGACCGGCGATATCGTCCCGGTCCATCTGGCGGCCCGTGTGACCGAGGTCGGCACGCTGCAGTTGGAAGCGGTCGAGAAGGACGGCGAAAAGCGTTGGAATGTCGAATTCGACGTCCGTGCGGGCGAGAAACCCTTGCCATCGGATGAGAATGTCGCGCCGGAGGAACCGATCCTGGGCGATGTTTCAGCCGCTGCGAGCGAGGACGAGCCCGAAACCGCCGTGGAAGAAAGCGCAGCGCAAACCTCCGGCAACGAAACATCGTCCAAGAAAGGCTTTTGGCCATTCGGTTAATAACCCTTCGAACCGCAGGGGACATACCCCTGCGGACACCTCCCCGACCCATGCCCGAAAAACCCAGCCAGACGCCTCGTTATCTCGTCGGCATCGACCTCGGCACGACCCACACCGTGGTGGCCTATGCCGATCTCGTCAAAGCCGCACGTGCCGAGATCCGGCTTTTTCACATCGATCAGTTGGTCGCACCGGGCGAAGTCGCGGCCGAACCGCTCCTGCCCTCGGTCCGCTATCACGCCTCCTTGGAGGAATTGACCGAAGCGGACGCAGGCCTGCCCTGGCCATCGTCCGAAACGCCATCTGGTTACCGTCCAGTCATCGGCAAGCTGGCACGCGCCTTGGGCGCGAAAACCCAGGGCCGTTTCGTGACCAGCGCCAAGAGCTGGCTGTCCCATGCCAGCGCGGACCGCACTGCGCCCATTCTGCCCTGGGGCGCTCCCGAGGAAATTCCGAAGATCTCTCCGGTCGAGGCCAGCGCGAGTTATCTCCGCCATGTGCGCTCGGCCTGGAATTACCGCCATCCGGAAGCGACGCTGGAAAATCAGGAAATCGTGGTCACCGTGCCCGCCTCCTTCGACGAGGCCGCGCGCACTTTGACGCTGGAAGCGTCCCGGCTGGCCGGACTTCCTAACGTGCGCCTGCTCGAAGAACCGCAGGCAGCCTGCTACGACTGGCTCTGGAATCACCGCGCCTCTTTGCGCGAGGAACTCGGCGACGTCCGCCTGCTCTTGGTCTGCGACGTCGGTGGCGGCACAACCGACTTGACTCTGATCAAGGTGGAGCCGGGCGGGGAAGAACCTAAGCTCACCCGGATCGCGGTCGGCCATCATTTGATGCTGGGCGGCGACAACATCGACCTGACCCTGGCGCATCTCGCAGAACGCCGGCTGGTGGGTGAAGACCGCAAGCTGTCCGCGGCCGAACTTTTCCAGTTGGTCGAACAATGCCGGCTGGCCAAAGAACGGCTGCTCGCGCCCGACCCACCGGAATCTGTGACCGTAACGCTGCTCGGCGCCGGAGCCCGGCTCATTGGCGGCGCACGCTCGGTCGAACTGACCCGAGACGAGGTCCGCGACGTCGCGCTCGACGGCTTCCTGCCGATGACCGGTCTCGCCGACCATCCCGATCGAAAACGAATCGGCGTGGTCGAATTCGGTCTGCCCTATGCCGCCGATCCCGCGATCAGCAAACACCTGGCCGCTTTTCTCACACAACACTCCGAAGCGGCACGTGAAGCGCTCGGCGCAGAGGCCGCCGAGCCGGTCCCGGATGCCGTGCTGCTCAATGGCGGCTTATTCCGCAGCTCGGCCTTGGCCGAACGTGTGGTAGACCTCCTGACCTCATGGGGACACCGACGCCCGGTTCTGCTAAAGAACGAACGTCCCGATTTGGCTGTGGCCTACGGCGCGGTAGCCTACGGGCTCGCGAGGCGTGGCCATGCGGTTCAGCGCATCGGCGGCGGCTCGGCCCGAAGCTACTTTCTGATGGTGGAAACGGGTCCCAACGAAACGCCCAAGGGTGTCTGCATTCTGCCGCGGGGAACCGAGGAAGGCCGCGAGATCGTGTTGACCGACCGCAGTTTCCTGCTCAGGCTCGGACAACCGGTACGCTTCAATCTGGCATCATCCAGCGAAGACCGACGCTTTGAGGCGGGTGAGCTGACCGAAATCGACGACGATCGTTTCGTCCGCTTGCCGCCGCTTGCCGCGATTCTGGACCGGGAAAGCGCGCAAGGCCGAACCGAGCAAGCCGTCCGTATTGTCGCTGCCCTAACCGAGATCGGTACGCTCGATTTGCATTGTGTCGCGGCCGACGATACCGAACGGCGCTGGAAGATCGAATTTCAATTGCGGCAGGCCGCCCCGCAAGCGGTCTTGCCCGAAGCTCACCGACATCCGCGCGTTGATCAGGCCGTGGAGAAAATCCGACTGGTTTTCGGCAAAAAATCAAAGGCTGCCGATACCAAGCTTGTTAAGGGGCTGCGTTCGGAACTTGAAAAGATTCTAGGCCCCCGAGCCGGCTGGGAGACCGCCTTATTGCGCGATCTGTTCAGCGCTTTGCTGGAAGGGCTGCCGCACCGGCGGCGATCCGCCGAACACGAGCGCCTGTGGTTCAGCCTGACAGGGTACTGCCTCCGTCCGGGGTTCGGCTATCCCCTGGACGACTGGCGGGTAGAACAGGTCTTCGCCGTCTACCGGCAAGGTTTACAGTTCGTCAACGAAATCCAAAATTGGGCCGAGTGGTGGACCTGCTGGCGGCGGCTTGCCGGCGGCCTGAACGAAGAGGCACAGCTTTCGATATTCGAGGACCTGGCCGACTTCATCAACCCCGAGACTGCCCGGCGCGGCAATCTTCCCGCCCTTAGCAAGAAGCGCAGTTACGAGGACATGGTGAGACTTGCGGCCGTGCTGGAACGGCTGCCGGTGTCCAAGAAGATCGACCTCGGAAATTGGCTGCTGCAGCGCCTGGCCAAGCCCGGCGAACCCACCGAAAGCTGGTGGGCGCTCGGCCGCGTCGGGGCGCGCGTACCGTTCCACGGCAGTGCACACAATGTGGTTCCCCGCGCCGTTGCCGAGGAATGGCTGGACCGAATCCTGAACTACGACTTCAAGAAAGAGCCTCACGCGGGCTTTGCCGCGGCTCTCATCGCGAGGCTCAGCGGCGACCGGGAACGAGATATCGACCCGATGCTTCGATCAGAAATCATTGAACGGCTGAAAGCCGGCAAAGCGCCGGAGTCGTGGATCGCCATGGTGTCCGAAGTGAAAGAACTTACCGAGGCCGATGAAAAACGCCTCTTCGGCGAGGCGCTTCCGCCGGGGCTGAAGCTGATTGCCTGATTCGGCTCGGGATCCCGTTCGGTCGAGGCTTACCATCCTGTTCAGCGTGCATTCAGGGACGAAGGACTATCTTCATCCTGCCGGCAAACATCACGGGTTTGGTTCCGGCGCCAGTTTTAAGTGTTTGAACGGGGGATCAAGTCATGAGACCACTGTATAAAATGATGATTGCCGTATTCGCTACCGGCCTATTCGCTTTCGCTTCCGGCGCCGAAGCTGGAGGCCGCCATGGGGGCCACGGGCATCATCATCACCATCACCACCATGGCCACCACCATCATCATGGCCCCAAAGTGATTCACCATTACCACGCGCCTGCGCCGCGCCATTACCGTCCGCCGCGGGTAGTACATCATTACCATCCGCCTCGGGTGGTCTACCACAACCATTATCCCGCCTATTACGGTCGCGGCAGCGGTTTAGCCGGAGCCTTGCCGATCGTCGCGGGCGGCGTGCTCGGCGGCCTGGTCGGAGAACAGGTTGGATACGGCAATCATGGAGCCATCATCGCGGGTTCAGTGGCCGGAGCGGTATTGGGACATGAGATCGCACACTGAGTCCAGGCGCTACCTCGTTGCTCGGTGACTCGGTAGCGTCCGTTGTCGCTATGGAACGGAGAGTGATATTCTGCGCCTACTCAAGAGCCGGGCGGCGTTTCGCCACCCGGCTTGCTTCTCGGAAACGCCCCACTCGCATCGAGCCGCGTGAGAAACAAACGCTTTTCTTCCGCAATCCTGGGCTGCCTGCTGCTGGCGGCATCTCCCGCCTATCCACAGCCACCGTTCGGGCGGGACGCTCCGGTCACGCCTTTCATCGCGCGCCAGCCACAGGCCCGGCCCGGCATCAGCCTTGACCAGGCCATCCAGCGTATCCGACGTGAAACCGGTGGCCGTATCCTCGCGGCCGATACCGTCCGAAACGGCGGCGGTGTCACCTATCGCATCAAAGTGCTGTTGCCGGACGGCCGGGTGAAGATTTTCCACGTCGATGCCCGAGGATGAGGGTTCGGAAGTCGCGCCTGGAGCGATTCGTTTACATCATGGGGTTTGGCCGCTGAAACCGTTTGAACAACCCTCTTCGGAACGATTCTCATGCGCCTGTTAATTGTGGAAGACGAAGCCGAATTACGCGCCCAGCTCAAATCTCGCCTACAGGCCCTGGGCTATGCCGTGGACACTGCCGCCGACGGCAAGGAAGCGGTCTTCATGGGTAGCGAATATCCGTTCGATCTCGCGATCGTCGATCTAGGGTTGCCGTTTATCTCCGGCATCGACGTTATCAAACGCTGGCGCGCCGACGGCCTCAATTTCCCCGTCCTGATCCTCACCGCCCGCGACCGCTGGCAAGACAAAGTCGAGGGACTGGACGCCGGAGCCGACGACTATGTGAGCAAACCTTTCCATTTCGAAGAACTGCTCGCCCGAACCAAGGCCCTGCTAAGGCGCTCCGCGGGCATCGCACAATCCGTGCTGCGCTGCGGCCCGATCGCGCTCGATACCGGGGCGCAGACCGTTCGAGTTAATGACCAGCCCGTGGAATTGACTGCCCAGGAATACAAGGTTCTGGAGTACCTGATGCTGAATACCGGCAAGGTCATTTCCAAAACCGTCCTTATCGAGCACATCTACGATCAGGAATTCGACCTGGACAGCAATGTCATCGAAGTCTTCATCGCCCGCCTGCGCCGGAAACTCGACCCGCAGAACACCCTCCGTCCCATCGAAACGCTTCGTGGGCGCGGCTACCGGTTTACGCTGGAACGTACCCCCGGATGACCTATTCCCTTCGAACGAGGGGGCTGCTCGTCGCCAGCGTGGTACTCGTCGCTTTTCTCAGCGCGACAGGCCTGGTCCTCGACAAGGCGTTCCGTGACAGCGCGAAGGCAGCTATGCGCGACAGACTACAAGGATTCGTCTATACCCTGCTGGCAGGGGCGGAACTGGATAGCCGCGGCATCATGAGGGGCCCCGAAAACCTACACGAACCCCGTTTCAATCAAACCGGTTCCGGACTTTATGCCGAAATCCGACGAGGGAGACGCAAGCCGGATTGGCGGTCCCCTTCCGCAACGGGCATCCAGATTCCCGCAACGCCGGTCCCCCCGACCGGCACGGCCCTGTTTACGCAGGCCGTATTGGAGGACGGCACGCCCGTTTATGTGCTCACCTTCAGTGTACTCTGGGAACAAGAAGGGCGTCGGAAGCCAATCCGCTTCGTTTTCCGGGTGGCCGAAACCTTGGACGGTTTCTATGCGGAGGTGAATCAATTCCGGCGCAGTCTCTGGGCTTGGCTCGGCGCTGCGGCGCTGGTACTGCTGCTGGTTCAGGGCGCCATATTACGCTGGGCGTTTTCACCGCTTCGCCGGGTCGCCGCCGATCTTGCGGCTATCGAGGCAGGACACGCGGAAAAACTCGTCGGTGACTACCCGGAGGAACTTCGAGGGTTGACTGACAATCTCAATGCGTTATTGGACAACGCACAGTCTCACCTCACCCGCTATCGGGACGCCCTGGGCGATCTCGCGCACAGTCTGAAAACCCCGCTGGCTGTATTGCGTGGCGCCATCGAGGGGCAGAGTTCGAATCCCGATGCCGATATTCGTGCGGTCGCCCAGGAACAGATCGACCGCATGACTCGTATTATCGAATATCAGCTGAAGCGCGCCGCCGCTTCCGGACGAACCAGTCTGACCCCGCCGGTCAGCATCGCGGAAAAATCCCGGCAGGTCGTGGCCGCCTTAACCAAGGTCTATGCCGAAAAACAGGTCGACTGTCGAATCCTGGTCGACGATCACGTGGTCTTTCACGGAGACGAAGGCGACTTGCTCGAGATTCTGGGAAATCTTCTCGACAACGCCTTCAAATGGTGTCGGAGTCGCGTCGAGCTCAGAGCCCGAATGGTGTTGGAACCGCTGGGGAAGAGTCCCCATCTCGAATTGAGGGTCGACGATGACGGCCCAGGAGTCGCCGAGGAGGTTACAGAACGCGTCACCCGCCGGGGCGAGCGCACCGATAGCTCGGTGCCTGGACACGGTCTGGGCCTCGCCATCGTGGATTCCATCGTGCGAACCTATCTCGGCCGGCTCATGATCGAACGTAGCCCCCTCGGTGGTGCAGCCATCATCGTCCGGGATATCGGACAACCGTAATCGGCTCGAATGATTCGATAAATCGCAGCGAATTGGATCTAATTGAAGGGTCATCCAGACTGGAATCGCAAAAGGCCCAGCCGCGCCCCTTCCCGGATGACCATCTACGGTTGCACTGCGAAATCGGCTTTTGCTTACTATTACTATCTTTATCCTATTTCACCCCGGAGATAACCATGGCTGATGCCAACGACACCTTGACCTTGACGCCGCCCCAGCCGGTCCCCGAAATCAAAGAGGAACAAGCGACCAGCATGGTCAAACTGGATGAGGCAACCATTTCCAAACTGGACCAAAAAATCACTGAATTCCTTCATGCGGTGCTAGAGGCCGACGTTAACGACCCCGTATTCCGGGAGCGATTGTCCGGCGTGCACAGTATGGGCAATCGCGAAATCCGGGCCGCCGCGTCGGTATCCAACCGACTCCTTGAGCGCCCCGTGCGAGCCATGAAGTCCGGGGTTTACGACGAATCGTCCACCATTTCGAGGTCGCTTCAAGAACTGCGCGCGACCGTGGAACAGCTCGATCCATCGCGCCAGGGCGATCTTCTCTCCCCGCGGAAGCTGCTCGGCATCATCCCGCTAGGCAGCAAGCTGAAGAACTACTTCGAGAGCTACCAGTCTGCTCAGACCCATCTGAACGCCATCATCCAGGCGCTATACAACGGCCAGGACGAACTTCGCAAGGACAATGCCGCCCTGGAACAGGAAAAAGCGCATGCCTGGGAGATCATGCAAAAGCTCGAACAGTACATCTATTTGGGCAAGAAATTGGACGAGGCGATCGAAAGCCGCCTCCCGGAAATCGAGGCCAAGGATCCGGAGAAAGCGCGCGTCATCCGCGAGGAAATGCTGTTTTACACACGACAGAAAGTCCAAGACCTCCTGACACAACTTGCGGTCACGATCCAGGGGTACTTGGCGATGGACATGATCCGCAAGAACAATCTGGAGTTGATTAAGGGCGTCGACCGAGCCACCTCGACGACGGTATCTGCGCTTCGAACCGCGGTCATTGTGGCCCAAGCCCTCACCGATCAAAAGCTGGTGTTAGATCAGATTTCCGCCCTCAACACCACAACCGGCAACCTCATCGCCTCCACGTCGCGCCTCCTCAAACAACAGGCGGCCCAGACGCACGAGCAAGCCACCAGCTCTGCCGTTTCCCTGGATCAGCTGAAACAGGCGTTCGAGAACATTTACGAAACCATGGACGCCATAGCGACTTACAAAACTGAAGCGCTGGCCAATATGAAACAAACCGTGGACCTTCTATCGCACGAAGTCGACAAGGCCAAGACCTATCTCGACCGAGTCCGCAGCGAGCAGCAAGCCGAGGTAATCAAGGAACTCGAGTTGGGCGAAACCGACGAGGTTCGTCTCTGAAACCGGGTGTGGAAGGTTCTAAGAAATCCTTTTGAACCGAAGTTCGTATTCTCGCGGTGAAACAGGCTCGAAACGGAAGTGTCGAACTATGCGAACGGCTCTTTAGCCGGCCTAGCGAATCAAGGAGGTGAATCATGGCTGACGTTCCGGTACGCAGAGAGGAAACCACACCATCCCACGCGCTCACTACAATCGAGGAGATGGATCGGTTTTTCGAGCGCATGGAGCAGGCATTCGAGGATTTCTTTCCTAGAGGGTGGCTGACGCCTTTTCGCTGGCAAAGGCCATGGTGGCGTCGGGTCCTTCCTCCCATCGAGGCTCGCTTGCCGAACATGGACCTTATCGACCGAGACGAGGAAGTCGTGGTGCGAGCCGAACTTCCCGGCGTGGAAAAGGACAAGCTGGATGTGAGCCTTACCGACAACGCCCTGACGGTCCGCGGAAGCACCGGTTACGAGGAGAAGGAAGAGAAGGGTGACTACTACCGCTGTGAGATCGGTCGCGGCGCTTTCAGTCGCACCATTCCCCTGCCGGCTGCTGTGGACAGCGAGAAGGCAAAGGCGAAGTTCCAAAACGGCGTGCTAGAGATAACCCTGCCCAAAGTGGAAAAGGCCAAGCGCCGCACTGTTAAGGTTGAGTGAGGCGTTCGCGTCCCTCAAAGAACGGTCTCCCGTATTCCGCACGCATCATCCGGGCGTGGCTAGGTAACCAGCCTGCAGCGTGGCGAAATGCGGGGGACCATGACTGCGATCTGTTGCAGCACAAGATTCCTCTATGCTAGAACGACGGTCGCGATCTGTGCGGTGTTTCGGCGCCATCGACGCGCTCAATGGCCGTAAAGTCATGGAGAACGCGCGTATGGCACGTGGGTCGGCACCCCTTCGTTCACGCGATGGACCGTGCTTGACAGTGTTTCACCTCATGTCCATCATTCGCACGCCATCGGCAAAATCGCCCCTTGGATTTTCGATCCGCCCTAGCCGCAAGATGAAAATTTTTGACGTGGCGCAGCACGTCCAGCCGTACGTCGATGCTTTCAATAGGTATCGTGGTTCCGGTCGGATGAAGGCATCCGCGTGGAGCAGGCGGAGAAGCTGCGGCTATTGATCCACTGAATCCACCCTATGCCCGCTTCCTTCGAACGTACTTGGCGCGCCCTCGATGCCGACTCTCCATGGCCTAGAACCTTCGGCATCGGGCTTGCAAGCCTATTGTTGGGAGGATGGCTGATCTGGTTCCTCGGCGGGCAAGTCAAGGTTTACGAAGTCTCGGATAGAACCAGCCTGGAAGTTGCGATCGCCGCGCATCCGATCGCAACCCGGATCGACGGACGGGTGGTGAGGGCCCAGCTGGAACTGGGCCGCCGAGTCAAGAAGGGAGAGGTGCTGGTCGAACTCGATGCCGAAGCTGAACGCCTCGCCCTCGCCCGCAGTGAAGCGCGCCTGGCCAGCTTCAAGGCCCAAGCCGCTGCCTTGCGCCCGGAAATCGAAGCACGCGAAGCCGGTCTTGCGGCCTATTTCGGCGCCAAGACGTTATTGGTTGCCGAATCTCGCGCTAATACCGAGGAAGCGATGGCGCAAACCCGATTCGCCGAATCACAGGCAGCCGCCCGGCGGATGCTGGCAAGCCGTAAACTCGTGTCCGAGGAAGCTCTTCAGGAAGCCGAAGCCAAGGCCAAAGCCGGCCATGCGGCGGTCCGCGCGCGCCAGGCGAACACAGGTCGCATGAGCCGGGAAGCCGAGGTCGAAATCGCCGACCGCCGGGCGAAGATCGCCGAACTCCAGCGCAAGCTAGCCGATCTGGAAGGTCGAGCATCGGCCGAGGAGGCCGAGGCGCGTACCATTCAGCAGCGGATCGATGCACATTTCATCCGGGCTGCCATCGACGGGTACCTAGGACGGGTCGAAATTGTGCGCGCCGGCACTGTGGTACAGGCCGGACAGGTATTGGGCGCAGTGGTTCCCGACGGCGAACCGCATGCGGTAGCCTGGTTCGGTAGTTCCGCGGTGGGCCGAATCCGACCGGGCCAGAAGGCCCGACTGCGGCTGGACGGATTTCCTTGGACCCAGTATGGCACGCTGGCGGCAACGGTCGACTCGGTCGGCAACGATCCTCTGGGCGACCGTGTTCGGGTCGAACTTGTTCTCCGCCCCGAATCGACGCCTTCCATTCCCTTGGCGCATGGCCTTACTGGCACGACGGAGATCGAAGTGGAGCGAATATCCCCGGCCCGGCTGGTACTGCGGGCCGTTGGGCGCTGGTTGACCACGCGAACTGCCAAGGCCGAGCAAACGAGCGTGGACATATCGAAAGGGAAATGAATCGCAGTGGCAACGGGTATTTTTTCACTTCCGGCTTATAGGGAGTTCCGCTATGCTTTTTCGCGATGCTGGAGATTGTCACCCCGCAGTTACATGTGTGAAGTCAACGTGTCGGAGAACGACATGAAAGTAAAAAGCAAAGTCAGAGCCGGCGGTCCTGTCCTGCAGCGCTGCGAGACCTTCCGCCGCTGATGTTCAGCGAGCGGTGGAAAAACCGTTCCCGCTATCCTGAAAAATGCACGATGAGGTAAATCGCATGAAAGTAAAAAGCAAAGTCAAAGCCGGCGGTGCTAAATTTAACCGCTGCGAGACCTTCCGTCGCTGATCCTCGCTGACCGGCGATAAAGACCGTTCCCGCCATCTAAAGCGGGAACGGTTTTTTTCGTGCCGGCATTCGCCCGATCCACGTTGGCCGATTCCGCGATGAAAACGTTCCCGCGCCGCTTTCTCGTCCCCGAAGTCGTCCAAACCTCGCTCATGGACTGCGGGCCGGCGGCGCTCAAGTCTTTGCTCGAAGGTTTCGGCATCCGGGTGAGTTACGGGCGATTACGGGAAGCCTGCCAGACCGACGTGGACGGGACATCCATCGATACCCTGGAAGAACTCGCCAAGTTCCTGGGGCTCGATGCCGAGCAGGTCATGCTGCCCCCGGACCATTTGCTGATCCCCGAGGCCGGCGCCTTGCCCGCGATCGTCACGGTTTGCCTGCCTTCCGGGCTGCCCCACTTCGTGGTAGCCTGGCGCCGGCACGGCGGCTGGGTACAACTGATGGACCCCGCGTCCGGCCGCTGCTGGCAGACCCGCAAGTACTTTCTTAGGAATCTGTACATCCATCGCATGAACGTGTCCGCCGCCGATTGGGCGGAATGGGCGCGTTCGGACGATTTTCTCATCCCACTGAATCGCCGCTTGCGCGAATTGGGACTCGAGAACACCGCCTCCGCCCTATCCGCCGAGGCGGCGGAAACACCCGGCTGGCAATCCCTGGCGGCACTCGATGCCGCTACCCGACTGACCGCTTCGCTGGTTCGCGGCAAGGGACTCAAGCCCGGCCGGGAAGCCTATGCCGTGCTGGAAGACGTCTGGCATCGGGCGGCCTCGTCGCCCGAAGAAGCGCTCCGGTTCATCCCGGAAGCTTATTGGTCGGTGCGCCCGGCGCCGCCCGAAGACGAGACGGAAGAAGAGGAAATCCTGCTCAAGGGCGCGGTCCTGATCCGGGTGAAAGGACACCTGGCCGAGCGTCCCGCGGCGGAAAGCGAGGATGAGGAAACATCCGCGCCGCTCAACATCGAGCTCGCCGCCGCCCGCGCCGAGGCCCCGCCGCGCCCGTTGCGAGAATTGCTGGAGTTGATGCACGGCGACGGATGGTTGTCCTTTACCGCACTAGGCGGCGGTCTGCTGCTGACGGCATTGGGCTTTGTCCTCGAAGCGTTGTTGTTGCGCGGCGTACTCGATCTGGGCCACGACCTTCAATTAATGCCGCAGCGGCTTGCCGCCTCCGGCTACTTGCTGCTGTTCGTCCTCGCCCTGCTCTGGCTGGAACTGCACGTCACCGATGGGTTGCTTCGGTTGGGTCGCCGCCTCGAAACACGCCTCCGCATCGCCGTGCTGGAAAGGATACCGCGCTTGCCCGATCAGTATTTCCGCAGCCGCCCGGTTTCCGACATGGCCGAGCGCAGCCATGTTGTGCATCGGCTCGGGCGCCTGCCGCAACTGGGCGGGCAATTGCTCCGCGCAGTCATGACTCTCATCATTACCGGTGCGGCCATCGCCTGGCTCTATCCCGCCGGAGCGCCGATCGCCGCGCTGTCGGTGGTACTCGGAGTGGGATTGCCGCTGGCTTTCAACGGCAGTATCGAGGAACTGGAATTGCGGGCGCGAACCCACAACGGCTCGCTCATCCGCTTTTATCTGGATACCCTGCTGGGGCTCTCGGCGATCCGTTCCCATGGCGCTGAAGCGTCGATACGCCGGGAACAGGAAGACCTCATGGTGGCCTGGGGCGACGCCCGGGTGCAATTGTTCCGTGTCCAATGGCTGGCGGAGGGACTACAGGCGGCGGCCGGTTTCGGTCTGGCGGTCTGGCTGCTGTTCGATTATGCCGCGAGCGTTTCGGACCCAGCCGGCGCGCTACTCCTGGCTTACTGGGCGCTCCACATCCCGGCGCTAGGCGAGGAGATCGCCCTTCTGGCGCGGCAGTATCCGATGCACCGTAACCTGGCCTTGCGCCTCATCGAGCCTCTGCGCGCACCGGTCGAATGGGATGCCACCCCGACGGTACAGCCACCCGAAGCTTCCTTGCCCGGGGTCGAAATCGTTCTGGAAAATGTCACCGTCCATGCCGGTGGCCAAACTTTGCTACACGCTATCGATCTGCATATCCCATCCGGCTCCCACGTAGCCATCGTCGGTCCATCCGGCGCAGGGAAATCCAGCCTGGTGGGGCTGCTGCTGGGCTGGCATCGAGCAGCGGAGGGCGAGGTGAGGATTGACGGCGAGCTTTTGGACGCCGCTCGTATCGATCTCCTGCGGCGGTATCTGGTCTGGATCGATCCTGCCGTCCGCCTATGGAACAGAAGTCTCCTCGACAATCTCTTCTACGGCGCGCAGCCGGGAGCGGACTTGTCCTGGACCCTGGGCGCCGCGGAGCTGCTCGGCATTGTCGAGCGCCTGCCGGACGGCTTCCAGACTCTCCTCGGCGAGGGTGGTGGAAGGCTATCGGGAGGCGAAGGGCAGCGGGTGCGGGTAGGCCGAGGCCTATTGCGTTCCAATCCGCGCCTGGTGATCCTGGACGAGCCATTTCGCGGCCTGGAGCGCCCGCTCCGGCGCACCTTGCTGGAGCGGACCCATGCTCATTGGCGGGACACCACCTTACTGTGCATCACCCACGATGTGGGCGAAACCCTGGGATTCGAGCGGGTGCTGGTAGTGGACGGCGGACACATCGTCGAGGACGGCGCTCCGGCGGAACTCGCGGAGAATCCGGAATCCCTCTATCGCGCCCTGCTGGACGCGGAAACCTCGGTACACGAAGAAATCTGGGGAGACCCACGCTGGCGGAGGCTGCGGGTAGAAGATGGAAAAGTACAGGAACGGCGGATACCGGAAGCGGAGAAAGCCGCCGCTTTCCCAGTAGGCTGGGGCAGAGATGTGGCGGGTTTCACGGAGAATTGAACGGCCGTTCGCTGATGGGCTGCACCATTCGGAGGTCGACCGAACGTTATAACGAGCCGTTTCCCGCTTTCTTTTCGTCCGGATGCCGGCTATCTTCCCACACACCCACCGCTCGGAAAAAAAAGAATAACAACCATGAACCAAACCGAACACCAATTACGCGAACGTATCGCCTCGCTCGAAAAACAACCGGATGCGGAGGAAGAGCTCGCCTCTGCCTTGAACGATCTGGCTGACCACCTGTCCGCGCAGGGACATTGCGGCGAGGAAGTCCTTGCGCTATACCGGCGCGCCCTGGAACTGTTCGAAGCCAACGGGGGCTCGGATCAGCCCGACGTGGCCAATGTCCTCAATAATCTCGCCTCCTCCCATTACGAGCGGGGCGAATACAGCGAAGCGGAACACTTGAGCGCGCGGGCGGTCGCGATCATGGACGGGTTGTTCGCCCAGCCGGAACTGGTCGCGAACACCGACGCGGATACACTGGCGGCATGCCAGCGCATCCGCCGGCATGGCTTGAGCCAGTCCGCTTCGGCCCTACGCGCCCAAGGCCGTTACGCGGAGGCGGAGTCTCTCCTATCTCGGGCTGTAGCGCTGATGGCAGAGCATTTCGGCCCGGACAGCCACGAACTGGCGATTACCCTCAATGATCTGGGCATGCTCTATAAGTACTGGGGGCGCTATGATCAGGCCGAATCGGCCTATCGGCGGGCACACGATATCCTGGAAAGCCTTCACGGACCGGATGATCCGGTACTGGCGGGTATCTTCTACAACCTGGGCGGTCTGGATCATGCACGAGGCCGCTATACCGCGGCGGAACCCCTGTGCCGCCGGGCACTGGCTCTACTGGAAAGGGTTTTGCCGGACGCTCATCCGCAACTGGCCGTGACCTACGGCACCCTAGCCGCCATTCTCGATGGGCAGGGCCGATACGATGAGGCCGAAGTCCTCTACCGCCGCGCCCTCAAGATTCATGTTGCCCGGCACGGCACAGAACATCCGGAAGTTGCGCTGCTGCTCAACAATCTCGGTGCCATCGCCGAAGCCCGAGGTCACCTGGCGGAAGCCGAGGCGTTGTACCTGCGGGCGCTGGACATCCGCGAGCGCTGCCTGGGTCCCGACCACCCGCTCACCGCCACCTGCCTCAATAATCTCGGAATGCTGTATCCGGCCATCGGCAAGGGCAGGAAGGCCGAAGCACTGTTCCGGCGGGCGCTGGACATCCTCGAAAAAACCGTCGGTCCGGAACACCCCCACACCTTGATCTGCCGCGAGCACTGGGAAACCTCTCGCTTTGCCGGCGGCGCGTGATCCCCTCGCCCGAACTCGAAAAGCTGGCCTGGCCCATTGATCGCCTGGGCGAAGCGGTCGCCGCGTTGGGCTACGCCCGCGGCTGGGCCGATGCTGCGCACGGCGTACAGGTCGCACCACATCTCGGGAGCGATGACCCCGAGGCCGCCCTGGAATTCGAGTTATCCCGAACCGCCGCGCATCTGCGCCTCGAAATCGAAGCGGTTGAAACCGATTACGCCGGCATCCGTGCGTTTCTTGCCCGCTGCGCGCCGGCCGTGTTGCGTTTGCCCGAGAATCTTTTCTTACCCGTGCTGGAGCGGCGCGGTAAGACTCTTCACGTCCTGTGTGCGGATCTGAAACGGCGGCGCCTGTCTCTGGAAACGGTACGGGAAGCACTATGCCGCGCACTGGACGACGAACTGGCCGCCGATATTGACACCCTCATTTCCGCCGCGCGCGTACAAGGGATCCGCCAGGCTCGTGCACGCGCCGCCTTGCTGGAAGAACTTCTGGCCGATCGCCGCATCCGGGTAGGCTGGTTGGTCCGGCCTGCATGCACCACTTCGCTCAGCCGACAGGCAAGCGACTACCGGGTACGGGGGCTGCTGAGCACCCTGTTCGCCGCTCATACCCTGGCCTTCCTGTTGTGGCTGGGTGCGTGGTGGCTGCTGGGACAAGGCGTATTCTCCGGACATCTCGACATCGGTTGGCTGCAAGCCTGGGCGCTGCTGCTCCTGACCCTGCTTCCACTGCGCTTGCTCGCTTCCGGAGCTACCGGCTGGTTCGCGATCCGTGCCGGCGCCCTGCTCAAGCGGCGTCTTCTAGCCGGCGCGCTACGGCTGGATCCAGACGAAATCCGCCACCTTGGGATCGGACGTCTATTGGGTCGCATCCTGGAAGCCGAAGTCCTGGAGCAAATGGCCGTGGCCGGCGGTTCTCTCGGATTGACGGGCCTGGTGGAACTGGTCATGGCTTTCGGCATTCTCAGCCTCACTCAGGATTCCCGGCCGTTACTCGTGCTGGCCACCTGGACCCTGGCTGGCGTGGGATTCGCCGTATATTACCTACGGCACCAACGAAACTGGACGGAAACCCGTCTGGCCCTGACCGACATCCTGGTAGAGGGCATGGTGGGTCACCGCACCCGCGCGGTTCAAGAATCTCGGGAGCGCTGGAACGCTCGCGAGGACCATGCATTGACGAGCTATTATCAAGTCAGTCTGGCACGGGACCGCGCCGCCCTGAACCTACGGGCGATACTGCCGCGCGGCGGCCTGCTCGTCGGCATTGCCTCGCTTGTCCCCGCTTTCGTCGCCGGCGGCGGCAGCGCCGTACCCTTGGCGCTCAGCCTCGGAGGCGTGCTGGCTGCGTACCTGGCCTTTCGCCATCTTGGCGAGGGGCTGGAGCAAATACTGGGCGCCTGGGTGGCTTTCGAACAAATCCGTCCATTCTGGCGCGCCGCAGCCCATTCTGAAGTCCTGGGACACCCCGAAGTCTCCGGCAACAAGACTGATTCCGACCCGGAGCGCCCCATCATCGAGGCGCACAACCTGATCTACCGACACGCTGGTCAGTCCAATCCGGTGTTGTGCGGCGCCAGCCTTCATATCGGAGCGGATGACCGGGTGCTGTTGGAAGGTTCCTCGGGGAGCGGTAAATCCACCCTGGCCTCGCTCCTTTCCGGGCAACGCCTGCCGGAAGCCGGGCTCTGCCTGATCGGCGGCCTGGACCGCGCCAGCTTGGGCGAGCGGGCATGGCGACGCCACATCGCGCTGGTGCCCCAGTTCCACGAAAATCATATTTTCATGGGCTCGCTGGCGTTCAATTTGCTACTTGGCCGGAACTGGCCGCCATCGCAGAAAGACATTGATGAAGCTGATGCCCTATGCCGCGCCTTGGGTCTCGGACCGCTCCTGGAACGGATGCCCGGCGGCATCTTTCAATTGGTGGGCGAAACCGGCTGGCAACTCAGCCACGGCGAGCGCGAACGCATCTACATCGCCCGCGCCCTGCTGCAAGGGGCGAAAGTGGTAATTCTGGACGAAAGCGTTTCGTCGCTGGACCCGCAAACCCTGCGGGACACCATGGCTTTGCTGTGGAAGCGGGCGCCGGCTTTGATCCTCGTCGTCCATGCCTGACGCGGCCGCGTCCGTCCCGCGGGCTTCGTTTCTCGCGTGAATGTATCCAGGGACGGCAAAGTCGCGGAATAGAGCGCTTTCATCTTCATTGAAAGGTAGCCGAGGGGAAGGAAAGTGAGCGAGGGCATAGACCGCTAGGCTGTAATTCCATTTCTACCTCATAGCTGAAATATTCGACTGCACTTTGTCCGCTCTATTTTGCTAGGTCATGGATCATAATTTCATTTCAGAATTAGAAACTGAATTAGTTACTTGAGCCAACGTGTGAACCGAAAACCGAAATGACGGAAACGTCCCATCAGCCGGCGCATTCCCTCACCCCAACCCCTCTCCCAGAGGGCGAGGGGCTTAACTCCCTTCTCCCTCTGGGAAGGGGCGTCCTGGTGCTCCCAGGACGACCGTTTGCGAATGGAAGGGTCGTTTCGGTGCTCCCGGAACGACCGTTTGCGATTGGAGAAGGGCCGGGGATGAGGGCCTAGCACTTTTGGGCTTGTTGTTCCATTTCTACTCCATAGCTGAAACGTTTGACTGTACTTTGTCTGCTCTACTGTGATAGGTCATGGATCATAAATTCACTTCGGAATTAGAAATGGAATAAAACCCGTCCTACCTCGCTCATGTGACCCCACAAAGCCGTCATTCCGGCAGGGATCTCCGGAATCCAGAACCAAGGACGGTAAAGCGCCTCCAGTCGTATAAGCTCCGGTTCTTCCTCCAGGCGTGATGGATTTTGACGGAATGGAAGTCAAGCAGGACTAACTGGGCTTCCGTCCGCGAACGGTGCCTGTCCTGAGCCTGTCGAAGGGCCTGTCCTGAGCGAAGTCGAAGGACTCAGGAAAAGACTATCCGTCAAATTCCACACCGGTGCGGCGTTTCACACAAAAATCCGGTGCTGTTCGAACTCTACGGCCCGAATGGGCGGAGCGTCTGTTCATACCGGCTGGACCGATACTTGGAAGTGGTTTGGCATTTGATTGTTTACGAACCTTTCGGCCCGAGAACGGCATCGACAGCGGACCACCGTCCCATGAATGCTTCAATTGATAATCGATCCACCCGAATCCAAGACGACAACGGCTTCCCGCAAGTCCGTTTCGCCACACGAACGAGATCGGAAAACTCTCGCTCGTTCCCGTGGCACCCTTGTTGCTTCGACTCCTTCTCGCCGATGCCTGTCGAAACGGCCCGTATCAAGGTCAGCCTTGAGCATGGCGCCTAGCGCAACGACAGGCCCCGGTCGCGGGCCGCCATAACTAAATAAAATCGTTCCCCGTTAATCGTCGATGGACCACTCTTCAACCGGCGTCAGCGATTTGTTCCTGGATCTCCGGGAAACGCTCGTTCACACCTTGTTCCGTATTGTGGGTTGCCGGCAGACCGCCGAGGACCTCGTCCAGGAAGCCTATGTTCGAGTGATGAGCGCAGCGGAAAACCAACATGTCGCCCATCTGAAAGCCTTTCTTAACCAGACCGCGCGCAATCTCGCTCTCGATCATTTGCGCAAGGCGAAGGTGCGGGCTCGGATCGATTGTCCGGACGCCGACGCGGAAACGGTTGCCGAAATTCCGGCTTCGGCACCGACGCCCGAGCAGGAAGCCGTAGCACAGCAGGACGTCGAGAGGCTGTTCGAAGCCTTGGCCGGCCTATCCGAGCGGCGGCGCCAAATCCTGATTCTCCACAAGCTCCATCACTGGTCTTACGAAGGCATCGCCGGTCATATCGGCATTTCCCGCAGCGCCGTGGAAAAGAACGTCCAAGCGGCTCTGGCTCATCTCGTGTCCGTTTTGGGAGACGATATCTTCTGACACCGGTGTGTGACCGCACACCCCGAACGTCTTATCCTATAGCGTTTCCATTTCACGCGCCCCCTATCCTCTACATGACTTCCAACGGCGACGACGATGCCCATTCCCCCGGCACGCCGCTAGACGAGGCGCTGGCCTGGTTTGCGCGGCTGCAGGACAGCGAAGCCAGCGCGGCCGAGCGGAAAGCCTTTCACTCCTGGCGTGCGGCCAAGCCCGAAAATGCCGAGGTCTATGCTCGCGTGGAGAAGCTATGGAATTCCCCGGCTTTATCCGAGGCGCTGGCAAAGTTTCCCGCCGCGATCCCGCCGGCCGCCACCCGAAACCGCCGGCGAACGCCCGGCCGTTGGGCCGCGGCGGCCTCCGTCCTGTTGCTGGCCAGCTGGATGCTGGCTGCATCCGGACTGATCGACCGCTGGCGCGCCGATTACACTACGGTAGCCGGCGAACAGCGCCGCATCGCGCTAGCGGACGGTTCCATCGTCATCCTGAACACCGATTCCGCCCTGGCGCTCGATTTCAACGACGATCGGCGCGGCGTTCGCCTCCTGGCCGGCGAAGCTTATTTCGAAGTCCGCCCTGACAGCGCGCGGCCTTTTGTCGTCAATACCGACAACGCGACCGTACGGGTGGTAGGTACCCAATTCGCGGTTCGGGCCGGGGAGAAAACCTCGGTTGCCGTCGACAGCGGGATCGTCGCCTGCGGCAACGAGAAAGGCGCCGGTGTCCAGTTGACGGCGGGACAGCGGGTATCGATCTCAAAGGAAACCGTCACGTCGCCGGAAACCATCGACTCCGGAAGCACGTTCGCCTGGCTCAAAGGACGCCTGATTTTCAAGGATCGTCCCCTGGCGGACGTGCTGGATGAACTCGACCGCTATCACCCCGGCCTCATCGTCATCGCCAACGCCAAGCTCGGGAACACCCGCGTCACCGGCAATTACAAGCTCGACGACACCGCCGCTGTGGTCCGCGCCCTCGCGGACATCGCCGGCGCCCGTGTCACGACCGTCTCGCCCTATTTGACGGTGGTACGTTAGAACGTAAACGGACTCCCGGAAATACCGAAAACGAGTCGGGCTTGCCCCTGTTCTTCAAATGTCCGTGGCCCGGCGGCATACGGGGCGCAGCCGCCGAATGCGCGACAAAAATTTTTTCGTCGCGAGGTGTGTGCTCCCACCCCCTAAAACGTCTCGGTAACCAGAGCCTGAATCAGGCATACGACACCGGCATTGGGAGCATCCATGACAAGAACAATAATCCACCCGTCCACCGCCATCCTCTCAGCCACGCTCACGCGAGTCGCTATTGGCATCGCGCTGGCTATTCCGGCATTTTTCGTCGCCCCGCGAGTCTCGGCTGCCGAAATCGCCGCCCGGAGCGAACAAGCCATGCCGTTTTCGATTCCCGCCCAGCCGTTGGAAGACGCGCTGAACGATTTCATAGCCGTCACCGACTGGCAAGTCGGCTTCCCGGCGGAACTCGCGAAGGGCGCTCGTTCTCCCGGCGTCGCCGGAAGCTACCCGCCGGACAAAGCCCTTAAAAAACTTCTGGCCGGAACCGGCCTCGTCTATCGTCACACCGGGGCTAGGGCTGTCACGCTGGAACGGGCTCCGGAGCCGATCCGGCTGGCAGCCGCTGAGTATCAGGAAGTACAACTGTCTCCGATCATGGTGAAAGGCGAGGCAACAACCGAGGACAAGGGCCAAAGCTATGCCGTAACCCGCAGCTCCACCGCCACCAAGACCGACATGCCGATTATGGAGACGCCGATGTCGGTGCAGGTCGTGTCCAGGACAGTGATGGACGATCAGCAGGTCATCACGGTGGAAGACGCCATCAAGAACGTCAGCGGTGTGCAACGCGACTGGGGCTACGGCAGCCTGAACGACAGTTTCATCATCCGTGGCTTTCCGACACGCCAATCCAGCGTCTATCGGAACGGATTTCGCATGACAGGGTATGCCGCCGAGACCGCCAACGTGGAAAGCATCGACGTGCTCAAGGGTCCGGCCGCCATGCTCTACGGCCGAGTCGATCCCGGCGGCATCGTCAACATCGTCACCAAGAAACCGTTAAGCGAGCCCTATTACTCGCTGCAGCAGCAGTTCGGTTCCTACGATCTGTATCGCACCACCGCCGACGCTACCGGTCCGATCACCGGGAACGATGCACTGCTCTATCGTTTCAATCTCAGCTACACGAATGCCGATTCCTTCCGAGATTTCGTCTTCACAGACCGGATTTTCGTGGCGCCATCGCTGACCTGGCGGCTCTCCGAGGACACCGAATTCAATCTGAATTTCGAATACAAGAACACAGATTTCACGCTAGATCATGGCATTCCGGCCGTAGGCAAACGCCCGGCGAAGGTCCCGATCAGCCGCAACCTGGGAGAACGCGGAACCGAGACGCATACCGACGACTATCTGGTCGATTTCAACTGGTCGCACCGTTTCAACGAGAACTGGCGCATACGCAACGGCTTCGTCGCACACCTGCAGGACTATTTTCTGGAAACCATCGTCCATCCGTTCCTGCGACCGGACAATCGAAGCATGGGACGCTTTGCCAACTTTACCGATTACGAGCGCCACCAATACGGTTCATACATTGATCTCACCGGCCATTTCCAGACTTTCGGGATCCGGCACAACGTACTGGTCGGAGCCGACTGGTACGAATACCATCAGGAATCCGTCGGTTCGTTCAGGCCGGTCACGGACATCGACATCTACAATCCCGTTTACGGCACCGTGGACCTGAACCAACACCGGGTCTTTCGGGATCATGCGCCGACCGATTTCTTCACGGCAACGACCGAATGGTTCGGCCTTTATTTCCAGGACCAGATTACGCTCTGGGACAAGCTTCACATCCTAGGCGGAGGACGCCACGACTGGGCACACAGCAAAAGCGGCTTTTCCGACGTTTCCATGGCGGCTATCGACCAGACGGTTATCGAAACGGAACGTTTCCAACCTCGGGTAGGCATTCTTTACCAGCCGTGGCCATGGCTATCGGTTTACGGAAATTACGTGGAGTCATTGGGCGCCGACAACCCTGGGCGTTCTGCCTCAGGCGAGCCCCTGAAACCGGAAACCGCGGAACAGTTCGAAGCCGGCGTCAAAACCGAGTTACTCGATGGCAGACTCACCGGAAGCCTGGCCTACTTTCATATCGAAAAGCTCAACATGCAGACCGCCGACATCTCGACGCCCGATCCCAACGACCAAGTCACCGTGGGCAAGGCGCGCAGCCAGGGCATCGAATTCGACCTGAAAGGCCAGCTTACCGACAGTCTGAGTCTCATCGCGACCTATGCCTACATCGACGGCAGGATCCTCAAGGACAACGGCGGCAACGAGGGCAACCGACTGCCCAACGTCCCGGAGCACTCCGGTAGCTTCTGGGCCAAATACGATTTTTTCGGCACGGCCCTGGACGGCTTCAGTGTGGGCACCGGCGTCTACGTGGCCGGCCAGCGCGAAGGCGACAACGAGAACACCTTCCAACTGCCGGGCTACGTCCGTTGGGACGCCATGGCGGCCTATCGCTTCAGAGTCGGTCCCACGCGGATGACAGCCCAGGTCAACGTCAACAATATCCTGGACAAGACGTATTACAAGTCGACCGACATCATCGATGGCAATCCCAGGGGAAGAATCACCGTCGCCGAACCTTTGACGGTGCTCGGTTCGATTCGGCTGGAATACTGACGGTACTTGGGAAACGCCGCGATCAGACCATCAGATGTAGGTCGGCAACCCTTTACCGACAGAGCCCCTCACGGACGGCGTGCGTCGGCAAAGGATTGCCGACCTACTTTGGGTGCAACGCCAAACCGGAAAATGCTCTAAGCCGCGATCGAACGACCCGCGCGGGCTAAAGCCCGCTCCCGCACGCTAAGAACCCATCCGACAACAACTCTATCCGTATTTGCAACAGGAGACCCGAATGTCCGAACGACATGGCAACCGTATCGCCCGATTCAGGCTGCGCCCGATGTGGCTCAAGGTCCATCTATGGCTGGGTCTTTGGGCCGGTGCGGTTTGGGTGCTGATGGGGCTTACCGGAGCCGTCAACGTGTTCCGATGGGATATCGACGAATGGCTGAATCCGGAGCTCATCGTGACCGAACCGGGAGAAACTCGAAAATCCCTGGACGAGATCCTGGCGGCGCTCCGCGCGGCGCATCCGGAGCGGAACGGCATCTGGTCGCTGGAGATGCCACGCCACCCGGCGGGGATGATCCTGGCTCGCCAGATCGGAAAGAAAACCGACGGTTCATCCGACATCCTCTTCGTCTCAGTCAATCCCTACACGGCGGAAATCGTTGCGAACCGCTTTTATGCCGACTTCAGCTTTCTCATCACCTGGATCTACGACCTGCATTCGACCTTTTTCTTGGGTTCCATCGGTTCCAATCTGGCCGGCGTTTTCGGACTGCTCTTGATGATTACCCTGGCCATCGGCGTTTATCTCTGGTGGCCGCGAGGCGGCAAATGGCACTCGGCATTGACCTTCAAGCGCGGCGCCAGTCCGGAGAGGGCGATCTTCGACATCCATAAACTCTGCGGGATCTACGGGTTGGCGGTTTTGTTCACAATCGCCTTCTCGGGGACATGTCTGGTTTTCCGCGACTACGTCCAATCGGCGATCGCGCTGGTATCGCCGATTCACGGTAGCTTCAGTCCTGCGCCCGCTCCTCCCGAAGGTCTGAAATCCATCCCTTCCTCGAACGTCGCACCGATCACCCTCGAACACGCCGTAACGGTTGCCGAATCGATCTTTCCGGATGCCCAAGTCCGCTTCGTCAAAACGCCGGACGACCCGGAAGGATTCTACGCCGTCCAAATGCGTCAACCCGGAGAAGCCAGTCTCTTCTTTACCACCACGACCGCCTGGGTGGACCAGTTCAGCGGCGAAGTCCTCGCTGTACGAGACCCGAATACATTCACGGCGGGGGAAACCTTTTTGAACTTGATGTGGCCGCTGCACAATGGCGAGGCTTTGGGCTTGCCGGGGCGCATTCTGGTATGCATGGCGGGGTTCGTACCACTGGTACTCTACGTCACTGGTCTTATCCGTTGGCTACAGAAGCGCAAAGCCGCGCGACGGGTCGAAAGGCGGTTCGCAAAAACAGCTTAAAGCTCGTTTCGAGAAGAACGAGATAGAACCGTAGCCACGGATTGCGTGCCCAGCCAACCCGTAGCTTGCCGTTTTCGAAACGAAAAAACGATACGCCACCACGGCAGCCCGGTTCCACTATCGCACCGGATTGCGTCAAATCCTGCAACCAGATGTGTTATTCCCAGCATTTCGTAAAGCGATGGCCCGCACGGCTGTTCTCGTTTCGCCACTTTCGTTTATGGCTCGGATGTTGCTTTCCCGTATCGGTTACCTGTTGCAGCCGATTTCGCTCATAAGACCGATGTCTCGCCCTATAACCGATTCCATGCTCGCGCCGTGGGGCGAAGGGTTGATGCACGATCTGTTCTGCTTTTTCCGGCAGCGGGTCGGTTGTCCCGATACCGCCGCCGATCTGACGCAAGAAACACAACTGCGCGTGTGGCAAAGCACTCACGACAACCGGGTCGACAATCCTCGTGCTTTCGCTTTTCGGGTCGCCGAAAACCTGGTGGTGGATCACCGCCGCCGGCAAGCGGTCAGGGAGATCTGCGTCCCGCTGGAAGACGAGCACGCCGATACCGTGGCCGGATTCGATCCTGCCCCCGAACACTGTCTGGAACAGAAGGAGCGCTTGCGAAAGCTCAACGCAGCGCTGTCGGAGCTTCCTGAAAAATGCCGCACCGCCCTTCTGCTCAACCGGCTAGAGGGGCTTTCCCATCGCGAGATCGCGGCGCGGCTGAACGTCTCGGAAAGCATGATCGCCAAATATCTGGCTCGAGCCATGCGCCATTGCCGATCGCGGGTCGACGACCCATCGACGCGGTAAATTCTCGGCGGTGCCGCGTCTTATACTACGACACCTATCAACCGCTGTAGCCGATGGATTCTTTTTCCGACTCATCCGACTCCCTCGCCGACCAGGCCGAAGCCTGGGTCATTCTGCTGCACTCCGGTCGAGCAACCGAGGATGACCGCCGGAAACTGGCGGCATGGCGAGCGCAAAGCGCGGCTCACGAGGCAGCTTTTCTCGCGGCGGAGCGCTTGTGGCAGGACATGGGACTGGCGCTGGCACCGGACACCGTTGCCGTGTGTGAAGAAAGACAAGTCCAATCCACAGCCCCCCGTTCATCTCACCTGGAGAACACAGACGTTCGTCGCAGCGCGCCTCCCGGCACACATCGGCATCGCTCTCGCCTCGCGGCACCGGCGATCGCGGCCTGCCTGCTGGTATCGGTCATCACAGTGCAGATGCTTGGACTGTTCGATATCTGGCTCAGCGATTATCACACCGCTACCGGAGAGCTCAAGGAAATCACTCTCTCGGACGGCAGCCGCGTCATCCTCGATACCGACACGGCTTTGTCGGTACACTTCGAGAAAAACCTCCGCCGCGTGGAGCTGCTTAGGGGCCGAGCCTCGTTCGAGGTCGCTCCCGATCCCGTGCATCCCTTCGAAGTGGCGGGAGGTGTGGTGACTGCCCGAGCGCTGGGGACGGCGTACGATGTAGCCGTATTCGGAAGCGAGGTTCGTGTCAGTGTTCTCGAACACTCCGTCGCCGTGCGAACATCCGGCTTGGATACGGAGGTGACGCTCTCCGCCGGGCAGGAGGCTCGCTGGAACGGCCGCGAACTGAAAGGACCGGAGCCGGCCGACCTTCGCGCCGCTGCGGCCTGGCGCAAGGGAAAGCTCATTTTCGAAGATCGCCCCCTGGCCGAAGCCGTAGCGGAGCTGGACCGCTATCGGCCCGGTGCGATCCTGATCACTTCGGCCGAACTCCGCGCGCTGCGGGTCACCGGCGTCTTTCCCTTGGACCAGCCCGATTCGGTGCTGGACGATATGGCGGCGACGCTGAAGCTTCGTACGACGCCGCTGGGGCCGTGGATCACACTGCTGCATCGTTAGCCCATATTGTCGGCAAAGGCTTGCAGGCCTACGACTATGCGCCCTTGTAATTCCATTCGGCATTCGAATGAACATGAATCGTAGGATGGGTAGAGCGAAGCGAAACCCATCGATGGTGGGTTAGCCCCTCGGCTCCGCTCGGGACAGCCCCTTCGACAGGCCTGTCCTGAGCATTGTCGAAGGGCCCAGGACAGGTCCGAGGTTGCACGGTGGGTTACGGCCTCGCGGCCTAACCCACCCTACAAAAATGAATGCCTTTGAAAGCGATTTGGAATAAGTCGGGAATCCTATCCCGACAGATTCGCTTATTTAGGGTGCGGTAAGGCAAGAAGCGCATCAACCGCGAACGATGCGCTTCACTTCGTTCAGCACATCCTACACTTGTAGATACTGTTATCCGGGTCAAGTGCCATGGAGTGCTGGATCGAAGGGTTTTCCGGACTTGAGGACGCCGAAAGCGACCTGGAGGAGCTTGCGCATCATGGCACCGATGATGAGCTTGGCGGGCTTGCCCGAGAGCGCGAGCCGGTTCTTGAAGGGCTGGCCCCAAGCGGTCTTATACAGGATCACCATAGCCGGCATGTAGAGGGCTTTGCGCAAGAAGGCATGGCCGACTTTGGACAGCCGCGGCTTGGTTTTCACGCTCGTTCCGGACTCCTGCCGGCGCGGGTCGAGCCCGGCGAAGGCGACGGCTTGTCGGCTATTGGCGAAGCGGCTGGGCTCGGCATAGAAGGCGAGCAGAATGGCGATGGTGCGTTCCCCGATACCGGGGATGCTCTCGAGTAATTCGCGCTTTCCCTTCAGATCGGGGTTAGAGTCGATGTGCTCATTGATGGTTTTGATCAGGCTCTTGATCTGCTGATCGAGCCAATTCAGGTGTTCTTGAATGTTGGTGCGCACCGCGTCCCGGGCGACCTCCAGGCGGTTACTTTCCTGGGTCCGCAGGGCTTGCAACGCATCCAGACGCAACACGAGCGCGCGCAAGGCGATTTCGGCTTCGCTTCTCGCCTGCCAGGGAGGCGGATGGCGTTCGGCGCAAAATTCGGCGATGAGGCGCGCATCGACGGCATCGGTTTTGGTCCGGGTTAAGCGGGAAGCGGCATAGGCTTTGATTTGGGCGGGGTTGATGACGCTGACAGTGAACCCTTGGGTAGCCAAGCACTGGGCGACGTCTTCCCAATACACCCCAGTGGCTTCCATACACACGTGAACATTCCGTGCCTCTGGGCCGGTGAGCCAAGTGACGAGGGTGGCGAACCCGTCTTGGGAGTTGGCGATGACTTTGGTTCGGAACTTCCCGTTGGGGAGGCGTAACGCGCAGTCCAGTTTGGCTTTGGCGACATCAATTCCGAGATAAAACGTGGGCATCATGAACCTCAAATGATCTACCTTGTGAATGCGGGCTGCCGGCAAGCCGGGCCGAAGATACTGTTCGATCGCTCGATGAGGGTGAGCGACTGCTGCATCGATCTACGCAACGGGCTTGGTGTCCCAAGGGCGGGAACGGCATCCAGTCGCTCAAACCTGGAGCGCCCTCCAGGCCTGGGGTGACCGGTCGGGAGTCTTCTCCAACCCCTTCCGAACCACACGGAATTCATAATACAAGGTCGGGAATCCTTTCCCGACGCCACCGCTCGGACAGGGTTTCGCCGGCAAGGGATTGCCGACCTACCCATCCTTTCGCTGAACGGATCGCCCACCTTCCACGATTGGTAAGGCAGTATCCCGCGTCAGGCTTGCGAAATACGGGTCTATTAAGCCAAATGTCCCGTATTCCACTGTGCTTCATACGGGCTACGGCGGCTCGAAGGACTACGCGTAAATTTTTCCGAACACACCGCTGCAAGTTTCGCGTTCTCGTGCGTTCTTTCGTATGTCGGTCCAAACAACACAATACGGAGACGCTCTTGAACCACAGCCGCTTTTTGCCCTTCATCGCCGGCACCCTGACATTTTCGGTCAGCCTGTCCGGCATGGCAGAAACCGTCCGCCACTTCAATCAGCCCGCCCAGCCGCTAGGAAAGGCTCTCACCGAATTCGCCGATCAGACCGGAACCAAACTTCTGTTTCCCGCACAGTTGGTCGAGGGGCTGACAGCACCGGCCCTACGCGGTCACTATACCGACACCGAAGCTCTGCAGCACCTGCTGGCCGAAGCTCCCCTAACCTATACCAAGGACGGCATCGGCGGCACCCTAACCTTGGTCCGCGCCGAAAAGCCCGTGCCCGCTTACGACGAAGAGACCGTGCAGCTCTCGCCGATCACGGTAAATGACGAGGCGCTGACGGAGGAGGAAGAGCTTCGTACTGCCTATACCGTGAAACGCACCCTGTCCGCGACCAAAACCGACACGCCGATCATGGACACGCCTGTATCGGTGCAGGCAGTTCCGAGAGCGGTGATGGACGATCAGAAAACCCCCGAGTTAAAGGAAGCGCTCGAAAACGTGAGCAGCGTCCGGCCGCAACCTTCCCTGGGTGTATTCAACGGCTTTATCATCCGCGGGTTTCACGATTTCAACCAATATCGGAACGGATTGAGGGTAGGCTTTACCAGCTACGATACGGCCAACCTGCAGTCCCTAGAGGTGCTTAAAGGCCCCGCCGGAGTGTTGTCGGCCGCATCGAGCCGGGTGGCCTGATCAATCTGACCACCAAGAGACCCTCGGACCGGGCTTATTATTCCATAGAGCAACAGTTCGGTAATTTCGATTTCTTTCGCACCATTTGGGATGCCACCGGGCCTTTGACCGAAGACGGAACGCTGCTCTACCGGTTTACCGGCTCCTATCAGTCCAGCGACTCGTTTCGGGAGTTCCACTCCATGGATCGGATTCAGGTCAACCCGAGCCTGACCTGGCGGATCAGCGATGCCACGGAAGTCACTCTCGAGGTGGAAGGTTTCACCGAGGATAGGGAATTCGACTACGGCATCCCCGTCATCGGGAAGCGCCCTGCCCCCATTCCGATTCGCCGGACGCTGGAAGATCCGGACGATCCCCTCGACAACGTCTCGAACGTCTACGTCGGCTTCAATCTCACCCACCGCTTCAACGATGACTAGACCTTGCGCAATCGGTTCTTGGCGCGGTTTTTCGATACCTACAATCTGGACATCACGCCTTCGCCCCAGTTCGACGCTTCGGCACTACGCAGCGACAACCGCACGCTGGACCGCAACCTGTTTTACCAGCGCTCGGACCATGACGTTTACGCCACCAACCTGGATCTCACCGGCAAACTGGACCTATGGGGCACCAAGCACGAAATCCTGGTCGGTTTCGATTATTACCGGAGCTCGGAAAAGTATCATGCTCGAGGCGACTACGAGACGGGGGATCCGGCGCTCGCCATCGATATGTTCAACCCCCGCTACAATCTCGACACCGCCCTGTTCGACAAGGACCGCCTGACGCCTCCGCTCTACTCGCGCGCCGAGGAAGAATGGTTCGGCGTCTACTTTCAGGAACACATCGTGCTCTGGGAAAAACTCCACATCCTCGGCGGTGGTCGCCACGATTGGGCGACGACCGGACGCGGCTATTCGGACACCTCCTATGCCGCGGCGGACAGGGATAGACGGAATCGAAAGGATCAAGAGTTCAGCCCACGAGTCGGCATTCTCTATCAGCCCTGGTCCTGGCTGAGCGTTTACGGCAACTGGGCGAAATCGTTCGGATCGAACAACAACATACCCGGCATCGGCAGTGTAACGCCGGAAACCGGCGAGCAATTCGAAGCCGGCGTCAAGACGGAGCTCTTCGACGGCAGGCTGACCGCGACCCTCGCCTTCTACAACATCAACAAGGAGAACATTCTCACTCCAGACCTCAGTACGCCCGACCCGACGGATGTGAACACCATCGGCAAGGCGCGGAGCAAAGGCATGGAACTGGACATTGCCGGCCGGATTACGGACTACATCAGCCTGATCGGCAACTACGCCTATACGGACGCCGAGATTACCAAGGACAACGAAGGCAATCAGGGCCATCGCCTGCCGAATGTGCCCTACAACTCAGGCAGCCTGTGGCTCAAATACGATGTGAACGGGTTCGACTCGCCCGACGGGCTTTCCCTGGGAATCGGCGTGTTCGCGGCAGGTCAGCGCGACGGAGACAACGAGAACACGTTCAAGATGCCCGGTTATGTGCGGCTCGACGCTGCCGCCGCTTACCGCTGGACCATGGGGCCATCCCGCGTGACCGCGCAACTTAACCTGCGTAACCTGCTCGACAAGGCCTATTACGAATCGACCGATCCCTTCACGAATGTCGCTCCCAGGCTCGCGGTCGTACCCGCAGCGCCGTTTACGGTGATAGGCTCGGTACGGGTGGAGTTTTGAGAGACGGCAGCTGCGCTGACGGACAAGGCCGGCATGGTCGTCGTCCGGATCATGGGGCATGATTTCGTCTGGACACCCGAACCGTCATCGGCGACACCTTTCTGGACCGGATGTGGCCGATCCATTCCGGCAAAACCTTCGGCTGGCCCAGCCGCATCCTCGTCTGTCTTACCGGCCTCGCCTGTCCGGTACCGTACATCATCGGCGTGATCCGCTGGCCTCAGAAAAGGCGAGCAAAGCGACTCAAGACGCCGGTCCTGGACCAGAGGTCGCATGGGGCAACAAATCGAATTACCGCTCGAAATGATTGACGACGATTTTCCCGTCCGAGATCACCAGATCCGGGGATTCCAGAAGCTTGAAGTTTTCAAGGGCATTACCCTTGACCGCGATCAAATCGGCCGGTGCGCCCGCGCTCAGGGTGCCGAGCGGAGCGAGCCCCAAAACCTCGCCCGCTTTGGAGGTGGCGGTACGCAACACTTCCAATGGCGTCATCCCGGTCAGGTGCACCATCAAATGAAGTTCCTGGGCATCGATGCCCCAAGGGATTTCCATATGGGCGATTTCGGCTCCGTAGAAAAGCTGGGCTCCTAAGCCCGCTAATTTGGAAACATTCCCGCGTATGCCCGGACAATGGGAAAGCGTATCGAGCGTGGTCAGGATCCTGACACCTTGTCGAACGGCTCGCTCAAGCAATTCGTCGGTTACCGACTCACAGGGAACATGAGCCCACTCGTCGACCCCGGCCGCCAGCGCAAGAGCCACGCCTTTCGGCTCCCCCACATGCGCCGATACCTGTTTGCCCAAGCGATGGGCTTCGTCCACCACGGCGCGGGCAATTTCCAGAGACGGCATGGGCCAGGGGGGCGGCGTCGAAGCCTCATGTCCTGTTCTCCATGGGGCGCCCTTCTCGCCGCCGGATTCCAGTGCGATCTTGATGACCGCGGTGCCGCCGGCAGCCAGCCGCCGCACGACCTGCCGCGCCTCTTCGGGGGTTTCGACCGGTGTAGCAACCTCGCCATGGCCGTGGCCATGCCGGCCGAACACCGGAAAGGGATAGCCGCCGGGTACGGTGATGATAGGGCCGGCCGTCAGCAAACGGAGACGGCCTTTCCCTCCCGAAGGCGCCAACAAGGGCCCACCAACATCCCGAACGGTCTTCACCCCATGGCGCAATACGGTGTCGCGCGGCCCGTCCTGGAAGGCAAGATGGCCGTGCAACTCGATAAAGCCTGGGAGCAGGGTGGCATCGCCGAGATCGATGATGCGTGCACGCTTCGCACGCACATCCCCTGACGGCCCCAGGCTCGCCACCTTTCCTTCGATAATCGATACCGCGTAATCGGTGTGGAGATCGACCCCGTCGAATACCCGCGCAGTTCGCAGAATCAGGTGCTGCGATTTTTCTTTCGCAGTTCCGGCGCAGGTCTGTTCCGGCGGAAAGCCGCTCAGGCCGATAAGGAGCAGCAGGGTGAAAAACAGGTGTTGCCTTACCCTGATCAGACGGATATTTCTGTAAGTTATAACAATGTCTTTATGCGGTCTCGAGGTTCTTGTCGAATCGAAAAGGCACGGCCGTAATCCGGAGGAATTACACCCGATCGAAGACGGAACGATTTGCTTGCGAGTCCTGTACCAGAGCGGTTGGCTCTAAAAATCGGCAATTGCACGGACAGACAGGCGCTCCGCTGCGGCAAATACGCGATGTTCCGGTGATTTCACACAGCTCTTCGGCGTCCGAAGCCCGCTCGCTAAAGGCTATTGTTCCTGTCCCCAGTGTTGCGAAGGGAAAGATACGCTGTCGATTTTCCGGCCGAGCGGCGGATTGATCAGCGTATTCCCAGCCAGTACCACGCGGCAGCGATAGTGATGGTCAACAGAGTCACCGGCACCCCCACCAGCGCGTGACGCCGCCAGCTGATCACGATGTTCCGGCGCGCCGCGGCGTCCACAACGATCATGTTGGCGACACTGCCGACAATCAGCAGGTTCCCTGCGAAAGTGCTCGACAAGGCCAGCAGTAGCCCCGCGTCCGGATGGGTAGCCATGGGGAGGAGCAACATCACGGCCGGTACATTGGACACGACATTGCTGAGCAGGAACGATGCGCCGTAAAGCAGCTCGGGGTCGTGCAAGTCGAACCCGGCTTGCGCCAGCGCCGACACGCCCTGCTTGGGGAGTTCCGTGGTTTCCACGGCGTAATTGACGATGAACAGCCCGATGAACATCAGAATAATCTGCCGGTCCACCAAGCCGAGCATGTGCGTCGAGTGCAGCTTTCGCGACAGCAGCAGGATGCCGGCACCTCCCAACGCCAATATTTCGCGCGGCCAATCGGAAAATAGGAATGCTCCAAACAGACCCGCCGCAACCGTAAGCCCCTTTGCCGCCTGCCAGAGATCGAAGCGAGCGTGTGGTTCGAAGCGTGGGTCTCGGTGGACTACCGCGAAGCGCGGATCGAACGCCCAGCGACCGCGCCAGAACAGCGCAATCAGCAGCCACGTCATCACCAGACCCGCGCCCACCGGAACCACGGCATCGCGAAGATAATCGACGAAGGACATCTTCAAGGTCTCGCCGATCAGCATATTCTGCGGATTCCCGATGAGCGTCGCGGCCGAACCGATATTGGCGGAACAAGATAGGGCCAACAGGAAAGGTACCGGATCGATGTGACGATTGAGGCAGATGTCGATCAATACCGGAGCCACCGCGAGACACACGACATCGTTGCTGAACACGCTGGAAAGTCCCGCCGCCACAGCGATCAGTGCCGCCAGGAACACCGCCGGGCTCACCCGGAGCGCACCGAGTTTTTCCGTCACCAGCATATAAAACCCGCTCAGCCGCAACTGAGCGGAAATCACCATGAACGAAAACAGCAGAATCAAGGTAGGGATGTGAAGCGCCTTAGCCGCTTCGTCCAGAGTTAGCGACTTGGTGGCAATCAGGGCGATAGCGCCGAGCACGGCGATCCCGGTTCGGTCGAGCTGAAGAAAAGGCAGCCCGCCCCGAATCATGCCGATATAAACAAGGGAGAAAACGATAACGATCGTCGCGATCACGATTGAGGATCCGCTTCCGAAAAAATGGCGCGAAGTATAACGCAGCGGCATTTTTTCGGCGGCTGGCGTCGGCGAGCATCGAATGAGCGGGGCCCGATGCTTCAGTTTAGGACAAAGCTCTTGGTTAAATTGAGAGCCTATCTCGGCCGGCTCGAGCAACCCTCCGACGGGCTCGTCGAACGGCGCAGACCCGATGACCTACTGGCCACACAAAACAGGCGTTTCAGTCACGACCTTCCCCGTTGCCATGACGGACTCGGTTAACGGCATTGGTCTCTGGCCGGCCCGCTCATCGAGTCGCCCTTCGCTCGCCGATTCATTTTGGAGAAAGCGGGCTTATTAAAATCTTTCAAAACAGGTTTGTTTCGCCGACCGGTTAAACCAATATATCGGCATAATCCGAAAAATTTAGCCTGTCACGCTATCCGATCACACACGTAATCGTCTGCTTACATGACTTCCGGAATCAAAAAATAGCCCGTATGATAAGACGTCGATCGAGTAATTAAACTAGCCGATCGGTCGGTATCGATCGCGGCGGAAACCATCGTCAGGTATTTATCGTGATCCGTGTCATGCATTACACATGCCGGGATTTTCAAAACCCATTGTCGAGCGGGTTTTTGCCGTGTACCGATTGTGAGCGCTTCATAGCCGTTGCTCGCGCCGCAATTCGCCTGATAGACTCTGCACATCGCATTAATCCGATGTGACGGGTTGATTTGAATTCGAGATGGACCTCAAACCATAGCCGGATTGCTATATGTCAAACCCAGAATCAGTTATCAAACCGATCGATCGAGATTCTCTCGCCACCCCCCAATCCATTTTCGGAATCTCGCGGTTTATTCCGAAATCTTTTTATCAAGACAAGCTGACGATACTGATGTACCACGGCGTGGTGCGCCAGGCTTTGCCGGTGCCTGACTATTGCTTCATCACGGAAACTCAGTTTCGCCAGCAAATGGAATACCTCGCTAGGCGTTGTCGAGTCGTATCTTTATCCGAGGCACTTCATCGCTTGCGATCCGGGTCGTTTGATCGCCCGACCGTCGCCATTACTTTCGATGACGGATATCAAAACGTATTCGACGTCGCATTTCCGGTCTTGCGAGAATTTCAGTTTCCGGCAACGGTATTCCTAAATACCGGTTTTGTCGGTACGTCAAAAACGGTTTGGTTTTGCCGTTTGCTAGAAGCAATAGCCCGCACCTCTAACCGAACGCTCGAATGGCGTGACCTCAAGTTCGACTTATCGACAGTCAACGGCAAGGCCACCGCATCCAAAAAGCTGCAAGCGTGCCTCAAGAAACTGGATCACGATGATTTATTGAGGCAAGTCGATGAAATTATCGAAAAATTGGGATGCGACAGCAGTGTTCCCGATCTCTCCCCGGATTTTCGGATCATGAATCGAGAAGCGATCGCGATCATGGCAAACTCCGGATTAATTCAGTTCGGCGCTCACACCGCTTCTCATTCGATTCTTACGAAAATTCCGCTCAACAAAGCACTCAAAGAAATCGACGAAAGCACTCAATCGATAGCCATGTGGACGGGGCAAGCTTGCCGCTTGTTCGCTTATCCGAACGGCGGATCAGGCGATTACGACAGTAATATACTGAGTATTCTCAAACGTCTCGGGATCGTTGCGGCCGTCACCACTATTCAGGGCCCGAATACGGTGCATACCCCCGTGCTGGAACTCAGACGCTACGGCATCCACCCGGGTTTGACGAGATTGGCCTTCCAGTTCAAGGTACATCACGTCCTCTATCGTTCCAACACGCAAGCCGGCTGATTGCTAGAGCATGTTCATCGTTGATGTACGCTCGAGTAAGTTGTAGGGCGGGTCAGCTCCTCGGCTCCGCTCAGGACAGGCTCCGCGTAACCCGCCTTTTCGCGGTGTGCGGCAGGTTACGGGCTAGCGGCCTAACCCGCCCTACCTAGCTGAACGAAGTCGAAAGGTTTTGTCTTCCCACAGGATAGGCGACTAGCAAGAGGAACGCTGGCGCTCGAGCAGCGCCCGATAGGTGTTTTCGAGCTCTTGTACCTGCTTTCGAACGTTGAAGCGTGCCTCGGCAACGGCCAGGCCACCCTGCCCCAGCCGCCGCGCCTCATCCGGCGCACGCAGGAGGCGAACGCAGGCTGCGGCCAGTTGCGCTGGGTCGCCGGGCTGGATCAGCAAGCCGTTCCTTCCATGCTCTACCATCTCGGGAACGCCTCCGACGCGGCTCGCGATTATGGGCAAACCGCTCGCCATAGCTTCGGCCAGCACCGTCGGAAGCACGTCGTCGAGCGTGGGAAGGACGAAAAGATCGCTGCTGCCCAAGATCGCCGGAATATCGCTTCGAGCGCCGGCGAATAACACGCGGTCCGTCAACTGGTAGGTCGCCGCTAGCGATTTCAACTGATCTTCGTATGGACCGGCACCGACGATCAGGTAATAGGCTTTCGGCACGGATTCGAGTATCTTCGGCCACGCCTCGATCAGATATTGAATGCCTTTTTCTCGCCGTAAAACCGCGACCGTTACCACCAGCGCCGCGTTGAGCGGTATCCCGAACGCCTTGCGCACCGCCGCCCTATCGATGTCGCTGCCGCGCCGAAAATACCCGGTGTCGATCCCGTTGTAGAGCACCGTAATCTTTTCGCGCGGCACGCGGCCCTCAGCGATCGCGTACTCGCCAACCGCCGCGGAAACGGCAATGACTTGGTCGTGAAAGTTTCTCAGGGCGAACCAGGTGACTTTGCTTCGGAGAATTTCACGCGCCGTCGCATTGGGATAGGCGAAGGTGTGCAAGGTGTGGATCGCCGGGATGCCGAGTATCTTCGCGGCAATGCCACCGTGCACCGTGACCGTTTCGAGCTGGGTGTGCACCAAACCGATTTGGTGTCTTCGCAGATAGCCGACGAGCGAGGCCACGCACTTGCAATCCCGGATACCCGAGACCGGGATCAGGTCAACCGGTATACCTAACTGTTCGATCTCGGCGGCAATGGGGTTTCCGTCCCGAACCCAAAAAACGCAAACGCGCGGCTGGTATCTGTTCGTGTCGAGATGCTGGAGATAATTGACGAGCATCCGTTCGGCGCCACCCATGCCGAGAGAGTCGATCAGAAACAAGACGCGTTCAGGATGCGGCTTTGACATGGCGATGGCTCCAGCCGAGGAAGTTCGACTTGATGGCGCGCAGCCCCGCGTAGGCTACTTGGTAGCCCCGAAGAACCAGCCAGCCAGGCAGGCTCGATGCGATCCGTAAGCGGCGGTCGGTCCGCGCCGCGCTCGTCCATAAAGCTTTGTAAGCTTCCGTGCCACGAAGAAAGTCGAACTCGTCGACCCCCTCGTTAATCGCCTCCCGCACCGCATGGAGCATGATCAGGGCGCCCGGCGAACAGTCAGCCCAGGCGGGATCGTAGCCCGATTGGTAAAAGCTGAATTTGCCACCGAACTTGTAGCAATAGATGGCCGCGATGGCATGCTCGGCCACGGTCAGAAGGTAAAGCCGCAACCATCCTTTCTCCAGGAAATGGCCGGCAAGCTCGGTATGAAACTCGATAGCCCGATCTTGCGCGAAAGCGCCGGGGTTGCCTTTTTGCCTCTGCCGGGCCTGATGCAGGCGCGCAAGTTCGCGGATGGCGCCGGCAAGTTCCGTTTTGCTGTCGATCGTCCGGTAGGCGACCGGTCCGTCCGCCCGAGCCTGTAGTCGTTTCGCCTTGCGCGTGAAATTGTATCGGCTCTGTTTTCCGAGCGAGGACCAGTAACTTTCCCAGCTCGAAGGCAGCGAAAGATAGGGACAGACCGAATCATGGATCATGTGGCCGGCACCGGCCCCGTGCTCGATGGCTTCGAGAAGCACCCGGACAAAACCCGAATCCGACCTCATGGCATCGAGCCGGACGAAATCATGTTTAGTCCGTTTCCCTATCAGGCATTCGACGAAGAATGGAACAATGACCTCCCTATAGCGCGGCATCGTGATGGCGTCCAGATGGTCGATAACCCGATCGTCACCCATGAACGCTAATTGCCTGAGCCGCAAGCCGCCTAATTTCACCGTCTGCAGCGCGAGCGGAAGCAGTCCGACCAGGCGCCCATCGACGCCATCGCGGGCCGTGATCACCCATGGCTTATGACGCTCCCGGCCGAAATGACGCCACCAGGTGGATACCCATTCCCAGGTGAGAAAAATGTTTCCTAGCCCCGATGCCTCGAGGAGGGGATTCCATTCTGGTTCCAGCTCAAGAAATCCCTGTTCCGATTGAACGATCTCGATCTTGATCATCGTGTTGCCGTCCGTGTGTTGTTGGCCGAGGAAAACGTCTTTGTGCGCACCGATGGTCCGGACACAATCTCTTGGAGCACCGCCAAGATGTCTTTGGCTACGGAATTCCAGCTGTACCGTCGCTCCGCCAGCCGTTTGGCCTCCTCGCCCATTTTCTTTGCGAGATCCGGGGCGGCGAGGATTTTCCGAAGCGCCCCGGCCAATGCCGGTGGCGACGAGGGCGGCACCAGGAAACCGGTGCATCCGTCCTTGACCACTTCCGGAAAATTGCCGACCGCGGTTGCGACGACCGGTCGGCCGAATGCATGCGCGATCATCAGCGGTCCGCTCTGAGTCGCGCTGAGATAAGGAAAGACCACGACCGTCGCGAGCTGCATCAGTTCGCTCACCTCCTCGTTAGGTATGTAGCGCATATCGAAAATCGTGCGTCCCTCCACGCCGAGCTCGCGCGCCAGCCCGCGCAATTCCTGCACGTCGACCGACTGTGTCGGGTAACCGACGATAAGCAGCCTGGCTCGAAATTTCTCGCTCTCGATCAAGGCGAAAGCGCGAAGAAGATCGGGAATGCCCTTGCTGACCCGAAGGTTACCGAAAAAGAGGATTACCTGCTCGGACGGTTCAAGACGATAGCGTTCGGCTAGTCCGACATGTCGCGCCTGGCTGAAAAACAGGCTGGAAACGCCGTGCTGAATGACATGGACACGCTCCGGAGAGACCTCGCACTCGGCCAGGAAGCGATCGCGGTTGATCTCGCCGTGGATGAATATGGCGGAGAACGCTTTATATACGCCTCGCTCGAAAAACTCGGTCGTCCGGTCGATCAGGACATTGATACGGGACAAGTTCGGGTCGCGAGACTCGTATTCATGGCACACGTCCGCCAAGATCAGTCCGTGACGCTTGAGCTTACGAAGAAAAAACGAAGCTCCAGGAAAATAAAACCGTCCGAACAGCACCACATCCGGTTTCTCGGCGATCAGATAGTTCGTCAAGCGGACCCACTGACCGATTAAGCGCGTAAACCGAAACACCCTGCGGCCCGTCCACCAGAACCGGCGCCAAGTTTTCGCCAAGACACCCGACGGCGGCTTCCGAGCGGCGCGCGAATCGACAATCTTCCACAAGCGCAGCCGCCTTTCGACACGGAAATTGTGGGGGCAGCCGCCGAGTTCGTACTCATCGGCGGTCACCAGAGTGACGTCGGCTCCGCTGTTTGCGAGTCCCGTGCATAACTCGTAGGCATAATGCACCAACCCTCCTTGGCCCGTAGGCTCGACGACAAATATCCTCATCTTCATCCCTGTTTCTAGACAGTGATTCCGTTCCTCTTACATTTCCCTTATATCAAACGGCCCTCGCACGAGGAAAGGCGAAAAATCACTATTTCTGTCGCCGTTAATTGGAGCGACACTCGTATGTTCAACTGTCGCTTCTCGGCGACGATGTGTGATTTCGCTCACTTTCCCGCGCTCTTGGCGCCATTTTTGCCCTCTCCAGAGAGCTCCGTTCCGCGGCGCGTGGGCGCTGCCTCTCCTTCCCGCCATCTCCGGATACGGCCTTTCGCATGTCGCATAGCAGCGTCGATTGATAAGTAAATCTACGTATCCGGCGACACCCCGAAAACGCTCAACCCGCATTGTTTCTAGATTTCGGTCATTTTGGCACAGCACATGCTTCTATCGACTGCACAAGTGACGAGTGACTTCCGATGAAATTGCTTTCACTTCAAGCCACTTGTGCTTTTTAGCTTGGATATTGAAGCGTTTAAACATGCTTGCCTCTGTGCCCTTCAGGTGATCGGCCTCTCGGACCTCCGAGCCAACGAGTAGGGCAACGCGCTGTTCGCCGAGCTGTTCTTCCGAGAACTGCTCGGACCTACTCGACCAGCCTCGAATAACCCAGTAATGAACCCCGCGACGTTCGCTTTCAACGAACGCTACGGTGGCGTTTTCATCCCTGAGTTATTCGAAGCAGCGCCTAAGGCACACGGGAATCATCCATAGCTTGCATCGGATTCGCTCGTAACTGTTTGGAGAATGGAACTGCTTGAACAGCCGGTAGTTCGACCAACGCTGAACCTGTCAGGAACGATGGAGTTGGTCCCAGGGACGCTAAAGCCGGGTGACCACGGCGGCTCTTAAGGAGCCTCCGGCACCGGAGCTTACTTAACCCGGCGTGCGGGCCAAGAGCCCTGCGCCTCGACTTTTAGCGTAATGATCCCACGGGAGAAAATATGAAATCGGTAAACTCTCACCTTCCTTCAGCCAAACGCGCCGATAATCGAAATACCGACGGTCGCAGCCACACCTTAGTACGTAAAGCCATCCGCGGTCTGTCGATGGCGGCAACCCTGGTCATCGCCCAGTCTGCCGGAGCGGCCGATGATTATGTTCGTCCGTTCGGTCCGAACGCACCGTGGAACCTGCCGGTGGACGGGCTACCGCGTCATCCGCAATCCGACACCCTGTCAAATCGCCTGTGGAAATATTCGCCATCGCGCCAGGGCAACTTCAATCTGTCCTTCAGCGGGTACACCTATCCGGTGTACATGGCCGATTCCGCTACGACCACCGTTACGGTCAGAGCGGGAATGGGCAACCTCAACGGTACCCAGATTCCTTGGAACCCGAACTGGAGAGCGGCCAGCGGTTCCGATGGTCAAGTGATCATCCTCGACCCGGTCACCGGGCGCGAGTGGGATTTGTGGCAGGTTAGCGTCCGAGGCTCCACAATTCGCATCTCGAACGGCAACCTGGTGCCGGGTTCGTACCTGACCAAGGAAGATGGCTTCAAGCCCTCGCGCGGTTGCGGCATTCCTTATCTTGCCATGCTGGTAAGGCCGGAAGAAATCGCTCAAGGCAAGATCGAGCACGCTCTGTCCATGCCGAGCCGAAACACCGCCCGAAACTTCGTGGCGCCCGCCACCAAATCCGACGGCCGCGTCACGCAGAACGGCCTGCCCATGGGCACCCGCTTTGCGCTGAACATCACCGATGCCGAAATCGACGAGTGGGTGAATTCGCTGCCAAGCGAACTGCCCGAGCAAACCCGGCGGGCGGCACGCATCATCGCTGTGGCCCTGCGGGATTACGGCTGGTTCATCACCGACACGGCCGGCGGTGCCCACTTCCAGTTCGAGGACTACGCCACCGCGCGGGAGAAGTGGAATGAGCTCGGCTTGGGCGAACGGAGCATCGGCTGGAAGAACTACCCGACCGACCTGCTCGACGGCTTGATCACGCGGGAGCGGATCTACGCGATAGCACCGAGCGATCAATACTAACGGGCATCCGGTACGGAAACCCTGCGTGCGTGTCTTTCCGAAGCAAGTCCGTTTCTCGTGAAGATCACCGCACGTAGGGTGAACACCGAACGTCCGTGTCCAACCGGATGATGCTGAGCTCCTGGCCTGGCTCTACGGCTTCGATGAGTGGTCGCAAGAAGCGATCCTCATCCCGGGGGTTCAGCACCGCTCAAACTCTTTCGACCCTTCCGACGACCTTCAGAACAAAGGAATGAAAAGGCCGTTGAGCATGATGATCTTGCGAATGTTGTCCATAAAGTCCGCGGCCTTGGCGACTGTCCGCCTCGGCACGTAGACCACGTCCTTGGGTTGGAGCAGAAACGCCGAATCGCTCAACGAGCCGTCGAGGATTGCTTCCACGTCGATCTCGTAAGTTTCCGGACGACCATTCGGTCCTTTTCGGATAACGTTGACATTGTTGATGTTCGCGCTATCCCGAAATCCTCCTGCCTCGTCGATAGCCTCAAGCACGCCAATCTTGTTTCTCACCGTAATGAATCCGGGATTCGTGACATCTCCCGCCAAATACACCTTCGGCTCCGTCATTGTCCGGACCAGTACTGTAACGGCTGGGTCTTTGAGTTCTTCGGAATAGGCTTCCGTAAGAAATTCGTCGAGCTCCGCGGTTGTTTTTCCGGCCGCCTGAACGTCGTCGACCAGCTGGAGGGAAATCTTGCCGTCGGGTCGTACAGTCACGGACTCGTTGAATTCCGGGGTGTAAAAAAACTTAACCTCGAGTTGATCACCGGGTTGAATGATGTAGTTGTGCGGAACGTCATACTTGCTTTCGACCTCCGCCAGCTTCACGCCGGGGTCGATACTCCGTTTTTTGACGGCACACCCCTGGCATCCGAGCAGAGCGGTCAGCACAACGAACCATGCCAAGCGACCGAAAACAGCGTTGCGAGTTTGCGCAATAAGGTTGACTCCATTCATAACTTCCTGTCCATCAAATAAATCACGGTTAATGAAGCTAAAAAGACGAGCGCCTAGAAACCTTCCAACCTAAATCCAGCAGTTGGATACACCCTGAACAGCGCCATACCCTCATTCCCAGCCCTTCTTCAATCGCAAACGGTCGTTCCGGGAGCGCCGAAACGACCCTTCCAATCGCAAACGGTCGTCCTGGGAGCACCAGGACGGCCCTTCCCAGAGGGAGAAGGGAGTTTACCCCTCACCCTCCGGGCGAGAGATTAGGGTGAGGGAATACCGCAGCTGATTGGGTATTGCGGTGATTTCGGTAGTCAACTGCCGTTTTCAGGTTCAAAGCACCCGGGCAGCCGTTTCATTCGTCGACCCAGGTAGTCGATGGAACGAACCTCGCGGAATTCCTTCCGACTAGGTGTCGGCCATGCACGAACGAAACAGGCGGCACCGCTCAAGGCCAGCCGAGATCCGGCTTGGAAAACTGCCGCGCGCCTCAACGTCTCACGGCGTCGAGAATGGTATTCGCTCCCTTGATAACGACCTCCTTTTCCAATAGCCATAAGGCTCCGAAATAGGTTGCTGCTCCGGTTACCCCTGCTACCAGCAACTGTATCGCAGGCGGCTCGTCGCGTATACCGTAGATCAGAGGGGTTGTCACGACGGTAAGCGCGGTCCCTCCGACGAACGCGGGCCTCAGAGCGCGCATGAGTTCCGACACCTTAACGCCGATGACGCGCACGACCACGACCAGATGAACCGTCTTGATCAGGACTGAGGTTGCGATCAGGCTCAGCGCTACCCCTATCAAGTGGTATCGAACGCCGTATAGAAGCAAGGGGACGAGTATCGCGATGTGCACTATCCCCATTTTTAGTAACAGCGCGGGTCGGCCGATGGCCTTATAGACATCGCCCGCTGTCGTGCCGATCGAGAAAATCAGAAACGCAACGGGTAGTAGCCGGAGAACTGGAATCGCGTCCAGCCACTGAGAGCCGAGCAAGACCTTGACGATCGGTTCCGCCGTGATGATAAGGCCCAGCGATATCGGAACGATAAAAACCTGAACATATTGGGTTACCGAAAGAAACGCGCGCCGCAAAAGATGCGGCTGGTGCTGTATGGTGGCCAGTGCCGGAAACATGGCACCGGCCAATACCACCCAGACGTTCATCACCAGCATATCGACGATGCGATACGTGATCGAATAAATACCCAACGCAGCATCGCCCAAGGTCCTACCGATCACGACGAATTCGATATTCGAAACCAGTGCGTTGATCAGGTTAAAACCCATGAACGGTATGCTGAACTTCAAAAGGCGGTTTAACTGCACCTTGTCGATGCGGATCTTGAGCTTCCACCGCAGGGCAACCCGCGCAAGGACGACGCCGGCCACCGAGCTCGACAACTGCCCGATGATCAATGACCATGCGCCGTATCCTTTGACCGCGAGCACGATCGTGACGGCTGCTTTCACGAGCAATCGCCCGATATCCGGAATCAGCTTCTTGCGAAACGCCAAATCCCGCTGAAGAAGTGCGATGTGCACCGATCCGAATGGATCGATGACGAACGTCAGCGCGAGAATCCGCAGCATGAACGTCACCGCGGGCTCGTGAAAGAAAGCCGCAATCGCGGGCGCCGCGGCGAACGTCACGGCGAAGAAAAAGATACCGATAAGGAGATTCGCGGCGTAAACGGTGTTGGCCGCTTCCTGAACCTCGCTTCGTTGCTGAATAAGGGCACTCCCTAGCCCCAAGTCTTGAAGCAGGGAAAAATACGAGATGACGACCGTCGCCAGGCTGACTATCCCGAACGTTTCGGGAGGGAGAAGACGGGTAAGTATCGCCATCGTGATCAAAACAACGCCTTTGCTCAAAGCAAAAGACGCATAATTCCACGCTACGGCGTGCACGGTCCTTCGGCCAGCATGACTCATTGTACAGTTCCTTGTTAAATCGCTTGCAGGCTCGGGACCATCGCATCCTGCCAGAAGTCCCGGACTGCACACGGCACCATCACAGCAAGGCACTACCGCCCTGCCTCTCCTTGTCCGTTGCACGATATATCACTGAATATCACTGACTGGCTCCCTTCACTCTATCCAGAATCCTTTCGCTACGCCAATAGTCGGAAATCCGGACGTCAGGCGCAGCCCGCGCGCCACGGTGAAACCGCTCCGGCTTGCCTTCCGTCAAAGCAGGCCAGAGCCCGCTTTGATCGAGCGAAGACCTCTCCCCGACATCGAGAACCGTCTCGGTTCCCGTCGTTCGACTCGACCTTCGCCCGCACCGAGGAATCCGGATAAGTATAAGGGTAGCGATATTATGCTTCGAAAAGCGAACACGTTTGTTGATTTTTTTCTATTCTGATTTCGTAACAGTCTGTTATAGTGAGTGCCGTTCGCCGAACTGCCTCGCAGTTACGGCCCGCCCAAGGAGAACAGTAGACTTGTCGAGTCTAGCGATGGACACCGCACCTCTCGGCGCCGATCCGTGGCTCGGCCGCGCAGGCTGGCCATTAGGTTCGCGCCGCACTGCGCCGCGCGGCGCCGTCCGGCTGCTTCTCCACGACGTACGTCACCGACGTCCCCGCTCGCCGGAATACGGATATCTTCCGAATCCGCCTCGTGATCGCGACGAGACGAGTCCGGCCCATTTTCACGACTCGGACGTTCATTCCCCGGAAACACAACACAACCGGCCACTTACAGAACACCCACTGAAGCGCAAATGCTGCATCGATTGTTCCAAGACGCCTTTTGAACCGCTTCTTTTGGATTGCCGGAGGTGATGAAAAGCATAGCGATCGAATGCCGCAAGAGGATGTGATGCGGCTCCCGCATCACTATTCGGAAAGCGATGGAAAACGCCAAATAAAAGACAGAAAGAATAGAGTTTGCAGAAAAGGAGTGTTTGCAAATGAAATCTATTTCAAAGGATCTGCTTGGCTTGCTTACCAGCCTGTTCGTCATCCTCGGTCTCGACAACCTGCAGCTCAGCGCACTCACGACTTCCAGCATTTCCTCGCACACCAAGATTTTGGCCGCTCTGTCGGTATTGGTGATCATCGCCGGCTGGAAATTCTGGACCAGGCATTCCGTATACCTGCCTCTATTTCTCGTGATAAGCACGAGTCTGACCCTATCGGCACACTCCGCCACGCAACATGCCGTTCATCCGTTCAGTCTTCTCGAAACGGCATTGCTCGGCATCCTGGTTTATTTTTCCTATGCCGTATCGCGGTGGATTTCCTACATCTCGGACGAGCTGGAACAGATGCTTCTGAAAAACATCCATAAACCGATCGCAAAACTCACGGAATCCCTGAGCGACATCAATAACTGTCTCTACCAAAGCCGCCGGTCCGGGCACCCGCTCAGCGTTATCATGCTGGACGTAAAGCACAACTCGAGCATGGATTCCCTCTCCCGCACCCAACAGACCCTATTGCGCGAACTTGCCGAACGTTACATCAAACGCTATCTGAACGCGCGGCTGATCGATCGGATCGTAACCGGATTCAGACGCAGCGATATGGTCGTCATGTGCACCGAATCCGATTCCCGGCTATTGGTCATGTGTCCTTCTGCGGATGTTGAAGAACGCAATACCTTGATTCAACGAATTCAAGGCTGTGCCACAAAAGACTTGGAGATCCCCGTATCGATCGGGGCAGCGTCTTTCCCGAACGATGGGTTTACCCTGGATGCCCTAATCCAAGCTGCCGAGTCGAATATGACCGAAGGCAACACCGTCGAGACGGTGGAAGAAACCGAGGAGAAAGCCGCATGATCAGCCCGACGCTGAAAGAACGATACGGGAGCGAGCTCGATTGGCTGGAACAGTTCAAACCGAGGTTCGGCCTCCCGGATGATCCTGCTTACTTCGCCGCCAAGCGGTTGCTCGACATACTCTTCGTGCTGCTTACAAGTCCTTTGACGGTCCCTCTGATGACGATCATTGCATTGGCGATCAAGCTGGAATCGCCGAAAGATCCCGTATTTTTCCTGCAAGAAAGAACCGGTAAAGATGGTAAGCGTTTCCGTATCTATAAATTCCGGACGATGGTTCGGAACGCTGAAGAGCTCAAACACCAGCTGATGCACCTAAACGAGCTGAAATGGCCGGACTTCAAAATCAAGAATGATCCCCGCATCACGCGGGTAGGAAAAATCCTGCGAAAGACAAGCCTGGACGAACTTCCTCAGATCTTCAATCTGTTGCTCGGACAAATGACCTTGGTTGGACCCCGGCCAACTTCGTTCCGTCCCGAGACTTACCGGCTCTGGCAGACGGAACGCCTTGACGCTCCGCCTGGAATCACAGGTCTGTGGCAGATTCTCGGTAGAAACAAGACCGAGTTCGACGAGCGGTCGCAGCTCGACATCGCCTATATTCAACGAGCCTGCCTCCGGCTCGACATGGAAATCCTTTTCAGAACCTTCCAAGTGATATTGACTCGGAGGGCTCCCGGCTGCTAGAAGGCTAAAAAGCCCCTGCACGCCGCGGCCCGCGAACGGACGGATTGCGACCGGACACAAGGAGGAAAAGGTGGCTTCAAAGGCATGGATGCGGCTGTCTCAGCCGGAAGAACTCGGTCGATGGATTGCGACCCAAAAGTGGGATCTTCTAGCCCTGGGCGCCAGCGCCCTGGTGCCTGTGTTACTGATCTCGCAATTGGACGCCCTCGAATTGGCGCTCGCGTTCCTCGTTGTGTTCGTTGGACTGCCCGTGGCTGTGCTGACTTTCCTGCGCACGGACTGGGGCTTGGCGGCACTGACGTTTATTATCTACACAAATGCCACCGACGTCGCCGTCGAACACGGAGCGCCTTCGCCGACCAAGCTGTACGGCATCATGCTCCTCACGGCACTCACCCTTCGCCTAATCGGAGGCGAGAGGCCGGTCGGTGCGATCAAACCGGCCCTGTTCACGCTGATCTACATGCTGTTCATTCTGGCGTCGCTGGCGTACTCGGATCATTTTCGGGACGCGCAGGAGTACGTCATCAACAACATCAGGGAAGGCATGATCTGCATTCTCATCATATTGATATCGAGAACTGCCGCTTCCTTTAGGCTCGTGGTTTGGGCGCTCATTTTCGCGGCGGGTTTTTTGACCTCGATGAATTTTCTCCAATTTATAACCGGTGCCTATTGGTTCAATTTCGCGGGCTTCGCTAAAGCCGAATATGACGAACTGGGGAAAGAACTGGGCGATTACCGCATATCCGGCCCTTTGACCGACCCGAACTTCTACGCCCTGATTCTCATTCCCATCGTGCCCTTATGTTTCGACCGCGTGCTGAACGAGCCCATACGGCTGCTTCGCCCCGTCGCAGCCGTCGTCCTAGGCTTCGTGCTGTTAGCCATAAGCCTTACCTACTCGCGCGGCGCGCTCGTAGGCTTGCTGGGAATCGCGGGTCTCGTCCTTCTACGCGTTCGTCTTTCCCCGAAAGCGCTGGTATCCGGCCTTATTCTTGTGGTCGGTCTCGCCGCAATCGCTCCGAGTGCTTACATCGCTCGCGTGAACGACTTGATTGCCACGGTTTCCGGTGAAAAATCCCAGTCTGATACCAGTGCGGCAGATGTTTCCGTCGATGGACGCAAGGCAGAAATGCTGGTTGCCCTACGCATGTTCGCGGACAACCCCCTGCAAGGCGTGGGTGCCGGCAATTATGCCTTCAACTTCCAGAATTACAGTCAGGACCTGCACCTGATGAATCGCGGCGAAGATCGAAACGCGCACAGTCTTTATCTTCAGATCGCCGCCGAACGGGGACTGATCGGTTTGGCGAGTTTCGGCACGCTGTTATGGCTGATGGCAAAAAGCCTCAGACAGGCAAGACAGGGGTTCGACCAAGCCGGCGTCAAGGACTGCGCAACGCTCACCGTTGCGTTCGGGCTAGGCGTTTTCGGCTTTCTCGTTAGCAGCCTGTTTCTGCACGAATCCTACCCGAAATACTTTTGGATTTTCATGGGAATCGCTCTGTCATTACCGCAAGCGGCCCAGTCGGAGCTTGATCGCTTCGGGGAGCGCTCGCTTTCCGTGCGACTTTTTCCGTAACTCACTATAGGGATAGAACAGTGATGCTTGCTAATCATCAAATCCAACCCCCTCAACCGATAACCTTGCTGCTCAGGCACAGACGCAAAGCTTTGACGGCGTTCTTGATCGCTTTGTCCGCAGGCGCGATCACTGCGCTTTTCGAAAAACCGCTTTACGAGGCCCACGCCGCTTTGCTGTTCAACTTGGGTCGTGAGTACCAATATATACCCGAGCACAGCGGCCCCTATAGCCCGTCCAGGCGGGACTTCAAAATGGAAGAGTTGCTCAATACCGAATCCGAATTGCTCAATAGTACAGACTTACGGCAAAAGGTCATTACCGCGATAGGCGTGAAAACCTTGTATCCCGAACTCAAAAGCGCAGATCCCCAAGATCAATCGGTAATGGACGCCGCGCTGTTGAATTTCGACAAAGCCCTTGCCGTCAAGAGCGTCAAGAATTCGGGCGTGATCCATGTGTATTTCGCGCATCCTGAACCCGAGGTCGGCAAGCGTGTCGTCGATTTGCTGGTCAATAGCTTTATCGATAAACATGTTCGCCTTTACGGCGAATCCCGCGCCCCGTTCTTCGAGCAAAAGCTGGCCGAATATACCGCGGGCCTACAAGAAGCCGCCCAAGCGCTCCGGGATTTCCAGCAACAATACGGAATCATCAATGTCGACGAGCAGATCCGACTGCTGCTTCAACGGCAATCGGCGATAGAGGAAACCCTGCGGGTTACCAAAGCCAGGGCCAACGAGCTGTCTCACCGATTAACTGCCCTTCAGAAATTGAAAAAGAAGGTGCCGGCCGGCGGGGAGTTCGCGCAGCAAAGACTTATCGAGCTACAGATCAAGGAAAAGCAGCTCTTGCGGCGATACCGAGAAACGTCCCGAACCGTAGCCGAAGTCAGGCAAGAGATCGAAGATGTCAAAGACTTCATGCGCAGGAGCGAAGAGGAAAGAGCCGCTCAGCTAGACCGTCAGCCGAACCAGGCCTATTGGGACCTGGAGCTCGCGATTGCGCAGATCGAACCCGAACTGCTGAGCGCACGATTAACCATCAAGGATGCCGAGCAAACCCTAAAACAGGTCAACGATCAACTCTCGGTGATCAGTCTCCACAAAGGAGAATTACTGAATCTGGAAGCGCGATTGGCGGTTAAAGAACACCTTTACAAGGACTATTTGACCAAATTGGAAGAAACCAGGATTTCCGAGGAATTGGATAATAGAAAAGTCACCAACGTCCGAGTCTTCCAAGAACCCACGATCTCGCCGAAACCGCTGAACGCGGCAAGGCTGATGAAAGTCCTGATCGGTGCCCTTTTTGGCCTATTGGCTGCGTTCCTCGTGGCTTATTTCGCCGAGCTGAAGCGGCGAGGTCTTTATCCGCCCGCGGACCTCGACGAAAAACTCGGTGTGCCGATTCTGGCACGTATTCCGGCGTCTTAAGCCGTATCCCAAGACCATTTTCTAATTAGGTAGGTCTACGGCGTTGCTGAAACGTCCCGTGTGGCGCACCCGAGCATCGCCGTATGGAGGCGGAACCGCCCGCAGGGGCACGCGCGGGAGCGCGTGCGGCGGCACAGCTACACGGATATGCCTTCATCGCCCCGGCTTCAGCCGGCGACACGCTGGATCAGTGCGCCATACGGGTGCCCGCTGATTCGTACCTTCCCTGGTACGGACCTTGCGGGCGCACTTCGCGCGTCCAAACGTGTTCCCGACACATTTGTCTTTGAGCACTGAAAGACGAACTCGTCGGGAGCGACCATTCCGCCGGGAGCGGAATGGGACAAGCGAAGTTCGCCCGAAGGGCAATGTCCAGAACAGGACGTTTTCATTTCAGGCAGCCGAAGGCTGGGCCGAAGGGCAAACCCCATGCGCTCGCCTTGGCGCTCCCGAGGCAGGCGGGTGTCCAGGGAAGGACACCCGGGACTTGTGGGTACAGCCCAATAAGTGGTTTGCAAAAGTAACTCACCGGCGCGGCGAGACCCGCTTCAAACTCACTGCTGCCAAAGGCAGCTTCCTTTTCGAACGTACACCAGCGATGAAAACGCTCTAAACCGCGAAACATATACCGGCGTTCCGGAAGCAATTGCCGAGCTAGACGGGCATCAAACTTCTGGAACGCCGCTTCATTCCGCCAGGCTGAGCCATACCTCTCACTCCGCGCGGCGCGCTTTTTCCCAAAGAACCGTATGCCGGCCTTTCGAATACCTTATAAATCCGCTCAGTGAAGCCAAATTTCCGCTCGCGATGTAATACGAAATCCCCAAAAATCCCAAATTCCAGCCAAATTTTTCTGAAATCCATCCGCCAAGCGCAAGAATGCCGAATATCAACTGGCCCTCGAAAACTAATAGCGCCATTTCCGGTGTATCCGGCGATAAAACTAATGCCGCACTGGAAACGAACAGTCCCGCGCTGAAGAACGGTAAGAAAAGGCGCATGATCTTGTGGGATAACAGTTCGAAGATCGCGAATTTGTCATTCCACGGCCATAGCTCGCGGGCATTGAACAGCATCTGAAAGCGCCCGGCAGTGATACGTTGCCGCCGTAAAGCCTCATCGCGCGTCGAGCTAGCCGAACTTTGAAAACAGATCGCCGCCGGCTCGTAGACGACCCGAAACCCTTTCCGCAGTGTCTGCAGCGCAAGATAGGTATCGTCCAAAATTAGGTTCGCGGGTATGGGCTCGAACAGGGACGCCCGTATAGCGATCATCGCCCCGCTGACGCTGACTGTAGACCCGCATTGGGTCTCCATCGTCTTGATATACGCTTCGTAGCTCCAATAGGATCTCTCGGAACCGAAAATAGGCGATTTGTTCTTGTACAAAGTCCTATTGCCATTAACGCAGCCAACTTCGGGATCGCGCAGATTTCGAACCAGCTTTTTCAAGCTGTCGACGCGGTATATGGCACGAGCATCCGAAAAAACGAAAACTTCACCTTTCGCCACGGCCGCCGCACGATTCATCGCCGCAGCTTTTCCCTGGCGGAAAGGCGAGTCGAGAATCTTGACGCCCGGGCGATCCGCATACTGCTTGAGTACCTCCTGCGTTCCGTCCGTTGATCCGTCGTTTACGACGATCACCTCCAGCAAATCCGCTGGATATTGTAAAGACAGGCAATTCTCGATTTTCCGACCGATAACGTCCGCTTCATTGTAAGCGCAGACAATGAGGCTGACTTCCGGATAAATCGATCCGGCGCGAACGTGGCGTTGCCGAAGCCAGCCAAGGGTAGTAATTAAAATCGGATATCCAAGGTAGACGTAACAAATCAAGGCTAGGCATAACCAGAAAGTTATTAACATCATAATCCCTTGACATCTTTGTCCAACGGCATTGTTGAAAGTGTCGTACGAACCGATACGGATGGCTTAGGGCGTCAACCCTATAATCCATCCTGAAATCGTTATTCAGACTACGACACATGGCGTTCTTCCTCCTTATCAACTTATTTCCTTTTATGAACGAGACTCTTATCCGCTAGAATTACACGCGAACGGGCCGCCCCGGTATGATATTCCAATTCCTTAATTTCGGTTTCAAAACCAACCATACCGGACGAATTTTAAGAAGCGCTTTTTGATACATGTAAGCGATACGGCCGCGAATACTGGGACTGCAAAGGTAGTAGTGAAATAGGTTGTAAGATTGCGGTCTCCATCCGTGATGCCACCCTGCCTCCGTAATTAGATTATTGAAACTAATGTCTCCTTTTTGCTCATGATAATTTATTATATATTCACGAAGAAGGTGCCCTGGACTGCAAAACGAATAGTTTTCATCATAACCTATTTTCATAGTATAAAGCGTGCCGTCTATGACGAGGCTGAACTCCACGGAAATCGGCTTTTCTTCATGCCACATAATATGAATTTCGCACCCGCCTAACCTGGAGTATCTTTCCATGACCCGCCTATAAAACAACTCAAGCCTTTTGTTCAGTTTTATCGCCGTACCAATCCCATTTTTTCCCTTCCAGCCCGAGGCTTCGACCTCTAAAAAAGCCCCATAGGCCGTTTCGAGTTCCGGATAGGTCGACGCAGTCGTATAGTGTATATTTCCTAATTCTTCAGCGCGTTTCTTAGCTCGCCTCATGCAGCTCCTGAAGTTTCTTGAAAACCCCTGAAACATCGCACTATAGGGCCGTATGACCAGATAGTTGCAGCACCCACACGATCTCTTGACGCTCAAAGTGTCGGATTGTTCAACTAATGCGATGGCTGCGGTTGATTCTTCAAGGACGCGTGGGAGATAGATGTAATCCCATGACAACCCCTCCACTTCCTTGAGATGCTTTAATACCAAAGGTACGTACGACTTTACGTACGCAGGTCTTGCAACGATAAAATCGTTTAGACACATATGGGGATGGCTGGGCAGTTCAAGGACTTTCATCCTCAAACCGAGTATCCGCCGCGCTGAAATCTTCAGAGGAAAAATCGCCTCTGGCTTGTCGCCTATATACACAATCGTGAATAAAACTTTGTCCGGTTCCTCTTCCAAGGTTTCCAGATAGCAACGGTACCAGTCTGCGAGGTAAAAGAATCGTTTGCGATCCATTAGCTTTGTTATAAACTCCCACTCCGTTGCAATTTCATCAAGGCCGGATAATCCTCGAAATGTTTTGATGCTCACCTTTTCCGATATACTTCGCATTTTTCGATCCCTTGCCTTTGCGTTTCTTTCAAGCTTTGCCGTTCCATCGGCATGGCACGCGATAACCAGGAGCGTGGGTAATGGATACGCGGTATTCCCGCGCGCCGGTAACGCGCGCTATAGGGAAATACCGCACCGATAGGTTTCCAGCGTTTTGGAATACATGTGCTTTGTACCAGAGTTTTGCCTCACGAGTTGAAACGCGGTTTCGCCTAAAGCGCTCGCGTCGGCAGGATGATCCATGAGCCAGCAGATTCCCCGCTCCAACGCGGTCGCATCGGCGGGTTGCACCAGAAATGCGGTCTTGCCGTGTTCGAAGAGCTCCGCGAGACCGCCAACCGCGGTCAACAACAGGGGAAGACGATGCTGACAGGCTTCCAGAACCGCGTACGGCAAGCCTTCGGAAAGCGACGGTAGACAGAAAGCGTCACTGCCGCTCAACAACGCGGGCACGTCATGGCGGAAGCCGGTGAAGTGAACGATATTCCGCAGTCCTGCGCTCTCGACCTGCTTCTCAAATTCACCGCGCAAGCTGCCGTCACCGACAACCAAGCACCTCAGACTAGGCTTCGATTTCACGACCCTTGCCAACGCCTCGAACAGATACCTATGACCTTTGACGGGTTCGAGCCGCCCCACGACAGTAAGCACGAACACGTCCGTGCCCCATCCGAGGTCTTCGAAGAGCCGTGCCCTTCGCCCGGTGGGGTAATCCTCGGCATATTCGATCGCGTTATGAATTACGGAAATTCGGGTCGCGGGAATGCCCAAGGTGCGTAGATAGTCGTGAACGGATTCCGATACAGCAATGAAGTGAAAGCCAAGCTGGTAACTGAAATGCAAGACCCATTCATAAAAGCGTCCTTTGAGCGTATCGCCATGCTCAGGCCCGTAGGCGCTGTGAATGGTGCCGATTTTTCGCTTCACGCCGGCTAAAGTTGCGGCCAATCCGCCCCAAAACTGGGATTGCGGATTATGGGTATCCACTACCGTATATCCGCCTTTTCGGATCATCCGATACAAATGGAACAAGATGCGCGGATCGCCACGCGAAAACGGCACGGGCAAAAAGGCAAGGCCGGTAGATTCCAGCCGCTTGTGGAGCGCGGAACCTTTCAGGACCGCGATGGCGTAACGACGTTCGCCATGAAGCATTCGGGCGAGAGCCGCGACACGCACGTCCGCCCCGCCATAATGTCTGGCCAAATCGACAATCAAGACAGCATCGTGATCAAACATGGCCTTCAGACAAGGTTATCGGCGAACCGGCTATGTAAAGTGTCCTGATCTAGAACTGCCAAATTGACTGATCTCCAGGACCTTCGGCGCTCTTCGAGGTGCCCGTACATGCGGCCTCCTCGAGACCTCTTGGGAGAAGTCGTTTATCAACAATCCCTATTCGAGATATTGCTCCCAGGGCGTGTTCTTCAATGCATGGCTCACCTCGGGGAAATTCGAAATAAGCTGATCCAGCGGCTCAGGATTCTGTTTCTTATAGCCGATCCTATTCGGATTCCACCGCTTAGCACCCACGAAGCCGATGGCCTCGGAAGCGACAGCTTCGAAATCCGTCACCAAATCTTCGTAGCAAATCTCCAGTACATCCCGGTGCGCGAATCTCGCGCGGGTTTGACTCTCCCAACTCTCAATCTGCATGATCTGGGTGAATAAACTTTCCGGATCCAGATAAACCCGTTTTTTTTCGAGCGGTACCTTTTTCCGGAAGTTGGTTTGAAGCCAGACGTCGGTCTTGAAAGCGATGGCCAGAGATACCAGTGTTCGTAAACGGTTTCGGCGAATCAGGTGAATGATCTTAAATTCTTTGTGCTGCTCGAATTCAGACCATTCCTGATTCGTCAGATGGTTGTAGAAAATCTTGCATCCAACGGCTCGTATACAGCGGGGATAGCCGGCGTACAAGCGGTTTATGTGTTCGTTGAATCCTTGGCCGATAACCCGATTATCCGCGCTGAATATCTCGTGGAACATCTCGACTTCAGGGCTGGACCTAAATACGTCCAACAAAAGGTTGGACCCGGTTCTCGCATGTCCCACAACGGCAAATCGCGTGTATTTCGTATGTACCCCGGATGCATAACTCATTGCCCACAACGAAGCAGCCTTAAGCGCCGTATGAAGTCGTACCACGTGACTAACTCCCATTGACGTTTCTAGTTTCCTGATACGTGGCTCACGTAGAGTATTATTCCGACTTTTTCATCGGGTTTACAACTCCCCTATCAGACATTTTATAGGCTTGCTCTAAGGTTTGTATAGGAGCTATTATGGTAGTTTCCATTGTCGTATTAAATCTACAAATAAGAAACTAGAACAACTACCTAAGAAAAGATACTTATTAGAGTCATCTATGTCGCTCTTATATTACATTTTGAGATTGATTTTTCTCACTCTCTAAATACTTTTTTTGGTCGTTTCAGAAAAGCTTTTAGACATCCATATCATTCACGACCAACGACTATTCCGAATTAAGTCGAACGACCGGTTCCAAATTCCGGAAAAGAGGCGATGCCGTTACATTGAGGCCGACTTCGTTAGCCCAAACGGTTGCGTCGCTCACGACCCTTCCCTATCGGCATAAGGGCTGATGTAGCGGTGTTGAGTAGAACAAGCATTCCTGAAGCCCCTCATACTCCGGAACCTCTATCGGTGGGGACATGTTCTTCGACTGCCGCATGCGAGACCCTCAACGCATGCGTTCAATTACTCGGCGCTATCGCGTAGATTCGTTCCCGCGTGATCAAGCCGTCGAGCAGGTCGGTTGGGTAGTTTTTCCAGCCGATACTCCGTTCGCCCAAGCCCAGCTCTTCCCACTTGCCCTGCGCGGTGGCGTAGTCTTCGAACTGGAAGTGAGCGCCGCCCGCCGTATCGGTAATGAACCAGCCGTAATCCCGAAGGGCCACGGCGATGATTCGAGCAGACCGTCGGGTCTGCAGGGGCAACTGTCTGGGCAGCGAGTTCACCCACGCGTCGATTTCGGCATCGGTAATGTCCAGTGCGAAGCGGGTGCCCATGGGTATGCCGTTCTCGGTCGTCTTTCCGTCCGACTTAGTCGCGGGCGGCACAAAAGTCTGAGCGGTGTTTCGAATCGGCATGGACAAGGCATGCTCGATCTTGCCCTGAGCGATTTCCTCCGGCCTCACCAGCATGGCGAGATAAGGAATGCCGCAACCGCGCGAGGGCTTGAAGCCGTCTTCCTTGGTCAGGTACGAGCCCGGCACCAGGTTGCCGTTCGAGACGAACACCCTTGTACCTTTAGCATTAACCTGCCATAAATCCCACTCGCGTCCCGTGGCCGGGTCGAGGATGATCACTTGGCTATCGGAACCGCTGGCCGCTCTCCAGTTCGGGTTCCAGGGAATCTGAGTGCCGTTGAGGTTGCCCATTCCCGCTTGAACCCAGACCGCGACGGTAGCGGAGTCGACGGTATACACCGGATAGGTGTACCCACTGAAGGACAGATTGAAATTGCCCGGACGTGACGGCCCGAACATCCATAGCCGCTCGGCCAGAACGTCCGACTGCGGATGACGTGGCAGGACTTTGACCGGCCGGTTCCATGGTGCGTTCGGACCGAACGGACGAAGATAACCCGTGACCGGCGGCTGGTGTTTCACTGATTTCGAATAAGCGGCGTAAGGTTCCGCCGAATGATCGACTGCACGCGGCGCCACAACGTCGATCGGAGTACAGCCGTACCATATGCCCAATACAGCGCTGATGAGACAGCGCCGGAAAACGTCCTGTTTATTCATATAAGCTCCCTTTGATGAAAAATCTGGCAAGGCGAAACGACCTCGCTTCATCTTAGCTTACCCGGTCTTTTGGATTGCGGATGACGCGATCGGGTTTCAGAATCTACTAAACCGATGCGGTCAGTTAGTGCTGCTTCTCAGCACCATCTTGAACGATGCCCGATTCGAGGTGCGCGTCAAACTATCCGGCCATCGGTTTGTGCTTCGCGAATCGGTCGGGTTATAGTCTCGCGGCTTCCGGTTCATGTTTTTTGTTTCGAATCCGTGCCTTTACGACTTTTCGATGAAGCCGCTCTTGCGTCCTATCGTCCCGGCCGTTCTGATTTTGACCATTTCCACCTTTCAGGCGGTTTCCAATGACGACGATGACGCCCTAAGCAAGCACCCCAGCCAATCGGCGGCGATACAAAAATCCGAGCACGGGTCCCCGAGAACCACAACCGTCCGGCTGACCGAGGAGCAACAAAACGTCGGCGGACTGGTTACCGACATCTTGACCGCCGTAACGTTTCAGCCGGAGATCATGGCTTACGGCAAGGTCATCGACATTCAGCCTTTGCTGGCCTTGCAGGTCCGCTACCAAGCGGCCGCCACCGAGGCCGAAATCGCAAGCGCTGCCCTGGCATTGGCTCAAAAAAACCGGGACCGGCTGATGATCTTGCACCGCGAAAACATTGTCGCCAGCCGCGATCTGGCACAAGCCGAGGCGCAATACCAGTCCGATCACGCCAGGCTCCAGGCGGCCCGGCGGTTGATGCAGGAAATCCGCCATGAAGCCCAGCAAGCCTGGGGCGATAGCCTGACCCGTATCGCCTTCGACGGCGAATCACCGCTTTTTCAGGAATTCTTGAACCGCAGCCGGGTATTGATTCTGATCGCCTTGCCGAGCGGCCACACCTTACCGCCCAACCAGCGGTCGTTGTTTGTCGCCCGAGAAAGCGACCGGAGCGCGGCTCATCAGGCCGATCTCATTTCTCCCGCCCCGAAGACCGACGACCTCGTGCAAGGCGAAACCTATTTCTTCCACGCCCCAAGCGACCGGCTGCGCGCCGGAATGCGAGTCAATGCCTGGCTGCCGGCTTCGAGTGAAACGTTAACCGGCGTCGCCGTTCCACCTTCGGCCATCGTATGGCATAGCGGAAAACCCTGGGTTTATCGACGGTCCGAAGACGGTACGTTTACCCGAACCGAAATCACCGCCCATCATGAGTATGGCGGTTTCTGGTTCGTCGACCGCGGGCTTGCCGCCGGCGACGAGATCGTTGTAACCGGCGCGCAGCTATTGCTCTCCGAGGAGTTCCGGACGGACATTCCGGACGAGGATGACGACTGATGTTGTCAGCCATCATCCGCTTCGCCGTACACCGGCGTGGCGTGATCCTAGCCCTCGCCCTCGTACTGTTGGTTTACGGCGCGCTCCGTTTCGATCAAGCGAATCTGGACATCTTTCCCGAATTTTCCGCGCCCCGGATCGTCATTCAAACCGAAGCCCCCGGCTTGACTGCGGAACAAACAGAGACCCTGGTCACCTCGCGCATCGAAAGACAGTTAGCAGGGCTGGTCGGCCTGGAAAGCGTTCGATCCGAATCGATTCAAGGTCTCTCGGCGGTAACGGCAGTTTTCGCGGAAGGCACTGATATTTACCGCGATCGGCAATTGGTCGGCGAACGCCTGAGCATGCTGTCCGGCCAATTGCCGGCCGGGGCCGGTCCGCCGGTGATGGTGCCGCTCTCCTCGTCGTCAGCGACGATCCTGACGATAGGACTGACCTCGCCGACTCGCAGCCTGATGGAACTTCGCGATCTAGTGGACTGGACTATCGTGCCGCGCCTGCTCGCGGTACCGGGCGTTGCCGACGTAAACGTTTTCGGCGGCGAAATCCGCCAATTGCAGATCCAAATCGATCCGGACAAACTGCGGCGCTACGGCCTCGCCGTAGCGGATGTCGTGCTCGCAGCCCGCGAGGCGACGGGAATGCCCGGAGCAGGGTTCGTGGAGAACGACAACCAGCGTATCAGCTTGAACATCATCGGCCTTCCGGCGGCCGAGGAGACCTTGAAGCACGTCGTACTGCTGCGCCGGAACGGAGCCAATATCACGATGGCCGATGTGGCGACCGTCGCTACGGCACCGAAGCCACCCATCGGCACGGCGGCCGTCGGCGGAAAAACCGGTATCGTCATGATGGCCATCGGCCAATACGGCGCCAACACGCTGAACGTCTCTCGAAAGCTTGAGGAAGTGCTCGCCGAATTCCAGCAGATTTTGGCGCGGCAGGGTATCGAGCTCCATCCACGGCTGTTCCGGCCCGCGGATTACATCGAGCGCTCCTTGCAAAGCCTCGCCATACACCTCGCGGTCGGTGGCTTTCTCGTGATTTTGGTGCTTTACGCCTTCTTGTTCGATTGGCGCACCGCATTTATTTCCGCCTTCGCCATTCCGCTGTCGCTGGTAGCCGCCTTGGTGACCTTGCTGAATCTGGGCGTCAATCTCAACATCATGATCCTAGGCGGACTGGCCATCGCTCTGGGCGAAGTCGTGGACGACGCCATTATCGACACCGAAAACATTTTCCGGCGCCTGCGGGAAAACCGCCGTCGCGCCAATCCACGCTCGGTGTTCCGCGTGATCTACGAGGCCTCCATGGAAGTACGCAGCTCGGTGGTGTACGCGAGCTTCATCGTCGTGCTGGTATTCGTGCCGTTGTTGACCTTGGGGGGCATTGCCGGGCGCTTATTCGCCCCGCTCGGTTACGCCTATATTCTGGCGATTCTGATGTCCCTGTTGGTCGCGCTGACGGTCACGCCCGCACTCTGTTACATCCTGTTGAAAAACAGCCGGACCGACGAAACCCCACCTTTGATTCGGTGGCTTCAGCCCCGATACGCGGCTCTGTTGAAGTCTACGGCGAGAAGGCCGAAAGCCGCGATGTGGATAAGCGCGGTGATCTGCGGACTCGCGCTTCTATCCCTGACGAATCTCGGCGGAGAATTCCTCCCACGGCTTAGAGAAGGCCATTTCATCGTCCACACCACGGCCTTACCGGGCACATCCTTGAACGAGTCGCTCCGCATAGGCGGACAACTGACCCGGCAGTTTCTCCAAATCCCGGAAGTGGAGTCGGTATCCCAATGGGCCGGCCGGGCCGAGCGCGGCGCCGACACTTACGGCAGCCATTACAGCGAATACGAAGTCCGGCTCAAACCTCTTTCCGGAAAAGACCAGCAATCGGTGCTGGACCGGCTCAGACGAATCTTGGGCGATTTCCCTGGAATCCTGTTTGAAGCGAATACCTTTCTAACCGAACGGGTCGACGAAACGATCTCCGGTTACACCGCGCCGGTCGTAGTCAATCTTTACGGGACCGACCTCGACCAACTCGATCGGAAAGCACGCGAGGTCGCCAATCTGATTCGAACCATCCCCGGCGCCGTCGACATACAACTGCGATCGCCCCCCAACACGCCGCAGCTGCAAATTCGGCTCAAACTCTATGATCTGGCCGGTTACGGCCTGCGACCGCTGGAAGTGGCCGACGCGCTCCAAACGGCTTTGCAAGGCCGCGTGGTCGGTTCCTATTATCTGGACAACCGGGCTTACGAGGTCGCCGTGATTCTGCCATCGGAGCTGCGGCGCCATCCGGAATCGGTAGCCCGCATACCGCTACGGACCGCGGATGGCCTGATCGTGGAACTCGGCCAAATCGCCGATATCCGGCAGGTCAGCGGACGCTACAACATCCTCCATAAGGATGGGCAGCGCGTGCAAACGGTGACGGCAAACGTGGCGGGTCGGGATCCAGCTTCGTTCATGCATGAGCTTCGCAGGCGAACGCTAGACTCCATAGATTTCCCGCCGGAAATCTATCCCGAGTTCACCGGAGCCGCTGTGGAACAAGGCAAAGCGCGCTGGGAACTGACCGCCTACGCCTTGCTGTCCGGCGTCGGCGTTATGGTGCTGATCTTCCTGGCCGTTGACAGCGTGCGCCACACGCTCCTGACCTTGGTCAACCTGCCGTTCTCGCTAGCCGGAGGCATTGCCGCTGCATTCCTGACCGGCGGCACGCTTTCGATCGGGTCGATGGTCGGATTCGTCACCTTGTTCGGCATTACGGTACGTAACGCGATCATGCTGATTTCGCATTACCGGCACCTGGTGGAATTGGAAAACAAGCCGTGGAATCTGGATACGGCGATTCAGGGGGCGCAGGAACGGCTTCCCTCAATCCTAATGACCGCACTGGTCACCGCGCTCGCGATGCTGCCCATCGCCATCGACAGCGACAATCCGGGACGCGAGATCATGGGTCCCATGGCCGCGATCATCATCGGCGGCCTGGTCTCGTCCACGATACTCAATCTGTTGTTGATGCCGACGATTTTGCTGGAATTCGGCCGGTTCGAGAACGTGCGCCGAGGGGCCGACGGATCTGGTCCTGAGTGATGAAAATGCGGTTTCCCGATCCGATGATCACATCATGCGAGCTATCACCAGGGCGTCTTTTTGTCCGTTTCGAGCGGGGTAAGCCCATTCGGATTCTGATCTCGCCAAATCCAACCTGCCGGTTTATCGTGCCTCACCGCACCCAAATGTTATCGGCCGTAGGATGCGGTGAGCGAAGCGAACCGCATCGCTCGCGGCCGCCATCGGTGCGGTTCGTCCCTCACCGCACCCTACAACTTTTTGGTCGTAGGATGCGGCGAGCGAAGCGATCCGCCCTTCGGCAGAGCTCAGGACGCGCATCGTACGCGGACGCGATCGGTGCGATTTGTCCCTCTCCGCGCCCTAACGTTACCGCTCTTAGCCACCGTCCATCACATGGGATAGACTTTCCCCCAATTTGACGCGCCTAGTCGACCTTTTTAGAGCATCTTCGTCCCAAAGCCCTCCTTATGCCTTCTCTCGGAATACGTCTTTCGGCGGCGCTTGCACCATTAGCAGTCGTGCTTGCTTGCGCCTTGTCAGCGGCTTTTTTAGCTTACCCGGTCTATTGGATCGCCGATAACGCGATTGGATTTCAGAGCCTGGTAAACCGATGCGGTCAGTTATTGCTTCTTGTTAGCGCGTTTGTGGCGGCGAGAGTCTTTTGCCTCGGCCGCCGCGATATCGGGGTCGAAACTAGGTCCAGGCTGTTTCGTCAGGTCGCGTCGGGCATTCCTCTGGGTATCGCCATGCTCGGCTTTCACGCCCTGGCGCTGGTCGCCCTGGATGTCCGTGAGCTCGATCTGGACACTTGGGCGAACACGCAACGGCTTGGATTGACCGCTCTAAAGGCGCTCGTCATAGGCTTGATCGTGGCGACCATCGAAGAAACGATGTTTCGGGGAATTCTGTTCGCATCCCTCCGAAAGGCTACCGGCGCCGCAACGGCCTCGGTCGTTAGCGCCTTTTACTTTGCCCTGCTCCATTTCCTGCGCAGCGACATGAAACCGGTCGCAGCCGATGTCGAATGGGCTACCGGCTTTCGGCTCGTGGGAGATGCCCTGGCTCACCTCCCGAATCTGGATCTCTCGTCGTTTCTCGCGCTCTTTCTCGCAGGCGTCTTTCTTGCCCATATCCGCATGGCATTCCCGATGGGCTTGGGATACTGTATCGGCATACACGCCGGATGGGTGTGCGCCATCAAGACCGCCAAGGCGGCGACCAACGGCGTTCCGGGCGGAAACTGGTCGTTTCTGATCGGGTCATACGACGGGATAATCGGCTATCTTACGGCAGCCTGGATGAGCGTATTGATCGTCCTATTAGCGGTCGGTATGCGCCGCTTCTACAAAGCGGGCCAAGACACGCCGGAAGGTCTGGCGAACGAATCCCATTGAAACGATGATCAAAGACGAGTTGTTCAAGGAGAAACGTACTCTGGTGACGGATTTCGATTTCGGCCGCGAAACAGCCGAGGTGTTCGACGACATGCTGGATCGCTCGGTCCCGTTCTATGCTGAGATTCAGCGCATGATCGGAGAGCTTGCCGGCGATTTCGCCGTACCCTCCACCAATCTTTACGATCTAGGCTGTTCGACAGGCAACACCTTCATCCGGCTCGATCCGATCGTGCCAGCAGACGTCAGCTTCATCGGCATCGACTCCTCGCCCGAGATGTTGGACAAGGCTCGGAAAAAGCTACAAGAAAGCAGGGTATCCCATCCTTACGAGCTGATCTGTCTGAACCTGGACGACGGTGTCCCGATCATGAACGCCTCGGTGGTCATCCTGAATCTGACGCTGCAATTCGTCCGTCCGCTCAACCGCGACCGCGTGATTTCCAGCATCGCCCACGGCCTGAACCGCGGCGGCTGCCTGGTTCTAGTGGAAAAAGTGCTCAGCCAGGATTCGACCATCAACCGGCTGTTCATCAAGCATTATTACGAGTTCAAGAAACGCAACGGCTACAGCGAACTCGAAATCGCGCAAAAGCGGGAAGCGTTGGAAAACGTGCTGGTCCCCTACCATTTCGAGGAAAACCGGGAACTGCTGCTGCGCAACGGCTTCAAAACCTGCGACGTATTCTTCCGCTGGTATAACTTCTGCGGCATGCTGGCTCTGAAATGACGAACCTTTCTTTCATGCGAACTCCGTTCACTTTGATCGCGACGATGGCGTTAGCCGGCTGCACCAGTCTCAGCGTGACCGGATCGGACCGGCCGATGGCCTTTCACGACTCGCGCCTCCAATATGCACTGCTGACGAACGATCGGGCGACACTGAAGAAAGATTTCGAGATGCATCTCGAACCGAGCCCCACCGAACGCATCGTGGCGGGTCTCATGCTGCCTTTCGGCGGCGCCGTCGACACCGTGTTCTGGCCGGTTTCTTATGCGATCACGCGTTACCTCGACGCGCAACTCAGCGAGCAAATCCGACAGCGGTAATTCCGCCAGACGTTTTTACAAAGGTCGTGTCATGAAAGCGATGGTCTTGGAAAGAATTTCCACGCTGACGGAAAATCCGACACCTCTGGTTCTCGCGGAATGGCCGAAGCCGGTTCCGCGTTCCGGCGAGCTGTTGATCCATGTCTCTGTCTGCGGGGTCTGCCATACCGAACTCGACGAAATCGAAGGCCGCACGCCCCCTGCCCGGCTCCCGATGATTCTGGGACATCAAGTCGTAGGCCGGGTGGCCGAGCTCGGCTCCTCCGTAACAGGGTTCGCCGTCGGCGATCGCGTAGGCGTCGCCTGGATTCACTCTGCCTGCGGCGTCTGCGCACACTGCCAGGCAGGCAACGAAAATCTCTGCGAGCGTTTCGAAGCCACCGGTCGCGATGCCCACGGCGGCTATGCGGAGTACATAACCGCCCCGGCAGAATTCGTGTTCCCCATTCCCGATGCCTTTTCCGACGTCGAAGCGGCGCCTTTGCTGTGCGCGGGAGCGATCGGCTATCGCTCGCTCAAACTGACCGAACTCGAGGACGGCGAAACGCTAGGACTCAGCGGCTTCGGCGCCTCGGCCCATCTGGTTCTGATGATGGTTCGCCACCGTTATCCGAACACGCGGGTTTTCGTGTTCGCCCGAAATTCGGAAGAACGGGCCTTCGCCTTGGAATTGGGCGCAGCCTGGGCCGGCGACTGGACCGACGAACCGCCGGGAAAAGCGGACGCCATCATCGACACCACACCGGTCTGGAAACCCGTGGTCGAATCCCTAAGACATCTCGCTCCTGGCGGACGCCTGGTCGTCAATGCGATCCGCAAGGAAGACGTCGACAAGGACTATTTGCTGCAGCTCGAATATCCAAGCCATTTATGGATGGAGAAGGAAATCAAGAGCGTAGCCAACGTCGCCCGAAGCGACGTCGGCGATTTTCTGGCTCTGGCCGCCGCGATTCCCATTCGCCCCGAAGTCGAGGAATACGCCCTCGAAGACGCGAACCAAGCGCTGCTCGATCTCAAAACCCGTAGGATTCGCGGCGCGAAAGTGCTTAAGATTGCATGAAGGACCTCGTCAATCGGCACGCCGGGCGCGGTGCCGGCTTACGAGCCGATCGCCCGGCGGTAGCAATAATCGAACAGCAGCTGCCATTCTTTCAGCTGTATGGTCCGGCACAGGCGTTCGGCCTGGCTCTTACCTGTGCGGCTGGCCTCGCACAGGTCGACAAACCGATGCGGGTCCCATTGCCGCTGTTCCACCAAAAACCGCGTCTCGGGAAGCAGTGACGCCTGCTCCGCGAGACTTTTTGCCGCCTCGCACAAATCCGGAAAAACCGGATGCTGCCCCACCCGATTGAACCAGTATTTGCTGTTCCAACTGTCCGGCTCGCGGCGGTGCATGATGCCGTGCCAATAGCTGCCGGTAGATGTCGAAACGGACTGGCTGATGCGATGGCTCTCATCGAGGAAGTCGTGATACAGCCATATCCCGGCGAGACAGCATTTCGCCATACTGGCATCTTTCACCTCGTGGGGAAGAAACGCTTCATCGACCGACAGCGCCTTGAGCAAAGGGTAAACCGACTCGTTCGGCGTTCCCGGACCGAGCGGATTCAAGCGTTCTTCGGCTAACAGCGGCTGAAAAACCGAACCGTAACGTGCTGGATCGAACATAATCGAACTCCTTTACCGTTCGCTTCAAGAGAAATGAATAAATGATACGCCGGCGACGCCGCAACGGTGCACCGCGAGAGGTATTCGAGACGACGGGGAGGAATTAAGGGGGGAAAGGAAACGCGGCTCTTTTAATCAGGCCTGTAAATACCCTCCTTGTATTTACAGGCCGTCCCCCAGTCCGGTAAACACCCGGCCTGGGCTCACGCGGCTGGTCGCCGCGCCGGATTAGGCCGACTCATCTTTATAGGCCGGGTTAATAGAGCCGCATTTCCTACATTTGGACGGTTATTCGATCACCGGAACCTTATAGGCCAATGCGCCGATAGGACCGGTCTTGTCCTTGAAATTGGCGTGACACATCACGCACTTTTCCATGACAACCGGAATTCCTGTGGCCATGTAGAGATAGCGCTTGCCGCCCTCGTTGACCACACGCTTATAGTACTCCTCGCCGGCCAGCAGTTTTTCCTTGGCTGTTTCCTCGAAATTGCCCGTCGGGGTATTTTCTTCGGGATTGGTCAATTGATCCGTCAACCCAAGAAGACGGACCTCATGAAACCCGTTCTTCTTCATTTCTGCAAACAGCAGCTTAGACGCCGTCGCTGCCGAGATGGACGAAGGATTTTCCACATAATGCTCGGTAATCAGCACGACCGCAGTCTTATACAGAGCGTCCAGCATCTTCACCTGTTCGACGGTGCGCGCGACAGCTGGATCGTCCTCGGCGGTTGCAGCACCCGCCGCAGCGGCCAATACCAAAGCAGACAGTGAATATTTCAGTTTCATTCTTATCCTCTTTTTCCTCTCTGATTATTCTGAGATCCAAGGAAACCCTGGCTGAGCCCCCCACTGACTCAAGGCGAACCGTTCGACCAGCATGCCGAACGCACTCCCGAACCGGGCGAGAAATATGAACGGAATCCACTCGTTCAGAGCTTCCCAAGAAACGAAAAACACCCGAACACCCTCGTTTTGGAACCCGTCCCGGTAGACGCCAAGAATCTCTTCGACAAGCTCGGGATCCACGATCAACTCGGATAGACTCCAAACAATAGCGTCCGGCAAACGCTCCCGTTCGTGACGAGAAAACGTGAGCGCCGCATTTTGATTTTTACTCGATACCATGTCAAATTATTGTTACAAAAGGCGTTCGACTCGAGCTGTACGTCAGCCATACGGGCATCGGCTCACGTTTAGCGGATGGGCATGTCTCATCACGTCCGGCTCACGCTTTGTTCGCCTCGAATCCGCATCCGCCCCTTACGGATGGCGGGAGGCTGCACCGCATCCTCGATGAAATGACGCAAACGCTTACCGACCTTGCCCATTCGGGTCATCGCCTCTTCGAAGTCAAGGTCGATCTCCCGGAACACACGGTCGGTCTTTCCTTGAGACTCGGCGAAGGGGCGCAAGCCTGCCGATGCCAGTAATCGCTAAACTCGCGGGTATCACCGATGCATCGGGATCATTGCGCGCCAGTGCGGCATCACTTCCAGATTGCTGGATCCAAAGAATGACGGTTCGGCGGTCAGGACTGGCTCTTTAGGAGTGATGGCTTACCACCGCCGACGAGTGGGTCGAACTCCGTAAGCTTTACTCCACGCTCGACGGGTGACGGAGTGAGCGCTAAATCCGAGCGCATACTGTCCGACACATCACTAAGCTTTCGATCATCTTTCGCGATAGACGCATTTCCGGCGTTACACTACCTTTACGCATCTGTATAACAAGAATCTCGGCCCTACCTCGCTTTTGGCCCTTCAGATGGAGAACCCCATGTTTCGTCGGTCGGCGTTATTGGTCTTTCCTTTCCTGTTGTTTTCGGTCATTGCTCTGGCGGCTCCGCTGGCACCAGACTCCGTTCCCGCCCCTCTTAAACCCTGGACCGACTGGGTCTTGCGCGGTCACGAAAATCGGACTTGCCCGCTGGTACACGGCAACCCCGAAGAGCGGCGCTGCGTTTGGCCGACCGGACTCGAATTAGTCCTAGACGATCGTGTCGGTCGTTTCGCCTTGACGGCCCGCGTTTACGCGGACGGGTGGCTGGCTCTTCCGGGCGACGCCGAACACTGGCCGCAGCAGGTCGAAGTAGACGGGAAACCGGCGGTAGTCGCTACCGTCGAGAACCGCCCTGGCATCCGTCTCGCGCCTGGGGAGCACATCGTCAGGGGCCGTTTCGTTTGGGACCGTCTACCCGAAAATCTCGCGGTGCCTACCGATGCGGGCATCATCGCTTTGACGGTCAAGGGCCAATCCGTCCCCTTCCCCGCCTTCAACGAGCAGGGGCAGTTATGGATCTACCGCGAGGCGTCCGGCGATGCCGGATCATCGGAGAGAGCCGAGACCGTGGACGTACAGGTTTATCGGCGGATCATTGACAGCACCCCGCTGCGCGTGGTGACGCATATCGATTTGGACGTATCCGGCAAACAGCGCGAGATCCTTCTCGATGGGGCACTGCCGACCGACTCGATCCCCTTGCAGGTCTCGTCGCCTCTGCCCGCCCGCCTGGAGCCGGACAACAAACTGCGCTTGCAGCTCCGTCCCGGACATTGGAGCGTAGAGCTCACGTCCCGCTTTCCGGGGCCGGTGGAGTCGCTGCCGCGGCCTCCGAGCAATGCGCCCTGGCCCGCCGAGGAAATCTGGGTTTTCGATGCACGCCCGCAGTTGCGCGTGGTCGAAGTCGAGGGCGTTCCCGCCGTCGATCCGCGTCAGACCAATCTTCCGAATGACTGGAAATCGCTCCCTGCTTACCGTATGGAATCCGATGCGACCATGAATCTACGCGTGATCCGGCGCGGCGATCCGGAACCTGAACCGGACAGTCTCACCTTACACCGGCGCATCTGGCTGGATTTCGACGGCGGCGGCTATACCGTGAACGACATGATCGGCGGGCGGATGACCCGGGATTGGAGGCTCAACGTACGCCCAGGCGTCGATCTCGGCCGGGTCGCCATCGACGGGCAGCCGCAAACCATTACGCGCGAAGACGAGACCGGGGCGGTCGGCGTGGAGGTGCGACGCGGAGCGGTCAACCTTTCGGCCGACAGCCGAATTGGCGACGTCCGAACGCTTTCCGCAACCGGATGGGACAAAGATTTCCAGTCTGTGAGTGCGGAACTCAACCTACCTCCGGGATGGCGCTTGCTCGCCGCTACCGGAGTGGACTACGCACCGGACACCTGGATCGCGCGATGGACGCTGCTCGATTTGTTCGTAGTACTGATCACGACCATGGCAGCGGCGCGATTGTGGTCCTGGCCATCTGCCGCCCTCACCTTGGTCGCCCTGGCGCTGCTCTGGCACGAGCCCGACGCGCCGCGCTACGTCTGGCTCAACATTCTAGCGGCGGCAGCCTTGTTGACGGTTCTGCCGAAAGGGCGAATCGCCTTGTTGGTTCGGATCTACCGGAATCTGGCGCTGTTGGCACTGGTTCTGATCGCGATTCCGTTCATGGTGGATCAGGCCCGTTTCGCGCTCTATCCGCAACTGGAGCAGCCTTGGTTCGAAATGCCCTCAGCCGCTCCCGCTCCCGTCATGTTTCGGAAACAGGCGGAAACCGCAGTCGAAGCACCGAAAGCCACGGATTCGTATGCACCGGAATCGAAACTCTACGGATCCGAACCCCGTCGGGCCGCTCCTGCCGTACCGGACCGGCGTGACCGGGCTTTCAGGGAAACCGATCCCAACGCTGTCACCCAAACCGGCCCTGGTCTTCCCGAGTGGTCATGGAAATCGATTCAGCTCGGCTGGAGCGGTCCCGTCCTCCGCGGTCAGGAAATCGGCCTGGTACTGCTCTCGCCGGCGGTCAATTTCGTGCTCAATATTTCGCGCATCGTGCTCGTGATTGCCCTGGCCCTGCTGTTCTCGGGCGGCAGGCCGCGTTTACCGCCTTCACTCCCACGCGCGGCAATGCCGCTGCTATTGATCCCTCTGATCTCGTTCGTCCCAGACGCCAACGCGGAATTTCCCGATCAGGCTTTGCTGGACGAATTGAAATCGCGCCTGCTTGCGCCATCCGATTGCTTGCCGCAGTGCGTCGAGGTCCCGCTGCTCACGATAGACGCCACGCGCTCAGGGCTCCAGCAGACCCTGGAAATCCACGCGCAGGAAACGATCGCCCTACCCTTGCCGGTTAACGCCGCGCAATGGATCCCGTCCAGAGTCGAGGTCGACAAGACCCCAGCGGAAGCCTTGTTCCGCGACCGGCAAGGCGGACTCTGGCTGGCGCTAAAGCCGGGGCGTCATATCGTCATGCTCTCCGGGCCCCTGCCTGGTCGCGATCAGCTGCAAATCCCCTTGCCGCTGAAACCGCGTCGCGTAGAAGCCACGGGCGAAGGCTGGCGGATCGACGGCATTCGCGAGAACGGCGTTCCCGAGGTCCAGCTGCAGCTGGTCAGGGTTCCTAACGGCGACCGACAGGGATCGGAGTTGCCGACGCTGGAATCCCGGCCTTTACCGCCGTTCCTCGAAGTCGAACGCACGCTCAAGATCGGCCTGGATTGGCGCGCGGTCACGGTAGTCCGCCGGGCCTCGCCGCCCGACCGTCCCGTAGCCGTCGCCATTCCGCTCATCGAGGGAGAATCGGTGGTCACGCCTGGGCTACAAGTCGATGACGGCAAGGTGATGGTCAATCTGCTGCCGGGCCAACGCCAGGTGAGTTGGGGATCGGTTTTGGCAAAAAAAACCGCAATCGTTCTTGAAGCACCGCATACTACTGACTGGACCGAGGTTTGGCGGGCGGATGTCAGCCCAATTTGGCACATGGAGTCCGAAGGACTGGTCGTCGTCCATCATCAGGACGCCGAGGGCAATTGGCTCCCGGAATGGCGCCCATGGCCGGGCGAGTCGGTCACACTTCATCTGACTCGGCCACAAAGCGTGCCGGGCAATACGCTGACGATAGACCGCAGCCACTTCGAACTGAATTCGGGCACACATGCATCGGACGCGACACTGACGCTTAGCCTGCGCAGCTCACAGGGCGGGCAGCATACCGTGACACTGCCGGAACAGGCCGAACTGCAATCGGTGGCCATCGACGGCACCACTCAGCCGATTCGCCAACACGGGCGCCTGGTTACGCTGCCGCTGCGCCCGGGCGAACTAACCGCGACCCTGGTGTGGCGCGAAGCAAACGGAATTCGCAGCCGCTTGGTCTCCCCTGAAATCGACCTCGGCGCGCCGAGCGTGAACAGCTCGATCACGTTTTCGGTAGGCCAAGATCGATGGGTGCTGCTAACAGGTGGTCCCCGCTTCGGGCCGGCCGTATTGTTCTGGGGCGTCCTCATCGTGATTGCCCTGGTTTCGATCGCATTGGGACGGCTGCCGTTGGCGCCGATCAAGACATGGCAGTGGTTCCTGCTGTTGATCGGCCTCAGTCAGATTCCGGTGATCGGCGGCATCGTCGTAGTCGGATGGCTGCTGGCCTTGGGGTGGCGGGCGAACGCCGGAGCCGGATTGCGCGATACCTGGTTCAATCTGCTCCAGTTGGGGCTCGCCCTGCTGACTCTAGCCGCGCTCTCCCTGTTGCTGGACGCAGTCCGCCAAGGATTGCTAGGGCTGCCGGACATGCAAATCGCGGGCAACGGCTCGGGCCCTTATCGTCTGAACTGGTATCAAGACCGCAGCGACCCGATGCTTCCCCGCCCCTGGATGATCTCGGCACCGCTCTGGGTGTATCGCGTACTGATGCTGGCTTGGGCCTTGTGGCTGGCCTACACGCTGCTGAACTGGCTGCGCTGGGGATGGAACTGCTACGCCTCGGGCGGCTTGTGGAGGCCGCGGAAAAAGAAGCAGCAGGCCGAGGCGGCTGATGCGGCGAAAACGGAGGAACCATCGGAACAGTAAGTCGTAACCGATTTGGCTATCGAGAGCCAGGCCGTGGGCCGAACGGGGTCATGTCGCGAAAGGATTCGCGATCTATCCCGGCGGTGCCGTTGGACCAACGGCTTTGTCGGCAAAGAATTGCCGGCCTACTCTCTCCCGATAGACACAGGTTTCTAAGTAAGCCCGCAGAACCGTCATTCCGGCGCGGATTGCCGAAATCCAGAGACCAAGGAGGGTGAGGCGTCTACATCCCCGTCATCTGGCCCCCGGCAATCCCTGCCGGGACGACGCGCTTTAACCGAGTGGACGTCAGGCATGAGGAGTACAGAAACACTCATCGATTGCTAGGTGCAAGGAGCGATGGTTCGGTGCTCATGGCTGGCTCTTTGGGTTGGTGGTTTACCACCGTCGACGCGCGGGCAAACTCCGTAAGTTTTATCCCGCTTTCGACGGGTAACAGAACACTAGCCGTAAACCATAACTCACGCGCTTCCCATGGGTCCAATACCGATACGAATCGCGATAGAACATACCCATCCGGAAGACGCGCTCCGAATCTATGCTCGAATCACCACTTGCGAGGAGAACGATGGACTACATCAGCATCAATCCGGCTACCGGTGAAACGCTCAAACGTTACACCACCTGGACGGAAGACGAACTGGAACAGGCGATGCGGCAGACTGCCGAGGCAGCGCCCGCCTGGCAATCAACCCGCGTCGGCGAGCGTTGCGAACGGCTGAAAGCAATTGCCGCCGAGCTGCGGAACGGTTTGGATGCTTATGCTTCGAAAATCACTCTGGAAATGGGAAAGCCGATTCAGGAGGCTCGCGCAGAAATCGAAAAATGTGCCTGGGTGTCCGAATACTTCGCCGAAAATGCCGAACGTTTCTTGCGCGATGAACCCGCCGAGACCGACGCGAGCCGGAGTTACGTGACGTTTCAGCCTCTCGGAACGATTTTGGGCATCATGCCCTGGAATTTCCCGTTCTGGCAGGTCTTCCGATCCGGCATACCGGCCCTTGCGGCGGGCAATTGTGTCCTACTCAAGCACGCTTGGAACGTGCCTCAATGCGCTGAAGCCGTCGAAGAGCTCTTCCGTCGGTCAGATTTCCCCGCCGGCGTGTTCCAGTGGCTCAGGATATCGCACGCCCAGAGCGAAAAACTCATCGACGACGCCCGCATCCACGCGATCAGCCTGACCGGAAGCGAACGGGCAGGAAAACGGATAGCGTCCCTAGCCGGAGCAAGCATCAAGAAGACCGTGTTGGAACTCGGCGGCTCGGATCCGTTCGTCGTTCTGGCCGATGCCGACCTCGAACTCGCCGCGACCACCGCGCTGACCGCGCGGTTCCAGAACTGCGGCCAAAGCTGCGTCGCAGCCAAGCGGTTCATTCTGGTGGATGCCATTGCGGACGAATTCCTAGAGCTGTTCAAGCACAAGGTCCAGTCGCTGACCGTTGGCGATCCTTCGTGGGAGGAGACTCGAATCGGTCCGATGGCCAGAAGCGATCTGCGCGACAGCCTCCATCGATTGGTCGCCGAATCCATTCGCCAAGGCGCCGTACCGGTCTTAGGCTGCAAGCCGGTGGAGGGTCCTGGTTATTTTTACGAACCCTCGATCCTCGACCAGGTAACACCCGGCATGCCGGCCTACGAGGAAGAGCTGTTCGGGCCCGTCGCCGTCGTCGTCCGTGTCCGCGATGAACAGGAGGCACTGACGATGGCCAATCGGCACCGCTACGGACTCGGCGCCTCGGTCTGGACCCGCGACCCGCGCAAAGGTGAAGATTTCGCGCGACGGTTCCAATGCGGCGCGGCCTTTGTTAACGGACTAGTAAAAAGCGATCCGCGCGTGCCCATCGGCGGGGTGAAAAACTCCGGATACGGCCGGGAATTGAGTATCTACGGCTTGAGGGAATTCGTGAATATCAAGACCGTGTGGATTGGCTGAAGATATGTCCTAGGTCCGCGGCCGGAGATCGCTGAAGGTAAGTCTATCCGTCGACGGACACCCCTCACGGGCGGCTTTTTTCGCCAAGACCGATTTTCAAATGGACATAGAAAAGCGGACAGGGAAGTGTCCCCTGCCCGCTTACGTTGAAGCGCGATCTCTAGTTCTTATCTAGCCAGTTTTAGATGCTTCAACGCTTCATCCGAATGCTGGGCAGCTATGTCGGCATGCCCCTGCTTTCCGTGCTCGATCGCCTGGTTGAGATGATCGATCGCTTCTTTCACATGCTTCGTAGCTTCATCGTGGTATTTCTCCGCGGCCTTGGCATGTGTGAGAGCTTCTTCCGCGTGCTGGGTCGCCTGCGGCGCGTGATTATCCTGACCATGGGCCAGCGCCTGTGCCGCGTGCTCGATGGCCTGGTCGGTGTGGGCGTCCCAGGCATAAGCCGTCCCGCTCACAGTCAAAACCAACGCTCCCGTCATTGGGAGAATCCACCGAATTCTCATATTTCGCCTCCTTATGGGTTGTTCATCGGTATCGACGGTCCAGCCCCCAGTTCAACACAGCGGGGGTAACCCAAGCGTAGCAGAAGGGTTGCACATCCGAAAGCGCTGCACGAAATGACGCTCTCCTGCTAGAGCCCAAACGGCGCGACCGTACCGATAATGAAATAAGCTTTTTCACATCCTTGCCGACCTGCGGTCACTCACGGCCAGCCAGATTCCTCCGCTGAACTGCCTCTTCATCCGGCCGACGCGTGTTATCACTTTGACACGACCGATCGGACTCTCGCCGCCTGGCTTCGGGACATCCGTCCCATTCGTACGGGACCCGATAAACCGCCCTTCTTCCAATGAACTTAATAGCTCCCTTTTCCATATGATTCGCTCCTTTTACCGCTTCGTAATTCGACGCTATCGTCTTATTCATCAGGCCCGTAAGAGCCTATCCCAATAGGCCATGCGCCCTGAGCCCTTCGACGGAGCTCAGGACGGCCCGTCCAAGGGTTTCTGAAGCCTATTGGGATAGGCTCTACATACCCTCCTGGTATATACGGACTGCCATCCAGGCCGGTACACGCCCGGCCTGGGCTCACGCGGCTTGCTGCCGCGGCGGGTATCCCTGCCCCAGATTAACTCGGCCGATATTTATAGTCTGGGTTAATAATTTGACACCTGGGTGACATCACACGCTTCCGGCGCGTGCCTTCCCTCAAGAATTTTTTCGCCGACAGTGCGGGGTTTGGCCGGCTCGTTCGTCTTATCTCTACCAAACATCGATTTCATGACGAGGCGGAGAAGGGGGGAACGAAGCTTATGCGCCACACACGCGATTCCGTCGCATCTTCGGAAACGCCGGCGGTTCTATTCATGCGCCTTATGCAGGCCGGATTCCGAGCATTTTATCGCCTGCGCCCTGACCTTCGGGGCCATTCCTATGACGCTCATCACAATCGTACTCGAGTGTCGGCTTACTCGACAATCGATATCCGGCGACACAAAGACTTCGCGGATCTCATCGGCCAAAGCCAGCCGCGTACGAAATCCAACAGACTGCCGACTACTGTCACCGACCCGATCCGCCGATGAGTGTCACGATGGATGGCATCGGCCCGTCCCGGCTATCGATCACGTTCTGCGGCCTGGTTCTCGCTCTGCTGGGCGGGTGTGGAACGATACCCGAGCGGGATGTGAACGATGTAGGCGCCCCGATCCCTTCGGCCTGGACCGCTACGACGAGTCCGCAAGAAGCGGTTTCCGAGCATTGGGTCGAAACCTTCGCCGATGCAACGCTGAGCGCCCTGGTTTCCGAGGCTTTGGCGAGTAATTATGACCTGAAGGCCGCGGCGGCCCGTGTGGAAGCCGCGCGGCAACAGGCCCGTATCGACGGTGCCGGCCGCTGGCCGCAGCTCTATTTTGCTCCCGGCTATGAACGCGCCCAGGTGCGCAGTGCCGGCTTCGGCTCGACCGAGTTCGGTGCCTTCGAAGCCTTGTTCTCGCTGGACTGGGAATTGGACGTGTGGGGGCGGATACGCGCGTTTCAACAAGCGTCCGTGAGCGAAGCCGTGGCGACCGAAGCCGACTTTCACGCTGCGCGCCTCTCCCTCGCAGCACGAACGGCACAGGTCTATTTCGAACTGGCCGAGGCCAAGCTCCAGGCGGAAGTCGCCGAACAATCGATACGGGATCGCCGCACCATCGTCGAATTGGTCCGCGGGCGATTCACCCGCGGCCTTACCCGCGGCCTCGACCTGCGCCTTGCGCTCACCGATCTCGCCAATGCCGAAGCTCAATTGGCTGAGGCGCGCAACCGGGTTCAGGCGGTGACCCGGCTTTTGGAAGTCTTGTTGGGACGTTATCCGGCGGCCGATCTGACAATGACGGCGTCCTTGCCTGATCCGCCCGCTCCGCTCGCGGCCGGCGTGCCTTCGGAACTCCTCGGACGACGTCCCGATGTGATCGCCGCGTTCGAGCGGCTGCGCGCCGCCGATTTTCGGCTGGAGAGCGCCGAGAAGGCCCTGCTGCCGCGTATTGCGCTCACCGCCTCTGGCGGCACCCGTAGCCCCGCCCTGACCGAACTGGTCGACCCCCGCGCGGCGGTCTGGAACGTCGCGATGGGGTTTCTCCAGCCACTCTTCACCGGCGGGCGGATCATGGGGGAGATTCGGCTGAATCGGGCACTGACGGAGGAAGCGCTCAATCGGTACAAGAACACGGCGCTCAACGCCTTCCGCGAAGTGGAACAGTCGCTCGCCGCGGAAGAATGGCTGAGAGAGCAGGAACAGGCGCTCCGGGAAGCCGTCGAGCAGACCGAAGCAAGCCAGAAACTGGCGATCTATTCCTACCGCCACGGCTTCATCGAAATCCTGACCCTGCTCGACAGCTACCGCAGTACCCTGAACGCGCAAAGCGCTCATCTTGCGATCAAACGGCAGTTGCTCAACAACCGGATCGGCCTCTATCTGGCGCTGGGAGGGGGAGTATGAGGCCCGAGACTGGAAGAACCGCCTCTCGTGCCCGGAATTCGAACGGTACTCAAAACACACGGGGCCGAATACCGGTTCCTCCGACCCCGGGCCTCGCGTCCCCCGCCTAAACCAAGCTGTGTCTCTGAAACCTATGGCCTCTACTCTGAAATTTCTTCTTCCGTCGGTGCTCCTGGCCCTGAGCGGCATGGGCGCCTGGGCGCTGATCGAGAACAAGGCGGAAATCAAGCCGAAGACGGCGGAACGGGAGCCGCCGGCCATCGAAACCGTCATGGCCCGCCCCGAGGCGGTGAGGCTGAACATTCATTCCCAAGGGGTAGTCGCCCCGCGCACCGAAATCAATCTCGTCACGGAAATTTCCGGCAAAGTGATCCGGATTCATCCGGCCTTCGCCGCGGGCGGTTTCTTCAAGTCCGGCGAGGTGCTCTTGGCCATCGATCCGCGCGACTACGACTACGCCGTCACCAAGGCCCAGGCACTGGTGGCGGAAGCCCGTAAAGAGCTGTTGCGGGAACAGGAGGAAGCCGAGCAAGCCGCGGCCGAGTGGCAGGCTTTGGGCGGCGGCGAACCGAGCGATTTTGTGCTGCACAAACCGCATCTCGAAGAGCGGCGAGCCAAGCTCGCCGCTGCCGAAGCCGAGCTCGCCGAAGCCAGGCTCAAACGCGCGCGCTGCGAGCTTTACGCGCCCTTCGCGGGACGCGTCCGCAGCAAGCAGGTCGATATCGGTCAATACGTAGCCGTCGGCGAAACCCTGGCCCGGTTGTACGCTACCGACGTCGCCGAAGTTCGGCTTCCCATCCCCGCCGATCAGGCGGAATTCGTCGATCTCCCGCTCAGCTATGCCGACGGGCGCGACGAACGGATGGGCCCCGCCGTCACCCTGAGCGCCCGCTTCGGCGGCAAAGTTCACGCTTGGGAGGGCCGGATCGTCCGCACCGAAGGCGCCTTAGACGACAAGACCGGCATGCTCTATGCGGTGGCCGAAGTGCGTGAGCCTTACGGCTACCGAAAAGGTCGGCCGCCGCTGGCGGTAGGTCTGTTTGTGCACGCCGAAATCGAAGGTCTGCCGCGCAACGATCTGATCCGGCTGCCACGAGCGGCACTCCGCGCGGGATACCAGGTCTACGTCGTCGACGCCGAGGGGCGCTTGCGGCTCCGCACGGTCGAAATCGTGCGTAGCGAGCGCGACGAAGTGGTGGTCACCGGCGGAATCGAATCCGGCGAAACCGTGATGGTTTCGGGCATCGATCTGCCGGTGGAGGGTATGCGGGTCACGGTCAAAGCGCCGGACGGCGCGGTACAGGCCAATACTTCGGCAAGGAAGGGATCATGAACCCGGGTTCCTTCGGCCGGCGCTCGGTACTTGCCTGGTTCGCCGCCAATCCGGTGGCGGCCAACCTTCTCATGATCGTGATCTTTATCGGCGGTGCCCTGAGCCTGCAGGACGTCGACAAGCAAGCCTATCCGCGCTTCGCGCCCACCACGGTCCGGATCAGCGCGGAGTATCCGGGCGCAGGTCCTTCGGAAGTCGAGGAAAGTGTCTGCATTCCCATAGAGGAGGCGATTCACGACCTGGTCGGGATCAAGCGCCTGAGCACCGAGGCACTCGACGGCAAGTGCCTGATCGTCGTCTACGTTCAACAGGACTACGACACCAAGGATCTGGCCCTGAACATCCGGTCGCGTACGCAAACTCTGCGCAACCTGCCCCGTGCCGTCGAAAAGATCGATATCGACGACACCAGTTGGGAATACCCGGCGATTTCGGTCGTGCTTTACGGCGACACCGACATGCTCACCCTACGGCGGCTGGCGGAGCGGGTACGCGACGATCTGGGCCGGCTGGAGGGCGTGCGTCTGGCCAAGCTCTGGAGCACCATCGCCTACGAAATCTCGGTAGACGTTTCGGCGGAACGGCTGCGCCAGCATCGATTGACCCTATCGGACGTCGCCGAAGCGATACGCCGGAGCTCGCTGGACCTTCCCGGCGGCGTGGTCCGTGCGCCGACCGGGGAGTTCCAGTTGCGCGCCAAGGCCACCGCCTATGACCGGAACGCCCTGCTCGACCTGACCCTGCGCACTTATGCCGACGGCACCACGGTCAAGCTGGGTGATATCGCCTCGGTAACCGATGGCTTCGCCGACGAAGGCACCGAAAACTTAAGCGACGGCCGGCCTTCCGAAACCATCGGCGTGCTCGCTCAGCACGACCTGGTGGAAACGGCCAAGGCGGTGAAGGAATACGTGGAGGAGCTGGCGCCGCGCCTGCCCGAAGGCATCAAAGTCATCACCCGGCGCGATAACGCGCGCTCTTTCGCCGAACTGCTGGACACGCTGGTATTCGAAGCGGTCACCGGCTTTCTGCTGGTCCTGCTCGTGCTGATGCTGTTCCTGAGCACTCGGGTGGCGCTGTGGGCGGCGGTGGGCATCATGATTTCGGTGTTCGGGGCGCTGTGGTGGATGCCGGCCGCCGGGGTGACCCTCAATATGCTCTCCCTGTTTGGTTTCCTGCTTGCCCTGGGGGTCCTGGTGGACGACGCCATCATCGTCAGCGAACGGGTATACGAGCTCCAGAGCCGCGGAATCACCGGCCTCAAAGGCGCCATTCGGGGCGTGCGGGACGTCGCGGTGCCGGTCGTGCTCGGCGTGAGCATCGGCCTCATCGCCTTCCTGCCCGGATTGTTCGTGCCCCCCAGTTGGGCCACGCGCTTCATGAAGCCGGTGGCGGTGGTGATGATCCTGTCGCTCGCCTTCGCGCTGGTCGAAGCCTTGCTGATCCTGCCTTCGCATCTCGCCGCCGAACCCGCGAAACGGCGCGAGACGCCGAGCGCCCTGGCACGGATTCGCGCCATCCTCAACCGCGGCCTGCACGAGGTTATGATTCGCGGTTACCAGCCTTTCCTGCGGCGGGTGCTGGCCTGGCGCTATGCCACGGTGGCCCTGTTCGCCGGGGCGGTGCTCCTGGGCTGGGCGCTGATCCATGCCGACTATGTCAAGGTCTCTCTGGAAGAAGACGTAGGCTACGACAATTTCCACGTGCACCTGAACCCGCCCCTGGGCACGCCTTACGCGGAAACCCAGGCGAAGGTGCGGCAATTCGTGGACGCGCTGCACAAGGCCGAGGCCGAACTGAACGCCTTGCAGCCGCCCGGTTCGCCGTCCGTGGTCGAAGGGCTCGACGTGTTCGTGAACGAAACCGATCCCACTGTGTGGGTCGAATTTTCCAGCGAGGCGCGCCGCCGGTTTCACATTCGCGAACTGATCGAACGCTGGTACCGTTACGTCGGCGACGTAGGCGATTTTCGCCCCGATTTCCATACGCCTACCGAGCAGGACGTGATCGATCTGGAAGTGGAACTGGGTTCTCCCGACCCTGCGGTCCTGGATGCCGCGGCGGAAGCGCTCAAAGCCAAGATCGCCAGCTTCCCGGGAATCGCGGAAATCGAGGATTCCCGCCGGCCGGGAAAACCCGAAATCCGCTTGCGCCTTACCCCGGAAGCGGAACGCCTCGGCCTCAGGCTGCGCGATCTCGCCGAGCAGGTGCGCCACGCCTATTACGGCGAGGAAGCCCAGCGCTTTATCCGCGGCCGCGACGAGGTCAAGATCATGGTGCGTTATCCGCGCCGCGAACGGGAATCTCTCCAGAATCTTCGCGCATTGCCGGTGCGCCTGCCGGACGGCGGCCAGGCACCGCTCGGCGCCTTGGCCGACGTCAGTTTCGCGCCCGGATTCGGCGCCCTCACCCGGGAGGACCGTCAAAGCATCGTGTCCCTTCACGTGCGCCTCAACGACGAAGCCCCGTTCAAGGGCGACGATTTGTTCAAGAAGCTGGAACAGGGTTTCTTCAAGGAACTCCAAGACCGCTATCCCTCGCTCACGATCTCCGGCGGGGCGGCCAAAGAGGAGGCCGAATTGGTGGCGGAAGGGCTCGAACGCAACACGCTGATCGCGCTCGCCGCCATCTATGCCCTTATCGCCGTTAGCTTCCGTTCCTACCTGCAACCGCTGGTTTTCATGCTCGCCGTGCCCGTGGCCTGGCTCGGCGCGGTGCTGATCCACTGGGCCTCGGGTCTCACCCTGTCCTTCCAGTCGCTGGTAGGCATGGTCGCTGCCAGCGGCGTCGTAGTGAACGACAGCATCGTGCTCTTGGACTACATCCGCAAGCGGGGCAACGAAAGCGGGCGCTTGGACGAGATCATCTCCGAAGCTTGCGCGGCCCGTTTTCGCCCCATCATCCTGGTATCCCTGACCAACCTGGCCGGTTTCTTCCCAATGTTGTTCGAAACCAGCGAACAGGCCAGATTCCTGGTGCCGGTGACACTCTCCCTTACCTTCGGCCTGCTGTTCGGCATGGCAGCGACCCTGGTTCTGATCCCGGCCTGCTACGCCGTGCTGAACGATGTGCGGAGCTTGACGAAAGGAGGCTTCCGGCTGCTCGGAAGAATCTGAGACGCGCTGTTTCTCCCCCACTCCGCTACGTTGCGTGCAGGCTACCCAACCATCGCCCATGTAGCCCGGATGAAGCGACAGCGTAATCCGGGACGAGCAACCTTACCGCCCCCGCATTCCGCTTCGCTGCATGTGGGCTACCCAACCACCGCCCATGTAGCCCGGATGAAGCCGCAGCGTAATCCGGGACGAGCGACCTTACCGACCCTCGCATTGCGCTTCGCTGCATGCGGGCCTACCTTCCATTGCCAGCGCAACCCGGATGAAACGCCGTCGACATCCAGGACTATCTATAACCCCATATTGCGGAATTCGGCGTCCACTGGCATTTTTTCATGACAAACGCAGAGTTGGCCGGCGCTAGGTGCAGCCCCGATGATGCGGCCTGTGCCGCCCGCGCTGTTGCGTGGTCGGTATCGTTTACACCGAATTTCCCCATGGAGCTCTCATGATTATCTATCTTCACGGCTTTCGCTCGTCACCCGCATCCGAAAAGGCACGCCTCCTCGCACGGCACATGGCCTCACGCGGAATGGCCGATCGTTTCTGGTGCGAACAATTACCGGTCAGCCCGCGGCAAGCTATCGACATGGTCGAAGACGTTATCGCACGGTGCCCGAAAACCCCGACGCTGGTAGGCAGCTCTTTGGGCGGCTACTACGCCACCTACCTCGCGGAGAAGCATGACCTCCGTGCGATCTTGATCAACCCCGCCGTGGTTGCCCACGAAACTCTGGCGCGGTTCGTGGGACCGCAGACCAATATCTACACGGGCGAAACCTTCGAGTTCACCCGTGAGCACGTTGCCGAATTGGAACAGCTGAACGTCCCCCAGCTTTCACGCCCGGAGCGCTTCTGGCTACTGGTCGAAACCGGGGATGAAGTGCTCGACTATCGGCAGGCCGTACAGAAATACGCCGGTGCTCGTCAGACGGTCATCGAGGGCGGGGACCACAGCTTTCGGCATTTCCCCGATTTTCTGGACGCCATTGTCGAGTTTGCTGAAGGCACGATGCCTGCGCAATCTTGATACCATTTTCGATAGAAAAAAATGCCACGGAACCGAGCGCAAGGAAGTTCGCTAAGCGAGTGCTTCGATATTCCATGATTCGACTAAGCGCGGATGAAGATTGTGTTTGACGGCTTTGCACGATGCACGTACTTGAGACTTCGTCTTGAAATAGTCAAAGCCATACGCACAGCTTCCTAAACGGACCAGATTTGACTCGCACTGCTATCAATCAAATAAGCTGGATTTCTTATTCAGTGCCTTGCAATATCGCTTAATATTACGCGTGGAAAGGCATACAAGAACCATGGCTACCGCTGAACAGATCAAGGCGCTACTCAAAAGCCACGCAGATCGTGACGATCAGCGATTCTACGCTATCGCCTTACAGGTGGCCGCCCAAGAAGCGCGTCAAGGGCATCACAAACTCGCCAGTGAGATCAAAGCCCTGGTCGAGAAGTCGCAGCAGGCTGCGAATGTGGGACCAACCGCTGCGAAACCGATTCCCTTGGTTCAGCAGCCCAAAGGGGACCTCAAAGGGCTGTTGGAGCTGACGCACTCGCCAGTCCGTAGCGGCGAATTGGTTTTGACTAGAGAGGTTCGTGAACGCCTCGAACGGGTCCTGCTGGAACAGCGGCAAAAAGATCGCCTCGCACAATTCGGTCTTTTTCCCCGCCGTAAGCTGCTATTCACGGGACCTCCCGGTACAGGAAAAACCATGTCGGCTGCAGTCCTAGCGAACGAGCTAAAGCTGCCACTTTACACGATTGTTCTCGACAATCTGATAACCCGTTTTATGGGGGAAACCGCGGCAAAACTCCGTTTGATTTTTGATCACATCAAGCAGACTCGGGCGGTTTATCTTTTTGATGAATTTGATGCCATTGGTACACAGCGGGGCGTACAGAACGATGTAGGGGAAATTCGAAGAGTTCTGAATTCCTTCTTATTGTTCGTCGAGCAGGGTACGTCGGAAAGCATTATCGTCGCTGCCACCAACCACCCCGAACTCCTCGATAAAGCGATCTATCGTCGGTTTGACGACATTATCCAGTTCGAAAAGCCGGGCAAGGACGAAATCAGGCAGCTCATCGAAAATCGCTTGGCCTTGTTCAACACCGATACACTAGTCTGGGACAGACTCACCGCCGCAGCCGAAGGTCTGAGTTCGGCAGATGTGACCCGTGCGTGTGAAGACGCGGCCAAAGAAGCCGTTTTGTATCACGAAACGCGAATTACGACAGCGCTTATAATTAAGGCCATAGAACGCCGTCATATGAAGAAACGAAACTAAAGAGCTTAATGCCGGAACGAAAGCGACACATCCTCGTACGTGGGTTTTCCAAGCACGAAAAATTTCGCTCTCGTCGTAAACCCTACTCTTCGGTTATCCCTCCTCAAGAGCGCCTGACGCATGGTCAGCGGCTATCCCAGCGATATTCCTCGATACTGGAGCAATTCCAGGCGCGAAGAGCGCAAATGGATACTCCCATTACCGAAGAGATAGGGATTTATGTTGAAATCGTCGGTGTAGCCAATTGCGAGCTTCCACTGGACAGATTGGATACCGCTCGGGATTTCAAGCTTCGATCATGTCGCAAGGAGGGAGACCACGAAATCGCGCTGGTCTTTATCCCGGAAACTCGCCGTAATACCTTTCTTCGCAAAGTCGAGCAATATCTGGATCCAACCAAAGACGGCAAAAAGGGGCCCAAGAATCACAACCTCATCGACAGTATCGCCGAAATCAAGCTTGCCGATTTACGCTCATTCTGGACGGATGATCCGACACTCTTTCCGGAAAACCCGAGTCAACCGGTCTGGTGGGAACTCTGGTTAAAAAGGCGACCGACGGACAAAGACCCGCTTCAAATCGCCCGCGACCTAGCCGAACGTATCAACGCAAAATTGGGTAACACGTCGATCAGTTTTTTCGACAGCGTGGTTGTTCTGATAAAAGCTTCAGCTCATCAACTAGAGAAAGCACCAGAGCTGATTGCCAATCTGGAGGAGTTGAGACGCGCCAAGGAAACGCCGAATGTTTTGATTGAGTCGTCGTTCAAAGATCAGCAACAATGGGTTGACGATTTGAATACCCGCCTTCAAATGGTCGACGGCTCGACCACAGCTGTCACTATCCTAGACACCGGGGTCAACTATAACCATCCCTTGCTTTCACAAGTATGCAACGAGCAGCAAGCCGAGCGCTGGGATCCTGCGTGGCCGCGCTATGACGACTACAATCCGACTACACCGCTCGCTTCATACAACGACCACGGTTCCCGGCAAGCCGGACTCGCGGCGTTCGGTGACCTCCACAACGCTTTGATGAGCGACGATCCCCTCCTTCTGAGTCATTGGATCGAATCAGCTCGCATTTTGCCTCCCGTCGGCACAAACGATCCCGAATTGTACGGTGCTATTACAGTTGGTACGGCAGCAAAACTCGAAATTGAGCGACCGGACTGGAACCGCGTATATTCGCTCGCTGTAACCGCCGAACCGGAGCGTGAAGGCGGACAACCATCATCATGGTCCGCCGAAATCGATCAGTTTGCTTCCGGTACGGAAGACGGGAAGCAGCGGCTTTTTCTAATCTCAGCCGGCAATAATCGGGAATTGTCTCCAAACCTCGACTATTGGGAGCAACTCCATCTCGCCGAGATCGAAGATCCCGCCCAGTCGTGGAATGCGTTAACGATCGGTGCATATACAGAAAAGACTACTAACGATGCCCCTGAGTTTAACGGGTGGTCTCCGTTAGCTCGAGCTGGCGATGTTTCACCTGCATCGCGATCTTCGGTGAACTGGAGCTGGAGAAAGCACGCGCCCTACAAGCCTGATCTGGTTGAAGAAGGCGGCAATCGCCTACTTTCGCCTGACCATACTGAAATCTCCAACGGGGACGTTTTGTCCTTGTTGACGACATCCGGCAGGACAACCGGCCGCCTGTTTGAAGTGACAGCGGATACCAGTGCTGCCTGTGCCCTGGTGTCTCGCCACGCTGCCATGCTCATGGCGGAATATCCTGAATATTGGCCAGAAACCATCCGCGGACTTCTGGTGCATTCCGCCGAGTGGACCGAGCGCATGTGGAAGCGATTCGGGCTTCTTCACGTACAGCACAGTCCGAAAGTCGCCAAGGAAATAATGTTAAGGAGCGTCGGTTACGGTGTTCCCAACCTGGACCGGGCTCGATACAGCGCTAATCATGCGCTCACTCTGATCACGCAAGACGAGTTGCAACCGTTCACAAAAGATGAAGCCTCGAACGGCTCGCCCGATCCCAAGCTCCACGAAATGCAGCTCTACCAGCTACCTTGGCCTGTCGACGTATTGCGCCAACTTCCTCCTGAACTGGAGGTGAAGCTTCGCGTAACGCTGTCCTATTTTATTGAACCCAACCCCGGTCGACGGGGCTATCGCCAGCGCTATAGCTATCAATCTCATGGACTGCGATTCAAAGTCATTCGCCCCGGACAATCGCTCAAGAATTTCCGCGCTTCGATAAACGACCTGGCAGTGGCCGAAGATTACGATGGCCCCGAAGGTGATGGATGTCAAGTCCCGCAAGATCGTAAACCTTCTTTCGAAAAAGATGAGGATGGGACAGTTGCCAGTTTTTGAGAGCCTGGATCGGGGTGAGATGGCCTAAGGCCTTTTGGGGAATGTGATGATTGTACAGCTCGACATAGCGGTGCAGGGTGGTGTCCAGATCGGCGGTTGAATCGAAGTGATGGGTTTGCAACACCTCCTCGATGCGGCCATTGAAGCGTTCCACCAGGCCATTCGTTTGGGGCCGGCCCGGCGGAATCAGGCGATGTTCGATGCCTTGTTCAGTACAGAGGCGGTCAAACTCATGCGTCCCCGAGGGCTGCCGAGTTCGGGTCAGGAAACGGTCGGTAAACTCCGAGCCGTTGTCGGTCAGGCATTTCTGGATGCGGAAAGGCGCGGCCTGAATCACCGCTTTGAGGAAGTCCTTTGCGCTTAAGGCGGTGCGGTTGGGCTTGAGGGCGACATAGACCCAGCGGGTGGCGCGGTCGATGGCGACGAACAGGTATCGGCGGGGTTCGCCGTCGATGGCGGGCAAGTACTTAACATCCAGGTGAAGGAAGCCGGGCTCATAGGCCTTGAAGGGTTTGACCTTCGCCTTCTCTGTAGGCGGAAGCAGGGTCTTGAGGGACGCCACCCCGTGGCGGCGCAGGCAGCGGTCTAGCCCGGAACGGGACACGGCGGGATTGAGAAATTCCCGGGTCACGGCCAGGAGATCATCCAAGGGGAGGAGCAGAGCTTGGCGGAGGTAGACCACGATGGCTTCCTGGGCGGGCGTGAGCGTGGTTCTGAGGGTGTGGGGCCGGTGTGAGGCATCTTCGACCGAGGAGCGGTGTTTCCACTTGCGGACGGTCGTTCGGCTAATGCCATGCTTTTGGGCCAAGGCGCGCTCGCTCAACGTGGACGCTTGAATGGCCTGCCGAACGGCCGGGGTGGTACGGGCGTTCTTATGAAGACGAATCTGCATGGAGAGAAACCTCACTTGGACGAACCGAATATCTCCTGGAGAAGGCTCCGGGCTTCAAACAGAGCATAACTCCTTCTCGGTAAATAATCACACGAGACGCGACACTTGGACAGGTCCCGCAGCACAGCTCGCGGACATGCATACTATCGCGGTGTATCCGGTCGGCGGTTGGTGGAAATATAGAACTGCTCGCGACCGCTGGAAAAATAAGGTGCGCTATAGCCTTATCGTGAGTATCGATGTTCCCGACGAGACGGTCGACATCTACTCAGTCGTCGAAACTCTGATCGAAACGCAAGTCGAAGTCGAGCTATAACCCGTACTATACCTCTTATTCCATTTCTATCTTATAGCTGAAATATTCGACTGCACTTTGTCCGCTCTATTTTGCTAGGTCACGGATCATAATTTCACTTCAGAATTAGAAATTGAATTAGTTACTTGAGCCAACGTGTGAACCGAAAACCGAAATGACGGAAACGCCCCATCAGCCGGCGCATTCCCTCACCCCAACCCCTCTCCCAGAGGGCGAGGGGCTTAACTCCCTTCCCCCTCTAGGAGAAGGGTCGGGGATGAGGGCCTAGCACTTTTGGGCTTGTTGTTCCATTTCTACTCCATAGCTGAAACGTTTGACTGTACTTTGTCTGCTCTACTGTGATAGGTCATGGATCATAAATTCACTTCGGAATTAGAAATGGAATTAGAGCCTATCCCAATAGGTTTAGAGCGTTTTCATTTTGTTTATACGGCATGGCCGGCGTTGCGGACATCAGTTGCCTGTAGTGGATCATCTGAGAGTGATCGGAAAAGCCCAAGCGATCATGCGGCGTCCGAGTGTCAAGGGTCGAAGCTCAACGCCACGCTCTCACGAAGGCTGTCAGGTCAAGCGCAGGGGGCCTGCATGTCCCGCTATCCCGCGGCATGCGGCGGGTTACGGCCTGGCGGCCTAACCCGCCCTACAACGTGACGCCCCTTTCCTTCGGTTGCCTTTCATAAATGATGAAAACGCTCTAAGAAACCCTTCGGCAGGCTCCGGGCGAACGGCCTATTGGAATAGGCTCTTACTACCGGGCATCACCCCACGCCGCGCTCATGAGTTCGACGAAATCTCTGCGAGAAAGTACTTCGGAGCAGTCCCGCCAATCCTTTTCCGTCGGCTCCATCGTCGTCGTATAACGCAGGTCGAAACCGGTAGCTTCTCTTTGGGCGTTGATGTATTCATCCATCTTCTCGCCCAGAGTTTCGATGTCCTCGATCCACTCGTCCTTGATGGTATCCGGCAAGGACCCAAACAGGTTGTAGCGATCACGCATCCTCTCTGATAAGCGCTCGTAGACCTTCTCATCCACGGTCTGTTCGTTGACCAGATTGAGCATATCCACTTTTTCGCGCACCTGGCCAAACCGTTTGATCCGACCGATGCGCTGCTCCAGGCGGGTGGGGTTCCACGGGAGATCGATATTGATGAGCGTGCCCAGCGTTTGTAGGTTCAAGCCCTCGCAGGCGGCATCGGTGGCCACCATGATACGTATCTCATGCTCGGCGACCATCCTCTTTAAGGTCTCGCGCTCGCTATGGACACTGTCGCCGCTTTGATAAAGACGGCTGCGACCGGCGCCGGCGTATAGGCCTATCGCCTCGCCTTGATAACGGGCGGCCAGTTCGTCCGCCACCCACTTGGCGGTATCGTAGTACTGGCTGAAAATGATGACGCCGTAGTCCAACCATTTCTCGCGTTCGAGGTAATGGATGACCGCGTTCAATTTCGGATCGTGTTCGATGCGCTCGAGCCGGGCGATCAAACGCTCCAGCACCGCGCGTTCTTCGCCAGTTTCCAGCGCAAGATCGAACTCCTGATCGTCGGCCTCCTCATGGATAGTGCGTCCTTCAAGCAGCATTCGCGCCGTGTTGAGTCCGGCCTGGATACTGGAGCAGATCCGCTGCTCCATCAGGTTTTTCATGAACCCGCCGCCCTTGCCGCGTTTCGCCAGCGCCTTGCCGAAATTGCGTGCTTCACGATAAGCCTCGCGGAAATCTTCCGCGGTGCGCAAAGCTTGACCTTCGAATAGGGCATCGAAGAGATGGACTTCTCTGACCAGATTGCGGTCGGGATGCACATCGACCCCAACCTTGGTCAGAAGTCCGGCCTCTTCCAGGCTTGCTCGCTTGCGTAGCACGATATGGCGCACGAAGGGATTTTCCCGCTGAAAAAAGGTAGCGCCAGCGACCTCGCGATAAAGCTCGTCCTCAAGAATTTCCCGCGTCTCCTCGGTCAGTTCGCTGAAAGGTTTATTCGTCTGCCACTCCCCGTTGGTCAATCCGAGATCCTGGCGAATGGCGCTGTATAACCGCCGAGCGCGCGGCTCCTGGGTGGAATCCACCAAAGGCAACGGAGAGCGCAACAGTTCCCAGGCGAAAGCCGGCTCGGTAACCCTCTCCTCGCCAGACAAAATGGGCAGCACCTCTCGTGGACGGTGCCACTTGGCAAAGTCGTTACCCAGCACGAAATGCCCCCTGCCCTGGTGCAGGATACCCATCAAATCCCAAAGATCCTCCGAGCGGGTCTGAATGGGCGTGGCGGTGCCCAACAAAACATGATCGGCGCGCGCGGCCACCTCGCGCATGAAGGCCAACAACTCGTTGGGCGTGCCGGCGTCTCGGCCGAAGCCCTGCCGGCTACGGGCCTTATGAGCCTCGTCGAGAATGATCAACCCATAACGCAGACCGAGTAGATACTGCTTCTCCAGGGAGTCGCGCATCATCAGGCCGGTGGACACGATGCCGATGCGCAACGGGCATTTGGCGATCTGCTCTCGTCCGGCGGCGGAGATAATTCGCTCGTTATGATCCAGCCAGACCTTGCGTTGGGTATCCCAGCGGGCGCAGGGAACACCCAGTTTATCGATCATCTCGGTCTGCCATTGCTCGCACAACGTAGCCGGCGCGAAGATCACCGCGGGCTTGCGTGCTTGATGCTCCTTGTCGCTGAGTAAGCACAACGCCAGGGCGGCAGTGCCAAGGGAAAGCGTCTTGCCCAAGCCCACTTCGTCCGCCAGCAAAAGGCGGACCAGCCCATAGTTACGGTAGTGCCGCAGGCACTCGGTGATGAAGCCCCGCTGCCAAGGCTGGAGCGATAAGCCTTCGCGATAAAGGGGAGACTCGATCAGCGCCGCCGGCGCCAGAGCGTCGTCGTCGTCGATTTCGTCGAAGAGCACTTCCCGCCGGTAACCGCGCCGGCGAACTTCACGGATCACGGCCTCCGGCAATGGCCGGGCGGCGTTCCAGATGAACTCGAATTCTTTTTCGATCCACTCGATCCCATCGGGTGAATCATCCTCCCAGAGAATCTCATAATGGCGCTGCCAGCCGCTGCGCGTTTCGTTCATGGAACCGATGAAACCGAGCTTACGGCCGTCGGCCAGTTCGATGACACCGGCTTTGCCGTGCACGAAGCCGCAGATGCTGTCCGGCGCGACCCGTACCGCTTGGCCGTGCTTGGTCAGAAACGCGTCCAAGCGGCGATAGCGCTCGCGATTCAGCAGTGCCTCAGCCTCGATCGCCTTGTCATTCCAGCGCCCGATCATCTTGGCTTCGCGTAATTGGGCGACTTTGAGGTCATCCGGATGAATATCGACGTTGCAGACGATCTTCACCTCCGGAATGGATTCCAGTAGCTCGTTGGCTACTTCGAACAGCGAGCTGGTGAAATAACCGGCGATGCGCTTGTAACTACGCGCTCCCTTCAAGTGCCGCAGCAGAAAGCTGGTGTCCAGCCGGTGAGTGCGCGAAGAGAAACGCCGGATGCCCAACGATCAGGAAGATTCCGCGCCAGTTCTATTGCCCCAGTGCCCGCAGATTGCGCAGTCGGGCGCCGAGGATTTCAGCCGCTTCACGAACCTGCATTTCCGGTGCCTTGCGCTCGATGAAGGCCAGAACGTCGATCAGCAGCGGACGGATGTCCAGAAAATCCGGCATTTCCGCCTGCAATTGGCTGATCACCGTCTGGGCCTCGATTTCATTCAGCAGTTGTTGTATCCCGATGATCAAGCGGCCCAGCCAGGTAGCGCCGATCTCGGTACTGTCGGTCAGATCGCGTGACGTGAATTCGGTAACGCGCTTGAGGCGCGCCTTGTTGGCCGTAAGGCTCGCCATCACCCGGGCATAGTCCTGCACCCGAAAAGCCTTGGCGAAATTCTGGTAGTTGTCCAGCTTGGAGGCTCCGGTCGTTTCCATGTCCATCATGCGCAGATAGAAGCGCTGGATGCCGCTGAGCTTGGCCCAGGTCTCCGCGCTCAAGCCCTCCGGCACCAACAGGCTGTTGGCCGCCTCGGCCGCCTGTTGGACGATCTCGTCCACCACGGTAACCTCCCCACGCGTACGGGGGCGCAAGGCAAAATTAGTGACATCCTCGCCGCCGATGTGCGTATAGGCGGTGAGCACCTTCAGCGCCGCCGCGTAGCCCGCCATCTGCAAGTCGGAATCATTGAACACCGGTTCCCCGTGCTTGCCCTTCACTTCCTTGTTGAGGTGCATCATGGTTTCGATCTGGCTCTGTACCTCGGCTCTGACCGCGGGCAGGATGCGCTGCTTGAAACCTGAATGCTCGCCGGGAGGCCGCTTTCTGAGTATCAGGATCACGGTGCCTTGCACATAGCCGCCTTTTTTCAGCTCCGAGGTAGTCTCCGTCGCGACATACCACGCCGCTACAACCTGCAGGCCAGCCGCCCAGAAGATACCCACCATGTCCGACCAGACCTCGGTATCCTGGTGGGTAAACATCACGCACTGCAGCCCATCGTCCGGCATGTGCTCGGCCATCGCACGGTAAGCGTTCACCATGCCGCGCCGGAATTCGTCTCCGCTACCCTTGATCGCCAAAGCGCGGCGGGAGTCCCAGGTCCATTGATCGAAAGGGGCCGGTGGGTTTTTACGCAACCACGGGATGAAGTACTCAGTAATCTCGTGATAGTTCACCGCATCGGCGTAAGGAGGGTCGGTAACCCAGAATTCGCACGATTCATTAACGGTCGACGCCTCACGAGAGGCCACAGAGAACTTTCCTATAAATGGCGCGCCTTGGACAAGCGATGGTTGATATGTCACCTGCGGCGCTAGATGCCAGTAGGACCGGGCGACCCAGTTCATTAGAGTATTCAAGGCTTGATTCGAGAACGTGTTAGCCACTCGATCTTGTCCAGGCGCGGAATCCCAGCGCGTCAGTCGCGAGCTTGTATCCAAGCTTCTACCAAAGTAGATCAGAACTTCTGCCATGGAGCATTGAGTCCTGATCTGTTCTGATAGCCTGGCAAAGTACAATAGTTGCCTGGCATTAAACAAATGATGCCAATAGGTCCAGCCCCGTGTACGAATAGGTTCATCTGTTTTCTCGCCAGGCTCGATTTCCATGTCCGGAACTAAACCTTCCGCCTGCCACTGAGCCAGGTTATTGGCTACGATCGACTCGACTTCGTGCTCCCGCTTCAAGTCGGCCTCGGTCACCGAAGCAAAGAACGTCTCCTGCCGAGGTTTATCAAGACTCTCTTTGGTAATCCATTGGATGGCATAGAGCCTTTCCTGAAAGATATCGTCTGGCCTCGGTTTGAAATCCAGCTTTTCCCAACGGCGAAGGCGGTTTTTCGTACTGCCGTCGGCATCCCGGTAGTCGCCACGCAAAGTCTTGATGGGCATACGGTAGGTTTTGCCATCGAGGTCATAAACAAGCATTCCATCCTGTACCGTGCCTTTTTCCGCCGCCTTCATTTCCGCTGCGGAGACACCGCTCATTACATCGATCTTGAAGCGCTTGTTTGCATGGTCCGGTATGAGTTTCGCGATCACGTTTCTGGTCTTTGAGATCACCCAAGACGGCGACATGGGCACCATCCAGCCGGTCTCGGGGCACCGGGTCTCCAGGCAATAGAGATAAGCCTTGGCACGATTGCCATGTTCGTCGTGCTCGATACCAAGCTCGGTAATTTCTTTGTCCACCACCTCGGCCACTTCGCGTTGCGCCTGTTCGATCTCGGCGCGGCGCTCGGGAGAAGCGCCGATAATGTTGAGCGCTCCCCAGGTAAGCATGCAGGCTACGGGATTGAGGTCGGAAGCATACACGTCGCAGCCCAACCGCGCCGCCTCGAAGGGAATGGAACCACCGCCACAAAAGGTATCGCCCACTCGGGGGCGATGGCCGTAGCGAAGAATGCCGAGCTGCTCAACAAGCTCCTCGTGGGACCAGGCTTCAATGCCTAGATGCGCATATTGACGGTTGACTGCGGGCCAGATGGGCGCATAAAGCCAGTTCTGATCGACCTCCTCCGGCCGTTTGCACAAAGCGGCCTTTTCCTCATAAGTTTTGAAAGTGGACAGGGCCTTACGGTAGAGAAACAGTTTGTCGTCCTCGCTGACATCGCGCCGCCAACGAATGGCGATACCCTCCTCGTCGCAGTCGAGCGGAAAAGTCCAAGACGCCACGTCCTCGGCCATGGGATCATCGCGCTTCACGTTGTGGCTGAAATAGCTCCACGGATTGTTCAGCTCGATGCGAGCGGCGATGTCCGCAGGCCGCAGCGCGTTCTGACTCAAGGCGCGGCGCGCGAGACCTTCGTCGTCGAACGCCATTAGCTTTTCGAAAATCTCCAGGTCCTTTTTCGCATCGCCCGTTTGCGGCAGCAGACAGCCCAGCACGATGGCGCGCACGAGAATCAATGGCTTGCGACCTTTCCAATAAGATCCCAAGCCTGTTAGGGTCTGACCGAGGTTAGCCTTACGCTCTTTCTGCGCTTCAAACGAAACTTTTTGGGCGGGGAAAACCGCCTCGATCAAGGCGGGAGCATCTTTCAAAGCAAAAGGCTTCAAAGTCGTTTTAGTCATCAAGCTCGATTTATTCGTCAGTTATCGTCATCAGCAAACAAATCCAGGGTCGGGCGATCGCTGTCCTTCGTTTCACGCTCTCGTCGGGCCCGAGGCTGCAATAGTTCGCTTTGGGCGACGTCACCCAGCGCATGGCGCAGGGCGAGCCGCCAGCCCTTGTTGCCATCCGCGACGCTACCGGTGCTCATGGCGGTCATCCCGAACAGCCACCAACGCTCCTCCGGGCGTAGTGCAAGCCAGTTGCGAATCGCCACGGGAATCTTGTCCATGTCCATATGCTCGACGGCCCAGGCCAGTACGCAGAGTTCCTTGCCGAGCAGTCGATCCACCCGGTTCTCGCCGACTTTCCAGGCGGACGTATTCAGATCGTGGGCCTTGAGCCGGGCATTGAAAGCGCGTTGAACCTCGCCTCGTATCGCGGTCCAGCGGGAACGATCCAGCAATACCCGGTCGATGACCGCTTGGCTCTCGCTCGCGGCCTGCAGTCCGAGGTATTCGCTGATCAGTACACGCCCGGTATTGGTCTTGGGAATGATGACCTTGAAGTGGTGCGGGTCGCTCGTGGCGGGCACGCCGAATCCAAGGGTTGGGCGAGCCGAGGGGGCTGTGTTCTTGGCGGCCTTACGCGTTGGCTGCGCCTTGGTCATGCGTTCGCTACTCCTGAATCACGTCTCCAGGGCGCAATTCAATACCCACAAGCTTGGCAAACTCCTTGACATCGAAACCGGTTTCGAACTGGATACCGTCGGCAATGGTTATAGCCACCGGTGCTTGAGTTTCGTTGAGCACTTGGCGCAGGCTATCGATAACGCCTTCGATCATGGCTGCCGTCACTTCGCGTTCCTGAAATCGGACGGTGACCGTGTTTTCGCCCTCGCCGATCTCGATACGCACGCCCTTGAAGCGCGTGCCGGGCCGATCGCGGAAACGGTTGATCACGCCATAAACCCGATCGGTGGTATCTAAGGCGACCCGCTTGCTGTTGAGCCGGGCCGGTTGCGTATCGATGATCTGGACGGTCTTGTCGCCGCTGGCCGGGATCTGGAAATCGGCGGTCTTGCTGGCTTCTCCGGCACAGGCGTAAACCAATAAGCGCACGGCCTGCGAACCGATCTCGAAAGGTCCTTCGTAAGGGATTCCGTTCTTCGGATTGGATCCGTCCAGGGTATAAAACAACTCGCCCCTCGGGGTACATTGCAACGTCACCCGGCGCTTGTCGGCCAACGGATCGACCTGGTGGCGAATCTTGAGATCGGCTACCCAGCGACGCGCGGGCCCTGACTCATACCGGCCGCTTGGGTCTTTGACCCAGAAGTAGAGAGTAGCCTCGGTAGTCCGGAAGTTTTCGGGGTCTTCCACTTGCGGATCTTCCTCCGACACATCCGGCTTGGTCGAATAGTGGATCACCGGGCTATCGCCTGCGTGACGCGGCGTCAGGCTCAGAATGGACTCTCCTGTTTCGGGATGGGTACTCTGCAAAGAAATATTGACGCTGGTTTTTTCCTTCGGAAAAGGGCCTTTTTCGATGTAACCGTCTTCTCCCAAGCGCCAGCGTCCTTGTTTGAGCGCCTCCGCCTTGAGGGTGTCCAACCCGCCGCTGCCCGGCATCCAGGGCCAAGCCGGATTGGTCTTGGCGCGACCGACCACATCCTTCCAAGGGGTGCGGCGGTTGTCCTTGCCGGAAGGCCAAAGTTCGGCTTCGGCCAAGGCAAAGTACTGGGCGAAATCGTCCTGCAAGTCCATCGCCAGCTTGTAGTTGGCGCGGGGGCTTGCCAGCAGCGCCTCGATTTGCGCCTCGGCGGACTGATCGCCGCGGCCTATGCGCAGCCCGTTATCGATAGTGACGCTAACTAGGGTTTCCCGGCCATCCATCTCGTCGATGCCGGGGAAATAAAGACGGTTATAGGCAGCGGACAAGGCCTTGTTGAAGCGATCCTTAGCCTCTTCCAACCGGTCTCGCGCTTCCTCGAACAGGGTGTCGCCGGGTTTGAGCCGTCCATAGATCTGTTCGATGGCGTAAAACTCACGCAGCCGATCTTCGACCGCATCGGCCAAGTGGCTGTCCTGTCCCGTCAATACCAGCAGATTGTTCTTTTCCTGCTGGAACTCGAAGAAATGATTGAGCTCACTCGGAGGCACGCGGCCATCCGGCCGGATCACAATGAGCACGCGGGGACCGCTGAGCCTGAGCTCTTCAAGGCGGGGTAGAACTTGAACGTCCTGGTAGGCATTTCTGCGCTCCGGTTGCAGGATGCCGGTCAATCGGTTGATGAAAGCCTGATCGATCTTGGGTTGCGGTATTTCCTTGGCATTGCGCTCGATCTGCCGAGACAGGTTTTCAGTTTCTTTGATGAAGAAACGTTGTTCCTCGCGGTGCAGATACCAGGCCTGTTCGCGCAGACGTTGTATCGCCTCGAGAAACTCGTCCGGCTTACGGTTGGGCGCCGCCAAGTATTCGATAAGCTCACTCTCGGACAGACCGATGCGGCCGCCCACAGCCCGGGAAAGCGAGGAAGCCAGAAGCAAGGTCATCACTTGGCGGGCGGCGTCACCTCCCAAATCATCGTCGATTACCTCGGCAATGGCGTGGCCGTTGTCCGCAATATCATGGGCGACCGCCGGCATCAGTTTAGGAGCGATGCGTTCGATTTCGTCCTTGACTTGTTCGTCATTCAGATCGAGATGTTGAGTGCCGATCAGGAACACATCGTCGAGTTCTCGCTGCGCAACGCTTTTCAGAAGGCGAGCGGTAAACTGCATGAGTCCCCGTGTCTGGCGGAAACCTTCGTTTTCCTTGAATAGCGCAACCAGGTGTTTGAAAGATGGATGAAACGGATAGGTCTCCCGTACCTGCTCCGCGATTTGTTCAAGACTTGCCGCGATAATGTAGCCGGCATCTTCAGCCTTCTTGACCTGCTGCGCATATTCTTCGGCGACTTCGGCAATCACGCGCTCATCCGGAAGCTCATCGATCAACCGTTTCTTGAGGATTTCGTAAATTTCATTACTCGCCAATTGGACCGGAGTAATGGTCATGGCCTGGCGACGGGTCTCCTGCTGAAGGTTGGAAATGGCTTCCCTCAGCGCCTTGGTTTGAGCCGTGTAACTGCCCGAGAGATTGGCTATGACGATACAGCACCTGGGTAACTCGAGGGCCGCGCTCATCAACGTGCTGAGACTGTAGACCACCATGTTCGCCAAAGTACCCTGGCCAAAAACCTGGGTGCTCGCGTTATCGAGGTAAGGCGGCAGCTCATCAAGCAAGATCAAGGTTGGCCTATCGCCGATGATCTCTTTCCATTTGCGTTGATCCACCGCTTTGGGACCGTTGACCCAATAGGGCTTTATGGCTTCGTCCTCACCCAATTGGCTGGCGATCTCGCCCCAGATGTAGTTGTCCGGGTTGTTACGGCCATTGAATGCGGCGATGCGTGCGCTACCAAAATCAATGCGTTCGTTCAGCTCCGGCGCAAGTACGTCTTGGCGTAGATGTGGGTGGCGCGCCAGCAAACCCAAAGCGATCATCATGTGGGTCTTACCGCCACCCATGGCTTGAGTAAGCTCAAACACCGCCTGATCGGACTTACCGGAAAGCCGCAACATCCCCTCACGGAAAAGCTGCTCCATGCCATGGGTAACGTAGTTCCTGAGAAAAAACTCTCGACCGTCCCCTGCATCGTTAATCAGGTCTGCCAGGTTTTCGATGCCCTGACTCATTCGATAATCCTGGATGACAGGATTGAAACGGCAGGCCTGCTTAACCGTCTTGATCATACTTGAACGCTCCCCCCAACTGTTCCTGTTTGCTCTGAGCTTCTTCAGTGGCGATGCTATGTTTTCCAGTAATCCTGGATCAACGCTCTTGTAAATATAGTGGGATATTACGGACGGCCTGCGATACGCAGCGCCTCATTCAGATGCGGCTCGCCGGAAAGTCTGCATTGCAACCTCAGGGGTAGCATGCTCCTTGCCGGAAGCCTCGGAAAAAATATCACAATATACTGTAACGTCCTGTACCGGACAATCAGGAGGTCGGAGTCGCCTGCCCCCTTCGGCTGCTCGTCCTTCGCGCGATGCGCTACACGCAGCTTTACTGAACGGGGCGGCATTCTTACAAGCCAGTTGCTCAAGGTGTCGTATTCTGTGCGTGGACTCTTTTGACTTAAGTTGATCAACGTCTACTCCGACGCGAGATTCTGTTTGCACAGCTTCTCGACTGCATCGATCAGATTCCGGATCTCCGCCGTCGAGTAATGGGTCCTGATCCTTCCCGCGACATGCCCAAAAAATCCTGCCGATCCTCCAGACTCACCTCAGCCGGGTGCTGCCCGACCAGTATTAACCCAACGCAGGTAAGCCGCTCACCGTGCGACAGAGAGATTTATTTTGTGGGGATGGATCTAGGCCGTGCTATCGGATCGCTTTCAAAAGACGGCTCTCGTACTTCTTGCGAAGATCGTGCTTCCAGCTATCCATCAAGTAGAAGTATCCGGAAATCCCCGTTCGAACGTGCGGTCCACGCGCTTTCTTGGGAAGAGGCTTTTTGTAAGCCCTGAATTCAATTTTGCCGTTAACTCTTGGGTCGGCGTAAATCACCCAATTTTCCATTTCGCTCGTGTAAGACTTAACGTTGTCTTCGCAGGTGATCTGGAATCCTAAATACGCTAATCGCTGTTCGGCCCAAGCCAGTTCACTCTCGTTACGGAAAGTGCCGCCGAAAATGAAGCCTTCATCAATCAGCTCGGGTTCCCGATCTGGTGCAATGCGATAAAGGACCTCCGAAGCTTTGCGCTGTCTTCGTCGCTCTTCTTCTTGAGCTTTCTCGATCTGTTCTTCGGCATGAAATTTTTCATGCCAATACTCCTTAGCGAGCGCAAAAGCCGCCTCCAAGACTGCACAGGGACGCGTGTTACCCCAGCCGACAAGATGGCGCCGAAGTCCTTCTGGAACAGCAAACCCTCTTTCGTAGGGAGAGGTGCTCTCCCCACCACATAATGGACAATAGGCACGATCAGAAAAATAGGAACCCTTTTCCGGAGCGAGAATCTGCGCAAGCGACACAATAGTCTCGGCGGTTCTGTCTAGCCAACCATAGGTTTCTTGTCTTGACTCGCACGAAAGATAACTCTTGAGCGCCTCTTGAGCTTCTTTCGGCACTAGGTTGAGAATGGTGTATCGCGCCTCACGCAGCCTATCCTCAAGAGCATTTATCTTTTCTTCGTATGGTTCGACAATGGCAGAAAATTCTGGAAATCGATTCTTAGGCATCGTCAGTCCTTTATCACGAACTTACCCCTCAAGAAAGTACGCTAGTCCACGATGAAATTTCACTTGGGCGACGTTTGAAGATCAATAGCGCTCAGTTTGGATATCTCATATGTTCCGACGTCTTGAATCCCGCGATTTTCGTGAACACAAGCGTTCGCCGTAACAACCCAGCCTTCTAAACAGAAGGCCAATCGGCATTTGAATGGACTATGACACCTTTTTAATATTATCGCCTGCCTGCTTCAAACCTTCTTGCTCCACAGTAAAGCCAGCGCAGCCACCGCTTCGCCACGTTCAAGCCAGCCGGTCGCTTCTGCAAAATGCCGAATACGCTCCAAGGTCTTGGGCGTAGCTTTCCTGCGCAGAACTGCCGAAATATCATCGGGGTGCGTAGCCCATGGCCAGATCGCACGACCAACCGTCTGGGCTTTACTGAGCAGAAGTCGCTGCGCTCCGAAACCCGCCCTCGTTGATATCTCCCCGATGGAAGACCGGCACGCAAGCTGGAAAGTCCTACAGCTCGCGAACATTCCTGATTTCGCTTGCCATGACGGCCTCCCCGTGCAGCTTAGGTAGATTTTGTCCAGCAGAGCGAGCGGTTCGATCACAAACGGACGATCCGCCTTCAACACCCCAGCGGTAATCTCCGCGAATCTGCTAGCGGTGTTCAGAATTCGCGAGCGCTGTTCAGAAATGGGGGCAATGCTAGTGGAGGAAGAACGGACTAATCTTTTTAGCATAGCGGCAAACTCGATGGCCCGAGATCAGGAAGACACAACGAAGTGGACGAAAAAACAGAAGAACAGACAGGAGCTATTCTGATGAACAATGTCGTTCAGTTTCCCGGAAAATCCAAGGAGCCTTCTGATCACAGCCTGGCTCTGCTGACGCTCGACGAGGCTTTCCGCGGTGTCGTCATCGCCTGGATTCAACTCCGGGACATCAAGCTGGTGGACAAACTCTTTGGATACGTAGTCGAGGGATACAATAACGGTACCTACGTGATCGACGTTCCCGAAAAATACTGGACTCCGGTAAAAGAGGAAACTTAGCTAACGCGTGCAGGATTCGACAGGAAGCAAAGGACCTGTTTCAAACGTCCGACGGTTAGAGCACTTCCCTAAGTGAATGATCACGGACCATCGGTATGCCGATGGTTTTCCGCGGGAACAAATTTGTCTATCTCATTCTGGATGGTCCTTGCCCCCTATTGAGCCTGAGCTTTCGTCAGACGGTAGGCATGAAAAAACCCTTTGCACCGTTCAGCGTGAATGATTTGTGAACGAGAAAGGGTTCTAAGGAGGGCAAGAACTCTATAGTCCTTGACTTGAATGGCGCGCCCGAGACGACTCGAACGTCCGACCTTTGGCTCCGGAGGCCAACGCTCTATCCAACTGAGCTACGGGCGCATGCCGCGCAATCAATAACTTACCGCGCATGTCCAAATTAGGCCAACGCCCTGTGTCACACTTCTGTCACAGAGGCGATTATGGCGACTATCCGAAAACGGGGGTCAAGTTGGCAGGTTCAGGTTAGAAAAAAGGGGCAGATGCTCTCCAAAACCTTCGAGAGAAAGACAGACGCTCAGACGTGGGCGGCCGAAATCGAGGGACAAATCGGCAAAGGTACCTTTGTAAATCCTACATTCGCCGAGCGCACGACACTCAATGAGCTTTTGGACCGATTCGAAGCGGAGATACTACCTTCGCTTCGCGGGCAGAAGGCCGAAAAAACCCGGATCAAACATCTACGGCGTGAACTTGGCAAGCATACCTTGGTGGAACTCACACCTTGCCGTTTAGCGGAATTCCGACAAGAACGCTTGAAAGCTCTTAGTCCGCAATCGGTCAAGCACGAATTGGGTTTGTTGAATCGCGTCTTAAAGTTGGCCCACGGCGAATGGGGAATCCATTTGCCGGGAGGCGTTCCGACAGTAAAGGCTCCGCGACTGCCGCGAGGGCGGGAACGGCGCTTAGAAGCCGGTGAGTTGGAGCGGTTGCTTGAAGCGTTGGCAGTGTCGCCGACGGCACAGACAATGGTTCAGTTTGCACTTGAAACAGCGATGCGGCGGGGTGAGCTGTGTGCAATGCGCTGGGAGGATGTTGATATGCGCCGAGGGGTGCTTCACATTCCTCAGACGAAGACCATGGTACCGCGAACAATTCCGCTGACGAGCAAGGCTGTCGCGATTTTAAAGAGATTACCGCGAAATCTCACCGGGAAAGTCTGGAACATGACGCCTGACGGTCTTACCCATGCGTTTGTTAAGGCGTGCCGTCGAGCGGGTATTGAGGACTTGCACCTTCACGACCTTAGACACGAAGCGACAAGCCGACTGATTGAGAAAGGATTGAGTACCATGGAGGTATCCGCGATTACCGGGCACCAGAGTCTGGACATGCTGAAACGCTACGCGCACTTAAGACCGGAGGACATCCGGGAGAAGTTGGGGTAAGTACGATGTCGGCGGATTAATGAGGGGATTAGCGGTGATTTGCGGTCTCTTGACTAAGTTCAAACCGTGCGTTAAAAATGACGACGCCTGTCGCATGTTTGTGACAGTTCTTCCCCCACCAGAAGGAACCGTTAATGAATAGGGACGATTCGATCATATTCCGCAAAAGGCCGTTAGCGCAACACCTTGGAGTATCGATTTCGACGCTCGACCGGCTGCGTGCTACCGATCCTACCTTCCCCCAAGAATTTCGCTTAGGAAAGCGTGCAATCGGCTTTCTTCGAGCCGATGTTGAGCGGTGGCTGGCGTCTAAACGGACTAGCTAGCCACAAAGAAAAAAACCCCGCATGGACGCGGGGCGGGATATCTACGTAACCTGTTGATATCTTAACAAATTCCCGCCTTCTGTCCATTGCGGCCCGTAACATTCAACCATTGGGACTCGCAATGAATTCAATTACTTACACGCAATTCACCAAATCCAACGGCCTGTTGACCAAGACTATCGAGCTGGCCAACGGCAACATCATCAAGGACGCCAGTCAATGTTCCATGGTGCTCGGCGAAGCCAGAACGATAGAGACTGATTTCGAAGGTTTTTATCGCTTCCTTTTAGCCGCCAATGATCCTGATTCGCCGAACAATGTCGCGATCGGACAGGGAGTTTGTGACTTCGAGCGGGTGCAAATCGCTTCGCGGAAACTTTTGCCGAAGTATCCGTACGCCATTTCCCGCACAAAACAACACTTTCGGTTTCCCGACGGCGAGGCTGTCTGGCTCATCGACTATGACCCACCAAAGAACGGCGTGCCGTTAGGTCGTGAAGATGTTTTGGCCGCCTTTGAGGCGGTGATTCCGGGATTCGCGCAAGCCGAAAAGATCATCGCATCGTCGACTTCATCGGGAATTTATCGAAGTGCCCCAGGCAAGGCTGATTTCGAGGTTATCGATGGGGCGGGTGACCGATGTGTGAGGCTAGTGCAAAGACCTGCTATCGATGCCGGCGGCATGCACATCTACATTCGCGTGAAGTCTGGCGCTGACATCCCGAGGGCGACCAAAGCGTTGTTCAAACGGCTCTGGCTGGCTGGGCACGGTCGGATTGAAGTCTCGAAGTCTGGCGCGATGATCGAACGAAGCATTATCGATGTCGCGGTGAGTAGTCCTGAACGGCTGGACTTTTGCGCGAGGCCGGTGCTTGGCGACGGGTTGCGACAGTATCGGCGTGATCCTGAACATTGTCCGGGTGTCGCTTTGGACACCACACGGATTGCCGACCTGACCGAAGCTGAGGAAGCGCTGTACCGAGAGCTTGTCGAGGCTGCGAAGGAAAAGGCGCGTCCGGAAGCCGAAGCACTTGGGCGAGTGTTTCGAGAACGGCAAAAACGAGACCTAATCGCTCGAGGCGTCCCAGAACGGCAGGCAGAACAAGACGTTGAACGTGCATACAGTGAAAACCGCGTTCTAACCGGATCGATTCCGCTGATGTTCCGGGAACATGGGCGGGCGAGTGTCGCCGATGTCTTGCGAGATCCGCAGAAATTCGATGGCGCTGAGCTGCTTGACCCATGGGATCCGGACCATGAAAACCGTTGGCGGGCGAAGTTGTACGTCAACGCCAATGGCCGAGCGATCATTGTGCACAGCTTCGACAGGGGAGGGGTTAACTATCGCGTTGAGCGGACCGATGTCATAGTTCGGGAAGGAGAACCACATCGGGCGGTTCAAGCCTGCGAAGACGCACTTCTGTGCGAGTCGGAACCGAAAGTGTTTCAGCGGGGCGGCGAGTTGGTGCGTGTCGTTCATCGCGAGGATAGCACCACGGGGGCGATTCGAAGACCTGTCGGAATTGCCGAGATCCAGCCACTGAACGAGCATTCGCTGCATTTGATGCTGGCGCCGCTGGTGCGATGTCGGAAGCCGAACGCGAAGGGCGAGTTGGTAACGCGAGACTTGCCGGAACGTGTCCTGAAAATGTTGCTGAACGGCGGCGAGAGTCGGCTGCCGAACCTGGCGGGCACAGTGTCTCATCCGACTCTTGCGCCGGATGGAAGGGTGGTGGAAGCGCCAGGCTACGACCCTGAAACCGGCCTGTTTTTGGACCTGCGAGGTTGCAACTTTGAGCCTGTCCCGCAACATCCAAGCCGAGAGGATGCCTTGGGTGCGCTGGGCGTGCTTCGTGAAGCCGTTTCGACGTTCCCGATTGCGACGGATGTCGACGAAATGGTGTGGGTTGCTGCTCTGCTTACGGCGGTGATCCGCCGAAGCCTGCCTACAGCGCCACTGTTTCACATCGACGCGCCGACAGCGGGTAGCGGCAAAACCTTGTTGGCGCGGGCGATCGGACGAATCGTTACCGGCTTGGAGCCTACGACAACGGCCTACACCGACGACGAAAACGAGATGCGGAAACGGTTCACGGCGCTGTTGAGAGAGGGACACCCGGTTATTTTGCTCGACAACGTTTCATCTCAAATGAAATCCGATGTGATTTGTATCCTGCTGACGCAGCAATCTTTTTCTGATCGGGTGCTCGGCGTGAGTCGGAATGTGCATGTGCCGACGAATTGTGTTTTGGTAAGCACGGGCAATAACACCTTGATCACGGGTGACCTGACCCGGCGAGTGCTCGCTTGCCGGATCGATCCACAATGCGAAAGGCCATTTGCGAGATCGTTCGATCGGGATTTCCTGGCGTATTGTGATGAGCGTCGAGAGAGCCTGATTGTGGCGGCACTCACGATCCTGCGGGCGTATGTGTGTGCCGGTAGGCCGAATGTGGGTGCGAATGTTTTGGGTTCGTTCGAGGCGTGGAACCGCGGGGTACGAGATGCCTTGATTTGGCTGGGTTGCGCTGACCCTGTGGACAGCCTCAGCGTCAATGCCGGTGAAGATCCCGAGAGCATCAACCTGGGTGGGCTGTTGGAAGCGTGGCATCGCGTTTACAAAGGCCGGCCCGTCACTGCGGCGAAGGCTGCGCGTGTGGCGGATGTTGTGTGTTCGGAGGAGGATCGGCGTGCGTTAATCGAGGCTATGGAATGTGTTGCAATGGGGCGAAATGGTGCAATTGATTCGCGACGTTTGGGCGAGCACATCCGGAGACGCAAAGGGCAAATCGTGGATGGTAGGCGGTTTATGTCGGCTGGCACTTATCAGGGTGTCGCTTTGTGGAGGGTTGAACTTGCGGGGTAAATGTCTCGTGGGTCTGATTTTTTCAGACCCACCACGTAAGTGTTTGATTTTAAAAGGTCTTGTGGGTCTCGTGGGTCTCGTGGGTCTGTCTCTAACTCGGCTAGCAAAAAATTTTTGAAAAAATAAAATTAGTAGAGAGTTGGAAATTGACCCACCAGACCCACCAGACCCACCAACATCTTACAAATCAATAACTTAGAAACTACTCCACATATCCCAGACCCACCAAACATTCAACATGGACGTAACACAATGAAATCTAACGACGCTTTTTCCCCAAAGCAACGTCTCTTGCTGTACAGACTGGCAGAAGGGATGAGCCAAGCTGAAGCCGCACGTCAAAGCGACTTCCATCCAACAGCCGTCTGTCGATTTTTGCAAAAGCCAGAGGCCAAGGCCGAACTCGAAAGGTTAATGGCGGTTGCCGAGCAACGCTTGATCGAGCGGTTGCCTGCCCTGGTAGACAAGGCGCTGGACGTTCTTGAGGCGGCGTTGACCGCCAGGCTAAACCCCAATCGCCAGCTTCGGGCAGCCCGGATCGTTTTGGAAACGGCTTCCCGTTTGGTGCGGAAGGCGAACAGCGACGGCGGCACCATTATCAATCAGCCGCCCGAACCACCGACCGATTCTCACTGATCTCAACATTCGTCATGGAGGACGACGACAATGACCGATCTGCTCGATTTAGCTTTTACCTTGGAAACACAGGCCCAAACATCTCGATGGATGCCCCGCGGCTTTCGTAGCTGCTGCAAGGCGATCCGACAAGCGATTCAATCCGGGGATTTGGTAAGCGCTCACCACTGGCTAAATTCTGTGTGGTGCCCCGACACTAAACATCTGCTCCGGCCAGTGCGGGAGACTCTACAGGACCGCATGACTGAAAGGGAACACAGAATTTTTTCGGCTCTGGTGCATGAGCCTGGCCTTCCTTCTCGGCCAGGGAAGCTAGCACATCAAATTCTCGAGGCCAAAATTCGAAAGCTGCAATCGCAGTACTGACGGCGCCAGCCTCTCTGTCCTGCCGCCCCACGAGGGGCGGTAAGGGCTGCCTACCCCGCCTTCGCGCCTTTTGTGGGCAGGCTATTTTCGTCACTGTGACAAAATCAGCTTGTCGAACAGCGTCATTGGCGCTGTCTCTCGGTTTTGAACGACCAAAAAATTTCCGATCGAGGCTATATACCGCGCGCGAGCTCGCACAGAAAAAAGTATGGCCGGGGTTAAAAAGTTGGCACGGGTTTTGCGGTGGAACTATATTCGCATGATTTGTGCCAGTCTCGAAGGCGCATGGTTACTGCATTTTAAGTTGGCACGGGGTTTGCTCGTGGAAAAATGTATGAGGAACACCACGGGCGAAGATCGGCGAAACCCTGGCGAGGGCGAGACCCATGAGATGCTCTACAATTACCAATGTGTGACAAAATTGTGACGCGATACCGAGACGCCACGGCTATGCTACATTTCGACGCCTAAGGAAGAATGTCACCAGGGAGGGCTGGTTTTTTGTCACACTTTTGTCACACTGACTGTGACAAACCCTTGCTGCTGGGAGACCGCAGATTCAGCGGTTGTTTTTGTAAACCCTTGTGACACAAGGCGTTTTGGCTGAAATTTGGCGCGCCCGAGACGACTCGAACGTCCGACCTTTGGCTCCGGAGGCCAACGCGGAGGTAACTCCCGGCTTAATAACCGGGAGTGGATTGAAACAGGGTAAGGCATGACGCTTGTGTCTTTGGCTACCTGTAACTCCCGGCTTAATAACCGGGAGTGGATTGAAACTTATGTGTGCCGCGATTAGCGGTAGTTTTTCACTCGTAACTCCCGGCTTAATAACCGGGAGTGGATTGAAACCATCCTCCACCATGCGCGCGTAATCGACGCCCGAGGGTAACTCCCGGCTTAATAACCGGGAGTGGATTGAAACGGTAAGTAGTCCCAGCAATGCGCCCGTTGACCCACGGTAACTCCCGGCTTAATAACCGGGAGTGGATTGAAACAGCAGCTCGTAGCGCTCGAACAGGCCGTCCGGCCTGGTAACTCCCGGCTTAATAACCGGGAGTGGATTGAAACCAGCACCGAGCGCTCTAGCGCCAGGCGCAATTCGGTAACTCCCGGCTTAATTGTCAAGTCCCGCACGATTGTAAACCCTCTTTCGAAAAAGATGAGGATGGGACAGTTGCCAGTTTTTGAGAGTCTGAATTGGGGTGAGATGGCCTAAGGCCTTTTGGGGAATGTGATGATTGTACAGCTCGACATAGCGGTGCAAGGTGGTGTCCAGATCGGCGGTTGAATCGAAGTGATGGGTTTGCAACACCTCCTCGATGCGGCCATTGAAGCGTTCCACCAGGCCATTCGTTTGGGGCCGGCCCGGCGGAATCAGGCGATGTTCGATGCCTTGTTCAGTACAGAGGCGGTCAAACTCATGCGTCCCCGAGGGCTGCCGAGTTCGGGTCAGGAAACGGTCGGTAAACTCCGAGCCGTTGTCGGTCAGGCATTTCTGGATGCGGAAAGGCGCGGCCTGAATCACCGCTTTGAGGAAGTCCTTTGCGCTTAAGGCGGTGCGGTTGGGCTTGAGGGCGACATAGACCCAGCGGGTGGCGCGGTCGATGGCGACGAACAGGTATCGGCGGGGTTCGCCGTCGATGGCGGGCAAGTACTTAACATCCAGGTGAAGGAAGCCGGGCTCATAGGCCTTGAAGGGTTTGACCTTCGCCTTCTCTGTAGGCGGAAGCAGGGTCTTGAGGGACGCCACCCCGTGGCGGCGCAGGCAGCGGTCTAGCCCGGAACGGGACACGGCGGGATTGAGAAATTCCCGGGTCACGGCCAGGAGATCATCCAAGGGGAGGAGCAGAGCTTGGCGGAGGTAGACCACGATGGCTTCCTGGGCGGGCGTGAGCGTGGTTCTGAGGGTGTGGGGCCGGTGTGAGGCATCTTCGACCGAGGAGCGGTGTTTCCACTTGCGGACGGTCGTTCGGCTAATGCCATGCTTTTGGGCCAAGGCGCGCTCGCTCAACGTGGACGCTTGAATGGCCTGCCGAACGGCCGGGGTGGTACGGGCGTTCTTATGAAGACGAATCTGCATGGAGAGAAACCTCACTTGGACGAACCGAATATCTCCTGGAGAAGGCTCCGGGCTTCAAACAGAGCATAACTCCTTCTCGGTAAATAATCATACGGGACGTGACACTTAATAACCGGGAGTGGATTGAAACCTGATGACATAGTCCTCGGTCGTTCTCCCGTAGGCGGTAACTCCCGGCTTAATAACCGGGAGTGGATTGAAACGACAATTAAGCAAACTGCCGTTATCGAGAGATGACAGCGTTTTCGCCGGGATAACGTCATGGTGATTTTGTGATTTTGGGTGAGTCCCGTTGCTCGGCGGGCAAATCACCTGGTCGCCATGCTCCTGCTTGGTGGAGACATCCCCGCAACAGCAGCGTGCGCTTTCGACCGTATGTTGAGTACAGTCCTTCAGACAGGCTCAAGACAAACTTGCCGAACGTTTTGCTGAGCCTATCGTAGGGCATGAAACAGAATCTACGTTAGAACCTCCCTAACCTGGCGTGAAAGGGCGAGGAAGCGATATGTAGGGCGATTTCGTCGATTCGTGTCCCCCTGGATTAGGCGACAACGCGTATCGACGTTTAGGCTTCTATCACTTGAGACGCGGTGCCAACAGGATGGGAAGATAGCGCACCACGAACACGACATAGGCTGCGCTCCACAACCCTACCGCGGCCGCCATGGCGAGCCCACCCGGTTGCGCAAAAAGGCGGAAAGCAGTTCCGAGAATCATCATCACGAAAGCGACGGTCATCGAAGGAAAGGCTTGCAACGGCCTTCCCGTGTGGCCCAGCGCCACTCGAGCAGCGACCCCGAGAATCATCGTGCCTATGGCTCCGTAGCCGAGGGCGTGCAACCCGCTGTCCCATGCCCCTGCATGGTCGAGCAACATGCTCGCGCCGAGCAATGCCAATCCGACGGGTATCCAGGCATAGCCGACGTGGAGAATCCAGAGTAGCGGTTCCGCATAGGCCAGCCAGCCACGCCACCGGCCAAGGCGGATAACATGGAGCACGGAGGCAATGAGCCCCAGAGCACCGAATCCCGGCGATTGCGGCATAAAAACGAAACCAAGCGCGAACAGCAAGCTAATCGCTACGGTGGTGCCGTCGAAACGGTCGAAAGGTGGCAAACTGACGCGGAGTTCAGGCCGATTCAAACGCAGCCAGTTCTGAGTAAAGCTGGGAATGATCCGACCTCCGATTAAAAGAATCATGCCGATCACAAGGCATAACCCGGTACGCAATGCTGCTTCCTGCGCTGCCACATCGCCGGATGCGACGAAAAAGAAATAAACCTCGGTCGCGAGAAATGCGAGCAGCAGGCCTAGTACTTTGTAGTTGCGAGCGTTTCGTACCGCGACGACCTCGCGCGCGACTAGCGACAATAACCCTCCCCAAAACACGACACCGGCAAACGCCCACAAAGCCGTTCCAACAAGCCCCGGGAGGAATGCTCCCAGCCGGGCGCCGATCCAAGCCGCACACAGGATCATGAGCGGTATTCCCGCAACCGGCGAACGGCCGGTCCAGGTGGCAACGGCCGTCAACAAAAACCCAGCGATCGCAGCCCCAGCGAATCCGAAAACCATTTCATGTCCGTGCCGGACCGCAGCAGGGGGTATATTCGGCCACATTAGGATGCCGCCGAGATGGAACCCCCACGCCAACACGGCGAGGACAGCGTAAATACCGACCAGCAGAAAAAAGGGGCGGAAGGCGTAACTGAACAAAACGCGAAAATCGAGATGAATCGGGTCCATAATGGTTCCAATGTGCGAAACCCTGGGGCCTATCCCAAGTCGGCTCCGGTTCCCGCCGACTGCACGCGAGACCAGCTCTTTGATTCGGCTCTAAGGCAAACCATCTACAGGATAAGCACTCAAGGAAATTCTGCTTAATCCCTTCGCAAGACCGGCCCTGAGCCCTTCGACTTAGCTTTGAACAGGTCTTTCGAAGGTCATGATCGGAATTCAGTTGCTTGGGACTTCCTCAGTCCGAGCGCTGAGCCAAGCGCTTCGATAAATATTCCGCCAACGCTATCGCACTGTTGTGCTCCGTGTCGCGAGCGCTGTAAAGCAACGTAATGTTTCCTCGGGTTGCGGCTTCCAGAAGCGGGCGAATCACTTCGGGCTTGCGATCCAATTCCGAGAAGTAGCGCTGCCTGAATTCGTTCCATTTAGACGGTTCATGCCCGAACCAGCGCCGAAGCTCCGTACTCGGCGCCGCCTCCTTGATCCAGGCCGTTATCATCAGCGCTTCTTTTGTGATACCTCTAGGCCACAACCGCTCGACCAAGTAGCGTTCGCCATCGCCGGACGCCAGCGGTTCATAAACACGTTTCACAAACACCATGACGGATCTCCTCTCCTGCCAAGCCAAAAACCGGTAGCGGTATGCACACCGTTTGCCTCACCGATCGACGCCGTCCCATCCCTATTCCATAGGACCGCGTCGAGCTTTGGCGTTTTCCCTTATAATGGCCGGAATTTCCGTCTACTTCGAATTTCATCCCAAGCGCCGAATCAAAATCGTCATGTCGGACAATCTGATTTATAGGGTCGTTTTCGTCAACCAGAACCAAGTTTACGAAATCTATGCGAAAAGGGTGTTTCAGGGCGAGATGTTCGGGTTCGTGGTGATCGAGGATTTTGTTTTCGGCGAGAATTCGTCCGTGGTGGTGGATCCCTACGAAGAGAAACTGAGGGCGGAATTCGCCAATATCCGGCGTTCGTTCATTCCAATGCACGAAATTATTCGCATTGATCAGGTCGAACGTCGCGGAACTGCCAAAATCATTCCGCTCGACCGGGAGGCCGCGCAGTCCAGTAAGGTCACGAAACTTTACGTGCCCGATAAGTCGTAGAAACAGCCGATCGGCTATTTCACGACCTTCAGCACCGGTTTTTTCTTCGCAGTCGGTGCTGCGGGGGCCGAATCGGCCGGTGGGGGCGTCTCGTCATCCCCCTCTTCATCGAAGATCATTCCTTTACCGTTTTCCTGCGCGTAAATAGCGAGCACCGCTCGCATTGGAACGGTGATCTGCATTGGCGTCCCGCCAAAGCGCGCGCCGAACTCGACCTCATGATTACCCAGGGACAGGCCTTGTACGGCTTGAGGCCGCAAGTTCAGCACAATTTTGCCGTCTTGAACATATTGTCTCGGCACGACAACTCCGTGCGCGTCGGCGTCAACGAGCAGATAGGGCGTGCACTGGTTGTCGACTATCCAGTCGTATATGGCCCTTACCAAGTACGGTTTGAGTGAATTCATCAGGCAGTCAGTGGCTCTGCAAAACTGGTCAAATTCCGCTCTTGTTCACTTAAACTAGCTTGAAACGCATCCCGCTCAAACAAACGTCGCGCATAAGCTGTAATCGACCCCGCCTGTTTCGGCAGGTCTATCCCCAAAGCGGGCAGACGCCAAAGCAATGGGGCGAGCGTACAGTCTACCAAAGAAAATTCGTCACTGAGAAAGTAGGGCCTAGATGCGAACGCCGGCGCCGCGGCGATGAGACTGTCCCGCAGCGTCTTCTTCGCTTTGAGATCGTTTTTATCCGATGAGTTTTCGATTTCGTCCAAAAGACGATACCAATCCTCGTCGATACGATGGACCAGCATGCGCGCCCGCGCCCGCGATACGGGGTCCATGGGGTGTAACGGTGGATGCGGGAAGCGTTCGTCCAAATATTCCATGATGATCCGAGACTCGTACAGCACCAGATCGCGATCAACCAGCGTCGGCGTGTTCCCGTGGGGATTCAGCGCAAGCAAGTCTTCGGGCGGCTTCCTGGCATCGATATATTCGATATCCGCCGCAATCCCTTTTTCGAACAAAACGATCCGTGTTCTGTGGCTATAGACGCAGGTCGGGGAACAAAAAAGAGTCATTACCGATTTGCGGCTAGCAGTGCTTGCCACGCTGAACACCTCAAGAAAGACAAACAAGGTTCCGGTTGGAAAAATTTATGGTCATCTCTCAAGACGACTCCTTCTTCGGAACAGGTCATCGTGGAGCTCCCAAGATCCCCGGCGCGATGATTGAGAGAATCGAGTGAGGACCTATTATTTCAGACCGTCACCTCAGCTCGTCTACTCCCAATTTTTCGACGGAGCCCGTTCGGCGGCCCAGCCATCGCCCTCAAGTCGCTTGGCACAGCACACCTTCGGACGCATCGTCTTCCAACCGGCCGGCCGCCCATTTTACCACTAAACCTTAATGAACATCCTTCCAATATTCTTTCTTCAATCGGTACATGATGACCGCTAACACCACCAAGAAAAAGAGAACATATTTTCCGAGCGGTAGGCGCTGAAGCTTAGAAGGCTCCGCAACATACGCGAGAAAGTTGACGATGTCCGTCACGGCTTGGTCGAATTCCTTCGGCGACATCTCGCCTTTCTTAACCAGCCGGGCATCGACGACCCTATCTTCTCCGCCGACTTTCTTGATCACGGGTTCCTGAACACCCTGAAGCGCCCATAGCACGTTGGGCATGGCGACACCCGGAGAAATTAGGTTGTTCACGCCAAACGGCCGTTTGGGATCGACATAAAATCCTTTGAGATAACTGTAAACCCAATCCGCTCCCCTGGCCCTCACGATCAAAGAAAGATCCGGTGGCGCCACGCCGAAAGCGTTTTCTCCGTATTCCTTGCTCATCGCGGTCTCGAGATTGTCGTGAATCTTGACGTTGCCGAACATGAACTCGCGCCGCATGGTGTCTTCATCCAGGCACAGGTCCTTGCCGATCCTGGAGTAGCGGATCAGTTTGACGGAATGGCAACCCATGCAATAGTTGCTGAAGTAACCGGCTCCCCTCCGAACGGACTCGGTATCGAAAATATCCACGTCCACGTCATCGAGCGGTTTAACCGGTTCTGTCGCGGACGCAGCCAAAGAAAATAACAACAATGCTATGCCGAATGCCGTTCTCATTCTTATTTGCTTCCGTAAGTTTTCAGCCGTTCGATAACGGTCGATAGCCGTTCTTTTATATTCTGATACTGCGGATGGGCTGCAATGGCCTCCAACCGCCTTTTTACGCCTTGCCAGGCCGAACTGGTCCGGATGGCCTCTAAGCCGCGCTCGAGCATGCGCCAATGCTTACCCTCGCGCTTACGCAGCGGAATGATCGGTTCAGCCAACCGTTCGGGCACCGGTTTGGTTGCCTCGAACCTCGGATAAAACGGCATCAACAGTAGGAATGCGAAATAAATGAACGTAAACAGCCTCGCGAAAGCCGTGGAAGTAGGTGTCACGGGTTTCGTTCCAAGGACGCCGAGTCCAAAAAAACTCACCACGAACAAAGCCAATGCAACCTTAAAGACTGTGCCGCGGTAACGGATCGATTTCACCGGCGAGCGGTCCAGCCATGGAAGCAAGAACAGCAGGACGATCGATGCACCCATGGCTACAACGCCGCCCAGCTTGTTTGGAATCGCGCGTAAGACCGAATAAAACGGCGTGAAATACCAAACCGGCTGTATGTGCTCGGGCGTCACCGCCGGGTTCGCCGGCTCGAAATTCGGATGCTCCAGGAAATACCCTCCCACTTCCGGCATGTAAAAAATGATGATAGAGCAGACAATCAGGAAAACGACCGCTGCGTATAGATCCTTGACGGTGTAGTACGGATGAAACGGTATGCCGTCGATTGGAACACCGTCTTCCGACTTCTTCTGTTTTTTGATCTCGATGCCGTCGGGATTGCTGGAGCCCGTGGTGCGCAAGGCGACAAGGTGAAACACCACTAGGATCAGGAGAGCCAACGGAATTCCGACAACATGGAGCGCGAAGAACCGGTTCAAAGTAGCGTCGGCGACAACGTAGTCGCCCCGTATCCAAGTCGCAAGGCCTTCTCCGATGCCCGGAATAGCGCCGAACAGCGAGATGATGACCTGAGCTCCCCAGTAGGACATCTGCCCCCACGGCAATAGATATCCCATGAAGGCTTCCGCCATGAGGAGTACGAAGATCGTCATGCCGAAAAGCCAGATCAGCTCGCGCGGCTTTTTGAACGACCCGTAGAAGATCGCCCGGAACATGTGGATGTAAATGACGATGAAAAACATCGACGCACCGGTCGAGTGCATATACCGAAGCAGCCAACCGTAATCGACGTCCCGCATGATGTATTCGACCGACTCGAACGCGAGTTCCGCCGACGGCTTGTAGTGCATCGTCAGAAAAACCCCGGTCACGATCTGATTGACGAGTACGAGTATCGCCAAAGAGCCGAAGAAGTACAGGAAATTGAAATTCTTCGGCACGTAGTACTTGGTAAGCTGGCTTTCCCAGAGCTTCGTTACTGGAAACCGCTCGTCCAGCCAGTTCAGAAGAGCCTTTGTCTTTTCCGAAGCCATCGCGCCTACTCCTCGCCACTCGTTAAACCGATAACGATCCGCGTGTCACTGGCGTAGTAATACGGTGGAACGACCAGATTGGTCGGCGCCGGAACCGATTTGTACACGCGTCCCGCCAAATCGAAGCGTGATCCGTGGCAGGGACAGAAAAATCCACCCTTCCAGTCCGGCCCGAGGTCCGGGGGTGCGATTTCCGGACGGTAGACGGGAGAGCATCCAAGGTGGGTACAGATGCCTATGGCGACAAAAATCTCGGGCTTGATGGAACGATACTCGTTGGTCGCGGTTTTCGGCTGTTCCGATTGCTTCGACTTAGGATCGCGCAACTGATCCTCGAGCGTCGGCAGGATAGCCAGGCTGTTGGGCGTTCTGTGTAATATCCAGACCGGCTTGCCCCGCCACAAAACACGAATCATTTGTCCGGGCTCGATCTTACTGATGTCGACGTCCACCGGAGCTCCAAGAGCTTCGGCTTTGGCGCTGGGTTTCATTGACGAGATGAACGGCACAGCCATGGCGCCTGTGCCGACGGCGCCGATAACCACCGCCGCCTGGGTCAAAAAACGGCGCTTGTCGAGATCCACGCCTTCGTTAGTCATGCCACCATCTCCTGGGTACCCCCTTTAACTGCTCGAGCTCTTAGGTCTTATCGTTTTCGATTATGTCTGTTTTTATTCTGGAACGCGCGCGTTCCGCCTGATTGAATCGTTATAGTTGACAATGCGTTTCCCCGACCGGAAGGATTTTGTTTGAGAAAGACTCCAAAAGCAATACCGTCGGCTCTCTCGCTCTATGATGCCAGGGTCTCGGCGAGCGCCGTAAGGAATCTCTGGTTCTCCTCCGGCGTCCCGACGGTGACCCGCAAGCAGCCTGCCAGCCGGCCGCCTGATGAATGCAGATTCTTGATCAAAATGCCCGCATCCTTGAGCTTTCGAAACACGTGATCGGCATCATGCCGCAGAAGCCTGAACAAGATGAAATTGGCGTCGCTCCGATAGACATGGACTCCGGGAAGCCGGGCGAGTTCTTCGTATAGGTGCTGCCGATCACGCAGAATCGATTCGACTTGAGACTCCAGTACCTTCCTCTTCTCCAAGGCGAATTCGGTGCTGATCTGGGTCAAGGTGTTGATGTTGTAAGGCAGTCGAATCTTGTCGAATTCGTCGATCCAAGCTTTAGCCCCAGCCATGAATCCCAATCGCAGCCCTGCCAGTCCCAGCTTGGACAGCGTACGCATGACCAGCAGATTGTCGAATTCTGCAAGGCGCGGCATGAAGCTCCGCCCGGCATAGGCCGTGTAGGCTTCATCCACGACCACCAGCCCAGGCGCTATGCGCAGGATCTCGGCGATATCTTCGGAATCGAAAAGATTGCCGGTCGGGTTATTCGGATAGGCCAGGAAGATCACCGCGGGGCGGTGCGTCTCGATCATCGCCCGCATCGCGGGCATGTCCAGGGCGAAATCCTCTCCCCGCAAGGGTACGCCGATAAATTCGAGCCCCAGGCTGGACGCAATCTGCCGATACATAACGAAGGTCGGCTCCGGCGCCAAAACCGTCGCATCGCGCCCTTTGAGCGCCATGAGGATGATTTGAATGATTTCGTCCGAACCGTTCCCCATCAGGAGTCCGGCGGCTTCAGGCACGCCGTAGGCTTCGCGCAGCCTGGCTTTGAGCCGGCCGCACGAGGGATCGGGATAGCGGTTCGGCCGTGCTTCACGCAGCCGAGCCAGCCATTCGTCGACCATGTCATCCGGCCACGAATAAGGATTTTCCATGGCGTCCAACTTGACGTAACCTGACGAATCCGGAACGTGATAGGCCGACAAAGCCAGTACTTCCGGTCTCAGCAAAGACCGGATCATGCTTTGGAGATCGGTCATGGCGATTCTACGATACGGTACTCGGCGGAACGGGCATGGGCGGTCAGCCCCTCGCCCCGCGCCAATACGGAAGCGGTTCGCGCCAATTGGTCGGCACCTTGCCGCGAACAGAAAATCAAGCTCGACCGCTTCTGGAAATCGTACACGCCCAGGGGCGACGAGAATCTGGCCGTCCCCGAGGTAGGAAGCACATGATTCGGGCCCGCGCAGTAATCGCCCAATACTTCCGCTGTGTAGCGGCCCATGAAGATGGCGCCGGCGTTGCGGATTTTAGCGACCAAACTCTCCGGATCTTCCACGGAAAGCTCGAGGTGTTCGGGCGCGACGCGGTTCGCCACATCCGCCGCCTCGTCCAGATCCCGGACTTCGATCAGAGCACCGCGCCGCGACAGCGAGGTCCGGATCACATCGGCCCGCTCCATGGTCGGCAACAAGCGGCGTATGCTTGCTTCCACCGCATCAAGGTGGGCACGGTCCGGACTGATGAGTATCGCCTGCGCATCCTCATCGTGTTCAGCCTGCGAGAAGAGGTCCATCGCGATCCAGTCCGGATCGGTGCCGCCATCGCTGATGATGAGGATTTCCGACGGCCCGGCTACCATGTCGATGCCAACTTGGCCGAACACCAACTTCTTCGCGGTCGCCACGTAGATGTTTCCGGGGCCCACGATCTTGTCCACTCGCGGTACCGTCGCCGTGCCGTAAGCCAGAGCCGCCACCGCCTGGGCGCCTCCGATCCGGAATACGCGATCTATGCCCGCGAGATAAGCTGCTGCGAGAACCAGCGGATTCGTCTCGCCACCCGGCGTCGGTACCACCATAATGATCTCGGACACACCGGCAGCCTTCGCCGGGATGGCGTTCATCAACACCGACGACGGATAGGCCGCTTTTCCTCCGGGAACATAGACCCCGACTTTGTCCAAAGGCGTCACCTGCTGTCCCAGGACCGTACCGTCCGGTTCCGAATAGCGCCAGGACTCCATCTTCTGGCGATCGGCGTAGAGCCGGATGCGTTCCGCTGCCACCATGAGCGCTTGGGCCGAGTCGCTCGGCAATCCTTCCCAAGCCTTCTTGAGCTCGTCGGGTGAAAGCTCCAAATCCGAGGCGTTCGCTACCTCGAAACGGTCGTAAAGACGCGTGAGTTCCACCAAAGCGGCATCGCCTTCTTTCCGGATGCGCTGAATGATCTCCATCACCCGACTGTGAATCGCCGCGTCTTCGGCCTCGTTCCACGCCAAGATCGCATCCAGGCTCTGCGCGAAATTCGCTGACCCCGTTTCGAGACGGGTAATCGAGATATCCGACATAATGCTTACCCCGCTTGCTTGCTGCGTTCGCTGACGACCCGCTTCAATTCCTCGACGAAGGACATAACCTCGCGGTGCTTCATCTTCATTGCAGCCTTGTTGATGATGAGTCGGCTGCTGACCTCCATGATCAGATCGCGTGGCTCTAGTCCGTTGGCCCTGAGCGTGTTTCCGGTATCGACCAGATCGACGATGCAATGGGCCAATCCTACCAAAGGCGCCAATTCCATGGAGCCGTAAAGCTTAATGATCTCCGCCTGAATGCCGCGACTGGCGAAATAACGATGCGTCGTTTTCACATATTTGGTCGCTACCCGCAGCCGCCCTCTTGGCGCAGGCACCGAACCCTCCATGGCTGCCGTCATCATTCGGCAACGGGCAATGCCCAGGTCCAACGGTTCGTACAGACCTTGCGCATCATACTCCACCAGCACGTCCTTGCCAGCGATCCCGAGATCGGCGGCCCCGTATTCCACATAGGTAGGTACGTCAGTCGCCCGAATAATCAAAAACTGAACGTCGTCGCGATTGGTCGGCAAAATCAGCTTGCGGCTCTTGTCGGGATCGACAGTCGGTACTATTCCGACCTGTGCCAGCAGGGGAAGTGCTTCCTCGTAAATCCGCCCTTTCGAGATAGCTAAAGTGAGCATGCGTCAGGCTTCAATTGGGTACGCGGCGTATCTCCGCACCGAGCTGCGACAGCTTTTCTTCGATGCATTCGTATCCGCGATCGATATGATAAATTCGGTCGACAACGGTCTGGCCCTCGGCCACGAGTCCCGCCAACACTAAGCTCGCCGACGCTCTCAGATCGGTGGCCATGACCGGTGCGGCGGTTAAACTCGGCTTGCCCTGAACGATGGCCGTATTGGACTCGAGACGAATGTCGGCCCCCATTCGCTGCATTTCTTGAACGTGCATGAACCGATTCTCGAATACGGTTTCCGTAATCACGCCGACGCCTTCGGCGACGGTGTTCATGGCCGTGAATTGTGCCTGCATGTCGGTCGGAAAAGCCGGATAGGGCGCAGTGCGCAACGACACGGCCCGGGGCCTTTTACCCTGCATATCGAGTTCAATGGTGGAATCGGTGCAGGTGATGACAGCACCGGCTTCCCGAAGCTTGGCCAATACGGCGTCCAGCAGATCCGGACGGGTATTTTTCAATTTGACCCGGCCGCCGGTCATGGCGGCGGCGACCAAATAAGTGCCGGTCTCGATGCGGTCCGGCAGGATGCGATAGTGCAATCCATTGGCCGAAAGCGATTTCACGCCCTCGATTTCCAAGATGTCGGACCCTGCGCCGTAGATTTTCGCACCCATCTGATTGAGAAAATTCGCTAGGTCCACCACCTCGGGCTCGCGCGCGGCATTTTCGATGATCGTCGTCCCTTCCGCGAGAACCGCCGCCATCATCAGGTTCTCGGTGCCCGTCACCGTCACCTGATCGAGAACCAGCCGGCATCCTTTGAGACGCTTAGCACTGGCGTGAATATAGCCGTTCCTCACGTTGATTTCGGCACCCATGGCGGCCAAACCTTGCAGATGCAGGTTCACCGGCCGGCTTCCGATCGCGCAGCCACCAGGCAGCGAAACCTCGGCTCGACCGAAGCGAGCCAGCAAGGGGCCGAGCACCAGGATGGACGCCCGCATAGTTTTCACCAGCTCGTACGGCGCGAAAAAGTTCTCGATGGGCCCTGAATCCACCTCGATATTAAGCTTTTCGTCCACCATCAGATGAACCCCCATACGCCCGAGCAGTTCCATCGTGGTGGTGATGTCGTGAAGATGCGGGACATTCCCAATGACCACAGGCGTTTCCGACAACAGTGCGCCCGCGAGAATCGGTAACGCGGCGTTCTTGGCGCCGGAAATACGCAATTCGCCCTTAAGAGGCTTACCGCCAGTGATGAGAAGCTTATCCATTAGTTTTGTATATTGTTCGTAGCTAAGCTAAACCAAAACGATCAGTCGATAGCTTCCGGCAGGCCAGCCGCAATCAAGTGCTCGATGCCGCTGACGCGCGCAATTGCTTTGACATGTTGCGGAAGATGGATATAGCGCAGTTGTGTCCCCGCTTGCGCCGCCCGCCGTATCCACTCCACCAGAAGTGCGACGCCGGCGCTGTCGACCCGCATGATTCCCGCCAAATCAAACGAAAGCACCGGTGCATCCTTGAAAACGGCCAAGGTCTTTTTCAACGCCTCCCCCGCCGTCGCAAAGCTCAGCTCGCCTTCTAGCCTGTAACGGCCCTGCCCCTCATCGATCAGTTCGAACGGATTGGAAGATCCAGCCATGATATTCGCTATTCGATGCAGACCTCATTCGGTGGACGTCGCCCCATCATTCGATCCGCCCCCCTTGTCTCCGCCGCCTTCCGCCTTGTTGAACAAGAAACGGCTGATAACCTGCTCAAGAACGATCGCCGATTGAGTCAATTCGATTTCGTCGCCATCGCCAAGGTACTCTTCGGCGCCGCCAGGCGATAGACCGATATATTGCTCGCCCAACAGTCCGGCGGTCAGTATGCTGGCGCTAGTGTCGACCGGAAGCGTGTTGTATTTCGGATCGATACGCATCTCCACCACGGCCTCGTAGGTCTGATTGTCGAACGAAATGGCACTGACTCGTCCCACCGTGACACCGGCTACCGAGACCGGCGCGCGGACCCTCAGGCTGCCGACATTTTCGAAGCGAGCGACGATCTTGTAGCTGTCACTGTTGCTTCTCAATTCCGCCAGATTGCTGACTTGCATCGCCAAAAAGAACAAAGCGACCAAACCGGCGGCGACGAACAAGCCCACCCAGATCTCGATTGCTTTCGATGTCTGCATCAATCTCCCCCGAACATTAAAGCCGTCAGCACGAAATCCCACCCCAGCACGGCGAAGGCCGAATAAACGACGGAGCGCGTGGTTGCCCGGCTGACGCCCTCAGAGGTGGGCACGGCATCATAGCCCTCGAACACGGCAATCCAGGTGACGATGACCCCAAATACCACGCTTTTGATAAGACCGTTGACGACGTCCTCGTAAAAATCAATTCTGCTCTTCATCTGCGCCCAAAACGCGCCTTCGTCCACTCCCAACAATCCCACGCCGACGAAATAGCCGCCCATAACCCCGACCATGCTGAACAGCGCAGCCAGCAGCGGCATCGACAAACAGCCGGCGAAAAAACGCGGCGCGATGATCCGCTTCACCGGATCAACAGCCATCATTTCCATTCCGGAAAGCTGCTCGGTCGCCTTCATCAAGCCGATTTCCGCGGTCAAGGCGGAGCCTGCACGTCCCGAAAACAGCAAGGCCGTAACGACCGGCCCCAACTCTCGGACCAGGGAAGCCGCCACCATGACACCCAAGGTTTGTTCCGCCCCGAAATCGGACAGCACATTGTAGCCCTGCAGGCCCAACACCATCCCGACAAACAAGCCGGAAACGCTCACCAGTAGGACCGTCAGGACGCCCACCGAATAAACCTGCACGAGCAACAGGCGATAACGCCTGAAAATCTGGGGCAGGCCGGTTATGACATGACAGATGAACAAGTTTGCCCGGCCGAGCTTTTGCAGCGTGCTCAGCGTCTCGTGTCCAAGTTTTTGGAATAGGGCTATCATGAGATTTTCCGAATAAACGACAGTCCGCTAGGCCGGCGGATTGAGCAAGTCGGCCACATAATCGGGCGCCGGATAATGAAACGGCACCGGGCCATCCGCCAACCCTTCCATAAACTGGCGAACCCAAGGTGACTCTGAATGGCGGATTGCTTCGGGCGCCCCTTGGCCAACCACTTTGCCCTCGGAAATCAAATAGATGTAATCGGCGATGGAAGCCGTTTCCTCGACGTCGTGGGATACGACGATACTAGTCAGTCCCAGTTCTCGGTTCAGATCACGTATCAGCTTCACCAGCACACCCATCGAGATCGGATCCTGCCCGGTAAACGGCTCGTCGTACAGAATCATCATCGGATCGAGCGCGATGGCCCGAGCCAGGGCGACCCGCCGGGCCATGCCTCCCGAAAGCTGCGCCGGCATCAGATCGCGGGCACCCCGAAGTCCCACGGCCTCCAGTTTCATCAAGACCAGGGTTCGGATCATGGACTCGGGTAACGTGGTATGTTCCCGGAGTGGAAAAGCGACGTTTTCGAATACGTTGAGATCGGTCAGAAGTGCGCCGGTCTGAAAGAGCATCCCGATTTTCTTGCGAAGCTCGTACAAACGACCGAGCGACAACTCGTGCACGACACATCCGTCGACTGAAATCGTGCCGCTGTCCGGCCGCAATTGACCGCCGATCAGTTTCAGAAGTGTAGTTTTACCGGTGCCGCTGGGCCCCATGATGGCAGTAATCTTGCCTCTGGGAATATCCAGATCGACACCATCGAAAATCTTGCGGCTGCCGCGGCTGAATGTGAGGTTTCTGATTGAAACCAGAATCTCGCCGCCTGCGTTACCGCCAATCATATTTTGGTGAAAGATCACTTAAATCAGTCGGAAAAATGTCGTATTCTGGCTAGACGCGGCGTTCCAGTCAACTTCAAAACCCTGACAACCGCTGTCGGTCGATCTAAAGCGATAGGCAGTGTGACCGAAAAACTCATCCATTCGCCTATGCACCGATCCTCGTTTACCCACCGACGCCATGAAAGGCTAGCCCGCTCGTGCAGGATCACCTCTCCATTGCCGGGGCCAAGGAATGCATGGTTCCGCGCGTATGACCGGTTCCTCATGAAGTAAAGAGGCGAAGCGAGTGAGACAGTATCGGGTAACACTGTTGTTACAGGCTGATGAAGCTCGGAGCGGGCCCTCGCCACCGCGACGGCGATATTTGCTGCGTAGTAAACGTCCACACCGCCGCCTCGGCTCAATGCCGTAACCACGCCCCGGTAACGCGAACGGGATGGTCACCATCACCGACGCACGGATCAAAATCCGTAGGCTTTACCCCGCCTTCGATGAGTGACAGAGCACCAAACCGTGTTGTGAACTCTTTCGCTAAAGGTTTCCATTCGTGACAGCACCTCGCAAGGCACGGCGCAGTCACGAATGAGCCGCTGGAAAGGCTTTGAAATGGGTTACGGTAGCACGGCGATCGCCCAGGGGCGGTTTCCGACCGGGATCGTCTTCGTTACAGCGAAATTCGAAAGGTCGATGATGGAAAGGTCGTTGCTGAGTCCGTTCGCGGTATATAGCCGCTTTTGGTCCGGCGAGAATTCGAGATTCCAAACCCTGTTTCCCACCGAGATATACCGGACCACTTCAAGCGTACGAGCGTCGACGACGGCGACGCGGTTGGCGCGGCCCAAGGCGACATAGCCGTAACGGCGATCCCGATCGATCCGGATACCCACGGCTCCGATATCCTTGTCCGCGACGCCGGGAACTTTGAAGGAGACCGTCTTGATGGGGCGTTTCGTTGCCGTTTCGATAATCGTGAGGGACTGGCCGTCATGCGAACTAACCCAGAGCTGTTCGCCGTCATCGGTAAAGCGCGAGTAGCGAGGACGTGGGTCGACCGGCGTTCGCTCCACGGCCTCCAGACTGGCAGTGTCGATCCATATGGCAATATTTTCGGCTTCGCTTGTGCTGACGACCCAACGCCCATCAGGACTGACCGAAACACCCTCCGCTTCCTTGCCTATGGGAATGCGCTTCAATATTTGACGCGATTCGACATCGACCACGGTTAACTGGTTGTCGTCGTCGTTGGACGCGAATAAGCGAGTTTCGAGAGGATCCAGCGCAAAGGTCTTCGGATCCTTGTCTACCGGCACTCGGCCAAGGACTTCCAGCGTGCGGGGATCCAGGACAACGATCGAATTGTCTTCGCTCGTTGCCACGAAAATCTTCCGGCCGTCGCGCGTGGTCAAGATACCTCGAGGCCGCTTGCCGACCTGAACCGTGCGCCGGACTTCGCCGGTCGCTCCATCTACTTCGACTACGGAATTACCCTTTTCCAGGGTAACGAAAATGGATTCCGCATGGGCTGGCAGCATTACGGCCAGAGCGAGGATGCAGCAGCCGAATCGTTGCATACGGATAGCTTGCAGAAGGTGTGACAGATACGGGCAATTCTTGTGGAACATGTCGGACGTACTTGAAACCAAAGGATTAAAGGCAGTTGCCACGTGGAGAGCGGGTGGGCTTCAGGCATCGGGCGCACTGTCAACCCTCGATTGACGGGTGAGGTTTGGAGTGACGAGCTGAAAATTCAGTACGCTTTATGTCTGCTTATTCGTCCATCTGAGTGACAGTGCGCAAGATAGAATACCCATCCATGCCGCTGCATCCCAGGAGGACTCCCATGCGCATCTCCCGAAACTTCAGGGAAAAATTCCCTTCTTTTCGAAGCAAGGATATTCGCGGTGCCTTCCGTGCCGGGACTTTCCACGCATCGTGGTAACCTTTTCATTCTGGTCTGACATCCACTTTTTGGAGGAGCCGGTGACTCAATCCAAACCCTTTCGCGGCGGGAACCCGCTCCGGGCGCTCCGTGGCCCGCTGTTCGCCATGGTCTTGGCCATTGTCTCGGTCGGATGCGATAGCCAGGATTCTTCTTCCAGCCAAAACATACTCACTAACGTTGAATCGCCGTTGACAACCCCCGACCGACTCACGAAATTACGCAAAGCTAAATTCCTGAACTTGACGGAGAGGGACGCTGCCGCCGAATGGCTGGCGCTTCAGGAGCACCGCGACGACGTTTCCTATCGACCGACACCCGACGATGTTGCAACATACGAGCGCCGCATCGCACTGCTCGCCAAGCTGACGGACGAAGACCGGCGGATGGTCGCCAACCGAACCGTACAAACACGGGACCTTCTGGCGGAGCAGAATATCCACGAGTCTCTCCTGACCCTGCTGGACGGCATGACCGATGTGGCCAAGGCAAGTGTGGTCGGCAATTACAGCGCCTATTGCCAGTGGTATGTCAATTTGCGTCAAAGTCGGCTCGATCATCAACAAGCTCTACAGCAAATGACGAGCTTGAAGCGGGCACCGTAGCTCCGCCGTATGCGTGGACAAGGGATCAAGCGCTAGTCGTTTGGTTTATTCCCTGAGTTGGAACGTCGTGTCCAATGCCGCCCCACGTCAACTCGGCAGCCACCCTGGAACCTGTCGACAGGCTTGGGGCAAACGGTCCGTTGAGATAAGTGCCACGGGAGGGCTGAATCCTCTGAGTGGCGTCGAAAGGTTTCCATCGCGGCATAGCGTGCGATGGCGCAAAGCTTTGTGAACCGAATGGAGCCGGCCGCTCCGCTAATCGTCCGATGCCCTGAAACAACGACGTGTCTGCTATGCCTCAACCCCTCGACGCTGTCCTGCATCCTACCTCCGTCATCGAAGCGCCGCGTCTCTCCCGTAGAATCGGTGTGAAGCTCACCTTGGTTAGCGAAACCTTCCAGCATACGGGTAGTTTCAAGTTCCGAGCCGCTTACCATCTTGCTTTGAACGTGCCGCAACGGCAGCTCATCACTGCCTCGTCCGGCAACTTCGGGCAAGCGCTGGCCTATGCTTGCGGGCTGTTGGGCAAATCCTGCCGGGTGGTCATGCCTGCGACTTCGGCCAGGGTGAAGATGGACGCGGTGCGGGAATACGGGGGTATGGTAGACGAGGTGGACACTCGTGTGAAAAGCCGGGCCGCGCGGGTAGCCGAACTTGCCGCGGACTATCCCGAAGCCTTTGTCGCTAGCCCGTACGACGATCCCTTGGTGATCGAAGGCAACGCCAGCCTCGGAGAGGAAATCGCCGCTTTGGGCGACCGATTCGACGCGATCATTGTACCTGTCGGCGGTGGCGGTCTCGCTGCCGGCCTGATCACGGGGCTGCGCCGTGCGGGCCGTTCTACGCCGGTGATTGGTGCGGAACCGCTGCTGGCAAACGATGCCGCGCGATCGCTTAGAGCCGGGCGCATTTTGGCTAACGAATCCGAACCGCGGACGATCGCCGACGGCGCGCGCACCCTGTGCTTGGGCCGACATAACTGGGAAGTTTTGCAGGCGGGGCTGGCGGGCATCGTCGAGGTACCGGAAGCCTTGATCGTTCAGGGTGTCAAACTGTTGTTCGAACTCGCCAATCTCAAAGCCGAACCGACCGGCGCCCTTGCTGTGGCGGCGCTGCTAACCGAACCGGAACGCTTCCGCGGACAATCGGTCTGTTGCGTCGTCAGCGGCGGGAATGTGGACGGGAAGGTTTATCGGACATTGCTGCGGTAGGATGGGTGAAGTGGTGCGACATCCATCTACAATCCTCCATCAATCCGCTTGCAGAGATTCCCCATGGACAGGCTGAAACGGCAAATCGGCTTCATCGTCGAATTGGACAAGCTCAAGACCATCCTTCGGCAGTCCTGGCTGGCGGACGGCTCGCGCCGGGAGAATTCGGCGGAGCACAGCTGGCATGTGGCTCTGATGGCCCTGGTGCTCGCCGAGCACGCGAATGCCGGTGCAAACCTCGACCTCGCGCGGGTCGTCAAGCTCCTACTGCTCCATGACGTGGTCGAGATCGATGCAGGCGATGTCCTGATTTACGACGTCTCGGGAAACGCCGACAAAGCCGAACGGGAACGGCGGGCAGCGGAACGGATTTATGGGATTTTACCCGAGGATCAGTCGGCGGAATTGCGAGCGCTGTGGGAAGAATACGAATTGGGTGAGACCGAAGAAGCCCGGTTTGCCGCAGCCCTGGATCGCCTCATGCCTTTGTTGCACAACTTCCTGACCGAGGGCCGCGCCTGGATGCACCATGGCATCACCGCGGATCAGGTGTTAGCTGCCAATGCCCGCATCGCTGCCGGTTCCGCCGCGCTGTGGGACTATGCCCGAGGTCTGATCGACGAAGCGGTGGAGCGTGGTTATCTCCTCCCGCCGAAAGAAAAGAATAGCGATCCATAGGGGTTGCCACGGCACACCCGCCTACTTTAGAGACCATCGGCGCAAAAATGCCGTCCGCTGCTACTCCACCCCGTAATGCGTGGTCAGATAATCCACGATCACCGGAATGTCGTCCTTGTCGATCGGCGCTCCCATGACGTTCACCATTTTGTCGACGGTGGCCTGCCAATCGGTCCTTTTCATGAAGCCCGAGTGCATCGGGATGTAGTCGAGGCTATGGCACAGGGTGCAATTTTCCATCACGATATCGTACCCGGCGCCTTTCTCGAGCTCGATCCGCATCTCTCCCGCGGAGGCGGTAGCGACGACAAAGACCGCCGGCAATAGCGCGTTGCGCATCTTCATGGCGTGATCTCCACGTGAATCCGTTGCACCACGTTGTTGTGGTAGCCCGCGCGATTGAAGACGAGTTTGAAGGGCTGGGTGCGTCCCTGCCGATCGGTCGCCCTAGCCATGAGCCTGTACTCGCCGCCTCCGCGCGGCGTGAAGGTATGGTGCCAGGCTCGAAACGAGAAACAGCCATAGTCCCGTTCAAGCCGCGCGCTCTCCCACGTCCTTCCACCGTTTACAGACACGTCGACCGTTCGGATGCCGTGGCCGCCGTCCCATGCGATTCCCTTGACCATCGTCGGCTCGCCTGCGGTCAAGCGCTGTCCGTCCTCGATGTTGGTGATGAGCGAATTGACCAGTATGTCGGTAATCGGCGCGTCGGTTTCCGCTTCTTGGGAAGGAAATCGTTCCGCGCCCGGGAACTTGTCCTTGGGTATCCGATACGCCCTGCTCATCCAGAATCCCATTTCCGGCTTCGGCACCGCACTGATGGAAATCAGCTGTTTGACCCAGTAGGTCCCCGTCCAGCCGGGCACGACCAAGCGTACCGGAAAGCCGTTCGCATGAGGCAAAGCCTCGCCGTTCATTTCGTAGGCGATCAGTGTGTTCTCGTCGAGGGCTTTCCATAATGGAAGGCTCTTTATGAAATCCGGGGTTTCGTCGATGACGCCGTCATCTGCTCCGTCGAAGACGATTTCCAACGCATCGGCCTTGAGCCCCGCCCTGGTCAGCACATCCCTGAGACGAGCTCCTTTCCACCGCGCATTGCCCATGGCCCCCGCGCCCCATTGCACGCCGGGCACATGCGGCTCGGAAAAACCACGACGATTTCCCGCGCATTGGCACACGGCGACCAGCTCGACGGGCTCGAAGTCCTGTTTCAGCTGATCCAGGGTCAGCTCGTAAGGATGCTCGACCGACTCGCCCCCTACCCTGAGCCGCCAGGTCTCCGCGGCCATCTGGGGAATATGGGCGAGATGCCAGCGCACGAAGAATTGCTCGTTCGGTGTGATGACGTCACCGAAAGCACTGACCGGCGTCTCGAAGTTCGGCGGCCGGAAGGTGCATTTGATGAGGGGCTCCTTGCCGGGCAATATTCCCCACGCGGCACTTTCCACTGCGCCGATCGGAAGTTCGCCGCCAGTCAATGATCGCGGCACCAAGAGACCTTGCCCGGCTACGATAGTGCCGCCGACCAAGCCTTTCAGAAAAGTCCGCCTATCCAAAGTTGTGTTCTCCTGCTCTCACGGAGATTTCTTGCCTCCGACTCCACTCAGACCTATCTGACCTGCCAAACGTTGCGATCCTGAAGCAGGCGATCGAACCATGGGCCGGAAAACTTAGAGCGTGTTATGAGCTTTTTGCTGGAGAAGGGTTATTACGGGCACGATGAAGGGCCGTCGATACCTTGGGCCGCCGGCTGGCCCTGGTGATCACGCCAGCCAACGCGCAGGAGCCTGCCCAAGCGGCGGAAGATATTCCTCGACGTCAATATCCCGTTCATGGACAACCACAACCTGCAGCGCAAGTCGGCCTTTGTGGAGTACATCCGCCGCACGTCGGCCCTGCTGCCGCTGCGGGAGTGATTCAGCGTGGGGTGAATTCAGCTTTTTCGATCCTCAGTTCCACGATCCAGTGACGCCTGCCATCGGCGGCGGTCGTCATCCGCACATCGTGCGCACGCAGGTCGGCGCCGATGCCGGTCAACAGCATGCTGTTCGGATCGTCGGGAAAGCTCCAGGTGTGCGTCTGACTGTGGAACTTGAGCCGCTGTCGGAACTGGCCGGAGCCATCCTTCAGGAACACATCCATACCACCGAGCACACCCTGACGCACGTGATCAAGCTCGATCCAGTACAGCACCGGACGGCCGAGCAGTTCGAGCTCAACCCCGACCTCGATCAGGTCGGTACGGTGTGGGATGAACCAGACATCGAGCGTCTTCAGCCTTCGCGGCACCTTCGTTTCCAGCTGGCGCCGGAAGCGGCCCTCGGCGTCGGTGGTCAGGCGCTGGCCTGCATGCGGCCCGCGTGGCTCAGGCTCAGTACCGACCACCAGGCGCAGGGAATGGTTGGCTAATGGGCTACCATCCGAGCTGACCAGCTGCCCGTGGATGTCGATTAGGTCCGCGCGTGCGGGCGAGCCGCTAGCCACGGCCATAAACAGCATTGCGATGAAGATCCCGAACCAGTTCGACATACGGGCCTTGTTTTAAAGAATCTGAGAATTCAGATGAGAGAGTTGGTTGGCCTAGCAAGATGGCGAAAACCTCCCCAATATTTTTTAGTTACTCGTCCCTGAAAAGCTTTATTTGATTTATTTTAGTCAGAGAATCCAGCTTGCACTTTCATCGTTTTTGCCACCCTCATGCTCGTCAAGGCCGCCCCACTGCTTCAAAGTGCATAACACGCACTAAGGACAGCGCCAGTCGGTGGTTGCCGTCAGGGACGAAGAACCTGTATCTGCAGGCTCCGGCCGGATTGTTGAAAACGCCTGTCATGGATTGCGGGCTCGCCTGGTTCGAGTTCGCCGGTTTGCGGTCGTCAAGACGTAAAGGTAAGCGCGGCTCTTGTCTCTTGCCGACCCGCCAACGACATGGGCCGAATCCTACAGTCGACACATGGGCGGTTCATGGGCCGAAGCAGGCTTAAGTCAAAAACCTCATCAAAATCACGCCGCTCCCGGCCTGAACTCGACGAATATCAATGGCCTTCGTCGAGACTGCCCGTACAGTAATCCCGCTCAATGCGTTCCCGAATCCATCGCCGGTGACAGTCATCATGCAGCGAGGCTGTTCGTCCATCTACGGCCCGCGAAGAGCCGCACTGCTGATTCGCTTGGCTTTTCTATTCGTTTCGGCGGCTGGACTTTCCGGCTGTCTCTCACCTATGGCACTTGACCATCTCGCGATCGCCTATAACGAATCCAGTGCCGATGTCATGTCGAAACAACTCCTGCTCAATATCGCTCGCGCCCGCTTCAACCACCCGATCTATTTTTCCGGGATTTCGAATATCGCCGCGACGCTGGACTTTCAGGCCAATGCCGGGGCCACCCCGCCGTTTACCGGTAACAACGGCACCACGCTGATGCCCATTTTCGGCGGCTCGGTATCGGAAAATCCGACCATCAGCATCGTGCCCATGGAAGGCGAACAATTTACCCAGCGCCTGCTCACCCCGATATCGGAAGACAAGCTGGCCTTGCTGCTCCGTCAGAACATCGACGTCGATCTGCTGCTGCGTTTGGTGGCGCTGGAGTTTCGCACCCATGGCGAACAAGCGGTCTATCACAACCGTCCCCGAAATCGCCGCGATTACGCGGCGTTTCGGCGCATCGTGCTGCATCTATCATCGATTCAGGATCGGGACCAATTGTACGCGGAGCCCTTGATCCTCGAGCGTCACTGGACCCTGCCCGTCGAGGCGGTCAGCGGCAAGGCATTTCGGGATTTGGAGCAGGAGTATTCCATCACGCTGGATCCGAACAAGCCCATCTATCACCTGACTAAGCGGATCGTCGGCCGGACCGTTCTGACCAATTACGACCCACTCCTATTGAGGAACGAGGAGCGAATTCAGCTGAATGAGGAGGCCGAGAAGAATGCACCCAATGATCTACTGGTCGATGTCCGCCCCGGTTATCCGGGTGGCGAATTCCCGCTGCACGGCAAATTCAGGCTACGGAGCTTCAGTAACATCTTGTATTTCATCGGCCGAACCCTTGCCGCAGAACCCGAATGGGACGTGCCCAAAGATCCGAGAACGCCGCCGGTTGCCGAAAATCCGGTATCGGTCCTCGAAATTACGGAGTCCAGCCGTCCGCCGTCCGATGCGGATGTCGTGGTGAACTACCGGGGAAGATACTATGCCGTGCGCCCAAGCTGCGGTTCAGCGTGGAACCAGACAGCCTTTCGGGTGCTGTCGCAGATTTTTCAGATGACGGTTACCGAACTTCCAAAACCGGGTGTCCCGAGCATCACCATCGCAAAATAGGGGATGTCGCATGTCGCCTCATATCACTGTTTGTTTGAGCGCCGGAAAGACTTTGCCAACCTTGTTGAGCAAATACTCTCCATACGTGCCGCTGAAGGCGTGGACGCTCGACCGGTCCCAGCGGGTTTCCCAGTCGTCCACGACTTCCTCGAGTTCGGGGCTCTCGATCCGTTTGACTTCGGCATTGAAATTCGGATCGAAAAAGAAGGGAAAGGACAGTCGAGAACGGCCGGAAAGGTTGCGAACCCGATGGGGCGTGGATTTATAGTGGCCGCCGGTCATTCGGTCCAGCATGTCGCCGATGTTGCACACGAAGGTTCCCGGAATCGGCGGCGCCCCGATCCAGCCCGACTTCGACTTCACTTCTAAACCACCGGCATCGTCCTGCTTGAGGATCGTTAGCAAGCCGTAGTCGGTATGTTCTCCCACACCCCAGACGGACGACGCATCGGGTCCCGATGGCTGCGGAGGATAGTGGAAAATGCGGAACAGAATCAGCGGATCGGCGGTATAACGGTCGGCGAAGTAAGACCCTTCCAGCCCCAGGCTGAGCGCGATGCCTTCCATCAGAGCGTGCCCGAGCTGAGTCATCGCCGCCATGTATGCGAGCACCGTTTCCCGGAATCCCGGAAGATTGTTCGGAAACAGGTTGGCGCCATGAAGAGGAACGCCGGCCCGTACCCGCGGGTCGTCGGGGCCGAGTTCGGCGCCGAAATAGAGGCCTTCCTTGAGGTCAGGCTTTCCGGAAGTGAGTTCGTCTCCGACCGGAAAATAACCGCGCCAGGCTCGGCCCGCCCGTTCCATGCGGAGTTCCAGCTTGGTTTCGAGATCCTGTTCGAAAAATTGCCGGCTGAGTCGTTCGAGTCGCTCCTGGAGCGCCTCGTCGACACCGTGGCCCTTAATGTAGAAAAAGCCCGTATCGAGGCAAGCTCGCCTGATCTCCGCTGCCACGGCGTTCCGATCGCCGGCTCCCGTCACCAGAGGATGAACGTCGATGATCGGAAGAGTAGAAACGGATTCTTCTGTCGCTTTGGCGTGGTTCATGCAAACCTCTCGCTGGCCGCCGGCGCGATTTTTCTGGACTACACCAGCGTTCTTCTAAGTCTTCTAAAATCAATGCGTTTGACGGAATCGGATGATACCCGTTCCTCCCGTCATATCGGGACGTCGAGTATCGCCCACTGGTCAGGATCATCCGATAGATCGGCGACGCTCTCAAAAATGTCCGCGCCGCGTCATGAATCAGGTCTGACCTTGTGCGGATAAGTTCCGTCGCCGAGCTTCCCGATCGCAATCGAGCTCGGAGATGCAGGCTGTTCAACAGCTCGGCTGCCCCGGAACCGTGCCGCTGGCAGGCGTCAGCCGCTTTTTGGCGCATTGCTCCGCGAGCAGGCTCTCCAGTACGGCTTGTTCCGGGTACCCCTTGCCGTAGAGGTTGTCCAGCTCAGCCGGGTCGTCGGTCAGGTTGTACATCTCGAATTCATCGGGTAATGGCCGCGTCTTGACCGACACCGTGTATTCGACGGTGTAAACCCCTTCGGTCGACGGCGGAGGTTCGTCCGGCGGACTCACGACCACATCCTGCGGCGTGGGATCGGCCGGCGGATCGGCATCGGGATCGCCGGGCGTGCTCCAGAACTGCGGATTGTCGAAGTAGCGCGAATACTTCCAGATTTTTCCGTTCAAACGAGCGATCACCGTCTCGATATGGTTGGGCTGAATCACCGAGTTGTAGGGAATGCCCGTCCAGTTGTTCTGATTGAGTCCGCGGCTCGGATCATCGTCGGTCATGAAGTATAAAGGCTCGCTGATCGCCTCCGGGCTGACCTCGCCGCGCACGAGCGGCGCCAGATTACGTCCCACCAGCGGTTCGGCATCGCTGAAATTCGGAGCCAGCTTTTTCCGCAGATATTCGGCATCGACTCCGGCCAACCCGAGCAGCGTCGGCAATAGATCGATGTGGCTGGTCAGGCTGTCCACCGATTTCGGTTTCGGAAACAACCGTGGATTGGAGATGATCAGCGGGACGTGTATGGCCTCCTCGTACGCCGTATACCACTTCTGATGCATATTGCCATGCGCGCCGAGCAGATCGCCATGGTCGGAGGTGAAGACAACGAGCGTGTTGTCGCGGAAGCGGGAGCTCTGCAGCGCCTGATAAACCCGCATCATCTGTTCGTCGACGTCCTTCTGCAGTTGGTAATAAACCCGCACATACCGCTCGTCGAAGAGGATGGGCTGAAACACGCTGTGATAGGCATCGCGGTAACTCGCCTGGCAACGGGGCTTGTTCGCGAGCGATTCCTGATGAGTCGGTCCGGCCGGCATCGGCTCCAGCAGGTTGACCGGCACGATGTCCTCCTGCAGGTGAAAGTCGAACATTCCGCTGAGTTGCGCTGCCAACCCGTACAGGGTGATATCGTGCGGATTCACGAACGAGGCGACGATCAGCCACGGCTGGTTGTCGCGTTTTCGACCGAGTTGCTCGATCAGGTCCTTGGCCTGCGAGGCGATGCCCATATCGCGGCCGTTCACGATCGTATTGGCGGCGGAGGAACCGCTGTTGAGCGGCAGTCTGCCGTGCGGTTCCGGCCCGATCCAACCGGAGAACCCGTAACGGCCGAGCTGGTCGGCCTCCAGATACAGCGATTCCGCGTCGCGGTCGGGGACGCCTGTGTTCGGGTCGTAACTGAGGAGCTGGCTGTGGGTCCCGGGAATGGTGAGATCGGCGTCGGATGCGTGCCATTTTCCTTTCCAGAAGGCCGCATAGCCCGCCGCGCGGAAATAATGGCCGATGGTCGGCACGCTGTTCGGCGTCAGCCAGAACACATCCGGGTCGAACGATTCCTTGGCGGCTCCCGTGGTCTGCGTCACGCCATGCAGCGAGGGATAGTGCCCGGTGTAAATGGACGTCCGACTCGGAACGCAAGCGACCGAGGCCGCGTAATGGCGGTGAAACTCCATGCCGTGAGCCCGGAGCGCATCCTGGGTTTTCAGGTATCGCCAGCGAAAGGCGCGCGCTTCCTCGGTTTCATAGAACGGCGGATAGCGCATCTCATCGCACATGAGGATCAAAATGTTCGGGTGCTTCCCCTTGAATCCCGTGACTCTCGCCTCCCTTGTCAGGGCCTGGGCGGCTTCGCCCGTAGCGCCGTGCAGCCCCAGCGCTCCTAGAGCGGCTGTCGATGTCGTGCCTGCTAGAAAATCTCGGCGCGTGAGACCTGCATTCGACTTCTTGTCTTCGCTATCGGCCATCGTACACCTCCGTGCGAGTCGTGCTTTCAACATCCGGGATTGGAAAGGATCGTCGAGCCCATCCCGCCGCCGCGCACCGAGACTACTGGAACACACGCCCCGGAAGCAGTCAACCGGTGGCCGGAGCCCATCCGATCAAGTTCGAACACGCCACGCAAGTCTTCTGCACCGGCGGTCGAGCAATTCTGATCCAGCGGCTAAGACCCTATAATCCTAGAAGCGGCAGTTGGCCGCTTAGCTACGGTGGGAACGCCGCGCGGATTCCGACTATAGTCCCTTCCGCGGATTTCACCACTTAGAGCCTATTCTGGTAGGCCTGTTCACCCTGAGCCCTTCAACGGGGCTCAGGACAGGCCCGTAGAAGGGGTTCTGGAGCCTACTGGAATAGGCTCTTAGGTGAAGCCGCCACGTACCCGATTGCATAGCGGGCGGGCCAACTGGCGGCGTTGCTCCTCCTGGCGGGAGACTACCCCGCAGCGACGTGCGCTCCTTCGACGGAGCTCAGGACAGGCCTTCGACGGCGCTGAGGCCAACCGACCCGCTCGCCGCGCACTCGAGCCCGTCCAACTGCCGTTTCTAGGAAAATCGCGAAAAATTTGTCCCTCAGTAAAGGAAAGCGCAAAAAATGAGTATGAAATCCGGCTTGATAAAAATGGCAATAAAACTGACACCAAACAGATTAGTCATTTGGGTGGCGAACAGAATCCTTAAAGGTATTGCCGAATTGACGAAGTTTCGTTTCGACCTCGATGCAAGACAGCTCTACGTTCAAACAAGGCTCTACGGCGAACAAGATACGATCGACGTTTGCTTCGAAGGTTTCGGCGTTTTCAACGACGGTGGCTCCTACAAATTCATCGTTCCCCAGGCGACATCCAACCGCCCATGGTTGAACAATTTATTGTCACGCATCGCAGGAAAAGCCTGGCAGATCCCGGCTATGCCGCCCTTGGAGCCTCAGCTCGAGCTGGCGGCCGAGTTGTTCAAGACCTCGCCTGAAGCGCTGCAAAAAATCCGTTGAGATCGCATTCCCGGAATTGCCCCGGCAACTGAACTGAAAGCGTTCGGTCGCGTCCGCGAGGGTTGCATTGGACCGTGAAATCACGTCGGACGCGCTCAAAGCCTTTCTGTAAAAAGCCGGGGCGGTTGCCGAGGCGCGCCGCCCGTCGCGCCCTGCCGAAACCGGCACCGCCGCCCCTATAACACGTCTATTTTTCGCAACGCCATCAAGGCCATCTCTCCCGCCAGGGTTTTTCTTGCAGGTCGCCGGAAAGCACGGGAGGGTCGTTCCGCGTCGGTTTCACCCGTCCCGCGATGCCCTATGCCGCGATACCTCGAAGCCCACTATCCCTCGCTCCGCCGGAAAAGATCGAAGCGCGGCAACTTACCGAGGTCCAAGGAGCGGATATTCTCCGGTCTGAGCCCGACTTGCAGCGCGTGTTCGCCCGTTGTCCCGCATTGGACGTCCCCGGAATATCTCAAGCGCGTGGCAGACCGTCCTTCTGCAGAACCTGAACGCTAGGCGACGAGCATAATGACAGAATTGTTCTACGCTAAAACTGCTCTTAACCCATTCGCCGCGGCTTTTAGCGGCAGTACCACTTACAAAAACAACGGGAAATATGGCATGACGTTGGTAGAACTGAATGAAATGCTGAGAAAGCTAGACGAATTGATGGAGATGGGAAAACCCCACCGCTATTTGCAATTACGCATGTTGAGCGCAGATATCCGCAATCACTATCTCGCGGCACACCAAGACTTAAACCGCATATATAGGGACGCATGGGACCAGGCAGTCTTGAATCGGTTGGATGGAATGACGATGCCAACGGCAATGCAGCGGGAGTTTCTAAACTTCCGCCATCAATGGCGTGCCCGCACGCGCAACGCAAACCTACGCATCTATTTCGGGCAAATGCGCGTCGGACCGGACTTCCAAGGCGCACAAAACATTCACCAAGGCGCAATTGTCGGTTTTCCGCAACATATTGTCGGTCGACCCTTGGTCGTCGTAGCAGGTGAATTAAACCAGGGCGATATCCTAGGCGACCAAATTCCTTTGCAAATTTTTTATCACAACAATAAATGGATTGCCGCCAACAATCGCTGCTATACCACTCATTGCCTTGCAGGCGTGCGCCCGCTTCGTATCATCCCGCGCCTTCCTGAGCAATTGGAAATCAACCGGCTAGCGGAAGTAGAAGGGCAAAATGGCGTCGGCAATTTCACGTATCAGCCTGGCGTTCCGCATTTGGCTCAGAACCCGCGACGCCTGCCATCCGATCAAATGCCGATCACCCAGGGGCAGAATTCTTGGGTTGTACAGCAAGTGGCAACGGTCCCGCTCGCTTGGCAGTGAAATTGGCAGCCCCGTTTGGCGACTTCCTCCCTTGAGGAAGCGGACCACGACCTGAAACGGTTGCTGGACAATCCCGGTTTCGGGCGACGTTGTCGTTCATGAAAATAGTTTTTTGATGCCGATGGGCTCAAGACCTTATCGCGAGAGGCCCGAGTGCCTCGGCGGGAAGCGTATTCATACGGCTGCCGGCGTTCCTGCCGCAGAAGGGGTCAGGCTTTTGCAAGTCCAAAGCTGAACACCCGTCAAAAAGCTCGGCCCGAACATTGTCTTGCGCCGAGTCAAGAACGCATCGGCCTCCGGTATCTCGTAAAACAGCAAATGAGCGCTTGCCAGAAATAGTCCGAATTTCTTCGTTCGACCAGCAGGGAGCAATCCGGGTGAAAAGAAGTCACACAAATAACACTCGGCCATTATTGATCAAAGGAGTGATTCGAACATGGATGCGAACCGTATTAACAAGCCACGCCGTTTTTTCGGACTTCTGGCCTTCGTGATGCTCGGCGGGCTCTGGTCGTCCTGTGCCACGGTCGAGGCCGACCGGGCACGGAATACCGAACAGTTGCTGGCCGCGGCAGGATTCAAGGTAAGACCGGCCGATAATCCGGAGCAGCTCGCGCACGTCCAGACTCTGACCCAGCACAAACTGGTACCTCACGAAAAGGACGGCACGGTGTATTACGTCTACGCCGACGCCAGCACGTGCCGGTGTATTTATTGGGGACCCGAAGAAGCCTACCAGCGCTACCAGCGATTGGCAGCAGAACGGGAAATCGCCGAAGATCAAAGAATGGCGGCCGAAATGAACGAGGACGCCGCCATGAATTGGGAATTGTGGGGCCCTCGATACTGGTGGATCTATTGATACGCGGAATGAAGGATATCGCTAATTTTCCCAGAGCCAAGCCTGGTCGTTTATCACTCGAACTCTTGTAAACCACCTCGGCCTTTCTCACGCAAAGCGGCTCCTGATCCCCTGCCGAAACCAGTTCCGTTGACTATACTTGCGACACCGGTTTTGTCGGGGGATTGGGGGAATACGACATGCACGATGTTCAAAAGGGCTTTCGGATCGGCGATCAGTTCGTCTCCTGGGGCACGACGCTGGCGGAAGCGTGCCGGTTGCTCGGTATCGAACCGGACCACAAGCGCGGCAAAGCGAGTCTGCCCTGCGCGAACACCTACGGTTTTGCGGTTGTGAGCGCCGAGCTGGACGCTCCAGCAACAGATCGGCCGGTGATGACCGTCACTTTCGAGCTAGCGCCCTACCGAACCGGGACGCCAGAGCCCGAAATCTGGGCCACCCCTCTGTCGGAACGCTTGGGACCACCGGACAAAGTGAGCCGTTCCGAAATCTCATCCGATATTCCGCCGGGGAACGCCGTACAGTTTAATGCCCACTGGACATCCTCCGAAACCGACATCGGTTTGTCGGTCTACGGTGGCTTACGCAAGGTTGACGACGGCTTTTCCGTCGGCCGTCTGTCGCTAAGCTGGAGTACGCGGCTTGCCGCACGGCCTTATATCGATGAATGGCGCGCCCGCGTTAAGCGGCTTGTGACCATCGCCGAACGGCTTTCAGCGCTATGGACCTTCAAGCTGGATTGGCCGCATAGTGGCTACTGGATGTTCCGCGGTCATAGCCCGGAGGCGTTGGCCGAACGGGAGGCACGGATCAGCCTCTATGAACCCGAGTTGTTGGATACGCCAGCCAGCATTGCAGCCAAGCTCGATCCACAGAGCTTCGCGATCTGGCGTAGCGACGATCACGGTATCTGGGGCGCCTCGACTTTATGGGACAGCGTCATGGTCGAATTCGGACAACCGACGAAGGTCACCTGGGTCGAAATCAAACCGGCCAAGGGTGGGGGCTGGGCAGAGTTGCAGGTGGGACCGAAAGGAGATGGACCTTGGCATGTTCAGTCGCACCACGGCTCGCCGGCCATCCGCAACGCCGCGCAAATGCTCGCCAAGTTTCCCGGAGTGAGATTGGAACAGCAAGAAGGCTACGATTGCTGAGCTTTCACGCATCGCATGCGAACGCATCGTCCATGAAAATCGTCACGATCACGTTTTGGGTGGTCGGCATATTGCTCGCGCTCGGGATTCTTTGGATCGCCTTGCCCTGGATCGAAGTCGCCGTGCTCAATAGTTTCTTCGCCAAGGAAATTGCCACCGATGCCGACCTGCCGTGGGCAGCGCCAGGCCGCAAGGCGCGCTACTATTCCCTCAAATCCTGGGACTGGAACAACGGAATTACCGGGGTCGCCGCCTGGGGCTCCAGCTCGTGGAACAAGGAAAATCCGATCGAGACGGCCAACAAGGCCTTTGCATTCCTCGAGAAACACCGGACGATGAATGCCTGGCCCGCAGCCGGCACTTTCGAAACCTATAGCGTCTACGACCAGTTGCAGCCGAGTGATGTGCACCACCAGGACTATGACGGCAATACCATCGTGACCTATACGCAGCGCGTGGCGCCGTATCGTTTCTTCATCGTCTCGATCGAACCGACCGTCATCGTCATGCAATCCGCGCTGGAACTGCCCGCATGGCACGAGGAATACGTGCAGCAGGGCTATTCGCGCGACAGCCGCTGGATACGGTGGTTTATGAGCCTGCCGGAGCGGCAGCGCTTGCCCGACCTGGTCTGGCTGCGGAACCCAGTGGAATTCGGCACCGAGCTTCCGCGCGGGAGCGGCTGGAAATGGTTTTCGCCCGACATCGACCAGCTGCCCACCGATTTGTCCCTGGCCGAGAACGGCAGCACCGTTATTCCGCTCCGGCGCGGTCAACTGAAATTCCGGCCCGGCGAATCGGGGTGGCATGTCGTGCGGGAATGAGTCCTGACGTATCCTTCTGCGTGGCGGTGGTCTTAGAGCATTTTCTAATCTGATGAACGGAACAACTGAATTTTCCCGTATGGCGCGCCCGAGCATCGCCGGCTTGAGCCGGAATTGCCCGAAGGGGCACGCGAGGGAGCGCGTGCGGCGATAGAGGCATAGGGACGTGCCTTCTGTCGCCCCCGGCTCTAGCCGGCGACGCGCAGGATCAGCGCGCCATCCGGGTGCCCTTTCTTTTGGTTACTTTTCTTTGGGCACGCAAAGAAAAGTAACTCGCCCGCGGGGCGAGACCCGCTTCAAACTTTAACTCGCTGCCGAAGGCAGCTTCCTTATCGTACATCAGAGATGAAAACGCTCTAGAAAACCAGCGATCAGGATTCAGCCTGTCAAAATTATCGAAATGCCCCGCCAGCTTGGAAAAACGACGCTCATGACTCCGACTCGGGGGCATTGGTGGCGCCTTCGTACAGCCGATTTGCCGGAGGCAGCCGGGATTGCAAGAACTTGAATTGTGATTCCAATCGTTCCATGAAACCGCGCCGATCGCCGTTCCAGCGCATCGGTTCACCCACGAACACATCGCAAAAGAACGGCACCAGCAGGCACTCGCCCTTGGGCATAGCCCGCCCCAATCCATGCATGAATACCGGAACAACTGTCGCTTCAGGACAGCGCATGGCGAGATGGACGATGCCGGATTTCAGTTTTTGCATGGTTTCCGGCTCGCCACGGGTGCCTTCGGGAAAAATGATGAGCACGTCGCCCCGCGCCAATGTCTCATGGCACTCGTTCAAAGGATCGTGATGGCGGCTCGCGCCACTTCGCGTGACCGGCACGATACCGATAAAGTTGCGTGAAAACCAGGCAAGCCAGGGTTTGCTGAGAAAATAGTCGGCCGCCGCGGCGGGACGCACCCGGTGAATTTCGCGCAACGGAAACAGCGACAGAAGAACCAGGGTATCCAGATGGCTATTGTGATTGGCGGCGACGATCGCCGGGCCGCGCACCGGCAGCCGTTCCCGATTGCGGATGTTGAGGCCAAGCACGAACAGAGTGACGGGGCGCGCCACCAAGAGAACGAACAATAGGCGGAGCAAGCGTTGCATGGTCAGTAGTGCAGGTAGCGGATGAAATGGAAGAACAGCGGCGCGGTGTAGGTGAGGCTGTCCAGCCGATCGAGGATGCCGCCGTGTCCGGGCAGCAAGCTACCACTATCCTTGACCCCGATGTCACGCTTCAGCGCCGAGATGACCACATCGCCGACGAAACCACAAACCCCGATCAACAGCCCCGCCAACACCGACTCCATCTCGGTCAGCGGCGTTAGCCAGGGCGCAATCAGCCAGGCCAGCAGCGTCGTAGTCGCAACGCCTCCTAGGAAACCTGCCCAGGTCTTGTTGGGACTGACTTTCGGAACGATCTTGTGCCTGCCCAAGCTTTTTCCCCAGAGGTACTGAGCCACATCGTTGAGCTGCGTCAGCAGCACCAAAAATAGCAGTACCGTCGCACCGTTGTAATGCATGCCCACCGGCTGTGGCAAAGCCAGCAAATAAGCCATGTGCGAGAGGCAGAACACGGTGGTCATCAAGCCCCAGCTGATGATGCCGGCCGACCTCAGAAAACCTTGCGTCTCGCCGGCAAGCACCATGCGCAGCGGCAGGAACAGGAACATATACACCGGGATGAAGATGATGAACATGCCGTACCAAGCCTTGTGCACCCAATAGTACTGAACCGGAATGGCGAGATAGGCCCAGAACAGAACCCGGTAATCGGCACGGCGGGTCGGGATCAGCGACAGGTATTCCTTGAAGGCAAGAAAGCTCACCAATCCCAGCACCACCACCGCCGTTGTGGGACTGGACACCACCACCAGACAGAACACGCCGACGATCAACCACCAGGTACGCACACGCAGCCGCAGCTCGGTGTAGTCCTTCTCCGGATGCCGTTTTTGTAGCAGGACGCTCAGAATCGAGGCTAAGGCGAGCAGCAGGAAAATCCCGGCCAGCGCATACAGCAAAACATCGGGCAAGTGCGTGAAATTCATGCTTGAACCTCCCCCAGGATCGCGCGGGCGCGATTCGACACCGTAATCAGCGACAACAGAGCGACGACCGTCAGTACGACATTGAGCCAAACCCCGGCAGACCACCCCAAGCCGATGGCCAACCCGCAAGCGCCGAACACGAATGCCCGGTCGCTCTTGCCCATGGGACCATCGTACCGGCGCGAGGCGCCGACCATGACGCCGCACACCCCGACGAACTCGGTCAACCAGGCCAGCAAGACCACCGCCACCACCAACCAGGCGTGCAAGCCCGGCAATACCGCGAACGCCAAATACAGCGCCGCATCGGAAACCAAGTCGCCCGCTTCGTTGAGCAGTCCGCCGAGCGCACTCTGCTGACCGTACTGCCGTGCCAACATGCCGTCGATGGCATTGAGTGCCATGCGCACGAACAAAAAGACCGGAAAGCTGAGCCACAACGCCGAGTTCTGCGGCGACCACGCTAATACCGCGCCCATTGCCACGGAGAGCGCCGCCGCCGACAGCGTGACCTGGTTGGCCGTGACGCCGATAGCCGCCAGTCTTCGGACGATTCCGCTCAGACTTTGCTGAAACAGAGGTTTGAGTTGATAGATGCTGGGCATGATCTTGTCCTTATTCTTTTTCAACAGGACTTACGCATTTCGCCCCTTCTCCCTTCGGGAGAAGGTCGGGATGAGGGGATCAAAAAGGAAGTTCCTTCATTTCATCCCCCTCACCCTAACCCTCTCCCTGAGGTAGAGAGAACCGAAGCCACTTCTGCGTAAGTCCGGTTCAATTAACCCCGCCAATAAAATATAGAGACTCGTTCTCGGTAGGCCCGTCGAAGCCTCCAGCCCCCCATGGACAAGTTCGGAGTGTTTTCGAGCCGGGCGGCTGACGTTTTAATGTTCTATCGTCTGGACCTCGACGTTTTTGCCGGTCGCACTATCGTGGCGGTTGCGGATGAACGATGCTCACCGAAACGGTCGGAGTCGAAGTCATACAACAAAAGCGTCACCGAGTCACGAATTTACCTGCTCCGACCGAGCGAATCTTGTTTTCGATGACACTTTTCGCTGGGCGGAACTGAAGCAACGGCCATGAGACTCTGGAGTTTGCACCCGAAATTTCTCGACCGATCCGGTCTGGTCGCCCTCTGGCGGGAAGGCCTGCTCGCCCAAGCCGTACTCGAAGGAAAAACGAAAGGCTACGTTCATCACCCGCAACTCCATCGCTTTCGCGTCCAGGCGAACCCTGTCGGGCTTTTAGCCGAGTACCTAAGGGCAATCCATGCAGAAGCGGCGAGCCGCGGCTATCGGTTCGAGGCGACGAAGATCGCTCCGTCTCCGACTGACAGCCGCATAGCGGTCACCCGCGGACAATTGGAATTCGAATGGCGGCATCTCTTAAGCAAGTTGGAAGCACGCGATCCGAAATGGTTGGCCAGAATCATTCACGTCCGCACGCCGGAACCGCACCCGCTTTTTTACACCGTGCCCGGCCCTATCGAGGAGTGGGAAAAAGGATACGGCTGCACCCGCCGGCCTGGTGACACGGACGCCTGACGCAACGGCGTCGCCAAACCGGAAGCCCTTCTCCTGCCGGCTTTCGAAAACCGGCCAATCGTCAAACTACCCGCAAGACCACCAAGCGAAGCGATTCTCAACCGACGGCACAACTCAGGTTCGCCTCAATAACTCCAAAAGTCTTACAGAAGCTCTTGAGCGAATAGATTCCGTTCCTGTCCCTCGGCAAGGCTCACCACGGACGAAATCCACAGATTACTGTTCGTCCTCAGCCCTTGGACAGGCTGCGGACAGGTCCGTCGAAGGACTTAAAACAGAGCTTCCCTAACGTTCCGCCTCCAGCTTCGCGTGCGCCGCCGCCAGCCTTGCGATCGGCACGCGGTGGGGCGAGCAGGAAACGTAGTCCAGGCCGATGTCGTGACAAAAGCGTATGGAAAACGGATGGCCGCCCTGTTCGCCGCAGATACCGATCTTGAGGTCGGGATTGCTGTCGCGGCCCCAGTCGACGGTCATCTGCATCAACACGCCGACGCCCTTGACGTCCAGCACCTCGAAGGGATTGTCGCGGAGAATGCCGTACTCGGTATACAGCGGTAGGAACTTGTTCTCGGCGTCTTCGCGGGAAAAGGAGAACACCGCCTGCGTGAGGTCGTTGGTGCCGAACGAGAAGAAGTCAACGATCTTGGCCAACTCCCGAGAGCGCATGCAAGCCCTGACCGTTTCCACCATGGTCCCGAATTTGAATGGAAGCTCGAACCCGAATCGGCTTTCGATCTCTTGCCGGACCTCGTCGACGCTGACCTTCACCCGTTTCAGCTCCTGCGCGGTGATGACCTGCGGCACCATGATTTCCAACGCCGCATGGACACCGTCCTTCATGCACGCGGCCATGGCTTCTAGGATGGCGCGGATTTGCATTTCGTAGATTCCGGGATAGGTGATGGCGACACGCACACCACGGTGGCCCAGCATGGGGTTGACCTCGTGCAGTTCACGGACCTTGCGCAGCATTTGCTCCTTTTTGGCGATGACGCTGTTGACCAGATCCTCGCTGAGGTCCTGGTCGGGCACCGGGGATAGCCCCAAGCTCGTCAAGGCGGCGCTGCGGCCCTTGACCGCTAGCCGATACGCCTTCAATCCCTCGATTTCGTCGAGCAACTGATGTTCGCTCGGCAGAAATTCGTGCATGGGAGGATCGAGCAGGCGTACGGTAACCGACCGTGGCGCCACGATCCTGAAAATCTCCTCGAAGTCCCGGCGCTGCATGGGCAGCAGCTTGTCCAGGGCCGCTTGCCTTTCCGCGGCGTCGCGGGCCATGATCATGTCCACCACCACTGGCAACCGGTCGCCAGCATTGAACATGCGCTCCGTTCGGCAGAGTCCAATGCCCATGGCCCCGTATCCCATGGCTACAACGGCGCCCTCGGGGGTGTCCACATTCGCGAACACCTTCAACCGCGCCATTTCGTCCGCCCAGGAGAGAAGTGTCTCGAGTTCCTCGGAGAACTTGGGCGGAATGGTTGGGATTTCGCCCAGATAAACGTTGCCCGTGCTGCCGTCTATCGTGATGAGGTCGCCTTCGCGCAAGGTGATATCGCCAACCCGCGCCAGTCGCGACCGGCTGTCCACCTGTATGCCCTCCGCCCCCGCGACGCAGGCCTTGCCCATGCCCCGGGCCACCACTGCCGCGTGCGAGGTCTTGCCTCCGCGGCTGGTCAAAATGCCTTGGGCGGCGAAAAAGCCGTGTATGTCTTCCGGCTTGGTCTCTTCCCGCACCAGGATCACTTTTTCGCCGGCCCGCCCCATGAGCTCGGCCTGGTCGGCATCGAACACGCACCGTCCGCTGGCCGCGCCGGGGGATGCCGGCAAACCTTGGGCCACGGGCTTCTCCGTGTGCCTGGGGTCGAGGCGTGGATGCAGCAACTGCTCGAGATGGGAAGGATCGACCCGCAGCAATGCCCGTTCTTTGCTAATAAGCCCCTCGGCGAACATGTCCACCGAGGTGCGCACCATCGCCTGCGCGTTCATCTTACCGTTGCGGGTCTGGAGGCAATAGAGCACACCCTTTTCGATGGTATATTCGAAGTCCTGGACTTCCCGGTAATGGTTTTCAAGTTTGTCGCGCAACTCCACGAGCTGCCGGTAGAGATCGGGCATTTCCTTCGCCATCTCGGCCACCGACTTGGGCGTCCGGATGCCGGCTACCACGTCTTCGCCCTGGGCGTTGACCAGGTATTCGCCATACATCTCTTTTTCGCCGGTACCGGGGTTGCGGGTGAAACCCACGCCCGTGGCACTGTCGTCGCCAAGATTACCGAACACCATAGTGACCACGTTGACGGCGGTGCCGTTGGCCATGTCCGGCGTGATGTTGAACTCGCGACGGTAATCCACCGCGCGCTTGCCCATCCAGGAATTGAACACGGCCTTGATCGCGATCTCCAGTTGAGTGAACACGTTTTCGGGAAAGGGCTTTCCAGTTTCCTTCTCCACCACCCTCAAGAACCTCTCGCTGATCTCCTTGAGATGGCCGGCGTTGAGGCCAATGTCGGCCTTGACGCCGGCGGCGCGTTTCACGTCCTCGAACTGCTCGTCGAACAGGTGGTCCGGAACGCCAAGCGCGATTTTTCCGAACAATTGGATGAAGCGACGGTAGGCGTCGTAGGCGAAACGCTCGTTGCCGGTAAGCCTTATCAGGCCGCGCAGGGTTTCCCTATTGAGGCCCAGATTGAGGATGGTGTCCATCATGCCGGGCATAGACAGGGCCGAGCCCGACCGGACCGAGACCAGGAGCGGATTGTCTTCGCCGCCGAAGCGCTTTCCGGTTTTTTCTTCCAGCCTTCGGATGTGCTCGCCCACTTCTTCGAGAAGACCGCTAGGCAACTCTTTCCGGTCCAGATATTCGAGACAAGCTTCGGTGGTGATCACGAACCCGGGCGGCACGTTCAGCCCAATCTGGGTCATTTCGCACAAATTCGCCCCTTTGCCCCCTAAGAGGTGTTTGTTTCGGCCATCACCTTCCGAAAACGAGTACACGTATTTCTTGCTCATGATCGATCTCCTCGGTTGGGGCTTGACTCCTGCAACGATGTGGCTCGCCTATCCCGAAAGTCCCGCGGACAAGCTTCAATTCGCGTAGCACACGCTCGGTGTTACGTCCAGCCGCCGGCGCCCGGAGAAAAGGCCGCGGCCAACGTCGGCGATATCAACTTGAAGTCCATTTGCAAACGTCGGCATCAACTTGAGACGTGTTTTCGTAGATCGAAACCGGCTCGCTGCATGGCCAGCAGCACCACGGACACGGCGCTGTCCACGGAGAGGCGGTCGGTGTTGATGACCAGATCGAAGTTTCTCGCACATTCCAGAGAGGGATGCTCGAAGCGCTCGCCATACAATTTCAGCACCGACTTGTTACGCCGCACGTTGATCTCGCGGACCTTGCGTTCCGCTGCGTGAAGCGGTATGCCCGATTTCGCGGCCTCGCGCCTGGCGCAGATGCGCTCCGAGCCGACGATGCGTAGGCGCAAAACCTTCTTGTCCGAAAGGATGAGATGGGCGCCGCGCCCCACCAGAACGCCACCTTTCCACGCGAGATCAACGACGACCTCGTGGAGATAGCGGCGGTAGGTCTGCAGATCGCCTGCCGTGCCGGTCAGCAGGCTGAACAGTAAGGTGGATACGCCAGCCGAAACATTCTCGTCGTATTGCTCGAATTTAAAACGTTCCACTTTGGCCCTCTCGGCCACCTTGTCCAAAATTTCCCGGTCGTATAACGGGATGTTTAGGTAATCCGCCAGCTTGTGTGCAATCTCGTCGCCCAAGGACCCGTAATCCCTAGAAACCGTAATGACCGTTGGCTCATTGTCCCCGGAACTTTGAGCCTTGGCTTCGGTTTTGAAATCTCGGAAATCCTTGATGAGAATTGCTTTGAGAAAGGTGTCCGGGTCTGTGGCCATGGCGTTTTTTTCGAGGATATGAGTGAAGACGTTCGGCGGCGATAACTAGTTCCGGGACCTCGAAGCCCGGAAGACATTGATGCTGACTATGGGTCCGGCGGCGTCCCAGACCGCTGCCATCGCTCTACCGGACTCCGAGAATCCAGCCCTCGACTCCGGCTATGGCGCGTTCCTGGGGCGTCAGTGGGGGTTCGAGCAAGGCTTGCAGACGACCACCACGGTCGGCCTGGTACAGCCAGGCGGCGATAGTGTAAGCGTCGTGCTGGTCCGGGGTGCGGCCCTCGGTCGGATAAATGTGCTTCCACAATGAAGGATAGACTTCGGCAATAGCCGACTTTCCGGGCGGGATGGCCCAGCCGTCGAAAGGCCAGAAATGCACTCGCTCACCCCGTTGCCGCCGCAGGTACCGGAGCCAGGGAATGCCCGCATGGGTGGATTTTGCGACCGACCCTTGCACGTCGAAATGGAACACCGACTTCGCCCTCGCCCGCTCCTCGCACAGCCGGCGCCAGCGCGCACTACCGGTGCGAGCCGCGCCGTCGCCGCAAAGGCCTTCGCGCACGAAGTCGACATAAGTGTGGTCCTCGTCTGTTGGCCAGTGCCGCTGGAAGTCGTCGAGAAACGCCGGCCAATCGGGCGGCAGGTGATGCACCTCGAAATAACGGAGCGGGAAGGAAAAGCTATGATCGATGCCGGCCAATGTCGGCCGATCTTCGAGCAGGCGCTCGACCAGCCACTCGGCGATACCACGTCGGCTCCAGTATTTGCGCGAGCCCGGCGGCGGCGTCACTTCCGCCGGCAGCATGTCCTTTTCCGCCAGATAGACGCGCAGTCCTTTGAGGCTGGACGTCGGAGTTTGAGCGCCTGAATAGTCGATGCCGACGTAGCGGACAAAACGCGGGAAGTCACTGATAGTCACGGAATCCTCGTTTCAACGATGAGGGCGGCTACTCCCATTCGTGAATCAAAGAAAGAGTCTTGTAGCCGTTGGGTGAACGGGTTCGTCGGCGAAGAATTGCCGATCGACGAATGCTGCACCCGTGCTTGTTACTCAAATCCCGATTCACCGGTTGGCCGAGTGCCGACGCATCTTTGTCGCATCGACAGGAGCGAGCAGGCTCACTGGCGTCATTCGCGACGCGCGTCCGAACCGGCGTCCGTTCTGAACCGCCAGTAGGCATAGAAAGGCAATCCCGCGGCGAGGAGGGCCAAGCCTAGCCCGGCATCCCGCGGATTATGCAACACCATGCCGGTGCAGAATGCGCATGCCACGAGAAAAAACGCCAAGGGCACCCAGGGGTAGCCCAAGGTTCGATAAGGTCTCGGCAGTGCCGGCTCACGGAGACGCAGCGCGATCACGGCGAGCGCCGTGATGCCGTAGAACGCCCATTCCCCGAAGATCGCATAACTGAACAGGCGCTCGAAGGCACGTTCGTCTCGACCCAAGATCAGAATCAGAGCGCCGGCTGCGAGGCCCTGCACGATCAAGGCTTTCGCCGGTGTCCGATGTACCGGGTCGATATCCCCCATATGCCGAAAGAACAGCCCATCGCGGGCCATCGCATAGGACACCCGGGCACCGGTAAGGATGGCGCCGTTCAAAGCGGCAAGGGTCGACACGATTGCCGCTACCGTAATCGCCCTTCCGCCCCATTCCCCCAAGGCCAAGGACGCCATGTCCTGGGCCAGGCGCCCGGATTGCTGAACTTCGGCGAGCGGCAGGACATAGAAATACGCCAGGTTGATCAACAGATAGACGGCCATCACGGCGGCGATACCGAAGATCAGGACGCGCGGGATCGTGCGCTGAGGATTCTTGATTTCGGCTCCAATCATGGTCACGTTGTTCCAACCGTCGTAGGCCCACAACGCGGCCGCCAGCGCGGTGCCGAAGGATTCGATGCCGATCCGGGCGGAAACGGTGCCGGCATCGGAGAAATGTTCCCAGGACCCTTTATCGCTCGCAAGGCCCAGAACCGCCAAGACCACGATGGCGCCGACCTTCAACAGTGTCAGGACGTTCTGAACCTCGCTTCCCAGGACGACGCCCCCGTAATTCAGGAGCGTGAAAACCAGGATGCCGGCGAGCGCCGTGAGCTGAACGCCGGTAAGGGTGAGATCCAGACCGGCGATGGAATATTGCCACACCGGCTGATCGAGGTCGTGGACGAAGAAACCGAGAAAGATGGCGAACGCCGTGGCGATGCCGGCGATCGACCCGGTCTTGCCGATGACCACCTGCTGCCAACCGAAGAGGAATCCCCACAAGGGACCGTAGGCGCGCCGCAGGAAGATATACTCCCCGCCGGCTTCCGGGAAGGCGGCGCCGAGCTCCGCATAACTGAGCGCGCCGGCGAGCGAGAGAAACCCTCCGACCACCCAGACCAGGAACACCGCCCAAACCGAGCCGGTTTCCCGCGCTATGGTCGAAGGCACCAGGAATATGCCGGTGCCGATCACGGTGCCCGCCAGGATCGCACCGGCGCCGAGGCATCCGATCGCCCGCTCCAGTTCGGGAGGCTTAGCGGACGGGTTCATGGATTTCGAGATCCAAAGCCATCTGGGACCTTAACGTGGAGGTCTGCGGGTCTCACGGAACCAATGACGGTACTGTTCCATGCGATTGCGCTGACCAGCCGGCGCGCGCCGCTTACAAGTCGCGTATTCGTCCATTCCCGGCGACGCGCCCCAACGGAATTCAGGACAATCGTTCGGATTGTAAGCCACTTCAAATGCCGACCGCCGCGCGAGAATATCGGCGACCGGCAATCTCCAGGTCGAACCGTCGCTCCGGATATAGGCGATCTGCCGCTCTTGAGTCCGCGCCAGGTGCCGCCGCTCGATCTCTTCCCTGACGGTCTCCGGGGAGCGTTCGGCTAGCGCGAACAGCTCGGGATGGCGCACGATGCGTTCCGGGAAGCGTGTCAGAACCTCCATGGCGATCAGTAAGCGCATGTCGCGGGAAGGCGTCGCATAGTCCTCCCAGGGTCCGACGGTCTCGAAAATTGAATATCCTTTCGGCATCTGGATGACGGTCCTTGGATGTTGTCTCATGAATTTCTCGCCGTTTTCAACGGCATGGACTCGCGTCTCCAATTGCTCAACCAAGGCGTCGAGTACAGCATCGTAGGCTTTTTCAGCGTCCAGTCCCAGAGGATTGATGAGCCGTGTCATGCGAGCATAAAAATCCTCCGCGGAAAGATCGGCCTGTTCTACCGAATACGGCGCGACCACGGGTTGTTTCGTCAACTCCAAGTTGTTCAAAAGGCGCGGCGCGTTCCGCCCGTCTCTCGCCAGCGGCCGAAATGCCTTGAAGCCTTGGCCCGCGTTCTTCACGCCATCGGCGAAGAGGAACGTGCCTTCCCAGAAGCGTTTGCGACCGACCGAATTGTCCGGCTGCGCATCGACGGCGAGTAGAAGTCCGCCACGATCCTCGGTTTGCGGTACCCATTTGGCGACAACCAGGACATGTCCGTAAGGATCGGCGTAGATCGTGCCGGGCCACAGGTTTTCGCGCTCGAGCGCAACCGGGTAGAAATCGGTATTGTCGTCTTCGAGCGACGTTCGCATATTTCCCGAATGAACCGTATTGATCAACCGCCGGGACAGCTCGGTAAAAGCAGAAACCGGTGCCGGTTTTGCCGAAAAGCGCTGGTCGACGATAACCGCCCCGCAGCGCGGCGGCCTGTTCGACGTCCCTCGATCGCAGGCGCGAAACGCCACCGGAAGTCCGAGCTTCCAGGCGAAGTAGGCGCGCAGGAGATACGGAAGGTCCGCACAGTCAGGCGTGGCGGGAAGCTTCTCGTCCTCGCCCAGACCAAGGTAGCCGTGCAGGAAATTCCGCTCCGGGTCCCTGAGGATCGGTTCGAGAGACGGGTATGTGGGGTATTCGTCGACCGGCGCATCGAAAAGGCGTTCGATCCAGGCGGCGTACAGCGCCTCGTGTCGCAGGTCCCATTCAACCTCGGGCCGCGCCGATCCGGCCTTGGCATTCTCGCCGACGGTCACACGGCGACATACGATCGCCTCGCCCGGCCTCCGCGCCTCGATGCGATAGACGCCCGGAACGAGGCGATCGATCGAGAACGCCGCGCTCCACGGTGGACCACCCCATCGATCGACGGACAAGGACAGCTCCTCGCCGCCCGGCGCGATCGCCTTCAATTCGTTCACCGGCCCGTCCACCGAAACCACCATGAGCTTGAGCCGCTCACCGATCACCGGCGTTTTCGGTGATATCCAAACCGACGCGGTCCCGCCTTCCGGGCACGGCTCCGCATCCGCCTCACCGAGCGCTAGGCCAGGGACCAGCAACACCAGCATCACGACAATAGCGATAGACCAGATCAGCCTTGGACGATTGCCGGGAAACAACGTTCCCAGACGCGCTTCGGCCGACAGAGGCAAAGCGTATCTCGCCCTGACGCTATAGCTAGCGGCTGCTTCTTCAATTGGCTCTGTTTTTGCTTCAGAAATGAGCATCGCGGACTCGGTTGGCAATAGCGGGGACCTAAGCGGGAAGGATGCAATTTCTGCTCACAACGGGCGATTCCATAGCCGCCAGCCCGAGAAAAACGGATATCCCAAACATCCGCGCTTTCGACCAAACGCTAAATTTGGACCTCAGATATCGCCCAGTTTTGGGATCGGTGCCGACTTTTGGGGCGATTTTACATCGGGTAACGACATCAGGGGGGTGACAATATGGACCTTATAGAGAGTCGAGAAAAAGAGCGCGAAATAATCGAGGACCACATCAAATCACAGTCAACTAAAGGGAAGCCGCTGCAGATACTTGAAGCGGGTTGTGGACGGCGTTGGCAATTGAGGCTCGACGGCATCGACTATGTGTTAACCGGCGTTGACCTCGACGCGACCGCACTCAAGATGAGAAAGGACGATATCGGCGATCTCCATGAAGCGGTCGAAGGAGACTTGCGTTCAGTACAACTTCCCGAGCATCAATACGATGTCATCTACAGCTCGTATGTCCTCGAACACATTAAAGGTGCAGAGCAGGTACTGAACAACTTCAACCGCTGGGTCAAGCCGGGCGGACTCGTCATTATTCGCATACCAGATCCCCACTCCGTCCATGGGTTTATAACCCGCATGACGCCGCATTGGTTTCATGTACTTTACTACCGCATTTTTCTGGGTTTCCCAAACGCCGGCAAACCGGGCTATGAGCCTTATCCGGTGTACTACGATCCGGTGGTTTCACGGCGTGGCATAAAGGACTTTTGCAAAAAGCATGGCTTTACCGTTATGGCGGAATACGGCGACGGCTACATGAGACCCGGCAAAGGTATCGCCCGGCTGCTGATACATTCCGTGAAAGTGGTCGGCAGCATTTTGTCCCTCGGCGCCCTCAGCTGGAGGCACAGCAATCTTCTGTACATCCTGCGGAAGCAGAGTGCGGCGCAGCCGGCCTGACTACGCCGGGCTTTCGTCAGCGGCCATGGATTCGCGGATGTTTGCGAGACTGTCGAATCCTGAGTTCGGATCAAGACTGGATATACGGCGTACCTTGGTTCGAAGAGATCTTCACGGTCGCTGACTCACGAAAAACGTGTTTGTCTTTACGTGGATGGTACAAGTTAAAGGACAGGGTTAAGGATGTGACCTACGTCACATGTCGCGCCCTGGCGAAAATGGGCAGCTATTCAGCTTCGGCCACAACCCGCGACATCGTGAAGAACGACCTGACGCAACGCGTCAAGTAAGGAGGACATCGGCAGGAAAGAAACCGGGCGCGAACGGGTTTTAAGTGAAGATGAGTAGTACGTGAGTTTGAAGTGGCTCTCACGCTGCTGGCGACTGCCTTTTGCAATGTCCATCCCAGGCTTTTGTTGCCCTTCAGGCGAACGTCGTTCGTTTCGTTCCGCGCCTGGTGGAATGGTCGCTCCTGGCGAGTCTGTCTTTGCTTGCCCAAAGAATGTGTCCGGAATCAGCAAGCATCTGGATGGCGTGCCGATACCGTGCACCAGCCGGGACGATTCAGCAACGCCGTACACGCTATTCGATAATGCTTTAGTGCAGGCATCAGTCCTCGATTGCTGAGTCCAAGGAATGGCGGTCCGGATCCTTGGGTCAGGCCATTCACCACCGCCGACCCGCGGATCAAGCTCCGTCAGCTTTATCCCACCAGCGGATGGTAACAGAGCACTAGCCGACCAATGGCTCACCCAGTCCTTCCAGCTTGCAAACCCACTCGTCGAAATGCAGACACAGCTTCCGCAATGTTGGCAGTCCGATCGCAGCAGCGGCAGGAGCGCCGATCCGTACTTTCGTTTTCTCGTAGATGGGAAGATAGCGGATGATTCGTTTGCTCGCGGCCGTGTCGGCACCTTCGTTGATGTCTTCCGGCGCCAAACCTGCCACCTCTTGCGCCAGAGCCGTAATTGCGCTCTCGGATCCGGGAATCCGCCGTTGCAATTGCCCCAGATCGCAGTAAAGCAACGCCTCGAACTCATGCAACTGGATGTAGGGATGAAACCGATCATCCCCCATCTCCGCCCGAAATGCCGCCTCGAGAACCGAAACGCGCTCGCGCGGAGTCGTCTTCTTGCGCGCTTCGTCCCATCAGGGAAAGTCGGCCGGCAGCGCGTAAAGGTCTACCATGGTCGTAAACAGGGCATCATGGTTGCCGTCCTGGCGCATCATTCGGCGAAGATCATCGCGGATTGTTGCGAAGTCCAAAACACCACCTCGCGTGCCCAACTTGCGGTTGGTTATCACAACGAGAGGGCGCACATCGAGCGAGTATTGCGTCAGATGAGGCCGTAGCACCGCCTCTGCAAACGTCCGCTCTGTCTCGCCCTCGACGGTGATATAGAGACGCCGCCACGTCATCAGGGCAGCCCCCCCTAAGTTGTTCTTTTCCCACAACTGGTCGAGCGTGTATTCCTGCAGCCATTCTCCAAGGCTTTCGGAATCCAGCCGGTCCAGTACCGTTTCTCCGTCCCGCTGATTCGCAACGATGACATCCTCTGGGCTCATCTCATCAATGAGTAGCGACGACTGCGTGGAAACAATGAGCTGGGTATGCTGCGCCGCTTCATGCATCATGCTGGCCAGTAGCTTGATAGCGTAAGGATGGAGACCGAGTTCGGGCTCGTCCACGATGACCGTCGCCGGCAACTCCGGCTGCAACAGAAGCGTTGCAAGGCAGATGTAACGAATCGTGCCATCCGAAAGCTGATACGGGTAATAGATCAGGTCGGAGTAGCGATCCTTCCACAGAAGCTGGGTCTGGCCTGGTGAAATCTCCCTGAGCACAAACGCCCCGAAAAACGGCGCAACCTGGCGAACGGTCTCCTCGATCCTGGCATAGTGGTCAGGATGGGGTCTCGCCATGTGCATGAGGAATGCCGCGATGTTCGACGCATCGCTGTGCAGCACGTCGGAATCCACCACGTTACAAACCCCCATTACTGGCGAGGAAGGCGAAGTATCGTGGAAGTGATATACCCGCCACCCCTGAATGGTATCCACCACCCATTGCTCGCTTGCGCTGCGCACCGGCTTCCGCATCAGTGCGCTTTCGACATGCCCGCTCCCCTGGTCGTTGACGGTGTATCCATATAAAGGACCATGGAATGGTGCTGATTCATGCGAAAAGAACAGGGACCGATCAGCCGCCGCGCGAAGACTGAAACGGTATTCATTCAGCCCAAACTTGAGATGGGCGCTAAATTCCGGCGTTACCTTCATGCCACGGAAAAGAAAGGCGTCAGCACGCCCACGCGACGCCACATAATTCTGCAGCCCTTTGCTTGGGGTCCATCATGTGGCCGAGAAGCTCGAAAAAACGGATAAAATTCGTCTTGCCCGATCCATTGGCACCGATGAGCACATTGAGGCCGCTAGCGAGCCGAAACTCCTTCAGCTCGCGAATGGACTTGTAGCCCGAGAGCGTAATCGTTCCCAAAGGTCGTTTCTCTTTCGCCATGGCACCTACTCCAAAGGGTCTAGTCGGTTCACGCGGAAGACGGCGAGTCGTGGATGATTCAGCACCTTTCTTTCCGTGGCGGCCCCGAAATTGATCGAATATCTACCGACAACATTATGAATCGCTAGTAAGTGAATACTCGTTTCGAGTGTACGAGAGCCGTTTTTCCACGGCTTTCAGCTCCACAACCACCATATCTTCGACCGGAAGATCGACGCATAAACCTTCCTTGGACTGCACCCCGCCAAATTCATTGGCGTTCGTGGGAACCTCCGTCCCGTATCCTGAAAAAAACCCCTTCGTCTAATACCCGCTTCGCTGCAGACTCGCAGAGTTCTTGGGCATAGCTTTCTTTCGGCATTTTTCAATTCGACACCTCTATCTCATATCGCGAAGCTTCGATGTCCACCTTTTTCAGCTTGCGCCGCCGGTCGACTGCAATAGGCTTCCTTAAGAATTGCCTGAAATAAAAAAGGCTTACCGATCTACTCGATAAGCCTTTGTTTTGATTGGTCGGGGCGAGAGGATTTGAACCTCCGACCACCTGCACCCCATACAGGTGCGCTACCAGACTGCGCTACGCCCCGTGAGATACGCAATGATACCTTGTTTACGCGCTCTAAGCAAAATCGCGCTCGGCCGGGCGTACGGGTATAAACAAACCCCATGGGCACGACGCCGGACAGACCATTCGATAGGCCAGGGTGAACGACCTATCTGTCAAGTCCCGCAAGATCGTAAACCTTCTTTCGAAAAAGATGAGGATGGGACAGTTGCCAGTTTTTGAGAGCCTGGATCGGGGTGAGATGGCCTAAGGCCTTTTGGGGAATGTGATGATTGTACAGCTCGACATAGCGGTGCAGGGTGGTGTCCAGATCGGCGGTTGAATCGAAGTGATGGGTTTGCAACACCTCCTCGATGCGGCCATTGAAGCGTTCCACCAGGCCATTCGTTTGGGGCCGGCCCGGCGGAATCAGGCGATGTTCGATGCCTTGTTCAGTACAGAGGCGGTCAAACTCATGCGTCCCCGAGGGCTGCCGAGTTCGGGTCAGGAAACGGTCGGTAAACTCCGAGCCGTTGTCGGTCAGGCATTTCTGGATGCGGAAAGGCGCGGCCTGAATCACCGCTTTGAGGAAGTCCTTTGCGCTTAAGGCGGTGCGGTTGGGCTTGAGGGCGACATAGACCCAGCGGGTGGCGCGGTCGATGGCGACGAACAGGTATCGGCGGGGTTCGCCGTCGATGGCGGGCAAGTACTTAACATCCAGGTGAAGGAAGCCGGGCTCATAGGCCTTGAAGGGTTTGACCTTCGCCTTCTCTGTAGGCGGAAGCAGGGTCTTGAGGGACGCCACCCCGTGGCGGCGCAGGCAGCGGTCTAGCCCGGAACGGGACACGGCGGGATTGAGAAATTCCCGGGTCACGGCCAGGAGATCATCCAAGGGGAGGAGCAGAGCTTGGCGGAGGTAGACCACGATGGCTTCCTGGGCGGGCGTGAGCGTGGTTCTGAGGGTGTGGGGCCGGTGTGAGGCATCTTCGACCGAGGAGCGGTGTTTCCACTTGCGGACGGTCGTTCGGCTAATGCCATGCTTTTGGGCCAAGGCGCGCTCGCTCAACGTGGACGCTTGAATGGCCTGCCGAACGGCCGGGGTGGTACGGGCGTTCTTATGAAGACGAATCGGCATGGAGAGAAACCTCACTTGGACGAACCGAATATCTCCTGGAGAAGGCTCCGGGCTTCGAACCAAGCATAACTCCTTCTCGGTAAATAATCACACGAGACGCGACACCTATCGAACTAGGCATTCAGAGATTGAGCTACTTTGATAGAAAATCATTCCTCGGTTGTAACCCGTTCGACATTCGAGAGAGGTCTTTACTGATGACGGAACCGTATCAGCCTATCAACTGCGAGTTCCACGATGAACTGGAAGCGCTCGCGGTCATGCGCCGGCAATGTACGATTACCTACCAGGACGATTCCGGCGAACCCGTCACCGTCGAGGATTGCATCGAGGATGTTTACGCCAGGAACAAGGAAGAGTTCCTTAAGCTGAAAAGCGGGTCGGTCATCCGTTTAGACCGATTGATCGAAGTGGACGGAAAGCGGCCGAAGGATTACTAGGACCAAAGTGCGAGCGGGCGATGCCGCCTGCGACCGGCCTAATTCCATTTGGCATTCGAGTGAACATTAATCAATCGTAGGATGGGTAGAGCGGAGCGAAACCCATCAATGGTGGGTTAGCCCTTCGACAGACCTGTCCTGAGCTCAGTCGAAGGGCCTGTCCTGAGCATTGTCGAAGGGCTCAGGACAGATCCGCGGTCGTGCGGTGGGTTACGGCCTCGCGGCCTAACCTACCCTACAAAAATTAATGCCTTATTGAAAGCGATTTGATAAAACACCGTTGCTTTCTGGAGTGGCTGCGATTGTCGATCCTGATGCCTACTCGACCAGGAAGTCCCGCATCATGCCCATGTCCTCGTGCTCGAGGTTATGGCAGTGGTACATGAACAAGCCCTTGAAGTGGTAGAAGGGCTTGATGAGACGCACGGTTTCGCCCGGCATAACCAGGACGGTGTCTTTCAAGCCGCTGCTGATTAAACCGTCTTTCACTGTTGCATAGGCGTCCGCGCGCGCGGCGCTTACGCTGCGGCTGATGACTTGGAACGGCTCGCCGTGCAGGTGGATCGGATGCGCCATGGAAAACATCATCCCCATACCACCGCCCATGCCCTGCCCTTCCTGCCGAGGCCCACCGCCCATCATGCCCATCATGCGGCCTCTCATGCCGTGGCCTATACCTCCCATCCCATGTCCCATACCATGACCGCCGGTATGAAAAATCTCCAGGAGCTGTACGGTGTCGATCGGAATGCGCTCGAACGGTTGAATATCGTTAAAGGCATAGGGCCGGCCGTTGAGCAGCATCGCCATCGGCGACTCGGAAATCTCGATCGGCACCGGCTTGTCTGGGTTGGCAACGTCGCTCAAGGTATAGTGATCGATCTTCGAAAGCCGGCTCGGCAGCATCGGGCTTTCGCTCGTCTCGCGGGTGACGCGAATCTTGAAGAGGGGATAATCGCTGCCGACAGGCAAATCCATGGCGCCCATCATGCCCATTCCCCCCATCCTGCCGCCCATGCCTCCTCGTCTGCCGCGTCCCATCCTGTGTTCGGTCATCATCGGCACTACGCCGGAAAAAGGCAGGCTGCGCATCGTCAATTCGGAGCCTTTGGGCCGCCCGCTAAAATCGGCCCAAACATCGAGGCGCTCCCCGGGCGCCAGCATGACGTAAGGGAAAGTCTCAGGCGACTCCAAGAGACCGCCGTCGACTCCGATCACGGTCAGAGGCGTTCCATCGCTCCAGCCCAGTTTGTAAATGCGAGCGTTAGAGCCATTGAGGAAACGCAGGCGGTAGGCACGGCTCGCTACGTCGAACTCGGCATTCGGACGGCCGTTGACCAGGACGCGGTCGCCGTAGAATCCCATCATGCGATCGTGCATATGCGCGCCGTAAATCAACTGGTTCTGCGCGTTGAACCGGCGGTCCTGGAGCACGATCGGAATCTCGTACTCGCCGGAAGGCAGTTCGAGTTTCGCTTCTTCCTCGTCGTTTACAATCAAACCGCCAACAAGACCGTAATACACCTGTCTCGCGGTCATTTCGTGCGGATGCGGATGATAGATATTGAGACTCGACCGGTTGATCACTTCGAATTCATAAACGAAGGTCTCGCCGGGGTCGATGATGTACATTGGATGACCGTCCATCAGCGCCGGAACGTGCAGCCCGTGCCAATGGGTAATGGTCGGTTCCATCAGTTCGTTGCGGAAATGAATGCGGACCTTCTGGCCTTTCTGCAGGCGGATGATCGGCCCGAGATAGCAATTCGGCATCTCGGTCAGCGTGCCCTTCGGACCGCTGATCAACTTGGCCGTGTAGCGCTGCACCCGTGTGAGCGGACCTGGCAGAATGGGTACGGAGTCTAAGCCGGCGACCAATTCGAACTCGACATCCGGTTTGAAGGTGGGTGACGCTCGGTTAGGGGTCAGTTTAGGTATGCCGGGCATCTCCATCGCACGAAGCCACGCCGGCATACTCGCCATAGCCAAAAGACCGATGCCAGTTTGGACCATGAAATGGCGGCGCGAACGGTCGACTGGACCTTGCATAACCTCTCCTCGAATCTGTCGTTATCGTTGCAGACACTTCGGCCGCGTCTCTTGGGGATGCTCCCATCGACCGGCGAGCGCCTATAAATGGACCGCATCTTCCTGGAAACCCGATGATCGCGCAGCCCTGCCGACCGGTACTATGATACGCCTTCGATCGGAGCAATTAGATCATTATTCGATGATTTTCTAATGGACAGATTGTCGCAGGACTTTTTCACCCGCCCGCTTTCGCCGTGAATCCGCGAAATCTCATCGGCTGTGAATCACGCAACGAGTTTTCAAAATCAGTGTCGGTAGTTTTATGGAACGCAAACGGCGAGGATCTTTCATCGATTACGTACAGAGAAACATTTTCGCGGGGCTCGTCGTCCTGACCCCGATTCTGCTCACCTGGCTGGTTTTCGACTTCATCCTTGCAAAGCTGATCGCCTTCGGCCGGCCCTGGATTCCAGCTTTATACAGAGCCATTTATGCGTTTTCCCCTAGGCTCGCGGACTGGATGATCAACGGCTGGATCGACTCTCTGCTTGCCTTGCTGATCACCTTGATCTTGCTCTTCCTACTGGGTTGGTTGACGAGTCGCTTCGTCGGCCGGCAAATCCTGATCGGATTCGAGCTACTATTGGAAAAGATTCCGGTACTCAAAGCCATCTATGGCTCCACCAAGCGACTGCTCTTGGCCTTTCAAGCGCAGCCGGAACAAATCCAACGGGTCGTGCTAATCAACTATCCTACCGAGAAAATGCGAGCGGTGGCCTTCGTGACCCGTATCGTCCGGGATACCGACACTGGCGAAGAACTGGCGGTCGTTTATATGCCCACGGCTCCGAATCCAACCTCCGGCTATATGGAAATCGTGCCGCTCTCACAAGTGACTCCCACCGACTGGACCGTGGAAGAAGGTATGCAGTTCGTCATCTCCTGCGGAACCAGCACCCGCGAACATGTCGATTTTTCGAAGGTCAGTAGAAGCGGACGGAGTTCCCACGAAATCCCGGTAAAGGAGCCGCCGAGTCAATCCGGATGAGCTTCGCGTTTTCCGATGCCTTCTTTCTCCCGATCTTGTCAAAGAATTGAAAGGCAGGCGCGGAATTGCAAAGCGGTGGTCATGATTACGCGGGTTCCCTCAACCCCTGGTCGAGAACAGAATCCCGCAGGCTTGGACTTCTTGCGATAGCCTTCCAGGGGAAAGCCACGAGAATCCGCGAGAGCGCCTCTGGATAAATCACGGTGCAAAAAGCTTGTCGCTTTATCGTCCGCCTGCCGGATATTCCGAACGGAGAAACGCCATGGGATCACGTACAGCTTTGCGCCTCGGGCGCGTTGCAGGCATCGAAATCTTAGTTGACTGGAGCCTGCTCATCATCTTCTCGCTGATTACCTTGAGTCTCGGAGCCGGCTTTTTCCCGGCCTCGCACCCCGACTGGGGACCACTGCTGCTCTGGGGCACCGCTCTTGCCGCAGCGCTACTGTTTTTTGTTTCGGTACTGCTGCACGAGCTTTCCCACGCCATCGTCGGCCGCGCTAACGGCATTCCGATCCCGCGCATCACCTTGTTCATGTTCGGCGGGATGGCGCACATGGAGAAAGAACCGCCGTCCTGGCGCGCCGAGCTCTATATGGCAGCGGTAGGACCGATTACCAGTCTCGCGCTGGGGTTCATCTTTCTGACACTCGCCAAGATCGTGATCGGGCCGCTCGAGATCGATCCGGATAACCCGCGGCAATCGTTCGCGCAATTGGGTCCCGCGGTCAGCCTGCTCATGTGGCTGGGTCCCGTCAACATCATCCTCGGCCTGTTCAATCTGGTTCCCGGTTTCCCGCTCGACGGCGGGCGGATCCTCCGCGCCGCGATGTGGGGCGCAACAGGCGATCTGGTCGCGGCGACGCGCCGTGCGTCGGCGGTCGGGCAGGGATTTGCCTGGGTGCTGATGGGGTCGGGGTTTCTCATGATGCTGGGATTACGCGTACCGATATTCGGCGGCGGTTTCGCGAACGGGCTGTGGCTGGCGTTGATCGGCTGGTTCCTCAACAATGCGGCCGTCATGAGCTACCGCCAGTTACTCGTTCACCAATCGCTCGAAGACGTGCCCGTCCTGCGCCTCATGCACACCCGATTCGAGCGGGTGACGCCGCAATTATCCATTCAGGAACTGGTGGACGAATATGTGATGCCGAGCGGACAACGCGCCTTCCCGGTCGAGGAACGCGGCCGTTTCGTCGGACTGATCTGCCTTCGCGATCTGCCTAAGCGCCCGCGGCACGCATGGCGTACCACGACCGTCGCCGAGATCATGACGCCGGTCGAGAAACTGGTGACCCTCTCCCCCGAACAGGACGCGGCCGCCACACTGGACCTTTTCGGTAAACACGATGTCAATCAGCTGCCGGTAGTGCAAGACGGTCGAGTGCTCGGGCTGGTCCGACGCGAAGACGTTTTGAAATGGCTGTCGCTTCACACGGGACTATCCCTCGGCGGACGCGACCAGCCGGTTTCGAGGCCTCTGGGCTAACACGCTTGTCGGTATTCAACGCTTGCGGAGCGGTTTAGCGGCAAGGCGTGAACCGAACAACAGGTAATACCCTTTCAGCAACAGCGGTGAGAAGATGGTCGTAAAGGCTATGACGATAATTAAGGCGGCGTAGATTTCGTTGCTCAGGATATCCGAGGTCCGCCCTAGCTCAGCAAAGATCAGCCCTACCTCACCGCGTGGAATCATCGCAAGCCCCACGGCAAAACGCGTTACCCAGCGCTCGCGGATAAACAAGGCGCTGAACAGCTTGCCCGCCACGGCGACACCGATCACGGACAGAGAAAACACCCAAATGAACGGCGATGTCCAGTCGATGGTTCGGAGATTCAGCGACAGCCCGACCATCACGAAGAAAATCGGCACGAACAGATAGATGATGGGACGCATCTGGTTCTCGATGCGATCGGCAAACCCAGACTCGGCATGCACGGCCAGGCCGAAAGGGAGAAAAAAACGCCGCGACAAAGCGAGTCCGGCCGCGAATCCCCCGAGGAGCTCGGGTGCGCCGATTTCGTGGGACAACCAGGCGAAGAAAAGCACCAAGGACACCACGGTCGTCGGAATCAATCCCGGGGTTTGGCTGACTTCGTCGAAGCGCCGGATCACCAGCGAGATGAGCTTGGCGCAAATCGGAGCCAGCAGGAAGAATATGCTGATGAACAGCAATACCCGCCCGGCATTTGCATAACTGATGCCGCCGCCAATGGAAAACTCGTACAGTATCGCGAGCAGCACCACACCCAGGATGTCGTCGATCACCGCCGCGCCGAGCACCAGCTGCGCTTCATGGGACTGCCTCTGATGCAGGTCAGTCAACACCCGTATGGTGATGCCTATGCTGGTTGCGGTCAGCGTCCCGCCGATGAAAAACGATTCCAGCAACGGGCGTTCGAAGACGTTGTGACTCACGAGGAAACCGGATACGAACGGCAGGACGAACCCGGTGATCGCAACGATCGTGGATTTGAAGCCAGCACGGGCCAGTTGACGAACGTCGGTTTCGAGACCCGCTTCGAATAGCAACAGAATGATGCCGATTTCAGCCAGCAGGCGAATGGTTTGGCTTGGTTCAATCCAGCCCAGGACGGTCGGTCCCAGAATGACGCCGGCCAAAAGTTCTCCGACGACCGGAGGCACCCGTGCGAGCGCTGCCAGCTCGGCGAATATGCGCGCGCTGAGGAGCATGATGAGAAGATTGAGAAAGAATCCATGTACGGGATATTCCATGGGGTAAAGTCTCTCGACGTGCCGATGCTGCGAACTCGTTCCAGCCAAAAGCTAGAGAAACGGAAAACTGTATGGACGGTCAAGTCCGGCGTGAGTCTCGAGACTTCCCCGACCTGTAGCCCCTGTGATGACATCTCCCCGGCTCCCGTCGATACATCGGACGGACACCCCCGTCCCGGTCGTTCGGGCGCATTTTCATTTCACGCGTAGGGACAACGCCCCCACACCGCAAACGCCAATCAAGAAAAACTCTAAACGCGCCGCACCTCAAAAAAACCGGAAGACTTGCCGGGTATAATACCGGTTCAGTGTACCAAGGATGCGACAAGCAACTTGCATATATCGACGTGAATAGCCGATGATTGGATTAACTTGCCCGGATGCTCCATTTTTTGCTCAGGCTGATCATCCCGCCCTCGTTCATCGCAACTCAGGAGAAGCGATCTTCCAAATGCTGTGTGGGCAATACTCTCAGGGTCGGGTCTGCTTCTTCATCTGGGCGCTGAAATGCCGGGTCACGCCTCCGCAACTTCAATGTCGAGCAAGATTCAAGATGTACTTATGCGGTTAAAGTTTCCTTTCATCGAGCGGCTCTTACATAACCGTTTTTTTCGGCAAATGCTCGCCAGCGCACTGGATCTGGTGCCTGTCATATCCGTTACCTTATTCTTTCAGATCCTGGTCATTCAGCAGCCTATTCCCGAAGCCGGACGGTTTGTTGCCGGGATTTTGTTGGTCGTCGCGGGTCTAACTTTTTTTATCCAAGGTTTGAAGTTCGGACTATTCCCGCTCGGTGAAAGCATGGCCCATGCTTTTGTACGCAAGGGCAGCCCGTTCTGGATACTGGCGTTCGCTTTCGCCTTAGGCTTCGGCGCCACCATAGCGGAACCGGCTCTCATGGCGGTTGCCGACGAAGCGGCTCGAATCGCCTCGGACGGTGGAGCGATCGAACCTACGCCAGAAGCGCGCAAATCGTATGCGCTCGGTCTTCGCCTAACCATCGCCGTAGCGGTGGGCTGCGCTCTCATCATCAGCACGATCCGAATTATCCGGGGCTGGCCGCTTCCTTACGTGATCATCGCGGGCTACTTTGGTGTGGCCATCATGACGATTTTCGCGCCACCGGAAATCATTGGCGTCGCCTATGATTCCGGGGGTGTCACGACCTCCACGATTACCGTACCTTTGGTAACCGCGCTCGGAGTGGGACTCTCGTCCTCTATCCCCGGCCGCAATCCCGTGAGCGACGGTTTCGGGTTGATCGCTCTGTCCGCCTTGATGCCAATGATCTTCGTGATGGGATACGGGATAGTCAGATGAACGAATGGCTTAATGAATTCAGAACTATCCTGGTCGACACTCTGCAATCTGTACTCCCGATCATTGGGATACTGTTGCTTTTCCAATTTCTCGTCGTGCGAAGACCCATCTCGCATCCGAGGCAGATTTTCGTCGGCTTTTTTTATGTACTGCTGGGAATCACACTATTCGTTTTGGGACTGAAAACAGCGCTGTTCCCTATCGGCGAGCTGATGGCGCAGCAACTCACGGAGCCGAGTTTTCTCGGCATCGACCACGATCCGAACCGCGTCCATTGGTACAGCTATATCTGGGTCTATCTGTTTGCCGGCGGTATCGGGTTTGCCGCGGCCATGGCCGAACCCACTCTCACCGCCGTTGCCATGAAGGCCTCGGAGGTTTCGGCCGGAACCATCAGAGCCTTGCCGTTCCGTGTTGCGGTCGCTCTGGGCGTCGGCTGTGGACTCGCGCTCGGCACGTTCCGGATCGTCACGGGTGCTCCATTGTACGCTTACATCCTCCCGGGGTACGTGCTCGTGGCGATTCAAACCGCTTTCGCCCCCAAAATCATCGCTGGGCTCGCCTACGATTCCGGCAACGTCGCCTCATCGACGGTAACGGTGCCCATCGTTACCGCTCTGGGGCTGGGCCTGGCCGCAGCCGTTCCCGGCCGCAATCCCTTGCTGGACGGCTTCGGTCTGATTGCGTTCACTTGCTTGATCCCTATAATTTACGTGCTTGGTTACGCTCAAATCGCCGTTTGGTGGGCACAGCGCGATCAAGCCACTGACATTGAGTGAAGGTAACCTCATATGCGCTTCAAATTGATCGTCGCCTTCGTGGAAGACGACAAGACCGATCTGATACTCAAAACCGCACGCGCACACGGCGCCACCGGCGCCACCGTGATCGCCAACGCTCGAGGAGAAGGACTCAAACGAGCAAAGACATTCTTTGGACTGAGTCTTGAAAGTCAGAGAGACGTGTTATTGTTCCTGGTCGAGGAACACCTTACCCGGCCTATCCTGGAAGCCATCGGTCGAGCCGGCAAGTTCGACGAGGCGCCGGGTACCGGTATCGCGCTTCAGATCGACGTGGAGGACGCCGTGGGCGTCACCCATCAGATAAAACAGTTGACCCCCATCGTCGAGGAGGAACTCTGATGGACAAGAAGCCCATTATCCGGGTCCGGGATGTGATGAAAACGGATTTCGGAACGATCGATGGCATAGCCACCGTCGCCGAAGCCCTGAAAAAGATGAAGGCGTTGAAGACCTCGGTGCTGGTGGTCAACAAACGGCACGACGACGATGAATACGGCTTGGTCACCGCGGGCGATATCGCTCGACACGTTTTGGCAAAAGACCGGGCGCCGGACCGGGTCAACGTCTACGAAATCATGAGCAAGCCGGTGATTTCGGTGCACCCTGACATGGACATCCGCTACTGTTCGCGGTTGTTCGCGAACCATAATCTGGTGCGCGCCCCGGTACTGGACGGGCGCAATGTCGTGGGCATGATAAGCCCCAATACGCTCGTACTGGACGGGCTCTACCAGCTCGTATAACGAACGTTTCTTTTTCCTCCCCTACACAATCGAGATCGCCGTGCGGGGCTGAGTCACGACCGTGCTTTTCCGATACGAGGACGGAAAGTTATCCACTGTCAAGACTTGACAGGATTCCGAGCAGGATATTCGCGGATACTGGCCTGTCGAAAAATGAGTGATTCCTGGTTTCTCAACAAGCCGATAGCACTGAAATCAAACACTTATCGTTGGATACCCACCCGGCGAAAGCGCCTGAGCAAAACTTGGCCAGACGAACGTAACGCCTGGAAAACTTTGGATACCTCAGGTTTTATCCCAATATTTATCCACAGACTTGTCCAAGGATTCTGTGGATAGGCGGTCCCGTTTCGTAACGGGTCGAGTGACGACATGTTCAGGCCACAAAAACGTTTTGGGCTTAGGTTCGCTAGATAAAGCCAACGGTTTTTCCCGGCCTACAAGCCGATAGACCGGTAGTAGGCCGAAACATGCCCTTCGACTCGGCTCAAGCCAGGCTTGTCGAACGTTCTCCTGAGATTGTGGAAAGGTGGAAAGGAATCTATCTGTTCGGAGCACCCTTAATGTCCTCCGCCAGCCCCTTGGTCCGTCGATACTTTATTGACCAGAGGCATCAGCACTAGGGATGCGAAAAAGATAACCGCCAGCAGCCGGAACAAATCGTTGGCGGCCATGACCTCGGCTTCTCGTACCACCCAGCCGAAAAACTGCTTGAGCGCCGCTTTTTCATTGTCCTGCAAGGGAAACCCGGCCATTTGCGCCTGTAGATTGGCGATCAAGGTTTCGGCTTCGTGCGAACCAGCCGTGACGGATTCCCGTAATGCCGCGTAATGTTCTTTGATATAACGAATTTTCAGGGAACTGGCGACGGCGATACCGATCGCCCCGCCCAAGTTGCGCATCAAATTGAACAGCCCGCTGGCATTCTTCACCGCCTCCGGCGGCAGGGTACCGAGGGCTAGGCCGCTGATCGGCAAGAAACAGAACATCAGAGCGAAACCTTCTACGGCTTGCGGCCAGAAAAATTCCCAATAGCCGGATTCGGCGGTCAAACTGCCGTTCATCCAGGCGCCAGTTCCGTAGAGCGCCAGTCCGCTGGCCAGCATCAAGCGCGAATCCAATACTTTGGCCAAAGGACCGGCAACAAAGGCGGACACCAGTTGAAACAGTCCCGTCACCATGATGTATTGACCGATCTGCAGACTGTTGAGCCCCTTGACTCCGGCTAGGTACACCGGGATCAGATAAATCATGGTGTAAAGCCCTAGCCCCAGGATAAAGCTGAATGTGCAGCCGACAGCGAAATTGCGGTTGCAAAAGGCACGCAGATCGACGATTGGATGGTCAATCGTGAGTTCCCGGTAGAACATGGCGATGCTGCTGACTGCAGCCAAACCCGCGAAAAACACAATCTCGCCGCTTTCGAACCAATCTTTCCTGGCCCCTTCTTCGAGCACGAATTGCAGGCTGCCAAGGAAAACGACGATGTACAGAATGCCGCGGAAGTCGATCCGGTTCAGCAGATCCCATTCTGGCTCATCGATCCGCAGGAACAGCCAGGTCGTTAGGCAGACCAGCACCCCGGGAAGAAGATTGATCAGAAACAGTGCCTTCCAGGAAACCGTTTCGGTGAGATAGCCGCCGAACACCGGGCCGGCGGTAGGCGCGACGGTAACCACCAGTCCTACAAGTATCGTGATCGCCGGCTGCAGGCGCGGCGGAAACAAGGTATAGATCACTGCGAAAATCGAGGGGATCATGGCCCCGCCGAACAATCCCTGTAAAGCACGGAACACCACCATCGAGGGCAGGTTCCAGGCGAGCGCACAGAGAAAGCTCATCAACGTAAAACCGCCGCAGGCGAGGACGAACAAATAACGGGTCGACAACGCCCGTCCCAGCCATCCGGACAAGGGGATGATCACCACCTCCGCAATCAGATAGGCGGTTTGCACCCAGCCGATCTCGTCCCGTGTCGCCGAAAGGCCCGCCTGAATCTGTTCCAAGGAACTCGCGACGATCTGAATATCGAGGACGGCCATGAAAACGCCGAAGATCATGCCGGTAAAGCCTATCCATTCCGACCGACCAAGTGCGTTTTCCCGGTTCTCTGGGCTCTCGAGTTCCGGCACTTCCGCGGCACCGGTGTCGAGACGGAGATTTTCTGTTGTACTTGCCGCCATGGTTTGCTACCGAGTTCTGTTCTCGGTCGCTGTGGTCGAATCGAGCATCAACGCGCCAATTCGGCCGGGAACGAAAACAAGCGGGGATGTTCGATTAAATATGAAGCGAATGATCACAGCTGCCGTAATCTAAACTAAACGGTTCAGTTTAGGATAAGCGGGAACTTTTTGATGCGCAAACAGTTCGTCCCGGTGCCGAGCGTAGCACTCCACTCCCAAGCGAGGTTTGTTTCGAAACCCGAGCGGCGAATCTCTTCTTTTCCGAAAACGCGCGTGTTAGCCTCGGCTTCGAGAACGATTGCGCTTGGTGGCTTAAGGAGTCGGTCGCATGGATACCCACCCCGGAACAGTCTTGGCTCATCGGTTTTTCGCCGGCACCGGCGCTAGCTACGACACTGTCGTAAAGCTTTTTACCCTGGGTTGCGATGTTTGGTGGAAAAAAAGAATCGTGGACGCGATCCCCAAAGACGCTTCGTACATCGTCGACCAAGCCTGCGGGACCGGCATTCTGACGTTCAAGATCGCTCGCCGTTTTCCCTCGTGCCGGGTGACAGGCGTGGAACTGCGGGACGAATACCTGAATATCGCCAAGGAAAAAGCCCGTGCGTTGAGACTCAAAAATGTGGACTTTTTGCTCGGGAAAGCCGAAGACGTCCGCGTCGACGGCCCCGTCGACTGCATTACCTCCTCATATCTCGCCAAATACGCAGAGCTTCGAAGTTTGATCCGAAACGCCAAAGCCATGCTCCGCCCCGGGGGCCTGCTCGTGATGCACGACTTCGCCTGTCCCAAAGATCCCTGGTTCGCCCGCTTCTGGGCGTTTTACCTCCAAATCCTGCAAACTGTGGGACCAAAGTTCTTCCCGGAATGGAAAACGGTTTTCGACGAACTGCCCTGCTTTCTCAGACAGACCACGTGGCTGACGGAACTTCCAGAAGTCTTACAGGAAAACGGCTTTTCTCCCGTGCGCACGGAAACGCTGACCTGTGGCGCTTCGGCATTGGTGACAGCGACGAAATCCGCGGATTGACGCTCAAGCTTCGTTAAACATCGCGATAAGCTCCCTCGGAGCCTCGTGAATCATTGCTCTCTCGCGGGGACCGGCCACAAGTCCAGCAACTTCAAGGCGTGCCAGTTTAAGACGCCTTTCTAACTCCTGCGCCATGCGCCGCCGCATCTCCGCTAAACACTTCGACAAAGCCGGCGACAGCACCGAACGTTCTACCGCCAGTAGCGGCGCGATCGCCGATTGCGGATTCGCGCCGAAGCGAACCAGTGCCGGCGCGAGAGCAGCCAAATCGCCGGCGCAGACGGTGCCGTTCGACAAATGATGTTCGATTTCCTGCAGGTCGTCCGCGATCTGGTAAGCTTCGCCGATCAATAGACCGTAACGATGGAACGCCTTTCTGACATCCGCGCTAGCACCCGCGGCGATGGCTCCCAACTCGCAGGCGACCCCAAAAAGCACACCGGTCTTGAGGTCGACGATCGCATCGTAAAGTGTGTCGGACAGGGCCTCGGCACCGAGGCGGCGATTCAGCTCCGACGCATCGATAGGCTCCTGGAATGCGCCCTTGGCGATTCGAGCGATGGCGCGCGATACTGCCAAGCCGTCATCCGCGCTCAGATCGCTCATCATCTCGATGGCGGACGCAAAGATGACATCTCCCAGGAGCACTGCCCGCCGTGCGCCCGTTATAGTCCACGCAGCGGGTTTGCCCCGCCGGGTCCGGTCCTGATCCACGAAATCGTCATGGATCAACGTGGCCCCGTGAATCATTTCCACCGCCACGGATCTCTGAATCGCGGATGACAGGTCCCCTCCGAGGCTTTCGTTCACCAGACACACCAAGGAACCTCGGATCAGTTTTCCATCCTGAAACAGGCTCCGAAAGGTCTCATCAGGAGGAACGTGCAGGTCCTGAAAAAGTTCTCGCAAGGTCCGATCGACGGCTTGACTCAGAATCGGCTTGCGCCTTGAGCAATACTCCTTGAATCCATTCACGCCGGGCATCCTTTTCAGAATTGGGGAACACCGTTCAAAAGACTCTATGAACTTGGATCGGACCCGAGGCACGATTCGCCCCGTATCGAAAAAAGAAGAACGGCTTTAACCCAATAGGCGAAACAGCAAGAGTCCTGTGCCCAATGCGATCACTCCGAGACTGATGCTCTTCAAGATCGTCTCGAAACGCAGCATCTGGTCCCACTCGGCCCCTGTCAGATCCGGACCGCGCCGCTTGAGCTCCTTGTAGGGACGCGACGCCTTGATCTCGACGAGGCTGAACAAAGCCATGGCCAAACCCATGAGAAGCGCGGCGATGGAGACGGTGTTGGTTTGCATCACATAGCCCGCCAAAACCGGCAAAAATCCCCAGGAAAACGCGAACCACCCGTCGGTATGATAGCGCCCGTCAAACCATTCCAGGTTGTAGGCGAAAACGAAGAATCCCTCGACCAGCGCAATAACAACCAGATTCGGCACGAAACGCACAATATAGTAGGCCCCAATCAGATAGGCCGCTGCCAGCGCGCCCCCCGCCATAAGCCACAGAGAACGCTTACCGAATGCATTGCCCCAAGGTTGATCCGACTTGCTTCCCAACGCGTCCAAGGCATGGGCACCAATGCCTAGCCCCAGAAAATAAATGACGGCAATGGCTGCCACGCGGTCCCAGTGGACATCGACGGCCAGCATGGATCCGATCACCGAATAGGACATGACCATCGCGGTGTAGGGGAGGAAAAGCAAGCCTATCGCCCTCCGGAATTTCGGAGATCCGTACTGAGGAACGAACCATTCTGACCCCCTGTCCGGCTTCGCTGAATGATCAGGCGTCAAGGTGCATCCTCCTCTTGGTTCGGGTGGATGATAGCCGTTCGGCGCTGGTATCCGAAAGGTGCCGCTTGAACCGCTTGCCGCGAGCCGGTTACGGAGAGATACTTACTTCAGGGGCAGTTCACCATCTTCCTTAGACCCCAACAAAACGGCACAGACGTCCCTTTCGTCGTGCGCGCACGACTATTTCCAACGGATGGAGATCGATCGCATGAAACCGGGAATCACATTTTGTACTTGGATGACATTCGCCGTCCTGGCGGTGTTTTTTGCCGGGTCCGCCGACGCAGATAACGTTCCCTTAGGTTATCGTTATCCGGATGAAGCGCCGAAACAGGTTGACTCCCCGTTTGCCGAACCGCCGGGTTTGCAGGATGCGGTGCAATTCTGGCGTCAGGTCTTCGGGGTGTGGCGTCTGAATCAATTTGCGCTCCACGACAATGTTCATTTGGGAGTCGTTTACGACGTCATCAAGCTTCCGGACGTCGACGGCAACGGTTTGACGCCGGAGCAAAAATCGTCCGTGGAATGGTACGTCAATGCGCTCAAGGATGAGCTTCAGGAGTTGGAGGAGCGAGTGCGCTTCGGCGCTCCGTTGAGCGATTCCCAGCAGCGGCTGTTTGATCTTCTGGTTGCCCATGCCGGCGAAGGCGCGATTTATGGAGCGAGCCAGCGGGTGCGCAGCCAGCGCGGTCTCCGGGAGCGTTTTCTAAGGGGACTCGAAATCAGCGGCCGTTATGACCGCCTATTCCGCCGGATATTCCGCGAGGCCCATCTGCCCGAAGACCTCGCTTTACTTCCCCACGTCGAATCATCCTTCGTGAACCATGCCCAGTCGACTGCTGGAGCCGTCGGCATGTGGCAGTTCATGCGCTCGACGGCCCGCCGATGCCTGCATCTGAGCCGGGCTGTCGACGAACGTTTTGACCCGGTGTTCGCCGCACGTGGCGCCGCTCGCTACCTCGCTCACGCCTATGACGTACTCGGCGACTGGGGCTTGGCCATCACCTCGTACAATCACGGCATAGGCGGTATGGTACGGGCGAGCCGGGAATTCGGCCCGGATCTCGGCCGAATCGTCCGTTATTATCAGGGACCGGCTTTCGGTTTCGCGTCGCGGAATTTTTATGCCGAATTCCTCGCCGTACGGTCGATCATCCAGAACTTGCCGGACTATTTTCCGGAAGGCGTGTCCTTCGAACCGCCACTCAGACACGATCTCCTCCGTCTGACCCGCCCCGTGTCTGTCACCCATCTGGCCACAGCTCACGGGGTGGAACGGGACACGTTGGCCGCGCTCAACCCGGCGTGGACAACGACTGCGATCAAAGGTCACACTTTGCTTCCCGCGGGCATTGACGTTTGGCTACCGCGCGGGACCTTAGCAAGCGCCTCGGGATTCTCAGATTATGGGGAACCGGTTCTGATGGCCGGCGGTGACCTACTGCCAGACCAGACGCCACAAGCGAGCGAGACCGATGGACGCATCATCACGGCCGGGTTGAGTGATTTCACGGAAGAGTCGGTGAGCGTACGACCACGTTTGCTGGTCGCCCCGGCACCAGTGCCACCCTCGGATATCGTAAGAACGTCCGCGCACAGAAAAACCGCGGCAAAAACAGCCAATTCCGGACTGAAAGCAAAATCCAAACAGTCGCCGAAACAAGCAATTCGAATACACACCGTTCGCCGGGGCGAATCGCCGCGTGTGATCGCTGCAAAGTACGGCGTTGGACTCCGTAAACTGCTGACGATCAATGCCATCACCAAGCGAACGGTGCTCCGCCCAGGGCAAAAGCTCCGGATTCCGCTCAGTTCCAGCTGACGGTCACACCGCTCGACGGTTTTCTCTGGTAACTCACGATGAAAGGAATCAGAGACCGCTCCACCCTTTGGCCTCGACGACCGCTTACTCAGCTCGTCAATGGACAAGCGCCTCGGGAGCTTCGTTCGCGACAGGCGCTTCCTCCCGAGGCGGAGCGCTCGTCGAGCCGATGGGTCGAACGCCAATCGATAAAACGATAACCGTAACGTTGGATTTATCGTTCAGGCCTGCAAATGCCCTCCTCCCTTTTACGGGCCTCCATCCAGGTCGGTACACGCCCGGCCTGGGCTTACACAGCTTGTCGCCGCGTCGGAGCATCCCTGTCCCGGATTAACCTCGCCTATCTATAAGATTGGATTAATAATCCGTAGATTTCCGTGCGAAGTCTTACGACTTTTGGGCGCCGCACTGTACCGGTTTAATTAGACCATAAATCAATTCTTATTAATGTCGGAACACCGAACGGCTGGTGTAAGTCGCTGATAACAACAAGATGCTCTCCTTTGTATGAGCTTTTGTCGTGCGGCTGCATTCGTATGGCTCGAAGAACAAAAAAACAATAACGATGCAAATCGACGGAACTGCGTAATAGGATGGTTTCTTGGACAGACTGGATGTAATGAACTCGCTGCCCGAAGCCGTTATGGGATCTGACACGATTTTTACAAGGAGGATCTTATTATGGCTACAGTTCGTGTCGACGATCAGGAATTGGTGCACAGAGTTCAACAGGGCGACCGAAGCGCTTTTGATCGGCTGGTGCACAAATATCAGGGCAAGCTCCTGCAACTGATAGGCCGCTACATCAAAGACCCTCACGAATCCTGGGATGTCGCCCAGGAAGCCTTCGTCAAGGCTTACCTCGCGTTGCCGAGGTTTCGCGGAGACAGCGCCTTTTATACCTGGCTCTACAGGATAGCCATCAACACCGCCAAGAATCACCTGGCGATGCGCTTACGTCGTCCGTCGGAGGACGAACTCGATGTCGAAGAAGCCGAGCAGTTCGAGTCTGCCGTCCGATTGAAAGATCAGGAGACGCCGGAAGGGTTGGCTTTGACCGATGAACTCGCCGTGACTATTCAACAGGCGCTCGAGAAACTTCCGGGCGAGCTCAGGACTGCCATTCAATTACGAGAATTCGACGGTCTGAGCTATGACGAAATCGCCCAGGTCATGCAGTGTCCGGTCGGCACGGTCCGCTCGCGGATCTTCCGTGCGCGAGAATTCCTCGACAAGCAAATCGAATACCTGCATTGAGGTCCTACGCGATCCAGCAGGGATAATAGCGGAAAACCCCTTAGCCTTGCTGGCCAAAAGCCAAGGAGTGCCGCCCGCTTAGGTTAGCAACGGGGAAAAACAGAAGGAGTGCCGCACCGACGTCGAGAGGGAATCGTGATGACCGGATCCAAACATCCATTGTTTCGGCAATATCCTTTGCCTCCCTGGGTGATCCGACACCGGCATCCGGTCATCATTACTCCCGGAACGTCCCTTACCAAGCGGCATTCTCGTTCCCTTCGCCAATCCCGATCGAACCATCCCTGATCGATACTCGGCAACCGCCACCTCGGAGAAACCGACCTGGCGTTTGCTAAGTTGACGTCATTCAACCGCACAGCGGTTTTTCAGGAAATACGCAAAAATCCCTATTGGCGCACGATCCGCTCCGAACTTGGTCTAGTGACACATCTCCGTCCATACGTAGACTTGCGAATGTTCCTATCGGAAACAAGACGCTTAAATGGCCGTCACTCGAGTGTGGCAGCACCCCCGAATCGCTCTACGGCAAGTCGGTGGCTTAACCGGATTCGAGTCCGAACCAATAATCGTTCGGTAGGACCCAGGACGTAGCGAATGGACTAGGAAAGCGCAGGAACAGGGATGTTTCAGGATAACTGGACCAGACATTTATTTTATTAATCATTAAGGCTTTGGTTAAAGCCCAGCCAGAAGTTCGTCAGGAGGAGGAGTTCGGCTGGTCCAGTTATCCAACCTTGTACGTTTGGCCGCGATCACGATGACGTCTCCGCAGAGCCGAGCGCCCCTGTATACCCCAGTCCGTCGCGTCCGTTCAGCCAAGCTGTCTTCACCGCGCGAACGGACCACCGCCGACCGGACGGCTTGCCTCATAGTGATAGCACTTTCATCCCTTTCGACGATTCCCAGGGTGCGACCGATCGCCATGTCCACGCCTTGATGTGAATACGAGGGTCTACCGAGTGGGCGTTAAGCGATTGCTGAGGAGCGGATATTCGGTTGCGATCGGGGCAACGGTCTGCGCTGCCGTGGTCACATTGGTATTGAAGCTAGTGCTCAGCTCACCGCCCTTGTCCCTGTTCCTGGTCGCCGTGATGCTCGCGGCATGGTACGGCGGAATCAGGGCGGGGCTCACGGCCACTGCCTTGAGCGGAGCGACAAGCTTCGCGCTCTTGGCTTTCCCTAGCGCCCCGATCAATTTCCCAAACCCCGCCATTTCCATTGAACTGATATTCCTTTCCGCGGTAGGCGCGCTGCTGAGCTTTGGCATTTCACACCAGCGCAAAGCCGAGCAACGGGCATTCAAAGCGATCCTGGAGCGGCAGCCTTTCGAAACCTCGCTGCTCGAACACGACCAGATTCTCGGCTGGTCTCAGCAGACCGTCCAAGTCGCCAGTTTCGAAGCCAATTTGAATGAACACGGCTGCTACCGCGTATCGCGGCAGTGGTATCAGATTTTCGGCATCGCGCCGGAAGACTTCAAACCCTCCTTCAAATCCTGGCTGAAATTGGCACACCCGGATGATCGAAAAATTTTGAAATCGGGAATTGCATCAGCGTTCGAGCGGCGGGCGTCCGACTTCAGCGCCGAATTCCGAATCACCCGTCGGAATGACGGCGCCGTCCGATGGATCGAACTGCGAGCTGCGATTCGGTACGACCAGGAAGGCCGCCCGGTTCATATTGCGGGCAGCAACATCGACATCACCGAGCGCAAACGGACCGAACACACCGTGGCGGCAAGCAAGCGACGGTTCAAATTGTTGGCCGAAGCCTCCGCACGCCTGTTGGCGACCGACGAACCTCAGAAAGTCATTGAAGACCTTTGCCACGCTGTGATGGCGCAACTCGGCTGCGACTGCTTCTTCAACTTCTTGCTCGATGACAGCGAAGAACGATTTCGCCTGAATGCCAGTGCTGGCCTATTGCCCGACGAGATCCGCGATATCCAGCAGCTCGGTTGCTGCGCGACCGACCGCTGCCCTATCATCGTTCACGGCGAACCCTTTCTGTATGGCGGCGCGCCGTGCACGAGCCGCGTCAGATCCTTTGGGATTCAAACTCACGCCTGCCATCCCCTGCTAGTACAAGGACGCGTCATCGGATCCCTCTCATTCGGCGCCAGGACCCGTCCTTCTTTCACTGTCGAGGAATTCGATCTGATGAAATCGGTCACCAACCAGGTGGCGATAGCCATGCAGCGAGTTCTCGACCAACGGTCACTGCAGGAGAGTGAAGCACGCTTCCGTTCCATTGTGCAAGCCGTTCCTAGCCTGATCTTGGAGAGCGACGCAGAAGGCAACAACGCTTTCGCGAGCGAGCAATGGTGCGCCTACACGGGACTCTCCCCCGAGGAGAGCGCTGGGCAGGGATGGCTGTCGGCGTTGCACCCTGATGATCTCGCGAAGGTGAAGGCGCGCTGGAACAATGCGGCCCAGGCGGGATCGCCGTTCGAAAGCCAGTATCGCCTGAGGTCGCGCGATGGCTCGTATCGTTGGTTCATCGCCCGCGCACAGCCGGATCGAAATGCCGATGGAAAAATCCTCCGCTGGACCGGTTCACTCACCGACATCCACGATCTCGTGCGGACCGAGGATGCTCTGCGCGCCAGTGAAGCTCAGGCGCTCGCGGCCAACAGCCAGATGCAGGCGATCATGCAGACGGCGCGCGTGGCGATCTGCGTCGCTCGTGACCCCGAGTGCCGACTGGTTATCGGCAACGCCCAAGCATACCAACTGCTCGGCGTGCCCGAAGGGAGCAACTTGTCCGTCACATCGGTCCCGAACGGCGTCGCTCCTTTCCGCTTCTTTAAAAACGGACAGGAAGTTCCCTATCAGGAGTTGCCTATGCGTCGCGTGTTGAAGTCCGGCGAAATCATCGAGGATATGGAGCTCGAAATTATCCGCGCCGACGGTACACGCCGGTACGTTCTCTGCACCGCTGCGCCGCTCCATGACACAATGGGACGTGTACGGGGCGCCACGGCGACTTTCCTGGACATCACTGAACGCAAGCAAATCGAGCTCGAGCACCAGAAATTCGTATCCCTTGCCGATCAGAGTTCCGAGTTCATCGGCATGTGTGACCCGGACTTCCACACGTTCTACGTCAACGATGCCGGCCTGCGCCTGGTTGGGCTGGAGAACCTGCAAGAGGCGCGGCGGACGTCAGTGAAAGAGTTCCTCTTTCCCGAAGACCAAAAATTCGTTTATGAAGAACTCTTCCCGCGCGTACTGCGTGAAGGCCGCGCTAAAGTGGAAATACGGTTCCGTCATTTCAAGACAGGCGCAACACTCTGGATGCTTTCCAATGTTTTTGTCATCCGGGATGCGAACGGCGAACCGGCGGGGTTTGCAACAGTTAGCCACGATATCACCGAACGCAAACAGGCCCAGCAAGCCGTGGCGGCGGCGAACGATCGCCTGGCGGCCGACCTTGAGGCGATGACGAAACTGCGGGCCATCGGCGCGCTATTCATACGCGAGGACGGGCTGCCCTCGGTGCTGGAGCAAATCGTGGAAACGGCGATAGCGATAACGGGCGCCGACCGCGGCCAGATTCATTTGGTCGACACCGTGTCCGGGTCGCTTCGAACCGCTGCCCAGCGAGGTTTCGGGCCGGATTTCCTCGAATTCTGGCAAAGCGCCCGCTCTGGTCCCAGCCCCTGGGACGCCGCTGCGGAAGAAGGAAAACGAGTGATCGTGGAAGACGTCACCCAAAGCTTACTATTCCAGGACCAGCTAAAGCTTCGCGCGATACTCTCCGCGGGCGTACGTGCGGTCCACTGCACGCCTCTGCTCTGCCGAGGCGGCCGACCGCTGGGCGTCCTTTCGACCTATTACGAAACCCCGCACTGGCCGGATGAACGCGCATTTCGCCTGCTCGACCTGTTGGCACGCCAGACCGCGGATATCATCGAACGCGCACGAACCGAGGCGAGGCTCAAAGAGGCCGATCTTCGCAAGAACGAATTCATCGCCATGCTGGGCCACGAGCTGAGGAATCCTCTAGCCCCCATCCGCAATGCGGCGCATCTGATCCGTAAGCTCGCTCCGCCGAATCCGAGAATGCAGTGGGCGCAGGACGTGATCAACCGACAGGTCGATCACCTGGCCCGGCTGGTGGACGATCTTTTGGACGTCTCTAGGATCGTTCAGGGCAAATTGAAACTCCAGAAAACGCTCGTCAACCTCACCGCGCTGCTTCAGCAAACGGCGGAGGCTGCAAAACCGCAAATCGATGCGCGCGGACATTTTTTGACTGTGAACTTGCCGAGCCATCCGCTGTACTGCCAAGCCGATCCGGTGCGCTTGACGCAGATGATCGCCAACTTGCTGGACAATGCCAACAAATATACCCCTCGAGGTGGCGCGATCCGGCTCGACGCAGACTACACGGGAAACGAAGTGATGATTTCGGTGCGCGATAACGGTGAAGGCATTCCGAGAGCGTTGCTGCCGCACCTTTTCGACGTATTTACTCAATCGGAAAGGACCCTGGACCGCGCCCAAGGCGGACTTGGTCTCGGACTGACCATTGTGCGGAAAATCGCCGAACTGCACGGCGGCTGCGTGGAAGTCAAGAGCGATGGACCCGGCAAAGGCGCCGAATTCATCGTGCGCCTGCCGCTCGATGACGGCAAATCAGAAATCGAAGCGAGCGCGCGAACCGTTTGAGCGTAGAGCGGCACAAAACGCCTCGAACCCTTATGCCATTCGGGCATTCGAGTGTTCATCGTAGGTCGTAGGATGGTTAGAGCAAAGCAAAACCCACCGATGTTGGGCCTGCCCTCGGCTCCATACGAAGCAGGACTTTCGAACGGTTTCTCAAGCCTAGTGGGATAGGCTCCTAACTCACCTACACAAATTGAAATCTAGTTGAACGCAGTTCGGGGCTCAGGGCGTTAGAGACATCAAGGGAAATGCCTGGTCGAATCGCGCGGGCATAGCGTAGGTGGCTCCCCCCGGGCCGCACTCGAACCTAGGACTCGATAACTAAAATCACGTTATTGGTCACGACCCAGCTGTAAAAAGCGACAGCCGAAGTCAAGGTCGCCTTGATCCAGCGGCTTTTCATCTTATGCCTGTCCATGAACAAAAACGCGATGAATGCTAGACCCGCCGCCTTAATCGCGAAAATTGAATACCCGAGTCCGACCAGCCCGGCACAGAAGTTTAGAACGGGGTTCACTTCTTCCAGGCCGGAAGAGCTCAACCCCAAATAGGTCACAATTCCATCCGCGACTTGCAAAAGTCCGAAAAGAATAATCAGTAAAGCATACATTCAACGGCTCCAAAGTTTTGACACGGGATGCTGGTCCTCGGCATCAGCGCGCATTAAAGAACGTCCGGCGGCGCGAGATCGTCGTTACCGGAGGTGGAAAATAAAAGGCGTTATAACCTTCGACCGTTTCTATCTAGGATAATGCAATCGCAGTCCGCAGGCGGAACGAGTTCATGGCGAGAAAACGCATCGTGCGTCGCGAGTCTCCCTTCCGTCGACGCCACCCCGCATTTCTCCTGCTTTGCCGTCGCATGATCGCGACAGCGCTTTCGCTAAGACGGGATGATCGAAATACGGGTTTCAAATTAAAGCATAGCAGATGCATGAAACGCTAATAGAAATTATCCAAAGCCCAAAACAGTTATCGCAGCCATTCTCGAAAAATTTCTGCTTATCATCATCAGGAAACGCCTGTAACAGCTACGCGGAATGATTTTGAGTGGCAACATGAATAAATTGGCTCTCGCTGGAAAACCCATGCCGCGACCAACGGATTTCCGGAGACGTTTAATTGAAGTCTTCCCGCTTGCACAACGGTTTCGCGACATTTTGATCCCAGAATCGGCCGTTAACCGCTTCGATGTACCAGACGATAAATCCGGAATGTCCTGCCCTCAATCAATCTCACCTTATGGGTGAAGCCGCTACGTATCCGATTTCACGGCGGGCGAGTCCTCCCGAAGCGTTGCGCCTGCTTGCGAACGATAACCCCATGCGGCACCGCGCTCTTTCGATAAGCTTTGGAGCACTCTGTCGAAGAACTTAATCAGAGTCTCCTCAAAGCCTCGACCACAAAACAAGAAGTGAGAACAATCCTCCGCAAGCTCATCTTGGCCTTTCTTGCTCTGACCATCATTCCGGTGGCCTTGCTACGCTGGATTCCACCGCCGACCAGCGCGTTCATGCTGCGCGCGCAGTTTCTGGCACTTACCAGCGGGAAACCCGGATTTCAGCTGCGTTATCGGTGGGTTCCCTGGCAAGACATATCGCCTTACGCGAAAATCGCCGTGATTGCCGCCGAAGACCAGTTGTTCGACCGGCATTACGGTTTCGACCTGAACGCCATCATCCAGGCTTGGAAGCATAACCAGCAGGGGAACCGCATTCGGGGCGCTAGCACGATTTCCCAACAAGTTGCCAAGAACCTGTTTCTTTATCCGGGACGGAGCTACTTCCGCAAAGCCCTGGAGGCTTATTTCACGGCACTCATCGAACTGATGTGGACGAAACGGAGGATATTGGAGGTTTACCTCAATGTCGCTCAGTTCGGCGAGGGAATTTACGGCGTCTCGGCCGCGAGCGAAGCCTTCTTCGCCAAACCGGCGTCCAAACTCAACCCGAACGAAGCCGCCCTACTCGCGGCCGTTCTGCCCAATCCCGTGCGCTTACGCGCCGACAAGCCTTCGGCTTATGTGATGCACCGCCGGTTGTGGATACTGAAACAGATGAAACAGCTCGGAGGATCGAATTATTTGCGGAACGTCGACAGCCAGATTCAGGCAAAAGCGGATTAAAGTAACCCGCCTCTGCCAAGCGTATAAGAAGAGAAAAGGATCAGATCCCCAGGTTGCCTAGAGCAACCATCAAATCGTTGAGAATGCCGGTGATACGCGGGTGCTCGACTTCGAACTGCGAAATCGCCTCTTTCATGTCGTCCAACAAATGCAGCCGATGCTCGTCTTCCGATGCCTCGAGCTGCCGCTCAAGATCGCTCAGAATCGTCTCGAGCCGTGCCCGAGTTTCGGCATCGGCCGTGCTCAATTGCTCGATTTCTCTGCGCAAATTGAAAAGCGCTTCGCTAACTTCTTTTTCAGTCATGGGATCATTTCCTCAAACCCGTCGTTTCGGCAAATCGTAACATAGGCTATCGTCCGCTCAAGCCATCGCCGCCCTGAAGAACTCCGGCTCTACGAAAGCGGCCTTGTGGATCTCAGCGTTGTAGTAGCTCGTCGCGAACGGCTTGTTCCGGGCGTCCGCCTCGCGGAAATAAGTCAAGTCGGACTTGCCCGCCAAAGTTCCGCTCCACCAACCGGACGGATAAATAAACTGCGGGAAAAACAGCGTTCGGGTTTGCGAAAATCCTGCCTGACGCATCGCCTTGTGCATGGCCTTGATCAGCGGCATATCGAACAGCGGCGATTCGCTCTGCTGAATCAGAATCCCATCCTTGCGCAGGCAGCGGAAACACTCACGATAGAACGGCTCGTTGAATAAGCCCTCGGCCGGGCCGACCGGATCGGTGCTGTCCACGATGATGACATCGACGCTGTCCGCCGCCGCGTCCTTCACCCATTGAATGCCATCGATAAAGCGCAGTTCGGCACGCGGGTCGCTGTTCGATTCGCACAACTCCGGAAAGTACTGCTCGGCGAGCCGGGTCACGCGCTCGTCGATCTCAATCTGGACCGCCCGCTTGACCTCCGGGTGTTTGAGAACCTCCCTAAGGCTCCCACAGTCGCCGCCGCCGATGATCCAGACAGTTTCTGGATTCGGATGGCTGTATAGAGCAGGGTGGGTCATCATCTCGTGATATAAGAAATTATCCCGGTCTGAGACCATGGTACAGCCGTCGATCACCATGAGCGTGCCCAGCCATTCGGTCTCGTAGATCTCGATGCGCTGAAACAGCGTCTGTTCCTCGTGCAGCTTTTCGATCAGCTTCAAAGACAGCGCACTCCCGTGTTGCGCATCGATCTCGGTAAACCATTTTTCATCGTTCAGCATGGTGTTCCTCACAATGGAAAAATTGAGGGATTTTCCACATAATTCAGTCTTTTTGAAAGAGTATGCCCACCGAAATGAGTTGGAGTCTAGAACAGGCGGTCGATACCTACGCTATCGAGCATTGGGGAGAAGGCTACTTCGGCATCAACGACGAAGGCCATGTGGTCGTCTGGCCCACCAAGGACCCGGCGCAAGGCTCGGTGGATCTCTTCGAAATCGCCCACGCGGTGCGCCAGGAGGGCTTGTCGCTGCCGGTTCTGGTACGCTTCACCGATATCCTCCGCGACCGCGTGAACCTGCTGCACAAGGCCTTTGAAAAGGCTCGCCATGAGCACGATTATGGCGGCAGCTATACGCCGGTATACCCGATCAAGGTCAACCAACAGCGTAGCGTGATCGAAGGCATTTTGAAGAACGGCCACGCGTCGGTCGGCCTGGAAGCCGGCAGCAAATCGGAACTTCTGGCCATTATGGCCTTATCCGATGCCGGCACGGTCATCTGCAACGGCTATAAAGATCGATCCTACATCCGCCTGGCCCTGATCGGCCTCAGCCTTGGGCTGAACGTCTTCATCGTCATTGAAAAGTTGTCCGAGCTGGAACTGGTGCTTTCCGAGTCGCGTGATCTGGGAATCGAACCGCAATTGGGCGTCCGTATCCGACTGTCCAGCATCGGCGCCGGCAAATGGCAGAACAGCGGCGGCGAAAAATCGAAATTCGGCCTGCACGCGAACGAACTGCTCAGGCTCGTTTCCAAGCTGCGCGAAGCCGGCGGGCTCGAATGGCTCAAGTTGATGCATTTCCACATGGGCTCGCAGGTCGCGAACATCAACGACATCAAGACCGCGCTGCGGGAAGCCTGCCGCTATTACGTCGAGTTGAGGGCACTCGGCGCTCATCTCGCTTGGGCCGACGTGGGCGGTGGACTTGGCGTCGATTACGAGGGCACCCATTCGGTCAGCGACTGTTCCATCAACTACAGCATCGACGAATACGCCCACAGCATCGTGCGCGCCTTCTCCGAAGCGTGCGCCGAGTACGGCTTGCCGCACCCGAACCTGATCACCGAATCCGGACGCGCCATGAGCGCGCATCATGCAGTGCTGATCACCAATGTCATCGATGTCGAATCGGTGGCCGAAGATGCCAGTCCGCCAGCCGAAATTACAGCCAAACCCTTGCAGGACCTGGCCGACCTACTCCGCATATTACCCCGAGAATCGCCGCTGGGCGTGTATCACGACGCGCAGTTCGATCTCGCCGAAGCCCGTGCGATGTATGTACAGGGCAAACTGAGTCTGACTGAACTCGCCGAGGCGGAACGGCTTAACGCGGCCATTTGCCATGCCGTGCACCGACGCCTCGACATTCGGCTTCGCGCCCATCGCGAGCTGATCGACGAACTTAACGAACGGCTCGCCGACAAGGTGTTCTGCAATTTTTCGCTGTTCCAGTCCATGCCCGACGCCTGGGCGATCGCACAGGTGTTTCCGGTCATGCCCTTGCAGCGTTTAAACGAAGAGCCCACGCGCCGCGCGGTCATCCAAGACCTGACTTGCGATTCCGACGGGCGGATCAATACCTACATCGACCGGCAGAGCCTAGAAGCAACCTTGCCGCTGCATACCCGCGAGCCGGGCGAGCCGTATCTAATCGGCATTTTTCTGGTTGGCGCCTATCAGGAAATCTTGGGCGACATGCACAATCTGTTCGGCGACACGCATTCGGTCAACGTCGAACTCGACGGCGCTGGCGGCTACCGTTTCATTCAGCCCATGCGCGGCGACGGCACCCATGACCTCTTGCGCTACGTACACATCGATCCGGAAGATCTGGAGCGCACCTATCGCAAGAAGCTGGTCGAGGCTCGTGTCGCCCCCGAAAAGCGCAAGCGCTTCGAGAGCGAATTGATTGCCGGCTTGAGAAATTACACCTACCTCGAGGAGTAAACGGCATTGAACACCGAAACCAAGAAGGACATTCGAGCGGGTTTTATCGGTCTCGGCGCCATGGGAACTCACATGGCGCGGAATGTGGCCAGAGGGCATTTCCTGTCGTCCGTCTGGAACCGCACCGAGGCCAGCGCAATAACGCTTTCTCAAGAATTGGGCGTGCAGTGCGCCGCTTCGCCCGCGCTTCTCGCCGCCCATGTCGACGTGATTTTGATCTGCGTCTCGGCCGATGCCGACGTTCTGGAAGTGATCCATGCACTTCTGCCGGGACTGCGCCCTCAATCGATCGTGGTCGACATGTCCACGGTAAGCAGCGATACCGCGCGTGAAGCCGCGAGGCTGGTTGAAAACAAGGGGGCTGACTTCCTCGATGCGCCCGTAACCGGAGGTGTCGAGGGTGCGAAAAACGGGACGCTAGCGATCATGGTAGGCGGCAAGCTCACGACCTTGGAAAAAGCCTTGCCGATACTGGAAACTATGGGCAGCCGAATCGTTCACATGGGCGAGGTCGGTGCTGGCCAGGCAGCTAAGGCGGTGAATCAAATCATGGCAGCCGGCATCAACGAGGCCGTCACCGAAGCCCTGGCATTCGGAGAAACACTGGGCCTGGACATGCGCAAGGTCATCGACGTCGTCTCCAGCGGAGCAGCAGGCAATTGGTTTCTGGAAAAACGCGGACCGACCATGACCCAAGGCATCTTCAAACCGGGCTTCAAGCTCGCACTACACCAGAAGGATCTGAAAATCTGCAAGGGCATGGCGGATAAGCTGGGAATCAAACTCCCAGTTACCGAAATGGCCATGAACGATTACGCCAAGCTTATCGCCGAAGGACATGGCGACGAGGATATCTCGGCACTGTACCGCCTCAAGCGACCGTCGCCGTGAGTTTCGCGCGAACGGTCTGGATCAGAATCCATCTTTGCCTCGCCCTGAGCGTCGGCTTTCTATTCGTCCTGATCGGTCTCAGCGGGAGCCTAAGCGTCTACCGTGAGGAACTCGACGAACTGCTCAATCCCGCTCTGACAGTCGACGACCCAAAAGGCGAATATCTGCCCCTGGACCGCATCATGGCAGCGGTGCAAGAGGCGCATCCGCACCGAACCAGAGCCTGGGTACTAGAGATGCCAACATCTCCCCGCGGCATGATTACCGCCTGGTACGAAAAACCTTTCGAAACCGCGGGCGAGCTTTACGCACCGCTCATGGTGTCGGTCAACCCGTACACGGCCGAAGTGGTCGCCAGCCGATTCTGGGGCCGAACGGCCGCGACCTGGATCTGTGATCTCCATACTCAGCTGCATCTTGGATTGTTCGGCTGGAACAGCGTTGGCATCCTGGGATTGTTGCTGATCGTCTCGACGATAACCGGTCTTTATCTGTGGTGGCCGGGATTCAGCCGGCTTCGGCAAAGTCTCGCGATCAGGCACAATGCCGGTCTGGCGCGCTTTGCTTTCGACCTGCACCGGATGCTCGGTCTCTTCAGCGCCGGCATCCTGCTATTGTTGGCGTTCACCGGATTCCATCTGGCTTACCCGAAACTGCTGGAAACGATACTCGGTGCTTCGGACATGGGACACGGCGACGGCGGTCCAGAAATCCTCAGTACAGGCGCGCCCAACGGCCGCCCCGTCAGTCTATCGGAAGCGGTCCTGCTCGCCCGAGGACCGTTCCCGAGCGCAGAGCTGAGACGCATCACCACGCCGGATGGAGAGAACGGTACTTATCGCATCAACTTGCGCCGCCCTGGAGAACCGAGTATCAGACACCCGTCGACCCTGGTCTGGGTCGACCGCTGGAGCGGACAGATTCGCGAAATACGCAATCCCAATCAATTCACCGACGGTCAAGCTTTTATCACTTGGATATGGCCTTCGCACACCGGCGAAGCTTTCGGCCCAATAGGTCGTTTCGCCTGGTTCTGTGTTGGCCTGATGCCAGCCGTACTTTACGTGACTGGCCTATTGCATTGGCTGCATCGACGCGGTTCGATCCAAGATCGGGAAATAAATCTCGCCCCGCTTCGCCCAAAGCTCAAACGTACATGGAACACTCTCTTGTATAACTCGCTAAACCTCATCCGTTTCACCCGCCGTTTCGCAAGCTGGGCTATCGAGTGGATGTTCCGTATCGTTCGCTGGGGTAAGCAGCGTTATCTCGATTGAGCTTCGACAGGGATTCCTTGACATGTCTTTTTGACGGATTACCGCGGCAACGCAACGAACGGTGGATCGCTTAGAGCCTATCTCAATAGGCCGTTCACCTTGAGCTTGTCGTTAGAGTGAGAGCTATATAAGCACAGGGGCGATCCGAGTCTCCCCTGCGCTTACGTTGGCTTTACAGATGTTCTATCTGGCCTTACCGTCGAGGGCAATCAGCTTGAGCCCATCCTTGTCCATAGCCCAGGACACGTAAACGCGGTCGCCGTTGGCGTGCAGGAAGGGATTGTCGACCGCGCTGTCAGTTTCGGCCAGAACGCGCGGCTCGCTCCAACTCGTTCCGCCGTCGGTCGAGCGCATGGTCTTGAGTTGATTGTTCTTGCCGTCGAATTCCAGCCAGACCAAATCCACCTGCTTCCCAATGCTCAGGACATGAGGGTGGGCCGGCATAGCCTCCGGGTTCCCGAACCGGATCGGTTGACTGAAGTGAGCGCCGATATCATCGGAGTAGGCGTAAAAGAGGCCCGTTGCGTCCGGCGCAGCGCTATACCAAGTCAAGTGATAACGCCCGTCCTTGGCGACCGACAGACCCGGCCCGTGGTGTGGACAGCCTTCGATGTGCCAGTTTTCGTGCGTCACCCGAAGCGGGCGGCCGGGCTTGTCCCAATCAGCAAACTTGAGCAGCGCATGGTCGCGGATGTTCTCGGGATAAACATTACGCCAAACAACGAGCGGCAAACCATCGATGTCGATGGCGGTCTGCAGTCGACAGCACTGGCAGGTGAAATCCGCCGCCTTGGCGTTTGGCTTGAAGCTCTTGCCGCCGTCGTCCGACCACGTGTAATAGAGAGAAGAACCGTTGTAAGGCTGATCCTTGGCCTTTGCAGCTTGGGCATCCCGCGCATCCAGCCAGGCGATAAAAATTTTGCCGTCGCGGCTCACTGCCAGGCTGTCAAATGAATGGCCGATAATATCCAGGTTGTCATTGATCGTAACCGGCTCTGAGAAAGTTTTTCCGCCATCCACCGAGCGAGCGAAGCGGATATAACTGCTGAAACGCTTTTCCAGGCCCTGCGTCCATGTGAGATAAATCTCGCCTTTCGGGCCGATCGCGATCTTGGGTCTGCTCTCGCCGTGGGCAAGTACATTTTCCGGTTCGCGATTCACAGCCACCGGCTTGCTCAGGGTTTTGCCGCCATCCTTTGAGGACTGAACGTAAATTCGCCCCTGCTGCACCCATGAAAGCCATAACCGACCATCCGCATCGAAGACCGCGCTGGGCGTCCGTGCGCATTTCGGAGTGGGCGCGGTCGCCGAATCCTTGCAATAAGCGGGTTGCGAAGAGGATGTGGCGCTCTCCTGCCCGGCCCAGACGAATTGGCTGGCCAGTGCCAGAGCGGGCAAGCCGATTAATCTGCAAAAAACATTCATCACCTTTCACCTTTTTTCGGGTTTACACAACCTCAAACGGAAGATAACCGAGAATTCCCTATCGAGCCAGGTGCGGGGTTCTCCGAGACTCATACGACCGACGACGCGAACGCCGAAATCCATCCCCGCCGACTGCCAGGCGATCAGTAATCGATCGAGATCCCTCCGAAGATCGTGCGATCGAAACCCGGATTGAGGATAGCGGTCCCGCTCCGGGTTGCCCTATCAGCCACGTTGGTGCTGGCGACCCATTTTTCGTCCGTGAGGTTACGCCCTTCGACAAACACGTGGTAGCCAAGTTTATTGAACGTGCTCTTATAGCCGGCGCGGGCGCCGAACAAGGTATAAGCGGGCGCCTTGAGGGTGTTGGCGTAGTCCACGTAATAATTGCTGGTCATGCGGATGTTCGGACCGATGTAGAATCCGGACGGGTGCTCGTAAATCGCTTCTGCACCCCCGAAATGGTGCGGTACGCCCGGAATGTAGTTGTCGCCGTAGGCGGGATCGTTGTCGTATATGAAACGCTGATAGGTATAGGTCAACCGCACGCGCAGCAAGTCATCCCCCATCAAATCCAAAGGAATCAGAGCACCTGTGCCGACTTCGACGCCCGTGTGGGTGGTCTTGTCGGCATTATTGGTACTGGTTTGGGTTTGGCCGGGCAGCAGCGTGGAGAGAATCTCGTTGTTGACCCAGGAGTGGTAGACCGCGAGATCCCAGTTGAAGACGCCGGCCTCCCCGCGGGTTCCCACTTCGATGGTCGTCGCCTCTTGCGCGTCCAGAGCAGATTCGTTGCTTGTCTGATTCAATCGCGGATCCCGGAACGCCAATTGACTATTGATCGGCGGCTCGTAGCTGCGGCTGAAATTAGCATAGAACTGCTGTTTTTCAGTCGGCTGCCAAAGCAGGCCGACCTTTGGACTGAACGCGGTATACCAACGGGACGCATCAGTCTCGAAGGCATTGCTGATATTTGACGTGGGCACGACGTAGTCATTCAGGCTACGCCGCTTAGCATGAATGAACTGTCCGCCCACCACAAGGTCCAGGGTAGAAGTCAGCGCAAATCGGTCCTCCGCGAAAATTTCGATATTGAAAGCCTCGCTTTTCGAGTTATTCAGCCTGGTGCCGATCTCGGCGCCCGGCAAGGTATTGTCCACCGTGCCGTAGGACTTGCTCCAGCCGAAGAAACCACCTACCACGAAGTTATTGCGCGAACCGAACAGCGTTCCGTCGTGAGTGAAACGCCAACTGAGGCCGGCGTCCTGCTGTCGATTGCGGTTGAACGAGCCCGCCAGATTGCCGTAGTCGATCATAAGACCGCCGCATGCGGGATCATTGATCGTCACGATGCCTTCCGAGTCCGGCGTCCCCCGGCACGGTGGTCTCGTCGAATTGAATGGCGGCAAGGGATGCCACAGCCGGCGATTTTCATACCATGCCCCCACCGTCAGCACATCGTCGGGCGTCAATCTGATCGTATGCCGAATGTCGCCGCGCAAAGTTTCGAGATTGCGCTGAACGTCTAGAGTCTTGAAATTATTGAAGAACGATCCGGGCGACAAACCATTCTGAGCTTGATAAGGATCGTCGTAATACTGATCGAAAGAAAGCGACCCCGGCAGCTGCAACTGGTTCTTGCTGGCGTACAGATGTACGCGGGTCTCCTGATCCTCGTTCCACCGGTAACCGAAATTGGCGTAGCCCCTGGAAATATCCTCTTCGCTATGGTCCCGGTAACTATTGTTATAAGTGCCGGTATACGAAATGAAATAATCGAGATCCTCGTTCAGCACGCCGCCGACCATCAGCTGTGGACGGTAGTAATCATGCGACCCGGTGATAAAGGTCATGTGAACACCTGGCGTATTGCGGCCGTTGCGCGACACGAAATTCACCGCTCCGCCCAAGAAAGCCGAGCCGTATTGCAAAGCATTGGCCCCTCGATACACCTCGGTATAAAGCGCATTCATCGGCTCCAAAAGTTCAGGGTTGGTAAAACCATCCGTTCCGGTTAGCGGCAGACCGTCACGCAGGTAACGCATGCCCGCCTGCCCGAAGGTCTGTGATACGCCTTGGCCACGCACCAGGATGCGGGTTTCGGAATTACCGTAGCGGCTTTGCGAGAAAATCCCCGGCGAATAACTCAGAACATCGGCTACGCCCCCCGGCGTCGGCCGGCTGCGATACTCGTCGGAATGAATGAAGGTCGTTGCACCAGGGACCTGGGAGAGCTTGTACCTCGCCGTTTCCGCGCTGGGCGTCGTCAGAGATTCGTCGACTTCCTCGGGTGCCGTCACTTCGATCGTCTCCAAACGGTGTTCTTCGACATGATCGGCGGCGACGAACCCGGACAGCAAAACGTTTAAACCAAGAACTGTCGCACCGGAACGAAATGGCGACATGAATAGATCCTCCAGCGTTTTCGTTGCGTTTTTATATCGAGACAAGAATTTTTCTTTAGGAATATTCGTGCCATACCGCTTTCCGAAAAAACAAAGGCATTTCGTGGAACCAAAATCGCGCCGACTGCAAAATATGTGTGATATGACTCATCTTAGTGAGTCATATCACACAGACCGATTGATTCCGATCGCGCATTAACGGCTATACGCTGGTGTTTGGCCGAACAGCGCTCCACGCATCGGTTAGCCCTAGATTTTCCTGAGCGCGATAGAGCACGATCCCGAAACCCGCAACCATTCAAAGCGAAGAACGGCCCCAAAGGGCCAGATGATTTCAAAAGCTTGATGAAAGCGTTTTACCCAGGTCGTTTCACGCAGCATTTGTCGTCTCTTCCGGCAACCTTCAAGGGCGGTGCCGATCCCCGAGCGGCGCTACGATAATCGCTAGTCGGCACAAACCGTTGCGAACGCTACTGTCACCAGCGATCTTCAGGGATTTCACACACTCGAGGGACGATTAACGCAATTTCATATCGCGTGCAGCAGTTCATTCGAGCAGCCAAGGCGGATCAATTTGCCCCTACGGTATGCCTTAGCGCCCGTCAATCCGCCGCATGGGCTCATGGACACAGTTGTCCCAGGAAAAATGAAAGGTCAAGTGAACTTGGCAGAGGCGTGCGCCTGTTTGAAAGCCCTGACGACGGCGCCCGCCGCTACACCGCTCGATCAGGCGATTCTCATCGAAGGACATATCCCGAGCCCGTGGTCCGCACGGGCTGGGCAGTTCAACCGGTCAAGAAGCGCTCCACGTCTGAAGTTGTCAGATCGCGCCTAAAAAAACAGGGCAAGGCTGTTAGGTATGGTCGAGGCGTCGCGTCGGCCCTAACCGGACCAAACACCTCTATCCTTTGGCTCGAGAAAATTTAAGGTGCCCCGTCGGAACAGTTCTTGAACAAGGATGGATTCATGCCGTATCGACTGAGCAAGCGATAGAACTCGGTTCGGTTGCGCTTGGCCAGCTTGGCGGCTTGCGTCACGTTACCGTTGGTCATCTGCAGCAGCCGGATCAGGTAGTTTCGCTCGAATTGCTCGCGGGCTTCCTGTAAGGACAAGAAGGAAGACGGTTCGTCTCTCAAGGCCCGCTGCACTAGCGTTGCCGGAATCAGCGGCGTCGAGGACAGGGCGACACATTGCTCCACCACGTTGCGGAGTTGCCGAACGTTGCCGGGCCATTCGAAATTCACTAAACATTCCATGGCCTCCGGTGAAAACCCTTTGACGCGATTGCCATACGTTTCCGACAAATCTCTCAAAAAGTGCATCGCCAACAAAGCTATATCCTCGGGGCGCTTGGATAGCGGCGGCAACATTAAAGTAACGACGTTCAGCCGATAGTAGAGGTCCTCACGAAAATTACCTTCCGCCATAGCCCTGTCCAGATCCGCGTGCGTTGCGGAAATGATGCGCACATCGACCGGCTCGTCCTCGGTGGCACCCACCGGGCGCACCTTCATTTCCTGCAGCGCGCGCAACAGCTTGGCCTGAAAAGACTTAGGCATGTCACCGATTTCATCCAGAAACAAGGTGCCGCCATCCGCAGCGCGGAAGAGTCCCTTGTGATCGCGGGTCGCGCCCGTAAACGCGCCGCGGCGATGCCCGAAGAGTTCGGATTCGAAAAGATTTTCCGGGATCGCGCTGCAATTGACGGCCACGAATGGGCCGTCTGCCCGCGTGCTGGCCGCGTGAATCGCCCGTGCAAGCAGCTCTTTGCCGGTGCCGCTCTCGCCGCCGATAAATATGCTCGCCTTGCTTTGCGCAACTCGATTCGCTTGGCTCAGCAGCTCTTCCATGAGCGGGCTTTGGGTGATGATATGTTGCCGCCAGGCATCCTGATCGATCGAGACGCCGTCGGTAAGACCGATCCGAATGGCTTGATTGACCAGCTTGACCAATTCGTTCTTGTCGACCGGCTTGGACACAAAACCGAACACGCCTCGTTTGGTCGCACTCACGGCATCGCTGATCGTGCCATGAGCCGTCATGATGATGAAAGGCAGCGTCGGATACTGCTCATGGAGAACATCGAACAGCGCCAAGCCATCCATTCCTTCCATGCGCAAATCGGTTACTACCACATGGGGCCGGAATACGGATACCCGCGAAATAGCCGCCGGGCCGCTGTTCACGGTCTCCAGCTCGAATCCCGCCGCAGTGAGACGCAAGGCCACCAGACGCAATAAATCCGGATCATCATCCACTAACAGGACACGTTTACGTACAGCACTCATAAGCTCATTGACCGTTGCCTGGCTCATCCAAACGCTGCTCGATCGCTTTAAGTGCATCGAGCTTTTCTTGAAGCTTTTTCAGCTCGCTCTCTCGAGTTTTCAGCCGTTGGTGCGCTTTCCTTTGTTTCGACACGGTGTGAAAAACTTTGCGTTCGGAGAGTTTTCGCCGCTCGATCTCCTGATCGAGACGATTGAGGATTGCTTTCTGATAGATCAACAGCAACTTAAGCCGCTCGTCCTGCAATTCCGCCATAGAGGCGTCCACGATCGCGGCAGCGCTTCCAACGTCGCCACAAGCCTCTGTAGCCGTCTGGACGAGGAGCAGATGCAAGCGTACACCCAGACTTCGATCCGTGCGATAACGCTGCAGCAGGTCTTGGCACAAGGAAAACCGCTCCGCTGCAGGCATGCTGGCGATTTCTCCGGCAAAGCGCAGGAGATCATCGAACGCATAGCTGGTATATTTCTGCCCGGACACCTGGGGTACGTGCTCAGCACCCTGCTTGCTCCTCAATCCTGCGCAACCCGTGATAGCAAACAGTGTAATGAAGGCTATAGCGCGGGAGGGAAATTTCATGAATCGCTTAATCTAGCCGTAAAGGAATTTGCACCCGGATTCGGGCGCCTTTCTTGTCTGGGCGGGGCTCTAAGGCTTCGACTTTGCCATGATGGCCGGAAACGCATTCGCTGACAATAGCCAGCCCCATACCGGTACCCGCGATACCTTGCTCTCGGGCGGCCTTTCCCTGAAAAAACGGTTCAAAAACATGTTTGCGCTCATCGGGCTCTATACCCGGCCCGTCATCTTCAACCTCCAATTCCATATGGCCGCCGTTAGGACGGAGCGTCACGCGAATCTCGCCACCGACAGGCGAGTATTTAACTGCATTTGACAGCAGGTTATCAACAACGGTACGCAACTGGTCCGGATTGCCCTCGAGCTCGACTGGCAGCAGACGATCGACCAACTCGATAGATTTGGTACGCAGTCGAATCTGGTAATCCTCAATTAAGTCCGAAACGAGCTTCGCCATATCGACCATCTCGCGAAGCATCGCCCCGGGGCGGGCATTCACTTGACTGTAATTGATCAGTTCCGCAATCAGAGTATCCAGTTTCTGCGTATTGCTGACCACAATCTGGGCGATTTCCCTTTGTTCGGTGTTGAGTTCCCCAACCACTTCGTCCGCCAGCAGCTCGGTACCTTCGTGGATGGTCGCCAGCGGTGTCTTAATCTCGTGGGACACGTGACGGATAAATTGCTGCTTGGCTTCCTCGAGACCTCGTAGCCGGCTGCGCAGCCAATCCAAACGCTCGCCCAGGTATTCCAAGTCCTTGGGACCGGTGACCTGAATCGGCTGAACGAAGTCGCCGGCTCCGAGCTTACGTATGGCGTGGTCCATCTGTCTTACCGACCGGATGATGAAAAAGGTCACGAACGAGATCAGAACCACCGAAATGGGCAGCAGAATAGACGATTGCTGCAACATCCGGCGCTGAACCGCGTCAGACCGAGCCTGTAGATTGTCGACTTCGGCATCCACGACGCTCGAGAAACCACGGGCAAGTTCTTTTGCCCGCACATTGATCGCCGAAAACATCTCGTCGGCTTTTTCGATACGGGCTTTTGTAGAGCGGTCGCGGCGCTCGCGCGTGGACCCGGCGCGGCTACCTACCTTTTCGGGCTTTGCCAGAGGCTCGGCCGACATGTTCGAAACATGGTGGTAGATGCCGCCCTCCTCTACTGAGAATCGCTGGAGCTGGACAACCAGCGCAGGCTCTTCGGTCAAGCTCAAAAGATTGCCGATCACCTCACTGAGGTCGCGGTGAACCGCCTCGAATGCAAGGCGGCTTTCCGCATCTTCCAAAACCAGGTATCGCTTGGCTTTGCGTTCGAAATCGGTGAGTCTCTCGCGCAGCAATTCCTTTTTTTGGCTGATCTGAGCCACTCGATAAGCCGTCTTCTGTGACGATACTGCCAACTCCTTGACCGCCGTGACAGCGAATACCAAGGCAAGCACCAGGGGCAGTATCGCCATGGTAAAACCGACGAGGATCAGCTTCCTGAGCGATATCCTCCGCAAAAGGTTAAAAAGAATCAGCATGGACTCTTAGGTGGAATTCGGGTTGTAATCGAGCGCGTTTCTCAGGGTATCGGCCAAAATGGGAGCCAAATACACGACATTTGTGGCATGAGGAATACTGTCACTGCTGCCGATTTCCGAAACGCCGCTACGCAGGAGCTTGGCGACGGCGTTCTCTACGAATAAGGCGTGCGTGACCAGCACGTCGATCTTCTCACCCCCCTGCATGCGCAGCTTGGCCACGGCGTCGACTAAAGTCGCGCCCGTGCTCGCTACATCATCAATTAGGACTACACTTCGCCCCCTCACTTGAACGTCCGGTGCCTTGATCGATACCGTCCGGTCGCCGAAGCGCTGCTTAAAGCCCACGGCAAAAGGCAATCCACAGGCGTTGGCGATCGCGCTGACCCATTGCTCCGATTCGGCATCCGGCCCGACCAGCACCGGCTTATCCGGCCGGTCTGCGAGATAACGCGCGAACAGCGGCGCCGCAGATACCGCAATCGGATTCTTCGCCGGTACGGCTTCTTCGAGGCGGCCAATGCGATGTAAGTGAGGATCGACAGTTACGACGTCGTCGAACAATTCCGCAAGAAATTTCCCGATGATTTTTTGACTGACGATTTCGCCCGGCCGAAAGGCAAAATCTTGACGCATGTAACATAAATAAGGCGCTACCAACGACAATCTCTTGACACCTTGGTTCCGCAGAGCTCGGCTCACTAGCAGCAATTCAACCAATTTGTCGTTGGGGTCCGAAAGACTGCGGAATACAACGACATGCTCGTCCTCGACTGCCGGCAAGGTCAGCTTGCTCTCGCCGTCTGGAAAACGATGGACGTCGACTTCGCCGTAGCGGGCCATCAGAATATCCGCCACCGCCATGGCCTGACGGCGAGAATCGGGAAATCCTAAAATCATGGTCAAAATTCCACGTAACCCTTAGGTATCTTCTTGTCGAGCTCGCCCAATTCGTAGCCCGTGCGTTGGCGAACAAAATCACGGGCGAAATCGTAGTTCGACGGAAACTCCGCATGAATTCGGTATAGTGGTTCGCCCTTTTCCACTTTATCGCCCAGCTTTTTCAGCAAATCGACCCCCGCCCCTTTCGACATCGGCGCACCGGCCAATCGGGCAATGCGTGCGAGAAAGAAATTGTCGATTTGGGTCACCCATCCCTCGCGATCGGCACAGACTTCGTGCGTCAGCTTACCCAACTCGAATTTTCGTTCTTGCACACCTTGTGCCATAACGATGCGGTTCATTTTTTCCAGGGCTCGCCCGGACTCCAATATTTCTCGAGCGATGGCATAGCCTTGACCGCCGCGTACATCGGGGTCGAATTCGATGATGCGGCCCGCCAATCGCAAGGATTTTTCCCGCAAATCGGTTGGTGCGCCTGGGTCGTTTTCCAAGACTTGCATGACGTCGCGCACCTCGAGAACGGGTCCGATGCCGCGGCCGACAGGCTGTCTGCCGTCGGTGATCATGACCTCTAAATAGAGTCCCAAGCGATCCCCGACATACTCGAAAAGTTTTCGCAACTGCATCGCATCGCGCATGTGCCGAACTTTGGCCGTCGGCCCCACCGGAATGTCCAGAAGGAGGTGCGTCGCCCCCGCGGCGAGTTTCTTGGATAGAATCGATGCCACCATCTGGCCCTGCGAATCGATGCCCAAAGGGCGTTCCACCGAAATCAGCATGTCGTCTACGGGAGCCAAGCGGGTGGTTCCGCCCCAGACCAGACAGCCGCGCTCGACACGAACCAGCTTGTCCAGGGTTTCCGGCAAGAGATCAACGCGGGCCAATACCTCTATCGTATCCGCCGTACCGGCAGGCGAGGTGATGGCGCGGCTCGATGTTTTCGGAATCAAAGTGCCGTGCGCCGCCACGATGGGCACCACCAACATGGACGTCCGGTTGCCGGGAATGCCGCCGATGCAATGCTTGTCAGCAACCAATGGCTCGTTCCAGTCGATCCTGCTTCCCGTGGCCAGCATAGCCTTGGTCAAGAGCAGCACTTCGTCCCGATCCAGGCCGTTTTGCCCGGTCGCGACCAAAAAGGCTGCCATCTCCATTTTCGAATAACGGCGGTTCGCGATGTCGCGCGTGATGGCGATATAGTCATCGTAACTCAGGCGCTCCCCGCTAATCTTTCGGCGCACCGCATCCATAGACGCCGGCGGTTCCGCTTGTGCCACCCGGACTTCATGTCCTTCCGCCGCGCATAACTGACTGAAGGCTTGTTCGGAAAGGCCTAATTCATCGGGAGTGACGATTCGGTCATCGTCTACTACATTCAATACCGCCTCGATTCGTTCACCGTTGCAATAAACCACGATCTTGGCGAGCGCCTGAAAGCCTTCGGCCCGATAAACCGAACACTCCCGATGGAGATAGGCGACATTCTCCCTATAAGTGTCGATGGCAATGCGACGCAGTTTTAGCCGGTTGCTGATGCGATCGTTCCGGCTTTGGGAGACTTCGGAATCGGATGGTATGTCCGTCATGTGCCCGCAATCGTTTTCAAAAAAATGCTAATTTTGATCTCGAAGGACAGATTGTTTATCACAAACGTCCCCAAACGCTTAAAATAGCACGTCGTTCTTGTACAGTCGTCTGTCACATCGCTTTGTCGTCTATTTCTTTTTCATGCGCGCCGCATTTTTCTACCCGGTAAGTTCGATCGCGGCGCTGCTCGCTATTTGGCAGGTTGCCGCCCTCGTCTTCAAATCGCCGTTACTGCCGTCTCCCGTGGATGTTTTCGAAGTGTTTCTGTCCGAAATTCGGTCAGGTACGCTGCCGTACCATCTCGGTGTGACACTCGCGAGGCTGGCCGTCAGCTTCGGTTTGGCGATGAGCCTCGGCACCGCCATAGGTATATTTCTGGGCCGCCACGAAAAACTGGATCGCTTTTTCGATAGCTGGCTGGTGTTTTTTCTGAATATTCCGGCCCTGGTGATCATCATTCTGTGCTATGTCTGGTTCGGGCTGGTCGAGAGCGCCGCCATTGCGGCCGTCGTGATCAATAAACTGCCCAATGTCATTGTCACCTTGCGGGAAGGCGCGCGAACGCTGGACCGGGATCTCTTGGAAATGGCCGAAGCGTATCGGTTCGGCCGGTATAAGACTCTACGCCATATCGTTTGGCCGCAGCTGTATCCCTTCTTTATCGCCGCCTCTCGCACCGGTCTTGCGCTCATTTGGAAGATCATTTTGGTCGTAGAGCTTCTCGGGCGCAGCAACGGCATGGGATTTCAGTTGCACCTGTTCTTTCAGATGTTCAACGTGTCTGCCATTCTCGCTTACACCATCGCCTTCGTCGTTGTCATTCAGTTGATCGAGGTCGGGATACTCAAGCCCCTCGATCGCCATGCCCAGAGGTGGCGCCGATGACTGCGATTCAAATCCAAATCGTCAGAAAAACCTATCGACCCAAAGGAGAGACGGAAGCTCCCCTAATACTTAAAGACTTGTCCATAAGACTCGGTTCCGGCGAGTTCGCCTGCCTCGTCGGCCCATCAGGGTGCGGCAAAACAACGTTACTAAATATAGCAGCCGGACTGGACCGGGATTTTGAAGGCTCAGTCCGAATCGAAACCGACACGGATAAACCACACATCGGTTATGTCTTTCAGAATCCGCGCCTTATTCCTTGGCGCACGGTACGGGAAAACATCGAACTGGCTCTCCCGAAGGAGGCAGATCCCGCCTACATCGATCATCTTTTCGAGGTGGTCGGGCTTGCCGACGCCCAGAATGTTTTTCCGGAACGGTTGTCGTTGGGCATGAGCCGCCGCGTCGCCTTAGTGCGCGCGTTCGCCGTCAACCCTGACCTCTTGCTCATGGACGAACCGTTCGTGTCCCTCGACCCACCCACTGCCCGCCGTGTCCGCGAATTGGTGGTCACGCTCTGGCAGGAACGTCCGCACACGGTGCTGTTCGTCACCCACGATCTCCGCGAAGCGATAGAACTCGCCGACCGCCTGATCTTCTTATCGTCGCAGCCCACTTCCGTAATTTGCGATATTCCAGTGGATATCCCACGTCTAGAACGGAACGAGACTGCGATAGAAACATTCCGTCAGCAGCTTTATGCCGACCACGCAGTTATACGAACGCTGCTCTAAGCCGGTGTCGCCAACTAGCATGGTCGGGTAAATAACCGACCAGCAGCGTGTTTCCTCATTTTCTTATTGCAATACAGGGTCGCGTGCAACCTTAGGCTGTTGCCGGACGGAGACGATTCTTCGTTCAACCGGGCCATCTGAGGCGCCCTTCTTCTGATGTCACCCCCGCTCTACCTTCGAGATTTCAAGCATTCGGAAGGTTGACCAGTACCGTACAAACCGGTTGGCATACAGCATGCTATAACCGCCACGACCCTAGATCACGCTTGACCTACGTTGGCGGCAAGCCGTGGACTCCACGTACCTTCAAGGAAACTCTGAAGAAGGCTTCCGATTGGCCCGTTCCGAGCCTTTCGGCTTAGCTCAAGACAGTCCTGTCGAAGGGCATGAGCGGAATCCACTCGTTCAGAGCTTCGCGGGGCGACACCGGGCGAGCGGATTACGGGTCACGGCCAACATAGAAAGAAAAAGAATAGTCAACAGGCACATGAAACAGCCGACATCATTTTTTTGCCGACTCGATCACACAAATTCCAGAAATTTAGACCATTCTTATTGCTACACAGAAATCAAGCTGCCGACTGAACGCCGTTTGATCTGAAAAAGGCAAAACCATCGAAAGGTGGTGACGCAAAGTTACCGGTCTACGGGAGCCAGCCTCCTATGACAGCGGGATTGCCAGTTCAAGTCGAACATTGCTTCGACTCGTCCGTCCCTGCGGGTTTCCCGAGACCTTCGCCGTCAACTCGACTCCCTAGGGGACTTTAACGTGAACAACAAGCCTCAACATCCTCAATTCACTACCACACGCCGCAAGAATTTCCTGGGACTGGCCGGCGCGTTTGTAGCTGCAGTGTCCACTGCAGATGTTGTCCATGCGGCACCGCCTCAACGCTTATTCAGCGACACGAATCTGACCCTGCCTGTGCAGGCTAAGGCGCCGATCAAAGCCATCAAGGGCGCGGACGGGGTGTAGCAATCGACTTCAATGCGGTAAAAGCGGATACGCTCACCCTCGAACTGTTCGACGACACCACGGTTACCGCCATCCGCGATCGCATCGAAGATATCGACGGCCGTTTATCCTGGGTCGGTCATATCGAAGGACAAGAGGGCAGCAGCGAGGTGATTCTCTCCGTTCGGGGACGAGCGATGTTTGGAACCGTTGTGATGGATGACGGCAGAATGTTCGAGATCGCTTACGCCGGCAATAAAACGCATACCGTTCGCCAGATCGATCCCAGCAAAACGGCCCCTAATGCTGAACCCATCGAACCGGATATCGGCTCCGCCAACGATTTAGGCGGTACATCGACGTCCTTGGACGCCCCCTTCACCGCGGCCGCCAGCACCGGGCAAGTCATCGATCTGCTGGTGGTATACACACCCAAGGCCCGTGCCAATGCCGGAGGACAAGACGGCATTGAAGCCAAGATCATCAACGCCGTTACCAAAGCCAATCAGGCCTACTTGAACAGCCAAATCGACATGCAGCTGAACTTGGTAAAAATGGCCGAAGTCAGCTACACCGAGACGGGCGACATGTCCAAAAGCTTGTCGGATGTCCAAGGCACTAACGACGGCAAAATGGATGAGGTACACGCCTTGCGTAACCAATACGGAGCCGACCAGGTGGCACTGATAACGACCGATAGCAACTACTGCGGTATCGCCTATGTGATGACAAGCTTGGGGTCCTGGTTTGCTCCGTATGCCTTCGCCGTCGTGCATGACGATTCCAAGTACAACTGTCTCAGCAACCATAGCCTCGCGCATGAGCTAGGTCATAACCAAGGCAATACCCACGATCCAGACAATTCGTCCAATGCCGGCGTTTTCCCTTATTCGTATGGCTACCGGCTATGCGGGGTATTTCACGATGTCATGTCCTACGCTTGCAATTCGCCGCGGGTCCCGTATTTCTCTAACCCCAACGTCTATTACAACGGACAGCCAACCGGCGTTGCGAACTACCAGGACACTGCCCGTTCCATGAACGGAACCGCCGCCACCGTCGCCAGCTTCCGGCCCTCGGTCACTACGACGCCTACGGTTCCGACTGCCCCGACGAGTTTGGCAGCATCGACTCAATCATCCAGCACCATCGTCCTGACTTGGGCGGATAAGTCAAACAACGAAACCGGATTCAAAGTGCAGCGCTCTCAGGATGGGGTAAATTGGAGCGAAATCGCTTCGCTCGGCGGTAATGTCACCAGCTTCACCAACACCGGTCTTAACGCGGGCACTAAATATTCCTATCGCGTCTACGCCTATAACAGCGTCGGCAACTCCGCCTTCTCCAATACCGCATCGGCAACCACGACGGCTAACAGCGTCGATACAACGCCGCCTACGGTTAAAATCACTAGCCCCTCCAATGGCATAACAGTCAGTAATCCAACCAAAATTACCGGCAGTGGCAGCGATAACGTCAAACTGAAAGAGTTGAAGCTAGCCATCGACGGCGCCGTGACGGCTTCAACCAGCGGCAGCTCGATCTCCTACAACTGGACTACGAACAAGGTCGCCAAAGGACCGCACACGATCACGCTGATTGGCACCGATACGGCGGGTAACATGAGCCAGACTTCGATTCAGGTGTATAAATAAAGCGTTTAGCAAGGTCTGGCGTATCCAAAGATGTTCTCTAAAGAGAGCCCATCGATCAATTTAGAAGCGAAGAGTGGCAATCGGTTTCGGTGGTCACAATAAACTTCGATTCATCTTTAACAAGACACACAAAAAAACGCCGGTCACTGACCGGCGTTTTTGATTAACCCTCGAAACCTGAATCAAACTTTCCTTCTTCTGATCGTTGCCCGTAATCCGAGAACGCCTGCAACCAAGAGGGACAGAACGCCAGGCTCGGGTACAGGGTTATCACCGCCAGTTGGGGGAGGGTCATCAGGGCCAGTTGGGGGCGGAACAAGGGGCTCCTGAATCCAGATATTCTCGGAAAGAAGTTTGTCCACTTTTTTGCCTGAACCATCCAGAAAACGCATCTTTATGCTCGCCGGGTCATCGGTTGTACCTTCGAACCCGAAGAATTGGCCGGCAGCCACGGTGATCTCAAAAGTCCAGCTCAGTAGATTGTCATCGGTCTCAACCGGAACGCCAAAGCTACCGAGAGTCATCCAGTCGGCGCACTCGAACCCACTTCCGGCTCCACTGCAGCCATTGGCGTTAAGACCACCGGGCACAATTTGCCAATTAGATTGTCCTCCTTGATTGCCGGATGCGTCAGGAGCATCGACTAGGATCGCGCTGATTACCTCACTACTAACTTTTACCGCCACAGCATCGATGTAAAAAGGCCCCGTTTTACCCTGACCGGTCAAATAACCCGGAATCCCGCTTGTATCGACGGTTAAAGTTACACGGTAAAGTATCCTCAGTATCGGAGTCCCCGATGTCCTGGGTGCTTGTAAGAGTGTAAATACCTCCATTGCAACTCGGGCAATTTGGGCCTATCGGTGTAGCTGAGACCGAAGTGCTGTAAAAAGAAAAACCAAGTGCAATTACTCCCGCTAACAGACTGATCCAGCGCCTCCGTTCGTGATCCACGTTTTCAAATAATGTTGGTGCCATGTTTATAGACTCTCAAAAATATTGGCATTTTTGTGCCTTGCGAACCGAGCTCGTTCACGCCCAACACCACAAGCACTTTTTGTGCCATGCACGCCAATAAGATACAAAGCCAGGGTCAGGCTTTGGTTTTTTATTTACATCCGTTATAGTCGATGTTGTAGCTTTTTAGGGCATAGCGTAGTGGCCAGAAAACCCCGCATACACATCCCAAACGCCGTTTATCACACCATGCTTCGCGGCAACGGCGGTCAGCCTATCTTTTTCCACGATGAGGACAGAGACACTTTCGAGGAATTGGTTGACGAGGGCGTTTCTCGTTTCGGGCACCGTATCCACGCCTATTGCTGGATGCCAAATCATATCCACTTGGCCATTCAGGTCGGCGATGTACCGCTCTCGAAAATCATGCAACACCTGGCTTTCCGCTACACACGCTGGATCAACAAACACGAAAACCGGATCGGCCATCTGTTCCAGGGGCGGTTCAAAGCGATTCTGATCGATGCCGACGCTTACCTGCTGGATCTCGTCCGCTACATCCATCTCAATCCGGTCCGTGCTCAGCTGATAAGCGATCCCGCGGAATACCGCTGGAGCAGCCACCGAGCTTATCTCGGCATGGATCGCGTCAGCTGGCTCACCACGGAGTGGATCTACTCCCAACTAGCTCAAGATGTAACGACAGCACGCGAGCGATATGCGCATTTCATCGCCGACGGGTTACAAGAGGAACATCGCCTCGATTTCTATCAAGGCAAAGCTGGCGGCCGTATACTCGGGGACGATGAGTTTGTCGAGAACGCCCTTAAACAAGCCAAACAGCCACCCAAAAAACAAATCAAACTTGAATCGATCATCAGCGTAGTCTGCGCGGCTCGCAAGATGGATTTGGATCAAGTACGCGGTCCCGACCGTGGTCGAGCGGGAGCCGCAGCTCGTGCGCTAATCGCGTTTCTAGCGTTGGAACTCGGCGCTGCCACCTTGACTGAGGTCGGCAATTTCTTCGATCGGGATATATCGACCTTGAGCACGGCGGTAAATCGCCTGCGGGAGCGTATGAAGCAGGAATCCGAATTGGCAGCGGAGGTCCAGCGATTGATGAACCTACTGACCATTTCCACATTTACCAAAGCCTGACCCCGTGTATCTCGCTCGCGTTTGTGCCGCTGAAATTGGATAACTCAGACTTCTTGTTTCGTCTGATTTACAGTATGTAAAAATTCCTGACATTTACGGCTCCAATTTCGCTTCTACGAAGCGGGTACATCGACGAAATTGGTGGGTTAAGACAAAAATTACGAATGGAATCAAGTCTATACGACCGTAAAATTTCCTGACATCAATAGTGAGAAATCCCCGACCTCGGCAAACCACGGCTACGCAATGGCGGAGACGTGAGGTCGGAAATGGCAACGCCTGTTTTTTATCTCTAAACTGGAAAACGGATGAACGAAAGCGATATCAACAAAGATCTGCACGCGATTGCCCAAGGTCTTGCAATCTCGGCAACAAAAAGGCATATCTTTCTCTGCTGCGATCAAACCAAACCCAAGTGCTGTACAAAATCCTCGGGGTTAGAATCCTGGGAATATTTAAAGCGCCGGCTGGACGAGTTGAAACTGACCGGTTCCGCCGGAGTCCAGCGAACCAAGGCCAATTGTCTGCGGGTATGCCGTCATGGGCCGATAGCGGTCGTTTATCCGGAGGGAGTTTGGTACCACTCCTGTACGCCGGAAGTGCTCGAGCGAATCATTCAAGAACATCTTATCCATGGGAAGCCGGTAACCGAGTACGCGTTTGCAACGCTTCAAGTCGAACAGTGACTTGTGAGACAGACGATATCCTGAGTTCGACACCGATCACTCGGCAGGGTCACCACAAAAAGAGTCAACAGCGTACCGTTCGTTCTTAGCCCGTCGATGGACTAAATAGAGGTTCCTTAACCGCCGCGTATCAAACGCTTCCCTTGTCATCGTCAGGTGCGAGGGATCAATCTGGCAGACAAACGATCCGTAGAGGTAATCGACAACGATCGTAGGGCCATTCAGCAAGGAAAGTTAATCCATCTGTCCAACGGCGTTACCGAAGTACGCGGCATAAGAGACACAGCCAGAGTCGAAATGATAGCGCTCGATTAAATCCACGACCTGAACGGTTTGGTAGCTTACGACGACATCCTCGGAAAAGAGCGTGCCTGTGGTATCAATCGACCGCAGACACCTTCCCGTCAAGTTCAGTAGGCCATGGTTTGTTTTCGGTTTAACCGTTAATGTTCAGTAGCTCGTCCAAGCGGTGATATAACCGCGATAGCCTCTCTCAATGCGCTGCACTCGCCACTGCATAAAGCGGCAAATGATCGGCCTGCCAAAATTTTTCGAGCTGATAAAACTCTCGCGTTTGCGGCTTCATCACATGAACAATTACATCCCCTAAATCGACCAAGACCCATTCTCCGCCTCCCTGCCCTTCTACGCCTAGCGGCTGGACCTCGTTCTTTTTCGCTTCGTCAATCACATGATCGGCCAGCGATTTTACGTGCCGCTCCGAAGTGCCGCTGACAATTACCATAAAGTCGGCGATACTGGTTTTTTTTCTGACATCTATGACCTTGATATCCTTACCTTTACCATCGTCCAGAGCGAGCAGAACAATTTGTAGCAGTTGGTCTGTAGTCATGGGTCTATTCAAAAGGATGCACTCCTAAAGTAGGTGACTGTCATTTTTCTATGGACCTGGGAATAGCGCAAAACACTCCGTTGGTTGCAACGAACCTTCAGTTCATGGTTGTTTTATCCCATTCGCGCTCAACAAGCTCAGGGCATACTTGATCGGGATCGCATAGCTGATCCCGCTCGGGCGCTCAAGAAGATTCTCCTTCGTTTCTTGGACAAAAACTTTGTTGATTATCCCGACGACCTCGCCGCTCTTGGGATCGTATAACGGACTTCCACTGTTTCCGGGATAAGCCGTTGCGTCAAGCTGGAAAACTTCGTACGGATCAGTAAGCCGCTGAATCATTTTCGCGTTCAGCCGCTGTGAGGTATGCGCCGGAATTGCGATCGGGCTTATGGCTGAAATAATTGCGCGATGCGTAACGGGATTGAGCCCTAAAACCATGCCAATCGGGTAACCGGTAAAGGCATACGGCTCTCCCTCCCTCACCTTGTTCGAATCTCCCAGTCGCATGGGCACCAAAGGCGGTCCTCCGATTCTCAGCAGTGCGATGTCATGTGATGCATCGATTGCGACTTCAGCGGCCCGCCTAACGCTTTGCTTTTCTCCGTCACGAGTAAACACGGCCAGCATCTCGAACTTTGATTTGTCAACCACATCTGGAAGAACATGCGCGTTCGTCAGGATGTGCAGACCATCACCAACGCTGAAGCCAGTCCCCCGAAACACCGCAGCCGGCGTTCGTGTTCTCTGGTAAGTCCCTACGCCGACGATAGACGGTTTGATCTTCTTTATGGTGTCGGGGAGATCATCCGCTACGAGTCGAGAAGCAAAACTCAAGCTTAAACTTAACACTCCGAATCCGATAAATAAGAGATTTCGTAGCCGCATTCAAAATAATCAGGATAATTGTTACATACACTCCATTATGCGATAAGCCGGCGGGTCCGATGAATTTTCTATTATGATCACACCAGATCGGTATACTCGCGCCCGCGCTATAGAAAGCCGCTGCGCCGTTCGTGTTCAGGTAATTTCAAATATGGCTCCTATACTCCCACGGTTTTCGGCGAAACCTAGATTCATCGAACCACACGCTCAAGAAACACTTATCGATCATGCATCCAAAACTAGTTAAACAGATTCTTTATCCCGTACATGAAAAGCTGGTAAACCGCCCCACGTTCGCTTACCTGAATGAATTGGAAAAAACACAATGGCTTTCGCGTGAAGCCATCGAACGGATGCAAATGGAAAAATTGCGGACACTACTACAGGTTGCCAATGCTCACAGCCCGTGGCATGCAGAACGCATCCGTGCCGCGGGTCTCGACTTGGACGCGGACCGCCCGTTAACGTTCGACGACCTCCGTCGTTTGCCAACAATGAATAAAGCGGATGCATCCGCCAACAGGGAACGCATCGTATGGAGAGGCGTCCCGGGAGGCGCGTTTCTTTACAATACCGGCGGCTCCAGTGGCCAGCCCCTGATTTTTTACTTCGGCAGGAAGCGGCAAGCAGCCGATGCTGCTTCTCGCATGCGCGCACGCCGGTGGTGGCAGGTCGATGTGGGCGAACCTGAAATCTTCTTGTGGGGCGCACCCGTAGAACTTAACAAAACTGATTTGGTTAAAAAAATACGAGATCGACTCTTTAATCAATTGCTCTTGAATGCTTTTGAGATGTCTGAAGCTCGAATGAATGATTATCTCAAAGCCATTCAATCTTTTAATCCTGCATGTATCTATGGCTATGCAAGCAGCTTGAGCCTTTTGGCATCCTACGCCAACCGTAGGAATCAGCTCCCCAGACTGCCACGCCTCAAAGTGGTTTGTACCACGGGAGAACCTTTATTTCCCGAACAGCGTGCAATCATCGAGGAAGTCTTCGATAAGCCGGTATCGAACGAATACGGATGCCGCGATGGTGGGTTGGTCGCCGTCGAATCGCCGCAAGGTCAAATGTTAGTGAGCAGCGAAAGTTTGATTGTCGAGATTTTGGATGACGACGGAATCCCTGTCACGCCAGGCAAAATCGGAGAAATCGTCATTACAAACCTGTGTTCGGATGCGCAGCCATTCATCCGTTACCGAACCGGCGACATGGCGCGACAGGCGCAGGATTCGTGCAAATCTGGACGGGGCCTACACGTGATAAGCGAAATCGTGGGGAGATCGACTGATTTCGTCGTGCGTCCCGATGGAACCATCATGCACGCGCTGGCTGTCATCTATGTGCTCCGTGCAGTCGAAGGGGTTAGCGAATTTAAGATTGTCCAACCCTCGACTAATCGTATCGAGGTTATGGTTGTTCCAAACTCCGCTTGGCAAGAAAACGCAAAGGATGAAATAAGAACACAGATGCAAAACCGGATGGGACAAAACGTAGATATCGAGATCGCCCTCGTGGACAAGATACCGCCGGAGGCTTCAGGAAAGTACCGTTACGTCGTTAGCCACGTACCGCTGCCAGACAAGCTCGAAATCCGCTCCTAGTCCAAGCGCTTGCCCCACACTAAACTAGGCGTAACAGCTTTCTTAAATGGTTAAAAAGCTTGACTTAATAGTCTATCTCAGTGGCCGTTGGCTGTGCGGGAAGTCGAAGGATTTTCGCACCGACCGAGAGAGGCTCTGTTCCCCCGGGCGATAAATATCGGCTGGGCTAATCCGGGCCTGGATGCCCCGGCGCGACAACAAGTCGCGTGACCGCGGGCCGGGGGTGCGCCGGCCTGAGCGGCGGCCCGTAAATACCAGGAGGGTATTCGCTGGCCTGATTAATAAATTGCGGTCAATCGACCAGAGTCGCTCATCAATTGAGCAAGACTGCTGCGACAAGACGGGTTGCCATAAGGACATCGCACGCGGTCTTGTTACAGCAGGTGGGCGATAGCGCGGTATTACATAAGCGTGTTCGATCAGGTGGCGTGCCTGGTCGACACCGCGATCGTCTTCGCGCCTCTGCTTGCGAGGGGGGTTAGAAGGAATGACCATGCTCTTGCCAGCCAGCGCCAAAGAAACGACCACGTAGCTCTGGGCATCATAGGCCTGGTCGGCATTGAGGGTTGCCGCTGGCGTATCCAGTAGCAGGACATCGGCGCCTTCCGATCGTGAGCTTGCCTGGCGTGAAATAGAAGGCCATCGGATCGCCCCGGGCATCGACGGTGGCGTGAATCTTGATGGTCAGACCACCGCAGCTGCTTCCATCGCCTGGCGTGCAACGCCCCTTTTTGCGCCGGCGCACTATTTAATGCGACCGCAGGAGCATGCAATCGATCATGGCGTGGTCGTAGTGGTCGATATCCTCGGCCAGCGACTAAACAAAGACCAGACCTGACCCCGGATACTCAATTGCCCACAGCCCTAGTCTCGCTCGACTTGGACCATGATGCTCGTACCCGGCTGGATGTGTTTCTCCACCTTAGAACCGTTCCACTTTCGCAAGTCGGCCACGCTGACTTTGAAGCGCTTCGAGATCGAAAACAACGTATCCCCCTGCTGAACGGTATATCTGATAGATTGCGACGGTTTAATCCCAGAACTGGCGATCGCAAGCTTCTTGCCTGCATCCTTGTTCCAAAGCACCAACGTCTGGCCGGCCTTGACGACCCCGTTTTTCACTGATAGGCCATTCCACTTGGCCAGTTGCTCGACGTCAACCGAGTTCTTCTTTGCTATGGACCAAAGTGTATCCCCTGCTTGGACGGTATAGGTCGACTGCTTGCCTAGTGATGCCGCCGGTTTGCGGCTCGCAGAAGCGAGCGCAACAGAGTTTTCACTTCTGATTTTGGAAACAATCTTACCATTCGCGGAAACGACCTTACCGTTCGGTTTGGACGCCGCTACTGCAACTCTTCGACGACCGCCTCCCTTCTCGGCGCTGTTGCTACTTTTCCCCTTCAGCAGCTTACGGTTTTCATCAACGCGCCTGCTGTAAGTCCCTGTCACTTTCGAATCCCGTGCAGCAATTAGCTCATCGGCAATCGATGGACGACCTTGATTCGGAGATTGGCTCTGTTGAGCCAGCCGTTCCAACTCCTGCTTAAATTCGCTGATTTTCTTATCGGCCGGAATAAATAACCTATAACTTCCCTCTACATCGGCATATCGGTGCTTGAATCCCGGATTCAATTCGTAGAGCTTATCCAGAGATATATCGGCCGCATCGGCTGCGAGCGCAAGATCCACCTTCGTGTCTATCTTGACTGGTTTGAACAACGCTTCGTTGGGGATATGGTGAAGATCGATTCCATACTGCTCAGCCTCGGCGAATAGTTTCGCAACGGCCAAAAGGCGAGGAACATAGACCCGTGTTTCTTCCGGCAAATCCAACGACCAAAAGTCGGTGGGCTTATTCCGGGCTTCGTTTTTCTGAATCGCTCTAGCTACCGCACCCTCGCCGCAGTTGTATGCTGCGATCGCAAGCAACCAATCGCCATTGAAATCCGAATGAAGCTTCTTTAAGTATTTGATCGCCGCCCGCGTCGAGGCGTAAACATCACGGCGACCATCATAGGAGCGGCTTTGTTTCAGACCGTAAATACGCCCGGTAGAGGGGATGAACTGCCATAGACCAGCGGCTTTGGCAGGAGATACCGCATCGGGCTGAAATGCACTTTCGATAACGGGCAATAGTGCCAACTCGCCTGGAACATTGTGCTTTTCGAACTGCTTGACGATCGAATAGAGAAAAGGTTCGGCCCTTTTCTGCACGCGATCCACGTATCCCGGATGGTTTATAAACCATTCGAGCTCGCGATCGATGTCCTCGTGTTCGACGGGAGGCAAACTGTACGAATCGAATAGCCGATCCCAAAGACTGTCATACTCGGCCAGCTTTTTGCCGCCAGTGCGCGACCCTCCGGCAGCGGACTTGTTCTTCTTCTTAAACCAACGACTCGTACTCTTGGAAATATGGAAAACACGCGATTTTTTGCTCGCAGCCGTTGACGCTGGCTGCAAATTGTCGGTTAAACTGTTGTCGTTCTTTGGCTTGCCGGCGTGATGCGTACAGGCACTGAGAGACAAGGCGAAAACTGATGCATAACAGAGAAGCTTTACATCGCGTTTTGGCCGTCTCATCGTGTCTACCTCAGAGTTCGAAATCGGGTGCTTTATAGCGGCATACCACCAGTTTAGTCAATGAAAACAAAACGCGCGCCGTCACCCCACCTTCGCCAGCTATTTCTGGAGTGGTATCACGCCACAACTCTAGGACAGATATTGCAGACCATTGAGGCATCCTACCTCCAGGCTTGTATAAATCCTACTTTCAACCAGAGGATTTTACAAGTCGGCCGACTGGGATGCGAAAATTTGTATATCGATGAGACGAATATCCATAACTTCGTCCTTGTAAACACCGAGCCCAGAGGCGAGCCGTATGCCAAACACGTCATCACGGCCTCTCCCGACGCTTTGCCCGTCGCCACCGCGAGCATCGACATCCTGCTACTGCCCCATGTCATCGACTTCGAAGCCAACAGACATCAGGTCCTGCATGAGGTCGAACGCGTGTTGAAACCTAACGGCCGGCTCTTCATCCTTGGCTTAAATCCGTGGAGCGTACGCGGCATCCTACAGTATCTTTCACGACGCTCACCGTTTTGGCGGCTGAATTTCATCAGCAGCTACCGTTTATTAGATTGGCTGAGTCTCCTAAAATTTGATGCTGAGTACAGCGCGGCATTCAACCTCGCTTCATCCAAAGTGATACGAAACCCCAACTCGTTTTTTAGCAAGTCTCGCGCTTATCTTTCGTTCGCTTTCGGTATTAAGGCGATCAAGAGAACATACACATTGATACCGATCGAGCCGAAGTGGATCGGCACCCCCGATTTGGTACCCGGCCACATGTTCGAGACGTTAAAACAAGAGACCCAGTGAATAATACAGTCAACATTTATACTGATGGCGCTTGCCGCGGCAACCCAGGACCCGGCGGGTGGGGCGCAGTACTGAAATACAAGGACAAAGAGCGGGAGCTTTACGGAGCGGAACCGAACACCACCAACAATCGCATGGAACTCATGGCGGCGATCAAGGGGCTGGAAGCTCTAAAAAAGCCGAGCAAAGTCTGCATAACCACAGATTCACTTTATCTACTCAAAGGCATTTCCGAGTGGTTACCGGACTGGATTCGAAGAGGCTGGAAAACCGCTGCAAGAAAGCCGGTCAAAAACGTCGACCTCTGGCAGCGTCTCGTTGCCGCCCAGCAGCAACATAGCATTGAATGGAAGTGGATCAAGGGACATGCCGGTCATGTTGAGAATGAACGAGCCGACGCGCTCGCTAACCGCGCGATAGATGAACTCTTAAAATCCGCGCCAAAACAGAGCACGACTCATGCGACAGGTCGTACTTGATACCGAAACCACGGGGCTCGACCCGGCGGAAGGACATCGCATCATCGAAATCGGCTGCGTGGAACTCGTCAATCGTCGCCTGACGGGAAATCGCTTTCACGTCTACCTTAACCCCGAGCGAGACATCGACCCCGGAGCCGTCGAGGTCCATGGGTTAAGCTCCGAATTTTTGGCCGATAAACCTCGTTTTGCTGATGTTGCCGAGGACTTTCTGGCGTATATCAAGGGCGCTGAACTCATTATTCACAATGCCCCGTTCGATATTGGATTTATCGACCACGAATTACAACGACTACCTGGCGGTCTTGCCAGCGTGACGGAGTATTGCACCGTTCTCGACACACTGGTGCTCGCCAGAAAAAAACACCCCGGACAGCGCAACAACCTGGATGCATTGTGCAAGCGGTACAATATAGACAATCGGCACCGAGAACTGCACGGAGCGCTGCTTGATGCCGAGATCCTAGCCGAAGTCTACCTAGCGATGACCGGCGGCCAGACATTGCTGGTATTGGAACCGGAGTCGATAGAAGAGGGTTCCCGCAAATCGCGACAAACATCGAAAATTGCCGTATCAGCGAGTCGCCCGCCGCTTAGGATCATCCGTTGCAACGAAACGGAATTTCAGGCCCACCTCTCAAGCCTCGAAACCATCCGCAAGGCAAGCAACGGAAAATGTCTTTGGAAAGCCTAAAATAAAGAAGCTCCTAACGATTGGATTCCATTCGCGCCTCTCGACAAGGCTTAGGAGAGAGTTGGACAAGTCTGTCCTGAACTGGTCGAAGGATTTACGGAGCTTCCTAAGATAGAACAGATAGAACCAAGAATACTTATGCGTTATTCTTATAAAGTGAATGGTTAATCTTAAGGAGAGGTGGCTGAGTGGTTTAAAGCGGCGGTCTTGAAAACCGTTGACGGTTGATCCCGTCCGGGGGTTCGAATCCCTCCCTCTCCGCCAGATCACAGTTAAGTGCTAGCTCAGTCTTCACCATTGACCTTATGATCGGCATCCTTCTGGTAGATGATCATGAACTCGTCCGAACGGGTATCGAGCACCTACTGAATGAAGCCGAGAACATGAAGGTAATCGGGATAGCACGCTCGGGTGAGGAAGCGATAGAGCAAACCGACCGGTTGAGTCCCGACGTGATTGTGATGGATGTCAACATGCCGGGTATTGGAGGAATAGAAGCGTGCCGAAAGATCAGTCAAAAGCACCCGCAGATAAAAATCGTCGCTTTGAGTGTGTACACTGACGGGCCGTTTCCACACCAACTTCTGAACCTGGGCGCACACGGTTATGTCTCGAAGAGTTGTCCTATCCACGAACTGATCAATGCCATTCTGACGGTCTCCGAGGGCAAACGCTATCTCAGCCAAGACGTTGCCTGTAAGATGGCATTAGCCAAGCTGCCGGATCAATCCTCGTCACCCTTTAACAATTTGTCCTACCGCGAACTGCAAGTTGTCGTCATGACGCTCCAAGGTCGATCGATACAGGACATGGCGGATATGCTCACGATCAGTCCCAAAACGGTAAATACCTACCGGTATCGTGCATATGACAAACTCGCCGTCAAAAATGACGTTGAACTGACGCGACTGGCGGCACGATATGATTTTATTAGTGACGCCCCCATTCGATGAGGATTCACGACCATTTGCCTCGGTGGTGGAATAGGTAGACACACAGGACTTAAAATCCTGCGCCCTAACACGGCGTGCCGGTTCGATTCCGGCCCGAGGCACCATTCACCAGTCCCAGCGCGTTTCATATTATCTAAAATCCTCAAAAAAACATCCACTTAGCCCATAGATTAGTCTCAGGGTATTTCACTGAATCCCACTGAATACCATCCGCCTGATGGTATTTATGATGGTCTCTGTTGTCTGCTATCTTTGCATACCATCATTGTTGTTGATGGTATTTAAAAATGCTGAGTGACACTGCTGTACGCCGCGCCAACCCGAAAGAAAAGCCTTATAAACTGACTGATGAAAAGGGGCTGTATCTTCTTGTGACTCCATCGGGCGGTAAGCTCTGGCGGATAAACTATCGTTTCGAGGGGAGGCAGAAAACGCTTGCTCTCGGAAGTTTTCCCGATGTCTCGCTTAAGCGGGCGCGCGAAAAGCGGGATGAAGCACGCACCCTGCTCGCCGAAGGTATCGATCCAAGCTTACATAAAAAGGCAACCAAAGCCGCCGAGTCCGATAGTTTTGAGGCTGTCGCGCGGGAGTGGCATTTAAAGTTTTCTTCGGGTTGGACGCCGCTACACGCGGAACGAATCCTCCGCCGCTTCGAGCGGGACATTTTTCCGTGGTTGGGTAAGCTGCCGATCAGGGAGATAAACGCCCCTGAACTTCTCGCGGTGCTTAGGCGCATCGAAGACCGCGGCGCGATGGAAACGGCACACCGGGCGCTGCAATACTGCGGACAGATTTTTCGTTATGCAATCGCGACCGGGCGGGCCGATCGCGATATTTCCGCCGACTTAAAAGGGGCGCTCGCGCCGGTTAAGCGCAAGCATTTTGCTGCGGTGACTGAGCCGGGAAAGATAGCTGAGTTATTGCGCGTGATCGATAGCTATGAGGGCACGTTTATTGTTAAATGCGCCTTAAGGCTGGCTCCCTTGGTGTTCGTCCGTCCCGGCGAACTGCGAACGGCAGAATGGTCCCATATCGACCTGGACGCGGCAGAATGGCGTTACCTTGTAACAAAAACTGAAACTCCGCATATTGTGCCGCTAGCGACTCAGGCTGTCGAAATCCTAAGAGCGCTTTACGCATTGACCGGCTCGGGGCGCTACGTGTTCCCATGTGCTCGGGTACTGGACGGTTCTCGCCCAATGAGCGAAAACGCAATTTTGGCCGCTTTGCGGCGTATGGGGTACAGCAAGGAGGAAATGACCGGGCACGGCTTTCGCGCGCTGGCCCGTACGGTACTGGATGAAGTCTTAGGCTTTCGTCCCGATTTCATCGAGCATCAGCTTGCGCACGCCGTGCGTGATCCGAACGGGCGGGCCTATAACAGAACGAAGCACTTGGAAGAGCGCCGAAAGATGATGCAGGCTTGGGCTGACTACCTGGACACTTTAAGAGAGGGCGCGCGAAAAGCGGGATGAAGCACGCGCCCTGCTGCCCCGCTGTCGAGTGTTTCGAAAGCAGCTTCGATCAATTCCCTGTCTGGGTGCCGCAGGTCGAGAGCTTCTGCCAATTTTTTAAAAATCTCTTTATATAGCGCTTCTCTGTTGCCAGTTGCTAGCGTTGACATTAGCTCATCTCCAGTTCACGCTCGTCTTCAATTTCGGCTTCGTCTTCGTATTCCATCAGCTCCGTCTCTTGCTCCTGCTCAGGCTCGAAATCGAGCGACGTGCCTTTTTGTCGTGACCGCTCAATTAGGCTCTCGAGATCGCTTGCCGTGTCGCGATCGGCGTAAACGTGCAGAGTCTCTCTGTGCCTGCTGCTCGCTACATACATCCATTCCCGGTCGGTCATGCCTTCGCTGACCAAAGCGTAAGCTTTATCGACGGTGGCCCCCTGGCTTTTATGTACACTCACTGCATAGCCGTGCTGCAAATGCTCATACTTCGCCGGATCAACTCGAACGAGTTGCCCATCGTCGGTTTTTACCTGTAAATAAAAACCTTTTTCGTGTTGCTCGATTCGTTGTATAGTTGCTAAAGTGCCATTCTTTACGCCGAGTTTTTTTGAGTTTTTTGTAAAAAGAATCCGGTCGCCGCACGCAAACTTTTGTTCGTTCACTTTGAAATCGATGCCCCACAAAAAACCGGATTTGCGCATTTCCTGCCGGGCTAGTTCGTTGAGTTGCCTTACTTCTGCGCGAGTGCCGGCGAGCATAAGCGACTCGCCGGGCTTGAGCGGGTCCCGCTCTGCTGCCCACCGCAAAACCATGGCTTTCATTGCTGCGGCTTTGTCAGTTTCGGCGTGCAGTCCGCCCGATTTCCGCAGTGCTTCAAGCGCTTCTGCGGCTTGACCGGCGGCCAAAGCGTTGACCATCGCTCGGTCTTCTAACGTTTTTTGACGACGTATGTCGTGCAATTCCGCCGCTCCAAACGTGCCTTGCAAAGCTTTAAACGCGCCGCCCGCATCGATAGCTTGCAGCTGCCTCGCATCGCCAACTAGCACTACTTTCGCGCCGGCTGACTCGGCATGTTTTAGTAACGTCGACATTTGCCGAGAGCCGATCATTCCAGCTTCGTCGATAACAACAATGTCTTTGTTCGATAACGCTTTTTCGCCGGCCTGTAGCTCGTGCAACAGGCTATGTAGTGTCTGGCTTTTTATTCCCGCCGACTCTTCCAAGCCTTGAGCCGCCTTGCCAGCTAGCGCGGCACCGGTGACCCGAAAGCCGGCGTCTTGCCAAGCGATCCGAGCAGCCCGAAGCATAGTGCTTTTCCCCGTTCCTGCGCCGCCTTGGACGAGTGCTATGCCTGCGCTTTGGCATATATGCTGAACAGCTTTTTGTTGCTCGTTACTAAGCGAAAAGCCGTTTTGCGCTTCGAATTTTTTTAGTGCCGCTTCGATATTTTTGTTACGTAACACGAATTGATTTTCGGCAGCGAGACTTGCAGCGCTGTTGATCATGTCGCTCTCGACTTTTCGCATTTCCCTTGTCGTAAAAAATATTTCGCCCGTCCGTCCGTCGCGCAGCCTGACGATCTCTGGCCCGTGCAAGAGTTCGTCGGCGAGCATTTCAACCCGCGCCAGTCCGCCGCCTGCGGTCTGGCACTCGACTGCTAAAGCGCGAAGCAAGTCTTTCCGCTTAAACGTGCTTTGCTGCTGCGTCAGTTTGCGCAAAAGCTCAGTTGTATCAATCTCTTTTTGCGCCGGCTGGGCTTTTGCGATGTTGTGAACCGACTCTGCCGTAAAGCCGTGTTCGGCCGCTTCTTTCGACCAGCGTTTAGGCAGCTCAGCGCGGTCGGTAGCTTGCTTGCTGCTGCGAGTGCTGAGTGCTGCAATCTCAGCCGATTTAGCGGATTCTATGCCGCGCTCGGCTAGTGCCGCTTCGATTTGTGATCTTCTCGAGCTCCACTGCTTGCAGAGCTCGTCTGGCACGTGAGCGACTTTAAAGCTGTCTTTATCTGCTTGGATTTCATAGCCGAGTTCGCGCAGTTGCTCTGCGAGTTGAGCGCGGTAAATCGCTCCGAGCATCATTTTGTGTCGAAAAATATCGCTTGCCTCGATCGCGCCGAACGTGCCGTCCGACCTGCGGGCGAGGTTTGCGATGATGCTGTGTGTGTGAAGGTCGGGGTCCCCAGCGCGGCTCGTGCCGTGTTGGAACGTCGCGGCTACCATTTCAACGTTTTCAACTTCTGCCCCGCCCTTCCCGCGACGCCCCATCAACAAGTTTTTTTGTATATATAAAAGCGTCGCTTCGACTGCTTTTTGTTGCGCCACCTCGATTTCCGTCCGACGCTCGGCGTCGGCTGTGGCCCAAATTGCGGAAACGGATTTGGGTGCGCTGAACGTCAAATCGTATCCCGGCCGCCTGCCGCCGTTGCCGCCGGCTCGCCCCAGCTGCTCGCCTGTGCTTGGATGCCGGCCGGCTAATACCGCCTCGAAGTCTTCGCGTTTGTATTTGTTCAGCCCCAGCGCCTCGGCTCCTGCGCCAAACCATTTCCCCGCCCTCTCCCCGCCTTCCGAATAATAATCTTCGGGCCTGTTGAACGCGTCAGCTTCGCCTTCTGCGTACGCCGCGATATCTTTCGGACTTCCTTTTGATGATGATAGGCCGTTGATCGATAGCATTTTTTGCTCCTTTTATTGCTCGTTTTGCTGTTCGTGTTCGTGCTCGCGTTTTTTCCGTTTGAGCCTCTTTTTGATGTGTATCGGCGCGGGGGTTGTGGGTTCTGCCGTTGTTTTTGCGTCCTGTATTTTGTCAACTAAATCAACGACTTGCAAAACAGTCCCGATGGGTTCGGGCGCGATGTTTTCGGCGATTTCTCCCAATGCTTCCTCTGCGCTCTTGTCAAAAAGGCTTTCTTCTTTTTTTTCTTCGTTTGCTTCGGCTTCAACTGGCAGCATGTCAAAAAACTCCTCGGCATGTTCGCGCGGCTCGGTTTTTTTGTGTTGCGGCTCGTTTTGGGGTTGCGCTGCTGTTTTGGGTTTGGGGTTGTTTGTGTCGACGTCGATGTCGAGTTGCGCGATGTTTTCGGCGGCCTTGTCGGCCGCGTTGGGCCAGCCAGGTTGTGTCCACGGGGCGGGGTCGGTCGGGGCGTTGTCGCCGGGGAGTTTTGAAAAGGGCCAGATGAGCTTAAAAACAAACTCGCCGCCGGTGAGTAAAAGGGCTTGCACGCCGTTTTTGTTCGGTCCCAGCATGGCAAACTCGTTCGGGGCGACAACCGGCTCGGTTGTTGTTAGCCAGTTATCAGTTCGCTGCGGCACCGCGGCATAACCACCTAGGCCGCTTACCGGGGCGCTGAAAGTCGGCGAGTACCGCTTTACTTGTCGTTCGCCAATTAAGCTGCTGAGCCATTGCGGGGTCTCGGCTCCTTGCGTGCGACAGGCAATGACGGTGCCGACCATGCTGCTGAGCGCGTTCGCGAATTCGTGACTATATATCGACCGGACCTGATTTATGTCTTGCGTTGCTAACAGCGTTCGGACGCCCTTGCTTCGGCCGATTTCCACAAATTTTTCTATGCTTTCAACCTTCCCGAGTTGCGGGAACTCGTCCAGGACTAACCACAGCCGCCGTTTTCTGCTGTCGGGTAGGTCAGGGCTGTTTACGATGCTCGCTAACGCGCTGATGAGCGACTGAATGTAAGCCTGTGCCAATTTTTGATACCTGCCATGCGATTGCATGAGCAGGATTTTTGTTTGCTGCTCTTGTGCTTGCGGGTTTAGCAGCCAGTTACGAAGCGAAAATTTTTGCACCGGCCCGCCGTGTCCGCAGTCGCTCCAGGCGTCCGCTAAGCTGAAAACTTGTCCCATAAAAACAATAAGTTGCGACAAAAAAGACTGGGTTGTTTTGGTTGGTTTTTCGGGGAGTAGCAGGGCGAGTTTTGGATCGGCAGCTAGGCATATTTCGCGTAGCTGCTCGTATTCCTTCGATGCCGTTGCGGCTATGTCGGCAAAGCTCCATTCGCCCGGCGTGTTGCTTTGCGCGTGGACGATCATCGCGGCAAGTATTTGCCGAGCGCCGTTGCTCCATGTTGGATCGCTGCTCTCTGGGATCAGTCTGGCGGCGAGTTCGGCGGCATCGGCTTTTGTCGTGCAGTCTTTCGCTACATCCCACGCAAGGCTGCGGCTGTCCCACGGGGCAATAAGCCTGACGCCGGGTTGATCGAGCAAGCCGCTTGTGAAGTCTCCCTTGTTGTCAAATATTAAAGCTTTATCGCCGCGCGAAAGTATTTGATTTACAACATAATTTATGATTTGCGTCTTTCCGCCGCCGATGCTGCCGAGGATCAAAAAGCCCCGGGTCTCTCTGTCGCGCGAGATTTGCAAATTGGGGTGTAGATTGATGCCGGGCTCGCTGATTTTGATTTCTTCTTTGCTTTCAGTTTGGGCGGTTTTTATGTCGTTTCTGACTTGCCGCCCGCGCATCGGAGAATCTGAACCCAAAGAAGGCAAACAAACCACCGGTTCCTGCTGCAATATATCCGGCCGCCTCGAAAATGTTTTGCCATCCCCGGGCCTTTGTGTTTGTGAAAAGACTTTTTAAAACCCAGCCCGAAAACTCAAGCATGCCGCCCGCGTCGAGCGTCGGCCATCCGCGCGCGATATGCGATAGCGTTGCGCATGCTGCGAGCGCGATAGCCGCGCCCATGCAAAAAGCCAGGACACTGAATGTGAGGGCAAAGATCCAGTCGCGCGGCGGCCCGGGGTGTTTCTTCATCTATTTTTCTCCGTGCAAAAATCGAGGGTCGTCGGCTCGGCGAGTTGATTGACCGAGTGCGCGATTACCGCGCCCGCCATGGCGGCGGCGAATACGGCGGTCAACGGGGATGTGATGATGTGTCTGCGCGCTGCACTGATATCACGTTGCATTGGGCGGATGCGCGTGCCGGGTGGGGTGTTCATTTATTGCTCCTTTATTCCGCGACAAGGCCGTCCAGCGTCTTTTTGACGAGGCCGATTTGTTCTGATAGGGCCTTAAATCCGGTCGCCAATTTTGTTTCGAGGACGGCGAGTCGGTCTTCTTGCTGCTCGGCGTCGATCGCTTGTTGCGTTGCGCTGCGCATGAGGTCGCTCAGCGTTATGCCTTGCTTTTCCGCCGCTGCCTTAAAAAGTTTCCATTGCTGTTTTGTCACATGGATGCTTACCGTTGTACTCATATTTAAAACCTCTTTAAAAGATAATAAAGATATACTAGGATTATAGTATATTGCTTAGATTTTTAATAGTGCCAGATAGTTCCCGATATATCTGGTTTTTGTGGGTTTTCTTTTTGTTTTTTGGGTGTGGCGGATAGTGGGTTGTAGTTCTTGTATTTTGTGGGTTTTCGGGGGTTTTGTTGTTGTACACCCTGCACCCGGAGGGGGTGCGACGGGTGTGTAGTTTTTGGGTTTTGCTTTGCTTTTTTGTTTGATGTGCCGCAAGCCCAGTATTTATACGTACTACGGCGCACTATGGGGTATGTTTTTGTTGCTTGTTTAAAACGCAAAGCCAGGTTTTATACGTACTACGGCGCGCTATGTGGGTATGATTTCCCCCCCCCGTCATGGCGGCGGCGGTGGTGTGTGCGTGTTAGCGCCCTTTGACGGCGCATCAAAACGGGCGTCCGGTCGGTGGATGCGCTATGTGGCACTATCGGGCGCTATGAGGGGGTAAAAGGTAGGGTCGGGAAAGCTGTTTATGGCGGGAACTATCTGGCACTATTCAGTAAAAAGCCTGGGTTTTATGACTGCGCTCAAAACTCAGGCTTTTCGGGGCCTATCGCGCGCTATCTGCGGTCCTTTAAAATGGGGGAAAGCATATTGTTTGCTCCTTCTTAAGGCTTAAGTTGGATATCGTAACGGTTACAAAATTCACGGATGATTCGTGCGCTGATGTTTTTTGCGCCTGCGTCCTTCGCGTTCTTGAATGGGGGGGTTTTTGTGATATTTTTAAGTTGCGAAAAACGCTTGCCAGATAACGGTTTTTGTAAAATTGATACAATTCGATACAAAATTGTTTTATAACATTTTGATATAACTATATGCGGCGAGTTTTTATGGTATGTATATATACCTACCAAAACCAGCGGTTAAAAATATTTTAGGGATTGACAAAAAGCGTTGTTATACCGATAATAAAGCTGCTTTTAACGAAGGAGTCGAATATGTATTTAAGTGCTGAGAATTTCGATGAATATCTGAACCGGAATGCCGAGAAAATGAGCGCGGATGACTTGTGGGATATGCTCGATAATGCGCCTGCCGAGTTTCAGGGGCAGCCGTTATATTGGTATTGGCAGGGGTTTTTGGCGGGTCGGGATAGTGCTTATTATCGCGCTTTGCCGTCGTTATCCCGGGGTTGTTGATATAGCAGGCTTGGGCCTTTGCCTGGATGAGGCCGAAATTTCCCACGTGCTTTCATCCCAGAGCCGCCTCTGCGTCGGGTCCATTTCCGGAGCAAGCCCGCGACCTTGGGTGTTTAGTTGTAAAGCGGCGCGGATGGCGGGGTCAAGGTAAAGTAAAAGGGGCTGGCGCGGCCCGCAGCCCTTTTTCCTTTGAAATAAAAAAGGGCGAGGACACGGGCCCCTTTTACGGCCTTGACGCTGCCAGGAGCGCCATAGCCTGAAGGCGAAGGGGGCGGGAACAAGGGCGAAGCCCGCTGGGCCTGCCCCCCGAGCCACGCGGCGGCGAGCGGCTCCCTCTCCCTTGGGGAGAGGGCGGGGGGAGTGGGTAATCGTCAGGCTGTTGAAAATTCGGGGCGGCGCGTGATGGATATATGACGCGACTCGTTTCTTTCGAGTGCCCGGCGAAGCTCGTCGGTCACGACTCCGGGGCTGTAGATGACGATATTCCATGTATTTTGCTCGACGATACGAAGCCGCGGGTCGATGAGTGCGAGCATTTTTTCGTTGATTTGCAGCGGTTTTTGTTTTGGTTTCGGTTTTTTCGGCCAATATTCCCACGGCGGTAAGTCAAGTCTTGTCCCCGGCGGGTCGGTTTTTGCTGTTTCCGGCGGGTTTTTTGCCGGGTCAGCCGGTGTTTGTTGCTCGTCTGTATGTTTATTTATATTAATACTTGGGACAACTAACAATAACTGTAACCCGCTGATCCTTGGTCCCTTCCTTTGGTGATGTCGATATTTCCCACTGCGTTTTCAGCGCTATCCGGGGCCGCTCCGGTGCGGTGAGATCGGCCAGGCCCGCGACTTTTTTGCATTTGTCGCCATACTTGTTTATGGAGGGGGTGTAATGCAGGCGTACGAGCGCCTTTCCATCCGCGTCGCGCGGAATCGCGCCTAAAAAAACCAGCCCAGTCGTTATTTTTGGCAGCTTCAGCCATCGCGGCAACGTGTTCGCTGCGATTCGCTTCTTTTTCGTTGAGTTTTCTGCACATTCGCCAAGTTGTGAGTGTCGAGTTAAGCCCAAAATACCCGAACGTGCGGAAGCGCCAAGCTTTTTGTGCAGCTCGTACGCGGGCAAAGTTGCTCGGGTCGTCGCCGTCCGGCGTGATGCCGGTTGCTTTTTGTATGTATTTGAATGCGTAGCTTGCGGGGTTGCCTTTTTCCCAGTCTATCTCTTTGAATTCCAACGCGTTTTTGCTGTGGCGAAAATGTTTTACAAATGACTGCGCAACAATATGTCGCGCGCTTTTCCCGTTGTGCATTTTTGGTTTGTAAAAAAACACAAAATGCATATGCGGGCATCCGTCGGCGTGTGGTTCTTTCGTCCAACAGCCGGTATATTCGATTTTGTTTTTTGCTAGCAAAGCTCTGACGCGCGCAAAACGTTTTTGCAGCCACTTTGCCGCCTCGTCCGGTAGTGTTCCGTCCCAGTTGTCGTTGCCGTTGCTGGGGTTTGGGTGCATTTCTGGCGGGCAGGTCGCGGTAATGAAAAAGCCGATATAACCCGCGTTTTTGGCGAGTTCGCAGATATATTTGTTGAGTACGTACCGCTCTGACGCTCGATTTTGGTCGGCCTTTTTTAGTATATCGATCAGTGGGAGCGTCGCGTTTTCGCATTTTATTTGGCGTCGCGATGCCCATTGCTCCGCCGCGTTGTCAATATCAATCCGGCTTCTCAATGTGTAATCGCTGCAATATTCGTGCCGCTTTTTGCCAACAATACCGAGCCACAATCCGGCCGATTCGGCGGCGCGTCGCACGTGGCGACGCAAAACGCGGCGAATAAATTTGGGGTCGCATGCGCGTAATGTTTTGCTTAGGACTGTATCGCCGGGGAGTTGTTTGAGTTTTATGTTTAAACAGCGGATAACGACTGTGTCGTCGGGCAGCGGGTTTTGTTTTAAATCCGCTGTTTCTATTTCTCCCCTGGTTGCGTTTTCAAAAAGGAGTGATACCGGATCCTTGCCCCGCAGAATTTGTTTGTGTTTGTTTTTATCAAAATCAGTTAAGTTAACAACGTTGTTGTAAAAAATCCATGTCGCTTTATTTTCTTCGGCTTCGCTTTGTGCGATTTGGCGGATTTGTTCTTCGTCCATAAAGGCCAATTCGTCGATCTCGGGCATGCGTTGCCAGCGGGCTGAGATGTCGTAACCCTCCGGTAAGAGGGGTTTTTGGCCCGTGAGATCGAAAAGGCTTCGTTTTTTTAGCTCGCTTTCTTGCCAAAGGGCGGCGGCGAGGGGTTTTATTTCTTGCGGCAGCCCCGGTAGTACGGATTTTTTGTTTACCATGGCAGGTATTCTTCTTCTTCTTGTTCTTCTTGTTCGTCGAGTTCGGCCGCGTATTCCGCCAAAAAGTTTTTGTATTCAATATATTTTTCGGTCGATTCGTGCAACGCGGCGTGATAACCGTCGATGAGTTTGTGTTTTTCGGCGGCTGAGAGTTGGTTGAAGTGGCGGCCCAAAATAAGGCGAACGCTCGCTTCGCTTTGAAGCTGTTCGGAAATGTGGGCGGGGAACATTTCTCTTGTTCCGCCCTTGGCGGTTAAAACCGGTGTGGGATAAAAGTTTTTTCTGAATTCTTCGTTCATAGCTCAGCTCCTTCAGCCGGAAAACTGAGCTTGCGCGCCGATCAGATTTTTTTATTGCAACAGGCGGCTTTATAATGTATACTTATGCATGTAGTTTTGCATAAGTGGCTTGTTGCGTTGATCGACGCACAAGCCCTTTTTTATGCCTGTTGTTTTTGCTGGTGCTGATTACGCTGGCGATCAAGCCAAGCGTAGATGTCTTGGTCCAACCATGCGGCGGTGCCGGGTGAGGGGTGGATCGGGCGGGGAAACTTTTTAGCTGCAATTAACCGGTAAATGGTGCTCCGGCTCAATGCAGTAATCTCGTTAACGTGTTTAATTCGATAGAGGCGCATACCAAAACTCCTGAGTAAGAATTTTGGTCATCGCGCCCTGCCTAAACAGCGCTGTGCGGCTAACGGTCCAGGCCACTAGACCGTATCGTTTCCATGTGGCTACGCCGTTTTGGGATCCCCGGCGTGCGTTTCCTCGGTTTTACATATAGCCGTTAGACCAATCTGGCGGCATCAAAAAACAGGGAGGATATCGCAACATCAAGTATAGCGTCTCATGTAATTTCTTGCAACAAAGGATTAATAAGAAAACATGGTGCCTTATCGCCTCAATCATCACAATCTTTGATAGGACCTCCGATTTTGTGGTTTATAGTATCCTGTTCACAAATTGCTTCGTTATTAATAAGCAATACCTTATCTTTATTTAAGAGACAATAAAAACTTTTTATCAATGGAACTGGCACTCCCGTCCGATGGTATTTTTGATGGTATCCAAGGCTTTCAAAGATCTACTTTCTCGTTACTATTCAGTGACTTAGTCGGGCTATGTGATTGAGGCCCGAGCACCAATTTCTTATATCGTAAACGGCTCCCGTTTCCTTCTACGTATTCAATGACTTTTCACGGCAGCTCAATACATTGCCTTGTCGCCAGCTATGGCTAAGGTTTCGTGGCCGGCGTCGTTCCATCATGCTTGCCCTTCGACTATTCCGCTCGCCGCTCCCTGTTTCTTGACCTATCTACGGATCACTAACGTAACGTCAATCGCGGCCGACTTCCTTTCCCGATTCTCCGCATCACGGTTCATGCCCTCCTTTAGTCTCCGCCCGAGCGCGTCACCGTTGTAGGCTTCCGCAAGATGAAAAAATGAACCGAATCCTGTCCCTCGCGAGAGTTTTCGGCTTAATGCTGATGGTTTTCAGCGCGACTTACGCATTGCCTATCGCGACATCGTTAATCTATCGCGACGGCACGGTCTTGTTGTTCATACAAGATATGCTGCTCACTCTTGGCGCGGGCGGATTGCTTTGGATCACGACAAGAAATTTTCAGCGGGAATTGAAAGCTAAGGACGGATTTTTGCTCGTCGTGCTCGCCTGGACGGGAATGGCCGCTTTTGCGACATTTCCCCTGATGTCGTACCTGAAGGATTTATCTTTTACGGACGCATACTTCGAAGCCATGTCCGGACTTTCCACCACCGGGGCGACAGTGCTCACGGAACTCGATCGATTGCCGCCGGCCATCAACTTATGGCGGCACGAGCTCAATTGGTTGGGGGGCATGGGTATTATCGTATTGGTGGTGGCTATCCTCCCGGTCCTGGGCGTAGGCGGGCGTCAGTTGTTCATGGCCGAAACGCCGGGTCCCATGAAGGAAACCAAGCTGACGCCTCGCATCACCGAGACGGCCAAGAATCTCTGGTTGGTGTATGCCGGAATCACAATAGCGTGCATTCTGGCGCTACACAACGCCGGAATGAGTTGGTTCGACGCCGTTTGTCACGCGTTTTCTGCAATGGGACTCGGAGGCTTCTCGACCCATGACGCCAGCATAGGCTATTTCAACTCGCCGGCCATCGAATCGGTGTTGATCATATTTATGCTCATCGCCGGCATGAACTTCGCCACGCATTTCCTGGCCATCCATAACAAAAGCCTCAGCCCCTACAAACATGACATCGAGGCAGCGCCATTTCTTATCATGACCTTAGGGAGTTGCGTCGGTATCGCGTTTTACCTCTGGAAAACGGGAACCTATTCGGATTTCTGGACCGCTCTCCGCCATGCGAGCTTCAATCTCGTCTCCATCGCGACCGATTGCGGTTATACGAGCGTCGATTTCGATCGGTGGCCGATGTTCGCCCCCTTGTGGATGCTGTTCCTCAGCTCGATCGTTACCTGCACCGGTTCCACCGGCAGCGGAATCAAGATGATGCGAACCCTGATTTTGCTCAAACAGAGTCAGTTACAAATGTTTCTTCTCGCACACCCGACCGCTGTCAATCCCCTCAAACTCGGCAATATGGTTATCCAATCGCCGATCGTGCTGTCGGTGCTCGGGTTCATCTTTGTTTATTTCATGAGCATCGTCATTGTGACCTTACTGCTCGTGATCAGCGGCATGGATTTCATTTCCGCATTTTCAGCCGCTATCGCCTGTATCAACAATGTCGGCCCCGGCCTCCATGAGGTCGGCCCCAACACGAATTACGCGGCACTGACCGATTTTCAGAAATGGATTTGCATCCTCACGATGTTCCTCGGCCGCATCGAAGTGTTTACGGCCTTCATCTTGTTCACGCCGGCATACTGGCGAAAATGAGGGCTCTGCACTACTTGCCGCGCTGATAAAAGCCGATCAGCTCTGCTTGCGCCAGGATATGTCCCTGCATCGCTTTTTCAAGCTGGGCTTTCGTTGGTTTATCGAGTCCCGTCAAAACGGTATCGAGTGCATAAAGCTTATGGAAATAGCGATGTCGCCCTGTTGGCGGACACGGTCCGCCGTAACCGGTTCGCTTCCAGTCGTTGACTCCTTCGGCCGTCCCAGTGGGCAAGGCGCCGGGTAAAACGCCCTCCGGCAAACCGCTTGCGCTAGCTGGGATGTTATAGAGTACCCAGTGGACCCATGTCATCTTCGGTGCTTTGGGATCCGGCGCATCCGGATCATCCACGATCAGCACCAGGCTTTTCGCGTCCTCTGGCACTCCGGACCAGGATAAAGGCGGTGACAAGTCTTGACCATCACAGGTATAACGCTGAGGTATGTCGCCATTGTGCACAAATGCCGACGATTCGATTTTCATGGACATACCCTGCCCTCCTTTGGATTCCCCTGAAATGACTACGCAGCTGAGGGTAAACAACACGCCGCCGAGCAGCGCCGTTTTCCAGCACGCAACCCTATTCATAGGCCGGACCTCCTTGCCTTTCAATGAAAAACCGAAATCTAACGCCGTAGTCGAACGGCTAAAACGTCATTCTCGGCGTGGTGAATCACGCTAGCCGCCGTGGAACCGAGCAGTAAGCCGAAGCCATGCCGTCCATGCGAGCCTATGACGATGAGGTCGGCCTGCCATTCTTTGGCGACGCGGATGATCTCGACTTTCGGGCTTCCGATTTCAACCCAACGGCGATCCTCAGGGATAGCCAAAGACTCGGCGATCTCGGCCAGGCGCTTTCGCGCCGCCTCGACCATCTGATCGGTCAAATCGATGTCGAACGGCACGATGGGGCCGTAAGACGAGTCCATAATCGGCACATTCTCTACAACATGGATGATACCCAGCTCAGCAGCGTACTTTGTCGCCAATTCAAGCGCGCGCTGGATAACCTCTTCGCCATGTTCGGAAAAATCGGCTGCCAACAAAATCCGTCGGTACGCCATCGCGAATCTCCTGGTTCTTGTGGGGTCACGTGGCTCGATCGAATAAAGCCATCATAACCTGATAACTGATGACCACGTAGCCGAAAGCCAACGCGACACCGTAAAAGAACGGGATAGCGAGGGCGTGTCGCAAGATGTGTCCGACTACGGCCAAATGCCAAAGCAGCAAAAACGTCAAGAAAATATAAACCGGTTTGGCTTCAGGAGCCATCAACAGCAAAGCCAAAAGCGGAATGGCCGTTGCGCTGATCAACGCATCGCACCCATATAAGGCGGTGGCCGTCTGCCGAAGGCGGGGGAGCTTCTTGCCCAAATAAAGCACCACAAAAAGGAATCCGAACACCATCGCCCCTTCGGCTATGGCTTCGACTACCGCTCCGGCCCAATCGCCCTCCAGCCCAAGTAGCACGAAACCGACGATCAAATAGGCCGAAATCGCGAGCCCCAGCAAAAGGTTCGAGGCTGGCGTATCCTGCGGACCTTTCCTAAAGAAACAAATATCGAGAAAGAGTTTTATCAGCGGCATGTTTACCCTTCAGCGCGAATGTTGTGCTCGGTCACATTTCAGTGGAGATCGCTTCCAGTGCCTCACTCGCGGCCAACCAGGCCGACTCGGCATCGGCTAACTGCCGGTCGATTCCGGCTTTCTCGAGCAGCAAAGCTTGCAGTTCGGCTTTCGAGTCGCCCTTATACAGCGCCGGATCCGCCAACCGCATTTCGATACGCTTTTTTTCGGAACTCAATTTCTCCAAAGCTGCCTCGGCTCGCTCCAGTGCTTCCCGAAACGGCTTCAAGGCTCGACGCCGCTCCGCATCCAGGCGGCGTTGATCTTTGCGGGAAACCGTTTTCGCATTGGTCGAAGCTTCGGAGACCGCACGCCGATCACTCAACCACTGCCTATAGTCGTCCAAATCGCCGGTGAATGCGTTCGCGTTTCCATCGGCCACCAGCCAGAAATCGTCGGCAACTGTTCGGAGCAAATAGCGATCATGGGAAACAAGCACCATCGCCCCCTGATAATCCTGTAACGCCAAATTCAGCGCGTCACGCGCGCTCAGATCGAGATGGTTGGTGGGCTCATCCAGCAACAGAAGATTCGGCTTTTGATAGACCAAAAGCGCCAGCGCGAGCCTCGCGCGTTCTCCACCGGAAAAAGGTCCGATTGCGGCCAATGCCTGGTCCCCACGAAAACCGAACCCGGCGAGGAAGTTGCGCAAATCCCTCTCTAACGCGCTGGGGTCCAGCCGCTGCAAATGCTGGAGAGGACTCTCATCAGTCCGCAACTGTTCGAGCTGATGCTGTGCGAAGTAACCGATCCTGAGATCTTGTGCCTCCAACCGCTCACCGGACTGTGGTTCCAATACCCCTGCGAGCAATTTGATCAAAGTGGACTTGCCGGCACCGTTGGTGCCCAAAAGCCCTATCCGATCGCCCGGATTCAAGGTCAGATTGACATCGCTCAAGACCACGTTCGCCCCGTAGCCTATGCTCACGTCGTTCAGTCTCAGCAAAGGCGAAGGCAACTTGTCCGGTGACCCAAACGAGAATTGAAACGGCGAATCGACATGCGCAGCGGCAATCAGCTCCAGCTTGCCCAATGCCTTCAGACGGCTTTGCACCTGGCGAGCCTTGGTCGCTTTCGCACGGAAGCGATCGACGAACGCTCGAATACGCGAAATTTCGCGCTGTTGTTTTTCATAGGCCGCTTGCTGCTGCGCCAGAAGCTCGGCGCGTCTCGCTTCGAACGCAGAATAGTTTCCGGAAAAAAGCGTGACGGTTTGGTTCTCGATATGAAGCACATGATCGACGGTCTCGTCGAGAAAATCCCGGTCGTGGGAAACCAGCAAAAGAGTGCCAGTGTACCGGGATAGCCACTCCTGAAGCCAAATCACGGCATCGAGGTCCAGGTGATTGGTCGGTTCGTCGAGAAGCAGCAGGTCGGAACGACACATGAGGGCCTGCGCAAGATTAAGCCGCATTCGCCAGCCGCCGGAAAACCGGTTGACCGGCTTGGTTTCATCGCTCGGCGCAAATCCGAGACCGGACATCAGCCTAGCGGCACGCGCTCCGGCCTCATAACCGCCGATTGCTTCAAGTCGAGAATGCAGCCTTGCGAGCTCTAAACCATCACCGCTCTCGTCCGCCTTTTCCAGTCGTTGCTGAATGAGGCGCAATTCACGGTCGCCGTCCATGACGTAATCCAATGCGATCCGGTCATCGGCTGGCGTTTCCTGGGCCACGTGGGCAATAGAGAGATTCGGCGGCATCGAAATTTCGCCAGCGTCGACGTGAATCTCGCCCAAGATCAGACGGAACAGGCTGGATTTGCCGACGCCATTCGCACCGGTGATACCGACCTTTTCACCGCTGTGAATGGTGAAAGAAGCTTCTTTGAACAACAGACGCTGGCCGCGTCTCAGCGCGACCGACTTGAAATTCAGCATGCCGGTAGGGCGTTAGGCTTCAAACGCCCGTCAGGTCAAAATCATGGAGAAACAGGCTCAAGCCGCCTGATCGATGCGCTTGTCCGCTTCTTTGATGAACGCCTGTAGATCCCCTTTCTTGACGGTAGCCTTAGGGATGATCAAAGCCGTATCGAGATCCACAAACAAGAAGGCGTGTTTCTTGGTCGTTTCGACGCGAAGCACCTCCGACCACTTCACCCGAGACTCGCCGTTCTTATGAACCTCCACCAAAACATGCGGCTCGGCCCGCAAGGTATACGTACCGAGAACATTAGCTCTGTCTTCGTCCGAGTACATTTTTCGGAGCTGTCTGCGCAGACTTCCTTTGAAATAGAGCGGCGCAAATATGCCCCACAATACGCCGGTTACACCTGCGTAGATGGCGGCTAGCGTATCTTGATAATAAAACCACAAAAACAGTGAGATAAGTACAATGATACCGGGAAAAATCGCCTGGTGACGGCGCAGGGTTTTCTGCCAGCTTGCGGAATTCCGCAGTTGATGTTCGTTGAAGGCGACCAAATCTTGCTCGCGAACTTCGTATTCTATTTGGGCCATACGTCTACCATGAAAGTTGTCGAACACGCCGCGCGGCCGACGGACGGCAACACGCCCCCTGAGCGTTAAAGGGTGACTAGTATACGTAAATCTGTTTCAATTTACCCACTTCGGTAGGCCCAACCAAGCCCGAAGCAGGATTTCGTGCCTCTCAACGGAGAACAACAATGAAAGGCAATGCCGACGTTATCGCGCGCTTAAACGATTTGCTCGCCGGTGAACTGACTTCGATCGATCAGTATCTGATTCACTCTCGGATGTATAAAGATTGGGGATTTAACCGGCTATACGAACGCATTCATCATGAATTGGAGGAAGAACGATCCCATGCCGACCAGCTAATCGACCGGATTTTGTTCCTCGAAGGCGTACCGGATCTCAGCAAGCGCAATACGCTACAAATTGGCCAGGACGTCCCCAGCATGCTCAAGAACGATTTGGCTTTGGAATACAAAGTCATCGAGGAACTGAGAAAGGCGATGGCATTTTGCGAAAATGTAGGGGATTTCGTGACGCGGGACGTACTCCTTGCACTCCTTAAGGATACGGAAGAAGACCATGCGCATTGGCTGGAGATCCAACTGGAACTGATCGAAAAAGTCGGTCTCCAGAACTACTTGCAAACACAGATGTAAGCGCTTCATCTCACACTTCCTTCGCTTGCCGGCCGATGGGCAAGCAATTCAAAGCGAATCCTATTTGAAAATAATTATCAGTTGTACTAATATTTCGACCAGGTTCATCGATCTGGTCTTGTTATGTACATCTGCATCTGCAAGAAAATCACCGACGGACAGATTCGCAAAGCCGTTCAGGAACAGGACGTCACAAGCATACGCGGCTTGCGTTCCAAATTAGGTGCCTGCGACCAATGTGGCAAATGCGCAGTTCAGGCCCAGCAACTCATATACCAGTGCCTGCAGGAAAAAGTGGTTGCGGGACATAACCCCCGCAAAGCCGCATAAGCTCAAGCGTTCCGGCAAGGAACACGGCTTTTATCCGCATGGAAGCGAGCGCGAAATCGCAAGAAATGCGATGACGGTAGAGGGAAGCACCAGAACAGATATGGAGGACATCCCTGTCCTCCACAGGAAAGCCCGTGGGATCATTAGAATGTTATGACCACATCGGTGGAAAAAAGGAACTGGTCGTTCTTCTTACCAACAAAACCCGCCGCCCCACCGGCATTGTCATAAGCATCTGCATTGTCGGCCCAATCGTATCGGACGCTCGGGCGCAGCGTTAGCCAACTCACCGGCTTCCAGTTCAAACCCGCCGTAACCTCAAAATAGTTTGATGCCGGAGGCGCATAAGGACCTCTGATTGGGGAAAGTACCCGGAAACCATCATCGTCGCGGAACCATTCCCCTCGAATCCCGACAGCGAGTTCGTCGTTGATGTCGTAGGTGAGGTATTGGTTAATGCCATACCATTCAGCGTCCTTCCCGTCCACGATTTTGGAAGCCCAGCCGTGATCATGCTGAAAGGTGTAATGCAAACCTTCTATGATGTCGTGCTTGATCACCAAGCTGTACATACTCCAGTTATTCGAGTCCTGCTCGGAAATCTCGCCGCTAGTGGCACTAAGCGCTACCGAAGTTCCTCTATCGGTACTCGTCCAGGTTACGCCGCCGAGAAACGCCCAATTTCCGAGCCCTTTATCGAAGGCGCCGTCCCAACCGGCAGTTTCGCTTCCGGTCACCCCACCTCCCATGATCGTCCAATTCTGATCGATCGGGTAGCTCAGCAAGACACCTGTATGGGTGAAGGGCTCGCCGTATTGCATGGTATACGCGTGCGAGTAGAAGAAATTATCCGGAGCCGTCACCACTTCGTTACCGATAATGGTGTAAAAATGACCGATCTTCGCGGTGATGCCATTGCCGAAAGGCGCGAATATTTCGAAGTACGCCTGCGGAAGCGCAATATCGTAGAAGCGTTCGCTGTTAATCAGACGCTGATCCCAGTGACCAAAAGCCGCCTGCGTAAATTGCGCATCCGTACCGAACATGAAATCGAAACGACCGCCGAAATCCCAGGAATCCCCCTCCGTATTCACAGCGCGCTCCAGAAAAAAGTAGAGCTGATTTAGTTGAAATTCGGAGGCTCGGTCGTCAAAGGTCACCGGCCCGTTAAATCTTCCTGCGGGCTTATTCGCATTGTAGGTGATACCGGCGTCAATCCACCCGCCAAAATGGAGGCCCAAATTTTTCATGAATTCCGTTTCATTAACATCGGCACCCACATAGCCGAGCAGTCCGATTGGTTCACTAGACTCTTGAGCGTTCGCGGAAATTGCATATATCCCCGCGCAAAAACCTAAAGCCAAACGCCCTACTTTGATCTGAGATAGATTGTTCATCTTATTTGTTCTCTTTGTAGATTTTGGAACGATAGCTTTAACGCAAAACCTATACCAGGACAAAATCAACGCGAACTCAACCGCTTAAACAAGTACATCCGAAATCTGCGCAAACCTATGCACACTCTTGGTGCGCTCACTCTGCTAAGTGCACCAGAACAATACTTTGTGGCAATAAGTACAGTTACGAACCAAAGAGGTTAACAGGCGTCAGGTTGGCAACGACGTTTTAAACCGTGGACCACGCCCTTTGAGACGCATCCTACCCGGGGAAAAATGATCGGTCGACGCGCTGGTTTCGACCTGGGCGGGCTCTGCCTCTTAGGAATCCTGACACGTACTGCGGAATGAGCTGCCGCCAATGATAGGAAACGAACTGAAGACTAAAAGACGCGGATAATTAACTAAAAACCCGTAAACGAAAGCGAGATCATTCTTGACCACCACCCTCTGTTTGGCACCTATCCCGAGTGCCGGAGCACCCCGGCAACGGCACTCGGGATAGGAAATGCGCGTCTTAAGCAAAGTCTTTCAGTCGACCCGTCCTGAGCCGAGGCGAAGGGCTCAGGATGAACGGAAACCTATCGATTCTGTTCGTGGTGAGCTTGCCGAAGGGCATAAACGGAGTTCACTGGTTCGGAGCTTCGTTAATGGCGTATGAAGCGACGGAAACCGAAACTGTTCAACCAAGATGCCTCATCGGTAGGTTTGCCGGTTGTTCTTGCGCTGCCAGTCATCGTCGACGTCGTTGCAGTAGTGACGATTTCAGAGGGAGCAGACTGAGCTGCCCCGTTGTAAGCGGACACTCGATAGGAGTACCTCGTGCTCGGGCTGAGGCCGGTGTTCGCAAAACGGGTCGTGTTGTGCCCTAGCAACGCCACCTCGTCCCAGTTCACCCCGTCATCGGAGCGCTCCACTTTGAATCCCTCTTCATTATCCGAATTGTCTTTCCAACGAAGAACGATTTCGTCGTCGGACCGGGCGGCAGTTCTGAGACCGCTTGGTGCGGCTGGAGCGGACGCGGTGACCTTACTGGCTCGCCAGGCGGCAACGACGGAGCGGGCTTTTTCTATCGACCAAGCCGTCGCCGCAGCCTTGGAAGGATTAATGTTCGGATCAATACCTGTGGCTTTGCCGTTGTAATACACGTTGGGATTAGCGAAATTCGAGATGCGGGTAGCCCCGCTGCACGCATAGGACATGATCGTCCGGAAACCACCGCTTTGACATAGCCGATGTCCATAAGAATAGGAATAGATGCCGGGAGAGCTCGAGTTGGCGCGATCATGGGCGTTGCCCTGGTTGTGACCCAGCTCGTGGGCCAGCGTTTGCGCAGCGAGACAGTATGCTTTTGAATCGTCGTGCACGACGGCAAATGCATAAGGCGCGAAGGAACTGCTTAGCCGTGTCATTTGATAGGCAATGCCGCAGTAATTGGCGTCGGCGGAAACCAGTGCCACCTGATCGGCGCCGTACTGGTTGCGCCAAGAGTGCACGATATCCATCTTGCCGTCCGAGGTGCCGCGAAGATCGTTGAGCGTACGAGCCATATCCCCGCTTTCCTTGTAGCTGACCTCGGCCATTCGCACTAGATTGAGCTTCAGATGCACTTTGCTGTTGATATACGCTTGGTTCGCGGCCTCGACGGCTTTCACGATCTTGGCCTGAATGCCGGAGGTACCACCGGCGTTGGCGCGAGCCTTGGGCGTATAGACGACCATAAGGTCCACGATAGTATCCCCCGTCGACGCCGCTGCCATTGGCGGCTCGTTAGCTGATGCTTCCGCGTCTGAAGCGGCCGGTGCGTTAGCCAGATCGGGATCCATTTCGACATCGGGAATCGGATCTTTATGAGGAAGAATTTTTGTCGTGTCCACTTCCCGTATGGTATGGGTATCGTCGCCGTTGGACAGGATCTCGTAGACTTCACCGGTCCCCCGTTTGACCGTACCGGCCATCGTGTTTCCGATCACGGCTAGGATCACTTCACTATCAGGCTCTCCTTGAAGATGCCCGATCCAGGCGGAATGTCCGTGAACGTTGTCGACCACACGATCTTTTTCGGCGACCAAAAGTGTATCGTCGAAAATGTTCAGATTGATAGCATCCGCCTTCAGTCTGTCGAAATTGAGCCGAACCAGACGCTGTCTGCCGTTCTTGGCCTGAGGAGAAGGAAAAATATCGGCTATCCCGTCCCACACATCTTGAAACAGATCCTCCGGCACCTTTCGTTCGGCTAACGCCGTATGGCTCACCCCCGATAAGGCCAAAGATAGATAGAGCGGACTCAGGACAAGATGTTTTCTCATTTTTCTTACTCCTCTCAAAGTGGACCGATGCGAAAAAGTTCAAGGGTGGGCACCGAAAGACGAACGACTCCGCCGGAATTTCACGACTGCGCGTGATCCGGTTTAAATGCGCCGTATACTCGATTGGCAGCCGCGCTGTGACAGCACGCCTTCGGTCGATCCGTTGTTTTCGCTTCGCTACCGGTCGATCGTCTTGCGGTTCTCAGGCTGCGACGCTCGGGTTTTTGAACACTTCGAGGGTCGCTTTCAGTTGCGGAAATGGCTGGAGCACGTAGGCGCCAGCTGAGATCGGTGGTGAATGAGCGCTTCGATCCGTTTTTTCATGACCGCACGGCTTATGTAACGGTTATGGCTGCGTAACCTGACGACTGCCCCCAATTGCGCACGGAGTTGACGCCTCACCCCCTGGCGCCTCGGATCATGTCTCAGCTCCACCTTCCTTGCTTCCTGTCCAACCCATGTTCGCGATGCTTCGATCTAAGGCATGAACTAGGCCATCTTCCAAATCATTTGGAAATGAATGGCTTAGGAGTAATCTTCTATTTCGTATGTCGCTCTTAAGAAACGGGGGAAATCATGCCGCCGCTTTCACACGATCGTTCAAACGCAATTCCGTGGAGGTTTATCGATACGGCCTACAAAACTAGTCGCCCAAGAACGACAAAGTTGTAAGAAAGCAACACTCAGGCCGAAATCATGGGCACTTGCCGGCATCGCCAGAAGCGCCATGAGAACTCAGGCTATAAACAACAGGTCAGGGATCGGGGTAACCTCAAGGTCTTGAGGCCAACGGTAACCACCCCTTATAGTGAAATGGAGAACTTTGTTGCGGAGAACGTTTGTGAGGAAATTCGCTTTTAACGTCCTGATGTGGCTCATGATTGCAATGTTTGCCGGGTGCAATACCGTGTCGGGCTTCGGCAAGGATGTTCAAAAGCTCGGTCGAAAAATGGAAGAAGCCGCCGACCGGCGCAACAGATAATCCGTTCCAACCTTCACCGAACACAAGTCGGCATTACCGCTCGATACTGCTAGACTGCCGTTCGCTGCAGCGATCACAGTATAATTGTCGTTTTTCGCTGCAACCTTCGATGTCTGAGTTTCTCTCCGAATTAAACCGCCGCCGTACCTTCGCCATCATTTCCCATCCGGACGCCGGCAAAACCACGTTGACCGAAAAACTCCTCCTATATGGCGGTGCGATTCAGCTCGCCGGTTCGGTCAAGGGACGCAAGGCTGCCCGGCACGCCACCTCGGACTGGATGGAAATGGAAAAGCAGCGCGGAATCTCGGTCACGACCTCGGTCATGCAGTTCGAGCACAAGGGCAAAATTTTCAATCTGCTCGATACCCCGGGACACGAAGATTTTTCGGAGGATACCTACCGTACGCTGACGGCAGTCGACTCGGCCCTGATGGTGATCGACAGCGCCAAGGGCGTCGAGGAAAGGACGATTAAGCTCATGGAGGTGTGCCGGCTGCGGGATACTCCGATCTTGTCCTTCATCAATAAGCTCGACCGGGAAGGACGCGAGCCGATCGAGTTGCTGGACGAAATCGAGCGCGTCCTGAAGATACAGTGTGCGCCCATGACCTGGCCCATCGGCATGGGCAAACGCTTCAAGGGAGTTTATCAGCTCTACGCCGACGCGGTTCAACTGTTCAGCCCCTCCCACGGCGACCGCATCGTCGAAGGGGAAATCATCCAGGGATTGGAAAACCCGCGATTGGATGATGTGCTGGGCGATCAGGCGGAGGAGCTGCGGGCGGAGATCGAACTGGTACGGGGCGCCAGTCACGAGTTCGACCTCGAGGCCTACTTGGCCGGAAAGCAAACGCCGGTATTCTTCGGATCGGCAATCAACAATTTCGGTGTGCTGGAATTATTGGACGCGTTCGCCGACTTTGCGCCGCCGCCTCGACCACGACAAGCCCGCGAACGTATCGTCCACCCCGATGAAGAAAAATTCACCGGCTTCGTGTTCAAGATTCAGGCGAACATGGATCCGGCGCACCGCGACCGCATCGCTTTCCTCAGGATCTGCTCGGGCAAATACGTGAAAGGCATGCGTATGCATCACGTCCGTATCGGCAAGACGGTCCAGATCGCCAACGCCATCACGTTTCAGGCCGACACCCGAACCACTATCGAAGAGGCATATCCGGGCGACATCATCGGCCTACACAACCACGGCACGATCCAGGTCGGCGACACCTTCACTCAAGGCGAGCCCCTGAAGTACGAGGGCGTACCCTACTTCGCTCCGGAACTGTTCCGCCGAGTGGTGCTGAAAGATCCACTCCGGGCCAAAGCCTTACAGAAAGGCTTGCAGCAATTGACCGAGGAAGGTGCGACCCAGCTTTTCCGGCCGCTCAAGAATAACGATCTCATTCTGGGCGCCGTTGGCGTACTGCAGTTCGACGTAACGGCCTTCCGGCTGAAATCGGAGTACAACGTGGAATGCGCCTACGACAACGTGCCGGTCACCACGGCGCGCTGGGTCAGCTGTGATGATCCGAAGAAGCTCGAGGAATTCAAGCGTAAGGTGTTCGACAATCTGGCCGAAGACGGCAGTGGCTATCTGGTGTACCTAGCCAGCAGCCGGGTCAACCTGCAACTGACCCAGGAACGCTGGCCGGACATCCGCTTCAGCGCGACTCGGGAGTTGTAAACGAATAGCAGGACATCCCGTTCCCGATTGGACGGGTGTCTCTGGTACTTCCAGAGACACCATTTGCGATTGGAAGACGTAAAAAAACGATCGATGCGGCTCATGCCGGACCATCCCTGTCCGGCACCCTACGGGCGGCCTTGCCGTGCAAACCAGCTATCCTGCCGGTTTGTCGTCCCTCACCGCACCCTACAGGCTATCGGTCGTAGGATGTGGTGAGCGAAGCGAACCGCATCATCTGTGGTTAGGACAGACCCTTCGGCTCGGGACAAACCTATCGCATCACGGTCGGAGAAGCGGCTTGCCGAGAGGTCCCTAACGGGCCTATCAAAACTCCGGTGGCGGCAAGCGCCGAACCAGGTCGTCCCACGCCACGGAGACGCCTTCCAATACCCCGACCGCGGTCTCCCCGGAAAGCTCCTGAACGTCCGGTTTGCCGTATTCGCCGTCGAGCAATCGATAAATGGTCACCATCCGGTCGATAGGATGCACCAACCAATATTCCCTCACTCCGGCACGTTCATACACACGGCGCTTCAACACATGGTCATGGCTCGCGGTTGACGAGGACAACACTTCCACCACGAAGTCCGGCGCACCGCGAACGCCACGCCTCCCGGCGAGCAGCCGTACCAGAACGAACGGCCGGTCGTCTGTTTGGACGAGACCTTCATCCAGTTGATTGGCGAGGTCCGAGAACCGCTGCCAGCAGAGCCGGGGCGGGTGGCACGTTACGACAGTGTCTACGTGCGGAACGGGGTAACGAGTGTGTTCTTGACCTTCGAGCCGTTGGCCGGGTGGCGTGACGTTCAGGTCACCGCGGAACGGACCCGTCAGGACTTTGCCCAGGTTGTGCGAACCTTGCTGGACGGGCGCTATCGGGGAGCGGATAAAATCGTATTGGTGATAGATCAACTGAACACCCATTCGATGAAGCTTTTGCGCCGGAGGAGGCTCGACGGCTCGCCGAGCGGCTGGAGATTCACCACACGCCGAAGCACGGGAGCTGGCTGGACAGGGCCGAAATTGAACTCAGCGCTTTGGCCTGCGATCTGCCGGAACGGATCGGCGAACGGGCCGACCTGGTCCGGCGTGTCGCCGCCTGGGCGCAGCGCCGTAACCAAACCCAAGTGAAAGCCAACTGGCAATTCACCACGGCCGACGCGCGGATCAAACTCCGTAAGCTTTATTCCATTCGGCATTCGAGTGAACATGAATCGTAGTCAGTTATAAGAGAGTTCTGACGGGAGTTGGAGGGGGACCCTCAAGTCCGGTACAAAGATTTTGTTTCATCAACCGGAAGACGTAGGAGGTATCCCCCATGGGTAAGCGAAGCTATCGTAGCACGGCGTTTGACGAGATGGACTGGTCGGCGGTTTTGAGCCGGATCGAAGGTGAGCGAGTGGTGTTGGCGGTGGATGTGGCGAAGGAGGCGTTCATGGCGCAACTGCTGACGGAAGAGCGCGAGGTGTTGGCGACGGTGAGGTGGCGCCATCCGCAGCAGACGCGGGCGCTGGTGGAGACGCTGAAGGGATGGCTTGGGCATTGTCGGGTGGAGGTCGTGATGGAGCCGACCGGGACCTACGGAGATGCCTTGCGCGGCCTGCTGGTCGCGCAGGGTTGGCCGGTGTACCGGGTGAGCCCGAAGCGAGTGCATGATGCGGCGGAGCTGTATGATGGGGTGCCGAGCTTGCACGATGCGAAGGCGGCAAATGTGATCGGGCGGCTGCATCTGGAGGGGGTCAGCGAGGTGTGGGAGGAGGTTTCGGAAGAGCGCCGGGAGATGAAGGCGTTACAGGGGCTGTTGCGGCTGTACCGAGGACGATACCGGCGGGGTTTGAACCGGCTGGAAGCGCAGTTGGCGCGGCATTGGCCGGAGGTGTTGGGGATGTTGGCGCTGGACTCGGTCACGCTGCTGCAGCTGTTGGCCACGTATGGGGAGCCTGGGCGGATTGCGGCCGATCCGGAGGGGGCGACGCTCTTGATGGGGCGAGTGGGCGGTCGAGGTCTGTGCGCGGACAAACGTGAGGCGGTGCTGGCGAGTGCGGTGCAGAGTGTGGGGGTGCCCTGTCTTGAGGCGGAACGGGAACTGATTCAGCGGCTGGCGGCGGATGTGCTGGCGACCCGCGAGGAGTTACGGAAGCTGGAACGGCGCGTGAAGGCTAAGGTTGAGCGGACGCCGGTTCTGCGGCGCATGGCGGCGGTGGTGGGGTCGACGACCAGTGCCGTGCTGCTGGCGACGCAAGGGTCGCCACTGGACTATCCGGAGCCCCGCAGTTACCAGAAGAGCCTCGGGCTCAACTTGAAGGAACGCTCCAGTGGTCAACACAAGGGCCAGCTGAAGATCACCAAGCGGGGGCCGTCGCTGGCGCGGCAGTACCTTTATTTTGCTGCACTTCGGTTGATGGACCGCGACCCGATGGTGCGCCACTGGTGTGAGCGGAAAGCCGGGCGTGACGGCGGGCGTAAGGGCAAGGCGGTAACGGCGGTCATGCGGAAATTGGCCAAGGCCTTGTGGTATGTGGCCCGCGGCGAGCGGTTTGAGACCCGTAAGCTGTTCACGGTCGAGACCTGGCCGATGGCCGCTTGAGGCGGGGGTAGGACCGATGCCCCGATGGGAGGACTGGGAGGAGCGAGCATGACCTAAGTTGTTCTGCGTTGATGGGCAAGGGTTAGGTGTCTTCCTGGGGGTGACCTTCCACCCACCCTGAGACCGGCCAGAGGTTCCAACGTAGTCCCGAGGCACCCCCCAGGATGACCCAGGGTTGCGATATCCCATGAAACTGATTTGATGCCGGTAGCCGGACATCCGATGTGAGAGGTTTGATGGACGCCCTGGCGTGGCATCCGGGAGACCCCGACCGGGCCCCTGTTAACCGATAACCGACAGCACGATGTCATTCTGCGCCTTTCAGGTTTTTGAAGGCGCCCCGGTTTCGTGCTGGCAAAGAGGATGCTCTAAAACCAGAAATTGGGGACTTGACTGGGCTATGAGAGGATGCTCTAAAACCAGAAATTGGGGACTTGACTGGGCTATGAGAGGGTGGGTTAGCCCCTCGACTCCGCTCGGGACAGGCTCCGCGTAACCCACCGACCCTTCGACCTGGCTCAGGACAGGTTCGAGGTCGTGCGGTGGGTTACGGCCTCGCGGCCTAACCCACCCTACAAAAAAATGCCTTATTGAAAGCGATTTGGAATTACCCCACGCTCGACAGGTGACGGAGCACTAGCCAGGCATTCTGTGCCGGTCCGGTGGCATAACGGTCGGACTCGGTTTCACCACCGTTTAGATGGGCCAGTTCAGCGGAAAAGCCAAAAACAAAAGCCTGATGCTTTTTTATGAACTCAAAAGCAGCAAAAATATACAAATAATTAGATCACGCTCTTAGCCAAACTTAGGGGGGCGGTCGGATGAATAATGCCTGCTTTACCGGTTAAATGCACTACAAATCAAAAGCGCCTAACCTATTCACATGAAACCCTCCGAAGCTCTGCAAGCCCATCGTGAAGATATCCGTCGATTGGTCGACCGGAACCGTGTCCGAAACGCGCGCGTATTCGGTTCTGTTCTGTACGGCAAGGATACCGACGGGAGCGATCTCGACATCCTTGTCGATCCTCTTCCCGGAACGACGCTCCTCGATCTCGGCGGACTGCAGATCGAACTTGAAGAGTTACTCGGCGTGACGGTCGACCTGCTCACGCCGGGAGACCTCCCTGCGGAAATTCGGAACAAGGTTCTCCAAGAGGCCACCCCACTATGAGCGATGAGAAGCTCCGGCCTCGCGCGGCTAATTACCTTAGCCATATGCTTGAAGCCATCCGCCTGGCACGCGAATACACCGAAGGAATCGCAAAGGATGCTTTTTTCTCTGATCGTAAGACGCAGCAGGCGGTTATACTGAATCTTCTGATCATCGGCGAGGCAGCGACCAAATTGGTCAACGAATATCCGGATTTTGTTGCCACATACCCCGAAATACCATGGAAACCGATACGAGGTATGCGAAACAGAATGGTCCACGGCTATTTCGAGATCAACTTGGACGTCGTGTGGGACACCATTCGTGAATCCCTGCCAAAGCTTGAGCAACAGTTGCTGAACTTGAGCCAGCAGTTGGAGAAAGCCTCCGGGTAATACTTTCCGGATCAAGGATAAACACGTCGCCATCGCTTTTCAGCCAGTGACGCATAGCCCCCGGAATGAGAATCGGCATGTCGAACTGTCTCCGTTTAACTGACTGATCTGGCGTCTCGCAAAGTTACGGAAGCTCGCCCCCTCGCTCAGGGATCGATATTGCTAGTTTCCAGAACGGTCCCCGTCGCACTGTCAACCGACACGACCGGTCATGCTGCTTCGCCCGCAGCCGTAGCCGCTTGGATGATCCCCAGATTGTAAGAGAGTTCGCCAGCAGCCAGCGGTCACCCTTCACCAGTCCAAAGGCTGGGAGCGAACTCGGCGTCACCCTTCCACACTCTGGCGGCCCAGTTCAGCGGAAAAATCAAAAGTAAAAGCCTGGCGATTTTTCAAAACTCCGGTGGCGGCAAGCGCCGAACCAGGTCGTCCCACGCCACGGAGACGCCTTCCAATACCCCGACCGCGGTCTCCCCGGAAAGCTCCTGAACGTCCGGTTTGCCGTATTCGCCGTCGAGCAATCGATAAATGGTCACCATCCGGTCGATGGGATGCACCAACCAATATTCCCTCACTCCGGCACGTTCATACACACGGCGCTTCAGCACGTGATCATGGCTTGCGGTTAACGGGGACAACACTTCCACCACGAAGTCCGGCGCGCCGCGAACGCCACGCCGATCCAGCTTGGACGCGTCGCACACCACCAGGACATCCGGCTGCACCACGGTATCGATAGAATCGTCCGACTCGTCGGCCTTGGGCAAGCGGACGTCCACCGGGGCGACGAACAGGCGGCAGGGTTTGCCTTCCAGGGCATTGCTCAATTGCCGGTAAATTTCCCCGACCACGTCCTGATGCTCCAGGTTCGGCGCAGACGCCATCAGATAAGCCCGGCCATCGATCAGTTCATAGCGGACATCCTCCGGCCAGGACAGATAGTCGGCATAGGTATGGCGTTCGGAATCGCGAAGCGCAAGTCCCATGGGCGGTCTCCTTCATTGAAAAATTTTGCGATCTCAGACGGATATTACCGTAACTAGGCGTGAACGTGCGGATACCAAGGCCTAAGGACAATCGTCCCATCTCGGTCCCATATCCCAGTTGGCCCGACAGTCATGCGGTCAGCCGGTTTTCCGCCTTCAGGTCGATTGCCGCGAATATTTCATACCGTGACAAAATCCAAAAACAAAATCCTGACACCTTTCGAATACCAAGTACATTTGCGCTGCCATCGGCTTCGGATCTGTGACTTGAGCCTGCTGCGGCGATGGTTGGCTTGGCGCCCCGGTGGCTACCTGCGCGCCAGCGAAGCGCGTATCCCCGCCTCGTCCTGCCCCGCCGTCGGGTCGCGCCCGTAGCTGTCGTACCATGCCGGCATCACGTAGCCGCCGTTGAGTGTTACCGGCATACTTGGCGCATGCGGCAGGATGAGGCGGATATGCGGCAGCGGCTGTATCTGCTCCGCCACCGGCGCGAAGTCGTAGCCATCCGCCCCCAGGCCGTGCAGCCAGATGACGGCCGCTGTAGGGGCGGATGAAGGGGAAATCTCGACGGCAGGCAGCATATGAACCGGTTCTTGTATGTGAAGGTGCGACACTTTCCTCTCAACATTTTCCTCTCAACCGGGCAAACATCCATCGTTATGGATTATGCTTGCAGCACAAATGAGTAACGCCTCTTACACACGGATAACAATTCTGAGCCTTTCGCACAAAACCCTTTGGATCATGCACCAGGCCAGTTCTAATAAATGGCCACGTTAAATCGAATATTGGCATGGCGCCCCGGCGGGTACGCCCGTGACGGCGCACGCATCTTCGGCTGGCTCCTGCTGCGCGCCGCGGCCCAAGCGCTGACCGTGCTGCTTTTGGCCCGCTGGCTCGGGGCGAGCGGTTATGGTGAATTCGTCGCCGCGCTGGCGGTGGCGAGTTTTTTCACCCCGCTCGCCGGTCTCGGCCTGGGCGCGGTGTTGCTGATGCGCGGCGCGCGCGCCCCCGAACATCTGCCGGCGCTCTCCGCCCAGGCCACCCGGCTGTGGGCCATCTCCGCGCTGGGCTTTACCCTGGTTGCCGCGGCCGCCCTCTACTGGGCGCTGCCCACGCCGCCGCCGCTCTGGGCGCTGGCCGCGCTGGCGCTCGCGGAAGTAGCGGCCGCCTCATGGGTGGAGTTGGTGGCGCGGCGGATGCAGGCGCGCCATCAGGCCAACCGCTTCGGCGCCATTCAGGCTGGCCTCCCCTTGGCGCGGCTTGTGGCGCTCGCAATAGGGATGGCGCTGCTGCCCGCAAGCCCGGCCTCGTGGATGCTCGCCTACGCGGCCGCGAGTTTCGCCTCTGCCGCGCTGATCGCCGCCCACGTGCTGCGTGACCCCGCACCGGCGCCCGGCAGCGACCCGAACCTTCCCTGGGCTACCCTCGTGCGCGACGGCGCCCCGTTTACCGTGGGAGCGGTGGCACTGCGTTTGCAGGCCGAATTCAACAAACCCGTACTCGCCCATCTAGACTACGCCCAAGCGGGGGCCCTGGGCGTGGCGCAGCGGGTGGTGGACCTCGGGCTGCTGCCGCTCACTGCGCTGCAAGAAGCCCTGTGGCCGCGCGTTTATGCTGCAGACCGTCCGGCCGCGCGCCTGTGGCGCACGGGGGCCGTGCTGATGGCGCTGGCGCTGCTCGCAGGCCTTGCGCTCGCCGCTGCGGCCCCGCTGCTGCCGTGGCTGCTGGGGGCGGAATTTGCCGACGCGGCGAGCGCACTGGTTTCGCTCGCGGGCCTGCCTGCGCTGCAACTGATGCGCAATCTGGGCAACGCCGCGCTCATCGCCTCGGGCAACAGCCAACACCTCAATGGGGTGTACCTGGTGGCCGCCGCAGCCGGCGTGCTCCTCGCGTTGTGGCTGGTGCCAACCCAAGGGCTGCCCGGGGCGGTGTGGGCGATCTATGGCAGTGAAGGCGCCGCCTTGATGATTCAAGGGGCGATTGGGGCCGGGTCATGGTTTTTCTGCCATCACGACCGGGCAGCGAGAAAAACCTAGAATGGAGCGTTTTCTGTCCGGGGCATGAGGAAAGGGAGCGACGCGGCCATGAACGAAGACATCCGCTGGAAGCAGCGATTTGACAACTACCAGCGCGCTTTACGCAAACTCACGGCTGCGGTGGGGTTGCAACAGCAACGTCCGCTGTCGGAACTCGAGCAGCAAGGGCTGATTCAGACCTTCGAATTCACCCATGAGCTGGCGTGGAATGTCTTGAAGGATTATCTAGAGATGGAGGGCATTCAAAGCCTGGTCGGATCGCGCAGCACCGTGCGCGAGGCCTTCAAATGCGGGCTGATCGATGACGGCGAGGTGTGGATGGACATGATCGACAAGCGCAACCTCACCAGCCACACCTACAACGAGGCGGTGGCCTTGGCTATGGTGGATGCGGTGGTGCAGCGCTACCACTTGGCGTTTATCGATCTGGAACGACGCTTTGCGAGGCTGTTATGAGTGAGATCCAATGGGGGTTGTCGGCAGCCACTTTGGCGACGATACGCGCCATTTTGGCGCACGAGGCCAAGGTGGAAAAGGCCATTTTGTTTGGGTCGCGCGCCAAAGGCACGTACCGGCGAGGCTCCGACATCGATCTGGCCTTGGTCGGCCGTGATCTCGATATCGACGTTTTGGGGCGCCTGGGTCGAGCGTTCGAGGAGTCGTCGATCCCCTATCAGGTGGACCTATGCTGGTTGGCTGCGGTGGACCATCGGGGGCTGCGCGAGCACATCGAGCGGGTGGGGCAAGTGCTGTATGAGCGGGCGACCCATGACGAGGGAGCGCGCGCAGCGAGGGGATCGCATGATGCAAGAGGTACCGATTGCACGTCTATGTAAATCGGGGTCTGTCCCCTATTACTCTGAACCGAATGCGGTGGCATTTGCATAACGCCCTTCACCTTTTGCTCTGTGTGTTGATCGATCAGCACCCGGTTCCCAAAATCTTTGAAGCTGAGCTCGAGGCGTTGGTCAAGCGATAAGGCAGATTTCCATGCAGGCACGCTGGTGGCGCCGTTTCAAACGCGCGGTCGAATTCTTCATCTTTGGCTTGTTTGATCGGGTTGCTCTGGTAGGGCGAAAGAACCAGCCAGATCAGCGGCGGATTGCCTTGGTCCATGTTCAATTGCTCGGTGACGCCTTTTTATGGCTTCCTTACGCCCAGGCGATGGTTTCGACCCTCGTGCTGCGTGGACAAGTGCCGGTGATTGTTTGTGAAGCCGCGGTGCGCCCCGTTTTGGCAACCGGTTTATCGGGGTGTGAGATCGTTGCCATCAATAAACGCGACTTTCTTCGCTGCGCGCCTTGCCGTTGGCGGATTTTGCGTGGTCTGCGCGATTTGCAGGCGAGCCATACCTACCTGTGCAGCCATCCCCGGGATGGCATTACACAAGACGCCATCGTGCGGGCTTTGGGTGCGCCCGCCACAGGGTTCTGGGATACCTATGCCGATCGCCCTGCAATTGATCGCTGGATGGGCAACCGGCTTTATCACAATCTGATCAAAGTTGAAGCCGGGGGCATTCAGACCCACCATCGCGCCCTGCTCAAGGCCACGGGGTTTGGTGAGGTGGCTGTCATGCCCGTGGCGTTTCCGAACCAACCCACATCGCCATGTCCTGATCCTTATTGGGTGCTCTCGCCTGGCGCCAGTCGGGAATTCAGGCGTTGGCCGGAGGATCGCTACGCTGAGGTGGCAGCGTGCGTCGCTGAGCGTTTCCCGCAGCTGCGCTGCGTCATTCTGGGCAGTGCGGCCGAGTGTGCGCTAGGCGAACGCATTGCCTCCATCCTGGGCGAGCGCGTGTTGAATCTTGTCGGAAAAACTTCTGTGACCGAACTGATTCGCTGGATCACACACGCAAAGTTGGTGGTGGGCAATGACTCGGCGGCTGGCCACATCGCCGCCGGCGTCGGCATACCCAGCGTCATCGTCGTCGGTGGCGGCCACTGGGGACGCTGTTATCCCTATCCGAAAGAGGCGCCGGTGCGATGTTTACCCACCGTTGTTGGCCGCTCGATGGAATGCTTCGGTTGCGACTGGCAATGCATCCATACCGCGCGAACGGACCGACCGTTTCCGTGCATCGAACAGGTCCCCGCCGAAGACGTGATTCGTGCGGTAGATACGATGCTCTCTGCGGCTTCAGTGCCTGGCGCGACGAGCGATGCGCCCCCCCTCCAACAAGGCTTGCAGGGACACCAGGCTACGGCTCCTTAGGGTGCGTGCAACAGCCCGAGCGCCTAAACCCAGCATTCGTCCAGAGAGGAGCATGGCATGCTCGAGCGGCGAGCGTGCCAATTTGTGCGCGAGCAGCCAATGCCCCGCCGCTGTACGTGTCTCGTAGAACACCGACCCGTTACGACTCGAAGCACTACCCTCATGCCACACCAGTACCTGGGGCACATGCGTCATGCGTGCTGCGCCTAAACGCCAGCCAAGCATCACGTCCTCGCCGTACATGAAAAAGTCCTCGTCGAACAGCGGAAGTTCGATGCGTTCGGGCGCGATCAGGAGTGCACTTCCACTGGGGTAGGGGAAGCTACCGGGCCACGGACGATCGAAACTTAACACCGCAAACCAACGCTGGTAGTAGATCGTGCCAATTACTCGGCCGCCATGATCGACACGCGGGTAGGCGATGACTGCACTTGGTTGATCGGTCAATGCGCTTGCCAAGGAGGATAGTGCGCCACGCTGAAGTACCGCATCGTTGTTGATGAGCATGACCCAGACCTGCGGCCAGCGGGTGAGTATGGCTTCGATGCCCCGATTGACACCTGCGGCAAAGCCTAGGTTTCGGGCGCTCACCTTTATGATGACGCGCGGCTCATGCACCCAGCGTTGGCGCAATTCCTGGGCCGATGCGTTGCTATCTTCCGAATTATCCCACACTACTACCCCAGCAGCACCATAGTCCAGCAGTGAGGCGATGCAGCGGCTGGTGCGCTCGGCATCGCGGTAGTTGAGGGTGAGGCCGACGATCGGTTTATCCATTGTGTTTTGCGCTCGTCTGCCGGTAAAGATCAAGGTAGCGCTCAACCTGCCTGGCCTCGTCGAACAGCGCCACCGCCCGTTCTCTTGCCGCGGTGCGCAGCGCCTGCCAGAGCGCCACATCGCTTCTCAGGCGCCGCGCGGCAGCCGCGAACGCGGCCACGTCATCCACCGGGCAGAGTAGTCCGGTCTGGCCGTCGGCGACCACCTCAGGCAGTGAAGAACAGCGCGCGGCGATCACCGGCAGGCCGCAGGCCATGGCTTCGAGCACGGTAAGCGGCAGCCCCTCCAAGCGGCTCGAAAACAGCAAGGCATCGGCTTGGGCATAGGCCTCGCGCAAACCGTGGGCATCCAGCCGGCCCAGGCAGCGGGTGTTCTCCGGCAGGGCATAGCGGGTATGGCGGCCGCCTCGGTCGGCGGTGTAGAGGAGTTCGAACCCTGTTCCCAAGGCGGTCATGATGGGTCCGAGCAGATCGACGCCTTTGCGGGGACCCCAGTTGCCCACGTAAAGCAAGCGAAAAGGCTGGTGCGGGGCTTGGCGGAACGTGGGCTGGAAAAAGTCGGTATCGACGCCGTTGGGGATGACCTCCGGGACATTGCCGCCAGACGCGGCAATGGTGGCGTGCGCCGTATAGTGGCTGACGGCAACGAGGCGATGTGCCCTTTGGAGTGCGGCGTTTTCGATGCGGTGGATCCAAAAGCGGTGGTAAAGCCGCTGCAAAGGGCGTTTGAACGGCAAGAGCGCCGCATCGTGCACGCAGGAGTGGACGGTACAAAGCACCGGCAGCTTCTGCGGCCAAAAGCGCTGATGGAGCCAGGAGTTGACATGGACGACGGTCGCCCAGGCCGGCGGCTGGGGCACAGCCACCGTCCACGGCGCGTATTCGGCGCGTAGCGGCAGCCAAGTGATTTCCGCGCGCAGGCCGCGCGCATTCAACACGGCGCACAGCCGTTCGGTGAACACATCGGTGCCGCTACCGGCGCGGATGGCGGGAAACCAGACACCAAGCGGCCTAGTCATCGACCAAGCTCTCTACCACTTTCTGCCCAAACTCACTCCACGCGAACCGCTCGGCAAACCCACGGCAGCGTTCGAGTGCTGGGGGAGCGGCGAGGAGCGCCAGCACCGCCTGCGCAAAGCCTGCCACATCGCCCGGGGGGATCAGGCGGCCCGAGACGCCGTCGGCCACCGCATCCACCACGCCGCCGGTGGCGTAGGCCACGGTTGGGAGGCCGTGCGCGGCAGCTTCGATGGCGACCATGCCAAAGCCTTCCGGGTCGCCGGGTAGCGCCCGCACCGGAAAGACGTGCAGATCGGCGCCGAAATAGGCGTCGTGAAGGGCTTGCTCGTCGATATTCCCGAGCAGTCGAACGTTTTGTGCCACCCCGGCCGCCTGCGCCGCCGCGAGGATGCTCTCGGGCGTTTGCGCCTGCGCATAGAGCGCCTGCGCCGGGGCGTCGCCGACGATGACGAGCTGCACATCGGGCTGCGCACGGGCGATCATAGGCAGCGCCTCCTGTACGCATTCGCGCAGGCCCTTGCGCGCGGTGAGCCGCCCAACCGAGAGGAGCACCGGGGCGGTGGCGGGCAGGTTCCAGCGCGCGCGAAAGCGGGTACGGGCAGCCGGGTCCGGGTCTGGCACCTCGACGCCCGGATGGACGATGCTGATCCGCTCGGGGGGAACCCCCGCCTCGCGCGCCAGTTCAAAGGTGGGTGTGCTGTTGGCGATGACGTGATCCATCCGCCGCAGCGCCGGCAACCACAGGGTGCGATAGACGGGGTGCGGCACGGTGAGGTCGAGCCCATGCACATAGGCGGCGGCGCGGGCGCCATAGGCGCGGGCGGCGATGAGCGCGAGCGGCGCAGTCAGGCCGCTGCCGGCCAGCACGTGGGTCGGCCGAAAGGCGCGCGCCTCGGTGCGTGCAGCCCATGCTGCGCGCCAGAAAAAACGGCCGAGTGGCTGGAGCGGCACCTCGTGCATCGCCACCTGCGCGGGTGCCCGCTCGGCGGCCCCTTGCGGGGCCACGACGCGCACGGTGAATGTTTGTGCCAATTCGGCGGCCAGGTGCCAGTTCAACCGCTCCATGCCGCCTTGCAAGGGCGGAAAGTTGCGGGTGACCAAAAGCGCTATCGGTCTCTTTGGCATGCCTGTCCACCGCGCATCAGTCGTCACGCCTAGTGCGGCGGAGGTCCTGCTCCACTCCCCGGTAGTGCAAGGACGAGATCTGCTCCGAGAGAATGCCCATCAAGAAAGTAAACAAGCCAGACAGGAGCAAGAACGCGCTCATGTTGGTAAAACGACCCTGAGTGGCATAGTTATAGACATATAGGCCGAGGCCACTCAAGCTCAGGAATGCGCTGACGGGGAAAAACAGCCGCATCGGGGAAAACAGCGCACCGATCTTCAGTATGATTACGAAAAAACGCATACCGTCGTGAAAGAGCCGGATATGGCTACGACTGTTGGTTGTACGCTGACCCGCGCGTATCGGAACATAGGCGACAGGTAAGCCGGACCGGAGAAAGGCCATGGTGATCGTAGTCGGATAAGAGAAACCATTCGGCAATAAATAAAGGAACTTCTGAAAATGCCGAGCCCGAACCACTCGGAAACCGGATGTAAGGTCTTCGATTGTGTAGCCGGTCATTCTGGATGCGAGACGGCTGTAGAAGTAATTAGCCCCGTGCCGGCCCAAGGACGCTTGGCTGGCCCCATCCCGTGAACCGACAATCATCTCGTATCCCTCGGAAAATTTTGCCAAGAGACGCGAGATATCCTCGGGATCATGCTGACCATCCGCGTCCATGAAGACGATGATTTCGCCGTTGGCGTGACGCGCCCCCGTTTTGATTGCTGCGCCATTGCCTATCGCGTACGGATGACTGATCACCCGAACGCCCTGGGCGCGGGCAACGGCCTCTGTGTCGTCCGTTGAACCGTCGTTCACCACGATGATTTCCGCTTCCGGATACAAGCGTTTCAGTTCAGGCAATAATGACTTCAGGCCGAATGCCTCGTTTCTCGCAGGTAAAACAATACTGAACTTAAAAGGGTTTGAAGTCGCCATGATCTCGTTATTCGAATTGAAAGGTAAAAAGGCGCTTCAATGAAGTTTAGTTGATTGCCAGTGAGCTCGTAAGGAAGCTTTGCGACGTAATTTTTCTAATAAGGAAAACAGCAGCCGTTCAGGCGTACCCACAAACTAAAGTTACGGGGCTTGAAAATGACGCATATCCTCTTCAATAACCCGTTGCAGCCGTTCGATTTCCGCTGGATAGTCCAAGGTCGCCCAACGTTTATACAGATTGTTGCCGGAATTTGGCAAAGTCCGTACGGAATCCAGCAATTGCAAGGCTTCCGCATAAAGGCCATGAGTAGCAAGAATTGATACTTCCAGCAATCCGGCGCTGATATCGGGCCGAAGACGCAGAGATTCTCGAAACTCCTTGAAGGCGCTGTCGCCAGCCTTTTGTCGCGCGTAGAGCAACCCTCTCAAATGATGTATCTGCCGGCGTGCTCCGCTATCGGAGGCGCCGGGATTCCGCTCGAACGCATCCAGCAGAGCATGTAGCTGCTCAAATCCAAGTTCGGTGCAATCTCCATTCGGAAGAGTCTCCATCATGCTTTCAAAAAGAGGATAGCTACGAAAATTGAACTTGGTCCGGCGAAATTTTTCCAAGGCGCGCTCGAAGTCTTCCGGGTGCAATGAGGCCGAATAGCAGGCTTGCACCAGATAGTGCAGATGCAGATGGATGTCTGTGGGTTGCCTCTCTATGGCTCGTGTCAAGATGTTCAAAGCCGCTTGAGAATATCCCAAGCGATCGAGCGCCGAGGCTGCGGCCCCTTGGGCGCGACCGGAAAACGGATTCTGCTCAGCCCGATAAAGTGCCAAGCGCGCCTCGTCCGACCAGATTCGAACCAATCGATGGGTAGTAAACGCCATGCCAAGCACGAGGACGCCAAGAAATACCGGCAACAATCGAACTTTTCGTGCATTCTCGACGCCATATTCGGCGATCGGAAGAAACAGGAACATGGCAGGCAGATAATTGCGGTGCTCGAAGTAAATTTCTAGCGGAACCGAAGTCGATTCGATTAGGTGCCCGCCTAAAAAGAACAGAATGCCGAGCGCCACCGTTGGATGAGCATCTCGCTTCCACACCGCACCGATGAACGCCGCTGCCAAGGTAGTCAACGCAAGCAAAGTCGTCGGCGGCGAGAAAAGCCCGGTGGATATCGGATAATCTTCGGCAAACAGCCCGCGCGTGGGTGCAAAAGGCATGAACCAATGGAACAAATAGTCGAGCAGTACTCGGCACTCGGTTAGAAGTCTTTCGGAAACTGTAAACGACCTTCCCCCGAACCCGCGACCGGTGATTCCTTCCCAAAATAGATAGACCGTTATCGCCCCGGTCGGTAGCCAAAGCAAAATCGATTGCCACATTGTATTAGGTCGTTTATCCGCTGAGGATAAGACAGTGTATTCCAGTGCCAGAGCGAGGACGGGCAGCAATGCGCCGTTTTCCTTACTGAGGGTGGCGAGAACGGTAAATCCGATACCTGCCGTCATCCATAGATAAGCGCTCGGTCTAGCTTCGGCTAGCAGCGTTCGGCCACGCACATACACCAGCAACCCCGTGAGCACGAACAGCGTTGAAAGCATGGCCATACGCTGCACCACGTAAAGCACTGTTGATACATTCAACGGGTGAAGCAACCAGAATGATCCGATAAAGAGAGCAATCCAGCCGGCGGCGGCATCCGATCGGCCACGGAATTTGAAGATGCGAAATGTCAGCCAAGATAGCAGGCAGCCGTTCAGCAGATGGAACATCAGGTTGGTGTATTTGAAGTGCCAAGGATCGGACGGCCATGCATTGTCGTCGATCAGAAAACTGAGCAGCGATAAAGGGCGGCCTGTAGGACCGGCAATTCCGTTGAGGAGAAACAGGCGCAACGATTGGAAATCCCTTATGCCGCCGAAATCGGCGAGGGCGGGTAGATTGGCGAAATCGTCAAATAGAAAGGGGCCCTTTAACCCAAACCAATAAACGACCAGGGTTAGAGTCAACAGAAGAAAAAAAAGGACACCCGTTTTAGTCATGTGATTTCGACGATAAGAGAGCAGTTGCGGCGGGAGTGTATTCCATACCTATCGGCATTCAAGCGCCCTCGCAGTCATCGGAGCACAATAGAACGGAAGAGATCGTCAACCCCACAAAAAACCGCCCGCCGGATCCTTTGGCGGGCGGTTTCAGAAAGCGGTGGACTTGAACGCATGCCCACCCTACTTAGCTTAGCTAGTGCGGCAGCTGGCCGGGAGGAATTTCTGGTCTATAGTCCCCGCTTTGCACCGCCACTGCACCGATCCAGCACCCGTGATTGGACTTACTACAACTGTTTTGCCCTCAACTCCCTTAGCAACTTTGCCCGCTCCTTCCATGGTCGCCGTGATAAGACCGTTCTCAACCGCTACTTGAGCCACATATTTGCCCTTCACATCAGTAGCAGTTGGAAGACCGTATTTTGTACTATCGGCATTATCCAAGCTGCCTTGATCGGTCCAAATATCCGCAACTGTAGCTTTCAAGCCGTCAGCTAAATTGAGGGCTTCCGCTACTTGAGCTCTTGCCGTGTAATCCTGATAAGCCGGAATTGCTACCGCCGCCAAAATACCGATGATCGCCACGACGATCATCAACTCGATCAAAGTAAAACCACCTTGCTGCCTCATATTCATATTCGCATTCATGACGAACTCCATTGAGTTAGGGGACGGGTTGGAAAAGAAGCTTTATCAGCTCTCGGCCAACATAGTGCACAGGCCGTGCCAGCGTCCTTAACGTAGATAGAATGCGGTATTTCCGTCCTCAAGGAGGGGAATTGGATCCTTGAATATGAATTCTCAACGTCAAGAAGTGACGCATGGCGTCACCCGAAGATCGTTATTTCTGCCGAAGGATATTTGCGAATGGCCTTAATATCTCTGAGGATTGTTTCGGTAAACGCTCCTCACATCCCCGGCTTGCACTCGGAGTCGGTCGGTAGGAACGAAGGGGTCAGCGAAGAGGGCGCGCTTTTATTTTTTGCTTTCCGCCAAACCGTCCCCCATCCGAATGGGTGCAAGAAGGATGTGACACGCCATAATCTACCCGCCCATTGCGCCGCACGCCCCCTCAAGGCGATCATCGGGCTCACGGGGGTTCGCCATAGGTCGCCCAAATCCATACGGCGTATTACGTTGAGGAGACTCTGATTAACTCTCCGTTCGAAAGGGGTGGGACCCCAGCGACCGTTTGCGATTGGGGAAATGACTTGCGTCACGGTTTAAACCGAAAGACCCTCACCAATCCAATGTTGTCGGCTTTCCTGCCCGACACCCTCCGGGCGAGTTCCAATCGCAAACGGTCGTCCCGGGAGTGCCGACACGACCCTTCCGCTCGACCAAATTGCTCCCGGCAAATATCCCAGAGGGAGAGGGCTTGTTCAGAGATTCCTTGAATTTGCTAACATGCGTTATGCGGCAACGCCTACAGCATGGAGATACCACAATGAAGATCGCAGAAGATCTTTACGTCCGGGATTTTTACGCCTGGACGCAGCAAAGCGCTCGTCTTATCCGGGAAGGGCGTTTTGACGAACTCGATCTGGAGCATATTGCCGAGGAAATCGAAAGCACGGGAGCCAGTGAACGAAGAGAATTGATCAATCGTTTAGGATTGTTGCTGGCTCATCTGCTTAAATGGCACTATCAGCCGCTTTATCGCGGCAAAAGCTGGGAACTGGCCATTAAAGAACAGTGTCGGCGTTTAAAACGGTTGCTCAACGACAATCCGAGTCTTAAACCCCACGCCGAAACCGTCTTGAGCGAGGCTTTCGGAGATGCGGTTTTAATGGCCGCCAAGGAGACCGGCCTCGATGAGTCGTCCTTTTCACAAAGTTGCCCCTACTCACTGGAGCAAACCCTAAGTCCTGAGTTCTTGCCTGAGTAGCGCGAAGTCAGTCACTGCGGCTTATAAAAGCGATAAAAGAATAAGGGGCAGGCCTTATTTCTTGCTTTCTGCCCATCCGCCCCATCCGAATGGACGGAAAAAGGATGCGGCGGGTAATCGAGTAGCGCCTCCTCTGCTTTTTTGTCAAACCGAAGGCTAGAGGATTCAGTATGGCAACCATTACGACACTCACAAATCGTCCGAAAGCTCGAAGAAGCCGGCCTGCCCGAAAAAGCTGAGCCGAAGCGATTATAGACACCTTCAAGAGGCAACAAGGCGAAGCAGAACGTGCCGCTGAACGCGATATAGCGGACCTGCGGCGCGAGATGGAACAGCGCATGATCATCAAGCTCGGCGGATTGATTAATGGCCGTAGCCGTTGTAGCTAGAGTTTTTTTCGGCGTGATGTAGCGCCTAAGGCTGTTGTAAATCGGTAATCCTTTGCCGACGCAGCTGTCGGCAAAGGATTACCGACTTATAACTCATTCGATCTGCATTGCCGGCTGTATGTGCCGGCGCTTTGCCATGCCCCCGCCGCTATATTGCAGCGGAAAACGCTCTAGCTACGATGGACACGATTTTCTGAGGATTGAGAATTGCGTAGAGGCGTCTGAGAACAAGCACGAAGAATGTTCATGAAACTGGAATCCAGCTTTGAATTCCATAACGTGGACGCGTCGAAACGAGGGAAATGTTGCCGGTGAAATTACTCCCTCACCGGCCGCTTATCCAATTTCCGCTGCAAGGTCCTACGATGCATCCCGAGCGCCCTAGCGGCGGCGGAGATGTTGCCGCCGTGCTCGATCAGGACTTTTTGCAGGTGCTCCCATTCCAGGCGGCGGACGGAGAGGGGTTTTTCCTTGATTTCAACGGACACGTCGCCTTGGTCTTTGTGAAGCGCAGCGACGATCTCGTCGGCATCGGCGGGCTTGGTTAGGTATTGGATCGCCCCGAGCTTTATCGCTTCGACCGCCGTGGCGATGCTGGCATATCCGGTCAAGACGACGATTCGGGTGTTCGCGTCGAGACTGTGAAGGCGCTTGACCAAAACCAGCCCGGAATCGTGGCCGATGCGCAGATCGATCACCGCGTATTCGGGCACCAATTGCTCCGCCAATGTGCCACCCGTTTCCAGGTCTTGAGCGGCGTGTACTTCGAACCCGCGCTTCTCGAGAGCTTGCTTTAAGACTCCGCAGAACGTGGGATCGTCGTCGACCAATAACAAGGTGGGGCGGGGCGAGGATTTAGTGCTGTTCATAGACCTTGATTCGGACGCAACAATGGTAGTTCGATACGGGTACAGGTGCCGCCTTCGGGGCGGGGCAGCATCTCTATTCGACCGCCCAGCCGCTCGATAGTGGCAAACGCCAAAAACAGCCCCACGCCTAGGCCATGTTCCTTGGTTGTGATTGGAGCCTTCCCGATGCGTTGCGAGAGCGTGGGAGCGATGCCGGGGCCCTGGTCCAAAACCTCCAAGGTAGCGCGTTCGAAACTCCAGCGGGCGCGAAGCTTTATTCCGCGCGGCGAGACATCGGCGGCATTGTTCAGGATGTTAACTAGGGCGTGGGTCAGAGTATCCTCGGCTAAGATGCATGGAGGCGGTGAAGGCCCTCTCCTTTCGTATTCCAATTCGGCATTGAGACGCTGCCTGCGCCAACTTTCCACCGTTTCATCCAGGTAGCTCGGCAACGGCTCGATCCGCCCCGATTCGGCACGAATGGCTCCTGCCGACGCCGACATGACCGAAAGCGCTTTCTTGCAGCGGGCCACCTGCTCCCGCAGGATTTTCATTTTCTCCAACAGCTCCTTCTGCTTGGCGCCTTCACCTTCACATTCGCTTTCGATCTCATGAATCAGAATCGCCATGGTTCCGAGCGGGGTCCCCATCTCGTGAGCCGCTCCGGCCGCCAACGTTCCCAATGCCACGACCCGTTCGTTCCGCAGGGCTTGTTCTCGGGCTTCCGCCAAACGGCGTTCCCGTTCTCTGAGCGTTTTCGCCATTTCCACGACAAAATACGCCACAAGAACAGCGCTGAATACGAACCCGAACCACATCCCGAAGGCATGAAGTTCGATATCGTGGTCTTCCATCAGAGCCTGAACGGCGGGCGGGGCATCTCCATGCAAAGTTGCGGCTTGAATGTCGGGAAGCGGCTCATAAAAGCCGATCAGTATCGTATAGCAGCCGGACGTGAAGATCACCATGTACCAAGTGTAGAACTGGGGCAACACAGTAGCGGCGATGATCAGCGGAAGCAGGAAAAACCAAGCCATTGGATTGGTGGCCCCGCCCGTGAAATAGAGCACCGCAGTGATCGCCAGAACGTCGAACGAGAGTTGCAGGAACAACTCCATTTCGGCAACCGGACGCGGATTGCTGATCCTCAACCAAGTCCACCAGTTGAAAGCGCCCTGGACCGTCATGATTCCCCAAAGCGGCACTTCCCTAAGCGGGATCTCAAGTCCGTAGACACTGATGAGAACAATCAGCGCTTGGCCCGCAATCATGAGATTGCGCAGGACGAACAGCCAGCGCAGATTTTGGCGGGCATCTGTTTCCGTATCCGCCGGAGTGGGAATGTTCATGAGCGGGTTTGAGTTCATGATGCGGATTGTAAATATCCAACTTTGTTGGGCGAATGCGACAATTTGTCACATTATTCGATAGCAAGCAGCTGCTAATATAAGATTGTGGCTTGGACGCTCAACGAACCGCGGATCGCGGCAAACTGACGACCAGATGTTATCTGTGGCTGTGCGCTATAGCCTCCTCATAGGGCAGAAGATTTGAACTTCTGCCTTTTTATTGTTTCCTTCAATCGTTCAACTCTTTTGTTTGCGCGACAATTTGTCACATTTCATGTACAAATTATCGTTGCTAGACTGTATTTCAGGTCTAGGAGACGATCCTAGCCGAGACCAGACGCACGCGTAGTGCTCACAATCCTCCTCTTGACGTGCAGGGAACTATTTCCCTGCACTTTTTCTTTTCCAATCGACTCCGATCAACGACCGCATTGAGGCGTTTTCCTTGCCGCCCGTGCACTCCGATACAGTTCCAAAGCTTTAGGCATGTGTTGTTTAAGATCCTGCGTGCGAGTTGCATGGGATGGATGGGTCGAAAGAAACTCCGCCGGCTGTCCGCCACCCGCTTGCTCCATATTGATCCACAGATCGATGCTCTGCTGGGGGTCGAAGCCTGCTTTGGCCATAAGCTCCAGTCCGACCAAGTCCGCCTCGCTTTCCTGCATCCGGCTATAGGGCATCAGTACCCCGTATTGGGCTCCCAACCCTAATGCGCCCATCATCAACTGGCCGGTCTGACTAGTAGGATTGGCGATGGCCTGGATGACATTCAGCCCTTGCTGTACCGCGATCTGCTGGGACGCCCGCTCGTTCGAGTGTCGTGAGAGCACATGGGCAATCTCGTGGGCGATGACGGCCGCAAGCTGGTCTTGGTTTCGAGCGACGCGCAGTATGCCGCTATGTACGCCGATCTTGCCTCCGGGCAAAGCGAAAGCGTTGGGCGTTTCATCCTGAAAAACCACAATCTCCCATTGTCCCCCAACCTCGTTGACAAGAGCCCGGGCGACGCAAGTGACATACTGATTCGTTTGCGGATTTTGATCGATGGGCATTTGCTGTTTCATGTTAACGAAAGCCTGCGCGCCCATGGCAGCCATTTGATCTTCCGGCATCAACATGAACTGAGTGCGCCCCAGCGGCGAGGTTGCGCAGGCAGAAAGGACCAGCGCAAAAAAAACACACAAGAGACAATTTTTCATGAAAGCTCGAAATTTTGTGAGGACGTGCGATGATAGCCAAAGGGATCGCGCGGCATCAATCATTGTCGAAAGCCGAAGATGTATCGAATCGTGCAGGGCAATCGACTCCAGTGCCCCCCAGGCCACAGTACCCACCGGGATTCTTGGCTAGGTACTGCTGATGATAAGGCTCCGCATAGAAAAATTCAGCGGCATCGCGAATTTCAGTCGTAATTTGCCCGTAACCTTTTCGGTTCAGAGCTCTTTGGTAAGCATTGAGCGACGCGATGGCCAGACGTTTCTGGTTCAGCGTGTAAGCAAAAATCATCGAACGGTACTGTGTGCCGATGTCGTTGCCCTGGCGCATTCCTTGTGTAGGATCGTGAGACTCCCAGAAGGTTTTCAGCAATTCTTCGTAGCTGACTTTATCCGGTTCGTACACAACGCGAACCACCTCGGCGTGGCCGGTCATCCCGCTGCAGACTTCCTCGTAAGTGGGATTAGGCGTCACGCCGCCAGCATAACCCACCGCCGTCACGTAGACGCCAGGAATCTGCCAGAATTTCCGCTCCGCGCCCCAGAAGCAACCGAGGCCGAAGACCGCGATTTCCGAACCGTCCGGATAAGGAGGCTCCATTCGATGTCCGTTTACAAAGTGAAATTCCGGTACCGGCATTTTCTCGAGGCGGCCCGGAAGTGCGAACCCGGGGTCAGGCAACGAAAGCTTTTTCATAGACATGGCACTTACTCTCGGGGTGGTCCGTAAATCAGAAGCCGCGTGAATAGCACCGGCTGAATTTCGGTAGACTAACGATTTTTACCTATTAAAACGGTAAAGTAACATCCGTTAAAACCTTTTGCTTCGACGATGAGCGATTTTGACAGTTTCCAGCGGTTCTTGTTTGAAGATCTCGGTATACGGGGCGAACTGGTGCGGCTAGATTCAAGCTGGCAAGCCGTACTCGAGCGTCATTCCTATCCCCCGGCCGTTTCGAGTCAGTTGGGGCAGGCTCTTGCTGCCGTTCTCTTGCTCTCCGCCACCATAAAATTCCGAGGGTCCTTGATTCTTCAGGCTCAAGCCCGCGGCCCATTACACACCCTGGTAGCACAGGCCACGCATCAGAGGACCATTCGAGGACTCGCGCACTGGAATGGAGAGGTCACTGGAGAGACCCTGTCCGATATCTACGGTCCCGGACATTTGGTGTTAACGGTGCGGAATGACGATTCCGAGCCATATCAAGGAATCGTTGCCCTTGAGGGAGACGATCTGGCCGGGGCTATTCAAACCTATTTTTCACGTTCGGAACAACTCGCGACCCGGCTTTGGCTGACAGCTGACGAACAGCGCGCCGCCGGCTTGCTCATCCAGGAACTACCCACGCAAGCCCGCGATCGCGACGACTGGGCGCGCGTCGAATTTTTGGCCGACACGATTACCCCGGCGGAGCTGTTGCATCTGCCCGGTCAGGAACTGTTGTATCGGCTATTCAATGAAGAGAGGGTTCGCCTCTTCGATTCCGAGCCCGTTGCGTTTCGATGCGGCTGTTCGCGGGAACGCATCGAATCCGTCTTGCTGGCCATGGGGAATCAAGAGGTCGAGTCCATTTTGGAGAAAGAGGATTCGGTGGAAGTTTTCTGTGAATTCTGCAATCGCCGTTATCTTTTCGACCGCGTCGATATCGGCGGTCTATTTGCCGATCAAATAAAACTCCCTCCTTCAACAACTCGACAATGATCTGTCCAGCTGTAGATACCTGAAAGGGCGCTACTTAAACGAATAGCGCCCTTTCTCGGTGACGAGACAAACTTGGTCAGAGCCAATAAACGAAGACGAAGAGCCCCAACCACACGACGTCAACGAAGTGCCAATACCACGCGGCAGCTTCAAAAGCGAAGTGATGCTCCGGACTGAAGTGCCCGCGGATACTCCGGATCAAAACCACCGTGAGGATGATGGCACCGATCGTCACGTGCAAGCCATGGAACCCGGTCAACATGAAGAACGTCGAGCCGTAGATTCCGGATCCCAAGGTTAGCCCCATCTCCGTGTAGGCTTCATGGTATTCGAAGCCTTGGAGGATCACGAAGAGGAAGCCCAATGCAACGGTAGCGATCAACCCTTTGATCAATTGGCCACGATTATTGGCTAACAATCCCCAGTGCGCCCAGGTCACCGTGCCGCCACTGGTCAGCAGAATCAACGTATTCAAGGCCGGAACCCCCCACGCTTCCATGGGTTCGAACTCGCCACCCACATGGCCAGGGCCATTGGTCGGCCAAATGGCCTGAAACCCTTGCCAGAGATCGGCGGTAGCGCCAGAAGCAAAACTGCCTTCGCCGGCCAGCCACGGCACCGCGTAAATCCGCGCGTAATACAGAGCGCCGAAAAACGCTCCAAAGAAGAACACTTCTGAGGTGATGAACCAGATCATCCCCATCCGGAAAGAGCTGTCCACCTGCTGGTTGTACAGCCCGGAGATACTCTCGTTTATCACCGCACCGAACCATCCGGCTAACATGAAAATCAGGATGCCGGCCCCCAGCACCATGAGCGTTCCGCCGATGCTCGATCCGTTGAGATAGTTAGCAAACCCCACAACCAAAGTGGTGAGTCCGATCGAGCCCACGATCGGCCAACTCGCTTTGTGCGGTAGATAGTACGCGTCTTTTGTTGCCATCACATTCCCCTGCATTGAAATTGATCTTTCTCTCGTCAGTTCTGGTTCTTGTCGGTGATATCGAAGAACGTATAGGAAAGCGTCATGTCCTTAACGTTTTCCGGTATGGATGGATCGATCACGAATCGAACCGGCATTTCCCGCAACTTGTGCGGCTCGAATTCTTGTTCGGAAAAACAGAAGCACTCCGTCTTGTTCAAATATTGGGTAGCCGTGCCGGGGGCAACGCTGGGAATAGCACGTCCGACCATTTTCTTGTCGCTGGTATTTTCGGCATAGAACTTGACCGTGTAATACTGCCCCGGATGTATTTTCATCTTCGCTTTCTCGGCGCGGAAAGCGAGAGGCATGTTTTCATTCACAGAAGTAATGAATTCGATCGACAACTCCCGTGACTGATCGACCACATATGCCGCGTCCGCGACTGCCTCTGACTTCACTTTCCCGTTCAGCCCGGTCACTTCGCAGAACACGTTGTATAACGGCACCATGGCGAAGCCGAAACCAAACATGCCGACAGCCACTAAGACCATCGACCACGTCAACCGCTTATTGCCTTTTCTGCTATCTGAATCGTTCACTGGCCAGGTGAGGTCACAATAAATTTAAGAATCGAAGCCACATAGAGCAGCAGGGCAATGAGCCCAATGATGATCGCCAGTAATGCGTTCTTCTTTCGAATATCCATTGTCTGTTCGTCCGAAAGTCCCCACCTCGGAGGCGGGGACTTTCCAGCCTGTTCCTACCGGATTTCCGGCGCGGTCGTCCAAGTGTGGTAAGGAGGCGGAGACGGCAGCGTCCACTCCAAGCCGTGTTTCTGAGCCCCTTCCCACACTTCGTATGTCGCAATCTCGCCGCCACGGATGGCTTTGATAATCACGTACACGAAAATGAGTTGGGAGAAGCCAAACACGAAGGCACCGACACTGGACCATGCGTTAAATTCCGCAAACTGCGTCGCATAATCCGGAATACGCCGCGGCATGCCCGCCAATCCCAGAAAATGCTGCGGGAAGAACAGCAGGTTGACCGAGATAGTAGACAGCCAGAAGTGCAGCTTACCCAAACGTTCGTCGTACATATGGCCGGTCCATTTGGGCAGCCAATAGTAGGTTGCTGCGAAGAGCGCGAACACAGCGCCCGGCACTAGCACATAGTGGAAATGAGCCACGATGAAATAGGTGTCGTGGTACTGCAGATCAGCGGGCGAAATAGCCATCATCAGTCCGGTGAAGCCGCCCATCGTGAACAGTACGACGAAGGCGATGGCAAACAGCATCGGTGTTTCGAAAGTCATCGCACCTTTCCACATGGTGGCGATCCAGTTGAACACCTTCACCCCGGTCGGTACCGCAATCAACATCGTGGCATAGGTGAAATACAGCTCTCCGGCGAGCGGCATGCCAACGGTGAACTGGTGGTGGGCCCAGACGATGAACGACAGGAATGCAATCGAAGCCGTGGCATAGACCATCGAGCTATACCCGAACAGCGGCTTCCGCGCGAAGGTCGGGATAACGGTGGAAATTACCCCGAATGACGGCAGAATCATGATGTATACCTCGGGATGCCCGAAGAACCAGAACAAGTGCTGGTAAAGCACAGGATCGCCACCGCCCGCGGCATTGAAGAAGCTCGTGCCGAAGTATTTGTCGGTCAGCAACATGGTCACCGCACCCGCGAACACCGGCATAACGGCGATCAAGAGGAAGGCGGTGATCACCCAGGTCCACACGAACAACGGCATCTTCATCAGCGTCATGCCGGGCGCGCGCATATTGAACACGGTGACGATGATATTGATCGCCGCCATGATCGACGAAATACCCAGCAAATGGATGGAGAAGATAGCAAACGGCAGATGCGCACCACCTTGTAGGACCAAAGGCGGGTAAAGCGTCCACCCCGCGGCTGGCGCACCACCGTCCATGAACAGCGTGCTCGCCAGGAGCGCGAAGGCGAACGGTAGGAGCCAAAAGCTCCAGTTGTTCAACCGGGGCAGAGCCATGTCCGGTGCACCGATCATGATCGGAATCATCCAGTTCGCCAATCCGGCAAAGGCGGGCATTACAGCACCGAACACCATGATCAGGGCGTGCAGCGTGGTCATCTGATTGAAGAACAGCGGATCCACGAACTGCATACCGGGTGCGAACAGCTCGGCACGAATGACCAGCGCCATGGCGCCCCCGACCAGGAACATGATCAAAGCCGCCGTCAGATACAAGGTTCCGATGTCCTTATGATTGGTCGTGAACACCCACCTCAGAATCCCCTTAGCGGGGCCATGGTCATGGTGCTCATCATGAGTTGCCACTACGGATGACATAGCTTTTCACCTCGTCTACTGTTTAATTCGTTAATCTTGCGACTTGATTTCGCTCGGCTGAACCATGTCGCCCTTGTCGTTACCGAAGGCGTTGCGCTGGTAAGTCACCACGGCAGCCAGTTCTACCGGGTTGAGCGTCTCTTCGAATGCCGGCATCATGTCCCCTTTGCCTTTCAGCACGACCTTTAGGTGCTCATCCTTCGGACCGGTCGCAACCGGACTGCCCTTGATCGGCGGGAACGTTCCGGGAATCCCTTCGCCGTTGACCTGGTGGCAGCCCGCGCAGTTGGAATTGTAAACTTCCTGCCCTTTTGCCATCAGTTCATCCATGGTGAAGGTCTTGGTTGCTTCGGCCTTGACCGTTTCCGCCTTGGCCTTCTGTTCGGCAACCCATTGTTTGTATTCTTCGTTGGTCTTGGCGATGACGACAATCGGCATGAAGGCGTGATCGCGGCCGCAGAGTTCCGCGCATTGACCGCGATAAACGCCCGGTTTCTCGATCTTCGCCCAAGCGTCGGTCACGAATCCCGGAATGGTATCTTTTTTCCAGCCGAGAGCGGGTACCCACCAGGAGTGAATCACGTCGGCCCCAGTAAACAGGAAACGGATTTTCTTGTTGACCGGAACCACCAAGGGATTATCGACGTCTAGCAGATAGTTGGGAACCGAAGCCGGGTCGATACTGGCGCCTAATTGACGGGCTTCGTTGCTTTTCGCGTCCAGCGAGCTGAAGAAGTCGATACCCTCATCGAGATACTCGTAGCGCCACTTCCATTGGTAGCCGGTGACCTTGACAGTCATGTCCGCGCCACTGGTGTCGTAAGCCTTGACCATAACACCCGTCGCAGGGATGGCCATGCCCAAAAGGATGAGGAAAGGAATTACCGTCCACAGGATTTCGAGCTTGGTATTTTCGTGAAACTGTGCCGGAACCACTCCCTTGGATTTCCGATGATGTATGACGGAGTAAATGATCAAGCTGTACACGACAACGCCGATCGCCACGCAAATCCACATAATCAGCATGTGGAGGTCGTAGATATCGCGGCTTATCTCGGTGACGCCCGGCGTCAAGTTAAGCGCGTAGTCGGCGTGTGCCTCTCCCCACAGCAGCAACCCGAACCCGGCAAGCAGTCGTCTTATCTTATTCACGGAGCCCTCTCCTCAGTCTAAAGAAATGCTTTGTGTCGAATCATTTGCTCTCAAACAAAATCTTTCGCAATTCGCTCGCCAGCGCCGCGCGCTCGGATTCGGCCAAAAATCGTCCGATTTCAACCTCCTTGCCATGGGAGCGAAATAACAAACGGCTTGGGTAACCTTTTATAGGAGGCTCAGCCCAATGGAGCGCCACCCACGCGCGCTGGAATCGATAGGTCTGCTTCGGTGTATCGAAACCTCGCTCGACTAGAACCGAGGTTTCGTTGATTGTGATGACTTCGCGAACCCTACCGTTCCTTAAACCCAGCTTGAAGCAATAAACCAAAAGAAGCCATTCTGCCCCTGAGAACGGCAATACGAGCCATGCACCCATCGATGCAAAGCTCCCTGCAATGACCGCCATTACTAGGGCAATACCAAGCATTAGGACCAATGCCTGGCGACCGCTCATGGACATATTCGGCGTCAGCACGAGCCGCCGGCTGTCAGATCCGACATCCCGTTCAGACTCGATCATGCGGATCTCCGATTTCGGTACATCTCACGAGAAGACCGCGCCCGGCCTTAGCTTCAAGAACACCCAAATCGCTTGAGAAAACCGGCCTACAACTCGCGTATTTAAAATTGCGAGAATGTAAACTATGAACAAAGCACACGCAAGACATTATCCTTTCGTTCTGTAGGGAAAATATCCCAATGCTTTGCCGGGTCGTCGTAAAACGGTACAACCGTTAGTAATGGCCAATCGAACGCCTTTTCGAGGGTTTCGATATTTTCGGCGAGCAATGGGTAATCCCGGTCGACCTGGTTCGCGACCCAGCCGATACAGCGCACTCCGGCATGAGTGATTGCGTGCCCGGTGAGCAGGGCATGATTCAAACAGCCGAGGCGTAGTCCCACCACCAGCAACACCGGCAGATCGAGCATTCGGACCAAATCCGCCACACGTTCTCGTTCGTTTAAAAGCACTTCCCAACCGCCGACGCCTTCCACCACCACGCAGTCCGCAACTTCGTTCAACTCGTCGTAGACCTGCCGGATGCACTGAAGATCGATGTCCCGCCCTGCCTTCTTTGCGGCGAGATGGGGCGAAACCGGCAGTTCGAAGACAAAAGGGTTGACCTGACTGTAGTCCAGCGGAATCGATGCATTCGCCTGAAGCAGTAAGGCATCCTCATTAACCAAGTGACCGTTCAAACCGGATGCTCCGGTCGCCACCGGTTTCATGCCCGCTACCTTCAATCCTGTAGTGCGCAGCAGCCGCATCAAACCCACGCTCACCAGGGTCTTACCGATTCCGGTGTCAGTTCCCGTCACGAAGATGCCTCGCGCTTTCAAGGACATTCCACAGGACCTCTGGCAAAGCCGTAAATGACCTCGAAGCTTGCGGGTATGCCGTCACCCCCCGCTTGGCGTTCGTAGGCCGCCACCATGCGCTGCAACGTGCCCTTCCCGGTCAAATGGCGCGGCCGACCAAGCGTGACGTTATGAGCGCCTAGCCCTTTCAATTCGCGCATCAGGTCGTAAACCGAAGCGTATGTCAGTCTATGGGTCTCGATACCGACTTCGATCTCAGTGAATCCGGCTTCTTGTAAAGCCGACATCACTGCGGAAGATCCACCGAAGCAATTGACATGTGAGTAGTCGTCAACCGACGCCCATGCTGACCGAAGTTCCTTCAGCGTCTCCGCACCGAACGTGCTGAAAAGCGTAACGCCATCCGGTCTCAGGATTCGCCGGATTTCGCGAAACACAGTGTTGAAACCGGAACACCATTGAATCGTCAGATTGGAAAAGACCAGATCGATTGAACGATCTCGAAACGGCATGGCTTCCGCGTCGCCGCACACAAATCTTACCGCCCCCGAGTTGCCGCACCGCGACCGGGCGAAGCGCAACATGCCTTCGGCGATATCCAAAGCCAGTAGATCCGCCTTCGGATACAGCTGGATTAGTCGGGTCCCCAGATAACCCGTTCCGGCGCCGACATCCGCAATGCGCGCCGGAGCGAGATTCACACTCGAAAGGCGTGCCAGCAGTTTCTCCCCTACCGTTCGCTGCAAATCTGCGAGCCCGTCATAGCGCGCCGCAGCCGCGCCGAAGGAGCGCCCGATCAACCGCTTGTCCGGACGGCCTCCAAAGCCGAGCTCATCGGTTTGCAGAAAATCAGCGGCGCTCATGTCGGGCGATGAACTCGGTGATCAAGGAAGCAGTCTCGGCAGGATGTGTCAGAAACGGCAAATGGGCCGCGCCGCCTATGACATGCAATTCGCTCCTGGGATTCAGGGCCCGCATGGATACCCCGGCCGATTTGGGGACCAAGCGATCGCGCGCTCCCAAAATAACCAGGCTGGGCACGTTCATTCGGCGCCAGGCACCGCGTAAGTCCGCTTGCCGCAGCAGTTCCAATCCGCCGCGAAGAGCTGCGGGATCAGGCGGCTCGCAGGCCGCCACCCGCGCCGAGAGTTCTTTCACCAGCCCCTTCGCATCCTCCATGCCGAAAGTCTGAAGGCCGAGGAAACGCCGGATCGTGCCGGCATAATTCGCCTCCAAATCGGAAGCGAACTGGGCAAGCAGCGCAGGCTCGACACCAGGCCAGCCGCTTTCCGTGCCGCCCGTTGTCGAGTCGCTGGTAAAACGCACGTTTCCAGCCACGACAATCGTGCTTTTCACGCGGTTCGGGCACTGATCGGCGATGTGCAGGACGGGCAATGTCCCCAGCGACCAGCCGAGCCAATGGGCGCATTCTGGCGCGATCGTCAGAAGGGCATCGGCAAGACCGGCGGCAGAAAAATCGGCAATGTTCGCGCTGCGTCCGTGTCCGGGGAGATCGACCAGGGTCACCCGGACTTTTTCCGCCAGCGTTTCGGCAAAATCCCGCCAGATCCCGCTATGCATTCCCCAGCCGTGCACCATGACGAGATCCGGCCCTCGGCCGAAGGTTTCACGGTATAAACCCCGTTCCCTCATCCCGAGACACCTGCGGAGAATGCGGACATTCCGGCGGTCATAGCTTGTTCAGACCGGTCCCCAGCCGATATTCCGGGCAGCAAACGGGTGAGCGCTTCCAAAAGGCGGTCCACCTGAGCCTCGGTATGTTCGGCGGTGAACGTGACACGCAACCGCGCTGTACCTACCGGAACCGTGGGCGGCCGAATCGCGGCAACCAGGAAACCGGCAGACAGCAACACTTCACTCGCCCGCACGGCCGTCTCGTTGTCGCCGACCACGACAGGCTGAATCGGGGTATCGGACGCCATAAGCCGCAGCCCGATCTGCGCGGCCCCGGTGCGGAACCGGCTCACCAAAGCATTCACTTTCTCCCGCCGCCAGGATTCTTCGCGAGCCAGATGCAAGCTGGCACGGGTCGCCTCTGCCACGGCCGGGGGCAAGGCTGTCGTGAAAATGTAGGTCCGGCTTCGCTGGATCAGATATTCGATCAGATCGGCGCTTCCGGCGACGAATGCGCCGAAGGTGCCGAACGCTTTGCCCAGCGTACCGACCAGTACCGGCACGTCGTCCTGCGTCAAGCCAAAACGAGCCAGACTGCCGCGTCCGCCGTCACCGATCGTGCCCAGCCCGTGGGCATCGTCGACCATCAGCCAAGCGCCGCTCTGTTTTGCCAATGCCGCTAAAGCGGGGAGCGGCGCCAAATCGCCGTCCATGCTGAAGACCCCGTCGGTAGCGATGAGGCACCGCTTACCGGCGGAAGCATTCAGTTCGCGCTTCAGTGCCGCGGAATCGGCATGCGGATAGCGCCTGAGCCGGGCATCCGAAAGCCGCGCGGCATCAAGCAGCGAGGCGTGATTGAGCCTGTCTTCGAAAACCTCCTCGCCTCGCCCCACCAAAGCCGAAATCACACCGAGATTGGCCATGTAACCCGTGGAAAACAGTAAGGCGCGCTCCCGGCCGATGAACTCGGCCAACTCTTCCTCCAAGGCATGATGAGCGCGTCCGTGACCGCAGACTAAGTGTGCCGCTCCGGCCCCGACCCCGTAGCGCTCGGCGCTCTCGCGGAAGGCACGGACGACGGATGGGTGATTCGCAAGCCCGAGATAGTCGTTGCTGCAGAAATTGACCAATCGGCGCCCGTCAACAATCACTTCGCCGCCCTGAGGCCCTTCGACGATGCGTCGACGGCGATATAGCCCCCGCCGATCGATCTCGTCGATCTGCTCGCGCAGCCAATCACGCCACATGGCTTTTCTCGAACTGGACCTTTCCGAGGCCGCTCACGCTTGCCCGACGTACCCGGACATTCTGAGCCCTAGGCGTCTGAAAAGACGTCTATCCTTCTCGACGGACGGATTATCGGTGGTGAGAAGTTTTTCACCGTAGAAGATGGAGTTGGCGCCGGCGAGGAAACACAGGGCTTGAGTCTCATCGCTCATATCCGTGCGCCCGGCGGACAAACGCACCCGTGACTTCGGCATGAGAATGCGCGCCACGGCGATGGTGCGCACGAACACGAAAGGATCGAGCTTCGCGGTTCCGGCCAAAGGCGTACCCTCCACCTGAACGAGCATATTGATGGGTACGCTTTCCGGGTGTTTCGGCAGGTTCGCCAGCTGCCGAAGCAGTTCGGCGCGATCTCGGTCGCTCTCTCCCATTCCGAGAATTCCGCCGCAGCACACGTTGATGCCGGCGTTGCGCACGCGCGCCAGCGTATCGAGGCGATCCTGGTAGGTACGGGTCGTGATGATCTTGGGGTAATACGCCTCCGAGGTGTCCAGGTTGTGGTTGTAGTAATCGAGTCCGGAGGCTTTCAGCCGCTGCGTCTGACTGTCAGTCAGCATGCCCAGCGTGACACAGGTTTCGAGACCCAAAGCCTTCACCGCCTCGATCATTTCGCAAACCCGTTCCACATCGCGGTCTTTGGGGCTTCGCCAAGCCGCCCCCATGCAAAACCGGGTAGCGCCCTGCGCCTTGGCTGCACGCGCCGCTTCCACTACCTCGCTTAAAGGCATCAGGGACTCACGCTTTAAATCAACATCGTGACGGGCGCTTTGTGGGCAGTAAGCACAGTCTTCCGAACAAGCACCGGTTTTGATGCTCAAGAGACTGCTGACTTGAATTTCGTTCGGATCGAAATTTTGGCGGTGAACGGTTTGTGCTCGGTAAACGAGATCGCTGAACGGCAATGCAAACAATGCCTCGACTTCATCCAATCGCCAGTCGTGACGCAGCGAACTGTCCGAAAAATACACTTGGGCCGCTGCATTTGCCTGGAATTCTTCTGCTATTTTCATGGCTACTCCGGAAAAGATTTGGATTATGGCCAGGACCGCCGATCGAACGCTGTCAACTTCAAAATTCTAAAACCGTGAACAAGTGGTCGAACATTATACAGAATTGGTTGTATCCGCCTACCTGTCTGTTGTGCGGGGACACGCACAAAGAAGCCATCGACCTCTGCCTGGGCTGTCGAAAATCTTTACCGTACAACACCGTAGCCTGCCCGAACTGCGCCATCCCGCTCGAGACCTCCGTTCCCGAGCTGTGCGGAAACTGTCAGAAGAACGCCCCGGGTTTCCATTCGGCTTTTGCCTTGTTTCGCTACGAAGAACCGGTCCGCTATCTAATTCATTCGCTGAAGTTCGGAGCCCATTATCCTTGCGCGCGACTCCTGGGCGCCTTGCTGGCAGAAAAGCTGGCGACCTTGAACGAAAAGCCCCATGCGATCATTCCGGTCCCCCTCCATCCTAGCCGGTATCGCTGGCGTGGTTTCAACCAAGCGACCGAGATCGCGCGCACGGTATCTTACCGACTGGGTATTCCGCTTGACCTCCGCAGTTGTCGGCGCATCCGGCCAACGGCCGCCCAAGCCGAACTTACTGCCAAACAGCGCCGCAGGAACGTGCGCAACGCTTTCGCGGTCGAAACGGCGATCCAACACCGGCATGTCGCCATTCTCGATGACGTCATCACCACCTGCGCGACCGTGGGCGAACTCGCGAAAGTCCTATACCGGGCGGGCGTCCTCCGAGTCGACGTGTGGGCATGCGCACGAGCTTGAGCCACAGAAAAATCCCTTCATCCGCCCGGAAGGAAAGACGAGGCTTCATAAATTCATTATTGGCTCAGGCTGTTGGAAGCGACCGATAGCATCCGGCCATATCGCGAGAACGTCCGGACTTTGCCAACTTTTCGAAACACACGTAAGGACGTGCGGTTTGTCAAGAACGGCATCGATGCGTACAATCCGGGCGTTTAATCCGCTTTGTCGCCAGCCGATTCGTCATTTCTCGATATTGAAGTAATGGAACCTTGGGTATCCACAAGAAACAGGGCGTCCTTTCCCAGGAAACGTATCGGCTTAGTCGCGCTCATCGCTTTTTTCTGCGCGCTCATTCTCGTTTCCCGTTTTCAATTTCTCATCGATTTCCCGTTTTTTACGCCTGTCAGCATAGAATTCGCCGGCCAGAAACACGACAAATCCAATCCTCACAAGGACCGGATTCACATCGCCGAACATCAGACGTGCGCCGATGATGACGACGGCCATGATTCAGACCGGTATTTACTCCCTTCTTATCACTCTCTGGCGGCACGTGCTCCCGCAAAGCAGCTCGCCGCCAGAGAGCCCCATGCCGAGGACTGGACTCCCAAACCGGCAGTTCCGCCGCCGCGCGGCGCCTGATCGTCCCTTTCTGTTTCGATCGGCGGCCGATCTCGATCAGCCGTCCAAGCAAGCACGGCGGACCCGATACGCTGTGTGATTGTTCCTGTTCCAGACTCAGAAGCTTGAGGACATGAATGTTTCTGCACCGATGGCAATTTGTTTGTGTTTGGGTATCTCTGGCCTTGACTATGCTCAGTTCGACCGTAGCTGGGGAACCTTTAACCCTGAGCCAAGTCCTTGATTTGACTCTCAAGAACAATCCTGAGCTGATCGCTTCACGCGCTCAAATCCGGGGCGCGGAAGGCGATTTGGTCGCAGCGAAGGCCTATCCCAACCCGGAGATTCAGATCGGAGCCGGCGAATCGGTAGCCCGAGATGACCAAGTTTTGCGGGGAGCATTGGGCGGCGTCGATATCGCTCAGCCCATCGAACTCCCGTTCGTTCGCCGCCCCCGGCGGGAAGCTGGCGAAGCCGGCGTGGAATCGGCTCGCGCTCAGTATCGGGTCGTCATCCTCAATGTGCTGACCCGGACCAAACAGGCGTTTTATAACGTGCTCCGGCACCAGGAACTGCTGCGCATGGCGGAGTCGAACCGGGAGCTCCTGGAATCCATACGGGACAAGATCAAACTCCGAGTCGAAGTCGGCGAATCCTCCCGTTATGAACTGGTCAAAGCCGAAGCCGAACTGCTGGGAGCCACCAAGAATCGCGAAAGTGCAGCTTTACGCGTAGAACAGGCAAAAGCAGCCCTACGTGCACTAATTGGCGCCCCATTGCCGCCCCGGTTGGAAATCGTCGGCGAGCTGCCATCGTCCGAAGCACCTCCTCCCGATTTGGATAAATTGCGCGAGAGCATATTGCAGAACCACCCCGCGCTGGTCCAGGCGCGCGCGGAAATCGACCGGGCTAGATCCCAGCTCGAACTAGAACAGGCCCTCCGCTATCCACAACCCACCATCAAAGCCGGCGTCTATACCGAGCCGCACCTGGAACAATGGCGGGTCGACCTCATCGTCCCGCTCCCGCTATGGAATCAGCGACAGGGTCCTATCGCGCGGGCCCTCGCTGACCGGGAGCGGGCGGACGCGCAGGCGAATCAGCAGCAGTTGAACCTCATGTACGAACTGGACTCGGCGATCACTGCCTATCGCATCGCCACTCAGCAGATCGAGACCTTCGAATCCGGACTCCTGCGCGAAGCCGAGTCCGCGCTGAAAGTCGCCGAGGCCGCCTACCGCCTCGGAGAACGCGGCATCCTCGATTATCTGGATGCTCAGCGCACCTTTCAGGCGGTGCGCGTCGATTACATCAACGCCTTGTTCGACAAGAACGCCGCGCTTCTCGAGATCGAACGGCTCCGCGCTCAGGACTATCAGGATCAGCCACAATGAAAAAAACCATACTTCTCGCTTGGCTCGCGCTCGGCATCGGGCCCGCATTTGGACAACAGAACAGCCAAGAGGCGGAGACCACCGCCGAAATCGCCGTCACCGCCCCTCCATCGCTGCTCGAACGACTCAAGATCGAGCCCGTCACCTCAATGGAAATCGGCGAGACTCTTCACTTGCCGGGGCGGATCACGTTGAACGAACACCGAGTCGCCCGAGTCGGACCGAGCGTCACCGGCCGGGTCACCCATGTCGCCGCCTTCATCGGCCAGAACGTGCGCCAGGGCGAGCGCCTCGCCAGCATTAACAGCACTGAACTGAGCACCGCTCAGGCCGCTTACCTTAAAGCCAGAACACAGATGAATCTGCACCGGCTGGCGGTCGAGCGAGCGCGCCGACTGCTGGAGGCCGACGTCATCAGCCGGGCGGAACTCACTGAGCGTGAGAGCCAACTGGCGGAAATCGAGGTGGAAGTCCGCGCCAGCAAGGACCAGTTGGTGGTCATGGGAATGAGCGAGAACGCTATCCAGCGTCTGTCGAACAGCGGCCAGATCAATTCCGTGATCCCAGTCACAGCCACGCTGTCGGGAACAGTCATCGAGCGGAAGATTTCCATTGGCCAGATCGTCGAACCCGCCGACGATTTGTTTACGATCGCCGACCTGTCCGAAGTCTGGGTCGTCGCCGAAGCGCCGGAGCAGCAAGCCTTTCTGGTCGAAATCGGCGGGCAGGCCGAGGTGCAGATACCGGCACTGCCCGGACAGAAAATCACCGGCAGGGTGATTTACGTGGCGGATACGGTCAATCCATCGACCCGCACCGTCACCGTGCGGATGGAGGTCGAGAACCCGGAACGCAAGATCAAGCCCGAGATGCTCGCGACCATGGTTATTCACAGGCCGCGAGTCAGCTCGCTCAGCATCCCGGCTAAGGCTGTGGTCAGGGCTGGCGATCATGACTATGTATTCGTGCAGATCGCCGAAGACCAATTCGTGATGACGCCGGTTTCGCTCGGACCGGATTTGGGGGGAATTCGCCGGGTCATCGGGGGGCTGACGGAAGGACAGCGGATCGTCGTGGACGGCGCATTCCACCTCAATAACGAACGGATCCTCAAAGAACTGGAGTAATCCATGATAGAGAGTTTGATCCGCGCCGCGCTCAAGCAGCGCCTCGTGGTCGTGATCGTCGCGCTCTGCCTTCTGGCAGCGGGTTTCTCGGCCATGCAGAATCTATCGGTCGACGCTTTCCCCGATGTCACCAACGTCCAGGTGCAAATAGCAGCGGAAGTCCCCGGCAGTTCGCCCGAAGAAGTGGAACGCTTTGTCACGGTTCCTTTGGAAATCGCCATGACCGGACTTCCCGGCTTAGTCCAGATGCGGTCGGTGAACCGCAACGCCTTGTCCCAAATCGTGCTGGTATTCACCGACGATACCGACATCTACTTCGCCCGCCAATTGGTGCTCGAACGCCTGATCGAAGCGACACAGCAGCTGCCGCAAGGCGTCACGCCGATTTTAGGCCCTGTCTCCAGCGGGCTCGGCGAAGTCTATCAGTACACCCTGGAGCGGCCCGACGACGGCGAGCGTCCACTGACCGAGGAAGAATTGACCGAGCGCCGAACAATTCAGGACTGGGTCGTCCGCCCCCTGCTCCGAAGCATTCCTGGCGTCGCCGAAATCAACTCGATCGGCGGCCTGGAGCGCCAATACCAGGTCCTTCCCAATCCCGACCGCTTGCGCCATTACGGCTTGACGCTGAAAGATGTTTACACGGCGCTGGCACTCAACAACGCCAACAGCGGCGGCGGCAAATTACCTCAATACGCGGAGCAATACCTCATCCGCGGAATCGGCTTAATTCGCAACGTCGAGGACATCGGCAATATCGTTCTCAAGGAAATCGACGGCACCCCCGTCTACATCCATGACGTGGCCGAGGTGCGCATCGGGCACGCGGTGCGCTCGGGCGCCGTCATCAAGGACGGGTACACCGAGGCGGTGGGCGGCATCGTTTTGCAGCTCCGCGGCGGCAATGCCAAGGAGATCGTTAGCCGGGTCAAGGAGCGGGTCAAGGAGATCAACGAACAAAACATGCTGCCCGGCGGTCTCAAAATCGTACCGTTCTACGACCGTACCGACCTGGTGGACGCGGCGATTCACACCGTGACCAAGGTACTCATGGAAGGCATCGTCTTGGTCATCGTCGTACTGTTCCTGTACTTGGGCGATATCCGTTCCAGCCTGATCGTGGTAGCGACGCTGATCATCACGCCGTTGGTTACCTTCATGGTGATGAATCATTACGGCATATCGGCCAATCTCATGTCGCTCGGAGGGCTTGCGATCGCAATCGGGATCATGGTGGATGGCTCGGTGGTGGTAGTGGAAAACGCCTTTCACCACTTGGGGGAGGCGAAGGAAACCGGGGAAAGCCGTAGCATGATCGTATTACGTGCCGCCGCCCAAGTAGGAACGCCGGTCTTATTCGGGGTGGGTATCATCTGTTTAGTGTTTCTGCCCTTGATGACGATGACAGGACTCGAAGGCAAGATGTTCGCGCCGCTGGCCTACACCATCGCGATCGCCTTGTTTATATCCCTCATCGTATCGCTCACCCTATCGCCGGTGCTTTGTTCTTACTTGCTCAAGGGCGGCGCGGACCACGATACGCCCGTCATCGCGTTCATGAAGCGGCCCTATCTCCGGCTGCTACATTTCGCCTTAAACAATCCGTTCAAAGTCGTCGCGAGCGCCCTTGCCTTACTTGTCTGCAGCCTGGCGTTGTTTCCTTTCCTGGGAACATCCTTTATTCCTGAGATGAAAGAAGGTTCCATCGTGCCCGGCATCAATCGGGTGCCTAGCATGTCGCTGGAAGAGTCGATTCGCCTAGAGAGCGAAGCCATGCGCCTGGTCATGGAAGTTCCGGGGGTCGCCAAGGCCGTATCGCAATTAGGGCGAAGCGAAAATCCCACCGATCCGCAGCCGGAAAACGAATCCACACCGATCGTGACGCTCAAGCCACAGGATGAGCTTCCGGAAGGCTGGGATCAAGACGACGTGATGGACGCCATTCGAGAGAAGCTCAAGGTACTGCCGGGAGTCAACATCGTGATGGCGCAACCGATTTCGGACCGGGTGGACGAAATGGTGACCGGGGTGCGCTCCGACATCGCCATCAAGCTGTTCGGCGACGACTTGGAGGTTCTAAAGCAAAAGGCCGACGAAATCATCAAGGTGCTCAATTCGATCGAAGGCGCTGCGGACATTCGCGTCGAACGGGTAAGCGGCCAGCAGTACCTCACTATCGACATCGACCGCCAGGCTATCGCCCGCCATGGCATCAATGTGGCGGACATCAACGACATCATCGAGACAGCGCTCGCCGGCCGCGTAACCACCGAGGTCTACGAAGGCGAACGCCGCTTTTCGGCGGTGGTCCGGTTTCCCGAAAGATTCAGGAACAACCCACAGGCCATCGAACAAATCCTGCTCAAATCTCCCAACGGGGCCCTGGTGCCTTTGGGAGATCTGGCCACCATCACAGTCGTGGACGGACCCGCGCAAATCAGCCGAGACGATGCCCGGCGCCGACTGGTCATCGGGGCGAATGTCCGCGGCCGCGACTTGGGCGGCTTCGTCGCGGAACTGCAAAAGGCCATCGCCGAACAAGTGAAGCTACCGGAAGGTTATTACGTCACCTGGGGCGGACAGTTCGAGAACTTGGAAAGGGCTATGAACCGCCTGATGATCATCATCCCCATCACCATCGCGGCGATCTTCTTCCTACTGTTCCTGCTATTCAACTCACTGCGCTTCGCCGCCCTCATCATCCTGGTGCTGCCGTTCGCGTCGATGGGCGGCATCTTTTCGCTGTTTCTTACCGGAGAGTATCTCTCGGTTCCGGCTTCGGTCGGCTTCATCACTTTGTGGGGCATCGCGGTGCTGAACGGGGTGGTGTTGGTGTCTTATATTCGAGGATTACGGGACGAAGGACTGTGCCAGATCGACGCCATCGTCGAAGGTTGCAAGCAACGCTTTCGGCCGGTGATGATGACGGCCACCGTGGCCATGCTCGGCCTGGTGCCTTTCCTCTTCGCCACGGGTCCGGGCTCCGAGGTGCAGCGTCCGCTAGCGATCGTGGTGATCGGTGGATTGATCACCTCCACTCTGCTTACGCTGGTCGTGTTGCCGACCCTTTACCGTTGGTTCGAAGAAAAACGCATCGAAGCCTGAAGGAGGAGAATCTATGAAGGAGATTAAAGCCGTGATCCAGCCTCAGAAGCTGGGCAAACTCCGCAACGCATTCCGTCAGATGCGCGGCTTTCCAGGAATGACCGTGAGCCGGGTAGAAGGCTGCAGCCAGCACGAGGAACCCGAAGTTAGCCACGACATTCGGGAAGAACTGACCGATTTTTCGCCCAAGGTGCGGGTGGAGATCGTCGCCCCAGACGACAAGGTGGATGAAATCGTCGGCCTAATCCATGCCCATGCCCATACCGGGCGGCAAGGCGACGGTCTCGTTTGGGTGACGGACGTGGTGAGCGCCAAACCCATCCGGGCGGAGCGGATTTGACGGCCGTGGCTGGAGAGGATTCGATGAAGCAGCCCCTAAACGTTCAATACAGAATCACTCGTTTGCACTGATGCTGGTCGGCGAGATATGAAAAAGGTAAGAAAGGAGTCCCAGCGATCGCTCCGGCGAAAGTGCCGAATGCCCAGGAAACATTGCTGAGTGCGGATGCTACTGGTGGCGGTTGCTCCGAAGAACGTGCCAGACCGATGCCATAATCGATGGGACCGCCCACGATATAAAGCGGAAGAACGGCAAGGGCTGTCGCGCCGCCAACCAAATGTCCTACGATGGTGCTCGGCGTACACACGATGCCGTTTCGCCCATACGGACCGTGCTCGAAAAGCTTCTCGGAGAGCCGATAGGCAGGCAGGGCTTCAGGATACTGTTTCGGACTAACCGCACATCCGCTTAGGACGATCGTAGCCAGAAAGACGAGCACTCGTTTGTATCGCACGTTCGCACCTCTCCATGGAACCGTCATCAGGTAGTCCCTCCTGTTGGACATGAGCAGAGACGGTGTTCGTTCATGCCCGAAACTCCGCCACCATCGGCGCATGATCGGAGGGCCGTTCAAGCTTTCTGGGTTCGACATCGATACGGCAGGCAAGACAATCTTCCGCCGCCGACGCACTGACCAGTATATGATCGATGCGCAGTCCCATGTTGCGGCGGAACGCATTGAGGCGATAATCCCACCAGGTGTAGCTCTTCTCGGCTTGCTCGAAACGCCTGAAAACGTCGATCAATCCCACGTCGAGCAAAGCCCGAAACGCCTCACGCTCGGGCGTACTGCACAAAATCCTTTCGCGCCAGGCCTCGGGATCGTACACGTCCCTATCCTCCGGAGCGATATTGAAATCCCCCAAAACGATCAGACGCCGATGACGCTCCAATTCAAGACTCAAGTAGTTGCGTATTTTGGCAAGCCAGTCCAGCTTGTAAGCGTACTTGTCCGACCCCACCTCCCCGCCGTTCGGCACATAGAGGTTGACGATCCGGTAATCGCCGACGGTCACCGCTAAGATGCGCCGCTGGGGGTCGTCGAAGCCTTCCGGATCGGTGACGGGATCAGCGAGATCGAGCTTGCTGAGCACTGCGACGCCGTTATAGGTTTTCTGTCCGCTGTAAACCGAGCGATAGCCGGCTTCCGCCAGTTCGGCAACTGGGAACGCATCGTCGGTGATTTTGGTTTCTTGAATGGCAAGCACATCGGGCTGTTCCCGACCAAGCCAGTTCAAAACCTGGGGCAAACGTACGCGCAGGGAGTTGACGTTCCAAGTGGCGATTTTCATGTCATTCGGCCTTGGCCAGGTCGGCGATCTTTTTTTCCAGGCTCTTCAACCGCGTCCACATCTCGTGCAAACGGGGAAACACCGCCATGTTCTTCAGATATTGCTGTAGCGGCTGAGCCGGTCCGCCAGCGTACATGCCGGGCTGTTTGATGCTGTTGTGAAGACCAGCGCGGTGAAGCAGTACCACGTCGTCGGCGACGGTAATGTGGTCTAGGGTGCCGGTCTGACCGGAGGCGATGACCCGCTTGCCAAACCGGGTCGATCCGGAAATGCCGGTGTGAGCACAGAGAATGCAGTCTTCGCCGATTTCTACGTTGTGCCCGATATGGCAAAGGGCATCGATCACCGCCCCAGAGCGTATGATGGTGGCCCCGTAAGTGGCCCGGTCGATTGTGGTGTTGGCACCGATGACCACCCGATCCTCAATGATGACCTTGCCGGTGTGGGGAATGCGGTAATTGCGGCGGCGTTCGTCCTGAGCGAACCCGAAGCCCTCGGAGCCAATCACGCAGCCGGCCTTCAAAATGACGTTGGCGCCGATCTCGCACTCATAGCAGACGGTCACCCGCGGATGAATCACCGTCTCCCGACCGATTTTTGCCCCTCTTTCCACCACCGTATTCGCCATGATCACCACACCTGGGCCAAGGCTGACCCCGGCACCCAGCACGACACCGGGACCGATCACAGCATCCTCGGGAATCGCGACGCTCTCGTGAATCACCGCCGACGGGTGAACCCTCGGCCATTCGACATCCCGTACATCGCGGTCGTCGTAAGCCTGCTTGAGGAGGGCCATTGCTAGGCGCACGTTCGGTGCGATCAGCAAACTTACGCCGGCATCGTCCAATTCCGCGGCAATCGCCTCGGTGGTCACCACCGCCGCCGGTTTCAACTCACGTATCCGTGGCAGATACTTCACATGTTCTACGAAGACCAAATCTCCAGGCGCGCAAGCGTCGACTGGAGCGATGCGGCCGATGGCGCGATCCGGTCCACGAAAGTCGACGATCAACCCCTGAGTCTTGAAGCGCTCAAATATTTCCGAGGCGAGTAAGTTCATGGGTGAATCCAAACAGCTAAAATCAAGCGGCCATGATATGAAGGCGGAAATGGGCGGGCAACCCTTTTCATTCGCGCCTCGGGAATCGTTGGGTGCTCCGCCGGGGCATCTCTGCTCCGGATTAACCCAACCCTGTTATAGGCCCGGTCAAAAGCCTGGCAATCAGTTGGAAACCTGAGCCAAGACCAACCGCGTGCGGTATCGCCGCCTTGCGCCGAACACGGTGTGCATCGCGGCGAGGCGTGAACCCCCACGCGTTTTATCGGGCGATCCGATTCCGTCTGGCATTCCTTCCTACTAAGCGCCCAGCAATCGGCGACAAGGCCGGCATGCAACGGTGCCAAGCGGTACTTGTCCAACTTTCGAACACTGCCGGACCAAAGGGATCGCCTATCGAATCGAAAGAGGCACCGTGTGGATCAAGCTTAGCGGCATTCAAACCGGTTTAGTTCACGGACGCGAGACGAAAGCCGATGATAAACCGCGAATTGGTGTAATATTCCCTACGTTTTCTGCTGATAAACGGACTATTTCGGCTCCGATCCGGCATTTTGGGATTGTTTTGGGTCTAAGGCGCTTTGCTTTATGCTAGAGAAGACGTTAGCCATAGCACCTCAACCGCTGAGTCCGCCGGCAAATTACACGGACATGGAAACCGCCGTGGAATGCCCTTACGAGCGTTTTGCCGACGAACTCGTCAAGCGCGGTAAGGTGCGCGAGGCGGAAATTCACCGCGCCAAACGCCTGGCCGCTCAGACCGGCGAGCAAAAGCTGCCTGCACTCTTGGCTCGGCTCGGCATGGTTTCCGAGCGCGATATCGCGGAAATATTGTCCGAGGTCGGCTCATTGCCTTTGGTGTCGCCTACGGATTTTCCGGATACCTCCCCTCTTCCCGAAACCGTTTCCGTTCGATTTCTCAAGGAAAATCACGTGGTCGGTATAGCCGCGCGGGATAACGAATTCATCGTCGCGGTGGCGGATCCGTTCGATCACGAATTGCTCGCAGCCCTCGCCCTGGCCTGCGAAAAACCGGTGAGGCCGTACGTGGGACTCCCCTCTGAGATCGACCGGGCTCTCGAGCAGCAACTCGGTTCCGGCAAGACCCTGATGGGCCAAATCGTCGAGGATTTCGGCAGCGACGATGACATCGACGAGGCCGACGTCGAGCACCTCAAGGATTTGGCCTCGGAAGCGCCGGTCATCCGGATGGTCAATCTGATCATGCAGCGGGCGGTAGAGTCGCGCGCCTCCGATATTCACGTCGAGCCTTTCGAACAGCGGCTCAAGGTCCGTTTCAGAGTCGACGGCGTCCTACGCGAGGTGGAAGCCCCGCCGGTCAGGTCCACCGCCGCCGTGATTTCGCGCATCAAAATCATGGCCAAGCTCAACATCGCCGAGCGGCGCCTGCCCCAGGACGGGCGTATCAAACTGCAAGTGCAGGGCAAGGAGCTGGATTTGCGTGTCTCCACCGTGCCGACCATGTATGGCGAAAGCGTGGTCATTCGCCTCTTGCACAAGGAAAGCATCGTATTCGATTTTTCGTCCCTCGGCTTCGAGGGCGTCATGCTCGAGCGATTCCTGAACGTGCTCGACCTGCCCCACGGCATCATCCTGATCACAGGACCCACCGGCAGCGGCAAGAGCACCACCCTGTACACAGCGCTGCACAAGCTCAATACGCCCGAACGCAAAATCATTACCGTCGAGGATCCGGTGGAATATCAACTCGAAGGCGTCAACCAAATCCAGGTCAAGCCCCAGATCGGCCTGACTTTCGCCAACGCCCTGCGCTCCATCGTCCGCCAAGACCCGGACGTCATCATGATCGGCGAAATGCGCGACCTGGAAACCGCCCGCATCGCCGTACAATCGGCACTCACCGGCCATCTGGTGTTGTCTACGCTGCACACCAACGATGCCGCCGGCGGCGTTACCCGCCTCATGGACATGGGTCTGGAGGATTACCTCATCACCTCCACTGTGAACGGCATCCTGGGCCAACGCCTGGTACGTCGACTCTGTCCGAATTGTCGCGAGCCCTATCCCGCCATGCCGGAAATGGTCGAGGAAATGCGACTAGCGCGGTTTGCCGACGGCCCGGTGATCCTGCATCGACCCAAAGGCTGCGAACAGTGCGACGGAACCGGCTACCGCGGTCGCCTCGCGATCCACGAGTTCCTGGTCATGAGCGACGACATCCGCCGTCTGGTCATGAATCACGCACAAGCGCGACAAATCGAGGAAATGGCTCTTAAGGAAGGCATGCACACGATGTACGAGGACGGCCTGCGCAAAGCCGTTGCAGGACTGACCACGATTGAAGAAGTATTGCGCGTCACTTCGGATAGCTGAAGATCATGCCTCTTTACGTCTACAAGGCCGTGGATCGGGATGGCGAAACGGTGGAAGCGGAACGCGAAGCCGCGGACGAAGCCGCATTGATCCTGGCTCTGCAAAACGAAGGCTTTCTGCCGATCCGAGTCGCGCCGGCGCAGTCGCGGCCGTTTGCCTGGTTGGGTTTCCGGCGCAACAAGGCCCGGATCTCCCAGAAACAGATCGCTTTATTCACGCGCGAACTCCTGACTCTGCTGCACGCCGGACTGCCCCTGGACCGCGCGCTGACCGTGCTGCTCGAGCTGACGACGAAGGAACCGGCGTTGAACAGCTTGATCGGCAAAGTGCTAGACTCGGTCAAGGGGGGCGCGCAGCTGTCGGATGCATTGGAATCTCAAGGCGGCGTCTTCTCGCGGTTTTATATCAATCTGATCCGCGCGGGCGAAGCAGGGGGCGCGCTGGAGCTGGTGTTGGAGCGATTGTCGGATTATCTGGAGCGTTCCAAGGAACTCCGCGACACGGTCACTACCGCGCTGATTTATCCCGCCATACTGGTCACCATGGCGATCCTGTCCTTATTGCTCCTGTTGACCTTCGTGGTGCCGCAGTTCACCGAAATGTTCGAATCGGCTGGCAAGGAACTTCCTTTGCCGACTCAAATCGTAATCGGCGTGGCTGAAGGTCTGCGGTCCTACTGGTGGATGTTTCCGATTCTCATTGCGGGGATAGCCAGCTATTTTCGCTATCAGTTCGCGGACCCGGAACGTCGCCAGGTCTGGGATGCCAGACTATTGAACCTGCCCATGGTCGGGGACCTGATCCGCAAGCTGGAAGTCGCGAGCTTCAGCCGCACCTTGGCGACCCTGCTGACCAACGGCGTGTCCATGCTGGCGGCCTTGACCATCGTTAGGGAGACGCTCGGCAACCGCGTGATCGTCGAAGGGATCGGCGTGGCCGTCGAGAGCTTGAAGCGGGGCGGAAGCCTGTCGGCACCCCTGATCGAGAGCGGCCTGTTTCCGACCTTGGCGACGCAGATGATCAAGCTGGGCGAGGAATCTGGCCATTTGGCCGAGATGTTAGAACGGGTCGCGGTCACGTATGACAAGGAAATCAAGATTTCGATTCAGCGTATGTTGGCACTCTTGGAACCGATATTGATCGTAGGCTTGGGCATCATGATCGCCGGAATCATCATCTCGATACTGATGGCGATCTTGAGCGTCAATGACCTCGCTTTTTAGCCTCGTTCTTTTATCATCCATTGATTCATCCGATTTGTTTTCACTTATGACTCGTATCCTCATGCAAAAACACAGACGCAATGTTCACGCCCAACGCGGCTTTACCCTGATCGAACTCTTGGTCGTTCTGGCCATTATCGGCATGTTGGCCGGCTTGGTCGGACCGCAGGTCGTCAAACACCTGGGAGAATCCAAAACCAAAACCGCCAGGTTGCAGATCGAAGAACTTTCTTCCGCGCTGGATATGTATCGATTGGACGTGGGCCGCTACCCCAGCACCGAGGAGGGACTGGCGGCGCTCGTCGAGCAGCCGAGCAACGCCAAGGTGTGGAACGGTCCTTATCTTCGCAAGAAAAGGGTTCCGGTCGATCCATGGAACAATCCGTATCATTACGTCTCACCGGGCCAGCACGGTAAGTATGATCTGTTCACCCTGGGGGCAGACAACGCCGAGGGCGGTGAAGGCGAGGACCAAGATGTCGTAAGCTGGGAATAGGCACGCGTGTTCTTTGAATGCCTCGGGCGTGAAAAAAGGCCGCCGCGGTCTGGGCGAAATCCGCTTGCGCACCGAAAACTCGATCGCTTGAGGCCCTCCGTTCGTGCGACCACGCACCGGGTTCGGCCGTCGCAGGCGAGGATTCGTGGCGGTTCTGCAGGCACCCGTCGGCAGGACGGATTCACGCTGCTGGAAATGCTGCTGGCGCTGGCCGTTGCGGCCGCGCTAACAGCTATAGCGGTGCCGAATCTCACGCCGCTTCTAAACCGTGCCCAACTGACCGCCGCTGCGCGGGATATCGCGTCCGGCCTTCGCTACGCACGAGGACAGGCACTCGCCGGCGCTCGCGAGGCTATCTTCGAGCTAGACGTCAATCGTAAAGCTTACCGAGTCAGCGGGCGCCAAAAACCTTTCTCGTTGCCCGATGGTGTCCGGCTCAGCCTGTATACTGCGGAACAGGAAGCCGGCGAGGACGGTATCGGCAGCATTCGCTTTTTCCCGGACGGTTCGTCCACTGGCGGACGCGTAACCTTGGAGGCCGCCGGAAAGAAACGCCTAGTAGATGTTAATTGGCTCACCGGAGAGGTTGTCATCCGTGAAGATTAAGCAAGGCGGCTTCTCCCTGCTCGAAATCCTTGTTGCTGTTGCCGTATTGGCCCTGTCGTTGGGCGTATTGATGCGTATCTTCGGCGGCGGCGCCCGCCTATCGGGGCTTGCCGACAACTACGCGCGGGCGGTCGTAATCGCGGAATCGCTGTTGGCGGCGGCCGACCTGGAAATTCCTTTGCAGCCGGGTGAAACCAATGGCAACGTCGACGAAACGTTTCACTGGACGATGCGGGTAAGTCCCTATCAGAACGAGGAATATGTCCCATTCGCCGAAAACCTGCCGATCGCACCTTACTTGGTGGAACTCCGCGTGAATTGGGAAGACGGCGATGAGCCTCGCTCCTTCGAACTCACAACGCTCAGGCTGCTGTCCAATCAATCGCGAGTCAGCAATTTTTGATGGCAACAGCGGACCAACAACGAAACTGCACCGGCTTCACACTGATTGAAGTCCTGATCGCCACGGCCTTGCTCGGCGTCATGATGCTCCTGCTGTTCGGCAGCCTGCGCATCGGCGTTACCAGCTGGGACAGCGGCGAGGACAAAATGGCTAGGGCAGGCCGGCTTTTTCTTGTGGAGAATTTCTTGCGCAACCATATCGGAAGCGCCTTGCCTCTGGTCGAGATGGAACAGGTCGGCGGCGTAGCCGCGTCCTTGAGAGGCGGGGAAGACTGGTTGGAGTACGTTTCGACCATGCCCCCGCAGGTCCGGAAGGGCGGTCTCTATCGATTCCGGTTGTATGTCGCAAGGAACGGGGGGCATAACGAGTTGAAGGTCGCCATGCGCCCCTATGTCGCGAACCCGAACGCTCTCTTGAGCAGAGCCGCCGAAGCGACCACGCCGATCGAAGATGTCGTACTGCTGGAAAATCTCGGTCAAATCAGATTTTCGTATCTCCAGGGAAACACACCGATCGCTGCATCATCCCAGTCGACTTGGGTTCCCGAGTGGCAACAGCCTCAGCTTCCGCAGGCAATTCAAGTGCAAATCGAACCGGAGCACGAAGATCCGTGGCCTCCATTGATGATCGCACTTCGAACTCAGCGATGATGCCTATCGTGTTACCGCCGCATGCAAGACAGCAAGGCGTTGCGCTGATCTTAGTCCTCTGGATCCTGGCCTTAATGACCATCATGGCGGGCAGCTTCGCCTTGTCGACTCAACGGGAATCCTCGCTGATCATCAATTCCCGTGATCGCGCCAAAGCGGTCGCCTTGGCGGACGGCGGCATACACTATGCCATGTTCATGCTGAGCTTGCCGAATGCAGCGCAGCGTTGGCGCGCAGACGGTACGCCCTACCGGGTGACGATAGGGGGTGTTCCTGTCGAGGTACGCATCTTCGACGAGGGAGGGAAAGTCGATCTCAATGCTGCACGCGAATCGACCTTACGAACCCTTTTGAGCAAGGTGACGCAAGACGAAGATCTGGCGGTAAAATTGACCGATGCGATCTTGGACTGGCGCGACAACGACGACCTGAAGCGCCTCAACGGGGCGGAAGCGGCCGAGTACCTCGCCGCCGGGCTGGATCAGATGCCGCAAAACCGCAACTTTCTCGTGTTGGAGGAACTCCGCGGCGTCTTGGGAGTGACGCCATCGCTTTACAGGAAATTGGAACCTTTGTTCACCATTTACAGCAATGCCGACGGCGTGAATCCGGCAAAAGCCTCGGCGAGTGTTCTCTTGGCTTTGACCGACGGGAACAGCCAGCTGGTGGACGACTACATCGCGGCTCGCGAAGCCGGAAACGGGATTGCCGCTGCCCCGCCGCTTCCGCCGGTCCCCGGGATTCCTTTCCACTCTTTCGGAGATTCGGTTTACACCGTTCTCGCCCGCCCGTTGTCCCGCAGCCGCTCCGAGCCGCCGGTTAAGGCCGTCATCCGTCGGGAAGCGAGACAGCCCAGAGGAACCCCTTTTGTTTTCTTGAGATGGCAACCACAAACGCCAGGCGTACTGACTGATTCATGAGCTTCGCTCGGTGCACATGCTGAAACTCGATACCCCGATCAATCTCGATGTCGACCGATTTTTCCGCTGGTGGGGCAACGAACTGTCCTTTCTGGTGCCTGCGCCATTGAAGAAGCTTTTGGGTACAACCGACGAATACCTGATCGTGACCAAGGACGACGACGGACTGAATGTAGTCTACCGCAACGACGAAGGAGACCGTCCGCTCGGCTATTTCAGTCTGGATGACAGCGGCAGCCAGAAGCGGGAACGCCTCCTGGAAAGCATGCCGGAACTGGCGGAAGCGAAAACCATTCTGCGTTTAACCACCAGTCAGGCCTTGCGAAAGACGCTGAAACTGCCGCTTGCGGCTGAAGAAAACCTGGCTCAGGTCGTGGCATTCGAAATGGATCGCCTGACGCCGTTCAAGAGCGATCAGGTCTATTACGCAGCGCGCTTGCTCGAGCGGTTGCCGGCCAACCGCCAGATCAAGGTGGAATTGGTACTGACGCCGCGCAATAAACTGGACGCCCTGCTGGATGAACTGGCGGTCTGGGGCTGGCGGCCCGATCTCGTGGACGTAGTGGGCAACGCCCCACTCGGTGCTTACGACCTGTTGCCGGAAACCTACCGGCCCCCAAAAAACCCGTGGCCTCACCGCATCAATCTGGCACTGACCACAGTGATCGTACTGCTTGTGGTCACGCTCGCGGTGTTACCGATCTGGACCAATCGCTCGCTTGCCCTGGAACTGGAACAGGAGGTAAGAAAAGTCAGTAAAACCGCCAAAGAAGTCGAAGCCTTGCGTCAACAGGTGGAGGACCTGGTTCATCAAACGAGGTTTCTTCAGCAGAAGAAACGTACCGAACCAGCCATGGTGGACATACTCAAGGAACTGACCGATGTCATGCCCGATCAGACCTGGCTTAACGGCTTGCAGTACCGCGATCACCGGCTGGTCATACAGGGGCAGTCGCCTTCCGCTTCGGCTCTGATCGGACTCATCGAAGCATCGCCATTCTTCCGAAACACAAGTTTCGTATCACCGGTCACGAGGGACATGGTCAGCGGACTGGAACGTTTTCAGATCGCCAGTGAAGTCGTCAACGGGAGGTTCTCTGAAAAACCTGCTTCATCTAACTAAACCGCAGCTTTTAGCGCTCGGACTTCTCGTCGGCGTCATCGCCCTCTTCTATCTGACGGCGATCGCGCCGCTGGTCGATACCGCCCGTGAATACCGTGAAACGGTGGACGAATTACGGTTTCGCCTGCAACGCTACCAGAAAGTCGCCGCGGAGAAAGACGATTTGCTGGCCAAACTGGAACAAATCAAAGCCGCCGGGAAACAAGACGAACGGTTCATCGCGCGCGACACGGCCGCACTAGCCTCGGCCGATCTCCAGTCTATGGTGAAAGAAATCGTAAGCCAGGCAGGCGGTGAACTGACCAGTACCCAGGTCATACCCGAGCGGAAGGAAGAGAATTTCACGCGCATCGCCGTGAAAATCCGCGTGAACGGCAGTACCGACGTATTGCGCGAAGTCTTGCACAGCATCGAGACCGCGAAACCCATGCTCTTCGTGGAAAATCTCAATATCCGGCCGATCCGGATGCCGCGCAATATCGGGGGCAAGCCGTCACAACCGGTCGACAAGCTGAGCTTCGATTGCGATGTCATCGGCTACATGCAGGGCAATTGAACCATGACGAAATGGGCTCGCGACAACCTGCTCACACTGATTTTGGCCGGCCTTGCGGGCTTACTGTTCGTTGCCGTCGCCATCGAATCGGCGCTATTGAAGAGGGAGCGACTAACCGTAGCGGCTACCTCGGAAAAGGCCGTGGCTCCGGAAACGCCCGAGGTGGTCGAATCCGAGGACTTCGAGCTGCCCGATATCCAGGACTACGAAACCATCGTCGAGCGCCCGTTATTCATGGAAGGACGGCGTCCTGGAGTCGAGGTTGACAACACGACCGCCGCGGCGGCGCCGGATACGCCTTTGACGGTAAAACTGGTAGGGGTCGCTTTCACGCCCACCGACAAGACTGCGCTTCTGGTCGATGCGAAAGGCAAGTACAAACGTTTGAAAAAAAACGGCGCGATCGATGGCTGGACACTCATAGAATTCGCCCCGGATAGAGTCACGCTTCAGCGCGGCGACGAGCAGCGGGAACTGATGCTCCTCAAACCCAAGCCCAAGACCCTGCCGGCTCAGGCCACGTCGGGTCAGCCTCATCAAGCCCCGCCGCCTCAGCAACAAAAGCCGGCACCGGTACCGGTAAGACGTCCGCCGCCCGTGGAGGAACCGGAGGAGGAAACCGAAGAAATCATAGAGGAAGAGGAAACCGCCGAGGAAGGAGCCGACGACGTGGAACAGTAACGGCATCTAGAATTAAGACAAACGGCGCACCCCGGCAGAGATGCCCTGACAACATTGGGTCCCGAGGGCGCCATCCCGTTCTGCATCGCACCGAAAAACGCCGAATCGTTGCACAGAACCGACGCACGGTTTCGTACCCGGGATGGGGTAACGCTCGATATACCTGGTTTTCGACGCTTTGCTGAGTTGTTGTCCATGCCGAAGCATGGAGATACAACGTAGAATGCGTTCGGACGACGAGGCAATGCCTTAAGGAAGCTCTGCATTAGCCCTCTCCCTCGGGATAGATTGACAGGGCGAGGTGCAACGCGACAAGCGCACAGCCTGAACTGGCCTGCCCCGGACGCGCGAGCGAAGCGGGACGGAGTGGCGAGGCCGATTGGCACGCACGAGCGCCGCTTAGGGTCCGTACAGGGTAGTGCAGCGTGGTAGGGTTGAGTGAGAACCCGCCAGATCAATCCGTCGCACAGGTTTCTGCTCCTAATCGGAGAGCCAATCCCAGAAGGCCCTTCGTCCTGACCCTTTTGAAGAGCCGATCTTGAGCTACGTCGAAGGACAGGTCCGTAGGAGGATTTCTCGATCCTACCGGGATAAGCTCTTGATCAGAGTTTCCTTAATCTGAGTGGCTAAACAGAATTCAAAAATATCGAAAAGAGTCCATGCTTAAAACAACACATCGATTCGTCGTTGCACCGCTCGTGCTCGCTTTGGCGTTTACCGGATGCGAATACCTTAAGCCGAGCGCACTAAAGCCGGGGGCCTTGCCGGCAAATTTGACGACTGACACTCAGAAAGCCGAACCCGAGGCCATTCCGCTGCAATCCGAACCGCTAGCCCAGGAACCCCCAAGACCACCCGAGTACTACCCTCCATCCGGCAGTGTGGTCGGCCCCGGCGCGCCGATCGAGAAACCCGTCCGCAAGGAAGGAAAGTACACCCTGAACTTCGACGACGCCGATCTGGGGGAAGTCGCAAAAGTCATGCTAGGCGACATGCTGAGGGTCAATTACGTCTTGAGTCCCAAGGTGGCCGGCAAGGTGAGCCTGCAGACTGCACGTCCTTTGAGCGACGACGAGCTCATCCCCACCTTGGAAATGCTACTCAAGATGAACGGTGCCGTGTTGATTCGGGACAAGGGGCTGTACCGCATTGAGCCGGATGCCACGGCAACGATCAATGCTCCAGGCGCGCGGCTCGGTGTGCCCGGACAGTCCCTCTCTCCAGGCTACCAGATTAGGGTCGTTCCCCTGCGCTATGTAGGCGTTCAGGAAATGCAGAAAGTCCTCGAGCCGATCATGCCGCCCAAGGCCATCATACGTGCCGACGAAACCCGCAATCTCCTGATGCTCGCAGGCACGGGCGAGGAACTGGAAGGGGTTCTTGACACCATCCGTATTTTCGACGTCGATTTCATGCGCGGCATGTCGGTCGGTCTTTACCCTCTCCGAAACGTAGAACCTACAACGATAGTGGAGGAACTCGACAAAGTGTTGGGGGATATAAACAAAGGCCCTCTGGCGGGCGTCGTCCGGCTTTTGCCTATCGAGCGGCTCAACGCCGTGCTGGCGGTGACACCGCAACCGCGCTACTTGGACGAGGTGGAAATGTGGGTGGAGCGCCTAGACCGCTATAGCACCACTCGAGTGGGCGGGATTCACGTTTACCGGGTGCAGAATGTGGACGCGGTGGAATTGGCGGAAACGCTGAGCGGGATTTTCGGTGAAGGAGGGGCGCAGCGGCGCGCGGGCAGACCTTCGTTGAGTCCGGGCATGACGGGCACGGAAATCGGTGCATTCGGTGCTACTGGCGGCGAAGGCGTTCAGGATCAATCGTCGTTCGGAGGAATTTCCGGAACAACCGGCTCCACCCGAGGACTGGGTAGCGATACGTTCAGCAGCACTACGACGGGTGGCTCTCGCCGGACTAGTAGTTTGGGAACCGGCGGGCTGGGAGCCGCAGGCACAACCGGCATGGGCACCGGAACAAGCGGGGGCATCAGAACAAGAGGCATAAGCGGCGCGCAACGCACGCGTGGCCCCGCCGTCGCCGAACTGGGAGGAGTACGCATCGTTGCCGATCCGGCCAACAACGCGTTGATCATCACGGCCAAGGCGCAGGAGTACAAAGAAATCGAGGCTGTGATCAAGGAGTTGGATCGAGTGCCATTACAGGTGCTGATCGATGCCTCGATTGTTGAACTGAGCTTGGAGGGCAATTTACGGTACGGGCTCCAGTGGTTGTTCAATCAAGGCAGCAACGCGTATGCTCTAGGCAGCACCGGAAGAGATTTGACAGCCGATGCACTTACGACAGCAGCAGCCGCAGCCGCGGGAGGAGGCTTTTCCTACGCTCTCGTCAACAGCGCCAAAGACATCCGTGTCGTGCTCAATGCTTTAGCGAGCGAAAACAAAGTCAACGTGATTTCCTCGCCCTCGCTGATGGTGCTGAACAATCAGGAAGCCCAAATCAACGTGGGGGATACCGTTCCCCTCGCGACCGGTCAATCCACCCTGCTCGCCGGCGTTGGCGCCGGCAACCAACCGGCCATAACGTCTCAGTTTCAGTACGTTGACACCGGCGTGATCCTCCATGTCCGCCCTCGGGTGAACGCGGGAGGGCTGGTAACTCTGGACATCAGACAGGAAGTCAGTACACCAAGGCAAACCACCGTGGGAAATACGGATACCTTCATCATTTCAAAGCGCTCGATCGAAAGTGCGATAGCCGTCGGAAATGGCGGAACCATAGCCTTGGGCGGTCTGATCAGGGACAATCAAACCGAGGACTTAACAGGCATCCCCTTTCTGAGCAAGATTCCCTTCATCGGTAGCCTGTTCGGAACGACCACCAGGAACCACACTCGAACTGAACTGGTTGTACTCCTGACGCCCAGGGTCGTTCAGGAAAGAAAAGATATCGCCCCGATCACCAACGAATTCAAACGAAGACTCACCGGAATTTATGAAGGCACCGATCGCCCCGGCGAGTTAAGACTCAAGAGTCAGGAGTAGGCCGCACAGGCGGAGTGCATTCCTTGCACACGACACCTCGCTCGCTAACCAAAGACCCGCTTGGCGGCCACCCCTGCGCAATGGTGTCGTACGGCGTAATCACTCCGCGAATAGGGCGTCCACAAATTTCCGCGCATCGAAATCCTGCAGATCATCGATGCCTTCCCCGATACCGATAAACCGTATCGGCAGCCCGAATTGCTTGGCCAGGGCGAAAATAACACCACCTTTAGCGGTGCCGTCGAGCTTGGTGAGCGCGATCCCCGTCAGTCCGACCGCTTCGTTGAACAGCTTGGCTTGCGAGATGGCGTTCTGACCGGTACCCGCATCGACCACCAAAAGCACCTCGTGCGGCGCCGTCTCGTCCAGCCTGCGCATGATACGCTTGATCTTGCCGAGCTCCTCCATGAGATTGGTTTTCGTATGGAGACGCCCCGCGGTATCGGCAATGAGCACGTCGACACCTCTAGCCTGAGCGGCCTGCACCGCATCGTAAATGACCGACGCCGAATCGGCTCCGGTATGCTGGGCGATCACCTGGACATTGTTCCGCTCGCCCCAGGTCTGCAACTGCTCTACCGCAGCGGCGCGGAACGTATCGCCGGCCGCCAGCATGACGCTGTAGCCCTGGTTTTGAAGACGTTTGGCGAGCTTGCCGATGGTCGTGGTTTTGCCCACGCCGTTCACGCCCACGACCAGAATGACGAACGGCCGGGTCTCGGCCGGAATCTCGAGCGGCATGCTGACGGGCCGAAGAATGTCGTACAAATACTCGCGGAGACTGGCGGTCAAGGTGGAGGCATCGGCGAGCTGATCCCGTTCCAAGCTTTCCGTCAGATGACGAATGATGTCCTGAGTCGCCGTCACGCCAACATCGGCCATTAGTAACTGAGCCTCAATGTCGTCCAGAACATCGCGATCGATCGCCTTCTTGCCGAGCGCGAGGTTTCCGAGAAACCCGGTAAGACCACTGCGGGTTTTCCCAAGCTGCGTCTTGAGCCGAGCGAACATGCCCTCCGGCGTGGGCCGCGCAGGCACCTCTTCGGCGGGAATCGGCGGCACGATAGGCGGAACGACCTCGCCCACTGGCGCGGCGGGGATGCGTTCAACGGCCTCTTCGCGCGCCGGCGCTACGGCCTCGACTCGGCGGGGCAGGCGCAGATAGACATAAATATGAACCAGATTCAGCCATAGCAGCGCGGCTACCGCATGATGCGCGACCGCGATAGCAACGGGCAAACGCAGCAGCACGGTCGCAATCCCTAAACTGATCTGCACCAGCAGCAGAAAGCTGAGGAGCACGCCGGCCTTGCTCAAGCGGGGCACCTTACGGTTCGAGGTGACCGCGAAAGCCAGTATGCTGAGCACCACGAACGCCACGACGGCCCCAATCCGATGCGCCCAGTGGATGGCGACACGAGCGTCCAAGGGCAACAAGCTCTGCTGATAATTGGGACCTATCCCGCGCCAGAGCGTAAACCCTTGGGCGAAATCGGCATCCGGCCGGTAGGATCCCATGCATGTTGGGAAGTCCGGGCAGGACAACCCGGCGTAATTGGATGAGGTCCAGCCGCCCAGGAAGAGCTCCGCAAACAGCAGCAACAAGGCAAAGGCACTTAAGCGACGTAGCCATCGGGTATCTTCGCTCGGCGGTGTCAGTGGACTCACTACGAGGTACAGCCCATACAGGAGGGCGAGCGTGAGGAACCCAACCAGCAGATGGGCCGTGACGATGGCGGGCATCACTAGAAACTTCACGGTCCACATGCCCAGAAGCGCTTGTCCGACCACGAGCGCCAGGCTTGCGTAAGTCAATGCGATCGCCTTGCCGCGGTTTTCCCGCACCCGAAACACCAGCCCCGCCAGAACCAGCACGGAAATGCCCAAGGCGCCGGCCAGGTAACGATGGATCATTTCCTTCCAGGCTTTCGCCGCGTCAAAAGGCGCCTGGCGCAAGGCTTCGGCAATCTGCGGCTCCTCGACGATCATCTTTTCGTAACAGCCGGGCCAATCGGGGCAGCCGAGTCCCGCGTCCGAAATACGGACATAAGCGCCCATCGCCATGACGCAGAAGGCGAGAATCAGAGAGAAAAGCGTTAGGTATCTGAACATAAGTCCTACTTTGTTATTGTCGTTTCGAGGTTCGAGCGCGACGGGACTCAAGGTTTGGCTGGCCCCTCCGAAAGGTTTGGACATCCGACTCAGCCGATCTGGGATGCTCGAAGCAAATGTTTCAAATCCTTCAATAGGCCGTAAGGATCGAAGCCGGAGTCATACCACAGCGCCGCATTTCCGAGTGGATCAATTAGGATCACCATGTCCTCAGCCAACGGTTTTCCGACCGCCGCAGTCAACTTCTCCTCCAAGGAATCGCTCTTTACCGCCAGTAACAAGGTTTCGTCCTTCTCGAGTACGGGGCGGAGATCGGCGGCGACCGAATCGCTCGCAATCAGCAACAAACGGCGCACTCGCGGAATTTCTTTATTCAGCATGAGCCGGACCTGCTTGGTTTTGTGTAGGGCCTCGGCGCAGCGATCACCACACTGATCCGAAATCATATGGAGCATTAGCCAGCGCCCCTTGATCTCCGACGACAGTTCAGCAACGCCGACGGGATGAGCGGCCAGTTCGCCATAATCGATGGGGCTCGGCGGCAGGATCAAGCTACCGTAGTTGCTGCGCTTGGTGATCAGCTGGGGATTTCGGGCGTAATACCAGGCCAGCCCAAAAGGAATGATGGAGATGAGGGCGATCAGGATGATCAAGGCGCGATTTCGCCACAGAGAGTTCTTTGCGATAGCCATGGAAAAAAATCAAAAGATAAAGATTAAGAGACTACTGCCTTCGTGCCCGCTTTGATGCCGTGACGAACATACAGCACCAAGGCAACCGCTGCGAACAGAAACCATTGCAGCGCGTAACCCAGGTTCTTGCCAGGATCGAGGCGTGTCTCCTTCCACGCCCGGGTATAAGCTTCGGCCGCCGTGTCATCCGCGAGAACCTGGTACGGAAGGACCGGATAGCCGAGCCGTTCGCCGATACGCGCAGGGTCGACGAGCTGGACCACAGCCGGCCAGCCAGCGCTCGGTATTTCGGCGCCTTCCAGTTTCAAACCGACCCTGGGAAAGCGGTCCACCATGCCGGTAATCCGAACGCTGGGTTGACGAATCCTGACATCGGGCAACTCGGCCCGGCTGGCGCCCATAGGCACCCAGCCTCGGTTCACTAAGACCGCCGTATCGCTTCCCTTGATACGCAGGGGGGTCAGCACGTGGTAGCCGGGATTCTGCTGATAAACTTGGTTATCGAGCAGAAACTGATGATCGACGTCGTACTCACCGGAAACGACAACGCGCCGGTACCGAATATCGTCCAGGCTCCGCTGTTCCGCATCTAGAATCAGCGGCTCGTCCTGCATCCGCTGCTGCTGCAATTCGATCAGGTTCGTCTTTTCGTCGGCTCGATGCAGTTGCCAAACACCTAAAGAAATAAACAGCGGAAGGACCGTCATCGCAATCAGCGACGCGGTCAGGCCCGGTTTAAAGCTATAATCACGCAATCGTCACCTCCGGGTGAAAACATTCGGCACCCGCGCCACCTCAACTACAAGACAGTTTATTCGTGAAAATTCTCATCGTTCTGATCCTCCTGGTCATCATCGGAAGTCTCGGCACGGCTCTGGTTTATCTGGTCAAAGACCGCACCCGTTCTCCCCGGACGGTAAAAGCCTTGACGTTCCGAATTAGCTTGTCCATAGGCTTGTTCATCTTATTGCTCTTGGCTTACCGCTTCGGTGTGCTGCAGCCTCACGGCCTTCCCCGAATTCAGCCGCCTCAGGGAAATCCCGGACAAACCGAAGGTCTGCCGCAACCATAGCTCACGAGCAAATCGTCCGCGTCGCGCCTCGTAAAGGAAACTCTGAGGGCGCAGGGCCTGTTCGTGCCTGTCGACGGGCTCGGAACAGTCCTGTCGAATGGCTTGATCAGAGCGTCCCAAAACGCACTATGATACCCGGTACGGACGTGAATTGAGCTAAACGAGATATGCACGACGCACCCTGCGCGGGCGCACCGCACGGAATCGGGGAGATTCCTTCGGGACGAAAAGAGCCTTTGCCGGCTGCTTACTGGTGATAAGACACCACCCGCTCGACTTCCGCTTTCGACCCCAAAATGACGGGCACACGCTGGTGAATGCTTTCGGGTTTGATGTCCATGATGCGCTGGCGCCCAGTGGAACTCGCCCCGCCCGCCTGCTCGACGATAAAACTCATCGGATTGGCCTCGTACATCAAACGCAGCCGTCCCGGCTTGCCGGAGTCGCGAGTGTCGGAGGGATACATGAAAATGCCGCCGCGGGTCAGAATGCGATAGACTTCCGCGACCATGGACGCCACCCAGCGCATGTTGAAGTTCTTCTCGCGGCCGCCGTCTTTACCCTTGAGGCATTCGTCGATATAACGCCTGACCGGCTCTTCCCAATAGCGCTGATTCGACATATTGATGGCGAACTCGCTGGTTTCCTCAGGGATCCGCATATTCGGATGGGTCAAGACGAACTCCCCCACATCTCGATCCAGGGTAAACCCGTTTACCCCGCTACCGGTCGTCAGCACCATCTCGGTCGTCGGCCCGTAGGTACAGAATCCCGCGGCCACCTGCTTCGTCCCCGGCTGGAGGAAATCCGCCTCGGTCAGATCGTTCTTTCCTTCGGGGGCGCGAAGAATGGAGAAGATCGTACCCACCGTAAGATTGATATCGATATTCGACGAGCCGTCCAGAGGATCGAAACAGATCAGATACTTTCCCTTCACATAGCCCGGCGAGATCGGAATGACTCGGTCGTTCTCCTCGGATACCATCGCCGCGAGATGGCCCGTCCACTCCAAGGATCGAATGAAGAGTTCGTTGGCGATCACGTCCAATTTTTTCTGTGCCTCACCCTGGACGTTTTCCGAGCCTGCGCCCCCGAGATTGCCCGCCAAACCGCCACGGCTCACCTCGTGTGCGATGGCCTTGCAGGCGGTCGCGATCTCGCTGAGCAACATGGTGAACTCGCCGGTGGCGTTAGGACTTTTGCGCTGCTCGTGGATAAGAAATCGTGTCAAATACTCGCCGTTCATGTTTTTTCTCGACAAAAAAGCGGGAGCCGAGAAGCCGGAACGGCGGTTCGCACGCTATACCGCTCCGACCCGAGCGATTTTCAAGGCATTGGTTCCGCCGCGCACGCCGGTCAGATCGCCTTTGGTCAGGATAACCAGATCGCCGGGCTTCACCAGATCGCGGCTCAGGAATTCGTCGATAATCTCGCGATTCAGCACGGCGTGATCGGACGTCGTACTTTGAAAGCTGATGGGGTATACGCCGCGATAAAGGGTCACTTTGCGGCAGGTCTTTTCGTGTCGGGTCAATGCATAAATCGGAATGCCGGAACTGATGCGTGACATCCAAAGCGGCGTCGAACCCGACTCCGTTTGCGCACCAATGGCTTTCACCGGCAGGTGATTGGCGATATACATCGACGCCATCGCGATGGCCTCGTCGATGTAGTCGAATTTCTCGTCAATGCGATGGGTCGACTGCCGAACCCTCGGATGTTGTTCGGCCTCCTTGCAGATCCTCGCCATCGCCGCAACCGCCTTGTCCGGATATTTCCCGGTGGCCGTTTCAGCGGAAAGCATCACTGCGTCGGTGCCGTCGATCACCGCGTTCGCCACGTCGAATACCTCCGCTCGGGTAGGCATCGGATTTTGGATCATGGATTCCATCATCTGCGTGGCGGTAATAACCGCACGGTCACGGCTGCGCGCCAGCTTGATCAGGTCTTTCTGCACCCACGGCAATTGAGCGTCGCCGATTTCCACTCCGAGATCACCGCGCGCCACCATGATGGCGTCGGACGCATCGATGATGGACTCGATCACGCCCGGCTCGAGGGCTTCGGCGCGCTCGATCTTGGCCACGATCCCCGCCTCACCGCCGGCAGCGCGGAGCAAATCCCGCGCTTCCCGGATATCCTCGGCGGACCGCGGAAAAGATACCGCGATGTAATCGGCGTCGATCTCGGCTGCCGTTCGAATATCCTCCTTGTCCTTCTCGGTCAAGGCGGCGGCCGATAAACCGCCGCCCTGCTTATTGATGCCTTTGTGGTTAGACAGCTCGCCCCCACTGATCACCCGGCAGACGATACGCGTCCCTTCAATTCTGTCGACACCCAGTTCGATGCGGCCGTCGTCCAGCAACAGAACGTCACCCGGCTTCACGTCCTTGGGAAGATCGGAATACAGGCAACCGACCTGGCGTTCGTCGCCCTGGTCCGGAGGCAGTGCCGTATCGAGATCGAAGCGGGCGTTTTCCCGAAGATAAACCTTCCCTTCCCCCTGAAAGCGCGCGATGCGGATCTTGGGCCCCTGCAAATCGACCAGAACGCCGACATGCCGTTTCAGCTTTCGGCTGATGGCATGTACCGCCTCGGCGCGCTTTTTGTGGGTTTCGGCGTCACCATGGGAAAAATTGAGCCGTACGACGTCGACACCCGCCTTGATAACCCGTTCCAGAACAGCCGGGTCGTCGGTCGACGGTCCTAAAGTCGCTACGATCTTGGTTCGCCTCATTAAATTCGTCGTTCCGATTAGCTTGCTTCCATCAAAGCCACCGTGGTATCCAACATACGGTTGGAGAAACCCCACTCGTTGTCGTACCAGGCGAGGGCTTTAACTAAATTACCCTGCATGACCTTGGTGAGGGTCGCCTCGTAAATCGAGGAACGGGCATCGTGATTGAAATCCATGGACACCAAGGGCAAATCGTTGTAGCCGAGGATTCCCTTCATCGGACCTTCCGCGGCCTTGCGTATGGCATCATGAATCTCGTCCTTGCTGGTCTTGCGCGATGCGACGAAAGTCAAATCGACCAGCGAAACGTTGATGGTGGGAACTCGGATCGCAAAACCGTCCAACCGGCCGGACAGTTCCGGCAGTACCAGTCCCACCGCCGCAGCGGCGCCGGTCTTGGTAGGAATCATCGATTGAGTGGCGGCACGCGCCCGACGCAGATCCTTATGGTAAACGTCAGTCAGCACCTGGTCGTTAGTATAGGAATGTATGGTGGTCATCAATCCATGTTCGACGCCGACCGCCTCGTGCAGAACCTTGACCAGCGGCGCCAAGCAGTTGGTGGTGCAAGAGGCATTGGAAATCACCGTATCGCTGGCCTTCAGCTTGTCGTGGTTGACGCCGTAGACGACGGTCGCATCCACATCTTCGCCACCCGGCGCGGAGATGATCACTTTCTTCGCCCCCGCCTCGAGGTGGGCCGATGCCTTGGCTTTGGAAGTGAAAAGACCGGTACATTCGTGGACAACATCGACACCCAGATCGCGCCAGGGCAGCTTGGCCGGGTCCCGCTCGGCAAACACGCGTATCCGGTCGCCGTTTACGATCATGTAATCGCCGTCCACCGAAACTTCACCCGGAAAACGTCCGTGCACCGTATCGTATTTCGTCAGATGCGCGTTGGTTTTGGCATCGCCTAGGTCGTTGATCGCTACGATCTGAAATTCTCCGGTCCGGTTCGACTCGTACAACGCCCGCAGGATATTCCGCCCTATACGGCCGTATCCGTTGATTGCAACTCTTATCGTCATGGTTTTTCTCCAAACTCAATTGGGTAACGGTGCTAGAGATGGATGTTTTTTGGTTTTCGAATTGGACTGACCTCGTCCGGACGCGTTCACGCTGGCACCTGGAACGGAGAGTGAGAACTGACTCGGCAGGCCGGTGATTTCCACCAATTTAAAACTGGAAGGTGGGACGCCAGCAGTGTTTTTGTCCCGGCTATTGCGCCAAGTCGGCGGTTCGAATATAGCAAACTCGTCCTTCGTTATCCAGATTGTTGAAACCGAACGATCTACGCGCTAGCGTAGCGCCTTAAGGACGCTCTGGACCATAACTCCTCTCCTTTATTGCACGCGCGAGCGCCGCTAGCGGCTCAGCACAGGAAAAGGGCTAAATGATTGAGTTGGCCGAGGGGCCGTTGGCGTGAGTCAGCTTAATCAGAGCATCCTTGACATGTAGCGAGGCAGCGAGATGTACACGAAAGAAGTCTTTTATCGTACCCAGGAACTCAAGCGGGAACGCCATCGTCTGGCCGCCACCGTCTACAACCGCTGCAAGACGCTGCTCTATCGAAGTGGCGAAAACGCTTTGTTCGTTCCGATCCGCAGCATGCAATACCTGGCCGTAATCGATCCCGAAGAAATCGTCTTTCTGGACGGCGCCGTGTCTCGTAGCAAAATCGTCCTCGCCTGGCAGACGTTTCGGGCTTCTGAACGTAGCGCCCTCCACATGCCGGTGTCCTACGAAGCGGTTTTTTACACTGAGGACTCGCTGAACGTCATGCCGCGTATTCAAAGCGAATTTCCGCGTGCGCTGCGGCAAATGGACGAAAAAATGAGAAGTGCCTCTGCGGGGAAAGCCGATGTCATCCAACTGAAAAAATAGTTTTCCCCGCCGCTAAAGCCACACTCTCGATCACATCTCCTATGCCTAACTTTCGCCAAATTCCCGGCCTGGCGCCGGAAGACCTCAAAATGCGCGTTCGCGTGGAGAACCTGCCCTTCGCCACTACCGAAGACCTGGAACCGTTCCGAGGCATGCTCGGACAAACCCGCGCCCAAACCGCCATCGCCTTCGGAGTCGCCATGCAACGACCGGGGTACAACATCTATGTCATGGGCGAAGCCGGTACTGGGCGTCTTTCACTCGTGACCCAGTACCTCAAGGCGCGGGCTCGCGAACAGCCGGCTCCGAACGATTGGGCTTATATCAACAATTTCGACGACCCGCGCAAACCGTTCGCCTTGCAACTTCCTCCGCAACAAGGGAAATCCTTGCTCGCCGACATCGAAACGCTGGTCGACAACCTGCTCGCAACCTTTCCGGCTACCTTTGAGAATCCGGCCTATCAAAGACGTAAAACGGCCATAGACCGGGAGGTAAAACAACGCTACGACGAGGCACTCGATAAAGTCGAACGGCGCGCGAAAGACCTCAGGATCGCCCTCTTCCGTGACGGCGACACAGTCGTGTTCAGCCCTTTAATCAACGGCAAGCCGGCAGATGAAGACGACTTCGCCACCCTACCGGATGCCGAAAAAACCCGCTTCCACAACCATGTCCGGGAACTCGAGAACTATCTCGATGAACTCCTTTCGGAAATGCCGCAATGGAAACGCGAAAGCATCAACCGACTTCGGGAACTCGACAAATCGACCATAGACGAAGCCATAGAACCGCTATTGGCTGGCCTGCAGCAAAAATACGCCGACCAGCCCACAGTGTTGCAGTACCTCGCGGACATACGCCGCAGCCTGCCTCGCTTCGTCGCTGAACATCTGACTGAAGACCGTGGGCACGAGCCTCACGAGGAGGCGGCGAAACGCGCGATCTTGATGGCGCAGTTTGCGCCCCGGCTATTGGTCAGCCACGGCCCCGATGCCGGCGCACCCGTGATCTACGAGGCGAATCCCAACCATCCCAACCTCTTTGGCCGCCTCGAATACGTCAACGAACAAGGCACTCTGACCACGCATTACCAGTTGATTTATCCCGGCGCGATGCACTTGGCCAACGGCGGCTATTTGATCGTCGAAGCCGAGAAAGTGCTCGCCGAACCTCGTGTCTGGCCGACCTTGAAGCGAACGCTCAAGACCCGACAGCTCCGGATTGAGCTTCCCAGAGAAGACCAGCCTCCTGTCGCGCCGACGCTCGATCCGGACGTGATTCCGCTGTCCGTCAAGCTCGTGCTGATCGGCTCACGCGAGCTTTATTACTTTCTGCAAGCCATGGACCCGGAGTTCAACGAACTCTTTCGGGTTCTCGCGGAATTCGACGACGATTTCCCGCTCACATCCGCATCGTTGCTCGATTTTGCTCGGTTGGTCAAAACTCACGCCGAAGCCGACGGGTTCAAACCTCTGACTGCGGATGCCGTTGCCCGGCTGATCGAGTTCAGCTCGCGACAGGCAGAACACCAGGAACGCCTTTCCGCGCGGGTGCACGACGTGTTTGAACTCGTTGCAGAAGCGGAGCAATTCCGCGCGCTGGAAGGCGCTGAAATGATCAGCGAACGACATGTCCAGAAAGCGCTTGCTGCGAAGGAAGAACGGCTCGGCCGACTTAGCCGCGTTCTGCTCGAGGACATGCTGAACGACACTATTCTGATCGACACCGACGGCGACGCCGTCGGCCGAATCAATGGCCTGACCATCTTAGAAATCGGGGACGTACGATTTGGGATGCCGGCACGCATCACTGCCACCGTTTATCCCGGCAGCCGCGGCGTGGTTGACGTCGAACGGGAGGTCGAACTCGGACAAGCCATCCACTCCAAAGGCATCATGATTCTTGCGGGGTATCTCGGCCATAAGTACGCCTCGGAGTTTCCACTGGCCGTCTCCGCCAATATTGCTCTGGAGCAATCTTACGGCTACGTCGATGGCGACAGTGCGGCCCTCGCCGAATTGTGCGCCCTAATTTCGGCGCTGACCGGCATACCGCTCGCGCAAGGTTTCGCCGTCACCGGCTCCATCAACCAATACGGAGAAGTACAGACCGTAGGCGGCGTCAACGAAAAAATCGAGGGTTTCTTTCGCTTGTGCGAAGCACGAGGGCTTTCCGGAAGACAAGGCGTCATCATTCCCAAAGCCAATGTCCGCAACCTGATGCTGAAGGACGATGTGGTCGAGGCCGTACGCCGCCGCGAGTTCGTCATTCACGCGGTGAGTTCAGTGGACCAGACCGTGGAATTGCTGACCGGACAAAAAGCCGATGACGTCAATCGCCTCGCCGTAGCCAAACTACAGCAGATGGCGAAACACGCGGAACGAAAACCTTAGCGCGTTTTCATCGCTGATATACACCCAAAAAGGAAGCTGCCTCCGGCAGCAGTTTATTTTTTAAGCGGGTCTCGCCCCGCCGGCGAGTTACTTTTCTTTGCGTGCCCAAAGAAAAGTAACCAAAAGAAAGGGCACCCGGATGGCGCGCTGATCCTGCGCGTCGCCGGCTGGAGCCGGGGGCGACAGAAGGCACGTCCCTGTACCTCTGTCGCCGCACGCGATCCTTCGCGTGCCCCTTCGGGCGATTCCGGCTCCAGCCGACGATGCTCGGGCGCGCCATACGGAAAAATTTTTTCATTCGCTACATCGGATTAGAAAACGCTCTAACGTGTCCGCGGCACTATTACTGTGCCGTAGCGGTGTTCTCTTTCGGGCACGTTGGGAACCCAATTTAGAATTAGGCGTGTCTGCTAACCGCTTGTTGCTATTACGGTTAGCTAGATTTGAGCTACTTTGCTCCACCGTACCGCGAGCAAAGCTCCTATTTCGTAGCTTGATGCGCTTCGACCAAGAAGAGGATGGTCGTAGCAGTGAGGTTCAGCGTATATCGAGCTAAGTATTCCGGCACTGCGAACGGCGATGTGCCTTGTCCGTGACCACCGTTCTTGTTTCGCAAAGTTGGTATGCCATTTTCGAGCAACGACCGAATAGATGAGAACTGTGAATCGAAATAGGCAGGGAAAAGGCCGTTGCTCATGCAGGTGGCTATAAGGTTCTTCGCTGTATCTGTCGGACTTGTCGGCCAGTCACGAAGAGTACAGATAGTTTTCATTGTACTTTCGAATGCCTTTAAAGCTTCTACGAGGCATTCCTTGTAACGCCCGTGGCGATAGTGCTCGTGGGCTTTTAGGAACTCTTCGTTTGCTCCTTCGAAATCCTTGTCGCGCAGAAGTGCTAGCGTAGGTTTGACCGCTTCCGCATGCAGGAAACGCGAGTCAACACGAATAATCTCGCCTGACTCAAACTGATAGCCAACTCCGTGTTCTTTAAAGCGCTCATTAAGCTCCGTTACCGCGTGGGCGGGCTCGATTTGTCGTATGGTGTAAACTCGGTAGGAGTTTTTCCGCGCGATATGCTTCTGAATAACCTTGAAGCACAAAACTCTACGACATCCAATGCGCGCTCAACCGATTCTTCTTGTAAAAAGAAATTCTGATTAGCGATGAACGTCAGCCAAGCGAAGTCGCCACTCGGCTCGGGGTTGAGTCAACATCGCAGCACGGGCCAGCCGTCGAAGCAGAATTTTGAGATCGAAACGCCGATTGAAACGATATTGGAACTCGGCCAGATATCGCTTGGCATATTTCCTAAATTTGATCGCATGATAGGTGCCGGAAAGGGCGGTCTTCAGGTTGCTCAACAGCGTGTTGACCCAACGAAACGCCGGATGTTGGGCCGATGGCCGCCCAGAGCCCAGAATCAGGCGTTGATGCCCCGCGATGACCTGGTGCACGCTCCGAAACCCGCTCAGGCCATCGGTGAGGGCGTAGGTCGACGGGGCCAAGGCGCGTTGGGCCGAGTCCGCGATCGCCTGCTGGGTGAACGGCAGGGGATCAAGGCGCACAAACCATGGGTGACCGTCGTCCGTGGTTTGTACCGCCATCACAAAGCTGACTTTGTTTTCGCAACCCCGTCCGCGTTTCCCGGACCGTTCACCGCCCAGGTAAGCATCGTCAATCTCGACCCGCCCGGTCAATTGTCGATCCGCTTCCTGCTCCGCCATCACCTGGATCAGCTTATGTTTCACCAGCCAGGCGGTGCGATAACACACTCCGAGATGACGCATCAATTCCAGTGCTGAGACATTGTTCTTGGCCTGGGTCAGGAGATACATCGCCAGAAACCAGGTAGAGAGCGGCAGCTTGGTCGCTTCGAAGATCGTCCCAGCGGTCAGCGTCGTTTGCTTTCGGCAGTGCCCGCATTGCCAGTATTTTCGCCCGCTCCGTTCGAACGCCGTGTGGTGCGCGCCACCACAGGCTGGGCAGCGGAAATCCTCCGGCCAGCGTAGGGCTTCCAGTGCCGCTTCGCATTGCTCTTCACGGCCGTATTGGGCCAGAAACTCGGCCAACGACAACCCCTTTTGAAATTGCACTCGGTTCATCGGCATGGGACACCTCTTTTGTGATCGATGCCCCTAGTCTAAGCCCCCTAGTGGCTCACAGCGTGAGCCGATACTGAACTTCATCGCTAATCAGGAAAGAAATTGAAGATGGCGTCCTGGTCTGATTTAGGAGACTTGATCAGCGTGAACACGCCATATTCCCTACAGAGGATCTGGTGGACAGACTTGTACGCTTGTACAGCGTGATTTGAGCGGTATCTATCCTTATCGACGCCGAATGCATCTCGAATGATGTAAATGATCTGCACCCGCAGCGATTGCGGCAGAGTATCGTAGACGTAGACATCAGGCATTTCGCCGCGAGCACGCTTCTGCCGCTTAGAGAAAAGTTCGACGACTCCCACAGGCATTCCTCAATGGCAATAGAGCATCCATAAATTTTGGCGGTGGGTCAGGGATTCAAACCCTGGAAGAACTTGCCCCCTTGCTAGTTTTCAAGCCCTGTGTAATCTACCACTCGGAGCACCCAGCATGTTCTATGACGTTGTAACGATCTGCTCTACGGCATCACGTTATAGCGCCGGCATACGACACTTACACGTTGTATTTATTTAGCTCCGGCTTCGCCAATTTTAGTAGGTCGGCAATCCTTCGCCGACGTAAGTAAAAATTTCAATTTACTGAGCAGGCCACTCACGGCGTCATGCCGCGCCCGACCCTTTGGTCAAAGCCAAATATTTCTCGTACAGGGAATCGCGGTCTTCCACATAATCCGGATCCTTCTGGATGCAGTCCACCGGACAAACTTCCATGCATTGCGGAGTGTCGAAATGTCCGACGCACTCGGTGCAAAGCGAGGGGTTGATTTCATAGATTTCTTCACCCTGTGAGATAGCGCCGTTCGGGCACTCGGGCTCGCATACATCACAGTTGATACATTCGTCGGTGATAATCAAAGCCATCGAACGACCTCACTGAAAATTGGCGTATTTTGCGATCAATGCCTCTCGCACCAGGTCCGGCACGAAACTTGACACGTCTCCGCCGAATTTAGCAATTTCACGAATCACCGATGACGAAATGAAGGCGTATTTTTCGCTCGGCGTTAAAAACATCGTCTCCAGTTCCGCGCAGAGATGACGGTTCATGCCGGCCAGTTGAAATTCGAACTCGAAATCCGAGACCGCGCGAAGTCCACGAAGAATCACGGTAGCACCGCATTTTTTCGCGCAGTTCACCAGGAGCGTGTCGAATCCTATAACTTCGACGTTTCCCACGTCCTGCAACGAAGCACGTGCCAATTCCACCCGCTCGTCCAAGCTGAATAAAGGTGCCTTATTCTTATTTTCCGCCACTGCAACGACCACTCGATCGAAAATGCGGGCAGCCCGCGTTACCAGGTCGACATGACCGTTGGTGATCGGATCGAAAGTTCCGGGATAGATTGCGGTTATGATCATGAGCATGGACCGGAAAACATGCGCTCATATAAATGGTAGCCGACTTCGCCCGCCTTGCCTTCTCGCAAGACTCGCCAATTGCCCGGAAGACCTAGGAGTCGAAGACCGCTTTCCGCTTCCACGTAGATTTTAGCGCGGGGCGAGAGCCAACCATTCTCCTCCAATACCCGGCAGCACGGAACGACCAGACCCTCGCGGAAAGGCGGATCGAGAAAAACCACGTCGAACGGCTGTCCCGTTCCCGACAAGAAGCGCTCCGTGTCCGCTTGAATGACGTCCACGGCCTCAGCGTTCAATAACGCGCGATTTCGTTCGAGAGCTTTGCATACTGCCGCATCCCGTTCCACCAGTACGACTTTGGCAGCACCACGGGAAGCGGCTTCGAATCCGAGCGCGCCGCTGCCCGCATAGAGATCGAGGCAGCGCGCGCCTTCGATGTCGTTTCGTAACCAGTTGAACAGCGTTTCCCGCACCCGGTCCGGCGTCGGCCGGAGCCCGGGCGCGTTCGGAAACTTGAGTTTACGGCTGCGGAAACGACCGCCGATAATGCGGAGCTCATTCTTCACCTTGCTCCGCCACCGACCAGTACTGTCTGGATCTTGTCCGGATCGATCCTCGACCGGAAAGCCCGCTTGATATCCTCACGGGTCACTGCCTGCACCTTCTCGGTAAACTTGGCGAGGTAATCCAGAGGACGATTGTAAAACGCGACGGCGGCCACCTGCTCGGTAAGTTTCCGATTGCTGTCCAAGCGCAAGACGAAACCGCCAACGATATTTTTCTTAGCCGCCTCCAACTCTTTGTCGGTCGGGCCGTTCGCCACGAAATTCTTGATGGTGTCCAAGGCCACGCGCAGGGCTACCTCAGCCTTGTCGTTGCGGGTCTGGAGCCCCATCTCGAACGGCCCGACCTCCCGAAGCGGCATGAAATAGCTATAGGCGCTGTAGGAGAGGCCGCGCTTCTCCCGGACCTCTTCGCTGATGCGCGAAACCAGGCCGCTGCCACCCAGGATGTGATTGCCTACGTAAAGTGGGAAATAGTCGGGATCATTCGCCGCCAACCCCAGAATTCCCGCACGCACGTGGGTCTGCTCGGACGGGAATTGCTGCTTGATGACTCCGGCCGCCTTGACCGGTGTAGGCGACGGCAGCGCCGGCGGAGCGGTGCCTTTCTCGAGTCCCGACAGCAATTTTTCGGCGATGGACTCCGCGTCCGCTCGAGTCACCTCGCCCACGATCACGACGATGGCATTGCTCGCCACGTAGAAACGCTTGTGGAAATCGACCAGATCCTCCCGGGTCAAGGGCGTTACGGTTTCAGTAAACCCTTCCTGTGGATGCGCGTACGGATGATCTCCATAGAGTGCCTGAAAAAACGCGATTTCGACGAGTTCGTCCGGTTCCTCGCCGCGCTGCTTGATTGCGAGCAACGTCCGGTTTTTTTCCCGCTCGAAGTCTTTCTGGTCGAAGCGGGGATGAGCGAGGATTTCCCGAGCCGTTTCCAGGACGACCGCGAGCTTTTCAGGATGGGTCAGACTACGCAGCGACAACCAGGCCGAATCCCGAGAAACGCCGGTACTGAGGGATGCACCAACGTTCTCAAGCCGCTGGGCAATGGCATCGGCATCCCAATCACCCGCACCGGTATCGAGCATGCCGGAGGTGAGAGCCGCGAGACCAAATTTTTCGCCGTCGCGGGCGCTGCCGGCGTCGAACACGATCTTGACATCCAGCAGCGGCAGACCTTCGGTCCGCACGAAGTAGACACGGCCGCCCTGCGCGGAGACCCAGTGCTGGATTTCCGGCACGGCGTGGACCGGTGCGCTGATCAGCACAAACAGAAATACGAGGCATTGGCACACGTGTTTAACGGACATGGTCGCCCCCCATCGGTGCAGCCTCTTCCGGCGCTTTCGCCCCTTCGGGCAATGGCAACGGCTCCAGATACCCCACGGTCAGTCGGTCATCGATCAGGTATTTCTGGGCGACCTTTTGGACCTGTTCAGCAGTCACAGCATTGACCTTGTCCACGTATTCCCGGACGGTTTGCCAGCCCAATCCAACGGTTTCCGTCGCGCCGAGTTGCATAGCCTGATAAAACATGGAATCTCTCTGATAAATGTGGTGAGCCAGCACTTGCGCCTTGACTCGCTCTAACTCTTCAGCGGGAATCGGTTCCTCCTGAAGACGGCGGATTTCCTCGCCGAAAGCTTTTTCCAAAGCCTGCAAGGTCTTACCTTGGGCGGGCGTCCCCTCCAGCGTGAACAAATTCGACAAGCGAGAATAAAGATGGTAGCCCGCCCCTGCGGATGCGGCAATCTGATGCCCACGCACCAGACGGCTAGATAGCCGTGCGCTGTTCCCGCCGTCCAGAATACCGGCCGCTACCTCTAAGGCATAAGCCTCCCAATCCTCTTCCCCTACCGTCCGCAAGGCGGGTGTCTTGTAACCCATCACAAGATACGGCAGCTTGGCCGGCTGACGAACAATGATGCGGCGCATGCCCAATTGCTCGACCTCACCCCGCGGCTTGACCACCGGCAGCTTGCTGGGTTTCAGTGGGCCGAAGTATTTCTTGGCCTGCGCGAAAACCTCCTGCGGATTCACATCGCCCACCACGACCACCGTAGCATTGTTCGGCGCGTACCAGAGCTCGTACCACGCCTTGAGATCGTCGACGGTTAATCCGCTGATGTCATCCGGCCAGCCGATGACCGGATTCTTGTAAGGGCTGTTGGTATAGGCGACAGCCTCAAAATGCTCTTCCATCTTGGCGCGCGGTTGGTCGTCTGTACGCAGCCGGCGTTCTTCCAGAACAACTTGCTGCTCTTTTTCGAACTCCTTCTCGGTTAGAACGAGATTCCGCATACGGTCGGCTTCCAGTTCGAAGCTGACCGGAAGCTTAGTTTTTTCCAAAGTCTGGAAATAGGCGGTATAGTCTTGCCCGGTGAAAGCGTTTTCTCGACCTCCGTTTGCTGCGATAATACGCGAGAATTCGCCCGGCGGATGTTTTTCGGTACCCTTGAACATCATGTGTTCGAGCATGTGCGAAATGCCGGTGATGCCGCCATGTTCATAACTTGCGCCCACTTTGTACCAGACCTGCGTGACGACTGCCGGCGCACGGTGGTCTTCCTGGACCAAAAGCTTCAACCCGTTATCCAGCCGGAACTCATGAACCGCAGGCTCAGCAGCATGAAGCGAAAGCGGTAGAACCAGCAAGGCAAGACGGAGTCCGCGAAACTGCATTTGACGCTCTCCTAATGTGTTGGGGATTAACGGCGGGTTGCCGAACCAGCGGGTATTGTAAACGAAGACCGTAGCGAAACGATGAACTCGACGACTCATATCGAATCCACGCATGCCGTTTCCTGGAGAACTTATCTCGCCCTGTGCAAGCTCAAGGTCGTCGGCCATATCGTGTTCACCGCTGTGATCGGCATGTTTTTGGCCGTTCCGGGACTACCTCCATTGGTCGTTTCGCTATGGGCGAGCCTTGGGATCGGTCTCGCCGCCGCGTCAGCCGCCGCCCTCAACCATTTCCTGGACCGCCGCGCAGACGCCGAAATGGTGCGCACCCAGAACCGCCCGCTGCCTTCAGGGCACGTTCAGCCGAACCAGGTGGTGATCTTCGCCGCCATTCTGGGCACACTCTCGATGGCGATTCTGTTGCTGTTCGTAAACGCGCTAACCGCGCTTCTGACCTTCCTTTCGCTGATCGGCTACGCGTTCATCTACACGGTTTATCTGAAACGCGCGACGCCGCAGAACATCGTGATCGGCGGCGCGGCGGGCGCCGCCCCTCCAGTTCTCGGGTGGTGCGCCGTGACCGGCGAGGTGCATCCGTACGCCCTGTTGCTGTTTCTGCTGATCTTCACGTGGACCCCGCCCCATTTCTGGGCCTATGCGATCGCAAAGCGCGATGATTACGCCAAGGTGAACATCCCCATGCTGCCCATAACCCACGGTGTGGAGGTCACGCAGCTGCATATCCTGCTCTATACCATATTGCTGGTAATCGTGAGCCTCTTCCCGTATCTCACCGGCATGAGCGGTTTTCTTTACCTCGGGGCTGCCGTGGGGTTCGGAGCCGGCTTCCTGTACTACGCAATTCGCCTCAAAAGAACGGCTGACAACAAGCTGGCCATGAAAACGTTCGGCTATTCGCTGGTCTATCTGGTCGGGATTTTTTCAGCCTTGTTGATTGATCATTACGTGCCGCTCATCGCAAGTCTGCCCCGATAGTCGGTAGGATGGGGCAAGGGGCGGTCATTCCCCGTGGACAGCAAAAACGCTGGGCGAATCGGCGGGGCGAGACACAAATCGGCGAGTGCGCAGACGGGGGAAGGATTGCCTGCTCGTGCGCGACGCGAGACCGCGTAGAGTGGCGAGGAAGCGTTGCAAGCGATACCGCTGAAATTCTGCGCTTGATCCTGTCTATGAGCTAGGGCCACTATTTCCGAATGCCTTACTATCCGGTCAAAAAGAAGATCATCCCCCGCGCCTCGGATCGGCTCGCCGCGCCTGAGCTTTCCCATCTCCCGCCACTGCTGCAACGCATTTACACTGCGCGTCGTTTAACCGCCATCGACGAGCTCGACCGCTCGCTAGCAAGACTCCCTTCCCCTTGGCTCTTGAGCGGCATGGAAGCTATGGCCGATCAGCTCGCGGAGGCGATCCGGAAGAATCAACGCATTCTCGTCATCGCCGATTACGACACCGACGGCGCAACCGCCTGCGCCGTGGCCGTCCGGGGACTCAAGCTGCTCGGCGCGGAGCGGGTTTCCTATCTGGTACCCAACCGTTTCGAGTACGGGTACGGCCTGACGCCCGAGATTGTCGTCCTGGCAGCCCAAAGCAATCCGGATATCCTGCTTACCGTCGACAATGGCATTTCCAGCCTGGAGGGCACACTGGCGGCCAAAGCACGCGGCATACGGGTCCTGATTACCGATCATCACCTACCGGGCTCGCAGCTTCCTGAGGCGGACGGCATCGTCAACCCTAATCTGGCAGGCGATCCTTTTCCGAGCAAATGCCTAGCAGGCGTCGGCGTGATGTTTTATGTTCTTTCGGCGGTGCGAAACCGGTTGAGGACGGCCGGCCATTTCGCGCGAGCCGGCGCGAAAGAACCCAATCTCGCGCAGCTTCTGGACTTGGTAGCCTTGGGCACGGTCGCTGACGTGGTTTGTCTGGATCACGTCAACCGCATCTTGGTTCACCAGGGACTGCAGCGCATCCGCTCCGGACAAGCCCAGGCGGGACTGCTGGCCTTGCTGGAGGTCGCCGGGCGCGATGCGCGACTCATCACGGCGGCGGACCTCGGTTTCGCCGTGGCGCCGCGGCTCAACGCCGCCGGACGGCTAGAAGACATGACCCTCGGCATCGAATGCCTCCTGACCGACGACGCGGACGCCGCCAGCGCCATGGCCGTGCGGCTCGACCAGCTGAATCGGGATCGGCGCGAAATCGAGGAACAGATGAAACTCGACGCCCTCGCCTATCTCGAAGACCTCGATGCTTCCCTGACGACCAAGGCGGCACTCTGTTTGTTCGATGACGCCTGGCATCAGGGCGTGGTCGGCATACTCGCCTCCCGGATCAAAGATCGTCTGAATCGGCCGGTGATCGCGTTCGCCCGTACGGACGGCGACGAAATCAAAGGCTCCGCCCGCTCCATTCCCGGCGTGCACATCCGGGATGTGCTCAGCGATATCGCCACACGCAATCCGAACCTGCTGCGCAAATTCGGCGGACACGCCATCGCCGCAGGGCTGAGCCTGCACCGGAACGACCTGGCACGCTTCGCCGAACTGTTCGAGGAAGAGGTTGCCCGCCACTCCGCCGATCTGGATCTCGACCATGTCGTGCACAGCGACGGACCGCTCGAGGTCCACGAGATGGAACTGGAAACGGCCGAGCTGCTGCGCCAGGCGGGACCGTGGGGCCAGGGTTTTCCCGAGCCTCTGTTCGACGGCGAATTCGACGTGGCGCAAAGCCGTATCGTCGGCGACCGTCATCTCAAATTGCTCCTCAGAATTCCAAACTCCGAGAAACTCGTGGACGGCATCGCGTTTTTCGTCGATGAACCGGCCGAGTGGCTCGCCTGCCGCCGGCTTCGCGCCGTCTATCGGCTCGAGATCAATGAATTTCGCGACGTCAGGAACGTCCAATTACGTATGGAGTACATGGAAAGTCGCGACTGAAGCGACGTTTGCGGCAGTAGCCCCCGGAACCAAGCGTAAAAGAGCGTAACCTAGATTCCTTTTCCCGAAGGAGCGTGTTGCAAAAGCCGAAATGTGGGCGGCGTTCAAAACGAAACCCGGCATCTTCAGCAGGTTGCTTTCGCAACCCCCTTCAGAGAGTGATTCAGGACGAGGACATATAGCTTAAAGATTAGGCTTGGTTGTACCGGACCGGGCCTCCCGGCGGTTCACCGAAACCTGAGTCTCTTAGGGGGAGTTCATCGTTCGGATACGGATATCCCGACTGGATGCTTGACACGGCATTGGCTTTCGGTATCTAAGGTCTTGTGCGTTCTATAGTTTGAGATTATTGCCATGCTGCACGGTCCGACAACCTGGATGTGGGCGCAAGCCTGCGAGCTGCTGGAACAGGCGGAACGCCTTCATCGACGATTCTTTCAAGTCCATCGACTCATCGCGTCCCGACCCGCGTGGGAGCCGCCTGTCGACATCATCGAAACCAGCGATGCGATCATCATCACCGTCGTTTTGCCGGGCGTATCCCCAGATGCGATCACGGTCGCCGTGGCCGAGGATTCGCTCGTCGTGTCCGGCGAACGAACTTTGAATATCACCCCGGATACCGCTGTTATCCATCGCCTCGAAATTCCATACGGCCGCTTCGAACGACGCATCCAATTGCCACCCTGGCGCCTGAATCCAGGCGAACCGAATTACGCAAACGGCTGTCTGACCATTCCTCTTTTCAAGACGGACTGATTGCCGCCATGAAAACCGAACAACGATCAGATCAAAACGCCACCTCCGCCCCGAGCTTGCCTCCGGATGCCATCGCGATCATCCCCGTGCGGAATATCGTGCTATTCCCTGGCGTCATTATTCCGATCAGCGTCGGGCGGGAACCATCCATCGCCGCAGCCCAATACGCGCTGCGCCGGGACACCTCGATCGGAATCCTGCTGCAGCGGGATGCGAAGGTGGAAGCACCCGGGCCGGACGAGCTCTACGCGGTCGGTACTCGTGCTTCCATCCTGCGCTATGTAACGGGTCCCGAAGGCTCGCACAACATCGTCTGCCAGGGCGAACAGCGGTTCCGCATCATCGAATTCCTGGAAGGCTATCCGTTCGTGGCCGCACGTATCGAACCGATCAAGGAAGAAGAGGCTCAGACGCCAGAGATTGAAGCCCGCGTCTTACAGCTAAGAGACCAAGTGTCAGAAATTCTGACCTTACTGCCTCAAGCTCCGCCTGAATTGATAAACGCCCTTCAACAGGTGTCCTCGGCTCCGATGCTCGCCGACCTGGTGACATCTTTCATGGACCTGGCGATCGCTGAGAAACAGGAGATCCTCGAGACATTCGATGTCCAGACACGGCTCGACAAAATCTCGAACCTCCTTCGTCATCGCATCCAGGTACTCCGCATCTCCAAGGAGATCAGCGAGCAGACTAAGCAAACCATGGACGAGCGCCAGCGCGAGTTCCTGCTTCGCGAACAGCTCAAGACGATTCAAAAGCAGCTAGGCGAAACCGATGAGCGCACCGAGGAAATCGCCGAACTCTACGAAGCCATCGCCAAGGCGAAAATGCCCGAGGAAGCCGAAAATCAAGCGATGAAGGAACTGAAGCGGCTAGAACGGATGCCCGAAGCGAGCGCCGAGCATTCCATGGTGCGCAGCTATCTCGAATGGCTGGTTGAACTGCCTTGGTCGGTTGAGACCGAGGATCGCCTGGATGTCGCCGAGGCGCGGCGGGTCCTGGATGAAGATCACTATGGCCTCGAAAAAATCAAGAAGCGGATTCTCGAATATCTCGCAGTCCGCAAGCTGAATCCGGCAGGAAAAAGCCCGATCCTTTGCTTCGTGGGTCCGCCCGGCGTCGGCAAAACCTCCCTGGGACAAAGCATCGCCCGCGCCACCGGCCGAAAATTCGTGCGAGTCAGCCTGGGGGGCGTTCACGACGAGGCCGAAATCCGGGGCCACCGGCGCACCTACATCGGCGCCCTGCCGGGCAACATCATCCAAGCCATCCGCAAGGCCGGCGCGCGCAACTGCGTCATGATGCTGGATGAAATCGACAAACTCGGTACTAGCTTCCACGGCGATCCGTCCGCGGCTCTGTTGGAAGTGCTCGATCCAGAGCAGAACAGCACCTTCCGCGACAACTATCTCGCGGTTCCGTTCGATCTCAGCCACGTCATGTTCATCGGCACGGCGAACATGCTCGATACCATTCCGGGCCCCTTGCGCGACCGCATGGAAGTGATCCACCTGCCCGGCTACACGACCGAAGAAAAGCTTCAGATCGCCCGGCGCTATCTCGTCTCCAAGCAGGCCGAAGCCTGTGGCTTGGATCCCGACCAATGCGAGATCACCGATGAGGCGCTCAGGACTATCATCCGCGACTATACCCGGGAAGCCGGCGTAAGGAACCTGGAACGTGAAATCGGCGCGGTGTTCCGCCATGCCGCTGTCCGCATCGCCGAAGGTGAAATCGAGCGGCTGACGGTAACGCCCGAGCTCCTGCCCAGCATCCTCGGCCCGCGACGCTTCGAAAGCGAAGTCGCGATGCGCACCAGCGTACCCGGCGTTGCTACCGGTCTCGCCTGGACCCCGGTGGGCGGCGATATTCTCTTCATCGAAGCCAGCCGTGCGCCCGGCACCGGCAAACTGACGCTGACCGGGCAATTGGGTGAGGTCATGAAGGAAAGCGCCCAAGCCGCCCTCAGTCTCGCCAAGGCCCGCTGCACCGATCTCGGCATTCAGCCCGAGATATTCGAAAAAAGCGACATCCATATCCACGTGCCCGCCGGGGCCACGCCCAAGGACGGCCCCAGCGCCGGTGTCGCCATCTTCGTCGCCCTGGTCTCCCTGCTTACCCAGAAAGCGGTTCGGAACGATACCGCCATGACCGGCGAAATCAGCCTGCGAGGGCTCGTGCTGCCGGTAGGCGGCATCAAGGAAAAAGTGCTCGCCGCCCTCGCCGCCGGCATCACCCGCGTACTGCTGCCAGCCCGCAACCAAAAGGAGTTCGACGAAATCCCCGCCGAAGCCAAGGAAAAACTCCAATTCGTCTGGGTAGAAACGGTGGACGATGCGCTGAGGGAAGCGCTGGGCGGGGCGAATGGTTGAACAAGAGCGCTCGCTGCGATCTCGCTGAGCCAAGGAAGCTCTGAATATGAGCCTATCCCGATAGGCCGTTCGTCCTACCCTTGTCGAAGGGCTACTTGAGTCTATCGGGATAGGCTCTGAATCTTTCCGCAAGGCATAAGGACGAGCGTTCGTGCGCTCGACTCTACCCACCGAGTTCCCGTGAAGCTCACCGAGTCCAAGACCAGCACTCCGATCACCAAATTTCACTGTGCTACATCCAGGCGGCTCGTTAGAGCGTTTTCATCCTTATTGAAAGGAAATCGAAGGAAAGGAAAGTGAGCGAGGGCAGGTTAGCCCTTCGACCGGGCTCAGGACAGGCCCGCTAGGCCGTAATCCGCCCTACCTCGCCCATGTCAACCCCCAAAGCCGTCATTCCGGCAGGGATCGCCGGAATCCAGAAACCAAGGACGGTAAAGCGCCTCCTCCAGGTTGCGTAGGTTCCGGTTATCTCTCCAGGCGAGACGGATTTTGACGGAATGGAAGTCAGGCAGGACTAACTGGGCTCGATACTGGAATCCCTCCTCGAACGGTGCGGTGCGGTTCGCTTCGCTCACCACACCCTAGTTCCACTACGGCTAAATGATTTCCGCAACGTAGATCTACCGTATAAACAAAATGAAGCCGCTCTAAGCATAGGTGGAATGAAACGCTAACCCGGCACTCTTGAACGACCTCAGAAAATTCCTCGTCATCCTGACGGATCATCGGTATTTCAAACGCTTACCCGCTAATTTCCACCTCGACATCTCGCTCTGATACATCGTGTAAGCACCGGCTTACAAAAATTTCAGCTTTTTCTGACACATAAACCTCCTTACAGGCGCATCTGGTGATGCCACTACCCATGCTATAACGCTCGCGTTACACACAGGAGATGAGCGATGACGACCGATCGTGCCTATTGGAAATATTGGGGGAAAGCGCGCAAGGAAGGTGAAGCCGGAACACCCTATCATTTGTTGCCCTATCACTGTTTGGACGTTTCAGCAGTTGCCTGCGCTTGGTGGGATGCGAGCACGGCTATACGACGCTGCTTCACCGCATCCTTCAGCTACCCAGGATTAAATCAAAGTCAACTTCGTGCGTGGGTAATGTTTTTCGTTGCCCTGCATGACCTCGGTAAGTTCGACCTGCGATTTCAACTAAAAGCGCCTGAAGCACTTGCCGCCGCTTGGCAGCCACTCGGTCCAGAAGACCATGGATTGGCAACAAGAGATATTATCGGGTTCGATCATGGATGGGCCGGGTTGGCATGGGCGAATCGGGAATATCGAGGCTGGCTTAACTGCCGGGATACCGACCGGGAAACTTGGAGTCAGTGGCAACCTTGGCTCGCTGCTGTAACGGGGCATCACGGTGACTTCTTTGTACCCGAAATGCCCGGTTTGGTGCCCGATACGGACGAAACGCTCGCCGAACATGACCGGAACGCACGCATTACCTTTGTTTGCGAATTAGCCCGCCTGTTCTTGGAGCCGGCAGGATTGAGTCTGCAACAGCTTCCTCCAAGTTGTTCTCCCGCTGCTCAAGCATGGCTGGCCGGTTTTTGCTCGGTATGCGACTGGATCGGTTCCAATGAGGTTTTCGACTACCGATGCGATCCTCAGGTGGATTTAGCCGAATACCTGACAGAACGTATCCGCAAAATTCAGGATGAAAGCCTCTTATATCGCTTTGGCTTACTGGGAAAAAGCTCTGATTACCGTGGGCTAGGCGCCTTGCTCCAGACGGGTGAATCCCCGCGCGGGGTCCAGGTTGAGGTGGACAATCTACCGACCACTCCCGGGCTGACATTGATCGAAGCACCTACAGGCAGCGGCAAGACCGAAGCCGCGCTCGCTTACGCTTGGCGATTGTTGGATCAAGGCGTGGCTGACTCCATCGTCTTCGCACTTCCAACCCAAGCCACTGCCAATGCTATGCTGGCAAGGGCCGTAGCCTTCGCGGAACGGATATTCGGCACGGCAAACCTAGTGTTGGCCCACGGTAATCGTGAATTTAATGAAACCTTCCACCGACTTGTGGAGAGCGGCCGGAATACGTCGGCACAAGGTAAGACCGAGGCCGCCACGCAATGCGCCTTGTGGCTTGCCAGCAGCCGCAAGCGCGTTTTTCTTGGTCAGTTTGGCGTTTGTACAGTGGATCAGGTGCTGCTGTCCGTTCTTCCGGTACGGCACAAGTTCGTGCGCGGCTTCGGGTTGAACAAATCGGTGCTTATCGTGGACGAAGTTCACGCCTACGACGCCTACATGCATGGACTGCTCGGGGAGGCGCTGCGCCGCCAGAAAGCCACCGGCGGCAGTGCAATCCTGCTCTCCGCCACCTTACCTGCCAGTGTTCGCGCCAAGTTGTTTGAAGCTTGGAAGTGCGATTGTACAGAAGCCGCGCCATATCCTGCCCTGTGGCATGCCGGCGAAGGTTCACCCGTTTGCCTAACCCTACCCGATGATCAACGCCCTCCCGAACGCGAAGTCTCTATTGAATACCTGAAGTTGCCAGGTGCCTTCCCGAACGCTGATCTGCTAGACCGTATCGTGGCAGCCGCCAAAGCAGGGGCACGGGTGGCGGTCATCATGAATCTGGTGGATGACGCTCAGCGGCTCGCCCGCGAGCTGCGCCGCGAGACAGAGCTGGAAGTAGACATCTTCCATGCCCGCTACCGTTTTATAGACCGGCAACAAAAGGAGCAAATCGTACTCGAGCGTTATGGTCGCATCGCGGTACGAGGGAAAGGACGCATTCTCGTCGCCACACAAGTGGTTGAACAAAGCCTCGATCTGGATTTCGACTGGATGCTAACCCAAATTTGTCCGGTGGATCTGCTGTTCCAGCGTTTGGGCCGTCTCCATCGCCATCAACGTAATGATCGCCCTGCGGGATTCGAATTGCCACTTTGTACGGTGATCTCGGTTGAAACCGAGGACTATGGATTGCACAAGCTGATTTACGGCAATACGAGAGTTCTGTGGCGAACCGAACAATTATTGGCGGGAACTGACCGAATTGTATTCCCGGAAGCTTATCGAGATTGGATAAAAGAAGTCTATTCCGAGAATGTTTGGGACGACGAGCCCGATCTTGTCTATGCTGATTATTTAGGCTGGAAAGACGATCAATCCAGGCGCGAAGCAGAGGCGAAGCGGCTAACTACTATGACCGTCAGCGCCTTCCGAGATGAAGATCACACCGTCACCGGGCTTACCCGCGACAGCGAAATGAGCCTAACCGTACTACCTCTCCTCTCAAATGGCCGCCTATTAGACGGGCGACCACTAAACACTTTGAACGAATGGGAACTCGCTGAAACCCTCAATCTCAATGCGGTTCCCGTGCCCGCTAGTTGGGAGAAACAGCTAAAGGAATGCCGTGTGGAACAAGAAGGAGACCTCGCGGGCTACCTGCAATTGGAAATGACCAACGACGAACAAGACGGGTGGACGTCGATAGACGGGAAATTCCGTTACACAAAGGATTTTGGATTAGAACGGAGATGTCACCGCCGATGTAAAAATGACCCCTGACACCGAAGTAAATTTGACCCCTTGGGGGAAAATGGCGGCTTTTTTGAGCCGCGGAAATGTTGACTCAGGAGCAGTCAGTGGAGATCAAAGTATTGGCCCGACAGGGCCATGGCATCAAAGCCATCGCGCGGGAGCTGGGCGTCTCGCGCAACACGGTACGCAAGTACCTGCGCAGCGAAAGCGCGTTGCCCCGGTACCGGCTGCGGGCGCCCCGCCCCTGCAAGTTGGATCCCTTCAAAGCCTATCTGCAGCAACGCATCGAGGCGGCACGTCCGCATTGGATTCCGGCCACGGTGCTGCTGCGAGAGCTTCGTGAACGGGGCTATGCAGGCGGCATCAGCCAGCTCAAGGCGTATCTCGCCCCCTTCAAACGGCGACCGGAAGAACCGGTGGTCCGCTTTGAAACCCCACCGGGCCGCCAGATGCAGGCCGATTTCACGACGATCCGGCGGGGGCGCGATCCGCTCAAAGCCTTCGTGGCCACGCTGGGGTTCAGTCGCGCCACGTTCGTGCGCTTTTCCGACCGCGAGGACAGCGCGGCCTGGTTGACGGGGCTGCGCGAGGCCCTCCACTACTTCGGCGGGGTGCCCGAAGAGGTGCTGTTCGACAATGCCGGCGCCATCATCACCGAACGGGACGCCTACGGTGAAGGCCGGCACCGCTGGCACCCGGCCCTGTACGCGCTGGCCGGGGCGTATGGCTTCCGGCCCAAGGTCTGCCGGCCGTACCGGGCCCAAACCAAGGGCAAGGTGGAGCGCTTCAACGGATACCTGAAAGCCAGCTTCATCACGCCACTGGCGGCCACGCTCAAGAGCGCCGGCTTGACACTCGATGTCGAGACCGCCAATGCCCAGATCGGCCCCTGGCTCGATCAGGTGGCGCATCAACGGGTGCACGGCACCACCGGCGTACAGCCCGCGGTGCGATTGGCCGAAGAGCGCCTCGCCCTGCGGCCGTTGCCGGTTCAGGCACCCCAAGGCTTGCCGGCACCCCAGCGGCACGTTGGCCGCGTCTTGCCCCATGACAGCCTGCAACATCCCCTGTCGGTGTACGACCAGTTGCTGGAGGTGACGGCATGAATCTGCAGCACGCCCGGATTACCGAACTCAGCCAAAGCCTGAAGCTCGAGCGGATCGGGTCGGACTGGCCCCACCTGGCCCAGCAGGCCGCCGATCGCGAGGAGAGCTTTGCCGACTTCCTCGAGAAACTGCTCATCGCCGAGGCCAAGGCCCGCGCCGAACGCACCCGGCAGACCTTGCTCAAGATGGCCACCTTGCCGGTCGTGAAGACTTTGGAGCAGTACGACTTTGCTTTCTCCTTGGGAGCGCCCCGGGCCCAGCTCCAGGAACTGGCGGGTTTGAGCTTTATCGAGCGCACCGAGAACATCGTCCTGCTCGGCCCCAGCGGGGTTGGTAAAACCCATCTGGCGATCGCCTTGGCCTACCGCGCGGTGATGGCCGGCCTCAAGACACGCTTCGTCACCGCCGCCGATCTGATGTTGCAACTCACCGCCGCACACCGCCAGGAGCGTCTCAAGGAGTACTTCAACCGGGTCGTGATGGCGCCCAGGCTGTTGGTCATCGATGAGATCGGCTATCTGCCGCTCGGACGTGACGAAGCGAATCTCTTCTTCAACGTCGTCGCCAAGCGCTACGAGCGCGGCAGCCTGATTCTCACCAGCAACCTGCCGTTCACCCAGTGGGCGGGCACCTTTGCCGATGATCAGACCCTGACGGCCGCGATGCTGGATCGGCTCCTGCATCACGCCCACATCGTGCAAATCACCGGCGACAGTTACCGATTGAAGGACAAGCGCAAGGCAGGAACAACCCCGCCGCAGACAGCGGCCGTCGAATAACTTTTGGGCCTCAAGGGGTCAATTTTACTTCGGCGATAAACCCTCAAAAGGGGTCACTTTTCAGTCGGCGTTGACACGGAGAAACGATGAATCTACTTGAAGATCCTTGGATTCCAGTGCGCGCCGACGGCGGCACGGGAACTTTCGAACTGCTGACGTTCCGGCAACTCCTCTGCGAAACTGGCAACTGGCAGGTTAGCTTGCCGCGTGACGATCTGGAACTGGCCTGCGTGCAATTACTGGTGTGCATGACTCAGGTGATGTTTTTACCGGAGAACGATGCTATCTGGCGGAAGCGGTTGACTGACCCTTTGTCACCTGAAGAGTTCGCTGCCGGTATAGAACCATGCCTCGATTGGTTCGATCTCGATCATCCAACTCAGCCTTTCATGCAATCGCGCGGAGTGAAGGCCACGGAGGAGACTCCCATTCAGAAACTGCTGATCGGACTGCCGGAAGGAAACAACCACGCTTTCTTCAATGAGGCGGGCGAAGTACGCCATCTATCGGGAACAGTGGCAGCAATTGCCCTATTCAATCAGGCCAGTAATTGCCCCAGTTTCGGCGGTGGCTTTAAGGGCAGCCTACGTGGAGGCGCGCCGATCACCACACTGGTGTACGGAGAGAATTTGCGCGAGACCGTCTGGCGTAATGTACTCACGCGCCCTTGCTTGGCCGAGCGCCAAATCCCAATGCCGGGTTTGAAGCAGGATCGCCCGACCTGGATCGTGCCCATCCAGGAAAAAGCCACTATTCCTTGGAATACCATCAGTTTGGCGCGAGGGCTATTTTGGCAGCCGGCACGGGTAGAGTTGGTAAAGTCGCAAACTGCCATGCCCTGCGATGTGCTGGGCGGAGCGCCGTTGTTCGGATACGTAGGATTTCGCAAGGAAAAATTCAACTTTACCGCGGAGGGAGTGTGGCCACACCCTCATGGCGCAATGACCATGGCCTTGAAAAAAGGCCAGCTTGAACAAAAGTTCGCGAGCTTTACGACTACTGCGCCGGCTTGGACCCAACTCTCGGAATTCGTCGTCGCCAGAAGCATCAATGATCCCGGAGCCAAAGAGGGTTCCATTCCCGCTGGACCGGTTACACAGGCTAGCAAGCTAGGCGAAAGCGGTTTACACCTGCTCGTTGGAGGCTATCGCACCAATAAAGCTTCCGTATTGGAGCGGCGCCACGAAATGATCAGCCTTGCCCAAGGCTGGCGGGACGACAAAAGCCGCCTACCCAAGTTGGTCGAAATGGGCAAAGAGGCAAAAAAAGCCTTACGCGGCAAACTTTATTTCGCCGTGCAGGGCAACACAGACAAAGGCCTTAAAGGTATCGGTGCCGCCATACATGAAACCGCCGAGAAACTTTTTTTCGCCCGAACCGAAAGTCTGATCCACAAGACCTTTTCCAATGAACTCACATTCCGGCAGTGGGCCACCGCTCGCAAGGCTTTTGCCCTGGAATTGGCTGCCCATTGCCGGGCAATCTTCGAGGAGTTAACCGCCCCTTACGCGACAAAACCCGAATTGATCCCGGTTATCGCCTTGGCGCGGCGTGGACTGAATAACGATCTCAAAAAGCTAATAGAGGAAGCATGACAGCCGAATTGCCAGATTTTGTCAAACTTAGAGAAATTTACGATGACGAAAGTTTTCCGAGCGGTGCACGCGCCGAATTACGCCGAGTTGCCGAACCGGACGACTTGGCGTTTACCCCAGCTCTTTATCGGCTATTCCCCGGCGAACGTCCGAACGACCGCCACTTACGTGTCGCCTATCTCCTACCCTATGCCAAGCATGCGCCGAATGCGAAATCACTCGGTGCACAGCTGGCGGAAGCCAAAGTTGCAGAAGCACGGGTTATACAAGTAGCCCGTGCCCACGAACCGCTCGATATCGTCCAATTGCGCCGCCTCTTGACCCAGATTGAAGCCGCAGTGGACTGGTCTGACTTCGGTCGCATGGTCTGGTGCTGGAAAGAAAAGGACAAGCGAAAGCTCGTCGAGGATTTCTATATCGCCCGCTTTTCCCCCGCCAAAGGAGATAAAGAATGACTAAGAAAAACTTCATCAACTTCCATGTACTCATTTCCCATAGCCCTTCGTGTCTCAACCGTGACGACATGAACATGCAGAAAACCGCTGTATTCGGCGGCGTCAACCGGGTGCGGATTTCCAGCCAATCTATTAAGCGGGCGATGCGGAAAAGCCAATATTACGAAAACCACTTCGGGGCGCCTTCTATCCGCACTCGTGAACTCGAAAAACTTATCCCACAATTTATCGAGAAGTTGCGCGGTGAATTCGCTCCGGAATTGGTGACCAAAACAATGGAGTTATTCGTAAAAGCCAAGGTCACTGACAATGAAACCGATGAGTCAGATGGTCAAGAAGAAGCCGTCAGTGATCAAGGCGAAGAAAACAAGAAACTTGCGGTCGCTCCCTGGGCGTTAGAGGAAATTAAGACTCTCTGTCGCATCGTTAGCTCAGTATCTCTGAACGATGAAGAATTAAGCAAAGCTAGGGAAAAAGCAGCGAAACAAAAAGAATCGAAAGGTAAAGGCAAAAGAAAGAAAACGGAGCAAGACTTTATCGACGAAGCATTGACAAAAAAACGCATCAAAGCTGTCCAGGAGAACATTGTTATGGTTCGCAAGGCTATGACTTCCGCGTTGGACATCGCCTTGTCGGGCCGCATGGCTACGTCGGGATTGATGACCTCGGTGGATGGCGCACTCGCCGTCGCTCACGCCATCACCACCCATGCCGTCGAACCGCAGGACGTGGACTGGTTCACCGCTGTCGACGATTTGACCCAAGACGCGGGCGATACGGGAGCAGGACATCTGAATACTCAGCAGTTTTCCGCCGGCGTGTTCTACCGTTACGCGAGTCTCAACCTGAGACAACTGCAAGTGAACCTGGGATTGATCGACCACATCAAGGCCGAGGAGACCGCCGAGTCCCGCCAACGCGCGCTGGATATTGCCCGCCATGTCTTCCATTTACTAGCGACGGTGGTGCCTTCGGCGAAGCAACAGTCTTTCGCTGCTCATAACCTGGCGGACTTCGCCATCGTCAGCTTTGCCGACCAACCGATCTCGCTAGCCAATGCGTTTGAAACGCCGATCAAGCGCGATTACAAACTGGGGGGATTTCTCAAGCCATCGATCCACGCCTTGGCTGATTATTGGGCATGTATCAATCGTGCCTACGGGTTAGAAGAAAAGGGGCGCGCATTCGCGGTCGATGCAAGCCTTGAGGTAGGCGGTAAACCCGCTCTAAACAACCTCAAAGCGATGGAAGAGTGGATCGCTGCGGATGGTCAGGAATAAAGGAGGGCTCCGTGCCGCGTTATCTGATTCTTCGCTTGGATGGTCCCATGCAGGCGTGGGGCACTCACACATTTGAAGATTTTCGACCGTGCAATGCGTTTCCTACACGCAGCGGTTTGCTAGGGTTGTTGGGCGCCTGCCTCGGGCTAGATCGACGTGATACCGAAGCATTGGAGCAATTGGCAGTGAGCGTCGAGTTTACCGTACGCTCCGATCGAACGGTATTACGACCGGGAGCTAGTTCACCTAAAGATAAAACCGCTCTTAAGCTTCCCGACTTCCACACGGTAGAGAGTGCACGCAAGGTAGACGGTTCCGCAAACAAGAACCCGGTGGTTTCCCGACGCGAATATCTATTCGACGCTGCATTCACCGTAGCAATCGGCGAAAAACCTGATGCGCCGATTCCACTGGATAAGATCGCTGAAGCTCTACGGCGGCCGTATTTTACGCCTGTGCTCGGTAGGCGTTCCTGCCCCATCGCTCGACCTTTACTCGATGGTGATGTAGAGGCAAGCAACGGAAAAGCGGCGCTGATGACCGCTGAGCCTTCTGGCGGCCTAATTTACGCCGAAGGCGAGTTAACCTCCGAACAGCCGTTGCGTATTCGCGACGTCCCAATATCGGGCCGGCATCGGCAATTCGGCACTCGGCAGGTATATCTCCATAAGGAGGAAACATGTTCCTGAGCCGTGTGGAAATTCCGTGGGACGTAGTTCGCAATCCCTACGAGATCCATCGTCAACTTTGGCGCCTGTTCCCTGGTGAGGAAAAAGAAACGCGAAAAAATGCAGAGGAAGCACGCCAAGGATTCCTATTCAGGTTGGAAAGCTATCAGCCCGGCCGCCCGCTGCGTTTGCTGATTCAGTCTCGGCGAGCGCCGGTGCCTGCAGATGGGTTGAGAATTGTTGGTACGCGGGAATTCCATCCCCAACCGAGCCACGGACAGCGCTTAGCATTTCTACTAACCGCCAATCCGATCAAGACCATCATCGATGCGCAGCGAGAGGCCAAGAAGGTTAAAAAATCAGAAAAATGCCGTGTTCCACTCATCCACGAAACTGAACAACGCAATTGGCTGAAACGCAAACTCATGGGCGCGGGAGAAATCGAAACCGTTGATGTTTTACCCCATGCTCCGATGTTTTTCCGCAAAGGCAATCGAGCCGGCAAGCTCGCTACGGTCACTTTTGAAGGCGTGTTACGTGTCATCGACCCGGAATCGTTGGTCAGGCACCTGGAGAACGGAATCGGCCCCGCCAAAGCCTTTGGCTGCGGCCTACTGCTGGTAAGACGACCTTAATATGTACACTTGGTGTGTAAAAACCTCCTCTATTTAAGAGGCAAGATATGTCGCATCGCATCAATATCGTTCTGGATGATGCTGTTTGGGCACAGTTACAGGAGATTCCCCACGGCGAGCGGAGCAAATTGATCAATCAATCCCTAGCCGAAACTCTCGCCAGGCGGCGACGGATGGAAGCATTTGCCCGTATACGAGAAAGGAGCATAACCATGGAACCACTAGAAATGAGCACCGAAGAATGGATTAGGCAGGACCGGGACAATCGCAAATGAATGAGGTGGTGACCTTCGGTCTGGGAGAATCGTTCTTTGCCCCCGATTGGCGACGTCAAATCCTGGCATTGACGACCCGCCATCGCGTCGCCTTCTACGACGCGGCCTATCATGCCCTTGCCATCATCCATGAAGGCATCTTTGTCACTGCCGACGAGAAATCCCTCAAGGCCGTGGGCAACGATAAGCAAGGCGCGCACTTGAAGAACCGACGATGACCGATCTCCTCCCTCCCCTGAAACCCATCGCCATGAAAGAGCGCATATCGCTCATCTTCATCGAATACGGCGAAATCGACGTACTCGACGGCTCGTTCGTGGTGATCGACAAAACCGGCGTGCGTACCCACATCCCGGTCGGCTCCATCGCCTGCATCATGCTGGAACCCGGAACGCGAGTCTCGCACCGAGCCGCGGCGCTTGCGGCGCGGGTCGGCACCTTGCTGGTCTGGGTCGGCGAAGCCGGGGTTCGACTCTACGCCTCGGGGCAGCCGGGCGGCGCACGTGCCGACCGCCTTTTGTATCAAGCCAAGCTGGCTCTGGACGAAGACGCCCGACTCAAGGTGGTGCGCAAAATGTACGAATTCCGATTCAAGGAAAAACCACCGGAAAAGCGCAGCGTCCAGCAACTTCGGGGCATCGAGGGTGCCAGGGTCCGTAAGATGTACGAATTGCTGGCAAAACGCTATGGCGTCACCTGGAAACATCGCAATTACGATCCCGAGGAGTGGAGCTCCGGCGACCTGCCCAACCGCTGCGTTAGCTCCGCCACCGCTTGTCTTTACGGCATCACCGAAGCAGCCGTGCTGGCGGCGGGTTACGCGCCTGCCGTAGGCTTCATCCATACGGGAAAGCCTCTCTCCTTCGTCTACGACATCGCCGACCTCTTCAAATTCGATACCGTCGTGCCGATCGCTTTCAAGATCGCCGCGGAGAAACCGGAAAACCCCGAGCGAGCGGTTCGTTTGGCCTGCCGCGATATGTTTCGGAAAACCAAGCTGCTGGAGAAGATCATTCCTACCATCGAAGAAATACTGGCCGCAGGCGGACTGGAACCACCAGAAACACCGGAAGATGCCGTCGGCCCCGCCATTCTTAACCCCAAGAGTCTCGGCGATGCTGGTCATCGTGGTTGAAAACGTTCCTCCCCGGCTGCGCGGCCGCCTCGGTGTGTGGCTGGTAGAAATCCGCGCCGGCGTTTACGTCGGCGATTTGTCGAAGCGTGTGCGCGAAATGCTCTGGGCACAGGTCGAGGCCGGCATCGGAGACGGAAACGCCGTGATGGTGTGGTCCACCAACACAGAGTCGGGTTTCGACTTCGTCACGCTCGGCAAGAACCGGCGCATGCCCGTCGAACTCGACGGCCTGAAACTCGTGTCCTTCTACCCTCCTGAACCGGCCGACGAGTCGGAATAAAGATGCTCTTTAACAGCTTGGATTTTTCGTTTTCTAGGCGGCGATTCGCCGGTAGAATTTCTGCCGGCCTTTTTCGTCATTTCTAACAATGGGTTAGAAATGGTCTGTTCCCCACGCACGTGGGGATGAACCGGGACCGGAGTCATGGGCGCACGGACGGAACGCCTGTTCCCCACGCACGTGGGGATGAACCGTCGTTTATCAAAATATTTTCGCACAAAAAGGCCTGTTCCCCACGCACGTGGGGATGAACCGCGAAGGTGGAAACCGTTATTTTTTACAGTCAACTGTTCCCCACGCACGTGGGGATGAACCGTTTGGTTTTGCGGTGGGGGCGTTGATGTGACGCTGTTCCCCACGCACGTGGGGATGAACCTATAGCCATCCGCATACGAGCCACACGCGGCCCCTGTTCCCCACGCACGTGGGGATGAACCGCCACTGAGCAGGCTATTGATACCTATTATTCCCTGTTCCCCACGCACGTGGGGATGAACCGTCATTCGTTGAGCTGTCAGGCTCTATAACAGACTGTTCCCCACGCACGTGGGGATGAACCGCAGAAATCGAAGGTGCGACGGCTGATAAGCAGCTGTTCCCCACGCACGTGGGGATGAACCGCTCGGCATCCAGACTGAGGGCTGGATAGGCTCCTGTTCCCCACGCACGTGGGGATGAACCGTTTTCTCGCCTCGTTATCGAGCTCCTTTCCTACTGTTCCCCACGCACGTGGGGATGAACCGCTGTCATCATCCCGGCCGACAAATCCGGGTTCCTGTTCCCCACGCACGTGGGGATGAACCGCCTATTTTCAAAATATTTTCAGCTCGATGCACCTGTTCCCCACGCACGTGGGGATGAACCGCGCGCCGTCAGCCTCAACGCGCGCCAGTTCATCTGTTCCCCACGCACGTGGGGATGAACCGAGCGGTTGTTGGGGGCCTCAGGACTGCGGCGACTGTTCCCCACGCACGTGGGGATGAACCGTTGGCCAGCTGGCGGGCGGCTGGACCGCTAAACTGTTCCCCACGCACGTGGGGATGAACCGACGGATCGGCGCATTCCCGCGGGCATTCTTGCCTGTTCCCCACGCACGTGGGGATGAACCGGCATCACAGGCGTTAGCATGGATAGTCAAAAACTGTTCCCCACGCACGTGGGGATGAACCGTCAGGTTCCCTTTCAGGAACTGACCGCTAGGCCTGTTCCCCACGCACGTGGGGATGAACCGATCGATAGATGAGTAATATCGGTCGGACCAAACTGTTCCCCACGCACGTGGGGATGAACCGGCTTTAAAGCGATTCAAGATGGGCATCACGGCCTGTTCCCCACGCACGTGGGGATGAACCGCTGGATATCCACGCCCTGGTCACTCGCCGCGTCTGTTCCCCACGCACGTGGGGATGAACCATATGCTGTTGACGTGCGCCATACGAAACCCTCCTGTTCCCCACGCACGTGGGGATGAACCGATTATCGAGAATACGGGGAAGACGGCCGAGACCTGTTCCCCACGCACGTGGGGATGAACCGCTCGGGAATGGCAATCCGCTGCACGAGAGTGACTGTTCCCCACGCACGTGGGGATGAACCGCATGCAGGTAGGAGATAGGGTGAATTGGCAGCCTGTTCCCCACGCACGTGGGGATGAACCGCTCGGGAATGGCAATCCGCTGCACGAGAGTGACTGTTCCCCACGCACGTGGGGATGAACCGGTACTACAACGTACCTAGCCAACATGCGATGACTGTTCCCCACGCACGTGGGGATGAACCGACTGCTGATGCGCTCGATGAGATAAAAGATTTCTGTTCCCCACGCACGTGGGGATGAACCAGCTGCATCGTCGCTCTCGATACTCGCGTCGGCCTGTTCCCCACGCACGTGGGGATGAACCGGGACGAATACGATGTCGCGTCTCGTGTGATTATTTACCGAGAAGGAGTGATGCTCTGTTCGAAGCCCGGAGCCTTCTCCAGGAGATATTCGGTTCGTCCAAGTGAGGTTCCTCTCCATGCAGATTCGTCTTCATAAGAACGCCCGTACCACCCCGGCCGTTCGGCAGGCCATTCAAGCGTCCACGTTGAGCGAGCGCGCCTTGGCCCAAAAGCATGGCATTAGCCGAACGACCGTCCGCAAGTGGAAACACCGCTCCTCGGTCGAAGATGCCTCACACCGGCCCCACACCCTCAGGACCACACTCACGCCCGCCCAGGAAGCCATCGTGGTCTACCTCCGCCAAGCTCTGCTCCTCCCCTTGGATGATCTCCTGGCCGTGACCCGGGAATTTCTCAATCCCGACGTGTCCCGATCCGGGTTGGACCGCTGCCTGCGCCGCCACGGGGTGGCGTCCCTCAAGACCCTGCTTCCGCCTACAGAGAAGGCGAAGGTCAAACCCTTCAAGGCCTATGAGCCCGGCTTCCTTCACGTGGATGTCAAGTATTTGCCCGCCATCGACGGCGAACCCCGCCGATACCTGTTCGTCGCCATCGACCGCGCCACCCGCTGGGTCTATGTCGCCCTCAAGCCCAACCGCACCGCCTTAAGCGCAAAGGACTTCCTCAAAGCGGTGATTCAGGCCGCGCCTTTCCGCATCCAGAAATGCCTGACCGACAACGGCTCGGAGTTTACCGACCGTTTCCTGACCCGAACTCGGCAGCCCTCGGGGACGCATGAGTTTGACCGCCTCTGTACTGAACAAGGCATCGAACATCGCCTGATTCCGCCGGGACGGCCCCAAACGAATGGCCTGGTGGAACGCTTCAATGGCCGCATCGAGGAGGTGTTGCAAACCCATCACTTCGATTCAACCGCCGATCTGGACACCACCCTGCACCGCTATGTCGAGCTGTACAATCATCACATTCCCCAAAAGGCCTTAGGCCATCTCACCCCGATCCAGGCTCTCAAAAACTGGCAACTGTCCCATCCTCATCTTTTTCGAAAGAAGGTTTACGATCTTGCGGGACTTGACAAATAGCTGTACTAGAGATAATACCTAAACCAACAAAAATCCCCGCAAAATACCTATAAGTTCATCAATACTTATAATTCCCCCATTCTGTCCCCCGCCGATCTTGAACGCCCCATCCCCGGTCTCGGGATCGAACAGGATGTACCCCGCCCCACTCCACCCCGGCACGCTCACCGGATCGGTATGGGTAATCACTTCCTTGCCTGCGTTCAAAGCCGCCCGAATTTCTTGCATCACCAGGGAGTTCTGGTGAATGGCGGGCAACGTCATCGCCTGGTTCGCCGGGGTGAGGTGGTAGATCCGCTGACCCTGGGCATTGGCTTTCTGCAGGGACTTCACGGCGGATATGGCTTCGCCGGGGTTTTCGTCGTTGACGAACATCTGCTCCGGCACGGCGTGTTCGAGGGCCGAGGAGATCAGCCCCACCTGGAACAGATAGACCGTAAATAATGCGGTTTCTTTCGTTCACCGCCTCCTATACGAGCTAATCCGTTTTGCTTTTTCTTGGATTTATTGTAAAGGTATACGTTGCTCAATATATTTGAGCACCTCCTTTTGTTTGCTTCTCCTAAGCCTATATAAGTCAACAGATAATGATCTTCCATTTATAAGATAAATTGATAATTTTGCCGACTGCCTATCAAAGCTTATTTTTTTAATCTGATCAAATGGTATTCTATCGTAGGCATCAACCTTTTCTCTACGCTGTACATCGATTTTGTTGTCCCTGAAGCACATAATCGGCAAGTATTTTTTCCATACCAACCAATCAAGCAAATCCTTGATAACTAATACGACTAAGAACAATATCCAACATAGCAGTAATAACATATGTTTTTTTGATCCACCCTCCTGCATTAATAAGCTTACAAAAAAAAGCACCCACACCGTATAAATATAGATTATTGGCCCAAACGAAGGATAGATTCTAATAACCTTCATAAGAACTCCTGCTTATATGGCACCAATAACTCCTAGTGCAACACCAACAATCCATGCAATAGCTGTCCACAGTTGTTGAGATGCCGTACCCGCCTCGGCACCCTGTAACGGGGCCAAAATCGGTCCTAACATTGCCGCGATGATGAATGTTATTTGGCCTTTTTCTTCCCAAAACTGATTGGGATCCGAAATTATTTCGTAAACAAGCAGGATTGTACCAACCAAATAAGCAACTATTGTCAAATACGCAGCTGATGAAAATTCCATAGCTAGTAAATCTACAGATTCTGCGACATACAGCGTTTTCAATTTCAGACGGTTACCAGAGGAAAGTCCTCGGCATGCTTGGAAATACCCTTGAGCATCACTCGAGGTAATGGATTTTGCGGCTCGATGAAGGGTGTCGCGGAGGTGGTCCACGGTGCGTGCTTTCTCGCGTTTCAGTACGTGCGTGACTTTGGACCATGCTTCCTCACTCGGATTGCGTTCCGATGGGTACGGCGGCGGGTCTACATAACGGGCCTGATGCCGGTGCAGAAGTGCCTGGACAGCGCGCGTCCGGTGGACCGGATGGCGATCGAGAATCCGGATCTTGCCGGCGAGCAAGAGCGATACCACATAGACGTCGAGATAGGCCACGAAACGGTCTGCGGTCAGCGGGCCTTGATAGCTCCACTGGGCATCTAGACCTTACTCGGTCAGCACGGCGACGGTGCTCACGGTCTCACCCGGCGACACCGGACGTTCGTCGATCACGCGTTCGCCCCGTGGGGCCCGGCCATAAGGCAAAATCATGTTCAGGCGGGCCCCAGTTTCTTCAAGGTAGAGGCACTGGAAGGTGTTAAGCAGTGCATCGATGCTGATAGTTACGCCATAGGTATTAGCGTAGCGCCCGCCGAGTTCCTCCAGCGTGAGCTCCACCTCCTCACGAAGCAGGGCCTGCAAGTAAAATTCGCCCTCAGCAGAGATGCCCCGCAGACGACCGCCATGACTGGGCTTCGGAGCCAATGGCAGGTTTCGATGAAGAGCTTCTTAAGCACGTGAACGGTGTTCGGACTGACCCGGAACAGTGCGGCCGTCTTACGCACGCTGTGAGCTAGAGCGTAGCTGACTATCTATCCGGGTTCTCAGATCGAGTGAGTAAGCTTTCATGATACGACTTCAAGGTGATGTTCACCCTTCGACCGCCCGTAATCGCACAAATTTAAATTCGCTGTATTTGAAATGTGAGAGCCGACCTCGCCTTCCCTTTTATCGCACGCATTTACAAAACATAAATAACCCAAAATATCATACAAATAATAACAACCCCAAAGCTCAGCTCAAGCCAGTTATTAATCTTAAACGCATCCTCCATTCCTTCAAGCCGAGTTCTATTTAGCCCTCGATAGTAATTGAAAGCCAATATTGAAAATATGAACACTAAAATCAGGACGTTATCTGCGATCCGACCATTTAAAGCATTAGAGTTGTTTCTGATGCTAAACAATTGTAAATCAAGATATTTTGTAGTTCCAAAGCCCGGCGGAAAGTGAGAAAAAATAATCCACGAAGTGACCCAGATGATTTCTAATCCGATGCATCAAGCAGTGGAAGAACTTCATGCCACCGATGGCATGCTCAACGATGACCCGGGTGGCGGCTTGTTTTCTGTTCTGTTTCTTCTGCTCAGGCGTCAATGTCGGATTAGGGTTTTTCTTGGATTTTCTAGGTTTCTTGTGGGGTAGATATATTTGGGTACTTTGATAATCTTTGTCAGCCCCCAGAAATCCTAAGTCAAGCCATAAACCGACCTTCTCGAACCACGCTGAACCCGGCGTGAAGACGTCTTTCATGAGTGTGTAGTCATGTACGCTGCCTGCCACAATGCAGCACAAAAACAATATCCTTCGATTAAAGTCGGAGATGACGAGGGATTTGAGCGTATGTCTTTTTTTTTCCGCTGTAACGCTTTTCCTGTTCAGTTTCATCTTGGGGTCGAACGCAAGCGACCTCCACGCCATCGATCGCTATGTTCTTATATTGATCAATGAGTTGAGAGAATTCTTCTGGGGTTGTTAGCGTTCGCTCCGGCATGACGTTGAGGCTTGTCAGCGCTCGTCCCAAAACCGGCAGCAACCGGTCGATGTGGGCATGGGCATGTCCGCCACTGAAACCGAAATGAAAGCCCAGAACGTCAAAAGTGGGATAGGTTTTCAGATAGTACAAAACGAAAAACAGCTTTTTCTCGTAAGAATCAAGATAACCTTTAGGACCGCCCTGTTTGACGTGTTTTATCTCGCCCTTTTCGACACGCTCTCGATCGATGGCGAGAGCGGCCGACTCGAATACTTTGACGAGGGCTGTGAACTTCGCCTTGGGCATTCCAATCAACGATGCCACGATGCGGTCATCGGTTATTTGGCTAAATTTGTCGTAGATCACGGAAGGTTTTTATATTCGGATTTGTTTGAGAAACAAGTGGGCTATCAATACCATGCATTGGCATCAGGTACAACTCTATTAAATAAACAGATAAAAAGAAGAGATATGGCTATAACCGCCAATGAAGATGTATCAATTTTTCTATATCTAACTAAAGAAACCACAAGCGGGTACAAAGAGAATATTATTAAACAAAGAAACAGCTTTACTCCATATTTCACGACGGCCCATCCTAGTGATTGGGCGCACAGCCCGAAACAAAGCCAAGTATGAATGCTATTACAGTAGCAAGTTCACTCGCGAGGCCTTAACGCCGAGCGCACCCGTTACAGTCAGAAGCACATTTCCTTTGACATGATCCCATTTAGCTTCTGGATTAAACATGAGTCCAAAAACTGCTACATGCAAGCCAACCGAAATCACGATTTCCGACAACGGTCAAATCGATGGTTACCGAATTTGGAGCAATAGTTTCTCCGACACTCTCGGTCTTCACTGCGTTTGATTACTCTAACTTTCCATAAATCATTAATACCAAGGTAGATCCGCAAAAAAACCACCCAAACCTCAAAAAATAGACCACACCTCTAAATTTCCCTATGCTTTTAATATCGTCTGCATTTAACCGCCTTCTCAATAACGCACACAAAGCAAAATAAAAAGTAATAAGAATTAAACATAGCAATGGCATAACATATTTGTCTTCGTCATTAGCCAATCTCCACCCCATCTCTGCAGCCTTAATTACAATCAAATCTACAATACCAAAAATTGTACTTGCGATTCCGTAAAATAAAGAAAAATGGCTTCCCGTGCGTAGGGCGCTCAGGAAACATGAAAATGCCAACATAAAAAAAATAGCAATAGAATGATGCGGAAATATTATTATAATTTTTGCCAGAGCCATACCTGAACCCCTACAAGACCATTGACAATATTCCAAATATTAATGCTATCGCATCTGCAATTGCAGCTTTTGAAAGAAATACTTGCCATGTAAAATATGGCAATCCCAATCCCACTCCGGCACCCGTAGCAAATTCAGCATAGTTATTAACTAGCGAGAGCAAAGCCCAAAAATAGATGTAAGATATCACAAGGGGAAAAAAGTATAAAAGTGACGCTCCTCCGATAATAGCTGTACCAGAGATAATACCTAAACCAACAAAAATTCCCGCAAAGATCCCTATAAGTTCATCGATACTTATAATTCCCCCATTCTGCCCCCCGCCGATCTTGAACGCCCCGTCCCCGGTCTCGGGATCGAACAGGATGTACCCCGCCCCACTCCACCCCGGCACGCTCACCGGATCGGTATGGGTAATCACTTCCTTGCCTGCGTTCAAAGCCGCCCGAATTTCTTGCATCACCAGGGAGTTCTGGTGAATGGCGGGCAACGTCATCGCCTGGTTCGCCGGGGTGAGGTGGTAGATCCGCTGACCCTGGGCATTGGCTTTCTGCAGGGACTTCACGGCGGATATGGCTTCGCCGGGGTTTTCGTCGTTGACGAACATCTGCTCCGGCACGGCGTGTTCGAGGGCCGAGGAGATCAGCCCCACCTGGAACAGATAGTCGCGCTTCTTCGCCCCGTCATTCGTGTCCTGGCCGACGATGTGGACGATCGGAACATTCATCACCACGCCCCCCGGCGTGATCGTGCGGGGGATGCCGAAGAGATAGCTGACGTTGGGTTCGTAGCCAAAGGTGCCGGTGCCGGCCGCGAGCGTGTAGTGGCCGTGCTGCTGGAGGCCCAGGACATGGGCCAGGCCGATGAGCTGGGCATAGTAGCCGAGGAGCCCCGCATGGAACAGGTCGCCCAAGAGGGCTTCGCGGCTCAAGCTGGCGATGAGGCCGGTGTCGCCGCTCTCCAGGGTGGTCTTGGTATGGCTGAGCCGATCCTGGACGGCCTGGAGCTGGGCCGGCGCAATTGTGCCGCTGGCCGCCGCCACCGCCAGATAGGAACCGGCGATGACGTCGTAGGCTTTGGCCGGGAAGCTGCGGCCGGCGTGGCTAACTTGGGTGAAGAAACTCAGTTCTTCGCCGAGCCGCATCGGACCGCCGGTCTTGAGCACCTCGCCGTTGAGCTTGAGCTCCGGCACGACCTGGATGAGGTAGGCGGGGATGGCGCTCGGCAGTTGGCTGACGTCGGTGATCTCGCCTTGGGGCAGCAGCGATTGCAGGGCCTCTTCGTCATCCGCCGTCGCCGGCCTGAACGAGAGGGTCAGGCGCTGGTTGTTGAGTTTTGCCAGCGGCAGCGTAAGAGGATCGATGAGATCGCCAAGAACATCTCGGCCAAAGGCATAGGTGAAGGTGTTTTGCAGGGCCTTGGGTACCTGGCCGTAGCGGGCACCGACGGCGACGATGCGGTGGGGCAAAGCACCGGGCAGGCTCGGGAAGGCTTCGACGATGGTCTTGTAGCCCCCGAGGATATCGCCCACGGTGGGATGGGGATAGTGCTGGGCGAGGTATTCCTTGAGCGCGCCTTGCATTTGGGTCTGGGCGGTCGCGAGAGCGGTGGGGTCCAGTCCGGACAGCCAGCCTTCGGCGGTATTGACGGTGGCGCTGTCGAGGGTGGTCTGCGCGACCGCCTCGAGGTCGATCCCGGCGATCGCGGCGGCATCGAGTCCTTTGAGGATCTGGTACTGCTTGTAACTCGGGTCCAATGCCACCCAGGTGTCAGCCTCGCGGTTCTTGGCGCCGCGCGAGGGCACGTAGTCGATGGCGGCTTCCACCCAGATGTGCTCCAGGCGGACGGACACGATCCGGCCGCCGCCGAGGACCGGGGTGATCGGAATGCCCCCGGCCGAGGCGAAATTGAGCGCGCCCTGGATGTCCTCGAAGCCGCCCGCCCAGTTCTTGAACCGCTCGGCCGATACCTCGATCGTACCGTGGACGTAGCGGGCCGGTATGCCGGAGGCGCGCAGGAGGGCGATGAGGAGCCCCGCGATGTCGAAGGCGTTGCCGCGCCCGGCGCTCAGGGTGAGGGCGGCATCCTGCCCGGCGCCCCAGGTGGGCTGCCATTGGATGTGGTTGCGCACCCAATGGTAGATCGTTACCGGGTCGTGACCGAGTTCCGCCGCTTTCTCCTTGATGGGTTGGGTCAGCTGGATTTCAGGGGTTTCAGCAAGATAAGCAGGATCGCTGGCGCCGGGCAGGCGATCGAAGGTGAAGTCGCCCAGGGCGGCCAGATGTACCTTGGGGTTGCTTTCGATGCCCGCTTGCTTGAAAGCCCACCCCGATTCGCGTGGTTTGTGCTCGGGATCGGGCCGAAGACTGCGATTGGGCAGATCGCGGGGATCGTCAGCAAGATGCCGGCGGCGTACCTTGTGGTCCTTCAGGTATTTCCGGCCCTTTTGCACCTGGGCTAGGGCTTTCCCTTTCGGCGCCCGGAGCGTCCCTTGGAGCGTCGCCAGGAATGCCGCCATGCCCTGGCGATAGTCCGCCACCATCGCCTGATGGCGTTCGAGGATAACCGCCGGCAGATGACGGTCGCGAATGTGACGTTCGATCAGTTTGAAATTCTGCTGAACCGCTCGATCCAGCCGGCGGATGTCCGACTCTAACGCCGCTAAACGCTCCACTTCCATGTTTAGCTCGTTGCCAAGTTGAATTTTGTCTTCCAGACGCGCCAGGGCTTCCTCCATATTCTGCAGCGCACGGCTCAGCCTATCCTCATCCGTAACCGACTGCGGGCCGGAGGCCGACATGGGTATGCTCGCCGGTTTGACCGCCGATTGCTGGGCCGCTTGGGCGGTCGGCAAGAGAATCAGCAGGGTGAAGGCGACCAATACCGTGGTCGAAATACCACGCATGATGCCGGTCCGGTGGCGGAGGGTACCGATGGCAGAAGTTCGCATGGAAGTTGCACTCCTTCGGAGCATTGTTCATAGAGGAAATTTGCATGTTGAACTTAAATCGCTAGGAACGATTTACGGCGACGTCCCCCTTCCGCCTCGGACGGAAGGGGGAAGGCCAAGCCATCACCGAACTCAAGGCTCGGGCGGGGCCGTTTCCGCCCGGTAGGCTTGCCAGGCATATTCCTGCAGCAGCCGCGCGAGTCGGGCTCGCCAGGCCGGGGCGTCGGGTGACGGTAGCGCCGCGACGAATTCGCCGGCATCCAGGAGCGGCTCGATCGCCGCGTCCCAACGGCCGGCGGCGGCCCGATCCAAGGCCTGGTCGAGGGCCTCGATAGCGCGGTCACGAATCTGCTGATCCGGGCGCTTCGGCGGGCGGTAATCCCTCAGCGCCGCCCGCAGCAGGACTGCATCGGTTTGCGCGCTGGCGACGGTGTAGCTCCAGGCGTAATCGGCATAGTGGCGGAACACCCCGTTGCGTGCGACGTCGAGGCGACCGGTGAACCCGTATTCACCATCGGCGTCCGGCAGGCGCAGGCCGAGATCGAGGGTGCGGGTTTCCGCCGCGGGCAGGTCGAAGCTCCACAGCCAGCCGCCGTCCGGTTCTGCCGTCAGCGCCGGATCGGGCTCGATCAACGCGGCGCCGGCCGGTAGCCGGAACAGGAAGCGTGCGGTCACCTCCTCGGCGAGATTGCGCACGCCCATCCGCTCCTGGACATAAGCCCCGCCGGTATAGGTATCCGTCGCGGTCGGTTTGAGATCGGCCAAAGCCTGGCCGAGCACGTCGCGCCATGCGGCGTAGGAGACTTGGTCCGCCAAGGCCGCGGGCAGATCGAACGCGAGGCTCAGGCTTCGGCCTGCGCCGTAAATATGCCGCACCACGGCGGGCGAGCCTGCCGGGAAGTGGGCGACAGCCTGGCCGCCGGCCAGTTCGAGCTTGAGGCCACGGCCCCGGCTGGCGAGGGTCTGGATCTCGAACGGCGCTTCGGTGAAGACGACGGATTGGTCGAGCTTGCCCAGCTTGCCTCGGTAGAGGAAGCCGCCCGCGGCGTCGAGCACCTTGTTGCGCTCGTCGTGCTGACCATCGAGGAGAAGACCGTCGCCCCGGTATACCGCTTCGCGGAGTTCACGAGCGAGCGTATCGCCGAGCTTGACCCGACCACCCGACAGCCAGTAGGTGTCGTAGACGCCGGAACGGAACGCCCGACGGAAGGCGTCCGGATCGGTCACGATGCGGTGGCGGATGCCGAGTTCGGTCAGCGTCCGATCCAGCAGGGCCTTACGGTGAGCGAGGCAGGCGGGCGCATGCCTGTCATGATCGCCCTTGCTCTTCTTGTGATCGTCCCTGTGATGGTAGCTGTCGTGGTCGCGATGATGATGGCGGCCATGCTTGTTGTGCTGATCGTGACCGCGATCGAAGTGATGATGGTCGTCATCGCGATCCTTGTGATCACGGTCGTCATCGTCCTCAGCGCCGCAGCTCACTAGGGCGAGCACCCGGCCGGTGGCCGCGTGCATCGTCACTTCCAGTTTGACCGGCAGATCGATCACCCGGAAGGTGGCTTGGGCCAGAACCCGTTCGTCACCATCGATCAGAACGGACAGCACCGCCGCATAGGTGTGCTCCACCGTCAGGCCGGTACCGGGATGGACATGGCTGCCGTCGTGGCGGCCCAGTTGCGGCAGATCGACGGTTTCCTGCCAGGTCTGGATCAGCGTGTTGGTAGCGGGATCGACCAGGCGCACGAGTATCGGCAAGCCGGTCACATCCGCATTGCCGAGGTTGCCGACGGCATAGCTCAGAGTCACCGGATCGCCATGTTGCGCTTGGGTGGGCGTCACTGAGATCGTGCCCGTCAAGCCGCTGCCGGTCTCGGCCGTGGAATGGACGGTAAAGGTCGTGCTGCGGGTATCCAACACGGCTCCGGTCAGGTCCGTCACTTGCTGGGTTACCGTGTAAACACCCGGCGGCGCCGCGGTCAAACGCAGGGTAAACGGCAGATCCTCCAGGCTCCCCCCGATCAGTTGCGGAATCGTTTTGCTAGCGGTGAACACGACCTGGCCAGACGGGTTGGTCACCGTCTCGCCCACCGTGAGGTCAGTGAGAATCAGATTGGCGGCGAGATTCCTGACCCGGCCGTTGATGATGACCGTGTCGTAGGCGTGATAGGCGGCCTGGTCGGTGCTGACCGAACTGCTCAGAGTCGCGCCTGAGCCGTCGCCCGCCACGATGCGGAAAGCGGCCGATCCCGACGCGAGCACGGCGCCCTGCTCATCCAGCAAGGCGGCTTGCACCGTGTATTCGCCGGCCAAGGTGGTGCCGGTATTGAACACCGGTGTCAGGCGCAACCGGCCGTTCGCCTCGATCAGCGCGGATTCGGCGAGCAAGCCGGCCACCCGTACGCCCAGCGCATCGTGGATCTCCACCACGGCCTGGCCGCTGACGGGATGCAGGTTATCGTTCCAGAGGTCGACGCTGATCAAAGCATCGGCGGACGCCGGGTAGACCGGCTTGTCGGTGGCCACGCCGAGATGCACCAGATTTTCGACCCTGACCTTGGGAATCTCGATGGGCACCCGCACGTCGCCGGCCACGAAGCTGTTCTGGAACACCAGGAAGGCATCCCGGGCGACGAAGCGCTCCTCGCCGAGGACGAGACCGTTCAGGACCGTGTCGAACCGTACCGTCCGGCCCAGCGCCGTGACGTCCTTGAGGTTCCACACGTACTCCGTGGCGCCGTCGGGCAAGGCCAAAGCGCCGGTCGGCGCCGGATTCAGGCCCGCGGCCGACTGGCCCTGGGGCAGCACCACATGCAACTCGGTGTTGATGGCGCCGCAGGTGACGGGCAGCTTGTAAATGCGGCCGTTATTGTAATCAGTCCAGATCAGCAGGTTGCCGCTGAAACGGTCGTAGACGATGAAATCCATGTCCTCCAGATCGCGGTTGACGGTGCGGCCGTCCAGGATCGACGCCACCTGGCCAGTACGACCGATCAGTTGGGCAAGGATATGCTCCTCGCCGGATTGTCCGACCTTGGCCCACTCGTAAGGCGTGAGGAACAGGTTGTCGGCGCAATCGCCGGCGATGTTGTGGCCTTCGTATTCGAACTTTGCCTCCGTCAGCAGCGTGGATACGCTGCCATCCGGCCCGATGCGGTTGATGACGTTGCCGCGGTTCTGCACGTACAGGTTGCCTTTGCCGTCGATGGTCAGGGAGTACGGATTGGTGATGCCGGCCGAGGTGACCACGCTTTGGCTGCCGTCGGGCCGAACCTTGACGATCTGGTTGGCGGTCAAGGCGTAGAGGTTGTCCCGCGAGTCGATCGCCAGACTGACGATGGCGGTGGGCAGCGTGGCGACTAGGGTAGTGGTACCGTCCGGGGCAATGCGCAGCAGCTTATTGCTGTTATAGCCATCGCCGATGTAGAGGTTTTGGGCGGAATCCACCGGGATCTCGCCTCGGATGGAGGTGGTCCTAGCGACGAAGGTGGTGACCGTCCCCGCCTTGTCGACCTTGTTGACGACGCCGCCGCTGGTGAAATAGATATTGCCGGCCGCGTCGGCGCCGATGGCGGAAGGATAGGCTCCGCTGGAAACCGAAAGCGCCAGATTCGATTTGTCCACCTTGGCGAGCGAGGTGAAATCCGCGCCCTCCACGGTAATGCTCACACCGACGGTGTCCTCGGTCGGGGACACGGCAGTCCGGTCGATACTCATCCGGGCGTCGGCATGCGGGCCGACATGCAGGACATTGACCAGCGCGCCCTCGACGCCTTCCTGTGTGGAGCGCAGACGGACTTCGTAATCGCCGCTGAACCGCGGGGTCCAGCTGCCCAAGGCCACCGCTAGGGCGTCGCCGTCCACCGGCAGTTCGGCCAGGTTTAGGGCTGCCGCGTGAACCACGGTTCCGGCCGGCGGGATCGCAGGTGCCACCGGTTCGCTAAAGACGTGGATGTCATTCCGGCCGGAACGGGTCAACATCACCCGACCCTGGCCGTCCACCGCAACGCCGTCGAACGCCGATGTGCCCAGCGTCTTTTCGACTTTTAAATCGGTCTTGGCGCCATCACCGGCGACGGCCATGACGCTGCCGCTGTTGCCCGCCACATAGAGCGTTCCCGAGGGCGCGAAGGCGAGTCGCCGCGGGCTGGGCAGACCTATAGCGTGGATGGACAGGCCGCCGTCGCTGTACCGGGTCACCGTGCCATTGGAGGTCCCCGCCACGTATACCGCGCCGTCCGGCCCCGCGCGCACGCCTTGGGCGCCCGCAATTCCGGCCGCGAAAGGCGTCAACACGTTGCCATCGACCCGATATGCGAACCCATTGCTGGAACTGGTGGCGACGATCGACGAGCCGCCGAAGGCCAGGCGGCTGAGGTTGGCGGACGGATCGGATGCGACTGTCGTTTTATTGCCCGCTGCATCGAAGCGGTAGACGGCGTTGCCGCTGACGCCGTACAGTTGACCGCTGCCGTCGAACGCCAGGCCGTTCATGGAAGAATTGACCGCGAACACGTCGGAACGCTGGCCGGAAGCATCGACCTTCACGATTTGCTGGGTTCCGGCGCTGGCGACGAAAACGTTGTTTGCGTCGTCCACGGCCAGCGCGCCGGGATTGGACAAGCCGGCATAGGAAGCGACGATCTGTTTGGCGGCATTCACGGTCAGCACCCGGCTGTCGGAATTGCCGGCCAGGGTGAGCGCGCCGTCTGCTCTGAACGCGAGGCCCGACACATTGCGGAGTCCCGCGAGCGTGTAGTAGGACGGCAAAGATCCGTTGGCCGCGAGCGTGGCGACGCCACTGTTGTCGGACAGATAAAGAACGCCGTCTCGCCAGGCCAGGTATTTGGCCTGACGCCCCGAACCGGCGCGGCGCGGATGCTGCCCCGGCACCCAGGACAGCAGATTGCCGGAACCGTCCGCGAAGGCGAACTCTCCGCCAGTCCAGACGATGTCGCCCGGCGATGAAAAACCGTTCATGCGGTCTATCTGGGCGCCCTGGGCATCGTACATCGTCAATTGCGCTAGCCCCCGTTCAACCACAGCCCATTGCCCGTTCGCCAGAGGCACGGCACCGGAGACGTCGCTCAGCCCGCTGGCCAAGGTGGTCTTGAGGCCCGTCGACGATACGGCCGTCACACCCTGTGAGGTGGCGACGAACAGCCGCCCGTCGGCAGCGAGCGCCAAATGGCGCGCACCGCTCACGTTGACGAAGTAAGCAGCCGTTCCGTCGGGGGTGATCGCACGGATATCCCCGTTGCTTGACAGCGCATAGAATCCGCCGTAACCGTTTACGATTAAGCGGGTCGGGTAGACGCCTAGGGGCGCAAAAGCGGAAACTGTGCCGGAAACATCTATTTTCAGAATTTGACGGCCGTTGTAATCGGCCACATAGACGTTGCCGTCGGCGTCTGCGGCAATACCGCCCGGGTTGTAGGGTAAGCCGGTCTTGACCGTGGATACCGCCCCGGCCGAATCGACGTGCTTTACGGTAGACGAGTTGTCCACGACATAGAAGCCGCCGTCGGGCGCCGGGGTGAATCCCGTCGCATTGGAGAATCCCCTCGCCACCACGCCGCCCTGGCCGTCGGCGCCGATCGCGGCGATGAATCCGCGATTCAGGACATAGACCCGACCGTCGGGACCTTCGAGAACATCCTCGGGCGAGTTGATCAGGGACTCCAGAACGGTCGTCCGCTCGCCGGTGCCGTCCAGGGTGGAGATGCGGTTGGCGGAGGATTCCGTCACGTGCAGTATGCCGTCGCCATCGAACGCCAAACCATAGGGAGACTGCAAGCCCGAGGCCCAGGCGGACACGGAGTTTCCGCTGATCCTGGTGATGCGGCCGTTGCCGTAGCCGGCGACATAGATCTCGCCGTCGGCGCCGATTTCGATGTCTTTGGGCGCATTCAGGCCGGTCGCGACGACGCCATAGCCGCCGTCGACGCCGAGGCGGCTCACCGTACCGTTGCCGTTGGCGATGTAGAGATTGCCGGCGCCGTCGTAGCGCATCCCTTCCGGATTCACTGCGATGCCGCGGGCGAAGGTCTGCACGCTCCCGTCGGGCAACACCTTGGCGATGGTATTGTCGCCCGGATTGCTGACGAACAGGTTGCCGGCGCTGTCGAAGCGGAGGTCCGCGGGACTCTTCAATCCCGTCGCATAAATCGATTGCGTGCCATCCGGCGCGATCCTGACGATGGTGTTGGCGCCGCTGTTGGCCACGTAAAGATTGCCCTGGGCGTCCCTCGTGAGGCCTTGGGGCCGGTTCAGGCCCTCGGCGAAGGTAGTAATACGGCCGGAAGCATCGATTCTGGCAACGGTATTGTCGTTGTAGTTACTGACGAACCAGCCCCCATCGCCGGCGGCTACGATGCCGCTCGGCCCGCTCAGACCGTTGGCGACCAGGATCGTCGTCTGTCCGGCCGGGTCGAGTTTTGCCAACACCCGGTCGGAGCCGTTGCTGCCAGTGATATAGAAATTGCCGGCGGTGTCCAAGTCGATCCCGTACTGCGCCGCAAGGCCGGTCGTCCGGCTCGACAGACTGCCGTCCGGCCCCAGTTTCAGCACCAGCTTGGATGAATTCAGGATCCACAAGGCGCCGGCCTGGTCGCGTGCGAGGTCGACCGGACTGATCGGCACGCCGTCGATCGTGGAAGGCAACGTGGCGAGGAGCTCAGCATGGCCGGTCGCCGCGACCTTGATCACGCGCCGGTCGGCATTGTTGACCACATAGTAATTGCCGGCTTCGTCGAACACCCCGCCGCGCGGCGAACTCAGGGGAGCGCCGCTGACGAGCGTTTTCACGCTGGCCGCGGGTGGCGGCGGAGGCACATCGTCCGGATTGACCAGGGTAACCGTCAATTCCGCGGGGCCGGCGGGAATCGGAAGATTGCCGTGGTTGACGACATTCGCGTCAATGGCGATGGGCTGGTTGCTGTCCGCCTGCGTAATCGGCGGGTTTAGACGGATACCGCCGCCCAATCGCTGCATTGGGTTGATACTGAAGGCAGTGCTGCCCTCGGCGACCACCGAACCGCCGATGGTCACGGCCCGGACCACGACGGAGTAGAAACCCGGCGCGACGTTCCTGTTATACCAATCGATATCGATACTCAAATTTCCGTTTGCCGGCACCTGCTGCACGGCGTCGGCCGGCGATTGGCCAAGCACCAACTGGATCGCCGGTACTTCGGCCACAACGTTCCGACTGTCGTCCAGGATCGTCGCGCTGAAAATCAAATCGGCGGGCTGGTCCGAGGCGTTGCTGACTTCCGCGCTGATTTCGATCTCGCCATAAGGATCGTAGGCCGGCTGATCGGTGGAAACGCTCTCGATGCGTATGCCGCTGGCGGATTGGCTCCGGTCCAGGACAAAGTCCGCCACAACATGGTCGCCCAGGTTGGCGGTAACATTCGCGCTCCGGCTCAGGTAACCGGCGGCGCCGGCATTCAAGGTGAATGAGCCCGAGGTGATCCCAGCCAGCTGATAGCGGCCGTCGGCTCCCGTTACCGCCGCGGCTGCCCCATCCTGCACACGCACGGTAGCTCCCGCAATCGGCTCTCCCGTCGCGGCGTCGCGCACCGTACCGGAAACCGTCGTGGCGGACGCGCCGAGCTTGGCCAGGCGTATAACGCCGGCATCGTTCACGCCGTTAACCAGCGTGCCGGTCAGCGTCGCACCGGCGTATCCGGCGGCGTTCACACTCGCCGAAATCGAACCGGCGGCGAGACCGGTCAGAGAGAACTTGCCCGAGGCGTCGGTGGTGGCCGTGCGTCCCGCGGCCGCTACCGTAGCGCCGCCGATCGCCTCGCCGGTAGCGGCGTCGGTCACCTGCCCCTGCAGACTGGCCGTGGTGGGCGTCGTTCCCTCCGGATACAGGCTGGGGGAGAACAGCGTCACAGTATTGGCCGCCAGGGTCGCCGCGGCGGTGACGGAGCCGTAACCCAGCTTGCCGACATCGATCGTGACGGCGCCGGCCGGCAGCCCGCCCAATTGGAAGCTGCCCTCGGCATCGGACACGGCGGAGCCGGTGGCGGCGCCGGACAGCGTTACGGTGGCTCCCGACAGGGGCGCGCCGGTGTTGCCGTCGGTGATCTTGCCGCGCAGGACGGCGGCCGTGGCATCGACGCCGAGAATGATGTTGCCGAGATTAGCGGTATTTCCCGCACTAACGGCAACGTTGGCGACGCTGACCGTGGCATAGCCGGACAGGCCGACTTCCACGGTGTAAGTGCCGGGCGTCACGCCGCTCAGGGTGAAGCGTCCGTCGGCGCCGGTCGCGCCTTCGGCCGACGGGGTCCTAAGCAGGCGAATGACGGCTCCGGCCATCGGGACGTAGCTGCCCTGCTCCAAGACCAGACCGGTGACCGCACCCGTTGTCGGCGGGGGCGTCCAATGGTCGACAAGATGCAGTGCACGCAGGGCCAGCGCGGTGACGTACGGGTCCGCGCCCCAGCTGCCGTCGCCCTGCTGTGCCGCCTTGATCGCATCGATCAGTCCTGCGAACGCCGTCGTATCGGTAGTGCCGGCCGTCAACGCCAGTGCCGCGACCGCATTCGACAGCGTTTCGCCGTAAGCGCCGCCGGACTGCCGCGCCAGCAGCCATTGCCGCGCGGCCGAGATCGGGGCCGTCAGCGCGTAGCTTTGACTGAACGCCTGCATGGCGTTGAGCGCATAGGCGGTGACATAGACTTGGCTCGCCGAAGAGCTACCCGGCAAGCCGTAGCCGCCGTCCGGGTTCGCAGCAGAGGAGAGATAGCCGAGCGCTCCCGAAAGTACGTCGGCGCCGACATAGTCGACCGACTTCAAAGCGATCAGGGCGAAAGCGGTGTCCAGGGGATTGCTGCGGTAATCGGGGAAACTGCCGAATCCGCCGTCGGCATTCTGATTGGCCAGCAACGCCGTCAGGAAGGGCGTGGTGTTCCGCCCGGCCTGGGCGTAAGCGCGTATCTGGCGGGCGAGATCCTCCGTCGTGCCGCCCGCTTCGGCGCCCAAGGCATCCACCAGGCCCGCGGCCGGTGTGCGGGACAACAGCGTGAGCGTATCGACAATCTCGCCCTGGATCTGCAAAGGCGTCGCGATGGACGAGGACGCGTCCAGCACCTCCCCGGTACTGCTGATCCGGCTTTCCAGCCAGGCCAGGCCGCTTTGGATCTCCGGCGCCGCCTGAGCCACGCCTCGCATCGCGAGACAGGCCAACAGTAGTGCCGCCATCCACGTTTTAAACCCCTGCTTGATCATGCCGAACGGTCCCTAATACTGCCTTGTCATTCGTTCTTCGAGCCGGCGCTCGTAAAATCCCAAACGGTCTTTGATTAGCCCCCTCTAATCGCGAACGGCATGTTCGTGAGCGCCAGAGGTCTTTGTCGGCAAGGGATTGCCGACCCACTTCCAATCGGAAACACTCGCTTCAACCGCAACCATTCGAGTACAGCTCGCGCTCAAGCGAGGACTCGTCGCACTCCGAACGAGAGAGGTGGGCGATGAGGGTAGTTGGAGCAGAGGTGTGGAGGAGGTACGGAAGGCGAGGCCAGCGACGCCGTTGTTACCGCGATGGCACGGGCATATAGCGGCTGCGGGCCAGCAATGCGCGCGGCCCTAAGGCGTGTGGACGTGTCGTCCATGATTTCCCCCCTTTAAGACCTAACTGCTGGATCGTGATGATTGCGATACGTTAGGATGCGCATTCCGTTGCGGTCTGAGGTTATCCCGGCCGCGTTCGAGCGGGAGAAGCGCATCCACGCTAGATGTATAGCTCGAATTCAGGTTTAGAAATGGGATGCGCATCACATTGCGGAAAAAATCCTGAACGGACTGGATAGGCCGCTGCACCAAACCAACCCGCTCGGCATGCCTTACCCTCCCGGAACCGCGCCAAGCCAAAAGGAAAGAGGAATTCGAACTTATGCCAAAAACAGAGACGCGGCTCGGTGCCGCCGACGGATCCGCTCTACAAGCCCTGGGCTACCGCTCGCGCCCCGCCTCGTGCCAGGCCTTTTGTACCGGCAAGAGCAGATACTCCGCGACCGTGCGATCGCCCAGCCTGATCTCAGCCATGGCCTGCATGCCGGCGCCGAGGGCAAAACGCAGTCTGCCCATTTCCAGGTACTGCGCATTCAGGCCGACCAACACCTTGTAGACGGGCGGTTTCGGCTGCGCGCCCGGCGGCGCGTTCGCCGCAAAGGCCCCGCTGCCGGCGACATCCGACGCATCGGCGCTGACCCGCTCGACAGAGCCGGTCAGCATGCCGTACTTCTGGATCGGTTTGGCCATAGGTTGTCGGCGGTGGATTGCCGAACTACGGCCATGCCGCTGTAGGTCGAGAATCCTTCGACGCGAAACTCCGTTGGAGCTGCGGCTTGCGTCTCGATTTCCAGGTATCGACAAGTGCTCGTTCGATCGCGAATTGGAATCAGGCGTGCTGTCTGCGTAACGATGATACGAGTTTGAGTCTTTGCAGCGCGCGTTCCGCTTCGTTTTTTCAGGCCGGCTCCGTCGACCGCCGGACTTCGACCAGGTTGTCCGAAAATGTCGGCGCGTGGCCGAAGTTGCAGTAGGCAGCCGAGCTGATCACGTTGACCGAGCCGTCGCCGCGGTTGCGGCTCCGCCAGTAACCGAGGGTCGCGACCACCACGCCGGGCGGGGTGTCCTCGGTCACCCGTGCGTCGGCCTCGAATTCGCCGCGGTCGTTGAACACCTTCACGCTGTCGCCTTCGCGGATGCCGCGCGGCTCCGCATCGGCCGGGTTGATGAGCACGAATTGCTCGCCCTGGGCGCGGATCTTGTGCTCTTCGTTGGCGTAACAAGAGTTCAGAAAGCCGTGGCTCTTGGGCGTAAGGATGTTCAGCGGAAACCGTTTCGCCCGCTCGGGGTCGCTCTCGGGCCGCTCGCGGCAGGGCACGTAGTCGGGCAGATCGTCGATCGGTTCCGCACCTTGGCCCCCTTCGTACATTTGCCGGAAGACGGCGCCGACGAAATTGCCTTGGGCGGCGCCCGAAGCCTTGAACTCGCACTTTCCCGAGGGTGTCGGGAAGTTGCCTTCTGTGTGCGGCGCCGAGGTTTCCGGTTTGCCACCACGGATATGGGCATAACCACGCCGTTCCAGATAGGCTAGGTCGATGCCACGGAGTTGAGGCGCGTTCCAGTCGACGTAATGTTCGATCATCTCGCGATCGCTGCGCGTGAACTGCTCGTCGTCGAATCCCATGGCTTTGGCCAGCCGCCGGAACAGCTCGGTGTTGGGCACGGCTTCGCCGGGAGCCGGGACGGCTTTCCGGTTGAGAGTCAAATAGAGGTGACCCCAGGACCACATGATGTCGTCCATTTCCCCCGCCATCGTGGCGGGCAGAACAATATCCGCATAGGCCGCGGTGTCGGTGATGAAGTGTTCGCTGACCACCGTGAACAAGTCCTCGCGCTTCAGGCCCTCGACGATCTTGTTGCTTTCCGGCGCTTGCGAGACCGGGTTGGCGTTGTAGACCATCAGCGACTTGACCGGCGGCGCGAGCGGCATGCGCCCGGTCAGCACGTCGCCCAGCTTCAGGACATTGATCACGCGGGTTCCCGGCTTGATCCATTCCGGCCGGCATACCCGATCCCAACGGATCGGAAATTCCCAGACCGGCATCTGCAGCAAGCCGCCGCCCACGTGTCGCCAGGCCCCGGTCAGGGCCGGCAGGCAGCACACCGCGCGGATGGTCTGCCCGCCGCCGTGATGCCGCTCCAGCGCGACGCCGATCCGAATGGCCGTGGGCTGGGTCGTAGCGTATTCGCGGCTCAACCTCCGGATGTCGTCGGCGGAAATGCCGGTGATTTCGGCGGCGTATTCGGGCGTATAGCGCGCCGCCCTTTCTTTGAGTTCTTCGAATCCGACCGTATACCGGGCGATATAGTCGTGATCCAGCAAATCGTCGGCGATAATCTGATGGATCATGGCCATGGCCAGTGCGCCGTCGGTGCCGGGCTTCGGGGCCAGATGCCAGTCGGCCTGCTTGGCAGTGCGGGATTTGTAGGCGTCGATCACCACCACCTTGGCGCCGTTCTTCTGCGCCTCGTGGACGATATGCCAGTGATGCAGGTTGGTGCTGACTGAATTGCAGGCCCAGATAACGATGTATTTCGACTGGGCGAAGCTTTCCGGGTCGACGCCGCCGGTGGGCCCGACCGTGAGCAGCCAGGCGGTGGAGGAACCGCTCGCGCAGAAGGTCTTTTCGAGCACGCTCGCACCCAGCTTGTTGAAAAACGCGTCGCCGACGGTTAGGCCCTGAAGAGTGCCCTGGTTCCCCAGGTAGTTGTACGGGAGGATGGCTTCTGCGCCGTACTCATCGATGATGGCGGTCCAGCGAGTCTTGATCTCGTCCAGCGCCTCGTCCCAAGAAATCCGCTCGAACCGGCGCGAGCCCTTCGGCCCCGTCCGGCGCAAGGGATAAAGCACCCGTTCGGGATTGTAGTGATGGTCGTGGAAATCCTTGAGCTTGGTGCAGAGGCCGCCGCGCGTGAACGGATGATGGGGATTGCCGCGCACGTTGACCAGCCGCTCGTTCTCGACTTCGTAGAGCATCGCGCAGGTGTCCGGGCAATCGTGCGGACAGGCGCCAAAAACGGTTCGCTTTTCGCTGGTAGCCGCCATGTTTATCCTCCAGTCAATTATCGTTATCTAAATTCCGATCAAGACGAAACTTGGGAATCGGCGTACTCGATATCGGTGGCATACATCTCGTAAGCCTTGCTGTATTCCATGACCCGAGCCACCTCCCTGATGAAATCTTCGCCGTACCCCGCCCTGCGCAGCAGGTGAAACCCCACTTCCATCCCGGAACTGATGCCGCCGCCCGTGATGATCCGTCCGGCATCGACCACCCGCGCCCGGCTGATGCGGCAGGCCGGGGCCAGTTCGGCCAGGCGGTCGATGGGCACCTTGCCGGACGGGGATTGTTCCACGCGGTCGGGCTCCTTACGGTTGGTCGCCGCTTTTCCGTCCAACAGACCCATCCTGGCGTAAATCCAAGAGCCGGTACAAACCGAAACCAGCAGGGTTTTCTCGGGCAAGCCGCGGATGAACTCGTGCAGATGCCCGTTGTTGATCTCCTGACGCGTGCCGAAACCGCCCGGAATCAGAAAGGCGTCCATATCGGGCCGGTCCGCGAAGGAGTAGTTGGGCAGCACCGTAAAGCCGGCCTGCGCCTGTACCGGACGCAAGGACTCGGCGATGAAAAACGCCTCCAGTTCGGGATCGAATCGACGGGCGACCGAGAATACGCCAAAGGGCGCCGCGAAGTCGACGATCTCCAGATCCTTACAGATGTAAATGCCTAATCGGAAACCGGGTTTGAACGTGTAACTCATGATCGTTTCCTTGTGTTGGTCGAGGGCCAATCCGCCGTGTAGACAGATCTGTCTACAGCATTGAGGAGGCAGACCGTTCTGTCAATAATCCCGTAAACACTTTCAAGAGCTTTTATGACTCAAGACGCCGCGCCTGTTACGCCCTCGGCCCGCGACCGCATCCTGGAAACCGCTCAGCGGCTGTTCTACCGGTACGGCATCCGCGCCGCCGGTGTAGATCGCATTATTGCCGAATCGGGCGTCGCCAAGATGTCCTTTTACCGCCACTTTCCGTCGAAGAAAGACCTGGTAGTCGCATTCCTGGAACGGCGCCACCGGTTCTGGATGGATTGGTTTACCCGGCGCGTCCAGGAGCTGGCCGAAAACCGGACGTCGCCCGGCCTCGCCGTCTTAGCGGACGCACTACAAGAGTGGTTTTCGGAACCCGACTTCCGCGGCTGCGCGTTTATCAATACGGTCGCGGAACTGAGCGAAGACTCGGCGGAAGAACGCCGGATAGCGGCGGATCACAAGCGGGAACTATGGGATTTCATCCGAACATTGATTCCAAAGCAGCCGCGATTCGCGGCGGACGATGCGGCGGATCTCGCCGTGCTGATCATCGACGGTGCCATCGTACGGGCGCAGATGACGGGCAAAGCCGAAACGGCCGAGGAAGCACGTACATTGTTCAGGTTGTTGGACGCAAAATTGTTCGGCTCACCGGATTAATCCGGGACAGGGATACCTCGGCGCGGCGACAAGCCGCGCGAGCCCAGGCCGGGCTTGTACCGACCCGGGCGGCGATCCGTAAAAATAGCGGAAGAGTATTTACGCACCTGATTAATAGAACAAACCCTCGCACGGGCATCCGGACCGGAGGAACCAGGCATCCTTTCCCAATACCTCGACCGGCAACGTTCCGCCGCCTTTCGCCTCACTACGGATTACAGTTCTGCACGGTATCTTCCGGGCTCGCCGCACAGTGGTCGCGCCTAACATGCGGGCCGCCGTCGACGGCGTCGACGCCGCTTCCCGCCACGATCAGCAGATCGTCGCCATCCCCGCCGCGAACGATGTCGTTTCCCTTGCCGCCGTTGGCGTGGTCGTCACCGGCATCTCCTTCGAGCAGATCATCGCCCGCCCCGCCCCAAATCGCATCGTTGCCCGGACCGCCGCTGATCTTGTCGTTGCCTTCGCTCCCGCGGAGCTGGTCGTCGCCCTCGCCGCCGCAGATCAGGTCGTCCCCGCCGAGGCCGTCGATGACGTCGTCGCCAGCCAGGCCGGCGATCACATCGTTGCCCGGCGTACCGCGCAAGGTATCGTTGCCCGGCGTACCGACGATCGTGGCCGGTACCCCGAAACACGTGGGTGTCGAGGGCGTGCTGACGAAAAGAACGACTCGGCCCTGTCCTGCATTCCCGTCAACATTTTGGTACGGCCACGCTGCTACAAAATCGGGTTGGCCATCGCCATTCACATCGCCTATACCGGCCACCCGGGATAACCCCACGACCCCCGGCCCAGTACTATCGAACGTATGCAGTAAGGTCCCATCGGCCCCGCTGAACATAAACACTTGGCCAGGACCGCCGTCCGTCCCGATCAATAGGTCGGGGATGCCGTCGCCGTTCGCATCGCCCAAGCCACTTGCTGCGCCGCCAAAGAAGAGAAACGGCTCTGGCGTCGGAGCATCGAGCGTGTACAACAGTCTCCCATCGGCCCCGCTGAACACAAAGGCCTGGCCCTGCTCCTGATTGCCGCCTATGTATTGTCCTCGGGCACCTATCAGTAAGTCGGATCTGCCGTCTCCGTCCACGTCACCCAAGGCGGCCAAGCTTTGGCCAAAATTGCCCGCATTCTGAAGCGTAGGATTGGCGACCGTGTACAGCAGGCGGCCGTCGGCCCCGCTGAAGACAGAGACCGGGCGCCACCGGTCATCATAAGTATCCTCCTCCCCCACCATTAAATCCGGGACACCGTCCCCGTCGACATCCCCGGCTCCCGCCACGTATTCGCCAAAAAACACGCTGTCCAAGGGCGTGGGAGAATGCAGCGTATAAAGCAGGCTCCCGTCGGCCCCGCTGAACACATAAGCCCCGCCTGTCCACTCATTCCAGTCCCACCAACCTAGCGACCCTACCATCAGGTCGGGTTTGCCGTCGCCGTTCACATCCCCGACTCCGGCCACTGTCACACCAAAGAAGTGGCTAAATTCAGGCACCGGGGGATTGAGGGTATAAAGCAGGGTCCCGTCGGCGCCATTGAAAACAAAGGCTTGGCCCCTCCCATTGTTGTTAATGTCCGCTCCCAGCAGAAGGTCGGATTTGCCGTCGCCGTTCACATCGCCCACACCGGCCACGGCCCCGCCGATACCGTTGTATGGCCCGGGCACGGGATTGCCGATGGTCAAGAGCAGGCTGCCGTCAACCCCGCTAAACACAAAGACCAGCCCGCGTGCCCCTACCAGGATGTCGGGAATGCCATCGCCGTTGACATCGCCGGCCCCAGCGACGGCGGAACCAAAGTGTGCTTGTGCTTGGGGTATCGGATGATCGATGATGATTGGCGTATAAGGCGCATCGGCCTTAGCCGCGGCAAACCAAATGCCGGCGAGGACGCCGAGTCCGTACTTTATGGCCGTTCGCCGGCCTCCGATGCCGAAGGCCCAGTTGCAGGCCGCCAATGAACCGTTTTTATTATGGTCGTTTTTCATACGAAATCCCTCTTATCGAAGCTGGTATTACTAAAAAAGCCACGGCTTTTTCGCGTTTTTTGGGCCTCGATAACTAAGCGATATTCGTGCCATCGGCTCTTGTCCAATTCGCTTTAAAAAATTCACTTTTGTAGGGCAGGTTAACCCGCCGGTCTACCGCGAGCCGCCGGGTTACACAGAGGCTGTCGAAAGGCTGTCCTGAGCTCCCTCAAAGGGCCGACCCCGGCCATCGGTGGGCGTTACTTCGCGTCACCCATCCAATTTTGGTTCACTCGAATACCGAATGGCATTGCAAGCGCCGTTACCGAGCCGCTTGCCGCCCTCGACACAATGGCCTTGTCTATCATCGAATTCGTATTGACACTTCGGGTCGCTCCCTGTTAGCGTGACGTCATGAAGCGACAACAGTCCGCCATCCTTCCTCTTCCGGCTCTTACCTTGGGCCTCGGGCTGCTTCTGCCCCTCGCGGGCAGATAACTCTCCTCACCTTCCTTTTCGATCGACTGAATACCCCTTGCGGGATAATTGCGTCCATCCGACGCCTTTTCCTGGAGTACAACCATGAACGACCTGATGCTTTCCCTGTGCCTGCTTCGACTTCAACACGGTTGCCTGGCCTTGCGCTCGCGGCAGCCCGGCAACCTTTTCGTCGCCGCCCCGAACACCCATCGCATCCGACGAAAACTCAGGAGTCAAAGATCATGTTGAAGCAGCCGAACACCAAGTACCGTTCCTTTCCCAAGGTCCAACTCGCGGACCGCACCTGGCCCGACCGGGTCATCACCCAAGCCCCCATCTGGATGAGCACCGATCTGCGCGACGGCAATCAGGCGCTGTTCGAGCCCATGAATGCCGAGCGCAAGATGCGCTTGTTCAAGAAGCTGGTGGACATCGGCTTCAAGGAAATCGAGGTCGCTTTCCCTTCCGCCTCGCAAACCGAGTTCGACTTCGTCAGAACGCTGATCGAAGGCGGTCACGTCCCCGCGGATGTCACCATCGAGGTGCTCACCCAGGCCCGCGAACACCTGATCCGGCGTACCATGGCATCGCTCTACGGCGCCCGCCGCGCGATCGTCCACGTCTACAACGCGACCGCCCGGCCGTTCCGCGAAATCGTTTTCGGCATGAGCCCCGACCAGGTCATCGCGATGGCGGTTTCCAGCGTGAAGCTGGTGCGGGAACTGGCGGAAGCGCATCCGGAAACCGAATGGGTGCTCGAATACAGCCCGGAAGCCTTCACCGGCACCGAACTCGAGTTCGCCCGCGATATTTGCGACGCGGTGGTGGAAACCTGGGGCGCGACGCCGGAGCGCAAGGTCATCATCAACCTGCCGGCGACGGTGGAGATGGCGACACCCAATATCTATGCCGACCAGATCGAATGGATGCACCGGAATCTGGCGCGGCGTGAAGCCGTCGTTCTAAGCGTCCATCCCCATAACGACCGGGGCTCCGCGATAGCCGCAGCGGAACTGGCGCTCATGGCCGGAGCCGAACGGATCGAGGGCTGCCTGTTCGGCAACGGCGAGCGGACCGGAAACGTGGACTTGGTGACCTTGGCGCTCAATCTATACACCCAGGGCATCGACCCGGGCCTCGACTTCTCGAACATCAACGACATCGCGCGAACGGTGGAAGACTGCATCCGCCTGCCGATCCATCCGCGCCACCCTTACGTGGGCGATCTGGTCTTTACGGCCTTTTCCGGTTCACATCAGGACGCGATCAAGAAAGGTCTGGCCCATCAGCGGCCGGATGCGTTCTGGGAAGTACCCTACCTGCCGATAGACCCGGCCGACCTGGGGCGCTCTTACGACGCCATCATCCGGGTCAACAGCCAGTCCGGCAAAGGTGGCATCGCCTATCTTCTGGAATCGGCTTACGGTCTGTCGTTGCCGCGCCGGCTCCTGGTGGAATTCAGCGGCGTGGTGCAGCGCCATGCGGACGCCACCGGCGCCGAAATCATGCCGGACGAACTTTGGCGGATGTTCTCGGAGGAATATCTGGAACCGGCAACGACTATCCGCTATCTCGGGCATCATTTGTTCGAGCACGGAACGGTTCAGGGCATTCGTCTCATGCTGGAAACGAACGGCCGACAGATCACCCTGATAGGCGAAGGCAATGGCCCCATCGATGCCGTGGTCCATGCGCTCGGGGGAGCGGTGCGGGTGCAGTCCTATGAAGAGCGCTCCATGAGCCAGGGCTCCGATGCCAAGGCGGCTGCCTTCGTCGAAGCCGCGATCGACAACATTCCCGGCATCCGGTACGGCGTCGGCATAAACGCCAACATCGTCACGGCGTCAGTGCTCGCCATCATCAGCGCGCTGAACCGCAGCCTCAACGGCATCGAACCCGAGGCGCGGGAAGAGACGGTCGAGGTCCTGCTAAATAACGTGCGGCAAGTGGCTTGATCGCCGGAAACGGAGTGAGTGTGGCGGAAGTCCGCGAATGATGCGGTTCGCTTCCCTCACCACGTCCTACACTGTAGGGTGCGGTGAGGAACGAACCGCACCGATGGCACCCGCGAACGATGCGCTTCGCTTACCACATCCTACAACCGACATTCCGTAGGGTAAGGTGAGAAACGACAAACCGGCAGGATTGATGAAAAACATCCTTGTTTTTCACCCTCGCGGGCGCTCCGCGTCCCAATCCTCTCCTGGAGGATGGGTGCCAGTTTACTCTTCTCTTCCCTGAGACTCGCCCTTCGTGCCGTGCTCCGCAGGTTCCCGTTCGTTTTCGACGAACGGGTGCACGGCAAAGCCGCCCGTAAGGTGCCGGACAAGGATGTCCGGCATGAGCCGCACTGGCCGAGTCTGATGTGTCGGCTTTCGGCGGGCGAAAAAAATGGATGGTGTACGGACCGGGATTCCAAACGAGCCCCCCATCAATTCCTGTTTGACGCAAAAAGGCGGGGGAACATAGATCGTTCCCCCGCCTTATCGTCCGGCCCGGTTTAAGCTTCCGTATGGGCCTTGCGCTTGTTCTTATCTAATGGACTGCGTCGTCGTCTGCACGATGGTCTGGTTGGTATGCTTGCTGAAAACACCGACATTGATCCCGACCACCGTAGGTATGGCAATGTTAAGACAGAGGTTCGCGAAACCGGAGCACGAGCCGCCGCCACGATTTACATGACCGCCTTCGACGGCAGCGAGTTGTCCCTCGGTCATCGGGGTCGCGCCCGACATTTTGCTCAATGCCTGAAAGTCGTTATCGGCCATTACCGGCCCGGCAACCAGAGCTGAAGACAGCGCAACGGCTAATATATAGGACTTCATAATCGAACTCCTTCTCTCATTATTTACCCATAATGGTATTAGTGTGATGACGACTCGAGCCCGGAGTTAAATCGACATAAGCCTTTCCACGAAGCCCATTCGGGCTCCGTAACTCAACTGGTCGGGGCTTACGGATACGATCTCGAACTCCTTTTTCTCATCGTCCAAATTTTTCGATGATTACCCGGTTCGAGAGTTCAAGGAAAAACTACTTATGCCTTTTTGATCTCGGCCCGGTTTGGCTCGACCAATCGAGCACCGACGATCGCTGACGCTTCATTCCGGCCTACATGTGCTCGTTTGATTGGTAAACGGAATTGCAGGGCATAGCTCACTCACAAAGAGTAAGGTACTGCGGGTTACTTCTCGGCAGACTTCACGGCGACATCGATGCACTCGCCATGGAGCGGTTCATGCGGGCAGGCGTGTCGAACAATATGGCGCGGATCCGACGGTCCTGGCGGGCCGGGATCAAGGCTAACAACCTTGGAAAAACGCTCTCATTGCAACTCCACGCCCATGAATCATCAGAGAATTACAAACGCGAGAATGCTCGAGGCTAAGTTTTTCCATACCCGCGCTACACTTTTGGATCAGGTATGAGGAATGCCGCCTTTTCAGGCTATTGCCGATGTTTTTCGGTACGAACGGGGCAGCTATGAGTTCAAGGCGGAACGTTCGCTATGGCACACGCCTATAAACGTCAGGCTGGAGGCCGACCTTTCATGAAAAGTGAAAAAGAGAAGATGCTCGCAGGCGCGCTTTACGATCCGCTCGACCCGCAATTACGCAGGGAACGCGACCGTTGCCGTGACCTCTGCCTGCGGCTCAACGTTACGCGCGAAGACCAGCGGCAGGAGAGACGGCGTCTGCTTGCCGAGATCTTCGGAAAGGAGACGGATGCCTGGATTCAGCCGCCCTTTTTCTGCGACTACGGCACGAACATCGTCTTGGGCGCCAAAGTTTTCTTCAACTTCAATTGCGTGGTGCTCGACGTCGCGCCGGTGACCATCGGCAGCAATGTGCTCTTTGGCCCCTCGGTGCAAATCTACACGGCAACCCATCCCATCCGCGCCGCCGAGCGCCGTAAGCGGCTGGAATCGGCCAGGCCGATCACCATCGGCTCCGATGTTTGGGTCGGAGGCGGAGCGATCATCTGCCCCGGAGTGACGGTCGGCGATCGATCGGCCATCGGTGCGGGAAGTGTCGTCACCCGTGACATTCCCTCCGACGTGATCGCCGCAGGAAATCCGGCCCGCATCATACGCGCGCTTCCTCCCGATGCCTGAGCGGCGAAGATTCGGAGATGCAAACCCGGCCTGCCGAGACGCTTCAGACAGCGCCAGTGACTACGCTACGTTTCGTCATCGTGCCGCACGATAAAAGCTATTGCAGTATGGATGTTCAGATCGTCACATTTCCCGAAACCAAGGTAGCCGTGATCGAGCATCACGGATTACCGGCGCTCGAATATGAGACAGTGCTAAAGTTGATTGCTTGGAAGCTTGAGAACCGATTTCTGGACCAGATGAAATACCGTAGCTACGGACTTCACTACACTGATCCGTTCAGCACACCACCCGCTGAACATCGTGTCGACTTTTGCCTGTCCATCGACGAAGACGTCGCGCCAAATCCTTACGGGATCAGGACAAAGACAATTCCAAGCTTGCGATGCGCTCGCGCGCGCGACGTCGGGTCCCGCTCCAATAATCGGGCTGCCGCTTACCTCTACAAAACCTGGCTGCCTCGAAGCGGCGAAACGCTTGGAAATTTTCCCGCGATTTTTCACTACGTTAACGTCGGGCCGAATGTAAGGGAAGCGGAGATGATTACGGACGTCTATTTACCGTTGATGTAACGTCGCAGGTATTCACAACGGATATGCGGCCAAACCCATCATTCCGCCGGACCTCGGCGAAAAGCCGCGCAGGCTTGCGGGCCCAAACCTCCAGTCGCCTGCGTTCACGTCCTACGTTCATTGCTCGATAGTCGTTGCCTGTGAGAAGGAGTGCCATGACGGAACATCGTGTGGGAAGCGCAAAAAAAGTAAGTATTGGTGCATTCTTATTGTGTTTCTTCATCGTAGGAGTTCCCTTCTGGAACATTCCGTACGCCAGTGTAAGCCTGCCCAACTCCTTTTTCGGAATTGGCGTAACCGTTGTTTTTACGACAAGCGTTTTGCTGTCCTTTGTTTTTCGATTCAGCTTTCGGCGAAGCACGGCCGTGCCGGCTTTGGCATTCCCCGCAACGCTCATGGCTCGGGTTGTCGTGGAGGCAACAATTGAACCAAGCCGTCACAACCTTTGGCCGCTGGCCCTGATAATCGCAGTTCTGATGGGTTTCGTCGTCGCGGGTGCCGGCGCACTTTTGGGGTGGTTGTCGGCCCGAGTTTTCCGATAAAGTGCAGCAATTTTCATCGACAAGGGTGCAAACATGGCAGTGTTTCAGGGCGTTTTGTTTCTGTTCTTTGGCGTGGGGTTGATTGCCATGGATTGGCGCTCGCTGAAAACCGGTTGGTTGCCATGCGGTTCCAACGGTCTGAAAGGCCGCCTGGAGTTTACGAGAGCCGGTCAGCCCTTGGGGTATTGGGTGATGTTTGCCTTGTATGGTGCTGGCGGCGTGTGGTTGGTAATTCTTTCGCTACGCTTGTTGGCAGGGCATGCCGAACCATTGCCCCTGAAATAGCGCGTCCACTGGGAACCTCTCCGGGGAGGTTCCAGAACTCTTCGACCCGGCCCAAGGCGACCGCCTAACCAGGAGAAGCCTATTAGCCGAACGATCAGTGTCCGAATGAACGAAGGCTTCGGCCGGACGCGGTACGTTGGCGGCCATGTGGCTGCTGGCTTCGCGGGTTCGAAATACCCGAACAACTAGAAAGCTTGAGGTGAACTGATGAAAATGCCATTGGGGATTTCATTTTTGTTTTTGGCGGCTGCTGCCTTTATTTCCGGGACGGCGCAAGCGGAGAAAACCGACCTGGCGGGTTCTGCCGACCATGCCCTAGTCGGGCGTTACGAGGGATCGGTCATCACCTTCTACGAAACGAAATCCTATGAAGAATTGAAGCTGCCGTTCAAAGCGCTGGAGCGCGGCCAGCAGAACAAGCCCGAGGCATGGCAGATCGACGTGTCCGGGAAACTCACCTCGATCCGGTATGAAGGTCCTGCGGATCGGTCGATCCTCGAAGTCATGCGCAACTACGAGGCGGCTTTGAACGCAAAGGGATTCACGATCCGTTTCTTCTGCAAAGGCGCAAAGGAATGCGCACCCGCCGGGTCTACCGGCACTTTCTGGATGGCCGGGAACGGACAGATCGGCATGCCGACAACCTGGGACACCACCGTTTATCTGCTGGCGGAGCGGGATGGGCCGGAGGGACGGGTGACCGTCGGGATACTCGGGGTCGAGACCAAGGCGACCAAATCCCGACCTTTGACACCGCATGTCGCCGTGACGGTCGTCGAATCGAAACCGATGGAGGCCGACAAGATCGCCGTGGTCAAGTCCAGCGAAATGCAGCAGGCGCTGGAACGCGACGGGCGGATTGCGATCTATGGCATCTACTTCGATTTCGACAAGGCGGAAATCAAGCCGGAATCGGAGCCGCAGATCGCGCAATTGGCAGCGCTTCTGAAAGAAAACCCCAAGTTGAAAGTCCTCATCGTCGGGCACACGGACGGCAGGGGCGCGTTCGACTACAACCTGTCGCTTTCTCAACGACGAGCCCAGGCCGTGGCGGACACGCTGGTGTCGGCCCACGGCATCGCTCGCGACCGCCTGACGCCAGCAGGTGCCGGCATGATAGCGCCCGTCGCGTCGAATAAGACCGAAGAAGGACGCGCGAAAAACCGGCGCGTCGAGATCGTCGAACACTATTCCGGCGGTTGAAGGCATAGTAGACCACTCACCCTGATATACGGCGTTGATCTTCCACAAACAGCCCGCGCGTTGTGCATTCGCGGCTTCGCCTCTACGGCCACACCGCGGGCATTTCTTTGCTCCAACCGAGATTAGTGCCTTTATGTTCGGCTTCGTCAAGGTCGTTGGCACTCATGCCAAGACGCGAGAAGCCGCTATTTTCGGCACTTTGCAGCAAATCCGCCCGCGTGCATTGATTCCGGATCACCGTAGGATACGAACGGCCCGTTACTCGGTTTGAACGAACGGTTGCTCTAACCGTCTCCTTCCCGTCATCGGCATATCCGACAAGCAACTTCCTGATCCATCGACAAGAACACAGAGCGTCGTTGCCGTAGGAGTGCTCCGTGCCGTAGGATGCGGCACGTCTTTGATTACGTGACGAACCGAGACGAAATCGCCCATGCGCCATTCCAGCCGACTGTCCATCGATCCTACCCCCGAGTTCGACGTCTACGCCGCGGAGCTGGCCGGCTTGAACCTGGTCGAAGCCAGCGCCGGTACCGGTAAGACCTGGACGATTTCGGGGCTTTACGTTCGGCTGATTTTGGAACTCGGCCTAAGCGTGGATCAGATCCTGGTGGTGACCTACACCAAGGCGGCGACGGCCGAGCTTCAGGGACGCATCCGCAAGCGCCTGCGGGAAGTCCTTTCCGCTTTCGAAGCCGGTGACAGCGAGGATGAATTCTGCCGCCGCATCATCGAGCTTTACGGCGATCGGGCCGAAATTGCCACGCGCCGCCTCGGCTATGCGATCAGCGGATTCGACGAAGCCGCGGTTTACACCATTCACGGATTCTGCCAGCGGCTGCTAAACGAAAGCGCCTTCGAATCGGGGGCGGATTTCGATTGCGAACTGATGCCGGACGAGACCGACCTACTGCGGGAAATCGTCGACGATTTCTGGCGACGGGAGGTCTATCTCGCGTCCGCAGTTTGGTCCGAGTATCTGGCTCAGGAAAACCAATCGCCCGATGTCTGGTTGAGTGAAATTCAGCCGCATGTCGGCAAGCCGTTCCTCAAAATCGCGGTACCCCCCGAACCGCCAGGCGAAGAGGAAGTCATCGCCCGCTTCGGGCAGGCCTTACTGGAAGCCGCGGAAGTCTGGCATGCCCAAAGAACCGATATCGAAGCAATACTGCTCGGTTATCCCGGCTTCAACCGAGCCCGCGTCAAACCCGAGAACTTGCAACGCTGGCTAGTCGAAACCGCGGAATTTTTTTCGAGATGGCCGGCGGCGGAGCGGATGCCTCAGCCGGTCGTATTGCCGGAAGTCCCGCCCTTGCTCGACTTGCCCGAAAGCCTTCGCCGTTTTTCATCCTCTACGCTCGCCACTGTCGTCAAAAAAGGCTTTGAACCACCGCAGCATCCGTTCTTCCAGTGCTGCCAATCCTTGATCGAAACGCACGAAGCTCTGCGGCGGGCTTTCGAAGCCCGGCTTCAACATCTCAAGGCGCGCCTGATCGAGTTCTGCAATACCGAACTGGACCGGCGCAAGAATGCGCTGCAGATCGTCTCTTACAACGACTTGCTGAACCGTCTGGCTGCTGCGCTGGACTCGGAGTATGGAGAGAGTCTCGCCGAGACCGTCCGCCGTCGTTACCGCGCAGCCCTGATCGATGAATTCCAGGATACCGATCCGATTCAATACCGCATTTTTCGCCGCGTCTACGGGGACGGCGGTTCGCCGGTATTCTTTGTCGGCGATCCCAAGCAGGCGATCTACGGTTTCCGCGGCGCGGACATCTTCAGCTACCTCGAAGCGCGCGGCCATGAGCGCATCAGCCGCCGCACGCTGAAAACCAACCAGCGCTCCGAGCGCGACCTCATCGCTGCTGTCAATGCCTTGTTCGCCGGCCATCCGAGACCGTTCCTGCTCGACGAGATTCCCTACCCGGAGGTCAAACCCGCCACACGCCAGCGTGCCGCGTTGGAGATCGAAGACGATAGCGGCGAGCCGTTTCGTTTCCTCTTGCTCCCGCCGGAACAGGACGACGAAGGCAAGGAAAAACCATACTCGAAAGGCACAGCAAGCCGTTTGGCGGCACTGACGACGGCTTTCGAAATCACCCGGCTACTCAACGCCGGAAGCGAAGGCAAGGCTCGCTTGGGCGATCGGAACCTTAACGGCGGCGACATCGCCGTGCTGGTCTCCACCCATGTGCAGGCGCGTTTGGTGGAAGAAGCACTGACCTCCTGCGGCGTCCCCAGCGTGCGCCAGGGGCAGGAGAGTGTGTTGTCGAGTCCCGAGGCTGCCGAACTCGAGCGGATCCTGCGCGCGATCGCCCAGCCGGGGCGCGAACCGCTGCTCAAGGCCGCACTGGCGACCGAGCTCATGAACTTCACGGCCAACGCCATTTTCGATCTGCAAAAGGACGAAGGCGCTTGGGATGCGATCTTCGATCGCTTCCAGACCTATCATCACCTCTGGCTGAGCGAAGGCTTCATGCCGATGTTCCGCCGCTGGTTCGAGGACGCCCGCATCACCGAGCATTTGCCGAAATTCCGCGACGGCGAGCGGCGTTTGACCAATCTCCTGCACCTGGCCGAGCTGCTGCAAGTGGAAAGCCGCAAGAAATCGGGCATCGATGCGCTGCTGGGCTGGTTCGAGCGCGCCATCCGAAACCCTTCCAAGAACGACGAAACCGCCTTGTTGCGGCTGGAGAGCGACGCCGAGCGCGTCAAGATCGTCACCGTACACACCAGCAAGGGGCTCGAATACGCGATCGTGTTCTGTCCGTTTCTCTGGGACGGGCGGCTGCGGCAGCGAAAAGCGCCGTCCGTACTGTTGCACAGCGAGGGCGAGTCGCTTCTGGATCTCGGTTCGGCGCAGCTGGAAGAAAATCGCCGCCAGGCGGTTCTGGAAGAAATGTCGGAAAATCTGCGCCTCCTCTACGTGGCGCTCACGCGCGCCGTGTACCGCTGCCATGTCGTTTGGGGCAATGTTCGAAACGGCCGGGACAAGAGCGAAGGCTTTCACTCCACCGCCATGGCCTGGCTGCTGCACGGCGGCTCGACGGCGCCGGAGGACGACCCGCTTTCCGCCCTGGAATCGAGGCTGCAGGATGCCGATACCGACTTCATCGCGACCGATATCCGGCGATTTGCGGAGCGAGCGCCCGGCTGCGTGAGTGTCGGATTCGTCGAAACCCGTTCCGTCCGCTACCGGGGCGCGGGAGCGGACACCGGCCCGGCGCTGGCCGTTCACCCCTTCCGGCGTCCGCCGCTCTACCCGAGCTGGCGAATGAGCAGCTTCTCCGGTCTGACCACGGGGCGGCACAGCGAAGCACCGGATTACGACACTCCAGCCGACTCCGATTTGCCGGAAGCGGCGGGCGATTCGATGTTCGCGTTTCCGCGCGGCGCCAGGGCCGGTTCGTGCCTGCACGCCATTCTCGAAGAGTGGGATTTCACCTGTCGGGATTCTGAACGGCTCGGCGAACTCGTCCGCCGCAAGCTGAAAGCGCACGGCATCGACGACGCCTGGACGCCAACCGTGCGCCAGACGATCGAAACCGCTCTCGAAGCGACGCTCGACGAGAGCGGGCTCAAGCTATCGGACATTCCGGCGGAAAAGCGCTTGGCCGAAATGGAATTCACCTATACCTTGCGTGGCGGCGATTCCGAGGGTTTACGGAAACTCCTCGCCGATCCCCGCTTCCGCTGTGACCGCCGCTATGCCGAGGCTGCCCGGCAACTCGACTTCGCTCATATCGAGGGCTATATGAGGGGCTTTATCGATCTGGTATTCGAAGCGGGCGGCCGCTTTTACTTGCTCGACTGGAAAACCAACTGGCTCGGCAACACCGCAGCCGATTACACCCCCGACCGCCTGGCCGCGGCCATGGCACGCGAGCATTACTATCTCCAGTACCTCATCTACACCGTCGCCCTGCACCGCTATCTCAAGCAAAGGCTTCCGAATTACGACTACGAAACCCATTTCGGCGGTGTGTTTTACCTGTTTCTGAGGGGCATCGCGCCCGAACGGAAAACCGGAATCTACCGAGACAGGCCTCGCCGGGAATTGATCGAGGCTTTGGACGAACTCTTGATGGCAGGACTCGACGCGCCTCGGCTCGCAGAAGCGGGTTAGAGTCTTCCCCGAAAAGCCTCAAGCCCCTTCGCCCCGGATTTCGTTGCACTCCATCCGGGCTACCGTTCGTAGCCCGCATGCAGCGCAGCGGAATGCGGGAAAAACCCATCGCCTAGGTTTCAATTCCGGGTAACGGTTTCCTTTCAGACAGGGGGCAACATGCGAAAAGAATATGGCAAGGCATTGCGCGATAGGTTCGATCGCGAGATGAAAGCGAGGCTACCCACCTTTAAACCGTTCAAGAGCAAATCGATATACCTCTTCCCCGGCGAGCGTGTGTACCATCGAATTCTGGAGAACCCGATCCATTGCTTCATCATTCTGGTCCCCAGTCGAAAGGATACGGATGAGTTCACGATTGAAATCGGCTGGTCGAAGCCGGGGCGGTTTCCCGAGCTCGGTATGCGCCCGTCCGGGCGGCCCACTCCGGAGAGGACTGAGTTCGAGCAGGCCGAATTGGTTTGCCGGCTGTCCGACTTTTGGACTCGGGAAGACGTGTGGTGGCCGGTCGGTGCGGTCGCCAAGCTCGATGTATTGAACCCCAAGGACCAGATGGAAGCGCTGATGGCTCGGGTCAAGCCGATTTCGCCGGACGAGGCGAACGAGGCCGTCCAAGGCCCGGTCGAGGAATCCATCGACCGAATCATTGCCCACGCCGTGCCTTACCTCGACGAATTCGCACGATTCCAGGAAGCCGCGTAGATCCCTCTGCTCATGTTGCAAAACAGATGGAATCCCAGTTTTGTTTTCCGGTCGGAAAATCCTGGCACTTACCAAAAATGTGACGTCCATATCGGTGGTAATGCTGCTTTCGGCACTCTGCAAAGTGTTCGGGGCCCTTCCCTTATCGACATCCGCTTAGCCGCTGGCGGAGCTCGTAGGGCGGGTTAGCGCAGCGTAACCCGCCTTCCGGGAACGCGAGACATCGACCAAACTTTTCGCCATGCCCAACTACATCCGAGCCTCTATCCCAGGCGGGTCATACTTCTTTACCGTAGCGTTGCTGGAACGTCGCCGTCGCTTGCTCACCGACAACATCGACGCGTTACGCGAAGCTTTTCGTACCGTGAGAACTCAAAGGCCGTTCCGGATCGACGCCATCGTCATACTCCCTGATCACTTACATTGCCTTTGGACCTTGCCGCCCAATGATGCCGATTTTTCGACTCGCTGGCGCTTGATCAAGTCGGCTTTCGCGCGTGCCATTGCGCCGGGGGAACGGCAATCGACCCGAAGGGAGATGAAACGCGAACGCGGCATCTGGCAGCGGCGGTTTTGGGAACATGCCATACGTGATCAAAACGATTTCGATGCCCATCTCGACTACATCCATTACAACCCGGTTAAACATGGCTGGGTGCGACGCGCCGCCGATTGGCCGCACTCGAGCTTTCACCGCTTCGTTCAGCTGGGGCAGTATTCCTGGGAGTGGGCAGCACCGATTGACATTCGGGCGTGAGATTTGGAGTGAGGATTGCGCCTCGGAAGGCGGGTTACGCTGCGCTAACCCGCCCTACGAAACTCTCGTACTCCGCATGCAGCACAGCGGAATGCGGGAATAACAATTCCCCGATTGGCCACTTCAAACCGATCCCTGAACAGCGCGCTCGCGCGAGTCATTCCTTCAATCCGCTTGTGGCGATGCCTTGGATGAACAGTCGCTGGAAGACCAGGAATATGATCAAGGTCGGGAGGGCAATGAGCACCGCTCCGGCCATTAGCATTGTCCACTCGACCTTGAACTCGTAGCGGAACATGGCGAGACCGACCGGAAGGGTGAACCGGTCGCTGGTAGTAGCAACGACCAAAGGCCACAGGAATTCGTTCCAATTGCCCTGAAAGGTGTAGATACCCAGCGCCGCCAACGCGGGCTTCGAGGTCGGTAACACCACCCGCCAGAACACTTGGAACCGGTTGCAGCCATCGATGAAGGCCGCTTCTTCCAGCTGACGGGGGAGGGACTCGAAAAACTGTTTCATCAGAAAGATGCCGACCACCTGCACCATGGCCGGTGCGACCAGCGCGGTGTAGGTATTCACGAGATCCAGGGCGTTCAGGAGCATGAATTTCGGTACCAAAGTCACATGGGCGGGCACCATTAGCGTCGCCAGCAGCAGGGTAAATAGAACGTTCCGCCCCGGAAAGCGTAAACGGGCGAAGGCATAGCCGGCGAGGGCGTCGAAAAATAAATTTGCCGAGGTGACGGCTAGCGCGACACCGGCGCTATTGAGCAACCACCGAGCAAACGGGATTTCGGTCCAAAGACGCCGGTAATTTTCGAGCGTAAATGGGTCCGGAACGAGTTTTATCGGCCAGCGGAACACATCGCCCGGCGGCTGAAACGAGATCGACAAAGACCAAAGAAAGGGCAGCGTGAAAACGCCGGCGGCCACAAGCAGAAGCGCAAGGACGGCCAGTCGCACGAGTCTTGTTCGAACGACGCTGGGTTTCATCATGGCGCTTCCGGACGGACGATCCTCCGCTGCACGCAGGTGACGAACAGGATGATGGCGAACAGCACCACGGCCGCCGCCGCGGCATAACCGAAGCGGAAATAGCGGAAAGCGCTGTTGTAGATGAAATAGCTGAGCGTAGTGGTGGCGTTGACCGGCCCGCCTGCGCTCATCATGTAGATTTGATCGAATACCTGGAAGGAACCGATGATCCCCAGAACCACCACAAAAAATAGAGTCGGTTTGAGCCCCGGCACTGTGACATACCGAAATCGCGCCCAGGGACCCGCACCGTCGATGCGTGCGGCTTCGTAAAGCGAGGCCGGGATATTCTGAAGCCCGGCGAGAAACGCCACCATGAAATAGCCGGAAGTCGACCAGACGTTTAACGCCATGATGGCACCGAGTGCGTATTTGGGCGATCCGATCCAGTCCGGTCCCTCTATGCCGAACCGAGATAGAGCGTAATTCAGCAAACCCGGTTTCGAGTAGATCCACAAGAAGATAATGGACGTTACTACTGACGAGGTGATGGCCGGGATGTAAAACGCGGCGCGGAAAAATCCCCGGGCAGGGATATTCTGGTTGACGGCGAGCGCCAACAACAAGGCCAGCAGCGTCTGAGCCGGTACCACGCCCAGGACATAGACCGTGGTGTTGCGCAGCGCAGTGAAAAACAGCTCGTCACCTGCCAGTTCGACGAAATTCGCCGCCCTGACCCAATACTGTTCGGCCCGGAAAAGACTCCAGTCGAAGAATGCGACGACAAAGATGAAAACCAGCGGACCGAAGACGAAGAGGGAAAGGACGATGAGCGCCGGAAGCAGAAAGAGATAAGCCGCAAGGGCTTCGCGGCGAGATTGGGACATGTCAGCGCGGCACCCCGGACCCATTTTGCGATTCATCGCCTGGCACGTCGGCGTAAAACCGCCTTCTCCTTTCCACCCGATACCTCAAATCGTCCAGCATCGGCTGAACATCTGCATCCGTGAGAAAAATGGCTTGCAGGGCACTCTGGGTTTCGTCCAGGATGCGCTGGTTCACCCGGAATTGCCAAATCCGGGCGTGGTCGAGACTGTGCAGAAAGACCCGTTTCACGGGATCATGCTCGATTGCCGACTCCTCCGCGACCGAACGGCGCGCCGGCAGCCCGATGTCGGACTTGACCCAGATGCGCCCGCCTTCCGGACCGGTAAGATAGCGAAGCAGCCGCCAAGCCAACTCCGGGTTTCGGGTTCGTTTGGGGATGCCGTAGCCGACGGCGAACGCGACCGTAGCTGGCCTCTTTCCGACCGGCAACAAAGCCACACGGTATGGGACGCTCGCATAAGTCTCGTTCAGGAAATTCACTGCCCACAAGCCCGAAATCGCCATGGCGACGCGCCGGCGGCCGAAAGCGTCCATGTTCCAGGCAGCCCCGACGTCAGAAGGCATCACGGCGATCCCGTCCGTCTTCATCCTCCGAAGGAAATTCAGCGCCTCGACGAAGGCAGGCTCGGTAAAAGCGATACGGCCTCGCCTATCGATAAACTCGCCCTCGTTCTGCCAGACGAAAGGCAGTGAGTATTCGAGGTTTTCGGCATGCCCGTATCCGTACTGGTCGGTGCGGGCATCGCCGTCGGTATCGCGGGTGAGTCGCCGGGCAAACTCGACGAATTCGTCCCAATTCCGCGGCGGGAATGCCAATCCGGCCTCTTCGAACATGTCCGGATTGTAGTAAAGCGCCAGGGTGGAATAATCCTTAGGCAGGCCGTACAGCGCGCCGCCGGAACGAAACGCATCGAGCAGCACCGGCTCGAAATCTTCCGAAGCGAAGTCCGGGTCACCGGCGACCCAATCGTCGAGCGGCAATAAAACGTCGTACTCGACCAGCAACGGAATCCAAAAGGCCTCAATCATAATCACGTCCGGCGCGGTCCCGGTCGCCAGCATGAGTAGCAGTTTATCCATGTAGTTGGCCGTGATCGGCTCGTACCGAACCGAGAGTCCGGGATGCCGTTGCTCGAATGTATCGATGAAGGTCCGCGTGAGAGTCTCTTCGATCGGCGACGCGATCCAGCCGGTCAGACGGATCGAAACGGCATCTTGCTGATCGCACCCGGATAAAAGGAGCGCAAATACCAAAACGATCGATCCGAAAGGCGTGATGCGGTTCATCGGTACATCAAGCGTTTTTCGCCTTAAGGAAGCTCTAAACAAGTACCGCTCATGCCCTTCGATAAGCTCGCCACGAACGGAATCAACAGGTTACCGTTTCCTGGGTTATCGAAGGACCGCGGGCCTATCCCGAGTCTATCGAACAACTGAGGGCGACGGAATCCATCTCTGTTTGAATCTTCCCTAAATGCGACGGCCCTTGCCTTCGCCCGGCCCGAACATTGTCATACCAACTTTCGGGGCAATCAGTTGCGCCAAGGGCTCGAAGGTGCGTGCCCCCTGCCCTAGCTTGTCTAAATTACCGAGACTGTTGGCGCTTGACCCCGTCGGCCGTACCGACGAGCGCTTGGCAAACCGGCAGACACACGATGAATTCGCTGCCCTTACCCGGCCCGTCGCTTTTGGCTTCGACCCAGCCGCCGTGCAGTTCGACGATCTTTTGCACGATGGTCAAGCCCAGCCCCAAACCTCCCTGGGCCCGGTCCAGGGTGCGTTCGGCCTGGGTGAAGAGCTTAAAAAGCTTGGGCAGCAGATTTTTCGGAATGCCTTCGCCGGTATCTCGCACGGATACGATCGCATCACCGTTCTTTCGAGCCACGGTTAGCCAAATCTTGCCGCCTTCGGGCGTGTACTTCGCAGCGTTATTGAGGAGATTACTCACAACCTGAGCTAGGCGTATGACGTCGGCATTCAGTGGCAGCGGATCTTCGGGCACCGTGAGATTCAGTTCGTGGCGCCGGGCCTCGATCAGCGGGCGGCTGGTTTCCAGCGCCAGATCGATGACTTTGTGCATCTCGACCGTAGCTTTGTGCAAAGTGATTTTGCCTTGCACGATGCGCGAGACGTCGAGCAGATCGTCCACCAAGTGCGCCAGTTGGTTGACCTGCCGGTCGATCACGTCGCGCGCCCAGGCCAACTTGGGATGGGGCAGGCCGATCCTTTTCATGACCGTGACAGCGTTTCGAATCGGCGCCAACGGATTCCGGAGTTCGTGCCCCAACATCGCCAGAAACTCGTCCTTGCGGCGATCCGACTCGCGCAAGGCTTCCTCGGCCTGCTTACGCTCCGTGATATCCAGGAATGCCCCGATACATTGCCGCACCGTACCGTCCGGATCCCGTGAAAAAACCGAATCGCGGGATAAACACCATATCCAACGGCCATCCGCCGTCTTGAAGCGGTATTCGATCTCCAATACCTCGCCGTCCGCCATTCTCGCGAGGTTGTCCAGATGCGCAGCGACGCGCGCCTGGTCCTCGGGATGAAACAAGGCGAAAAATCGGTTTCCACGTATGGCCGCGAGGTCATCGAGGGTATAGCCGGTCAGCCTCGTGTACTGGCCATTGATGAAGGTATCGGTGCCGGTCCTCAGGTCGTAGATGTAAAGACCGTTCAGGGAAGACATGAGCACTTTGCGGGCGAAGGTTTCTTCGTCCTTGAGCTTTTGCTCGGTTTCCCAACGTTCGATGATCTCCGTCTTCAGCTGCTTCTCGCGATCGATGGCAGCACTCATCGCTCGCGCCTCCGCTTTTTTCAGCCGATCGATCACGAGGCTGACCAGTGTTCCGACACTAAAAAGCAGGAGCAACCGCAGCTTTTCCGCCGTCTCCGCCACGCTCAGCGAATAACCGGGCTCTACCAGCAAGCACAGACCGACAAGGGTACTCAGCGCGGTAGCGAAAAACCCAGGAACGAACCCTCCGAGCCATGCGGCGGGCATCACAACGACCAGGAACAACAGCAGCGGCGGCGACCCCTCAAATACCGGCCCCGAAAACGCCAGTAGTAGCGATACGGCCGACGTGCCGAATATCGTCACAAAATAGCTATTCAACAAAAACCGTTTGATTTGAGTGTGCTCCTAAAAAAGGGACAGCACTCCCTGCCGGCTAAGAGACTATCTCCATAGGCCGCTCGCCCATCGAAGGGTTTCTCGAACCTATCGGGTTAAGCCCTAAGTAGTCACACTAACGAACCCCGGTATGACCGCGAGGACAAACCGGAAGTTTCGTCACCCGAGCCATTTTTGCGGCCTCTTTGCGGAAACAGATCACGGTAACGCCCGGCCAATCGCGCCCACGGACTTCTCCGTATGCGGCTATTCACCGCGGGCGATTTCTCTAATCATGTATTGGACCGCATCGCGAACGGCGTCATCGCTGAGGTCGGTATGGGCGCCTTTTTCGGGCATGTTGAGAAACCCTTCGGTCGCATGATTCGTCAGCAGCGAGGGGAAGCCCAAACTCCGCGATTCCCAGGCTTCGGTATCGTCCAACGTGGGCGCCCCACCCTCGCCGGAATCGTGGCACTCGGCACAAAAGGCGTTATAGACGTACCGACCGCGGACATAATCCGGCTGGCTGGAGTCATTCCGCATCGATGTTTTCGTCTCGGACACACAGCCAGCCAGGATCAGGGCAAGAGAAGCGGCGGTAATAGTAGAAGAAATAGAACGATTAGGTACCATGCACATCACTCGTTCGGGTAAAAACAGGAAAATTGCGTCCAGGAGGGATTCCAGAGCCCAGCCATCCAACGTGTAGGAGGCCCTCCCTGCCGCCGATTGGTCGTATCGGAAAAGGATTTCAGTCCTACCGGACCTGCAAGATCACCATGGTGATGTCGTCCGCGAACTCGGTCTTGCCGCAAAAGGTCCGCAGATCAGACATCAGTTCTCGAATGGTCATCTCCGGCGATTCCGAGCGGTCGGCGGAAAAACGATTGCACAAGCGCGAAATGCCGAAGAATTCCCCCTGTTCGTTCTGCGCCTCGATCACGCCATCGGTATAGAGCAGCAATCGATCGCCCGGTTCCAAGATCAGCGTTCTTTCTTCGAAAAACACGTCCGGCTTGACACCCAGAATCAGTCCGTCCGCATCCAGTTCGCTGCAGGTTTGGTCCCGCTGCCGCTGCAACAAAGCCCGGTTGTGGCCGGCATTGGCATAGCGCAGCAGGCGCCTTCCGAGATCGTATTTCAGATAGAACATCGTGATGAAAAGCTCGGCGGCGCTCAAATCCTCGTAAAGAAGCTGGTTGAGTGCGCGTAGGATCTCGGCCGCGCTCTTCCGCGACGAACTGCCCGACGTTGTACGGATCTCGGCCTTCAGGGTGCTGCGCATCTCTGTCATGATGAGGGCGGCACCGACGCTGTGCCCCGATACGTCGGCGACGACAATATCCGCATTGCCGTCATAATGGAAGTAATCGAAATAATCACCGCCGACATGGGTGGCTGGGACGCAAACACCGGCGATCTCGGCTCGTGGAAGCCGCAGCGGCTTTTTCGGCAACAACGAGAGCTGAATGTGTTTGGCAATTTCAAGTTCGTGCCGCTCTTCTTCCGCCCGTCGGCGCTCCGTCACGTCGGTTTGAATGCCGATGTAATGAGTGACGATACCCTGTTCATCACGCACTGGCGACAATAGGAGTTCGTTCCAGAATGGGGTTCCGTCCTTTCGGTAATTGCGCAATACCACTTCGCAGTTGCTACCTTGCCTCAGTGCCTCTCGAATCTTTTCTTTGGCGGCCTCCTCGGTTTCCGGACCCTGCAAGATCTTGAGATTCCGCCCCAACAGCTCCTCGCGCGTATAGCCCGTAATCCGGCTCAGCGCCGGATTGACGTAGATATTCGGATAATGCGGCTGGCGCGCGTCAGCGATCACAATCCCGACGCTCGCCGCTTCAATAGCCCGCTCGCGTTGTCTCAGGATATCCTCAGCTTGCTTGCGCGCCGTGATATCCAGATCCATGCCCCGCCATTTGATCACCCGCCCCTGATCGTCGAAGATCGGGGCTCCGGTGGATTCCGTGAAAACCTCGTGCCCGTCCTTGTGACGGTAATGATTGATCAGCTTGTAAAAGGATTCGTTGATGCGTTCAATCGGCGGGATTGCTTCGATCCAGTGTTCCCGGTCCTCGGGCGTGAGTAGATCCAGGTAACGCTTGCCGATGATCTCTTCCGGCTTCCAGCCGAGAATGGCGTAGACGGCGCCGCTGCTGTAGATGTAGCGGCCTTCCGGGTCCTGCTCCCATAACCATTCGCCGACCATTTCGGCCACTTGCCGAAAACGCTCTTCGCTTTCCTGCAACGCCTCTTTATCGCGCTTCTGCTCGGTGATGTCCCGCTGAGTCGCGAGATAACGGGTGACTTTGCCGGAAGCATCCCGAATCGGCGTGATCGTTTCCAGAGCCCAGTACAGCTCGCCCGATTTTTTCCGGTCCTGAATCTCGCCTTGCCACTCCTTGCCCGCGAGAATCGTCTCCCAAAGCCGCTTGCACACGCCCAGCGGCGTTTGCCCGGATTGCAGCAGCCGCGGGTTCCGGCCGACAACTTCCTCGATTTCGTAGCCGGTCAGGCGGCAGAAAGCGCGGTTCACGAAAGTTATGCGACCGTCCAGGTCGGCTATCAGGATGGCGTTCGGACTTTGCTCCACCGCTCCAGACAGGATAGACAGGTATTCCTCGTTCTGCTTACGGCGGGTCAGGTCATGGGTAATGCCGACGAACAGCCGGCGATTGCCTTGCTTGAGCTCGCCGACCGAGAGGTACATCGAGAAGGTGGTGCCGTCCTTGCGCTGGCCAGCAACTTCGCGACCGATGCCAATGATCTTCCGTATCCCAGTCTCGCGATAGTGGGCCAGATAGCCGTCGTGTTCCTCGTGATACGGCGAAGGCATGAGCCGGTTGACATTCTCCCCGATCAACTCCTCCCGCTTATACCCGAATAGGCGTTCGGCGGCCGGATTGAGCAATTGAATCGTCCCGACATCGTCGATGACGATGACCCCGTCGGTAATGGTGTCGAGTATCGCCTGAAGATTGAACTCGGCGTCCAATGCACCCTCGCATCTCTCACGCGGCTCGATGCGTGTCAGCCGAAGTAGATTCAGCCGAACGCCATCATTGTTCAAAGGCGTGAGCTTGTAGCGGGCACCGACTATCGTTCCGCCTTTGCGACGGAAACGAATCTCATTGGCGCTAAAGAACCGCTCCTCGGCCCGTGTTATGGGCTTCTGCTCGCGACCTGGCGGCGTAAGTCCGAGCGGCATCTCCAGAACGGAAAATATCGGCCGGCCGCGGAGTTCGTGCTCGGAATAGCCGAACAGATCCTCCGCCGCCCGGTTCAGGAAAACCAGGCAGCCCGCCTCGTCGAGCACACAGACGGCCTCGTCGAAACTATCCAGCAAGCTTCTCGTGAACCGATCGATCGACCTAACCCCGGACATCCCCTCCACGACCATCGATTCCGGATTGCTCTTCTTTTCCTGTGGCATATACCAATCCAGTGTGAGAAAAACTTCGCCCATCCCGAATCGGAAACAAAGTCGGTGATCACCCGGCGCCATTCGGCCGATCCCGACGTCCCTGTTTTCTAGGGTGAATTTGATTATCCGGAAAGCCGCTCCTATTTCGGGTGGATGAAACAATTAGACGGATCGGCGCCGTTGATTCTGCTTTACCCGTTTGGACTTATTATGACCGGTAGGATTTCGAATTGAGAGTGATCGATTCACGAGTCTCCCCGGCTTGAAAAAGCGCGGAGACGAGGCTAGCGAAAGTCGGTGGGGCGGCATCCATGCCAGGCGATGCTCGATAGCGTCTTCCTCTCCGTGAAGCGGCGAGTCGTGCATTGAGACTCGCCGCTCAGGAGTCATTCTTTCGTCTTAAAGACGGGACCATACTGGGTTTCGACATCGAAGTTTTCCCAAACGAAAGACGGTCTGGTGATCGGTTCCGTCGGCAAGGGAAAGGTCAGGACATCGACCAGACCCGAGGCAATGCGACCCACCGTATGTAACCCGCCTTTCAGAAACCCGCCGGAGATTCCAAAAAGGACGTTGGTCTCGTTCGCCGTGTTGATCATGTTCTTGGGAAACTCGACCCAGCCCAAGGCTATGTTGCTGAACCCCGAACCCAGCTTCATGCCGACATCACGGCCGTAATCGTCCGAAGCCATCGAAACCGACGAGACGGCCAGCGCCGCCGTCGCGGAAAGGAAAATCGTTCTTGTTGATCTCGACATGAAAGGCCCCTTGCTGGCAGACATAGACATTGATTGGTCAAACCCTTCACCCCCTCCTGGTCTTTTCGGGGTCGCCAAAGCCGTTCAGAACTCGACCCTGGCTCACGCGGCTCGTCTTTGCGCCGAGGCATCCTTGCCCCGGCTTCACCCGGCCGGTGTTCGTAGGCCGGGTGAACCGTTCCGCGAGGAAGAGAAAAACATCTCTCCTCGTCAACGCTTCTCTCTTCGAGCCTGCATCAAGCGTAGGCAAAGGTCTGCCTTTTTTCAAATGAGCCGCTAGTCTTCACCAGGGCAGCTCGCGTCCGCGAAAATCCAGGAACCGTCCTGAATCGCCGGGCTTGAAATCTTCAATCACCCGGCGTAGGCCGGCCACGCTCTCGGCCGGTGAAGTGGGCGCGTTCGAACCGCCCATATCAGTCTTCACCCAGCCGGGATGCAGAATCAACACCCCTATCCCGCGAGGCTTCAGATCGATCGCGATACTCTTCATAGCGGCATTCAGCGCGGCTTTGCTGGTTCGGTAGAGGATGGCGCCACCGCTTGAGTTGTCGCCCATGCTGCCCATGAGACTGGTGATAGCCAGGACCAACTTGCGTTGGCTGCGTAAGACATGCGGAAGAAACGCCTCGGTCATCTTGACCGGCGCCTGGGTGTTGATTTTCAAGACCCGTGCCCAGAGGTCGTAATCGAGTGTCCCCAGAATATTTTGACTTGAGCCGCCGTAAACGCCGGCATTGTTGATCAACACGTCGATCGGTTCGGAAGCCAGTGCGTGCGCCAGTGCGTCGATCTGATCGAAATTTTCGACTTCCAACTGATGTATAGAAACCGATGGCCATTCGGTGGCCAAGCCGCGCAAATTTGAGGCTTGCTCCGGACGGCGGCAACACGCCAGAACTTTCCAGCCCGCTTCTGCATATTGCCTGCAAAATTCGAGACCGATGCCGCGATTGGATCCGGTGACTAATACGGTAGGCATGCTGAATTCTCCTTGAAAGCCATTGTTTCAATAGGCGCCGTCGGAAGCGCCGCTTGGTAGGACCTTGTCAAATACCCGACGACTCCTTAATTTCACAACATACCCGATACGGAGATTCAAATGTACACCGAAGAACGACGTCTGCTGACCGATTTCCTGGATCAGCTCAAGCAGGCCGAGGTGTTCGCCAAGGATTCTGAAGCTGAGAACCTGATCAACCAAGCGGTCGCTCAACAGCCGGATGCCGCCTATCTGCTCGTGCAGAAAGCCTTATTGCAGGAACAGGCGCTGAATGCCGCCAAGACCCAAATCGCACAGCTTCAAAACCAGCTCGATCGGCTTCGAACCACCTCCTCCCAAAGCGGCGGTGTTCTGGGCTCGGATCCGCGGAACCCCTCCTCCGATCGCTTGGCACCCGCACAACCCACCGGCGGGTTAGCGGCTTCGTCTTACGCGCCGAGTATGGCGGAACAGAGCGCCGCTGTGGGCTTTCTGGGCACCACGGCAGGCGCATTCCTGTTCCAGGGCATCGAAAGTCTGTTACATCGCGATTCCGAGGGTGGATTTCGCGACTCGGCATCGACTTCAGAAAATGCCGAGAACATTGCCATGAACAAGTACGACAATGCCGACGAACCGATTTCCGATTTCGGCCTCGAACAAGCCGACTTCGTCGACGATGGCGTCTACGGATTCGACGGCTATGACGCTGACGAATCCTCGGACCTATAGGCTTCACAGGAGGTGAACGCTCTCTAACGGCTGCACTGGCATCCTTTCCAATGGTCGAACCGGTACAGCTCGAGGACTTCGTTCTGAACATTGCCTCGGCGGCCACGATCGTCCTCGCCGGTGCCGGCTACGCCGGGTTTTACGCTTGGGGGAAAATCACCCGCCGTCCCGGCTTCGTGATTTCGGCCTATGCTTCGTACGCCTGCTTGGCCGCCGCCGTGTGGGTTTTGGCGGAAACGTCTCACTTCGAGGGTTTCTGGCGCGTCGTTGCGGGGCTTATGTTGATCGGTTATTTCGTGGCACCGCTTGCGATCTTTAGGCTCTGCATGGCCACCCACGCCACCGAACATCCCGAACACGATCGTCCGAACATCGATCAACAACAAGAGGGAGAACCATCGTGAATGCCACACCGTTATGGGCATCCGAGACATTTTGGAAAAAAACGGCGATCTGGGTGACGGCGATTTCCTTCCTGCTTCTGATCGGCCTGACCTTCGACTCGATGGCCAAGGTGTCGGCCGGCAGCACCACGCGCGTACCCGCCTACAGCGTCATCAACAAAAAGATCGACTATCGATTTGATGCCAAATTGAACCGTTACACGCCGGTCATCGATGGCGATGCACCTCTGTTCGGCAAAAGCTTGAGCGACGAAGAGGCGGAAAGGCTCGTGACCCTCGGCAAGAAGACCTTTCAGGCGAAGAACTGCATCAACTGCCACACTATTCTGGGCAATGGCGCCTACTACGCACCTGATTTGACCAAGTCCTGGCTGGACCCGAACTGGGTCGACGAAACCAACCGCGAGATCCTGATGCTAGCCTTCCTCCAAGACCCGCCGGGCAACTCCAGGTCCTACGGTACCGGGCGCAGGATGCCTGATCTCGGCATCACTGAGGACGAAGCGCGAGGGCTGATCGCTTTTCTCAAATGGACGGCGGCGATCGACACCAACGGCTTCCCCCACAACTTCAAGACCCTTTACGCACAGGAGAACCCGTAATGAGCGTCGGAGTCCTTGACAGCCGAAACCTTAATGGCGGGCAAAAACTCGCGGTGAAATATTTCATCGTCGCGATGGTTCTCTTCGTGGCGCAAGTCCTATTCGGGCTGCTCGCCGCCATTCAGTTCATCGTCCCCAGCTTTCTGTTCGAGACACTCGATTTCAGCGTGAACCGCATGCTCCACATCAACGCCATGGTGGTGTGGATGCTGTACGGCTTCATCGGGGCCGTCTACTGGTTTCTCGAGGAAGAAAGCGGGGTCGAGATCGTCGGACTCAAACTCGGGGAGTTCGCTTTCTGGGTGCTGACAGCCGCGGTCGGTGTCGTGGTGCTGGTGTATTTGTTTCTGCAGACCGGCGCGGGTAACGATACGACCCGCTGGCTGATCAACGAAGGGCGCGAATACATCGAGGCGCCGCGCTGGGCAGACATCAGCATCGTCGCCGTCCTGCTGGTGTTCTTCTACAACGTTGCGGGCACCTTTTCCAAGGGCCGCTGGTCCGGCATTTCCGGCGTGCTTACGCTCGATTTGGTCGCCCTGGTCGGTCTCTATCTGACGGGGATGTTCTACACCACCAACGTGACCGTGGATCACTATTGGTGGTGGTGGGTGGTCCATCTCTGGGTAGAAGCGACCTGGGAGGTGCTGGTAGGCTGCATCATGGCCTGGAGCCTGATGAAGCTCCTGGGCGCCCGGCGCAGGATCGTGCAGACCTGGCTGTACATCGAGGTGGCGCTGATGTTCGGTTCGGGCATCCTGGGGCTAGGCCATCATTATTTCTGGATCGGCACCCCAGAGTACTGGTTCCCCATTGGCGGATTCTTCTCTGCCCTGGAGCCGATTCCGCTAGTCGCCATGGTGGTGCACTCCATCTATGACGCCGGCGTGCACAAGCTCAGGAGCACCAACCATCCCGCGCTCGCCTGGGTGATCGCGCACACGTTCGGCAACTTTTTGGGGGCAGGCGTCTGGGGCTTCATGCACACCCTGCCGCAGATCAATCTCTACACGCACGGTACCCAGTGGACCGCCTCCCACGGTCATTTGTCGTTCTTCGGCGCTTACGCCACGATCAATATCGCCTTCTTCTACCTCGCGATACAACAGTGGCGCGGCAATGTGTGGATGGGCGCTAACCTCGCCGACAACGGTTGGAAGTGGAAATGGTCGATAGGTCTTTTGAGTCTCGGCGTGGTCGGCATGACCGTGGCCCTGCTCATAGCGGGCTACGAACAATCGTTCATCGAACGTGCGATCGAAGGCTCGACCTGGAGCGGTTATTTCGCCGCCCAAACCCATCCCTGGTTCACGCAGGCCATGTTCTGGCGGCTGATTTTCGGATTCGTCACCGCCGTTGGCCTAGTTCTGCTGATCTGGGATCTAGCAACCATCGGCGCTCGCGAAACCCGACCCGCGCTGGTCATCGAACGCCCCGAAGAGCCGGGAATCAAGGCGACCGTTGTAGAAACAGCATAGTTCCCGAGGGCATGAACGTTCGCTGTAGGAGGTTTAACCCTTAGATCGGCTCACGACAGACCCTTCAACTGGGCTCAAGGAGCCCTTCGGTAGGTTACGCCTTCCGGCCTGAGCTAGTTTACGAGGTCTGCAGAACCGCCCGCTCGATCAAGGCTGCATCGGCCTCGCCGAAGCCGCCATCGACGAGACGCAGCACCGATTTTTCGGCAGCGGGCGAAAACGCCCAACAGCGAGTCAGGGTTCGCCACAACTCGGCAAGTTCGTCCCCGGCCGCGGACGATAGCGTTTCGTGCGTCGCTTTGCCTTCCCGGCGCAAGAGGCACTCGATCAGAATCGCGCTGAGAAAGCGGAAGCTGTGGACCACATGGGTGTTCATGTCGCTGATGAGGTAATCGAACTTCTCCCGGAAGACCGAATCGCCCAGATAAGGAAGGAACAAACCCTGCCGAAACGCTTCCAAGATCAGCCCGAAAAACTTCCTCTGCCCCTCGTGGATATTGCGGTCATGGAAAAACTTGAAAGCATGTTCGAGATCGTGCACGAAGAAAGCGAAGGCGTTCGGTTTCTGGAGAACCGGCCGCAGCAGCCGCGGATAATCGGCCACGATAGTAACCGGCCTCCGACCCGCCGCTTGCATATTGAGGACTTCCTCGGGGGTGGGAATCCGCTCGGTCAGCAGTAGGGGCCATTCGCCGCGCAACCACGCCAAGAGTGCCACGGAAACGTTCGGAATAAGACCGAAAAAGTGATAGCGCTCGATCCGATCAACCAGCACCCGTTCCAACTCGTTTCCAACCGATCGGTCGAAATCTGTCAACCAACTGGATGCGTCCGGCCTCGGATCGCCTTTAACCTTGCGCGACGCGAAACGCGGTCCGTGCAGCGCTATCTGCCAGATAAAGAAATACAGAGCCGCATAGGCGGCATCGCTTAAATTCCCGGAACGCCAATATGCCTTGAACTCGGGAATTCGGGCCAATCGGTCGGAAAAATTCTGCACGCGCTGTCTCGTGATCGGTATCGATGGCTGCTTTGTTCTCTATACCATCTTCGAGTCGGACAAAAAAAGCCTGCGTTCTGCAGGCTTTCTCCTTTTTCGGCAACGATGAAAAAACCGCAACGACTGTCCGCGCAAATGAAACAGGCGAGTACGCTCGCTACGGCAATGAAGCCACACTCTCGAAATAGCGCCGCTTGATCGCCTGGGCAAGCTGATGTACGGCCATGGCGTAGTGAGTGCTGTGGTTGTAACGGGTGATCACGTAGAAGTTTTGGTGGCCCAGCCAGTATTCGTCGCCGGAGTCGGTGCTGAGGCGGAGCAAGCGCACAGTAGCATCGCGGCTCAGAGAATCGGCGACGGGTTGAATGCCGTAGTTGGTCAGCGCGGCGAGCGAGTAACGGGTGTCGAATCCCGATTCGAGATTTCTGGCCGCAGCGCTGCCCCGGGCGGCGGTCACCACCGGTTCGCCCGGCTGCCACCCGTGAGCCGCAAAATAATTGGCAACGCTACCGATGGCATCCACTGGGTTCCACAGATCACGCCGACCGTCGCCGTCGAAATCTACCGCCCATTGCAGGAAACTGCTGGGCATAAATTGACCTAAGCCCATCGCGCCAGCATAAGAGCCTACCGGATAGGACGGGTCTATGCCCTCGTCCCGCGTCATCAGCAGAAACTTCTCCAACTCCGACTTGAAATAATCGCTCCTGCGTGGGTAGTCGAACGCCAGGGTGGTCAGGGCATCGATTACCCGATGGTTACCAACGTTAGCGCCGTAGAACGTCTCTACGCCCATGATCCCGACGATATATTCGGGCGGCACGCCGTACAACGTACTCGCTCGCTCCAGAACCGAGGCATAACGCCGCCAGAAACTGACTCCGCCGGAAATGTGTTTCTCGGTGAGAAATTTGGAACGGTAGCGTGTCCACGCACCGGGGCGCGGCGGTCCGGCAGTACCGGACTCTTTGCTCAGATAGTCGAGCGTCCACTGCTTGCGTTTGGCCTGGGAAAACACACGGGTTAGATACTCGCGGGAAAACCCGTGCCGGCTGACCATGTGTTCGATAAACTGCCGAAGCGCCGGATAGCCGGCATAATCCCCAGTGACCGCCGAGTGTACCCCCTTAGCATCGCGATTCAACGAGGATTTGGCAGCTGGCGACTGGGAACGAACGGTCTTGCGAGGCGTAAGCGAGGCAGCACTCCGTGCTGTCCGCGCAGGTGGAGCAACCGTGGTCTTGCCGATCTTCTTCGACGGTTTCGCCGGTGCACGGGTCGCGCAACCCGCCACCAAGAGCGCCGCCAATACTAATAGAACCATGGGCTTCAACTTCATGTTCATGGGCGTCTCGAAAACGGGAAAGCACGGGTCGGGGAGGGTTAATATCGCACGTAAGACTACGTACTTGTCAACGTCCGACTGGCCTCACCCTCCAAGTGGACGCCCGGTTGGAAACCGTTCGAGACAGCTTTTTCGGACAAGAAACATGATCTCGACGCAGGAACGGCCGAGTCGATCCAACCGCCTTGGGGCTGCCGACCGCTGCACCGATGGGCAAAAAAACGGCTACCGTCCGAAATCGGACGGTAGCCGGGATTACAATGGCACTGGTTCGAACTCAGCGCCGCATGCGTTGGCGATTCCGATGCTCGCTAAGCGAAATTCTTAGCAACGAAATCCCAGTTGACCAGGTTCCAGAACGCCTCAACGTATTTCGGGCGAGCATTGCGGTAGTCGATATAGTAAGCATGCTCCCAAACGTCACAAGTCAGCAGAGGCGTTTGGCCGCTCGTTAACGGATTGCCCGCATTACTAGTGCTGACGATCGCCAGACTGCCATCCGCATTTTTCACCAGCCAAGCCCAACCCGAACCGAAGGTGCCGACAGCGCATTTGGTGAATTCTTCTTTAAACTTGTCGAACGAACCGAACGCCTTATTGATCGCATCGCCCAAGGCACCTGTCGGTGCGCCGCCACCATTGGGTTTTAGGCAATTCCAATAGAACGTGTGATTCCAGACTTGAGCCGCATTGTTGAAGATACCGCCCGATGATTTTCTGATGATGTCCTCGAGAGACAAGTTCTCGAATTCGGTCCCGCCGATCAGGTTGTTGAGGTTGGTAACATAGGCCTGATGATGCTTACCGTAATGGTATTCGAGCGTTTCCGCAGAGATATGCGGCTCCAACGCATTCTTGGCATAAGGTAACGGGGGAAGTTCGTGAGTCATCAGATTCTCCTTTTTGCTATTGATCAAATCAGCACACCCACATAGCGGGCGATATTCCAACCTAAATAGTAGGGAATACAGTGTAACATCTGAAAGGCAGCTCAAAAAGCGTATGCGACATCGATCCATTCGCCCACTTTCTCTTAGACAAAAAAAAGAGCCTCCTTTGAAGCTCTTTTTCGAAGCGCCTGGATTACAGGTCGATTTCGGATCATTGCTGTTTTTGCCTCTCGCCAGATAGTTTGACCACTTTCTTCCAAGCTCAAATCTTGTGGTTTCCGGTCCACTGCTGGACTTGCGCTTTCCAGCTTCCGTCCGCCTGGCGTTTCAGCACGCTGTAAAGCACCCCGTCATAGCGATATTTCATCACTTGCGGAGGGCTCTGCAGCGTCTTGATGTCGGACAGCTTGGTCGTTGCAACGATGGTATCCTCCTTCTCACTGCGCACGTCGACAACGTCCATGGCATACACGCCTTTCTGGATCAGCGTTTGCCAGAACGCACGAATTTCGCCGATGCTCTTGGACACCGAACCGTTGGGCTGCACCAATATCGCGTTATCCGTGTACAGCGACAGAATCTCGTCGACTTTGCCTTGAGCGAAAGCCGCATTCCACTTTGCAATACTGGATTCCGCGATTTGTCTAACGTCCTCGGCCGCTTGAGACACTCCTGTCCCCATTGCGGTTAATAAAACGACTATCAGACCTAAGCTACGTTTCATCTGACCGCCCTCCTAAGGCTAGAACTTTGCCCAGGGCTATAGACTATAGAGAAAGGAAATTGGTTTACAATATTCAATAACCGTTATGAATTGTTTCCATAATTAAAACTATCGATTCGGATCATCATGGATAAATTGACTAGCATGTTGGTATTCACCAAGGTCGCGAAAGCAGGCAGTTTCGCTTCGGCTGCCAAGGAACTCGGGCTATCCAGGGCTATGGCGACCAAGCATGTCATGCAGCTGGAAAACGGACTTGGCATCAGGCTGCTGAACCGCACCACCCGGAACCTAAGCCTTACCGAGGTCGGCATGGTTTATTTGGAACGATGCCTGCAGATTCTTGATGAAATGGAAGAAATGGAACTCGCCGTCACCCGGCTGCAGACGGAACCGCGCGGAACCCTCAAGGTCAACGCGACGCCATTTTTCGGCGCGTACCATTTGGCTCCGGCAATAGCGGCTTACATGGAATCGTTTCCCGAGGTAAACGTCGAGCTAGTGCTGCAGGCGGGCTATATCGATTTGATCGAGGAAGGATTCGACCTCGCGATTCATCTCGACGAAATGCGCGATTCCAGTCTGATCGCCCGTAAGTTAGGCAGTTCTCAGCGTGTCGTTTGCGGCTCGCCTCAATACTTCGAAAAGCACGGAATACCCAAGACACCGGACGATCTCCGAAAGCACAACTGCTTGACTAGTTCCAGCATGCCGCCGCGCGATCAATGGCAGTTCAGCATACCCGGAGGCGAAACCACCGTAGTCAAAGTCAGCGGCAACATGGAAGCGAATGTCGCCGATGCCCTGCGCATGGCCGCGATCGCTGGGCTGGGTCTGGTATTGCTACCGACCTACATGGTCGGCCAAGATATCCGAAAGGGCAGACTGATGCCGGTGCTCACCGATTATGTTCCGGCGCCCTTAGAAATCCACGCGGTTTATCCACATCGCAAGCACCTGTCGGCCAAAGTGAGAACCTTCATCGATTTCCTGAGCGAGCGCTTTCATCCGAAACCCTACTGGGAGGACTGGGCAGATGCTCAGGATCAGGAATAGCCGATACGTTCACCGTGGTATTCGACGAAAAACGGCACCACCTTCTTCCAAGGTAACGATCGGCTATGGCTATTGAAATCGAACGTAAGTTCTTGGTAACGGACGATAGTTGGCGCGGTTCCATCAAAGACTCCGCCTATTATCGCCAGGGCTATCTCAACGACGAAATCCACTGCTCTATCCGGGTGAGGGTCTGCGGTGAGAGGGCTTGGCTAAACATCAAGAGCGCCACCATAGGCGCTGAGCGGCAGGAATTCGAATACGAGATACCCGTTGACGACGCCCATGCGATGCTAAGCACCCTAAGCCGTAAACCCCTGATCGAAAAGACCCGGTATTTCGTCGAAGCAGGGTCACATACCTGGGAAATCGATGTTTTCGAAGGCGATAATGCTGGACTGATCCTCGCGGAAATCGAACTGGAAAACCCCGACGAAGCGTTCGAAAAACCCAGCTGGTTGGGCGAAGAAGTAACGCATGACCCGCGTTACTACAACACAAGTCTGTCGAAGACTCCCTATAAGAGCTGGCAAGCTTGAATGCTGCATCGGCGGGATTACTCCGACCTTGTTCCGTTTTCAACGGAAACTCGATTTCCTAACCGCTTGAGTCGGCACCATGATGAGCTTTTTTTTCATCCTTTTGCTACTCGTCGCCTCGGTCATGGCGCTGACGTTCATCGGGAAAAAGCTACCCAAAACATATGTGGCCGCCAGTCGGATACGTCTCAGCGCTCCGCTGAAAACGGTTTGGGATATCATCAACGATTTCGACTCTTACCCTACATGGCGGCCTGGCTTAAGCCGGACCGAGCGCGGGCCCGACATCGATGGCCTGCCCAGTTGGTACGAAATCTGTTTCCGGCATAGCCGGGTGCATTTCCGCGTCGTCGAGCGCAAACCGCCTTCCCTGCTCATCACCAAAATCGTCGGCGACGATCTCCCTTTGAGCGGTACTTGGATTTACGAACTCGAGGAAGACGGTGACGGCACCCTATTGACCATTACCGAACGGGACAACATCCATAATCCGCTGCTTCGATTCTTCGACCGTTTCGTCCTCTGCTATTACGGTGCCATGGACGTCTATCTCATCGCCCTAGCGATAAAACTGGGCGACTCAGCCAGACCGCAACATCTCAGCCTCAAAATCGACGATTCGGACAAATCGGCCTGAGCCGATACGTAGCCATCTAACAACAAGCGCAGGAAACGGGATTTCGATCACGCCGGTTATCGCTACGGCGATCAGAGCGCGATTTTCGGTAAATACCGCTTGCGGGAAACAATCGTCAGCTCGGGCACACCGATCTAGCTCAGAACAAACACTACTCGCAATCAAAGGGCTTCGTTGGCTCGTTCCCCTTACACCTGTCGCGCTCGAGAAACGAAAAAACCGCCAAGAATAGGATTTCTATTCAACCAGCGGACGAGCATGTCGTCGCCTGTCGAAAAATAATCGAAATTTCGTTGACAGGACTTGGAAACCGAGCATAAAGTATTGACTCGATACTAAAAGCTCAGGTTGGGGATTCCCGTACGAAACCCGCCGCGTGCCGAGCAGTATCGAGACGGTCCTCGACGATTTGGGTTCCCAGAGGAGCTTTTTCGTATTCAAAACGCAGCAACCGCGATGCTCTTTTATACCCGTTATGGGCATTCGCGGCAACTCTGCTCCTTACAACCCCTGGCCATTAAAGGCCAGCTTTATAGCCGGATTAAGGTGAACAACATGAATGTCGAGCAAATAGAAAAAAAGAAAGATTATTTCTGGGTCTACGTGGGCCTCGCAACAGTTGCGCTGGTCGGCGTCATTGCCATGGTCAAGCTGAGCGAAAATGAAAAGTACGATCCGATTCGCCAGCAGATGGCGGAAGAGGCGGCTCAGATGAATATTCGGGTTTTGAATTGATCCCCGCCTCGTATCACGGGGCCAACAATAAGAGGTCATCTTTATGAAAACACGTACCCTACGTTCCCAGATGCTTTGTGTGGTTGCCGCCTTCTCCGTCTGTAGTACGGCGTTTGCGGCCGAATATATCGAGCGCAAGCTTATGGGAAATACCATTCCGTCGCAGAAATGCGCTACAAAAGATGAAGCCACTCAAAGAGCCACCGATCCCTACACGATCGACAAGTTCCAGAAACGGTTCTGTGAAACACAGGGTTACGGCTGGTATTTAAGTGAGGCAAACGAGCAAGGAAAGTTGGTTTGCGAGGAGTGCAGCGATGGAACCGGTAAGTACAAATGCCACGTCGAAGATATCGTAGTGACCTGCAAACGACTCAAGCCCGGGTCGGTAGGCTTGATTCCCGGAAAAGGTTAAAAAGCCGCTTGCGGCCTCCCGCTGAACGCAGCGCTCGACGCCAGAGTGCTATGCGGTTCAGCGGTCTCCGGCCCATCCCAAAGTATCCAGAATGTCCGCCGTTTACGGTTCGACCAATAGCGGCGAGCGCTTCAGCTTTCGAACAAGCGCGTAACTCGAATCGAATCCTCAAGCCCACACTTCAGATTTACCCCCCTTTTAATCCGTACACACAATAGCCGCCCCATCTCCCTCGCCAAGCGCCGCGTACACCCCGATTTTCCGGCGCAAGACGTACCACGAATCGTTGATATTCCTTTTTTCTCGCCCATATAACGCTCAAGAGCTGTATTTCGATTCTCTTTTGTCCTGAATTTGCCGAAAAAACCTCTCTGCGTCGAGCCAAAGTATTTCTGGACCTTCCTAGATAACTCGCCAAGCATCCTGGTGCACGGTCTAATGCACAGTGTTATTTTCCGATAGAATTACGCGCCCACGGCTTCATCAAATTTTCTCGACCTGCTGCCCATGAATATCGTGCTGCTCGGCATTGCCGCTTACATCCTGATCCAACTGCTGATTGGCATGCTGGTGTCTAGGCACATCTCGAGCGAGGACGACTATCTTCTGGCCGGCCGCCGGTTGGGACTGAAACTGGGCACCTTCACGGTCTTCGCCACTTGGTTCGGGGCCGAAACCTGCATCGGCGCGGCTGGGTCAATTTACCAGTCGGGACTTTCCGGTGGATCGGCCGACCCGTTTGGTTATGCCGTCTGCCTTCTTCTGATGGGACTTTTCTTCGCAGTGCCGCTATGGCGACGAAAACTCACGACCTTGGCCGACCTGTTCCGAATTCGCTACTCCCCTAATATCGAGCGGATGGCGGTGCTCATGCTCGCCCCGACCTCCGTCATGTGGGCCGCGGCGCAGATTCGCGCGTTCGGACAAGTGATCTCGGCTTCTTCTGAGTTTGACGTGGAGATCGCCATTACGATAGCGGCGGCAGTGGTCATCATTTATACCGTTTACGGCGGTTTATTCGCCGACGTCATCACCGACCTGATCCAAGGCATAGCGCTCATCGGCGGCCTTGCCGTTCTTTTATACGCCGTAGCGAAGACTAACGGCGGCTTGGCGGAAAGTTTCGGTGCGATCGAGCCATCTCGACTCAGACTATTCGGTAGCGCCGAGAAGCCAATGCTGGAAGTGATCGAAACCTGGGCAATACCAATCACCGGCTCCCTGTTCGCACAGGAATTGTGCGCACGCATTCTGGCAAGCCGGTCCCATCACGTCGCTAGGGCGAGCTGCCTCGCCGGGGGTGGATTATATCTTCTAGTCGGGGCGATTCCGGTCTTTATCGGATTGATCGGCGTTCACCTGCTCCCGGGACTCGAAAATCCGGAGCAGATATTGCCCAGGCTTGCACAAGAGCACCTCTCCACCTTCGCCTATGTCGTATTCGCCGGCGCCTTGATCTCTGCAATTCTATCGACGGTGGACAGCGCGCTTCTCGCCGCCTCGGCCCTGGTCTCACACAACCTCGTGATCCCTTTAGCGGGAAACGTGTCCGAAGCCGGGAAGGTCCGCATCGCCCGTGGCGGCGTGTTGATCTTCGGCATCGTGGCCTACGTCCTGGCACTTCATGCTGAGGGCGTGTACGCGCTCGTAGAAGAAGCTTCGGCCTTCGGCGGCGCCCCGATTTTCGTGGTCGTCCTAATCGGTCTGTTCACTCGCATCGGCCAAGCCAAGAGCGCTGCCGCGGCTCTTGTCGCCGGGATGGGCGCGTGGGTGTTCGGCAGTTACGTACTTGAGCTGACCACGCCCTACCTGGCATCTTTGGCGGCCAGCCTGATCGCTTACCTTTCCGTGGCGGCCTGGGAACATCGCACCTTGAATACCGCTGCCGAAGCCTCCATCTGATTCGACACGATGCTGGACCAACGCCCCCCCACTCGGTACAACCAATTCCTGAAAATCGCCACCTGGTTCGAGGGTACCCTCATCCTCGTCGCCTATGGGATAGGCTGGGCAGTTTCCATTAATCCTCTGGCACATCTCAACCTCACCCCCATCGGCTTTTTCTGGGGAATTGCCGGAACCTTGCCGCTCTATCTGTTGTTTGCCCTGTCTTATAACCTTCCGTGGAGCAGCATGCGTGCCGTCAGAAATTTTCTTGTTGAAAAACTGGGGCCTTTCTTAAGCCGCTACCGCTGGCACGAGCTGCTGTACCTCGGCTTTTTGGCAGGGATTTCAGAAGAAATCCTGTTCCGTGGCCTGCTTCAATCTTGGTTCGAACAAAACTGGGGATGGATTGGCGGCATCGTATTCAGCAACTTGGTGTTCGCTTTGGTCCATTGGGTCACGCCGCTTTACGCGCTGCTCGCTGGCCTCACCGGCGTTTATCTCGGCATCGCATTCGATTTCGGCGGAGAGCGCAATCTCGTCGTCCCGATTCTCATCCATGCCATCTACGACTTTCTGGCTTTCATCGCCGTAGCGCAAACCTATCGTCGGGAAAAAAGCCGGTCTTTCTGATCCGCTAGTTACGCGGCCCCCGATGGCGATCCGGCCTGCCAACCAATGGCTGAGAATTCCCGCGCTGCCGCGTCGCGGAAATGCGCTAACCCAGGCTTTCGTGTATCCCTGCCTCGCGGTACTTGAGGGACGTTCCCGAACGGTCGGACGAAACGGCCAGAATCTCGGCAACGATCGATAGCGCCACCTGATCCGGCGTCTCGGCGCCGATGTCAAGGCCCACTGGAGCGTAAAGGCGGCTCAATTGGGCGTCATCGAAGCTCAAGCCTTCTTGTGCTAGCTCATCGAGCATCTTCTGCGTGCGCTTGCGCGGGCCGAGTACGCCGATGTAAGGCACCGGCGAGCGCAACAAATGGGAGAGAATCGACCGGTCGTGATAGTAATGGTGATTCATCACAACCGCCGCCCGGACACCTTCGAGCAATACCTCGTCCGGCACGGCTTCTGCCCGGCACAGGCGTACGTCGTCCGCCATCGGAAAGCGCTCCCGTCTGGCATAAGCGGGACGACCGTCCACCACCGTGACCTGCCAGCCCAAACGTTTGGCTAGATCCGCTAGAGGAACCGAGTCGTGCCCTGCGCCGAAAATGATCAAAGACAGCGGCGGCTGGATCGACTCGATGAATACCTCGAGTTCGCCTGAATCGCTGACGTACGTTTTCAGTTCCGACCGTCCGTCGGCCATCGCGATACGAGCATCGTCGACAATGCGCTCGGCATGCGGGCTTAGCGCCAACTCGCCACCGATGGCGCCGTCCGCGCCGATCCAGAGACACTCGCCAAGCTCGTGGCGAAGTTCCCCCATACCGCCCACGGCCAGGGCCACCGCCATTGGTCGGCGCAAGGCGAGACTCTTGTCAACGGCCCGCAGATAAGCCGGCAACGCCCTTTCGGGTAGCGGCTCGACCAGAACGCGGATCACGCCGTTGCATCCCAGCGCTAGCCCGAATACCAGGTCCGCGTCGGAGGTATGATCGTAAGTGACTAGAGCTGGTCGACCGTCGGCGACGATTTCTTTAGAGCGGGCGCAGATATCCGCTTCTAGGCACCCGCCGCTGATGCCGCCGACCATCGAGTCATCATCCAGAATCAGAAGACGCGCGCCTGCACGCCGATAGGTAGAGCCTCTCGCCTCGACAACAGTCGCCAAGGCACGCGGCTGTTTCCCTTGCTTGAGGACAGATAGAATGTCCTGCAACTCCTTGGCTTGGGACATGGGCGTGTCCTTCAGGCCGTCTTGAAATCGTGCTTGGACAAAGGCAACGCGCGTATGCGTTGTCCCGTGGCCGCGAATAGCGCGTTGGCCACGGCCGGCGCCAGCGGCGGCACTCCCGGCTCGCCCACACCGGACGGTGGCTCCCGGCTCGGTACGATGTGCACCTCGACTGTCGGCATTTCGTCGATCCGCAAGATCGGATAGTCGGTGAAATTGCTCTGCTCCACTTCCCCCTTGTCCAGGGTGATTTCGCCGTAAAGCGCCGCAGAGAGCGCCCAAACGACGCCGCTTTCCATTTGCGCCGCGACAGTGTCCGGGTTGACCACCTGACCGCAGTCGATGGCGCACACCACCCGATGGACGCGAACCTGCCCGTCTTCCACCGAAACTTCGGCCACTTGGGCCACATAGCTCCCGAAGGAAGCATGTACGGCGATGCCGCGCCCGCGCCCTTTCGGGAGATCCGAACCCCAACCGGCTTTCTTTGCCGCCAGCTCGAGAACGCCGCGATGCCGGGGGTGTTTCGTCAGCAAGTCGTAGCGGAACCGATACGGGTCCTTTCCAGCTGCATGAGCAACTTCGTCGATGAAACTCTCGACCACGAACGCGGTATGCGAATGGCCTACCGACCGCCACCACAACACCGGAATATCGAGCCTCGGGCTGTGCAAATCGACACGAAGATTCGGAATCGCGTAGGGCAAATCGGCCGCCCCTTCAACTGACGCCACGTCGACCCCCTCGCGGACCATGTTCGCCTCGAACGGCGTGCCAACGGCGATGGACTGGCCGACGATGGTATGGGTCCAGGCGATCAGCCTGCCTTTCTCATCAAGTCCGGCGGTCAACCGGTCGTAGAAGGCCGGCCGATAATAGCCGCCTTTGATGTCGTCCTCGCGGGTCCAGACCACCTTGACCGGTTTCTTCACCGCTTTTGCGACGTGTACCGCCTCGCTGACGAAATCCGATTGCGGGTTCGCCCGCCTTCCGAAGCCACCGCCGAGAAAGGTCGTGTGAAGCTCGACCTGTTCCGGTTTGAGCCCAGCGATAGCCGCTGCCTGGTTACGATCGAACGTCTGGAATTGCGTCCCGGTCCAAATCTCGCAACGGTCCTCGCGGAGGTCCACCGTACAGTTCAAGGGCTCCATGGGCGCGTGGGCCAGATAAGGCACCTCGTACTCAGCGCTCAACGGTTTGCGGACCTTGGCGAGTGCACTGATCGCATTGCCCTTCTCTTTGGCAGGAATACCCGAGGTTTGGGCCCATCGGGCGAACTCTTCGCGCAATGTGGCGGAAGACAATTCAGCATTCGGTCCGCGATCCCATACGATCTCCAAGGCGTCACGGCCTTTCTTGGCTGACCAGAAATCTTTCGCCACCACAGCGATACCGGAAGGGACCTGAACCACATCGACCACGCCAGCAACCGCTTTGGATTTGGCGGCATCGAAGCTCTTGACCTTGGCACCAAATACCGGCGGTCGTGCGACCAGGGCGGTCAACAATCCCGGCAGCCGTACGTCGATTCCGAACTGGGCTGTCCCATTTGTTTTCGCCGGCGTATCGAGACGACGGGTGGGCTTGCCGATCAGCTTGAACGATTTGGGATCCTTGAGTTTGACCCGAGCTGGCATGGGCAACTGGGCCGCTTTGGCGCTCAAGGCACCATACGACAGACGCCGGTCGGTGGGCTTATGGATGACATACCCATTTTCTGCACGACAGGAGTCCGGCTTGACCTTCCAGGTCTCGGCGGCGGCCTGGATCAGAAGCTCACGCCCCGTCGCCCCGACCTTGCGCAGCTGTTCCCAGGAACTCGAAACGCTGGTGCTGCCGCCCGTGGCCTGTATGTTCCAGGCGGTATGGTTGTAGACCGGCGCGACCGGAGCGGATTCGACCCGGACCTTGCTCCAGTCGGCCTCGAGTTCGTCGGCTACCAGCATCGCGAGCGAGGTGTACACGCCCTGCCCCATCTCCGACTTGTTGATCAGGATCGTGACGGTTTCATCCGCGCCGATACGGATGAAGGCATTGGGCGGAAAAGTCTTGGCCGGTTCTTCCGCCGCCATGGCGAACTTCATGGTGCGCGGCAGATAAAAGGCAATGACCAGGCTGCCTCCGAGCACGGCGGAAGACTTGAGGAACTGCCGACGTCCGGGATTGTCGAGTTCGACCGTCATGGCTAAGCTCCTTTGGCCATATCCGCGGCAAGGTGTATCGCCTTGCGAATGCGTTGATAGGTTCCGCAGCGGCACAAGACGCCGGATATCGCGTTGTCGATATCGGCATCGCTGGGCTTTGGATTTTTCGCCAGCAGCGCGGCGGCGGCCATGATCTGGCCCGACTGGCAATAGCCGCACTGCGGAACGTCGACTTCGACCCAGGCTTTCTGCACCGGGTGATCGCCCTGCGCGGAGAGTCCCTCGATGGTCGTGATCCGTTTACCGACCACGCTGGAAACCGGGGTGATGCAGGCGCGGGTTTGTTCGCCGTTCACATGTACCGTGCAAGCGCCACATACGGCCACGCCGCAGCCGTACTTGGTGCCCGTAAGTCCCAGGTGATCCCGCAAAACCCAGAGCAATGGGGTATCTCCGGAAACATCCACTTGATGACTCTCGCCGTTGACGTTCAGCGCGATCATGTACTCCCTCCTATAATCCTGGAAACCGCAGTCGACCGCTTCGATGCACCAGAAAAGCTCGATGAACCCCAAAAAATCCTGCCTGGCAGCGAACTCACCTTTTGAGTGAAGCCGCACGCTCTCGCTTGCACGGCGGGCAGGCCGCCTGGCGGCGTTTTTAGGATAATAGAAACCGCACGGCATGTGCGGCTTGAAACGTTCATTCGGCAAAATGCCCGAGGCGTCCGACGATGTCAACCGACCCGAACGAGCCGAAAATCGGCCTGATACTGCTCGCCGCGGGCGGCTCCCGGCGGCTGGGCAGGCCCAAACAACTGCTGCGCTACCGCGGAGCAAGCCTCCTGCGCCGGACGGCGAAAGCGGCTCTGGCTTCGCGATGCTCGAAGATCGTTGTCGTTCTCGGCGCCCGCGCCGATAAATGCGCCCGAGAACTCGACGGGCTGCCTCTCATGACCGTCATCAATCCGAACTGGGAAGAAGGCTTGAGCCGTTCGATCCGGATGGGGATAGCGGCCTTGAACGCCGCCGAGCCGGAGCTGGACGCAGCACTCCTCACTCTGTGCGATCAGGCTTTGATCGAGGACCGCCACTTGAACCGCCTGGTCGAGGCTTTCTGCGCATCTCATCCGCCGATCGTCGCCTCTCGCTACGGCGGTGCCTTCGGCGCACCGGCACTGTTTCACCGTTCGCTTTTCGGCGATCTTGCCCGGCTCGCCGGCGATCAGGGCGCAAAGAAAATCATCCTCAGGCATCGTGAATCGACCGTATTCGTCGACTTGCCCGAAGCCGGCACCGATATCGATACCGATGAGGATTACGCAGGCTTGGCTGGTCTGCCCGAAAACAGCTGACCGTAGCCGATCTCTAAGTGCGCTCAGGATTTATCCGGCCCATAACGAATATCGACAATCACGCCCCGCATCGGTCCCGCGGGCGTACTGACGATGACTTCATCGTCAACGGCTTTTTTGAGCAAGGCTCGAGCCATCGGCGAATCCACGCTGATCCAACCTTTTTGAGGATCGAATTCGTCGGGGCCAACGATACGGTATGTGGACTCCTCGCCGTCGACGTTCTCTAGCGTCACCCAGGCACCGAAAAAAACCCGCCCCCGGTCCGACGGCAGCTGAGTAACCACTTTGAGTTCCGGTAGGCGTTTCTGCAGATAGCGGATGCGCCGGTCGATCTCTCTCAGTTCTTTTTTTCGGTAGATGTATTCCGCATTCTCCGACCGGTCACCTTCGGCCGCCGCGGCCGAAAGGTGTTTGGTCACATCTGCACGGCGCTCCCAAAGCCCCTTGAGTTCGGCTCTGAGCTTCTCTGCGCCTTCAGCGGTAATGTAGGGTGAAGATTTGGAGGATGGCGGCCGCCAGCGTGCCATATCGATATAGGATGACTTTCTTATTTTCGCGGAAGAAGTATATCAGGCGCTCTCGTAGACCAGCTGCCGGATGAGTTTTTCCTGGGACTCGACGCTCTCAGCCAGACGGAATTGTACCAGCGCACGCTGCAGGTTCTGCCCCGGGTATTCCACCTTGAAATAACGGTCGCCTTCCAGATGGTCAGTCAAAAAGCGCAGCCCTAGCTCTAGGGGTAACAGCCGGATCGCGTCATATAAATAGTAACGCTCGATGTCCGTCAGAAAAGCCCCGGCTTCGGCGAAATACGCCTGGAGTATGGCGCGGCAAATATCGAGATCGAACCTCACGTTCGCGGCACATTCAGCCGTTTCGCCCGACCGGTTGCAGCAGGAACGAAGGCAATCCCCGAGATCGTAATGAACCAGTCCCGGCTTCACCGTGTCGAGATCAATCAGGGCGGCGGCGCGTCCGCTATTCGCATCGAACAGCACATTATTGAGCTTGGGATCCCCGTGGATGACTCTGAGCGGCAGCTTGGCCCCTTCCAGAACGGCAAAAACAGGGCGGCGGGCATCGACGAAATTCAGGGCGAAACGAAGCTCCGCGGTTTCTGACACCTTAATGCCGTCGGCCACGGCACGATCGAAGCGGGCAAGGTGCTGGGGGGCGATGTGAAATCCGGGCAAGGTGTCGTGCAGCGAGCCGGGATCGAGATCGCTGGTTAGGGCATGAAACCGACCCAAGGCATAACCCACTTCTTCCGCTTGGGCGGCATCCCGCAAAACGCTGTGGCTCCGCGTCTCCGGAATGAAGCTCAGGGCACGCCAGAAATCACCTTCATCGTCGACCCAGAAGCCGGAGCCGGCGCTAGTGGGCCGAATGTCGGGAAGTCTCAGATCGCGGATGCGGTCGCTGCCGGCTTGGCGCTCCCTCACATGGTTCAACAAGACCCGAAGGTTCTCCATGATCAAGCGGGGCTCCGGGAAAACCCGGCGGTTGATGCGCTGGAGAACGAACCGCGCCCCGCCCGGCTGGGCGGTGGCAACCAGAAAGGTATCGTTGATTAACCCTTCGCCCAAAGGCTCGACGCTGAGATGGTTGTGCTCAGAAACGAACTCGCGGGCGATGCGGTCTGCGATTTCGTTCGAGTCCATGGTCGCTCACATATCTCCCTATCCCGCCGAAACAATCAGGGCACGGGCTTGCCCGAAACTAGTCCCAGACGTTCGCGGGTCTTCTCTTTCTGTTTCTCGCTCTTGCGGAGCAGCAGGTAAACCGCGCCGGCGCCGCCGTGCCATTTTTGGGCGCTGTGAAAAGCCATGATCTCGGGAAACATCGGCAGCCAGCGCGCCAGATAGCTCTTCAGCAAAGGCTTCTGCTCCCTGTTGCCGCGTCCCTTGCCGTGACTGATCAGGGCCGATCGCACGTCGTGGCGCACGCAGTCGCGGATGAATCGATACACTTCGTGGCGCGCCTGCTCTACCGTCATGCCGTGCAAATCCAACATGGCCTCGATCTCGTATCCCCCCTGGCAAAGCCTGCGAAAAACGCCATTTTGAATGCCGTCGCGCTTGAAGCTGATGGTCGCTTCGGGGTGAACGAATTCGACGAACGCGGTCGGAAGCTGGTTTTCGTCGAAGTCGGTACCGCGCTGGGCCGATTCGCGCCGGTAAAGCTGGCCGGGCGTAGGCGCCTCGCGATGGGTCAGAACAGCGCGGCCGGATTGATCGATAGGCCGGACATCGGCCATTTCTTGCTGAAATAATTTTAGGTCGTCGTCGGTCATATCTTTTACCTCGATCTGATGTCGAGTTCGTGCGACGGTTTGGCGATCGCTGTCATGATGGACGTTCGTTTCGATCCGAATTCGGCTGGTCTGCCGTAAGAAATCCATCGGCGGGCCGAGGCCGACGCAAAGCTTACGATCAGAGCATAACAAACTTTACCGATAGAGACGGAAAATTTCCCGATACTGCGGCGAAACCAAAAAGGAATGACGTCGATCGAAAGCATACCGATCCATGAACCATGGCCGCCTAAGGTTTCTCTCACGCTGCGCCATGACCGGTCTCGGCCTGCTCACCTCGGGCGAACGGTTTCAACCGGCCCACGAGAAAGAGGTTTCCCCCATGGAACAGACTCCCCATAGAATCAAGCTATTTTTGTGTGGCGATGTCATGACCGGCCGGGGAATAGACCAGGTCCTGTCGCAGCCTAGCGATCCCCGGATCTACGAGCCCTATGTCCGAAACGCGAAGATTTACGTCAAACTGGCGGAACGGCTCAACGGCCCCATCCCGCAGCCCGTCGATGATTCCTATATCTGGGGCGAAGCCCTCGCCGAACTCGATCGTGCCCGGCCCGATGTCCGCGTGATCAACCTTGAAACGGCGGTCACCGCCAGCGACGATTACTGGCAGGACAAAGGCATCCATTACCGGATGCATCCCGCCAACATCCCCTGCATCACGGCCGCCCGTATCGATTGTTGCGTACTGGCCAACAACCATGTGCTCGACTGGGGGTATCAAGGACTGGCCGATACCCTGGAAACCTTGAAGCAAGCCTCGCTGAAACCGACGGGTGCCGGCCGAAACAGCCGCGAAGCGGAAACACCGGCGGTTATGGACCTGGCCGGCAAAGGGCGAGTCCTGGTTTTCGGCTTCGGCTGCGATTCCAGCGGAATCCCGCTCGAATGGGCGGCATCGGACGACAAACCCGGCGTGAATCGTCTGCCCGATCTTTCCTCCGAAACGGCGCAGCGCCTTGCCGATCGGATAAACCGCATCAAACAGGACCGGGACATCGTCGTGGCGTCCATACACTGGGGCAGCAACTGGGGTTACGCGATTCCCGACGAGCAGCGGCGCTTCGCGCATGCCTTGATCGACGAAGCCGGCGTCGACGTGATCCACGGCCATTCGTCCCACCACCCCAAGGCTGTGGAGGTTTACCGAGACAAGCTCATCCTTTACGGCTGCGGCGATTTTCTCAACGATTACGAAGGTATAGAGGGTTACGAATCGTTCCGGGGCGATTTGGCGATCATGTATTTCCCGGCCGTAAATCCCGCCGACGGGAAGCTGTCGAGCCTGGAAATGGTCCCGTTACAGATGAGGCAGTTCCGCTTGAATTGGCCTTCCGCTAAAGACTTTCGCTGGATTCGGGACCGGCTAGACCGTGAAGCCGACAAGTTCAGCGGCGCGGTCGAGGCGCTCGACGAGCGGCGTTTGGTCCTGCGATGGCGGTAATCGGACGATTGGCTTCAGGCGCTCAAACACGATCGTCGGCGAAGGATTGCCGGCCTACAACCTGCGACCCTGAAGCAATCGCTGCCTCGTTGCTGGGTAAGCTGTGAATCGTCTCCCTATGCCGTTATCCGCAAAAACTTGCCCATCTTCGATCGGTGAAATTACCCGCTCCTCAGATTCGCACGCCGCCTTCGCGCGGGAGGAAAATCACGATCGAAACGCGCCGGTTCCTCGCCCTGCCCTCGGGCGTATCGTTGGTTTCCCGCGGCTGGGTATCGGCCAGGCCAACGGCGCGCAATCGCTCGGGTGAAACACCGTGAGCGATTAAATAGCGGGTGACCGTGCTGGCCCTGGCCGTCGACAACTCCCAATTGGACTGGAATTTCGCCGTCGCGATGGGAAGGTCGTCGGTATGTCCCTCGACCGCGACTGTCCCGCCTTGAGTGCCGAGCACACTGGCCAGACGGTCCAGCACGCTCGCCCCTTCCGGCTTCAACTCGGCGCTCGCCAGGTCGAACAGGATCGCGTCGTTGATCTCCAGGCGGACTTCCCCGCTGGCCGCCGAAATCTCGACGGTACCTTCGAGGTTCGCATCTGCGAACGCTTTATCGAACGATGTCATGACGTTGTCGGCTTCAGCTATCCAGGCGCTCTCCGGAACCGCCGGGACGGGCTGGCCGGATCGCTCGGCCGTACTCGACGTTTCTTCGGCCTCTTGATTTACGGCGGGCGGATCGATTGCGCGACCTTCGCCTTCGGACTCGCCGCGGGATGTCGCGGCCAGAGCCAGCGCAGACGCCGGATAAGCGGGCTGAATCTTGATCTCGGATGCGGCGACGGGGCGGCTATCCACGGCTTTCCGGACCGGCTGAGGCACCGAGGCCGGATCCGACGAAACCGCCTTTGACGCCTTGACAACCGCAGGAGAAACCGGAAGGGTTGCCCCGGCACTCCCAGGATGAGTATTCGCGAACGGAGCCGCAGTCTCGGCCGATTGCACGGCGTTCTCCGCACGGGCGGCCTGCTCGGCCGTCAGCGCTTTTTGATAGGCGAACAGCACGACGAAAAACGAAAAAAGCAGGGTCATCACGTCGAGATAGCTCAGCAGCCAGCCGCTCGTCGCCTCGTATGGACGTTCGGCCGCCGCCGCTCGCCAGGGATCGATCGCGGCGTCTTGTTGGGGATCGGGACGTCGGCGATAGGTCACCGCTGCTTGATTCGATGGCATCGCAAGAACCCGCCGCTATGACTTGGCCACGCTGAACGGGAGCGAATCGACCGGCTCGTTCGCTTCCGGGTGGTCGAAGAAAGCTTGCCAATAATCCCGGAACATCCCCGCATGACACCGGTCGTGCAGCATGAGCACCGACTCCATTTGCACGTAGGCCCAAGCCAGGTTCTCATTGGCCCGCCGTTCCAGGCGCGTGGCCAGCGGCTTCAATACCAGGTTGGCCAGCACCAGCCCGTAAACCGTGGTCAGCATGGCGAACCCCATGGCCTCGCCGATCTGCTCCATGCGATTATCGTCCAGACCGTACATCATCCCGATCAGGCCGAGCAGTGTGCCGAGCATACCGAAGGCGGGCGCGAACGCGCACATGGTGCGGACGATCTGGATTTCGGTCTGGTCGCGCTCCCGCTGCGCGCCGATTTTCCACTGGAGCATACGCGTCAGGTCGGCGTGCGGTGTACGGTTGATCACCAACTCCGCTCCCGTCCGAAGCACCGGTTCCCGCAATCGCCGCGCCGCCTGCTCGGCCGCGCGGACGCTGCCGCGGCGATGGGCTTCCACGACGTGCAGGAACACCTCCAGATCCTCGTTCTGTAGCGAGGGCTTGTTTCCGAGCTTGCTCCTGAGTTGGCGCAAGAGCTCGGTTACGCCGCGAAACGAATGCGCGAGCGCAGTGGCGGCGAACGTGCCGACGAACACCAGAAAAAGACCCGAGAGATTGAAATACCGACCCGAGGGATCGGCCCACAGAAGAAGACCGAATAGGCCGAACAGGCCCAGCCCGATCAAAGGTTTGACGATAACGGCTTTCATGACGCTTCCGCCCGAATCTGATTGAATCGGAAGCGTTCATGCAGATTCCGTTCCTATCTTACATCCTCTTTTAAATCAATGACATGATGGCTTTTCATGCCGTTTCGTCGATTTTTTGACGCTCCACGGAGGCAAGGGATTGCCGGAACCGGCAAAGCGCGCCGAAGCCACCCGGAAAACGTTCGCGAGAAGCTCTCCCCGCGAAAGCCATACGCTCAGTCGAGCGAAAAGCGCCGTGGCCTTTTATTCGACTATTCCTTTTTCCGGCAAGCCTGCAGCGCTTCAGGCGGCAAGTCGGAGTAAAGCGACTCCCAGCCGGTTCCGTTCACGCCCCAGAACGCCGGGCGCCAGAAGCACATGTCGTCGTTGTTGAAATCCCCGTGTCGCACCGGATTGGATTCTTCGCCCGATGCCGCCTCGGCCCGGTTGAAAACGCGATAAAGCGTCCTGACCTGCGCCGCGTGGCCGAACATCCGGCGACCGGCCTTAGCTGTCGGCCAATAACCGAAAGTCTTGTCCTCGGGGGTTTTCGGCACTTCATACATCTCGTCTATCCACATGAGCAGGCTGCCGGAAGGTATGAGTCCTGCTCCCGTGCTCTCTCCCGCATCGTTCAAAGGATGCAGCATCAGTGAATAGAAACGGGTGTCCCTGGGTTTTCCCCGCATCTTGGGAACCGGTGTGAACGGGTTCTCGAAATAATGGGTGATGACCCGCCGCGTGTCCCGGAGACTGGCGGCGGAGGCCATAACGACGATGTCTCCGTAAGGCAGGTCCGGAAACCGTTCGACCAGTTCATTGATGACGATGGCCCCCATACTGTGTCCGATCAGGGTAATTCGAGCGTTCGCCAAAGCGCTGACGATCGCGTCGTCATCCGATTTGTGCTCGGCAGAGCTTCCGCTATCGCCCCGATCCGGCGACAGGGTTCGGCTCTCGTCGCAGAACCATTCCGAACACAATCTCCGCTTACCCTTGTAATACTGAAGCAACGTCTCGAAAAACCGCGCGAAAACGCCGGTGCCCTTGGTAAAACTGTCGTTCACCTTGCGGAACTCATCGGGATTCAAGCCGTCGTGAATGCGGCCGGGCGCATAACGATCCAGATCGAATTCGACCGTCCTACGGATCGTGGTGCGGGTACGCCTCAGATAATTCTCCCAGGTCGCATCACCGAGACCATGGGCCAGCGGTGCACTGAAGAGGCGAACCGGGAACAAGGCACTATAGCCGAGCAACGACCCTATTTCGGGCTCTGAGAGATCGGCGGACGGCGCCGCGTAGACCGTGCTTTCGTTCGGGTCGGCACCGCCCTGCTGATCCACGAATCGGACACGCTGTTCCTCGGGACAATAGTCCGGCGTGTTCCGAACCGTCATGGAACACGGCGGTATGCCCCGCACGGCTCTCCAAAACCTCCGGCCTTCGACCAGATAATCCACTGGGGCACCGCTAAACCCGGAAATGACATGCGTTCCGAAAAGGAAAGGCGCGCGCAGTTTCACCCAAGGCTCGTGCCTGACCTGGCCGTCGTAGACATTCCAGATCTGCTCCCAGTAGCTCGGAATATGGCCTGTATCCCAAACGAAGAACACCGGGTAATACCCGTCCGCCATCATGCAGGGTATTTGCCTTTCCGCCTGCGCTTCGACATCCGCCTGAAAATTGAGTCCGCCGTTGAAATAGAACAGGAGCCGGGGCGGCGGCGAATCCTTGCCCATGGCGTTACCTAATCTCTTTCGGCGATTGAACTCCTCGACGTACCCCGCCATGATGGTCCGAAAGGCTTTGGAAAAACTGCCATCATGACGGTTTTTCGGAATATTCCCCTCGCTGTCGCTGACCAGAACGTGTTGCTCCAATCGAATGGACCCCGCTGGAGCGAATGGCCCGGTCGCCTCGCAGCTCCGCTCCTTGCCGACGCGCGAAACCAGGCTGACGGGTTCCGCGAATTCCTTCGCCGAGCGCGGGGTCGCGCAGCCGGAGATCAGAACGCACAACGCCACGCCTATCGAGATTCGGCTCAACCGGTCGAAAAAAACCGGCCACAGTCTCACGCCTCGTTGTCGCAAAGCCGTCCGGAAAGATAAGGAAGCTGACGTATCAAAGCGGCTGGGAATGATCTCGATCATGGCGTCTTTTCTGTTTGATGTTCTTTTCATGGCATGTCCGAAAACTGATCGCTGTATCAGCCTTGGCACGGAAGGAGGCGCCGCATTCTTTTCAGCCGTTCGCCCTGAGTCCTTCGACTTAGCTCAGAACAGGCCCTTCGACGAGCTCAGGACAGGCAAAATGATGGGCTTCCTCAGAGAGAGGAATACCTCCCGCCTTGCAGCGTTCTCTGGCTCATAGCCGCTTCCAGAGTTTATCGTTGTTATAGGCGTCACGAAATCGACACAGGTTTGTAAGCCTTGCCTATCGGCCAATGCCGATATTTTCGTAAGCCTTTTTCTGCCCTACGGAAAAGCCGATATCGGAAATCGTGCCCTCGGCGGCTAAACGCTCGATGGCAGGTGCGATCCGGTCCAGAGGAATTCGCGAAGGATACTTGCGCCTTTTCCGTAGCCGGCACACCGGCGGAGAGCCGGGCGTCGGGAGAGATGTTCGAGTTCGTCATCGGCTGTTACGCCCGCTTGAACAATCGTTTTCGCAGGGGGTCGAATTTGTAGAGGTGCTCCATGATGGTGGAAGTCGACAAAGGAACTGCTCAAATCATCCCGTTTCCCGATACGAAACGATGGCCGGCGATCGCTCGAGCTTATATCGATTACCTGATCCTGGGCGATCCGCGCGCGGCGTTTTTCTATCTGGAATACCAACTGGCCATATTGAACCTGCGGGAACTTCCGACGGCGCTGAAGAACGAAATCGAACGCGAGTATAAAAGACGCGGCTTCCGCGGCCCGGTGTATTTCGGCAAACCGTGGTGAAATCCGGGCTAGTCCTCTCGGACTAGACCCTTGATGATGTAACCGCCCGATTTTTCGTCGTATTCCAACTTCAGCAACTTACGCTCCTGAGCCTCTTCCAGCAGTTTCCCGAAAGTGCGGAAGCCGTGATAGCTTTCGTTGAATCCGGGTTTTCGCCGTTTCAGCGCCTGCTTCACCATGGATCCCCAAACCTTTTCTTCCTCCCCGCGCTCTTCCAAAAGATCCTCCACCGTTTCGAGCACCCAATCCAGCGCTTGCTGCTTCTTGTCCTCCTCGGCTTTCTTCTCGGCTTCCGCTTCCGGCTGACGCGCGGTGGTCTTCGCGGGCGCGCGCTTGGCCTTGGGCCTCGGCTTCGCGGCCTCGCGCACCAAATCGTCGTAAAAAATGAATTCGTCGCAATTGGCGATCAGCAGGTCGGAGGTGGATTTTTTCACGCCGACGCCGATCACGACCTTGTTGTTCTCCCGCAGCTTGCTGACCAGAGGCGAAAAATCGGAGTCGCCGCTGATGATTACGAAGGTGTCGACGTGTGACTTGGTGTAGCACAGGTCGAGCGCATCGACGACCATGCGGATGTCGGCGGAATTCTTGCCCGATTGGCGAACGTGAGGGATTTCGATCAGCTCGAAGGCCGCTTCGTGCATGCCGCCTTTGAATTCCTTGTAGCGGTCCCAATCGCAATACGCCTTCTTGACCACGATATTGCCCTTGAGGAGCAGCCGTTCCAATACTTTCTGGACGTCGAAAGCGGCGTATTTGGCGTCGCGCACGCCCAGGGCGATGTTCTCGAAATCGCAGAACAAGGCCATGATTTGAGTCTTAGGTGTGTGAGTCATAGATTGTTTTGTCGGAATGGCCGGGGTCGGGGACCTCGTCTAAGACGTCGCCCCAGCCGAGATTGTCCACGATGCGCCGAAAAGAATCATCCAGAGGCGCTTCCAACCGGAGCCTCTCGCCCGTATCGGGATGAGCGAACGCCAGGCTGGTCGCGCTGAGCAGCAAGCGACGGCAGCCGAAATGGGTTCTAAAAAATGCGTTGTGGCGCCCGTCGCCGTGGCTGGTATCGCCCACGACCGGATGGAAGATATGCTTCATGTGGCGCCTGATTTGGTGTTTTCGCCCGGTTTTGGGCGAAACCCGCAGCAGCGAATAGCGGGCGGTCGGGTAGCGGCCCACCGCGAACGGCAGTTCGGCAATCCCCAGCCGGCGGTAGTGCGTTACGGCCGGCTGAGCCGGTTTATCCCGCAGCGCCTTGTTGTCGGTCATCCGGTCGAGCTGCTCTTCCAGCGCGTAATCGATGGTGCCGGCTTCGTCCGTATAGCCGCGAACCACCGCAAGGTACGTCTTTTCGACAGCACCCTCGGCGAACAATTTCGTCATCCGCCGGGCGGTATCCTGATCGAGCGCGAACACCAGAATGCCTGACGTCGGCTTGTCCAGGCGATGCACCGGATACACCCGGCGGCCCAGCTGATCCCGAACGATTTGCAAGGCATACCGGGTTTCGTGGTGGTCGATCGCGCTGCGGTGAACGAGCAGGCCGGCGGGCTTGTTCACCGCAACCAGCGTGTCGTCCCGATAGAGAATATCCATGTCTTAGTTGCCGCCTAGAGACCGCGGCGCGCGAAACGCGGCAAGAACTGTCCCGCCCCGATGCTCAATGCCACGGCTCCACCGTGTAACGCACGCAAAGACGGTGGGTCGCGCCCGGCGCGATCGTCACCACGTTGTCCGCGACATTGCCGCTTTCCACGCAAACCATACCGAGATAACCGTCCTGATCGAAATCGCCCAATGCCTTGGCCTTCTCCGCCCACGGATTCCACACTACCGTGGAGCGGCTACCCCGCTTGGTGATCCGGATACGGCGATTCAAGCCGGGATCGGCGATCACGCAGTCATCGACGGATTCGAGATAGACCCGATCGGTTTCCCCGGTGAAAACGACGGCTCCCGACTGCCGTTTGCGCTTGCCCCCGTCCGCCTTGTCGATATAGGAGCAGCCGTCTAGGCCGTGAATCGTGATCCGGCGAACATCGCTCACCTGAAAATAGGTATGCAGGGCTTCCCCGACGGTGACGGGTACGGGTCCGTCGTTCTGCGTCACCAATTCCATCTCCAGAGCCGTGCCGATGGTCATGTAAAGCTCCAGCGGCGTCGAATGGGGCCACAGCGCGTAGCTCTCGTCGCTCCGTATCAGGCGAAAACCGAGACGGTTCGAACCGTTTTCCAGCGCCTGCACCTCGATCACCTCCCACAGGCTGGTTCGTGCGAAACCGTGCGCGGGGAGAGAGGGCTCGGCCGGATGGGGTCCGAACCAGGGCCAACACACCGGCACGCCGCCGCGGATCGATTCTCCCGGCCCGAACCTCGCATTCGGCGATAGCCAAACGACCAATTCCTCGCCGTGCGGCGCCCAGCTGATCAAGTGCCCCCCTTGCAGAGCGATGCTCGCCATGGCGAGGCCGTTGCTGACGTCGATAATCCCCTGCCCTTTGGGACCCTCCTTAAAGACGACTTCGCCGGTAATGCCGAAGTGCCGGTTCAGGCAGGAAATATCGTTCGGGTCCATATATCCTCCTGTCGGAGTTAGGAAATCGAGAAAAGGCTTATTCATTAGACAAGTCTCATCAAACGCAAATCGGATCGAGGACACGGCGTTCCGGGGGGCTTCGGGACCGATCGGCAGTTCGTTCCGATGACCGCCCGCTCACCGGGGGCGACTTTATTGCAAAAGCGCGTCATTAATGCAACCGATGTCACTTTTTTGCGGAAAATCAGATGTAGCCGAAGATGATGGGCACGGCCCACCGGCCTTTGCCCGACCTGCAATGCTGCCGATGGCGGCTCGGCAATCCCTTGCCGCCAAAATGGCGTCATTTGCGACTAAAATGGACCTTCCGAATCCATCAGCCCCATCGCCGAACTCATGAAACCCCCCTTCTGGCGCGAAAAATCACTGGCCGAGATGTCAGAACAGGAATGGGAGTCCCTGTGCGACGGGTGCGGGAAATGCTGTCTGCACAAAATCGAGGACGAAGATACCGGCGAATTGTTCTTCACCAGCGTGGCGTGCCGACTGCTCGACATCGAAGCTTGCCGCTGTACGCATTACGCGCGGCGCACGGCACTGGTCCCTGAATGCCTGAACCTGCGTGCCGGTTTCACGCAATACCACTGGCTTCCGTCCACCTGCGCCTACCGTCTACTGGCCGAAGGCAAAGACCTGCCTCCCTGGCACCATCTGGTCTCTAATGACCCCGAAGCAGTGCACGATGCCGGGGTTTCCGTACGCCGCTATGCGATACCGGAAACCGAGGTGGATGACGTGGAAGATCACGTGATCGAATGGATGGATTGAATAGGAAGGCGCAGCCCCGCCGAATTGCTTCCCATGAATGCCTTTACTGGCCGTGCATCCACCGGAGAAACGCGGCACAAGTCCGCAAGCTCTGTAGGCCGGTCAAGACTCGATCCGGCAGGATTTGAAACCTTGCTCCTCGCACCGGGACAAGTCCTCCGTCGATGTCTCGGGCGGACTTGTCCCGGCCCACAATTTGAATCCGTTTTACTCGCACATACCTTTGAGCTGAGCCAGCGATTGCGCCATCTGCTGCTCGCAGCTTTGGCGGGCCGCTCCCTTCGAACCGGCGCATGCGGTGTTCGGGTCCAACCGCGACATTTGCGACTTCATCGCCTTACAGACTTCGCTGTCCTTACCGAAACGGAAGGCCGGCTGTCCGCCGTTTGCTGAACAAGGCCCGTCGTACGTATAGCGGGATGTCATGGCGAACGAGCCTTCCGGGTTCTCGCCGCCGGCTTCGATCAAGAATGTATGCGGTCCCTCGCGGGTTATGGTGCTGTGGTACACGCCACCGCCTTTGCAGGTGGTCTCGTAAACGGCGCGATCATCCTTGTTTTCGATGAGCTTGCCGCGGCAGGAATCGGCGCCTTGCCGCTGTTCGGCCTTCTTGGCCATTTCCATGAGGCTGTCCATGCACATCGTCACGCTCTGGGGCATCCTGCCTGTAGCCTCGCCGCCTTGCCCGCTGTCGAATTTTAAAATCTCCATGCGCCATTGGCCTTTTTGGGCTGGAGCATCACGAAACACTTTGGGCATTTCTTTTTCGGAAGCCGCAAACGCAGAGCCGCCCATCACCCCAAAAAGCGCCGCGACCGCCGCGACTGATCGACCGATTTTGTTCACATAAGTCTCCGGTTGAAAAGTTTTTACCGAGAACGCCGGCAAGCGATGACGCTTCTGTTCCGGCTCGCTGAAAGCTTAGCCGAGTTCCGCCCACGGCCTAAAGCGACTCGATAAACCGCAGCAATGCCTGCCGGTCCGATTTCCCGAGCCCTTTCACCCGATCCCGCGCGATGCCAGCTTCGCCGCCGTGCCATAACACGGCTTCCAGGACATTGCGGGCACGACCGTCGTGGAGAAAGGTGGTGTGTTCGGCGATGCTCGCAGCCAAACCGATACCCCACAAAGGCGCTGTGCGCCATTCGCGCGGGCCTGCCTGGAAATCTGGCCGCCTGTCCGCGAGACCCTCGCCCATATCGTGGACCAGAAGATCGGTGTAGGGGTGAATCGTCTGGTTCGACAGCTCCGGCAGCGGCGCAAAACCAGCGGTTTGGAGCGTTTCGATATGGCACTCGTTGCAGCCGATCTCGCGAAAGAGGGATTCGCCGCGTACGACCTCGGGATCATCCGGGTTTCGTCGCGCGGGCACTGCAAGGCTCCGGACATAAAGCACCACGGCATCGAACTGTTCCGGCGTGAGTTCCGGACGGTGGGCGGAGGGCGCCATGCGGCAGTCTTTCTGCATCGCCGAGCAATTCTCCTCGGGAGACGAAGGCGAGGTAATGCCCATATCGCCCAGGAAGGCGCCGGCGATTTGCTGCGGAAGATTCGGCATGTTGGCCTTGTGCCCGAAACGGCCGATCGCAACCCGCCCGCCTACCGCATCCCACACCCGATTGACGTGGCCCACGATGCCGTCCCGCTTGCAGCGGCGTTCCAAATCCAGCAGGGTCTCATCACTCACCGCTTCGAGCAGTCCCAGCCCAAACACCGCTGGTCCGACGCGGGCCGATGTGAGCACATCATCTCCCAAGGGTCCGTAGCGGAGTTCGCTCAGAACGATCTTGGGTTTTCGTAGAAAAACCGTTTCCCCGTCCGCCAGCGTAACGGCAAATTCCTCGTACTCGATGGAAACCTTGCCTTCCTCCGCCACGCCTGGAATGCCATGGTTTTGCAGTTGATCGCCGTATACCGGATGCGGCCGCGGCCCGCCGTTTTCGGACCGGCCCGGCACGCTCAACCGGATCAGCAGCCCGCCGGCGTCGTCGTCCGGGCCGTCCGGCGGCTTGCCACGCGCGTTCTTGAGATGGCAGGCGGCGCACGAAATCCGGTTGTACAACGGCCCGAGTCCGGCAATCTCGATTTCTTCGGCAGGGGGAATGACCCAGCTTTGGCGGAACAGCGCGCGCCCTTTGAAGAACTCCGGCAATCGTTCCAGATTCAGCGCAGGGCTCGGCCGGGAATAAGCCTCACGCGTAGTATCCATCACGGAGGAACTGCCACCGGACAAAATATCCGCGGCACCCGCCGCTGAAGCCGCTCCAAACGATAGCGCAAGAACGAGTGAAAAACACTTCACGCGCCGCCTCCTTGTCCGGCTGCGGTCAGTACCTCGCGTGCTAGGCGTTCGGCTTCGGCGGCGTTGCGCTCTATAGCTTCCTGCCAGGCGGACTTTGCCGCGTCGACACCGTGCTGAGCATCGCCGTGTTCGGGCCGAGGCTTGAATTGAGTTTTCAACGCTTCGGCTGCCGATTCGGAGACGGGAACGCTGCCCGCCAATGCCCGCGCCCTCGCCGTTTTCTCCAGCATATCGGCTTTTCCTAGCCGTTTCGCTTCCGCTTCGGCCCGACGCACCAAGGCCCACAGGGACTTCAGCCGCTCGTGCCGGTTCGCGATGACGGCATCGAAAAGCGCACTGACCAGAGGCAGGCGAGCGAGATTTCGCGCTGCGTCATAAGCGAAGCCGTTTCCCGCTTGTTCGAACGGGCGGAAATACCCAGCAGGAGCGGATCGGTACACGTCCGGCCGGACCGGCAGCTTTCGAATATCCGGGTGGAACAGGATCGCTTGCCCCTCCTTGGATAACAGAAATTCCACAAATGCCTTGGCTGCTTCGGTCTTTCCGCTCGATGCCGTAATCGCGACATGGGCCGGCGAGTAGCCGACCCGATCGGGATAGGCAAAGGACAGAGGTGCCCCGTTCGCGATCGCCGAAGCGAAGAAAAAGTCCAAAGACACGGCAATGCCTTTCTTTCCGCTCGCGAGAACGTCGGTCAGGAACGGTCCGCCGGCCGCGAACAATTCGCTATTGGCGGCGATTTCGCTCAAGAGCGCCCAGCCTTTATCCCAGCCGTAGGCTTCGAGCACCAGGTCCGCCAGCATCGGCGCGAAACCCACCTTGGACGGAATCGGAAAGAGCAGATGGCCCTCGAACTCAGGCCTGGCCAGATCCTCCCAGGTTTTCGGAGCCGGCAAAGAATGCCGGCGGAGATACTCGGGATTGAGCCCGAAGCCGTAACCGGCCATCTCGGTCGCGGCGAAATAGCCCTCGGGATCGGCAATCGGAGCCTCGCCCACCCGTCCCGGAACAGCGGCCCGATCGGCGGCCAGCTTCCGCCAGGCATGCTCGGCCTTCAGAGCCAGAAAGTTGGCATAAGCGGCGGACCAGTAGACGTCCACACCGCCCTGCCGAGTTTGCCGGAGATAAGGCAGGGCGTCGCGCGGCATGCGCCAAAGGATCTCGAGATCGATGTCCGGCCGGACCTTCTTAAACGCGGCCTGATAACGGGAAACCACGTCCTCGGGATAGGCGGTCAGCACGACCAGCCGTTCGGCGGCATCGGCCGTGCTCAACATCAGCCCGAATGCGAGATTAAGAACGAAGAGGAATCGAGTTCTGATCACTGCCGTACCCTCCTGCTCAAAACCTGAAATTGGCGTTCATGAAGTAAGTACGGCCCGGTTCCGGGAATCCCTCCTCGTAGACGTAGTTTTCGTCGGACACATTGTTCACCCCGAACTCCGCGTCCAGGTCCTTGCGCACCAGCCACACCGCCTTGAGATTTCCGATGAGGAAGGCGTCCGCCTGACGCCGGCCGTCGGAACTACTGAAGCGGCTGGAGTTGTACTCGGTGCTGGCGATGAACCGGGTGTACTGCCAGGGTGTGTATTCGAGATACGCAAAAACCTTGTGCTTGGGCGTATCGAGCGGCCGGATATTGGGATTGGTCCGGTTGTTGCGGTCCAGGAAGGTGTAGTTGGCGTGCAGCTTTAAGGTGTCGTCCAGCGTATAGGTCGCGAACGCCTCGTAGCCGAGATGCTCGGCCTTCCCGATGTTCTGCAGCTGAAAACAGGGCGGACGGCTGCAAGCAGTGGGCGCGATGGTGACGCTTTCGATGGCGTTGGAAATGTCGCTGTAGAAAAAGCTCGCGCCGAACTCTACCGGTCCTTGCCGGCTGTCGAAGCCCAGCTCGTAGTTGAGGGTGTCTTCCGGCTCCAATTGCGGATTGGGAATTGCCGAACCGAGCCGGAACGAATACCGATCCTTGATGGTCGGAAAGCGGGTTTTCCGGGCCACGAAGGCATGCACCTGCGTATTGTCGGTCACATCGTAGAACAACCCGCCCTGCCCGTTGATCGCCGAACGGTTGTACAGCGGGAAACGTTCCGATACGCCGCTGGTGAAAGCCCGAGCCTGGAGCTGGTCCTGACTGTCGTGGCTGACGCCCAGAGAAAGCTTCAGACGGTCGGTGAGGGTGATCGTGTCTTCCAGCCCGTAGGAAAAAAGCTGGTCGGCGTAGCGTTCGGTCGGCGTTCCCTGGTTGAGGTCGTCGACCTCGCGGTGCACGTCCTGCTTGTAGCTGAAAGAGGCCTTGATCAGATGATCGTCGAGAATCGTGGTGCCGTACTCGAGGCCGGCGCCAAAGGTGTAATCGTCATATTTGCTGGCGAAAGCGAAAGGCCTTCGTTGCGTGGTATAGGTGGCGTCGTCGTAGGAGTCGAGCGCATTCTCGAAGGTGTCGTAATAAAGCCGGGTCTTGATGTAATGGTCCTCCAGGAAAGCGGTGCGCGAAACGAAGTACACGCTCTCCTTGTTCCAGTAGGGCCAGCGCCAGAAACGCGGCGACACGGTCGGATCGGTGCCCGCGTACGGCGGCGTGTCCTTGCGCCCGTTCTGGTTGTAATAGCTGATGGCGTACTCGTCGGTGTCGTTGGGCGTATAGCCGAGTTTGAAGCTGCCCTTGTAATCGGTATTCCCGCTGTTGTCTCTTCTGCCGCCGTCTTCGCTCCGGGTCGGCACGAAATCCTCCGACAGACGGAAAAACTGGCGGTCCAGGTAAGAAAACCCGCCTTGGGCGTACCACGTTCCCTGGTTAGTGCCGATATTGAGGTGGCCCTGATAGAAGTTGTAGTCGAAATGGCTGTCGAATCCGACGCCGGTACCGACGTTGCCCTCGAGCTTTCGTGTGGGCCTGCGGCTGACCAGGTTGATAGCGCCGCCCAGGGTATTGGGTCCGTAGAGCACCGACGAGAACCCTTTACTGACATTGATCTCGCCGATATCGAAGGTGGTGAAGCGGTTAAGGTCCACGTTGCCGTCGTAGGGCACGTAAACCGGAATGCCGTCGATGAACAGCGGCACCTGGCGTGAATTGAACCCACGCACATAGACCAGGCGTTCGTTGCGCGCCCCTAGATTTTGCAGGGTGACGCCCGGCAGCATATTGATCGCCGACCCCACGTCGTAACGGTTGAATTTCTGAATGTCGTCGGCGGTGACGGTCTCCACAGTCGGATTGGTTTCCGACAAGAGATTCGATCCCGAAACCTCCACCACACCGAGCGTGAATACGTTCGCCGTCTCGCCGGCTTTTTCGTCCAGCGCGAACGCTGCCGTGAACGGTAAAGAAACCCCCAAAAGCACCCACTGATGCTTAAAGTTCATAAGCCCCCCTTTGGACTGACAAGACATTTTTTGTGTTCGAACACCGGCGTTCCGATCGTTGCGGTGTCCATCCGCCCCCAATCGAGACCGATTCGATATAGAGTCATATATATACCGACTAAAGAGCGGAAACGGCAAGGTGCAACCAAAAACGCGTTCTTCCTGCAAGGTCACACAACTTGCATGCCATACCCCCAATAATCGAAAACGATGAACGATCACAGTCGGTCCGCACCTCGACCCAGCTCGACGAGTCGTGGCATCTCCGGCAGGTCTTACGCTATAACGTAAAAAACCTAACGATTGAAATTCCGCTGTTTTCGGGCTATGCAGCAGGTTTGCGCCCGAGCGTCATCCTCGCTGCCCGACGGCAGCGCCTCCGCTTTCTGCTTTAGGCGATTTTTACGGACAAGGTCGAAACGAAGCGCCCCGCCAAGCGGTGAATTCCTTCCGTAGCACTAAAAATGTGCGAAATGTGCAGCGACAACCCCGAATGTCACAATTGTTGTGCGGTTTTTTCGAAATCGGACGAGTCCATTCATCGCAGCTAGCCGGTAAGACTTTGATATAACGCGCGCTGTGATATCCGCCATAAAACGGCATGCTTCATGCCTACACTCGCTATCAATTATAAGTAATAGCGAAAGACGAGATTTACCGGTTCTTAGGTCGGCTATAGCGGTACGCCGACCGCGACGATCAATCGAGTTGGCCCCCGAATCCGATTCCCCACAACCACATGAGAGATCGACATGAACAAACCCCTGTTCACCCATAGTACGGCAGCAATAGCGATTGCCTTGGCGAGTCAAAACGACTTGGCGGTTGCGGCGACCACGATAAGCGTAGAAGCGACGTCCGACACTTTCTTGACTAATGACATCAATCAGGCGGGCTCGGACATGTCCAGCTTCGGGGCTATGATGATCTCCGCCCCGGTCCAGAATCTGGCCATGGGAGTCACCCAATATCGCACCATGGAGAACCTGATCGCCTATAACACGGCGTCCATCAAGGACGGTTTCGACGCTGAATTCGGTGCCGGGAACTGGCATGTCACCGACGTGCAATTCAAGTGGTACACCAACTTCGACATTCCCGGCGTACCTGCTAACAACGCGCAGTTCAACGTACCGGCCCCCGGTTATTTCAACATCGGCTATTTCAGTAACGACAACTGGTTCAATCCGGCTACCGCGGGACCGGCGGGCACAGCCAACCCCGACCTCAATTGGAATTCCGTATACGGATCGGGCGGCGCATACAACGATCTTTTCACCGGCCAGGAATCCGTCGGGACCTTTTACTATCCGGGTGGAACCTTTAACGGTGCGCAAAACTGCGCGGGGGAAGTCTGCGCCCCACGTTTCTGGGATCTTGAGCTGATACCGTCCATGTTGAGCGATATTGCCGCCGGCGGTTACTTGTCCTTCCACGGTACGGCGGCGGACGACAATCTCGTTTACCTGATCAACCAGATGACCAAGCCTGACGCCCACCCGCAAATCTTCATCACGGCTGGAGCCGGCCCTGCCCCGGTACCGATTCCGGCTGCCGTCTGGCTGTTCGGTAGCGCACTCGCGACACCCGTCGGGTTCGATCGGCGCAAGGCGCTGTGAACGATGTGCCGAATTCAGAAAGATACCGAATCCAGCATTAAACCGAGGAGGAATTTTGGGGGTGTCAACTTAACTGTGTAACTGGGATTAGTTCATAGGGTGACGCGATCGCCCAGCAGGATCACGAAGTGGTTCAGAGCCCGCTTCCAGTCCTGGATCGGCATGGTCCATTTCTTCTCGATCCGCTGCAGCCCAAGGTACAAGACTTTCAGGATCGCCTCATCGTTTGGAAGGGCGGCTTCGGCGCTCCCGGAGACGCCGTTTGCGATTGGGAACGCACCGCGGGTCTTGAGCAGCTTGCGCAGGCTGAAGTTGAGTGATTCGATCGCGTTGGTGGTATACAGCACTTTGCGGATCTCCGGCGGATAATCGAAAAACACAGTCAAGCGCGTCCAATCCGCCCGCCAGCTTTGGCTAATAGCCGGGTATTTGGCGTCCCAGGTTTCTCCAAACCGCGCCAGGGCGGCTTCGGCCTCGGTCAAAGTCGCCGCCCCATAGATGGCCCTAAGGTCTTTGGCCACCGCCTTGCGCTCTTTCCAGGTCACAAACTGCAGGCTGTGGCGCACTTTATGGACGATACACCGTTGAACCTGGGTTTTTGGAAACACGACTTCCACCGCTTCCGGCAGCCCTTTGAGCCCGTCCACGCAGGCGATGAAACAATCCTGAACGCCCCGGTTCTTCAGCTCGGTAAAGACGGCTAGCCAGAACTTGGCGCCTTCCGTGTCCGCGATCCAAAGGCTCAGCCGTTCCTTCTCGCCCTGCAGATTGACCCCCAAAGCGAGATACACCGCCTTGTTCTTGACCGGCCCCGTCTCGCGCGATTTGACGATCAGGGCATCGAAATAGAGGATCGGATAGACCGATGCCAAGGGCCGGCTCTGCCACGCCTTGACCTCCTCTAACACGGATTCGGTCACATTGGAGATCAGCGTGGGCGAGACCTCCACCCCATACAGCTCTTCCAGGTGGCCTTGAATGTCACGCGTGGATAAGCCCCGCGCATAGAGGGCCAGAACCTTGTCATCGAATCCCTCCAGCCGACGCTGGCGCTTGGGCACGAGTTGGGGCTCGAAGGCGCCGTTGCGGTCGCGCGGGACTTCAATCTCGAAGGCTCCCGTTTCGGTTTGAATCGTCTTGGTGTGCTTGCCGTTGCGGGAATTGCCGCTGCCGCGCCCTTCCGGGGCATGCGGCGCATAGCCCACATGGGCCGTCATCTCGGCTTCCAACGCCCGTTCCACCAGGCGTTTGGTCAGCTGTTTGAGCAAGCCGTGCTCACCCAAAATGTCTTTGGGATCCGAATAGCCTTTGAGCAACTCGTCTAACAGGGCGTCTTGTTTGGCTGTGTCACTGGTCATTCTTATTCTCCTTTTTGTCAGATTATATAAACCAGTTACACAGTTCTTTTTACACCCTCATTCCTGGTCGCACTCGAACATGGTGAGCGACGTGCAGGCGTGGCTGAACAGCCCTTCCACCAACTACGGCTGGATCCTCGTCAACGACGACGAGTCGTCACAGAAAACTTTCCGCGCCTTCTACAGCAAGGAGGCCGAGGCGAACTCGGTCGGGACGGGTCCCATACTGGAGATTGACTACACCCCTTGATGGGGCCGGTAACGGGCGGCGTTGGTAGCGTCCGTTCATCCCGATTCCGCCGGCCAGGCGTTTTCCACTTTGTGGACTCAAACCCGACGCCCCAACGAGGCTAAACGAAACTCGGTGTTCCGGTTGTTCGCGAAGATGGGTCGAGAAGCGGACGGTCCGGTAACTTTGCTCCGGTTCAATAGTGAAGAGAGGCCATATGGCCCGGATTCCCGTTCGAACCGGTCGAGGAGGCATCACGGCAGGATGCCTACCTCGCCTCGCGACTCGTCTTAAGCGACGGTCTTCTTGAACTTGGCGGCTTCTTCCGAACCGCCGGTGGCGTTGCCCTTGCTGTAGGAGTGGGCGCCGACCCCGGCCAGTTGCCCGCCTTGCACCACCAGGTATTCGTTACGGATCGGGCGGCCTTCGAAATAGCACTCCAGGATTTCGCGAACGCCCGCGGCATACCGCGTCTGCGCCGACAGACTGGTGCCGGAGATATGCGGCGTCATGGCGTGATGCGGCATAGTGCGCCAGGGATGGTCGTTGGCAGGCGGTTGCGGGAACCAGACGTCGCCGGCGTACCCCGCCAGGTGGCCGCTCTCCAGGGCGCGGACGATCGCGTCGCGGTCGCACAGCTTGCCGCGCGCCGTGTTGATCAGATAAGCGCCGCGCTTGAAGTACTTCAGCGTTTGCTCGTTGATCATGTGCTCGGTTTCCGGATGTAGCGGACAGTTCAAGGTCACCACGTCACACACTTTGGCCAGACTTTCCAGGCTGGTGTGATAGATCAGGCTAAGTTCCTGCTCGACCGCTTCCGGTAAGCGATGGCGATCCATATAGTGCAGCTTGACGTCGAAAGGCTTCAGCAAGCGCAACACGCGCAGACCGATGCGGCCCGCCGCCACCGTGCCGACGCTCATGGCCTCCAGGTCATAGGAGCGCGAAACGCAATCGGCGATGTTCCAGCCACCCTTAAGCACCCACTGGTGGGAGGGAATGAAATTGCGCACCAGGATCAGAATCGACATCACCACGTGCTCCGCCACGCTGTTGCTGTTGCAATAGGTGACTTCGGCCACGGTGATATTGCGTTCCATCGCGGCCTGCAAATCGGTGTGGTCGGAACCGATACCGGCGGTAACGATCATCTTGAGTTTTTTCGCCTTGGCGATGCGTTCGGCGGTCATGTAGGCCGGCCAGAACGGTTGGGAAATGACGATCTCCGCGTCGGGCAGTTCCCGGTCCAGCACGCTGTCGGCGCCGTCCTTGCTGGACGTGACCACGAGCTGGTGGCCGTTGGCTTCCAGGTACTTGCGCAGGCCCAATTCGCCGGAAACGCTGCCCAGCAAGGTGCCGGGCTTGAAGTCGATCGCCTTGGGAGTCGGCAGGGTTTGTCCGTCCGGGTAACGCGCCGGCTGCGGACAATCGTCCCGCGCATAGGATTTCGGGTAACCGTCGACAGGATCGTCATACAGCACGCACACGACTTTTGCCATTTTCTCCACCTTGCTTGAATGTTGTTAGGGGGTGGGTTCGGCCGGAGCACCGCCCGAACCCGGTAATTCCCGGCCAGGTGGTCGGTATTGTCTAGTTAGGCTCGCGACACGGCCAATCGTTTGCGGTAATCGGTCAATTGATGGCGTTTATCAGGGCATCGAGGCGGGCCTGCAAGCCGAGTCGGCCCGCGATGTTCCAGGCGGACTCCTGGATCGGCGGCATGGGGTCATGAAAGCGTGAAATGAATCCGATGGATCTCGATAGTTCTGGATTCACGGGGATGGCAGTGACCTCCTGCCGCATTTCGAACAGGCTCAAGAGGCTGTGGGGAACCACGCTGTACAGCCCGGCGCAGCGGACATGGGCGTATAGGGCTAACACCGAGTCGGTTTCCAGCACCACCCGCGGCGATACGCCGGCCTCCCGGAAGGCGGCGTCGATGAGGCGGCGGTTCTGCATATTCGGTGTCAGCAGACAGAGCGGGAGTTCGGCGATGTCGGCCCAGGTCGGTTTGCCGGTGGCCACAGGGAGGTCAGGATCGCGGGCCAACAGCACATGCCGTTCCCGATACAAAGGCAATGTCCGGAAACCCTTGAGGCGGGGATCCTCCAGATAGGTCAAACCCAGATCGAGTTCAAACCGGTCGAGTTGGCGAATCAAGTCCTCAGCGCAAAGCGATAGCAACTGGATGGCCACGCCGGGACATTCCGCCTGGTAAGGCCCCGTGAACTGGGGGGGTCACTGCCAGGGTCGTCGGAATCGCCCCGATCCGTAAGGTGCCGGTGATTTGCCGGCTGCACAGCGCCGCTTCCTGCCGCATGCCTTCCCAGTCCCGCGCCAGAATTCGCGCCCATTGCAGCAGCCGCTCGCCTTCCGGCGTAAAGCCCTGGAACCGCTGGCCGCGCCGGACAATGACGACACCCAACTCTTCCTCCAAATGCTGTATGGCGGTCGACAAGGCCGGTTGAGACACATTGCAGATTTCCGCTGCACGCCCGAAATGGCCGGTTTTGGCCAGCGCGATCAAGTAATGGACTTGACGGATAAACATGAAGATCACTGCTGCGCGGTTGAATGTGGAACACGGCATCCATTCCCCGAAAGCGGTCGCTTGAAGACCGCTTCCAAAACACGGTGACAGTCCCATTGCTTGCAAAAACTATCGAACGATCAAATGCCCCCGCCGGCTGGGAGTTTAAGTTCATCGATGGCACTGAAAGGGTGCGTTGTGCAACAAATAGGCACATCGTTCGCGCGGTCTTTTTCGGATAAACCGGTCCGTCAGCCGAAATGCCAGAGCAAGCGATTGAAATAACACAAGAAAGATCAAACCAATCACAACTGGTATACATCCTGCTCATTTTCGTTATAAATATTAAGTTATATCGAAGCGAGATTGAGCGAGATACCTACAGCCTGTTACGGGGGGACGTCTACAGGCTTTCAAGCGCAGGGATATTCCAAGCGCACGATTTGCATCCGGAATGATCCGCGTCCCTCGCCGTGTTCGCTGCGATATACGTTATATATCATTTTTTATAGCGTTATGAGACGAACCAATCCAACGGCACGGGCAAACATCGTCGATCGGGGCGCTTTTCTCGCCGTGTTCGCCGGAGTTCGTTCCGTCTCTATGTGTTCTTAGGCCGGGCCGGCGCGGACCGAAGAATGTTTTCAGAAGAACGACACAAGCGACGAGAAAACCGATGAAAAACAAAACCTTGATTCAAAGTCTGCTCGGGGAGAAAGCTATGAAACGATGGTGGATCGTTCCTGCGGGCTTAGGATGCTTACCCGTCTGGGCGGAACCGGCGCCGATCGGCGAACCGCCGGTACTGGACGTCGTCACGGTGGAAGGCGTACAGACCGACGCGGATTACGTGGAGCCCAAGGGCAGCCAGCCCAATACGGAAAGCACCGTCAGCCGCGAGGGTATACGGCGCCTGGCCGGCCCCGGCCAGACCAACGTTTTCAAGGCGCTCGACCTGTTGCCGTCGCTGCATACGGAAACGGCCGATCCTTTCGGTCTGACGGCAAACAGGGCCATCCGAATTCGCGGGAAGGGCGCCTTCCATCTCGGGCAGACCATTGAGGGCCTGCCGTTGACCGGTGTCGTGGGCGGGGCCGACATTTATGATTTGGAAAATATGGACGGCATCACCCTCTACCGGGGCGCGGTGCCCCCGGACAAAGGCTTCGGCTTCTCCAACGCCACCGGGCTAATCGACCAGACCATTCTCCGGCCGTTCGACAAGCCGGGGTTCAGCGTCAGGGAAAGCTTCGGCTCCTATGGCTTTAACCGCGTGTACGGCCGCATCGACTCCGGCCTGCTGCCCACGGATACCAAGCTGTTCGCTTCCTATTCCTACACCACCGCGTACAAATGGCGCGGGGCCGGGGAGTCGCCCGCTAATCGGCACAACCTCGGCTTCGGATTCACGCAAAAGCTGACGGATTCCGCCAAGCTCGAGATTTTCGGCGCCTACAACGATCTCGAATCGCACGATTTCCGCCCCCTGAACTACAGTCAAGCCACCCGTCTCGACGCGTTCGGAAAATTCGATTACAACAGGCGGCTTTCCGGCATCCCCGGTCAGGACATCAACTACTACGATTTCAACCGAAGAGAATTCTCCGACTTCAGCCTGTTCGCCAACCTGGAAATCAAACTAACCGATACGTCCAGGATTTCGGTCAAACCCTATTACTGGCGCGACGACGGCTTCCGGCTGTTTGCCTCGAACAATCTGCTGGGCAGCCCGGGCGTCACCCGCTGGGACATCGAGCACGAACAAGTGGGACTGGTCGCGCAGTACGACACCTCGCTGCAGGGCGTCCAGGTGACTTTGGGCTACTGGTGGCAGGACATGGAATCGCCGCCGCCCCCGGTGGGGCAAAAGGCTTACCGCGTCACCGCCTCGGGCGACCTGGCCTTTGCCGGCTGGTCGGTGCTGTCCAAACAGGAAAATCACGTATTCCATAGTCCTTATCTGGTCGTAAACGGCCAGCTCGGCAAGGCTAACCTCCGAGCGGGCGTGCGCTACCTCGACCAGACCGTGCCGGGAATCCGGTATTACGACACCCAGGGCCTGCCTGACGTCGATTATGACAATGTATTCCGCTTCAATCCCCGGGAAGACCCGACACGGCGTGTCGCAAGCCAAAGCTTCCAGGAATGGCTGCCGCACTTCGGCGTCAACTACGAAATCACGGACGAGGCCCGCGCCTACTTCACCTATGGGCGGAACTATGGGCGGCCCGACTGGGGACCGCAGGCCTCCCTGTTCAACGCCTCTAGAGCCCGCTTTACCGCCGCCGGCCTGAATCTCGACAATCTGTTCCGCCGGCTCAAGCCCGAGATTTCGGATAATTTCGATCTCGGCCTGCGCATTGGCGACGGCAATTGGTGGGTGGCGCCCACGCTGTTCTACGCCATCGTCAATCGCAAGGAGGTCAATCTGTACGACCCCGCGATTCAACTGACCTATTACCAGAGCAATGCCGAAGCCCGCTCCTACGGTGCGGAGATCGAAGCGGGGATCACGCTGTGGGATGATCTGTCCCTGTTCTCGTCAGTGTCCTACAACCGCTACGAGTTCGAAAACGACGTCCGCACCGCCGCCAACACCGTGATCGCGACGAAAGGCAAGCAGGTTCCCGACTCGCCCGAGGTCACCGCCAAGGTGGGCCTTACGTACAGGTTTATGGGTTTTGCCATATCGCCCACGGTTCGCTATGTCGGCGAGCGTTTCGGCGACGCGGAGAACACACAGCGGGTACCCTCCTACACCGTGGCGGATCTCTATATTGATTATGAGAAAAAGGACCTGCTGGGTTTGGGGGACATCACGCTGGGATTGAGCTTCCTGAACGTGTTCGACAAGCGCTACATCGGCATCATCAGCCAGAACGATATCCAGGTGGCGGGGAATACGACCTATTACCCCGGCGCGCCGTTTACCGTGGCGTTCACGGTCGGAGCGAGGTTCTAGCCATGGCGGGGACCATAGCGCTCAGATTCGCCCTGGCGACCTTCCTGATTTTACAGGGAGCGATCGCGGCCGCAGAGAACACAGCTCAGCGCCGCGCGGTCGACCTCGCGGGCCGCACGGTGGAATTGCCCGCCGAGGTACGGCGGGTGGCCACCCTCGGACCGGTGCCGGTAATCAATAGCTTCGTGTTCGCCATCGGCAAGGGCGATACCCTGGTCAACGGCCTGCCGCCGTTCGCCCGGTCGGCGCGCTGGAAATACCAGTCTCTGATCGCACCGAACCTGTCGAGACAGCCCCAGGCTCAGGGCTTAGACAACGCTCCCCAGCTTGAAACCCTGCAAAGGCTCGCTCCGGACGCGGTATTCGCCATGGACGCGAGCACGGTGCGGACGGTGGAGCGCACCGGGCTGCCGGTGCTGTTCCTCGCCTGGCGGGATGCCGGGGATATCGGGCGGATCATGCAACTCATGGGCGAGGTTTTCGACCGGCGAGAGCGTGCCGACGCCTATACGCGCTACTTCGACGGCGTGCTGGAACGGGTTCGGACGGCGGTCGCCGGTGTCCCCACGGAACAAAGACCCAAGGTCCTCTACTTCAGTCTCAAGACGCTGACACAGCCCCATCTGATCGCCGACTGGTGGATCCAGGCGGCGGGCGGCATCAGCGTCACCGCCGACGGCCGCCGTACCGAGAGCGTGAGATTCACGCCCGAGCAAGTATTTGCCTGGGATCCCGATGTGCTCATTGTCTCTTCCCCGGAAGAACTGGCTCAAATTCGCCACGACGCGCGCTTTCGCCGGCTCCGCGCCGTACGCGAGCGAAAAATTCACGCCATCCCGGCGGGCGTACACCCGTGGGGGCACCGTACCGCGGAGCAGCCGTTGACCGTGCTATGGGCCGCCAAGCTGTTCCACCCGGCGCTCTTTGCGGGGATAGATATGACTGCCGAAATCAAAGACTTTTACCGCCGGTTCTTCGACTATCCGCTCTCGGACCGGCAGGCGGAGGAAATACTTCATGGCAATCCGCAGTGATATGAAATCCGGAATGCGATTCGGGCTGTCCGGTTGCGGAGCCGGCTTGGAGGCGGCGGAACCCTTTGATTGGATCGAGCTGGCCGAACGGGCCGAGCAATTGGGCTTTTCCTCGCTGTGGATTAACGAGGAACACTTTCAGCACCGGATGCACAGCGGAAGCGGAAGGCACTGTCTGTCCCCCCTGATCGTGGCGGCGGCGATGGCGGCACGGACCCGGCGCATCCGGATCGGTTTTTCGGTGCTCCTGTTGCCGCTGCATCATCCCCTGCGTTTGGCGGAAGAAATCGCCAGCCTTGACGTGCTGTCAGGCGGCCGGATCGACTTCGGCATTTCCCGCGGCGGGAATCCCGGCTATTTCGAAGCCTACGGGGTGAATCCGGCGAACAGCGAAACCGCTTTCGCAGATGCCTTGCGTTTCATCCTGAAGTGCTGGACCACGAAAGAAATGCCGTTGGGCCAAGGCCTTTATTCGGTGGAACCCAAACCGATACAGAAACCCCATCCACCGGTGTACGTCGGCGCCTATAGCCCGGAGCGCGCCGCCTGGACCGTGCGCGAAGGGCATCGCCTGATCCAGCACGGCATCCAGGCACTCTCTCACGTGGAGAACCTGCTCCGCGCCTATGCCGAAGCGGGAGGCGATCCGGCCGATGTACCGGTGGGGCGCTTCGTCTATGTCGGCGAAAGCGATGCCGCCGCTCGGCGCGACTTGCAACCGGTAATCCGGGCGTTGACCGAGCGACTCAGGAAAGCGGGAATCGTTCGGCGCGGCGTGATCGACGAAGCCATGCTCGATGCCGAGCGCTTCTATCGGGAAATGGTCATCGCCGGCGGGCCGGAAACCTGTGTCGAGCGAATCCATGCTCTGAGCGACCGGCTCGGCATCCGGCACCTCAACTGCCTGGCCTCGTTCTTCGGTTATCTGCCGCCGACACAACTGCAGCGATCGCTGGAGCGGCTGTCCTTCGAAGTCATGCCCCCTTTCCAACCTACCAAACCCTAGAAGAAATCTCATGAACTTCGGGCTATTTTGCTTCTACGAGAATTACGACGGCGATTACGCCAAGGTATTGGCCTCCCAGACCGCGCTGGTGCAGTACGCCGAGGGACTGGGGTTTCAGGAAGCCTGGGTCGCCGAGCATCACTTCACCGATTTCGGTGTCAGCCCTTCCGTCCTGCTGTTGCTGGCCCATTTGGCCGGTGTCACGAAGCGCATCCGTTTGGGCACCGCGGCGCTGTTGCTGCCTTTTCACGATCCCATCAAGGCGGCCGAGGACATCGCCACCCTCGATCATTTGAGCGGCGGCAGACTCAATCTGGGTGTCGCCCATGGCGGCCCTTTTCCTCTGCAAAACAGGCATTTCAAGGTGCCGCCCGAAACCGCCCGGACGAAGATGCTGGAAGCCCTCGAACTCATCGTCCGGCTGCTCGGCACCGATAAGGTCAGCCACTCCGGAACCCATTTTCAGATCGAGGGCGTCACGACTCACCCGAAACCGCTGCAACGCCCGATACCCGTGTTCCTGGCATCGCAAAATCCCGAGGTCGTGCATCATGCCGCGAACCGCGGTTACGGGCTCCTCGGGGGGCAAGGTGCAACCATTGATAAGCTCAAGCCAACTCTCGCCCACTATCCTGGGATCAATCCCTCATCGCCCAAGCCGCTCACCCTGCTTCGAACCTTTTACGTCGCCAAAACCCGAGCGGCCGCCTTGGCGGTAGCGCTACCCTCAATCCGGCGTTTCCGGGAGAGAATGAGAACCATGCTGGCGGACAATGGAGAGCCATCCGGTCTCGTGACGATCGAGGTCGACCGTTTGCTGGAAAACGCGCTGATCGGCGATGTGGCGGAATGCCGGGACAAGATACAAAAACTCCGGGAAGAACTGGATCTGAACAGCTTGGTGTTGAAACCCGCCGCCAACGATCCCGCCGCCAATCGCTATAGCCTGTCGCTGTTCGGCGAGGAGGTCATGCCCTATGTGTAAACGTCGGGTTTCTCCTTCTCAAGAGAAACCTTTTAGGCAGGGACTAGGTGTCGCGTCTCGTGTGATTATTTACCGAGAAGGAGTTATGCTCTGTTCGAAGCCCGGAGCCTTCTCCAGGAGATATTCGGTTCGTCCAAGTGAGGTTTCTCTCCATGCAGATTCGTCTTCATAAGAACGCCCGTACCACCCCGGCCGTTCGGCAGGCCATTCAAGCGTCCACGTTGAGCGAGCGCGCCTTGGCCCAAAAGCATGGCATTAGCCGAACGACCGTCCGCAAGTGGAAACACCGATCCTCGGTCGAAGATGCCTCGCATCGGCCCCACACCCTCAGAACCACGCTCACGCCCGCCCAGGAAGCCATCGTGGTCTACCTCCGCCAAGCTCTGCTCCTCCCCTTGGATGATCTCCTGGCCGTGACCCGGGAATTTCTCAATCCCGCCGTGTCCCGTTCCGGGCTAGACCGCTGCCTGCGCCGCCACGGGGTGGCGTCCCTCAAGACCCTGCTTCCGCCTACAGAGAAGGCGAAGGTCAAACCCTTCAAGGCCTATGAGCCCGGCTTCCTTCACCTGGATGTTAAGTACTTGCCCGCCATCGACGGCGAACCCCGCCGATACCTGTTCGTCGCCATCGACCGCGCCACCCGCTGGGTCTATGTCGCCCTCAAGCCCAACCGCTCCGCCTTAAGCGCAAAGGACTTCCTCAAAGCGGTGATTCAGGCCGCGCCTTTCCGCATCCAGAAATGCCTGACCGACAACGGCTCGGAGTTTACCGACCGTTTCCTGACCCGAACTCGGCAGCCCTCGGGGACGCATGAGTTTGACCGCCTCTGTACTGAACAAGGCATCGAACATCGCCTGATTCCGCCGGGCCGGCCCCAAACGAATGGCCTGGTGGAACGCTTCAATGGCCGCATCGAGGAGGTGTTGCAAACCCATCACTTCGATTCAACCGCCGATCTGGACACCACCTTGCACCGCTATGTCGAGCTGTACAATCATCACATTCCCCAAAAGGCCTTAGGCCATCTCACCCCGATCCAGGCTCTCAAAAACTGGCAACTGTCCCATCCTCATCTTTTTCGAAAGAAGGTTTACGATCTTGCGGGACTTGACAACTAGGCCCATGATCGTGGACTATCGCCTGGCGGGATTGCTGCTCCTGCTCGTTCTGATGTCGGTGTTGTCTCTGACCCTGGGCCGCTATCCCATAGCGCTGCCGGAACTGGTACAGGTGCTGGTCGGCCTCGGCAGCGGGCAAGTCGCGGACGAGGGACAGCAAGTCTTGCGCAACGTGCTGTTCGAGATCCGGCTACCTCGCATCCTGGCAGCGGTCCTGGTGGGCGCCGGGCTATCGGTTTCCGGCGCCGCCTTTCAGGCGATCTTCGTCAATCCGCTGGTCTCGCCGGGGCTGCTCGGGGTGCTGGCGGGAGGTTCCTTCGGCGCGGCGTTGGGAATGATCATCTCCGACCACTCGCTGGTGGTACAAGTCAGCGCCTTTCTCTTCGGCCTGCTCGCGGTGCTCATAGCCCTCGGCATCGTCAGGGTCTATCGCAACGAATCCCTGCTCATGCTGGTGTTGGGCGGCATCATCAGCAGCGGATTGTTCACCGCCCTATTGTCGATCGTCAAATATCTCGCAGATCCCTACAACCAACTGCCCGCCATCGTCTACTGGCTGATGGGCAATCTGTCCAACGTCGAGCTGTCGGTAGTGTTGACTTTGGCACTGCCGATGCTGGCCGGCATCCTGCTTTTAGCGGTCTACGCCCGGCACATGAACGTGCTCAGCATGGGTGACGAGGAGGCGCGGTCCCTGGGCATCGACACGCGGCGCGTACGGCTCGTGATCATTCTCTCCGCCACCTTGATCAGCGCACTCACCGTGGTGATGGCCGGGATGATCGGCTGGATCGGCCTCATCGTCCCGCACATCGCGCGACTGATCGTAGGACCGGACAACGGACGTCTGGTGCCGGCCAGCGCCCTGTTGGGCGGGATATTCCTGTTGGTGGTGGACGACCTGGCGCGCAATCTGTTTACCGTGGAAATCCCCATCGGCGTGCTCAGCGAATTGCTCGGCATCCCCATATTCATCCTGGTATTGCGCAATGCCCGCAAGGGATGGAGTGGATGATGGTGCTGGAAGCCCGGAACATCGTGTTCGGCTATAGCGACCGGGTGGTGCTGAACGGGGTTTCGGTCCAGGTCGAGGCGGGAAAAGTGGTGTCCCTGCTGGGACCCAACGGCACCGGCAAGAGCACGCTGCTCAAGATTCTGCTGGGCATCAAGCGGCCCGCGAAAGGCGAGGTCCTCCTGGACGGCACGCCGCTCGCTCGCATCGCGCCCCGCGAATACGCCCGCAATGTGGCCTATGTGCCGCAACTCCACAACGCCACCTTTCCCTATACTGTGCTCGACGTGGTGCTCATGGGCCGAATGCCGCATACGGGCTTTTTCTCAGGCTATTCGAAAAAAGACCGCCGCCTTGCCGAAGAGGCACTGGAGCGCCTCTCTCTCGGCCATCTCAAGACGCGGCCGTATTCGGAAATCAGCGGCGGCGAACGCCAACTAGTCCTCATCGCCCGTGCGCTGGCACAGGAAGCGCGGATTTTCATCCTGGACGAACCGGTCGGCGGACTCGATTACGGCAATCAGCTGCGTCTCCTGGAACGCATCCGCAGCCTCGCCCGGGAAGGCTATGCGTTCATCCAGTCCACCCATTTTCCGGAACACGCCCTGCTGGTTTCAGACAGCGTATTGCTGCTGAACAGTGGGCGGATCGTCGCCGAAGGAAATCCCGTCGACGTGATCACCCCCGAAAACATTTACCGGCTTTATGGCGTGGAGGTGGATATGGTGCGCCTCGGCGGCAGCTATTCCGCCTGCGTACCCAGATTCTGTGCGGATCGGACCCGCGAACACCGGTTTGCTCTCAGGAAATAGGATCGGCGAAATGCACACGGCTTTTCCCGGCTCATCCAAACAGTCGGTTGACGCTCGCCGGAGACAGAGCGAAATCCACCCCGGCGACGCTTTTACATGCGCTAAAACAGTGCGGATAAGCGCACTTTTCCATAGGAAAAGTAAGGTTTAAGTGCATCCCCTTTCCTCGCAAATTTCCACGCCTCAGACATTTCATTTGAATTCAGTGACTTGCAAAACGCAGCCACCCTGGTACGAATCTTGGTTATATACCGTTGGAAATAACGATTCGCCGCCTTCATCGTCCCGGATAACGGGCGCGGCCTCGGCCGACCGGACCACCTTCGGTGATCGGCCGAGAGGACTTTGCCGGACATGGCGTGCGAAAAATTATGGATCCATCGTTCAATCACTAACCTTGTAGGGACTATCACCATGTCAGATTTAAGACAGATCGCGTTTTACGGCAAAGGCGGCATCGGCAAATCCACCATTTCCCAAAACACCCTGGCGGCCCTGGCCGAAATGGGCCAGCGCATCCTGATCGTCGGCTGCGATCCCAAGGCCGATTCCACGCGTCTGATTCTGCATACCAAGGCCCAGGACACGATACTGAGCCTCGCGGCCAGCGCCGGCAGCGTCGAGGACCTGGAACTGGAAGACGTGATGAAAGTGGGCTACCGCGACATCCGCTGCGTGGAGTCCGGCGGCCCGGAGCCGGGCGTCGGCTGCGCTGGCCGCGGCGTTATCACCTCCATCAATTTCCTCGAAGAGGAAGGCGCCTACAACGACGTCGACTATGTCTCCTACGACGTACTCGGCGACGTGGTGTGCGGCGGTTTCGCGATGCCTATCCGCGAAAACAAGGCGCAGGAAATCTACATCGTCATGTCCGGCGAAATGATGGCCATGTACGCGGCCAATAACATCTCCAAAGGCATTCTGAAATACGCCAACTCGGGCGGTGTGCGCCTCGGCGGCCTGGTCTGCAACGAGCGTCAGACCGACAAGGAGCTGGAATTGGCGGAATCATTGGCCGCACGGCTCGGCACTCAGCTGATCCACTTCGTGCCGCGCGACAACATCGTGCAGCACGCGGAGCTCCGCCGGATGACAGTGATCGAATACGCCCCGGACTCGAAGCAGGCCAATGAGTACCGTCAATTGGCCAACAAGATTCACAACAATGTCGGCAAGGGCGTCATTCCGACGCCGATCACCATGGACGAACTCGAGGATCTTCTGATGGCCCACGGCATCATGAAGCAGATCGACGAATCGCAGGTGGGCAAGACCGCGGCCGAACTCGCCGCTTGAGGAAAGAGGAGGCGCTCGAATCCGACTTTTATGCCATTCGGCATTCGAACGAACATCACTAGGGTGTGTTAGCCCTTCGACGGGCTCAGGACAGGCCCTTCGACGGGCTCAGGACAGGCTCTGCGTAACCCACCGATTCGAGGTGCTCGGTGGGTCACAGCCTGGCGGCCTAACCCACTCTACTTGGACTCTAGCCGAGCGATACGCGTGCGTAGCTCGGCCTACCTGTTCAGCCGGGTCCCGTGGCCGTTCACGATGATGAGGCGGAGCCGCCTCGACGCTCGCCATGATGGGCCGCCCGGTAACTTGGTTAAATCCGCCATTCACTAAAAGGACCATTGCCATGCCACAAAACTCCGAACACGTGATCGACCATTTCAACCTATTCCGCCAACCCGAATACACCGAGATGTTCGAGAACAAGAAGCGGGAATTCGAATTCATGGAACCCGAAGATAAGGTCGCAGCAACTAGGGAATGGATGAAAACCGAGGAATATCGCGACAAAAATTTCGCGCGCGAAGCCCTGGTCATCAATCCGTCCAAGGCCTGCCAGCCGCTGGGGGCTGTATTCGCCGCCCTCGGCTTCGAGGGCACCCTGCCCTTCGTCCACGGTTCCCAGGGCTGCGTGGCCTATTACCGCAGCCACTTGAGCCGCCACTTCAAAGAACCGGCGCCCTGCGTGTCGTCGTCCATGACCGAGGACGCCGCGGTATTCGGGGGCCTGGGCAATATGATCGACGGCCTGGCCAATGCCTACAACTTGTACAAGCCCAAGATGATCGCCGTGTCCACCACGTGCATGGCCGAGGTGATCGGCGACGATCTCAATGCCTTCATCAAGACGGCCAAGGAAAGAGGCAGCGTGCCGCCGGATTTCGAAGTGCCGTTCGCACACACGCCGGCTTTCGTCGGCAGCCACATCACCGGCTACGACAATATGATGCGCGGCATTCTTCAACACTTCTGGGACGGCAAGGCCGGTACCGAGGAGCCCTTGGCGCGCAAACCCAAGGACTCGATCAATGTCATCGGCGGCTTCGACGGCTTCTCCGTGGGCAACCTTCGGGAAATCCGGCGCATGCTCGAGCTCATGGAGGTCGACTTCACTATCCTCGGGGACAACAGCGACGTCCTGGATACCCCGACCGACGGCGAATACCGCATGTTCGACGGCGGCACTACCCAGGAACAGACCGCCAATGCCTTGCACGCCAAGGCGACCATTTCCATGCAGGAATTCTGTACGGAAAAAACCCTGCCCTTCATCGCCGAGCACGGCCAGGAGGTGATCGCCCTAAACCACCCGGTCGGGGTCGGCGCTACCGATGGCTTTCTCATGGCGGTATCGCGCATCACCGGCAAACCCATCCCCAAGGCATTGGAGCGGGAGCGCGGACAACTGGTGGACGCCATCGCCGATTCTTCCGCCCATATCCACGGCAAATCCTTCGCCATCTACGGCGACCCGGATCTCTGCCTGGGCCTCGCCGGATTCCTGCTGGAACTGGGCGCCGAACCGAAGCATATCCTGTCGACCAACGGCAGCAAGGCTTGGGCGGAAAAGGTGGAAACCATGCTTTCGTATTCGCCCTTCGGCCAGAACTGTCATGTCTATCCCGGCAGGGATTTGTGGCACATGCGTTCGCTGCTGTTCACCGATCCGGTCGACTTCCTGATCGGCAACACCTACGGCAAATACCTCGAGCGCGATACAGGTACGCCCCTGATCCGCATCGGCTTCCCGGTCTTCGATCGCCATCACCACCATCGCTATCCGGTGTGGGGCTATCAGGGCGCGCTCAACGTGCTGGTCTGGATCCTGGACAAGATTTTCGACGACATGGACCGCAACACGATCGTGCCGTCCAAGACCGATTACAGCTTCGATATCATTCGTTGAACTTCTCCCGAGATCGGAAAAACTTCGGGACATTCGTTTCTCAATCGAGCTACTGTCGGGACAGGGACGACAGGGATGTCCCATTGCGTAGCTCGCAGCATTCCAGTATGACTGCGCACTCCATCATGATCAGGAGGTAATGATGATGACCACCGAAAACGCTCAACTCACGGAACAGCACATCTCGAAAATGGTCCACCGCTTCTATGAACGCGCCATGGCCGATGACGGCCTGCGCCCGATATTCGAGGCGACGATACACGACTGGGATGCACATCACAGGGTCGTCGTGGATTTCTGGTCGCGTGTCCTGCTGAATACAGACCGCTATCGGGGCTCGCCCTATCCGCCGCACGCCGGCCTTCCCATTCGTTCCGAACATTTCGACCGCTGGCTGACGCTGTTCCGGGAAACGGCTCAGGAAGTCCTTCCGGCCGACGCAGCAGAACTGGCCATAGCTCGAGCCGAACACATGGCGGAAGCATTCAAGGCCGGCATGTTCCATGGCTTCGGAACCCCACTCAAGCCGAGGCTCGGCCATCCGATCACGTAGGCGTCGATCTCGTCGCCCGAGCGGAGGATGCCGGAGCCGTCGAAATCCTTAGGGAAGCTCTGAAAAAGTGGATTCCGTTCATGCCCTTCCACGGACTTGTCGTAAGCCAAGTCGAAGGGCTGAGGGCAAATGGCCTACCAGGATAGGCACTTTCAGAGCTTCCTTAGATTTTTACCCGGCCATCGCTGCATCCAATCATGGCGGGAACGTTGGCCGATTCCGCCGACGTCGTGAAAGGAATGGCCATTAAGTCCGGCGCTCTTAGCGGTGCGGAGAAGCCGCCGGGCAGCGGCCGAACAGTCGGATATCATATCCGCCGCGAGAAAGCTGAACGCCTGCGTCTTGGCGAGACAGTAAACCGTATCGCCTTCGCCGATGTTCATTGCGGCAAAAGCCCGCCGGGTAATCTCGGCGATCAGGGTCGTGCCGACGTCGATTTGGATCACCACGCGATCTTCCCGCGGAATCACGGCACACACCCTACCTTTGATCTGATTTTGAATGGAGATGCCTTTTACCGGCTGGGTGGACAACGCAATGTCGCTCGGTCGCAAACTGACGTAATAGGTACTCCCGCAGTGGGCAAGAGGCGTGTACGGTAAGATCAGGGGCAAGCCGAAGAACCTCCCCAAAGTGCAGCCGTGCACGGAGTCATGACTCAGAATCGTCACCGGCAAGATGTTCCCGACTGTGGAAAGCCCTGCTGTGTGTAGCGGGACTTGTTCGCGCGCCAGTTCGCTCAGAAAACCAGATGCCAGCACTTTTCCCCCGCTCATCAGGATGAGAACGTCGCTCAAGTGGAGGAGTTCGCCCAAGGCATGGCTGGACTGGACGACTCTCAAGCCATGCTTCTCAATCGCAAACCGGAGAAGATCCAGAATTTTCTCTCGCCGCGTTTGCTCGATAGCCGACAACATATCATCCAGAAGCAGCACCTTAGGCGAACTCAACAAAGCCTTTCCGAGCACCACCCGCTGTCGTTCGCCGGCGGAAAGATTTCGAGCGCGAAAACGAAGCAGTTCCGTCAAAGCCAGGAGCTGAGCGATATCCGGTAAAGCGAAATAAGGACGAGGAGCTCTACTTTGGGATTCACCGTCCAGCAAGTTTTCTCTCACCGTGCGCGTGGCATCGAGCGGGCTGCCCTGGGAACACAAAGCAATCAATCCGTCTTCGGAAAGCCTGTTGATCCGGTTTCGGCTATCGAAAAGCACCTCACCGTCCAATGAGACGTATCCCCAATCCGGCGAACAATGGCCGGCCAGACACTTCAAGAGGCGCGATTTTCCCGCTCCGGATGGCCCGAAAAGCCCCGCCGATTTCTGGTTCAGCCTGAACTGCGCGCGAATAGGAGAACTATCCCGCGATAGCGTGATATCAACATCCAACATGGTCCATCCGATTGCATGAAATGTGACAAAAAACTCGTTTTTGTTCGAAAGTCGACATTGCTTTGGCTACGACATTCGTCCGACGCGCGCGTTTGAGCCCCGCATACGATATATATATATATATATCCATAACGCTATGCGGTCAGGAACCGCAAGTATGACCGAAAGCGCCTTCCTGGAACGTTCTACAACATACGTGCCATATTTCTCGCCCACGGCGGCTAGCACGCCCTAGTTGCCGGCTTAGGAGCACTGATTCAGCCACGTTACACATGGCCTCGTTCTTGCTTACACATCGATATAACGTCTTAAACATAACGAACGAAGTTTATTTCGCTATTAGGCTGATCTCACTGAGTCAAGGAAGGGGGGACAACACTGAACGAAGAACGACCTTTTGCGCGGGCGAACCGGTTTCCTTGCCGCCGCCGCTGTAATCAGGACCTGGGCACACTGTCACAGGTCATCGGCTAAAACAATTGGGGGACACAACTTGTGACTATAAAAAAAGCAGCGCTCGCCGTCGCGCGTAACGGCTTGTTTCCGATCAATTTCGGGCGAATGTCTTTGCTCGGTGCCTTCATGATGGGGCTATCGTCCGCGCCCCCAAGCCTCGCGGATTCCAAGGACAACGACAGTTCCACCCACAATTACTTCGTCGAAGCCCGAAGCTACAGAACGCAGCCATACGGCGACCCGCCGACCTATTCCCGGAACCTGAGCAAAACCGGCATCGCTCCCGCCAAGGATATCGATTGGCTCGATGTCGGCCTGGACTTTCGCATGCGCTACGAATATCGCGAGAACGATTTCCGGCGACCGGCCAACGCCGACCCGGACGAGCCGATACTGTTGCGGACTCGCGCTTTCCTCGGGGTCAAGAACATTTTGGATCCCTTCCGATTTGCGCTCGAGTTCGAAGATGCGCGGCTTTACAACAGCCACTTCGTGCGAGCCGACAGCGAAGTGAACGAGTTCGAACTCATCCAAGGGTTCGCGGAACTCTATTTCGAAAATGCGCTCGGCTCCCATCGTCCACTACGGGTGCGGGCAGGCCGGCAGGCGCTGGAACTCGTGGATAAACGGCTGATTGCCAACAACCAGTTTCGCAACACGACCAACAACTTCGAAGGTTTTCGCATCACGCTGGGCCAGCGGACCAACGACTGGGACCTGGATTTGCTGGCCTATAAGCCCGTCCAACGCCTGAAGTACGACTTCGACGAGCCGATCGAACAACAATGGCTTTACGGCGCGGTCGCCGGTTGGCGCCGCTGGTCCCCTTTCGTCACCCTCCAGCCCTATTACTTGGGCTACAAGGTCGACAACAAGAACGGCGCGACAGACCAGAACATTCATAGTACCGCGCTGCGCGGTTACGGCCTTATCGGCAACACCGGCTTCGACTACGACTTCGATGTGGTTTATCAGTTCGGCCGCAGCAACGGCAACCAACAGCACGACGCCTGGGCATCCGTCGTCGAACTCGGCTATACCTTCGCGGGCTCGCCCTGGAAGCCCCGGATCAGTGCCCTCTACGGCTATGGGACTGGCGACAGAAATCCCAACGACAAGGTCAACAACCGCTTCAACTCGCTGTTCGGCTTTAATCAACCCTGGTCCAGAAACGACTACTTTTCATGGGACAACGTCAGCGCCCCGAAGCTCCGCCTGGAATTCACGCCTTACAAGGGCGTGCGCATCGACACCGCCTACAACGCCTATTGGCTCGCCAGTGACCGGGATAGCTGGCGGCGAGTCAACCTGCGCGATAGAACCGGCCGAAGCGGAGATTTTCTGGGCCACGAGTTCGATATCCGCGTGCGCTATAGGCCGATACCGCGCGTCGAAACGGAACTCAGCTATGCCCGTTTTACGCCCGGCGAGTTCCCCAAGAACCTGGGCAAAGCGCTTCCGAGCAATTTTTTCTATTTCCAAGTTTCACTTAACACGTTCGAATGAACCTGTCCGTGCTTAATCCGTTCCGACCCGTTGTTTCATTCCAAGAGAGGAGATTCTTTCCATGTCCATGCACACCCTTAAAACCATTTCTATCACCGCGATCCTTATCCTATGGGGTATCAATACCGCCTTCGCCGATGTCACCGTCTTCGCCGCCGCGAGCCTGACCAATGCGCTCACCGATATCGGCAAAGCCTTCGAAGCGGCGCATAACATCCCGGTCAAGTTGTCCTTTGCATCCTCATCGGCCCTGGCCAAGCAAGTCGAGCAAGGTGCGCCGGCCGATGTCTTCGCCTCGGCGGACACAAAATGGATGGACTATTTGGATAATAAGGGAAAAATCAACCACGATTCCCGGACGAATTTGCTGGGCAACACCCTGGTGGTGATTGCCCCGCAAGGCAAGGGGTTTCCGGTGACCATGAAGAAAGGCTTCAATTTTGCACGAGCCTTCAAGGGCAAGCTGTGCACCGGCGTGGTCGAGTCGGTTCCGGTTGGCATTTATGCCAAGGAAGCCTTGACCCGACTGGGCTGGTGGCAGAGCATCCAACGCCGCGTGGTCGGCACCGAAGATGTGCGCGCTGCACTGAATCTGGTCGAGCGCGGGGAATGCGATGCAGGCATCGTCTACGAGACCGACGCGAAACAAAGTAAAAAGGTCGAGGTGATCGGACGGTTCCCGGCGGACACCCATGCGCCCATCGTGTATCCTTTCGCGCTAGTCACCCAATCCGGCGACGCGAAGAAATTTCTGGATTATTTAAAGCAAGAACCGGCGGCCGAGGTCTTCGCCCGATACGGGTTCAAGCTATTGGAGCAATAGCCCCGCTCAAGCCGGCCGACGGGCCAAAACACCCCACATGGATCCACATTCGACGAACTCCGAACAACCGATTGCTTTGGTGGAAGGCGAACTCCGTCTGATCGGTGGTCTCAACGAGCGTCTCTTTCGATTGCTTGCCGCGATCGAAAAGATTGGTTCCATCAACCGGGCTGCGAAAGAGGTCGGCCTGAGCTACAAGGGCGCCTGGGAAATGGTGGAGCGGGCCAACAACCTGTGCCCGCAGGTGCTGGTGTCCACCGCCATCGGCGGCCGGCACGGCGGGGGCACGAAGCTCACCGCCACCGGCCGGGAATTATTGGCACTCTTTACCCGGCTTCAGGAAGAACACCGCCGCTTTCTGGAATCGAAGAACCGGGAGTTGGCCGATAATCCCAATCTGGTTTTCCTGCTTAGAAGGCTGAACTCGAAAGCGAGCGAGCGCAATCAGCTGTTCGGCAAAGTGACCGCGGTCCGCATCGGCGCGGTCACCGTCGAGGTGTCCATTGCGCTGAGGGGTGGAGATACGCTCATAGCGTCCATCACCAAGGCATCGGCGGATTCGTTCGGCCTCAAATACGGCGACGAGGTGATGGCCTTGATCAAGGCCCCGTTCGTCATGGTCGTCAAGGATTTCGGCGGCTACCGCCTGTCCGAACGCAATCAGCTAAAAGGGACGGTCAAGCGCATTCAAAGGGGAATAGTGAATGCCGAGGTGGTGATCGAGCTGGCGGGCGGCGACTCGGTAGCTGCCGTCATCACCACCGAAAGCCTGAAATCGATGGGCTTGCGCGAGGGCGATACCGTCTGGGCGGTGGTCAAAGCCAGCTCGGTGATACTCGGGGTTGGAACCTAGCCGTACCGCTGTCGGTACGGCTTCTGCTCGAACCCAAGGCGGAAGCTTGGTTTTTTCGAGCATAAAAACGCTCGACTCGCTGCAAGGACGGGGCAAAAAATCAATGCCCCGGCGGGAATGACCGGAATTCGTCAACAAATTACGGAAGGAAAACCATCGCCGCTTAGAGCATTTTCTAATCCGATGTACGGCATCGTTGAATTCTCCCGTATGGCGCGCCCGAGCATCGCCGGCTGGAGGCGGAACCGCCCAAAGGGGCACGCGAGGGATCGCGTGCGGCGACAGAGGCATAAGGACGTGCCTTCTGTCGCCCCCGGCTCCAGCCGGCGACGCGCAGGATCAGCGCGCCATCCGGGTGCCCTTTTCTTTGGTTTCTTTCTTTTGGGCAAGCAAAAGAAAGAAACTCGCCGGCGGGGCGAGACCCGCTTCAAACTCACTGGCTGCCGAAGGCAGCTTCCTTTTGAAGGAGGAAATTAAAAAACATGAAAGCAAGTGCACGGAACCAACTCTTCGGCAAAGTCACCGATATTCGTACCGGCGCGGTCACCGTGGAGGTGACCATCGGCCTCAAAGGCGGAGACACGCTCGTATCGTCGATCACCATCGAATCCGCGCAATCGCTCGGCATCAAGAATGGCGATGAGGTATTGGCCCTGATCAAGGCCCCGTTCATCACGGTCGTCAAGGATTTCGGCGGCTACCGCCTATCGGCGCGCAACCAGCTGAAAGGGACGGTCAAGCGCATCGAAAAAGGCGCGGTGAATTCCGAAGTGGTGATCGAGCTGGCGGGCGGCGACTCGGTGGCAGGCATCATCACCAACGAGAGCGTGGAGTCGATGGGGCTGCGCGAGGGCGACACCGCCTCCGCCGTCTTCAAGGCGGGATCGGTCATCCTCGGCGTCAAAGCTTAGAAAACCGGCTTTTCGGGGCATCGGCTTCCGCTCTGAAGCCGGAACGTGTAGTTTCTCGAGCGGAAGGCCGCTCCGCTAGCCGCGTGATTTCCAATCTGCACAGGCCGACGCGCATGCCGAGTGGTCACGGTGTCCTGGCCCCGAATACGAACTCCTTTTCATGTTGATACGAACATCATGGCACTGACAGCGGAAGAATGGTCCGCGCTATCGCTATCGCTCAAAGTCAGCCTCTGGTGCGTCGCCGCAGTGATCCCGCCCGGCGTGCTGCTCGGATGGCTGCTCGCCCGCCGTCAGTTCCGCGGCAAGTCCGTGCTCGAGGCGATCGTGCACATGCCCCTGGTGCTGCCGCCGGTCGTCACGGGCTACGTTCTCTTACTCACTTTCGGGCGCAACGGCTGGCTGGGCCACTGGCTCTACGACTGGTTCGGCATTAGCGTGGCGTTTACCTGGAAAGGCGCCGTGATCGCTTCGGCGGTGATGAGTTTCCCGCTCATGGTGCGCGCGGTGCGGCTTTCCATGAGCCTGATCGAATCGCGGCTGGAACAGGCCGCCAGCACGCTGGGCGCAAGTCCCTTCCGTGTCTTTTTCACCGTGACCCTACCCTTGGCCACGCCCGGCATTCTCACCGGGGCGATCCTGAGCTTCGCCCGCAGCCTGGGCGAGTTCGGGGCCACCATCACCTTCGTCGGCAATATCGAAAACGAAACCCGCACCTTGCCGCTGGCCTTGTACACCTATACCCAAACGCCCGGAGCCGAGGAACCGGCCATGCGCCTGGTGCTGATCGCCATGGCCGCAGCATTCGCCGCCCTGATCGGGAGCGAGGTGCTGACCCGGCGCGCCGAACGGCGGCTGAGCGGTGAATAAGAGTTATCGCATGCTATCCCTCGACATCGAACTGCGGCGCCATGCCTTCGACCTGGTCGCGCAACTGGAGCTGAATGGCAGCGTCACCGGCTTGTTCGGCCCCTCGGGTTCCGGAAAAAGCTCGCTGCTCGGGATCATCGCCGGGCTGGTCCGGCCGCAGAGGGGGCGCGTCGTCCTCGACGGCGAAACGCTCTACGACAGCGCGAGCGGCGCCTACCTACCGCCGCACCGGCGCCGGATCGGTCTGGTGTTTCAGGACAGCCAGCTGTTTCCGCATTATTCGGTCAAGGGCAATCTGCTCTATGGCTTCAAGCAGACACCTCCGGATCAGCGCCGTTTCCGCTTCGACGATATCGTCGATCTCTTGGGGCTAGGTCCATTGCTCAACGCCCATCCCCGAAACATCTCGGGCGGCGAAAAACAGCGGGTAGCACTGGGCCGCTCCCTGCTCGCCTCGCCCCGCCTGCTGCTGTTGGACGAACCGCTGGCGTCCCTGGATCAGGGGCTGAAAGCCCAAATTCTGCCATTCCTGCAAAGGATCCGGGACGAATTGCAGCTGCCCATGATTTACGTGTCCCATGCCTTGTCGGAAATCCTGCATCTGACCGACCAACTGGTTCTGATCAAACAAGGCCGCATCCTCGCCGCCGGCGCGCTGCAGGACATCCTCCAAAATCCGCGGCAGGACAAGGCGGCTCCACTCGGCTTGGACAACACCCTTCCGGTAATCATCGAGTCTCACGACATCGAAGGCGGTTGCACCCTAGCTCGCTTCCGCGACCTGCGCCTGGCTCTGCCGCTGCGCGAGCGGCTGACCATCGGCCAAGTCGCTTACGTGTCCATCCAGCGCGGCGAGGTGGCCCTGTCACGCCAGGCGGTGCCGGGCCTGTCCATTCAAAATCAGGTGCCGGGACGAATCGTCCAGATCGAGCGCCGCGGCGAAAGCGTGTCGGTACATATCGATGCCGGCGCGCCGCTGCTGGCGGACATTACACCGCGCGCCCTGCGGGAAATGGATTTGAAAGAAGGCGAAAGGGTTTATTGCCTGATCAAGACGCGTTCGTTCTCTTATCTCATCGAGCAAACGCGGGCCGAGCTCGAATCATCCGCGCCATAACGGTCAGCCGATCGCCCGTATCCGCAGGACTCCGACTGTCGCCCCAGCAGGACAGGCGCCGCGTAACCCACCGATTCGAGGTCGCTCGATGGGTTACGGTGCGCGCCGGAACCGCCGAGCTTCGAAAGGGTCGTGCGGGCATACTTAACCCACCCCACAAAATGAATGCCTTATTGAAAGCGACTTGGATTCAATCCGGCCTATGTTCCTTTGCGATGGTTCCCAACCTGTGGGTTTGGAAACCCGGCCTTGCAAGCTCTTGCATGCTATCGTTGGAGGAGCGGGAACTTTCGGGACGGCGTTGTTCTGGCCGATGCCCGGGCAAATTCGGGATCAGATCTCGAAAATTTCGCTTGCAATAATTTTATGTTTCTATAGTTTTTGAAATATGGAAATAAAATCCGTCGTCAATGCCCTCGCAGCGCTCGCCCAGGAATCCCGTCTGGCCGTTTTCCGCCTGCTGGTGCAAACCGGGCCGGAAGGACTGTCCGCCGGGAAGATCAGCGAAACCCTGGGCATTCCGCCCTCGTCGCTATCCTTCCACATGAAGGAACTAGCCCATGCGGGTCTCGTTTCATCCCGGCAGGAAAGCCGCTACGTCATTTATTCAGCCAATTTCCGGACCATGAACGACCTGCTCGGCTTTCTGACCGAAAACTGCTGCGGCGGCAAACCCTGCGTACCAACCGACCTTCCCGAACAGGAGCATTCGTCATGAAAAGATTCCATGTCCATATTGCCGTCGACGATCTCGAAAAGAACATCCGCTTCTACAGCGCCCTTTTCCAGGCCGAACCCAGCGTCCAGAAAGACGATTATGCCAAGTGGATGCTGGACGATCCCCGTATCAACTTCGCCATATCCGCCCGTGGCAACCGGCTCGGCCTGAATCACCTGGGGCTCCAGGTCGATTCCGGCGAGGAATTGGAGCAGGTCAACCAGGGCCTTAGCGCGGCCGCCTTGCCGGTTACTGCACAAAAGCAGGCCGCCTGCTGCTATGCCCGGTCCGACAAATACTGGACGGTCGATCCCCAAGGCATCGCCTGGGAGGCTTTTCACACCCTGAGCGACATACCGACCTTCGGCAAAGACACGGCCATTCAAATCAAATCGGCTTCGAGCTGTTGCCAACCCGCCGAATGAGGAAGCCGCCCGTGACCCCGCGTCCGCTGAACATTCTCGTACTCTGCACCGGCAATTCCTGCCGCAGCATTTTGGGCGAAGCCCTGATCAACCGGCTGGGCGCGGACCGCTTCCGCGCCTTCAGCGCCGGCAGCCACCCGACCGGCCGGGTCAACCCAAACGCCCTGGCGACGCTGGCGCGCCACGGCCTGCCGACCGAAGGCTATGCCAGCAAGTCCTGGGACGCGCTCGAAGGTACGCGGATCGACATCCTGATTACGGTCTGCGATTCGGCGGCCGGAGAAGCCTGCCCGGTTTACCTGGGATCGGCGGTGCGCGGGCACTGGGGCTTGCCGGACCCGGCCCGTGTCGCCGGCAGCCCCGAGACAATCGAAGCTGCGTTCGAGGCAACCTATGTCGCGCTCGAAAAGCGCATCCGCCAATTATTAGCACTGCCAGTGGAAACGCTATCCCGGTCGGAATTGACCGAGGCAATCAATCGGATCGGCGCGGAAACCCATTGATTAGCTTAAGAGATACTGTCATGAACAGCCCCATATCCGTCAGTTCCGATCGAACTCTTCACCCGCCCGCGTCTGCCCGCGAGCCCCGCATGCGGCTGGATTTCGTAGCACGTTTTCTGACGCTGTGGATTTTCCTGGCTATGGCGGGCGGGGTCGCGCTGGGTTATTTCGTACCCGACGTTACGCAATGGCTGACCCGATTCCAGGTAGGGACCACCTCCATTCCCATCGCCATCGGTCTGATCCTGATGATGTATCCGCCGCTGGCCAAGGTGCGCTACGAGGAACTACCACAGGTCTTCAAGAATTTCAGGGTCCTGACGCTCTCCCTGATCCAGAACTGGGTGATCGGCCCGGTTCTCATGTTCGCGCTAGCCATTCTGTTCCTCCGCGACTATCCCGAATACATGGCGGGTCTGATCATCATCGGCCTGGCCCGCTGCATCGCCATGGTCCTGGTCTGGAACGACCTTGCCCGGGGCGACACCGAATACTGCGCGGGACTAGTGGCGTTCAACTCCATCTTCCAAATGCTGTTTTTTTCGCTTTACGCCTATATCTTCGTGACCATCTTGCCGGACTGGCTGGGGATCGCCTCGGGGCTTGAAGTCAAGATCACCATTCTCCAGGTCGCCCAAAGCGTGCTGATCTATTTGGGGATTCCCTTTGTTGGCGGCATGGTCACTCGCTTTGTCCTGGTGCGCCGCAAAGGCCGGCGATGGTATGAGGAAAAATTCATCCCCAAAATCAGCCCGCTCACCCTCATCGCCCTGCTGTTCACGATCTTGGTGATGTTTTCCCTCAAGGGCGAATACATCGTGCAATTGCCCCTGGATGTGGCGCGTATTGCTCTGCCGCTGATCCTTTACTTCCTTATCATGTTCCTGGCCACATTTTATATGTCGGCCACGGCCGGGGCCGGGTATCGGATCAGCACCACCCTGTCGTTCACGGCCGCCAGCAACAACTTCGAATTGGCCATTGCCGTGGCCGTGGCGGTTTTCGGTCTCCAATCGGGGCAGGCCTTCGCCGCAGTCATTGGCCCTCTGGTCGAGGTTCCTGTGCTGATCGGCCTGGTCAAGGTGGCCCTTTACTTCAGGCAAAGATACTTCACGCTCGAAAACCGAACCGCCGAACCCATCGAGGAGAGACTTTCATGAATGATCTGGAAGAAGCAAAAGCCCGAGCCGCCAAGGCCTACAATGCCGCAGCCGATTACTTCGACCATCCCGTCAGTTCCTTTTGGCACGGCTTCGGAAAGCAGACCGTAGAGCGGCTCGACCTGCTCCCTGGTGAACGGGTGCTGGACGTCTGTTCCGGCAGCGGGGGTTCCGCATTACCCGCGGCGGAGCGGGTAGGCCCGAAGGGCAAAGTGGTTGCGGCCGATCTCGCGGAAAACCTGATTGCCCTGGCTCGGGCTAAGGCGAACGCCAGAGGCTTGGAGAACATCGAATTCCGGGTCGACGACATGCTCGCCCTGGGCTATCCCGATGCCAGTTTCGACGCGGTGGTCTGCGTCTTTGGCATCTTCTTCGTCCCCGACATGGCCACAGCGGCAAGGGAGTTATGGCGCATGGTCCGGCCCGGCGGCCGTCTGGCCATCACCACCTGGGGCCCTAATCTGTTCGAGCCGGCCAACAGCGTTTTCTGGGATCTCATCCGGCAGGAACGGCCCGATCTCCACCGCGGCTTCAACCCTTGGGACCGCATTTCCGAGCCGTCCGGCCTACGGGACATGCTCGCGGATGCCGGTATTCACACTGAAAACATCGTCGCAGAACCCGGCACCCATCCCTTGAATGCGCCGGACGACTGGTGGGCCATCGCCATGGGCAGCGGCTACCGGGGCACCCTGGAACAACTGGATGCCGAGACCTTCGCCCGTGTACGCGAGGGTAGTCTGTCCCGTCTACGCCAGGAGCGAGTCGGCGCCATCGAGACAAATGTCATTTATGCCGTGGCTACGAAAGGAACACGGACCATTCGCGGATGAATTGATAGGAGATCGTGTCATGCAATGCTGCAATCGAGGTTTTCGGGCCCTTGCCGGAGCCATTCTCGTGTTAGGGATGTCCGCGACCGTGCCGGCACAAACGGCAAGTCCGGAACGAGTGGAGGAAGTCGCTAAACGCGGGGCCGAAGTCATGCCTTTCGACCTCAAGCAAACCCAGCACGTTTTCACCAAGACAGAAACGGGCGGGGTACAGCAGGTTGTCGCCAGAGACTCGGCCATTGCCGAACAGATCGAACTCATCCGCCAGCACCTGACGAAGATTTCCCAGGAATTCGCCCGCGGCGATTTTTCCGATCCGGCACGCATCCATGGGGAAAACATGCCGGGACTCGCCGAGCTGAGGAGTGCCCCGCCGGGGAAATTACGCGTGGCATACCGCGAGCTTCCGAACGGGGCCGAGATCGCTTATTCATCCGACGATCCGGCCCTGATCGCCGCCGTGCACCGCTGGTTCGACGCACAGCTCGCCGAACACGGTCCCGACGCCATGCCCGGACACCCTCACGGGACGATGCACCCCATGCACAAAAACTAGCCGAAGTCTGTAAGCTGGGCTGAGGACCGAAACCCGGCATTTCCGCGCGATTGCCGTGATTCCTTCGTCTCCCGGTCTACCGCGTCGCGCCTCTCACGGAACCCGCTATTGCGCCCAGGCTTGGTTCCCGAGTTCGCCTCCCCTTGCGCCGAGCAGCACCGCGCTTCGTCCGGCGTAAAAAATCCTTGTCCGGACGCGTGGTCAGTTTCGCTCAACGGGCTGTCTAATAAACTGTTAATGTCAAGCTACGAGGATGCATCATGAGCCATCAGAATCCAGGTAACGAGTCGCGCGATGTGTCTCAAATGACGCAATTCGGCATCTTTTATCCGCTCGGCTATCTCGTGGTCGCATTTCCGGACGAGAAAGATGCTCGGCAGGTGCAACGCGATCTCATGACCGGTGGGTACGATGAGGCGGATTGTCAGTTTTTTTCCAGTACCGAGGTGGCGTCCGCCGCGCAGCACAATCTCGCGGAGAATACGGGCTTTCTGGCACGATTGGGCTGGGCCGACGAGGCCGTGCAGGCCCATCTGGACGCGGCCAAGCAAGGCTCGGCATTCCTGCTGATCTATGCGCCTACCGATATCGAGACCGCACGGGCGCTAAACGTGATCCGCCGCGTGCCGTTCGAGTTTGCGCACCGTTACCACCGTTTCGCGATCGAAGAACTGCATTGATTAAGACTTAGGCAGCGTTGCCTTACGGTGCTTGGCGCCTTCTCCCTTCGGGATGTCGTAAAAGTAGGCTGGGACGATAACGGACTCAAAATGCCGGGTTTCGTTCCTCGACCCAGCCTACGTCCTTAGCTCTTACGCACGCTTCGTCGACAAGAGACGCGACTAAAGCGACATGCGGGAGATGGGTCCTCAGCTTCTACGAGCCCGATAGAGTCAATGAAGGAGATCATCATGAGCGGATATCAGATCGCCGTCATCGTCGGCAGCCTTCGCAAGGAATCGTTCAACCGCAAGCTGGCGGACGCCGTCATCAGGCTTGCGCCCGCGGAATTCTCGTTCAAGCAGCTGAAAATCGACGACTTGCCGCTCTACAACCAGGATGATGACGGGAATCAGGCCGAGCCGGTCAAGCGGCTAAAGAACGAGATCAAAGCTGCCCAAGGACTGCTGTTCGTCACGCCCGAATACAACCGATCTATTCCCGGAGTGCTCAAGAACGCCATCGACCATGCATCGCGCCCCTATGGCCAGAACGCCTGGGCGGGCAAGCCCGCCGGCGTGTTGGGGGCATCGATCGGCGCGATCGGCACGGCCATAGCGCAACAGCATCTGCGCAATGTTCTCGCCTACCTGGATGTGCCGGCACTGGGGCAGCCGGAAGCGTTCATTCAAGTCCGGGAAGGGCTGTTCGATGAAGACGGAAATATCGGTGCAGCCAGCAAGGATTTTCTGCAAGACTGGATGGACCGGTATGTTGCCTGGGTGAAAAAGCACGCCGGCTGATTCGTAAAACCCGCACCGCAAGCAAGACCCGCTTGGGTCTTGTTTTCGCGGATGATGAAAAACATGCCCGCAGTACATCGGCGGTGTCGGCAACACTCCGAAAGTTTCCGGTCGAGACCGGGTCTCCGATGACGGAAACGGCCGCCAGAGGGAAGATCGTTTCGGCCGATAGCGTTGACCGCGAAAGCCGAAAACCCGCGGCCGCCTGGCGCCACGCCCGGCGAAACCGTCCCTGATTAGCGGCCGTACCAAAATTCCGCGCGCCCCTCGGCCGCCGGAGCGGCGGCTTCACCGCCCCGGGTCGAGGGCGAGCGGTTTGGTCTCCGTGCCGCGAAGGCTACAATGATCGCTTCGCCTCGGTCCTCCGCCCGCGAGTGCCCATGGCAAATCCTGATTCGCCCCGGAGATTTTTCATGAACACCCCGAAAAAACGCATCCTCATCGTCGGCGGCGTCGCCGGCGGCGCCACCTGCGCGGCTCGGGCGCGCCGGCTCTGCGAGACCTGCGACATTCTCGTATTCGAGCGCGGACCGCATGTGTCCTTCGCCAACTGCGGCCTGCCCTATTTCGTGGGCGACGTGATCGCATCGGAAGCCAAGCTGCTGGTGGTGAGTCCCGAGGACTTCCGGAACCGTTTCAACATCGACGTGCACACCGAAACCGAGGTCACCCGCATCGATCGTCACTCCAAAACGATCGAGGCGCGCGATCTCAAAACCGGCGCGGTGCGGCAGGAACCTTATGACGCGCTGGTCCTCGCGACCGGTGCCAAACCCGTCCGACCGCCTTTGCCCGGAATCGACCTGCCCGGCATCCACGTACTGCGCACCATTCCGGACAGCCGGAAGATCAAGACTGCAACGGCCAGAGCTTCGCGTGCGCTGATCGTGGGCGGAGGATTCATAGGTCTCGAAATGGCCGAGAATCTGGTCGGGCTGGGGCTCGAGGTGATTTTGCTGGAATTGGCCGATCAGGTCTTGCCGCCGCTGGATCCCGAGATGGCGGCCTATGCCGCCGAAAGGCTGAAATCCCGCGGTGTCTGCCTGAGACTGGGCGAGGGCGTCTCGGCTTTCGAGAAACACCCCGAACGCGGCTTGAACGTGCTGACATCCAAGGGCTGCACCCTTTCCGCCGACATGGTCATCCTCGGCATCGGCGTGCGTCCGGAATCGGCACTCGCGGCCGAGGCCGGCCTGGAACTCGGCGCCCTCGGCGGTATCCGCGTCGACGAGTACATGCGCACCAGCGATCCCGCCATCTGGGCGGTAGGCGACGTGGTCGAGGTGAAGAATCTCGTCACCGGGGAATGGCAGCTCGTTCCCTTGGCCGGTCCCGCCAATCGGCAAGGGCGCGTCGCGGCCACCGCCATTCTTCATCATTTCGATCGCAACGACGATAATCAGCCGCCCCTGAAATTCGATGGCGTGCTCGGAACCGCCGTGTGTGAAGTATTCGGTCTCACCATCGCCTGCACCGGCGCCAACGAAAAACTGCTCAGGCGAGCCGGCATGAACTATCAAATGATCTACCTGCATCCCGGCCACCATGCGAGCTATTTCCCCGGTGCCAGGCCGATCCACATGAAACTGCTTTTCTCCAAAGCCGACGGCAGAATTCTCGGCGCCCAAGCCGTGGGCGAACTCGATGTGGCACGGCGCATCGATGTGATCGCGACGGCCATGATGCAGGGAGCTTCGGTGTTCGACCTGGAAGATCTGGAGCTTTGCTATGCGCCCCAGTTCGGCGCCGCCAAGGACCCCGTCAATCTCGCCGGCATGATCGCAGCCAACCATCTGCGCGGGGACTTGCCCCTGGCGGATTGGGACCAACTCGCAACCACCCCTGCCCTGCTGGTGGACGTTCGAAACGAAACCGAGTTTGCCGGCAGCCACGTCCCGAATGCACGAAACCTGCCTCTCGAAACCCTGCGCGATCGGCTTCACGAATTGCCCCGCGACCGGGACATCTGGCTGATCTGCGGCGTCGGACAACGCGCTTATTACGCCTTCCGGCTATTGGCGCAGAACGGTTTTCAGGTCAAGGTGCTTTCCGGTGGGATGCAGACTTATCAGGCCCGGATACGGGCCGGTAATCGATGGTAGTTGAGCACAGCCGTCCGCAAAGGCCAACCAGGGTCTCTTTTCAAATCGTAAGCATTCGATGAGAGCCCCGTATAGGCGCTTCATTGGCTTTTAGGTATCGCGGGGCCTGGGCGTGCAAAGTCATCCGCGTTTATCCGCCACTGGCAGCTTCTGACAACTTGGCGGACGGAGTTGGCGAAGAGGCCGCCGTATTTCGGCACCTCGGCGATGATTTCGGCCTGAAAATCCGTCAGGCCTGCCGGCGTTCGCGGGCGAGCAGCGAGGCGCGATTCTTGGTATTTGTTATCGATGGCCCGGGCAAGGCAAGCAGCGGTTCGGAGCGATCTCCTAATTCTGCGCCAGGGACCGGATGATCGGACAAGGGGTTTGTCCCGCTCCTTCATCGCATTGATGCACGAGTTCTTTCAGGACATCGCGCATGGCGCTCAAATCAGCGAGCTTACGCTCGATCAGGGCTAGCTTACGCACGGCCAGTTCCCGCGTTTCAGAGCAGGCGCAGGCTTCATCGAGCCGAAGCAATACGGCGATTTCTTCCAGAGTGAATCCCAGCGCCTGCGCCCGCTTGATGAACCGGATCCGTTCGACCGCAGTCACGGGGTAGCGACGCGCTCCGTCCAGCGGTTTGTCGGGCTGATCCAACAACCCTCTCCGCTGATAATAGCGGACGGTTTCCACGTTCACTCCGGCTTGCTTGGCCAGGCGTCCAATGGTGAATGTCGGCGCCTTCATGATCGCGGCCCCCACAGGATGATGGCCGCCCCCACCAGACAAACAGTCGCCCCGATGATGTCCCAATGATCGGGCCGATGGCCTTCGACCCACCAAAGCCACGCCAGCGAAGCGGCGATGTACACGCCGCCATAGACCGCATAGGCCCGGCCCGCCGCCTCGACTTCGACTCGGGTCAACAACCAGGCGAACAGGCATAGGCTGACGATGCCGGCATTGAGCCACGGCCAAGGCTTGCCCAACCTCCAGACACTCCAGAAAGCAAAGCAGCCAGCGATTTCGAAGAAGGCAGCCAGGGTAAAAAACAGAGAAGTGGTCATCTCGTCAAAAAACCGCTTGATTCCGTACCATGGTACGGCATTTAGACTCAAGCCAACACTACCGGTTTGGAGATGCAAAATGTCCTCACTGAACGCAAAAAGCTCGCTGATGATTGGCGCGATGGCCGCAATCGGCGCCTCGCTGTGTTGTCTCGGACCCTTGCTCCTGCTCTCCTTGGGCATCGGCGGCGCCTGGATCAGCGGCTTAACCGCCTTGCAGCCTTTCCGCCCCCTTTTTGTGGCGGCTGCGCTGCTGTTCATCGCTCTGGCATTCCGCAAGCTTTACCTCACACCTCAGGTCTGCGAACCCACCTCAGCCTGCCGCGCCGCCTCGATCATCAAGCAACAGCGTCTGACCTTCTGGGTAGTCAGCTTGTTATCGCTCGGGCTCATGGCCGGACCATGGATCGCACCACTTTTCTACTGACTGAATAGGAGGACACAACGATGCGCCAGATCATCACGCTCGCGATCGCGTGGCTGCCACTGGTAACGTTTTCCGGGGAACCACACACCGTCGTGCTCGATGTGCAAAACATGAGTTGTGCGGTCTGCCCGATTACCGTCAGCAAGGCGTTGGAACAGGTACCGGGCGTAACAGACGCCAAAATCGATTTCGACCGGAAAACAGCTACGGTCACTTACGATCCGGATCGGACCAGCCCGGCCGCACTTACCAAGGCGACTACGGACGCCGGCTACCCATCGACTCTTCACCCCTAGGACGACCATGAGCACAGTCATTCTCGAATCCCTTCTCACATGTCCCGCATGCGGTTTTGCTAGGCTGGAAACCATGCCGACGGATGCTTGCCAGTTCTATTACGAATGCACCAACTGCAAGACGCTGCTGCGTCCCGAAGCCGGGGATTGCTGCGTGTTCTGTTCCTACGGATCGGTAAAATGCCCGCCGGTACAGGAACACCGCAAGCATGGGGGATGTTGCGGCTGATGAGGGATTCCGATCGTTCTTCGCAAAAACCGGGAGATCGCCCCTGAGCGCCCGACGAGTCTGTCCTGAGCGAAGCCGAAGAGCTCGGTGTTGGAGCCTGCCAGGGGCTGAGCCTTTTTATCTCGTGCGCCTTCATCGCTGATGTACGCTCGAGTCGATGAAACGCCCGCCGACGCGTACGGCAGAGGCTGGCCAATCGGAGAGATGGGCGGGAAAGCGCCAAAGCCTGACTATTTGATAAGTTCGCCCTGGAGTTCGAGATCGAAGCCGCAGCTGCGGTCGCCCAGCCCGCCGATGCATGTGACTTCCACGGCCTGGGTGCGCCTTTGCGTGACGTGCTCGACGACCCCGGCGATCAACCCGCCCTCGAAATGGCAGAGCGGACGCCCCACGGGCTGGAGGCCGCTGCACGTGACACATTCGTAGACATCGACATGCACCTTGTCCTTGGCCAGCACGGGGACTTCTATGATCCCGATCTTAAGGGTCGCGCAGAGTCCGAGAAAGTCTTCGAGCTTGACGATTCCGAGCTCCTTGCCCAACTTCTTGCCGGCGTAATAAGCCATGGCCGAAGCACCCCTGCCGAGTATGTCCTCGATGGCCACCAGTCTCAGCAATCTGAAAAGCGCCACGCCGGCATCGTTGCCGAGATTGGGACGCACAATCTTCAAAGCGTTTGCGATGTCGACCGTAGGGTACCCGGCTTGGAGCACTTTCGCCGGGTCCGTTGGTGGAGTTGTCGAATTCATAAAACGATGGTCCTCTTCTGCGCGATCGCTGCTTCGGTGGTGCGACAAACACCTAGAGAAAACGCTCATTTCCCTTGTCCTGCGTCAGTGCACAGCCATCCGGCACATCCCCGTCTCACTGGTCTAGCTCAAGCATAGATGAAAATGCCGAAATGTCGGAGCTGACCCGGCCCGGTTACGATAACGCCGGCAAAGACGAAATTTGACATCCAGAGCAAATTTGCCATAGCTTCATAGCGATGACGCTCGCCCCTACGGCGGAATCTGCAGATCTCGACACACAACAATGGAATCGGGATTTCCGCCGGGAGACCGCCTTCAATCAGGAAGCCTTTGCCACCCCCTCTCATTGCTTTGCCGGGATCGGACAGCTCGTCCGACCCATCATGGACAGTTCGGCTTCCGGATAACCGTGATACATGTATTTCGTTTAAAAAATAAGGAAACGCGATGAAAGCTGACGTTCGAAAATGGGCCGCTCTTGTTCTCGTGATCGCCTTCGCCGACGGATGTTCCAGCATACGTGCGAGGACCGAGGTACTCCAAAACGATTGGGCGGTTTATCCCGGCGTTCGGCAGGACGTGAGAGAGATCGGCGGCATATTCAAGGGTGAGCGTTCGGCGCCGGGATGGATCAACGGGCTTGTGACATCCGTTCTCGTTTTCGATCTGCCTTTTTCGGCCATCTTCGATACGTTCGTGCTGCCGTACGACTGGTACCGCATTCGCAACCCGCGCCCTGCCGACGAAATCCGCGTCCCGTCGGAAGGACGTCCGATCCCTGGCCCCGAGGACGTCGGAGGATAAAAGAACCGTCGCAGCCCATCGGCAAAAAAGCGGAGCCGTATTGCGATCCGGCAACGAAATTCGCCCGATCCTCGGTCGATCCCGTCCGTACCCACGCAGGAATGCCCGAGCTGCTCTTTTCACATATCCTCGTCGCGGGAACTCGCAAAATAACACAAAGTAACACATGGTTGACTCGATAGCCGCGCTACCTAATCGGCACCAGCCGACGAGTTGACAGCGGCCTTCAGGGCGCGCATGCTCAAGGCGTGTGGGCGATAAAGCCCACAGAAACTCATGCTGTAAGGGACTACTCATGATGATGGCATACCTTGCGCCGGAAGCCACGGAATGGCGGCCATGAGCGCTCGATTTCGCTTGAATATCGTTCTCGCGGCCGAGGAAGGAGCGGGGCTCCGTATCTTGAAGGCTTTGGACCAGAGCGGACATCGGATCGCTCTGGTGCTCACCTCTCCTCCAGGGACGCACGGATCGGCCTTGTGGTCGTACGCCGAAGCCCGCGGACATCCGCTGTTACCCGCCTCGACCGTCAAAGACGCCGCTCTTGCCGATATCTTCCGCAAAGAGGACGTGGACCTCTTTCTCAATGTCCACTCGCTCCATATCGTGAATGGCGCGATCCTGGAGTCTCCCCGAATCGGGGCGTTCAACCTGCACCCAGGTCCCCTACCGCGGTATGCCGGCCTCTACGCGCCGGGCTGGGCGATCCTCCGCGGCGAACGCCGCTACGGGGTCACCGTTCACCGCATGCTGGCGGGCATCGATACAGGCCCCATTGCCTATCAAACGCTCTTCGACCTGACCGAAAGCGATACCGCTCTGTCGGTGGGACTGCGCTGCGTGGCGGAGGGCCTCGCTCTCCTGTTCACCCTGGTTGACGCGGCCGCTCTCGACCCGGCATCGATTCCGAATATCGAGCAAGATCTCACTCAGCGCGAATACTTCGGCAGAATTATCCCGGAGGGCGGCGCCATCTCCTGGGATCGACCCGCCGCCGACATCGACCGCATGGTCCGTGCCTTTTGTTATTTCCCCTTCCCGTCTCCATGGGGAGCGCCCAAAACGCGGGCCGGCGATCGCGAAATCGGAATCGTGAAAACCTCGCCGACGGGAGAGCCGAGTTCCGCGCCTCCGGGAACGATCGCCAAGATCTCCGGAGACGAGGCGTGGGTCTCATGCGCGGATGCGTGGCTTCGGCTCGACCTGATTACGGTCGACGGCAGACGGGTAGCGCCAGCCGAAGCACTCTCGGATATCGATAGACTGGGCGGATAAAGCGTTTTCATCACTGATGGACGCTCGAAAAGGAAGCGGCCTGCGGCAGCGAGTGAATTTGACGCGGGTCTCGCCCCGCCGGCGAGTTACTTGTGCAAACCCCTTGTGGGGCTGCGCCCACAAGTCCTGGGTGTCCTTCCCTGGACACCCGCTTGCCTCGGGAGCGCCAAGGCAAGCCCATGGGGTTTGCCCTTCGGGCCAGCCTTCGGCTGTCCAGTGACAGCCTCCTGTCCTGGACGCCGCCCTTCGGGCGAACGTCGTTCGTCCCATTCCGCTCCCAGCGGAATGGTCGCTCCCGGCGAGTTTGTCTTTGCGTGCCCAAAGACAAATGTGTCGGGAACGCATTTGGACGCGCGAAGCGCGCCCGCAGGGTTCGCGCCAGGGACGGTGCGAATCAGCGGGCACCCGGATGGCGCGCTGATCCTGCGCGTCGCCGGCTGGAGCCGAGGGGCGACAGAAGGCACGTCCCTGTATCTCTGTCGCCGCACACGGTCCCTCGCGTGCCCCTTTGGGCAATTCCGCCTCCAGCCGACGATGCTCGGGCGCGCCATACGGGACGATTCAGCCATGCCTTACGCCCGATTAGAAAATGCTCCAAATGTCGTAAATTTGGACGTTGAATCTTCGGCTCATCCGCCATTAGTTTGGGCGCTTCCCCGAATTAGATGATTTACAATGCCGGGTAAAAAGCTTTGCGGAGACAGACCGGCCAGGGCAACGTTCAGACGCTAGGGTTTCTTGCTCACTCAAAGCCTGCCGGCTCAAGCCGTAAAAGCCGATCACACCCAACCCAGGGGGATGTTCATGCCTCCCGCAAAGCGATGTATCTATGGCCGAAAATGCGATTCAACCGGCAGTTTGCGCACTGTTTTTTGCTGACTGACAACATGCTTCACACGTACACCGAAGAAAAATACCAACAGTCTTCGGCCATCGCCGGAATCGTGCCGATGATTCGGGCTTCGAGTTGGGGATGATGAGCCAACTCTTCGCCATTGCCTTGGGCGGTTCGCTCGGAGCCGTGGCGCGCTACTTGGTCGCTACCGGCATTTACGCCTGGCTAGGCCGGGGCTTTCCGCACGGCACCCTATTCGTGAACGTATCGGGTTCGTTCCTGATGGGGCTTCTTACCGAACTGATACTGCAGCGATTCCCACTTGCCGTCGAATATCGGGCGGCGATTCTCGTCGGATTCTTGGGCGCCTACACGACCTTCTCGACCTTCGCCATCGAAACCTTGTATCTGTTCGAGGAAGGCCAGATGGCCAAAGCCGGCCTGAATATCGTCTTGAGTACTGTGTTATGTCTCGCGGCGGTGTGGATCGGACTGGTGCTGGGCCGGCAAATCTTCGCTGCCGATCTCTATCCTTGGCTAGGGCACGGTTTTCCGTACGGTGGCCTGGCGCTCGCGCTGACGATCGCCTTTACCCTGGCGACGTTGTCCGAATTCGTTTTTCTTCACTTCGACATTTCCGCGCCTTATCGCGCGATTGTCTTGATCTGTCTGCTCGGTATCATGACTTTGGCGACAACCTTGTGGCTCGCGTTCCGATTGCCTGAAATTCGAGCGGAGTTTCAAGGTCTATTGAGCATCTTCGCCGTGAACGCGTTGCTCGGCGCTGGGACAATCTGGCTGGGCGAACTCATCGGAAACTGGTTATGGCACATCAGCAAGTCACCATAGCGCGGATTTATCTACACGAAGGCGAGCACCTTCTGTCCAAGATCATGAACATCCTGCACGACGAAGAAAGAGTTGCCGGCGTAACCGTACTGCGCGGGATTACCGGATTCGGCAAGGACGGAAAGGTACGCACCAGCTCGCTGGCCGACCTGTCTCTAGATTCGCCCCTGGTGGTCGAATTTTACGACGCCCCGGACCGGGTGGATGCCGCGATCGAAAAACTGCTGCGGCGCTTGGATCTGAACCATGTCGTCACCTGGTCGGGAGTGCGCCATACGCAGACGAATTGATCGGCCGTCGGCGACCGCGGCACGGGTTCGTCCGTCCCACCAAGAAGCGTGGAGACATAACGATCATATCGATTCGGGTCTAGGAATCATCATCGCTCGACCATTGTCCAAATATTGAGGCCATTCAAATAAGGAGAGAACGATGAAACGGCTGATCAGCATACTGGTTACGGCGAGCGCCATGCTCTGGATCTCGCCCGGAATTCAAGCGGGCGAGGAGTTCTACGGCATCCTCGAAAGCCGCCCCGAAGGAAAGGTGGGCACCTGGACGATCGGGGGGCGGCAGGTCGCGGTGACGGAACAAACCAAATTGGAGGAAGACGACGGTCCCTTGGTAGTCGGAGCTTGTGTCGAGGTCGAATACAAGGGCGATACGGTCAAGGAGATCGAGACCGAAGAGTCGTACAAGTGCCGGAAGTAGCCGTACCCTTCGGAAGGATCACGAACTTGTAAAAACTGGAGCCGGCCGCCAATCGGCGTTGAGCTTGCCGTCGACCAGGGCGATACGGCGGTCGGCGGCCGCAGCGAACGCAGGGTCGTGGGTCACTGCGACCACGGTCTTGCCCAAGCGGTGAGCCAAATCGCGAAGAATCTCCCGTACCGTGGCGCTAGACGCCGTATCGAGATTGCCGGTCGGCTCGTCAGCCAGAACGACCAGCGGATCGTTGGCCAGAGCACGGGCGATGGCGACACGCTGGCGCTGTCCCCCGGAAAGCTGGTGCGGATGTTTCGCGCTCTGCTCGGCAACCCTCAATTGGCCCAGCAAATCCATGGCGCGCGAGCGGATGGCGGCCTCGCCCAGCTTGCCGAGCCGACGCATCGGCAGCGCCACATTGTCGAGCACCGAAAACTCGGCGAGCAGGAAATGGAACTGGAATACGAATCCCAGCTTCTCCAACCGGCGATTCGCTAGTTCGTTTTCGCTATAGACCGAAGTATCCTCGCCGTCCAGCCAAACCCGCCCCGAGGTCGGAACATCGAGCAGGCCGAGAAGATAGAGCAGCGAGGACTTGCCGGAGCCGGAAGGCCCCATGATGCAGACGAACTCGCCCCGCTCGATCTCGAGACTGATATCGTTCACCAGGGTCACCGGCACTTCGCCGGGCAGTACTCGCACCAGATGTTCCGCGCGCAGGACCGCCGTCATGCCGCGCCCCGCAGGATTTCCACCGGATGCACCCGGCCCGCGCGCCGCGCCGGGAGATAGGCGGCGAGCATGCAGGACACCAGCGCGAAAGCAGCCGCGAGAGCGAATTGGTCCGGCCCCCACCATATCGGCATCTGTACTTTTTCCGTGACGCCGGGCGGCCTGAACTCGATGGCTTCCAGCACCTTCATGAGTCCGGCCCCGAGAAGCAGGCCGAAGGTACTGCCCACCACACCGATGATGGCGCCTTCGAACAGGAATATGAGCCGCACGTCGCGGGCGTGAAAACCGATGGATTTCAGGATCGCGATATCTCGGGTCTTTTCCATCACGATGGTCGACAGCGTGTTGTAGATCCCGAACGACGCCACGACGAGGATCGCCGACACCACGCTGTACATGATGATGTTTCGCACCACCAGCACGCTCAGGATGTCCTCGGAGGCTTCGACCCAGGACACCGCCTTGTAGCCGGCAAAGGCTTCGATGCGTTGTGCGGCCTCGCGTGCGGCGTAAGGGTCGTCGAGCTGGATGATCAGGCGATTGACCCGGTTAGGCCGGTCGAACATTACCTGGGCGCGCTTGAGCAGAGTGAAGGTCTGCTTTTCGTCGTAATCGGCGTTGCCGGTGCGAAAAATACCGACCACTTTCATCGGACGGCTGACCCCGTTCGCGGCGACGACGTTCACGTTGCGGCCCAAAGTGAGGTTGAATTTCCGCGCCAGCCCGACGCCGATCACGATCCCGTTCGGGTTGGCGGCGAGCGCATCGATCGACCCCTCGACCATCTTTTCCTCGAGCGTGGATACGGTCTTCATCTTGGCCGGCACCACGCCCGAGAGAGTGACGCTTTCCTGCCGGCCGGCGAAAACCAGCACGGCCGAACCGACCAGCACCGGCGCGACCTTCACTCCAGGCATGGCTTCCACGAACTCGAGTTTCTCGCGGTAGCCGCGGATGCCGCGCGTCTCCGTCTGCGGCTTGACGTTGCTGACATGCACCGCGCCGCCTGGCCAGCGCAGTTCCGCCGGCTGGGTGCGGGGCGAGCGGTATTCGTCGTAAACCGTGATGTGCGGGCTGTTGTCGATGAGACGCTTGATGAAGTCCTTCTCGGAACCACGCATCAGGGACGACACGGCCAGAAAGAAAGCGACCCCGAGTATGACGCCGGTGAGCGAAACGAGGCTCTGCCGCTTGCGGCCGGTCAAATGCGTCAGCGCCACTTGAAGCTGTATGCGCATCAGGACACCGGTACGGACGAGGACGAACGGACGCGGGCGGCGCGGCCGTCGCGTAGCTTTTCCGAAGGCGTCTCGACGACTTGGGCTTCAGGCGACAACCCCTCGACGATCTCGGTGCGAACCGCGCCGATTACGCCGGTCTTCACCTTCCGCCGGTGCAGCTTCCCATCCTCGACCACCCAAACGACACCGTTCTGGACGGCCGTCGACGGCACCAACAGAGTGTTCTCCTTCTCCGAAACGATCAAATTGGCATCCACCGTCATGCCTACGCGCAATTTCTCCGGTTCGGCGAGCCGGATGCGAACCCGATAACTGCGCGCGATCGGGTCCCCCTTTGGCGTGATTTCGCTGACTTCGCCATCGAGTACTTGATTCGGCAGAGCCTCGGCGCGCAATAGCGCCTTCTGCCCTACGTGCACCCGCAAGATATCTTCTTCGTCCACCTCGGCGGTGACGCGCAAAGGCGCGCAGCAGGATAGATAGAACACGGCCTGTCCGACCGGAATGAACTGGCCGATTTCCCCGTCACGGCGGATGATCAAACCGTCCGCGGGCGAGGTGAGCGTCATGAAACCCCGCTGCGCGCGAGCGCGCTCCAGCGCCGCTTCCGCCGCTTCGAGATCGGAGCGCGCCCGGTCCAATTCAACCTTGGCGATGACCTTGCGCCGCACCAGCTCCTGCAAGCGCTCATACTGCGTGCGTGCGAACCACATGCGGGCGGTTAGCTCTTCGACCGTGTTTTTCAGGTCCTCATCGTCCAGCCGGGCAAGCACCTGTCCCTTGCGCACCTCACTTCCCTCGTCGACCTTGAGTTCGACCAAATGCCCGGCCTGGCGCGGCGCGATCGGCAGCATGACCGTGGGCTCCACGGTGCCGGTCGCGTAAATCGCCTCCACCGCGGGGCCGCGGGTCGGGGTTACCACGGTAACGACGATGGGGCCTTCGCGCCACCAGAAAATGCTGCCCGCGACGGCGAGCACGCCGACGGCGAGGATCCAGATCCATTTTTTTCTCATTATTCGAACAGAGAAGGGTAAAAGTCGTGGACGAGCAATTGGAATTGATGACCACTTTTTTCGCGTTGCCGGCCTTGCCGCATGAACCCGCGAAATCGTCGCGGTCTAATCGGAATGGAGACGTTTTTAGGATAGGCCATGGGGATGATCAGTCTGATCTTCGAATCCGACCAGCTGGCGAAAACGACCAAGCTGGCACCGGCGCCTTTTTTCCGGGTTACCGGCAATTTCATCAGCCAAGGCCCCGACCGGACACCGGTCGCGAAGTTCAGCAATCACTTCTGGGACATGCACGGCCAGCAGCATTTTACCCAGTATGCCTGCCACGACCGAGCGGTGGTCCGTTTTGAGGATGCGCTCGGGAACAGCTCGGAAACCTTCGGCCCGTTCGACGAGATCACCGTTGCTGACGGCGTAGTCTACGCCAACGGCCAACTTTTCGCCCGATTCACCGAGGAAACGCAGCTCTGGCATTGCTACAAGACCGACACTTACTGGTTGACCATGGTCCTGGCGTCTCCCACGCCGTAGGGATAATGAAGCCCTGCGCAGCGTGCGCTTCTCCCCCTGTGCAAGTCGACCAAGCGCCGCACCGGCGTGAGCCCTGCACCGAGAGCAGTGATTTGTCGGCTTATTCCACCACTTCATCGAAAGGAAAATGTTGCAGGCCGGAATAAGCGTTAGTGTTTAATTACAGCACGTCCATGTGCCGCTCCCTTCGGGCGCTTGACGTGCCAATCGGCCTCGCCTCACTACGCGGTCCCGCTTCGCTCGCGAGTCCTGGGCAGTCCTTCCCTGGCCTGCCCGCTCGTCGCATTGCGCCTCGCCCTGTCGATTGGTCCGGCGCTCAATACGGATTCCGCGCGCCGGGAGCGGCTTAGCCCCTTCGTTGTCGCTCAGGACAGGCTTATCCCGGCCTACCATTAAATTTCTGGTTGTTCGATAAATGAAGTTAGAGCCTATCTCCATAGGCTCAAGAATCCCTTCGACAATGGTGTCCTAAGCCTGTCGAAGGGCCTGCCCTGAGATTCTATGTTTCATGTCAAGCCGCCATTGCGTGCCATACTCTTTCATCAGCGCCTCGGCGAGCGCCTTGGCGATCGTCGGCACCGCCGCGTTCTCGGATTTCAAAGATTACCGGCGTGAACATAAGCGCCCGCGCAAAGGCGCTACGTCCACGATATCGTGTTACCTGCGCTGGAAAGAAACGACGATTCGATCAAATCCGGCGCGAATCAGCTTTTCTTTGACCGGATCAATCTAACGGCAGGCGGCGGGATCGAAGAGAAACCGCGGTGTGTCTACTGGAAAGAATTGCTTTAGCACCTCAAAGCTCAAGCTGGCGAACGGATTGTAGCGCTCCGAGTTCCAGACGCGGAACAAGTACCGTCCTCCGCGCCTCAGCGTCCGGTAGGCTTCGCGAAACGCCGTTTCCTTATCGAAGCATGACCCCAAACGGGCAGACCACCGCATCGAACGCGTCGCCCTCGAACGGTAGCGCGGTAGCGTCCGCAATCTGGAACGTAACTGGTTCATGGGCAAGAATTTTTTTGCGGGCAACATCCGGCATCGAGTCGCTGACATCAATCGCGGTCAGTCGCACGTCCTTGGCAAGCGCGTCACGCAAGTGGCCGGTGACGATTCCTGTCCCTGCAGCGATTTCGAGCACGTCGCGGGCCGATCTCTCCGCTACGCGTCGTGCGATGTCGGCCCTATAGTGCTCGAGAAGCACGGGGCTAAGGTCCTGGCATAAGGGATGGCAACATCGCCTTCATAACCTGCCATGAATGACTCTCTAAAAAATGAAAGGAAGAAAGACAAAAACGAACACAATCAGCTGTTTTAGAAAATAAGCAGATACTGATGCTGCTACCGCTTTTTTGCTCGACAACACAGTCGTTTTCTATCGGAAAAACACCACCGGGCCCGAAACGGACCAGGTTCCCGTCGAACGTTCGAGACTCGGGCGGATCTTGGTGCTCGTGGGTTCATGGACAGCCCCAAACGAGGGGTGCCCATGACACCTTTGCCGAGTGGCAGCGCGGTGTCATCCGGTTTGCCCAGCCGGCTCATTACCCGGACAGCATGGGATTTCCGGCATGAATCTCGATTTTGTCACCGAACCGCGGAGGGCCTCGGGTCAAGACTCATCGGCTCGTACGCGGCCTCCGATTACTTTCGCTGGATGCCGGAAATCCTATCGCTGCCCGGACACAACCCAGCCTAGAAATAAACCATCGAAGCCGTACAGGCGAGATCAATATATTTGGAAGGATTGACCACACCCTCAAAGGGATTAGGGCTGAACGGCGTGTTCACCGTGGTCAGGATAAGTTGGCTCTTGAAGGTGACCGGCGAGTCGCCCAAAGAGACGGATGGAATCACTATGGACGCATGTTTGATGTGGAGGTCCGGTATGTGCTCTAAAACTACCTCCCAAAGATCACCAATCAGGGTCGACTCGGTGACGATGTCCGGCTCCTGAAAGCGATAGCTTTTTTCGCCTAATTGCAGATCGAAGGTCGTTTGCACTGGGAGAATGCCAACTTCTGCCTGGCTGCCCACCACCAGGGTAGCGTGGACGTGCCTGCCCGTACAGTCGTAGAAGTTGGGCGTTTGCGCAGCCTCTGCGAAGGTATGTAGCCCTAGTCCGAATCCAATGGCTCCCAATAGGGACTTGTGCAGGTGCTTCATGCGAATATCCTCCTAAGTTGGTGAGCGATGGCGGTTTGAACCGCCGACCACTAATGTCACCGGCCAAACCGCAAGCTCTGTCTTATATCAAGGCGGTTGATATGATGAGGCGACACCCCCCTGCAGGCTATTAATTTTAATTCACACGCTGGACACGGCCAGCGCTCTTCGGAATTTCAGTCCTTCAACCGTACAGCGGAAACTTTCCGGTCGTCGGCCATTGTCGCCATCCGACTTTGATAGACAACAGTTCTTCACGCCCTCCCTCCGATTTCTCATCGTTCAACCGAGCACATCGTGCCCGACGCTGTTTTTCGATTAAGGAAGCATTGAACAAGTGGATTCCGTTCGTCCTCAGATTCTAGTCAAAAGGCTCAGGACGAAAGGCCTAACGAGATAGGCTCTTAAGTTCCAGGCTAGTGCCGATACCGGTGTCTGGGACTCTTGCCAATGCCGCCTGCTCCTCGAGCGTCAGCACATGCAACGCGCCAAAGGCAGTTTTTTTCGAGCGTACATCGACAATGAAAACACTCTAAACGGGCACGAAGAAATGGCCCGCGCTGGTGCTGATTGCCGGTTCTCAGTTGCGAAATTCTTGCGTCACGATCAGCCCGTGAACACCGCCATCCATGATACCGATGCCGACACGCCCGAACTGCCGCCGCAAAATATTGGCGCGGTGTCCGGGCGAGTTCATCAGGCCGGCATGGGCGAGGGGGACGCTGGGAGCGAGCGCTAAGTTTTCGCCGGCGATCAGAAAGCGGACTTTGGATTCCCTCATGCGGTCGAATGGACTTTTGCCTTCCGGCGTGTAGTGAGAAAAATAGCCGCGCGCAAACATATCAGCCGAATGCTTTCGCGCCACTTCGGTCAAAGCGGGGTCGATCTTCAACGGCGAAAGACCTTCAGCCGCCCGCTCGCGGTTCACGAGTTCGAGCATTTGCAGTTCCAGCGTCGGTCTGGGCCGGGGAGCCTCGACCCGGAACGGCAATGAGATATGCGCGTTCGACTCCGGGTAGACTGGGAGCCGACGGTTCAGCACCTGGGTCAGCGCATCCTCGAAAATCGGCGTCATTGCCATACTCACCCGCTCCGCCAGACCGGCGAAACGATTGACCGTTGCGCTCTCGCGAGCCTCATCGCGCAGGGATTCTGGCATTGGAACCACGAACGACAAGGCCGCGGCAATGGCCGCCGCCACAAACCCGTTGACCAACCCCGGAAGCATACCGAGGATTCGATTGACGATCTGTCGGTGAGTGCCTTTCGGTAAGCGTTCGAGTATGAGGTTACCGAGCGCCCCGACAGCGAGACTGGTGAGCAGAACGATGAGAAAAAACGCAGCAGGCTCCTGCCATGGACTCGGCAAAGTCGTTTTCGAGGCCAACAAATCCGCCACCGGCCGATAAAGGAACCAGCCCGCGACCAGGCTGCCCGCCCAACGTGAGAGATCGAGACATCCGAGAACGAAACCGCGCCGCCATCCACCTCGGATGGCGAGAAGAATCAGCAGGAGAAGAAAAACGTCAACTGCGTTGAAAACCATGTCGAGAATCCGCTTACCGGCCGATATTCCTTTAGATAACGACGTCCGTATATTTTCTTGTCCGTCCCCTCCTCCGGCCAGGAACCCCCGGTTAAGCCGCAAGGTCAGTTTTTCATAAAGGGAAGCGGCCGATTCGTTCGGAATTCGGACGAACCGGCGGCCAAACTCAAGAAACAATCGCGCGAAAGCCGGAGCACCGGTGGGAGAAGGACCATGCGTACATACAGCAACGGCGGTTTCAATGCACTGATTTCTGGGACGATCGCGGCTATCGCCACCACGCTCGCGGCCGCAGCGTGTGGGAAGGCCGAGCGCTCCGGCGCGATCGCGCCATTGAACGCCGTCAGTCACATCACCTGGGGTAACCGAGCGGCACGACGGGAGGATGTCAGCCTCAAATACACGGGCACCGGATTCGTGCTCAATCATGCTGCGGCAGTGCTATGGGCAAGCCTTTACGAACGCTGGTTCGGGCGCGATGCCGAGTCCGGCAATGTCGCACGGGCATTGGCCGGCGGGGCGGTCGTCGCGGGTCTCGCCTATCTGACGGACTATCATTTGGTTCCGGAGCGCCTCACGCCGGGCTACGAAAAACGCCTCTCAGGCAAGGCACTGGCCGCGGTTTTCGGATCCCTGGCCTTGAGCCTGCCGCTGCGCGGACTGCTCCTGGGTTCACGTCGCTGAGGCCACCGGATCTCAAGCCTCGGCATGGCGGCTGAATCGTCAGCTCGACATGCGTGCCGAAAAAGGTGAGCCGGGATGAGGCCCAACCATTCCCGGCAGATTCGGGCTGATTGTCCGAGCAACCGCAATGCCCGAAACGCGAAGCCTGTCCTGAGTGAAGTCGAAGGGCTTATTCGGGCCTACGAGCCGCGCCGAAATAGGCCCTCACGCGAAAGGAAATTCTCGGTTTCGCGTTCCCCAGATCGCCTATCCTTTTATAATTGCCCGCCCCAACCTTTTTCGAGTGAAGTCATGTCCACTATCCCACCTTGCCCCCAATGCACTTTGGAAAACACTTATCCGGACGGCGACAACTACGTTTGCGCCGACTGCGGCTACGAATGGCCGATACACGAAACCACAGATGCTGAGGACGATGCTGATACGGTCGTCAGAGATGCCAACGGCAATGTTCTGTCCGATGGCGACACAGTGGTCCTGATCAAGGATCTAAAAGTGAAGGGATCGTCCACCACGCTCAAAATGGGCACCAAGGTGAAAAACATCCGTCTGGTCGGCGGCGACCACGAAGTGGACTGCAAGTTGGACAACGGCAGTTTCATGCTGAAAGCCTGTTTTTTGAAGAAGGTCTGATGAGCAGCCTCTACGGATAGCATGCCAATCCTGGTCTAACGTGGATGGCTCAGGACATGATGTCTGTGTTTTTGCAGGTTTACGGCATTGCTGAATCGTCCCGTATGGCAGGCCCGAGCATCGCCGACGGGGCGAGATCCGCCTCAAACTTACTTGCCCCCAAAGACAGCTTCCTTTTCACAGTGCATCAGCGATAAAAACGCTCTAACCATTCGCGGGAGAGATCGCTTTGAATCTGAGAATCGCAACAGAGGAAGATGTCTCTCAGCTTGCCCGTCTCCTTGAGATTCTGTTCTCGCAGGAGGAAGAATTCACGCCCGATGCCGCGCTCCAGGAAGCGGGTTTAAGAGCGATCATCGCAGACCCTCGGATTGGCGAAATCCTGCTCGCGGAAGAGGATGGCCGGATCATCGGGATGGTGAGCCTTCTTTATACCGTCTCGACGGCGCTCGGGGCCAAAGTCGCGCTCCTTGAAGACATGATCGTCGATCCCTCCCGGAGAGACGAAGGGATCGGCAGTAAGCTTCTCGATCATGCACTGCGGATTTCCCGCGAACGGGGATGTGCGCGAATCACGCTCCTAACCGACGCGTCCAACGTTGACGCTCACCGATTCTACGAGCGGTTCGGCTTCGCGAAATCGACCATGATTCCCATGCGGCTAGCCCTGAGATGAAAGGCCGAAAGCCCAGTCACGTCATGAATCGAGACGCCTACAACGCCATTGCCGAGTTCTGGGATCAGACGCGCCATGCCTTTTACGGCCGCGAAAAGACGTACTTGGACACTTTTCTCCACAGTTTGCCCGTGCCCTCCCCGATTTTGGACCTGGGCTGCGGCACCGGCCGTCCAATGGCGGAATACGTTTTGAATCGGGGACATGCGCTTACCGGCATCGATCAGGCCGTTCGGCTGCTCGAGCGCGCCAAAGCGCGCCTCCCCGCAGGGGCTTGGATCGAATCGACGATCGAGGCATTCGAAACCGAGGATCGTTTCGCCGGTGTCGTCTGTTGGGACGCCCTCTTCCACATCCCGCGCAAGTATCACCCATCGATCCTGGCTCGCATCGCCAGAATGCTGATCCCAGGGGGCCGGCTGATGCTGACGGTAGGCGGCTCCGAACATCCGCCGTTCACGGACACAATGTTCGGCGAAACCTTTTTCTACGACTCCTTTCCGCCCGACAAAGTACTGAGCATGCTTGCCGCGCTCGGCTTCCAACCGCTGATCGCCGAGTTCATGAACGAGCCGACTTCGGGCCGCGACAAGGGCCGCTATGCCATCGTCGCGCGCATGACTTGAGCTTCCGACTGATCGGCCGCTACCGGTTTACCGGACAGCGTGGCTGCCCAGAGCTACACATTCTCGCCACTTCCAGCCCGCGTATAGCGGTAGATCGCGATGACGGCACTTTGGATCAATCCGGCGTAAAGAGATCCAAGATTACCGGACGCTGCGCATTCTCCAGCACCGAAAAACTCACGCCCAGCAGCCGAACTTTGCGGCGACCGGCTTCTGTCCGGGCCAAAAGATCGGCGAGATGGGGGACGACATCACGGACATCGCGAAAAGGCCGGTCCAAGGTCCGGCCGCGGGTAACCAGCTCGAAGTTGTCGTATTTGACTTTGACGGTCAGGCCACGAGCCGTGAGGCCATGCCGGGACAGTTTGTCGAGTACGCCTTCGGCCAGCTTTGCGAGCTGTTCGCACATCTCGTCCCGGTCCGAAAGATCGACGGGAAATGTGGTTTCTGCGCCCCAAGATTTCCTCGGGCGGTCGGGAACGACCGGCCGCTCGTCGATACCGCGCGCGATGCGGTAATAATGCTCCCCTGCCTTGCCGAAATGCTGGATCAAGGTAGCTAGCGGCAGGCGCTCCAGATCCCGGCCGTAACGAATGCCCAAGGCGAGCATCTTGGCCTCGGTAGCCTTGCCTATGCCATGGAAAGCACCGATGGGGAGATCCGCGATCACGGTCCTGCCTTGCTCCGGGGTGATCACACAAAGTCCGTCCGGCTTGTCGCGATCGGAGGCGATCTTGGCGAGGAACTTGTTGTAGGAAACTCCGGCGGAGGCGGTGAGTCCGGTCGATTCGCGGATACGGCGCTTGATCTCCTCGGCTATCCTCGTGGCCGAACCCTGGCAGAAAGGACTGGCTGTGACATCCAGATAGGCTTCGTCAAGCGAGACGGCTTCGACCCGATCGGTAAACTCGCGAAGGATGGCGCGAATCTGTGCCGAAACCGCTCGGTACACGTCGAACCGTGGCCGGACGAACACCGCCTCCGGGCACAGCCGGTACGCCTGGGCTGCGGGCATGGCCGATCGGATACCGAACGCCCTCGCTTCATAACTGCAGGTCGCCACCACGCCGCGTGAGTTCGGGGCGCCGCCGACCACCACGGGTTTACCCCGCAATTCCGGAAAGTCCCGCTGTTCCACCGCCGCATAGAAGGCATCCATGTCGATGTGGATGATTTTTCGAAGGCTAGGGATCGGTTCGGAACCGCTTGCACCGGCGCGGTCGGTCCTAGATGAGCTCAACGAGGTCATTCCCGAAGCATACTCGAACCTCGAGGCGGTTCGAAACCGCCAACGCCGTCCGTGAAATGGCGCGCGAACGATCGCTGTCCGACCCCGTTTAGATCATGCCGGCGAATTCAGGCGCCAGGCCGAACTGCAGAACGATGTGCCGGCAGCCGAATGTCAGACTCCAAGCTCGATGTGTATGTCCGGATACTTGTGGTCGTAAAAAGCGACTCGGTCTTTCAGCTCGCGATGCTCCTCATAGGGTTCTTCGTATGTCCATACCGAATCCTCTAATGTCTTGTCGCCCAACCTCAGATCGAAGTAGTGAGCGAATCCCTTGAACGGACACTCCGAGGTGGTGTCCGATGGTACGAGCTTCTCCATTTTGACGTCGGAGCGAGGAAAGTAGTAACGCGGGGGATGATGATCTTCGTCGACTTCAATCACATCGTTCGAATCGGCGATCACTTCGCCGTCAATCTTGACCTGCACCCTCTGACGAAGATGCTTTTCCAGCACTTTGTGCTCGGGCCATTTCTGGTATCCGGGCGATTTTTTCATATTGACCTCCTGGTTTGACGGAAACAATCACGGAGACGGCCTTGTCCCGGGGCAGCAGTCAACCGGCACCGTAAGGGCGGGTGATGATTTCGAGCAGGTGACCGTCGGAATCTTCGAAGTACAGTCCGCGTCCGCCGTCATTGTGATTGATCTGGCCGCGCCGGTGCTGTCCGGGATCGGCCCAGTAATCGAGCTCCCGCTCGCGGATGCGGCTAAAAATGCGATCGAAATCGTCCTCGCCGATCAGGAAGGCGTAGTGATGCGAGTCGATGGGACCGTCGGTCTCGTAGAAATCGAGCGAGACACCATTGCTGAGCTCGACCACTAGAAACGGTCCGAAAGATTTCGGTGCCGGCAAGCCGAGAATGTCTGCAAGAAACGTCGCCGACCGCTGCTTGTCGCGGCACGGGACGATGGTGTGATTGAGCTGTACACTCATCTGCGATGCTCCCCTAAGCCCGAGTCCGTCAATGCTCTGACCGGGCACAAGGTCAAGCAGTTCAATCCGGCTTTGCCGAATCACCGGTCGTGCAAACCGGCGGATGAAGACGCGCTGTTCTTCGATCCGTAAAGATGGCCCAGGGATCGATCAGACCCGATTATTACCTGCCGAATCGTATGTCACTTTTCTTCCATAGGGGCCGCGACGGAACCTGGTGATTGTTGAGAGATTCCGAATAGCGAATATGAGCTTGGCACGCAATTGGCTGAACGGCTCGGTCAAACAGAAACCAGGGGACGACCGGCTGTCGCAAACGGACTCGGCCGCTGGCCGACAATCGGCTCTTGCCGCCAAAATCTGCGGAAATCCGGGAAAAGGCCGACTGTTTTTGTTTCCATTGATCAGGCTCGTGGACATGTATCCGGTCGCTACCGACGCCGGTACAGGCTCAAGCCGGGATCACGCGGTTTGTCGCTGCACCGGAGCAGGAATGCGCCCGGTCCTTATTTTCGGACTCGTTTATCGATGGGCAGAAAATCTCCTCCTACTCAGAAGGGCCGTACTCTCATGGAATCACTAGCCACGTTTTTCGATCAGCAAGTCCGGCGTTACGGATCGCGCGAAACTGCACGTCATCGGCCGAGATATCGGACCATTCGCTGGAGTTTTGAGATGCTCGGCGAACGCGCTGAAGGCTTGGCTCAGGCTCTGGCCGCGAAAGGCGTTGGTCCCAGCGACCGGGTCGCTCTTTGCGCCGAAAATTCGCCGCACTGGGTCGCGGCTTTTTTCGCCATTCTTGCCCGGGGCGCCGTGGTCGTGCCGCTGAACCCGAAAAGCTCGCCGGATCAGATCATACGGATCGGAAAGTCCGCCGAACCTAAGCTGGCCCTGCTATCCTCTTCCATCGTCTGGCCCGACGAGACTGTCCCTTGCTTGGCTATCGATTCGCCGTACCCCGTCAGTGAAACGGCGACAACCAGAGAGCGAGCCTTCTTGCAGCAATCCGGCGGACTCGCCGAAATCATCTATACCTCGGGGACGACCGGCGATCCCAAGGGTGTCATGCTTTCCCACGGCAATCTATTGGCCGATCTCGACGCCGTGATGAAAGCCGTGCCTCTGACGCCCGACGACCATATCCTCACCCTGCTCCCCTTGTTTCACGCATACGGCCAAATGACGAGTTTCTTGTGCTCGCTGCACAGCGGGTGCTCGGTGACCTACCTCGCAACGCCGACCACCCGAGCCATCCGCGAAGCTCTGGTGCACACGCCAGCGACGCATATGGTGGTCGTGCCCGAAGTGCTCAAAACCATAATGGACCGCTTCGAAAGCCAACTCGGACGCATGCCAGGTTTCCTCCGACATGCCTTGCGCGACCGCATCCGCGCCCGCATTTCCAAGACACTCAGAACCATCGTATGCGGCGGCGCGCCGCTGGATCCGACGATAGAGGAAAAGTGGTGGAGCCTGGGATTCGAAGTCTTGCAGGGTTATGGACTCACGGAGACGAGCCCAGTTATTAGTACCAACACCTCCACCGCCCGCCGCACGAGGTCGGTCGGAAAGCCGCTTGCTGGCGCCGAGGTCAAGCTAGCCCAGGACGGCGAAATTCTGGTCCGGGGGCCGATCGTGATGCAAGGCTACTACCGGGACCCTCAGCGCACCGAAGCCGTCATTGTTGACGGCTGGCTCAAGACCGAGGATGCAGGCCGAATCGACGATGACGGATTCCTGTACGTCTTCGGCCGCAAGAAATACATGATCCTCGGACCGAGCGGCGAGAACGTGTTTCCGGAGGATTTGGAAGCGGAGCTCAATCGTGTCCCAGGCGTAGTCGACAGCGCGGTAGTGGGCCTGTCCCGAAACGGCCGCACCGTTATCCACGCCGCGCTGCTCTGCGAGCCGGATCGAGCCGCGGCGGCCGTGGCGGAAGCCAACCGGCACTTGGCACCGCACCAGCAAATCACCAGCTGGTCGGTTTGGCCGGAACCCGATTTCCCCCGTTCAGCCACCCGCAAAGTCAAGAAAGAGGACGTCATCGAGCGACTCAAGCGCGAACCGGCCAGGCGGCCATCACAAGGCGGACGGATTACGCCGCTCAAGCGGCTTTTGGCCGAAGTGACGCAAACCCCGGTCGACACGATCGATGACTCGACGCGCATCGTCTCGGAGCTGAGCCTCGATTCTCTGCTGCGGATCGAACTGGTCTCCCGAATCGAGGATGAATTCGGGGTTTATATCGAGGAAATGCAAATTACGCCGGAGCTCACGGTCGCGGATTTAGATGCGCTGGTACAGCGGCAGAAAGGGCGAATGCCCAAGCTAGGACACTACCCCCGCTGGTCGAACGCCGCTTGGGCGTGCCGGTTGAGGCCCATAGCGCAACGCGTTTTATTCGATTGGTGGCTTTCGATGCTTTGCCGGCTCCACATCAGCGGAACGGAGAATTTGGCGAGTCTTCAGGGCCCGGTACTGTTCATGGCGAACCATCGCAGTTTTCTCGATTCCGTGATCGCAACCAAAGCTATTCCCGAGGGTTTTCGCTCGCGCCTGGGCATCGCGGCCGGCACCGAGGTCCTTTACGGCAAATACCCTTGGTTTGCACCGCTGGCGGAACTCACGTTCAACGCCTTCCCGTTTCCCACCGGAGCCCGTGAAAACATTCGGCCGGGGCTCGATTACGTCGGGCGAATGCTCGACGACGGCTGGAACGTTCTGATTTTCCCCGAGGGTCAGCTGAATCGATCCGACCAACCGGTACAACCCTTCAAGGGCGGTACCGGGGTGGTTGCGGTTGAAATGGGCGTTCCGGTCGTTCCGCTCGCGATTCAAGGCACGGAGAACATACTACCCCCCGACACCCATATTCCGAGAGGGCGAGGCCCCGTGACCGTACGCTTCGGACCGCCCTTGAGCTTCGCCGGAACAGGATACGCCGAGGCGACGGCACGCGTCGAATCGTGCATCAGACGTTTACTCGAATGAGCGAAGAAACACGGATGAGCGCGACGGGACGGATTAGCCTCTCAACGTTCGTGTAGGGTGTGGTGAGCGAAGCGAACCGCACCGATATACCTAGGATGATGCCTGTTTCCGGCGAAATCAAAAACGCGGCATGCGGCGGGTTACGGCCTAGCGGCCTAGCTGTCACGTCCCGTATGATTATTTACCGAGAAGGAGTTATGCTCTGTTCGAAGCCCGGAGCCTTCTCCAGGAGATATTCGGTTCGTCCAAGTGAGGTTTCTCTCCATGCAGATTCGTCTTCATAAGAACGCCCGTACCACCCCGGCGGTTCGGCAGGCCATTCAAGCGTCCACGTTGAGCGAGCGCGCCTTGGCCCAAAAGCATGGCATTAGCCGAACGACCGTCCGCAAGTGGAAACACCGATCCTCGGTCGAAGATGCCTCACACCGGCCCCACACCCTCAGAACCACGCTCACGCCCGCCCAGGAAGCCATCGTGGTCTACCTCCGCCAAGCTCTGCTCCTCCCCTTGGATGATCTCCTGGCCGTGACCCGGGAATTTCTCAATCCCGCCGTGTCCCGTTCCGGGCTAGACCGCTGCCTGCGCCGCCACGGGGTGGCGTCCCTCAAGACCCTGCTTCCGCCTACAGAGAAGGCGAAGGTCAAACCCTTCAAGGCCTATGAGCCCGGCTTCCTTCACCTGGATGTTAAGTACTTGCCCGCCATCGACGGCGAACCCCGCCGATACCTGTTCGTCGCCATCGACCGCGCCACCCGCTGGGTCTATGTCGCCCTCAAGCCCAACCGCACCGCCTTAAGCGCAAAGGACTTCCTCAAAGCGGTGATTCAGGCCGCGCCTTTCCGCATCCAGAAATGCCTGACCGACAACGGCTCGGAGTTTACCGACCGTTTCCTGACCCGAACTCGGCAGCCCTCGGGGACGCATGAGTTTGACCGCCTCTGTACTGAACAAGGCATCGAACATCGCCTGATTCCGCCGGGCCGGCCCCAAACGAATGGCCTGGTGGAACGCTTCAATGGCCGCATCGAGGAGGTGTTGCAAACCCATCACTTCGATTCAACCGCCGATCTGGACACCACCTTGCACCGCTATGTCGAGCTGTACAATCATCACATTCCCCAAAAGGCCTTAGGCCATCTCACCCCGATCCAGGCTCTCAAAAACTGGCAACTGTCCCACCCGCATCTCTTTCGCAAGAAGGTTTATGATCTTGCGGGACTTGACACCTAGCCCGCCCTACCTCGTTTACATCAACCCGCACAACACGCTCGTAAGTCAACCGTTCCGTGCCGGCCAAAACGTTGTTGCACCGTTTATGTCGAGAAAAAACCCCGATCGACTCGGCAAGGTGAGTTTCGCAGGTCGGGAATCCGTTACCGACGAACTCGGTATCAGGTCTTTTTGCTGTGCTTGATCACGCGACGACGCTTTCGCACTTGGCGGGCGGACAGTATGTTGCGCTTGCCCTTGAATGGATTGACGCCGCTCTTGAAGTCAAGCTTGATCGGCGTTCCCTGCATATCCAGGGCCTCTCGAAAAGCGTTGATCAAATAGCGCTTGTAACTCCCTGGAATTTCTTCCGTCTGATTGCCATGGATCACGATCAGTGGCGGATTCTGGCCGCCCTGATGCGCGTACTTGAGTTTGATGCGCCGTCCGCGCACCAGGGGCGGAGGATGAGCGGCCAAAGCGTCCTGGAGAATCTTGGTGAGCCGCGATGCGGACAAATCACGCATCGAGTCCTCATAAATCGATTCCACCTCATCCAGCAGGTGGCCCACCCCCGTACCGTGCAGGGCCGAGATGTAATGCTTTTTCGCAAAATCGAGAAACGGCAGTTTCAAATCGATTTGGCGCCGGACGTTGTCTTTCTGGTCCGGGCTGAGTCCATCCCATTTGTTCAGGCCGATGACCAGCCCACGGCCGATTTCCAGAACCATACCCAATAGATTGGCGTCCTGGTCGGTCACCCCCTCGCGGGCATCGATCAGGAAAATCACCACATGGGCCGTTTCGATGGCTTGCAGCGCCTTGACCACACTGAATTTTTCGATGGTTTCCGAGACCCGCCCACGGCGGCGGATGCCGGCCGTATCGATCAGGGTGTAGGCTTTGCCGTGGCGCTGAAAAGGAATATAGACGCTGTCCCGCGTCGTTCCGGGCTGATCGTAAACGACCACGCGTTCCTCCCCCAGAATGCGGTTCACCAGCGTCGATTTGCCCACATTCGGGCGTCCCACCACGGCAACCCGTATACCTGGTGATTCTTCCTCCACCTCGGGCGTTTCCGGGGCCGGTAATCTGGCTTCCACCTCGTCGAGCAGCGCATCGATTCCGATCGCATGGGACGCCGAGATGGGATAGGGCTCTCCGAGGCCGAGGGCGTAGAACTCGCCCGCCACGACGGCCAAATCCGCCCGGTCGATCTTGTTCACGACCAAGAGCACCGGTTTTCCGGTCTTGCGCAAACGCTCAGCAATGGCTTCGTCACCGGCGCTGAGACCTTGCCGCGCATCGACCAACAGCAGGATCAGGTTCGCCTCTTCGAGCGCATAATTCACCTGGCGCATAGCCTGCTCCTCGATACCCAGTTCGGTCTCGACGATGCCTCCGGTGTCGACCACGAAATAGCTCTTCTGGCCGCGCCTGACCCGACCGTACTGCCGATCACGGGTCAGGCCCGGGAAATCGGCGACCAGCGCGTCGCGCGTCCGGGTGAGATAATTGAACAAGGTGGACTTGCCCACATTGGGACGGCCCACCAGGGCGACCACGGGCAACATAAACGACTCCCCTCACATATCGTCATCCGAGGAGCTCTCGGATGACTCGTCCAATCGCAAACGGTCATCCGGCGAGTACCCGGATGACTCTTCCACCGAAACAGCAGCGAGGGTTCCGCCGCTCGTATACACATAGATGACGTCGTCGAACACGATCGGCGTCGCCGCGATTGGACTCTTGTCCACCCTCACCCGGCCCACCAAGCTACCATCCTCTTGGGAAAGCAGGTGGAGGTAGCCCTCGAAGTCACCTACCACGACATAGTCCTTGACTAGAGCGGGTGCCGTTAGACGCCTGAGATGCAACTCGTCCTGCTTCCATAGATCGGCACCGCTACGCATGTCCAACTGCCAAACGTCGCTGTTGGCATCGGTTACGAACAGCGAGCGGCGCGCCGCCGCCATACCCATGTAAGAAAAGAGTTCGGTCTGCCGCCACAGCACGTCGCCGTCTCTCAAGGATACGGCAGCTACGCCGCCTTGATAGCCCGTCACGTAGACGGTGTCTCCCCTCACGATCGGATCCGAATCCATGTCGACCAGGCGTTCTATTTCGGAGCGACCGTGCGGCAAGGCCACGGTCGCCTCCCATTCCGGCTTGCCGTCGGTCAGGTTCAAGGCGACCAGTTTCCCACTACCATACCCGTCCAGCACTACATCGCCGGCAATCGTCGGCGAGCCTCGGCTACGAATCGCGAGCGGGGGTATCGAGCGGTCGTAATACCAACGCGTCGCACCAGTATCCGCGTCGAATGCGGTGATGCGTCCGTCGCTACTCCGCACCACTACGGTGTCGCCCTTGATGCGCGGCAAGGCGAGAATCTCGCTGGACACGTTGGTCTTCCAGAGGATGGAGCCGTCGTCCGCGTTCAGCGCCACGACCTCCGCATCGCTGGTGCCGAGTATGATTTTGTTCTCGCTAGCCACGGGCCCAGAGGAAATCGCCAACTCGGTATCCACGGACCAGAGCTTGTCGCCGCTGAGGCGGCTACGCGCCTGAACCTCGCCCTTACGATCGGCGGCGAAAATCTTTTCCTCGGTGACCGCGGGAACGAGATTCACATACTGCTTAGCATAGCCTTTGCCGATATCGGCATCCCAGAGCACCGCCATTTTGACCGTGGGCTCGAATTCCTTAAGCTCCGCGGGAGGATCGGCATTGTCAGAACTGCCGAAATATTCGCTTATACCGGATACCGCATCTTTCAATGCACCGAGACCGCTGCAACCCGTCAGAAACGAGCCGCATAGAACAAGGACAAGAAGACGGCGCATCAGGCTCCGGACGGCTTCGACTCGGTCGGCAAATTGTCGAGCTTCAGCTCCAGCAGCGGCGAGATTTCGCCGAAAGCCTTAGCCGCCTGATAGGCAGCGCGGGCTTGGTCCGGCCGGTTGGAAGCGGCATACAAATCGCCTTTGAGCTCGTGGTAAAGCCCCGCAAACTTGCCCATCTGCTCTACGGTCAACGGTTCCAACATGCTCAACGCCTGATCGGTCTCCCCGGAAGCCAGCATCACCTGGCCGAGGCGGAGTCGGGCGATATGCTTGATGTTGTCATCCTTGGTCTTGGCAAGCATTTCTTCCAAAACGGCCTTTGCAGCGGACAAGTCGCCGGATTCGACCCTGAGCTTGGCCAGCAGCAACCGGGCGTAATCGGCATAGGCTGTCGACGGATAAGTGGTGACGACGCGCTCGCCCAGATTGATCGCGGATTCGGTCTGCTTCGTTTCCGACGCCTTCAGCATCTGAAGATAAAGATTGGAAGCCTGTTCGTTCTGGCTGCGCACATTCGCTTGCCACATGTTCCAGCCAATGATGATCGCGACACCCAGAAGAACACCGAGCACCAGCGATTGCCGATTCTCTTTCCACCACCGCTGTAGCGCTTCTAAGCGCTCTTCTTCTGTCAAATACGTTTCCACTCGAACCTCGTCGCGTTAGATGAGTGTTTGCAAAAAAGGAATGAGTTCGGACTGGGCTAGGGTCCTCTGACCCTCTTCGGTACGCAAATGCTTGACGCCGATGAGCTGATCCCGCACCTCATCTTCACCCAGAATCAAGGCCACAGCGGCACCGCTCTTGTCGGCCCGTTTGAACTGGCTCTTGAAACTACCGCCGCCGCAGTTCACCACCAATCTCAAGTTCGGCAGCGCATCGCGTAACGCCTCGGCCAACGCGGCACCCCGCCGCTCGGCTTCACCGCCCACTCGGATGAGATAAGCGTGAGGTCGCGCTGCGGCATCCAACTTTTCCGGGGATTCCAGAAGCTCGATCAGGCGTTCCATACCCAAGGCGAATCCGGTCGCGGCGGAACCTTTGCCGCCCAATTGTTCGATCAGCCCGTCGTAACGCCCGCCCGCGCAAACCGTCCCCTGAGCGCCCAGCTCATCGGTGACCCATTCAAAAACGGTGCGCGAATAGTAGTCGAGCCCGCGAACAAGGGTAGGATTCACCACGTATGAGATGCCAGCTTCGTCGAGAAGTTCTTTCAAGCGCTGGAAATGATTCCGGGATTCCTCACCCAAATCGTCCGCCAGCACCGGCGCCGCCTGAATCAACTCGCGCATTTCGGGATTCTTGCTATCCAGGATGCGGAGGGGGTTGGTTTCCAGCCGTCTCCGGCTGTCTTCGTCGAGCTTTTCGTAATGCGTGCGGAAGTACTGCACCAGCTTGTTGCGATACACCAACCGCTCTGCGGCCGTTCCCAGGGTATTGATCTGCAGTTCCAGCTTGTGGGCGATACCGAGCTCGCGCCACAGCCTGGAACTCAGCAAAATCAGTTCCACGTCGATATCGGGTGTGTCGATGCCGTAAACCTCGACGCCCACCTGGTGGAACTGACGGTAGCGGCCCTTCTGTGGACGCTCGTGGCGGAACATCGGCCCGGAATACCAGAGCCGGTTGATCCGGTTGTACAGCAGGCCATGCTCCATGCACGCCCGCAGACAGCCTGCCGTGCCTTCGGGACGCAGGGTCAGGGAGTCGCCGTTGCGATCCTCGAAGGTGTACATTTCTTTCTCGACGATGTCGGTAACCTCGCCGATGGAGCGTTTGAACAGCTCGGTCTTCTCCAGCAACGGCAGACGGATTTCCTCATAGCCGTAGCTTGCCATGATACGGCGCACCACCGACTCGACGTACTGCCAGCGCGGCGTGCGGTCCGGCAAGATGTCGTGCATGCCGCGAATGGCCTGAATCTTTTCCATGGTCAAAAGCTTGTCGTGGGGTTACTGAAAACGGGAATCAATCGGCTGAAGCGTAGCGCCTGGCCTGAGCGGCCTCTTTACTGTCCGGAAACCTTGAACGCAGGGTTCGCGCGTAATCCCGGGCTCCCTGAAAGTTGCCTAGCGCGGCTTCCGTTTCCACGCCGATCCAAAGCGATCTCGGATCCGGCTTGGCCACGGCATGGTAACGTTCCAGGAAAGCACGCGCGGACATGTTTTGACCGGTCTCGCGGCTTAGCTCGGCCAGCTCGATCAACGCCGGGGCGAAGCGCGGATCATGCTCCAGCGCCTTGCGCAAATACTCCTCCGCTTCCCCTTTTCGCCCCGCCGATCGGGCACAAATGCCCGCATTGGTGAGCGCAATCCACGGCGAGTTATAGAGCTTGGAACCGATGACCTCCTGAAACTGGCTCATGGCTTCGGCGTAGCGGCCACGCGAGCACAGAAAACGGCCGTAGTTGTTGCGGGCACCGAAGTTCTCGGGATTGACCGACAAGGCCTTTTTGAATCGGCGTTCGGCGTCGGCGGGCTGATCCAGTCGCTGATAGAGCACAGCCAGAGCGTTGTAGGCCTCGCTGTTTTCTCCGTCCAGTTCGGTGGCTTTCATCAGATCCTGCAGAGCTACCTCGTAATTGCCCGCTTCCATGTATTGAATGCCCTTCTGGACGTAAATATCGGACTGACTGAGCGAACTGTAGGGATCGTTGGCGCGGCTCTTGTGCGTTTTCAACTCCGCACAGGCGACAAGTGCCGTGCAGACCAAAGGACCGACCAGCATACGAAGTTTCATGGCTGTACAACCTGTAACCGGTAATGCCTGCGTGTACGATCGTTCACCCGTCCCACCAACTGGCCGCAGGCCGCATCGATATCGCCGCCACGGGTCTTGCGTGTCGTGACGATCAATCCGGCAGCGTGCAAGATGTCGCTGAAACGGCGTATGGTTTCCGGACTCGAGCATCGGTAACCGGAACCCGGAAACGGATTGAAGGGAATCAGGTTGACCTTGGACGGAACATGGCTCAACAACCGGATCAAGGCCTTGGCATGCGCGGGCGTATCGTTGATTCCATCGAGCATCACGTATTCGAACGTCACCTTGCGGCGGTTTTCGCGGCCGACGTAGCGCTTGCAGGCGGCCAAGAGCTCCCGGATCGGGTATTTCCGGTTGATCGGCACCAATTCGTTGCGCAGCTCGTCGTCCGGCGCGTGCAGCGATACCGCCAGGGAGATATCACTCACCTCGGCCAGCCTGTCCAAGGCTGGAACGATGCCCGAAGTGCTGAGCGTCACCCTGCGCTTGGAGAGTCCGTAGGCGAAGTCGTCCAGCATCAGATTGGTAGCGGCGACCACGTTGTTGAAATTGAGCAGCGGCTCGCCCATGCCCATGAGGACCACATTGGTCACCCGCTCTTCGCCGAGTTCGCGCCGCGCCACCCAGAGCTGGCCCATGATTTCGGCGGCGCTCAGATTGCGGTTAAAGCCCTGCCTGGCCGTAGAGCAGAACGAGCATTCCAGGGCGCAACCCACTTGGGACGATACACACAAAGTACCGCGATCGTCTTCGGGAATGAAAACGGTTTCGATGCGGTTTCCGTCATCGAGCTGCAGCAGCCATTTGCAAGTGCCGTCCGTCGATTTCTGCACTTCCGCAATGTCCGGCCCCCGAATTTCGCAACGCTCGGCCAGACGAGCCCTGAGCGGCTTGCTCAGGTTGGTCATGGCCTCGAAATTGTCGACGCCACGCTGATGTATCCATTGCAGCAACTGCGTCGCACGAAACGGCTTTTCCCCGAGCTCGACAAAGAAGGCTTCCATCGCCTTCCGATCGAAACCGAGGAGATTCAGCTTCTCTCCGGAACTAACGGGTACGGGGACAGATTTCATTCTCTTTGAAGAAAAACGCGATTTCCTGTGCCGCCGTATCGGGTCCGTCGGAACCGTGCACCGCGTTTTCGTCGATGCTGACGGCAAAGTCGGCACGGATGGTACCGGGCGCGGCTTCCTTGGGATTGGTAGCGCCCATGATCTCACGGTTCTTGGCGATGGCATTCTCGCCTTCCAGCACCTGAACCATCACGGGGCCGCTAATCATGAAATTGACCAGATCGTTGAAGAATGGCCGTTCCTTGTGGACGGCGTAAAACCCTTCCGCCTGCTCGCGGGTAAGATGCAGCATCTTGGCCGCAACGATTCTCAGTCCTGCTTTCTCGAAACGGCTGTAAATTTCGCCGATCACATTCTTAGCTACGGCATCCGGTTTGATGATGGACAAGGTGCGTTCGACCGCCATTGGATCTCCTTGGTTCGGATTCACTGGAGTTGTAATGGATAAAAAAACCGAGCGACCTCGGTTTTGTAAAAAGCATGCGCCACCCAGATACGGGCAGGTAAAACATTGTGATTTTACTAGAAAATGGCGCGAATGATAAGAAAGACCGGACCTCGATGCAGGGCTTTAACGACGACGCGTCCGATCCGGGGCAGAGGTACCGACGAACGCGCGAGCTCGATCGAGTACAGTCTAGCCGAGCGCCCTCGGTCATGGGAAACTGGCGGGATCGAAATCCTGCTTGTACCCCAAGATGAAACCCTCCCCTCCCGTCGTACTGTGCCTGTCGGGACACGATCCCACGGGCGGAGCCGGCATTCAGGCCGATATCGAAACCGTCTGCCGACTCGGCTGTTATCCCTCGTCGGTCATAACGGCGCTGACCGTTCAGGATACGCGTAACGTCTACAAAGTTTTGCCGCAGAACGCCGAGGCGTTTCTGAAACAGGCGCTGACGGTGCTTCGGGATATGCCTCCCGCGGTCATCAAAATCGGCCTCCTCGGAAGCGTCGAGCTCGTGCACGCGGTACACGAGCTGCTCGAATCCGCTCCCGGCGTGCCGGTGGTCTTGGACCCGATCCTGGCGGCTGGAGGCGGAACCAGTCTCGCGAGCGAGATGCTGATCGAGTCCTTGAGACGGACATTAATTCCACGAGCGACCGTGCTGACGCCGAATTCGCCCGAAGCCAGAAAACTGGCCGGGATGGAGGATTTGGACGATTGCGGCCGCACACTACTCGCGTTCGGCTGCCCGAACGTACTGCTGACCGGAGCCCACGAGAACGAGAACGACGTCGTCAACCGACTGTACCGTGCATCCGGTGTGAAAACCTATCGTTGGCCGCGCCTGCCGGGGAGCTATCACGGCTCCGGCTGTACCCTCGCGTCCGCCATCGCCGCGTTGCTGGCTAGCGGCAAGGACATTGAACACGCTATGTCGGACGCTCAGGATTTTACTTGGCAAGCTCTGAGCAACGGGTATCGACTGGGCACCGGCCAAAAACTCCCGAATAGGCTTTATCCCGTTCGATAAGGAAATCGCCTCACCTCATACAAACCGTTGGTTATCCCGCGACCTGAATCCGGTCTACCACGTCGTGGACACCGGGGACATACCAGGCGTCGAGGACTGCCATGCGTTTCTCTTCTTCGCTAGGGAGATAGCCTTCCAGCGTCACCGTACCCTGCTCGGCAGTGACATGAAGCTGCGACTGGTGAACTAGAGGGTCCTTTTCCAGCGCCATGAGCACGGCATCAGCCAGTTCGCCGTCGGTCTCCCGCTCGGGCGGCACGACGTGCAGCAAGTTGACCACCAATTCGCAGCCGGCCGCCCACCACGCGAGCACCTCGGCCAAGCGACGGTGGGACAGACTGAGCACGGTGCCCGACAAGGTGACCGCGCCGTCTTTCACCTCGATCTCGATGCGCTGCTCGCCCCAATCGCCTCCGCTGTGATCCGGCCACTCGCTTCGGCCTACGCGAATCGTCTCGAGATGATCGTTCTCACGCACGTAAAGGCCGCATTCCGTGAAAACCGGTTCTTGCTGAAACAAATTGACCACCTCGTCGCGTAAGCTGCCTTGCTTCTCGGACGGGGGAACGGCGACGCGCAGCCTGTCCACAACCGGCAACTTGTCCGCATGGCGATGCGCAACCGTATGGGCGATCCGCTTTGCTACGATATCGCCGACTTTGCCCTCCAAGACGATGGCCCCGTCTTCGATATCGACCCGGATCGGGTAATCGTGCAGATTGATCCGGGTGTCGTGTTCCAGATCGGCCAATATGGCCTTGATTCGATCATCGTACGGATTGGTCGGCATGTCGCCCTCCTCATATGTTGACGCACGGGCGTCGGTCCAGTCAGGCCTACGCGGCTCTTCACCAGTCTAGTGTTTGCCCTCTATGGTGACCGAAACCGCCTCAGAGCCCTCATCGCCGGTTTCTTCGACGAAACGGACGGTATCACCGATGTCCAGTTTGTCGAAATCGCCACGGACCACGCTGCTCCTCTGGAAGTAAATCAGGCGTCCGTCCTGGGTCTCGATCATTCCATAGTCGCCTTCCGGGTTGATTTGAGCGATCGTCCCACGGGGCGTTACCTCATGGTGCTTCACGTCCTGCCGAACGCGCCGTGCGTAGTCCTCCAATTGCCGGCGCGCCGCGTCGAAGGCATCGCGTATCGCCACGTAAGCATCCTCGTGCGCGTGATCCTTTCCGGGATCACGGCTGACCACCAACTCATCGCCCGGAACCGTGATGTCGATTCTGACATGGTAGGTATTTCCCTGCCGGTGATGACGGTGAAGGGCTTCGACCATGACTCGGCAGGAGATGATGTGTTCAAAAAACTGATCCAGTTTCTCGGCACGGTCACGAACGGCTTTCTCCATCGCTTCGGACGGGTCCATGTTCCTAAAAGTAATCTGTAACGGCAGTTGCATGCTTTCGCTCCTCAATCCGATCCATACCCGTAGTTATCCATACATTAAGCGGAAAAGCACGACGTAAGAGCGCGTACTTTTGTTCTTCCGCAAAGCCGTCCGGCAATCCTTCCGGGCGTTCCCGCCGCAGGCCAAGCGCGGCTGCTGTTAGCGCGACCAATACACTCGCAGAAGATACTCCTCGTCCTGATAGGAAAACTCGAGGTCGCCTTTATACGCGTGCTGAACCGCTTGACCTGCCGACCTGGCCAACTGGGGATCGGTGAACGTGATCAGCATGCCGCCGTTCTGCTCCTCCACGGCCATGATGCGCTTCAAAGGGTGTTGCGCCTTTTCTCGCTCTTCAATATTCCGAACCAGATTCAGAATCTCGTCTTTGTGCTCGGCAAAAAACCCGCCTGTCAAGGTAAGAAACCCAGCCGGACATTTGTCGCGCACGCGTTGACAAGCCGGGCACAGCGCTTCGTTCGCTCCGGCGGACGCCGCCGACCACTGCCATCGGCCGCCCTGGTACACCACACGACATTCGGGACACATCGTGGGCTCAGGCAATTTTTCCCGCATCCTATAAGGATCGTGCTCATGTTCGCGGAGTAAACGGTCTTGCCGATCATGATGGATTGGGTTAGAGGGTTGTGTCATGACGAAATCTCCTTTCCAGGGTCGAACCTCGAATCTCGTGTTTCAAACACGAAACCGTGTGAACCGTTTTCGCTCGTTCCCGCAGCGATTTCGGGAGAAAATAGACGCACTCTATTAGACAGCCGAATGCCATTACCGTGAACCTCCGTATCGCCATCGCTCAACTCGATTTTCTCGTCGGCGACCTCAGAGGCAATGCCGATCGCATTCTTCAGGCCGCCCGCGAGGCCCGTGACCGGCTTCGGGCTCATGCCGTCGTTTTTCCGGAACTGTGCTTGGCGGGCTATCCGCCGGAAGACCTCATCCTGCGCTGCGACTTCCTGGCTCAGGCCGAACGTACCCTCGATGACATAGCCAGTCAGGTGCACGGCATCGACGTGATCGTGGGTTTTCCGGAACGCCGCGCCGGCATGCCTTACAACAGCGCTGCGGTACTGCGGGAAGGCAAGATTCACGCGGTCTACCGCAAGCATGCCCTGCCCAACTACGGCGTTTTCGACGAGAAGCGCTATTTTTTGCCCGGATCGGAACCCTGCGTATTCGACTTGTGTGGCGTGCCGGTGGGCATCACCATCTGCGAGGATCTTTGGCTACCCGGTGCCGTGGAGCAAGCCGCGGAAGCGGGGGCTAAGCTGATTCTGAACATCAATGCCTCGCCCTACCACGCCAACAAGCTCAAGGAACGGGAAGCGGTGGCCCGCGAGCGTGTGGTGCTGACTGGCGTGCCTCTGGTTTATGTCAATTTGATAGGCGGCCAGGACGAACTGGTCTTCGACGGCGCATCGTTCGTGATGAACCGGGAAGGTAGCGTGACTTTCCGTGCGCCGGAGTTCGAGGAATCCCTTCTACCCGTCGACTTTGTTTGCGGCGACAGGGTGGAACCGGTCGCAAGCGACCTCGCTGAACCGCTACCGGAAATCGCGAGCGTTTACAAGGCACTGGTTACCGGCATCCGTGATTACGTCAGCAAGAACCGTTTCGAAGGTGCGGTACTAGGTCTGTCTGGCGGCATCGACTCAGCCCTAACCCTGGTACTTGCGACCGATGCGCTGGGAGCCGACCAGGTTGAATGCGTGTTGATGCCTTCCCGCTATACGGCGGCTATAAGCGTCGAGGATGCCCGCCTCGAAGCCGAGACCCTAGGCTGCCGATATCACATCATCCCGATAGAGCCGGCTTTCGACGCCTTTCTCGGCATGCTCGAGGAAAGCTTTGCCGGAATGCCTCCCGACACCACCGAGGAAAATATTCAGGCGCGTTGCCGGGGCATCATTCTCATGGCGTTTTCCAACAAGAAGCGGAAAATCCTTCTAACCACCGGCAACAAGAGCGAAATGAGCGTCGGCTACGCCACGCTGTACGGAGACATGGCGGGCGGATTCGCACCGCTGAAGGATGTTCCGAAGCTCTTAGTCTATCGATTGGCGGAATACCGCAACAGTCTTTCGCCGATCATTCCGCAGCGGGTGATCGAACGTGCACCCTCCGCCGAACTCAGACCGAACCAGAAAGACGAAGATTCGCTGCCACCCTATTCGATCTTGGATCCGATACTTGAAATGTACGTGGAACAGGATAAATCGGTGGAGGACATCGCCGCCGCCGGATTTCCCGAGCACGAAGTTGTACGCGTGACGCGAATGGTGGATTCTAACGAGTACAAACGCCGTCAGGCCCCGCCCGGCGTCAAGATCACGCGCCGCGCTTTCGGCCGGGATCGCCGATATCCCATCACATCCGGGTATCGACGGTAGCACAACGATCCGACGAAGTTAGAATCGAGCCGGTCAGATCGGTTTGGTGGCTTAAGGGCAAAAAAAAGAAGGCAGAACGAAGTGCTTGGGGGATGGGGGGGTGTTCTGCCTTCTGGGGAAGTCTTCAAACGGGAGATCCCAAACCCGTTTGCGTTTACACGCTCTAACTCGATCCTTACGCTCTTGTAAGCCGCCTCTGTAGCACTCGGCTTACATCAAACGTCATAACCAGCCCTCTCCTGTCATCCTGAGCGCTTCGCGCCGCAGTCGCCGTCCTTTTTTCGACGGCGAAAAAACATCCTCTCAAATTACATCCGGGTCCGGGCGGAGTCCCTTCGGCCCACTCGCATCAGCGTTCCGTGACCCACATTCCAGTCGGATTCGATCTGTTCCTACTCCCTAAGGAAGCTTCAAATCATTCCTGGGTTCGACGGATAATCCTGTTCCGTCCCGATAGCCCTATCTCAAGCGATCTCCTGAAATCCCTTCGCGATATCCTACGATCCTAACGGAAACTTCCGTTTCCGACCCAGTACCGTCGCGAACTTAGCAACGACCGCTCCCGAGTGACGATTATTAAACCGTGAGTCACTTTTCGACGAGAATACGGATGAATTCGTACGTCATTTTCCGCATTTGGGGAATCGATGTGCTGGCGAAGCACCCAACCCTCCTCCAGAGCACCCTTGACGGCATTCCAATTTACGCCGCTGCCAGGGCCGGTACGCGCCCGGCAGTAGCAACGGTGCAGTTCAAACGAGCCAGCCACCTCGGGTTACCCCTGAGCGCGTCCGGAGCGGCGGCGGCCGATCATGATAAGACCGAACAAGGCCGATCCTAAGAGCCAAACCGACGCCGGCAACGGAATCGGCGCGACATCGACTCTTAAACCGCCGAAGTCTTTTTCGATCCAGCCAAAACCATTTTCCGGCGCAAGGGCCGCGAGAATATCTTTAACTGTCAGCTCGATTTCGACCTGATTTGCCGCAAGAGCCTGGTTGACGTTCAAATTCCACGGACCTCCGTTGACCCCGTCGTTCGTGCCCTGCGCGAAAAATGTATCGACCCCGATATCGCCTATGGTCTCGTGCGTCTGCGCATCCGCAACTCTCAATGATGAGAAAGCCGATACCCATGATCCATTACCAGTTACTTGATACACGCCGTTTTCACTCCAGCTCACACCGGTGATCCTCTGATTCGGCGCCGCCGTGGCCCTAAGGGTGAAACCAATGATTTCGGTATCGACCTGACCATTCCCGTCGGATAACGCATCGAACGAGAGCGGTCGCGGATTGAAATTAAGGCTGACACCGGTGTCGTCAGAAACGATCTCCGGCTCACCGAGGGCGCCCGGGTCACCGCCGACTAGCGTGAAGTCCACGAGCTCGCTGGACCAGGACGTCTGTGCGTGAACCGGTGTCCATGCCAATCCCAGCGACAGCACGGCAGCTGGCGGAAGGAATGTCTTTAGCGTGAACATAATGTGCCTCCAACACTTTGTTTTCCCTGAACATCACCCGATTTACGAATGACGGCAATAACATTTCCGTTACGCCTTCGTCCGCAAACCGGACGACAGCCATTTTCCCTTGGCAGCTCTGGATATCCCCTGCCCATCCCGGCGGGCACGGATCATCCGCCGTAACCGGGTCAAGAGCGTTGTCACTTACGTTCAGAAGGCTATCGACATGGTCTCGATCCTTCCTCAGCCGAGAGTGCGAAAATCGCATCTGCGGCCATTCGTAACAGAGCAGCTAGGTCGCAGACGCAGCCGGTAAACCCGACTGCGTTCCTATTAACCCGGCCTTTAAATATCCGCCGGGTTAATTCGGGGGCAGGGTTGCCCCAGCGCGGCAACAAGCCGCGTGAGCCCAGGCCGGACGGTACCGGCCTGGGCGGCAGCCCGTGAATACCAGGAGGGTAGTTACGGGCCTGAAATAAAAAAGGGCTCTCTCGCATGAGCGAAGAGGACCCGATTTTTGAGGATAAGGACTCACCGACGGTGAGTTTCCCAGTCGAAAGCCGCAGCCAAAGACGGAAACGATTCGACTGTACGAGAAATTCGTGACGCCCTGCTTCCACTTGCCGGTTTCCGTATCCGGGAAAACCGTGTTTCGGAACAGTCCAATTGACGTTCATGACGGGCCGGTAAGCATCCAAGCAGGCGAATCCTGAAAGTTACATTTAAACGCTTTTACTCCTTCTCCGAAAATACGAGGAAACTCGTAAGTATCTTGTTACCGCTTTGTCACACTCAACCCGGCCTTTAATATCGGCCGGGTTAATCCCGGGCAGGGTTGCTCCAATGCAGCAACAAACCGCATGAGCCCAAGCCGGGCGCATACTGGCCTGGGCGGCAGCCCGTGAATACCAGACGGGCATTTACGGGCCTGATTAATACCATCAAAATCATGGCGGCCTGCCCGGCTTAGCCGGACCTCAGCGTCGCCAACAACGCGCTCAGGATTTCCGGATCCACCGGCTTTACCAAATGATGGTCGAATCCGGCGGCTTTCGACCGTGCCCGGTCGTCTGCCTGGCCATAACCAGTAACGGCGATCATAAGGGCCTTTTGCAGTCCCGGTAAGTTGCGCATCTGTTTCGCGACTTCGTAACCATCCATACCTGGCAATCCGATATCGAGTAAGACGACTTCCGGCTGGAACTCTTGGGCGACCGCCAGGGCACCCGGACCGTCGAAGGCAGTGCGCACCTCGTGTCCGTCGAGACTGAGCAGCAACGCCATGCTTTCCGCGGAATCGACGTTGTCGTCGACGACTAGAACCCGAACGCCGGTGAAACCCGATTCCAGTTCGCCGCCGCCCGAACCCGAACCTTCCTGAGCCGGGGCAGCCGCCACCCGCGGCAAATGAACGATGAACTCGGCACCACGGCCCGACCCCGCACTGTGCGCCTCGACCCGACCTCCGTGCATTTCGATCAGCCGCCGTACCAACGCGAGCCCGAGTCCTAGCCCACCCTGGGATCGATCGAGCGAGCGGCGGCCTTGAGTAAACAGCTCGAAAATATTTGGCAAAAGTTCGGCCGGAATACCCATGCCGTTATCGCGCACCCTCACCTGCACTTCGTTCGGAGACGCTTCCACGGTCAGATCGATGCAGCCGCCGGCATCGGTGTACTTAGCCGCATTGTTCAAGAGATTGGCAATCACCTGGACAAGTCGCGTCAGATCACCTTCAACCCGCACCGGTTCCTGGGGCAAACGGACCGTCAGCTTGTGCCTGCGGGACTTGATCAACGGCAAACTGGTTTCTACTGCCCGTTCAACCGCAGCCGACATCTCGATCAGCGTTTTTTTCAAGACAATCGTGCCGCGGGTAATGCGGGAGATATCCAGCAGGTCATCGAGCAGGCGACTCATCTGAGCCACCTGGCGGCTGATCACATCGCGCGTCCATTTCAGATCCGGATCGCTCACCCCCGGTTGTCTAAGAACCTGCACGGCGTTCCGTATAGGCGCCAGCGGGTTACGAAGCTCGTGGGCGAGCATGGCGACGAATTCATCCTTCAGACGATCCGCCTCGCGCAGCGCCTGTTCGGCCTTACGGTGATCGGTCACGTCGATCGCCATGGAAGCGAGGAACGGCCTTCGGTCGGGCAAGCGCATGGGAGCCGACGCGTAAAACAACCAGTATCGCGGCTCGCCGCTCTTGGTCCATACCGTAACCTCCTCCGGCCCGGATATCGAACCTTCGGTAAACCGTCGCTGCGCTTCCGCGAGCACCTCGTCTACCTGGTCCTCGGCGATCCGGCGTCCCTTCAAATACCACGCGCGGGCATCCGGAATATCGTCGTGAGTCCACCCCGTCAATTCGGTCACCGCGCAACTGATCTCGAGAATCTGGCCATCCATCGCATGGACGAAAATCGGGATGGGCGCCTGTTGCACCACGCGCCGGAAACGTTCCTCGCTCTCGCGGAGAGCGTCCTCGGCCTGCATACGTTCGGAAATATCCCGGCAAACGGTGGACAGGTATTCCACCGACCCGTCCGCTCCCCGATGTGCCAGAATCATCTGCGAAACCGGAATTTCCGATCCGTCCCGAGCGAGTAAAGCGGCCTCGCCGGTCCACGCACCGTCGCGCAGCGCCGCAGGAATGCCTTCTTCCAGGATTCGCTGCTTCATCCGCGGCGACAGGTGATCGCCGATAGCCGTCGAGACCAGTCCGCTCTGGCCCTCGAACCCGAGCATCCGCTGTCCCGCGCGATTCACGTAGATCAGCTTGCCGTCCGGTTCGGCTAGCCCGACGAAATCCTGCGACGCCTCGATCATGCGAACCAAACGGCTTTCCGCGGCCTCGAGCTGTTTGCGCCGGGTAATGTCACGGACGATACCGAGTATCGCCGGGCGGCGGTTGAAATGAATAGGGCGCGCGCTGAACTCGACGCAAATTCGATGACCCTCCCGATGCTGGAAAACGGCCTCCTTCCGCCAGGGCGAATCAAAGCCCCGGTCGCTAGCGTTGTGCCCGAAGCGTTCGTTCCAGGATTCAAGGTCCTCAGGCGCCATCACCGATTGCAGCGGCAATCCGATACACTCCTCGTCCGAATAACCCAATAAGGCAGACAATGCGGGATTCGCGAAAACGAAACGGCTGTCGTGAGCCACGAATACGCCGTCATCCAACGAATCGAGCAGCGTTTTGTATTTCGCCTCGCTTTCCGACAAGGCCTGAGCCGCCTCCCGGCGCACCCGGGCAAGCTCAAGCTGGGTCGAAACACGCGCGAGCAATTGACGCGCGGAGATGGGCTTGATCAGATAATCGTCCACGCCGGCTTTGAATTCTTCGCTGCAGCTCTTTTCCTCGGAGCGAGGCGCTGTCAGAATCACCGGGATGTGGTTTTTCTTGGCGTTGCCTTTCAAGGCGCGCAAGAGCATGGGGCCGTCGCGCCGCACAGTCCTCAAATCTGCCAGTACGAGGTCGGGGGAGTCGTTCAGGAGGATATCGAGCGCCGCAGCGCCTTCAGTCGCGATCACGACCTCATACCGCTGGCTCAATAGCCGCCTGAAATAGCCGTGCATCTCAAGGCTACTCTCGACCACCAGCAGGCGGGCACGTCGTCTTAGCCTCCTATCGTTGTGGACGGCGGCGAAGGTCGGGGCGTAATCCCTATCTCGCCGATGGAACCCGGACCTAGAAATGACAGCAGCAACGCCAGTGTTTAACAACCGGCCCGCGATGTGAGACGAATCGCGTGCGAGCGAAGGTGAACCGGTCTTGGAAAGCGCTCCGATGCGCTCGATATATGCGGTATCGTTACCCACAGCCGACCGTCCCGCTGCGATTTGGTCATCCTTACCCATGCTGATCATCCTGTCATGTTTCGTGATTCCGGCAAGCCATGCTCGAAATAGGGATCCTTTCCGAAACCGTTTCCATTCCGGGCAGGCGCATTCCGGTGAATTGGTTGTTTTTACCGCGTTGGTCTTATCGAATCAAGCTTTCCGAGGTCAGACCCGTTCGGGCAGATTTTTCTCCGCGGCACGGCAGCCTTCACCGATCTAGCCGAACAGCCCAAAGTATAGACTGAGAAAACGGCCGAACGTCGGCACAGAGAATGTCGACAAACCCGTATTCGCCGGCACGCGATAGGCCGAGAGTAGAGCCCATATCGGTGAGGCTTTGCCGGCCCCCGGCGACTGTGCTCCGGGCACCGACCAAAACAGCAAATCTTTTAACCTTAAAAACCGCGATTGAATTTCCGAAATGACCGCAACGCCCCATCGGCCGCCGCATTCCCTAACCCCCCCTCTCCCGGAGGGCGAGAGGCTAAACTCCCTTCTCCCTCTGGGACAAGGGGCTGGGGATGAGGACCTAGCGCTTTGGAGGGTGTATCCAATGCTGGATTAGGTTAACCGCGCTCGACGACATCTTCCTTCAACACATCGAATTTGTTGAAAGCAATATTCACGCTGAATACCAGGTTTAGAATGCTTGCAAGCGCGGTACTTGCGAAAATGCACAACATGATCGCGATCTGGTATTTCACGGCTAGCCAGGGCTCACTGCCGCCCAGGATCTGGCCAGTCATCATGCCGGGCAGCGACACCAGCCCCATGGTCGCCATGCCGGCCAAAGTCGGGTTGATCGCCGCTTTGACGGCTTCGCGAAAATAGGGAAGTACCGCCTCCCAACGGGTAGCGCCAAGCAGCAGGTAGGTCAGATACTCGTTTTCGTTCTTCCGGAGCGCGCTATAGAAGCGCTCGAGTACGATCACGTTGCCCTGTAGACAATTGCCGAGGATCATACCGGCCAGGGGAACCAGGTAACGGGCATCGTAATAGAGGGGCGGCCGAATCACCAACAGCAGCAGATAGGCGGTGGAAAACAGGACGCTCCCGGCCACCGCCGCGAACGTGGCGGCGAAAAAATAGCGCCGTTTCAATCCGGCCCGGGTGAGGATCGCCCAATCGGCTACTACCAGCATTACCAGAATCCATAGCCCGTTCAACCAGGGATTGTTGAGCGTGAACAAGGTCTTGAGGTACACGCCCACCAAGGCCAGTTGGAGGCTCATGCGCAGAATGCTGACGGCGATCGCCCGGCTCAGGCGAAGTCCGATCAGGCCGAGCAGCAGCCCGGGTAGCAGCACGATGCCGTAAAGCACCGCCATCCGCGGCAGTGCGATATCAAGTGTTTCCATTGTGATGAATTCGGGCCAAGCGTCCACCTTCCAATTCCAAAACCAAATCGCAGCGCGCCACCCAATCCGGGTCGTGGGCTACGGAGAGCACGGTGAACGAGGGATCGGCGAACACGTTCAGCACCGCCTGTTTGCTCTCGTCGTCCAAAGCACTGGTCACCTCGTCCAGGAGATAAAGGCTCTTCCCCAACAGCAAGGCGCGGGCGATGGCGATGCGTTGTTTTTCGCCGCCGGAAACAAGCCGGCACTCACGAGCGAGAATATCCGGCGAGAGATGAAGACGCGCCAGGACCTCGTTCAACCGGCGATCGGACGGCTCATTCCCCCGGTGTGTCTTGAATCGAAAGGGCAACATCAGGGCTTCGCGTACCGTTTCCGCGCCGAGGACCGGTTCCTGGCCGATGTAGGCGGCGCGCCGCCGAACCGACTTTACGGTCGACGAATCGAGCGGTTCGTGTTCGAAAAAAATTCTGCCGGAAGTCACGCGATAAAGCCCCAGCAAGGTCTTCAACACCGTACTCTTGCCGGAGCCCGATTTACCGCGGAAAACGGCTTTTTCGCCGACATTCACCGCAAAGCTGATGCCGGCCAGGATCGATTTGCCGTGAACCGATACAGAGACCCGGTCGAAGCGGATCAGCGCCGAATTCGCCACCCGGCCATCGAACTCCGACGGCCGACTAACGACCGGAGGCATCGCCCACGAACGGATTGGTGCGGCGTTCGTCGCCGAACGTGGACCAAGGACCGTGCCCCGGAATGAACACGACATCGTCGCCCAGTGGGAAAAGCCGCTCGCGAATAGACTTCACCAGGGTACCGTAATCGCCTCTGGGAAAATCGGTCCGGCCGATAGAACCTTTGAACAAGACGTCCCCGACGATGGCAAGCCGCTCGCCGGCATGGAAAAACGCCACATGACCGGGCGTATGGCCGGGGCAGTGTATGACTTCAAGGGTTTGATGCCCGAACTGCACCGTATCGCCGTCCTCGAGCCAACGATCCGGAGTGAAGGTATCCGCCGGCGGAAAACCGAACATCTCACACTGCTTAGGCAACAGCTCGATCCAGAAGCGGTCCTCCTTCTGCGGACCTTCGATCGGAATCCCGAGCCGTCTGGCCAATTCTGCGGTACCACCGACATGATCCACATGAGCGTGAGTAAGCAAAATCTTGACCAGTGTCACACCGGCGTCTTCAGCACGTTCGAGGATTCGGTCCAGATCGCCACCGGGATCGACCACCGCGCCTTCCATGGTGTCCTCGCACCAGAGCAGCGAACAATTTTGTTGAAATGCCGTAACCGGGATGACCGTCGTTTTCATGTCAGACTCGAAAAGCCGGATTCAATCCAAAAAAGGAGATGATACCGGAAGAAAGCCGCCGCATGCGGCCTATCGCTTGACAAAAACGTCACATAGCTGGCGGCAAGCTGGTCAAGCAATCATCGCTGCCATGATACGCGAGTTCGCCTACGCCACCTTCGTCGTCCCAAATCCAGAAAAACCTCAATCCGACGCCCCGAGGCATGACTCAGACAGCAGCGCTTACCTCGCACTATCGTAGGTAGTCGATTCTTCGATAACGATGGACGGGACATGTCAGCCGAATTCCCCAACCCACAGGCGTCGTATCACCATTGGGCAGCAGGAGACCGGCCATACGGGCAGCCTTCCGCCAGTGTTACAAGGGGCCTTCTGAAATACTTCCGCCGTCGCTCGTTCGGCGAGCCTCTTATTGTGCTGGACAAGTCTCCTTTTCAAGATAGCTTCCTTCCATTCTGCCGGATATCGCATCTTGTTTTCCCTCAGCCCCCTTAAAACGCTATTGAAGTCCCACATTGCCACGGATGACAACTCTCCTGACAGATGGGAGCGCGCCGCTAGCGGCGACGAACGACAACGGCGAGGTCGTGCGGCGGGCCGACTACGAGCCGTTCGGTCGGGTGCAGCCGATCACCCGAGTCTCACCTTGAATCTGTGCCTGCCGAGGCAGTATTTCGATGCCGAAACCGGTCTATGTAAAGAAGCGCCGTTTTGGTTATTTCAAGACGCGCTATCGGGAGGTTTCGACGAACGCCGTCCAGGTCTTCACGCTGATTGGGCGGACCAATCCGTATTTGAAGAGGCACGCGTTGATGAGTTAACGGCCGATGTCCGCCCGCTGATCGCCCAACCGTGCGAATCCGGCTGGTAAGGACCGGAGAAGACCGTGGAAAACTCGGAGGAATGGCACGCTTGCCTGTCTTTTCAGGCAAGCCCGGTTCTACTGGACCAATGGGGGTTTATTCAGAGGTTCCTTAGGAATCAAGTTTTTACCCAACCACTCACTTAACCCGAAGGTAACCAAGATGAACCAGTCCTCACTCCGTTCAGCGCATCGGGCGTCCGTCCGGGCTTTTGCCTCTGTATTGGCGGTCTGTCTCCTGGCCTTGAGCGCCTGCAAGGCGACGCAGAAGACGGCTGTCAAGGAGACGAGCGTCGAATGCAGCTTCCTGGGCAGTGTGTGTAATCGGCTCACGTCCGGTGGAAAGAAACAAGCCGGGCTGCGCTACATCAATCCCGCCGCAAAATGGACCCAGTACAGCAAGATCATGGTCTCTTCGGTCACCTTCTGGGGTGGGGACACGACCCGTATGTCCGGTTCCGATGAGCAGATGCTCGTAAATTATTTCCACCAGCAACTCGTGGCGGAACTGGGCAAAAAGTTCGAACTCGTCGACAAACCGGGGCCTGGTGTTCTGAAGCTCGATGTGGCGTTGATGGACGCTGAGGCCGCCACGCCCGGCCTTCGGAGCGTCTCAATGCTCGTCCCGCAGGCCCATATGCTGAGCAATCTGAAGTACCTCGCGACCGGTACCTTCCCCTTCGCCGGTGCCGCCCAGGGCGCGGCCAAGCTGACAGACTCCCAGACGGGACTGGTGTTAGGGGCATGGGTCGACCGGCAGATCGGCGCTGGGTCGGTCCGGACAGCATTCCAGTGGCAATGGGGCGACGCCGAGAATGCGATTGCGGAATGGTCGAGAATGGCCGCGGAGAAGCTGTTTTCCTGGACTACGGGTGCGGCCACGCCGTGATTCCGATTTCCGCCGGCACCCAATCCAGGAGGCGCCGGCCTGCCTAATTCACCTGAAATTCAGTTTAAACGATGCGGTTCACGGCGTTCACCGCATCCAACGCGCGCTGATCGCCAAAGAAACTGTAAAGCGGCAAAAAGCAGTAATGGCCATAGGCGTCATGACAGCCTCCCCTGAATCCCATGGACAGAATCGTCGCCGGCATCGACATGAGGATCAACCGAGATCTGGCGGCGGCTCGAACGAGGCGACGTACTCTGGGAAGGCATCTTGGATGGCCCCGGCTGTCACCGGATCATGAGAATAGCCTTGATCACTTGCACCTTAGGTTCCCACCCCCTGGGTCGCCCATGAAGAGGTATAGAACTCGGTCGTCACCACGCGCGCCTGCATTGTAGTCGCTTAGCGCGGTTTCCAGAATCCCGTTGAGTCCGGCGGAAACCAGCCGCGCATTGCCGGGCAGCCACATATCACTGTCGCTGCAGATCCCGTCGCGATCCAGGTCATCGCAAGGAATCTGAAGCAATATGGGATTGGTGCAATAGCGCTCGGCATCCGAATTGGTGCATTCGGGCGCATGGCGCTTGAATTCATCGAGAACCACCATGTCGCCGGTCGCCAGAGCGTTGACGAAACGGTGGCTGTTGCAACTGGGGTCCGAAAAGCTGCAATGCGCTTTGCGGACGTTGATCTGTACACCGTCTTCTAAATACGGTCCACGCCAGCCGCGTCCCGTTGCCGGGTCGAAAGTCCGGAGTGGTGCTGGCAATGACGACGGGTCGAACAAATCGTGAATCGAATGCGGGATTTCGCCGATATCGGCTCGGTAGCCAGGACCGGCTTCTCCGCCCAGAATCGCCGCGCGAATGGCTTTTAGGCGCACGTCCGTAGCGGCACATTCGGCTGCGAAGTCGTCGCCGCGCACAAAAGACACCACCACGCCGATCACGGCGAGCACGAGTACGAACACGGCCGCGCGCTCGGCCCGCGTCATCTGGCGGCGCATGCTCCCCAAACGCCGCAGCGGTTGATTCGAGACAATCATCTATCGTTTCTCGATCCTTGGAACAGCACCAACGAGCCGGGTTTTTCACGAAGCATGCCAACACGCTTCCAGGCTTGGCGCGCGGCAGTCCGTTTGGCAGGCATATCGAACGCGTTCGTGCGGCTCGGCCGAAACCACCGGGCTCTTGCGGGAAAAAACATAATACGTCGAGGCGAATAACGCACGCCGGGAAGAGGCGCACTTCGCAACCGAAGCACTTGGTTTCTCGGCCAAGCGCATCCAGTGTAAGAATGGTTCAAAACTAAAAAAAGATCGAGGCCACTCTTCCGATCGGGAGTGAGCTTGTCGGTGTACCGTTTCGTCGGCCGCTTCGGAACACTCGGAAACCGTCTACCGAGCCTCCTGCCACGCGTTGAACAACGCTGTACCCTTCCTCGACACCACCATAATTCGCCTGCGACTGCGGATTTTGCCCTATTCGCAACTTTTTGCACACGCCGCACTCGGCGTCTGCCGCATCATTGCAGGCCAGAAAAAACGGATAGCCACCCTACCGCTCTCGCCCCTGCTCCGAGACTTTGATCTCGGGATGCAGCAGATCAATAAAGGGGGCCGGGTAAACGCCAAGCCCAACGATCAGGAGAAGCAATACCGCCAACAGCAGATGCATTCCGACCGGCCTGGGTTCTGGGCTTGCCGGTGCCAACTCCGGTACCTGGGTCATTTGAAAGACGATGCGGAGGTAGTAATAAAGCCCGAGCCCGCTGCCGACGATCAGAGCGCCGAGGAGCATCCAAAGCGAGCCTTGGCTTCCGGCGGTGAACAAATAGAACTTGCCGATGAAACCGGCGGTCAGCGGTATTCCGGCCAGGGACAGGAGCGCCACGCTGAACACCGTCGCTAGCCAAGGTCGGCTCCAGAACAGACCGGTGTAATCCTCGAGGTCTTCGGCTTCGCGATCGGCCGGACTCATGACCGCCACCACGCCGAACGCCGCTAGCGTCATAGCGAAATACGCGGCGAGGTAAATCAGCAACGCTTCGGCAGCCAATTCGCCGCCGACGATGTTGGACGCGATCACCGCGACCAGTAGATAACCCATGTGAGCAATGGAGGAATAAGCAAGAATGCGCTTCACGTTGTTCTGCCGCAAGGCCAGAAAATTACCGACCAGCATGGAGACGACCGCGATCAAGGCTAAAAGGACGTCTAGCACCGGGACGCGGAGCATTCCACTCTCCAATCCGTAGCGCAGCAGCAAAATAAACACCGACCCCTTGGAAACCGTCGCGAGCAGGGCCGTGATAGGCACGGGCGCCCCTTGATAAACGTCGGCGGTCCAAAGATGAAAAGGCACCAGCGACAATTTGAAACCCACGGCCACCAGGATCAGCATGGTTCCGATCGTAGACGGGAAGGTCCCGGTCTTTCCTCCCAAGACCGCAAACTCCATGGTGCCCGTCTCGGCATATACCAGGGCCATGCCGAACAGCAGGAATGCCGAGGCGACGCCGGACAACACCAGGTATTTGACGCCCGCCTCTAGGGATTGGCTTTGGCGCGAGGGATAGGCGATGAGGACGAACAGAGATACGCTGAGGATCTCCAACCCCAGAAAAAACGACGCGAAGTGACGGGCAATCGCCAAAACGCTCGCACCCAGCAGCGCGGTCAATATCAGCAGATAGATTTCTTCCGGGTGTCCCTCGCGGACGCGAAAATACTCCCAGCACAGCGCTGCTGTGACCAAACCCGCCGCACAAGCCAGGACGATAAAAGCGAGGCTATAGCGATCCACCAGCACGAGGGGCGTAATCACTCTAGGGATCAGGTCCGATGCCGGCGCAACCGTGATCAGTGCGATCAGGATACCGGCGACGGTTAGAACGAAGGCGAGACGATGATTGCGACGCACGGCTATGGCAAGCATCACGGCCACAGCCGCCGCTGCCAGCACGATCACAGGCAGAAGCGCGATGAGGTCGGTTGCGGTGATCATTGCAGTTGCCCCCGGTCCGCCAGTTGTTCATCCGACGGCTTCGAATACGTTTGCACGATGCCCTCTTGCCGGCCTTTCAAACTGTTCTTTACCCAAGCGTCGGAGACATTCAACATCGACTGCGGGTACACCCCCATCCAGACCGTCGCCACGATCAACAAGCCCATTGCAGCGAGTTCCCGCGCACCGAAGTCCCGCATTTGATGAACCTCCCGCGCCCCGCCGTGAAAAACCCGTTGAATCAGAATCAGCGAATAAACCGGCGCGATAATTAAGCCCAAGGCCGCGGCCGCCGTCATTGAAGCGTCTACCCGATAAGCGCCCAGCAGCACCAAAAACTCGCCGATGAAATTGCCGAGCCCCGGCATGCCGAGCGCGGCCACGGAAAAGAACAAACCGATGGCCGCCATGCGCGGCACGTCGGTCCATAGCCCGCCCATGCGGCTCATGTCGCGGGTATGGATCCTCTCCTGCACCGAACCGGCCAGCATGAACAGGGCGGCGGACGAAATCCCGTGGGCGAGCAAGGTGATCACCACACCCTGAAGCGCCGCCGCGTTCCAGGCATACAGGCCGACCAGCACGAATCCCATATGGCTGATGCTACTGTAGGCGACCAACCGCTTCATGTCCGACTGCGCGAAAGCCAGCATGCCACCGTAAAGAATACCGGCGACGCCCAGACCCATCGCCAGGGGGGAAAAATCGGCAACCACCTCGGGGAAAAATGGAATGACGAAGCGCAACAGCCCATAGGCGCCGGTCTTCAGCATCACCCCCGCCAGTATGACACTGCCGCCGGTCGGCGCCTGGGTATGCGCGTCCGGCAGCCAAGTATGGAAAGGCACGCCCGGCAGCTTTACGGTAAAGGCGATAAAGAAACCCAACATCAGCCAGAAGGCGGTGTTGACCTCCAGGTTGGTCTGCAGCAGCTCGAAATAATCGAAGGTATAAACCCCGCTGCTGCGGTAGTGGATGATCGCCAGCACTACTAGGGCCAACAGCATCAAGAGTCCCGACACCTGGGTGAACAAAAAGAACTTGATCGCTGCGTAGGCCCGGTTCTCGTGTCCCCACAAAGCGATTAGGAAATACATGGGCACGATCATGATTTCCCAGAACACGAAGAACAGGAAAAGGTCCAGCGCGAGGAAAACGCCCAGCACGCCGGCTAGCGTCCACAGCAGATTGAAATGGAAGAATCCGATTCGCTGCTTGATCTCGGTCCAGGACGCCGCCACCGCTATCAAGCCGAGAAATATCGTCAGGGCGATCAGCAATAGGCTGACCCCGTCCATTCCTAGATGAAAGCTGATGCCAAACCTCGGTATCCAGCGCCAGCGAACATCGTCCAGCCAAACGCCGACATCGGGAAAGCCACGGGCGAAATAGGGAACGAGCAACACGCCGTCCAGTGCCAGCGTAACCACGGAAACCCAGCGTGGCGCGTTCGCACCGTAGCGCTCCGCCAGCCAAGCGACCAGGCCGCCGACCACCAAAATCAGAATCAGTCCTGCAAGCATCACGACAGAATCCCCAGCGCGATGGCCAGCACGGTTCCCCCCGTGAAGGCGGCGACATACCAGCGCAATTGCCCGGTTTGGGTAGCGGCGAACGCCCGGTGCGCGTACTGGCTGGCAACCGCCACGCCCCTATACACATCGTCCACGATGTCGCCGCGATTGAGGGCAGCTAGCCAGCGGAACGGGTTGACCAGCAGTTTTCCGTACAGCCAATCGAAGCCCCAACCGCTGAACCAGAAGCGATGTAACCTCTCGCCCCAGCGCGATGCCGTCAGGGCCTCGACGGGATAGGTTCGGGTCAGATAAAGGAGAACCGCGACGCCAACACCGATGAACGGTGCCGCGTCGGTGACGATCGCCGCAAGGACTCCAAGTTCGCCCGGCTGTTCTCTGGGGAACACCGAGCCCAGAGGCATGGAAACGAATCCTCCGAACAGGGCGAGTGCGCCGAGCAGGATGAGCGGGATACTCATGGCGAATCCCAGGTGTTCCGAGGCATGCTCGTTTTCCGGACCGAAAAAGGCGATGAACAGCAACCTGAAGCTGTAGATACCGGTCAACAGCGCCCCGAGCGTTCCGGCGGCCCAGAACCACACGCCGTTTTCCGCCTGGTAGGCAGATGCGAGAATTTCGTGCTTGCTGAAATAGCCCGAGGTGAAAGGCAGAGCGGTGAGCGCGGCGCTGCCGATAACGAAACTCCAGAATGCGATCGGCAACCGTTTTCTGAGCCCGCCCATGCGGAAGATATCGTGTTCGTGATGATAACAGTGGATAACTGCCCCAGCGGCGAGGAACAGAAGTGCCTTGAAATAAGCATGGGTGGTCAGATGAAAGATGGCCGAGGAAAACGCGGCTACGCCCAGCGCCAGGAACATGTATCCAATCTGGCTGATGGTGGAGTACGCCAGAATCCGCTTGATATCGCGCTGAGTCAGCGCGGTGAAGCCTGCTATCAGCAACGTAATGGCGCCGACTACGGCGACCAGTTGCAGCACCGCGGGCGCCAGCTCGAACAGGGTGTGGGTGCGGGCGATCAAATAAACCCCAGCGGTCACCATGGTCGCGGCGTGGATCAAAGCGCTGATCGGCGTAGGGCCGGCCATAGCGTCGGGTAACCAGGTCTGAAGCGGCAATTGGGCCGACTTGCCGACCGCGCCGCCCAAGAGCAGCAGGGCGGCGAGTGCGGCCAAACCGGAGCCAACGGGCCAGGCCGCGACCGCTCTCTGCATGAGGGATTGAATCTCTAGGGTGCCGAGCTGTGCGAAAAGCAAAAACAGGCCTATCGCCATCGCGGTATCACCCACCCGCGTCATCACGAAGGCCTTTCGGGCCGCCGCGCCGTTCTCCGGATTGTCGTACCAGAAACCGATCAAAAGATAACTACACAAACCCACGCCTTCCCAGCCTAGGTACAAAAGCACCAGATTGTCCGCCAAAACTAGGATCAGCATGGCGAAAACGAACAGGTTCATGTAGGCGAAAAAGCGGGCGTAACCTGCATCGTCAGCCATGAACCCGATCGAGTACACATGGATGAGAAAACCGACGCCCGTCACCACGAACATCATGTTCAAGGACAAGGCATCGAGATAAAGCGAGAAACCGGACGCGAAATCGGCCACCCGCATCCAGGTCCACAGGGTCTGACGATAGGGTTCGAACGAACCGCCCAGGAACTCGATCCCGATTAGTGCGGCGAGCAGCGCCGATACCCCAACAGATCCGGCGCCGATCCAGGGCACCCAACGTCTCGGCATATTTCCCTGGCTCGCCACGAGAATCAGAAAACCGATCAACGGGAAAAGCGGAACAAGAGCCAAGTAATTCAACACCCGTTTTTCTCCTTATTGATTCGTTAAAGGGGCGTCCTTCCGTCGCTTTTGCGGAGGAATATCCTCCATCCCACAGGTATCCGCACTTTCGACCCCGGAAACAGGGTTTCCGAGTCGTCGCTTAAATCCCGTTTACCGCGCTGAACATCTGGGCTTTCGCCGAGCTTAATCCGAACGGGCACTAAGGCTCGATGCTGTCCATCGATCCGCCGTTCGGTCGCACCGGGACGGTACTCAACCCTTCATCCGACTCAAAACGTCCACGTCCAACGTGTGGAATCGACGATGAATCTGCGTCACCAAGCCCATGGCGACGCCCACTTCCGCCGCTGCCATCGCAAGCACCAGCAGAAACATGATTTGCCCGTCCGCCTGATTCCAGCGCGAGCCGGCGATGATGAAAGCAAGTCCCGCCGAATTCAGCATGATTTCCAGGGAAATCAGTAAGAAGATCAGGTTGCGCCGCACCAAAACACCGGCGAGCCCCAGCGCGAACAGGACAGCCACCAACAGCAGCCCGTGCGCTAGCGGAATGGTTTCCGTCATGTTTTCTCCTCCCGCCGAGTCAAGTGATAGGCTCCCACCAATCCGACCAAGAGCAGCATGGACGCCAATTCCACCGCGAGCACATAAGGCCCGAGCAGATGGATGCCAACTTCCTTGGACGCAACGATATGACCTAGCGCGGCCGGCTTTTCCTGCATCAGGACGAAGACGAGCTCGGTCAGCAGCACCGCCGCCATCGCAGAAGGCCAGCGCCACGCGGCCGGCGACAGCCATTTCCTTTCCTGCTCCAGGGTTCGCAGCCCCAGATTCAGCATCATTACTACGAACAGGAACAGCATCATGATCGCCCCGACATGCACGATGATCTGAAGCATTGCCGCATAGAACGCGCCCATGAGATAGAACACGATGCTCAAGGCGAGAAAGGACAGAATCACGTACAACAAGGCGTGCACCGCGTTGAGCGAGACGATCACCATGATCGTGGCGACCACGCTTACCAAGGCGGCGGAATAGAACAAAACGTAGGACAACATAGCGTTCTCCTAAGGCAACAAGCTCCTGACATCCACCGGCGGCGCCTCGTTCTCGGCCTCGCCCTTATCCTTTCCGGCCACGCTTTTTCCGGCCACCCGGTAGAAGTTGTAATCGTGATATTTGCCGGTCCCGTCGATCAAAAGATGCTCCTTTTCGTAAACCATATTGCGGCGGTCGTACTCACTCATCTCCATGTCCGGCGTCAATTGGATGGCGTAGGTTGGACAGGCCTCCTCACAAAACCCGCAGTAGATGCAGCGGGAAAAATTGATGCGGAAGAACTCCGGATACCAACGCCCGTGTTCGTCCTGGGCTTTCTGGAGGGCGATGCAATCCACCGGGCACGCCACCGCGCAGAGGTTGCAAGCGACGCAGCGCTCTTCCCCGTCGGGATCGCGGGTCAGCACGATTCTGCCGCGATAGCGCGGGTACAAAGGCGGCTTTTCCTCCGGATACTCTCGGGTGGCAGCCTTGGTGAAGGTGTGCCGGAACACGGTCCACAGGGTTTGCAACTGAGTGAGGAAATCTTTCACCATGTCGGCTCACCCACGGCTACCCGGAGTACACTCGTTTCTCGAACGACTTATCGCCATAGGACGACTGCTCCCGTGACGAGAAGATTCAGGAAAGACAGCGGCAGCATCACCAGCCAGCCGAACGACATGAGCTGGTCATAACGCGGCCTTGGCAGAGCGCCACGTACCAGTATGAACAGCACTATGAAGATGGCGGTCTTGATGACGAACCAGGCGAAAGGCGGCAAAACCGGCCCATGCCAACCGCCGAAAAACAGCGTGACGATCAATGCCGCCCCGAGGGTGACGCCGACATACTCACCGACGAAGAACATGCCGAACTTCATGCCGGAATACTCGGTGTGATAACCCGCCACCAGCTCGTTTTCCGATTCGGGCAGGTCGAATGGGGTACGGTGGGTTTCCGCAAGAATCCCGATAAAGAACAAGATGAATCCCAGGAATTGCGGCACGACGAACCACCCGTCCCGTTGAGCTTCCACGATGGCCCGCAAATTGAAGGTTCCGGCCAGCATGACGACCCCCAACACCGCCATCGCTAAAAAAACCTCGTAGCTCATGGCTTGAGCCGTAGCCCTCAGGGCACCGATCAGCGAGTATTTGCTGTTGGACGCATAGCCGGCCAGCATCAGGCTGTACACCGACAATGCCATGACCGCCAACACGTAGAGCAAATCGAAGTCAAAGTCGATGATCCCAATATCCGGCGTGATCGGAATCACCGCGAATGCGGCCAGCATGCTTGCCATGATCACGACCGGAGCGAGCACGAAGACCGGTTTGTCGGCGAAAGGCGGAATCCAGTCTTCCTTGCTCAGTATCTTGATCATATCGGCCACGACCTGGAACAACCCCAGCGGGCCGACTCGATTGGGACCCAAGCGATCCTGCCAGATCGCGAGCAGCCGGCGTTCGACCCAGATCAAGAGCGCGGCGACAGCAATCAACACTGAAAGAATGCCGAGAATATCGAGCGGCGACCCTAGCGTCATGGTTCCCCTCTTCCCGTTTCGATGGCGATCCATGCCGGAAAATCGGTGCGGAACAGGCCGGGAAGACCGGCCGAAAGGCCGACGGCGCCCCTCGGCAAGGAGAGTTCCAGCCTCAGCGGCAGGCGTATGAGTTTTTCGTTCAGCCGCACCGCAAGGGTTTGAGTGACACCCAATTCTTCTGCATCCCTAGGATGCAGCGCGGCATAGGCTTCCGATACCCGTTCGGCTAACGGCGGCGACAAGACGCTCAGTTCCTCGCTGCCGAAAATCCGGTACAGCGGGATGACTCGCCAGCGGGTTTCGTCGCGCGCACGGGAAGGCACTTCGTCGAACCAGCGGGGCTCCGGCATTTCCGGTGATTCCAATAGCCTTACGCCCGGATCGCCTCCCCGCAAGGCGCCGCCCACTTCATCCTGAAACTTGTTGACGGCTTGTTGATTCGAATTCCAACGCGGCGCCCAAACGAAAGGCAACAGCGCCGGAGGCACCTCCACGCTCGCTCCTTCCATGGAAAACGCCAGAGCTGAATCGGGATCGTCGGGCGGCTTGGGTTCGTGAATATCCCGATGCGCGTTCATCGCCGTACGCCCGCTGTAGCGGTGCGGCTGACGCGGAATTTTCTCGCCTTCGATCCTGAAGCTAGCCGGTGGCGCGGCATGCCGAATCGGGCCGAATTCGGGGAAAGCCGCGGCGCAGGCGGCGGTCAAAGCATCGATGTTCGCCCAGCGTTTCGCCCCGGCATCGGCCAGCCAACGCCAACTGTCGCGGATTTTGCCGCTGCCCGGCATAACCGAATAAAACCGTTGCGCCCGTCCCTCGAAGCTGACCAGCGTGCCTTCGGTTTCGGCGAACGTGCTTCCCGGCAGAAGAAGTTGGGCCTTGGCCGCGGTGCCATGGCGGATATGGTCGACCACCACCACATGTCGCGTGCTGTTGAAAAAACTGTCCACGGCTCCGCCATCCGCACGGCGGTAAAGATCGTTCTCCAGGATGATCGCCGTGTTCACGTCCCGGGTCTTCGCCGCGGCGAATGCATCGACAACGCTGCGTCCGTCCATCATCGCGAGGCCCAGCGTATTACACTCCGGCGCGACATAACACAAGTCGATCGCCCCGCCTTCCCGGCGGTTGCTCAGCGCAAGGGCGATATTGGCGGCCGCCCGGATTGTCGCGAGACTTCCGCAAGCGATACCCGAAACGATCAAGGGACGGGCCGCGGCGGCAAGGCTGTCGCCGATGCGTTCCGCGAGACGCTCGTCCTCCGGCGTAAGATCGCTCACCGCCGGCGCGTTGGGATCGATCCGGCGAGCGATCGCAAAGCCCAGCCGCGCGATCGCTTCCGGCGTTCCCCGATAGATAGCCTCCGCGATGTCGTCTAGCCGGGTGGCGCAGGACGCGGCAACAAACAGCGGACTCTTCTCGTCTTGAGCCGCCTCTCTCACGGCGGCATCCTGCCAGCGCGGTATTTTCAATTGATCGGCACGTTCGAAAGCGCGGTTCCGCACCGATTGGCGCAGCGCGAGTGCCAGACGCGGCGCGGTGTTCGCCACGTCCTCGCCGAGCACCAGAACAGCGTCCGCCTGCTCCACCTCGCTCAGCGACGGAACGTGGACAGGCCAATGTCTCAGCACATCCAGTACAGCCGCCGCCAGAGACGTCTCTCCCTGGCTCAACCCAGCGTAAAAATTTTCGGCACCGACCAATTCCCGCAGGGCGAAATTGGCTTCCAGCGAGGCGCGCGGAGAACCGATTCCGATCGTATGGCCACCCAACCAACCCTGAAGATGGGCCAGCGCGGTCTCCCCGGAAACCGGTTCCCCATGAAGCAAAGGTTCGCGGATACGGCGCTCGCTGTTGACGAATCCGTAGCCGAAACGCCCTCGATCGCAGAGAAAATAGCCGTTCACTTCGCCGTTGTAGCGATTGACGATGCGTCTGAGCGTTCCATAGCGCTCGCCGGGGCTGGTATTGCAGCCTACGCCGCAGTGCACGCAAACCGAGGGTGCCTGCTGCAAATCCCACTTGCGAACGTAATGCGCACTGAACGTGCGGTCGGTGAACACCCCTGTGGGACAGACTTCGACCAGATTGCCGCTAAACTCGCTTTCCAGAATCCCGTCCTCGAAGCGCCCGAAATAGACGTTGTTGCGAGACGCGAACACGTCGAGATCCCGGCCTCCAGCATAGTCCCGATAAAACCGCACGCAACGGTAACAGGCAATGCAACGGTTCATCTCGTGATTAATGAAGGGACCCAGATACTGGTTTCGGTGCGTGCGCTTCAAGCCGCGATAACGGCGAAAGGTATGTCCGGTCATGACCGTCATGTCCTGGAGATGGCATTCCCCGCCCTCCTCGCACACCGGACAGTCGTGCGGATGATTGGTCATCAGGAACTCGATGACACCGGCGCGGAATTCCCGCGCCTCGGGCGCTTCGAGGGACACGCGAAGGCCGTCAGTCACCGGGGTCATGCAGGCCATGACCAGTCGGCCCCGGGTGTCACTCTCGTCCTTGTACTGGACTACCGCGCATTGCCGGCAAGCACCCACCGACCCGAGAGCCGGGTGCCAGCAGAAATAAGGCAGGTCCAGTCCCAGCGACAAGCAAACCTTGAGCAGGTTGTCGCCCGCTTCGACTTCGTGGGTTTGGCCGTCTATCGTGATGTGAGCCATGGCTTCGACCTTCTTTAGGCCACCCTCGCGCTCGACGCCGGTTTCAAGTAGCGTTCGAAATCGGCCCGGAAATGTTTCAACGCGCTCTGTAAAGGCTCGGCCGCGCCGGGCGCGAGTGCACAAAAGGTATTTCCCGGCCCCATCAGGCGCGCGAGCTGTTCGAGCAAGTCCAGGTCCTCAGGTCGACCGCGTCCGGCTACGAGGCTTTCGAGGAGCTCGACAACCCAGGGCAGCCCGTCGCGGCAGGGGGTGCACCAACCGCAGGATTCCTGCGCGAAAAACCGTTCCAGATTGAGCACCATCTGCACCGGACAGGTCCGATCGTCCAGCACGATCATGGTGCCCGTGCCGAGACGGCTTCCGGCTTTCATCATCGCCCCGAAATCCATGGGCACATCCAGGTGCTCGGGCAGCAAGAAATCCGTGGATGCGCCGCCAGGCAGGAATCCTCGCAGCGTATACCCATCCTGCATGCCACCCGCACACTCCTCGATCAGCACCCGAACCGGCGTCCCCATGGGCAATTCCCATAATCCCGGCTTCTTGACCCGGCCGCTCACACCGAACAGCTTGGTACCGGCATCCTCGCCACGGCCTAAACCGCGGTACCAGTCCACACCGTTACGGATGATATGTGGCACGTTGCACAGGGTTTCGACGTTGTTCACCACCGTCGGGCAACCCCATAGCCCGCTCGTTTGAGGATACGGGGGCTTGGCGCGCGGGATTGCGCGCTTGCCTTCGAGCGAATTGAGAAGCGCGGTTTCTTCGCCGCAGATGTAACGTCCTGCGCTGGTATGAAGGTGAATCTCCAGATCGAAACCCGAACCCAGGATGTTCTTGCCGAGATAACCGGCACTACGAGCTTCCGCCAAGGCTTGCTCCAGCCGGCGTGCGGAAAGATGGTATTCGCCCCGGAGAAAGATATAGGCAGTATCGGACTGCACGGCATAAGCGGCGATGGCTATGCCCTCGATGAGCTGGTGCGGATCGGCTTCCATCAGGAGGCGATCCTTGAAGGTGCCCGGCTCCATTTCGTCGGCGTTCACCACCACGTATTTCTGCCCCGCCGATTCGCCCTGCGGCACCAGACTCCATTTGACGCCGGTCGGAAACCCGGCGCCGCCGCGCCCGCGCAGTCCGGAATTCTTGACCGCTTCGATGACGTCCGCGGGTGCCATCTCTTTCAGAGCCTTGGTCAAGCCCTCGTACCCGCCGGTGTGACGGTAATCATCCAGCGTCACCGCCGAGAGATCGGGCTTGATGTTCTGCGTCAGCGGTTTGTCCATGCTTCGCCGTGCCTTTTTAAGAGTTCGTCGATTTTCGACTCGTCCATGTTTTCCCACAGTTCTTCGCCGACCATCAGCACCGGCGCGCGGTCGCAGGCGCCGAGACATACGATGGGGAGCAGCGTGTACCGTCCGTCCGCCGTGGTTTCGCCCAAACCGATACCCAGCCTCTCGGACAGACGCTCGCGGATTCGGTCAGCCCCCAGGATCCAGCAGCTCACGCTGTCGCAGCACAGAACGACGTTTTTGCCTACCGGTTTTCGGAAAATCAGGTTATAAAATGTCGCCACGCTGTCCAACTCGTCGGGCGACATCTCCAAGAGCCCGGCAACGCTTTTCAAAGCGTCGTCCGGCACCCAGCCGCGATGTTTTTGTACGATCTTGAGCGCCTCGATGGAAGCGGCGGATTTATCCGGATAATGCTCCGCGGCCGCGAGGATCTCGGCAGTTTCATGTTCGCTCAAGATGCCGGTTTCATTCATGAGAGACCCCGAAAAATCATTGTCCTGATCTGGCAAAACACCCTATCCCCCTCACCTATCCACGTCCGACATCACAAAATCGATGCTCCCGAGGATCGCGATGAGGTCGGCGATCATGAGCCCGCGAGCCATCAAGGGAATCATCTGAAGGTGTGGAAACGAAGCGGTACGGATGCGGGTACGGTAGGACATCGTGCTGCCATCGCTGATCAGGTAGTAACGATAAAGTCCCTTGGTTCCCTCCACGCAGGCCGACCCTTCGCCGGCCGGGATGACCGGCCCCCAGCTGACGTTCAGAAAGTGCTGGATCAGCGTTTCGATGTCGTGCATGGTCCGCGGTTTCGGGGGAGGCGTCGTCAACGGATGAAACGCCTTGTAAGGACCCGACGGCATGTTGTTCAGACATTGCTCGATGATCCTGAGACTCTGCCGCATTTCTTCGACGCGCACCAAGCACCGGTCGTAACAGTCCCCGTTTTTCCCGGTCGGGATCTCGAACTCGAAATTCTCGTAGCCGGAATAGGGGCGCGCCTTGCGGTAGTCCCAGGCGAACCCCGTGGCCCTCAACCCAGGCCCGGTCGCCCCCCACTCGATCGCCTCTTTCGTGTTGTAGACGCCTATACCCTGGGCACGCCGCTTGAGGATGCTGTTCGCCAGCACCATCTTGTCGTAATGCGCCAGCCGCTTCGGAAAATAATCGAGGAATTCCCGTACCAGCTTGTCCCAGCCCTCGGGCAAATCCATGGCGGTACCGCCGATGCGAAAAAAGCTGGAGTGCATGCGCCCGCCGGTAATCGCCTCGATGATCTCGAACACCCTCTCGCGGTCGACAAACATGTAAAAGACCGGCGACAGTTGTCCGACATCCTGCGCGAAAGTCCCGTAAAACAAGAGGTGGTTGTTGATCCGGTAAAACTCCGAGATCATCACCCGAATCACCTGCGCCCTGGGCGGCACCTCGATGCCGGCCATCTGTTCCAGCGCCATGACGTAAGGCAGGTTGTTCAGCGAGCCGCCGAGATAATCCACCCGATCGGTATAGGGAATGTAGGTGTGCCAGGACTGGCGTTCCCCCATCTTTTCCGCGGCGCGGTGGTGGTAGCCGATATCCGGCACGGCATCGACAATTTCCTCGCCGTCGAGTTGTAGAGCGATGCGGAACACTCCGTGCACGCTGGGATGATTGGGGCCGAGATTGAGAAACAGAAAATCGGCGTCTTCCTTCTCCCGCTTCATACCCCATTCTTCCGGTACGAAGCGCAGGGCTTCCTGTTCCGCCTCCTGCTTTTCCTCGGGCAGCGTGAACCGCCCCATCTCGGTCGCCCGCGCCGGATGGTCCTTGCGCAGCGGATGTCCTTTCCAAGTAGGCGGCATCAGGATGCGGCGGAGATTCGGATGGCCTTCGAAGCGAATCCCGAACATGTCGAAGACTTCGCGCTCGTACCAGTTGGCATTAGGCCAGAGCGCAACAATGCTCGGCACGCTCAGAGCGTCCTCGGGCAAGGCAACCTTGATCCGGATGTCTTCGTTGCGATCGAAAGACAGAAGATGGTAGACCAGCGTGAAATCGCTGCGCGGGAGCCCCTCACTGTGTCGGCGCAGACGTTCGTCCACCGCGGTGAGATCGAACAACATCGCATACGGCCGTTCGATCTCGCGCTTCAGATAGGCCAGGCAGTCGACGAACCGGTCCTTGGCTACCCACAGGGTCGGGATCCCGTCACAGGTGGATTGGACCGTAAACGCATCGTCGCCGAAATGACGCCGGAGTTCGGCGACAACGGCACCGGCTTTCGGCTCCTCCCTCGTCATTGCAGTGTCTGCGGTCGCGGTCGAAGCCATTATCGAATCCTCAAATCCGGTCCGGGCTGCGCAGCTCGGTGACCCTCATGCGCTCCGGAGTCTTGAGGTCTCGCAGACTCCTGATCGGGCCTTTGCGAACACCGTCCTCGCCGATCGTCCAGCCGAGGGGCCGCTTCTCCTTTCCGATCGATTCCTGCAGCAGGATCAGACCTTCGAGCAAGGCATCCGGACGCGGCGGGCAGCCAGGAACGTAGACATCGACTGGTAAAAACTTGTCCACCCCCTGGACCACGCTGTAAACATCGTACATCCCGCCCGAATTCGCGCACGATCCCATCGAAATCACCCAGCGCGGCTCTAGCAACTGCTCGTAAAGGCGCTTGATGACCGGCGCCATTTTCATGAAGACCGTTCCGGAGATTACGATCAAATCCGCTTGCCTCGGGCTCGCTCTGATCACCTCAGAGCCGAATCGGGCAATGTCGTAACGGCTGGTGAAAGCGGTGGCCATTTCGACATAGCAACATGAAAGCCCGAAGTTGAAAGGCCACACGGAATTGGAGCGGCCCCAGGCGATCAGGTCCTCTAGCTTCGCCAAGAGCAGGTTGCGGCGCATGGCTTCCTCACTGACGCGTTCGCCTGGACGCGGGGCAGGATCGGAGTCGGCTCGGGTAAGAGTCCACTGCATCGGTGTGTCCTCAAATCTTGAGTCGGGCGTCCTGCAATTTCTGCCGTTCGGTGCGCCAGTCCAGAGCGCCGATCCGCCAAAGATAAACCAAGGCTGCCAGCAGGATGCCAATAAACACCAACATCTCGATGTATCCGAGCCATCCGGCTTCGCGGAAGGCCACAGCCCAAGCGAGGATGAAAACGGCTTCGAGATCGAAAATGACGAAGAAGATTGCGACCGGATAAAACCGTACGGTGAGCCGTACGTGAATATCGCCGACCGGAACGATACCAGACTCAAAAGGCTCGCCGGTCGCACGTCCTGGGCGTGGCCGCGCGAGAAAACGCGGAATCGCCAACATGATTGCGATCACGGCAAAGATGGCCACGATATAAGCGATGAACGGCCAAAGATTCGATGCCTGCACCAGATCGGCACTCATGCCACTCCTCCGGGTGTGCTGCAGCAAACTGCAAAGGCGATCAACTTGTCCGCAGATTAATCGGACCGCCTATAACCGGCCTATAAGTAGAAATACATAGTTCAAATAAACCACTCGGGACGAGGGCGAAAACGAGGAATGCCGCGCAGTGGCCGCGTTGCAAGCATGTCCGCGATTTTAGGATAATAACCGCTCATTTTTCCCTGCCGATCCGTCCCCCGCATGAAAAAACGTCTGGAGAATCTGCTGCAGAGCGCCGTTTCCGTATTGAAAGCGAACGGCGACTTAGCCCCCGATTTCAATCCGACCATTCTCGTAGAGCGCGCACGCGACGCTCAGCACGGCGATTTCGCCACCAACCTGGCCATGGTCCTGGCGAAGGCCGCTCGATGCAATCCTCGGCAATTGGCGGAAAAAATCGTGGCCGCGCTGCCCCATGACCCCGTTGTCGCCAAGGTCGAGATCGCGGGTCCCGGATTCATCAATTTCTTCATCGACCTGAAAGCCCGGTACCGAATCATCGCCGACATCCACGAAGCAGGGCACGAATTCGGCAAGAGCACTGTCGGAGCGGGCCGCAAAGTGCAGGTAGAATTCGTTTCGGCCAACCCAACCGGCCCCTTGCACGTGGGACATGGTCGCGGGGCAGCCTATGGCGCCTCGGTGGCCAACCTTTTGGCCGCTGCCGGATTCGAAGTACACCGCGAGTACTACGTTAACGATGCCGGCCGACAGATGGACATCTTGGCCGCCAGCGTCTGGCTACGTTACCTGGAAGAGTGCGGGGAGGTGCTGAGCTTTCCCAGCAACGGCTACCGCGGTGAATACGTACGGACGATCGCCTGGGATCTGCACAAGAATGTCGGGGACAAATTCCGGCGCCCCGCCGCAGAGGTCATGGCGGATCTTCCGCCGGACGAACCCGAAGGCGGTGATAAGGAAGCTCATATCGATGCGCTGATCGCGAGGGCAAAATCGCTGCTGGGCCCTGCAAACTATCGGACCGTATTCGATGCCGGCCTCGACAGCATTCTTGACGATATTCGCCAGGATCTCGAGGAGTTCGGCGTTCATTATGACCGGTGGTTTTCGGAACGGAGCCTCGCCGAGACTGGCGCCATCGAACGGGCGTTAATAAAACTCCAAGAAGCGGGCTATCTCTACGAACACGATGGTGCGACCTGGTTCGCCTCGAGCCGGCTGGGTGACGAGAAGGACCGGGTCGTCGTCCGGGAAAACGGTCAAACGACTTATTTCGCGTCCGATATCGCTTACCACCTTGATAAATTGGAGCGCGGTTTCGATCAAATCATTAACGTTTGGGGTGCCGATCATCACGGCTATATTCCCCGTGTCAAAGCCGCCATAAAGGCCTTGGGAGGAGACCCGGAACGGCTTCACGTCCTACTGGTTCAGTTCGCCGTTTTGTATCGCGGGGAAGAAAAAGTCCAGATGTCCACGCGCTCCGGAGAATTCGTAACGCTCCGGCAGCTTCGCAACGAGGTGGGCAAGGACGCAGCCCGGTTCTTTTACGTCATGCGGAAATCCGACCAACACATGGATTTCGACCTAAAGCTGGCTACGTCTAGGACCAACGAAAATCCGGTCTATTACGTCCAGTATGCACATGCTCGGATTTGCAGTGTGTTCCGGCAATTGGACGAAAAAGGCTGGACGCGCGATCTCGTCGGCGGCATGAATCATCTGGATTTATTGACCGAAACGCATGAGTTGGCGCTTATCAACACCCTGTCCCGTTATCCGGAGGTCGTGGAACAATCAGCGCTGCAGTATGAGCCGCACCACTTGGTGCATTATTTGCGCGAATTGGCGTACGAATTCCACACCTATTACAACGCCCATCAGTTTCTGGTGGAAGATGCCGCGCTACGGAACGCCCGTCTCAACCTGATCGCCGCGGTGAGACAGGTGGTCCACAACGGTTTGAGCCTGCTGGACGTATCCGCGCCCGAATCGATGTAACAAAGACATGTCGAGGGACTACAAGCACCGGATTCCGGGATACCGAAAACGCAGGCTCCAAATTCCGAGAGTCTGGGTTATCACGGCGGCCGGCATTGCCGGTGCAGTCGGTCTCGCCGTGCATTTTTTCTCCGGCACCGACAGCGAGGAAAACCCGAAAGCACCTGAAACCGTATCAATACCGGTGCCGTCGACTGAGACCACAGCCGCCAGCTCGGACACCGGAAAAAAGAACCCACAGGAGAACAAGAAAAAGCCGGGAACCGAGGGCAATAAGCCGAGCGACCAAAGTCCCGAACAAAAGACGGAGACCATTAAGCCGCGGGAACCTCGATTCACCTTCTATAAGATCCTTCCCGAAAAGGAAGTCATCATCCCCGAAAGCGAGATCAAGATCATCAAGCGGGAAGAAAGCCGGAGCAGCAAACCTCCTGCAGGGCTTTATCTGGTTCAAGCCGGTTCTTTCGACAATCTCCGGAATGCCGAACAGCTCAAAGCCGACTTGGCCAAAATCAAAATCAAAGCCAAGATCGAAAAGATCGAAATCGAAAATTCTACCTGGTACCGCGTCAAGCTGGGGCCTTATGCGACTTTGGCCGATGCCGACAAAATCAGGGCCTATCTGCGCACCAAAGGTATCGACAGCATCGTGCAAAAAGCGGCGAAATAACGCTGTGCATAAAGCCTGTCTGCGGCTCTCACAATGACTTAAAGAACGACTTCGAAACCCTCGAACTGCGGCGGCCCAAGGTATAAGCCTTTACTTCCACCCGCACTGGCGTGTGCCTTACGAAACGCCTCCGAATGTGTCCACGCTTCAAACGCATCTTTCGAATCCCAAGTCGAGTGGGAAGCGAACAGCGTGTATTCCCCGTTGCTCGGCCCCTGGAGCAGATGAAATTCACGAAATCCGGGTACTTCGTGCAAATGCGTTTCGCGATCCCGCCATATCGCAACGAATTCGGCTTCCTTCCCTGAAGCAATCTTGAATCGATTCATCGCAATAAACATCTTCGTCCTATGCCTCCAAGGTCGTTTAGTCCATCTCCAAGAATTTAAGCCACCAGCCGATAGCATGGCTCGTAACGCACGCCCGGAAGCTTCATACGACCTTGCGCGACGAAGGTCGACAGCAGCTCGTCCAGAGGCTTCAGAACCGACGCGTCGCCTCGCAGCTCGAAAGGCCCGTATTCCTCAATGGCTCGAATGCCGTCCGTTTTCACGTTTCCGGCGACAATGCCTGAAAATGCCCGGCGTAAGTTGGCCGCCAGGTGATGAGGCTCCTGCTCGCGGTGCAACTCCAGGGCCGCCATATTCTCGTGCGTGGGCACAAACGGTAGCTGAAATGACTGCTCGATCTTGAGCAACCAATTGAAATAATACGCGTCGCCGTTTTGCTTCCGGAATTCCCGCACCAGGCTAATCCCCTCTTTCATTTCCCGGGCAACCCCCGCGGGATCGTCGATGATCACCCGATAGTACCGACGTACTTCTCGGCCGATCGTGGAAACTAGAAAACGGTCGATGAGTTCGAAATAGCCGGCACATTCGGCAGGTCCCGTCAAAATCACCGGAAAGGGTAAGTCCCTGTTGTCCGGATGAAGCAAAATACCTAACAAGTGAAGAATCTCCTCGGCCGTACCGACGCCGCCCGGAAAAATAATCACGCCGTGCCCGAGCCTGACGAATGCCTCGAGCCGCTTTTCGATGTCCGGCATGATGACCAACTCGTTGACAATGGGATTGGGCGGCTCCGCGGCGATGATTCCCGGCTCCGAGATACCCACGTAACGGGCATTGTGGATGCGTTGCTTGGCATGCCCGATGGTTGCGCCTTTCATGGGGCCCTTCATGGCCCCGGGACCGCACCCGGTGCAGACGTTGAGCCCCCGCAACCCCAACTCATGGCCGACTTCTTTAGTGTAATCGTATTCCTCCCGGCTGATCGAATGTCCTCCCCAACAAACGACCAGGTTCGGAGCGGTGTTCGTGATCAGGCTGCCCGCATTGCGCAGAATGTGGAATACCGCGCTGGTGATGTCTTCCGATTTCGTTAGGTCGAACGCGGAATTCGAGACGATCTCGGACCCGGTGAAGACAATATCGCGGAGTACCGAGAACAGGTGCTCGCGTATGCCCTTGATCATTTCGCCGTCGACGAAGGCAGAGGCCGGCGCGTTCAGTACTTCCAGCTTGATGCCGCGCTGCTGTTGCAATACGCGAATATCGAAATCCTTATGCTGTTCGAGCACCAGCTTGCAGTCGTCGACTGCGCTCCCGCAATTCAAAACCGCCAGCGAGCACCGGCGGAAAAGCTCATGAAGGCCGCCTTGGCTGGTATCGAGCAGCTTTGCCACTTCCAATTTGGACAAGACTTCCAGAGTGCCTTCTGGCCTCACCTGAGCGTTGACGGTCTGCATCGGAACTCCTTTCTCAAAACGTCCGGTGGTAACGGACGAAAATTCTGCCAAGTCTGTTCAACTCAAAGATAAGCGCACAGCCTGTGGATAAGTTTGTGGAATACAAGCTTGAAAGTTTGTTGAGAACCCGCTGTTTTGTGCGCTTTTTTCGATTCGAAGATTCTCCGTCATTCACAAACACACATCTAATCATTCACTTACATAATCTTTGACAAGAAACCGCCAGTAAAAGGCGGACATGACCAGGCACAACCCATGATGTGCATAATTCTTGCGCTATCGCAAAGTCCCGCCATCTGGACCCCGGCATATCTCCTCCCAAGCGGGATGCTCACGGATCAGCCTCAGGGCGTCATGCAGCAGGGTCTTGCCGGGTTCCCGGCGGTGCCAGGTCGAGGCGCCGGATGGGTGAGGCAAAGGTATCACGTCAGCTTCCAAGCCGTCTCGACAAAATCTGTGCCGAAGCCCGATCACCTGGTCTAATCTGTCCACGGCCAAAATTTGGCGAATCGCGAGCTTACCCACGGGTATGACCAACTTGGGCCTTATGAGACGAAGTTCGGCGTTCAGCCACTCGGCGCAACGACCGATTTCCTCGAGGGTCGGAACCCGGTCACCGCCCTTCGGGTTCTTACCGGGAAAGCAACGGCATACGGCTGCCATGTAGACCCGCTGGCGAAACACGTGTTCCGACACGCCTATATCCGCGAACCATTTGAAGAGCGTTTTTCCGGCGGTCCACGCGAACGGTCTACCCAGTTGCCCTTCCTTGGAGCCTGGCGCCTGGCCAATCAAGACTACCGGCGACAACACAGCGCGCCCCGTGACCACAGGACCGATCATCTCAGGGCAACGCGCGCAATTCTTCAACTCCTCCTGATGGAGGATCAATGAGCGCAAACGCTCGTCCATGAATGCTTGTTGCTCAGGACGGTTGAGGCGAGTCGCTGTCTTTTTTCCAGCTCCACGCCAAGGTATGCAAACGCGTCAGCGTCTCCGGATCGGAAATCAAGGCGCGTTTTTCGGCGGCGGAAAGCGTTTCCGGTCCGTCCTCGACCAACTGATAAACCCACGCGCGCAACTGATGACGCTGGCGTTTCTTAATCGGACGGTCGGGCAGAAGCGCGAGGTGCAGGGAATAGGTCCCCGGATCCGCGACGTTCAACTCGCCCTTGACTTGTGCATCGGATTGCTCGGCTTTAGCCAGGTTTTCATGGAGCAACTCGACCACCCGGGGCGCCCGGTATTCCTCCGGGGTCAGGAAAAATCCGAGCTTGCGGGCAAGCAACCCCACCTTCGTACTGCTAGAAAGAATGGAAATGGGTATCGACAAAACCAAACCGGCTAAAACCGGTACCAGCCACAGGAAAAAGTCCGGCACATATTCATAGCTCAACCATCCCGCGCCCAGCCCGGTCAAAGTCTGACCGCCATGGGCCAAGGTCGCTTCCTTGAGACTCAAGCGGTGATCGCCGCGATTCTGAGGCGGCCAGCCGACGCTGCGGCGCAACAGAATGGCGACGACGAACTTGCTCTGATACAGCATGAGGATCGGCGCCGTAAGCATGGAGAAAACGCTTTCGAGAAAGACGCTGAGAGCGGCGCGTATTACGCCTCCATAACTCTTGAGCATTCTTGGCCGCGTCAGGAGCAGAAGGAAACTCCAAAGCTTCGGCAGAAACAACATGGCCAGGGTCACCAGCAGCACGGTCGTCATCTCGACAGCGTAAGACTCGGGCCATACCGGAAAGATATTGTCGCCGAAAAAATAAACCGGCATGGTTTGGCTCTGCACGTAGGCCTCGAAGCCAGTCAATACCAGAAACAGGAACCATAGCGGCGAGGACAAATAGGACATGATGCCCATCAGGAAATACAACCGGCTGAGGCCGGAAAACCCGCGGGCGAACACCATGCGCAAATGCTGCAGATTACCCTGGCACCAGCGCCGGTCGCGCTTCGCATAGTCGATCAGTGTAGGCGGTAACTCCTCGTAACTGCCCTTGAGATCGCTCGCCAACCACACCTCCCAACCGGCTTCGCGCAGCAAAGTTGCCTCGACGAAATCATGGCTCAAGATCTCGCCGCCGAACGGCTCCCGCCCCGGCAGTTTCGGCAAACCGCAGTGTTGGACGAACGGCTCTATGCGAATAATGGCGTTATGGCCCCAGTAATTGCTTTCGGAAAGCTGCCAAAAGTTGATGCCGGCAATAAAGACGTTGCTATACAGACTGCTGGCGAACTGCAGGATACGGGCGAACAGCGATTTGTGGTTCACCGGCAGCGGCGGCGACTGGATCAGGGCGACCCGTGGGTGAGCCTCCATCAGATCGACCATTCTCGTCAGGGTCTCGCCGGCCATGAGGCTGTCGGCGTCGAGCACGATCATATAACGGTAACGGCCGCCCCAGCGCCTGCAAAAATCCTCGATGTTACCGCTCTTGCGAGCGATGTTCTTCTCGCGGTTGCGATAAAAGATCTTGCCATGCGCGTTGAAATCGCGGCACATGCGATACCAGTTCACCTCTTCCTGCATCCAGATGTCGGGATCGCGCGTATCGCTGAGAATAAACAGTTCGAACGCGTCGGCGCGACCGGTTTCGCGGAGCGACTGGTAAATCGCCCGAAGACCTGCGAATACCCGGACGGGATCTTCGTTATAAATCGGCATCACTAGCGCCGTGAGTGCCGGCTCCTGGTCGGGCGTGGGAGGCAGGCTCGGGGGCAACCTTGAGATAGAACGCTTATCACCGCCCCGAAGCAAACACCAGAATCCAAGCGTGGCGGTCCAAAACGAGGTACTGATCCACAGAATCAGCAATGTATAAAGTACGAGCAGAACGATTTCCTGCGGCGTTATTCCGTTCTGCAGGAAAGCGCTCGTGATCATGGCAAGCGCTGCGAATGCCGTCACGGTGACCAGAGTAAAGAAGATTGTTCGCCTTAGAGTGCGGACATAGCGCGGCAAAGCGCTGGCATGGGAAGACATACTGTGAATAAAGGTTAACTGCTTTGATGAGTCGATTTGAACAACCAGAATCGCAGCGGTTGCTCGGCCATGGAAACAGGGGCCTCGGGGGGCGTGGGGCGCGGCAGAATATCTTTCAACATCTCTCCTGTCTCGGCCGGCGGCTCCGAATTTTCGAATAGAGCGTCGGCAACTGACGGGCAGCCAGTCAGCAGCAAGGCGGCCCGTGCCGCCGCTACCGGATGAGGATCCTTGGACGGCGATAACCGCATGGCCCGCGCCAAGGCGTGGTCGAAGCGCCGCTGAGCCTCTTCTATCGCACGCTTGAGTAATTCCTCTACAGCTCCGCGACCAACCCGACGCCGAGCTCGGTTCAGGCAATCTTCCGCCAGTCCTTCAACGAGATCCTGCCGAGACAAGCCGAGGCTCTGCAAATAGGCGATGACTCGTTCCTTGATTCCAGGCGGCCAGGACTGGGGAAAAGGTTCCACAACACCTGACGTTACCACCTTGTTTAAGGTCCGTACTTGATTCATCGACGGTTCCACTGATAAACCCATGTTTCGGTAAGTGCATCCTTGCCGGATTTCAACATTGCACGCAACTCGACCGGGTCTTTATCCTTTTCGGGCTCTAGATCAAAACTCAAACGCCATCGATCATTTTCACTGTTTTTCTGAACTACGATATTGGTAATCTTACCGGCGGAGGCGCTTACCTCGGCCTCTACCGCAGCCTTGTCGCTGAGCAACTTGAGCGTCGGGCTGGCAAACTCGACGACGAATTTACGATTCGGACTATCGGGAGCCGACGCGCCCACGCGAGTGGCAACGACCTTACCGCCCCCGGGCGCGGTAAACTCGTCCAATAGAAAATGCAGACGATAGCTGTAGGTGTATTCCTTGCCTTCGCCGGTCGCCTTGTCAGGCACCCAAAAAGCTACGATGTTATCGTATTTCTCTGCGTCGCTCGGAATTTCGATCAGGTAAACCGCGCCCGGTCCCCAATCGCCCAGAATCTCGACCCAGGCGCTAGGTCGACGGTTATAGCCGGCTTCCAAATCCTGGTAATGGTCGAAATTGCGATCCCGCTGCATCAAGCCGAATCCCACGGGCTTCTCATCCCGGAAGACGCTGATGCGAAGCTGGCGCGGATTGTTCAACGGGCGCCAGACCCATTCGCCGGTGCTTCTTCCAATCAATAGCCCGTCGGAATCGTGCACCTCGGGACGAAAGTCATCCAGAAAACGATCGGTATTCTCACCATGATAAAACATGCTGGTCAGAGGCGCGATGCCGACGCGTTCGATGCCTTGGCGAAAGTAAAGATGACTCGTCACGTCCATCGTCAAGTCGAGTCCCGGGCGAATGATGAAGCGATACGCCCCGGTTACTCTCTCGCTATCCAGTAAAGCATATACTGTGAGCGCGCTAGCGTCCTTCGCCGGCTTTTCGATCCAGAACTCCTTAAAAATCGGAAACTCCTCTGCTTTCGGCAAGCCCGTATCAACAGCCAACCCGCGCGCGGACAGACCATATAACTGTCCCAACCCGACCGCCCGAAAATAACTCGCACCCAGGAAAACAGCGATCTCATCGAAGATATCATCCTTCCGCAAGGGATGATGGAAGCGAATACCGGCGAATCCAAGGTCTGCCGGAAGGGGGTTCGGAAATTGGTTCTTCCCGAAATCGAACAGTTCCGGCGAATACGCGAGCCGCGTCGAGCTCCCGCGATCCACAATATTGATGACAACGCGATCCTTGAAAATGAAACCGCGATGAAATGCCTGAATTTGAAACGGCAAATTCTCGTCACGCCAAAGAGCTTTTTCTGGTTTATACCGAATATCGCGGTACTGATCGTAGTCCAGCCTGGTCAAAAACTCGGGCATACCGGACTCATCCCGGGCATAAGGCTTAGCGGCTAATTCTTTTGCCTTCTGCTCCACATCTGAAAAGTCGAAGGGCTTGGCTGGCCCTTTATCGGCCGGAGGCGTAACTGGTGGGCTCGGTGCTGGAACTGCGGCTGGCTGAGGTGGCGGAGGTGCCGACTTCTTCGATTCGGCGAGAGCGGTACTGAAAAGCAAAGGACACAAAAAGACGACGATCCAGCTTGGAAAGCTCACAGTGTGTTTTTCCTCGGAAACTCGATAACCAAATACGTTCTACGGCCCAGGGCTAACCCCCAGTTCTTATCCCTTCCGATGGCCAGCGGTGTCTCCGGGGAGCGGCGGAACCGCCCTTCCAATCGCAAACGGTCGCTCCGGGAGCACCGAAGCGCCCCTTCCAATCGCCAACGGTCGCTTCGGAACGACATGTTCTGCCGTGGATAACAATGCAATCGCGAACGGTCGTTTCTTCTTCGAGCCTAACCCGGTAAGTCCTCACCACCCCCTCCGACTCCAGCCGAGTGGTCCTCCTTGCCTACTCCACTCGTGTCCGAAAATACCAATCAATCGTCCAGATTCGGATGCAAGTTTTTTCTCACCCGGCGAACTCCGGGCAAATTTGCTGTAAATAGCAAACCCCACAATATAGTCAAGGAATTACACGGTGACAAACGCTCCAACGCGCAGGAATCATTTGCTAATTGAGCGCTACGGGTGCAGCTCGCGGAACAGGTGTGTCAAAAGAGTGAGCTGTTTCAAATACGGCGCGGCCTGAATTTCATGGCCACGCTAAAGCACGAGAATGCAGCAAAAAGTACACCATTTGGACATAGTATACCCCGGTGATGCATAAGGAAAAATCTTCCCGTCGAGAAACTATTCTCGGCTTTAGGTCGAGGACGTATCATGTTCCGACCTCGTGCCGGAAAGCTCGATTCCTGAAAAGACGGCGCGTCCCAATAGAATCAGGCGCGGAGTCGCTGCGATGAAAAAGCTGATCGTCATTCGTCACGCCAAATCCGACCGGGATTCGCCATCGCTGGCCGACATCGATCGCCCTCTGAATGACCGCGGGAGATACGATGCATCACTCATTGGGAGTATATTGAAACTTCGCGAAATGGAACCGGATTCAATCATATCAAGTCCGGCGAAACGCGCTCTCGAAACCGCCGAACGAGTAGCGGAGGCCGTCGGTTACGATAAGGCCGGAATCGTCGTTCGCGACTGCATTTATAATCAAGAGGTGCCGGCTTTGGTCGAATTGATTCGATCGATCGAGAATATCCACGACACCGCCTGCCTGATCGGCCACAATCCCTCTCTAAGCGAACTGGTCGCTCGACTGACCGGCGAGAACATTGGTTCGCTTCCCACCTGTGGAATTGCGGCAATCGAATTCACGGTTGAGGATTGGGTCTACATTCTGGCCGGGAGCGGACGACTGTTGTTTTTCGACTTTCCCAAACGGCATCGTTAGACCTGGAAACGGCGGTTATCGAAAAGGCGGGGATCGGATGATCACCCCCGCCTGATTGTCCAAGCCCGAGTCCGCCATTCGCACGGGCCACGATTATTGTTACTGCACCTTTATTGGCGGCAGCTCAAGCTGAAAGAAGCCTGCAATGGAATCAAGAACAGCGGCCGTCGCTTCGATCCTATCAACTACAATGCCTTGCAGAAAACCAACCACGGTGCCAACGTAACCGCCCTCAACGTCGGCGAGTTGTTCTTCACTCATCGGAGTCAAGTTGGACACCTGGCCCAAGGCCCGGAAGTCGCTGTCCGCATCCGCCCAGGCTGAGCCCGCAACCATAACTGAAGACAATACCGCGGCTAATGCATACGATTTCATAAGTCGATCTCCTTGTCTTAAATTACACGCTTTCCTTAAGAGCGCGCCGGGTCCTTAAAGCCCTGCGACGCGAGAACATAGCCGCCAAGTCCCTTTGGCTCGGGTCGCGTCCTTACGACCAAACATCGAATTGCAGGCATCATGCCACCCCCCTACATAGCGTGCACCTGTGGAGATCTATCCACTTGTTTCCCCGTGGACTTTATATTCTTCGAGCAAGGACTTCCGACCACGGCTTAGCTTTTTTGCGGGTTTGAAGCACCTCGATCGCCAGCCTCGGCGCGCAAGAATTTAACTTTTTGAAAAACCAGATCAAATCTTTTTATGGATCGTCGCTCGGTACTGTTTTCTTGATTTTAAAAGTGAGTCATTCTGGTGAAACAGTCACGCCGAGACTTCGTAATCAGGGAGCCGTATCAGCAGACGCCAATAGCTTGGCTCGAACTCGCTCAGGGCAACGAATATCCCTGAAACAGCGCACTCTATCGATGCAATCACGGTTTTTAATCGCCGTGACGTTGCTCAAACCGGCTACAGCCTCGCTCAGGAACAACCGTGAAGCCTAGATACCAGACAAAATTTAAATTCCTGTAACAGCAATTCGCGATGCAACCGTGATGTCGTCGCAATCGATTGATCTAGCAAAATTTTTAAGAAGGCCGCTGGTTAAAATTTTTGAAAAAACCAAACTATGGAGCTTTCAATAGTTAACAAATATTTTTCGAAATGGATCGCCGTTAACGAACCGTGCAACGCAATAACGCACGGTAGCATCAACTCGCTACGGATAGGTAACGAGGTTTCTTCTAGGGTGGGGCGTTCTGGGATGAACCGGAAAATTTTTTATTTTTAAGCTTTATATAAGCACTTTGAATCTACGCGTGGATATAGTCATCTAGCGCGATCCTATGAGGCATCGAATGAAAGTTTATCGAAGGGAAAACAGCAATCGATTAGTCATTAACGCTACGTGAAATCGCGAAAAACCGGCAAGAACACGGTCTCGCCTCTTGGATCTTCGGATACCTTTCGTCGAAAAGCAGGCAAGCGGGCAAGCGGCCTAGCTGTCGCGTCTCGTGTGATTATTTACCGAGAAGGAGTTATGCTTGGTTCGAAGCCCGGAGCCTTCTCCAGGAGATATTCGGTTCGTCCAAGTGAGGTTTCTCTCCATGCAGATTCGTCTTCATAAGAACGCCCGTACCACCCCGGCCGTTCGGCAGGCCATTCAAGCGTCCACGTTGAGCGAGCGCGCCTTGGCCCAAAAGCATGGCATTAGCCGAACGACCGTCCGCAAGTGGAAACACCGCTCCTCGGTCGAAGATGCCTCACACCGGCCCCACACCCTCAGAACCACGCTCACGCCCGCCCAGGAAGCCATCGTGGTCTACCTCCGCCAAGCTCTGCTCCTCCCCTTGGATGATCTCCTGGCCGTGACCCGGGAATTTCTCAATCCCGCCGTGTCCCGTTCCGGGCTAGACCGCTGCCTGCGCCGCCACGGGGTGGCGTCCCTCAAGACCCTGCTTCCGCCTACAGAGAAGGCGAAGGTCAAACCCTTCAAGGCCTATGAGCCCGGCTTCCTTCACCTGGATGTTAAGTACTTGCCCGCCATCGACGGCGAACCCCGCCGATACCTGTTCGTCGCCATCGACCGCGCCACCCGCTGGGTCTATGTCGCCCTCAAGCCCAACCGCACCGCCTTAAGCGCAAAGGACTTCCTCAAAGCGGTGATTCAGGCCGCGCCTTTCCGCATCCAGAAATGCCTGACCGACAACGGCTCGGAGTTTACCGACCGTTTCCTGACCCGAACTCGGCAGCCCTCGGGGACGCATGAGTTTGACCGCCTCTGTACTGAACAAGGCATCGAACATCGCCTGATTCCGCCGGGCCGGCCCCAAACGAATGGCCTGGTGGAACGCTTCAATGGCCGCATCGAGGAGGTGTTGCAAACCCATCACTTCGACTCAACCGCCGATCTGGAAACGACCTTGCACCGCTATGTCGAGCTGTACAATCATCACATTCCCCAAAAGGCCTTAGGCCATCTCACCCCGATCCAGGCTCTCAAAAACTGGCAACTGTCCCATCCTCATCTTTTTCGAAAGAAGGTTTACGATCTTGCGGGACTTGACAACTAGCCACTCCCCCGCTTGGATGATGTGGCCCGTGCGATTCGCACACGGGCCCTTCGCTATTACGGTTAATTCATGCTCTGTGTGGTGACTTGCGCAATGGTCTGAGTTGCGATACCCAGAACACTCAGGTTGATGCCAACCGAAACGGGTACGGCCAGGTTGAGACAAACATTCGCAAGATTGATCAGGCCACCGTTGCAAGCTCCGCCTTCCACGGCCGCAAGCTGTTCCTCACTCATCGGAGTCAAGTTGGACACCTGGCCCAAGGCCCGGAAGTCGTTGTCCGCGAAGGCAGAACCGGTAACCATCATCGAAGACAATACCGCGGCCAATGCATACGCTTTCATAAGTCGAACTCCTTGTCTTGCATTCAACGCTTTCCTTACGCTCGCGCCGGGTCCTTGAAGTCCTGCGACGCGAGAACATAGCCGCCAAGTCCCTTTGGCTTAGGTCGCATCCTTACGACCGATAGTCAAATTGCAGACATCATGCCATCCTCGAAAATTCGCTTGGACACCGCTCTATCCAACTGTTTTTGAGCTGATTTTTCTCAGTGACTAACGGTCGTAGATTTTCCGCGACGTTCGAAGTCACCGAAATTACCTGTTTCTCCCTCGGAAAATGTACGTTTTTGAAAAGCGCAGCCAAGAAACGCTTTCGGCATTCACTGCTCAAGTTTATGTCCGTATTTTGGAACCAAGGTGAAACATGCCTGGTTGATTTCCTTTGATTCGAACGCTTACGTCTAATCGTCCCGCAGAGGAAATTGCACCCCCGTTACATGCTGATGACATCGCGCCTCGATATCGGCCGATGCAAATGCCATCGGTATACCGAAACGAATACTGAACTGTCTCGCGAGTGATTTTTTCGCCGGCCCGTTATCCGTCTTTGTCGTTCTCTCACCGTAGCCGTACGATGGCAAGATGCCAGTAGACTTTTTAATTTTTTGTTATCGTCAGCAGGCACCCGTAGGGAAAGATAATGGAAGCAATTGATTAAACGAGATCTTTTGCGCGTGGAGTCGATTTAATTTTTTGAAAAACCGCCGCCCTAGAAGCGGTCTCGCACAAAACGGAAATGCTTATCGCGGATAATCCGCGAGTTATGCTCGAAAGTTGTGGATGAGGGATTGAGGTAGGCGGCGTATTCTGGAGGGTCTTCAAGGTCATCCCTTCCTACAAGAGGAGCGAATACGCCATGAGTGAAGATAAGATCATTGCGCTGAAGAATCCAGGGGCACCAGCTCCCGTGGCGGATGCGTTAACGGAGTTGTTACGGGAAGGCGCCCAGCGGATGCTGGCGGCGGCGATCGAAGCGGAGGTGGCCGCCTTTCTGGAGCGATTCAAGGACGAGAAAACGGCGGATGGGCGCCAAGCGGGTGGTGCGGAACGGTCATCTACCGACGCGGTCCATCCAGACCGGTGTGGGTCCTATCGAGGTCAAGGTGCCGCGGGTGCGAGATCGGTCGAAGGCGATCCGGTTGACCTCGGCGATTTTGCCGCCGTACCTTCGGCGCCCCCAGAGCCTTGAGGCGTTATTGCCGTGGTTGTACTTGAAAGGGATCTCGACCGGGGATGTTCAGGAGGCGCTGACGGTGCTGTTAGGGCGGGAGGCGCCGGGGCTGTCGGCGAGTACGATCAGCCGCTTGAAAGAGGTCTGGAAGGACGAGCATCAGCGTTGGTCGCGGCGGGATTTGTCGAACCGGCGTTATGTGTATCTCTGGGTAGATGGCATTCATTTCGGGGTACGGCTGGAGGATGCGGCGCAGTGCATTCTGGTGGTGATAGGGGCTACGGCGGACGGCAAGAAGGAGTTGCTGGCGTTGGCTGATGGCTATCGGGAGAGCGAACCGTCCTGGCGCGAGGTGCTGTTGGATCTCAAAGCCCGGGGTCTCACCCTTGATCCGCACCTGGCCATCGGCGACGGCGCCTTAGGCTTCTGGAAAGCCTTACCGCAGGTGTACGGGACCACCCGTGGCCAACGCTGTTGGGTCCATAAGACGGCGAATGTGCTCAATAAGCTGCCCAAGAGCCAACAGCCCAAAGCCAAAGCGGCGCTGCACGAGATCTGGATGGCCGCCACCCGGCAGGAAGCGGAGAACGCGTTCGATCATTTCGTCGAGGTGTATCGGCCCAAGTAGCCCAAGGCGGTGGCCTGCCTGGAAAAGGATCGGGAGACGCTGTTGGCGTTCTACGATTTTCCGGCGGAGCATTGGATTCACCTGAGGACCACTAATCCAATTGAATCCACCTTTGCCACGGTGAGGCTCAGAACCGCTAAAACGCGAGGCTGCGTGTCACGGGGAAGTATTCTCGCGATGGTGTTCATGCTGGTGAAAAGCGCCGAGCGACACTGGCGGAGATTGAATGGAGTTCCGCGGCTGGCTCAGGTCATTGAGGGAGTCGTGTTCAAGGACGGCGTTCAGGAAGACGCCGAGAAAGTCGCCGCCTGATCAACTCCCCATACACAAAATTTGACCATTACTCTAATCCGCAAAACAAGAGGAGAGACCGCCGTAGGAAGAGTGGTTCACTGACCGCTGCCCCATGATCCGGCCAAATACATAGAAGCTCGGCATTCGCAAAACAGACGCCTAACACTACCGCAACCTCAAGCGCGGAATTCATCTGAATGGCGGATAAAGACTCGGGAGCGTCCTAACCGTCAGATCTGTTGTGGGGCGAGACAGGAGATCGGCCCGTTCGGCAAAATCCAGCAATCGCGGCTCGGGATAATCGGTCGGTCTTCCCAATGCTAAGGGATAGGACACTATACTTTCTTCTCCCGCCCGTCCAAGAACGAAGATCACGCCGCCGTATTCGTCCTTGAAATGGGACAAACTCATGCGCAGGTTGCCGCGCCCCGGATCTGCGAGATAAACGCGGTCCCCCGCAATCCCTCGCAGTATCGCGAAATGGTGATAGCCGAACGGATGCACGTAAACAAGGACGGGCGCGACGAGTTGCCTGAGCTGCTCGACCTTCAGTTCGAAACCAGCGGCGCGGTACCCTTTTTCTTCGGCAACCTTTTTGAGATCAAGCAGCGAAAAGCCGATGCGCTTCTTACGTGCCCACTGCTCTTTCGTCAGGTTGGCCAATATCGCGTTAAGACGAGTCAAAATCTCTTGCTCGGAGGTATCCTCGCCGTAGTAATACCGCAGCAGCGTCGCCAACGCGGCAGCCCCGCACGAGTAATCGAGCTGCTGTTTGACGACATATTGGTCTCGGAGCTCCTTTAATGTATGCCGCCTTGGTGCCGGCTCCTTTCCCGGATCGGCAAAGGCCGCTCGATCCGTAACGACACACAATGCCAAAATCGCCATGGCCAGTCGGCTTACCTTTGCCATATCGTCCCGCTCACATCCTATACCGAAAGTGGGTCCTTTATACCACACTCCACGATACGCAAATAAGCGGTGACAGGCGTGGTTTCGCGTGCTAACCCGCAGCTTGCGCGATGGGATAAGCGATGGATTTCTGCGATAGACCTGATCCGCTTCCGTTTTTTCTCGCTTGCGCCTCGCGGACAAGCTCAACTCGCTTTAGTTGATCCGAACCTCCTGCTGGCGTTCGAAGCGACTTATTTAACCCGACCTATTTAAGATGGGCCGGGTTAATCCGGGGCAGGGATGCTCCGGCACGGCGGCAAGCCGCGTGAGTCCAGGCCGGGCGTGTACCGGCCTGGGCAGTGGCCGGTAAATACCCTCCTGGTATTTACGGGCCTGATTAATAATTTTTGGAAACCGCTTGTTCTCTAATAAAAAAGCGGGAGAACGGATCATCCGATCCCCCGCTTCACCCATCAGCCCGAATGCGTCGTCTGTACGGGCCTCGGCTTTGTCGCTAATTGATGTATTGCTCCGTAACCTGGGCGATAGTCTGGGATGCGACACCCAAAACACTCAGGTTGATTCCGACCACCACGGGTAGGGCCAGATTAAGACAAACGTTCGCAAGATTGATCAAACCACCGCCACAAGCGCCACCACCGCTCCAGCCGCCTTCGACGGTCGCAAGCTGTTCTTCACTCATCGGAGTCAAATTGGACACCTGGCCCAAGGCCCGGAAGTCGTTGTCCGCGAAGGCAGAACCGGTAACCATCATCGAAGACAATACCGCGGCCAATGCATACGATTTCATAAGTCGAACTCCTTGTCTTGCATTCAACGCTTTCCTTACGCTCGCGCCGGGCCCTTGAAACCCTGCGACGCGAAAACATAGCCGCCAAGTCCCTTTGGCTTAGGTCGCATCCTTACGACTAATAGTCACAATACAGGATTCGTGCCATCCCTGGAACTTCGCTTCGGTGCGCCCTTTTCTATTGTTTTTTCAAGACAATTTTTTCCGAGCGTGAGGGGTAACAATAATCGAGCGAACTACTCGCCCTTTGGCCACCGCCTTCGAGGGTGGGAAATGTAAGATTTTGGAAAACGGTGGAGGAAAATCGTTGCGGTACTCGGCATGCGATAGCGGTTTCGGTAACGTACAAACCAACCGAAACAGACTTGCTCCAACCCCACGATTGGCGGCATCACTAAAACGTTTCGATCGATTGTGTTACAAACCTGCCCTCATCGGCTTACTCTGCCCGATCAGCCGTATCGAGGATCAGCCATGGGTATATCCAAACCGAAATCGCCCCTCCCCGCGTCGCGTCTCGCCGACCGATTTCGCATCGCCATCACTGCACCATCGGAAACAACTGACGTGTCGCCGAATTCCGACACCGGCTGATTTTTAAGATTTTGTAAGCGCCGTACGTTGGACGATCCTTAAACAACTTTAAGGTCTTGATTTCAAAAATAATCCAAGCCCTCGATCGATTTTCGTTTTTGAACAGGCGAAATCCGGCAATGACTATGAAAAGCGAAAAAATGAACGCGTTTCATCTCTGATCGGCGGCCCATCGTCAATACGGGTGAATGACCGCCGATCCCCCGTCTCATCCAACTCGTTTCGGAAAAGAGAGGACTGTCCGCGCTCCCTGTCTATCACTCATCGATCGCCTTGATTCTCGGCACGTGCCGTCCACCTTCGAACTCGGTGGACAGAAAAACCTCGACGATCTTCTTGGCCATGTCGAGGCTAATGATTCTTTGTCCCATGGCGATACAGTTGGCGTCATTGTGCGACCGCGTGAGAAAGGCAGTTTCCTCGTTGAAGCAATAGCCACAGCGACAACCTTTGACGCGGTTAGCCACGATGGCTTCTCCATTGCCGCTGCCGCCCAACACGATCCCGCGCTCGACTTCGCCGTTAGCGACAGCCACGGCGCAGGGGCGGATCCACTTGGGATAATCGGTTCGTTCGTCACTGAAACAACCGTAGTCTACGACCTCGTGGCCCAGCGAACTCAGCCATGCACGCAGTGCTTCTTTATACTCGAAACCAGCGTGGTCAGAGGCGATACCGATCTTCATGATGACTCCTCAGTGGTAACAGCGGGCAGCGGCCCGCTCGGGTTTACAGGAAAGAGCGCGGGAAAGCCTAACGCTTTTGGCGACGATACGAAAAGAATGCTCGTTCAATCGCGGTCGTTAGCGGCTTTCAACACTTCCAGCATTTCGCGATGGATCAAGCCGTTGCTGGAAACGATGCGGCCGGTATTTAAGATGTCATCGCCGCCGTCGAAATCGGTGACCGTACCACCGGCTTCACGTACTAGCACGATGCCCGCCGCGATGTCATGCGGCTTGACCTTCATTTCCCAGTGGCCGTCCATCTGCCCGGCTGCCGTGTAGCACAGATTGAGCGCCGCCGAGCCGATGCGCCGCGTCGCCTGTGCGGTACGTTGGAAGGCGAGAAAATTTTTCATGTTGCTGTCGCTGGTGTGGGTGTCGTAGGAAAAACCGGTGATCACCAACGCGCGATTCAGCACCGGTGTTGCCGACACGTGAATCGGCGAACCGTTGCGCGTAGCCCCCAGCCCCCGCGCGGCGGCGAACATTTCATCGGTAATCGGGTTGTAGATGACGCCAAGCGAGGGAACGCCGTCGATCAGCAAGCCCAGCGACACGCAGAACATGGGAAAGCCGTGCGAGAAGTTTACGGTGCCGTCGAGCGGATCGATATGCCACAGGAACTCGCGGGCGGTCGACTGGACTTCCCCAGCTCTGTACGCCCCGCCCTCTTCGCCTACGATCTGGTGAGACGGAAAGCGCCGGCGCAATTCGCCGACGATGAATTCCTCGCTGCGAAGGTCGTATTCGGTCACCGGATCGATATCCGTGGTCTTGAACTGTAGCGACGCGGCGCGCTGGTTTTCGAATCCCTCGCGAAGAATGGCACCCGCACCGCGCGCGATCTCGACGGCGGCATCCAGGATGTCGGTCAGTTTGGGATCAGTCTGTTGCATAGTTGCTTGCCGTTGACGAAAACGAGCGGGCCATTCTACCTCAGACGGAAAAAGAGCCGCAGCCCGAAGGTTTCCGCGGCTCATGGTAATCAAGAGGCTATTCTTACAGGTGCGAAAGGATCGCCTCGGCGCTCGAAACCTCAAACTTGCCCGGCTCCTCGACAGCGAGATGGGTTACGACGCCGTTGTCCACCACCATCGCAAAACGCTGGCAGCGCACGCCCATGCCCTTGGCGGTAAGATCGAGCTCAAGGCCGAGCTTACGGGTATATTCGGCGCTGCCGTCGGCTAACATGCGCACCTTGCCGCCGGCATTCCTCTCCCTGCCCCAGGATGCCATCACGAACGCGTCGTTGACGGCCACGCACCAGATTTCGTCGACATTCTTGGCTTTCAGCTTGTCGAAATTGGCGATATAACCCGGCAAATGTTGCGCGGAACAGGTCGGCGTGAACGCCCCTGGAACGCCGAAAATCACGATTTTCTTTCCCTTTACGAGCTCGCTGACGGACAATGCCTGAGGCTTCAACGGACAGCTGGTCGCTGAGTCGAATTCCGTCGATTCGTAAAGCGTACCCTCGGGAAGGCGGTCTCCAACTTTGATCGTCATGGCATCACCTCGGATGGTTATGGGAAGATGGTGAAAAACCAATGTCCAGGCCGGGAAAGACCACGCCGCGCCGGTTCGGTCATCGCATCGCGCGAGAGACCATCACCGCATCCTGAGACATTACTTTCGAAACAGCCGTTGACCGCTTCGACGCGGTAGAAACACCGCGAGGACTCCGATCGTCATCCCTCCAGCCGCTCGAGCACGTCCAACCGCCGTTTCAAGGATTATGATATGTACACTATTTCCTAGCTTATAAAAATAAGGGGAGAACCGATGAACGACCGAAAACTCCGTTGGGGCATACTCGGCGCGGCGCGCGTCAACGAACGACTGATGCCGGCCATCGTCGAAGCGTCGAACGCCGAACTGGTCGCCATCGCCAGCCGCCGCCCGGGAGCCGCCGCGGAGACACTGGCGAAATATGCGCCGCAACAGCAAGGCGTCCGGACTTATGACAATCTCGAAGCGCTGCTCGACGACACGGAGGTCGAGGCCGTTTACCTGCCGCTCGCCAATCGCGAACACGCCGAATGGACGCTGCGCGCCATCCGCCGCGGCAAGCATGTATTGTGCGAGAAACCGATGGCGTTGACCGTCGCCGACATCGAGGCCATCGAGGCAGCAGCGCGTGAACATAAGGTAACCGTGATGGAAGGGTTCATGTACCGTTTCCACCCGCAGCATGCGCGGGTGTGGGAATTGATTCGCTCCCGCCTTATCGGCGAGATTCGTTCCGTCCGCGCCACTTACTCTTTCATGATGCGTCCTGCGCGGCTCTACCGTTTAGCGGAAAGCGTCGAGCGTGGCGGCGGCGCGATGTGGGACATCGGCTGCTATGCCATTCATTCGGCCCGAATGTTTTTTGACGAGCCGGCCGTTGCCGTGACGGCGATCGCGAAATATGTCGATAGCGGCGCGGATATCACGACCAGCGGCGTGATCGATTTCGGAGACGGCAAACATGCCCATTTCGATATCAGCTTCGAAAGGGCGCGGCGCTCGGAATACGAAATCATAGGCACCAAAGGCGGCCTGAAATGCCATATCGTGTGGCAGCTTCCGGGCGATATCCCCGTGCTTTCATGGTGGACTGAGGATGGGCGTCAATGTGAAGAACGTCTGCCCGCGGCCAACCATTTCAGGCTGGAAGTCGAACATTTCAGCGAATCCGTGTTGACCGGAAAGGCGCCACTGCTTTCGCTGGATGATGCAAAAGCCAACTGCAGCATCATCGTCGCCGCACTACAGTCCGCGGCTCAGGGGCGAACGGAAAAGCTGGCGCCATGACGCGTCAGCGCTCCGGTGCTGTGTCCGATCGTTCCAACGGCTCTCAAACCACTGTAGGCGAAAAGGTTTCGGCCACGTGCGAACTGGCGACGTACGTAGCGATCTCCCGCCAGTGAAACGTATAAAGGGAAGCGTCGGCCTGCAGCGAAATGCCTCGAGGGCGGTTGAAAAAGCGCTATAGCTATACTTTGTTATAGAACCTATCCCAGCAGGCCTTTCGCCTTGAGCTTGCCGAAGGATTTCTTGAGTCTGCTGGGATAGGTTCTTAACGTAATCCCGGCGTCCGGATTATTTTTGGAGAAAACACCGTGGACAACCGTATGGATTCTCCTGGAATAACGACCCTGAGAAAGATCAAAGTAGCGGCCGGCGATTTGAAGATCGGAATGTACGTATGCGAGTTGGATCGCCCCTGGCTCGATTCGCCATTCCTGTTTCAGGGATTCGTGCTCGCCACGCAAGCGGACATCGACGCCGTTCGAAAAGTATGCAAATACGTCTACATCGACGCCTATCGAACACAATTCCCGGAAACCACCCCCCGCCGCCGGCCGATTAAATCGTCGCGTCTATCGTGGACCGCCGCCCCGCCGGAAAAGCGGGTATCCGTCGAACGTGAAATCGACCGCGCTCAAAATACCCACACGCAGACGAGCAAACTAGTCAAGACATTCATGGACGACATCCGCTTCGGTCGAGGCGTCGATATTCAGCTCGCGAGAGACGCTGTCTGCGAATGCGTGGACAGCGTATATCGAAATCCCGACGCCATGCTGCTCCTGACTCAGCTCAAGGATCGCGATGAGTACACCGCTCAGCATTCTATGAACGTCTGTATCTTCTCGATCGTACTTGGGCGTTATTTGGGCATGTCCATTCCAGAGCTTCGAAACCTCGGTTTGTCCGGACTCATGCACGACATGGGCAAGATGAGAGTGCCTCTGGAAATCCTCAATAAGCCGGGCCGTCTCACCGATGAAGAAATGACTGTGGTGAAAGCTCACACCGTGCACGGCCGGGACATACTCATGTCCACCCGCGGCGTCTACCCAGGCGCCATCGATGTCGCATACGAACATCACGAAAACCTCGACGGCACCGGTTATCCCAACGGCCTCACCGATGCCCAAATCATGCCGTACACCCGTATCGTCGCCGTCGCCGATACCTACGACGCCGTAACCAGCGACCGTGTGTACCAGTCAGGCCGTACCCACATGGACGCGATCGCAATTCTCAACAACGAGAGCGGAAAACGTCTCGATGGGAACTTGGTAACCAAGTTTGTCGAATGTCTAGGCACCTACCCTGCAGGCAGCCTCGTCGAAATGAGTAACGGGGAAGTCGCTCTGGTCATCGAGGTCAACCCGCGGCAAAAGCTCCGGCCGAAAGTGATCATGCTCCTCGACGCGGACAAAAATCCACAACCCCACCGTATCGTGGACCTTGCGAAACTCGACCTCGATCCTTGCGGACAGCCCTATCGCATCAAGGCCATGCTGAAAAACGGGAGCTATAACATAGATATCAAGCGGTACTACGAACAAGGGCTGATTCAAAGAACCGTCAGGTAGAACCAAGCCCTACGATCCTGGATGCATCCGACCGCAGCAGCGCGATCGCGAAAGAGCCCGCTAAGCCGTTTCGCTGGATGCCGCTCGGCTGGCCTTAAGAAAAAGGTGGTTAGGGTTGACGCAATACTGAACGTTGCATTTGTGACAAACACACTGCCCGGACGGGATATGCCCGTAATGGATCTCCCAGAAGAATCGATCCGGGTGCAGGCTTTCCCACTCCACATCAATACGCTCGCCGTCCGCCGGCACCGATCCTATCCATATCCAACATCCGGATTCGGTCACGGGAACGACCCATTCCATGAGCCTCTCAATCGAAATTCGATTGTCCATAATCGCACTCCGTTTCTGAACATTTTCACAATCACAAATTCAACGCGCATTTGTCAACAGAAAATTGTTCTTTTTCTTTTTTGAGAATTTGGATATGATTAGTTCACGGATTGGATTGTGAAACAATCAGGCTTTTAGTTGATAGTTTTTACACAAATCGTAGCATTCGAATCCGTTGCGATTTTTGGTATCGTTTTTCGCGTGCGCAAGCTTTAGATTGAATACGGACAAGCAATCGTAAGCTTCGAACTCTGATTTGTTGCAACTAAGGAAAGAATCCATCACATCGGAGGTGAACGGATGGAAACGCTTATTGCTATCACGCCGGCGCACTGCCTTGATCCGCAGATCGCCATTGCGGCCTTAAGAGCCCAAGGCATCGGGATCTTGGACTTAGGTTACCGGGATACGCCGGATACACTGCCGTCGGTAATGGACACGCTGGCATCCGCGGCCAGCGAATCGCAACGGTGGGGAATTCGCTGGGACGTGCTGGGATCGCCGACGCGAGACCTCACCCGACTTTCCGAACGCCTCCCCTATCAAGTCCCCATTCTCGTACTCGCTGGCCTGAACCCAGCTGAATTGACCGCTCTCCGGAAGCGGACTAAAGCTATCGCCCGCCGGGTTTTTATCGAAGTCTACGATCTTCCGTCGGCCCAAGCTGCTATTGCCGCCGGCTGTGACGGTCTGATTGTCAAAGGCCACGAGGCCGGCGGATCGGTCAGCCGCCATTCGAGCTTCATTCTGCTTCAGGAACTCAAGGGGCGACTGAGCATACCTTATTGGATCCAAGGCGGCATCGGGCTGCGCAGCGCCGCTGCGGCGGCGCTGGCAGGCGCAAGCGGTGTCGTATTGTGCGAACAGCTGTGGCTGACCGACGAAAGTCCGTTCGTGCGATCGAACCAGCACACCATGTGGAGCCAGCTGGATGGCAGCGAGACCGTTCTGCTCGACGACGAAGAAACACCGTTCCGGCTGTTTGCCCGATCCGGGCGCGACAAGCTCCAAGAACTGGAGCAGCGGATTGCGCGGGGTGAATCCTGGCGCGATCTCCTGGTACAACACTTGCGAGAAACCGATGACGCGTTGCTGCCACTGGGTCAGGATATCGCCTTTGCGGCTCCCTTGGCTAAGCGCTATGGTACCGTCGGCCGCATTCTTACTGCGATCAAAGAAAGCATCGATTCGCTGATCGAGCAAGCTCGCTCCCAAAAGACCCTGGCTGCCGATTCGCCCCTCGCACGTAAGCACCGCACCCGGTTTCCTATCGTCCAGGGACCTATGACGCGCGTCAGCGACACCGCGCCGTTCGCGAAGGCGGTGGCGGAAGCGGGAGGGCTTCCGTTCCTCGCCCTGTCGGTCATGCGCAAGCCCCAGGTACAAACGCTCCTGAGCAGCACTCGCGCCCTCATGGGCGATAAACCCTGGGGCATAGGTCTGCTCGGCTTCATGCCGCTGGAACTGCGTCAGGAACAGCTCGACGTGATCCGCGAAATCAAGCCTCCTTTCGCCATCATCGCCGGCGGAAGGCCGAGTCAAGCGCGCGAACTGGAGGCGCTCTCGATCACTACCTACTTGCATGTGCCTTCGCCGGGCCTGCTCGGCAGTTTCCTCAAGGAGGGCGCCCGCAAGTTCATTTTCGAGGGCAACGAATGCGGTGGACACACCGGCCCCCGCACCAGTTTCATCCTCTGGGAATCGGCCATCGAAGTTCTGACCACGGCTGAATTGAACGATCCCGAATCGGTTCAGGTGCTGTTCGCCGGAGGAATCCACGACGAGCTCTCGGCCGCAATGCTTTCGGTTCTGGCGGCTCCTCTCGTCGCTCGGGGCATGAGCGTCGGCGTACTCATGGGCACGGCCTACCTGTTCACCGAAGAAATCGTCCGTACCGGCGCGGTCGTGAACGAGTTTCAGGCCCAGGCGATCGCCTGTAAGGAAACTACCTTGCTGCAGTCCGGTGTCGGCGTCTATACCCGCTGCGCCAAGACCGAATTCTGCGACGAGTTCAACAGAACGCGGCGCGAGCTGAAGATGGCCCTGGAATCGGAAGAGCGCACGCTGAAGGTTCTGGAACTGCTCAACATCGGTCGTCTGCGTATCGCCTCCAAGGGCATCGCTCACAACAATCAGCCCGGGGCGGCGGGGGTCGGTGAGCGCTACGTCAAGGTGAATGTCCAGACACAGCGGCGCGAAGGCTTGTACATGCTCGGCGAAGTCGCGAGGCTCCGGAACAAAACGCTGACGATCGCCGAACTTCATGCCTCGATCGCGACGGGCAGTCAGGAACTGCTCGCGAGCACTATCAAGCGGACGGAAAAGAAACATTGGATGCGGCCGCAGCGGGACGACATCGCCATCGTGGGCATGGCTTGCCTGATGCCCGGCGCCAGCGATATGCGCCAGTACTGGCAAAACATCCTGAGGCGCGTAGACGCTATTCGCGAGGTCAGCGACGACCGTTGGCGCCCGGCCGATTTCTTCGATCCCAAGCGGGGCACGCCCGACAAGGTCTACTCGAAATGGGGCGGTTTCCTTGATGATATCCAGTTCGATCCCACGGTTTTCGGTATCCCCCCGGCTGCCCTGCGTTCCATCGAACCGATGCAGCTTCTCGCCCTGGACGTCGCTAAGCGCGCTCTCGAGGACGCCGGGCTCGACCGCCGCCCCTTCCCCAGAGAGCGGACGTCGGCCATCTTCGCGGCGGGAGGAATGAACGACCTCGGTACGATTTATATCTTCCGAACCTTGCTGGCCCATTACCTGCCCAAGGTTCCAGGGCTGCCCGAGGCCACACGGAAACACATCATAGAGACGCTTTACAAGCACGAGCTGCCTGCCTGGACTGAGGACTCGTTCCCGGGCTTTCTCGGTAATGTGGTGGCAGGACGCGTGGCAAATCGCCTGGATCTCGGCGGAACCAATTTCGCGGTCGACGCCGCTTGCGCCTCGTCGCTCGCGGCACTGGACGTAGCGATCAAGCAGCTTCGATGCGGAGACGCGGATGTGGCGCTGGTCGGCTCCATCGACGGTACCAACAATGCCGTGTCCTTTATGGCGTTCGCCCAAACCCATGCGCTTTCGCCGCGCGGAAAATGTAGACCTTTCGACGACAGCGCCGACGGCATCGCCATCGGCGAGGGCGTTGCCGCCGTGGTACTCAAGCGCCTGAGCGATGCCGAACGCGACGGCGATCGCATCTACGCCGTCATCAAGGGTATAGGCGCATCGAGCGACGGGCGCAACCGTAGTCTGACCGCGCCGCACCCGCAGGGCCAGGTGCGCGCACTGCGCCGCGCCTATGAAGACGCCGGTGTAAATCCATCGACAATCGGCCTGATCGAAGCTCATGGCACAGGTACGGCGGTCGGCGACAAATCGGAAATTGAATCTATCAATACCGCTTTCGGCGACTGCAATCCGGCACCCCGGTCCTGCGCCATTGGTTCGGTGAAATCGATGATCGGCCATACCAAGGTCAGCGCCGGCTTGGCCGGTCTGATCAAGGCGTCCCTTGCCCTCAAACACCGCGTTTTGCCGCCCACTCTGGGTGTCGAAAAACCGAACTCGCGTGTAGATTTCACGAACAGTCCCTTTTATATCAATACCGAAACCCGACCTTGGCTGGCTCCCTCCAACGGCCATCCGCGGCGTTGCGGGGTGAGCGCCTTTGGTTTCGGCGGTACCAACTTCCATGTCGTGCTGGAAGAATACGGCGGCGACTACCGGGATACGGATACTATTGATCTCAATCCCCGTGACGCCGAACCTTTCATCTTCTTTGGACCGAACCATGCTCAGATCGTTCAAAAAATGGAACGTCTGAAACAGGGGCTGGAATATCCAGAATATCTCGATCTGGGTCAATTAGCGTATTCACTGCATAGAGAGCAAGCCAAGAACGGAGCGGATGCCGGCAGCCGGACCTGTCGGCTGGCCATAGTCGCCACTTCGACTGCGGATCTCAAGCAGAAGCTCGATTTGGCCCTGCGCGAACTGCGCAACGGCAACAGGACGGAGCTCAAGCACCCCCAGGGCATTTACTATCGCGAGTCCGACACCACGGGCCGCTTGTGCTTCCTGTTTCCGGGCCAGGGATCGCAGAAAATCAACATGCTGCGTGATTTGGTCGTAACCCTGCCCGAACTGCACGGTTTCTTCGAGCGGGCCGATACCCTCCTCGCCGAACGCCTGCCCGAACCGCTGTCCCGATTCATTTATCCACTGCCGGTGTTCAGCGACGAGGAGCGGGAACGGCAGCAAAATGCCTTGAACGCGACGCAGATTGCGCAGCCGGCGCTCGGCGCGGTCGAACTGGCAGCGTTCGAATTGCTCAAGCGCTACGGCATCCGTCCCGACGTCACGGCCGGTCACAGCTACGGCGAATACGTCGCACTCTACGCCGCAGGTGCGCTGAGCGGCGACGACCTGATCCGCCTTTCCGAAATCCGCGGGCGCATCGCAGCCGAAGCTGGGCAAGGCTCGCAAGGCGCGATGGCGGCCGTGGACGCCGATGGCACTCGAATCGGAAAGTTGATCGCTGAACACAACCTCGCGGTCAGCATCGCCAATCTAAATGCTCCGGATCAGACCATCATCGCCGGCACGGCGGAAGCCATAGACGCCGCGGCGGCGACGTTGACCAAGGCTTCTCTGCGAGTAACCAAACTGCCGGTAAAAGGCGCTTTCCATTGTTCTGCCATGGCGGAGGCAAGCGGAGCGCTTGCTGCCGAATTGGCGAAAGTCGAGCTCCGGCCTCCCGAGTTCCCGGTCTTCAGCAATACCACGGCTGACCGCTACCCTCAGGAACCTGAGGAAATCCGGGCATTGCTCGCCCGCCATCTGACTGAACCGGTGCGCTTCGTGGATGAAGTGAACCGGCTCTACGAAGCGGGGGTGCGGATTTTCGTGGAGGTCGGTCCTGGCCTCGTGCTAAGCGGCCTGGTCGACCGTATCTTGGCCGATCGGCCGCACGCCGCCCTCGGTATCGATGCGCCGGGCCGCCCCGGCTGGTTGCAACTCTCGCATCTTCTGAGCCAGCTGTTCGCGCTAGGCATACCGGTACGCTTCGAGACCTGGTTCAAGCGTCGGGGATTGAAGGAGCTTTCGTTGGCCGAGCTGTTTGCTCAAGCACGGGCGAAAGCCAATCCCGGCCCCTTGGTCTGGCGCATCAATGGCGGCCGAGCGGTACCCTGGCGTGAAACCGCGGATACGTCCAGGAATGTCGTGCCCCTGCCGACAGGATCGAAAGCTCCGGCACAGGCTGCTCAGGCTTCGAGCACGCGCCCATCCTTGGCTTCAGTCCAAGATTTTCCAACCACTACAAGGAGGTATTCCATGGCAATACATGAAGCTTCGAACACAACCAGTCCGGCGATGAGACCGCCGCCGGACGGGACGCCGCCAATGTCGGACCCCCGCTTCTCGTTGATTCAGAACTGTGTCGCTCAACTCATCGATCTGCAACGCGAGCAGCAAAGAACCTTGTGTTCCTTCCTGGATTTTCTACACGCGAATCTGGCGGGTGTACCTGTGTCCGCACAAAATTGGACGGCAGCGTCGGCCGCAACCTCCGCGAGACAGGAAACGCAGCCGATTGCGGCAGCGGCCGTCTCTGGCGGTGCGGTTTTGAATAGCGTGCCGCCGGCGCCCACTTTGCCGCTCCAACTTCGTACGGGAAATCCCGGCGAAACCGGGGAAAAGCCGTTTTCCGTCGTTCCGACGTCTCCCGCCCGCAGCGGCGGGCCGGCTCCGTCCAAGGCCGACGGCAGCGGCGATGCAGCGCCGCTTACGGCCGTGAAGACAGCCTCTGCCGGCGGTAACGGCCTGGCTCCAACGGAACAGTTCAAGGCCGATCTGCTCCGTTCGGTATCAGAGCGCACCGGTTATCCGGAAGACATGCTCGATCTCGATGCTCACATGGAAGCTGATCTCGGCATCGATTCCATCAAGCGGATCGAGGTTTTCAGCGCCCTCAAGGATCATCACAATCTGTTGGAAGGGCGGGACGAGGAAACGGTGCTAGAGGAGCTGTCTGGTCTCAAGACCTTGAACGAGATCATCGCCTGGTACGACCGGTTGCGGGAGTCGAAACCACAGGAAGGAGGCGTAGACTTCTCAAAAAAATCGCAGACTCCACCATCGAACTCGCCGGTTGAGGTGGTGGAGTCTAACGCGTACGCAGAACAACCGGACCCCGTGGAATGCTATGTCCTTAAACCCGTTCCCGCCCTGCTTCAAGGAGTCCCGCGCTCGGGCCCTGCGCCTTCGTCGACGATGCTCTTGCTGGGGCGGGTTTCCGAGTTCAGCGAAACCCTCCGTCAGGAGTTGAACACCGCCGGCTACGTGACACGGCAGCTGGTTCCCGCTCGGGAAACCCGTACCGTGGACGGCGATCGCCTGGAGGTCGACCTGTCCTCGCCCAAAGGCTTGGAAGGCATACGTGAGTTCCTTAGAGCCGGCGGCAAACCGCTGGGCGGACTGATCAGTCTTTTGAGCGTGGATGTGCCCGAAAGCGCCGAGGAGGATCGATCTACAGACGCTCGGGCATTGTTCCTGACACTGAAAGCACTGGAACCAGACTTCAAGGAAACCGCTCGGTCCGGCGGCGGTTGGCTGATCAATCTAACCGCCCTGGACGGACAGTTCGGCCTGAAACGCTCGCAGCTATTTGCAGCGGAGCGGACCGGAACGCTCGGGGTGGCCAAGTGTGCGGCCCGCGAATGGCCACATCTCAAGGTGAAGTGTATCGATCTCGATCCGACTCTCGGGCCTTCTGATTGGAGCGATAGGATCCTGACCGAATTGCGCCACGACGATCACACCTTGGAAATAGGCTACTCCAGGGAAGGACGCTGGCGGCTCGACCTCGTACCGCGCCGCAACCACGGCACGATACGGCCGGACCTTGAGCTGGACGTGGGCGCCGTTCTTTTGGTCACGGGCGGGGCTTACGGCATCACCGCGGACATCGTACGCGGCTTGGCGCAAAACCGAAGCCTGAAGCTGGTGCTGGTAGGGCGGAGTCCGCTGCCGGAACCGGAATCGCCGGCTACCCGTGATCTCGCCGATCCGAATACGCTTCGGCAATTCCTCATCGGCGAAATGAAGCGCAAGAGCGGCAAGGTTAAACCCAGCACAGTCGAAGCGGAACTGCGGCGCATTCTCAAAGAACGGCAGATCCGTGCCAATCTAGCCGCGCTTAAGGATGCCGGCGCGGAAGTCGACTACCACGCCTTGGACGTGCGCGATGCCGTCGCCTTCGGGCGATTGATCGACGATATCTACCAGCGCTTCGGACGAATCGACGGCGTGCTCCACGGTGCGGGCATCATCGACGACAAACTGATTCGCGACAAGACGCCTGAATCCTTCGACGCGGTCTACGACACCAAAGTCGTCTCGGCCCTAACCTTGGCCCGCAAGCTGGACCCCGCGAAGCTGAAATTCCTGGTGTTCTTTTCCTCGATCGCCGGCCGCTTCGGCAACATAGGCCAATGCGATTACAGCGCCGCCAACGAGGTCTTGAACAAGCTGGCCGACCGGCTCGGCGCGGAATGGCCGAACGTCCACACCGTTTCCATCAACTGGGGTCCTTGGGATTCCGGCATGGTGAACGACGAGCTGCGCAAGCTGTACGCGTCCCGAAACATACGCCCCATCCCTGTGGAAACCGGGGTACGGCACTGCCTGGACGTGTTGGCACGCTGCGACCGGCGGGAGCCGGAGCTGGTGATCACCGCGAGCCTCGAAGCTATCGCCGGGCTCGGGCGTACGAAACCACGCGAAGGAAACGCGCGGCCCGAGACCACCCCGACCGCATTGACGCCAGCTGTAGCCTAATGATCGAGCAAGCATTCGACCGCACTGACAGGTGAACTCGAAAAGGAGTTAACGGAGCACATGGATATGGCAACAAACGTACACAATGCGGTGTTGGCGGATTTCACCCCGGTGCGGGTGTCGAAACCGGTCCCACAGCGTATCACCCTCGAACTTTCGGCATTTGGTTTCGCCAAGGCCCATTGCTTGAACAACGGCATCAAGGATAAGGAAGGCTTTCGCCGGGTTTATAGGGAAGTGAAAGAGAAGTTTGACAAATACGCACTCTCGCCTTCTCATATCAAGCGCCGGCAGCTGGTGTTTTTTCCCCGCCTCACCGATATCCGCTTCGCGGACGGCGAGTTCGTGCTGGCCGCCCCCGAGTTCGAGCACCTGCAAATATTCAAGGACAAGAACGACCCCAAGGGAATCGATCTCAAAGCCCGACACGAGAGCTACGGCAAGGTGGTTGCCGGATGCCTGAACCAAATGTACGACGACAGGTCCGAGGCGCCGGATGACGTCATTCACGTGACCTGTTCCGGTTATCTGGCCCCTAGCCCCGTCGAGCGCATGGTAGCGAATAAGGAATGGTTCAACACCACGGTCACCCACAGCTATCACATGGGCTGCTACGGTGCCTTTCCCGCCATCAAGATGGCACATGGCTTCCTGTCGTCCTCCCGATTTTCGGTGACGCCTCCGAAGACGAGGGTGGACATCATCCACACCGAGTTGCTGTCCATGCACAACAACATCGAGGATTTCCGTGCCGAGAACATCATCACCATGACCTTGTTCGCGGACGGATTCATCCGCTACTCGATGTATCCGGAAGAAGTAGCGCGGGAGAAGAGACTTCCGGGGTTCAAGATCCTAGCGTTCAACGAGCATCTCTTGCCCGACTCCGCCGAAGACATGACCTGGGTGCCGGGTTCCCACCAATTCCATATGACCCTGTCGGTCATGGTGCCCGTGGTCCTCAAGAAACATGTTCGCTCCTTCGTCGAGTCCTTGTTGCGTCGGCTGGACATCGATTTCGAAACGGAAAAGGACAAGCTGACCTTTGCCATCCATCCGGGCGGACCGAAGATCGTTGAACACATCCAGGACGAGTTGCGTTTGCGGGAAGACCAGGTGGCGATCAGCAAGGAGGTATTCCGCGAAAACGGCAATATGTCCTCGGCAACGGTGCCCCATATTCTGAAAGCGATCCTGGACGAACAGACTATTCCCCGCGGTAGGCGCGTCGTTGCCCTGGGCTTCGGGCCGGGGCTCACGATCACCGGCCTGGTTTTGGAGAAGATCTGATCATGAAGGAACTATCGAGCCACGCAATGGAAAGCGATCTTCTGCCTTTAATCGGGCGGGTCTACGAAATGGAATCGTTGAGAGCGCTCGAAACCCCGGAATACTCCGCAGCCGACTCGGCGGCGGCAACTTCCTCGGGAAGCACCTTCGACCAGGCGCCGGCAGACCCGGTTTGGACCGCACAGACGGCGGAACAAGAGGATGAGCCTGTGTTGCCTTTCATCGGACGCATTCTCGAGCATGTGCCCGGCCAGGCTATCGTCGTGGAACGCGAATTGAACCTGGACGAAGACCTGCACCTCGCCGATCATGCTTTCGTCCATGCGCCCGGGGTGAAGCCGTTGTACGCTTGCCTGCCGGTCGTTCCCATGACGCTGAGCCTCGAAATCTTGGCAGAAACCGCCGCCTGCCTCGCACCCGGCTACGGGCTGATCGGCTTTGAGGACGTCAAAGCCACGCGCTGGATCGAACTGGCCGATACCGACCGCCTCAGGCTTCGGATCACGGGCCGGCTCGATCAGTGGGATGCCGAGCGGAACACCGCCCATATCGCCGTCGCCATCCATGTCGAGAACCAAGCTACTCCGGCGATCCAGGCGCGGGTCCTGTTTTCGACCCGGTATCGCCTCGACCTCGAGGTCAATTTCACCGAACTGGCTAACCCCTATCGCTATCCTCGGAGCGCCGAAGAAATTTATCGTGAGCGCCACCTGTTCCACGGCCCGATCTATCAATGCCTAGCTGGGGAGATCGTTCTGGGCGACCGCGGCGCGGTCGGCGAATTGGTGGTGCAGACGCCCGAGATCATGTTCCGGACCATACGAAAGCCCCAGTTTCTGACCGAACCCGCACTGCTGGATGCGGTCGGACAGCTGATCGGGATCTGGGCCATGGAAAGAGAACGCTATGTGTTTCCCGTAAGCATCAAGAAGCTGGAGCTGTACAGGCCTACTCCGGCGCCCGGAACACGGTGCCCTACACGGATCGAGATCACCCGCGACGAAGGCAAGCTTCTTTTCGTCGATGTTGAGATTCAGGACGGTGCCGGCACCGTTTGGATGCGGATCAAGGACTGGACCGACTGGAAGTTCCGCTGGGAGAAGCGACTCCTGAACTTCCGCCGATTGCCGACCCGCCATTTGCTAAGCCATACGTTGGACTTGCCGGGACTAACGCCCACCGCGAGCTGCCGGATGATCTCGAGTGACGACATCGCTGGTTTCGACAGCTCGCTACTGGCACGGTTTTGCCTGCATTTGGACGAAATGGAGACTTTTTCCGATATGCGGTCCCACACACCCGGCCAACAGCATTGGCTGCTGGGCCGTATCGCGGCCAAGGACGCCGCGCGCGAATGGCTGGCCCGGCAGGCAGGAACGGAGGAGATGCTGCACCCGGCCGCGTTGATCATTCGCAACGGCGAACAGGGTCAACCCGAGCTTGCACCCACCCCCGAGCTGCAGCAAGTACCGCGACTCAGCATCAGCCATAGCGAGCATCGGGCGATAGCCGTCGCTCATGCGGGCCCCGTGGGCGTGGACATCGAACCGATCCGCCCACGCCCATCGAGCTTCGTGGAAACCATGGCCAGCGAGACCGAACGCTCGCTGCTCCGTGATTTAAAGGGCGACGCAGACGAATGGATCACGCGCTTGTGGTGCGCCAAGGAGGTCGCCGCCAAGCTGTTAGGGCTAGGCATGAACGGCTCGCCCAAAGTCTACGAGGCACAAGTGATGCGCGAGGACGGCCTGGTTCATATCGTCCATAGGGACAGCGGGCGGGCCATCGTGGTGCGTACGGTGCGTCGCGAAGAATTCGTGATCGCTTATGCCGGCCCCACCGTCACGGAGACGGAGGCGGGACTGGCCTAAACGCCATCAACACACGAAAGGATCGACTCATGAGCAGGAATGGTGCGCCGCTGCTGGTAGAGCTGCGCCAGGTCGGAAAGATCTATTACCTCGGCGAGAGCCGTATCACGGCGCTCAAGGGAGTGAATCTGTCCATCCATAGGGGCGAGTTCGTGGCCGTTTGGGGTCCTTCGGGCTCCGGCAAATCCACCTTGTGCAATCTCATTGGACTGCTTGACACCTGCTCCTCGGGCACGGTGCGTTTCGAGGGGCAGGACGTGGGCGCGCTGTCGGACGACCAGCGCAGTGAACTCAGAAACCGCGCCATCGGCTTCGTTTTCCAGAGCTTCAACCTGATTCCGGTACTCTCGGCCCTGGAGAACGTCATGCTGCCGCTGCAGATTGCCGGCGTTTCCACGGCACGAGCAAAGCGGGCGGCACGGAAACGTCTGGCCGAAGTAGGGCTGGACGACCACGAAGCGCACCGCCCCGCAAAACTTTCCGGCGGACAGCAGCAGCGCGTCGCGATCGCGCGGGCCCTGGTCACCGATCCGGCGCTGGTGATCGCGGACGAACCCACGGCCAATCTGGATTCCGAAAATGCCTTGAGAATCACCGAACTCATGCGGAGACTCAACAGCGACAACGGCACCACCTTCGTTTTTTCCACGCACGATCAGCGTCTATTGGAACGCGTGGAACGCCAGATATTGATGCGGGACGGCGAGATCATCGACGATCGTTCGCCAGACCGGCTGGAACTACGACTGGACCGATCGGTGCGCCTATGATCAGCTGGCTTAAACTCGCTCTACGAAATCTCTTCCGCAACCGGCGCCGTTCCCTGTTCACGATTCTAGCCATCGGCCTCGGCTTTGCGGCGGTCAACACGCTGGGCGGTTTTACCGCCTATATCTTCACCAGCCTCAAAGATTCCTACATCTACGCACAGGGCAACGGCCACCTCAGCATTTTCAAAGCCGGTTTTTTGCAGGAAGGTAAGCTCGATCCGACCCGCTATTTGATCGACGAAGATGAGCTGGCGCTCATTCACGATGTGCTCGCCCGGCATCCGGAAATTCTGGTGACGGCGCCCCAACTCCATATCTCGGGCCTACTTAGCAACGGAAAAGTTTCGACGATATTCCTCGCCGCCGGACGCGTGCCTTCGGCTGTGAGCAAAATCAACAGTCACGCCCGCGGGCTGGTGGGAAGAATCCAGCTGTTCGATGGCAAGCCGTTGGAAGACGACATCATACACGGCGTGGGATTGAGCCGAGGACTCGCGGAACAGCTCAAGCTGGACCTAGGCTCCGATGCCGTAGCCATGGCGCCCACTGTGTCGGGACAGGTCAACGCGCTCGATGCCCAGGTGTTTCAGCTCTTCGATTCTCCGGTAGAAGCGCTGGAGGACAAGCTTATGTCGGTTTCGCTCAAGTTTGCCCAGAGCCTCTACGACACCAGTAGCGTAGACCGCGTCACCGTGCTTCTGGAGAGTGACGAATTGACCGAGACGACGCGCACCCAGCTGGCCGAAGAATTGGCGGCACAGGGTTTGAACCTGGAGGTCAAGACCTGGAACGAGCTTTCTACCTTCTATACCAAGGTGAAGCAGATGTTCGACGTGATCTTCCTGTTCACCTTCCTCATCGTATTCACGATCGTCGTCATGAGCGTGATCAACACGGTCAGCATGGCCATCATGGAAAGAACCCGCGAAATCGGCACACTGCGGGCGCTAGGTGTCAAGCGCCGCGGCATCGTCGGATTATTCGCGGCCGAAAGCATGCTGCTCGGAACTCTGGGATCGCTGTTGGGCATGGTCCTCACCGTGATCACCTGGTTGGGCGTTGCGCTCCTGAAGCCAACGTGGATACCGCCTCAGATCACCCGACGGGTACCCCTGGAGGTCTACCTGGTTCCGGATTACATGCTCTATAGCGTGTTACTGCTGATCGTTCTATCGCTGGCCGCAGCCAGTCTGCCGGCGCGCGCGGCGGCGCGCATGCAGATCGTCGGCGCCTTGGGACATACCTGAACCAAACAAGGAGGACACGATGATAACGACGCTCTTGTTCGGAAGCCTGTTTGCCTTGGCCGGCCTTTTGTTCGCGCCGGATTCATCGGCGGCACCCGACATCAAGACGATACTGAGAACCGCCGATCAATCGCGAGGAAACCTTCAGGGCATTTCCTGGGAAGTCGTGGTGGAGTCCATAGAGAACGGGCGCAAGGACTCGTTGAACTACGACATCAAGGCGCGCGGCTTCGATATTTCCGGCATCAGCCTCGCGCCGCCGAAGTACAAGGGCAACAAGCTCTTGATGTCGAACAACAACATGTGGTTCTACAAACCGGGACTCAGCAAGGCGGTTCCTATCTCGCAGCGTCAGAAGCTCATGGGCAACGCGGCCTACGGCGATATCGCTTCGACCAATTACGCCGAAGACTACGACGCCGTGCAGTTGCCGGACGACAAGGTCGGCGACGAGGACTGCTATGTCTTCGACCTCACCAGCAAGAACGACAAGACCACCTACGACAGGATCAAATACTGGATTTCGAAGAAACGCCTGGTAGGCGTGAAAGCCGAGTATTTCACGGTATCGGGAAAGAAATTCAAAATGGCCGAAATGGAATACGCCAATAAAGTGCTCATCGATGGAAAGGAGCGTCCGTTCATCTCGAAAATCACGCTGTACGACGAACTGATGAGCAAGGACGTGACCTATCTCAACCTCACCAAGCCACGATTCGAACCGCTTCCGGATTATGTCTTCAACCTCAATCTCTTTATGAAATGAAAAAAAACGGCGGACTCGCTTGGGGCCTGTGGATCTTTTTGATGTACATCCTATCGGGGCCGGTAGCGGCCGACACCGAACCCGCGCTCGTATCGACCGGACCGGTGAACATTTTCGAGGAGCTCGAGCGCGGCTTCTATTCGCGCATCAATGTGTTGGTCTTCGGAATTTTCCAGGAACCGGAAATGAATTCGCGCCTGAATCCTAATAATTTCCTGGAGATTTCCACCTACCAGGCATCGATCAACCCGCGCGTGGATCTTAACCTGGATTTTCGACGTCTGGAGCTGGGCATCAAGCAACGCTTCATCTACCTCTGGCAACGCTGGGACGAAGGGTTTCCGGAGGGCGAGGAAGACAGTCTGGCACAGTTCTACACGAACGAGTGGTTCGCGCGGTACCGGGTGACGGATGAATTATTCGTCTCCTACGGCCGTGAGAATCTGCAATGGGGACCGTCGGTGCTGTTGTCTTCGTCCAATCCGTTCAACAAGGAAAACGGACGGAACAACCCGAGGGTCGAAGTTCCCGGACTCGGATATGCTCGGGCGGTGTGGATACCGAACTCTACCTGGGCGGTTTCGTTCATCGCCAACACGGATGAAGGCCGGTTAGGACGGCAGCAAGGCTTCGGCCTCAGCCAGTCCGGATTCGCGGGCGGCTCGACCCAGGCAGACGATTTTCAGCCCGGCTACGCCTTGAAGATCGACTGGACTGGGGAAGGAAAGTATTTTTCCGTCATCCCTTCGTACCGCGAGCACACCGGCTACCGAGTCGGCTTTTTCGGCGGCTGGAACGTAACCGACGCGTTGCTGGTTTACGGAGAGGGTTCCCACGGCGATTACGGCGACTTCGAACTGCTCGGGGGTGCCTCGTACACCTTCGAGGCTGGACCGACCATCAACCTGGAATATTTCCATAACGAAAACGGTTGCATCGACGACCGCATCGACCTGTGTTTCCGCCGGGGCAAAATCGACCCAACCGATCCCATGTTCCGCCAGGACTACATGATGTTCCAGTATTCGGATACGGAAGTGTGGAACGATTTCAACATCAACCTCCGGGTCATCCACAACTTGAACGATCAATCCAGCCGCCTTATCGGCATCTTCGAATACGAAGCCACCGACCATACCCTTCTGTACGTGATCGCCAACGGTTTTACCGGCTCCCGCGACAGCGAATTCGGGAGCCTTTTGAATTATTCGTTCTTCGTGGGTGCCGCATACACGTTCTAGCCATGAAACAAGCTCAGCGCGATCGCCCGAATGCCATGAAACAGCAGCGAACTCGACCACACTTCGTTATTACTTTCAGGAGGCGCTTCCCATGAGTGCGAACCCCACTTTCGCCTTCGTCACAATCGGCAGCGGCTCCTATGTGGGGTCCACCGTGCGCGACATCATCCTCGCCAACGCGCTCCATCGACGCGGTTTCAAAGTCGTGGTCTATTGGATGATGGAATGCAAACCGGAACTCGTGGCAGACGGCATCCGGCAAAGGATGCTCTGTTATGGCCCTCGCTACCATTTCCGGCAGCCATCCGAAATTCTGGACAAGATCGTCGGGCCGCTCCTGTTCCTTTTTCCCGCGCGAGAGAGAGTTCGCATCGCTCAGGGTATGCCGGGCTATGTCGACCGGCTCTTGGGAAATCTCACGAGCTGCCTGCACCGAACACCGGATCCAGACCCTTTGCTCGTGAAACGGCTGATCAAGTTTATGGCGCTGGACGGCGTCAGCCATCTCATGATGAGCTTCGCCGCGATTTCTCCTATCGCGCTGGCGGCCAAGAAAAATAGCGATCACCCTTTCGATTACCTGGTGACTTTTCAAGGCGACGAGCATTTTGCCAGCTACGCGCGCAAGGCAGGGCTGCTGCCCGAATTCCGCCAGCGACTGAAAGACGTCGTTCAAGGCTCTCCCTGGCCCGCTGTGGTCATTAGTCACGATTATCTCGACCGCATCGTCGAGGAAATGGGCCTCGACCGCGAACGTTTGCGGGTCATTTATAACGGTATCGAACTTGCGCGCGACAACGAAAAGCCGCCATTTGCCGTACTCAACACCGTGTTCCCGGATCTGAAGGAAGACACACCGATCGTCTCGTATGTCGGGCGCCAGGAGAGCGAGAAAGGCATTGATTTATTGCTTTACGCGGCCAAGCTTCTCGAAGTCCGTCGGATCCCCATGCAACTGGTGGTTTGCGGGTCTACGGCCAAGGGGCAATCCTACCGGAACGCGATCGTCGATATCGCCGATCATTTACGTTTGGCCGTTCACCATGCCGGGCAGATTTCATCCGAGATTCGCGATGCGCTTTACGCGCATAGCCGATGTGTTGTGTATCCGTCCATCTGCCGCGAGCCTTTTGGCCTGGTCGCCGTCGAGGCCATGAACCGCGGAACGCCCGTGATCGTTCCCGACTACGGCGGCATCACGGAAGTCGTTCGCCATAGCGATAAAGCTGGCGGACTGACCTTTAAGGCCTGGGACAGCGCGGACTTGGCCCTGAAGCTTGAGCAATTGCTTACGGACGGCATGATGCATCGGAAGCTGAGCAGCCAAGCCCGCGACATCGCTGCGAAGTTTAACGTTGAATACATGACCGACGCCGTACTGGAGCATATCGGTATCGGCTCAGTAAGACGGGATCCGGACGATATCTGCACGGAACAGCCGAGAAACCCTGCTTTACGGGAATCGCATCGCGCCCGCGCTTGAGCTTCCATTTTTTCGTCTAGAATGCGTCACGAATCGGTTGGAAAACACATGACAGGGAGGAGAAAAGAGGCATAAATCGCATACAGGTACGCTTAGGAAGGCTCGGATGAACTCTCCCGATGGCTGCCGGCAACTAACGAAACCGCTTTAAACGGAAAGGTTACAGTTCAAGCCTGTTCCAGAGCAGGAGGGCTCGCCCAAAGCTGTCTTAGAACATCTCTTCAGTTGGCCAGGGAGTTGGCCTATAGCTTACATGGAGGTTGGTAATGAAAAATTCGCTTTGCAGGTTTGTGATCCTATCGAGTGTGATAGGAAGCCTGCTCGGATTGTTTTGCGGCGGAGCGTTCGCCAATGACAGTCTAATCTACGGCCAAGAAGTCGACCTGGCGGAATGCTCCGGCTGGCTGGTCGACAATAGCACGTGGCCCGCCATAGAAAGAAATGCTGTGTACTGGTTCGTACACGCGATTCCGGTGTATCCGCCGGGCGGGCACTTCCGGTTCCGGGCCGAGTTCCCCCAATCACGCTACATGTCCTGGCAAAACCACGATGCCGTGGGATTTTCGACGGCTCTCCTGGCCGACACCGACATCGAGCCCGAACGGGGCGACAATCCCTTTCGGCCCAATACGCCCTACTCTCCCGGTAGCACCTACTCCGTCGATTTGCTCGATGCCCCTCCTCAGGCAAGACCGCTGCCGGAATCCCGGCCGAAAAACATCCTGTATGGTGGCTATCGTTATGACGGCAGCGCGACCGAATACAACAGCGTCGTTTACCGTGTTTTTTTACCGGATCCGGGCAAGGGCGCGCTCGGCGGCGTACCACGACCCAATTGGTATTTCGTCGTGGACGATCCCGAACAGACCAGCCTGGAAGCCATCCATGAAATGTGCAAGAAAATACGAGAACTCCAGGAAACACACAAACAGTTCCTGATCACGTCAATTCAATCGGTTCAATCGTTTGCCGATGAACAAGGCATGTCGCTTTCAAGCACCAAAAAGCAAGCGCGTGACCAGCGGGTGATCAATGGCCCGTCTGCGGATGGCGCGTTTCCGTCTCCGTCCACATCCGATTTCGAGGAAATTGCCCACTATCGCGCGGTGCCTCCGAATCCGAACGGCGAAGGCATCTATTTCAACGCCCAGACCGGGTACCTTCAGGTATACCTGGGTCCGTCGCGCAAGGAGATCACGATCGTGCGCTTCAAAGCGCCCACCTTCCCCGATACCCAAGGCATTCAAGGCGTTTCGGAAGAGATCTCCGGCAATGAACAACTGCGCTATTGGTCTTTGTGCGCGCAAGACGCCACCGCGGCCCTCGCAACCACCGGCTGCCTTTACGACGCCCAAGTCGTGCCGGACGGCGATGACTACGTGACGGTCGCTTTCTCCGATCCCGAGAGCCGTCCGAGCAACGCGATCAACTGGTTGCCTGCCAGTGGCGACATTCCGGGGCTGATTCTGCGCCACATGCAGCCAAACCCGATCTTTACCGAGGCGCTGCTTTACTATGACGGCGACAGAACCGATGCGGCCGCCATTAGCGCGCACATGGGCGAGTATTTTCCGCGCGTCACGATATGCACCAAGGCTGAATTCGAGCGCGATCGCTGCGGGCTGACCGCACCGACGAATTGATGTACCGACACCGGCGCCGCCGCATGTCGTCATGGAGGAGACGCCTCGCTGCCACTCATTTCAAACTCATGAGGAGGAAGAACTCAAATGGACCTGTCCACAAGCACCGCGGATAGCGCGACACAACAACGGAAAAAATCGTACGCCAAGATCTGGCTTGGAAGTCATCTTTTCGCCTGGCTGAAAATGTTGGCCCACAATCGCTTCGACGTCGGGGTGCGGCGCCTGCCCCGCATAGCGGGCATGACACTCGTCATCTTGCTGGGCAGCCTGAGCCACGGTCTGCAGAGCTTGATATGGAGCCGCCGGATCCGCGAAACGGAAATCAAGCAAGCGCCCTTGTTCATCATCGGGCATTGGCGTTCCGGCACCACATGGCTGCACGAACTGCTCGCCCTGGACGAGCGTTTCACCTATCCGACCACCTACGTATGTTTTAACCCGAACCGTTTTCTGTTGACGGAACGGTTCGACATGTACTGGCTCGGTTTTCTGTTCAAGGCACTTTTGCCAGAGAAACGGCCATTCGACAACATGGCCATGGGCTGGGACCGCCCTCAGGAGGACGAGTTTGCGCTATGTAACCTCGGATTGCCTTCCCCGTACCAGAAGATCGCCTTCCCCAATCGCAATCCCTACCCTGAATACTTCGACCTCGAACAGCTCCCGCCGCAGGAACGGCAACGCTGGAAAGACGGTTTCTTGATGTTTCTCAAGAAACTCACCGTACGCGATCCCAAGCGCATTCTTCTAAAATCACCTACCCACACCTATCGAATCAAGCTGCTGCTCGAACTGTTTCCGGACGCCCAGTTCGTCCATATCGTGCGCGACCCTTACACCTTGTTTCTTTCCACCGTGCATTTGTGGAAATCCTTGTACGAGGCGCAGGGACTGCAAGAACCGAATTTCGAGGGCCTGGAAGACTATGTGTTCGAGAATTTCCTGCACATGTTCGAAAAGCTCGAGGAAGCACGGCCACTGCTCGCCCCTTCCCGTTTCCATGAGCTGCACTACGAGGCGCTGGTACAAGATCCAATCGGGCAGCTTCGTATCCTGTACGAGAAGCTGGAGCTCGGCGACTTCGAGCGAATGCTTCCCAAATTACAGCAATACCTGAAAGAGACGAACGATTATCGTACCAATCGCTACCAGCTAACCCCGGAATTGAAAGAGACGATTACCAGGCGCTGGGGAAAGATCATCGAACGTTATGGGTATGCCGATACCGCGTACTCGCCGATTCCCAAAAACGATGCCGCTTAAACCAAAACAGTGGCATTCACTTCAAGGAGAAACAGAGCATGAACGCTTATTCGCAACGATCTAATCTCGACGAAATCATCGATGACACCAACCTCAGCGGTGACGAACTGATCAAGACCCTGGACGACCTTGTCAAAATCAACCGGTGGCTCGGAGGCACGAAAACGGTCATCTCGGCTATTGAATCAGTCCTCGCCGAGCACGACTTGAGCCGACCGCTCGAAATCGTCGATCTCGGCTGCAGCAGCGGCGACCTTCCCAGAGCCATCGTTCGATGGTGCCGGAAAAATAATGTCCTGGTTTCTGTAACGGCGGTCGACCTAAATAAGTCTGTTATTCATTATGCAAGCGCGAGATCGGAGGATTTTCCCGAGATACGCTTCGAAGTAATGGATGTTTTTTCGGACGCTTTTAAAAGAAGGCAATTCGACGTCGCTGTGATGAGCTTGTTTCTGCATCACTTCGATAACTCGAAAGCGAAAGAGCTGCTGCGGAATTCTTACAATCAATGCCGGCTGGCGGTAATCGTCAACGATCTGCACAGAAGCCCGATCGCTTACCATCTTTTCAAAATATTCACTTTCCTCACGCGCGCGAGCAAAATTACCCGTCACGATGGCTTAGTTTCTATTTTACGGGGATTCAGAAAGAAGGAATTAGAAACCTTGACCGATGAATTGTCCGCCGTAAAACGAAGCATCCAATGGAAGTGGGCGTTTCGTTGGCAACTAACTTTAATCAAGAAAACCAATTATCTCGCAAGGTGAAAAGGAAACGATCGCAACCAGAGCGTTTTCATCGCTGATGTAGGCTCGAAAAGGAACTTGCCTTTGGCAGCGAGTTAAGTTTGAAACAGGTTTCGCCCGCAACGAGTGGCTTTTGCAAACCCCAAGGATGGGGTTTGCCCTTCGGACCAGCCCCCGCTGTCCAAATTAACAACGTGCTTTCCTGAACGCTGCTCTTCGGGCGAACCTTGTTCATCTTATTCCGCTCCCGGCGAGCTGATCTTGGCTGGCCCAAAGACAAATCTGTCGGAGCCCCATTTGGACACGCGGAGCGCGCTCAAGCATTGCCTCCCGTGAATGAATATCCAGTCTCGTCCAATTAAGTAATTTAGTTGTCAAGTCCCGCAAGATCGTAAACCTTCTTTCGAAAAAGATGAGGATGGGACAGTTGCCAGTTTTTGAGAGCCTGGATCGGGGTGAGATGGCCTAAGGCCTTTTGGGGAATGTGATGATTGTACAGCTCGACATAGCGGTGCAGGGTGGTGTCCAGATCGGCGGTTGAATCGAAGTGATGGGTTTGCAACACCTCCTCGATGCGGCCATTGAAGCGTTCCACCAGGCCATTCGTTTGGGGCCGGCCCGGCGGAATCAGGCGATGTTCGATGCCTTGTTCAGTACAGAGGCGGTCAAACTCATGCGTCCCCGAGGGCTGCCGAGTTCGGGTCAGGAAACGGTCGGTAAACTCCGAGCCGTTGTCGGTCAGGCATTTCTGGATGCGGAAAGGCGCGGCCTGAATCACCGCTTTGAGGAAGTCCTTTGCGCTTAAGGCGGAGCGGTTGGGCTTGAGGGCGACATAGACCCAGCGGGTGGCGCGGTCGATGGCGACGAACAGGTATCGGCGGGGTTCGCCGTCGATGGCGGGCAAGTACTTAACATCCAGGTGAAGGAAGCCGGGCTCATAGGCCTTGAAGGGTTTGACCTTCGCCTTCTCTGTAGGCGGAAGCAGGGTCTTGAGGGACGCCACCCCGTGGCGGCGCAGGCAGCGGTCTAGCCCGGAACGGGACACGGCGGGATTGAGAAATTCCCGGGTCACGGCCAGGAGATCATCCAAGGGGAGGAGCAGAGCTTGGCGGAGGTAGACCACGATGGCTTCCTGGGCGGGCGTGAGCGTGGTTCTGAGGGTGTGGGGCCGGTGTGAGGCATCTTCGACCGAGGAGCGGTGTTTCCACTTGCGGACGGTCGTTCGGCTAATGCCATGCTTTTGGGCCAAGGCGCGCTCGCTCAACGTGGACGCTTGAATGGCCTGCCGAACCGCCGGGGTGGTACGGGCGTTCTTATGAAGACGAATCTGCATGGAGAGAAACCTCACTTGGACGAACCGAATATCTCCTGGAGAAGGCTCCGGGCTTCGAACAGAGCATAACTCCTTCTGGGTAAATAATCATACGAGACGCGACATTTAGTGGCGTTGCGATACTTTATTGGTATCAAAAAATTTTACAACTCCTCGACGGGATTCCTGCGGAAATTCTATCGATATTTATAAGTTAGAATATACACCTGGTTTAAATATATTACAGTTTTGAGTTGCAAATATATTCCGACTATTATATTCCATACGGGTTAATGTGAGCTCTCACAAATTTCCTCCAAAAAACCAATGTCGAAAAATTTTACATTCGCTTTTTACCACAAAACAAATTATTGATTCTAAAGCTATTATCTATTTGTCATGAGATTCGCCTAAGAGTATGTTTGGTGCTGTACGGAAAGCCATCGATAACTCGACACAACTTAGGCAAAATATGGATGTTATTATTGGTCGAGCAACAACATAGCGGTTATACGAGCTCCGTCCGGGCTGAAGCCGCAAGATGCAGATAGGACAAATGCACTTAGCAAGAAAAGGAGTATTGATATGATCAATTGCAAGTGGCGAGCGGTTTTTCCCTTATCTCTTTTGATTCTTCATTCAGCCGTAACGGTATCTCATGCGGAAACCGAGGTTCTGGCGAATGCCGTCCCGGACGAGTGCTGGAGTACCTGCGGCGGCCCCTATGTCGCCGCGGAAAATGGGGCATGCCCGATCGGAACAATCCCCAAACGCAACCAGGCCTACGTTTGGGGGTTGGCTAAATGGAAAGACAAGGTTTGGATCGGGACGGGCGCCAATATTGCTGGCATCGGGCAAACCGCAGCCGGCGGATTACAGGACTGCGTGATTACTCGTGACGCCAACGGCAACCCCATCAACGTTCTCGAAGGTGGAATGAGCCAATACCCCGGTGTTCCCGCGCTTCTACGGCCATTTTTGGGGGACTGGAGGCCGCCGCAGGTATGGATTTACGACACTGTGACGCGCCAAAAGATCAATGTGACACCGAACGATCCTCTCATCAACGAAACGCTTGGCTTGCGTTCGGCCGGCGTGTCCAACGGCTTGGTGATACTCGCGGGTCCGGGACGGCTCGGCGTAACCGTCAATATGTTCGCCTTCGATGCCGATGCGAATCCACCCAAATACCTCGGATCGAGATCTTTCATACGATACAGCAACATCCGCAAATTCGTGTCGGTGCAGAACGTCGTTTACACCGGCGTCCAGACCATCATGGGCAGCGGCGAGGTGCTTCGCTGGACGGGAACCAAGAGCAATCCTTTTAGCTTCACTACAGTGGGCCTCGTGGACAACGACGCGGTCAATCTTACCGAGCACGAGGGGCGCCTGTTCGTGAGCACCTGGCGGCCGTCGACGTTGTCGAGCTCCGTCGGCATACTCGGAACCGACCGGCCACCAGCCGGAATTTGGATGAGCCCGCCCATCCCTGACGGAGGCTTGAGGATTCTCCATGCCGGTCTTTGGACGAAAGTGTGGGAGGTCACTGACTATGAACCCGACGAGGTCATCGCCTCGACCCAAGGCGTCGGCGACTTGGCTTCCTTCGCCGGTTACCTCTACTGGGGGCACATGAATCCGCCCTGGTCGGTCTACAGCGCCTTCGTGGACGCTTACGGGGAGCCCAGCAACGTTCGGGAGACCCAAAACAATCTTTGGCGAGCCATTCCGATTTTCCGCGGTCGCGATTTCGCAAGGAATCCCAAGATCGAATTACTGTACGGGGACGAAACATTGCCGCGCTACAACGGCGCCACCCAAACCTGGGAGATCGTTTCCAACAAGCTGGACGCGACCCCGCGCTACGGCAGTGCCGGCTTCGACGTGCCCACCAATGTCTACACCTGGACTATGGCGGTTTTCGACGGAAAGCTCTTTGTGGGGACGTTGGACGCGGGATTTGGCGGCATGCCCACCGCGCATCCCGGCGCCGACCTGTGGTTTTTCAAGGATGGAAATTCCAAAGCGGAAGCGTGGACTAAAACCGGCTTCAGGCATCCCGACACCGTCGTGGGTGTAAGGACGATGGTTCCGTCGAACGACACGCTGTTCGTGGGAACGTCCAGCATGGCGAATCTCTCGCCGGACGGTGGCTGGAAGCTCATCGGCATAAAACCGTAAGCTCGGCAGCCGATGCTCTCGCCCAGGAGTGCCGCGCGCCGGCACTCCTTTACCAGATTAGGAAGTCGTCAGACAGGTTGTGGGCTTTTCGGCGCTTGTTCAGCGAGCCCGTTCGCTGCCACGCCCGCCAAACCGCCTGCGGCACGACAGAAAGCGTGACCGAGCGGTTTTCCGGCGCGAAGTTAAAGCCGACTTCGAACCCCTGAAAATCCCGAATCATGTCCTTCATGATGGGCTTGCGTATGGAGGCGCGTATGGGCGGCGCGATCATGAATCGCGCTTCGCTCAATTCCTGAGCGGAAAGCGCCACGCTGGTCTTTCCGTTCCATATGGGCTGACAATCGATCAATTCGCCCGCTCGATTAAAAACGTAAAGATCGAGATCAATCAGCAGTCCCCCGAGCCCTTCGTACGACACGGAAAACGAGAAATCCTCGATCGGATCTTCCTGCCACAAATTCGCTGACATGAATCACCTATAACGCATGAATCAATTTTCTAGGCGCACCGAGAGAGAGCGATTCCTGCTAGGGCCTCTCGCGATACGAGTGCGGAAATTTCCACACCACTCGTCACTAGAGTACGTAAGCAACATGAGAACCTCGCCTGAGAAAAGATTAAGGAAACATGAGAGTACGGTTGTTGACGACCGGCAGTTTGACCGCGAGCGAAGACATTTGTTCCAATCCAAACCGGACGCATTGAGCGGACAGGGCTCGCGAGGTCACGAGTACAGGAACAGTCGGAACCCGTGCGGAATCAAACCGGAAACCGGTTCCAACTCCCGCTTGGAACCCAATCCCTCAAGATTCCGGCTTCCTATTCTGTAAAAAGCCAGAGTTCTCTGGGCTGGCTGTTCTCAATCAGGGGCTTGGGAACGAGAGGAAGCAGACATTGGAATTTCCCGTTTCATGGAGGCCACCATGGCAAACCAAAACCCTTCCGGTGCAATTGACGGACACTCGGACTGGCCGGAACTGCCTTTACAAGCATGGCAAGAAACGTACGCCACCTTGCACATGTGGACACAAATCGTCGGCAAAATCCGATTGGTCTTGACGCCCTGGACCAACCATTCCTGGCATGTCGTGCTCTATCTGACAGCCGCCGGCTTGACGACCTCACCGATTCCCTATCGAAGCCGAACATTCCAGATCGATTTCGATTTCATCGAGCATCAACTGGTCATCCGGACCAACGATGGAACAATGCAAGCAATCCCGCTCCGGCCCTGTCCCGTAGCTGATTTCTACCAGGATATTTTTGCCGCGCTCCGAACGCTGAATATCGAAGTTGCCATACGGAAAAAACCCAACGAAGTGGCTCGTCCCATCCCCTTCGACCGGGACTTCGAACATGCCGCCTATGATCCCGAGTACGCCCATCGCTGCTGGCGGGTGCTAACTCAAGCAGATCGTGTATTCAAGACATTCCGCGCACGGTATATCGGCAAGTGCAGTCCTGTCCATTTCTTCTGGGGCGCTTTCGACCTGGCCGTCACGCGCTTTTCCGGTCGGCCGGCACCCGAACACCCCGGCGGCGTGCCCAATCTTCCCGACTGGGTCGTGCGCGAAGCCTACTCCCATGAGGTGTGCAGTTGCGGCTTCTGGCCCGGCAACGACGCCGTCCCGTTTCCGGCCTTTTACGCCTACGCTTACCCGGAACCGAAAGGGTTTCCCGAGGCGCGAGTACAACCCGATTATGCGTTCTACAGCCGCGAGCTGAAGGAGTTCATACTGCCGTATTCCGAGGTGCGGAAAGCCGATTCGCCCGACCGGGAACTGCTTGCGTTCCTGCAAAGCACCTACGAAGCGGCCGCCGATCTCGGACATTGGGATCGGGCATCGTTGGAACGAAACATGCCAGGTCCGGAGCCAACCTTTCCCGTGAGCTAGAAGTTGCCCGACCGAAAATCGTACATCGCTTGTTCGACCTCCTCGCGCGTGTTCATCACAAAGGGGCCCCATTGCACAATGGGCTCGTTCAAGGGACGGCCGGCGATGAGCAACAGTCGCGCCCCGCCTGCGGCGTGCAGCCGCACGCCGCGGGCATCCGGGCTGTTGGTCAGGACCGCAAGTTGGCGTGCACGAACCGACTCGCGGCGCGTACCCACTTCGACTCGGCCTTCGTAAGTATAGAGAAAGGCGTTATGCCCGGAAGGGATCGGTACCTCGCAGGCGCTCCCGGCCGGCATGTTGAGATCGAGAAAAAGCGGTTCGTTCCCCTCTCGCCTGATCGCACCCTCCATGCCCGCTGCCGATCCGGCAATGATTCGAATACTTACACCCTGGCTCGTGGTGACGTGAGGGATGGCTTCCGCCGGGATGTCCCGATAGCCGGGCTGGGTCATCTTTTCGCGCGCAGGCAAGTTGATCCAGAGCTGGAACCCATGCATCAAACCTTCTTCCTGCTCGGGCAACTCGGAATGAATGATGCCTCGACCCGCGGTCATCCATTGAACACCGCCGGCTGCGAGCAGCCCTTCGTGGCCGGCATTGTCGCGATGACGCATGCGTCCTGCCAGCATGTAGGTAACCGTCTCGAATCCTCTATGGGGATGATCAGGAAAACCGGCAAGATAATCGTCCGGATTGTCGGAACGGAACTCATCGAGCAAAAGAAAAGGATCCAGCCGGCGCTGCAAATCGGGCGTCAGCACGCGCAAAAGCTTTACCCCTGCTCCGTCTGAAACCCACGCGCCGGAAACCACTCGCTCGACCTCGCGGGTAACAAAATCCGGGGAAGTGCTCATAGGCGTTCTCCATTATTCGTATCGAATCAAGGCACCCCGTCGGATCACCTCGCTGCCGCTCGGGCAGCGAGCGGAATGCCTGCTTCTTCTTGGACTGAACAGTCCTCGCGATTCTCCATATCGCTGAACGCCGTTCGCCTCGAACCAACCTGCCGCATAGGTTCCACCGACTCTCCCCGAACTCTCGCATGGTAACGCAACGGCAAAACAATCGAGTATCGTGGTCCGATTTTCGGATCGGGCCTACGCTCGAACCGGGCATAGCACAGTTCGAGACGGCTATCGTGCCCGCGCCGTTACCTGTGGGTGGCGGACTGTCCGCTAGACCGAGTTGTGAACACCCGACATAGGCTTGAACTGACGGGGTGAAAGTCCTCTATTGGAGTACCTGTAATGTTCTCTAGGACAAACATAATGACTGGCCGACGGCGAGGGCAAGAGCCGGCGAGGCCTTATCTGAAGGAAACCCGAGCGCAAAGGTACGAACCGATGAACAGACCAAATCGTCGGGCGATTTTGAACAGTCGGAGGGCGAACCGCAGAAGGGAAGCGAGCAAACCACACGGAAGGCTCAGTCTCCGGCTGAATTAGCGCAAGATAATGAAATCCCGCAGAGATTCAGGAGATAGGACAAATGCGGCAGTTAGCCGTCATTGTGCGAACCAGAAGTGGACAAGCGCAAGCGACAAGGCGAACAGATAACCAAAGGCGAATCGATCGATGCGCAGAACCGGTTCCCCTCGACGAGCACGCCACGCCCCCATTGCACACATGAGCAGCCCGACTGCAGCGGGGGTAAGAACTAGATTCGCGAGTCGCAGTGCCTTAACAGCAACCAAATGTGTTGGGAAGACCAGCAAACTTAGGCCCCCCATAGCAGCACCGAAGATCGTGTAGCCTAGTCCTGCAAGCCAAGGATTGGGTTGCCGACGAAACGGCTCCGCAAGAGAGTGGAGCCCGAGTTCAACCAGCGCCTCCAGAACCGTCTGCAATACGAACTCACCGATGACTTCAAACAGAAACTCGAACATTGCGTGGTATCGATGGGGTGGGGGCTAACGTTTGTTCAGCGGCACGCGTTTGCGCGTCCGCTGCAAACAGTTCGGCTGCTTGCGAGACAGTTATCGGCATGTGTTGGCGCCCGCCGAGATGGGATCGAAGCCTTCCGGCCAGGTGGTCTTGTTGTCGTAGCAAGCGCCAGTAAGCGTGATGTGATTCAAGCGCACGCCAGTGAAATCCACCGCGTACAGACGCGCCCCCGACAGGTTCGTACCTTCGAACGACACAATTTCCAGCCGCGCGTTCGGGAAAATGGCCTCGGCGTAGCAGAAAACCGTTCGATTAAGCCAATCGGTCAGCTCTGCCATCGGTCATTCGCTTCCGGACCAACGCAGAGGTAAGGAATGCTGCCGACGGACGGGTGAAGGAACCACCGAACGCAATCGATCACCATCCTTCAGTACGGCCTCAGGGCGACGCGTCCCTTTGAACGATGTATTAGAGGTTTGGCACATACTCAACCCAGATGCGATCGCTTGGGTGATGTTCCCGGATCGTATCCAACGCGACTTCCAGACCTAAGCGATCACCGGGCAGGTGAATTTAGTTACGTCGATGCCCTGCGAGCGCAAGTCCGAAAGTTGGGTATCGGATAAAACGCCAGCCGTAACCCAAAGGGGCGAAGGAATCCCACCTCGGTCCCTGACAAGCTCGTCAAATCCCGCTCGACTTAAGACGAAAAAGACCATTTGGCTTCAAACTTTGTTTTAGGCGCCTAAGCTCAGGCATTTAACACCGGTCACAGAGGTGCAAAACTCGCGGTTACATCCTACGCTTTTGTATTTCAAAAACTCATTTCACGTTGGCGTACTTCATGACTGAAGCAAATACACCGCCCACCGCCGGTAGCCTGAAACTGTTGAATTAGGTGCACGCCTGTAACAGGGCGAAATAAAAAAATATTAGTAGAGAAACACAATCTGTTTAATGAATCAGGCGCTTTATCTATTAGCGGCAAACGCCAACCCCTCCACATATGCATCATCGAGGCGGAGGCGTTTCTTACCCATTTGGCGGTGGAAGACAATATTTCCGCGCCGACGCAAAACCAAACTTTGGCGGCGCTCTCATTCCTCTATCTCGACTCCATTCCAGGTCGGGCAACGCCACGGTCCGGGTGCTGCTGGCCGTCCTGGGCGACGTTCACCGTTTCGAACACTCACGCAGCGTCGCCGCTTTCATCGCGCGGGCGGCGCACTGTGCCTGATCGGAGGAGCATGGCGAAGCCCGGAACCTGGTTCACGGGCGAGACCCTCGTGTTCCTTCGCAACCTCGCCGAGAACAACAACCGCGACTGGTTTGCCGCAAATCGCCACCGCGACGAAGTCTACGTCCGCCAGTCGGCACTCCGGTTCAACATGGATTTCGTGCCGCGGCCGCACAGAATCAGCCGCCATTTCATCGAGGATCCCCGGCCCGTGGGCGGATCACTGTCCCGAATTCATCGCGACACCCGCTTCAGCCACGACAAGTGGCCGTTCAAGGCGCACGCCGGCAACCGCGTCCCACACGAGCGCAACTGCGACGTGTATGTTCCCGTGTTCTACATCCACGTCGAGCCGGGCGGCACCTTCGTCGGCGTCGGCATGTGGCTCCCGGACGCGCCCATGCTGAAGACGATCCGCGATGCGATCGTCGAGAATCCGACCGCATGGCGGAGTGCCCGTGACGACCGGGCGTTCACGGCGAAATTCGAGCTTGGCAGTGCGATGCTCGCCCGCTCCCTGCGTGGTTGCGACCCGGTACATCCGCGCATCGACGCCTTCCAGCGGGAGAACTTCGCCGCCTGGCACGGCTTCGATGGCAACACACTCACCAGAGACAGGCGGCTCGACGCCTTCACGGACGCGCGCTGACACCCGCCCGTTCGTGCGCTTCCTTTACTCCACCGCAGAACTCCCTTGGTAACGCCCATGAACACCATCGCCGCCACGCTCTACGACGTCGTAGCCTATCCGGGTTACCCCGGCCCGTCTCACATCCCTGGCGACTCGCCGCGATCGGCATCATGCACGGCATGCACCCCGCCGACGTGCGAACCGCACGCGTGCTCGAGTTGGGCTGCGGTGACGGCGCCAACCTCATCCCCATGGCGTACGGGCTGCCCGACACGACATTCACCGGCATCGACCTCTCGCCCTGTGCCATCGCGCGCGGGCGCGAAGCTGTCGAGGCGCTCGGCTTGAAGAACATCGAGCTCACGGTCACTGACCTGATGGACTACCGACCCCAGGGCAGCTTCGACTACATCATCGCGCACGGCCTCTATTCATGGGTACCCGAATCTGTACGTGAGCGTTTGCTCCAGCTCTGCGACGAGCTCCTCTCGCCGCACGGCATCGCCTTCATCAGCTACCTCGCACTGCCCGGTACGCGCTATCGTGAACCGCTTCGCGAACTGCTTCTCGAGCGCACGGCACACATCGAAGAACCCTCCACAAAGATAGCCGCGGCGCGCGACATCATGCGCATCTTCTGCGACTGCCCCAATGGCATCGATCCCTACCAGGAGCTGATGCGCACGATCGCGCGCGACTTCGCCGACCTCAGCGACGCCGCCGTCTTTCACGACTGGCTCGCCGACATCAACGCGCCGTTCAGCATCACCCAGTTCGTCGCGAACGCCCGCCGCCACAACCTCCGGTTCTTGGGCGAAGCCGAGTACTACATGATGCGGTACGAGCACGATCCCATGCTCGGTGCCGCGCGTGATGAGCTGCGTGCCCTCGAGGAGCGGGACCCGGTCCTCAAGGAGCAGTACCTCGACTTTCTCCGCGCCCGCCGGTTCCGTCAAACACTGCTCTGCCGAGACTCGGTGCAGCTCCGACCCCCGACTCCGTCAGACCTTTTCGAGCTTGCCTTCACTTCCCGGCTCGAACCCGTCGGCAACATCGACGTCGAATCACGCGAGATCGCGACGTTTCGATCACCGGTCGGCAACACTGTCCGCGTCGACCATCCCGGCGCGAAGGCCGCGCTACTCGCACTCCACGAGGCGCGACCCGCTCCGATGCCGTTTCGCTCCTTGCTACCGGATGGTACGAGCGACGCCGACGCGGAAGCCGTCGCTCGCCTCTTTCTGGTCTGCCTCGGCACCGCGTACATGGAGCCGTACTCCATCGCGCCTCCCATCGCGGTTCGCCCCGGAACCAGGCCGCGCGCCAACGCCGTTGCCCGGTACCAGATCACCCGTGGCAACATCGTTGCTTCGCTCCTCCACGCGAACGTTAAGATCGATGACCCGCTCGGCACTGCCCTCCTCCAGCTACTCGACGGCACGCGTGACCGTTCGGCGCTCGCCGAGGCACTGCTGGTCCGTATCCAGGCGGGCGAGCTGCCGGCGCCTTTCGACCTGAGTGCCGAGGACGCCACCGCCACCTTCCTCGCCGGCCTCGATCACAGTCTCGAAGGCCTTGGCAGGTCGGGTCTTCTAGAGGCCTGAGGGCGGCGATGCGCGATGCGTGCTATAAGGTCGCCTAGCGGGCGGTTTGCTGAAGTTAGGACGCCCGCTTAAACCGATTAGGAGCCGCTTTTGCGCCACGCATATGGGTCCAGAAGGTCGGCAACAACGACCGAAACTTCTCAAAGCAGTGCAGCCAGTTCTTCGTACGTAAGGGATGCCTCCCAGGTGACGAGGCTAGCATTCGTCAGCCACATGGGAACCGTATCGTCGTCGTGATGCTCCTCGCGACCGATATACTGCTCCCAATGCTTGATGGTATTCACGTGTGCGAGACTTCCATCGCCCTTTTCAAACACAAAGCCTGCCTGTGCTCTATTAAATTACGTTGAACGCAAACTGACGTTGCTTGCCGACGAGCTGCGCGCGAACAACATCGTTCAGGAAGTGGCTTACTATCCAGTGTTCGGCGCGTTCTCCCTCAATGACGGTCTCCGGAATGACCGCTTTAGCGAATTGCACAATTCCCGGCACTAGGTACCTATTGAGGATTTCGGGATTCCAAGAGGGTGCCTCCAGATTTCCTCTATTGCACGCAATACATTAAGGAAGCTCTCAATAAGTCCTTCGACAGGCTCAGGACAGTTCTGCCGAAGGACTTATCGACAAGCATGCAGAGCAAACGACCTATCGGAGAAAGGTTCCTAATCGAAACTCCGAAAAAGAATTTCGTTACAAACCCATGACAGGCCTGTTACGGTGGATTTCCGTCCTCAGCGCCGCTCCAACTGGCTAACGTCGCGCACGGCGCCGCGTGAGGCGGAGGTGGTCATCGCGGCATAGGCCTTCAGCGCCGCACTGACCGGACGATTACGATTCACCGGCTTCCAGGCCGCGGCGCCTTTGGCTTCCATCGCGGCACGCCGCCGCGCCAACTCCTCGTCCGAGACGGCAACCCGGATGGTACGGTTGGGAATATCAATCTCGATGATGTCCCCGGCTTCTACCAGCCCGATGGCTCCACCCTCGGCTGCCTCTGGCGAGACATGCCCGATCGAGAGCCCGGAAGTACCGCCGGAGAACCGTCCGTCGGTCAGCAGGGCACAGGCTTTGCCGAGCCCCATGGACTTGAGATAGGAGGTGGGATAGAGCATCTCTTGCATCCCCGGCCCGCCACGCGGCCCTTCGTAGCGGACAATCACCACATCACCGGCCTTCACCTGGCCGCCAAGGATCTTCTCTACCGCCTCCTCCTGCGACTCGCAGATGACCGCGGGGCCGGAAAATTTCAGAATGGACGGGTCTACACCAGCGGTCTTCACCACACAGCCCTCCTCCGCGATATTGCCGTAGAGCACGGCCAACCCACCGTCTTTGGAATAGGCGTGTTCGATGTCGCGGATGCAGCCGTTCTGGCGGTCTAGGTCCAGCTCGGCATAACGCTTGTCCTGGCTGAATGCCACCGTGGTCGGCACGCCGCCCGGGGCCGCTCGGTAGAAGCGATGAATCGTTTCGTCCTCGCTGCGGCGAACATCCCAGCGCTCCAATGCCTCCCCTAGGGTCCGGGCGTGTACGGTCGGAACGTCGCGGTGAATCAATCCGCCGCGATCCAGCTCGCCCAGAATAGCCATCACGCCCCCGGCTCGATGCACATCCTCCATGTGATACAGCTGGGTCGAAGGCGCCACCTTGCTCAGGTGGGGCACCCGACGCGACAGCCGATCGATATCGGCCATGGTGAAATCCACGCCGGCCTCTTGGGCTGCCGCCAACAGATGGAGGATGGTATTGGTGGAACCGCCCATGGCGATGTCCAAGCTCATGGCGTTTTCGAAGGCCTTCACGTTCGCGATCGAGCGGGGCAATACCGAGACATCGTCCCGCTCATAGTAGCGCTTGGCCAATTCGACGATGCGCCGTCCCGCTTCTTCGAACAGCCCTTTGCGGTCTGCATGGGTCGCCACCAGGGAGCCATTGCCCGGTAGCGACAACCCCAGTGCTTCAGTCAGACAATTCATAGAATTGGCGGTGAACATCCCGGAACAGGAGCCGCAGGTGGGACATGCCGAGCGCTCCATGAGCGCCACATCCGCGTCCGATTCATTGGGATTGGCGGCCGCGATCATAGCGTCAATGAGGTCCAAGTGCACCTTCTTGTCATGGATTACCGCCTTGCCCGCCTCCATCGGCCCGCCCGAAACGAAGATGGTGGGGATGTTGAGCCGCAGTGAGGCATTGAGCATTCCGGGTGTGATCTTGTCGCAGTTGGAGATACACACCAGGGCATCGGCGCAATGAGCGTTGACCATGTATTCCACCGCGTCGGCGATGATCTCCCGCGACGGCAGCGAGTAAAGCATCCCGCCATGTCCCATGGCGATACCGTCATCGATCGCGATGGTGTCGAACTCCTTTGCCACGCCGCCGGCCGCTTCCACGGCACGCGCCACAAGCTGACCGAGGTCTTTCAGGTGGACATGACCTGGAACGAACTGCGTGAAGGAGTTGGCGATGGCGATAATCGGCTTGTTGAAGTCATCGTCCTTCATGCCGGTCGCGCGCCAAAGCGCACGGGCGCCTGCCATATTACGGCCATGGGTGGAGGTGCGGGAACGATATTCGGGCATGGTCTTCCTCGAAATTTGGCAAATGCGGTGAATTATACGCCCAACGGCACGACAACAAGGCGATATTGAGAGCTGAGTTTCGAGAAGAGAGACGAATACGCTGTCCGGTCGCTCCAGTGGGCCACAGTGCCGTTATTGGAAGCTCTGAACAAATGGCCTCCGTTCATGGTTCCACAGTCCCACCGTGAACGAAGCTGCTACCTTACGGTTTGTCTTGAATTCGTCGACAGCCTTAAATCAGTTGTAGGGTGCGGTGAGCGAAGCGAACCGCACCGATTGAGCCGCGTCTGACGCCTGTTTCGCTCACCCTATCCTACGGCTTGCCGGTGGAGGACCAGGTAGGTTCGCCTATGCCGTGCCAATCGAGCCGCAACTGATGCCTGTCCTGAGCGGAGTCGAAGGACCTGTCCTGAGCGGAGTCGAAGGACCTGTCCTGACCAAAGTCGATCTGTGTCTTTATTCGCTCACCCGATATCGATCCCGGATTTGCCCGGGGCGAAGATGCCGTTGGGATCGAGGGCACGCTTGAGTATGCGATTGATGTTGCGCTGCACTGGACCATAAGTCTCCGCGACCCGGTCCATAAAGGCGTTGTTCACCCGGTACACGCCATAGCCATGCTTCTCGAACTCGTCAATGAGCTTGCCGAAGCAAGCGTAGGCTCGTTTCATCTCCTCCTCGTCAGTGCGGTCGTACAGCACGTCGATAATGTGGTGCATGGCGCGCTGGGTAACGATGAATTCTCCAACATAGTCGAGGCCATGCTCGTTGAGAATCCGGGTTGCCAGCTCGACCTGCTTGAGGGTCTCGGAGCCCCTGGCCTGGCTCACCGGCGCAAACCACATCGAACCGCCGCCACCACGCCAGTTGTACAGACCGAACTCGGTCATCGTCATGTTGCCGCGCATGAGGTCGGCGCGGTATTTGAACGCTGGATCGTCGCCGGCCTGTTCCTCGGTGACGATCTCGCCCTTGCCGGATCGCTTGACCAGATCGGTTACGATCTTCCAGTTGACGTCGACCTGCTCCCGAGTGCCGTACAGCGCGCCGTAGGCAGTCCAGGCGCCGATATTATGCTCGTCGCGGATGCGCTGGATGATGGCCTTCGGTGTGGGCCCCTTCTCCATCGTGTAGTCGGAGCGACGCACGGTAGCGCTGGCCTCATAAAGAGTGCCGACGAATACCACCCCGTTGGGAATGATGCCGCTAATACTCAGCGGGCGGAAAAGCTCCACCAAGTCCACGATATCCTTGTCGTTTCGGTACTTGATCGCGAAGGGCTTATAGACCTCCGGCTCGGGCATTAGCCATAGGCCCATCTTGGTCACGATCCCGAAATTGGACTGGGTGAAAAGGCCGTCCAGATATGGGCCGTAACCCCACTTGAACACCTGCCAGGTGTTGGAACCCTTCACGCCGCCCATACCGGTGCGCAACACCTCGCCGTTGGCCAGCACCACCTCCATGCCGCACTGGAACATGAAGTGCTCGGCATAGGGCGTGTAGCCGACGCCGCGGTCCAGGGTATTGCCGACCGGACCGACGATAGCCGACGGCGCCGGTGGATCGACCCACAGCTTGTAACCCTTTTCCCGGATGTACTCGACCAGTTGCAGATAGGTCACGCCCGGCTCGACCAGGGCGGTGCAGAGCTCCGGATCGACCTCGATGATCTTGTTCATTTTCTTGAGGTCGAGGATCACCTGGCCACGGTGGTGCGGCGCCGCACTGCCGTAACCGAAATTGTTGCCGGTGGATATGGTCCAGATCGGGATCTTGTGCTCGTTGCAGATCTTCACCACCCCCTGGATTTGCTCCACGGTGGTGGCGGTGAGCGCGGCCGAGGGGGCGAACTCCTCTTCCGGCTTGGGCATCATGATCTTCATGTAAGGCGCGAGTTGCTCTTCTTGCAGCAGGACGTTCTGCTCGCCGAGCAGTTTCTTGAACTTCTTGACTGCGGCGAGAAAATCGTCCTTGCCGACGCCGCGAGGCAGAACCGAATAGGTGGGCTCGGCCATTTTGTCGTTCTCCTTTAGGTTTCGAGCAAGAAAGATACGAAATGGCCCATCAACGGGGCCGCGGGTCTGAACCGTGGCACCGCGGCACCCGGCGCGGTCAGCGCGAAGCCTAGAGCTGCGGTCCAGTCGCCTTCGTGTTTCCCTTCGCGTAAATCCGCCGCGAGCTGCAACGGCGTATCGCCACCCAAGCGCTGCCCGGTGAGATTGAAGTTTCCACCGCAAGCATCGAGCTGCTCGCCGAACCGTATCGCACAACTATCCGCCAGCGCACCGCCGAGGACGCGGTGTCGCGACCGCCCGGCATCCACCGCGTGCTGTCCTAGCCACTGGAGCTTCGCACCGGACGTGCGAACCGAGTCGATGATAAGCGCGCCGCAGGCGTCATCGACCATACCGATCACCCGGGCGGCCCGTCCGGATTCAATCACGTTCTTGAGATGCCGTAGAAAATCCAGGACTAGATCGGCCCGCAGCAGGGATACGGCCGGGTTTGCGGCGTGAACGCCATGAATGAAACCCGAGCGCTCGGCCGTTCCGGTCACCAGCACCGTAATCGGGCGCGTGGATTGCTCTTCGGCAGCGGTCATTGCCCATAGCGGGCGGTGCCGGGATGCGCCGGCAAGGCCGGCGAAACCCATGCTCTTGAGAAATTGGCGACGATCGACGTCCATGGCTGGCTCCTCAGGGCTTTACGGTCGGGGCCGGCGATTTCGATATGTACTCGCCCAACGCCTGCAGAGCTTTGTCATCGATGAACGAGGACCGGAACGCCGGCATCGCTCTCAGTCCTTGCCGAACGACTAGACTGATGTATTCCGGCGGCAACTGCCGCCCTTTGATCACCGGGCCGACTCCGGCATCATGGCAGTAAGCGCAGATCTTAGCGTAGACTTCGGCACCGTCTTTCCAGTTTCCGCCTTCGCCCGCGAACACCGGGGCCGACAGCAAGGCCAGAGGCAGCCCGACGGCCACGGCGATCCCTTTCACCGCAGAACTCGTCATGGATGAGAACACCACGTGCTCCGATTTTTTCCTTAAGGTGGAGAAAACGCCTGCGTTAGGTCATTTCGCGTACCCGGATGCAGGCTGCGTATGGTCAGCCGCATGCTGACGCGAAAATCGTAACACACTCATCGATCTGCACCATCGTGCCTTCGTACAGCGCTGAGCTTGTCTGACGATTTGCTGGAGATATCTCCCGGCGACTGTTTCGGCACGATCTTCCATAATTCGCCGTTGCCTTTGTCGGTGACGACGTATAACTCTCCCCCCGCACCCTGCCGTACATCGCGCACACGCTGGCGCCGATCGGCCAGGAGATGCTCTTCGCCCGCAACACGATCGTTGACGAGGACGAGACGTACCAGCCGCCTCTCCTTGAGGCTGCCGACAAAGAGACTGCCGCGCCATGCCGGGAAGGCATCGCCCGTGTAAAACTGCGCGCCCGAGGGGGCGATCACCGGGTCCCAGTAATAGACCGGCTGCTCGAAGCCGGGACGAGCCGTCACCGCACCCGCAATCGGCTCGCCTGAATATTCCTCGCCGTAGGCGACCAGCGGCCAGCCGTAGTTCTTGCCCTTGACGATCAGGTTCAGCTCGTCGCCGCCCCTCGTGCCGTGCTCCACCACCCAAAGCCGCCCCTCAGGATCGAAGGCGGCGGCCTGGATATTGCGGTGACCGAGCGTCCAAATCTCGGGTAGAGCATTGGGCTGGCCGACAAAGGGATTGTCTTTGGGTACCGAACCGTCCGGATGGATCCTGAGCACTTTGCCGAGATGGTTGTCGAGGCGCTGCGCATGTACGCGCATGGGCGTATCCGAACGCTCGCCCGTGGTGACGTACAGCATGCCGTCCGGACCGAAGGCAAGCCGCGAGCCATAGTGCTTGGTGCCGTCATAGGTCGGTATCGTCCGAAGGATCACTCGAACCTGCTCCAGGCTACGCCGGTCGGGCGACAGCACGCCCCGGGCGACAGTGGTGCCGTTGCCGCCCCGCCGAGGCTCGGCATAGCTCCAGTAGATTGTCCGGTCGGCCGCGAAGTTCGGGCTCAGTGCAACATCGAGCAAACCGCCCTGGCCGCGGGCGTCGACCGCCGGCACCCCGACTATCGGCGGACCCAAATCCCCTTTGGCCGAGACGATTCGCATACGGCCGGGTTTTTCGGTGACGAGCACATCGCCGCCTGGAAGCGGTTCCACCGCCCACGGCTGCTCAAGCCCAGTTGCCAATACAACAACATCAAAGGCGATATTGGATTGGACGACGCACGCACGGGTCTGCCCGGGAAATGCCGGGTGCTGGTCCTGCGCGTTCGGAGCGCGTGTTTCGAGCGGGGGACAGGCGTCCGTCCCACCCGATGTCTGTCCCCCGGCGCTACCCGCACAGGCCATCAGGGCGAGCATCGCGATAAAGGCTGCACGGCAAGTCTGCATAGGGAGCCCTCCTTGGCAACCAATTTCATTTTTTGAGACCAGCGCGAAAGCCGGAAGTGCGCCGCTCGCGAACGACGGTCGGGTGGCCACCTGAAGACCTACCCCGTGCTTCGGCTTGTTCCCGAGCGTTTTCCAGCATCCATCAACGACGTAAATGGCTTAAACATTGGGGAAAGGCAACCGGCCTGATACGACGAGATGACGGTCGCTGACGATCTCGACGGTAAAATCGGTGAGGCCGGCATTGTCCAATTGCGCTCGGATTTCGTCCGGCCGATAGGCGGCACGCAGGGAAGCCGAAAAATCCCGTTTCAGCACCTCGGGGGCGTCAGCGGCATAGTGTCGAACCAGCCCATTAAGCTGATCTTCACTCTGGGGCCGCAACAGATCCATGATGAACACCGGCGCGCCGAGCTTTCCGAAACGTTGCACGGATGTCCACAACACCATGGGATCGGCCAGATGGTGAAGCAGTGAATTCGAAATCACCGCATCGTAAGACCTCAGAGGCAGACTTGCGTCCGGTAGGTAGCCCCTGATCAGCCGGATACGGTGCTCCAATCCGGCCGAACGAAGAGCTTTACGGCCGAACCCGAGCATGGCTTCCGCCCCATCCACGCCGTCGATCCGGCAATTCGGAAAAGCACGCGCAAAACGAATAGTCACATCGGCCGAACCGCAGCCCAGGTCCAGAACTGTGCCCGTAAGAGAATCCGGAAACGCGGCTTGAAACAGAGAAACGAAATGGTCGTGAGGCTCGGAAAAATCTGCCTCCGCATAAGCTTTGGCCTGATCTTCCTCGTCCATCAGTTCCGGTTCGGGCACACGCTGCATGCTGACCTCCGCTGACCCTATGGGCTATCGGACACTATATTAACCCGTGCTCCGCGAAGGAATACGCTTCCCCATCGCCGACGATGAAATGATCGAGCACGCGAATGTCGACGAGTGATAAGGCTTGCTTGAGCCTGCGTGTGATGTGCTTGTCGGCCTCGCTGGGCTCGGCGATACCCGATGGATGGTTGTGAGCGAAGATGACTGCAGCTGCATTGAAGTGCAAGGCCTTTTTGACCACTTCCCGGGGATAGACGCTCGCCCCGTCGATGGTACCGCGGAACAGTTCTTCGAATTCGATGACCCTGTGCTGGTTGTCGAGAAAGAGAGCCGCGAACACCTCGTGGGGATAGCCGCGCAACTGGGCGGCGAGATAGCGCCGGGTCAGATCGGGACTGGTTAGCGCATTGCCGCGGCGGAGCGTCTCCTTGAGATGTCTTCGGGCCATTTCGAGTACGGCCTGAAGCAAGGCATATTTGGCGGTTCCGAGACCAGGGCTGCGGTTGAAGCGCTCGAAGTCGCTTTCCAATAGCGCCCGCAGCGAGCCGAACTCGTTCAGCAGTTCGCGAGCGAGATCGACGGCGGTCTTGCCTTTGACTCCCGTACGCAAAAAGATCGCCAAGAGCTCCGCGTCAGACAACGCCTGCGGCCCTTTTTGAAGCAGCTTTTCCCGTGGTCTTTCTTCGTCCGGCCAATCCGTGATGGGCATCGCTCCCCCCGTCCGAATAATGTGTTTCAAACCGAATCGCAGCAAAGCATAGAAGGCGTCAAGCAAACTTGCCATAATGCTGCGCCTTGATCTTTTATCCAAACCCGCAGCATTGACCCATCTCACCGACAAACAGATTCTTTTGGGCGTCACGGGCGGTATCGCCGCCTACAAAGCCGCCGAATTGACTCGATTGTTGCGAAACGCCGGCGCCTCGGTACGGGTTGCCATGACCCGCGCGGCGACGGCTTTCGTCTCCCCGCTGACCTTTCAGGCGCTTTCGGGCAATCCGGTGCACACCGATTTGCTCGATATGGAAGAGGAATCGGCCATGGGGCACATCAGTCTTGCCCGCTGGGCCGATCTGGTTCTGATCGCGCCGGCCACGGCCGACTTCATCGCCAAACTTCGGATAGGACTGGGCGACGAGCTGTTGTCGACAGTGTGCCTCGCGACCCGTGCCCCCATCGCCGTCGCTCCGGCCATGAACCAAGCCATGTGGGACAATCCGGCGACGCAAGAGAACGTACGCTGCCTGTCGGAGCGAGGCGTTCGAATCTTGGGGCCCACGGAAGGCGATCAGGCCTGCGGCGAAGTCGGCCCAGGCCGGCTGTTGGAACCGCAGCAGATTGTCGAGGAACTGAAAAGCTTCTTCGGAGGCGGTATTCTGGCCGGAGTATCGGTCCTAATCAGCGCCGGACCGACCCGCGAGCCCATCGATCCCGTGCGTTACATCAGCAACCGAAGCTCGGGCAAGATGGGCTATGCCATCGCGGAGGCCGCCGCCCGAGCAGGCGCGAAGGTCAGCCTGGTGACCGGCCCGACGGCCTTGAAAACGCCGCCGGTTAACGAGGTTACCTGGGTAGAGAGCTCCGAGGAGATGTACCGCTGCGTGATGAGCAAGGTCCCGTTCGCCGACATTTATATCGGCGCCGCGGCGGTGGCGGACTATGCTCCCGAAACGATCGCCGACCGGAAAATCAAAAAGAACCAATCGGAAATGGTGCTAAGACTGCGCAAGACCCAGGACATATTGAGCGCCGTCAGCGCTTCGCCGAAGCGCCCGTTCACCGTAGGGTTTGCCGCCGAGACCGACAACCTCGAAGACTACGCTCGAGAAAAGCTGGCCACCAAAGCGTTGGACATGGTGGCCGCTAACTGGGTCGGACGGGATAAGGGCGGGTTCGAAAACGACGATAACGCGCTTTTCGTCTGCTGGAACGGCGGCGA